>NZ_CM178742.1:2395000-3294211 GCF_058681545.1 Brevundimonas sp. AVps7 | reverse complement strand
ATCGCCACGATCAGTCCGTATTCGATGGCGGTGGCGCCGCTGTCGTTGCTCAGGAACCGGCGGATCAGGCGCATCACTCTGCCCTCCGTTGGGCGAAACCTAGAGAAGATCGCGCAACCAGGCGACCAGCGGGGCGTCGGCGGGCGGCATGGGATAGTCCGACAGCTTGTTCGGCTTCACCCAGGCCAGGGCGGCGTGCTCGCGCTTGACGACCACGCCGGACCAACGCCGGCACAGATACAATGGCATCAAGAGGTGAAACGATTCGTAAGCGTGGCTCGCGAAGACGAACGGAGCCAGACAGGCCTCCTGCACGTCGATTCCCAGTTCCTCGTTCAATTCACGGATCAGGGCCGCCTCGGGCCGTTCGCCGGGCTCGACCTTCCCGCCCGGAAACTCCCACAGACCCGCCAGCGCCTTGCCCTCGGGCCTCTGGGCAATGAGCACCCGGCCGTCCACATCGATCAGGGCGACGGCGACGACCAACACAGTGGGCAAGACAGGGTCCGACATAGCCCGCCCTTACCGTCTTCGATCACGCGTCTGCAATCATTGGTCATCCAGTGTGTCCGCGGCGTCCTTGCGGATTGGGGCGGCAATCGGGCAATCCAGTCTGACTTTCGTTCCGTCGGCGTCCGACGGCCCATATTGAGAACCGTCCAGCCGCATGGCCCCGTCGTCCCTGTCAGACACCCTGTCGAGCCCCGAGGTTCAGGCCTTCGCCAGCGGATTCCCCGTGCTGGTCGTCCACCTCATGGTCACCTTCGGCCTGCTGGCCGCGGGAGCGGTGATCTACGCCCTGCTGACGCCCTGGAAAGAGGTTGCCCTGATCCGCGAGGGAAACGCCGCCGCCGGCGTGGCCTTCGGCGGCGTCCTGCTGGGTCTGGCCATTCCGCTGGCGGTGTCGATGTCAGTCTCCACCTCGGTGGCGGACATCGCCCTCTGGGGACTGGCGACGCTCGTGCTCCAGCTCCTGGCCTTCCGCATCGTCGACCTGGTCCTGACCGGTCTGCCGCAACGGATCCAGGAAGGAGAGATCTCGGCCGCCGTGCTGCTGGTCTCCGCCAAGCTGGCCACCGCCCTGATCCTCGCCGCCGCGCTGACGGGCTGAGCCCGCCGGTATGCGTTTTCCCCGCCCGCCGGACTGGATGATCTATTCCAGCGTGGTCTTCGCCCTGGTGCTCGGCTCGTTGAGCCGGCGCGAGAACGCCGATGCGCCTCCCGCCCCGCCGCCGCCCGACGAGATCGAGGGTGCTCTCCTGGGGCCCGTGACCCCGTTCGACCCGTCGGCGACGGTGACCGCGCCGGACGCGCCGTTTCAGCCGGTCGCCGGCACAGCCTTCTCCATCGCGGGTCGCGGGCGCTGGCTGACCGCGCGACATGTCGTGGACGGATGCCGCAGGCCGGCCCTGGTCGTCGGCGGGGGGCGAGCCGTCGCGGCCGATGTGCGCCTGTCTCCCCGGGCCGACATCGCCCTGCTGATCACCGCGGGCGGCCCGCCCGCCCTTCCGGTCACCACCGATACGCCGATGCATGTCGGCCAGCGCGGCTTCCATCCCGGCTTCCCGCAGGGCGGGCCGGGCGAGGTCACCTCCCGCCTTCTGGGTCGCGAGACCCTGAAGGTCCGGGGACGCGGCTCGCGTGACGAACCGGTCCTGGCCTGGGCCGAGGTCGGCCGGACGTCCGGGCTGGAGGGCACTCTGGCGGGCCTGTCCGGCGCGCCCGTTCTGGACCGGCGCGGCCGCGTGGTCGCCCTGACCATCGCCGAGGCGCCGCGTCGAGGCCGGCTCTACACCACCGCGCCCGACACCCTCGGCCCCGCCATCCGGGGCGAGCAGCCGCCCGATGAACAGCTGGCGAGCGAGCCCATCACCGTGGACAACTATGGCCGGGTCGCCGACGACCTGCGTCGCGACCTGCGGGTCGCCCAGGTGGTCTGCCTGTCGACGTGAGCGCCCTGCCGGTCGATCCCCATCTCTATCTCGTCTTTCTGGGCGTAATGGCCGTCATGGCCGTGACCCCGGGACCAGCCAACCTGTTCTCCATCGCTACCGGCATGGAGCGCGGCAAACGCGCCGTGCTGATCGCCGTGGCCGGGATGAACGTCGCGACCCTGGTCTGGTTCGGCGCGGCGGCGCTGGGCCTCGGCGCCTTGGTGACGGCGTTCCCGGAGGTGTTTCGGTGGGTCGCCATCGCCGGCGCCCTCTATGTCGCCTGGCTGGGCGTCTCCTCGATCCAGGGCGCCTTCAGGCCCGCGGCGGCTGTTTCGACCGGCGGCCGCACCCACTTACGCCGTCCCGCCTTCGTCGATGGCTTCCTCGTGCAGATCGCCAACCCCAAGGCGGTTCTCTTCTTCACCGCCGTCCTGCCGCCCTTTCTCGACATCGACAGGCCCGCCGCCCCCCAGCTGGCCCTGTTTGCAGCGGCCGTCATCGGAATGGACGTCCTGACGATGAGCGCCTACGGTCTCAGCGGCGCCGTACTGGCGCGGCGGATGAGCGAGCCTCGTTTCCGGCGCGGCTTCGGCGTCTTCGTCGGCCTCCTGCTGCTGATTGCCGCAGTCCTGATTGTCTCGCGATTATAGGGGTTTGTGGGAAGGTGGAACGTCGCTGTTCACGCGCCGTTCAGGTGAAATGACGAATTTTCCGCTCAAAGTTTCGGAGCTTCCAAGATGACCTCTTCAATAAAATCCATTCTGGTGGTCGCAGCTTCAGCCCTGACCCTGGTCGCCTGCGCCACCTCTACCGCCTATGCGCCCGCCGGATCCAACGGCCAACGCGGGGGCTATGCCGAGCAACGGCTGGAGAGCGACCGTTTTCGGGTCAGCTTCTCGGGCAACTCGGTGACTTCGCGCGACCAGGTCGAAATGAGCCTGCTGCTGCGCTCGGCCGAACTGACGGTCGAAAACGGCTACGACTGGTTCTCGACCGTCAACCGCGCCACCGATCGCGACACCCGGTTCGAGCCGCTCGGGATCGGCGGCTCTCCCTTCACGCACTACAGCCCGTTCTGGGGCCCGTCCTGGCGCTATTTCGGCCCGCGTGGCTGGAGCCGCTGGAACGATCCGTTCTGGGGTCGTGACGACTTCGACGTCCGCCAGATCGACCGTTACGAAGCGACCACAGAGATCGTCATGGGTCGCGGCGCCAAGCCCTCGGGTGACGCCAACGCCTTCGACGCCCGCGAAGTGATCGCCAACATCGGCGGCAGCGTCACCCGCCCGATGTGATCGGAACATCCGAAGCGGGGACTCAGGCCACCGCTTCGGTTTCCGCCTTCGGCGGCGCGACGTCGTTGATCGGCGATACATAGTCCGCCATCGCGTCAAACTCGTTCAGGAAGATCGCGCGCAGGTCGTCGGTCTCCATGATGACCTCGTGTTTGGCGTGGTCGACCTCGACATAGCGACCGCGCCCCAGCCGCTTGGCGGCCCAGCGGTTGGTCTGTTTCCAGACACGGTCGTCATCGCCCGCCTGCACAATGGTGCAAGGAATTTGCACCGACTTCAGCGCCTTGGGCTTGAGGGATCGCTCGCCCGCGTCGATGGCAAAGGCCAGCCAACCCCAGGTCGGGCCCCCGACCGCAAGGTGCGGGCAGGCGTAGAGCTGCTGACGCCACAGTTCGTAGCGGGTTTCGTCGGACGTCAGGGCGTCCTTCTCGAAGGTGTGGTCGAAGGGATCGTCCGCATCGTCGAGCACGAAGTCGCCCGCCTTGCCGTGACGCACGTTCCAGCGCACCGCCAGCTTGACCGACCACATCGACCGCTTGCCGGTCTTGATGCGCAGCATGGGGCTGGTCAGGACGGCGCCGGCGAAGCGGCTCTCCCCGGCCTCGAGGCAGAGCAGGTTCAGAGCCCCGCCCATCGAATGGCCGACCATAATCCAGGGCTTGGGCGCGCGCGTTGCGAACGCGTCCAGCAGCCGGGCGTAGTCGTCCTGGAACTCCTCGACCGCGCGGGCGTGGCCCTTCAGACGGTCGGGCAGCAGGCGCGCCGACAGACCCTGGCCGCGCCAGTCGTGGGCCAGCACGCACCAGCCGCGCGCGAGGAAATTGCCGATGACCTCGAAATATTTCTCGATCGGTTCGGTCCGGCCGGGGCTCAGCACCACGGTGCCGCGGGGACTGGGCGCGACGAGCGCAGACGGGGTCCAGAGGGCGGCGCGCAGGCGCAGGCCCCCGGCGCCCCGGAACCATTCGCCGACGCCTCCCGGGGGAGCGGCGGCTCCGGGCACGCCCATCAGGGGGGCATTGGCGGCAAAGGCGGCGGCGCGGTTCACTCGGGTTTCCTGAACTTCAAGGTCATTCGATCGCTCTCGCCGATCGCGCGGTATTTGGCGGTGTCGAAAGTGGGGTCGGGCGCCTGGCCCTGTTCCGCCGTCAGCAGGCGCGGGGGCAGGGTCTCGACGCCGAAGGGGTGGTCCTTGGTGTCTTCCGGATTGGCGTTGATCTCGGACGCGGCGACGAAGATGAAGCCCGCCTCGGCCGCCAGCTGTTTGACGAAGGCTTCCTGGACGTATCCGTTCGCGGCGGCCGGGTCCTGGTCTTCATCCGGCGCAAGCCGGTGCTGCTCGATGCCCAGAGCGCCGCCCGGCTTCAAAGCGGCATAGGCGTCGGCAAAAGCCTTTTCGGCGATCCCGGCGGCCATCCAGGCGTGGATGTTCCTCATGAACAGGGCCATGTCGGCGGTCCCGGCCGGCGCGACAGGCCCGGTTGCCGACCCGAAGGCGCTGAACTTCACGTCGCCGTAAAGCCTGCGGTCTGATCCGAAGCGGCGTTCGAAGTTCGCCACCAGCGCCGCCTGGGCCGGGTTCGCCCCTTCGCCCGTGACGAAGCCCGCGCCATAGTATTCGCCGCCGCCCTTGTTCAGGTAGGGGGCCAGGATCTCGGTGTACCAGCCGCTGCCGGGCCAGAACTCGACCACATGCATCGACGGTTGAAGCCCGAAGAAGCGCAAGGTCTCCAGCGGATGGCGATAGATGTCCCGCGGCCGGTCGGCGGCGCGCCAGGGCCCTTGGATGGCCCATTCCAGCGAGCCCTCAGGCGGACCAGAAGGGGCTCCTGGCTCCGTCTTGGCCTCCTTGCGGCCGCAGGCGGCGAGACCGGAGATCAGCAGGACGCCCGCCCCGGCGAGCATGGCCCGACGCGACGGTTCCGTTCGCCCGATCCGCGCCCGATCCCGCATCAACACTCCCCAGTCAGCCGCAGTCCGGGGGGCGATGCCGCCCCGGACCGGCTTGGGATAGAGAGGTTCGCCAATGCCGTCAAAGCCTTGTGATTCAGGCCGGCTTCCGGAATCGCAGGGTCATCCGGTCACTCTCGCCGATGGCGTCGTATTCGGCGCGTTCGGCCTCGGTCAGGGGCGTGGCGCGATCGGTGGCGACACCTTCGCGCGCGGCGCTGGTGCGCACCGGCGGCAGGGTCCAGACACCGAACGGGTGATCGTGGTCGTCCTTGGGATTGGCGTTCAGTTCGCTGCGTCCCTCCAGCACGAAGCCGGCCGCCTGGGCCGCCTGGATGACGTAGGATTCCGAGACATAGCCGGTAGGCGCTGTCACGTCGGCGTTCAGCCCCTCGGCGGCGCGATGCTGTTCCACGGCCAGGATGCCGCCGGGCTTCAGGGCCTTGAAGAAGGCCTGCAGATAGGGTCCGGTGCGCCGCGAATTCGAGCGGTGCCAGTTGTGGAAGGCGCGGGCGACGACGATCAGATCGGCCGTGCCGTCGGCGACGACCATGCCTTCCAGCGGGCGGTTGACGGGCACATAGGTCCCTCCGGTGGCGGCGGCGTAGGGCTGCAGGATCGCGCTCCACCAGCCGCCACGACCCGGTTCGATCTCGACGACGGTCGATCCCGGCGTCAGGCCCCAGAAGGTCAGCGTCTCGAACGGATGGCGGAAAGCGTCGCGCGCGACGTCTGCGGCCGGACGCGCGTCCGAGCCGATCGCGGCCTGCAGCGCCTCGTCTTCCTGCAGGACCGGCGGCGGCATCGCCTCACGACGGGCGACGCGCTGGGCCTGGGTCTCACCGGGAGACGGCAAGGTCTGGGCCGCTGCGGCGGTCGCCGACATGAGGCCGAGGACGGCGGCGAGGGCGAGTTTCGAGGCGCGCATGGATGTCTCCTGAATGAGGTGGCGGCACCTTAAGGACAGGTCGCGCGCGGGCAAGTGACGATCCCGCAATCCGCCCGCCCTTGACGTCGCACTCAGGCATCCCACCTTTTCATCCGAGAGCGCCGATCCCGGGCTCTTGCAGACCAGACGGGGCCCATCAGGGACCGTTCGGGCTGATCCCATCGCCGTCCCGGGCACATTCCCAGCAATGGGGGCAGGGACGGTTCAATCTTGCTGATGATCAGGAGATCGACATGCGTACCATCGACTTCACCCCCCTCTATCGTTCCGCCGTGGGCTTTGACCGCCTGGCCCGCCAGCTGGAAAGCGCCGCGCGCACCAGTCAGGAGAACGGCTGGCCGCCCTACAACATCGAGACCACGGGCGAGAACGAATACCGGATCGAGATCGCCGTCGCCGGCTTCAAGCCCGACGAGCTGACGATCGAGGCCAAGGAAAACCAGCTCACCGTCACCGGCCGCAAGACCGCAAACGACGACGCGGCGGCGCAGAAGACCTATCTGCATCGCGGCCTGGCAGAGCGCGACTTCGAGCGCCGCTTCCAGCTGGCTGACTATGTCGTGGTGTCCGGCGCCTCGCTCGACAACGGCCTTCTGGCCATCAGCCTGAAGCGGGAACTCCCCGAGGCCCTCAAGCCCCGGCGTATCGAGATCGCGACGGCGACGCCGACCGCGGCCCTGATCGAAGGCGAAGCCGCCTAGGCCGCCGCGTTTCGCGATTGAATGGAAAGGGCGGTCCTTCGGGCCGCCCTTTTTGCGTCAGGCGGCCACCGCCGGCTGTCGCATGCCGGTCACCCGATCAAGGCAGGCGTCCGTCAGATTGACGCCCTCAAGGTTCGCGCCCGTGACGTTGGCGCCGGACATGTCCGCGCCTGTCAGATTGGCCTTCGACAGGTCGGAGCGAACCAGTTCGGCGTATCGCATGCGCGCGCCGCTGAGGTTCGACGGCACGCTGCGGGTCGGGCCCAGCGGCAGGGCGCTGATGTCGGCGCCGGTCAGGTCGATCTTGGTCATCAGAGCTTCGCCAAACCGGGCGCCCCGCAGATCCGCCTTGCACAGCAGAACGCCGCGGAGGTCCGCCTTCTCGAAATTGGCGCCCTGAAGCTGGGCGCCGCGCAGGTCGAGGCCCGCAAGACAGGCGCCCTTGGCGCTCATGGCCGAGAGCTTCAGCCCCTTGAGCCGATCTCCGAGCGGACGAAGGTCCTCCCCATCCAGGACGGCCGGCCCCCCCAGAACGCCGCCGCTTTCGGCCCAGGCATTGGCGTCCAGCGCCATCTGATAGAGCTCTTCGGCCCGGGCGATGGTCGCCGCGTCGGGCTCCCGGATCGCCCCGGTCGTATCGGTGCGGTCCAGTCGGGCCCGATCCATGGCTACGCCGGTCAGGATGGCGCCGCACAGGCGCGCGCCGGCCAGATTGGCCCCGCCAACGTCGGCGCCTTCCAGAAGGGCGCCGGACAGGTCCGCATCCTTGAGATTGGCGCCGTTCAGCCGCGCACCCCGCATCGAGCAATCGGTGAAATCAGCCTTGCAGGCGCTGACGCCGTCAAAGAGCGAGCCGTCCAGGGTGGCCCCGGCGAACCGGGCCCCGTCAGCCAGACCCTGGCGCGTTTCGTGACGAGCCGAGGCGAGACCCTTGGTCTCGTGCGGGACGGCGATCACGCCTTCCCGGAAATCGGCCTGGGTCAGGTCCGCCTCGGACAGATCTGCGCCCTGGAGGCAGGTTCCGCGGATGTCGGCCCGCTTCAGGCAGGCGCGGGTCATGTCGGCGCCGCGAAGGTCGCAGCCGAACAGGACGGCGCGCTCCAGCCGGGCGCCGGCCATGTTGCAGTTCTCCAGAATCGAGCCGGAAAAATCGGCGTCGTCCAGAATCCGGTGCGCCATCGACAGGCCGGTCAGGTCGACGAATTTCAATGACAGCTTGCGCCCGCCGGGCTTGCCGGTGACGAACCGCTCGTGAGCGGCGGCGAACAGATCGAAATCACCCTGTCCAAGGCGTCGTCTTACCATCGTCATGCCGGTTCCCCCTCCCGCAGAAGTCCGCGGACCCCGGCGAGAACCGCGTCTGTGAAATCGGCATGGCGCGTCTGGGCGCCATGCATGCCGGCCCGGGTCAGATCCGCGCCCGCAAGAATGCAGCGTCGCAGATCCGCTCCGGAAAAATCGACAGAGCGCAGCACGGCCTCTGTCAGGTCGGCGGGCATAAGTCGCTCGGGCCCGAGCATCAACGGCCCCAGCTGCACCTCGCGCAGGTCGGCCCCGTTGAGCCGGGCTCCGACCAGCCGCGCCCCGCGCAGATCGGCGCCGCGCAGATTGACGGATCGCAGGTCTGCGCCTTCGAGGTGGGCGCCCTGCAGCTTCACCCCCTCCATGTTCAGGCCATAGAAAACCGCCCGCTTCGCCGACAGGGCCGTGAGGTTGAGGCCTGTGATCGAGCCCAGTCCGCGCAGATCGACGTCGTCGAACACCGAAGGCTGGCCCTCGACCCCGCCGCTTTCGCACCAGTTGGCATGTTCGTGCAGCATCTCGGCCGCCGGCAACTGGGCCACGGGCGCGCCATGCGAGCCCTTGTCGGTCAGGGCGCCGTCCAGATTGGCGCCGTCAGTGCGCCAGGAAGACGAGATCACCCCCACCAGGATGGCGTCGCGCAGGTCCGCGCCGGTCAGGTCGGCCCCGGACATATCGGCGCCCGCGAGGTCGGCGCCCCGGAAATTGGCCTGTTTCAGGTTCGCCCGGACCAGTTTGCAGTCCTTCATGATGGCGTCGGAGAAATCCGCCGACTGGGCGGCGATGCCCGACAGGCGCGACCGCTGCAGATTGGCGCCGACGAGACTGGCGCCTTGGGCCTGGGTGATTTCGCGTCCCTTGGCCTCGACCACGCGGAAGCCGACCTTGCGATCGGCGGAGGCGATCGTGCCTTCGCGCAGGTCCGCCTCGAACAGGTCCGCGCCAGACAGGTCCGCACCGCGCAGGCAGGAGCCGCGCAGGTCCGCGCGTCGCAGCGAGGCCTCGATCAGGATCGCATCCTGCATGTCCGCGCCGAAGAAGGAGGCGTTGTCCAGTTTACAGCCGGTCAGGTCGCACCCGATCATCGATGAGGCGGCGAAGTCGGCGTCGGCGAGATTGCGGCCTCTCAGGCTGAGGCCCGACAGGTCCATCCAGGCGAAGACCGCTCGCGCGCCGCCGGGACGCGCCTGCCACAGGCGATCGTGACGCGCGCAGATCGCGTCGACCTCCTGCTGGCTGATGCGGCGTCTGAGGACGCCTTCCGGGACTGCTGACATGATCCCATGATGGACCGGGCCCGCTTAAGGAAGGTTTTCGGAAACGATGATTTTCCGCATGTTATCAGCGCGTCGTGCGGGGCCTCAGGACGTCAGCAGGCCCTGCTCGGCAAGGGCGTCGGCCAGCTCGCCGGGCGCGGTCCACAGCCGGGTATAGCCCGCCTCGCCCAGCCGTTTCAGTTCAGTGACGAGGTCGGCGCGGGCCGATGCGGCGAAGCGGGCGTCGAATCCCTTGCCGTCGGCGCTGATCCGAACCATCGGCCGACCGGTCTCCAGTCGGTGCAGGAACCCCTCGGACAGGACCGCAGCCTCGTCCTTCATCAGGCCGGTCTCGACCTCCAGCCCCGCCTGACGCAACCGTTCGGTGCCGCGACCCGAGGCGAACGGCGACGGATCCAGCGCCGCCACGACGACCCGGGCGATCCCGGCCTCGGCCAGGAATTGGGCGCAGGAGGCCCGGCCCGACGACCGGGCGCCGCAGGGCTCCAGCGTCACATAGGCGGTCGCGCCCTCAACCTCGGCGCCCGCAGCGGGCACAGCCTGCTCCTCGGCATGGGGACGCCCCCCCGCGGCTGTCGCGGACTCGGCCAGCACCCTGCCGTTCTTGACGATGACACAGCCCACCGCCGGATTGGGCCAGGTCTCGCCCATCCGGCCGAGCGCCAGGTCGATGGCCCGGCGCATGTAGACCGCGTCGTCGCTCATGAAATGACCGGAAGTTCGGTGGCGCGCCCGGCGTCCAGATAGCGGGCCGAAACCGGCTTCAGGCCGGCGTCCAGATCGATCTCCAGAGGATTACCGGTCGGGATCTCGACCCCGACAATCTGGTCGTCCGGCACGCCGAACAGGTGTTTGACGATGGCGCGCAGCGAATTGCCATGGGCGGCGATCAGCACGTCCTCGCCGGCCTTCAGACGAGGCGCGATGGCCTCGTTCCAGTAGGGCAGGACCCGGTCGAGCGTGGTCTTCAGGCTCTCGGTGTCGGGAATCGCCTGGCCGGCGTAGCGGGCGTCCCTGGAGAAGTCCCATTCGCTGCCCGCCTCCAGCGGCGGGGGCGGGATGTCGTAGCTGCGCCGCCAGATCTTCACCTGGTCCTCGCCGTGCTTCAGGGCGGTCTCGGCCTTGTCCAGCCCGGTCAGGCCGCCGTAGTGGCGCTCGTTCAGCCGCCAGTCCTCGATCACCGGAACACCGGTCAGGCCGGCGGCCTGGAGGGCCAGGGCCCCGGTCCGTTTCGCCCGGGTCAGGACCGAGGTGAACAGGACGGCGGGGTGGAAGCCGGCCTCCGCCATCAGGGTGCCGGCCTGCCGGGCCTGGGCCTCGCCCTCTGCGGTCAGGTCGACGTCGACCCAGCCGGTGAAGCGGTTTTCCAGATTCCACTGGCTCTGGCCGTGGCGCAGCAGGATGAGGCGGGGCATGGGGAGGAGCTCTCTTGAACACGGCCCTCCGGGGTAGGGCGAGGCTCCGCGAGGGTCAAGCGCCGCAGGCGGCTGCCCGGATCAGCTCGATGGCGAGGCCCTGCCCCTGCCAGACCTCGCCGAAGTCGGTGCGGTGATCGTTGGAATAGACGGCCAGCGCCATCTTGAGGTCCGGCAGGAGGAAGTTTCGAACCTGAACCCCGCCGATCTCGCCATAACGCTCGACCAGCCGGGTCGTGCCGATACAGGCTCCGAGATCGGGCGAGTAGGACCAGACGCTGAGCGCCGCATAGCCCGAGGCCGGGTCGGCGGTCAGCATCGTGTCGAGCGATGAGGCCGAGATCAGCCGGCCCTCGATCAGAGCCATGTCGATCTTCAGCATGTCGTCGATGGTACCGTAGAGGCCTCCGGCGGGGCCGAAGTCGGAGAGCCAGATGCGGGGCTCGGCCGAGCCATCTTCCATCGTCGCCTCGACCCGGGGCCCCTCGGGCAGGGTCAGCGTCGGGCCTAGCGGCGCGCCGATGCGGCTGTTGACCAGATCGAGAAAGGCCAGGCCGGTCACCGCCTCCAGCACCTTGCCCACCACGATCGTGTCGCAGTTGTTGTAGAAGAAGCCGGACCCCGGCTCGGCCCTGGCCGCCCCGCAGTACTGCAAGGCGTCGCCGTGCGGGCCGTCGGGCGTCTCCAACTCCGCCGCCAGGCCCGAGCGGTGCGCCAGAAGCTGCCGGAGGGTGATCCGGTCGGCATTGGCCACGGTCGTCCCGGGCAGATAGGTCGCGACCGGCGTGTCCAGCGCCATCGTTCCGGCATCGATCTGCTGAAACACGAGGATCGCCGTGATCATCTTTGACACCGAGGCCCAGCGGACCGGCGTAGACGGATCGACCGGCCAGGCGCCGTCGGGCCGGGCAATGGACGCGACCTCGGTCTGGCCTCCCCGCGAAACGCCGAATACGCCAGCATAACCCTCGTCCGTCTCCAGCCGCGCCTGCATGGCCGCAAGACCTTGCTCCGCTGTCTGCGCCTGAACGGCGCCGGTTCCGCACAGCAACAGTGCGAGCGCGATGCCCAAACCTCGACCCATCGTCGTCTCCGATCCGTCTTCGCCGCTTCCGATGGCAGCGATACCATCGATCGCGCGTTGTTGTCCGCCTTCCGGCCTGCGGCTATACCGCCTCGCCGAACCCTCCTGCCTTTCAAGGACATCGCATGCTGAAGCCCCGCCAGGACCTGGTTCCGAACACCTTCGAATTCGAGACCATCCCCCTGGTCAAGCCGACGGGCTTCCGGGAGTACGACGCCCGCTGGATCCTCGAGAAGGAGATCAACCTGCTGGGCATCCAGGCCCTGGGTCTGGCTCTGGCCACCTATGTGCATGAGAACGATATCCAGCCGCGCATCGTCGTCGGACACGACTTCCGCTCCTATTCCTCGACCGTGAAGCACGCCCTGATCATCGGCCTGCTGGAAGGCGGGATGGAGGTTCTGGACGTCGGTCTGGCCCTGTCGCCCATGGCCTATTTCGGCCAGTTCGCGCTGGAGGCGCCCTGCGTCGCCATGGTCACCGCCTCGCACAACGAGAACGGCTGGACCGGCGTGAAGATGGGCACCAACCCGCCCGTCACCTTCGGCCCCGAGGAGATCGGTCGCCTGAAGGAGATCGTTCTGACCGGAACCGGCGTGGCCCGGCCCGGCGGTCGTCTGGAGCGGGTCGAGAACTTCCGCGAACAGTATCTCCAGGAGGTGGTCGGCGACATCAAACTGAGCCGCCCGCTGAAGGTCGTCTGCGCCTGCGGCAACGGCACGGCCGGCGCCTTCGCCCCCGAGGCCCTGCGCCGTATGGGCTGCGAGGTGATCGAGATGGACTGCGACCTCGACTACACCTTCCCCAAATACAATCCGAACCCCGAAGACCACGCCATGCTGATGCAGATGGCCACGCGGGTGAAGGAAACGGGCGCCGACCTCGCCCTGGGCTTCGACGGCGACGGCGACCGCTGCGGCGTGGTGGACAACACCGGCGAGGAAATCTTCGCCGACAAGATCGGCCTGCTGCTGGCCCGCGACCTGTCGGCCCTGCACGCCAACGCCACCTTCGTCGTCGATGTGAAGTCGACCGGCCTCTACAAGACCGACGAGGTCCTGAAGGCCAATGGCGCGACCACGGTCTACTGGAAGACCGGCCACTCCTACATCAAGCGCAAGACCGCCGAACTGGGCGCCTTGGCCGGGTTCGAGAAGTCGGGCCACTTCTTCCTGGCGAACCCGATAGGCCGCGGTTACGACGACGGCCTGGTCGCCGCCGCCGCTGTCCTGCAGATGCTGGACCGCAACCCGGGCAAGACCCTGTTCGATCTCAAGTCGTCCCTGCCGGACGCCTGGACCAGCCTGACCATGTCTCCGCATTGCGACGACGAGATCAAATATGACGTCCTCGCCAGGGTCGTCGCCGAATACGAAAAGCTGGCGGCCGAAGGCGGCTCGATCCTGGGCCGCAAGATCGTCGAGGTCATCACGGTCAACGGCGCCCGGGTCCATCTGGATGACGGGTCGTGGGTCCTGGTCCGCGCCTCGTCGAACAAGCCGGAGATGGTCGTGGTCGTCGAAAGCATGCGGTCCGAGGACGACATGCGCGACCTGTTCCACAAGGAGGTGAAGCCCCGCCTCGCCGCCCACCCGGAAGTCGGCGCCTACAACCAGGAAATCTGACCCTCCTTTCCGCTGACGCCGCGCGCGGACTCAAAAACAGAGTCCGCCGGGTCCGGGGAGTCCGGATGCCTCGCGCCGTTCCACACGTAAGGGGCGAGTGTAAGGGCGTTTCGGGCCGTGATGGATAAAAGGCCTCTCGTTAGAGCCCGGCTCTGATTCCAAAGGCGGATTCGGACGATCCGTTGATGGGTATGACCGGATTTCCTTCTCCCGCAAGGCGAGGGGGCCGCGCAGTTTGACCCCCGGCGCGGCGCGGTCCAGAACCGCCGCAACGGGGCGGGAGGCGGCGTGGCGGGACGGATCGACAGGGTAGCCATCGTTGGCGGAGGTTTCTCCGGCGCCATGCTGGCGGCGCGACTGGCCGAGGCCGGGATCACCTCGACACTGATCAACCGAACGCCGGACTTCGGCCTCGGCGTCGCCTATTCCACGCCGTTCGAGGGGCATCTGCTCAACGTCCGCTCCTCGCGGATGAGCGCCCTGGCCGACCAGCCCGATCATTTCGTGCGTTGGCTGGAAGCGAGCGCGCCCGCCTTTGCCGACCCCGACGGATTCGCGCCGCGCCTGATCTTCGGCCGCTATGTCCAGGCGCGGCTGGCCGAGGTCGAGGCGGCGCATCCGGGCCTGATCCATCGCATCACGGGCGAGGTGGCGAGGGTCGAGACCGACGGCCTCACCCTGTCAGACGGCCGACGCATCGCCTCCGACGCCGTGGTTCTGACCACTGGCAATCCGGCGCCAAAGACGGCCTCCGGCGCCTCGGCCCGCGTGCTGTCCGACCCCTGGGCCCCCGGCGCGCTGGAGGCGATCGGGGCGGACGATGACATCCTGATCGTCGGCACCGGCCTGACCATGGTGGACATGCTGCAGGCGCTGGAAGGACAGGGCTGGCGCGGCCGGGCGCAGGCCCTGTCGCGGCGGGGCCTCCTCCCGCGGGCGCATGCCGACCTGCCCGATCCGCCAGAAGCGCCGAACCCCGCCATGCTGGAAGGCCCGCTCTCGGGGCGGATGAAGGCGTCGCGGGTCGTGGCCCGGAGCGCCGGCTGGCGGGAGATGATGGAGGGGCTGAGGCCGGTCACCGCCGACCTGTGGGCGAAGGCCGATCCGACCACGCGCCGGGCGATCGTCCGGCATCTGAGGCCTTGGTGGGATGTGCATCGCCATCGGATCGCGCCCCGGATCGGCGTCTTCATCGACCGGCTCATGACCGAAGGACGGCTCAGCGTCGTCGCGGGCCGGGTGAAGGGGATCACGGCCGACGACACAGGAGTCCGGCTCGACTGGGTGCGGCGTGGTCAGGCGCAGCCGCCGCTGACCGCCCGCTGGCTGATCGACTGCACCGGTCCGGGCCATGCGCCGGAGGTCGATCCGGTGACCGGACCCTTGCTGACCGGCGGACGGGCGCGGCTGGATCCGCTGCGGCTCGGGCTTGAGCTCGACGCCTCCGGCCGGGTGCTGGCCGCCAACGGGAGCGCCGATCGGCGCCTGTTCGTCCTCGGCCCGCCGGCCCGAGCGGCCTTCTGGGAGACCATCGCGGTGCCGGATATCAGGAAGCGGATCGAGGACGTGGTCGCGGCGCTGAAGGCCTAGAGCATGATCGTTTCTGGTGGACCCGTTTGGCGGGTCCGGCATGAAGCGTGAATCATGCTCTCGCTTAACTCTGAAGCCTGATTCACGGCATCAGCGGAATCGCGAAGCGATTCCACCTCAGCCGATCAGGCTCTAGCGGAAAGCGCCTTCGCGCAGGTTCAGCCCGTGTTCGACGAAAGCCTTCAGACAGGCCAGCATCTGGGTCCAGCCCATGCAATTGCCGTAGGAGGCCTTGAGCCCTGTCGGCGTGTCGCGCCAGCCTTCCTCGCCGATGCGGACCAGGGTGCGCGTATCGCCGTCGAGCGGTGAAAAGCTCATCGTCACCGTGGTCATGTATTTCGCGCCGACCACCGGCTGGCCGTCCTCGGGCACGCCCTCGTTGGCCTCCCACTTCAGAACGATCTTCTCGTCCTGGACGACCTCGACCACCTCGACCGGGAAGGCGCCGGGGAAGTCGGCGAAGTCCCACTGGACCGTGGCTCCGGTTTCCAGCCGCCCGACCGCGCCGCCGGTGGTGAAATAGCCCGAGAGTTTCGCCGGATCGGCGACCGCCTCGAACACCTCGTGGACGGGTTTCGACACCCGCATCGACACCTCGAATTTCAGCGCCATCGTCTCTCTCCGTGGTTGCTGACCGGTTTCATATGTTATAGTCTTATAACATGTCAAACGCCGACGATCTGGACGCCGTGTTCAAGGCCCTGGCCAATCCGGTGCGGCGGCGGCTGCTGGATGCGCTGAAGGACCGGCCCCTGACCACCGGCCAGCTGTGCGAGGCGGAGGAGGGGCTGGATCGCTGCACCGTCATGCAGCATCTGAAGGCGCTGGAGGCGGCGGACCTCATCCTTGTCCGGCGCGAGGGGCGCGAGCGCTGGAACCACCTGAACGCCGAACCCATCAAGGCCGTCCACGACCGCTGGCTGGCGCCCTATACGCGCGGGGCGGTGAAGAAGCTGGCGGAGCTGAAGGAACGGGTGGAGACGGACGCCTAAACGGCGTCGGGCGCATCCGCCGCCCAGCAGCCGTCGAGATCGCGATAGAGCCTCTGAGCCCAATCGGCCAAAGGCGATCCATAGTTGCCTGACATCCTGAGCTCGTAGCCGACCAGTCCGTCCCATGTGGGCCAGCGCGCCCAAAGCGCGAACGTCGCCCCATCCGCAGTCATCCGCATGGGAAACTCGCGTCCAAGCCCCATCACATCGACGCGTGGCGGCTCGACCTCTTCGAGTGCGACAACCAGCGCCTCGACCTGAGGGCAATCCAGGGAATTCGCCCAGGTCGGATCGCTCTCTGTACGGCTGGCTTTGCGGATCGCCAGACCGCGACGTCGCTGGGGATCACCATGGGGCCGATCCCAATAGCTGAAGAATGCGAACCCATCCGCAGGATCACCCCAGGCGCCGTCGACAGTCAGACGCACGAAGGGTTCGTTGGAACCCAGCCTGGCCTCTTCATTCGCACGCTGAAATACGTCGAGGTCCTGAGCTGCGGCTGGCAAGGCGAAAGCGACCACAAACGCCGCGGCGAGCAGCGCCGAGCGGCTCATCCGCCCGCCGCCTTCACCGCCGCCGTGACGTCGGCCACGACGCGCTTCACCAAGGCCCCGTCGTCGCCCTCAGCCATGACGCGGATCAGTTTCTCCGTGCCGGAGGGGCGGACCAGCAGGCGGCCCTGACCCGACAGGGCGGCCTCGGCGTCGGCGATCGCGGCCTTGACCTTCGTGTCGTCCAAAGGCTTGCCCCCGGTGAAGCGGACGTTCTGGAGCAGCTGGGGCACGGGCTCGAACTGGCGGGCCAGTTCGCTCATGGGCTTGCCGCTCTCGACCAGCACCGCCAGCACCTGCAGCGCCGCCATCAGGCCGTCGCCGGTGGTGGCGTGGTCGTGCAGGATCAGGTGGCCGGACTGTTCGCCGCCCAGGTTGAAGCCGCCCTCGCGCATCCGCTCCATGACGTAGCGGTCTCCGACCTTCGTCCGCTCCAGCGTCAGGCCGTCGCCGGTCAGGGCGCGCTCGAGGCCGAGGTTGGACATGACGGTGGCGACCACGCCGCCGCCCTTGAGCAGGCCGCGACGGGCCCAGTCGCGGCCGATCAGGGCCATGATCTGGTCGCCGTCGACGACCTTGCCGTTCTCGTCGCAGACGATCAGCCGGTCGGCGTCGCCGTCGAGGGCGATGCCGATGTCGGCACGGTACTGTTTGACGGCGGCGGCCAGGGTCTCTGGATGGGTCGAGCCGCAGTCGGCGTTGATATTGGTCCCGTTCGGGGACACGCCGACGGCGCAGACCTCGGCCCCCAGTTCGAACAGGGTCGTGGGCGCGACCCGGTAGCCGGCACCGTTGGCGCAGTCGATGGCAATCCGCAGCCCGGCCAGCGACAGGTGGCGCGGGAAGGCGGCCTTGGCGATCTCGATGTAGCGGGGCGGGGCATCGTCGATCCGCTTGACCCGACCCAGTTGATCCGACGCCGCCAGACCCTCGTCGAGGCCGGCGTCCATCATGGCTTCGATCTTCAGTTCGATCTCGTCACTGAGCTTGTAGCCGTCCGGGCCGAACAGCTTGATGCCGTTGTCGGCATAGTCGTTATGCGAGGCCGAGATCATGACCCCGAGATCGGCCCGCATCGAGCGGGTCATCATAGCCACGCCCGGCGTCGGAATCGGGCCGAAGGTGCGCACGTCCATCCCGACCGAGGCGAATCCGGCGACGAGCGCGGGCTCGATCATATAGCCCGACAGGCGGGTGTCCTTTCCGATGACCACCAGATGGCGGCGATCGTCGCCCGACATGAACAACTTTCCGGCCGCCAGACCGACGCGCAGGGCGATCTCGGCCGTCATCGGGCTGCTGTTGGCCCGCCCCCGAATGCCATCGGTCCCGAAATATTTGCGCTCGCCCATAACCGGCTCTCCGTGTTCGGAAATCTTCCGAAACCGCTTATTAGGTGCCGGACACTAACGGCTTCACTAGAGCAGACGACACCAGTCGTCATCCTCGACCGAACCTTCCAGAACGAGCATCCCAGAATGTGCGGCATCATCGGCATCGTCGGAACCCAGCCCGTCGCGGATCGCCTGGTCGAAAGCCTGAAGCGGCTGGAGTACCGCGGCTATGACTCGGCAGGGATCGCCGCCCAGGTGAACGGGCTGCTGGAGCGCCGCCGCGCGCCCGGCAAGCTGAAAGAGCTGGAAAAGGTGCTGGCGGCCAACCCGCTCAGCGCCACGACCGGTATCGGCCACACCCGCTGGGCCACCCACGGCGCCCCGACCGAGGCCAACGCCCACCCTCACATCGCCGGCCGCGTCGCCGTGGTCCACAACGGCATCATCGAGAATTTCGCCGAGCTGAAGGCTGAGCTGATCGCCGCCGGCCGCGTCTTTTCCTCACAGACAGATACCGAGGTGGTCGCCCATCTGCTCGATTCAGAACTGGCGACCGGCCTTTCGCCGCTTGAGGCCTTCAAGGCGACGCTGGACCGGCTGTCGGGGGCCTTCGCCCTCTGCGTGCTGATCTCGGGCGAGGATGAGGTCATCCTGGCGGCTCGCAACGGCCCGCCGCTGGCTGTCGGTCACGGCGACGGAGAGATGTTCATCGGCTCGGACGGCCTGGCGCTGGGGCCCTTCACCAACAGGGTCACCTATCTGGAAGACGGCGACTACGTCATCGCGACCCATGACGGCGCCCGGATATTCGATGGCTCGGGCGCCGAGGTCGAGAGGCCGATCAAGACCGTGCCCGCGTCCGCCGTCCTGATGGAGAAGGGCAACTACCGGCACTTCATGGAAAAGGAGATCCATGACCAGCCGGAAGGGTGCCAGCGCACGATCGCCGCCTATGTCGACACCCTGACCGACCACACCAGGGTCGAGGGCGTGGATTTCGCCGCGCTGGACCGGATCCAGATCGTCGCCTGCGGCACCTCCTGGATTGCCGGAATGATCGGTCGGTACCTGATCGAGGATCTCGCCGACCTGCCCGTAGACGTCGAGATCGCCTCCGAGTTCCGCTACCGCAATCCGTCCCTGCGGCCCAATGCGCTGGCCATCGCCATGTCGCAGTCGGGCGAGACCGCCGACACCCTGGCCGCCTTCCGTCATTGCGCCCAGGCCGGGATGAAGACGGCGGCCATCGTCAACGCCACGGAATCAACGATTGCCCGCGAGGCCGACGTCGTCTGGCCGATCCATTGCGGACCCGAGATCGGCGTCGCCTCGACCAAGGCCTTCACCGCCCAGGTCTCGGTCATGATCGCCATCGCCATCGCGGCCGCCAGGGCGCGCGGCCGCATCGACGACGCCGAAGAGCAGCGACTGGTCCGCGTCCTGCTGGAGGCGCCGCGCCTGATCGCCGAGGCCATCGGGCTGGAAGATGCGCTCAAGGACATCGCCGTCGAGATCGCCAAGGCGAAAGACGTCCTCTACCTCGGCCGCGGGCCGATGTCGGCGCTGGCCCTCGAAGGCGCGCTGAAGCTGAAGGAGATCAGCTATATCCACGCCGAGGGCTATGCCGCAGGGGAGCTGAAGCACGGGCCGATCGCACTGGTCGACGAGGCGACCCCGATCATCATCCTCGCGCCGTTTGATTCGTGGTTCGAAAAATCGGCTTCAAACATGAGCGAGGTCATGGCGCGCGGCGGCCAGGTGGTCTTCATCACCGATCCCGAAGGGGCGAAACACGCGCCGGCGGGCGCGAAGGTGGTGGTAACGGCTCCGGCCTGCGACCCGCTGATCTCGGCCCTGGTCATGTCCGCACCGATCCAGCTGCTGGCCTATCACGTGGCCGTGGTGAAGGGCGCTGACGTGGATCAGCCCCGGAATCTCGCCAAGTCCGTCACCGTCGAATAGCGAAATCGCGCGCGCGGGGCTGTGAAACGTCGCGGCGCGCGTTAGCCTGCGAACCGCTGTCTGGGAGCCATCATGAGTTCGTCATCGTCCCGCGTCCGCAAGGCTGTCCTTCCCGTCGCCGGTCTGGGCACCCGTGTCCTGCCAGCGGCCAAGACGACGCCGAAGAACATGCTCAATGTGTTCGACCGGCCGATCCTGTCGCACATCGTCGAGGAGGCCCGCGCCTCCGGCATCGAGCACATGATCTTCGTGGTCGGGCGCGGTCAGGGCTCGATCGAGGACTATTTCGACCACGCCTACGAGATGGAAGCCATTCTCAAGGCCAAGGGCAAGGACGACATCCTGCTCCAGGTCGTCGCCGACCTGCCGAAGCCCGGCGAAATGAGCTTCGTGCGCCAGATGGCGCCGCTGGGTCTGGGCCACGCCGTCTTCTGCGCCCGGGACCTGATCGGCGACGAGCCGTTCGCCGTGATGCTGGCCGACATGCTGATGATGGCCGAGACGCCCGCCTTGAAACAGGCCATCGACGCTCACAACCAGACCGGCGGAAACGTGGTGGTGGTCGAGCCGGCGCCGGACGGCGAGACACACAAATACGGCATCGTGGCTCTCGATGGTCGCGAGAGCCGTCTGAACCGGATGACGGGCATGGTCGAGAAGCCGCCCTTGGGGACCGAGCCGTCGAACCTGTTCATCTCGGGCCGCTACGTCCTGACGCCCGACATCTTCCCCCTGCTGGCCGACCAGCAGACGGGGGCGGGCGGCGAGATCCAGCTGACCGACGCCATGGCGCGGCTGATGAAGGTCCGGGATTTCCACGCCCTGGAATACGAGGGAACGACCTTCGACTGCGGCGACCCCGTGGGGTTGCTGCGGGCCAATGTGGCCTATGGGCTGAAACACGCAGGCCTCGGCGCTGCGGCGCGTGCGGCGATAACGCCCCTGCTGTGATCCACCGCTCCGCTTTGCTCCGACCCCCGGCTTCGGCTACGCAAGGTCTCGGGGCGGAGGAAAAGACGCGATGAAGGTACTGGTTCTGGGCGGCGACGGCTTCTGTGGCTGGCCCACGGCGCTGCATCTGTCGGCACGCGGCTGGGACGTGATCGTCGTCGACAACCTCAGCCGACGGAACATCGACAACGAGCTGGAGGTCCAGTCCCTGACCCCCATCCGGACCATGGGCGAGCGGATCGCCGCCTGGAAAGAGGTCTCCGGCCGCGAGATCGGTTTCGTCAACATGACGGTCGGCAAGGAGTTCGACCGGCTCGTCGCCCTGATCCTGGACGAGAGGCCCGACTCGGTCGTCCATTTCGCCGAACAGCGGGCCGCCCCCTATTCGATGAAGTCGGCGCGGCACAAGCTCTACACCGTCGACAACAACCTGAACGCCACCAACCACCTGCTGGCGGCCATCGTGGAGAGCGGGCTGGACGTCCACCTGGCCCACCTCGGGACCATGGGGGTCTATGGCTACACCACCGCCGGGCTGCGGATTCCGGAGGGCTATCTGAAGGTCACGGTCCAGACCGACTTCGGGCCCACCGAGCAGGAAATCCTGTTCCCGCCGAACCCGGGCTCGATCTACCACATGACCAAGACCCAGGACGCGCTGCTTTTCCAGTTCTACGCCAAGAATGACGGGGTGCGGATCACCGACCTGCACCAGGGCATCGTCTGGGGCGCCCAGACCGAGGAGACCCGCAAGGACGAGCGGCTGATCAACCGGTTCGACTATGACGGCGACTACGGCACGGTGCTGAACCGGTTCCTGATGCAGGGCGCGCTCGGCTATCCGCTGACCGTGCACGGCACGGGCGGCCAGACCCGGGCCTTCATCCACATCCAGGACACGGTCCGCTGCGTCGAACTGGCGCTGAAGAACCCGCCGGAGAAGGGCGAACGGGTCAAGATCCTCAACCAGATGACCGAGAGCCATCGCGTCCGCGACCTGGCCGCCATGGTCGCCGGAATGACGGGCGCCGAGGTGCACAATGTCGCCAATCCCCGGCTGGAGGCTGACGAGAACGAACTCGTCGTCGCCAACGACCAGTTCCGCGACCTGGGCCTCAAGCCGATCACCCTGGCCGAGGGGCTGATGGCGGATGTCACCGACATCGCGCGGCGTTACGCCGACCGGGCCGACCGGTCGAAGATCCCCTGCGTGTCCGCCTGGAACGGCAAGCGGGCGGAAGCCCTCCGGACTGCGCCGGAACCGGCATCCACCCCGACGCCCGCCCCCCCGCGCGCGAAGGCGCGGGTCGGCTGATCCCCGGAATGGCGCAAAAGTCCCTGCTGGTTTTCGGCGCCGGCTATCTCGGTCGGGCCGCGCTGGCCGAAGCGAACGCGCGCGGCCTGTCCGTGGCGGCGACCTCCCGGGACCCGGAACGCCGGGCCGGGCTTGAGGCTGACGGCATCACCGCTGTCGATCCTGCAGACACGACGGCCCTTGCGACCGTGGTCGGTCAGGCCTCCGCCATCCTCGTGACCGCTCCCCCTGAAGGCCAGGGTTGCCCCGGGGCGATGGCCCTTCTGCCTGCGCTGAGTGAGGCGCAGGCCTATCCCGACTGGATCGGCTACGTCTCCTCGACTGCCGTCTATGGCGACCGGAACGGCGGCTGGGTGTTCGAGGACGACGCCCTGAACGCCGCCAGCCTGGAGGGCGCGCGTCGCGTCCGGGCCGAGGCGGACTGGCTCGATGCCGGACGGGGCATGGGTTTGACGGTGCAGGTGTTCCGGCTGCCGGCCATCTACGGCCCCGGCCGTTCGGTGGTGGACCGTTTGCGCGACGGCACGGCCCGGATCGTCAGGAAGCCCGGCCAGGTCTTCAACCGGGTCTATGTCGAGGACGCCGTCGCCGGCCTGTTCGCCTCGATGGAGCGTCCCCGGCCCGGCGCGGCCTACAACCTTACAGATGACGCCCCGTCGCCCGTCGATGTGGTGATGGCCGACGCCGCGCGACGCATGGGACTGCCCCAGCCGCCCGAGGTCGACTGGACCGACCCCTCGGTGTCGGAGGGGATGCGGCGCTTCTATCTCGACTCGAAACGCATCTCGAACGCCCGCGCCAAGGCCGAACTCGGCTGGCGACCCGCCTATCCGTCCTGGCGCGAGGGACTGGAGGCGATTCTCGCCTCCAGATGAGGTCTATCCCACCCGCGGGGTCTTCAGCCTCCGCTTGTTCGCATGCGTCTCCGGCGCGGAGCCCAGGGCCTCGGGGATCTCGCCCTTGAAGTAGAACCTCTGCCAGGCCTCCTTGGCCGCATCGGGATCGCCCGAAGCCAGACGGGTGTTGAAGTCTGTGCGCTGGCGGTTCCAGGCCTCGAACTGGCCCTTCATCACCGGGTTGGACTCCAGCGTGCGGATCACCGGCTGGACCGCCTCCATCTTGCGATGCTCGACCAGGTGGATGAAGCAGAAGGGCTCGCCGCGTTCGAACTTCACCCGCCCCGGCCGCGTGAACAGCCAGTTCATGGTGAAGGGGAAGGGCAGCCAGTCGGTCTCGATCAGCCCGACCAGCGGCTGGATGCCGTCCTTCATGTGGTTGGGCGACCCCGAACAGATCATCCCCCAGCCTGGCGGCGTGCGGAACAGATACTGGGGATGCATGGTCAGGACCCCGCGCGAGAAGTGCGAGGTGACGAAATGGTCGAGCTCGGGCTGGGGCCGCTCGGGCGTGATGGTGATGTCGGACTGCGACGGTCCGCCGTTCCACTCGGCCGTGAAGGTGAAGGGGCACAGGATCTCCCACCCCGTCGTATTGGCCATGGTCAGGGGCAGGCAGCGATAGGGATGCCGGCTGACGAAGGCGTCCATCCAGTTCCGCGACTGACGCCCGGGCACCAGATCCGGCGGCCGGGCCGACATGGGGTAGCATTCCAGTTCCAAGGCGGCGCTCCGGCAGGTATCCAACGGGATCATACCTAGCCCGGCCCGCCATGACCGCTCAACCTGCCTATGACCGAGACAGACTGATCGCCTGGATGGCCGAGCGGGGCATCGAGCAGACGACCCGTGACCACCCCGCCGTCTTCACCGTCGACGAGGGCCACGAGATCAAGGCCGCCATGCCCGGCGCCCACACCAAGAACCTGTTCCTCAAGGACAAGAAGGGCCGGCTGTGGCTGATTTCGGCCCGTCAGGACACGGTCATCGACCTCAAGGCCGCGCCCCGCACCATCGGCTCGGACCGGGTGTCGTTCGGCAACGAGGTGCTGATGTACGAGACCCTGGGCGTTCGGCCCGGGTCGGTCACGGCGCTGGGGCTGATCAACGACGTCGACCGGCGCGTGACCTTCGTGATCGACAGGCGGCTGTGGGAGGCCGACATCGTCAACTTCCACCCCCTGACCAATACGGCGACGACGGCCCTGACACAGGCGGCGTTCCTGCGGTTCATGAAAGAGATCAGGCGCGCGCCGCTGGTGATCGACTTCTCCGCAGACTTGCCGCCGGCCGCCCCCGCGACCATCTGAGCCCTTCCGCGTTACCGACCCTGAGCCGCATAGAGATCCGATGACCCTCGCCGATACCCCGACCTCCGCCGACGACCTGATCAAGGACGGCTCCGACGCCGGCTTCATGGAGGACGTGATCGCCCAGTCGAAGATCCAGCCGGTCATCGTCGACTTCTGGGCCACCTGGTGCGGACCCTGCCGGACCCTGACCCCGGCGCTCGAAAAACAGGTCCGGGCGGCCGGCGGCGCGGTGAAACTGGTCAAGATCGACGTCGACAAGAACCCCGCCTACGCCGGCCAGTTGCGGGTCCAGTCGATCCCGACCGTCTATGCCTTCGTCGACGGCCAGCCGGTCGACGGCTTCCAGGGCGCGGTGCCGGAAAGCCAGATCAAGGCCTTCATCGAGAAGCTGTCGGGTGGCGCGGGCGTCAACACCGACGTCGAACAACTCCTGGGGCTGGGCGAGGAATCGCTGGGCCTGTCGGACTTCGGCGGCGCGGCGCAGGCCTTCGCCCACGTCCTGACCATGGAGCCCGACAACCAGAAGGCCATCGCCGGCATGGCGCGCGTCTATCTGGCCGGCGGCGACGCCGATCAGGCGCGCCAGACCATCGCCATGGCCCCCCAGGATTCGACCGAGCCCTCCGTCGTCACCGTCCGTGCCCAGCTGGCCCTGTCGTCGAGCGCCCCCACGGCCGAGACCGCCGCGCTTGAAGCGAAGGTGAAGGCCGATCCGAACGACCATCAGGCCCGCTATGACCTGGCCCTGGCCCAGGCCGCCGACGGCGACCTGAAGGCCGCGGCGACCAGCCTGCTCGACATCGTCGCCGCCGACCGCGAATGGAACGGCCAGGCGGCGCGCAAACATCTTCTGGTCGTGTTCGAGGCCGCCGGCCTGTCGTCCGACGTCGCAAAGGACGGGCGTCGCCGCCTGTCCTCGATCCTGTTCTCGTAAAGGCGTCCGGATGGCTCAGGGCTATGTGAAGGCCGTCGACCTGCCGCAGGTGATCCCCGTCTTTCCGTTGCCGGGGGCCATCCTGTTGCCACGCGGTCAGCTGCCGCTGAACATCTTCGAGCCGCGCTATCTGAACATGATCGACGACGCCATGGCGGGCGAACGGATGCTGGGCATGATCCAGCCGACCGGCGGTTCGGCTCAGCTGCCCAGCCTGTCTGCGGTCGGCTGCGCCGGGCGGATCACCAGTTTCGCCGAGACCTCGGACGGTCGCTACCTGATCACCCTGACCGGGATCGCCCGCTTCCGCATCACCACCGAACTGCCCAGCCAGACCCCCTATCGCCAGGTCCGCGCCGCCTTCGCCCCGTTCGAGGCCGACCTGTCGGCGCCGCACGAGGGCGAGGCCTTCGATCGTCCGGCCTTCCTCGCCGGGCTGAAAACCTATCTGGAGCGCCGCCAGCTCGAGATCGACTGGGAGACGGCCGAGGCCGCGCCTCAGGAGGCCCTGATCAACAGCCTGTCGATGGCCCTGCCGTTCGAACCGGCGGAGAAACAGGCCCTGCTGGAGTCCCCTGCGCTCGACGACCGCGTCGACGTCCTCACCGCCCTGATGCGCATCGACGCGGCCGAGACCGGCGACGGCGACACGCCGACGTCGATGCAGTAGACAGAAACCTTCTCCGATCCAGCAGAGGACCGGGCTCAAGCAGCAAGCGCCCGCGGCGCGAGCGGTAGCCCTCTACAAAAATGAGCGACGCATTTCACACCCCGTCATCCGTTGATCCGCGCCTGCTGGAAGTCCTCGTCTGCCCGATCACGCGCGGTCGGCTGGACTACGACCGCGAGGCCAATGAGTTGATCTCCAAAGGGGCGAAGCTGGCCTTCCCGATCCGCGACGGCGTGCCGATCATGCTGCCGGAAGAAGCGCGGCAGCTGGATTAGAAGTCCTCCCTCATTGGGGGAGGTGGCTCGAAGCGAAGAGACGGAGGGGGCTCGCTCCAGACTCCGGCATGCGCGGCTAGCCCCCTCCACCGCTTCGCGGTCCCCCTCCCCCATAGGGGGAGGATTTAGACCAGCTCCCCCCGGAGCAGCTTCGGCAGGTCCCCTGTCGCCCCGCCAGCCTCGCGCATGAAGGCGCGGCGGAGGGGGCCGATGCGATTCACCGCTGCCATGCCAAGGTCGCGGGCGAGACGCACAGGCGGCAAATCGTTGGAGAACAGCCGCACGAAGCCGTCAAACCCGGCGGCCAGGGCGACGTTGTCGAACCGGCGCCAGCGGGCGTAGCGGTCCAGCACCACAGCCGACCCGATATCCTCGCCCAGCCGCATCGCCTCGATCAGCACCTCGGCGAGGGCGGCGGCGTCCTTCAGCCCCATGTTCAGGCCCTGACCCGCGACCGGATGCACCCCGTGGGCCGCGTCGCCGATCAGGGCGGTGCGCGGGGCGGTCAGTTTGGTGGCCAGTTCCAGCGCGAGCGGATAGACGAACCTCGGCCCCTCGGGCGTCGCGCCGTCGAGGAACTCGCCGAAACGGCGGCTCAGGTGGGACTGGAAGGCCTCGTCGGAACAGACCTTCAGCGCCTCGGCCGCTTTCGTGGTCTCGGTCCAGACGAGGCTGGCGCGTTGCTCGGTCAGGGGCAGGATGGCGAACGGGCCGTGCGGCAGGAAGTATTCATGGGCGACATTGCCATGGTCGCGGCCGAGCCGGGCCGTGGCGACGACACCCGACTGGCCGTAACCCCAGCCGACGGTCTCGATCCCGGCGGCCTTGCGCACCTTCGAGCCCCGCCCCTCGGCGCCGACGACCACCGGGGCGCTGATGACCGAGCCGTCGGCGAGGGTCACGCGCGCGGCGGGGTTCGTCTGTTCGACCCCGACCACCGAGCCGGGCGTGCGCAGATCGATGTCGGTCGCCGTGACCGCCTCGGCGAGCGCCGACCGGATGCGCCGGTTCTCGACCATGTAGCCGAGCGGCTCGCCGCCGTTGGCGTCGCCGATCTCGTCGGCTTCGAAGCGCAGGAAGGCCGGCGAGGCCGCCTTCGACGCCGCGCCCGGACGACGGCCGTCGGTGACCAGAATGCGGTCCATCCGGCAGGCATGCGGCCGCATGGCCTCTCCGACGCCGAGCGTGTCCAGCATCCGGAAGGTCGACCAGGCGATCGCGGTCGATCGCCCGTCGAACGTTGACGCCAGCTGGGCCGAAAATGGCTGGGGATCGATCATGGCGACCCTGAGCCCCCCCCGCGCCGCCGCCAGCGCGAACGTCGCGCCCGCCATGCCGGCGCCGGCGACAATGACATCGTGGGTGTGGGGGGAGGCCATGGCCGCTTGTCGCGCCGCCGGGGCCTCGCGTCCAGTGGCGAGGGGTCGCAGCAGTCGGCGAGGTAAACAGCCCCTTAACCCTGAGCCTGCGACACTGGTCTCCAAGTCCGTCCGGAGCCTCTGCATGTCCGCAGCCCTCGCCATCAGCCAGCGCGCCATCCTGGGCGCCCTCATGATCTGGGACGCGCCCTTCATGGTGCGTTTTCGCGGCGTGCTGCAGGCCCTGCTGGCGACCCTGCTGGTCGTGGCCCTGGTGTCGTGGAACCCGGCCGATCCGAGCCTGAACGCGGCCTCCTCGACCGCCCCGACCAACTGGCTGGGCGCCAACGGCGCCCTGTTCGCCGATGTCTTCATGCAGTCGCTGGGCCTCGCCGCCTGGCCGGCCGCCGCCCTGACCGTCGCCTTCGGCCTGGCCGCCGCCATCGGCGACGCGATCCAGCAGCGCCTCAAGCCGACGCCGTTGAAGGCTCTCGCGGCCTCGGGCGGTGTGCTCAGCCTGTCCGCCGCCCTCTCGGCCCTCGCCGCGCCGACCGCCTGGCCGCTGGCGGCCGGTCTGGGCGGTCTGTGGGGCGACGGGGTCATCGGACTGGTCGATTCCGGCTTCCGCGCCCTCGGCGTGCCCGGCGGCGAGATCATCGGCGGCATCGCCTTCCTCGCCTTCGGCCTGTGGGCCTGCGGCTACGCGGTGGGCCTGCGTCTCAACGACTTCGCCGAGGGCGTCGCCTGGGCCTCGGGTCTTCGTCGCGCCGCCGAGCCCGCGACGCCTGCACGTCGCCGTCCCGTCCGGCCTGCGCAGGAAGCCGAAGCCACGCCCGCGCGCGCACCCCGCCGCGCCGCCAAACTGGAACTGCCCGACTACGACGCGGCGGACGCCGGGGCCGATACGCCCCTGCCTTGGGACGAGCCGGTCCCCACCCCGGCCTGTGCCGCCCCGCGCGCGGCCGAAAACGAGATCAAGGTCGCCGCGCCAAAGCCTGCCAAGGCCTCGAAGAAGACGATCGACGACGACCAGGCCGTGTTCGACTTCGTGCGGCCGGAGGGCGACTTCTCCCTGCCGCCGCTCGGCATGCTGGCCAAGCCCCAGGCCCGCGTCGGCATGGTCGACGAGACGGCCCTGAAGCAGAACGCCAGGATGCTGGAGGGCGTGCTCGCCGAGTTCGGGGTCAAGGGCGTCATCGACCAGATCCGCCCCGGCCCTGTGGTCACCCTCTACGAACTGGTCCCGGCGCCCGGTGTGAAGCACGGCCGGGTCGTCGCCCTCTCCGACGACATCGCCCGCTCGATGAGCGCCCGCGCCTGCCGTATCAGCGTCGTTCCGAACCGGAACGCCATCGGCATCGAACTGCCCAATCTGAAGCGCGAGACCGTCTATCTCAGGGACCTGCTGGCCTCGTCCGAATACGGCAAGCCGGCCCACATCCTGCCGCTGGCCCTGGGTGAGACCATCGGCGGCGACCCCTATGTGGCGGACCTGGCGCGCATGCCGCACCTCTTGATCGCCGGCACCACCGGATCGGGCAAGTCTGTGGGGGTCAACGCCATGATCCTGTCGATCCTCTATCGGCTGAGCCCGGCCGAATGCCGCTTCATCATGATCGATCCCAAGATGCTGGAGCTGTCGGTCTATGACGGCATCCCGCACCTGCTGGCCCCGGTGGTCACCGATCCGAAGAAGGCCGTCGTCGCCCTGAAATGGACGGTGCGCGAGATGGAGGACCGCTATCGCCGCATGTCCAAGCTCGGCGTCCGCAACGTCGCCAGCTACAATGAGCGCGCCCGCGAGGCCCAGGCCAAGGGCGAGCATTTTGAACGCACGGTCCAGACCGGCTTCGACGATCAGGGCCGCCCGGTGTTCGAGAGCGAAAAGATTCGCCCCGAGCCCATGCCCTATCTCGTCGTGGTCATGGACGAGATGGCCGACCTGATGCTGGTCGCCGGCAAGGACGTGGAGGGCGCGGTCCAGCGTCTGGCCCAGATGGCCCGCGCCGCCGGCATCCACCTGATCATGGCCACCCAGCGCCCGTCGGTGGACGTCATCACCGGCACGATCAAGGCCAACTTCCCGACCCGGATCTCCTTCCAGGTCACCTCCAAGATCGACAGCCGCACCATCCTCGGCGAACAGGGCGGCGAACAGCTGCTCGGCCAGGGCGACATGCTCTACATGGCCGGCGGCGGCCGCATCACCCGCCTGCACGGGCCCTTCGTGACGGACCAGGAGGTCGAGGAGGTCTGCAAACACCTGCGCAGCCAGGCCGAGCCCGACTATCTCGACCTGATCACCGACGATCCGGACGGCGACGGCGACAACGCCTTCGACGAAGGCGGCAACAGCTCCTCTGGCGACGACCTTTACGACCGCGCCGTGGCCGTGGTCACGCGCGACCGCAAGGCCTCGACCTCCTACGTCCAGCGCCGCCTGCAGATCGGCTACAACCGCGCCGCCTCCCTGATCGAGCGGATGGAACAGGAAGGCGTCGTCTCCGCCGCCAACCATGCAGGCAAGCGGGATATCCTGGCCGGTCCGCCGCCGATGGCGTGATCTTGCTCCCTCCCCTTTAATAGGGCGGGAGAAGGCTTGCTGGAACCTTCCCGTCTGAACAGGGCTTCATCCCGCCGCCGGAATAAGGTCTAGCTGCCGTCATCGCGATGCCGCGCCGACCCGTCACAACGGCGACATCGAAAATCGTCCCGCCGTCCGGTGTCGCCGGACACGGCGGGAAGGAGAGAAGGACGACCATGACCCTGTCCCGCAGAGACCTCGGCTTCGGCCTCGCCGCCATCGCCGGGCTCGTCGCGCTTCCGGCCTCCGCCCAGACGGCGCTTTCGGCCGAGGACCGCGCCACCTTGGCCACGGCCCAGACCTATCTGCAGAACCTGACCTCGGCCCAGGGCAATTTCGTCGAGACGGGCGCCGGCGGCCAGCGCCGCGAGGGGCGCTTCTATCTCCAGCGTCCCGGCAAGATGCGGTTCGAGTACACGAATCCGGCGGGCCTGCTGGTCGTGTCGGACGGAAACAACGTCAAACGCTACGACCCCCGCCTCAACGTCTTCCGCCAGGTGCCGCTGGGCATGACGCCCCTGTCGACCTTCCTGGCGCGTAACGTTCGCCTGGATCAGGGCGTGCGGATCGATCGCGTCACCCGCATGCAGTCGGGCGCCTTCGCCATCACTGCGCGCGACGAGCGCCGGCCGAACGAGGGCTCGGTCATCCTGGCCTTCTCCGGCAGCCCGCTGCGGCTGCAGGAATGGACCATCACCGATGCGCAGGGGTCACGCACCCGCACCCAGCTGACCTCGCTCCAGCCTGCCTCGGGTCTGGCCGCAAGCCTGTTCCGCCTGACCGACCCCACCCGTCGTCCCGGCCGCAACTGACGGATTCACGAATCGTGAACCGTGTTCGGACGATCACAGGCAATCGCGCTTTCGAGGGGTTTGACTATTTCCAGGGCGCGTGACACTTTGAGCACAGGACGGCGGCGGCCGTTCCTACGCCTTCGGAATTCATCCCCTCCCGACGGCGGCGAGAGAGAAACCAACCTTAACCCCCGGCGCCCTGCGTCGGGGGTTTTTTGCATCTTTCTGGCGCGATCGCCCGCTGCACGGCGGCGCGCTGCTTGAGCGCGCGCCCGTATCGGCTAGACGGAGCTCATGCTTCGTGTCGCCACCTGGAACATCAACTCCGTCCGCCTGCGCATCGACCAGGTCGCGCGCTTCGTCACCGAGGCGAAGGTCGACGTCCTGTGCCTGCAGGAGATCAAATGCCTGGAGGACCAGTTCCCGCGGAACGCCTTCGTCGAGATGGGCATGCCCCACCTGAAGATCGCGGGCCAGAAGGGCTGGCACGGCGTGGCCATCGCCTCACGCCTCCCGATCGATCACTCCGACACCTTCCAGGCCTGCAAGCTGGGCCACGCCCGTTGCGTTTCGGTCCGGGTCGCCGGGGTCGACATCCAGAATTTCTACATCCCGGCCGGCGGCGACGTGCCGGACCGGGAGCTGAACCCGAAATTCGATCACAAGATGGATTTCTACGAACAGCTGACCGCGACGATCACGGCCCAGGATCGCGGATCGCGCCTGCTGATGTGCGGCGACTTCAACATCGCCCCCAGTGAGTTCGACGTGTGGAACCACCGCTACATGTCGAAGATCGTCAGCCACACCCCGCTGGAGGTCGAGACCCTCAACCGGCTCCAGGCCGCCGGCGGCTTCCACGACGTCGTTCGCGACGCCTATCCGGAGCCGCAGAAGCTGGCGTCATGGTGGAGCTATCGCGCCCAGGACTTCCGCAAATCCGCGCGCGGCCTGCGTCTCGACCACATCTGGACCTCGCCGGGCCTGACGCCCTCGGTCATGCCGGGCTCGGCGATCATCCACGAGCCTGTGCGGGCATGGGAACAGCCAAGCGACCACTGCCCGATCACGGTCGATCTGGACGTCTAGTTGGCCCCTAGAACGGGAAGAAGATCGGAATGGCGACCATGGCGGCAACCCAGGTCACCAGGTTCAGCGGCAGGCCCACGCGGACGAAGTCCATATAGCTGTACCCGCCCATGTTGAAGACCAGAACATTGGTCTGATAGCCGAACGGCGTGGCGAAGGCGGCAGAGGCGGCCATCATGACGCAGACCAGAAAGGGGCGCGGATCCACGCCCAGGCTCTCGGCCAGAGCCACCGCGATCGGGGTGATCAGCACGGCCACTGTCGCGTTGGAGAGCAACTCCGTTGCGAACAGAGTCACGCCGTAGAGGACTATCAGGGCGCCCAGCGGCCCCATGGGGCGGATCACATGGATCAGGCCGTCAGCGCCCGCCGCGGCCAGCCCGGTGACCTCGATCGCCGTGCCGACCACCACCATCCCGGCGATCAGCAGCAGGATTTCGGGTCTCAGTCCGGCATAGGCCTCCTCGGGCGTGATGACCCGGCACAGGATCAAGGCAACCGCTCCTGCGAAGGCCGAGGCCGCGATGGGCGCCCATCCCAGCGCCGCCGAGGCGATGACCAGTGCGAAGATCGCCAGCGAGATCATCGCCGGCCTCAGGCGAAACGGCAGGTCGGCCGCCCCGTAAAGCGCGACGTCTCCCAGGTGGGCGTCGCCCGAACCGTCCGACTGGTTGCGGGATTCTCCGAGGCGCGGCAGGCCAAATGGCAGGAGCCGGCGGCGCTGGCGGTTCTTCGTCTCCGCCTCGGCGCGCCGGCGGCTCTCCTCGATCATCGCGACACGCGCAGCCTCGGCCTCATCCTCAGCCACCGCGCGGCCCAGCTGGCGTGCGCCGACGAAGTAGAGCCACAGCGCACCGGCCACGGCGATGAACAGACCCACCGGCGTGATCTCGAACAAGCCGAAGACTGGTTGGCCCGCGTTCCGCGCCATGTCGTTGACCAGCAGGTTGGTCGACGTCCCGATGAGCGTCAGCAGCCCGCCGAGGACGGTTACATGACTGAGCGGCATGAGGAATCGCTTGGGCGACAGATGCAGGGACTTCGCCACGTCGCGGATGACGGGCGCGGCGAGCACGACGACCGGCGTGTTGTTCAGAAAGCCGCCGACCGAGCCGCACAGGCCGATGACGATCCAGATACCCGTCGCCCCGATCCTGGCGGCGAGCTGCGTCGCCTGACGAATCAGCAAGCCCAGAAGCCCCGACAGCTCGATGGCGTAGGCGATGACGAACAGGCCGGCCAGGGCGATGACGGCCGGGCTCGCAAAGGCGCCCTGCACCTCGACCGGTCGCACGACCCCGAGCAGCAGCAGGACGGCAGCGCCGGTCAGGGCGACGACGTCGGCGCGGACCTTGCCATGGATCAGGACGCCGACCACGCCGACGAGCACCGCGAGGGCGGCGATCTGATCGAAGGTCATGGACCCGTGCAGACCGCTCCGGAGCGCTGACGTCAACCTTTTTCGGGCCCGGGCCCCCGGGACAGCGAACCCGTGCTAGACGTGACCCATGCCCGCACCGACCGTGTTGCTTCGCCCGTCGGCCGTCGCGCTCGCGGCGACCGCCCTACTTCTTTCGGGATGTGAGAGGGACGAGACCGCGACGCCGCCGCCAACGATCGCACCGCCAGCGGCGGAACCCGCTCCCGCCCCGGCGACGCCCGCCCCCACCCTGGATCGCGCCGGCCTGTTGCAGGCCATGGACGCGGCGGCCTCGGCCTATGCCGCAGGCCGGACGCCCGAGGTCTCGCTGGCCGGACGGCGCTTCATCATTCGCCAGGCGTTCGGCTGTGCGGGCGAGACCCCGCCGCCTGTGGACACGGCTCCCGGGGACGGACTGGCGGCCTGGTCGTGGGGGGCCCGTCGCGAGAGCCTGCGACTGGTGCTGGCCCCCGGCGACTGGACGGATTCGCCGCTGCTCGCGGGTGCCGCCGACAGCTGGGAAGCGGCCGAAGGCTTCTGGCTGTCCCGACCCTGGCTGCGGGCCGAGGGTTGTCCGGGGGGCGGGGGCGACCCCCTCGCGAGCGGCCCGGTCGCTCCGTCGCCCCAGTCCGTCGGGCTTGCCGCGGTGTTCGAGGCGGACGGCTCACGGTTGGGCCGCCGCAACGGTCGCGCCTACGAATTCACCGTGCGCGGGAAGGGCGACGAGGCCCCGGCCGCGCCCGTCGGAGGCTACAGGCTGGTGCTCGAGGGCCGGATGACTGCGTTTGCGGACGGGCGCGCCATCCGATGTCGGGCCGCCTCAGCGGACCAACGGCCGGTCTGTATCGGCGCGGTTCATCTGGACAGGGTGGCCTTCGAGACTGCCGACGGCGCCACCCTGTCGGAGTGGCGGATCGGCGGCTGACGGCTAAGGCTGAAGCCGGTATCCGCCCGCATCCGTCAGCAGCAGACGCGCCTGGCCGGGCTCGGGCTCGATCTTCTGGCGCAGGCGATAGATGTGGGTTTCCAGCGTGTGGGTCGTGACCCCGGCGTTGTAGCCCCAGACCTCGGTCAGCAGCTCCTCGCGCGACACCGGCTTGGCCCCGGCGCGATAGAGGTATTTCAGGATATTGGTTTCCTTCTCCGTCAGCCGGATCTTCTTGCCCTTGGGGTCGATCAGGACCTTGCCGGCCGGGCGGAAGGAATAGGGGCCGATCTGGAAGACGGCGTCCTCGGACTGTTCGTGGCTGCGCAGATGGGCGCGGATCCGCGCCAGCAAGACGGCGAAGCGGAAGGGCTTGGTCACATAGTCGTTGGCGCCGGAGTCGAGACCCAGAACCGTGTCGGCGTCCGAATCCTGGGCCGTCAGCATGATGACCGGGGTGGAGACCCCGTCCTTGCGCAACAGGCGGCAGGCCTCGCGGCCGTCCATGTCCGGCAGGTCGACGTCGAGCAGGATCAGGTCGGCGCGGATCTCGCGACCCAGGCGCACGCCCTCCGTGGCCGTCGAGGCCTGGACGGTCTTGAACTCCTCGTGCAGCGCCAGCTGTTCGGCCAGGGCCTCGCGCAGGTCGTCGTCGTCGTCGATGATGAGCAGGGTCTTGGCTGTGGGCATCTGTCTAGAATGGCGAGGCTTGGCCCGAACGCCAAGGCGGCGGTCGAATTTGGTTGGGATTCAGCCCCTAGAGGGCGCGAAAGCCGGGTTTCGTTCCCCGAACAACGCCGATCCGATCCGCACGTGAGTCGCACCGAGCCGGATCGCGGCCTCATAGTCGCCGCTCATCCCCATCGACAGGACGCCCAGACCGTTGCGCTCGGCGACCCGGGCCAGCAGGGCGAAATGCAGGATCGGCTCCTCGTCGGCAGGAGGAATGGCCATCAGACCCTCGACGATCAGCCCCTCGGCACGGGCGGCGGCGATCAGGGCGTCGGCGTCGCGCGGGGCGACCCCGGCCTTCTGCTCCTCCTCGCCGGTGTTGATCTGGATCAGCAGGCGGGGCGAACGGCCGATCTTCTGCGAGGCTGAGGCCAGGGCGCCGATCAGTTTCGGACGGTCCAGGGTCTCGATCACGTCGAACAGGGCGACGGCGTCCTCAGCCTTGTTGGACTGGAGCGGGCCGATCAGGCGCAGTTCGAGGTCGGGGAGGCCCCGCTTCTGAAGACTGGCGCGGCGATCGGTCCAGCGCGCTTGCGCCTCCTGCACCCGGTTCTCACCGTACACCCGCAGGCCGGCGGACAGGGCGGCGTCGATGGCCTCGTCTGGCTGGGTCTTGGAGACGGCGGTCAGGGTGATCGCGGCCGGGTCTCGCCCCGCCGCCTTCGCCGCTCCGGCCATGCGCGCCCGGATCGTCTCCAGACGCGCGGCGAAGGCCTCTGTGGTGGACGCGGCTGTCGAAGCGGGGGATGAGGCGGCCATGGAGTTTCCGGAGACGACGGAAGAGGGAGCCCGGCTGTGGGCCATGGCGCAGGGCTTAGCCCGGACGGCGGACGCTGTCAGGGGGGGCGTGCGGTCGCGGGTCCCGCCGATGTTGCTGTTCACCGACCCGGACCGAACGCCCAGGCCCTGGGAGATCGCGGCGCGTATGCCTCCGGGATCGGGCGTGGTCTATCGGTCGTTCGGGGCAGAGGACGCACTGGAGACCGCCGAACGGCTCCGCGCCGTGACCCGGGCGCGCGGCATGACCCTGTTGATCGGGCTGGATGCGGATCTGGCGGACCGCGTCGACGCCGACGGCTTGCATCTGCCCGAACGCGCTCTGTCGGCGGCCTATGCGCTGTCGGGTCGGCGGCCGGACTGGATCCTGACGGGGGCGGCCCATTCCGTGCAGGTGGCGGTGGCGGCGCGCGATCTGGATGCGCTCGTTCTGTCGCCGATCTTCCCGGCCGGCGGGGCCTCAGCGGCGAAACCCGCTCTCGGCATGGAGTCCCTGGCTTCCGCTTCAGAGGGCCGGACGCGCGTCATCGCGCTCGGCGGGATCACGGCCGGAAATTCAGGCGAATTGCAGGGATCAGGCGCTTATGGCCTGGCGGCGATCGGCGGACTGGCGAAGGCGTTCGCGCCCTAGAGCATGATCGTTTCTGGTGGACCCGCTTCGCGGGTCCGGCATGAAGCGTGAATCATGCTCCCGCTTAAATCTGGAGCCTGATTCACGGCATCAGCGGAATCGCGAAGCGATTCCTCCTCAGCCGATCAGGCTCAGAAGCGGAACAGGGTTTCCAGACGCACGCGCGGCTGGGCGCGGCGGTCGGTCTCGGGAGCGCGGGCCGGGTCCTGTTCGGGCGATGCCAGACCAGCGGCGGCGCCGACGCGCAGACGCGGCGACAGGCGGTAGTAGGCGCCGGCTTCGACGTCGCCCCATTCGGCTTCGCGGCCGACAGGCTGGTTCAGGTTGAAATCCAGGCCCCAGCGGCCGTTCTCGTTCCAGCGCAGGCCGCGACGCGGCGCCACCGGCGTGGAACGTTGGGCGTTGGAGGCCTCGGCCAGGGTCACGGCCGGAACGCGCGACCGCGATTGCGCCGAGGCTTCGCCCGCGACGCCCATGAGAGCGACGAGACCGAGAGATGCAGCGAGGATCGCCGACAGACGCATTTCCAACCCTTCGACCCGGCGTTTCTCGCCGGACCCTTGTTCCTGAACCCGGTGGTTCCACCGAGGACCCGCCGATTAGACACCGGTAGTCCGCCCGGTCAACGCAACGAGGCCCAACGAACCCGGTTCCACAGACTCTTGCATCCGCCTGTGGCTCAAGCGTCACGGGAAGGCGGCGGGAAGGTGTTCGCCGGGCCGGGGAATCGCTCCACAGGGCCAATCCGTGTCGGGGCGCCGCATCCGGACAGCCGAACCGGTCCGGATTGCCTTGTCATCGCCCCTTTTGAGCGTGTTATAGAGCCGCGCCTGGTGAACGGTCGGCGACCGCGCGCCTTTGCGTCCGCCACCCGCAACGGGGATACGGCAGGTCAGCACCCGAGGGAGACGACGTTCGATGGGTTTTGTTCGCGGCAAGACGGTCCTGGCGACCACGATGTTGGTCACGGGCGGTCTGCTCCTCTCCGCCTGCGGCGGTCTCCCGTTCTCGGGCGGCTCGACCCCTCGCGCCACGACGGCCCAGACGGGCATCGGCGTGAACGCCTACCTGTGGCGCGCCACTCTCGACACCCTCAGCTTCATGCCGCTTCTGACCGCCGATCCGTGGGGCGGCGTCGTGAACTATGACTGGTACGTCAATCCGCAGACGCCGAACGAACGTTTCAAGGCGACCGTCTTCATCCTCGACACCCGCCTGCGCGCCGACGCCCTGAACGTCACGGTCACCAAGGAAGTCCGCGGCGCCGGCGGCGAATGGACCGCCTCGCCCGTGGCCGCCCAGACCGAGGCCGATCTGGAAAACGCGATCCTGACCAAGGCGCGCCAGCTCAACCTTTCGAACGCCGGCTAAAAACCGCTAGAACACCGACCTCCTTCGGGTTCCTCCGACAGGAGCCGCCCGAAGGAATCCCGTGTCCGCCTCTCCGACCCGTTACGACCCCAAGACCGCCGAGCCGCGCCAGCAGGCGCGCTGGGCCGATGCTGACGCCTTTGTCACCCGGGATACGGGTCGTCCGAAATACTATGTCCTTGAAATGTTTCCCTATCCGTCGGGGAACATCCACATGGGGCACGCCCGCAACTATGTGATGGGCGACGTCGTCGCCCGCCATAAGAGGGCTCAGGGCTTCGACGTCCTGCACCCCATGGGCTGGGACGCCTTCGGCATGCCGGCCGAAAACGCCGCCATGGAGCGCGGCATCCACCCCAAGGGCTGGACCTACGACAACATCGCCTCGATGCGCGCCCAGCTGAAGCTGCTGGGCCTGTCGCTGGACTGGTCGCGCGAGTTCGCAACCTGCGATCCGGAATACTACGGCAAACAGCAGGCCTGGTTCCTGGAGCTGTATCGGCGCGGCCTGGTCTATCGCAAGGACGGGACGGTCAACTGGGACCCCGTCGACAACACCGTTCTGGCCAACGAACAGGTCATCGACGGGCGCGGCTGGCGCTCGGGCGCCCTGGTCGAGAAGCGCAAGCTGAACCAGTGGTTCCTGCGGATCACCGACTATGCCGACGATCTGATCGACGGCCTGAAGACCCTGGACCGCTGGCCCGAGAAGGTCCGGCTGATGCAGGAGAACTGGATCGGCAAGTCAAAGGGCGCGACCCTGTGGTGGGACATCGCCGAGGTCCCGGCCTTCCTGCCCGCCTCGCCGGACGGTGAACCGAACCATGCGCGGGATCCGATCGAGGTCTACACCACCCGGCCCGACACCCTGTTCGGCGCCAGCTTCATCGCCCTGGCCCCCGACCATCCCCTGACCAAGGCGATCGCCGAGCATCGGCCCGACGTCGCCGAGTTCGTGAAGGCCTGCGCCCAGACGGGCACCTCGGAAGCCGATATCGAGAAGGCCGAAAAACTGGGTGTGGATCTGGGCGTGCGCGTCCGCCACCCCTTCGACCCGGACAAGATCCTGCCCGTCTGGGCGGCGAACTTCGTGCTGTCGACCTATGGCTCGGGCGCCATCTTCGGCTGCCCGGCCCACGACCAGCGCGATCTGGATTTCGCGCGCAAATACGAGCTGCCGGTCACCCCGGTGGTGAAGCCCGATGACGCGGACACGGTCGAGATCGGGACCGAGGCCTACGTCGGTCCGGGCCGGATCTTCAACTCGGGCTTCCTGGACGGTTTGTCCGTCGAAGACGCCAAGGCCGCCGCCATCGCCCGTCTGGAAGCGTCCAGCCACGGCAAGGGCGCGACCATCTATCGCCTGCGCGACTGGGGCGTCAGCCGCCAGCGCTACTGGGGTTGCCCCATCCCCATCGTCCACTGCCCGTCCTGCGGCGTGGTCGAGGTTCCGGCCGATCACCTGCCCGTCGTCCTGCCCGACGACGTGACCTTCGACGTGCCCGGCAATCCGCTGGATCGCCACCCGACCTGGAAGCACGTCAAATGCCCGTGCTGCGGAACGGACGCCGTGCGCGAGACCGACACCCTCGACACCTTCGTTGATTCCAGCTGGTATTTCGCCCGCTTCACCGACCCGACGGCGGCCGAGCCGATCAACAAGGACGCCGCTGATCGCTGGCTGGCCGTCGATCAGTATATCGGCGGGGTCGAACACGCGGTCCTGCACCTGCTCTACGCCCGTTTCATCACCCGCGCCCTGTCGGACGCCGGCATGCTGTCGGTGAAGGAGCCCTTCGCCGGTCTGTTCACCCAGGGGATGGTGGTCCACGAGACCTACCGCCGCGCCGACGGCGCCTGGGTCGAGCCGACAGACGTCGAGTTGACCAATGATGCGGGCAAACGCAGCGCCCGCCAGCGCTCGACCGGTGAGACCCTGGTCATCGGCGACATCGAGAAGATGTCGAAATCGAAGAAGAACGTCGTAGCCCCCCAGGAAATCCTGGACTCGCACGGCGTGGACGCCGGCCGCCTGTTCGTCCTGTCCGACAGCCCCCCCGAGCGCGACGTTCAGTGGACCCCAGGCGGCGTCGAGGGCGCCAGCCGCTTCGTGCAACGTGTCTGGACCCTGTTCGACAGTTTCGATCCCGCTGGCGTGGGCGATCCGGCGTCGGACGCCCTGCTGCTGAAAGAAACCCACAAGGCCATCAAGGCCGTGTCCGAGGGCGTCGAAGGATTCCGCTTCAACTCCGCCATCGCCAAGCTCTACGCCTTCGTTGCCACCATCCGCGACCATGACGGCGCGTCCGGCAAGGCGCGGCGCGAGGCCCTGTCGGCCCTGGCCCGGCTGGTCGCTCCCTTCACCCCGCACGTCGCGGAAGAAGGCTGGACCCGTCTGGGAGAGACCGGAATGGTGCTGGACGCCCCCTGGCCCGTCTTCGACCCGGCCTTGGCCGCCGACGACGAGGTCGTCCTGCCCATCCAGATCAACGGCAAGCGTCGCGGCGAGATCACGATGCCCCGCGGCGCCGATCCGAAGGCCGTAGAAGCCGAGGCGCTCGCCAACCCTGCCGTTCAGGCCTATCTGGAAGCCAACTCCCAATCGATCCGCAAGGTGATCGTCGTGCCCGACCGTATCGTCAACCTGGTGGCCGGCTAGGTGTCGGCCCGCAGCCTGTCAGCCCTGGCGGCCGCCTCCCTGCTTCTGGCCGGGTGCGGGTTCACGCCGCTGTACGGGGATGCGGGCGGCTCGCCGTCCCTGAGCCGGATTGCGGTGACGACCCAGGACGATCGTCTCGGCTATCGTCTGCGCGAACAGCTCGAGGACGCCCTCGGCTCGAACCGCAACGCGGCGCCGCTCTACCGGCTCGAGACTCTGGTGCAGCAGAACCGCCGTCCTCTGGGTCGCCGGATCGACGACACCGCTACGCGCTATGAGCTGACGGTGCGCGGAGCCTGGACCCTGACGCCCGTCTCCGGCGGCGCAGCCCTGACCGGGACAGAAACCGTCACCACCACCTATGCCGCCGCCGACCAGCCCTATGCCGCCATTGCGGCCCAGCAGGACGGCGAGGACCGCGCCGCCGCCGAACTGGCCCGCCTGATCCGCGTCGACCTGATGCGGGCTCTCTCAGCCCCATGATCCTGGCCAAGCGGCCCGAGGTGGACCGCTTCCTGGCGAAGCCGGACGCCGGGATCCGCGCCTGCGTCATCCACGGCAAGGACCGCTCCGGCGTCGCCGAGCGCGCAGAGACCCTGTGCAAGGCCATCACGCCCGACCTGAACGACCCGTTCAACGTCACCCTGCTGACCGATACGGACATCGACGGCGACGAGGCGCGGCTCGAGGAAGCTCTGACGGCCCTTTCGATGATCGGCGGACGGCGCCTCGTCCGCGTGCGGCTGGGCGGCGACAAGGCTTCGGTCGACAAGATGCTGGCGGGTGCGTTGAAAACCCACGCTGAAGGCCTGTTCAATCCCGACTGCATGCTGGTGGTCGAGGCGGGCGCGCTCGGCCGCGACTCCGCCCTGCGCAAGGCCGCCGAGGCGGGCAAGGGCTCTGTCGGCATCGCCTGCTATGAGGACGAGGCCGGCGATATCGCCCGCATGACCCGCGAGGCCCTGGCCGTCGACAAGGTGGGCCTGACCACCGACGCCCTCGCCGCCTTCGTCGCCCGCCTGCCCCGCGAACGCGGCCTGATGCGTCAGGAGATCGAGCGGCTGGCCCTCTACGTCGGTCCCGGATCCGGCCGCACCATCGATGTCGAGGAGCTGGAGGCCCATCTGGGCGTCGAGGCGGACGCCTCCCTGTCCGATGCGGCCCTGCAGGCTTTCGGCGGACGCCCCGCCCCTGCGCAAGGCGGACTGCGACGCGCCCTGGCCGAGGGCGAGAGCGCTGTCATGGCGGTCCGCTCCGCCTCTATCCACCTCGGCAAGCTGCGCCGCATCAATGTGCTTCAGGCCGCGGGCGCGGGGTCCAAGGAGGCCGCCAAAGCCGCCGGCGTCTTCTGGAAACAGGAGAACGAGATGCTGCGTCAGGCTCGCGCCTGGCGTCTCGAAGAGCTCGATGTCGTTCAGGACAGTGTCAACACCGCCGACGTCGCCACCAAGACGACCGGCATGCCCGAACACCTGATTGCAGAACGTCTACTGCTCGAAATCGCCGCCAGGGCTCGCCGTTTGGGCCTCTAGGGCCGATCGACTCCGCCGACTTTGCAGGTTTCTGCATGAACGGCTGTAGCTATCGTGGTCGAAATCACCGGATCGCGTCGTTTTGGCATAGCCGAAATCACCGCGAACTCACCGCTGTGCAGTCCACCTGGCATTGACCGCAATCAGCCCCGCTTCGAGGCCTTCCTGAACGCCGGTTTGGCCATGGCCGCGCTCTTGAGGGCGGCGATCTTCTCCGGGTGCTGGCCAGCCTTGAAGGCCGGGCCACCCGCCTTGCCTGAGGCTTGCTTCGCCGCAAGGACGCGTTTCAGGGCTTCGGCGGGGGTCTCGGGCGTGTCGGTCATGCCCTCACCCTAGCACGGCAATGCCTCAGGAACGCATCAACCGCCGGCACAGGTCGTCCAGCTGCTCCAGCCCGGCATAGGACAGGGTCAGTTCGCCCTTCCCGCCCCGGTCCGCCAGAGAAACCTTGATCCCCAGCGCATCGGCCAGATCCTGTTCCAGGGCGGCGATGTCGGGCGAGGCGGAGCCCTGCGCCCCCGCAGCCCTGGGCGATTTCGGCTTCTGTTCGTCCTGCGACTTGCGGGCCAGGGCCTCGGCCTGACGGACGTTCAGACCCAGGTCCACGACCTGATCGGCCAGGGCGTCCGGGTCCTTTGCCGTCAGCAGGGCGCGGGCGTGACCGGCGGACAGACGTCCCTCCAGCACATGGGCCCGCGCGCCCGGCGTCAGCTGCGTCAGACGTAGCGTATTGGCGACATGGCTCCGGGACTTGCCGACAATGCCGGCCACCGCGTCCTGCGTCCGCCCGAACCGCTCCATCAGCACGCCATAGGCGGCGGCCTCCTCCAGCGGGTTCAGATCGGCGCGCTGGACGTTCTCGATGATGGCGACTTCCAGCACCTCCAGATCGTCCATCTCGCGGACGATGATCGGCACCTCGGTCAGCCGGGCGGCCTGGGCCGCACGCCAGCGGCGTTCGCCGGCGATGATCTGCCAGACGCCGTCCTCACCGGGCTGCTGACGTACCAGGATCGGCTGCAGAACCCCCTTGTCGCGGATCGACTGGGTCAGTTCGTCGTGCTCGGCCTTGGTGAACGACTTGCGCGGCTGATCCGGGTTCGGCTTGAGGCTCTCGATCGGCGCGGACAGCACGCCGGTCGGCAGAACCGCGCCCGGCGCGACCGACACGGGCTCGGCGACCGATTCACCCATCAGGGCGGACAGGCCGCGGCCCAGACCTCTTTGACGTTCAGACAAACTCTTGATTCCGTATCGTTATCAGGCGGCGAGGCGGCGGCGTTCGCGGCCGACGACTTCCTTGGCGAGCTTCAGGTAGGCCTGGCTGCCGGTGCATTTCAGGTCGTAGATCAGGACGGGCTTGCCAAAGGACGGCGCCTCCGACACCCGCACGTTCCGGGGGATAACGGCCTCGTAGACCTTGTCGCCGAAGTGGGCCCGGACGTCCGCCGCAACCTGTCCCGACAGGGCGTTGCGGCGATCGTACATGGTCAGGACCAGACCCTGGATCTCGAGGGTCGGATTCAATGATTGACGGACCATCTCGATCGTCTTCATCAACTGCGTCAACCCTTCCAGAGCGAAGAACTCGCACTGCAACGGGACCAGCACGCCGTCGGCCGCGGCCATGGCGTTGAGCGTCAGCAGGTTCAGCGACGGCGGGCAGTCGATCAGCACATAGTCGTACCCGGTATGGCCGTCCGTGGCCTGGGCCGCGAGGGCGTCGCGCAGGCGATAGGAGCGACGATCCGCCTGGCTGAGTTCGATCTCGACGCCCGACATGTCGGCGTCGGCAGGAATGATGTGCAACCCGGGTACGGCCGTCGGAACCGCCGCGTCATGCACGGACCGGCCATCGACGATCACGTCATAGATGGTGATCCGGCGTGTTTCACGTGGAACGCCGAGACCCGTGCTCGCATTGCCCTGGGGGTCCATGTCGACGATCAGGACCTTCTCGCCGATGGCGGCCAGCGCCGTGCCGAGATTGATCGCGGTCGTCGTCTTGCCCACCCCGCCCTTCTGGTTGGAGACGGCCAGGACGCGTGGCGGCTTCACCGGGGAGGACTTGGTCATACTAACCACGTTGCTGATTTCCACGGGGGCGAAGGCTCCGGACGGTGACGATGCGACCCCTCGGATCGCTGCGCGACACCGAAAGCTCAGCTTCGACATGCCAGGAGTTCGAGGCCTCCCGCAACTCGGTCTCGGCCTTCTCTCCCTTGAGAAACAGACCTTGTGCACCGCGAGACAGGTAGGGCTGTGCATAACCCAGCAGCTTTTCCATCGGAGCGACCGCGCGGGCCGTCACGACGTCCACCTTGATCGCCTGCGCCTCGGCCCGCCCCCAGACGACGGTCGCCGGCAGGGCCAGTTCGTCGACGATGGTCTGGAGGAAACGGCAGCGTTTCTGAAGGGAATCGATCAGCCAGACGTGGGCGTCCGGCCGTCCCTTGACGAGGATGGCCAGAACGACCCCGGGGAAACCGGCGCCTGCGCCGAGATCCGCCCAGGTCCGGGCGAAACCGGCGAGATCCAGCAACTGAGCCGAATCCCAGGCATGACGGTTCCAGAAATCGGGCAGACTGTCGGGCCCGACCAGGTTCATGACGTCATTGGCCTCGGTCAGCATCAGCCGAAACCGTTCGAGGTCGTCCATCCGCTCCGGCCAGGCGCCGGTCGCCTTCTGGAATTCGTCAGCGGTCATCAGGCTGCGACCGCTGACTTCTTCACATGCGACAGCAAGGCCGTGAGCGCACCGGGAGTCACCCCCTCGATGCGACCGGCCTGACCCAGGGTGCGAGGCTGAACGAGCGAAAGCTTCTCGCGGACTTCGTGCGACAGGCCGCCGATAGCGGCATAATCCAGAGCGGCCGGCAGGGTCAGCGCCTCCTCACGGCGCAGGGCCTCGGCGTCGGCCGTCTGGCGATCGAGGTAGCCGGCGTAGCCCGCGTCGATCTCGACCTGCTCCCGCACGACCGGGCTCCAGCCACCGATGACCGGGAAGGCCGCTGCGAAGGCCGACAGGTCGACACCCGGATAGGCGAGCAGATCCCGCATGGAACGACGCTGCCCGTCGGGATTGACGGTGATGCCGAGAGCCTGCGCCTCCTTCGGCGTGAACTTCGTCTCGCGCGCCAGGGTCGTCGCCTCGGCCAGGGCCGCCGACTTTGTCTCGAAGGCGCCCCGGCGGTCCGAAGACACAATTCCGGCCTCGATGCCCAGCGGGGTCAACCGTTGATCGGCGTTGTCGGCGCGGAGAGTCAACCGATACTCGGCGCGGCTGGTGAACATGCGGTAGGGCTCGGTCACACCGCGCGTGACCAGATCATCGATCATGACGCCGATATAGGCCTGGTCCCGCCCCAGCACGATTTCCGGGGACCCCGCGGAGGCGCGGGCGGCGTTCAGACCGGCAATCAACCCTTGAGCGCCAGCCTCTTCATACCCGGTCGTACCGTTGATCTGACCGGCCAGATAGAGCCCCGGGCGGCGCTTGACCTCCAGCGCCGGCGTCAGCTCGCGCGGATCGACGTAATCGTATTCGATCGCATAGCCGAACCGGAACACCTCGACCTTTTCCAGTCCGGGCATGGTGCGCAGGAAGGCGTTTTGCGTCTCCGGCGAGACCGAGGTGGAGATGCCGTTCGGATAGACGGTCGGATCGTCTAGGCCCTCGGGCTCCAGGAAGACCTGGTGCGAGGTCTTGTCGGCGAAACGGACGACCTTGTCCTCGATCGAGGGACAGTAGCGCGGACCGACCCCGGTCAGCTTGCCGCCATACACGGCGCTCTCGCCGAGATTGGCGGCGATGATGGCGTGGGTCTCTTCAGTCGTATGGGTGATGCCGCAGGCGATCTGGCGCACGTCGATCCGGTCGGTCAGGAAGCTGAAGGGCACAGGCTCAGCATCCGCCTCCTGCATCTCCAGCCGGTCCCAGGCGATGGTGCGGCCGTCGAGGCGCGCGGGCGTGCCGGTCTTTAGGCGGCCCATCTGCAGGCCCGCGCCATAGAGGTCGGCAGCGAGCCCGGTCGAGGGCGCCTCGCCATGGCGGCCAGCGGGGATCCGCTCGTCGCCGCGATGGATGACCCCGTTGAGGAAGGTCCCGGTCGTCAGGACCACCGCGCCTGCTTGAAGCGAGACACCCTGCCCCGTCGTGACACCGACGACGCGGTCGCCGTCGAGGATCAGCGCCTCGGCGGTTCCGGCCATCAGGGTCAGGTTGGGATAGTCGGCCAGCTCGGCCTGCATGGCCTCGCGGTACAGGCGGCGGTCGATCTGGCTGCGGGGCCCCCGCACGGCGGCGCCCTTCGACCGATTCAGGAGACGGAACTGGATGCCCGCCTTGTCCCCGAGCCGACCCATCAGCCCGTCGAGAGCATCGATCTCCCGTACCAGATGGCCCTTGCCCAAGCCGCCGATGGCGGGGTTGCAGCTCATCTCGCCGACGGTCTCGAGCTTCTGGGTCAACAGCAGGGTGCGGGCGCCGGCGCGTGCAGAGGCAGCCGCGGCCTCGCAGCCGGCATGGCCGCCGCCGATCACGATGACGTCGAAGGAAGAGGGGGAGCTCATAGGCGGGGACATAGGGGAAAAGGGGTCGAAACGCCACCGACGCACTGTTTCACGTGAAACAGTTCGCGATCACTTGCCGATGCAGAAGGTCGAGAAGACTTCGCCGAGGATGTCCTCGACACCGATCGCGCCGGTGACCCGGCCGAGGGCGTCGGCAGCGCGCCGAAGATCGTCGCCGGCGAGTTCGGGCGCAGCCGTCAGATGACCTCGGGCCGCCTGAACTGCTGACGACGCTTCCGACAGCCGCCGTCGATGCCGTTCGCGCGTCACGGCCGGGAAGTCGGCGCCGGACAGGTCGCGGGCCAGCCGAGCAGACAGTGCATCGTGAAGGTCGCGCAGGCCTTCGCCGGTCAGGGCGCTGACGGCGATCACCTCTCCGGCGGTCGTGGACAGGTCCGCCTTGGTCCAGACGATGAAATCGTCGGGCCGGACGAAGGCTGCGGCGTCACCCTCCGGATCGCCGGGAGCCCGGACCCAGAGACGCAGGTCTGCGCCCTCGGCGCGGGCGCGGGCCCGACGCACGCCCTCAGCCTCCACCACATCGTCGCTTTCGCGGAAGCCCGCCGTGTCGGACAGGGTCACCGCATAGCCGCCGATGACCAGATCCGCGTCGAGCACATCCCGCGTCGTCCCGGCGATCGGGGTGACGATGGCCGCTTCCCGCTCAACCAGGGCATTGAACAGGGCCGACTTGCCGGCGTTGGTTTCGCCGATGAGGACAATGCGATAGCCCTCGCGGACGCGTCGGCCGCGGTCGGCGTCTGCCAGGGCAGCGTTCAGATCAGCGGTCAGTCGATCAAGCACTGGCCCGGCGGACTGAGCCAAGTGATCGGGAACATCCTCGTCGGGGAAGTCAATCTCGGCCTCAACGAGGGCGAGAGCGGTCAGAAGATCCCGCCGGAAACCGGCGTAGGTCTGGCTCAGCGCGCCGTCGAGCTGGCCGAGGGCCTGGGCCGCCTGGGCTGAGGTCTCGGCGTCGATCAGGTCGGCGACCGCCTCGGCCTGGGCCAGATCCATGCGGCCGTTCTCGAAGGCGCGGCGGGTGAACTCGCCAGGCTCGGCGGGACGCAGTCCCAGGGCGATCAGAGCCGAGGAGACGGCGTCGATGACGGCGCGCCCGCCGTGCAGGTGGAGCTCGGCGCAATCCTCGCCGGTGTAGGAACTCGGTCCGGGGAAGCGGAGGACGAGAGCCTGATCCAGGATAGCGCCGCCGTGCCGCAGGGTTCTGAGCGATGCAAGCCGCGGCTTTAGACCGGGCGCGCCAAGGGCGGCGAGGGCCTGATCGGTCGCCGACCCGGAGAGGCGGAGGATCGCGACGGCGCCTCGGCCGGGAGGCGTGGCGAGTGCGAAGACGGTATCGGTCATGGGATGTGTCTCCCCCCCAATGCTTGGGAAGGAGACAAGATCATCACTTCGGCGTGGTCACCGCCGCCTGCATCAACTGGCGGAACTGGTCCTGGGCGGCCATGCCGAAATTGGCCCAGTTCTTCATCAGCTCTTCGGGTTGCATGGCCGACATGTTGGCGTCCATCCGCTTCTGCATCTCGGCGACGAGATGATCGTTCAGCGGCGCGACATCCGGCAGGCCCAGAAAGGCTCGCGCCTCGGCCGGGGTGCACTCGACTTCCACATTCACCTTCATGGCGCATCTCTCCTTGTTTCACGTGAAACATAGAGCGAATCCCCGGGGCGGTCGCCCCTAGGTGTTCATCGACTGGAAGAAGTCGGCGTTGTTCTTGGACTGGCGTAGCTTGTCGAGCAGGAATTCGATCGCGTCCTGGGGACCCATCGGGTTCAGAATGCGACGCAGGACATAGGTCTTGGTCAGCTGGTCCTTCGGCGTGATCAGCTCTTCCTTGCGGGTGCCGGACTTCAACACGTCGATAGCCGGGAAGATGCGCTTGTCGGCGACCTTGCGGTCCAGGACGATTTCCGAGTTACCCGTGCCCTTGAACTCTTCAAAGATGACCTCGTCCATGCGGGAGCCGGTGTCGATCAGGGCGGTGGCGATGATGGTCAGCGAACCGCCCTCCTCCACGTTCCGCGCCGCGCCGAAGAAGCGTTTCGGCCGTTGCAGGGCGTTGGCGTCGACGCCGCCGGTCAGGACCTTGCCCGACGACGGCACAGTGGCGTTGTAGGCCCGGCCCAAGCGGGTGACCGAGTCCAGCAGGATGACGACGTCCTTCTTGTGCTCGACCAGTCGCTTGGCCTTCTCGATCACCATTTCGGCGACCGCGACGTGGCGGGTGGCCGGCTCGTCGAAGGTGGAGGCCACGACCTCGCCCTTCACGGTGCGCTGCATGTCGGTGACTTCTTCGGGGCGTTCGTCGATCAGCAGGACGATCAGCGAGACCTCGGGGTGGTTGGCCTCGATCGACTTGGCGATGTTCTGCAGCATGACCGTCTTGCCGACGCGCGGCGGAGCCACGATCAGGCAGCGTTGGCCCTTGCCGAGCGGGGCGACGATGTCGATGACCCGGCCCGAACGGTCCCGCAGGGTCGGGTCCTGGATTTCCATGGTCAGCCGCTCGTTCGGATAGAGCGGGGTCAGGTTGTCGAAATTGACCTTGGTGCGGACCGTCTCGGGGTCCTCGTAGTTGATGGTGTCGACCTTGAGCAGGGCGAAGTACCGCTCGCCCTCGCGCGGGCCGCGCACGGCGCCGTGAACCGTGTCGCCCGAGCGCAGGCCGAAGCGGCGGATCTGGGACGGCGACACATAGATATCGTCCGGGCCCGGAAGATAGTTGGCGTCCGGCGAGCGCAGGAAGCCGAAGCCGTCGGGCAGCATTTCCAGCGTGCCGGAGGCGATGATCTCGACCTCTTCATCGGCCAGGGTCTTGAGGATGGCGAACAGCAGGTCCTGCTTGCGCAGGTTGGAGGCGTTCTCGATCTCCAGCTGTTCGGCGAAGGCCACCAGTTCGACCGGGGTCTTGTCGTTCAGTTCCTGAAGCGTGATCCGGCCGGACGGGACGACGGGTTCGCCGTCTTCCTCGGCGCCCTCGGCGTCGTCGCCGATGTCGGCAGCCACATCGGCGTCATTGGCGCCGTCCGCCTGCGAGGTGTCCTCAGCGGTCTCAGGCGTCACACCCTCAGGCGCTTCGGCCCCAAGGGTCTCGGACTCTGGAGCGGTGTTGTCGGTGTCGCGGACGTCGGTCATGTCGGAACTCTGGATTCACGCCGTCACGGCCCGGCGTCGAGGGACGTAAGGCGGGGACGGATGGAAGGTTTGGCCTTTCGGCCGAAGGGAGGGCGTCGGGTCCGAAGGCGGCGTCTGCCTGCGATCGGTCGTCGCATAGAGAAGGGCAGCGCCGCGAACGACGCCTCGGGGTCAGCGGAACCACGAAACGCACCCTTGGGTCAAGCCGCACTCAAGCAGCGAACCGCCGCGTGGCGAGCGGTAACGCTGCTAGAATGTCCACTCGGTCGTCACCGACAGGACCATGAGGATGGCCAGCACGAAGGGGATCTCGTTGGTCATGCGCCAGAACCGACTGGTCCTGGTCGACGTCCCGGCGGCGATCTTCCTGCGTTCGCCGGCAAGAAAGCCGTGCCAGCCGGCCAGCAGGAAGACGCCGATCAGTTTGGTGACCATCCAGGGCTCGGCGAGGAAGGCGGCGCCACGCATCTGGATGTCCAGATGGATCAGCCAGCCGCCGAAGACGAAGGCCAGGACCATGGCCGGGTTGACGATGATGCGCAGCAGACGTTCCTGCCACAGACGCAGCAGGGTCTGCATTTCGGACTTCAGCGGCTCGGCCTTGCTGTTCTGCTCGGCGTCATAGGCATACAGGCGGGGCAGGAACAGCATCCCCGCCATCCAGGCGATCACCGCCAGAATGTGCAGGCCTCGCGCGAGATCATAGAGGTTCACGCTGCGGCCCCTTCGTCCTGGAACGGACAGGCCTTCCACCGTGCCTGGCAGCCGGGCCCGAACGGCGCCGTGCCGGTGCGGCCAAGGCTGCCGGTGACGGCCTCGGCCAAGGCGCCGATGAAGGCTTCGGCCACGCCGACGGCAGGGGTGCGCAAATAGGGATGCAGACCGGCTTCGTGGGCCAGTTCGCCGTATTCGATGTCCAGCTCGACCAGGGTCTCGATGTGTTCGGAGACGAAGGCGATCGGGGTGACGACGACGCCGACCTCATCGGCCGCAGCCTGTTTGATGACGTCGGGCGTCGAGGGCCCCAGCCATTTCATCGGTCCGACCCGGCTCTGGTAGCAAAGCCTCCAGTCGGTCAGGCTGGCGGCTTCGGCGACCGCCGCGACCGTGCCCTCGATCTGCTCCTGATAGGGATCGCCCTGGGCGACGAGTTTTTCCGGGATCCCGTGGGCGGAGAACAGGACCCGCATCGCACGGCCGGGATAGTCGCGTTCGGCCTCAGCCAGTTTGGCGCGGATGTTTGCGGCCTGGGCCTCGATCCAGCCGGCGGCGCGAGGATAGCAACAGATGGCCCGTGACCGGCCGGACCCGGCGTAGGCGGCCTTCCAGGCCTTCAGAGACGACTGGGTCGTCGTGGTCGAGAACTGCGGATAGAGCGGCAGCAGCACGACTTCATCGGGTCCAAAGGCAGCGACGTCGACCGCCGTTTCCTCGGTCAGCGGATGCCAGTAGCGCATGGCGATGAAGCTCTTGACCTCGTCATCAGGCAGCAGGCTCGCCAACCGGGCATCGAGCGCCGCCATCTGTTTGCGGGTCTCGGCCTTCAGGGGCGAACCGCCGCCCGCATCCATCATCGCATAGTTGGCCTGGGCGCTCTTCTCGCGGCGTGAGGAGATCAGTCTGGCCAGCGGCGTCCGGGCGAATCCCGGCAGGCCGATGATCGCCGGGTCGTTGAACAGGTTGAACAGGAAGGGTCGAACCGAGGCGGCGTCGTCCGGCCCGCCCAGATTGAACAGGACGACTGCGATGCGTTTGCCGGCCATTCGTGGGTCCTTACTGGGCGCCCAGGCGCTTCAGCACCCGTTCGACGTGGGCGATCGGCACATCCGGCAGGATGCCGTGGCCGAGGTTGAAGATCCATGGACCCGCGCCCCAGGCCTCGACAAGCTCATCCACCCTGCGGTCCAGAGCCGCACCACCGGCGCGGAGCAACAGGGGATCGAGCGCGCCCTGGATCGGCTTGATCTTCTGAACCTGCCGGCCACGCTCCAGCGAACAGGCGGTATCCAGCGCCACACCCTGCACATCGACCTCGCGCGCATAGCGTTCGGCATGAAGAGCCGAGCCACGCGGGAAGCCGATCAGGGGCACGGTGACGCCCAGCTCGCGAACCCGGGCGACCAGCTTCTGGTGCGGCCTCATGACCAGACGTTCGAACAGGTCGTCGGGCAGGCCCTCGGCCCAGCTCTCGAAGATCTTGAGGGCGTCGGCGCCCGCGTCGGCCTGCATCTTCAGATAGCGGGCGGTGGCCTCGACCAGAACGTCCAGAACCGCGTCGACCTTTTCGGGATCAGAGTAGGCGTAGGATCGCGCCTGGGCCCGCTCGCCCTTGCCCATCGTGTTGTGGTGACCGTCCAGCATGTAGGTGGCCACGGTCCAGGGCGCGCCGGCGAACCCGATCAGGGCCCGTTCAGGCTCCAGCTCGGCCCGCACCCGGCTCAGCGTCTGCCCGACCTGATGCAGATGCGCGCCCGCCTCTCCCGCCCGTTCGGCCATAGCGCCAGGAGACGGCATAAGGCCCAGCTTCGGTCCTTCGCCCGTCTCGAACCAGACGTCCTGGCCCAGAGCCTGGGGGATCAGCAGGATGTCGGCAAAGACGATGGCCGCGTCGAAACCGAAGCGGCGCATCGGCTGCATGGTCGCCTCGGCCGCCATCTCGGGGTTCAGGCAGAAGGCGATGAAGTCCGGCGCCTCGGCCCTCAGAGCCCGGTACTCAGGCAGGTATCGACCCGCCTGACGCATGAACCAGACGGGAGGCCGCTCAAGGGTCTCGCCCTGCAGGACCCGGATCAACGAAGGCGTGATGCTCATGACCCCGGCTCTACGAGGATGGGCGCATCCTCTCAACCCCGCGCTTCTCCTCTTATCCTGATCAGAATCTTAGAATCTTTTGAGGAAGCAGGCAGACGGCGGGACGACGGGGATGAATCCGCAGGCGTCCCCACGCCGAACGCCCTTGTCCCGAGCCCGGGGCCGGCGCTCGCGACAGCCGGATGACAGCCTGTGGAAACCGGGCAAAACCCTTAACAAACCCTTAACGGACGGGCGCTCCGGCAGGCGTATGACCTGAGATTAGCCTGGGCGCCGTTTACCTTTCGTTAAGCATTTCCCCAGCGGTTCGAGGCGCGCGCTCGCGGCCTGGGATGATCCGATGGCGGACGAGGCCTGCCGTCCACCATCCTCCCCGCTCGCCGGGCGGCGAGGCCCGCGCTATAGAAATCGGCGCCCCCGCCTGGTCGGTCGGCGCCCCGCCCGATCCACAGGATTCATCGTCATTCCCACGTCCCCGATCTTGGTTCTCCCTCGCCGTGGTCCGGCGCTCCCGACGCGGGGTTCGCGATGAGCCCGGCAAGGCCGGCGGGGGCGTCGCGGCTCGCGACCTATTTCCATGTCCATCTGGTCTCGGATTCGACCGGCGAGACGCTGAACGCCATGGCCAAGGCGGTGACGGCCCGGTTCGACGGGGTCATCCCGATTGAGCACATCTATGCCCTGGTGCGGTCGGACAAACAGATGGAGCGGGTGCTGGCCGAGGTGGCGGCGGCGCCGGGCGTCGTCCTGCACACCATCGTCGATCGCGACCTGCGGGCGCAGCTGGAGGAAGGCTGCCGGACGCTCGACATGCCCCACATCGGGGCGCTGGATCCGCTCGTGGGGGCATTGTCCCGCTATCTGGGCGCGGCCCTGTCGACCCGGGTCGGGGCCCAGCACGCCTTGGACCACGACTATTTCAACCGGATCGGGGCGCTGGACTACGCCATGGCCCATGACGACGGTCAGGGCACGGCCGAACAGCTGGAGGGCGCCGACGTGGTTCTGGTCGGGGTGTCGCGGACATCCAAGACCCCGACCTGCATCTATCTGGCGCACCGGGGCGTCCGCGCGGCCAATGTCCCCCTGGTGCCGGGACAGGAGGACGGCGAGCGCCTGGTGGGGCTGAAGAACCCGCTGATCGTCGGACTGACCGTGTCACCCGACCGGCTGGTGCAAATTCGAAGGAACAGGCTGGACGGCCTGAACGCCACCCATGCCTCCTCCTATGTCGAGCCGGACGCCGTGCGCGAAGAGACGATCAAGGCGCGGCGGGCCTTCGAACGCCGGGGCTGGCCCACCATCGACGTCACCCGTCGCTCGATCGAGGAGACTGCGGCGGCCATCCTGAACCTGTTGACCGAACGCCGCACGCGCCGGCTGGGAGCTTCCTGGTGAGCGAAGTCGCCGACGGTCTGATCCTCGCCTCCCGAAGCGCCGCCCGCCGCGCGATGCTGACCGGCGCCGGCGTCCCTTTCACCGCCCTGGACGCCGGGGTGGACGAGGATGCGATCAAGATCTCGCTCGCGGGCATCGATCCGGCCGAACTGGCGCTCGAACTGGCCCGGGCAAAGGCGCTCGCTGTGTCGCGCCATGATCCGGAAGCCTGGGTTCTGGGCTCGGACCAGACCCTGGATTTCGACGGCGGGATGATCTCCAAGGCGGCGAACCTCGCCGAGGCCCGGGAGCGACTGCACGCCTTGCGAGGCCATGCCCACCACCTGAACTCCGCCGCGGCCCTGGCCAACAACGGCGCGGTGGTCTGGTCGGGGGTCGATACAGCGCGGATGACGATGCGCCGCTTCTCCGACGACTTTCTCGACGCCTATCTTGATGCGGAAGGCGAGGGCCTGCTCGGCTCGGTCGGCTGCTACCGGCTGGAGGGAATGGGGTCCCAGCTCTTCGACCGGGTCGAGGGCGACTATTTCACCGTCCTCGGCATGCCGCTCTGGCCCGTGCTCGACGAACTGCGCCGGGCCGGGGTGATCCGCACATGAGCAAGGCCCGTATCACCGGCGCCGTGAAGGTCGGGGGCATCGTCGGCAACCCCGTCGCCCACTCCCTGAGCCCGGTCATCCACAACTACTGGATCGAGGCCGCCGGACTGGATGCGTCCTATGTCGCCTTCTCGCCCAGGGACCCCGCGGCTTTCGAGACCCTGGTCGCAGCCGGTCGCGCCGGCCTGCTGAGCGGCGTCAACGTCACCGCTCCGTTCAAGGAACAGGCCTTCGCCCTGGCGGATTCCGCATCCGGGACTGCACGGGAAAGCGGATCGGCCAATATCCTCGTCTTCCGCGACGGCGGCGTCTTCGCCGACAGCGCCGACGGTCTCGGCCTGCTTCGCGCCTTGCAGCAGCAGGCGCCGAAGCTGTCCCTCGCCGGTTCTCCGGTCGTCATCCTGGGCGCCGGAGGAGCCGCGCGCGCCGCCGCCGCGACCCTGGCCGGAGCCGGCGCCCATGTCCGGATCGTCAACCGCACCCGTGACCGGGCCGAGGCCCTCGCCGCCGACCTTGGAGGATCGGTCTCGGTCGCCGAGGGACCGGCGGCGTTCCAGGACGCGGCCCTGATCGTCAACGCGCTCAGCGTCCGGCCCGAGATCGACCTTTCGGCGCTCGACCCCGCCACGACGGTCATGGACATGACCTACAAGCCGGTGATCACGCCCTTCCTTCAGGCTGCACGGAACGCAGGGCTCGTGACCGTTGATGGTCTGGCCATGCTGATCGGTCAGGCCGGGCCGTCGTTCGAGGCCATCTTTGACGTCGCGCCGCCGGATCTCGACCCGCGTCCCGTTCTCCTCGCCCATCTGGGAGAAACGGCGTGATCCTGCTGGGCCTGACCGGCTCGATCGGCATGGGCAAGTCGACCACCACGGCCATGTTCGCGGAGCATGGGGCGGTCATCTGGAACGCCGACGACGCGGTCCACGCCCTCTATGCGACAGGTGGGGCGGCGGTCGAGGCGATCGGCGAGGCCTTCCCCGGCGTGGTCGTGGACGGCGCAGTGGACAGGACGCGGCTGGCCGAGGCGCTCGGCCGCGACGACACAGCCTTCAAACGGCTGGAAACGATCGTCCACCCGCTGGTCGCGGCCGGGCGAATGGCCGATCTGGAAGCGGCGCGGGCGGCGGGCGTCAAGCTGGCGGTGCTCGACATTCCCCTGCTGTTCGAGACCGGGGGCGACCGGGCCGTGGATGCGGTCGTGGTGGTCACGGCCGACGCCGAAACCCAGCGCCGTCGGGTCCTCGCCCGTCCCGGCATGACCATCGAACGCTTCGAAGCCATCCTGGCGCGCCAGATGCCGGACGCGGAAAAGCGCCGCCGCGCCGACTTCGTCATCGATACCGGCCGGGGACTGGACGCCGCCCGCGCCCGGGTCGCTGAAATCGTGGGGATGGTTCTGGCCCCGAGCTGGAAACGACCCGTCCAGACTCTTTCGCCCACCGACGAACGCCCCCATTAAGGCGTCATGTCCCGCGAAATCGTTCTCGACACCGAAACCACCGGCTTCGACCCTCGCACGGGCGACCGGCTGATCGAGGTCGGCTGTATCGAGATCATGGACCTGTTGCCGACGGGGCGGACCTTCCACCGGTTCGTCAATCCGGAGCGGCTGATCCCGCCGGACGCGACCCGGGTTCACGGCATCACCGACGACAAGGTCAAGGACGCGCCGAAGTTCGCCGAGATCGTCATCGACCTGATGGACTTCATCGGCGACGCGCCCGTGATCGCCCACAACGCCCAGTTCGACCGTAACTTCATCGATCATGAGTGCGGCCGCTGCGGTCAGGCCCTGCTGCACGAGACCCGCTGGATCGACACCTTGCAGCTCGCCCAGAAGCGCTGGCCGGGCATGCCCAACTCGCTGGACGCCCTGTGCAAACGCTACAAGGTCAGCCTGGCCGACCGCTCGTTCCACGGCGCCCTGATCGACGCCCGTCTTCTGGCCGAGGTCTATCTGGAGCTGAAGGGGGGCAAGGAGCGGGTTCTGGACCTGTCGAGCCGGCGCGAAAGCCAGGCCGCGGCCGCCCATGCCGCCGCAGGGGGCTATCAGCCGCGTCCGCGCCCGCTGAGCCCGCGCATCCACCCGGAAGAGGTCGAGGCGCACCGCGTCTTCCTGTTGGCCACGCTGAAAGACCAGTCCCTGTGGGCCGGCTACGGGCTCGAGGTCGTCGAGCCCGCTGCGTAGGGCCTAGGCCGCGCCGCCCTGCTGGGCCTGCTGTTGCTGGCGCGCCGTATAGATGCCGGCGAAGTCGATCGGATCCAGCATGAAGGGCGGATAGAAGCCGCCGTCCGCCGTCGCCCGCGCCACGATCTCGCGGGCGTAGGGGAAGAGATAGCGCGGGCACTCGATCAGCAGCATCGCCTCGATGTCGGCCTCGGGAATGCCGGTGAGCTGGAACAGGCCGCCGTACAGCAACTCGACCTGGAAGACCGGCATGGTTTCAAGCGCGGCCTTGATCGACAGTTTGAGATCGACCTCGAAAAGGCCGTCGGGACGGCCTTGCGCGTTCAGTTCGACCCCCATGTCGATGGCCGGCTTGCCCTCCATGCGCAGCGTGTCCGGCGCCCTGGGGTTCTCGAAGGACAGGTCGCGCACGAACTGGGCGAGGATACGGAAGCCCGGGACGACGGGTTGTTCGGTCGGGGCTGCGCCGTTGGCGTCGGCGGGCGAAACGTCAGTCATGGAAGCGAAGCCGTTCAAAATGGCGGAAAAGCGAGGCGCCGCGACTAGCATCCGCCTGAACGTCCCGCAACTTGGCTCTTGAATGCGCTGTCGCTCGCCGCGCGGCGGCGCGCTGCCTGAGCGCGTCCAGAACGCGTTTCCGGGAGGTCGCGGCGGCATGTCACAACCCGCCCGGGATGCGCCGCGCCTTGCGCACGCCCATATCAGACCGTAATCGTCCCGTCCGACGCGCCCGGCCCTCTTGGCCGGGATCAGGACGCCATCCAGGGATACCCCGTGCCGGTACAGTTCCAGCTCGTCATCTTCGCCGTGATCGCCGCGGTCGTCCTCTTCCAGCTCTACAATGTGCTGGGCAAGAAGGTCGGCCGTCAGCCCCAGGAAGACGCCAGGACGCCCGCCCTGCCTGCTGCGGGGGCGACTGGCCCGGAGGCTCAGGCTCGGGTCCCCGCCCTCGACGCCGCCACCATGGCCGCCGCCGCCTCTCTGCGCGCCCGCGACCCGGCCTTCGACCCGGCCAAATTCATTGAAGGGGCCCGCCAGGCCTATGAGACCATCGTGCGCGGCTACGCCTCGGGCGATCGCGCTGCGCTGAAGCCGCTGCTGACGCCGGCCGTGCTGGACTCCTTCGAGAGCGGCATAGCCGCCCGCGAAACCCGGGGCGAGACCGAACAGGTCGAGTTCCTGCACCCGCCGCGCGCCGATCTGGAACTGGCCTCCGCCGAGGGCGACCGCGCCGTGGCCAAGGTCCGGTTCCTGGCCGAAATCCGCTCGAAAATCCTCCTGCCCGAAGCCGAGGCGACACCGGGCGCTCCGGCAGAACCCCGCATCGAGGAACGCCGCACGGCCGAGCACTGGACCTTCGAACGGTCCCTGGGCGCCGCCGACCCCAACTGGGTCCTCGCCCGCGTCGAACCCGCCAACGCCTAGGGGCCGCCGCCCCTTGGGACGCGACCTGAGGCTGGCGCTGGCAGGCGTGCTCCTGCTTCTGGCGGGGTGTGCGACCTCGACGGTCGAGTCGCCCGCGCCGCCAGCCGGTCCTGTCGTTCCCGCCGACCCGCCTCCTCAGGTTTCGACTCTGCCCGCCCCCCAGTCCCTGCCGGGCTGGGCAGACGAGGACCATCTCGCCGCCTTCCACGCCTATGCCGACACCTGTCGCGTCGCACGCGAGCCAGCTGCGACGCGCCAGTGCGAGCGGGCCCAAGAAATCAAACGCCTGTCGCGGCCTGTGACGCCCTCCGCCGCGCGCGCCTTCTTCGAGAGCGGCTTCGCGGTGGTCGAGGCCCGGCCCGCCGAGGGTCGGTCGCCCCTGCTGACCGCCTATTTCGCGCCGGAGTACGACGCGCGTCGCGCACCCGACCGGGTATTCGACACCCCCGTGCTCGGCCGTCCCGCCGGCTGGTCGCGGGGTCAGGTTCTGGATGAACGGTCGGTGATCGAGGCCGGCCCGCCGCCATCGCCGCCCTTGGCCTGGATGCGCGCCGAGGACCTGTTCTTTCTCCAGATTCAGGGCTCAGGCTATCTGACGTTCGAGGATGGATCGAAGGCCCGCGCCGCCTACGCCGCCGACAACGGCCGGACCTTCGTCGGCATCGCCCGACCGATGGCGGAGCGTGGCCTTTTGCCGACGAACGGAACCTCGGGCGAGGCGATCCGGGCCTGGCTGGCTGCGAATCGGGGGCCGGAGGCTCGCGCGGTCACGGCCCTGAACCCCCGCTATATCTATTTCGCGCTGGACCCTGACGACGGTGGCGATCCCGCCGGAGCCGCAGGCGTTCCGCTGCCGGCCCGGCGAGCCATCGCGGTTGATCCGGCCAGCTGGACCTATGGCGATCCGGTGTGGATTTCGGCCGGCGCCGGAAACCTTGTGGGCGCGCGGCACGGCTACACCGGCCTGGTCATGGCGCTGGATACCGGTTCGGCCATTCGCGGCCCTGTCCGCGCCGACCTCTATATGGGCCGCGGCGCGGCGGCGGGCGCCGAGGCCGGGGCGGTCCGGCACCCCCTGCGCATGTGGCGGCTGATCCCGCGTCCCTGATCCCGGGCCGAATTCGCCGCGCGTTAGGGTTTCCGGCGGAAAGCGCCTAGATGGGCGGCGGATTCGCCGCCTGGCCATCCCTCCCATGACATCCTCGACCGTTCGCACGCCCCAGCCCCTCACGGAGCGCGTCCTCGAACGCCTCGTCTATCGCAGCGATGCCGTCAGCGCGGCCGAAGGTCCGATGGATCTGTCGGCGATCGTCGCGACCTCGGTGCGCAACAACGGCCGTCGCCGGATCACCGGCGCCCTGGCCCACCAGTCCGGGACCTTCGTCCAGGTGCTGGAGGGCGATCCCGAAGCACTGACCGCCCTGATGGCCGACATCGAGACAGACGAGCGGCATCGCAATGTGCGCGTCCTGGCCCGTTGGCCGGTTCAGGCCCAGCTGTTCCTCGGCTGGGCCATGGTGCTGGTCGACACCCGCAAGCTGTCGCCGCACCTGTCCAAACTGTTGTCCCAGACGGGATCTGGAGCCCAGGTCACGGCCGTGATCAGCGACCTCGCCAACGCTCGCCTGGGCTCGATGGTCTAGGTTAGCGTCTCAGCCCGCCCAGAATTCCCCGCAGCAGTTCGCGGGTCAGGGTCGATCCCGCCGTGCGCAGCACCGACTTGGTCAGGGCCTCCATCGGCGTCTGGCGGTTCGACTTGCGCGGAGCCTTGGGCGCGGGCGGCGCTTTCGGAGCCGCCGGAGCGCGACCCTGAGGCGCAGGCTTCGCGGCCGGCGCGGCGGCGGCCTCTGTCTGGGCATACCGGGCGGCGAGGATTTCCTCGGCGGATTCGCGGTCCACGACGGTGTCGTAGACACCCTTCACCGGACTGGCGGCCATGACCGCGGCGCGTTCGACATCGGTCGCGGGGCCCAGACGACTGTCCGGCGGACGGATCAGGGTCCGCGCGACCACGCGCGGCGCGCCTTTTTCATCCAGCGTCGAGACCAGGGCCTCGCCGGTGCCCAGGGCCTGGATGGCCTCGGCAGTATCGAAGGCCGGATTGACGCGGAAACTGTCTGACGCCGCCTTAAGGCCGCGCTGATCGGACGGGGTATAGGCGCGCAGCGCATGCTGGATGCGATTGCCCAGCTGGGCCAGGACGCTGTCCGGGATATCGGCCGGGTTCTGGGTGATGAAATAGACCCCGACCCCCTTGGAGCGGATCAGACGCACGACCTGTTCGACCTTCTCAAGCAGCGGCTTGGGCGCGTCCTTGAACAGCAGGTGGGCCTCGTCGAAGAAGAAGACGAGGCGCGGCTTCTCCGGGTCGCCGATCTCGGGCAGCTGTTCGAACAGTTCCGACATCAGCCACAGCAGGAAGGCGCCATACAGGCGCGGACTGTTCATCAGCCGGGTCGAGTCCAGCACATTGACCTGACCCCGTCCGTCGAGGCTGGTCCGCATCATGTCGGTCAGCTTCAGCGCCGGCTCGCCGAAGAAGGCGTCGCCGCCGTCCTGTTCCAGCTGCAGCAGGGCGCGCTGGATCGAGGCGATCGAGGCGGGGGCGACATTGCCGACCTCGCGGCCGATGCGAGGGGCGTTCTCGGCGACATAGGTCAGCATCGACCTGAGATCGTCGAGGTCGAGCAGCAGCAGGCCTTCCTTGTCGGCGACGTGGAAGGCGACCGTCAGCACCCCCTCCTGCACGTCGTTGAGGTCCAGCATCCGGGCCATCAGCAGCGGGCCGATCTCCGACACGGTCGCCCGCACCGGGTGCCCCTTCTGGCCGTACAGGTCCCAGAAGACCGTCGGCGCGGCCTTCGGGACGAGGGTCAGGTTCATCCCGGCGGCGCGGGCCAGCAGCTTCTCGTTCGGCGTCCCGACCTGGCTGATGCCTGACAGGTCGCCCTTCACGTCGGCGCAGAAGACGGGGACGCCCATCTCCGAGAAGCCCTGGGCCATGATCTGCAGGGTCACGGTCTTGCCGGTCCCGGTCGCGCCCGCGATCACCCCGTGCCGGTTGGCCCGGTTCCACAGCAGGATCTCGCGCTGGGGCGTCTCCCCATCGGCGGATTGGCCCAGGAACAGGCCGGGGTTGGCGGCGACATCGGTCATGCGGTGGTCTCCCTAGGCTCCGATGATTAGCCGCGGCGCGGGCCATAGCCAATCGACGATTGACCGGCGCCGCGACGCCCCCGACAACACCAGATATGAAACCACCGATCGCCGTTCCGACATCCGCTGTGGCCCGCAACGCCCTTGTGACCCTGGCCGTCGTGGCGACCGGGGCCGCCCTCTACTGGCTGCGGGACATCCTGACGCCGCTGGCGATGGCGATCTTCCTGCTGATCATGATCGACGGGGTGAAGCGGTTCATCGAGGACCGGACGAGGCTGCCCCGCCACTGGGCCGGTACGGCCGCGCTGGCCGTGGTGGTTCTCGGGTTCCTGGCCTCCATCGCCTTCATCGTGAACGGGGCGGCAGGGTTCTTCACCGACGCCTCGGGCGTGTCGAGCGGCATCGGGCCCCGGATCGACGCCATCATCGCCGACGGCGGGCGGCTGTTCGGCATGGCGACGCCTCCAACGGCGCATGAGTTGTTCGCCGGACTGGATATCCGCGGCTACCTGACCACCCTGGCCTTCCAGGTCCAGGGCGTGGTGTCCGGCGCCTTCTTCGTCATGGTCTATCTGGCCTTCCTGCTGGCGGCCCAGACGGGCTTCCGACGCAAGCTGGTGAGCCTGTTCCCCAACCGCGAGAGCCGCCAGGAGGCCTCGGAGGTGTTCCAGCGCGTGCGCGGCGGGGTCGAGGGCTATCTGTGGGTCCAGACCGTCACCGGCGGCATCATCTGCGTCGCCGCCTGGATCCTGATGCGACTGGTGGGGCTTCAGAACGCAGAATTCTGGACCTTCGTCATCTTCGTGGTCGGTTTCATCCCGGTGCTGGGCGGGGCCATCGCGGGACTTGCGCCGCCGCTCTTCGCCCTGGTGCAGTTTCCGACCTACTGGCCCGCCCTGATCCTGCTGGTCGGGCTGCAGTTGATCCTGTTCGTGGTGGGCAACGCGATCCAGCCGCGCATGCAGGGCGACAACCAGAACATCGACCCGGTCGCCGTCCTTCTGGCCCTGGCCCTGTGGGGCAAGCTGTGGGGCGTGGTCGGCATGTTCCTGTCGACGCCGCTGGCGGTCATGGCCATGGCGATCCTGGCGGAGTTCAAGGGCTCGATGTGGATCGCCATCCTCCTGTCCGGAGATGGCAGGCCCTACGCCGAGGAGGACGAGGAAAGCCACGCGCACAAGCCGCCGGCCCGTCGTCCCGCCCGCGTCAAACCGCCGCGCGCCGGCGCCGCAGAACCCTGAAACCCGACCCCTTGCGAGCCGGTTCGGTCGATCCCATCTGCCATCCAGACGTCGCGGCCCCCTCCCCTCCCCCAAGGCCGCGGCGGCATCGACCGGCGCTCGTTCCCCCCTCCAGCGCCGGTTCAAGAGAGGCCGTCGGACGCCCGTCCGGCGGCCTTTTTCTTTGGGCGCGCGTGGTGCGCGAAAGCGGCGCCGCCGGAATTTGGAGGGGACGCCATGCATCCGTGGGGAACATGCGAGCGTCGCTGTCGTTAGGCCGCCGGAAGGGTTGTCACGCCGCAGTCGCGAGGCGGGTTCGACCAAGGATTGGAAAACATGATTAAAATCATCTCTGCGGCTGCTACGGCGCTGCTGCTCACCGGCGTCGCGGCGCCAGCCATGGCTCAAAGCTGGATGCCCAACTGGGACGCGCGCCCGGACTGGTCCGGCCCCTATATCGGCGTCTACGGCAGCGCGACGAAGGCCAATGACCAGGACGACGAGCGCCTGCGGTTCGACCGAAATCTGGACGGAAACTTCGGTGATACGGTCGTTACGGCGGCCGGCGCGGACGCCTTCAGCTCCGGTTCGTGCGGCGGCTCAGCCAATACCGGCGATTTCGCCGGCGGTTGCGACGACGACGCGGACGGGTCGGAGGGCGGCGTAAGGGCCGGCTGGGACTTCCAGTTCGGCTCGTTCGTGGTCGGCGCCGTTGCCGAATACTCCGGCTTCGGCAACGCGGAGGACAGTGTGACGTCGTATTCGACGACGCCGGCGTCCTACACGTTCGAACGCAAGCTGGAGAACCTCGCCGCCCTGCGCGGACGGATCGGCTACGCCTACGGCCCGGCGCTGATCTACGGCACGGCCGGCGCCGCCAGCGGCGAGATGTCGAACCAGTTCTATTCGTCGAACACCCAGAACAGCTTCACCGCCACGACGGATGACGACCAGGCCGACGGCTACCAGGCCGGCGGCGGCGTCGAATATATGCTGGCTCCCAACCTCAGCGTGACCGGCGAGTATCTCTACACCTCGCTGGAGGCGCCCGATTTCGACATTCGCGTCGGGCGAGGCGTCGCAATCGCAACCAATCCCTTCGTCCTGACCCCCAACACCACGGGTACGGACATGCGGCGCTCCAACGGCCGCTTCGGTCTGCACGCGGTGCGGATCGGCATGAACTACCGTTTCTGATCTTTCCCCCGGGTTAGTGAACGGTGATCAGGCGCCGGGTTCTCGCGAGAGGACCCGGCGTTTGTCGTTTCGGGCCTTTCCGAGCCGCGCGGCTCGGCCTATCCAGCGATCAGAGACGGGACGCGTCTCTGCGGTGATGTCACCGTAACGGTTGAGCGATAGCGTCCGGTCCAGACCCTGGCGGCCCTGCCGCGCCTTTTCGAGACCCTGCCCATGTCCGGCGACCTCCGCACCTCCTCCCAGCCCTCCAGCCCGGAGGCGCTGCAACGGGCCTTCGCGGGGGCGTTGGGAGGCGGCGGGGGCGCCGGCGACCTGGAACAGTCCTTCGTCGCCCAGGCCTTCGAGGACTATGCCGAGGACGAGACGCCGGAACTGGCGCTGGAGGATGTTGGCGCGGTGCTGGCCGACGCCTGGCGCTGGGCCGAGCGGCGCGCGCCCGGCGAAACCCGCGTGGCGGTCGAACCCCTGACGGCGGGCGGTGGTCGCGCCACCCCCTATGACGTCCTTCGCATCGTACAGGACGACCGGCCCTTCCTGGTCGACAGCGTCATGGGCGAACTGGCCGATACCGGCGTTTCGGTCCGGGCCCTGTTCCACCCCGTCCTGAAGCTCTCGCGACAGGCCGATGGATCGCGCAAGTCGGACGACGGCGGCGCCCGCGAATCCCTCATCGTCCTGGTCATCGATCCCCTGCCGCCCGAGCGGCGCGAGACCCTGATGGCCGGCGTCGAACAGACCCTGACCGATGTGCACACGGCGGTCGCCGACTATCCGGCCATGAATGAGCTGATGGCGCGGTCGATCGGCCATCTGGAAGCCTGCCCGGGCGGCATCGATCCGGCGATCGTGGCCGAGAATCTCGAGTTCCTGCGCTCGCTCAACGACGACGCCTTCGTCTTCCTGGGCGCCCGCGACTACGACTATCCGCGCACCACCGATGGCGGCTATGCGGCGCAGGCCCCGCTCGACCAGTCGGGCGCAGGCGTCGGTGTGCTGCGCGATCCGGAACGGACCGTGCTGCGCCGCACGTCCGAACCCGCCGTCCTGACCGCCCAGATGAAGCGCCAGATCGACCTGTCGGACCCGGTCACGGTGGCCAAGGCCAATCTGCGCAGCCGTGTCCATCGCCGCGCCTACATGGATTATGTCGGGGTCAAACGGTACGGCGACGACGGCCGTCCTTCGGGCGAGACCCGCTTCGTCGGCCTGTTCACCGCCGAGGCCTATGACCGGCCGCCGTCCCAGGTGCCGCTGATCCGTCGCAAGGTCGCCAATGTGCTTGACCGGGCCGGCAAGGCCCCCGGCAGCCACAACGAGAAGCGGCTGAAGAACATCCTCGAGAACTACCCGCGGGACGAGCTCTTCCAGATTTCGGAGGACGAGCTGCTGACCACGGCGCTGGGCATCCTGCATCTGTTCGACCGGCCCCGGATCAAGATCTTCACGCGCAAGGACCCGTTCGACCGGTTCGTCTCGGTCCTGGCCTTCGTGCCGCGCGAGCGCTACGACGCAGGCGTGCGCGAGCGGATCGGCCGCATTCTGGCCCGGGCCTGGGGCGGACGCGTGTCGGCCTGGTATCCGCAACTGTCGGACGCCCCCCTGGTGCGGATCCACTACATCATCGGCGTGACGCCGGGCGATCACCCGACCCCGGACGCCCGCGCCCTGGACGCCGAAATCATCGAGACCGGCCGCAGCTGGGTCGATCGGTTCGAAGGTGCCCTGCGCGTCGCCGAGGTCGACGACAGCCAGATCGGCGCCATGAGCGCCCGCTGGGCCGAGGCCTTCGGACCGGGCTACCGGGAACGCTATGACGCCGCCGAGGCCGTCACCGATCTGCAGGAAATCGATCGGTTGAACGAGACGGGAGACACGACCGTCGGCGAACCCGTCGCCGTCCGCGCCTTCCGCCATGCCGACGACAGCCCGCTGCAGTTCCGTTTCAAACTCTATCGCCGCGGCGCCGCCGTCCCCCTGTCCGACGTCCTGCCGATCCTGGCCGACATGGGTCTCAAGACGCTGGAGGAGTTCGGCCACGCCATCCGTCCGGCGGGTCAGACCGGCTCGGCGCAGGAAATCCACGTCCACGAGTTCCTGCTGGAGGACCCGCGCGGCGCGGCGCTTGAGTTCGGCGACATCAAGGGTCCGTTCGAGGCGGGCTTCTCGGCCGTCTGGTCCGGGCATACGGAGAGCGACGGCTTTAACCGTCTGGTGCTGGAACTCGGCGTCGGCTGGCGCGAGGCGGCCCTGATCCGCACCCTGGCCCGCTATCGCCAGCAGACCGGTCTCGACCCGTCCCAGGCGGTGCAGGAAGAGGCGCTGCGCGACTATCCGGCCATCGCCCGCGCCCTGCTGTCGTTCTTCGCCTGCAAATTCGATCCGGCCCACGGAGGTTCGGCCGATGAGCGCGCCGCGACCTGCAATGAAGTGAACGACAAGATCACCGCCTTGCTGATGGACGTGAAGTCGCTCGACCACGACCGGGCGCTGCGCCGGATGGCCGCCCTGATCGGGGCGATCAAACGCACCAACTACTACCAGACGGCGGCCGATGGAGGCTTCAAGCCGCATATCTCGATCAAGATTGCCTCGCGCGAGCTTGAGGACCTGCCCCTGCCCAAGCCCTACCGCGAGATCTTCGTCTGGGCCCCGCACATCGAGGGCGTCCACCTGCGCTTTGGGCCCGTGGCGCGGGGCGGCCTGCGCTGGTCGGACCGCCGCGACGACTTCCGTACCGAGGTGCTCGGTCTGGTGAAGGCCCAGCAGGTCAAGAACGCGGTCATCGTGCCGGTCGGCTCCAAGGGCGGCTTCTTCCCGAAATATCTGTCGGGCATCGTCCGCGCCGGCGGCGACCGCGACGCCCAGCAGGCTGAGGCCATCCGCGCCTACCGGACCTTCCTGTCCGGCCTGCTCGACATCACCGACAACATCGGCGCAGACGGCCATGTGGTTCGTCCGGCCAATGTCGTGCCGTTCGAGGGCGACGACCCCTATCTGGTCGTGGCCGCCGACAAGGGGACGGCGACCTTCTCCGACATCGCCAACGGCGTTTCGGCCGCCTACGGCTTCTGGCTGGACGACGCCTTCGCCTCGGGCGGCTCGGTCGGCTACGACCACAAGGCCATGGGCATCACGGCCCGCGGCGCCTGGGAGGCCGTCAAGCGGCACTTCCGCGAGATCGGCAAGGACATCCAGACCGAGCCCTTCACTGTCGTCGGCGTCGGCGACATGTCGGGCGACGTGTTCGGCAACGGCCTTCTGCTGTCGAAGGCCTCGAAACTGGTCGCCGCCTTCGACCACCGCGACATCTTCATCGACCCGACCCCCGACCCGGCCTCGTCCTGGGTCGAGCGCGACCGGCTGTTCCAGCTGCCGCGTTCGTCCTGGCAGGACTATGACAAGGCGCTGATCTCGGCCGGCGGCGGGGTCTTCTCGCGCTCGGCCAAGTCGATCGAACTGACGCCCGAGATCCGCGCCGCCCTCGACATCACCGACGAGGCCCTGGATCCCGTCAGCCTGATCCGCGCCATCCTGAAGGCGCCGACCGAACTGCTCTATCTCGGCGGCATCGGCACCTATGTGAAGTCCGCGCTCGAGACGGACGCCCAGGTCGGTGACAAGGGCACCGACGCCCTGCGCATCAATGCCGACGAACTGCGGGTCAAGGTGGTAGGCGAGGGGGCCAACCTCGGCTTCACCCAGGCGGGACGGATCGCCTTCGCGGCCGGTGGCGGCCGGATCAACACCGACGCCATCGACAACTCCGCCGGCGTCGACACCTCCGACCACGAGGTCAATATCAAGATCCTGATCGGGTCGGCGGTCACCAATGGTGTTCTGCCTCTGGCGGAGCGGGTGCCCTTGCTGGCTTCGATGACCGAGGAGGTCGGCCACAAGGTTCTGGCCCACAACTACGACCAGACCCTGGCCCTGACCCTGCAGCAGGCCGAGGGGACCGGCGCGCTCGACACCCAGCAGCGGTTCATGCAGTCGCTGACCGCGCGCGGCAAACTGGACCGCAAGGTCGAGGGCCTGCCCGGCGACGTCCGCATCGGCGAGATGAAGACGGCCGGCCTGGCCCTGACCCGGCCCGAGCTGGCGGTGCTCATGGCCTATTCCAAGCTGGAACTGGCCGACGAGATCGTGGCCTCGAGGGCTCCGGAGGATCCGTTCTTCGAAGAAACCCTGATCCGCTACTTCCCCGAACCGCTGGCCCGGTTCGAGGACCAGATGCGCGGCCACCGTCTGCGGCGCGAGATCGTGGCGACGGTGCTCTGCAACGAGATCGTCAACATGACGGGCCCGACCTTCCCCGACCGACTGCGGGCGGCGGCGGGTTGCGACACGACCGCCCTGGTCATCGCCTTCGAGGCGGCGCGGCGGGTCTTCCGCCTCGACGAGGCCTGGGATGCGGTCAACGCCCTGGATCTCAAGGTTCCGGCCGAGACCCAGACGGCGCTCTATCTGGAAATCTCCACCGTCCTGCGGCGTCAGACCTTCTGGCTGGCGCGGCGCGCGGGCAGGTCCGGGGCGACGGTCCAGGGGCTGATCGAGGCCTATCGTCCGGCGGCCGACGCCTTGCGAGCTGCGGGCGGCGACGTCCTCAGCCGCTTCGAACAGGGCCGTCTGGCGGATCGTCTCAAGATCTTCGCTGACATGGGCGTGGGTGAAAATCTGGCCCAGACCGTCGCCATGTTGCGCCCGCTGGTGGCCACCGCCGACGTCGGCGATCTGGCGAAGGAAGCCGGCTGGTCCGAGCCCCGGATGGCGCGTCTGTACCACCAGGTCGGGGCCGCCTTCGATTTCGACCGTCTGCGGGCTGCGGCCGGGGCCGTGCCGTCGGGTGATCACTTCGACCGTCTGGCTGTGCGTCGCCTGATCGAAGACCTGATGGCCGAACAGGTCGCCCTGACCCGCGCGGTCGCCGCGGCTTCCGACCCGGCGGTGGGCGACACCGAAGCGACGGCGGAAGCGGCTGTGGACGCCTGGATCGGACCGCGTCAGGCCCTGGTCGAGGGCGTTCGCGCCGCCGTGGACGAGATCGAGGCCTCGGGCACGGGCTGGACCTTCGCCAAACTGACCATCGCCAACGGTCAGATTCGCCAGGTCGCGGGCGCGCTTTGATGCCCAGAAAGTTCCTCGTCGTCGTCGATGACAGCCCCGAGTTCGAGGCGGCCCTGCGCTACGCCTCGCGCCGGGCGCGGTCGACGGGCGGGCGCGTCGCCCTGTTGCGGATCATTCCCGGCGGGTCTGACGAGCACTGGGCCGGGGTGCGCGAGGAGATCCAGCGGCAGCAGCGGGCCGAGGCCGAAACGCTTCTGAACCGGCTCGGCGAGGAGGCTCAGGAGCGGTCGGGCGCCCAGCCCGTCTTCCTGATCGAGGAGGGCGAGCCCCAGGCCGCGATCCGCAAGGTCTGCGGCGACGACCCGGAGATCAAGATCCTCGTCCTGGCCGCCGGAACGGGAAGCCGGGGTCCGGGGCCGCTGGTCTCCGCCGTCCTGAAACAGGGCGCGGCCTTCGGCGGAAGGAAACTGCCGGTCACCATCGTCCCCGGTGAACTCACCGACGCCGAGATCGAGGATCTCGCCTGATTTTTCCTTCTCCCATTGGGAGAAGGTGGCTCGCGAAGCGAGACGGATGAGGATCGGATATCACCGGTGAGCCACGACCCTCGCCCTTTCGCGCAAACCGATCGCTGCGCTCCAGGGCGCTCAAGCCCTCTCCCACCGGGAGAGGGGAGCCATACCCATCAACACATCCCCGGAATCCCCCAACGATTCCAACGCCAGGCCCTGACGAGAGCCCTTTTACCCATCACGCCCTGAAACGCCCCCATACTGGTCCCTTTCGCGCGGAGAGGACCATCATGGGCGAACGCTTCGGACGCATCGGACGCTTCGGACGGTGTTTTCGAGGCCGGCCGACGGGACTCTATGGACTATCTGGACTCCAATTCCGGAGTCTGGCCCGCTCTTGCGAACCACCTCATCCAGGCGCATTTCCCGCCTATGTTCATCCAGACCGAACCGACCCCGAACCCGAACGCCCTGAAGTTCCTGCCCGGTCGCGATGTGGCGCCGACCGGTTCGCGCGAGTTCCTGACCATCGACCAGGCGACGGCCTCACCCCTGGCCGAGGCCCTGTTCACCCTCGAGGACGTCTCCGGCGTCTTCTTCGGCGCCGACTATGTCTCGGTGACCAAGGCCGAACACGGCCGTGACTGGTCTGAGATGAAGCCCGAGATCCTGTCGGTCATCATGGACCATTTCGTCTCCGGCGCGCCCCTGCTTCGCGACGGCGAGGCGAGCGTCGATGACGGCGCCGAGGATTCCGAAATCGTATCCGAGATCAAGGCGTTGCTGGACAGCCGCATCCGCCCTGCCGTGGCCCAGGACGGCGGCGACATCCTGTTCGACGCCTTCGACGAGGAGACCGGGGTGCTGTCGCTGCGGATGCGCGGCGCCTGCGCCGGCTGCCCGTCCTCGGCCATGACCCTGAAGGCCGGGGTCGAGCAGATGATGAAACACTACGTCCCGGAAGTGACCAGCGTCGAACAGGTGATCTAGGCTTTCGTGCGCGTCCTGGTCATAGATACGGCGCTGGACGCCTGCACGGCGGCGGTGTTCGAGGACGCGGGCGCACCGGCGATGCGTGCGCTCGGCGTGCGGTCGGAAGTCATGGCGCGCGGCCATTCCGAACGGCTGGGCGGCTTCGTGCGCGACGCGGTCGCCGAGGCCGGCGGCGGGTTCGAGGCGCTCGACCGGATCGGCGTGACCGTCGGTCCGGGCTCCTTCACCGGCCTGCGGGTCGGACTGGCCTTCGCCCAGGGACTGGGCGCCGCGCTTGGCCTGCCGGTCGTCGGCGTATCGACGCTTGCGGCGCTCGCACGGTCCGCCGACGGCGGGCAGGGGGCAACGGCGGCGGTCATCGATGCGCGGCGCGGACAGGTCTATCTGCAATTGTTCGAGGACGGGGGCCCGGCGTCGGAGCCGGAGGCCCTGTCCCTGGAGGACGCTGTCGCGCGGCTGGCCGGCCAGTCGTGGCGCATCGTCGGTTCCGGCGCGACCCTGGTCGGTGGCGGAGCGTCGACGCCGACCGCGCCCGATCCGGCGGCGCTCGCGGCTCTGACGGTCGCGTTCGATCCTGCGACCAACCCTCCTCGACCGCTCTATCTCCGCGCGCCCGATGCGATTCCGCCGACACGTCTGCCCGGTCAGGCCCGGCCCGCGCCGGTCGCATGACCTCATCGATCGACCCCCGAGGCCTGGCGCAGGCGCTCGCCGACCTGCATTCAGAAGCCTTCGACGCGCCCTGGTCGGCGTCCGCCTTCGCCGATCTGCTGGGTCAGGCCGGGGTGATCCTTGAGGGCGACAACGACGGTTTCATCCTGATCCGCGCCGTCGCCGACGAGGCGGAAATGCTGACCCTCGCGGTGCGGCCGTCGGCCCGACGACAGGGGTTGGGCGCCCGCCTGGTCCGCGCCGCAACGGACCGGTCCGTCGATTTCGGGGCGCTCCGGATGTTCCTGGAGGTGGCGGAGGACAACGCTCCGGCGCGGGCCCTGTACGGCTCCCTCGGCTTCCAGGCGGCGGGTCGGCGACCCCGCTATTATCCCCGTGCGGACGGCCCGGCCGTAGACGCCCTGCTTCTTGTTCTCAACTTGGCCTGAACGGCTTCCCACGGGGGGTTCGCCCCTCTATCTTTACAGCCCATGGACCGGATCGAAAAACTCTGCGCCGAGCGCGGCATGCGCATGACCGAACAGCGCCGCGTGATCGCCCGCGTTCTGGGCAGCGCCGAGGATCACCCCGACGTCGAGGAGCTGTACCGCCGCGCCTCCGCCATCGATCCGCACATCTCGATCGCCACCGTCTATCGCACCGTTCGCCTGTTCGAAGAGGCCGGTGTGGTCGAGAAGCATGACTTCGGCGATGGCCGCAGCCGCTACGAAGAGGCCGGCGACGACCACCACGACCACCTGATCGACACCCGGACCGGCGAGGTCATCGAGTTCTTCGACGCCGAGATCGAACGGTTGAAGACCGAGATCGCCGAACGCCTCGGCTTCGAACTGGTCGGCCACAAGCTGGAGCTCTACGGCAAGGCGATCGAGGGCGCCGAACCGTCCAAGCGCGAGGGCCTGATCTTCACCCGCAACGCCCATCGGGTCGACCCGGGACAGCTATCCTGAGCGACCGCGTGGCGTCAGCTGGCCGGCGCGACTAAGGGGCCCGCATGTCCGATACCCTGATCGCGCCCGAGATCGGCACCGCCGACGGGAGCGTGTCTCCCAAGCGGCTGTTCATCAAGACCTACGGCTGCCAGATGAATGTCTATGACAGTGAGCGCATGGCCGATGTCCTGCGCCCGCTGGGCTACGCCACGACCGACCAGGTCGAGGCCGCCGACTTCGTCATCCTGAACACCTGCCATATCCGCGAGAAGGCGGCCGAGAAGATCTATTCCGAGCTCGGCAAGATGCGGGAGCTGCGCGAGCGCAAGGTCGCGCGGGGCGAGGCCCGGATGACCATCGCCGTCGCCGGCTGCGTTGCCCAGGCCGAAGGCGAGGAGATCATGCTGCGTCAACCGGCCGTCGACATCGTCGTCGGCCCCCAAGCCTATCACCAGCTGCCGGAACTCCTGACGCGCATGGCGCGGTCGCGGGGCGAACGGATCGGCGCAGATTTCGCGCCGAATGAGAAGTTCGACGCCATGCCCGTCGTGCGCGGGGTCAAGGGGTACGCCGCCTTCCTGACGGTGCAGGAGGGGTGCGACAAGTTCTGCAGCTTCTGCGTCGTGCCCTATACGCGCGGCGCCGAATGGTCGCGGCCGGTCGCCGATGTGCTGGCCGAGGCGCGTGGGCTGGCGGACCAGGGGGTGCGCGAGGTCACCCTGCTGGGTCAGAACGTTAACGCCTATGATGGCGAGGGCGCGGACGGAAGGGTCTGGACCCTGGCACGGCTGGCGCGGGCGCTGGCGGAGATTCCGGGACTGGATCGCATCCGATATACGACCAGCCACCCCAACGACATGTCCGATGACCTGATCGCGGCCCATGCCGAGGTCGAGGCCCTGATGCCCTATCTGCACCTGCCGGTGCAGGCGGGATCGGACCGGATCCTGCATCTGATGAACAGGAAGCACGGGCGTCAGAAATACATCGATCTGATCGGCCGCATCCGCGAGGCGCGGCCGGATCTGGCCCTTGCCGGCGACATGATCGTCGGCTTCCCCGGCGAGACGGACCGCGAGTTCGAGGACACGCTCGATCTGGTGCGCCAGGTGAATTATGCGGCGTGTTTTTCTTTCATGTATTCGCCGCGCCCCGGCACCCCGGCCTCCACCCTGCCCGGCCAGGTTCCGGCTGAGGTGATGAAGGGCCGGCTGAAGGCTTTGCAGGACTTGCTGTTCGAGCAGCAGACCGCCTTCAACGAGAGCCAGGCTGGACGGACGCTGAACGTTCTGTTCGACAAAAAGGGCCGTCATCCCGGGCAGGCGGTCGGGCGATCCCCATATCTGCAATCCGTGCACGTCGACGGCGCGGATCATCTGCTCGGCCAGATCGTTCCGGTGAAGATCGAACAGGGCAACCAGAACAGTCTGAAAGGCAGCCTGATTGGCGCGTGAATCCGAATTTCTAGAACTTGATGACACCGCGCTTATGGCGGTCATCGGACCCAACAGCCGCCACGTCGCTCTCATCGAGGACGCGTTCAAGGTGCTGATCGAGGCGCCCGGCGGCGGGATATCGATCAACGGCGGTGCGCGCGATCGGGCCAACGCCAGACAGGTAATCGAGGGTCTGGCGACGCGCTCCGGGAAGGGCGCCGATGTCAACGAAGCGGACGTGCGTGCCCTGATCGGCTCCACGCGGACGGGCGTGACCGGCGGCGGACGTCGTGTCGATCCCATGGCCCTGCCGATCGGCAAGCGCGGCGCCATCGTGCCCAAGACCGATGCCCAGGCGCGCTATCTGGACACCCTGGCCAACCACGAACTGAGCTTCGGCGTCGGACCGGCCGGAACGGGCAAGACCTTCCTCGCGGCCGCCTACGGGGCTTCTCTCCTGCGGCGCGGACAGGTGGACCGGCTGGTCATCACCCGGCCGGCGGTCGAGGCTGGCGAGAAGCTGGGCTTCCTGCCCGGCGATCTGAACGAGAAGGTCGACCCCTATCTGGCTCCCATCTGGGAGGCGCTGAACGACATCCTCGGCGCCGAGGACGTGCAGCGGCGTCGCGACAAGGGTGAGATCGAGGCCGCTCCCATCGCCTTCATGCGCGGCCGGACGCTTAGCCACGCCTTTGTCATCGTGGACGAGGCCCAGAACACCTCGCGCCTGCAGATGAAGATGGTCCTGACCCGTTTGGGGGAGGGGGCCCGGATGGTGGTCACCGGCGACCCGTCGCAGATCGACCTCTTGAATCCCCGAGACTCGGGTCTCGCCCATGCGCTGCGGATCCTTCGCGACGTGAAGGGGGTCGGGGTGCTGGAGTTCGAGGCCCAGGACGTGGTGCGTCACGCCATGGTCGAGCGGATTGTGCGCGCCTACGACGCCGACGCGGCGGCGGGCCGGCCCGCGGCGGACCTGGAAGAGCCCGTGCGATGATCGAGATCGAGCTCGAGGCCGAGGATTGGACCGACGCCATCGAGGACATCGAGGCGGTGGTCGAACGGGCGGCGATAGCGGCTCTGGGCGACAGGGAGGGCGGCATCGTCATCCTGCTCACCGACGACGAGACGGTGCGCGACCTGAACGACCGGTTCCGGGGCAAGGACAGGCCGACCAATGTCCTGTCGTTTCCGGCAGCGGAGATGCCGGGTGCGAACCCGCAGCCCTTGGGCGACATCGTCCTCGCTTACGGTGTCTGCGCCCGAGAGGCCGAGGAACAGTCCAAGACGTTGCGCAACCACCTGACCCATCTGGTCGTCCACGGGGTGCTGCATCTGCAGGGCCGCGACCACGAGGATGATGCCGAGGCGGAGGCGATGGAAGCCGAGGAACGCTCGATCCTTGCCAGCCTGGGCGTATCGGACCCATACACGCTCCCGCATGACGGCTGAGCTTTTCCAGAAATCGAGCGACGCCCTGAACCGGGCCCTGGACGGGCGTCTGGCCCGGATCGGTCTGGCTCTGGTCGCCGGAATCGCGGCGGCCCTGGCCCATCCGCCGTTTGGCATTCTGCCAGGACTGCTCGGCTATCCCCTGTTGATGCTTCTGGCCGAACGATCGACGTCGGTGCGCGGCGCCTTCTGGATGGGCTGGCTGGCCGGCTTCGGCTATTTCGGCGTCGGCTGCTGGTGGGTGGCCGAGGCCTTTCTGGTCAATCCGGCCCAGGCCTGGATGGCGCCCTTCGCCGCCAGCCTGCTGCCGGCTGGAATTGGTTTGTTCTGGGGCGCGGCCACGGCGCTGTATCGCCGGTTCGCGCCGGATGGCCTGCTCCGCGTCCTGTTTTTCGCCGCCTGTTTCGCTCTGCTGGAATGGCTCCGCGGTCACGTCCTGACAGGCTTCCCGTGGAATCCGGCCGGCGCCAGCTGGGCCGCCGGATCGGCGGGATCGCAGTTCGCCGCGGTGGTCGGGGTCTACGGTTTGGGGTTGGTCACGGTGGCGGCGGTCTGCGCCTTCGCGCCGCTGGCCGGGTCGGGAACGCGCAAGGCCCGCGTCGGCGTCGCCCTCGCCGGAGCCTTCGTGCTGGCCGCCCTGGTTATCGGCGGGACGGTGCGGCTGACCGGAGCCCAGGTCCGCGACACCGACACCCTGATCCGCATCGTCCAGGCCGACGTGCAGCAGGAGTCCAAATGGTCGCCGGAGAGCTATCGCTCCATCGTTGATCGCTACGTCAATCTGACCGCCCGCGCGGGCGCGGCCCAGCCCGATGTGATCGTTTGGCCCGAAGGCGCCTTGCCGGCCAGTTTCAACGACGTCTTCGCTCCGGAATCCCCGGACGGTCCGGCCATCGCCCGCGCGGTGCAACCGGGTCAGACCCTGCTGGTGGGTCTGCCCCGGGGTGAACTCGGGCCTGATGGCCTGGCGCGATACTACAACAGCCTGTTTGCCATGGCCGATGAAGGCGCCGCCGGGCTCAGGGTCACGGCCGTCTATGACAAATACCGGCTGGTGCCGTTTGGCGAATTCCTGCCGCTGGGCGGTTTGATGGGGGCGATCGGCGTGCGCAGCCTTGTGCATATGCCGGCCGATTTCAGCCCCGGACCGCGGCCTTCGCCGATCGACCTGCCCAACGCGCCGAGGGTCCAGCCGCTCATCTGCTACGAGAGCCTGTATCCCGGTTTTACGCCGGGCGCGGGCGGACGGCCCGAGTGGATCGTCAACGTGTCCAACGACGCCTGGTTCGGGGCGACCTCCGGGCCGATCCAGCATCTGAATCTGGCCAGCTACCGCGCCATCGAGACAGGCCTGCCGGTCGTGCGTGCGACGCCGACGGGGGTATCGGCCATGATCGATCCCTGGGGCCGGGTCATCGACGGTCGGCGCCTGGATCCCGGTGAGAGCGGGGTCATCGACGCTCTGTTGCCCCAGCCCGTCGGGATCACGCCTTATGGCCGGGTCGGCGACCTGTTCTTCTGGCTGATGGTGCTGGCCGGACTGGTTCCTGCGGGCGTTTCGATCGCGAAGACTCGCCGCGTGTGATGTCAGTTTGCGACGGATCGACTTGAGACCACTGCTGGAAACCATGGCGGTGGCGAAGCCCTCCGCGTAATCTCCATTTCCCAGATTTCAGGTGACAGCCTGACCAGACGAGCGCATGAGGTCGCCGGTTACAATCCAGGACTAAAGACGAGAATGGTTAGAGGCGTCGGCGAGGATGGTCCCCACCCGGTGGACCGCCATGTGGGCAGACGGGTGTGCGAGAAGCGCATCAGCCTGGGCTATAATCAGAGCGACCTGGGTCGGGCGCTGGGGCTGACCTTCCAGCAGATCCAGAAATACGAGAAGGGCGCCAACCGCATCTCGGCGTCCAAGCTCTGGGACATCGCGCGCTTCTTCAAGGTGGATGTCGGATACTTCTTCCAGGGGTTGAATGCTCAACCGGGGATGGCGGAGGGTGAGACCGGCGCTGCCGCCTACGATCACGACTTCCCCTCGACCCGCTACACGATCGAGATCGCGCGGCTGGCTCCGCAGCTTTCCAGTCGCCAGCAGAAACTGACACTCGAAATGATCCGCGAGATGACCGGCAAGCCGGAAGAAGCCTAGGGCTTCTTCCGTTGTTTTGTGGGCGCCAACGCTCGCGACGCGGCAGGTCTCTCATCTTCAGTTCTGCGATCGCCGCTGGCCGAAGGTCGGTGCGGCGGCCTTTTGTTCGGCCCAGTAGGCCGGGCCATCGTCCGGTTTGAACATGGTGCGCGCCGTGCCATCCCGCGCCACGACGGCGAATGTGTTGGTCGAGGCCTGATAAAGCAGGGTGTCGCCGTTGGCCCGCGTCGCCGTCTCGGTTCCTGAGGGCGGCCGGGTGGTGAAACTCGTCACCTTGTCCAGGAAGTCCTCGGCTGACCGCGCGTCGAAATCGGAGCCGTTGCGCTCATAGAGACGCTGGATCTTCTCGTCGATGGTCTCGCGCCGGTTGGCGGTGAGGACCGTCTTTTCGGCCGGCGCCTCGGTGGTCGGCGTCGCGGCAGCGGCCGTAGAGGTCAGACCGACAGTGCTCGCTTCGGTCGTTCGATCCCGCGTCTCGACCGCTGAATCCCCGTTGCCGCACGCAGTCAGAGTCAGCATCGCCGCAAAGGCGACGCTCGTGGTCATCCAAACCCTCATCACACCCTCCAGACGAAACCCGCTGAACTGACTTAGCCACAGGTTGTGCGTTCCCGCAATGTTCTTTTTCGCCGCCTCGACGTCGGGCGCGGCGGCGGTTAGACGGGCGTCATGTCCAGCAAGGCCCTGACCAACCGGAAAATCCTGCTGATCGTCGGCGGCGGCATCGCCGCCTACAAGGCGCTGGAGCTGGTGCGGCTGCTGAAGAAGGCGGGTTGCGAGGTGCAATCGATCCTGACCGGGAGCGGGGCTGAGTTCATAACACCCCTGTCTCTGGCGGCCCTGAGCGGCAATCCGGTGCGGATGGGACTGTTCCATCCGGACGAAGAGACGACGATGGGCCATATCGAGCTCTCACGCTGGGCCGATCTGGTGGTTGTTGCGCCGGCGACGGCGGGGCTGATCGCCAAGGCGGCGAACGGCATGGCCGACGACCTGGCCTCGACGACGCTTCTGGCGACGGACAAGAAGGTGCTGCTCGCCCCGGCGATGAATGTGCGGATGTGGCTGCATCCGGCGGTGCAAACCAATGTCCAGCGCCTGAAGAGCTTTGACGGCTTCCACGGCATGGCGGTGGTCGGGCCCGATGACGGCGAGATGGCCTGCGGCGAGTTCGGTCCCGGCCGGATGGCCGAGCCGGCGGCGATCCTGGCCGCGATCACAGATCTGCTGGCCGGGCCGGACGGGCGGGCTCTGGCGGGCCGCAGGGCCGTGGTCACGGCCGGACCCACCTTCGAGCCGATCGATCCGGTGCGGGGCCTGACCAACCGCTCCAGCGGGAAACAGGGCTACGCTATCGCCGCTGCGCTGGCCGCCCGCGGCGCCGAGGTGACGCTGGTGTCGGGTCCCACAGGGCTGGCCGTGCCAGTGGGCGTGACCCGGATCGACGTCGAGACGGCGATGGAGATGAAGGCGGCGACGGAAGCGGCGCTGCCGGCTGATATCGCGGTGCTCTCGGCCGCCGTAGCCGACTGGCGCGTGGACACGGTCGCGGGCGGCAAGATCAAGAAGGCTCCCGGCGGGCCGCCGATGCTGAGCCTGATCGAGAACCCCGACATCCTGGCGAGCATCGCCAAGCCGGGGCAGAACCGGCCGACACTGGTGATCGGTTTCGCCGCCGAGACGACCGATCTTGAAGCCAACGCCCGGTCGAAACTGTCGCGCAAGGGCTGCGACTGGATCGTCGGTAACGACGTCTCGGCCGATGTGTTCGGCGCGGACGGCAATACCGTGCTGCTGGTGACCCGGAACGGCGCTGACGCCTGGCCGCGTCTGTCGAAGACCGAGGTGGCCGCGCGCCTGGCCGACCGCATCGCTGATCATTTCTCCCCGAAAGCCTGAGAGCCCCCTTTGAGCACGCTTCGCATCCTGCGCCTGCCCCATGCCGAGGGCCTGGCCCTGCCCGCCTATGAGACCGCCGGTTCGGCGGGCATGGACCTGCGCGCCGCCGTCCCGGAGGATGCGCCGATGACCCTGGAGCCCGGCGCGCGGGCTCTGGTGCCGACCGGCCTGAAGATTGCCCTCGAACAGGGTTGGGAGGCGCAGATCCGGCCGCGTTCGGGTCTGGCGCTCAAGCACGGGATCAGCGCGCCGAACACGCCGGGCACGATCGACAGCGACTATCGCGGCGAGGTCGGGGTCATTCTGATCAACCTCGGTCAGGAGCCGTTCGTCATCAAGCGCGGCGAGCGGATCGCCCAGATGGTCATCGCCGCTGTCGCCCAGGCGACGGTCGTCGAGGTCGACACGCTGGACGACACCGCACGCGGCGCCGGCGGTTTCGGATCCACCGGACGCTAGAGTCGCATCCATTCCCGCAGACCGGCGTTAACCCTGCCGACGGCCAAGCTGGGCCGTGGCAAATCCGGAGCGTTGCGTGATGGAAGAGTTCTTCGCCCAGCTGGGCAATCTGCTGCAGGGGCTGTTCGCCCTGACCCAGAGCGGGTTCGACACCGTCAATCAGGTGGTCGGGCTGGTCATCGCCCTGATCGCCGCCTTCATGATGCCCGCCTGGCGCAGCCTGTTCAGTACGGCCCTGGGCGCGACCCTGGTCTATATCCTCGTGGGCCTGCTGAGGCCGATGCTGGATGGCGGCGCCTTCGCCCTTCCGGATCTGATGAGCATGGCGTTCTGGATGACTGTCCTGGCCCTTTTCCTGGCCTTCTCGGTGATCGTCGCCGTGTTCTTCTTCCTCAAGACCCTGCTGGGCGGTGGTCATCGTCACCGGGCGCACGCCCACTAGAGTCTGAAGGCGGGCGTTTGCGTCCGCCCTTTCCCTTTCGTCGGGACGGAGCTATAGGGGCTCCCACATCGTTAGACCGGCGTCCAACGGCGTCGTTCAAAGCGGCGGCCGTGGAGGCCGACCGCTTTTCTTTTTGCCCGGATACCAACCCGCTTGCGCGCCAAGACCGTTGAAGACCGCCAGATCCTGGAGCTGATCGATCCCGTCGCGGAATCGATCGGTCTGGACATCGTGCGCGTGCGCCTGATGGGCGGCACCCTGCGTCGCCGCCTGCAGGTCATGGCCGAGCGCCCCGCCGACAACGACATCGACGTCGGCGAATGCGCCCGTTTGAGCCGGGCCATGTCCGAGGTTCTGGACGCCGCCGATCCGATCGCCGGCGAATATCTGCTTGAAGTTTCCTCGCCCGGCATCGACCGGCCCCTGACCCGTCTCAAGGATTTCGACCTGTTCGAGGGTCTGGAGGCGCGTCTGGAGACCGACCGGATGATCGAGGGGCGCAAGCGTTTCAAGGGCATCGTCGCGGGTACGGACGGCGACAATATCGCCATCGACCTGGACGGCGAGGAAGAGACCGCGCTTATCCCCTTCGACTGGCTAGTGGACGCCAAGCTGGTCATGAACGACGCTCTGTTGAAGCGCGGAGCCGCGATCCGCGCCGCGCGGGGCGAACCCGAAGACGACGGCCTGCCGGAAGGCGGGCCTGAAGACCAAAACAACGCCAAGACTTCTGAGGACGACGCCTGATGGCCGTGACCGGTATTTCCGCCAATCGCCTGGAACTTCTGCAGATCGCCAATGCGGTCGCGCAGGAAAAGAACATCGACCGCGAGATCGTGATCGAGGCTCTGGAAGAAGCGATCCAGAAGGGCGCCAAGTCGCGCTACGGCGCCCATCACGACATCCGCGCCAAGATCGACCCGAAGACCGGCGAACTGGCCCTGACCCGTCACGTCACCATCGTCGAGGACGACTGGATGCCGGAAGACGAGCTGGAAGAATTCAACGACTCGGCCATGGTTCGCCTGACCGATGCCTCCAAGCGTGACGCCGAAGCCGTGGTCGGCAAGGAATACGTCGAGGACCTGCCGCCGTTCGAGTTCGGCCGGGTCCAGACCCAGATGGCTCGTCAGGTCATTACCGGCAAGGTTCGCGAGGCTGAGCGCGCCAACCAGTACGAAGAGTTCAAGGACCGGGTCGGCGAGATCGTCAACGGCACCGTCAAGCGCGTCGAATACGGCAACACCATCGTCGACCTGGGCCGGGGCGAGGGCATCATGCGCCGCGACCAGTCGATCCCGCGCGAGGTCTTCAACATCGGCGACCGGATCCGCACCTACATCTATGACGTCCGCCCGGAGGCCAAGGGCCCGCAGATCATGCTCAGCCGCGCCCATCCGGGCTTCATGGCCAAGCTGTTCGCGCAGGAAGTGCCGGAAGTCTACGACGGCGTGATCGAGATCCGCGCCGCCGCCCGTGACGCCGGTTCGCGCGCCAAGATGGCCGTCCTGTCGAACGACAGCTCTATCGATCCCGTCGGCGCCTGCGTCGGCATGCGCGGCTCGCGCGTCCAGGCGGTCGTGGCCGAGTTGCAGGGGGAGAAGATCGACATCATCCAGTGGAACCCGGACGAGCCGACCTTCATCGTCAACGCCCTTGCGCCCGCCGAGGTGTCCAAGGTCGTGCTTGACGAAGAAGCCGACCGCGTCGAGGTGGTCGTGCCCGACGAACAACTGTCGCTGGCCATCGGCCGCCGCGGCCAGAACGTGCGTCTGGCCTCCCAGCTGACCGGCTGGCAGATCGATATCATCACCGAGAGCCAGGACTCCGAGCGTCGCCAGCGCGAGTTCTCGGAACGCACCCTGCTGTTCCAGGAAGCCCTGGACGTCGATGAGGTCATCGCCCAGCTGCTGGTCACCGAAGGCTTCGCCACGGTTGAAGATCTGGCCTTCGTCGAAAACTACGAAGTCGCCGAGATCGAGGGCTTCGACGAGGACACCGCCGAGGAACTGCAGGCCCGCGCCCGCGACTATCTCGAGAAGCAATCCGCCGTCCTGGACGCCAGGCGCGTCGAGCTGGGCGTGCTGGACGAGGTCATGGCCGTTCCGGGCGTGACCCTGCCGATCGCCGTGGCCCTGGGCGAAGGCGGCGTGAAGACGGTCGAGGACCTCGCCGATCTGGCCACCGACGAAATCCGCGGCGGCTACGAGATGAAGAACGGCGAGCGCACCAAGGTCGCCGGCGTTCTGGAAAGCTTCAACCTGGCCCAGGAAGAGGCTGAACTGCTGATCCTGCAGGCGCGTGTCGCCGCCGGCTGGATCGACGCCTCGGAACTGCCGCAGCCCGAGCCGGAGCCGGACTACGAGGAAGAGTTCGCCGAGGGCGAATACGACCCCGAAGCCGTATTCGACGCCGCCCCTGAAGGCGACGCCGAAGCTGAAGTCCCCGCCGATGACGCCGAGGTCGAAGACGACCTCGAGCCGACCCGCGACGCGTGATGGAAAGCGCCGTCCATGAGCCTTCGCGACGCGACGATCGATAGAGAGCGCCGGGACCTGGTGACCCACCAGGCCATGGATGAATCTCGACTGATCCGTTTCGTCGCCGGCCCGGACGGCATGGTGGCTCCCGACCTCGGCAGGAAACTGCCCGGTCGCGGGATGTGGGTGGAGGCCTCGCGCGCCTCCGTCGACGCGGCGGTGAAGAAAAACCTGTTCTCGCGCTCGGCCAAAGCCCCGCTGAAGCCGACTGCGGACCTGTCCGACACGGTCGAAACCCAGTTGTTCCGGCGTTGTCTGGACCAGCTGGGTCTTGCCCGGCGCGAAGGCGTGCTTATTTCAGGCTTCGAGAAATCCGCTGCGGCGATCCGCTCGGGGAAGGCCGCGTGGCTGATTGAAGCCGCCGATGGCGCCTCGGATGGACGCGGAAAGCTCGTCGCCCTTGCCCGACATCAGACGACCAAGGTCTGCGGCGCCTTTAGCGCCGATGATTTGAGTTTGGCCCTCGGGCTGGAAAATGCGATACACGCCGTCGTGCTGCGTGGCGGCAGAGCCGATCGCTGGACCATCGAGGTCGAACGACTGGCGGGATTTCGATCGCTTCGGCCTGTGGCATGGGACCTGGATCATCCGGGTTCCTCACGCGGGAACGGGTCGGACGAGGACCCGAAGGACGAGCCTGAACGGGCGGATTGACGGGCGGGGTCAGGCCTCTTTCGAGGGGCGGACGCCGCACGACTTTTTGCGTTTCCAGGCGACGAGACGATTTTTGACTAAGACGCGGCGGACTTCTCCGCCCACGAGTAAAGCGACCGGATGAGCGACGAGAACGACAAGACCAACGACGGCCAGACTCCGCAGGCCCCCACCGGAACCCCGTCGACCACGGGACCGCGGGCGCCGCTGAGCCTGAAGCCGCGCGCCGTGGGATCGGTTTCGACCGGAACTGTGCGCCAGAGCTTCAGCCACGGCCGCACCAAGACGGTGGTGGTCGAGACCAAGCGCCGTCCGGGCGCTCCGGTCGGCGGACATCAGCGTCCGGCGGGCTTCGACGTCGCGCGTCCGCGCTCCGATGCCGCCGCTCCGCAGGCTCCCGCGCCGCGTCCGCAGATGCAGCAGCCCGCCGGCGGCCGCCTTTCAAACGAGGAACAGGAAGCCCGTCGTCGCGCGATCGAGACGGCGACCCAGGCCCAGGCCGAACGCGCCGCAGCCCAGGCCGCAGAACAGGCGCGCCGCGACGCCGCCGCTCGTGACCAGGCCGCCGCCGCCGCCGCCGCCGCCAACGCCGCCCAGGCCGAGGCCGCCGCCGCTCGCGCCGCCGCGGAGGCCGCCCGCGCCGAAGCCTCCAAGCTGACGGCCGCCGCGCCGCTGGCTCCCGGCAAGCCTGCAGCCCGCGCACCCCTGGCTCCAAAGCCAGTCGTTGCGCCGACGCCGGTCCCGGCTCCCGAGCCTGTCGCTCCGGCCGCCGCCGCGCCCGAACCGGCTCCTGTTGCTCCGACCCCCGCCGCACCCGCTCGCCCGGCTCCGCCCGCGCGCCCGGTGGTCAACTTCGGCCAGCGCGTGCCCAAGGCTCCGAACCCGGCTCGTGCGCCCATCGACCGTCCCGCCTTCGGCGCCCGTTCGGCGCGTGAAGAAGCCATGGGCGGCGGTGAGAAATCCTATTCCGACCGTCCGGCCAACGCCCGTCCGACCGGCGCCCCCGCGCGCCCGGCCGAGCCCGTTCGCTATTCGGCTCTGAACCCGCGTCCGGCCGCCGGCGCCGCCCGTCCCGGCGGTCCGCGCACCGGTCCCGGCGGTCGTCCCGCCCCGAACGCCCCTCCGGCCGAGGCCAATGTTCTGCGCCCGGCCCGCGCCCCAGGCGGCGGCTTCGCCAAGCCGCTGAAGCCCGAGGACGATCGCGACAAGCGTTTCTCCGACGCTGGCAAGGCCGTCAGCCGCACGCGCGGCGAGCCCAAGCGCCGTGAAGGCCGCCTGACCATCCAGTCTGTGGCCGGCGACGGCGATACGGCCGAACGCATGCGCTCGCTGGCCTCGGTCCGCCGCGCCCGCGAACGTGAGAAGGAAAAGCGCAAGGGCGGGTCCACTGACGCGCCGAACCGTCCGCGCGAAGTCGTCATCCCTGACGTCATCACCGTGCAGGAGCTGTCCAACCGGATGGCCGTGCGCGGCGTCGACATCATCAAGTTCCTGATGAAGCAGGGCCTGATGATGAAGATCAACGACGTCATCGACACCGATACCGCCGAACTGGTGGCCGACGAATTCGGCATGACCGTGCGCCGTGTATCCGAGTCCGACGTCGAAGCCGGCTTCCTGTCCGACGACATCGACGACGAGGCGACCACGCCCCGCGCGCCGGTCGTGGCCATCATGGGCCACGTCGACCACGGCAAGACGAGCCTGCTGGACGCCCTGCGCACCACCGACGTTGCGTCGGGCGAGGCCGGCGGCATCACCCAGCACATCGGCGCCTACCAGGTGAAGACGCCTTCGGGCGAGGCCGTGACCTTCCTGGATACCCCGGGCCACGCGGCGTTCAGCGCCATGCGGACCCGCGGAGCCAACGTCACCGACATCGTCATCCTGGTGGTGGCGGCCGACGACGGCGTCATGCCGCAGACGATCGAGAGCATCCAGCACGCCAAGGCGGCCGGCGCCCCGATCATCGTGGCCGTCAACAAGATCGACAAGCCGGACGCCGATCCGCAGAAGGTCGTCAACGAGCTGCTGCAGTACGAAATCATCGGCGAGGCCCTGGGCGGCGACACCCAGATCGTCGAGGTCTCGGCCAAGGCGCGCACCAACCTGGACGGCCTGATCGAAGCCATCCTGCTGCAGGCCGAGGTCATGGACCTCAAGGCCGACCCGGAACGCTCGGCCGAAGGCGTGGTCATCGAGGCCAAGCTGGACAAGGGTCGCGGCCCGGTCGCCACCATCCTGGTCAAGCGCGGTACGCTGAAGAAGGGCGACCTGGTCGTCGCCGGCTCCAGCTTCGGTCGCGTCCGCGCCCTGTTGAACGAACGCGGCGAGCAGCTGACCGAGGCCGGTCCGTCGGTGCCGGTCGAGATCCTGGGCCTGGACGAGGCTCCGAGCCCCGGCGAACCCCTGGCCGTGGTCGAGAACGAGGCCCGCGCCCGCGAGCTGACCGAGTACCGCGCCCGCATCAAGCGCGAGAAGGCCACCGGGGGCATCAACCAGGTCAGCCTGGTCGACATGATGGCCAAGCTGGGATCCAAGAAGATCTCGGAACTGCCGGTCCTCATCAAGTCGGACGTCCAGGGCTCCGGCGAGGCCATTCAAGGCTCGCTGGAGAAGATGGGCAACGACGAGGTCCGCGCCCGCGTCATCTACTCCGGCGCCGGCGGCATCACCGAGTCGGACGTCCAGCTGGCCAAGTCCGCCGGCGCTCCGATCCTGGGCTTCAACGTCCGCGCCTCGAAACAGGCCAAGGACCTCGCCGAGCGTGAAGGCGTGGAGATCCGCTACTATTCGATCATCTACGACCTGCTGGACGACATGAAGGGCGTGCTGTCGGGCATGCTGGCGCCGCTGCAACGGGAAACCTTCCTGGGCAATGCCGCCGTGCTGCAGGTGTTCGACATCTCCAAGACCGGCAAGATCGCCGGTTGCCGGGTGTCCGAGGGCGTGGTCCGCAAGGGCGCCAAGGTCCGGATCATCCGCGACGACATCGTCGTGCTGGAGCTGGGCACGCTCGCCACGCTCAAGCGCTTCAAGGACGAGGTCAACGAGGTGCCGTCGGGTCAGGAGTGCGGCATGCACTTCCAAGGCTTCCACGACATCAAGGTCGGCGACTACATCGAGTGCTTCACCGTCGAAGAAATCCAGCGCACTCTCTAGCAACGCGTTACCGCTCGACGCGCGGCGTCTCGCTGCTTGAGCGCGGTTGTCTCCTCCCTGTCGCGCAGCGACGGGGAGGAGCCGCCGCCTCCCTTCCGCCGCAAGTCGCGGTATCAAGTGACGCCATGCTTCACCGTATGCTCGCTGTTCTGACGCTCGTCGCCATCGCCACGCCGGCGACGGCCGACACCCGCTATCTCGCCTTCGACCCGTCAGACCGGGTTACGACCGCCCTGACGCGCGGCGTGACGCTGGAGGTCGAGCGCGGCTGGTTCGGCGCGGTCAGCGTCCGCCGCATCATCTCCACCACGGCCCGGGGGTCTGCGACCATCTCGCGCGGCGGCCCGGATGAGGCGCGACGAACCCTGCCCGAGGGCGCCGGGGCAGGCGCTGTCTATTCTATCGCACAGGAAGGCGACGGCCGGGGGTTGGCGCGGGCCCTCTGTCCCGGCGCCGAAGCCACCTTCCTTGTCGTCGGCAGCGTCAGGGCGGGGCGGCCGATGGTCATGCACGGCGCGGGGCGCTGGTCCGACGGAACGTTCCGCCATTGCGTGACCCTGTCCTACAATTATCGCGGCGAATGGAGCCTGCCGCCTCGCGCTTCGGTCGAAGACGGCGACTGATGCGGATCGTGGGGGCGATGCTGCTGGCGGGCCTACTGGGGCTGGGCGCGGCTCTGTGGACCTGGACCCGTCCGGGCGATCCGGCGACGGCCCGCCCGCCCGAGGCCGGCGTCACCGTCCACGTACTCAACAATGGATTCCATACCGACCTCGCCGTGCCGCGTGCAGCGCTCGAGGCCGGCGGCGGACCACTGGCCGAGGCGTCACGGTCGGTCGGGGCAGGGGACTGGATCCTGATCGGCTGGGGCGATGCGAAATTCTTCGTCGACACCTCGCCGATGGAAGACCGGATTCCCGACGGCCTGCGCGCCTTCTTCCGGCCGGGCAACGCCTCGGTCGTGATGCTGGACCCGGAAGCAGGCGATCCTGCAAGCCGGTTCACGCCGGAAAGCCGTCGCACTCTCGTCCTGTCGCCGGCGGCCTTCGCCGGTCTGCGCGGCCGGGTAGAGGATTCCCTCTCCCTGGTGGAGGCCAGGCCTCGTCTGTCCACGGCGCGGGACGGCGACGGAGCGCACTTCTTCGCCAGTCGGGAGCATTTCTGGATCGGCTATTTGTGCAACAGCTGGACCGCCCGGGTGTTGAATGCGGCGGGCCTGCCGATCCGTCCGTTGCGCTCAGTCACCGCCGCCGAGATCATCGCTGCGGTGGATCGCGCCCAATTGGACACCGCCGCCAGACAGGACTAGACCCCGCGCCTTCGCTTTTACCGGCCGGGTCCGATCCCCGGCGGCGAACAGGACGAACGCCATGAGCAACCGAAAATCCTCCAAGCCCGCCGCCAAGGCCGGTACCGTCAGCCAGCGCCAGCTGCGGGCCTCCGAGATGATCCGCCACGCCCTCGTCGAGGTCATGCGCGAGAACGAGATCCGCGATCCTGCGCTGATCGGCGTGTCGGTCACGGTGACCGAGGTCCGCCTGTCGCCCGATCTGAAGCACGCCACCTGTTTCGTCGAACCCCTGGGCGCCGGGATCGAGACGTCGGACACGGCCGGACACATCGACGAGATCATCAAGGCGCTCAACGCCCACGCCAAATTCCTGCGGGGCGCCCTGGGCCGGCACATTGACATGCGTTTCACGCCGGACCTGCGTTTCCGTCACGACGAGAGCTTCGCCGCCGCCGAGCGCCTGAACCGGTTGCTGGACGACCCCCGCGTCCGCGCCGATTCCTTCGTGCCGCCCGTCGAAGACGACGAGGACTAGGCGTGGGTCGCAAGAAGAGAGGCCTCGTCGTCAACGGCTGGGTGTGCCTGGACAAGCCGTGCGAGCTTGGATCAACTGACGCGGTGTCGAAGGTCCGCCGCCTGTTTGACGCGCAGAAGGCCGGCCATGCCGGGACGCTGGATCCGCTGGCGTCCGGCATCCTGCCCATCGCGCTCGGCGAGGCGACCAAGACCGTGCCCTTCATGATGGAGGCGGAGAAGGTCTATCGCTTCACGATCAACTGGGGCGTCTCGACCGACAGCGTCGATCGCGAGGGCGAGATCATCGCCCGCTCGGACGTGCGCCCGTCGCCCGAGGCCGTCCGCGCGGCCCTGCCGGCCTTCGTCGGGGAGATCGACCAGACCCCGCCCCGGTTCAGCGCGATCAAGGTCGACGGCCAGCGCGCCTATGACCTGGCCCGCGAGGGCGCCGACTTCGAGCTGGAGTCGCGCCGGGTCACCATATACGAGGCCGAGGTCACTGATGCGCCCGACGCTGACCATGTCGAACTGACCATCCGCACGGGCAAGGGCGTCTATGTCCGCTCGCTGGCCCGCGATCTGGCGGTCATGCTGGGCGCCGAAGGGCATGTCTCGGCCCTGCGCCGCGAGCGGGTGGGGCCGTTTTCCGTCGAGAACAGCGTCACGCTGGATTTCCTGACCGATCTGGTGCATAGGGACGCCGCCTTGGAAGGCCTACTGCCCGTTTCGACCGCCCTGGACGACATCCCGGAGCTGGCCATTACGGAACAGGACGCCTTCTCGCTTCGTCAGGGACGACCGATCGTTCTGCTCCCCCGACAGGTCGAGACGCTCAAGAGCCGCCTTCGTGACGGCTCCAGAACCGTTTCAGCCTTTCAGGGTCAGACCCTCGTCGCTCTCGGTCAGATGCGGGCCGGCCGGCTAGAACCCGACCGCGTATTCAATCTCTAATTTCTGGAGAAACACGATGTCGATTACGCCCGAGCGTAAGAACGAAGTCATCACCGAGAACGCCCGCACCGCAGGCGACACCGGTTCGGCCGAGGTCCAGGTCGCGATCCTTTCGGAACGCATCGCCAACCTCACCGAGCACTTCAAGACCCACAAGAAGGACAACCACTCGCGCCGCGGCCTGCTCAAGATGGTCTCGCAGCGTCGTCGCCTTCTTGACCACCTCGTCAAGGTCGATCGCGAGCGTTACACCGCTCTGATCACCAAGCTGAACCTGCGCCGCTAAGCGCAGCACGCGGAAACAGTTTCGAGGCGCGGGCCACGTCCGCGCCTCTTTCCGCATCCAGAGACCAGCCGCGCGCAGCGGTTTTGTAACTGCGCAGACGCGAGGGCCAGACCGGTCCTCTTTTTCCCGGGTCGATCGCGATGGCGCGACGATCCTTGGACCGAAGGACTGAACGCCCGACGCTCCAGCCCCACTGATGGGATCCCGCGCGGAATACGCCGCCCGGGCTACGAAAGACGAAACATGTTCGATATCAAACGCAAGACGATCGACTGGGCCGGCCGCCCGCTGACGCTGGAAACGGGTCGTATCGCCCGCCAGGCCGACGGCGCCGTTCTGGCCACCTATGGCGAGACCATCGTCCTGGCCACCGTCGTCTACGGTCGCGCGCCCAAGCCGGGCCTGGATTTCTTCCCGCTGACCGTCAACTACCAGGAAAAGACCTTCGCCGCCGGCAAGATCCCGGGCGGCTACTTCAAGCGTGAAGGCCGTCCGACCGAGAAGGAAACCCTCGTCAGCCGCCTGATCGACCGTCCGATCCGCCCGCTGTTCGTCAAGGGCTTCAAGAACGAGACCCAGGTCGTCATCACCGTGCTGCAGCACGATCTCGAGAACGATCCCGACATCGTCGGCATGGTCGCCACCTCCGCCGCCCTGACCCTGTCGGGCGTGCCCTTCATGGGCCCGATCGGCGCCGCGCGCGTCGGCTATATCGACGGCGAGTTCGTGCTGAACCCGACGCTGGACCAACTGCCTGAGTCGCAGCTGGACCTGGTCGTCGCCGGCACCAAGGACGCCCTGATGATGGTCGAGTCCGAAGCCAAGGAACTGTCCGAGCAGGTCATGCTGGACGCCCTGATGTTCGCCCACCGCGGCATGCAGCCCGTGATCGATGCGATCATCGAAATGGCCGAGCACGCCGCCAAGGATCCGTTCGACTTCACCGCCGAGGACCACTCCGACGTCGTCACCCAGATCCAGGGCCTCGTCGGCGAAGACATCAAGGCCGCCTACACCCACCCCGGCAAGCATGCGCGTCATGAAGCCGTCGGCGCCGCCAAGAAGAAGGCCTCGGCCGCTCTGGTGAAGACCGATGAGAATCCGGACGGTGTCGACAGCGCCAAGTTCGGCGTCGCCTGGAAGGAATGCGAAGCCCACGTCCTGCGTCGCGACATCATCGACAACGCTCACCGCGTCGATGGCCGGGCGCTCGACAAGGTCCGCGACATCGTCTCGGAAGTCGGCGTCTTCCCGCGCACTCACGGCTCGGCTCTGTTCACCCGTGGTGAGACCCAGGCCATCGTGGTCGCCACCCTGGGCACCGGCGAAGACGAGCAATACGTCGACTCGCTGGCAGGCACCTACAAAGAGAAGTTCCTGCTCCACTACAACTTCCCTCCGTACTCGGTCGGTGAGACCGGTCGTATGGGCGGCGCGGGCCGTCGCGAAATCGGTCACGGCAAGCTGGCCTGGCGGGCGATCCGTCCGATGCTGCCGACCTCGGAAGAATTCCCCTACACGATCCGCATCGTGTCGGAGATCACCGAGTCCAACGGTTCGTCCTCCATGGCTTCGGTCTGCGGCGCCTCGCTGGCGCTGATGGACGCGGGCGTGCCCCTGAAGAAGCCCGTGTCGGGCATCGCCATGGGCCTGATCCTGGAGCCCTCGGGCGAGTTCGCCATTCTGTCGGACATCCTGGGTGACGAAGATCACCTGGGCGACATGGACTTCAAGGTCGCCGGCACCCGTGACGGCATCACCTCGCTGCAGATGGACATCAAGGTCGCCGGCATCACCGAAGAGATCATGAAGAAGGCCATCGCCCAGGCTTCGGCCGGCCGCCTTCACATCCTCGACGAGATGGACAAGGCCATCGACGGCGCTCGCACCGAGCTCGGCGAGTACGCTCCGAAGATCGAATCCATCAAGGTTCCGGTCGACAAGATCCGCGACATCATCGGCACCGGCGGCAAGATCATCCGCGAGATCGTCGAAAAGACCGGCGCCAAGATCAACATCGAGGACGACGGCACGGTGAAGATCGCTGCCTCGGACCAGGAGAAGATCGACGCCGCCAAGAACTGGATTTCGTCGATCGTGTCCGAGCCCGAGCCCGGCATGATCTACTCCGGCAAGGTCGTGAAGGTCGTCGATTTCGGCGCCTTCGTGAACTTCTTCGGCGCCAAGGACGGCCTGGTACACGTGTCCCAGATCTCGCTGGAACGCGTCTCCAACCCGGCCGACGTCCTGTCCGAGGGCCAGGAAGTCAAGGTCAAGTTCCTGGGCTTCGACGATCGCGGCAAGACCAAGCTGTCGATGAAGATCGTCGATCAGGCCACGGGTGAAGACCTGACGGACAAGATCAACGCAGAACGCGCCGAACGCGGCGAGCCCCCCCTGACCGAAGACACCGGCGGCGGCGGCAAGAAGCGTGAAGGCGGCGGTGACCGCGGTCGCAGCCGTCCGCGTCGCGACTAGGTTTCGGCGTCACAGCTGAATGAACGAGGCCCCGCTGGAAACAGCGGGGCCTTTTTCTATGCGTCCGGAGCGTAGCGCTCGCGCACGCTGTCGCGGATCAGGCCCCACGGCGGCATCAGATCGGCCGGCATGTCGCCGATCAGACCCCTGTCCCGGGCCCGGTCGATCAGGGTGCGCACGTTCGCCTGCTGGGCCTCCGATAGCAGGCGGCGTGGCAGGATCATGACGGTCGTGCCCGACAGGACGAAGACGAAGGCCTTCGGCTGGTCCAGCACATGGACGAAGGCGGACCAGGGCACGACCGTATCGAGGAAGGGGCCGGTCTGGCGGACCTCGGTCTCGTCCAGCCGCCAGTCCAGAGCCTGTCCGCCAAAGCGGCTGCGGGCGAACGTGCGCATCGTGCGGGTCCGCGAGAGGTCCCGGAGCTTCCACAGGACGACGACGAGGGCGATCAGTCCGAGAAACAGCGCCGCGCTGATCCAGATCGGGCCCATCGGCACGCGAAACAGCTGGATCAGCGTGCCGATGACGATCGGAACGCCGACCAGCACCCATTTCGGCGCCATCAGATTGATGGGCGATCCGGGGTGATCAAAAACGGCCTCGTCGGGGTCGAGCAAGACGCCCGGAACCGTGACGACGATCTCACGGGTCGGTTCGCCGTCCTCGATCAGGCGGAGCACTCCGCAGGCCTGGCCTCACCGGGGCCGTACTGGCCGCAGGAGCGGTCGATCTCATCCTGGATCAGGGCGCAGGCGTTGGCGGGGTTGCACGGCGGATGGCTGGCCGGGCTGACCATGGTGCAGCGTTCCGCCAGCCGGACGGCGGCGGCCTCGCCGATGCTGTCCGTGCAGGTCCGGTCGGCGGCGCCCAGGAGTTCGCCCTCCGGAACGCCGGCGTCCTCTTGCGGAGGTGCGTCCTCGGGCATGACCGGCGTTTGTTCGACGGCGGGTTCCGCGGTCGCGGCCTTTCCGGCGGCGGGGGTGGTCTCGGGCGAGCCGCAGGCCGCGAGCGACAGGCTGAACGCAAGGGCGAGGGCGGCGGGCACACGAACCATGGCGACGTCTCCGGGCGATCTGGAAGGCGTTACGATGACGCTGTTCTGTGTCGCTGGAAAGTCCGTTTCGTCCGCGAAAAACACCCTGACGAAACGGACAAAACGGACGAAACGGACGAAAACCCCGGGCCGTCTCTGCAAAATCAAACGGTTGTCGTTTCGATCCCTGTCCGATCTCCCGAGGGCCATCGGACAGGACCGATGAAACGGCGTTGAATTGTCAAAGACCCGCTCCCTCAATCTGGGGCGCGGCCGCCTATCCGCAAGAGAGCGGCAAGAATAAATTCACATCAAGGGCGCGAAACTCAGCGCGGGCGGGCGAGGGCCTCGTCCACGGCGGCCTTCTGGAGCTTGAACAGGTCGTTGCAGCCGGCCTCGGCCAGTTCGAACAGCCGGTCGAACTCGGCCCGCGAGAAGCCGCGCTTTTCACCCGTCGCCTGGATCTCGACGATCGTCCCCGAGCCGGTCAGGACGAAGTTGCCGTCGGCCTCGGCATTCGAATCCTCCTCGTAGTCGAGGTCGGCCACGGGCGTGTTGTCGAAGATGCCGCACGAGATGGCCGCGACCTGGTCCAGGATCGGGTCGGTCTTCAGCACGCCCTCGGCGCGCAGGTAGCCGAGCGCGGTCGCCATCGCGACCCAGGCCCCGGTGATCGAGGCGGTGCGGGTGCCGCCGTCGGCCTGGATGACGTCGCAGTCGATCAGCACCTGACGCTCGCCGAGAGCCTTCAGATCGACGACGGCGCGCAGGCTACGGCCGATCAGACGCTGGATTTCCTGGGTGCGGCCCGACTGTTTGCCGGCGGAGGCCTCACGCTTGCCGCGCGTGTGGGTGGCGCGGGGCAGCATGCCGTACTCGGCCGTGACCCAGCCCTGGCCGGTGTTGCGCATCCAGCCCGGCACCTTTTCCTCGATCGAGGCTGTGACCAGCACCTTGGTGTGGCCGAACGAGACCAGGCAGGAGCCCTCGGCGTAGCGGTTGACGCCGGTCTCGAGCGTCACGGCGCGGAGCTGGTCGGGGGTGCGTTCGGAGGGGCGCATGAGGATGTCCTGAAGACGTTGGCGTATCGAGCCGGGCTGCTTATCCTGAAAGGGTGAGCCTGTATCCCCCCAAGAACCCGCAAGACATCAGCGTGCGACTTCGGCCGGCGACGCCGGAGGACGCGCCTCTGCTGGCTGCGTGGGACCGCGAGCCGCATGTGATCGCCTGCTCGAGCGACGACCCGCTGCTGGAGATCGCCTTCGACGGGCCCGACTGGACCGACGAGCTGACCAACTCGGACTATGAGCTGACCTACCGGATCGCCGAGGCGAACAGCCAGCCGGTCGGGGTCCTGGCGATCTGCGACCCGCATACGGAGCCCAGCCACTACTGGGGGGAGATCGAACCGAACCTTAGAGCCATCGACATCTGGATCGGTCCGGCCGAATGGTTGAACCGGGGCGTGGGCACGGCAATGATGACCCAGGCCATCAACGATTGCTTCGCCGAGCCGGAGATCACGGCCATCGTCATCGATCCCCTGAATACCAATGTCGCCGCCCACCGCTTCTATCAGCGGCTCGGGTTCGTCGTCGAAGGACGGCGTATGTTCGACGAGGACGACTGTCTGGTGCACCGGCTGACCCGCGCCAACTGGAACGCGCGACCATGATGCCGCCGTTGAGCCCCCTGCTGGCGCCCCACTACGCCGGACTGACCGCGCTGGATCAGCGGGCGCGCGATATTTTCCGCAGCGTGGTCGAGACCTATCTGGAGACCGGTGAACCGGTCGGGTCACGGACCGTGTCGAAAGGCGGCGTGCATCTGTCGCCCGCCTCGATCCGCAACACGATGCAGGACCTGACCCTGGCCGGGCTGCTGGCCGCGCCGCATACCTCGGCGGGGCGGATCCCCACCCACGCCGGCCTGCGCCTGTTCGTCGACGGCCTGCTGGAAATCGGCGACGTCGGCGCCGAGGAGCGGCGTGAGATCGACGCCCGCCTGATCGGGCGCGGCAAGGGCTTCGAAGAGGCGCTGAACGAGGCTTCGAGCCTGCTATCGGGTCTGGCGGGCGGGGCAGGGATCGTCGCCTCGCCGGTGCGCGACGCCGGCGTCAAACATGTGGAGTTCGTGGCCCTTGGCTCCGGTCAGGCTCTGGCGGTGCTGGTGGCCGATGACGGCACGGTGGAGAACCGGCTCATGCCCCTGGCGGCCGGTGTGACGCCGTCGATCCTGCAGGAGGCATCGAACTTCCTGTCGGCCCGCATGAAAGGGCGGCTGCTGTCCGAGGCGCGGCTGGAGATGGGGGCCGAGCTGGCCGCAGCCCGCAGCGAGCTGGACGCCGCCGCCGCCCGGCTGGTCGAGGACGGGCTGGCGGCCTGGTCCGGCGGGGCGGACCGGGAGCGATCCCTGATCGTGCGGGGCCGGGCCAACCTGTTGCAGGACGCCGGCGCCGCCGAGGATCTGGAGAAGGTCCGGGTCCTGTTCGACGATCTGGAGCAGAAGGAACAGCTGATCGGCCTGCTCGACGGGGTCAATGCGGCCCAGGGGGTGCGCATCTTTATCGGGGCCGAAACGCGCCTGTTTTCGCTTTCGGGTTCCGCTGTCGTCGCGGCGCCCTATATGACGGGCCGCCAACGGGTTCTGGGCGCCATCGGCGTGATCGGACCCGCGAGACTGAACTACGCCCGCATTATCCCGTTGGTGGACTACACCGCCCGGGTGCTGGGGCGCATCCTGGACGGACAAGACACGTGACCGATACGACGAACCCCAACGACCTCGAAGCCCAGCTGGACGAGGCCCTGGCCAATGCCGAGGCCGGGCTGGACGCCGACTCCGGCGATCTGGGTCCGCTGGACACCATGATCGCCGAGCGCGACGAGTGGAAGGACCGCGCCATGCGGGCCGCGGCCGAGGCCGATAACGTCCGGCGTCGCACCGAGACCCAGATGAACGATGCACGGGCCTTCGCCATCCAGCGCTTCGCCAAGGACCTGCTGGGCGTGGCCGACAACCTGGAGCGCGCCCTGATGGCGGCGCCCAAGAACGCCGACGCCGGCGAGGCGGGTCTGGTGACCGGTCTGGAGCTGACCCAGAAGTCGCTGCTGCAGGCGTTCGAGACCAACGGCCTCAAGCGCGTTGCGCCTGGGCCGGGCGAGGCCTTCGATCCGCACCTGCACCAGGCGATGATGGAACAGCCCTCGGCCGAGGTTCCGGGGGGGACGGTGCTGCAGACCATGCAGGCCGGCTACGAACTGTTCGGCCGCACCGTGCGCCCGGCCATGGTCGTGGTCGCCGCCAAGGGATCGGGTCCGCAGGGGACGAACCCCTATGGCTCTGCCTCCGGCTCGAACGGCGGGACGTTCGACGGCAAGGCCTGATTATTCCTCCCCCATCGCGGGAGGATTTTACTTCAGTTTCGCTTCGAACAACGCCAGCAACCGGGCCCAGCCATCGGCCGCCTCGGTCGCACGGTAGCTGGCGCGGTAATCCGCGTGGAAACCGTGCGGGGCGTCGGCGTAGAGCTTGATCCCGCTTTCGGTCGCGCCCGCGGCCGCCAGAGCCTCCTGCATGGCCGCGACGGTATCGTTGGGGATGCCCTGGTCCTGGCCGCCGTAGTTGCCGATGACCACGCCCTTGAGGTCGGCCGCCAGATCGACCGGGAAGGGCTGGCCCGCCGCGATCTGCTCCGGCGTGGCGGTCGGCGACGGGGCGAGGCGGCCGTACCAGGCGACGCCGGCGTCGATGGCGGTGAACCGGGCCGCGGCCTGCCAGACGACCTTGCCGCCCCAGCAGAAGCCGGTGATGCCGACCTTGTCGACATTGGCCCAGAGCTGGCCCGAGGCCCATTCCAGGGTGGCGTTGATGTCGCCCATGACCTGTTCATAGCCGGCCGCGGCGACGATGGCCTGGATGCGCTGCATGTCGGCGAGCGGAGCCGGGTCTTCCACGCGGACGAAGAAGGCCGGAGCGATGGCGGCGTATCCGGCCTTGGCCAGGCGGCGGCAGACGTCCTGGATATAGGCGTGCAGGCCAAAGATTTCCGACACCACGATCACGACGGGGAAGGGGCCCTGGCCCTCCGGCCGGGCGACATAGGCTGGCAGGTCGAAGCCGTCGGCGGACGGATAGGAGACCATAGCCGTTTCCAGCCCCTGATCGTCGGTCGAGACCGGCTGGGCGTCCTGCGCCAGGACCGAAGGCGCGTAGCCTGTGAACACGCCGGCCGCCGTCAGGCCCGCCAGGCCGCGGCGCGACAGGTGGAAGTCCGTCGGGAGGTTGCCTTCGGGGCGGGTCAGCACGGTCATGGGCGTTTCCTTCTCGATTTCGACGCGGACTGTGACGAGGCCGGGCGGCCCCGTCGAGTCACCGACCCGTGAGTCTATGTCGCACGCCGCAGGGTCAGATTGATCCGCCCGCCGCCGTGGATCAGCCGCGACGATCCCGCCAGCAGACGATCGATGCCGTGTCGGGCCAGCCGGGCGGAGCCGGTCAGGGCGCAAACGTCGCCTGAGGCCAGTTTCACGGACCGTGTCGGTCCCTTGCCCGCCGGGCCGATGCGGAAGAGGGCGGTGTCGCCGAGAGAGACCGACAGGACGGGTGCGCCGAGGTCGGCCTCGTCCCGATCCTGATGCAGGCCCATGCGGGCGTCGTCGCGGTAGAGATTGACCAGACAGGCGTCCGGCGGCTCCGGCCAGCCGGTCAGGTCAGTCCACAGGTCCAGCAGGACGGCCGGGATCGGCGGCCAGGGCGCGCCGGTCCCGGGGTGGTTCGGCTGGTAGCGATAGCCGGCGCGGTCCGAGACCCAGCCGAGCGGCCCGAGATTGCTCATACGAACCGAGAACGGCCTTCCGCCCGGCGTGACGGGTCGGTAGAGGGGCGCGATCTTGAGAGCGGCCTCGATGTCGGCCAGCAGCACGGCCTGCGCGGCCTCATCCAGCCGGCCGGGCCAGTAACGAAAACCGGGGAGGTCGGGGAAGGGCTCCATGCCCTCCAGTCTTATCGCGTGAAGTAATAGTCCGCGACCTGGCAGGCGTTGATGCCGCTGCGTTGCAGGGTCTGGCCGTTGTCGAACTCGGCGCGGAGGGAATAGCGGCAGGCGCCCGAACCGTCATCGATCGTCACCACCACGCTCTGGCCCGGTGACAGAATGCCGGATCCAAGCAGGTCTTCGCCCCAGTCCCCGCCTGACGAGGCGTAGAGATAGGTCATCGGCCAGCCGGTCTGGTTGTGGATCCGGACGTCGCGATTGTAGGCGTCGTTCGACTGGCGAATGAGGGCCCGCATGGGAACCGGGGCCACCCGCTTCGACGCCGATTGCGCCTCCGCCTGGGTCCCCACCAGTCCGAGCAGGATCAGGCCGACGGCCGTGACCAGGGCGGAATAGCGGAGCTTGCGAGGCGGGGCGCGCATGTCGGGGTCCTGAACTGGCGGGCCCGTGACCCGCAATCAGGCCAAGAATGCCCGAGCAGAAGCCTCAAAGCACCTGATGACCCCTGACTCCGCCTGATTCGGACCCCGGAACGCATCAGGCCCTTGCGGGGCATGGCGACTTTCCCATATCCCGACCAGCCCGAGAGACCCCGCAAGCTGTGGGGTTTCACGGTAATTGAACCCAACCTGCCGTGTTCGCGCCCCCGCGATACGGCGCAAACAAAACGGGGGCGGTCACGTGCGGCGCTTTCTGATAAGGCCGCCGCATCGCCCGCCAGACGGAGAGAAAACAGGCTCATGGCCAAGATTATCGGTATCGACCTCGGCACCACCAATTCGTGCGTGGCCGTCATGGACGGCAAGAACCCCAAGGTCATCGAAAACGCCGAGGGCAACCGCACCACCCCGTCGGTGGTTGCGATCCAGGACGGCGGCGAGACCCTGGTCGGTCAGCCCGCGCGTCGCCAGGCGGTGACCAACCCCGCCAACACCTTCTTCGCCATCAAGCGCCTGATCGGCCGCAACTTCGACGACCCCGTCGTGGCGAAGGACAAGGGCATGGTGCCCTATGAGATCGTCAAGGGTCCGACCGGCGACGCCTGGGTGCGCGCCAACGGCAAGGACTACTCGCCGCAGCAGATTTCGGCCTTCACCCTGATCAAGATGAAGGAGGCCGCCGAGGCCTATCTGGGCGACAAGGTCACCCAGGCCGTTATCACCGTGCCCGCCTATTTCAACGACTCGCAGCGTCAGGCGACCAAGGACGCCGGCAAGATCGCCGGTCTCGAAGTCCTGCGCATCATCAACGAGCCGACCGCGGCGGCCCTGGCCTACGGCCTGGACAAGAATGACGGCCAGAAGATCGCCGTCTATGACCTGGGCGGCGGCACCTTCGACGTCTCGATCCTGGAGATCGGCGACGGCGTGTTCGAGGTGAAGTCGACCAACGGCGACACCTTCCTGGGCGGCGAGGACTTTGACGTCCGCCTGGCCGACTACCTGGCCGACGAGTTCAAGAAGGAACAGGGCGTCGACCTGCGCCAGGACAAGCTGGCCCTGCAGCGCCTCCGTGAAGAGGCCGAAAAGGCCAAGAAGGAACTGAGCTCGGTGACCCAGTACGAGGTCAACCTTCCGTTCATCACCATGAACGCCTCGGGCCCGCTGCACCTGAACATCAAGCTGTCGCGCGCCAAGCTGGAAGCCTTGGTCGACGACCTGATCCAGCGCACGATCGAGCCGTGCGCCAAGGCGCTGAAGGATGCCGGTCTGAAGGCCTCGGACATCGACGAAGTGGTCCTGGTCGGCGGCATGACCCGCATGCCCAAGGTGCAGGAGGCCGTGAAGGCCTTCTTCGGCAAGGAGCCGCACAAGGGCGTGAATCCTGACGAAGTGGTCGCTCTGGGCGCCGCCGTTCAGGCCGGCGTGCTGCAAGGCGACGTCAAGGACGTGCTGCTGCTGGACGTCACGCCCCTGACCCTGGGCATCGAGACCCTGGGCGGCGTCTTCACGCCCCTGATCGAGCGCAACACGACCATCCCGACCAAGAAGAGCCAGGTGTTCTCGACCGCCGACGACAACCAGTCGGCCGTGACCATCCGGGTCTTCCAGGGTGAGCGCCCGATGGCGCAGGACAACAAGATGCTGGGTCAGTTCGACCTGATGGGCATTCCCCCCTCGCCGCGCGGCATGCCGCAGATCGAGGTGGCCTTCGACATCGACGCCAACGGCATCGTCAACGTCTCGGCCAAGGACAAGGCGACCAACAAGGAACAGTCGATCCGCATCCAGGCGAACGGCGGCCTGTCGGACGCCGACATCGAGAAGATGGTCAAGGAAGCCGAGGTCAATGCCGCCGCCGACAAGATCCGTAAGGATCTGGTCGAGGCCCAGAACGCCGCCGACAGCCTGATCAACTCGACCGAGAAGGCCTTGGCCGAACACGGCGACAAGGTCGGCGCGGACGAGAAGTCGGCGATCGAGACCGGCCTGGCCGAGCTGAAGACCGCTCGCGACGGCACGGATCCGGAAGACATCCGGACCAAAACCAACACCTTGGTCCAGGCCTCGATGAAGCTGGGCGAGGCCATGTACGCCCAGAGCGCCAGCCAGTCCGGTGACGACGCGCCCGCCGATGACGGCGTGGTCGATGCGGAGTTCGAGGAAGTCTCGGGCGACGACGACCAGAAGAAGAGCGCCTAAACGTCGTGGTCCTCCCCCGTGATCCGGGGGAGGACCGTGACTTTCATGAAACTTGCATCATGCCGCCTTGCGCCCATGTCCTTCATGGGTCGCCATTCCGCTTGCGCCTTGGAAAAAGAGACGTGATCGGAATGTCAGAGGTTGGCTTAGGGACGTCTGCGCATGGCGCGTGATTATTACGAGGTGCTGTCGGTCGAGCGGACCATCGACGCCGCCGGCCTGAAATCCGCCTATCGCAAGCTGGCGATGGAGCACCATCCGGACCGCAACGGCGGCTCGGAAGAGTCGATGGCCAAGTTCAAGGAAATCTCCGAGGCCTATACGGTTCTGTCGGACGACCAGAAGCGCGCCGCCTATGACCGGTTCGGCCACGCGGGCGTTGGCGGCGGAGGCGGTGGCGGTCAGCAGGGCTTCCACGACGTCAATGACATCTTCTCCCAGGTCTTCGGCGACGCGTTCGGCGACGTCTTCGGCGGCGGCGGACGACGCCAGTCGAACGGCCCGCGTCGCGGCTCGGACCTGCGCTACGACCTCGAGATCACCCTGGAGCAGGCCTACCAGGGCGCCGACGTCGAGATTGCCGTACCCACCACCGCGACATGCGAGACCTGCGAGGGTTCCGGGGCGAAAAACGGCGCCAAGCCCACGACCTGCTCGACCTGTCAGGGCGCCGGGCGCGTGCGTCAGGCCAACGGCTTCTTCCAGGTCGAACGCACCTGCCCCTCCTGCGGCGGTCAGGGTCAGCGTCTGTCGGCGGCCGACACCTGCACGACCTGCCACGGTCACGGCCAGGTGCGGAAGACCCGCAAGCTTTCCCTGAAGGTGCCGGCCGGCGTCGACGACGGTTCGCGCATCCGCCTGTCGGGCGAGGGCGACGCCGGAACACGCGGGGGCCCGCGCGGCGACCTCTATGTCTTCCTGTCGGTCACCCCGCACGACCTGTTCGAGCGCGACAATCTCGACCTTCTCTGCACCGTGCCGGTGCCGATGACGGTCGCGGCTCTGGGCGGCGACATCGAGGCGCCCTGTCTGGTGTCCGAGGCCTGCGACGGCCAGTGCAAGGCCCCGGTGTCGGTCCCGGCCGGCGCCCAGACCGGCAAGACCATCCGCATTCGCGGCAAGGGCATGCCCCACCTCAATGGCCGCCAGCGCGGCGATCTGGTGGTGGAGCTGTTCGTCGAGACCCCGACCGATCTGACGGCTCGCCAGAAGGAGCTGATGCAGGAACTGGCCGCCTCCTTCGGCGACAGCCAGAACCCGAGAAACTCGAGCTTCGCGGGCAAGGCCAAGCGGTTCTGGGCCGATATCCTCGGCTCGGAAGACGACGCGAAGTCGACCCGGGAGAACGCCCAGTGAATTCGGCTCGGGGGGCCTGGTCTTGAGCGAACTGTTTCATGTCGGGATTTCCGGTGCGCGCGGCCGCATGGGTCGCGCGGTCTCCCAGGCGCTCGATGCGCGGGAGGACGTCATGGTCTCCGTTCGCTTCGACTGGGGCGAGACGCCGGACCTGAGCCTGTGCGACGTGGTCATCGACTTCTCGACGGCCGAGGCCTCGGTCGCCCTCGCCCGGAGCTGCGCCGAGCGCGGCGGTCCCGCCCTTGTCATCGGTTCGACGGGCTTCTCGGACGAACAGGAGGCGGCTCTGCAGGCGGCGGCGGAAAAGGTCGCCATCGTGCGCAGCGGCAACTTCTCGCTCGGCGTCAACATCCTGATCGGACTGGTCGAGCACGCAGCCCTGCGTCTTGATGCTCGCGACTGGGACATCGAGATCACCGAAGCCCACCACAGGAAGAAGATCGACGCTCCGTCGGGCACCGCCCTGATGCTGGGCGAGGCCGCCGCCTCGGGGCGCGGCCACGACCTGGCGGAACTGCGCAGCACCCCCTACGACGGGATTTCGGAAGAGCGGAAGACCGGGACGATCGGTTTCTCCTCGATCCGTGGCGGCGGCATCGTCGGTGAACACACCGTCCTGTTCGCCTCGGATGACGAGGTCCTGACCCTCAGCCATTCGGCGATCGACCGGTCCCTGTTCGCCAAGGGCGCCGTCGCCGCCGCCGCCTGGGTGCGCACGCGTCGCCCGGGCCTCTACGACATGCAGGATGTTCTGGGTTTCAAACAGGCCTGAAGCGAAGGGCGCTATCGCTCGCCGCGCGGCGACTCGTTGCTTGAGCGCGTCGCTGTGCAACAGGGTGGGTCAGACCTTCTCGAACTCCAGGAACAGCGGGTCGGTGTCGCCCAGCCGTTTTTCCTCGTATCGGGTCACGACGTGGTCCTCCGGCGCGACCTTCCAGTCCGCCGTCTCGTCGGCGAGCCAGCGCAGGCCGGGCGTGGCCAGAAACCGCTCCAGCGCCCAGCCGGCGTAGTCCTTCCAGTCGGTGACAAAGCGCAGCCGGCCGCCGGGCTTGAGCTTTCGCGCCAGTTCGGCGGCGAAAGCCGGCTGGATCAGGCGGCGCTTGTTGTGGCGCGCCTTGTGCCAGGGATCGGGGAACAGGATCATGATCCGGTCCAGAGACCCGTCGGGCAGGGCCTGGACCACCGCGCGCGCATCGTCGGCGTGGATGCGAACATTCTTCAGCCCGTCCTCGTCGACGTGACGCAGCAGCGAGGCGACGCCGTTCAGGAAGGGCTCGCAGCCGATGATCACCGCATCGGGCCGGCGCGCGGCCTGGGCCGCCAGATGCTCGCCGCCGCCGAAGCCGATCTCGAGCCACGCCTCTTTCGCCCCTGGCATCAGGATCAGGGGATCGATGGGGCCAAGCGCCGGGTCGGGTACGGCGATGGACGGCAGAAGACTGTCGAACAGAGCCGCCTGCAGGGGTTTGATCGCCCGCGACTTGATGCGGCCGAACGAACGCAATGGCCCCGTGGCGCGCGGATGCAGAGGGTCGCCGGGTTTCTTGGGTCGGGAAGCGGGCATTGGCCCGCCTATAACGCAAAATCGCCGGCCGCGCCTATCGGTGCGGCCGGCGAAAGTCGATCAGGCCTACTCGATGCCTTCGATGGTGCCGTCTTCGTTCACGATGACATACTCCAGCGCGCAGAAGTCGAGCTTCTGCTGCCAGGCGTCGCCGTCCGCGAAGACGATCTTGACCCAGTATTCGCACGCGTCTTCGGAATCGTAGAAGCGCATGTTGACGGTGTCGCCGGACTCCAAGACGCGGCTGGGCATCCAGTCCTGGCTGTAGGTGCCGCCCGACTCTCCGGTCTGGAAGGTCAGGATGGTCCACGGCGTGCCGTTGATCAGCTCGAAGGTGTAGTAGTCGCCGTCCTGTACCGGAGCCGCCGAGGCCGGCGCGGCGCCGGCCAGAATCGCGAGGGCGGACATCACGCCCATGATCATGGTTTTCATCAGAAAATTCCCCCGACCGGGCGCACATCGCCGGGCCTTGCGCGACATGCCTGCAAGGCCCGGGCCGCGTCAACCGTTCACCGAACGCAGTCAGGTACAGTCATTCCCGAGGCCGAATGGACATCTGCGGGGGTGGGACACGTCACTGACATGCCCCGGTGGACGGGCGGGACCAGTGCAAGCCCCGCCCGTCTTCTGAATCAGGCCAGCGCCTTGAGCTGGTCGACCAGATCGGTCTTTTCCCAGCTGAAGCCGCCGTCCGCGTCCGGCGTGCGGCCGAAGTGACCGTAGGCCGAGGTGCGGGCGTAGATCGGCTTGTTCAGGCCCAGGTGCTCGCGGATCGCGCGCGGGGTGGCGCCGCCGATCAGGCCCAGGATCTTGTCCTCCAGCACGGCCTCGGTGACCGCGCCCTTGCCGGTGCCGTGCAGGTCGACGTGGATCGACTGCGGCTTGGCCACGCCGATGGCGTAGGAGATCTGGATGGTGCAGCGGTCGGCGAGGCCGGCGGCAACGACATTCTTGGCCAGGTAGCGGCAGGCATAGGCGGCCGAACGGTCGACCTTGGTCGGGTCCTTGCCGGAGAAGGCGCCGCCGCCGTGCGGGGCCGCGCCGCCGTAGGTGTCGACGATGATCTTGCGGCCGGTCACGCCGGCGTCGCCGTCGGGTCCGCCGATCTCGAAGATACCGGTCGGGTTGATGTGCCAGACGGTGTTCTCGTCGGTGAAGCCTTCCGGCAGCACTTCGAGGATGTAGGGCTTGACGATTTCGGCGACCTGTTCCGACGACAGGCCGGCGGCGTGCTGGGTCGACAGGACGATGGAGGTGGCGCGGACGGGCTTGCCGCCTTCGTACTGGATGGTGACCTGCGACTTGGCGTCGGGCTCCAGGCGGGTGTCGCCGGCGTGACGGACCTCGGCCAGGCGCTTCAGGATGTTGTGGCTGTACTGCAGGGTGGCCGGCATCAGCTCCGGCGTCTCGTTCGAGGCATAGCCGAACATGATGCCCTGGTCGCCCGCGCCCTCGTCCTTCTCGCCCGCCGCGTCGACGCCCACGGCGATGTCGGCCGACTGGCCGTGCAGGCGATTGATGAATTCGAACTTGTTCCAGTGGAAGCCGGACTGCTCATAGCCGATGTCCCTGACCGCGGCGCGCACGGCGGCCTCGATCTCGTCCTGCACGCCCGGGGCCCAGTTCCCCGAGGTGTCCATGATGCCCTGGCCCCGGATTTCGCCGGCCAGCACCACCAGATTCGTCGTCGTCAGGGTCTCGCACGCCACGCGGGCATAGGGATCCTTGGACAGGAACAGGTCCACGACGGTGTCCGAGATACGGTCGGCGACCTTGTCGGGGTGGCCCTCGGAAACGCTTTCCGAGGTGAACAGGAAGGAAGAACGGGACAAAGGGGATCGCTCCGAGCAGCCGCGTAGCGGCGGGGTTGGCCGGAGACATATAAAGATATGCTTATATGTTCAAGAGAGGCGCGCGAACGCTCTCCGACTCAGTGTCCTGAACGCAGTAGGAAGCGGCGGTGCAGGGGCTGGACCGGCCGGGTATTGCCGGGATGCAGCCGCTCGAAAGTGTCGATCTGGGCCTGGGACACGGTGGTGGGGCCGCTCAACAAGACCCAGTCCACGGTCTCACTGCAAGGTGGGGTCGTCAGCGACCCCTCATAGCGGAAGAAGTCGCGGCCGGCGGGCAGGAAGCCATTCGGGTCGAGCGCTGGACCGGCTGCCGGGGAGCCCAGGCTGTCGATCATCGCCTGCAGCGGGGCGCTGGCCACGCCGACATCGGCGAAGACGCCCAGCACGCCCAGGATCCCGTCCGGCCCGGCGTGGACGAAATGGATCTCCAGCGGAAACCGGCGGCCGTCCAGCAGATGTTCGGCGGGTTGGTGAACATGGAACTGCAGCAGGCGATAGGTCTGTCCGCCCATCGCCATGGTCGAACCCTCGGGCGCATCCAGCTGGATCGCGTGGCCGGTGTCGCGCGCGGCGGCGACCATGGGCGACCAGTCGATATCCAGGTCGCCCAGATCCGCCGTGATCGCGCCCTTCAGATCGATGGGGCTTTCCTGCTGGCCCACGGCGCAGGTCGCGTTGGCCGGGTCCAGATCGGACCAGCGTTCGGGCCCGGTCGCGCCGCCATAGGTCCAGGTCCGGGCGTGCGGTGCATGCTCCTGCGCCGAAACCGAACCGGCCGCGCCGCTGGCCAGCGCCAGAGCCGCTGTCAGGATGATGTGAAACCGCATGATCGAGCCCCCGCCGTTCGCGGGGATCCTATAGGGCGGACGACGCCTTGGGGAGACCGCCACCTCCAAGGCCAAGCGGAACCGTACTCCCCCCCGATGGTTACAACCACGGACCTGTCCTGGGCTGGGGCGGCTATGCAGCAGTAATGACTGACCCAATTCCGATCGATCGCCAGACCTCTTTGCCAGCGGAGCTTTCGGGCCGTCGAAGTCTCTTGAAGCGCCGCGCTGCCGGCGGTCGCTACGACGCCGTCGTCGGCCTCGGTGCGGCGTGTCAGGTCGCCGAGCAGTGCCGACGCCACCTCGGGGCTGCGCCCGGCGTTCCCTTCGATTGGATCATAACTCCGTTCGAGGCCATCGAGAGGATCCTGTCCGACATGGGCGCCGGGCTGGGACAGCGGTTCATCAGCGTCAGAGGCGGGACCTCGATCCAGTGCGCGAACTATGGCGTGCTCTACGAACACGACTTCCAGCACGATGAGAATGGTCAGGTCGTCTTCGACGCCGACTATATCGCTGCGTGTCGAAGCCGCATGGCGCACAAGATGCAGACCCTGACCGACATCCTGTCGTCTCGCAAAAAGGTGCTGTTCATCCGCGCCTACTCGTCTGTGGGGGTGGATGGCGATCGGCTCAATGATGCGACCTTTACCTCCGCCGATCTCAATCATCTGGTGAAGGTAATCAGACGTCGGGCGCCGGGTCTCATGTTCGATCTGCTGTTCATTCACAGCCCGGATCGGGTGACCGAAAAAATCGATCTCAGCGGTCCTTTGTCCAGCAGCATCATCGTGCGCGAAATGCGACAACCGCCCGGAATGGATTGGTACGGCATCGATGCAGACTGGATCGCGCTCTTCCAGAATCTTGGGCTGATGAAACCCCAGGCCGAGGCGCCTGCAACGGAACGTCCCTCACCGGCGAAACCCGAGACCAAGGCGCAGGCTTCTGAGCGCCCCTGGCCTTCAAAGCGCGCCGTCGTCGAGGCGTTAGGGCAGGCAAAGACGCCGACGCTCAGGCCGGAGGATCAAGACTACCTTCGAGAACTGGCGGCCCGAATCGCGGGCCCGCACGCGGCATGAGGGTGATGAGGACCGGGTAGCGGGTCGGGTCCCAGACCTATGTCCCACAACAGATATGCGTCCGCCTGCGCAATGGCGAGCGCCCTTGGTCGGGATCAGCAGAGAAGAAAGAAATGGTGCGCTTAGGGGCATCGCATCTATCCGCTAAGTAACTGATTTAGTTATGTGCCATGAAACGCAAATTCCGAAGGGCCCCCAAAAGGGCCCCCATCGACTGGCGGCGCTATCCATCTTTATCGCCTGCAGCCGGCTATTTGGGCGAATCAATCCGCACCAGAGCGGCTCTGCCGGGATCATATCTGAAACCGGTTATCGAGCCGTCTCGGACCTTTTGGACGGCCTCGTCGATCGCTTGTAGCGGTACCATGTACCACTCTCTCGGACGGACGGAGTCGCCGAACCGGTCGGGAATCGTGAGGTCCAGGCGCGCGGGGGTGAAGACCCGGTGCAGTACGTTCTCCAGCCGGGTCCGATTGATGTTGAACAGCTTATAGGTTGCGATGATTTCGACCTCCGCCAACAGATAGGTCGGATCGGTGGTCGCCTGAGCGATCCGGGCCTCGACCGTCCCGCCTGTCACACCGATTTTGTGGATCAGTTCGCGGTTGGCGGCGACGTCCGGGTGGTCAGACTTGCTGCGCAAGACGTAAATCGTCCCGGTCTCCAGATCGTCGTCCTGGCTTTCGTGGCCAAACAAGGGGCCAGCGATCGGGTCGGTGATCCGGCGGCCGGTCTCATCCTTGTACAGCCCCCGCTGCAATGACCGCAGCAGCAGGTCGCTTTCCGTGCCGTTGTCATAGATCACGCGCAGCCGGCTGTCGGGCCGGCCGTATTCCGTGACGAAGGATTCGAGCACCTCGGCCACATAAACCAACTGGCCGCCGAGGATGAAAAACTCGCCTGCCTTGATCCCCGCGTCCTCGCCGAAGCGCCGGGTTTCACGCCCGCCGGTTTCGAGGTCACGCTTCACGGCGGCGAACAGGGGCTTGAAAGTCTCGAAGTCGGCGCAGGCCTTGCGGTTGGCAACTTCCTCGGCTGCCTTCACCTCTTCGCGGGACCGGACATTTCTAAGGACAGAAATGTCATCCTCCCCGCCTGGCGCAACACCCAGGTCCGCCAACAGATCGGCGTCGTCCTCAAACTCGGCCGGTTCTTCGGCGACGCCGCTGCTGCCGTTCAGCAGGCCGTGCTTGTCCATGGGCTCGACCAGCACCCGGCAGTCAGCCTGGGCGCGGATTCGATCCAGCCGCACTGCATAAAGCCGCTCGAAGATGTCGCGGTCCTCGCCGTGGCGCGGCGCGTGGCCGTGCTCGTCGACGAACTTCACGATGTCCTCGAATCCGGCGATGACCCGCTCCTCGCGCGGCGTGCGGGCGGCGGCCTTCTTCGTCTCGATCTCGACGCCGAGGTCCGACAGCAGTTCAAGGTCGCTCAGCTCAGCCATTCGGGTTCAACGCCACATGCCGCCGCAGGACTTCCACGCCCTCGGCCATGCGTCGTTCCCAAGCATCTTGCGACTTGATGTCGGGCAGCCGGCCGCGCTCGTCCCTGAACTTGCGGGCGCGCTTGGCCAGGTCGCGGGCCTCTTCGATCGAAATCCCCGCCCGCTTGCCGGCGATGGCCGCCTCGACCTGCTTCAGCATCTGCTCGTTCATTGACTTGGCCAGCACCGAATAGGCAGCTTCGAAGGGGTTGATGCCGTCGATCAGGTCGATGTCCAGTTCGCGGACGCTCAGGGCAAACTTGCGCACTCCGTCGACAAAGGCCGTGCTGCCCTTCAGCTCCGGATCGTCGCCACCGACCATCATGACCTTGGCTTTCTGCGTCATGTTCAGCGCCGCGACGGCATGCTGGCGGACGGCCTCCTGATCTTCGTGGGTCAGTTCGGGGAAGCGGTCGCGCACGATCTTGCCCATTCGCAACTGGGTCAGCTCCTGCGGAGCGGTTTCGTCGTCGAAGATGCCGCGCTCGACCACCGTCTTGTCCTGCACAAAGGCCGTGATGATCTCATTCAGGTCTTCCTGACAGATGCGCTTCGCCTCGGGGCTCGATGGCGCCACCAGCCCCTTGATCTCCATGTGGAACTGGCCAGTCTTGTCATTGAAGCCGACGTTCGCGTGCTTGCCGCCCTCCTGATAGCCGGCCGGGCCGTAGTCGAACCCCGCCTTAGGGCCGAGGTCCTTGGGTGTGAAGTCGAAGCGCGGCGCCAGCACCTGTTCCATCAGCAGGCTGGCGGCGATGGCCTTCAGGGTGTCGTTCAGGGCGTCGACGACCAGTTCCTGGCTGGCGTCCGGCTCGGCGATCAGATTGGTGAACCGTGCCGAGGCCTTGCCGGGCGCGTCGCGGGTCGCGCGGCCGATGATCTGGATGATCTCGGTCAGGCTGGAGCGATAGCCGACGGTCAAGGCGTGCTCGCACCAGATCCAATCAAACCCTTCTTTGGCCATGCCCAGGGCGATGATGATGTCGACATGTTCGCGGTCACTGCGATGCGCCGGGTCCTTCAGCGCGCCGATCACCTTGTCCCGGCGGGGGCCGTCGTCGTCGACCAGGTCCGCAACCTTCAGCACACGCCCGTCGGGCCGGCGGATCAGGTGGAAGCCCGTCGCCGGGTCCTCACCCTGCCAGTCGCCCAGCGCGCTCATGATCTCGTTGGCTTCCCTGATCTTGTCGGCGGTGCTTTCGCGCGAGTTGACGTTGGGAATGTGGACGATGGTTTTCAGGTCTGGATCGAGCACCTTCATGATGCTGTCGAGATAGCTGCCGGCGTAGAAGAAATAGCCGATGTCGAGCGTCTTCAGGTGCTCGTAGCCGTTGAGCTGCTCGTGATAGGTATAGGTCACGGTAACGAACCGCGCCTCGTCGCTTGGGCTCAGCACGGCCTCTGCGTCGCCCCGGAAATAGGACCCGGTCATCGCCACGATATGCGTCTTGTCGCGGGTGATGAACTGGGCGAGCTGCGCCCCCAGCCGGTTGTCCGGATTGGCGCTGACATGGTGGAACTCGTCGACCGCGATCAGGCAGTTGTCAAAGGCCTCGACGCCCAGCTCGTCGACCGCGAAGCGGAATGTGGCATGGGTGCAGACCAGCACGGTGTCGTCGCTGGCCAGGAATTCGCCCACCGCCTTGACCTTCGATTTCGCCACGCGCGGCTCATCGACACCGGGGGCGTTGCACAGGTTCCATTGCGGCTTGACCGTCCAATCAGACCAGAAGCCGAACTTCGACAGGGCCTCATCCGTGAAGCTGCCGCCGATCGAACGTTCCGGCACCACGATGATCGCTTTGGCGACCCCCTGATTGTGCAGCTTGTCTAGAGCAATGAACATCAGCGCCCGAGATTTTCCCGATGCCGGCGGCGACTTGATCAGCAGATACTGCTCGCCCCGCCGATCGTAGGCGCGCTCCTGCATGGCGCGCATTCCGAACGCATTGGCCTTGGTCGAGTCGCCAGTCTGGCCGGTGCGCAGCGAAACAGAAGGGATGATGGATGGGGTCACACCTAAATTTTCCTCCGCATAAGTTTACCCGCTCTAACCATGTTGATTTCACGCGTCTGAATCAGAGAAATCCGGCCCTGCAGCGAGCACTCACTTTCCCAGTAGCAACCTGCTCGGATCAGCGTGGCGATCTATCGCCACTCACGGCTCGCGGGCCGCATAGCCGTGAATCTGACTCTGCGAGTCGCTGAATTTGGGTCCCTCAAAGAATTTGACCGTACCGCCGACCACTCCCCATCGTTCTGATGCCGCCGAGCTTGCTGCCAAACGCCGTAAGAAAGTCGTCGGCTTCCAACGCCCACATTTTGAATAGGTCGTTCGAGCGCTGAAACACGAGAACCTTCCCGTCATACAAGTCGAACCCATGCGTCTCCGGGATAGGTAAGGTGATCTTTTCCATCAGATTGTTCCCAAGCCTCAGGTCACGGGAAACGATGTCACCAGTGGGGGCCTCAAATGTTATCGTCCCAATTACGCTATTCTTGGGCATCGTAGAGGAAGGATTGAAATCAAAATATTTGCTCATTCCTCTCGGAAAATCGATTTGATTTCCAGGGCGGTCCGCTCCCCGATTTGGAGTGACGTAGCCTGCCTCAATCCAGAACATGCCGGACAGCGGCTGGTCGTCTTCCTCATCGCTTGTGTCCGCTGGGAAATCTGATTTCCACCGTTCTTCGTAGATGTCGATTATATCAGCAAGAGGTGTGGCATTTTTCCAAAGTTCTTTGGCTGCCATTTCAATGTTTCGGATATTCTCTCGGTATTCTGCTTTAGCATCAGTGCAAATAGAAGCCCCCGCCTCTATGCTTTTGCGCAAGCCATTCGAGGAAAAATTACCGGACCCGACAATCATACCGAATCTGCCGGCGGCAGAATTCTTGAGAATCGACAGCTTTAAATGAAAATCACGGCGCGGCATGAATCCGGACTGTTGAACAATCCACGATCCGTCGTGAATTCTAACCTTCGAATTCGGTTTGCTGTCGATAAGCCGAAGTGCCTGAGGTTGGGTTCTTCCGTAGTCCAAACCAAACAACCATCTTGAGGGCGTCTGATTCCAAAAGGCGGCTGACATTGCACCGTTGAAAGCGGATGCGCCAGATTGGGTCGCGTAGGCATAGACTCCGAAGTACGTCTCAGGAGAAATCCAGTTACTCGCGCGCCGAATTTCAGAAAGCGTTGTCGGAGAGTCCTTGTCGCTATGAATAAAAGAGCGCAACATAAATCCTTACATGTGTATGTGTCAGTTTAAAGTGTACAGGCCAAACCCACTTGTATCGTTCATGAAACTGGGAACGTATCTTAATCTAAATCAGTCATCGCGCACCCTAGATGAGCTACTAGATAGAGGGCTTGTCGCAGTCATTTTTCCGTAAAGGTCAAACAGTTTTTCTAAACGTTCTGTGTCGTTACGGAAATTTCTGCCGATAAAGATTCGCTCTACAAGCTCATCGTTATGCTGGTGTGCATCACGGAGATCTTCCGGCATAATATCGGGATCGTACATGTCGGCAATCGTCGCGGGGAAATGAGCTTCGCGAGCGATCAATATATTCTCTGCGCTGCGTGTGAGGTCTGTTTTGTTTTTCTCCGTCAGCAGTGGGACAGGAAAAGTGTTCCACCCAAGCGTGTTTGAGTAGCGAAAATCCGTCTTTAGCTTACCACAAACGGTGGCGACCCAAACCAAATGTAGCCGCGATGCGACGACCGACATATTCCACAATGGTGCATCATATAGCGCGAACAATAGATCGCTTACTATCGTGTCTCGATCGAAGAGGTGCACTGGCAAATAAGGCCTTCGTTCAGACGATACTTTCGCAACGGCCAACGTGTAGCGATTGGCCGTGCCCGCAATCTGGACAAAGCGATAGGGTTTTGATGCAAAAGCCCGTGTCGATTCGGCTGCGCTGTTGGCGCGGAATTGTCGAACGCGATCTAGTAGTGCGTTCAAATACGGGTGGGCCTCGGCGAATGGGGCGTCATTAGCTTCGATCCAAATGCACCATCGAGGCTTCCCCTGGATCATTTGCTCAGCTCCCAGGTACGGCCGAATGAAGCGAGCCAACTCGGGATACGAACCTAAGATTTTCTCTCTCTGATCTGCCGAGAGAATGAACTCTCCGCCATCTCGTGGCATGTTTCCAAAGAGCATTGGAAACAAGTTCCCGATCGGACTTCGAGCAGCCTCTATAGAGACGTTGTCGCCTGCCACGAGATAGGCGTTTATGTTATTAACTCTACGCTCCAGAACCGTGCCGTCCTGAGACAGAGAAAACAATCGATTTACGGTGAACCGGTCGCGCGATATCCCGACTATTGCAACAATTACGCCGGCATTGTTACTGGCAAGATTCGTCCACTTGAAAGAAGTGTGGGCAAAAGATATTTTATGCCCTGTACTAAAGATCAGCGGCCAAAGTATTGGCACTTGCTGACCTTGGCAAATTGAGTTTGTAGAGACAAATGCAGCAGAGGACTGTGATCTCAGTCCGTATTCCGCAGCCTTCATAAGCCAGCCAGCCACGTAATCGAGGGATTTCCAAGCCGTAGTGCGGCCTCCAAAGATTGCCTTTAAATCATTCTTTTGATCATCATCTTGCCATTTGCTTCCAAGATATGGCGGATTGCCGCAAATGTAGGTCTCTCCGCCTTCATTCTCGAAGTCGATCTCTACCTGATCCAATGGAGTGTTGAATAGGTCGTCACCGAGTAGTTTCACCCCTGTCCCTGTCGGCGGACAAAGGCTCAGCCAGTCCAACCGCAGGGCGTTGCCGCAGGTGATCCAGTTCTGGGCGTCCAGCGGAAGGAAATCCGCCAGAGCTTCCTTCTGCCCCCGATAGACAACGTCGCTCTGATATTCGGCGATGATCAGGGCCAGGCGAGCGATCTCGGCCGGGAAGTCGCGTAGCTCGATGCCGCGATAGTTGGTCAGCGGGATCTCACTCCGTTGGTCGCGTTCGCCGCGCCGGCGGTTGATCTCAGCCTCGATCCTGCGCATTTCCTTGTAGGCGATGACCAGGAAGTTGCCGGATCCACATGCAGGGTCGAACACCCGGATTTTCGCCATCCGCTTGCGCAGGTTCAGCAGGCTGCGGGCGTTGTCGCCGGCCTCTTCAAGCCGGGCGTTCAGGTCGTCGAGGAACAGCGGGTTCAGCACCTTCAGGATATTGGGCACGCTGGTGTAGTGCATGCCAAGAGCGCCGCGCTCCTCGTCGTCGGCGACGGCCTGGATCATCGAGCCGAAGATGTCCGGGTTGATCTCCTGCCAATTCAGGCTGGCGGCCCGCAGCAGGTAGGTGCGGGCGATCTTGCTGAACCGGGGGCAGTCGCCCGCGTCGGCGAACAGGCCGCCGTTCACATAGGGGAATCGGTCCGCCCAGCTCTTGATGCCGGCGGCGGCGCGCTGGTCGCCGTGGGTGGCCATGGCGCGGAACAGCTCGGTCAGGATGTCGTGGGTGTTGTCCCCGTCGCTCATCTGCTCGACGGTCTTGGAGAAAAGGCCGTTTGGGAAAATCCCGGTGTCCTCGGCGAACATGCAGAAGATCAGTCGGGCCATCAGGTGGTTCAGCTCGGGCCGCCGAGCCGCGCCCGTCCAGTCCGGGTTATCCTTCAACAGCTCGACATAGAGCTTATTCAGCCGGCTGGTGGCCTTGATGTCGACCGGATTGTCCTTGATCTGCCGGACGGTCGAGATACCCGCGAGCGGCAGGAAAAACCCGAACTTGTTACCGAGGTCCGCATACCCGCAGGCCAGCGTCTCGGCGGTCGCCAGTTCCTCGGCCTCCAGCAGCCGCCCGTCGGTCGCCAGGAGGAACTTGACCTTGTTCGCCGCCGTCTTGGGGCTGGCTCGCAGGGCGTTCAGCGTCTCGGCGACCCGATCCTCGGCGCAGACTGCCATATGGATGTTGTTGCGCTGAAGCACCCCGCCGGCGACGTCCGACGCGTTGCCCGATCCGGCCCGAAGCCGCTGCACGGTGACGGCCTTGTTTCCGAAGGCGGTCAGGAAGGCGAACGGAAACTCGGCCGCGTCAAAGGGGGCGGCGGCCAGCTCGGAAACAGCTTCCTCGATCTCGACCGCGTTCACGCACTCACCTGACTGTTATCGGTTCTGCGACGGCGCCGCCGGTGGCCGCTCCGCCGATTCACCTGAAGCGCGATCCGATCGCTGGTCCCGATTAGCAGCCCCTATCCAGCCGCGCCAACTAACGAACCCGCCATAGTGGATTCCAGCCGCGCCAGCCGCGCCTCGATCGTTTCCGGCGCACGGGCCGCGTCTAAGCCACGGATCAGCGTCGCCTGACGGTGCGAAGCCACGGCGCCATAGCTCGTGAAGGTCGTCAGCACGTTCTCATGCCCGAGATTCTGCGACCAGGCCTTGAACTCTTCCGGCGAGTTGCACACGCGCTCGCCGAGTTGGACAAGCGTGTCGCGTATCGAATGGGGCTTGAAATAGGGCAGGCCTGCCACTGTGAACCCCTCTCGGAAGATACGCCGGATCGGCTCAGCCGTGCTCCAGTGCTGGCGCTCGAGCCCGGCCACGATGAACCCGCCCTCCGGACCGATCGCCATCCGCGTCGCGGGGAACAGCGGGTCCGCCTCGCTCCACAGCAGAGAGCCGCGCAGGTAGTTGATCCAGTCGGTGACGACCTCCAGCGCCTGACCACCGACCGGAAAGAACCAGGTTGAAAAGGTCTTGGAGAATTTCGTGTTTACCTCGCGGGCGTCCTGATCCAGCCGCCCTTGGGCAAGGTCGACGTGTTTGAGCTTGAAGGATGCGAGCGCGCCGTCGCGGGCCCCGGTCAGGAGACTGAAAGCGATCAGGGCCTGGTCGCGGCGCTGGACATCCGTCCCGGCCGGCATGGTGGCCAGGACATGGTGGATCTGTTCCAGAGTCGGGAATGACTTCTCCCTGACCGCCTTGGCGATGCGAACGTCCTTTTCCGCCAGATTGAAATAGTCGGCGTCCGAATAACTGATCCGGCGTTTGAATCCGGGCTGATCGGCCAGCCAGATGAAAAAGCTGCGGAGCGCGGATAGAGTGGAGTGAACCGTTGCGCGGCTTAAACGCTCGCCGGTTCGTGCGCTGATCTGGTCGTCGAGCTTGCGCTTAAACGCCACCGCCTGCTCGCGATGGAACCGCGCAAAATCCTTGTACCCGATCGCCTCTTCGAAGCGGCTGAGCGCCTTGGCGACCTCGTCCACCGACTTGTCGTTCCGCCGGCGCGCCTCGCGCAGATAGATGAAATAGGACCGCTTGATCCGCTCGTTCGCCGGGTTGTTCTTGGCCATGTTCGTCTGTCCTTGTCCTAGGCACATTTCACGGAGGGGGCCGTCCCCTCTGCTATGCGTGGCGATGCCTCCACGACGCGGACCTCGATTCCGGGCAGGACCACTGCGACGGCCTCGAACCGCGTGCGCCTATGCATGGTTGATCCGCAGGCTTCGCAGAGGGCTCGGAGGTTGCCGGCCCTTGCGTTGCTGGCGATGAAGTCGGCCATGCCGAGCGCGGGAGCGCGGGGCTCGCGGCATTTGAAGCAATAGAGCGTGCCGGCGGGACAGGGGCATTTTGCGGCGGTCCTGCGGGTCTCTAGGAAGGCCCTCAAAACCTTGCCTTGGACCAGAACGGGCCGCCTCTTGTCGATGGCCGCCAGACCCCCGCCCTTTAGCCAGGATCGAACGGTGTTGGGGTGCAGGCCATAGAGGCGAGCGACCTCCTCGGCGGTATAGCTGCGATGGATTTTGGCGAGGCAGGGGTTGAGGCGGGTGCGCGACACCAGGCTGCCCTCACTCGCTTCCCAGCAGACGGCGGATCGATTCGACCTTGATCAGTGTCCGCCGGCCCATCTTGACCGTCTCCAGTCGCCCGTCCCGGATCAGGGCGTAGATAGAAGTCCGGCCCAGGCTGAGCGCCTTGGCGGTGTCGTTGATTGAAGCGGCAATGATTTCCATAATCCTCGGTCCTCGGACGCTGGCGGGTGCCAGCGAATGCAGGAACGAGTGTTGTTCGGGTTGCCGTGACTGGCTGCCGAGAACCGCCGGGAACCGCCGAAAACTACTTTTCGGCGCTTCGCAGGCGACGGAGCACCGCCTTTACGGTGTCCTGAACGGTTGCCCGTCCAGGAGCCTCTAGGCCCCGTTCTGCTAAACGGCTCGCGATACGGGAAATGAGCTCGTCAGTGCCCCTTGTACCCGATCCGTCCGGTACCCCTTCTTCGTGGATTAAGCCGGTCAACTCAGCCACCCAATCCGGCCAGAGCGTCGACATCGGGCGACCCCCCGCCTCCTTCTTTGCAGCGGGTTCAGGACGACTGCGTTCAATTTGGCCTGAACCCACGATCCGCTCGACGTCGTCCCGGTGAAAGCGGACCCCGAATACTTGGAGCCGGACCGTCTTATTGATCCATGTCTCGAAGTCGCCGACTTCCCAGTTTTGCTCAAGCGCGTCGTGGCCCTCTGCCCACCAAAACTCCCGAGGCACCTCGCAGTCAGAGTGGCGCGGAGTTCCGTCGATAATCAGCAAGGCGCAATGCGCTCTCAACAAGCCGGCATGGGCGCGCGTTGCCAAGACGATGTTAGCGGTCGGGGAAAGCGTCACCTCCCGGACCCGAGCGATGGTCGCGGCTGCGCTGATCCAGTCTTTTTCCCGGAACCCCTGGAGTTCCTCGCCCTCGCCAGCTTCACCAGTCACGGCGGACAGAAGGCCATGCCCCACCCGCATTTTCAAGGTGAGCTTAGTTCCGTCTGGCGAGAGGAACGACTTGCGGCCGGTGCGAAGGCTGTCGAGTTAGGCGCGTTCGCCAGGACCAACCTAAAAGCGGGACGGCTGACGACCGCTTTTTGGTCCGGACTCAATGCCCGCTTTCGACGCGATACGGAGTTTGCACGGTCGGCTGGCAGGAGGTTACGCTACCCCAAAACCGGAGGTCGCGTGTTGGGCTAGCGTTTGCCGATCGGTCGTTGGTCGTCGCTCATGTTTTTGAATTTCCAGAACAACTTTGAGGACAGCCCCGATCGCGGCCGGCCGCGTCATTATCGCGTCGTTCCCGATCACTAATCGCCTTCACTCTGCTTGATCAGCGTCTCGGCAGCGAAGCGCCCCTTCATCATTTTCGTCCCGTCGAACCACGTGCATTCGATCCTAAGGCCCGGGAACGAAATCTCGTAAGGCAGGACAGTCATTAGGGGGCCGCCGGACCTCAGGCGCACGATGTCACCACCGTCGAACTTGAATGCAGTGTCGGTCATAGCGCCTTCTCCAAAATTCAACTCATCCCGATGGCTGCAGAACTTATCCGCCGGCTTTCACGCCACGTCTGCCGGGATGAACGGAATGCAGACGTCGCATTCGGACCACTTACGAGCGCCCACGGCAGAGACCTTCCCGTTGGCCAATGCGACAGCGTCCAGAATGTCGCTGACTGCGTCGTATTGTTGCCGCCCGTCCTTCACATACCGCGCAGATTCGCGCTGGACTACTGCGCAGCCCGCTACGTGCAGCGTGACCGTACGGGATGCCCAGCTCGAGTAAATGACGTAGCTCATGTTCCCATCGCGATCACCGGAAGTTAGCGACAGAACAGCTCATTATCGCCTCAGTTTGGCTAACCCATCCAGCTGCCACGACGGCCAACCGTTCTACGCTCCCTGCTAGCCCGCATCTTGTCAGCACGATCCTGCTGGGCGGTCTTCTGGGTACCATCCGGTTCACGCTCGAGGAAAGACTGTACTGGATCGTATGCAGTTTTGCATCGGGGACACTTCGCCGAAGTAAGCGCCCCGTCCTGTATCAACGTCGTCTGACGCCCCTCCTGATCCAAACAAGTGGGGCACACCGGAAATCCGAGCCGCAGTCCCTCACCTTGATCGACCCACTTGAACCCGCCGGGACCGTCGAGAAGACGTGCTTTCACAGCGAGCGCTTCAGTCAACCGGGCAATCTCGGCGTCGCGCTCAGCAATGGCCTGGCTGGCTTCAATGAGCTGCCCTTTCACGTCGTAAAGCGACCCCATCAGGTCGACGACCTGCCCTTTAAGGGCGACTTGATCATAGGCCTTTTCAAGCTGCCTCAACCCGGTGGCGATCTTGATGGCCGCATCGAGGCTGGCTAGGCCGACTGCAATGTCCATCTGAGACCGTTATCCAAGCCGGTTTTAAAACGTGCCGCCGTCAAAGACGGCTTCGGTTGCGATGACCATATCATTCGGTGACGTTGTGCTCAGGGCTAAAAGCCTCGGCAACGCGTTGGCCTCTACCCTTCAAGCCTCAAGCGCCGCGTCTGCAGCCATCCCAAATTTGAACTCAACGCTGTCTCGCGAGCGGAACAACCTCGCCGCCGGTGCGAAGGCGGTCAAGGTAATCGCCCCACCATTGCGCCATCAAAACCCGCTCCTGCCAGTGTGCCCCCCGGTGGTAGGCCGCCCGGACGAGGTCCTTTCCCTTGTGGGCCAAGGCGCGCTCGATTGCGTCAGGCGACCATTTGCCGGACTCGTTCAGGAGAGTGCTCGCCGTCGAACGGAAGCCGTGCGCCGTCATCTCGTCGCCCGTGTAGCCAAGTCGGCGAAGGGCGGCGTTGATGGTATTTTCCGACATCGGATCGAAGCGCGATCGAATCGATGGGAAGACGAAGCGGCCGTCACCCGTCAGGCCGGCAGCTTCGCGTAGTACGGCGATGGCCTGACGAGACAAGGGAACCGCGTGTTCCATGCGGGCCTTCATCTTCTCTGCCGGGATGCGCCAGACTGCCGCTTCGAGGTCGATCTCGCCCCATTCTGCGCGTCTCAGTTCGCCGGGGCGAACAAACACCAGCGGCGAAAGCTGGAGCGCCAGCTTCGTCAGCGGAAGGCCTTCATAACTATCTATGTTGCGTAGGAGCTCCCCGACGCGCTGCGGCTCCAGGATGGCAGCGAGGTTCTTGGGCCTCCGCTTCGAAAGAGCACCGCGCAGGTCGCGAGTCGGATCGCTGGCCGCGATCTGGTTGGCGACAGCGTAACGGAACACCTGACCAATGAACTGGAGCGTCCGGTGGGCCTTCTCGTCATTTTTTGCGGCCTCGAATGGCCGGACAGCGTCCAGCACTTCGAAGGGTTGAATCTCGGACACTGGCCGTCCGCCGAGGCTCCGCTCCACTAGCCTGACGAACCACTCGCGTTTGGCGACGGTTGCGTCGGACAGACCATCGCGCCGGTTCTTGGCGATGTAGTCCGCAGCCACGGCGCTGAAAGTATTATTGGCGCTAACCTTGGCCGCGCGCTTGTCCCGACGCTTCTGGTCGGCCGGATCAACACCACTGGCGACCAGAGACCGCGCCCGGTCTCTGAGTTCGCGCGCTTCCTTGAGGCTGATTTCGGGGTAGCCGCCGAACGACAGCTTCTTTTCAATCCCGGCGGCAGCGCGAAACTTCATTCGCCACAGTCGCCCGCCGGCCGGGGTCACCTGAAGATAAAGGCCCTTTTCGTCGGAAACCTTATAGGCCCGCTCGCGGGGTCTGAGGGCGCGGATAGCTGAGTCGGTCAGGGCCAACTGGGGGCCTTTTTCTGAGGGCCTCTGCGAAGGCCCCCATAAGAGCCCCCACTTTCAGCCGACTGTTGGCGAACGCCGACGAACACCGGCGACCAACCGTTGACCTAATATACTATATTTTATTGGTTTTTTCAACCGCCGGCGCACATCGGCGTTCAGGGTGGTGGTGCCGCTTAGGTGACTCGAACACCTGACCCCCGCATTACGAAATCCAGTCAAGCCGAGCGGCCAAACCCAGTGCCGGCATGAGTTTGACGGGCCTCTTGCGGCGTCGAAAGACGGCCGACCCAAGCCCTTCCCAGTCTGACCGAAGCGGGTGGTTGCGGCGTTCCCAAGTTGCGGCGCCTTCCGGTGGGCGCGCCCGGAATTTCGACCTGCGCCATACCTGCAGAACGTTAGATTGAGGCAGGTCGCGAAGTGGAGGCGGAGCCTGCGTCAGGCCTCCGCGCCTTGATCGGCAAGACAAATGTCGTTGAGCCAATGCCTAAAGCGGGCGAAGCGTGGTTGAGGCGGGCAAAGCGTGAGCCTTCCCCTGATCGAACCCTAGGCTAGCAATGAATCTCAAAGACGCGCGGTGGCTGGTCACGGACCGGCATGTGGCTGAGGCTGTCTCACTAATCGCGAAGCAGGGCGAACAAGGTCTCGAATGGTTGTATGGGCGCACAGGACGGCGTGAGCCCCGGCACCGGTATGTGGTGGTCGATGGCCGCCGATACCCCACGAAGGCATTCGGCTTTCTCGTGGCGCAGTTAGCCGGCGACATCTTCACGACCGAAAACGAGCTCAATGTGAACGAGGCGTATGCGCCTTTGAAAAAGCTTGGCTACGTTGAAATTGCCGGGCCTGACGATAATCTCGATGAAGGACAGAAGGCAGCTCGCGCCGAGAGCTATTATCTTCAACTAGCACGACCCGCCCAAGCCAAGTTTCGCAGCGCAGTTTGTGCAGCCTACGGGGGGAGATGCGCGGTCTCTGGCATCGGTGTCCTCAGCGCGTTGGAAGCCGCCCATGTCGAGCCGTTCCGAAGCGGGGGAGTGGACCACATCTCGAATGGGGTGCTGTTACGAGCCGACCTTCACAGACTGTTCGACTTCGGCCAGCTCGCTTTTGAGCCTGTGGGGGGACGACTGATTGCTAGATTTTCAGCGGTCTGCGGCGATGACTATCGTGAACTGGCCGGCATCGCGCTGGCCATCCCGCCTGAGGGCCCGCACGCGTCGTCCTTCGCAGAGAGGTGGAAGAATTTTAGCTAGGCCGTGAACACTTCGGTTGGTTCGTGCCGCGCCCGGCCGGCCGTGGCGGATGCAGAGGTCGGCTTCCACGCTCCGGGCTAGCGGGGCTTGGCATGATAGACGCCCTTTGCTTCGCCAGAAGCCGCACCGCAGGCCGCCGCTTTGGTGTCGCGGCTAAGCTTCGAGGCCCTCGAACGACAAAGGCCCCAGGGCGTCCCCTGGGGCCTTCAAATATCTTGTGTTGAGAAGACCTAGAACCGGATCGTGATGTCCACGCGATCCGGGGTGACGCCGTGCGCAGCGGCGATCATTTCCTTGGCCATTTCCATCGGCGACTTTACGGCCCGCTTCTCGACCTTTTGCCAGCTCAGGTTATCGACATCGATCCCGAGCGCAGCGAGATCAGGCCAGTACTGGACCGGGTTCTGACCCGGCAACGTCAGCACCGGCCCGTCGACTAGGGCGTACTCCGAGAACATAATCTTGTTTCGGTTGGGGAGGCTTCGGTCGTGCGCTTCGCCATCGGTGTCGGCGTCCACGATCGCGCTGATCCGACCCACGAGGAACGCGCTCTTGTGCGGCTCATCGCCTTCGGCCGGGAAGGGGCTGTTAGCGTGACGGGCGCAGACGATGAACTCACACTGGTTGAGCTTGCGCCTGTCTGCCCGCCACGCCTGAGACCCGCCCTCATCGATGAGCCGCTCGCGGCCCTTGAAGGTCAGGACGCTGACCACGGTCTGAACATTCATTGTAATATCTCCTAGGTTCTACAACCGCCCAATATGCGGCGGCAAAAGCGGCATAAACGAGAAGTTCTCGAGGCGCAAACAAAATGAACATTGGCAAACAATAGGACGTTCTTTCCGGCCAATTGAGCTTGAGGCGCTTGGGTCGATGGTTTGCAACGGGCCGTCACCAGTTCCAGTCGCAGGGCGTCTAAGACGCCAGTGCCCACCACCCCAAGGCTTGGGTGCCGGGCCGAAAAAAAGGAAGCCCCCGCCCCGCGAACCGACCGAAGCCAGCGCGCGAGGCGGGGGATAGATCAGCAGGCCTGCTTCGCCGCCCCGGCCTCTACGGCGGCCAGCAGGGTGTCGTTGGCGAGGTGGCTGTATCGCTGTGTCGACTGGTAACTGGCGTGACCCAGCACCTTGCCGACGGCGAACAGGTCGACGCCGCTGTTGACCATGAACGACGCCGCCGAGTGCCTAAGGTCGTGGATCCTCAGGCCCGGCAGCTTCGCGTCCCTGATCGCCTTCTGCCAGCCGTGCTTGATCGAAACGAACGGCTTCAGCGTGTCTGGGTTGGGCACCAACCACGGACAGTCCTTGAACCGTGGCAGCTTGGCGATGATCGCCACGGCCGCCGCAGATAGAGGAACGTGGCGGGGCTTTCCCGTCTTGCTGGTCGGGATCAACCAGGACTTTCGTTCCACGTTAACGTCCGACCATTTGGCATCGAGCAACTCGCGCAGCCGAGCGCCCGTCAGGAGAAGCAGGCCGACGATGTGCTGGAGCTGGAGGTTATGGGACCCGGCCACCGCCTCACGAAGGCGCGCCGCCTCCTCCGCCGATAGGAAGCGTTCACGGGCGTTGTTTAGCGGCTTCCTACCTGCCCCGTCGCGCGTCGGGTTCTTGTCGGCCCCCTTGATCTCCCAGCGAGCGCCCAGGACGAACGATCGACCCAGGATTACCCGCATCTTCTCGACAGTTGCCGGTGCCCCGCCGGCGGCCCGCTTCTCGGCGAGCCACAGGCTGACACCACGCGGGGTGATCTCGGTGATCCGCACCTTGCCCCACTTCGGCAGGATGTGGTTCCGCATGCAGGCCTCCAGGGTCGTGTAGGACTTGAGGTGCAGCTTCGCGTCGGCGAGGTGCATGGCCGCGAGTTCACGGTAGAGCGGGATAGCCTTTGCATCGGCCTTCGCCGCCCCGGGGTCGCCTCCCATGACGACCTCCGACCGCAGTTGCTGCGCCCGCTTCTTGGCCGCCGCGAACGTCAGGTCGTCCACTTTTCCGATCTTGAATTGCCGTTGGCGGCCAGCGGCATCGGCGTAGCGAAGATAGTAGGTCTTGCCGCCGGTGGAGCGGCATTCCAGCACGAAGCCGGTGACGGTCTCGTCATAGTAGTCGGTCTTCGCCCTGCCGGGTTCGCAATAGGCGAGCGTCACGTAAGTCTGGTCGAGCCTTGCCTTGGGCATGGTGATTTCCTTTTGATGTCGAGTTGATCCGCGCAGGCCACCGGACCGCATCGCCGGATGAGGGCGAGCGAACGGCCGGGGCCGGCTGTCGGGACGGGGTGAGGAGCGGCCCGCGATGGGCCTAGTTGCCCCAGAGTCGGCCGCTGGGGCGGCGCGCCGGTGGTCTGGATGGAGGGGCCATCGACGACCCGGAGCGGGCCCCGGTGGGCCGCGTTTCGGAGCACTCGCCCGGCGCGGGGCGGCGAACCGGGCCCCGCAAAACGGGCAAAAGAGGCGCGACCTGTTTTGCCACTTTTCAGCGGCCGGATTTTCGGTCCGACCGCCGTCGAGCGTGTCGGCGGCCCCTAGCTTTCGATCACTCGCCAGGTGTTGCGCTGCGAGTTCGGCCCCGACTCGATCCGCAAGCCATTGGCCCAGCGGCCACGATTCTGCTTGAGATACCAGCCGAGCCTTTTCCTGTTGACGGCGGTGCCGTCCATCACCCCGACCTCTTCCAGGGCGTCAGCAAATCTGGCGTCTCGGGCAGCATAGGGGACCACCTCGCGGACCGTCATCGCCTCATCGTCGAACAGCCGAAGCCAGACCTTCAAGAACTCGCCGAGGGCGTCCTGATCGGTATCTTGTTCCACCTGTTCGATCAGGCTGGTGGCCGGATCGGGCTCGCCCAGCCAGATAAGCGGGTGACGACAGAACATCGACCATTCTTCATAGCTTCCGATCGACGGGACATCGAACGCTGGTTGTCCCTCCGCACGGTGTGCCTCGATGATGGTCAGGGCCGCCTGGACAAGTCGGGACCTATGCTTCCGGATATGGGCGACGGGGTTGAACGAGAACGACCGGAGCGTGGGGGTTTCGCTCTTCGGGGCAAGCCGGATCGACACCACACGCCGACGCATGTCTTGCGCCGGTTCGACGTTATTGCCCGTCCCGAGGAACAGCACGTTGGTCCGTGCCGTGCCCGTTTGACTCTTACCGAGAACACGCTCGGTGATCGTGGTGCTGGTCAACGCCTTGTTGATGGGGCCCAGCGACTTCCAGCCCGTTTGGGCCTGCATGTCATCGAACAAAATGACAGCGGGTTTCTCGAGCAGCATCGACAAGAGAACCTTTGTCGCCTCCTCCGCCGTCGTGGGATAGCTGACGCTGTAGGGGTCGCCAGGTCCTGCGGCCAAAGCGATCAGAGCTGCCAGAAAGCTCTTGCCGCCTCCGGATCGAGGGGCGTTGAGGTTGAAGGCTGGGGCCAAGGAGAGAGATGGCCGGACTGCAGCGGTCAGTATCGCTGAGAGCGCCGCCGAGCGATCGGCGTCGGACCCGAACTCGAACTCGCGCAGCAGCCACTTCAGGTAGTCGAGTGCCTGTTCTGCAGCGTCTCGAGTGGGGCTCTCAAAATCGTACTCTGCCTCGTCGAAGTCTGAATAAATGCCGGTCGGCTCATCGAAACCAGACTTGGAAATGAGACGCCCATCCGCCCCATAGAAGGGCTGACGGGAAAGACCCGCAAGCGTCCGCAGATGCAGTCGGTCCTGACCGTACCGGAGGCCAGCGACGATGCTCACGGGCGGGTCGCATCTCTCCCACGATCCGCCGTTGCCCTTCCGGTAGAAGTCGATCTTCGACGCGAGGAAAGCGCTCAGAGTCTGATCAGTCACGAGCTCGGTAGAAATCCCTTGTCCAGGTCTCGTTACGATCCGGACGATCGGGCCCGTGGCGTTGAAATACCGACCGGCTATCGCCAACACTCGCTCCGATGCGGCCACGGCGCGGTAGGTCTCTCCGGTCTGCATGTAGACAACCGCCTTTGCGCGAGCGGCGTCCGGGCCGATGCCCAGGTGATCAATCAAGCATTGAGCGTCGCGCGTTTCAGCGTGCTTTTGCGCGCAGCGGAACCGCCCGATAGGTCTGCCGAAATCCGGCTCCAGATAGTCCGCCTGAGAGGAAGCTTCAGGTGGGTGCTCCGAAACCCAAGGGCAGGTCAGGCTGTGGAGCCCGTCGCCTCCGTCCTCGAGATAGAGACCGTTGGCAACGAGCGCCTCCACCACGGGGTTGGCTGTCGGTGCGGGGGTGTAGACGTCGTCGGCGTAGTCAGTGTCCGCCGGCGCGAGGTGCTGCGGCTCGGCGTCCGCACGGGACGAAACAGGCAAAACAGGTGCGGGGGGCGACGGTTCACCTGTTTCACCGGTTTCATCGACGGCGGCGGTGGGTGACCGTGCACCGTCTGGATGCTCGGATGCCAAGCCGAACGGCGTGGCCATTGGGGTCCGAAAAGAGGGTGAGGGGGACGCTTCGGGGGCGGATGCGGTCTCCCCCATTGCCTCTTTCAAAGGTATCGACGGTGGGGGCGGCGGAACTCGCAAACCTGAAGGGAGCGGGTTGGGCTTAGGTCGTTGAACCACGGTTTGATCCTCGTTGGGTTGATGGATCGACCCGTCTTTAGACGCCTTCTCGCCGCTGTTCCTTGCGGTGATCTTGGTGTCGTCCCTCAGGCCGATGACCAAAGAGAAGCACCAAAAAACTGCTGCGAAAACAGCAGGATATGGGCCAGTATTCCATACTGGAAACTCCCGGTTGAAGGACATTCGACGGTAGGCTATTCCTGTATGGAATGCCGTCAGTGAGTCACTGAGGCTGGTTTCGGAGCCAATCAGCCGTGCGCAAATCCCCAGAACGCAGTCAGCTCGGGCTAAAGTTCGGAGACTTGCGCCTGTCCTGGCTGCAGACGTTTGTAGTCGCCTCGCGGTCGGAAAATCGGTCGGTGGCCGCCAAGAAGCTGGGGATCACCCAGAGCGCGGTCACGAAGCATATCCAGAACCTCGAAAGGTGGAGCCAGCGCGTGCTGGTATATCACGACAGCGTTCCGATGAAGCTGACCGAACAAGGAGAGGCGCTCGTATCGATCGCGGACAATGTCGTGGACGTCATGGCGGAAGCGCGAAAGCTCCCGGTGATGTCGGCAGAGCCAAGGGAAAAGATCTCGGCCAAGAACCTGAGGGTTCCTCCGAGCGTGCCCAAGCCCTCCACGGCCTGATCCCGCTTCGATCGGGCGCAGTCTCGTAGCCTCACAGCCGATTGTCCCACCCGTCCCCTGACACTTGCCAGCTGACGGGTGGGACTCGTTACTCGGTGGGTTCACCGACCGCCGTTGCGGTAAGACAGTTGGTGCCGATATTTGAACCCGAAGGCCTCGTCGGTCGCAGTGAAGTTGCAGGCGTCAACGCTAGCCAAGCCCATCCGGCTGAGGTCGCGTTTGAATATGGCGTCGTTCAGGTTGGTGATCGCATCTGTCACGCCACTCTCCACGATGTAGCCCCGCGTCACGCCCTCCCTCGCGAGCTCCAACTCCTTCTCGCGCGCGACGATGAGGTTCTCGCTCGCCAACGAGATGGCGTAGATGCTCCCAGCCATCTGCATTGCATCTGACTGCGCCATTCGACGCGTTTGGTCGTTGATCTCGATGGACTCGCCACGTCTCTCGATCAGTTGACTGATGCACCGGCTCGGTATGGCCCCGCGATGATGGGCCAACCACGCTACCGCACCTTCGTTCTTGGAAAAGTCGGTTTCCTGGGTGCCGCAACCCGCCACCCCGGCCGCTAGAAGTAGGCCGGCGAACCGGCCAGCCGTCGTGGCTATCCCCAATGTGATCCGCATAGGGCTAGCGCGTCTCAAGAGGAGCACTGGCCGCCTTAGCCTCTGTGAAGTGGTTGCCCACGAACAACAGAGCGCCAATCACCAACGAGGTGGAAGCGAACTGAGCCCACAGCATCTGAACCTGCATTAGGCCGATGTTGTGTGTGCCCTCGGGCGCGGTATCGAAAGCGGTAGCCCTTGCTAGCGACAATAGTCCAATGCCCGCCACGACAAACGAGACGGTCTTCAAATTGATATTCTTCATAGGTTCCTCTTCAGCGCTCTCATTTAAGTTGGGTTGCTTGACTACTAGTGCGGCATTTATCTCAGCGTTGGGCACGGCTTTCGGGTAATCGATCCTAAGGTGTTCTTGCTGTTCCCAGTGCGGTGTGGTGATTATCCGCCGATTCATTATGGAAAGATTCCATATCGAAATACGGAAAAACTGCCTAAGCGATTTTTCCATATAGTTGGGTGGCCGGTTCAAAATCGGCGGCCAACCGGATGCCAAAGACAATCCACGGCGGAGGTCATCCGCACCTCGTCGCGGTGCTGACCGAGGCCCGGCGGAGATCGGGTCTGACGCAGGCCCAGCTGGCCGAGAAGATCGGCAAGGATCAGACCTACATATCCATCATCGAGCGCGCCCAGCGACGCGTGGACGTGCTGGAGTTCGTCACCTTGGCGCGAGCGATGGGTGCCGATCCCGCCAAGCTTTTCGGGGAGGTGATAAAGCGACTGCCCGAGGGGTTCTCGATCTAGTCGCGTCGGGTTCCGAGACGGAGCTGAGGTCGATCTACCAAAGGCGGCCGGGACCTTGACCTCTGCCAAGCACCGACGCCGACCACCGCAAGCGCGATGATGCCGAAGACCACGATGCAGGTGACCGGCCGCGCGCTCACCAGACCGAAGAACGTGAAGGTGCCCACAAATACGAGGGTCTCACGCGGTCTGGTGATGAACGAGTAGAGCAGCATGATCCCCAGGCCGATCACGAGGGCTGCCACGGCCGCCTGGACGATCGCCAGGACGACGCAGACCGTCAGCAGCATGAGGAAGCGGCTCACGCCCGTCGCTCGTCGGCGTCGGTCCAGAAGTGGGCAAGGCACAGGTAGTGGATGCCAAGCTCCGTCCCCGGGCCGTTCTCGACGAAGATGCGGGTGTGGCCGTAGGCGATCTCGAACCAGAAGCCATGGTCATAGATCCAGTCGCAGCTTGGCGGTTCGGCGTGTTCGCCGGTGATGTTGAAGCCCAAGGCGTCGTTGATGACCTCAACCGTGTCTCCACCCTGGATGACGAAGAACCATGGGTGGCTTTTCAGCCCGGCGTGAAGCTGTCGAGCACGAAGGCGGATCAGCTCGCGCAGACCGGGGTCGAGGTCGGTGTCGTGGAGCGCGTCTGCCACGGCAGCGCAGGTTTTCAGTGAAAGCACGAGAGGTCTCCTTCGGGCATGAAAAAACCCTCGCGACGGGTGTCGGAGGGCGCTGGTGGATGGGTCGGCGGAAAGAGGTGGAAGAGGCGTCAGGCGGTCACGACGGGGTCGGTCGATCGGCCACGGCGAGGAGGTTGAAGCGAAGGGTGTGATCGACGCCTGGATCGTCGGCGACGAAGACCACCATGCCGAGGTCGTCGGTGAGTACGTAGGCCAGCTCGAACCACCGGCCGTGGTCCTCCATCCACTCCCAGCCGGGTTGGTCGGCCTGGTCCCAGGTGATCGGGAAGCCGACGGCCTTGTGGATGGTGTCTGCGGAATCGCCCGGCTGGACGACCACGAAGAAGACTGTCTCGCCCAGGGGTTGGTGTCGCACGTCGTCGAGTTGCCAAGCGCGAAGTCCGATCAGGGCGCGGAGCTCGGGGTCGATGTCGGGGTCGGTGAGCGCGGCCGTGACGCCGGCTCGGTCAGTGAGTTTCAGCATGGTGGAGAGTCCTTTCAGGGCAAAGAAAAGCCCCCGCGACGGTGGTCACGAGGGCTCGGCTGGGTTGATGGCGGAGGGTCGGCGAGGGGCGGCGGTGGTCGGGCAGAAGGTCCAGAGTTTTTTGGAGAACCTCTTCGTCCGGATCGCCGGGCTGGGTACCTTCCGGCGACTTCCGGGCACCAGTGTTGAAGGCCGGGCTCGTTAGCCGTTCTTCAGATAAGATACCGAGGAGCGCGCGTTGCTGTGACTTCGCGCCGTCAAGGGAATCGGGCGTTGGCGGACCGGCTAGCGCGGCGACGAGACATCCAACCAGCTGTTGCTGGGCAAAGCATTGCAGGCGACGGAAAGCGGTCTGCCCCCTGCAGGAGAGCAGACCCGGCTGCTTCTCGCCGTCTATTCCACACGCAGCCTGCTGGCGCGTATTGGCCCAACTCCAACTCTAGGAACTCGGTTAGTCCAAGAGAACGAAAAGCCGAAGCTGGTCAGCGCGCAGATGCACGCGCTAGGGTAGAGGCCGCGATCCTAGCGCACCTATTCACGACCAGGGGGGGCGAGTGAAGTACGACAAAGCAAAAGCTAATCCGACGAAGGCGTTTTTCGTTCGGATGATTACCCGGGACATTGCGCTTGAGGATTGCCTCCTCGATCTCCTCGACAATAGCGTCGATAGCGCTTGGCAGCGCGAAGGGGGCAGGCCCTCGGGCTTGGAGGACGGCGTCGATCTTTCCGCCTACACCATAGACATAACGGCGAATCCCGATGTCTTCACAATGCGAGACAATTGCGGCGGGATAACCCTGGACGACGCAGCGAACTATGCATTCACGTTCGGTCGCAGGGACGACGCCGAGCCGGACGATTATAGCATCGGCGTTTACGGCATTGGAATGAAGCGCGCGATCTTCAAGATCGGCGCGAACATCACAATTCGAAGCACCTATGCCATAGGGCAAGGGACGGAATCCTTCCGCGTACCCATCGACGTCGCACAATGGCTCGCGAAGCCCCAAGACTGGGATTTCGACATCGAAAGCGATTCGGGCCTTGAGGAAAACGGAGTCGAACTGTCGATAACCGACCTAAGCGAGTCCGCGCTCGCTACGTTCGCTAACCCATCGTCATTGCAGAATCTCCGACGTACGATCGCCCGTGACTACGCACTGCACTTTCATCGTGGCCTGAACGTCGTTCTAAACGGTGAACGGATCATCGGCTGGAACATCGAGGTTAGGCAGAGCGAAGCGTTCGAGCCGATGCGGAGCGCTTATTCCGAGCCGGTGGGTAGTGGCGTTGTCTCTATCGAAATTCTCGCAGGGATGAATGCGCCGCCGCCGGAGTCGAGCGAACCCGACGAGACGAGAAAGAACGACGACCGGTCTGGCTGGTACGTAGTCTGCAACGGACGGATCGTAGTCGCGGCAGATCGTTCCAGCTTAACAGGTTGGGGCAGTGAGGACTGGCCTATATGGCACCCTCAGTACAGCGGGTTTATCGGCCTGATTTTCTTCACGTCTGAAAATGCGGCGCTGCTCCCCCTCACGACCACCAAGCGAAGCGTCGACCAGTCTTCGGCCGTCTACCGGAAAGCTCGGCCGCAAATGCGAGACGCGTCGAAGGCTTGGATTGCCTACACGAATGCTCGCAAGCAACGTCTCGAAGAAGCGAAGAAAGAGGAAGTGGCTGCTAAGCCCGTCTCCATTTTCTCGGTCGCACTTCGCTCCGAAGTAAAGGTGCCGACGATCCAGGCAGTGAAGAAAGAACCAGTGGCGAATGTCGCATATACCGTGCCTTTGAAGCGCATGCGGGCCTTAGCCCGAGGTTTCGGCAACATCAACATGAGCTATAGAGACGTTGGCCTCGAGTCGTTCGAATACGCCTTCAACGATCTCGCGGACTCCGAGGACTGAATGCCCTCATTCAACGCTGTTAACTATAGTCTAAGGCCCAGTAAATCAATTCAAAGGAGTCTTGTGTTTGAGGGCATCCGCTCGATCTATGCTGCTCTAGACATTCACAACGCCTGCTATGTCGGCCTCGGCTCCGTCTGGTTCACGGACTTCGTTAGCGCCCATAAGACTCTCAAGATCGCCGACATGGTATCGATAGAAGCCGACGATGTCGGCTATCGTCGCGCTGTCTTCAATCGCCCTTACCGGACCGTCGAGGTCGAACAGGGCATGTCCCATGACCGCCTGCCGCTCATCCTCGACAAGCCTGGAATGCAAACCCGGCCGTGGGTTCTTTGGCTCGACTACGATAAAGCACTGGATGAAGGACGACGTGACGATCTGCGTTGGGCAGTCGAAAACCTGCCGCCCAACAGTATTCTCCTCACCACCTTTGCGGCTAACGGCCACCCGTATGGGAAACCTGTTCGACGGCCCGAGTACCTTAGAACCTTGCTCGGCGCTTCGGTGCCCGACGACCTATCCAAGGAGCGATGTTCCGATGACGAGCTGCCAGTCACGCTCGCGCAGTATGCTCAGGACTGGCTTGTTTCGATCGCAGGCGATGCGGCCCGGCCGGGAGGATACATTCCCTGCTTCTCCGTACCGTACCGAGATTCGACACCGATGGTGACGATCGGCGGAATTCTGCCGGCCGTGGGCGCGGTTCCGGCCTGCCGGGCGACCACCCAGGATGCAAAGTGGGCTGCCAAATTTGAGGGCCTGTTAGAAGCACCGCACTTGACCGTGAAAGAGGTGGGGGCGCTTCAATCGCTGCTCCCGTCGAACGACTTGGTGACGAGGGCCGATGTCCAGAACCTAGGGTTCGATCTCGAAGACACGCAGATTTCGATCTTCGAGAAGTACTATGCGCTCTACCCTTCCTTCGGGCAGATCATAGCTTAGCTCCCGTCCGATGGCCGACACTCGCACGCCGACCAAACGCTCCTCGATTATGCGCGCGGTCGGTCAGAAAAACACAGCACCGGAGACCATTCTCCGACGGTGGCTGCACGCGCAAGGCTACCGCTATCGTCTCCATAGACGCGACCTTCCAGGCACGCCCGACATCGTGTTCCCCGGGCGCAGGAAGGTCGTCTTTGTGAACGGCTGCTTTTGGCATGGGCACGACTGCCCGAAAGGAAGGCTTCCGAAGTCCCGCCCGGAATATTGGGTCCCCAAGATCGAGGCCAATCGGGAGCGCGACGCTCGAGCTATTGCTGCACTGGCGGCTCTGGGCTGGGAGTCCGAAGCGGTGTGGCAGTGTGAGCTAAAGTATCCAACGGCAGTGCATGAAAGATTGCGTCGGTACTTGGCTTAGTCGTCCCGGTAGGTCGAGATCGCCTTGCGGTCGATTTTGTCGGCGGCGAGAAGCTTGTAGTGCCGCTCTTCGACGACCTTCACCTGATCATCCTGCAGCGTGAGTTCAAAGAGGGCGACGACGTTGTCAGCCATGAACTGCGCGGCGATGGCGCGGCACCGCATGCCCTCGAAGTTTTGTTCGACGTAGCGGATGTCCTGTGTCGTCTGAACGACCCCAATCTGATCCTTCCCGCCCTTCGCCTGGACCGGAATAGCGAAGTGACAGCCATGCTTGTCGAGCCCGATGTAGAGTTCGTCGATCTCGATCTGACCGATCCCCTTCACTGTCGTCCGCAGATGGTTTTGGAGAGAGTAGGTTGTCAATCCGAGGAACGTGTCGATCAATCGATTGTAGCGCACGATGGCCAATAGGGCCTGCTCGTCATCGAGGGCGTACAGCCGGATCAGCTCGGGCGTCGCGTCGGGTATGCCGATCGTCACGAGGCTCGCGTTAGGCTCGATCCTTGTCTCGCGGACGAGACGGAACCGATAAACGCCTCGACCGGCACCCTCGATTATCCACTCCAGATCGTCAGGTTGGGTCTCGAGAATGTGCGGCGGCAGCTTCCGGCGGAATCGAAAAGTGTAGACGACGTCGCCGGGGTTCAGATCCAGTTCCGGCGCATGCTTGTCTTTTGCCGCAACAATCTCACGGCGCGTGAACTCGAAGGTTTTGACGTCTGGCTGGAAGTGATCTTCCCAGATTTGGCCGATGATCAAATCGTAAGCACGGCTCGAGGACTTAGCCATTCGCTGCCGCTTTCAGGCGTTCGTTCTCAATATCCTGCTGTTTCCTTTTGGTTGCGCCGCTCTTCTGATCGCGCCTGGTCGACGGTTTCGGGACGCCATAGCGTTCTGCCGCCTCCGTCATCTCGAGATAGAGTAGCGCCGTGTTGCCCAGGGCTACTGCGGCTCTTGTGGCCTTGGGCCTAAGGCCAAGTGCAGTCACAACTTGCTTCGCAACCGCGCGCGCGAGGGGAGGGGGCACCGCGTTCCCGATTTGCCGTGCACCGTGCCATTTCGTCGAATGCAGCCGATACCAATCTGGGAAGCCGTGTAGACGTGCCATCTCTCGAACCGTGACACACCGATCATGTTCGAAATGGATTGGCCGTGGGCTGGTAAAAGCCCCTCGTGCCCCGTCTGTACCGGCTCGAAGAGTGTTTGACAGACCGATCGGGGAAAGTTTCAAGAACCGGCTGATCGGTTCGACTTTACCCTTGGGCGTAGAGGAAAAACGACGTCTCGAGATTTCGGTGTGTTCCGTCCTGGCGCTCGACGTCAAAAGTTCCGGGTCCCATTCTCTCCGGTGACCAAGATGCCAGCTGCCGTCTTTCAAGCAGCGCATCTCCGCCGCGTACGCGCTTGGCTTGCCGAACTTTTTGGTCCGCACGACGTCCGTCTCGATAAGAGCCGCAAACAGATCGGAATCGGGGAGATCTCCGATCGCCTCATAGCAAGTAGGACCCGCCGGCAGTCCCTCAACCGGCCTTTTCCCATCGACTCGCGTCGTAAGCGGCTTGGGATAAGCTGGCATCGCCTCGCCGCGCTTGGCACCGATCAGGAAAAGTCGCTCGCGGCTTTGCGGTACGCCGTAGTTCGCCGCGTTGAGAACCTGCCAAGGTTGCGTGACGTGATAGCCGCGCTTCTCGAAGGCAACGACGAGCTCTTCAAGCAGCGCCTTGCTTTTGCCGACGGTGAGACCCTTCACGTTCTCGAACACAAACGACCTGGCTTCCAGCTCGTCGACCAGCCGCACGAATTCGAGAACCAGCCGGTTGCGGGGATCGTCCAGGATTCGCTGGCCCATCAGCGAGAACCCCTGGCATGGCGGTCCACCAAAAACGCAGTCAACAAGGTCGCTTCCGATGCCGGCACGACGCCTGATCTCGGCGGCCGACATGCCGACGACCGATTGAGCGATCACCGCGCAATCTGGGAAGTTAAACTCATGCGTGGCGCAATGAATGGGGTCGATCTCCACCGCCGCAACGACATCGAACCCCGCTTGCTCAAACCCGAGGCTCATGCCTCCGGCACCTGCAAACAGGTCGATCGCTACAGGACGGCGCGCTTTACCGGTGCCCGGCCGCCGCGTTGGAGATTTTTGAAAAGCGACAACAGTCATGCGGCCTCCAAGGTGAGGGCGCTCCACCCTCCGGGAATGTGTCGGTAACAGATAGGGACAATGACCCCTTTCTGCTGACCAGACTTTCTGCGGTTAAGGTCTGATCTGCTAGCATTGCTTTGGCCAGCTTGATTCTGGAAGAGCCGCTGCACCGCGTCGCGAGAGTGCTTTGACGCAACCTCCATCATCCTATCAGAGGTCGGCCATGTCCTTGCGGAAGGCCCACCCAGCTGGGACCCACCACCGAGCCCAGCCGGAAGGCACCTCCGCCTTACGTCGCGCCTAGCCCCTACGGGAAGTAGTGGTGCCGCTTAGGTGACTCGAACACCTGACCCCCGCATTACGAATGCGATGCTCTACCAGCTGAGCTAAAGCGGCCTGTCGGCTGGGGCTGGGCCCCGGCGACGGAAGCGGCTCTTTATACGTTGACCTCCGGCTTGCCAAGCGCTGCCAGAAGGGCATCTTCGGTCGGGGCGGCGGCGATCCGGATTTCCGCGAGTCCCCGAACGGACAGGCGAGTGGCGGCGGCCGACGAGATGACGACCGCGATGCGCCCCCTCGCGTCCTGCGCCGACAGTCTTGCGGCCAATGCCCGTGCGGCGCGAGGGGAGTGGATCAGGACGGCGTCCCAGACTTCCGGGGCTGTCGCGTCGGTCTCGACGGCCTCGTAGACGGCCAGGGGGGTGACACGGGCTGTATCTCCGACGAGGGCGGCAAGGTCTCCGGCCGGCTCGGCGGCGCAGGGGTGCAGGATCGAAAGGCCGGCGCCTTCCGCCCGGACCAGGGCGGCGAGGGCGTGGAGGTCGCCGCCGGCGGAGCGGACGTCGTGGAAACCGGCCTCGCGCGCCGAGGCGGCTGTGGCGTCGCCTACGGCGAAGACGGGCGGGGCACGGTCGCCCGAGAGCTCGGCAAAGACTTGCACGGCGTTGCGGCTGGTGAAGGCCAGGGCCTCGACCCCGGTCAGGTCGGGACGGGCGTCGAGGGGGCGGATGGCCAGAAGGGGGGCGAGGACGGGCGTGAAGCCCAGGGTCGCGAGCCGTTCGGCGGTGCGGTCGGCGCCGGGCCGGGCGCGGGTGACCCAGACGCGGCGGATGTCGCTCAAGGGACCTGGACGCTCTGGTCGCCCGCTGCGAGGTGGACCTGATGACCCAGCTGTTCGCCGAGGGTGCGGGCGGCGTCGATCCCCTCGACCAGGCCAAGCGTCCCCGCACGGCGCCAGCGGGCCGTGCCGTCGGGGGCCAGCATTTCGGTGGTGAGGGTCAGGTGGTCGTTCTCGATCACGGCGTGGGCGCCGACGGCGGTGCGGCAGGACCCTTCCAGCGCGACCATGGCCCCGCGCTCGGCGGCGATGGCGAGGGCCGTGGGGCGGTGGCTCATGGCGGCGACCCAGGCATGGTCGGTATCGCCCTCACGGGTCTGGAGAGCCAGGGCGCCCTGGCCCGGGGCGGGCAGGAAGGCGTCGGCGGACAGGTAGTCGCGCACGGCGTCCGACCGACCCAGCCGGTTCAGGCCCGCGGCGGCGAGCAGGATGGCGTCGAACTCGCCCCCGGCGGCGCGACGCAGACGGGTGTCGATGTTTCCGCGCAGCATCTCGATCTGCAGGTCGGGGCGCAGGGCCAGCGCCTGCGCCTGACGCCGCAGGGAGGCGGTGCCGAGGCGGGCGCCGTGGGGCAGGGCGTCGAAACCGTCGAAGTCGCGGCTGATGAAGGCGTCGCGGGCGTCCTCACGCTCCGGGATGGCGGCGATGGTCAGGCCGGGCGGCTGTTCGGCGGGGACGTCCTTCATCGAATGGACGGCGATGTCGATGCGGCCATCGAGCAGGGCCTCCTCGATCTCCTTGGTGAACAGGGCCTTGCCCCCGACCTCCATCAGGCGGCGGTCCTGGATGCGGTCGCCGGTGGTGACGATCTCGACCAGAACGACCTGTTCGAGAGGCAGGTCCATGGCGGCGGCGATGGCGCGCTGCATCATGCCGGACTGGGCCAGGGCCAATGCGGAACGACGGGTGCCGATGCGGATGAGGGGAGCCATTGAGTTGCGCGGGTCCGGCGGGGTCGCTACCTCGACCCGATGAGTATGGGCGCGGACTATAGCAGCGAGACCGGGGCGACAACCGTCCCGGCGCCGGGTGGCGACCTGACGGTGCTGGGCCTCGAGACCAGCTGCGACGAGACGGCGGCCTCGGTCGTGCGGCTGACGCCGGACGGCGTGGCGACGGTGCTGTCGTCGGTGGTCCACTCCCAGATCGACGATCATGCGGCCTTCGGCGGGGTGGTGCCCGAGATCGCGGCCCGCAGCCATGTGGAGATGATCGACGGCGTCGTCCGGCGGGCCATGGCGGACGCCGGCCTCCGCTACGGCGAGCTGGACGGGGTGGCGGCGACCGCCGGTCCCGGCCTGGTCGGCGGGGTCATGGTCGGGCTGGGGTTCGGCAAGGCCGTGGCCCTGGCGCGCGGCCTGCCGCTGGTCGCCGTGAACCATCTGGAGGGGCATGCGGTCTCGGCCCGGCTGGGGGCCAAGGTGGACTACCCCTTCCTGCTGCTGCTGGTCTCGGGCGGTCACTGCCAGCTGCTGGAGGTGCGCGGCATCGGCGACATGAGCCGGCTGGGCACGACCATCGACGACGCGGCCGGAGAGGCCTTCGACAAGATCGCCAAAGCCATGGGGCTCGGCTACCCCGGCGGGCCGGCGCTGGAAAAGAGGGCCGAGAGCGGCGACGGCGCGCGCTTCGATCTGCCGAGGGCTCTGCTGGGCCGCAAGGATTGCGACTTTTCCTTCTCGGGACTGAAGACGGCTGCGTCGCGGCTGGCCCAGACCTGCGAGACGGATCAGGACCGGGCCGATCTGGCCGATGCGGTGCAGAACGCCATCGCGCGCCAGCTGTCGGAACGATCGGATCGGGCCATGGCCGACTTTGCCGAGAAGCATGAGTCCCGCCTCCGGCAGCCGAGCCCCGCGGGCGAGGCGGTAGGCCAGCAAGGACTTCTTTTTGTCGTCGCCGGGGGCGTCGCGGCCAACAGGACGGTGCGGCGGGTGCTGGAGGCGACGGCGGCGAAGCGTGGCTTCGATTTCCTCGCGCCGCCCATGGCTTATTGCACCGACAATGCGGCGATGATCGCCCTGGCGGGGGCGGAACGGCTTCAGCTCGGGCTGGTTTCGGATATTGATGCGCCCGCCCGTCCGCGATGGCCGCTGGACGAGGCGCGCGCACTGGCCGATCCTGTCCATCCGACCGGGCGCAAGGGCGCGAAAGCTTGAGGGAACGAATGGCCTATCGCACCGCAGGGGTCATCGGCGCAGGGGCCTGGGGCACGGCCCTGGCCCTGGTCTGCGCCCGCGCAGGGCTGGACGTCATCCTGCAGGCGCGCGAGCCCGAGGTGGTCGAGAGCGTCACCACCCGCCGCATCAACGAGGCCTTCCTGCCGGGTGTGGTGCTGGACGACCGGATCTCTGTGACGGCGGAGCTGTCGGGCCTGTCGGAGTGCGATCTGGTGCTGGCCGTGCCGCCCGCCCAGTTCATGCGCTCGACGCTGGCGGCCTATGCGCCGCACCACAAGACGGGCGCGCCGATCGTCCTGTGCTCCAAGGGCATCGAGCGCGGGTCCTTGAAGCTGATGACCGAGGTGCTGGCGGAGACGATCCCCGATGCGCCCGCCGCCGTCCTGTCGGGGCCGAGCTTCGCCGCCGATGTCTCCAGGGGTCTGCCCACGGCGGTCACGCTGGCTTGCGAGGATGCCCGGCTGGGCGAGGCCCTGATGGAGACCCTGTCGGGTCCGGCCTTCCGGCCCTATCTCGCGACCGACCTGATCGGCGCCGAGGTCGGCGGGGCGATCAAGAATGTGCTGGCCATCGCCTGCGGGCTTTCGGAGGGACGTCGGCTGGGCAAGTCGGCCCATGCCGCCCTGATCACGCGCGGCTTTGCGGAGATGACGCGGCTGGGCGTGGCCCTGGGCGGGGAGCCGGAGACGGTGGCGGGTCTGTGCGGACTGGGCGACCTCGTCCTGACCTGCTCCAGCCCGCAGTCGCGCAACATGAGCCTGGGCCTGGCGCTGGGCGAAGGCCAGACGATCGAACAGGCTCTCGCCGGCAAGCGGTCTGTTGCGGAGGGCTACGAGAGCGCGCCGGCCGTGCGCGAACTTGCGAGGAAGATGGGCGTGGAGATGCCGATCTGCGAGGCGACAGCGGCATTGCTGGCGGGGGAGACCACTGTGGACGCGATGATCGAGGGGCTGCTGTCCCGACCGCTGAAAGCGGAGCGGGAATGAGCGACGCGGCTCCGGCCGAGCGCAAACGGGTCTGGACCACGCCCGCGAACGTCGCCCTCTGCGCGCTCGACGACATCAGGGAGCCCGGCTCGCGCGGTTTCGTGCTGCAGATCGGGGAAGCCTATTTCCACGGCTTCGTCGTTCGAAAGAACGGCGAGGTCGCAGGCTGGGTCGATCGCTGCCCGCATCAGGGGTTTCCGATCGCCATCGAGATGGATCGCTATCTGACGCCGGACGGATCGCTGATCCTGTGCGGCTGGCATGGAGCGGTGTTCGAGCCGCTATCGGGGGCCTGCGTTGGCGGGCCGTGCGCGGGCGGAAAACTGACGCCCTGGCCGGTAAGGGTTGAGGGCGGGATCATACGGACCGCCGCCCCCGACTAAAGCCGTTCAGCCTTTTTCGTCGCCGCCGAAGGCTTCATCGACCTCGTCTTCCCTGATCCGCTTCGACGGATCGCCGGGCTGGTTGAGGTTCTGTTCCTCGGTGCCGTCGCCCAGCATGCCGGGGTGTTTTTCGTTCTCTTGGGTCTTGGGGTCGGCCATGGTCATGGCTCCAGTTGCTGACCCCGGATCAACGTGCCGCGAAGCTCGGCCGTTCCCTATTTCTTGAGCCGTTTCGCATTGGCGACGGCGGCCGAGTGGATCGGCTTCAGCGCATCGGCCTGGGCCTTCAGCAGTTCGGTGTTGAGGGTCAGCATCTGGCCCGCCGCACGGCTCCACCAGGCGACAGCATAGTTGTAGTGGGCGGTGGCGGCGGCTTGCGGCGAAGCGGCCGAGGCGATGGCGGACGCCGCCCGCTGGGCATGGCCGACCTCGTCCATCGCCGACTTCGACACGCGGGCGGCCAAGTCGCCCAGATTGCCGGCGACGGCGGCGGCCGAGGCGCTCATGGCCTCGACCTTTTCCGTGCTCATCAGATGCATCTCGGCCATGTCGGCCTTCATCGGATTGGCCAGGCCCTCGGCCATGATGTTCAGCCGCGCGGCGATGACGTCGGAGGCGGCCCGCATCATCTCGCCCCCGCTGGCGGCGGTGATCGCGGCGGAGGTCGTGTTGCGTTGCAGGCGTTTGCCGTCACGCAGGGCTTTGTCGAGCAGGGTCATGCGAAGGGCTTGGGCCGCTTTCCTCAGCTGGGCAAGACTTCATCGGCAAAGGCGGCCACGTCGCGGATCAGGGCGGGGACGGCGGCGTCGATGATCTGCTGCCCCTTCTCGGGCGACGCCTGGGCCGGATCGGAGCCGATGCGACCGTCCGGGAAGCGGGCGCGGTAGTCGAGGGCGTCGCGGATCGGGCCGCTGGGTGCGATCCGGGGCGAATACTCCGCTGTCTTGATCCGGTCGGGATACGCGGCCTGTGTCACGGCGATCTCGGACGGGGTCGCGTGCATGCCGTGGCCGGTCGGGAAGATCTGGTTGCACAGGCTGTGGATGCCCGGCAGGTCCCACCAGTTCCGCAGCTTGAGCACGAAGGGGGCGCTTTCCTCGACGAAACTCCATTCGGCGTAGAGCTCCGAGAAGGTCGCTTCGATGGTCGCGACGTTGCCGCCGTGGCCATTGAGGAAATAGATCCGCTCGAAACCGTGGCGGCTCAGGGACGACACCCAGTCGGTGATCGCGGCCATGAAGGTCGAGGGCCGCAGCGAGATCGTGCCCGGGAAGGCCAGGTGGTGCTGGGCCATGCCGATGTTGAAGGTCGGGGCGATCACCAGGCTGCCGTCGGTCTTTTCGGCGGCGTGGGCGATGATCTCCGGGCACATCCAGTCGGTGCCCAGAAGGCCGGTCGGGCCATGCTGTTCGTTCGAGCCGATCGGTACGATGACGGTGCGGGCGCCGCTGTTCAGACGCGCGTCGATTTCGGGCCAGGAGGAACAGGCGATCAGCATGGAAATACTCTCATTCTAGGCGCTACGCTCGCGACGCGGTCGCTCGCTACTTGAGCGCGGGGCGGCGCCCGCAACCGGCCTCTCCTTACGCCCGGTCGGTCAGGGCGCGAAAGCCCGGATGAACCGTTCGGCGGTCTCGCGGGCGCGTCCGCTCTGGTCGATCTCGGGTTCGTCGACGCCGAGGATGCCGCGCAGATAGCCATGGCCCATGGTCATGCCGGTGAACATCTCGGCCGCCGCCATCGGGTCGGGCACACGCAGGGCGACCTGGCCGTCCTGTTCGGCCAGCCAGGTCGACAGCCGGCGCAGGCTCTCGCCCGGTCCGGCGTGGTAGACGGCCTGGGCCAGGTCGGGGGCCTGGGGCGAGATCAGGGCGACCCCGCGCATGGCCGAACGTCCCTCTGCGGTGCACAGCTTGTCGAGCATGGCCTGGGCCAGGGCGGTCAGGACCTCGACCGGCTCGCCGCCGGACCGGAGGGGGGCGGTGATGGCGTCGGAGCGGCGCTCGGCCATGGCGCGGCCGATCTCCACCTTGGAGGCGTAGCGATTGTAGAGCGTCTGTTTCGAGACTCCGGCGCGGCGGGCGATCTGCTCCATCGAAGCAGCCCCGCCCTTTTCCGCGAACAGGGCCATGGCGGCCTCGAGGATGGCCTCTGATTTCTTCTCGTCGATCTGTCCGATGACGCGGGGCATCAGTGGGCGTCCGCGGGCGGAGGCGTTCCCGTGCCCGGCTTCACCGGCCGCGCCAGCAGGGTCAGGAAGGCGCAGGCTGCGCAGCCGATGGCCAGCATGGCGAAGGCGTCGCCGAATGCGAGCGTCGTCGCCTGACGCTGCAGGATTCCGTAGACGGCCTTCATCGCCGCGCCCTCTGGATCGATCGAGCCCGCCATCATCATGGCCATACCGGCCAGCATTTCCTGCATCGGGACCGAGGTCTGCGGGATGGCCTGGGTCAGTTCGCTCATGTGCAGGGCGGTGTTGGTGGTCAGGGAGGTGTTCAGGAAGGCGAGGCCAAAGGCGCCGCCGACATTGCGGAACAGGTTCACCAGACCTGAGGCGTTCTTGACCATGTGCGGCGGCAGGGTCGACATGGTCACCTGCTGGGCGGCGATCATGGCCAGCATGACGCCCGCTCCGCGCAGGGCCTGAACCCCGGCGAACTCCCAGAAACCCCATTCCGTGGTCACGGCGTGGGCGTCCCACATGCCCCAGGCGCACATCATGAAGCCGCCGAACATCAGAATCCGCAGGTCCACCACCCGCACCAGCCGCCCCGCGAACGGGCCGGTCAGGAACATGGCGAGGCCGGAGACGACCATCGTCGTGCCCACCTCGGCCGGCGAGTAGTCGCGAACCCGCGCCAGAAACAGCGGCAACAGGAAGGTCCCCCCGAACAGGGCCGCTCCCACGGTGAAGGTCATGATGACCCCGACGAGGAAGTTGCGATTGTTGAAGGCCCGAAGCTCGACGACCGGGTTGTAGTAGACCAGCGAGCGCCAGATGAAGGCCGGGCCGCAGAGCGCCGCGACCACCGCCAGCAGCAGGATCTGGTCGTCGGCGAACCAGTCGTTCTTCGATCCTTCTTCCAGCACGAACTGCAGGCTCATCAGGAAGGTCGCCATCAGGGCCAGGCCCAGCCAGTCGAACCCCTTCGACAGGGACGGATCGCCCTTGTCGAAATTGGCGTAGCGCCAGACGAGGAAGAAGGACAACAGGCCGAACGGGACGTTGATGAAGAACAGCCAGCGCCAGCTGAGCATCTCCGTCAGGTGACCGCCCAACGTCGGACCGACGGTTGGGGCGAGCGTGACGATCAGGCCGATGAAGACCGAGGCGGTGACGCGCTTGGACGGCGGGAAGGCGGTGAAGGCCACGGCGAAGACGGTCGGGATCATGGCCCCGCCGACGAAGCCCTGGATGGCCCGGAAAAAGATCATCACCTCGACCGAGGACGACAGGCCTACGGCGATCGACATGATGACGAAGCCGCCGCAGCTGAACAGGAAGACCTTCTGTGTCCCCCACAGCCGCGACAGATATCCCGACAGGGGGATCATCACGACCTCGGGGATCAGATAGGCGGTCTGGATCCAGCTGATCTCGTCGGCGGAGGCGCCGACGCCCGACTGGATCTGGGGCAGGGAGGCGGCGACGATCTGGATGTCCAGGATCGCCATGAACTGGCCGATGACCATCCCGGCGAAGCCGAGGATCAGGAAGGTCCAGTTGATTTTGGGCTCGGCGGCGGGACCGGCGGTCCCGTCCAGCGTGGCGGCGGTCATTGCGAGCTCGTGGTTCCTGCGTCGGCCAGGCGCGTCTGGCCCGTGGCGGCCTCGGCGAACGAGGCGCCGCCCTCGCTCTTGAGATCGACCTTGACCTCGACCGACAGGCCGGGACGCAGGGCCGCGCCGCCGTCAGCGCGGTTCACGAGAATGCGCACGGGCACGCGCTGGGTGATCTTGGTGAAATTGCCGGTGGCGTTCTCCACCGGGATCAGGGCGAACTCCGAACCGGTGGCGGGAGCGAAGCTGTCGATGCGGCCGGTCAGGTCCACGCCGGGGAAGGCGTCGGCCTCGATGTGGACGGTCTGGCCCAGACGCAGCCGACCCAGCTGGGTCTCCTTGAAATTGGCCACGATATAGGTGTCGCCCAGCGGCACGAGAGACAGCAGCTGGCCGCCCGGGCGGACGTACTGACCGGCGCGAACGCCGCGTGCGCCGACGACGCCGGCGGCGGGCGCGCGAATGATGGTGCGATCCAGATTGATGCGAGCCTGTTCGACGGCCGAGCGGGCCTGATCGACGGCGGCCAGGCTCTGCTGGCGGGTCGAGCCCAGCACGCCGGCGGTGCGCTGCTCGGCGACGAGGGCGGCCTGGGCCTGGGCGACCGAGGCGGCGGCGGTCTGGGCGCCGGCGGTTTCAGTCTCGATCCGCTGCTGCGACACCCAGCCCTGACGCTGCAGAGCAGTGTAGCGCGCGACCTGTGATCGGGCGAGTTCGGCCTGGGCGCGGGCCTGGGACACGGCGGCGGCGCGCGACGCGATCATCGCCTCCTCCTGGGCGGCGCGGGCGTCCACATTGTCCACCGCGGCCAGCAGGGCCGCGAGATTGGCCTCGGCGGCGGCCAGCCGGGCCCTGGCGTCGGCGTCGTCGAGCCGGACCAGGATCTGGCCGGCCTGGACCCGCTGGTTGTCGGTCACCAGGACCTCGGCGACGTAGCCGTCGATCTGGGGGCTGACCAGGGTCACGTCGGCCTGGACGAAGGCGTTGTCGGTGATCTCCCACCGCTGCTTGTTCTGCCACCAGACGGCGCCGCCGATGATCAGACCAATGGCCACGACGCCTCCGACGATCAGCGGGAGGCGTTTCTTCAGTGCGGGAGCGAGGGCCATGCGAACGGGTCTCTGGGATGGGCGTCGGGGAGGACGGCTGTAAAATGGACCCAATCGTCCAAAAATCAATCCCCTTGCGACGCGGCGTGAACACGTCATGTTTCGCGCTGTTCACCCTGCCTTCCTGAGCGACCTGATCTCCCTCCCCTCCTCCATCGATGTCGCCGTGATCGGCGCGGGCGCCGCAGGGCTTTCGGCGGCGCGTCGGCTGGCGCGTGCGGGGGTGGCTGTCGTGGTGCTGGAGGCGCGCGACCGGATCGGCGGGCGAGCCCATACGGCGACCCACGAGGACATGCCGCTCGATCTCGGCTGCGGCTGGCTGCATTCGGCCGACGAGAACGTGCTCTGCGCCATCGGGCGCGAAGCTGGCTTCACCATCGACGAGACACCGCCGCCGTGGCGTCAGCAGGCGTTCAACCTGGGCCTGACCCCGGCCGAACAGGCGGAGTTCGGCGAAGCCTTCAACGCCTTTGACGAACGGGTCGCGGAGGCCGCCAGGACCGGCGACGATCGCGCGGCCTCGCACCTGTTCATCCCGGGCGACCGCTGGAACGCGCGGATGGACGCCATATCGGGCGCGCTGAACGGCGCGAAGTTCGCCGAGGTGTCGACCCTCGACTACGACGCCTACGAGGACACGGGCGTCAACCATCGGGTGACCGAGGGCTACGGGACCCTGATCGCGTCACTGGGTGAGGACGTTCCGGTGGTGCTGAACTGCCCGGTCGAGCGGATCGACCGCTCGGGTTCCCGAATGACGATCGAGACGGCGCGCGGCGTGATCGAGGCGAAGTCCGTGATCCTGACCCTGCCGACCTCGGTGCTGGCTTCGGAAACCGTGCGGTTCGATCCGCCCCTGCCAGACCTGATCGAGGCGGCGGCCGGTGCGCCCCTGGGCCTGGCGACCAAACTGCATATGGCCGTCGACGGGGCGGAGGAATTCCCCAAGGACAGCCAGCTGTGGGGTCGGACCGACACGGCCCAGACCGGCGGCTATCATCTGCGCCCCTTCGGTCGGCCGATCATCGAGGGCTATTTCGGCGGCGACCTGGCCTGGGGGCTTGAGGCGGAGGGCGAGGCGGCCTTCTTCGACTTCGCCTGTTCCGAACTGGCCCACCTGCTGGGGTCGAGCTTCCCGAAACGGCTGCGGGTCCTGTCGACCTCGATGTGGGGCGCAGAGTCCTGGTCGATGGGCGCCTATTCCCATGTCCTGCCGGGTCTGGGCGACCGCGAGACCGGGGCCCGGGCGCGGCTGGCGCGGCCGATCGAGGACCGGATCTTCATCGCCGGAGAGGCGACCTCGCGCGGCTTCTACGGCACAGCCCACGGCGCCTGGATGGAGGGCGAACGCGCGGCGGTTGAGGCGATCACGGCGCTCGGCATCGACCCGCGCCTGTCCAATCCCGGGGCGCGCTGAGTTGGCCAAACGTCCCAAGGTTACGGGCAAGCCGACGGCGCTCGGCGCCCGCAAGCCCGGCAGCATCATGACCGGTGCGCCGATCCCGATCTTCGCCTTTCCGCCCGACGAGGATCGGGTCGAGGACATCTTCACCCGTCTGGCCCGCGTCATGCCGGAGCCGAGGACCGAGCTGAACTTCGCCGACCCCTTCACCCTTGTCGTCGCCGTCGCCCTGTCGGCCCAGGCGACCGACGTCGCGGTCAACAAGGCGACGGACAGGCTGTTCGTCGTGGCCGACACGCCGGAGAAGATGCTGGCGCTGGGGGAGGAGGGGCTGGTCCCCTACATCGCCTCGATCGGCCTCTATCGGAACAAGGCGAGGAACGTCATCGCCCTGAGCCGCATCGTCCTTGAACAGCACGGCGGCGTCGTGCCTCTGACCCGCACGGACCTGCAGGCCCTGCCCGGCGTGGGTCGAAAGACGGCCAGCGTGGTCCTCAACGAACTGGGCATCGAGCCGGCCATCGCGGTCGACACCCACGTCTTCCGCGTCTCGCACCGGCTGGGCCTCGCCAACGCCGCGACGCCAGACAAGGTCGAGGACCAGTTGCACGGCATCGTCCCCGAGGCCTTCCTGCACAAGGCGCATCACTGGCTGATCCTGCACGGCCGCTACACCTGCACGGCGCGAAAGCCGAACTGCGCCGGCTGCATCATCAACGACCTTTGCCCCTCGCGGGGACTGATGGCGGCGGTCTAGCGCCGGAGGCCAACGGTGGTCTATCGAGAACCAGGACGGCGCGGCCGTCGGGGAGCCTGCCCATGACCGAGACGACCCTGCCCGATCCGGATCGCGGCCATCTGCTGCGCGTGCTGGGGGTGACCTTCGGCATTGCCGTGGTCGTCGGCGGGGTGATCGGCCAGGGCATCCTGAGGACGCCCGGCGTTGTCGCCTCGGGTGTGCAGAGCCCGGCCTGGATCATTGCCCTGTGGGCCCTGTGCGGTCTGGTCGCCTTCATCGATTCCATGTCGACAGTCGAACTGGCCGCCTCGATCCGCCAGACGGGCGGACCCTACGCCTTCGCGCGACGGGCCTTCGGCTCGCTGACCGGGCTGGCGGTCGGAGTCTGCGACTGGCTGGGCAACATGGGCGGGATCGCCTTCATCGCCGTGGTCTTCGGCGAATACCTTCACCGGCTCGGTGTTCTCACCGCCCTGCCCATCGGCGTGCTGGCGCTGGCGGCTGTCGTCGCCGTGGGCTGCGTTCAGTGGCTGGGCACCAGGGTCGGCGGCCGGTCGCAGGAGATCGGCAGTGCGGTCAAGGCCGCCCTGTTCGCCGTCCTGATCGCGGGACTGTTCTTCGCCCCGCGGGGGATCCCGATCGCGACCGTGGTCGAGCCAGCGACGGCCGTCGCCCTGACCTTCGCCGGGATTGTCATGGCGCTCAGGGCCATCTCCGGCACCTACTACGGCTGGAACGGCGCGGCCTATTTCTGCGAGGAGGTGGTCGATCCGGGCCGCAGCATCGCCAAGGCTACCTTCTCCGGCATCGCCGTGGTGACGGTCATCTATGTCCTGGCGAACCTCGCCTATCTGAACGTCCTGAGCCCGGCCGAGATGGCCGGATCCAACCTCGTCGCGGCGGACGCAGCCGGGCGGGTGTTCGGCGCGGCGGCGGGGCCGGTGGTGACGGCTGTCAGCCTGATCTCGCTGGTGACGATCCTGAACGCCATGATCATGGTCTTCCCGCGCGTCCTGTTCGCCATGGCGCGCGAGTATCAGGTGCCGGGCCTGTCAGGCGTCGCCGCCAACGGCACGCCGCGCCTGGCCCTGATCGCCACGGTCGTGACCGGCGGTTTGCTGGCGACGATCGGCGTCTACGAGACCCTGCTGGTCTTCTCGACCGCGCTTCTGGCCCTGATGAGCGTGCTGGTGAACGCCGCGGCCATCGTCATGCGGGTGCGTGAACCGGGGCTGGAGCGGCCGTGGAAGATGCCCCTCTATCCGCTGCCGGCCCTGATCGCCCTGGCTATCAACGCGGCCCTGTTTGTCGTCTTCGTGGTCGAGGATCCGGTCACGACGGCCAAGGCGTTCGGAGCCCTGGCGGTGCTGATCGTCCTCGCGTGGTTCATTACGCGCCGGAAGCCAGTCGCGTCCTGACGGCCTCGGCGAACAGGCGACCACCGTCGGGCGCTTGCGAAAGATAGAAGTCGGGCTCGACCAGTTCCGCTTCCATCAGGACCCAGTTCGACCCGGTTTCGACCATGTCGATGCGGGCGTAGAGCAGAGGCTCCTCGATCACAGCCAGTACGCGCCCGGCCAGCGCAACGGCGCCGGCGGGCGGTTCGGGGACGTGAGCATAGCCGCCGCCGTACTGGACCTGGACGCGGAAATCGCCGGCCTTCGCGCGCTTCATGACCGCGTGGCTGAATCGTCCGCCGAAGAAGAGCAGCGACAGCTCTCCGTCCGCCACCAGTTCCGGCAGGAAGGGCTGGATCATGGCCGGGCCGTCGGGGGCGTCGGTCAGGGTCTCGCCGCGCGAAATCCTGATCGTCTTCCATGCGCCGCCCGAGACGGTCGGCTTGACGACCAGAGTGTCAGTCCCGAACCGGTCGAAGGCTGCATCGACCTCGGCCTGCGTCACCTGATCAGTCCAGGCCGTCGGCGGAATGGCGATCCCGGCCGCCTCGAGACGCCGCAGATAGGACTTGTCCGAATTCCAGCCCAGCACCGAGGCCGGGTTGGCGATCTTCACGCCCGCCTCGCCCCACAGTTTCGTCGCCGCCAGCCAGTCGGAGTGGCGCTCGTAATAGCCCCAGGTCAGGACCCCCAGCACCAGCGGGTAGTCCATCAGACCCGAGGCGTCCTCGACATGGTCGGTCCAGGCGGTCGGGACGACGGTCACATCGGCCATGGCCAGGGCTTTCGACAGACGCTCCAGCACGACGGGCCAGTGGCTCTTGTAGGCCGGATCGTCGGCGGCGGGCGTCAGGATGGCGATCTGGGTCATGGGGCCTCCGCCCGGCCTTGCGGGCCGGATCATATAAGGATGTCCTTATATGATTTTGCGACGAGGGGTAAAGCGGGGCTGGCGCAGGGTGTCCTCGCCCGCTATGGGGCGCGCCATGACCCAGAACACCGCCCAATACGACGTCTGCGCCGTCGGCAACGCCATCGTCGACGTGCTGTCGCCCTGCGATGACGCCTTCCTGATCGCCCAGTCCCTGACGCCCGGCTCGATGCAGCTGGTTGACGAGACCCAGAGCGCGGCCCTCTACGACGCGATGGCGGCGGGCGTGGAGGCCTCGGGCGGCTCGGCCGGCAATACGGTCGCGGGAGTCGGCTCGTTCGGCGGCCGTGCGGCCTATGTCGGCAAGGTCGCGCCGGACACCCTGGGCGAGGTCTTCAGCCACGACATCCGCGCCTCGGGCGTGCATTTCGACACCCCCGTTCTGGAAGGCGGCGCCGGCACCGGCCGCTGCCTGATCAACGTCACGCCTGACGGCCAGCGCACCATGTGCACCTTCCTGGGCGCGGCGAACCAGCTGGGGGTCGAGGACATCGACGCCGAGCTGATCGGATCCAGCGCCATCGTCTATCTGGAAGGCTATCTGTTCGACCCGGCCCCGGCCCGCGCCGCCTTCGAGGCCGCCGCCGCCGCCGCGCACAAGGCGGGCCGCAAGGTCGCCATCACCCTGTCGGACACCTTCGTCGTCGCCCGCTGGCGCGCCGAACTGCTGGCCTTCATCGAGGCCTCGGCCGACATCGTCCTGGCCAACGAAGGCGAACTGGCCGCCCTGTTCGAGACCGAAGACTTCGACGCCGCCGCCTCGCAACTGGCCTCGATGGTCGAGATCGCCGCCGTCACGCGCGGCGCCGAGGGCTCCGTCATCATTTCGGGCGACGAGCGGGTCCCGGTCGCCGCCTATCCGGTCGCCAGGGTCCAGGACACCACGGGCGCCGGCGACCAGTACGCCGCCGGCTTCCTGCTGGGCGTCGCGCGCGGCCTGACGCTGGAACAGTCGGGCAAGCTGGGTTCGCTTGCGGCCTCTGAAGTCATCGCCCACTGGGGTCCGCGTCCGATGGTCAAGCTGGCCGATCTGGCCGCCGAGAACGGCCTGACGCTGACGGCCTAGTTTCCGGAAGCGGAGTCCCCGGCCTCGTGGCCCTTGCGCCACGCGCGCAGGGCCTCGGCGTCGACCAGATCTGTGACGGGAATGGTGGCGTCGATCGACAGGCCCGACGACACCTGCCGGCCATAGGTGACGAACCACTCGCCCTCGCGGCCCGACAGGGCGTCGAGGAAGGGGATCGGCCCGCAGCTGGTGAAGGTCGTGTGGCGGATACCGATCCGCTCCACCGGCAGGTCGCCCTTGAGCGCCAGCGACGGCGCGAGAGTGGCGCTGAAGCCGTCGCCCGCGCCCAGTTCGATCTGCTCGAAGGCGCTCGCCTCGGACAGGAAGACGACGTCGGAGCGGGTCCACAGCTCGGCCTGATGATTCCTGACGCGTTCGGCGACGACCTCGTCCGGAGCCGGCGGAGCCATGACGCAGGCCAGGGCGGGCGTCGATACGAAAACCAGCACGGCGGCTGAAACCCAGGCGGACAGGCGTTTTGCGGTCATGTCGATCCTCCGCCCGAAGGCTAGGGGTTTGGCGCTAGCGCTTCAATGTGACGTAAATCGCGCCGTCGCCGCCGTGCCGCCGGTGGGCCATGGCGAAGCCGGAGACCACGCCGCGCAGGGCATGGCCCTGCAGCCATTCGTGGATCGAGGCGCGGATGATCCCGCCGCCGCGCCGACCTTGCCCCGTCACGACGAGAACGGCCCGCAGCCCCCGGGCCTGCGACTGGGCCAGGAAGGCGCGCAGCTGGTCCTCCGCCTCGAACCGGCCGAAGCCGTGCAGGTCGATGGAGGCCTCGATCGGATCGCGTTCGCGCGAGAGCCTGCGCTGGCGGCGAGGCTCGAGCTCCTCGGGCGCGGACCGGGGCGCCGGCGCAGGCGCGGCCTTTGGCGCGACGGTAGCAGCGGCGCGGATCTTCGTCGAGGTCTTCGGCTTGCCGATGACCTGCGGTCGGGGCGCCTTGATCGTCTCGGGCTTCAGCGGCTCGTCGGGGAGGATGGCGCCGGGGGTCACGCGCGCAGCCTTGCGGGTCCTCGGCGGGGTCACGGAGCCGGAGACGCGAGCCCAGATGCGGCGGTCCTCGGTCGTCAGGTCGGGAGGCGGTCGCCGCGCCACGGGGTCAGGCGTCTCCGCCGTCGGCGTCAGCTTCCGGCGGGCCGGGCTCATAGACCAGCAGGTCGCCCGGCTGGCAGTCCAGTTCGCGGCACAGGGCGTAGAGGGTCGAGAACCGCACCGCCCGCGCCTTGCCGGTCTTCAGGATCGACAGATTGGCCAGGGTCACCCCGACGCGATCGGCCAGCTCGGTCAGCGACATGCGTCGTTCGACCAGCATTTTGTCCAGTTGAACCCGTATCGCCATCTAGATCGTAAGCTCTGACTCTCGACGCAGACGGGCGCCTTCCTTGAACACCTCGGCCAGGACGAAGACGACCAGGACCGAGAAGACGGGGGTCAATAGCTCGCCGACGCCCTGGGAATCCATCACTCCGGGCGCCAGACGCGCGGCGACCAGTCCCTGGACCAGCCAGACGCCGCCGGTGACGATGGCAAGGATCAGGCCGATCTGGCGCAGACGGCGCACATTCTCGGGCCGGAACGGGTCGCCCACGGTCAGGGTTCGGAAGATCATCCGCAGGTTTCTGAGGATCAGCAGGAAGCCGCCGAAATAGGCGGTCAGGGCCCCCACGCCGAACAGCAGCAGGGGCCGGGTCAGCGGCTGTTGCCGGCCGCCGCTCTCATTAGCGACGGTGATGTTCAGATTGGCCAGCGGAATGAAGATCGAGGCGAGGAAGACCAGGAGCAGCACCGCAGTGATGATCATCAGCAGCACATAGGCCACATCCAGCGCGATCTTCAGCAGGCTGGAAACAGAGCCGGGTCCCAAGGTCTTGAACGGCGCGCGGATGCCTCTGGGCATCTTCGGCAGGCGCAGCTCAGGCCGGGTGAGGGACATCGACAGCTCGGGAAAGAATCTGGACCGGAAGTCTGGACCGCGAGGACCGCGCGGGGTTCGGGGGGAACCCCTACGCGGTCTTATACATCGCGATCTTCTTCAACGGCGTCAAAAGCCTCTTCGTTCTTGGTTGCCGTCGTTCGGCTCGGGAGCCTCACCGGATCGGCAACCAGGGGATTGAGAGAGCCCGGACTTTCGTCGCGAGCGGTAGCGACACCTGTATTAGAAGGCCTGCACCAGGATGGCGACCAGGGCGGTCGGCAGGGCGGCGAGCAGGGCGGCGTTGATCAGCAGCGCGCCGACCTTGTCCATCATCAGCGAGGCGTTCATCGTGTTCATCGTTCTGTCCTTCGATCCTGAGGCGGGTCATTAATGCCCGCTTCTGTCTGCCACGGGGTTCGGATTTGCCCTTCTGGGTGTTTCCGGGGAACGTTGTGGCCGCCGTTCTTGAGATCATAGATAGGCCGTGCGTACCCACTAGTCACGTTACATATCGTTTAACGATATTAAACTTAGGCAATGAAATGTTTCACGGGCGTGATCGCGGATGAAGTTGAAGCTTATCAAGGGGATGCGGCTCGTGGCCGCGACTCACAACGCCGGCAAGGCGCGTGAAATCGATGCGCTTCTGGACGGACATTACACGGTGGTCACCGCAGGGGAGTTGAATCTGCCCGAACCGGCCGAGATTGAAGCCAGCTTTGTCGGCAACGCCATGTTGAAGGCGCGTCATGCGGCGCAGTTCTCGGGCGAAGTCAGCCTGGCCGACGATTCCGGACTGTCGGTCGCGGCGCTCGACGGTGCGCCCGGAATCTTCTCCGCGCGCTGGGGCGGACCCCAGCGGGACTTCGACGCCGCGATGCGAAAGATCGAGACGCGGCTGGAGGAGCTGGGGGCGACGGACCGGTCGGCCTGGTTCACCTCGGCCCTGGCCGTGGCCTGGCCGGACGGGCCCTGCGTGGTGGTCGAGGGGCGGGTGGACGGCGTCGTCACCTTCCCGCCTCGCGGGACCAACGGCTTCGGCTACGACCCCCTGTTCATTCCGCAGGGCCACGATCTGACCTTCGGCGAGATGACGCCGGAGCTGAAGGACAGCCTCAGCCACCGCACCCGCGCCTTCGCCATGCTGAAGGCGGCCCTGATTGACTGACACCCCCGGCGCCGCTGCGCCGAATCCACAGAGTGGCGACGCGGTCGCCCTTTATGTCCACTGGCCCTATTGCGCCCGCATCTGCCCCTATTGCGACTTCAACGTCGTGCGCGACCGGGGCTGGCGCGAGGAGCAGGCGGTCCTGGTCGAGGCCATCCTGTGCGACCTCGAAGCCCAGGCGGCGCTGATCGGCGCACGCCCGCTGGTCTCCATCTTCTTCGGCGGGGGCACCCCGTCGCTGATGCAGGCCGGGGACGTGGCGCTGATCATTGCCCGGGCGCGGGCCCTGTTCCCCGGCGGCGAGATCGAGATCACGCTCGAGGCCAACCCCACCGACGCGGAAGCCGCTCATTTCGCCGCCTTGAGGGAGGCGGGCGTCAACCGGCTGTCGCTGGGGGTCCAGTCGCTGGACGATGAGCAGCTGAAATTCCTCGGCCGCAACCATTCGGCGGACGAGGCGCGCCGGGCCATCGCCGTAGCGGCGACGGTCTTCGACCGGCTGTCGATCGACCTGATCTACGCCCTGCCCGGCCAGACCCTCGCCGGCTGGACCGCCGCCATGAACGAGGCGCTCGACATGGGGTTCGAGCACGTCTCGCCCTATCAACTGACCATAGCGGAAGGCACGGCCTTCGCCCGCGCGACCGAGCGGGGATCGCTGGTTCCGCCCGACGAGGACACGGCCGCCGACCTGTATGAGGCCACCCGGGCGGTGCTCGGGGCCGCCGGGTTCGAGGCCTATGAGGTCTCCAACCACGCCCGGGATGTCGCCGCCCGCTCTGCTCATAACCTGCATGTCTGGCGCGGCGGCGACTATGTCGGCATCGGCCCCGGCGCGCATGGGCGTCTGACGCTGGATGGAACCCGCACGGCCACGGTCGCTCATCGCCGCATCGCCGACTATGTCGAGGGCGTCGCCGCCGGAACGCCCTGGTCGGAGCATGAGACGCTCGACCCCCGCGCCGCCGCCGAGGAGCGATTGCTGCTGGGCCTGCGCACGGTGGAGGGGGTCGCCCTGACCGATCTGGCGGCGCTGGATCTGACCGCCCGCGTGGATGGTCTGGTCGAGGACGGCTTTCTGGCGGTGGCTGACGGCCGGGTCGCGGCGACCCCGACCGGCCGGCCGGTGCTCGACTCCCTGCTCAAGGCTCTGCTGACCTGAGCCCCGGTCTGTGGCACGGAGGGGCGATGAGCGAACCCGGCCCCTTTCCCCCGACCGCCCCGCCGCCCCGGCCCGTGTCGCCGGGCCTGTATCTGGTCGCGACGCCGATCGGGAACCTGCGCGACATGACCCTGCGGGCGCTCGACGTCCTCGCCGCCGCCGATCTGGTCCTGGCGGAGGACACGCGGGTGACGGCCAAGCTGCTGGGCGCCTACGGGTTGAAGGCGAAGCTCGAACGTTGCGACGACCATGCCTCGGCGCGCGCCGCTGAAATCGCCATCGAGCGGGTGCGCGAGGGCCAGGTCGTGGCCCTGGTCTCGGACGCCGGCACGCCGGTGATCTCCGACCCCGGCTTCGTCGTCGCCCGCGCCTTCATCGCCGCCGACCTGCCCGTCCATCCGATCCCGGGCGCCTCCAGCCTGCTCGCCGCCCTTTGCATCGCGGGCCAGCCGTCCGACCGTTTCCTGTTCGCCGGCTTCCTGCCGCCAAAGTCCGCGGCGCGGAAGACGGCGCTGGCCGAGGTCAGGGCGGCGCGTCAGACCCTGGTCTTCTTCGAGAGCGGCCCGCGCCTGTCCGCCAGCCTCGCCGACATGGCCGAGGTGCTGGGTCCTCGCCCCGCCGCCGTCACCCGCGAACTGACCAAACTCTATGAGGAGGCGGTCCGGGGAACGCTGGCCGAACTCGCCGTCGACCCGCGCTGCGACAGTCCCAAGGGCGAGATCGTCATCGTCATCGGTCCGGGAGACGTCGAGACCGCCAGCGCCGCCGACGTCGATGCGGCCCTGACCGAGGCCCTCGCCCGCCTGCCGACAGGCGAGGCGGCGTCAGAGGTGGCCGAGACGTTCGACCTGCCGAGGAAGGCTCTCTACCGCCGCGCGCTGGAGCTTCAGGGCAAGGGATGAAACCGCCCAGGGTCCGCGCCGCGCTGCCGGTCCAGCGCAAGGCCGCCTGGCGTCAGGCGCTGGGCGGGCGGGCGTTCCGCGAGGGCCACGGCGCCGAATGGGTCGCCGCCGCCTTCCTGATGCTCAAGGGCTATCAGGTTCTCGGCTTCCGGTTGAAGACGCGAGGGGTCGAGATCGACATCCTCGCGCGACAGGGCAGGACGATCGTCGTCGTCGAGGTCAAACGCCGCGCCACCATTGAGGCCGCGCTGAATGCTGTTGATAATCAACAACTGGTACGGCTGCGCGCAGCGGGCGCGGCACTGTTGCGCCAAAGACCCAGCTTGGCCGGTCTTGCGTTGCGAATCGATACCGTAGCGCTGGCCCCCGGGCGAATTCCGCGCCATCGTCGCAATCTCTAGTTTTCACCGGGGGGTGAAAACAGGTCGTCGGGGGACGGACCGTGACGCGCGAAGAGGCGGAAGTCGCACTGGAAGAGGCCGGCCAGGCCGACGACGACGCGTTTCCGTTGCTCGATACGGCCATCGCCTGCGCCCTGCATGACTATCCGTTCCGGGACCCCTCGCCCGCCCGGGTCCTCTCCGATGCCGCCGCCCAGCGACTGGCCGAGCGTATCGGCGGCGAGAGCCCCGACGACGCCCTGGCCGAGACCATGGCCGCCGACCTGCGGCTGAACGGCGACCTGCTGCGCTATTCCGACCCGGCCAACACAGACGTGCTGGATGTCGCCGAGCGAAGGCGCGGCCTGTCGGCGGCCCTGGCCGTCTTCTATCTCGACGCGGCCCGCCGGGCGGGGATCAAGGCCCAGGGCGTCGACTTCCCCAACCACTTCCTGCTGCGGGTCGAGACCCCTGCCGGTCCGGTCGCGCTGGATCCGTTCAGCCACGGTCGGGTCGTCATGCCCTCGGAACTGACGCGTCGAGCCCTGCGCGCCGGCCTGACGCCGCACGTCGCCGACCGGCTGGACGTGCTGATGGCGCCCGTCAGCGACCGCGAATGCCTGATCCGGCTGCAGAACGTCCTGTTCAGCCGCGCCATCAAGGCCGAGGACTATCTGTGCGCCGAACGCTCGGCCGTGCGCCGTGCCCTGCTCGATCCGGAGGATCACCGGCCGTGGCTCGACGTCGCCGCCGCCCGCGAGAAACAGGGCGCCCTGACCGGCGCGCTGGAGGCCCTGCGTCGCGCCCGCGCCGTCGCCGGCCAGGACGACCAGATGCACCAGATGGCGTCCGACCGGCTGAGGATGCGGTTGAACTAAAGTTTCTGCTTGGAACCGCCGCGCTTCGCACTACTTGAGGCCAAGGCGCGAACGCGCTCAAGCAGCGAGCCGCCGTGCGGCGAGCGATAGCGCACCAAGGAAGTCCTTCATGCTCAAAGTCGCCATCCAGATGGACCCCATCGAGGCGGTCAACATCGCCTCGGACACGACCTTCTTCCTGGCCATGGAGGCGCAGCAGCGCGGCCATCCGCTGTGGGTTTATGACTTCCGCACCCTGGCGCTGGAGGACGGAAGCCTGACCTGCCGCGCCCGGCCGGTGGTGATCCGCCACGTCCACGGCGACCACGTCACCATCGGCGACGAGGTCAAACTCGATCTCGGCCGTGACGTCGACGTCATCCTCATGCGTCAGGATCCGCCCTTCGACATGGCCTATGTCACGGCGACCTATCTGCTGGAGACGGTCCATCCGCGCACCCTGGTCGTCAACGACCCGGCCGAGGTTCGCTCCGCGCCCGAGAAACTGTTCGCGACCCGGTTCGAGGGTGTCCAGCCGCCGACCCTGATCTCTTCCGACCCCGTCGCCCTGGTCGATTTCCATGAGCGTCACGGCGACGTGGTGCTCAAGCCCCTGCATGGCGCGGCGGGCTCCGGCGTCGTCCGCCTCAAGGCTGGCGATCCGAATCTCGAAGCCCTGATCGAGATCCACATGGCGGGCTCGCGCGATCCGCTGGTGATCCAGAAGTTCATTCCGGCGGTCTCCAAAGGCGACAAGCGGATCATCCTGATCGACGGCGAGCCGGTCGGCGCCATCAACCGCGTCCCGGCCGAGGGTCAGGTGCGGTCGAACCTGCGCGTCGGCGGCACAGCCGCGCCGGTCGAGCTGACGGCCCGCGATCTGGAAATCTGCGCCATCATCGGACCGGAGCTCAAGGCGCGCGGCCTGCTGTTCGTCGGCATCGACGTGATCGGCGACTATCTGACCGAGATCAACGTCACCTCCCCGACCGGCGCGGTTCAGCTCAAGGAATTCACCGGCATCGATGCGGCGGCGATCCTCTGGGACGTGATCGAGGCGAAACACGTCCCGAGTGCATGACGGCGCGCTTGCAATCTGAATGAGTTCATGGTTCGTTCTCTCGCGCTCACGTAGCGCGGCGAGGAGAGGGTCATGCTGGCCAGTATCGCGACGGTGGCGTTCGAGGGGGTCGACGCGCGGCGGGTCACCGTCGAGGTCCAGCTGGTCGGCCGGGACGGCGAGACCATCTTCTCCATCGTCGGACTGCCCGACAAGGCCGTGGCCGAGAGCCGCGAGCGGGTGCGGGGCGCCTTCGCCGGCATCGGCCTGGCGCTCCCGGCCAAGCGGATCATCGCCAACCTGGCGCCCGCCGACCTGCCCAAGGAGGGCAGCCATTTCGACCTGCCCATAGCGCTCGCCCTTCTGGCCTCGCTCGGGGTGATCCAGCCGGACGCGCTGGAGGGGTGGGCGGCGCTGGGCGAGCTGGGGCTGGACGGGCGGATCCAGCCGGTGGGCGGAACGCTTCCGGCGGCCGTCGCCGCCGCCTCTATGGGCCTGGGTCTGATCTGTCCCGAGGCGAATGGACCCGAGGCGGCCTGGGCCGGCGACGTGCGCATCCTGGCGCCCCGGTCGCTGATCGGGCTGATCAATCATTTCAAGGGCACGACGATCCTGCGCGCGCCGGACCCGGGGCCGGTCCGGTCGGGCGCCGTCGTGCCCGACCTGCGCGAGGTCAAGGGACAGGAGAGCGCCAAGCGGGCGCTGGAGGTGGCGGCCGCCGGGGGACACAATATCCTCATGTCAACGACGTGGAGACCCCAGTTCACGTGCACGGCTGTAAGCCGAACCCATGCCCGACGCCCAGCACCCCTAGTTGGATTAAGGGTGCCCGATCCCCTCACCACGGCACAACACCCCCCAGAGGGGGCTCTGGCACTACGACAGCTTATATATATCCCCGTTCGGATAGGTGACCCTGAAAGCAGAGCCCTGGGATAGAAGCGCATCGTGGGCCGACGTCCGCGAACTCGATCAATCGCGCCTGACGAACGTCCGCTTTTCGGCCGCTCCTCAATGACCGCTTCCGACCCATAGCGGACCTACTGTCGGCGGAGCCACCGGTATAAGAAGCCGCGCACCAAAGCCGGAAGTGCAAAGCTAAGCCCGCCTATGGTCGCGCCGATGAGAACGATCAATCCGGCGACCGAAATGTCGCTCAACGCCGTCGCAACTTCGAAATCTCTAAGAACAGCAAACCCCATAGGGATCGGCATCAAGACGAGAATGAGGGTGAAGCCTCGTTTGAAGGCAGGCCACCATTCTTCGGGCAAGGGTATCAGGTCCGCCATGCAGACATCCATTATGAGGCGGCTTGATCGTATCGGACAGGTTGTCCGCTTCCCACCCATAGCAGACGATCAATATGTCTGTTTTCTGGTTCGATAGCGTCGGTCCTCGACCAAGGCGCGGACCTCCGCGATGGCGAGAAATGCCCTGCGCTTGATCAGCAGGCGGCCCATCACCCCTAGAGGCCGCCTAGAGCGCCGCTGAGGCCCCTCAAAGCCCGCTTTGGTATCGCCACGCCATAGAACAGACTTTCGCCTGTAGACCCCCTCCAACGTCAAATAAACAGTATCGCCTGTTCTGACGGAATTTGAGCGGGGGACGTGGACGCCGATCCCTACGAGCGAAGCGAGTAGGTCGAGCGTAGCGAGACCTACGGGTGATCTAAGGTTTAACCGCCGGTCACCATGAGGATTACCTCTGAGGGGACTACGACCGGGTAACCCTGATATTAGAACCCGAGGATAACCTTTGGTCAAGATATAGCGCAGACCGCCACAAGTTCAAGACTTGCCGGTTTATTGATCCGAGGCGTGGCGCTGCTGCAACCCTGCTCAACCTACGGCGAAAAAAGCAGGGTGCTCCGAGGGTAAGGGAAAAAGGGACGGTGCTTCAAGGATGTGCCCTAATAGGCCGACGCCCTCTCAGCCGAACGGATTGCCGTAGCTGACGACCGTCTCGCCGCCGTGCCGCCAGTAGAAGACCATCTCCTCCACGCGGTGGTCGATGATGACCCGAGAGAACGTCTCCCGCGCCGCCGCGTTGGCCTCGCTCCGATCCTCCCCGCCCATGGCGTCCAGCGCGCTCCCGAGGCGCGAGATGCGGGCATCAACAAGCCGCGACCCGGTGGTGGCGAGGGTGTCCAGCAGGGACCGGCGGGTGTCCTCAAGGGCCTGCTGCTGCTGATAGAGGACGGCCTCCCGCTCCCGCTCCACGGGGAGGAGACCACGCCGCTGCCGTCGCGCCTGTCCAATCTCCTCGCGCTCCTCGACCACCGTCGCGATCAACCGCTCCGTCTGGGCCAACTCCTCCCGTGCCGCCTTCTCCCCGGCGTTGGCGGAGGGCGGGTTATCCAGCAGGCCGACCAGCTCTCGCAGGAGCGCCGCCTCCACGGTCACAACCGCCACGGACTTGTAGACGCACCCCGCGCCCCGCTTCGCCCTGGCACAAGCGAGGAAGGCCCGCCCGCCTCCCGTGCCCTTCCAGACGCGGGTCATCGCCCCGTCGCAGACTGGGCAGTGGGCGATACCGGCTAGGACGTGGCGGACAGGTTGCCCAGCATGACGGCCCCGGCCCGAGGTGCCTGCCGCCCCCCGCCCTCCGACCACCGCCCGTGCCCGGTGCCACATCTCCGCATCGACCACGGCAGGGTAGTAGCCCCGGACCACGTCCCCGATGGGTCGCCGCTTCGCCCCGCCACCGTCCAGCCGCTCTGTCACATGGAGCGTCAGGTCACCGACGACCGCCGGGCTGTCCACGATCTTGCGGACATACGTGCGATGCCAGCCCTTCCCCCGCCCCCACGTCGGAACGCCCTCGCCGGTCAGGTCCGCCGCGATCCGATGCTGCCCCTTCCCGGCGATGGTCTCGGCGAAGATGCGACGCACGACAGCGGCCCGCTCCGCTCGCACGTTGAACCCCTCGCCGCTGGCGTCCGCCTCAAGCCATGCCGGGCAGGTCACCGTCATCCGCTTCCCGGTGGTCGCCGCCGCCTGCCGCTTATTCGCCCACGCCGCGCGGAGACGCTTCGCCTTGGTTTCGCTCTCCTCGTTCGCTCGCATCAACACCAAGAGGCTGGCGATCAGGTCGATGGGGTTGGCGTTAACGGACTCCTCCGAATACTCCCGCCGGTCACCCAAGGTCACCACCCGGACCCCCGCCAGCAGCAGGGACGTCATGACGTTCTGAGCCGACAAGATGCGATCACGCGAAAGGCGGTCCAGACTCTCCACAATCAGAACGCTCCCCTTCGGCACGTCTCCCGCGTTGACTGCCTTGAGGAAGGAGCCGAGCGCCGTGTCGTCCCGCGTGTTCGCCCCCCGGAACCCGCTGACCCCCTCGTCTGCAAGTTCCTCATCCAGCGTCAGACCGCGCTCCTCCGCCCACGACCTCGCCGCCTCGACCTGCCGCCTCTTGCTGTCCCCGAGCGCCTGATCCGGCGTGGAGAAGCGGAGGTAGGAATACGCCTTGGGAGCGGGCGAGGCGGTGGTTGGCATGGCATCATCTCCTAACCGGCCACATGCCGGTTTTGGGTCTCTACGTCTACAATAGGCTGTTCGTCGGCCCGCCGGGCTCCGGCAAGTCGATGATGGCCCAGCGGTTGCCGGGCCTGTTGCCGCCGCTGACGCCCCAGGAACTGCTGGAGACCTCCATGGTCTGGTCGGTGGCCGGGCTGATCGAGCGGGGCGCCCTGACGCGCGACCGGCCATTCCGGTCGCCCCACCATTCCGCCTCCATGGCCGCCCTGACCGGCGGCGGCCTGCGCGCCAAACCGGGCGAGGCGTCCCTGGCCCACAACGGCGTCCTGTTCCTCGACGAACTGCCGGAATACTCCGCCCAGGCGCTGGACAGTCTGCGGGCGCCGCTGGAGACGGGCGAGATCGTGGTGGCCCGGGCCAACGCTCACGTCAGATACCCGGCCCGGTTCCAGCTGGTGGCGGCGATGAACCCCTGCCGTTGCGGCATGGGCGGCGCAGGCAAGGGGGCGTGCGGCAAGGCCCCGCGCTGCCAGCGCGACTATCAGAACCGCATCTCCGGTCCGATGTTCGACCGCATCGACCTGACGGTGGAGACCCCGCCCGTGACCGCCGCCGACATGGCCCTGCCGAGCCCGGCCGAGGGCACGGTCGAGGCCGCCGCCCGCGTCGTCGTCGCCCGCGCCATGCAGGATGAGCGGGTGCGGGACGCGGGGCTCGATCCGCTACAGGCCCTCAACGCCCGCTCGTCCGGCGACGTGCTGGAACGGTTCGCGACGCCGGACGAGGCGGGGCGGGCCCTGCTGATGCGGGCCGGGGAGGCGGGCGGCCTGACCGCGCGCGGCTGGACCCGGACGCTTCGTCTCGCCCGAACCATCGCCGATCTTGAGGGCTCGACCGGGGTCCTGCGCCGTCACATCGCCGAGGCCCTGATCTATCGCCGCACCACCGTCGGAGCCCAGGAGCAGTTCGACCGCCAGCAGGACACTCGGGCCAGCCTGCCGGCGTGGTGAAAGGTTAACACCTGTTCCGGCACACTGCCCCTCGACCTTGGATCAGGGCGACGGCGGGCATGACGCGACGGACGAAGACGACGGCGGACAGCGAGACCGGACAGGCCGTCCGTGCGGGCGGGGCCGATCCCTTTCTGCGCCTGATGAGCCACGAGATGCGCACGCCCCTGAACGGCGTGATCGGCATGCTCGGTCTGCTGACCCGCACGCGTCTGGACGGCGCCCAGCGGTCCTATGCCGAGGCCGCGCGCGAATCCGCCGAACACCTGCTCGGCCTCGTCAACGACCTCCTCGACTATGCCCGCCTGGAAGCCGGCAAGCTGGAGATCGATCCGGCGCCGGTCGAACTCGAGGGTCTTGTGCGCGGCGTCGCCGAACTGCTGAGCCCGCGCGCCCACGACAAGGGTCTGGAGATCGTCTGGTCGGTCTCGGCCGATGCGCCGGACGTCCTCGCCGACGAGGGCCGGCTGCGCCAGGTCCTGTTCAATCTTGCAGGCAACGCCGTGAAGTTCACCGACACGGGCGGGGTCCGCATCGCCGTCGACCGGGCCGGCGGCCCCGACGAACGACCGCTGCTCGCCTTCGTCATCGACGACACGGGCCCCGGCGTCCCGTTCGAGGCGCGCGCCCGCATCTTTGAGGAGTTCGGTCACGTCGACGCCTCCGACGCCACCCGCTACGGCGGCGCGGGGCTCGGCCTCGCGGTGGTGCAGAAACTGGCTGCGGCCATGAACGGGACCGTCCGGGTCGAGGACCGTCCCGGCCCGAAGGGCGCATGCGGCTCCCGCTTCGTTTTCCAGGCCGCGTTCGACGCGGCGCCCGACGCCGCGCCGAGGGCCCGTCCCCTGACCGATCGGGCCTTCGCCGTGCGCAGCCCAGACCCGTTCGTCCGCGACGCGGCCGAGGCCCAGATCACCGCGTCCGGCGGCTCGTTGTGGCCCGTCGGCGGCCTCGCCTGCGTCACCCTGGTCGATCATGCCGGGGCCGCGGCGGCCGGTCTGCCGCTGGCCCCCCTGCCAGAGGGCGGGCGCAGCATCGTCCTGCTGAAGCCGTCCGAGCGTGACCTGATCGCCCCCTACAAGTCGGCCGGCTTCCACGGCTATCTGATCAAGCCGTTGCGCCGCGCCTCGCTCGTCGAACGGGTCCTGGCCGCGGCGACCGCCGGCGAGACCCCGGGCGTGCCGCGCGGCCTGCCGCCCGAGGACGACCGGGTCCTCCCCGTCCGCTTCGCTGGAACCCGCGTCCTGCTGGTCGAGGACAATCCGGTCGGCGCCTTGCTGGCCCGGACCCTGCTGCGCCGGGAGGGCTGCGTGGTCGAGACCGCCGCCACCGGCGACGAAGCCGTCGCGGCCATGAAGCGGGCCCGCTACGACCTCGTCTTCATGGACATGCGGATGCCCGGCATGGACGGTCCGGCCGCGACGCGCGTCATCCGCGCCGGCGGGGACACCACGCCGATCGTCGCCCTGACCGCCAACGCCTTCGCCGAGGACCGCCAGACCTGCCTCGAGGCCGGCATGAACGACCATCTGGTCAAGCCGCTGGAGCCCGAGGCCCTGCGCGCCGCCCTGGCCCGCTGGACGGCCGGCGACTTCCGCGCCAAGGTCGCCGCCGCATAGGGCGATCCGGCGATCAGATCGGAGACCCTTCGAGACAGAGGCTCCGTTTCATGACAGCTCCCGCCGCGCCCCCCACTGCGCCGACAGAGATCGACCTGAAGCCCAAGGGGCTGGCCGTTCTGAAGGTCGCCTTCCGCGAGCGCCGCACCTTGGCCATGCTGTTGCTGGGATTCTCCGCCGGCCTGCCGTTTGCCATGCTGATCGGCACGCTGAACGCCTGGCTCACCGAGGAGGAGATCCCCGTCGCCACCATCGGCATCCTGAGCTGGATCGGTCTGTTCGGCGCCTTCCGCTTCCTGTGGTCGCCGGCCGTCAGCTGGACCCCGCCGGTCATCGGCAAGATGTTCGGTCGCCGACGTAGCTGGCTCCTGTGCCTGCAGGTCGTCATCGCCATCGCGCTCGGCCTCGTCGCCCTGTCACACCCCGGAGCGGGCGTGCTCGGACCGTTGGCCCTGGGCGCGGCGCTGGGCGCTTTCGCCTTCGCGACCCAGGACATCGTCATCGACGCCTGGCGCATCGAGGTGGCCGACGAGAAGACTCCCATCGACCTGCTCTCGACCATCTATCAGCTGGGTTATCGCACGGCCGCCCTCGCCGGCGGCGCCGGATCCCTGTTGCTGGCGACCGCCATCGGCTGGCCCGGCGTCTTCTTCACGGCCGCCGTGCTCATGGGGCTGGGCGTCATCGGCACATTGATTGCGCCGGAACCGGTCCCAAGCTCCCAGGCCGCCGTCGCCAGGGAGCGGCGCGGTTCGCCGGGTCTGCGGCTGTTCGTGCTGGTCACAACCCTCGCCGCATGGGGCTGGGCTGCCTTCATGCTGGTCCGCTTCATGGTCATCGCCCTGACGACGTCCCCGGCGCCGAGCGCGGGGGAGTTCACCGCCGCCTGGGGTCCGTGGATCGTCGGCGCGACTGTGGTCCTGCCCGCCGCCCTCGCCGGCCTGATCGTGTGGAAGGGCCGCGCCGCGACCGCCGCCGAGGGCGCGGCGGCGCCCAAACTGGCCGACACCTTCTATGACGCCATTCTCGCCCCGCTGGTGGAGCTGATGGGCCGTCTGGGCTGGGGCGCGATCATCGTGCTGGGCCTGATCCTGACCTACCGGATCACTGACGGCGTCTGGGGCCCGTTCGCCTTCCCCTTCTACATGGGCGACACGGGCGGGGCGCTGGGCCACACCAAGGCCGAGGTGGCGCTGGCCTCCAAGACCTTCGGCGTCATCATGACCATCGTCGGCATCGCCTTGGGCGGCTGGGCCCTGCTGGTCATCGGCCGGATGTGGAGCCTTCTGATCGGCGCCGTTCTGTCGGCCGCCACCAACCTTCTGATGATGGATCTGGCGCTCGGATCGCCGACGATCGGGGCGTTCATGTCGGCGACCGGCCTCTATTCCGTGTTCGGATCGATCGGCGTGGGCGAGCCCCTGTCACGGCTGATGCTGGCCATAGCGGGCGAGAACATCGCCGGCGGCTTCGCAGGCGCGGCCTTCGTCGCCTATCTGTCGGCCCTGTCGAACCGGACCTTCGGCGCGGTCCAGTTCGCGGTCTTCATCTCGCTGGCCCTGCTGATCGGCACACTGGGGCGCGGAGCCCTGGGCGAGCTCATCGACGCCCAGGGTTATGCGCCGATGTTCATCATCGCCGCCTGGATGGGGGTGATCGCCATCGTCTTCGTCCTGATCGAATGGGTCCGGCTGGGCTTTGAAGCCCGCCGGATCGCCCGGGATCCGGTCGCCCTGACCGAGGGCCAGCCGTCCTGATCACACCGTGGGCGGCACCGCCGTCATTGACCGCTCCGCCGCTGCGCTCGGGTGCGGGGCCTCGGTCTCGTCCTCGGGTTCGAACTCGACACTGACGCCCTCTTCATAGGCGGCGAAGGTGGCGGCGGTGATGATCTCGGACACCTGGGCCCCCAGGGACACGATCTGCACGGACTTCTCCAGACCGACCAGAAGCGGACCGATCACGGTCGCCCCGCCGAGCGCCTGGACCAGCTGGGTCGAGATGGCGGCCGAATGGAGCGCCGGCATGACCAGCACATTGGCCTCGCGGCTCAGGCGCATGAACGGATAGTTGGCGCGCAGCGCCGGATCGAGCGCCAGCTCGGGCGGCATCTCGCCCTCGTATTCGAAACCGACGCCCTTCTGGTCGAGGATGCGGATCGCCTCGCGCACCTTCTCGCCGCGCTCTCCGGGCGGGTTGCCGAAGGTCGAATAGGACAGGAAGGCCACGCGCGGGGTGCGACCGAGCTTCTTCACGGTGGCCGCCGCCTGGATGGCGATGTCGGCCAGTTCCTCCGCCGACGGAAGCTCGTGGATCGAGGTGTCGGCGATGAACAGGGTCCTCCCCTTGGCCAGCACGATCGACAGGCCGATCAGGCTGTCGCCCTCGACGTCCAGCACGCGCCGGACCTCCTTCAGAACCATGTTGAAGTTGCGGGTCGTGCCCGTGACCATGGCGTCGGCCTGACCGCGCGCCAGCATGGCGGCGGCGAAATAGTTGCGGTCCTGATTGATCATCCGCTGCACGTCGCGGCGCAGATAACCCCGCCGCTGCAGCTTCTCGTACAGGAAGTCGGTGTATTCGACGTTCCGGTCGGAGACCCGGGCATTGACGATCTCGATGCCCATGGCGTCGAAGTCGAGGCCGGCCTCGGCGGCATTCTTGCGCACAAGATCCTCGCGGCCGATCAGGATGGGCGTGCCCAGTTCGGCCTGTTTGAAGCCCCAGGCGGCGCGGATGACGGCCGTCTCCTCGCCCTCGGCGAACACCACCCGCTTGTTGGGGGCGGCGCGCACGGCGGACGAAATCTTTTGCATCAGGGCGGCGGAGGGATCGATCCGTTCGCGAAGGGACGCCCGGTAGGCATCCATGTCGGGGATCGCGACCCGGGCGACGCCGGTGTCCATCGCGGCCTGGGCGATGAAGGGCGGGATGTACCAGATCAGACGCGGGTCAAACGGGGTCGGGATGATGTAGTCACGCCCGAATTTCAGCTTGCGGCCCGAATAGGCGGCGGCGACCTCATCCGGCACGTCCTCGCGCGCCAGCTGGGCCAGGGCCTGGGCGCAGGCGATCTTCATCTCGTGGTTCACGCGGCGCGCGCGCACGTCCAGCGCCCCTCGGAACAGATAGGGGAAGGCCAGGACGTTGTTGACCTGGTTCACATAGTCGGACCGGCCGGTGGCGATGATGGCGTCGGTGCGCACCGACAGCACGTCCTCGGGGGTGATCTCCGGGTCCGGATTGGCCATGGCGAAGATGATCGGATTGGGCGCCATGGAGGCGACCATTTCCTTGGTGATCGCGCCCTTGGCCGAAAGGCCAAGAACCACGTCGGCCCCGACCATGGCCTCGGCCAGGGTGCGCAGCGGGGTGTCGGTGGCGTGAGCCGCCTTCCACTGGTCCATGCCGTGCGGACGGCCCTTGTAGACGACGCCGTCGCGGTCGCAGATGACGGTGTTTTCGGCCTTGACCCCGGCGGCCTTCATCAGGCCGATCGACGACAGGCCCGCGGCGCCGGCGCCGGCGAGCACGACCTTGATCTCGTCCAGCTTCTTGCCGGTGACGTGGCAGGCGTTGATCAGGCCGGCGGTCGAGATGATGGCGGTGCCGTGCTGGTCATCGTGGAAGACCGGGATGTCCAGCAGGTCCTGAAGCTCGCTCTCGATGACGAAGCATTCGGGGGACTTGATGTCCTCCAGATTGATGCCGCCCCAGGTGTCGCCGATGTTCTTGACGACGGTGATGAACTCATCAGGGTCGGTGGTCTTCACCTCGACGTCGAAGCTGTCCACGTCGGCGAACCGTTTGAACAGGACGGACTTGCCCTCCATCACCGGCTTGGACGCCATGTGGCCGAGGTTGCCAAGGCCCAGGATCGCGGTGCCGTTCGAGATCACCGCAACCAGATTGCCCTTGGACGTATAGTCGTAGGCCTTGTCCACATCGGCGGCGATCGCCAGCACCGGAATGGCCACGCCCGGCGAATAGGCCAGCGACAGGTCGCGCTGGGTCGCCATCGGCTTGGTCGGCGCCATGGAGATCTTGCCCGGGGTCGGGTGCTGGTGGAAATCCAGCGCGTCCTGGTCGGAGAAGGTCTGTTTGTCGGTCAGGTCGGGCATTCTGGGTCTCGGCGTGTTTATCTGTTCCTAGAGCCCAGCTTACGCAGCGACAACCGCCGGCCGCCTCTAGATTGACAGAACACCCGTCCGCTCGACCTCCACCGGCCCGGTCATGAAGACGTGATTTGTCGCCTCATCCCAGTCGATGACCAGTTCGCCGCCGTCGACGACGACCGTGGCCTTGCGCGTCGTCAGCCCGCGCCGGGCGCAGGCGACCAGGGCGGCGCAGGCGCCGGTGCCGCACGCCTTGGTCAGGCCCGCGCCGCGCTCGAACACCCTCAGGCGGATGCGGTCGGGGGCCAGGACGTTGGCGAAGCCGACATTGACCCCTTCCGGGAACAGCGGGTGGTGCTCGATCAGGGAACCGGTTCCGATGACGAAGCCGTCGTCCTGGCGGTCGGTGAAGAAGACCACATGTGGGTTGCCCATGGAGACGGCGCCCGGCGTGTGCACGACCGGGTCGTCGATCGGACCGACCTGCAGCTCGATGCCGCGGGTGTCCATCTCCTCGGCCAGGGGGATGTCGCGCCAGTCCAGCCGGGGCGGCCCCATGTCGACGGTGATCCGGTCGACCCCTGCGCGCCGCGCCACGGTCTTTCCGCCCAGGGTGTCGATGGTGACCTGATCCGAGCCGCTCGCCTGCATCAGCATCCAGCCGACGCAGCGCAGGGCATTGCCGCAGGTTTCGACCGGGCCGCCGTCGGCGTTCCAGACCCGCATGAAGGCGTCCGCGGTGTCCGAAGGCTCGATGGCGATCAGCTGGTCGAAGCCCTCGCCCGTCTGGCGATCGCCCAGGGCGCGCACGGCGTCGGCGTCCGGCGTGAAGGGCCGATCCAGCGCATTGACCACGACAAAGTCGTTGCCGGCGCCGTTCATCTTGACGAAGGGTCTGGAGATCGCCGCGTTCATGGACGCCATATAGTCACGTCGGACGTCGGCTCCAAAGTCGCAGCCACGCAACGCCTCCGGGCCGGGGCCGTTAGCCTGTCCTCTGAAACAGACGACGAGGCCTTCCCGATGAATCTTCCCAATGGCGCGATGGTGGCGGTCGTCGACGGCGAAAAGCTCGCCCTGTTCAGGAACACCGGCCACGGCGCCGAGCTGTCCCTGACCGCCCAGCCGATCCCGGCGATCGAGGAGCGCGCCTCCGGTTCGGCCGGTCGCATCTCCAGCGAGGCCAACCCCGATAACAACACCCAGGCCGAGGACGGCTTCGCCATGGGCGTGGCCGAGGTGCTCAACAAATGGGCGCTGAGCAGCAAGGCGGACAAGTTGCTGGTCATCGCCGCCCCGAAGACGCTCGGCGAGTTGCGCAAGCATTGGCACAAGGAACTGTCCTCGCGCCTGGTCGGCGAGATTTCCAAGGACCTGACCGGCCACTCCACCGATCAGATCGCCGCCGCGATCAGCAAGGCCTGATCCTGTGCGCCACGGTCCGGTGCGCTGGACCGTGGCGTTCGGACAATCTCGCGACTAGAGGGATGGCATGACAGCCTCCGACCGGCTCCCGCGAGAGGGGCTTCGCCTCCGCGCCCGCCTCCGCGCCCTCTATCACGGCTCGTCCCTCACCGCCGTCCGCTTCCGGATAGCGGTCCTCACCGTCGATCTGATTATCGTCGCCTTCTTCATCGCCGCGCCGCTGCTGAAGCACGTCGGCCTTGCCTTCTATATCGTCGACTATGTGGTCGCGGCGCTTCTGGCGGCGGACCTCGCCGCGCGGGCCCTCGCCTATTCCAATATCAAAGACTGGCTGAAGCGGCCGATTGTCTGGGTCGACCTGTTCATCCTGGCGACCCTGTTGTTTCCGGCCTGGCTGTTCAACCTGGGCTTCCTGCGGGTCATCCGGCTCTGGACCCTGGTCAGCTCCGACTTTTTCTGGCGCACCGTCGGGCGTAAATACGATGACACCCGGGTCGAGGATACGACCAAGGCCGTGGTCGCGCTCGTCACCTTCGTCTTCGTGGCCACAGGCTTCGTCTACACCGGCTTCATGGGCCGCTACGAAGGCATCAGCGGATGGGTGGACGCCCTGTATTTCACGGTCACCAGCCTGACCACGACCGGCTACGGCGATATCCTGCTGCCCGGCGTCTGGGGGCGGATCGTGTCGATCATCATCATGCTGGTCGGCGTCACCCTGTTCGTGCGGCTGGGCCAGACCCTGCTCCGGCCGCACAAGGTCCGCTATCCCTGCGAGAAATGCGGGCTGCAGGTCCACGACCCCGATGCCGTCCACTGCAAGGCGTGCGGCAACCTGCTGTGCATCCCGGACGAGGGGGCCGTCTGAACCGCCCGGGTCGCTGCATGTGACAAAACGGTAAGGTTCGCCGCCTTGCCGCCCCGCCTCTCGCGACTAAGGTGCTCCGTCCTCATTCCGGAGCGCCCCCCGCATGCGTCGTTCGCTGAGCCTCACGGCTGTTCTCCTTGCCTCCTCCATTCTTGGAACTTCCGCCCTGGCCCAGACCGCCCATACGCCGCCCAATCCACCCCTGGTCGAGGGCGGGTTCGCCACCACCGACGCGACCGATCCCTACCTCTGGCTCGAAGAGGTCGAAGGCGAACGCGCCATGGCCTGGGTCAATGAACACAACACCCGGTCGCTGGGCGTGCTCCAGGGCGACCCCCGCTACGAAGGTCTGCACGACCAGGCCCTGGCCCTGGTCCAGGCCCGCGACCGGATCCCGGCGCCCGGCTTCACCCACGACGGCCATATCGACAACTTCTGGCAGGACGCCGCCCACGTGCGCGGCATCTGGCGCAGGACCACGGTCGACAGCTACCGCACCGACGCCCCCGAGTGGGAGACGATCCTCGACCTCGACGCCCTGTCGACCGCCGAGGGCAAGAACTGGGTCTACAAGGGCGCGTCCTGTCTGCCGCCCGAAGAACGGCTGTGCCTGATCTCCCTGTCCGACGGCGGCAAGGACGCGGTCGTGGTGCGCGAGTTCGACAGCGTGTCGCGCACCTTCGTCGACGGCGGTTTCGAACTGCCGGAATCCAAGGGCGGGGTCACCTGGGTCGATGCCGACACCCTGCTGATCGCGCGTGACTTCGGTGAGGGCACCCTGACCTCCTCGGGCTATCCGATGATCGTCAAGCGGCTGAAGCGCGGCCAGTCGATCGATCAGGCCGAGACCCTCTTCACCGGCCAGCCGTCCGACGTCTCGGTCGGCGGCGGCGTCCTGCGCGACGCGGATGGCGCCATTCAAGCCGTGATCATCAATCGCGGTGTGAGCTTCTACGAGAGTGAGACCTATCTGCTGAACGCGGACGGGACCACGCCCCGGCTGCAGCTGCCGGCCAAGTCCGACATCAACGCCCTGGTCCAGGGTCAGCTGGTGGTGACCACCAATCAGGACTGGACCGCGCCCTCGGGTCAGGAGTTCAGGACCGGCGACGTCTTCGCCTGGAACCTCGACGCCTGGCTGGCCGATGAGTCGGCGCCCGCCCGGTTGATCATCCGTCCGGGCGCCCGTGAGTCTGTCGAGGGCATCAACGCCACCCGCAATAAACTCGTCGTCGCCCTGTACGAAAACGTCCGCGGCGCCGCCTATGTCTACACGCCGAACCCGTCCGGCGAATGGGCCCGCACTCGTCTGGACCTGCCCGCGAACTCGACCGTCGGCCTGGGTTCGGCTTCGGAACAGGACGATCGCATCTTCGTCAGCGTCGCCGGCTATCTCAGCCCCTCGACGCTTTCGCTGGTCGACGCAGCCACGGGCGAGATGGCCCAGGTCAAGACAATCCCGCCGAAGTTCGACGCCTCGGGCATGACGGTCGAACAGTTCGAGGCCCGCTCGGCCGACGGCACGATGATCCCCTATTTCGTGGTGCATAAGACAGACATGCCGCTGGACGGCACGAACGCCACGCTTCTGTACGGCTACGGCGGCTTCCAGTCGTCGATGCTGCCCGGCTATTCCCCCACGGTCGGCAAGCTGTGGCTGGAGCGCGGCGGCGTCTATGTCGTCGCCAATACGCGCGGCGGCGGCGAGTTCGGCCCGAACTGGCACGAGGCGGCCCTGCAGGAGAACCGCCAGCGCGCCCATGAGGACTTCCAGGCCGTGGCCTCGGACCTGATCGCCCGCAACATCACCTCCCAGCCCCATCTGGGCATCATGGGCGGGTCGCAGGGCGGCCTGTTCATGGGGGCCATGCTGACCCAGCGCCCGGACCTGATCAACGCGGCGGTCATCCAGGTGCCCCTGTTCGACATGTTCCGCTTCCACCGGCTGCTCGCCGGCGCCTCGTGGCGTGCCGAATACGGCGACCCGGACATCCCGGAACAGCGCGCCTGGATCGGCGAATACTCGCCCTACCAGAATCTGCGCGCCGGACAGCCCTACCCGGAAGTCTTCATCCACACCTCGACCAAGGACGACCGCGTCCACCCGGGACATGCCCGCAAGGCCGCCGCGCGTCTGGAGGAGCTGGGCTATCCGGTCCTGTTCTACGAGAACACCGACGGCGGCCACGCGGCCGGCGCCAACCTGCGCGAAACGGCCCGCCGCATCGCGCTCGAATACACCTATCTGACCCGCCGTCTCATGGACGCGCCGGCAGAGGACTAGGTTTCGGATACAAGTCGTCCCCGCGAAAGCGGGGACACAGTGCTCTCGCGAAGTAAGGTCGTTCCCATGCTGCGTTCTCTGCTCTTCGGCGTCGCCGCCATTGCCATCTCGGCCCCCGCGATGGCCCAGACGCCGCCGCCGCACTTCCCCGCCGACCTTTCCCCGGCCGGCGTTCGCGCCGCAGATGACCATCTGGCGCTCGAGGAGGTCGAGGGGGCCGAGGCCATGGCCTTCGTCCGGACCGCCAACGAACGCTCCCTCGCCGCCCTGACCGGCGACCGTCGCTACGAGACCTTCCGGTCCGAGGCCTTCGACATCCTGTCCTCCACGGCCCGCATCCCGGGGCCGAGCTTCCTCGGCGACGGCATCGGCAACTTCTGGCAGGACGCGACCAATCCCAAGGGCCTGTGGCGCCGCACGACGCTCGACAGCTACGGCACGGAGACGCCGGAGTGGGAAACCCTGCTCGACATGGACGCCCTGTCCCGCGCCGAGGGCAGGGACTGGGTGTGGAAGGGCGCGCGCTGCCTGGCCCCGGACGAGACCCGCTGCCTGGTCTCCCTGTCCGAAGGCGGCAAGGACGCGGTCGTCGTCCGTGAGTTCGACACCACGACGAAATCTTTCGTGGCGGACGGCTTCAGCCTCCCCGAGGGCAAGCACCGGCTCGAATGGTTCGACGTCGACACCCTTCTGGTGGCCACCGACTTCGGTCCGGGCACCCTGACCGAGAGCGGCTATCCGTTCATCGTCAAACGCCTGAAGCGCGGCCAGACCCTCGCCGACGGCATCGAGATCTATCGCGGCGACATCTCCGACGGCGGCTACGGCGTCAGCCCGAGCGTCTACCGGAATGGCGCGGGCGAGGTTCTGGCCACCATCATCACCCGCCCGCTCGACACCTATCGTGCCGAGACCTGGCGTCTGAACGGCGGCGTCGCCATGCGCCTGAACCTGCCGGAGCGGGTCGCCATCCACGGTGTCCAGAACGACCGGTTGATCGTCGGTCTCGACGAGGCCTGGGATCGCGGCGGCTTCCCCGTGGCCGAGGGGACGTTGCTGTCCCTGTCGCTCGACAACCTCGCCCAGCCCGCCATGCCGCCGCCGTCGCCGGACAGCGACCCGGAGACGATCTTCAAACCGACCGCTCGCCAGTCGGTGCAGGACGTGGCCGTCCTCGATGACGACATCGTCGTCGGCATCGCCGACAATGTCGTGGGCACGCTGCGTCGCTTCGCTTTCGGCCAGGGCGGCCGCGCCGCCTGGAGTTCGGACCCCATCGCCGCCCCCGCCAACAGCGCCGTCGGCATCGGCGATGTCTCGCGCGGTTCGGGCCGGATGTTCGTCTCGACCCAGGGCTTCCTGACGCCGCCGACCCTCAGCCTGCTGGCGGCCGACGCAGACGACCTGACCGCGCTCAAGTCGGGCCCGGCCCTGTTCGACGCCTCCACCCATGTGGTCGAACAGTTCGAGGCGACCTCCTCCGACGGCGTGAAGATCCCTTATTTCCTCGTCCGTCCGAAGGACGCCCCGGTGGACGGCTCCACCCCGACCATCATGTTCGGCTACGGCGGCTTCCAGGTCTCCTTCCCCCCCGCCTACAAGCCCGAGCTCGGCAAGCTGTGGCTTGAGAACGGCGGCGCCTACGTGGTCGCCAACATCCGCGGCGGCGGCGAGTTCGGCCCGGCCTGGCACCAGGCGGCCCTGCGCGAACACCGCCAGCTGGCGTTCGATGACTTCGCCGCCGTGGCCCGCGATCTGGAGACGCGCGGCGTGACCTCGCCGCGTCGCCTCGGCATCTATGGCCGCTCCAACGGCGGGGTCCTGACCTCGGTCTCGATCACCCAGCATCCGGAACTCTACAACGCCGCCGTGATCGAGAGCCCCCTGATCGACATGCTGCGCTATCCGGACCTGCCGGCCGGCGCGTCCTGGATCGGCGAATACGGCGACCCGCGCATCCCCGGCGACGCCGCCTTCATCTCGCAGTATTCGGCCTACCAGCAGCTGCGTCCGGAGGCGGATTATCCGCGCCTCTACATCACCACCAACACCCGCGACGACCGCGTCCACCCCGGCCATGCGCGCAAGTTCGCCGCCCGCCTGACCGACCAGGGTCACGACCACCTCTATTACGAGGAGACCTCGGGCGGTCACTCCAACGACGCCGACCCGGTCGCCAACGCGCGGCGCTGGGCGCGGCACTACGTGTATCTGTCTCAGCAGCTGATGGATTAGCGATCCTCCCCCGACGGGGGAGGGGGACCACGAAGTGGTGGAGGGGGCCAGCCGCACATGCCACGGTCCGGAGTGAGCCCCCTCCGTCTCTTCGCTGCGCTTCGAGCCACCTCCCCCGATGGGGGAGGAATACCCTGCTTCACGCGAATATGAGGCGCGCGCGACCGCCGGTGACGCTAGGAGTCCAGCCCATGAAGGTCAGGGGCATCATTGTCGCGGGCGTCGCCGCCCTCGGTCTGCTGGGCGCGGTCGGTTCGACCGCCCAGCCGGCCGGCGCGCGCTCGGTTCGCCGCGATGCCCCGCCTCCCGAGCCGGTGGTGGTCGAGCTCTTCACCGCCCAGGGCTGTTCCGGCTGTCCCGCCGCCAACCAGGTGGTCGAGAGCCTGGCCGAGGAGCCGGGCGTCATCGCCCTGACCTACGCCGTCGACTACTGGGACTACCTCGGCTGGCCGGATACGTTCGCGAAGCCCGAGTTCGCCCAGCGCCAGCGCGCCTATCAGACCGCCATGCGCCTGAGGAACGTCTATACGCCCCAGGTCGTCATCGACGGCCGCCGTCAGGTCTCCGGGGCCGAGGGGCTGGCCGTTCAGGACGCCGTCGACGAAGAGGCCGCGCGTCGCGTCTTCCCGCCCCAGGTCCAGTTCCGCGAAAGCGGAGATCAGGTCGGGGTCGGCTCCGGCCGCGCGCCGGCGGGCGGCGCCGACGTCTGGGCCGTCGCCTATCGGCCCGGGACCCAGACCGTGACCGTGGCCGGCGGCGACAACCGGGGCCGGGCGGTGCGCCACGTCAATGTGGTGCAGAGCCTGACCCGGCTCGGAGAATGGACCGGCCGTCCGATCCTGCTCGACCTTCCCGAGGCCGCCGATCCTCAGGACAAGGTGGTGGTGATGGTCCAGTCTCGCGGGGACCGCCGCATCCTCAGCGCCGCGACGCGCTGACGCGTCCCACTATTGGGATGCCTAAACCCTTGGCGCCCCTATCAGTTTCGGTCACTGTCCGCAGAGATTTGATCGTCGCTAATGGCGATCCGTCGTCCTCCGGGGCGGCGTCTTTGGGGGAGTAAAGATGGTTGAGCGCGCGGGTCGGGTCGTCGGGGGACAGACCCCCATCGCCGCCGCGCTCGCCATCGCCGTCTCGGTCCTGGCCTTGACGGCAGCGCCGGCCGGATCTCAGGTCCGGTCGGCGCCTCCCGCTCCCGATCCCGATCTCGAGGCCCGCGCCATCACCCAGATGGTCACCGCCGCCGAGGTCGCCGACTGGGCGCGCGAGCGTCGCGACGCCCGGGCCATGATCGTCGCCGCCCGGATGCTGTCGGAAATCCGCACCCGACGCGAGAACGGCGACGAACCCTTCCTGACCCCGAGCGCCCTGCTGGACGAGGCCGAGACCTTCGCCGGTGGGGACCGCGACCTTCTGGACGAGATTTCGCGCGAGCGATCCCCGGACAAGGGCGTTCGCGCCTCGCCTTTCGGGGCCGGCCCGATCGTCGTGGTGCGCCGCCTGCGCGCCCGCGAGACCTACAGTTTCACCATTGAGGCGCGGCGCAACGAGGTCCTGCGCGTGGCCGCCATCGGCGACGGCGATACCAATATCGACCTCGCGCTGAGGGACCAGAACGGCGCCGTCATCTGCGCCGACGGCTCGCGCGACCACTATCCGGTCTGCACCGTTGCTCGCCCCGCGGCCGGCCCGATCCGCATCGACATCGTCAACCGCGGCGAGGTCTGGTCGCGCGTGCAGATTCTTACCAACTAAGGAAGCGTTCTCCTCCCTGTCGCGCAGCGACGGGGAGGAGAGATCAGGCTCCCGCCTTCACCGCGAAGCTCCACGCGGCTTTCGCCAGCGGGACCACCTGTTTCGACGTCTCGATCGCATGGGCCGACGCCGCCGTGCCGTCGCGCACCCGTCCGGCGATGCCCTGACAGATCGCCGCCAGCCGGAACAGATTGTAGGCCATCAGCCAGTCGATGTTCTCGGGCGCCTTGAGACCGCTTCGGGCGACATAGCGTTCGACCGTCTCCTCGACGGTCGGAATGCCCAGAGCCGGCAGGTCCAGCCCGGCCAGGCCGTTGCGCACCGTCGGCGGCAGGACCCAGCCGATCAGCAGATAGGAAAAGTCCGCCATCGGATCGCCCAGCGTCGACAGCTCCCAGTCCAGCACGGCCCGCACCTCGGGCGCGTCCGCCGCCATCATCAGATTGTCGAGACGGAAGTCCCCGTGGACGATCCGCGCCGGTCCTTCCGGCGGCAGACCTTGCGGCAGCCAGTCGATCAGCCGGTCCATTTCCGGGATCGGATCGATCTCGGAAGCCCGATACTGTTTGGTCCACCGCCCGACCTGACGCGCGAAATAGTTGCCCGGCTTGCCGTAGTCGGCGAGCCCGATCTCCGCCGGATCGAATTTATGCAGATCGGCGAGCGCATCGGTCTGGGCCTCGAAGATGGCGCGGCGCTCGGCCGGCTCCATCCCGGGCAGTTTCAGATCCCACAGGACCCGGCCCTCGACCTTGTTCATGACATAGAACATCGAGCCGATCACGGCATCGTCCGTGCACAGAGCATAGGGCCTCGCGACCGGATAGCCCTGCTTGTAGAGCGCCGAGGTCACCGCGAACTCCCGGTCCACGGCATGGGCCGAGGGCAGCAGCACGCCCGGCGGCTTCCTCCGCAGCACATAGGCCGCGCCCGGCGTCGTCAGCTCATAGGTCGGGTTCGACTGGCCGCCCTTGAACTGGCGGATAGTCAGCGGCCCGGCATAGCCCTCGACGTTGGCGGCCATCCAGGCGTCCAGCGCCGCCTCGTCGAGCCGGTAGCGGGGATCGACCTCGCGGGTTCCGGAAAAGGCGGCCTGGGGATCTGTCGCGATATCGGTCATTGCGCAGCGACAATGGCGGCGCGAACGGCGCGACGCCAGCCCCCCAGCAGCGCTTCCCGCTGCTCGGCCTTCATGTGCGGTTTCCACACGGCCGGCGCCTCCTCGTTCCTCGGCTCCAGATCGTCGATCAGCCCGACCCCCAGCGCAGCCAGCCGCGCCGCGCCCAGCGCCGTCATCTCCTGAAACGCCGGGCGCTCGACCGTGACCTCGCAGATGTCGGCGACGAACTGCATGGCGAAGGCGTTGGCCGTGACCCCGCCGTCGACCTTCAGCACGCTGAACCGGGGCGCGCCGTCCCTGGCGAGCGCATCCAGCAGATCGCGCGTCTGATAGGCCAGGGCCTCCAGCGCGGCCCGGACGAAGTGGGCGGGCTTCGTATCCCGCGTCAGCCCGATCACAGCCCCTCGCGCATCCGGCTCCCACCACGGCGCGCCGAGCCCCGTGAAACCGGGAACCAGATAGACCCCGCCATTGTCCTTCAGCCCCTGCGCCACTGCCTCGGACTGGCGGCTGTCGGAGATCATCCCGACCCCGTCTCTCAGCCACTGGATCGCCGACCCGGCCGAGAAGATCGATCCCTCCAGTGCATAGGCAACGGTCTCACCCACCTGATAGCCGAGCGTGCCCAGAAGCCGGCTCGACGAGGCCACCGGCCCGGTCCCGACATTGGCGACGAGGAAGGCGCCGGTGCCATAGGTGATCTTGGCGTCGCCGGGCTTCAGCGCCCCGTGCCCTACAAGCGCCGCCTGCTGATCTCCCGCGGAGCCCGCGATCGGCAGGGCGCGTCCGAACAGGCTGGCGTCGCTCTCGCCCATGACCTCCGCGCAGCCGACGATCCGGGGCAGGGCGGCTTTCGGGACCCTGAACAGCTCGCACAGATCGTCGCGCCATTCCCGCGTCCCCAGGTCCATCAAGGAGGTGCGGCTGGCGTTGGTCGCATCGGTGACGTGGCTCGCGCCGTTCGTCAGCTTCCACACCAGCCAGCTGTCGATGGTTCCCAGCTTCACCTCGCCCTTCGCCGCCCGCTCCCGCGCCCCCGGCACGGCGTCCAGCAGCCAGGCGAACTTGGTCGCAGAGAAATAGGGGTCGAGGATCAGGCCGGTCGCCGCCTGCACCTCCGCTTCATGCCCGTCCCTGACCATCCGCGCCGAGACATCGGCCGTGCGCCGGTCCTGCCAGACGATGGCGTGATGCAAGGGCTCTCCCGTCGCGGCGTCCCACAGCACCGAGGTCTCCCTCTGGTTGGTGATGCCGATGGCCGCGAAGCGTCCGACGCCGCCGGCCTTCTTGATGACCTCGCGACAGGTCTGCAGCGTCGCGGCCCAGATCTCGGCCGCATCATGCTCGACCCAGCCCGACTGAGGAAAATGCTGTTCCAGCTCGATCTGGCTGACCGCCACCGGATGCAGTCCCTTGTCTTCGCGTAGTTCGAAGGCGATGGCGCGGGTCGAGGTCGTGCCCTGGTCGATGGCGAGGATGCAGGTCGTCATGAGTGCTTCCATTGTTTCCGCCACCTTACGCGGACGAACGGGATCGGGTTAAGTGCCTCCCATGTCCGACCGCACCGCTTCGTATGAGGGCGTCCTCGACGCCGCCCGCCAGATCGCCCCGGCGGCGGTCCGCACCCCCCTGATCGAGAGCCCGGCGCTCAACGAACGGATGGGCGGCCGCATACTCCTCAAGGCCGAGACCTTCCAGGTCGCCGGCGCCTTCAAGTTCCGGGGCGCCTACAATCGCATCAGCCGCCTCAACCCCGACGAACTGGCCTCCGGCGTCGTCGCCTTCTCGTCCGGCAACCATGCCCAGGGCGTGGCGGCGGCAGCGAAACTCATGGGAACCCGCGCCGTCATCTTGATGCCGGCCGACAGCCCCGCCATCAAGATCGCCGGGGTGAAGTCCTTCGGCGGCGAGGTCCGCCTCTACGACCGCTGGACCGAGAGCCGCGAGGCGATCGGCGCCCAGGTGGCCAGGGATCGCGGCTCCGTCCTCGTTCCCCCGTTCGACGACCCCTGGGTGATCGAGGGCCAGGGCACGACGGCGCTGGAGCTGCTGGATCAGGCCGGCGGCCCGATCGACCAGCTGCTGTGCTGCTGCTCCGGCGGCGGCCTGATGGCCGGCATCAATCTGGTCATGGAGGCCCGCAGTCCGCAGACGAAGACCTGGGCCGTCGAGCCGGAAGCCTATGACGACACCGCCCGCTCCCTGGCCGCCGGCGAACGCATGGGCCACCCCCAGGGACCGCCCTCGATCTGCGACGCCCTGCAGACCCCCATCCCCGGCGTCCTGACCTTCCCGATCAATCAGCGCGTCCTCTCGGGCGCTCTCGCGATCAGTGACCTGGAGGCGGCCGAGGCCGTCGCCTACGCCTTCCGCACCCTGAAGCTTGTGGTCGAACCCGGCGGCGCCGCGGCCCTGGCCGCCGTTCTGGCCGGGAAGATCGAGACGCAGGGCCGGACCACCGCCCTCATCCTGTCCGGAGGCAATATCGACCCCGGACTGTTCGCCGACATCATTCAAGGCCGGTTCGTCCCGGCGACGCAATCCTCAAAGAAATCGGGAGCCGCCGCATGACCAAACCCTCAGACCTCCAGTCCCTGATCGGAACCGAGATCGGCATCTCGAAATGGATCCTCGTGGATCAGGCCCGGATCGACGCCTTCGCCGAGATCACAGAGGATCGCCAGTTCATCCACATCGACCCGGTGGCGGCGAAACAGACGCCGTTCGGCGGAACCATCGCCCACGGCTTCCTGACCCTGAGCCTCGCCTCGGCCATGTCCTATGACGCGGTCAAGCCGCTGGAGGGCATCGTCATGGGCGTCAACTACGGCTTCGACAAACTGCGCTTCCTCGCGCCTGTCCCCGCCGGATCCAACGTCCGCGGCCGCTTCAAACTGCTCAGCGCCGAGGACAAGGGCGGCGGCCGCTGGCTGCTCAAGCACGAACTGACCGTCGAGATCGAAGGCGCCGAAAAGCCCGCCCTGATCGCCGAATGGCTCAGCATGCAGATGGTCGGCGGCTGACGGTACGGAGACCGGCTTGCACCACCACGGCGCGACCTTCCTGCTTCTGGCCTATGCGGTCGCGGTCCTGGCGGCCTGGACGGCGCTCGACCTGTTCCAGCGGCTGAAGGGCCGCGAGGGTCGGGATCGCGCGCCCTGGCTGGGAGCGGCCGCCCTTTCCATGGGCGGCGGCGTCTGGTCGATGCATTTCATCGCCATGCTCGGTTTCGATCCGGGCGCTCCGGTCCGCTACGACCCGGGTCTGACGCTGCTGTCCTTCCTGCTCGCCGTGGCGGGAACGGCGGGCGCCTTCTTCGCCGCCTCGCGCGGGTCGCTGGGCGCGAGCCGCATTCCCGTCGCCGGAGTGGTCATGGGCCTGGCCATCGCACTGATGCACTATGTCGGCATGGCCGCCATGCGGACCGCCGCGACGGTCGGCTGGCGTGGCGATCTGGTCGTGGCCTCGGTGCTCATCGCCATCGCCGCCTCGATCGCCGCCCTGTGGGCCTCGCGGCGAGAGGCCTCCATTCCCTGGCGCGCGGCGGCGGCGGCCATCCTCGGCGTCGCGGTCGTCGGGATGCACTACACCGGCATGGCGGCGCTCGACCTCGCCCCGGTCGCCAGCGTGCTCGCCGAGGACGGCGCCCCGCCGCTCGCCATCGCAGTCAGCATCGCCGCTGTCACCGCCGTCATCCTGTTCATGGCCTTGGCCGCCTCCATGGCCGACGAGCGCTCGCGGCTGGTCTCGGTCCTCGCCGCCGCCGAAGTCGGCTACTGGGAGGTCAACCTCAAGGACCGAAGCTTCCACCTGTCGCCCCGCGCGCGCGAACTCATCGCGCTTCCAAAGGACCGGCCGGACGGGGACGTGATGAACCCGGTCTGGATGGAGGACGACGAGCATCTGGCGCGGCGTCGGTCCGCTCTGGAAGCCGCCCTCGCGGGTGAGGCCGACTATGACGTGGAATACCCCATCGCCGGCACGGACCGCTGGGTGCAATCGCGCGGCAGCCTCGTCCGCTCCCGCTCCGGCCGTCCGCTGAAACTGGCCGGAGTGGTTTCCGACATCACCGACCGCCACCGCGCCCACGCGGCGCTGGAGACCAGCGAGCGGCGCCAGAAGCTCTTGATCAACGAGCTCAATCACCGGGTGAAGAACACCCTGGCGACCCTCCAGTCGATCGCCGCCCTGACGGCCCGCCGCGCGACCTCGGTGGAGGAATTCACAGCCCAGTTCCAGGCCCGGCTGATGGCCCTGTCGGACACCCACAACCTGTTGACCGCCACGGGCTGGGAGCGCGCGACCCTGGGCGACCTGCTGGCCAAGGAGTTCCGCCCCTATGCGCCCGACCAGTTCCGCCTGACCGGTCCCGACGTCCTGGTCGATGCGCCGCAGGCCCTGGCCATGGGGATGATCGTTCACGAACTCGCCACCAACGCCGCCAAGCACGGCGCCCTCAGCACCCCCGACGGCTGCGTCTCCGTCTCCTGGTCGGCGCCCGATGCGGAGGGCCGCACCATGCTCGACTGGATCGAGACCGGCGGCCCGGTGGTCTCGAAGCCCGGCCGCACCGGCTTCGGCTCCCGCCTGATCGCCACCAGTCTGAAGGGCGATCTCCGCGGCTCGGCCGAGCTCGACTATGCGCCCGAAGGCTTCAAGGCGCGGCTGACCTTCCGCCCGCAGCCGCAGGCCTAGCCTACCGTCTGCGCCGCCGCGCCGGACGAGACGACGACCAGCTTGCGGTTCACGAACTCCTTGATGCCGACGTCGCCCAGTTCGCGGCCGTAGCCCGACCGCTTGACCCCGCCGAAGGGCAGTTCGGGCATGCTGGTCGTGGCCGTGTTGATGAACACCATTCCCGTTTCGATCCGCGTCGCCAGGGTCCGCGCCCGGTCGATGTCGTCCGCGAAGATCGAACCGCCCAGCCCATAGTGGGAATCGTTGGCGAGGCGGACGATCTCGTCGTCATCCTTCGCCACATGCACCATGGCGACCGGACCGAAGAACTCCTGGAAATAGGCGGGGTTGTCGCGGTCGATGTCGGTCAGGATGGTCGGCTCGAAGAAGAAACCGGTCCGCTCCGGCCGCTTGCCGCCGGCGACAACCCTGGCCCCGGCCGCGACCGCGGCGTCCACCTGTTTCGTCAGCCCTTTCAGCGCGTCCTCCGACGACAGCGGACCCAGGGTCGTCTTCGTGTCCAGCGGATCGCCCATCACAGCCGCCGTCATGTTGGCATGGAAGGCCGCCAGGAAGTCTTCGGCGATCGCCGCATGAAGGATGAAACGCTTGGCCGCGGTGCAGACCTGTCCGGCGTTGGCCAGCCGCGCCTGGGTTCCGACCTCGGCCGCCGCCTGGATGTCGGCGTCGTCCAGCACGACGAAGACGTCGGCCCCGCCCAGTTCCAGCGTGGATTTCTTCAGCTTTTCCGACGCCCGCGACGCCACCTTGCTGCCGGCCTCCTCCGACCCTGTAAGGGCCACGCCCTGGATCCGGTCGTCCCCGATCAGTTCGGCCACCTTGTCGGACGAGACATAGAGATTGGTCACCGCCCCCTCCGGCGCGCCCGCATCGCGCACCAGCTGTTCGAACAGTTCGGCGCAGCGGGGCACGATGCCGGCGTGTTTGAACATCACCGGATTGCCGACCGCGATGGCCGGGGCGATGACGCGGATCAGTTGATAGATCGGGAAATTCCACGGCTCGACGGCCAGAAGCACCCCGATCGGCTGATGCTGCACCCAGGCCTCGCCGAGAGTGCTGTCGATCTTCTCCGGCCTGAGGAGTTCCTCGGCGTTGGCGGCGTAATAGGCTGCGATCCCCGCACACAGCTCGATCTCCCCGGCGCCCTGTTCGACCAGCTTGCCCATCTCGATCGCCATGGCCTCGGCCAGTTCGCCGGACCGTTCCGTCAGCAGTTCCGACATCCGCGACAGCACCTTCAACCGGGGTGCGATGTCTCCGCGCGACCAGTCCGAGCGGAACAATGCGTCCGCCGTGGCCAGCGCCGCCTCAACCTGCGCGTCGGTGTGCTCGGTATAGTCCTTGATCCGCTCTTCGGTGAGGGGGTTCAGGGTTCTGTAGGCCATGGGGAGGGGCTTTCTGTCTCGCGGAGACAGCCCAACGTCGCCCGGCCGACAGGGTTCATCCCATCCGCAACAGCATCGATCACGAAGCCGCCAGGACCCTCAGCCGAAAGCCGACAGTCTCGCGTCCAGCCCCGCCCTCACGCCCGGCCACTCTCCGGCCAGGACCGAGAAGATCACCGAGCTCCGCACCCGACCGGTCCAGGTGATCTTGTCGTTGCGCATGACGCCTTCGCGCACGGCGCCCAGTTTCGCCATCGCCGCCTGGCTGCGCTGGTTGATCTGGTCGACCTGGAAGGAGACGCGAGCCGCCCCGCAGGCGAAGGCGTGGTCGAGCAATAGCCGCTTGGCCGCAGGGTTCACCACGCCGCCACGCGACGACGGCCGGTAGTAGGTGGTGCCGATCTCGACCGCCCGATTGGCCGGGTCGATGTTGATGAAGGTCGACAGGCCCACGACCTCGCCCCCGCGCACCACGACGAACGGAATCCGCGTCCCGGCCGCCTGCTGGTCCCGCATCGCCGACCAGCCGCTGTCGAACCGGTCGCCGCCCAGCGAAGTGTAGTAGAAGTTGGGCCAGAGCTCCGGATCGTCGTTGCAGGCCAGCCTGAGCGGTTCCTTGTGATGCGCCTCGAACGGCTCCAGCCGGACGAAGTCGTTCTCCAGAACCGCTGACGTCAGCTTCATTCCCCGAGGCACCTCAGGGCGACCTCGAGGTTCCGCAGGCCGTCCTCGCCGGTCACCGCGGGCGTCTCGCCGGTGCGGATGGCGTGGGCGAAGGCTTCCAGCTCCTTCTTCAGCGGCTCGTTCGGCCAGCTCATGACGCCGCGCGTGGAATAGGAGCCGTCCGGCTGCTGGCCGAAATATTCGGTGACCTGGCGGGTCATCAGGTCGGCGACGACGAATTTCGCACTCGTCGCGACCTGAAGCGTGCGGGTCTTGTAGGGGGTGACCCAGTTGGTGGTGATGTGGGCGATGACCCCGTTCTCCAGCCGGAACTGAAGCAGGGCCGTGTCCTCGCGGTCGGCGCGGGTGCGGGCCAGCTGCGGCTGCACCTCGGCGATCTCCGAGCCCGTCAGGTGACGGATGATGTCGATGTCGTGCACGGCCAGATCGATGACCACGCCCACCTCGCCCATGCGCGGCGGGAAGGGGCCGACGCGGGTGATCTGGATGGAGATGACGTCCTCGCCCTCGATGGCGCGTTTGACCGCCTCCACCGCCGGGTTGAACCGCTCGACCTGACCGACCATCAGGACCCGGTCGTTGGCTTTCGCCGCGTCGATCATCCGCTGGGCGTCGGCGACGGTCGCTGCGATCGGCTTTTCGACCAGCACATGGACGCCGGCTTCCAGCAGGGCGACGCCCAGGTCGGCGTGGTGGCGGTTCGGCGTGGCGATGACCGCGGCTTCCAGCCCGCCCGAGACGAACTCGGCGGCGGTGGTGACCGGCTGGGCCCCGTAGGCGGCGGCGACGCCCTCGGCCACCACGGCGTCGGGATCGAAGACCAGGGCCAGGTCGATCTCGCGCATCTCGGACAGGACGCGGGCGTGGTTGCGCCCCATGACGCCGGCGCCGGCGACGCCGGTACGGATCGGCGCGTGCAGATGGGTCGGGTTCATGGTTCTAGACCTTGTAACTGGCGACGGCGGCGACGATCCGGTCCTGGGTCGCCTCGTCCAGATCGGAGTGCATCGGCAGGCTGATGACCACCTTCATCTTGGCCTCGGTGACCGGCAGACCCTGCGGCCCGCGCGGGTGCATGTCATAGGCGGGCTGCAGGTGCAGCGGGATCGGGTAATAGACCGCCGACGGCACGCCCTGCTCCCGCAAATGGGCGGCCAGACCGTCCCGGTCCGGATGTTCGATCGTATACTGGGCCCAGTTCGAGACATTGCCCGTCGGCGTCTGTGGAACCGAGGCGACGTGCGGCGCCAGCAGCGCGTTGTAACGAGCCGCAATGCGGTTCCGCCATTCGATCTCCTCGCCGAAGACCTTCAGCTTCTCGATCAGGACCGCGGCCTGGACCGTGTCCAGACGCGAGTTCATCCCGACCCGCATGTTCAGATATTTGGTCTCGTGCTCGAAGGTCCGGCCGACCAGATCCTGGCTGACGGCCTTGCCGTGCACCCGGAAGCTGTCGATCAGCTCGGCCAGGGCGTCGTCATTGGTCAGCACCGCTCCGCCGTCGCCGTAGCAACCCAGCGGCTTGGCCGGGAAGAAGCTGGTCGTCGTCGCATCGGCCCACTTCAGCGGATGCTCGCCGTTGATGGTGCAGCCGAACCCCTGGGCCGAATCCGAGATCAGCTTCAGCCCGTGCTTGTCGCAGATCGCCTTGATCGCCGGATAGTCGGCGGGCTGGCCGAACAGGTCGACGGCGATGACCACCCTGGGCGTCAGCTTTCCTTCGGCGATCGTGGCCTCGATGGACGCCTCCAGATGGCCGGGGTCGATATTGTAGGTGCCGGCGTCGATGTCGACGAAGACCGGCGTCGCCCCCGTCCACGGCACGATCTCGGCGGTGGCGCAGAAGGTGAAGCTCGGCACGAAGACCGCGTCGCCCGGACCGACGCCCCAGGCCTTCAGCGGCAGGACCAGGGCGTCGGTGCCATTGCCGCAGCCCAGCGCATGTTTCGCGCCGCCGAACGCCGCCAGCGCCGTCTCGAACTCGCGGACCGGGGGGCCCATGACATAGGCCCCGCTCTCGACGGCGGCCATCATGGCGGCCTCGATCTTGCCGCCCAGACGTCGGCGCTGGGCCTGCAGGTCGATGAAGGCGATGCTCATGGGGAACCTCTCTCGAAACAGGGTGGCCCGGCCCCGGATCAGGGGGCGGCCTTCGAAGGTGGCCGCCGTCTAACCCGCCGAGCGCCGCAACGCCAAACACAAGGGGGTCACTTCGCGTTGCGCCTTGCAACGGAGGCTCCTATCCAGTGTCCCTGCGAAGCGGGAGCCGACCGACTTGAACACCGCCCCGACGACCCACCCAGCCGTCTTCCTCGACCGCGACGGCGTCCTGATCCCCGACAGCGGCTATCCGCATCTGGAGGAGCATCTGGTCCTGATCCCCGGCGCGGCCGAGGCCGTCCGTCGTCTGAACAGCCTCGGCTATCTGGTGATCATCGTCACCAACCAGTCGGGCGTGGCGCGGGGCCTGTTCTCCTTCGAACAGATGGAAGCGTTCAACGTTCTCCTCGTCCGCCGGCTGATGGCGAAGGGCGCACGCATCGCCGCCGTCTACGCCTGCCCCTTCCACAACGAGGCCGAGGATCCCAGGTGGTTCCACGCGGATCATCCGGACCGCAAACCCAACCCCGGCATGATCCTGCGGGCCATCGCCGACCACGGCATCGACCCGGCCCGTTCCTTCCTGATCGGCGACCGGCAGAGCGATCTGGAGGCCGCGCGCCGCGCCGGCATGCCCGGCTTCCTGTTCGAGGGCGGCGACCTTGATCATTTCGTCCGCGACCTTCTGGGCGGCTGATCGCAATTCGCTGGCCTGTTCACCGGGCGATGAAATAGTCTCCCGATCGACGCGGGGGCGTTCTGGTTTGGGAGTGCGCCGACATGGCTGAACAGCCTCTGTATTCCGAGCGTCGCTGGACGTCGCACGACGGACTCAGCCTGTTCGCGCGGGACTATCCGGGTGCGGACGGCGCCGCGAAGCTGCCGGTCATCGCCATCCACGGCCTGACGCGAAACTCCGCCGACTTCGACGCCATCGCCCCCCTGATCGCGCGCGGCGGCCGGCGCGTCCTGGCGCTCGACGTGCGCGGGCGCGGCCAGTCGGACCGGGCGACCGACCCCATGACCTATCAGCCGCCGATCTACGCGAAAGACGTGCTGGGCCTGCTGGAAGCCGCCGGAATCGAGCGCGCCGTCTTCCTGGGCACCTCCATGGGCGGGCTGATCACCATGGCGATCACGGCGCTGAAGAGCCGCGTCGTGGCCGCCGCCATCCTCAACGACATCGGCCCCCAGGTCTCGCCCGAGGGCCTCGCCCGCATCGCCGCCTATTCGGGCCAGCCCGTCGACACCCCGACCTGGGCCGCCGCCGCCGCCTATGCGAAGCGGATCAATGAAGTCGCCCTGCCGCACTATACGGACGCCGACTGGGACGCCTTCGCCCGGCGGGTCTTCCGCGACGGCACGGAGGGTTCGCCCGTCCTCGACTACGACCCCGACATCGCCGTGCCGATCCGCGCCGCCGGCGCCAAGGCGCTGGTTCCCAACCTGTGGCCGTATTTCCGGCGACTGGCGAAGAAGCGCCCGACCCTGCTGATCCGGGGCGGGACCTCCGACCTTCTGGGCGCAGACATCGCCGCGAAGATGCAGAAGGCCGCGCCAGACATGCGTTACGCCGAGATCCCCGACATCGGCCACGCCCCCATGCTGGACGAGCCGGAGTCGAAAGCCGCGATCTTCGAATTCCTGAGGGACGTTCCCTAGGCCTTCCGCACGAACTCCGTCCGCAGCACAAGGCCGCGCACCTTGTCGACATTGGCCTCGATCTCGTCGGTGTCGTCGGTCAGGCGGATGTTCTTGACCAGGGTCCCGCGCTTCAGCGTCACCCCGCCCGATCCCTTGACCTTCAGGTCCTTGATCAGGGTCACGCTGTCGCCGTCCGACAGGATGTTGCCGTTGGAATCTTTGGTGGGGGCGTCGGTCATGGGCGGGGAGTAGCGCACCCTTCTTCTTTCGTCATCCTCCGGCAAGCCGCGTCTTCGCGGCGCAGACCGGGGGACGCAGCGGCGCGCGCGAGCGCGAACCTGGCGCGGACCCCGCCTGCGGATACGTCGTACCCGGGACAGATCGCCTACGGCGCCGCTGGGTCCCCCGGTCGCTTGGCGCCGGAGGATGACGAAAGATGGGAAGGCTTAGTCCGGCACGTTCGCGTCCAACTCATCCAGCCAGACCCGCGCATTCCCGTCGGACGGCGCCCGCCAGTCGCCGCGTGGCGACAGCGATCCGCCGGTCACCACCTTGGGCCCGTTCGGCAGGGCCGACCGCTTGAACTGGCTCGTCTGGAAGAACCGCACGAGGAATTTCCGCAGCCAGAACTTGATCGTCGCCAGATCATAGGCGACCCGGTCGCCTTGCGGATGATGCGCCGGCCATTCGCCGCGTGCCGCATCGCCCCAGGCCTGATGACACAGCCATGCGACCTTCGACGGGCTCATGCCGAAGCGGGTGATGTGGAACAGGAAGAAGTCGTTCAGCGCATAGGGACCGACGGTCCCCTCCGTCGACTGGATCTTTCCGTCCGACCCCGCCGGCACGAGCTCAGGCGAAATCTCCGTGTCCAGAATGGCCTGCAGCACGCCCGCGGCCGACGCCATGTCGTCCCGCTGCGCGACCCAGCGGATCAGGTGCCGGATCAGGGTCTTCGCCACCCCGCCGTTGACGTTGTAGTGGCTCATGTGATCGCCGACGCCATAGGTCGCCCACCCCAGCGCCAGTTCCGACAGGTCGCCGGTCCCCAGCACGAAGGCCCTGTTCTGGTTCGCCAGCCGGAACAGATAGTCGGTCCTCAGACCCGCCTGCACATTCTCGAAGGTGATGTCGTGGACGGGCTCGCCGTCCGCATAAGGATGTTTGATGTCGGCCAGCATCCGCTCGGCCGCCGGCCGGATGTCGATCTCCTCGCCCGTGACGCCCAGCGCCATCATCAGGGCCCAGGCGTTCGACTTCGTTCCGTCCGAGGTCGCGAACCCCGGCATGGTGTAGGCGAGAATATGCGTCCTCGGCAGTTTCAGCGTGTCGAACGCCCGGCAGGCGACCAGCAAGGCCTGGGTCGAATCCAGCCCGCCGGACACGCCGATGCAGAGCTTCTCGGCGCCCGTCGCCGTCATCCGCCGCATCAGCCCCTGGACCTGGATGTTGAAGGCCTCGTAGCAGTCCTGATCGAGTCGCCTGGGATCGTCCGGCACGAAGGGGAAGCGGTCGAGGGGGCGGATCAGGGGGCTGATTACTGCAGAATTGCCGGTCCAGAGCGCGACCGTGTTGACGTCGCCGGACTTGAGCTCGCGTCGCGCAGTATCAGCGAAAGTTCCTGTTCGGAGACGTTCAGCGCAAATCCTGTCCACATCGATGTCGGCTACGGTAAGGTGGGCCTCCATCGAGAAACGAGGCCCCTCGGCCAGCTTCGCGCCCAGCTCATAGATTGTCGCTTGACCATCCCAGGCCAGATCGGTGGTGCTTTCGCCCCAGCCCGAGGCGGAGAATACGTAGGCTGCCATCGCCCTCGCCGACTGGCTGGCGCAAAGCATGGCTCGCTCGTCCGATTTGCCGATTAGTATGTTGGAAGCCGAGAGGTTCAGCAGGATGTGGGCCCCCGCCAAAGCCTGACGTGTTGACGGCGGCATTGGCGACCAAAAATCCTCACAGATCTCGACCCCGAAACTGAAATTCGGCCGATACTCGGCGACGAATATCTGGTTTGCGCCGAAGCTGTGACGGGTGTCATCAATCAGGATGCTGAAGTCGAGCGGTTCGTTTTCTGGTGCGGCAGCGAACCACCGCTTCTCGTAGTATTCGCGATAGTTCGGCAGATAGGTCTTGGGCACCACGCCCTGAATGTTTCCGCAGCAAAGCACGACTGCACAGTTGTATAGTCTGTCGCCCCGACGCAGCGGGGCTCCTACGACGGCTACGACGCCGGTGTCCTTTGTCTGCTCGGCCAACACGCCGACCTGCCGCTCCACCTCATCCAGCAGGGCCGCCTGCATATGCAAATCGTCGATGGCGTAGCCGCTGATCGACAGCTCCGGGAAGACGACAAGATCCACTCCCTGTTCGCCCGCCTGACGGATCAGCGCCAGATGCTCCTCGGCATTCGCCTTCGGATCGGCGATGTGCACCACCGGCGTTGCCGCCGCGACCCGGACGAAGCCGTGGGTGCGCGGGGAATGAAAGGCGTGGGTCTTGGCCAAGGCGCGGTCCTCGATCTGTTATGCTCATATAGAGCCAAAGGCCCGGAGCCCCAAACTACTCCCTTCTCCCCTTGCGGGAGAAGGTGGCAGCCGAAGGCTGACGGATGAGGGGTTTCACCGTCAGCTGGAGTGAGGGCTGGCAAAGCTGACTTCGATGTCAGCGTGACCTCTCATCCGACCTCGCTGCGCTCGGCCACCTTCTCCCGCAAGGGGAGAAGGAACGTGGACACGTGACGCGGCTTCACTCCCCCGCTAAAGCCCTCCCATGACCGATACGCCCAAGAAGGGCTGGTTCCAGCGCCTCAGCCAGGGACTGGCCCGCTCCAGCCAGCAGATGACCGAACAGGTCGTCTCCGCCTTCGTGAAGGAGCCTCTGTCGGAGGCCGCCCTCGAGGGCCTCGAGGAGCATCTGCTGGAGAGCGATCTCGGCCCCGCCGCCACCGATCGCATTGTCGCCCGCTTCCGCGACCTGCGCTTCGGCGGCTCTTCCTCCGAGCGCGAGGTCAAGGAAGCCCTGGCCGAGGCCGTCGCCGCCGAACTCCTGCCGCGTCAGGCGACCTTCGACCCGCTCGGCCCCGACGGCGTCGGCGGCGGGATCAAGCCGTTCGTCGTCCTGTTCGTCGGCGTGAACGGCTCGGGCAAGACCACCACCCTCGGCAAGATCGCCGCCGACCTGACCGGCAAGGGCGCCAAGGTGATGATCGTCGCCGGCGACACCTTCCGCGCCGCCGCCCGCGAACAGCTCAAGGTCTGGGCCGACCGCGCCGGGGCCCATTTCGAAAGCCGTCGCGACGGCGCCGACGCCGCCGGCCTCGTCTTCGACGCCTACGCCAGGGCGAAGGCCGAGGACTACGACGTCGTCCTGATCGACACCGCCGGCCGGCTCCAGAACAAGTCCGCCCTCATGGACGAACTGCTCAAGATCGTCCGCGTGCTCAGGAAGACCGATCCGGACGCCCCGCATGAGACCCTGCTGGTGCTGGACGCCACCGTCGGCCGCAACGCCCTGGCCCAGGAACAGATTTTCGGCCGCACCGCCTTCGTCACCGGCCTGGTTATGACCAAGCTGGACGGCACGGCGCGCGGCGGCGTCCTGGTCCCCGTGGCCCAGGCGTCGGACGCCCCCATCAAGCTGATCGGGGTGGGCGAGGGGATCGACGACCTGCAACCCTTCGACGCCCGCGCCTTCTCCCGCTCGCTTGTCGGCCTCGAGGACTAGACCATGACCGACACGCCCGAGACCCCGTCGCACAAGCCGCCGACCTGGATCCGTCAGGTCGTCGATTTCGGCGCTCTGGCAGCCTTCGCCGCCACCTTCATCTTTTTCCGCGCGCGCGGTCTGCCGGGCGATGAGGCCCTGGTCCACGCGACCTGGGGTCTGGTGGCCGGCTCGGTCGTCGCCGTGGTCACAGGTCTTATGGTCGAGAAGCGGCTGGCCCTGATGCCTCTGCTGGTCGGCGGTTTCGCCCTCGTCTTCGGCGTCCTGACCCTCGTCTTCAACGACGACCTGTTCGTGAAGCTGAAGGTGACGGTGCTCAACGCCTCGCTCGCCGTGGCGCTGCTGGGCGGTCTGTATCTCGGCAAGCAGCCGCTCAAGGCGCTGCTGGGCACGGTCATCCCGGTCAACGACGCCGCCTGGCGCACCCTGACCTTCCGCTACGGCCTCTATTTCGCGGCCGTCGCCGTGGTCAATGAACTGGTCCGGTCCGAAGCCCTCGTCGGCTGGGCCGCGACCCGGATGGGATATGACGACGTCGATCCTGCCGACGTCTGGGTCAGCTTCCGCGGCGTCCTGTGGATCGCCTCGTCCGTCTTCGGCCTGTCGCAGGTGCCGCTGATCATGAAGAACCTGATCTCCGGCGAACCCGTCGACGCTTCGGCGCCGGCCCGCCCCGACACGGCGCCGTAAGGGTCGCCCGACGCACGACTGTCGTTAAACCGTAAAGCCTCGCTGATAACCCTCCGCATACGGCACGGAGGCTGATCGGTTGAGCGGATCGCGGCGCGATCGCGACGTCGTGAATCAGCCGCCCTCCGGAATGGGGATAGCGTATGGTCAAGTCCGGCAAACAGGCGCGGCGCGCCGGCACGCTCGCCGAATCGCCCAGCCATCTGATGCACCGCGCCCTCCAGCTGGCGCTCGACATATATTCGGAAGAAGCCGGCGACGGCGGCCCGACCCAGCGACAGTTCGCGGTGATGGAGGCCGTCTCGGTCAAGGAAGGTCTGACCCAGACCGAACTCGTCCGCGCCACGGGCATCGACCGTTCGACCCTGGCCGACCTCGTCGCCCGCATGACCACAAAGGGCCTGCTGTCGCGCGAACGTTCGACGCTGGACGCCCGCGCCAAGGCCGTGCGCCTGTCGGCGGAGGGTCAGGCCCTGCTCGATCAGGCCCGTCCCCGCGTCGAGGCCGCCGACAAGCGGATCATGGGCCTGTTGCCCAAGGCCAAGCGCGACGGCTTCCTCGACATGCTGGCCGAGATAGCCGCCGCCGCCGACGCCGCTCCGGATGTTGAAAAGGCCGAGGCCAAGGCCCTGAAGAAGGCCGCCAAGGAGGCCCGCAAGGCCGAGAAGGCGGCGGAGAAAGCCGCCAGGCCAAAGAAGGCTCCCAAGCCTCCCAAGGTCAAGAAGGCCAAGGCCGTCGAACCGGTCGCCGAATAGGCTTCAGCTCGGGTCGCCCGCCGCGCCTGCCGGACTCAGCTTCCAGCGGATTTTGGTCTCGGCGTCGGTCCGCGCCGAGCCGCGGACCACGACCTGCAATGACCGCCGCGTCAGCCCCTCGTCGACATGCACGGACGGTTCGATCGCCACGTCCGGACCATCGGTTCTGAACCACCAGCCCCGACCGGAATGTCCGCGCAGCAGGATCGAGCGGCGATCGCGCGCCAGCGACACCTGCACCCCCGGCTCCAGATGGAAGCGGACCGCATAGGGGGCGGCGATGACGCGGACCACGTCGCGGGGCCCGGCGGCGGGATGCAGCCGCTCCTCGGCCCGCAGCTCGTCCAGACGCTGGTCCAGATAGAGCCGGCGCTGGTGCATCAGGCCGAACGGCTGGGCCCAGGCGTCGTGCTCGACCTCCAGCCACACCGCCCCGTCCCCGTCCCGGCGCTCCGACGTCACATGATAGGGCCGCCCGTACAGGCGCGCGCCCAGAAGATCGCCCTTCCACCCGCCCAGAGGCTCGGCGAACGACTGCTCGCCCAGGGTCAGGGTCGAATGGCCGGGCGTCAGTCTCAGGCCCTGACGATCGGCGGCGCGGGGCGTCCAGCCGCAGCCGGTGACGATCCGGTCCTTGCCGCAGACGATCTCGAGCGCCAGCGGCTGGGCGCAGGCCGCCTCGGACCATGCGCCTTTCCCCGGCGATCCGGCGTCGGTCATGATGGTCAGCAAGGGCGAGCGGATGCGGCTCAGCCCCCCGACCGTGCCCACGGCTCCGGCCGTCGCCTCGGCATGTTCGTCATGCGCCCGCGCGGCCGCGACACGGGCGACGCTTGATGGCCCCCCGCCCTGGAAGCCCGCCAGTCGCCCGTCGGGCAATACCTGCAGCCGCAGCGCAGTGGTCAGACGAATGATGACCCCGCCCATCGCCTCGGGCGGCGCCTCCGACAACTGTGCAAGGGCGTCGTCCAGGGTCAGCAGGTCGAGCAACAGCTCCATCCCGGCTTCCGGCGCACGCGAGGAATGGCCCCCGTCGCCCCCGACCGTGACCCTCAGCGCCCCCGGCAACCGGCGCAGCGCCGCGCGTCTCAGGCCAGCGCCCGCTGGCCCCGCCAGCACGCAGCCGGCCACGGCCGCCGCGACCAGCCGCTCGGCCTTGCCGGCCAGTCCGCCCGGCGGCCGCAACAGCTGGCGCGCCTGACGCCCAAGGGTGTCGGCCAGTCTCAGCCGGTCGGCCTCCGACGCCACTGCGCCCATCTTTTTCGCAGCGCAGGCCAGGTTGTAGACCCGCCGCCCCAGGATCCGGGGCTCCCAGGCGAAGGGCGACCAGCGCGAGAAGGTGTCGGCCCAGGCCAGGGTCAGCCGCAGCGCCTCGCGCGCGCCCCGCTCGCCCTGCAGCATCAGGCCGGGCAGCCAGGCGAAGGCATGCAGGTCGACGGCGAAGGCCTTCGACGGGCTCGGCCGGTTCCACGGATCGGCCGGCGCCTCGGCCTCCAGATTCGAACCGGCCAGGGGGAAGCGTCCGCCCAGAACCGCCTTGCCCAGATTGATGTCGGCGGGGCGGAAATCGCGCGGCGTGGCGGCGAAGGCCGTCGCCTTGCTCAGCCCCAGCGTCATCGTATAGCCGGGCAGGCCATAGAGCTCGATCCACATCTGGCGGGTCAGCATCCGTCCGGCGACGGCTGGCCACAGGGCAGGGCCCGTGACGACGCCGCTGGAGCGCACGGGCGTTCGGACAGGCGACCCGCGCAATCCCGGAATGGCGCCGCCCTCGCCGACGTTCGGCGTGGAGGGATTGCGGTCGGCGAAGGGCCCGATCGGGTTCATGCTTGCCCAGCGTGGGGGGCGGCCTTGATGGCGGCGATATTGGCCGCATAGGCGCCTGGCCCGCCCTTGAAGACGGCGGTCCCGGCCACGAGCGCATCGGCCCCGGCGGCGACGCAGGCGCCCGCGTTCAGAGCGGTCACACCCCCGTCGATCTGCAGGTGCGCCTTCGATCCGGCGGCATCCAGCATCGCCCGGGTTCGCTCGATCTTCTTCAGGGTCGAGGGAATGAACGACTGCCCGCCGAAGCCCGGATTGACCGACATCAGCAGGACCAGGTCGACCAGATCGACCACCTCTTCCAGAATGGACAGGGGCGTGCCGGGGTTCAGCACGACCCCCGCCTTTGCGCCAAGCTGGCGGATGCGCCCCAGGGTCCGGTGCAGATGCGGCCCGCTCTCGGGATGGACGGTCAGATAGTCGGCGCCCGCCTCGCGATAGGCCTCCAGCCACAGATCGACCGGCGCGACCATCAAATGCACGTCAAACGGCAGGGTCGTATGCGGCCTCAACGCCTTCACCACGTCCGGCCCGAGGGTGATGTTGGGCACAAAATGGCCGTCCATGACATCGACATGGATCCAGTCCGCGCCGGCGGCCTCCAGCGCCCTGACCTCCTCGCCCAATTTGGCGAAGTCCGAGGCCAGGATGGACGGGCAGATCAGGGGCGTCTTGGGCATGATCCGGGGATAAGGCGGGATGACGTCACGGGCAAGGCGTAGCGCCTGAAAGCCCGCGCGCGCCCGATATGGAGGTGGGTGTGATCAGGGACCGGGAGGGTCGCGGTCCCGGCTCTCTGTCGACGATCGCAACTGCCCCGTTGCGGACGATCGACCTCACGGCTCAGAGACCGGCCATCGCGCGATACGCGACGTAGCCCGCGACGATCAGGATGAGCCCGGCGAACATGGTCCGGCCCAGCGCCGCGTTCGCGCCCAGACGTCTCGCCAACGGCAGCCCTGCCAGGGTCCCGGCTACGCCTCCGACCGTCATGGCGGCGACCAGGCCCGGATCGACCCAGCCCGACAGGGCATAGTTGCCGGCCGTCGTCGCCCCGAACGCGGCCACGCTCAGCAAGGATGTGGCCTGGGCGGTGGCCAGGCTCATGCCCGTGGAAGCCATCAGTCCCGGCACGATCAGGAAGCCGCCGCCGATGCCGAAGAAGCCCGCCGCCGACCCCACGCCCGCGCCCGCCAGCCCGATGCGCGGCGACATCGACCAGTTCAGCCTCGGTTCCGGCCGGACCACGATCGCCCTGGGACGCAGCATGGATACGCCGACCGCCGCCATCGCGACCGCGAAAATCAACAGCAGTTGATGTCCGTCGATGGCCTTGGCCAGTGACGACCCGACCCACGCCCCGGCGGCCCCCGTCACAGCGAACAGCGTCGCGCAGGGCCAGCGAACCCTCCCGGCCCGCGCGTGACCGGCCAGCGCCGTCAGGGCGTTCAGCGCCACGCCCGCCGCCGCCACGCCGATGGCGACATGGGGGTCGGTGACGCCGACCACATAGAGCAGCAAAGGCACGGCCAGCACCGATCCCCCGCCCCCGAACAGAGTCAGCAGCAAGGCCACGACGCCGCCGCTCAGCACCGCCAGCAACAGGGGGATCATCTCGGTCGTCATGAGGTCACGCGACCCCGACCGCCTTGCGGTTCCAGGGCATCACGGCCAGCAGCCGCGCCATGCCGCAGAACCCCGTCGCGCCGGCGACGAACAGCCCGGCCCCGACGAACGCCGCCAGGCCCCAGAACGCCGGGTGTACGAGCAGACCCAGCGCCGCGCCGATCAGGATCAAGCCGCCGGCCGTCATCTGCACCTGGCGCATCAGCTCGATCGGCTGCGACCGGTCCGCCCGGATCGGCAGACCCTGCGCCTTCCAGGCATCCAGTCCGCCTTCAAGCACGAACGCCTCGCCCGGCACGCAGGCCGCCAGCTTCACACCGTTCACGCCGGTGCGATTGCCGGTCCGACAGGTATAGATCACCTGCTGCCCCGCATGCTCATCGAACGCCGCGCCGTCAAACCGCGACAGGGGCGCATGCACGGCGCCGGACACATGTTCACGCGCGAACTCGTCGGGTTCCCGGATATCGATCAGGATGGCCCGGCGCGCCTTGAGGCGCTCGGCCACGTCGGCGGGCTTCAGAGGGGTCAGAGTCGTCATGGGATCAGTCCTTGGTGTGTGAAAAGGGGGGGCAGAAGATCTCGGCCAGCACGGCGATGACCTTCAGCACCGAAGGGTCGGCGATACGGTAGAAGATGGTCGTGCCGTCCCGGCGTGTGTCGACCAGCCCCTCCTCGCGTAGCCGCGCCAGATGCTGCGACAGCGCCGACTGCGACAGACCGACGACGGGCAGAAGTTCCCCCACCGACAGTTCGCGGTCGCCGAGCTGGCACAGCACCATCAGGCGCTTCTCATTTGACAGCGCCCGCAACAGGCCGGCGGCCTGGCCGGCGCTGGCCTGAAACAGTTCGAGCGGAAGGGCGTGGGGGTCGGTCATGAACGCCAATATATGCGTACTTGCTAAATAAGCAATACCTAATATATTGGATAGCGAAAGGAGCCCTTCCCATGGCTGCACACCCCGACGTCCGAGGCTTTTTCGACCCGGCGACCCATACCGTCACCTATCTGGTCAGCGACCCTGACACCGGCCAGGCTGCGATCATCGATCCGGTGCTGGACTACGACGCCGCCTCGGCCCGCACCTCGACCGGTTCGGTTGATGCCGTGATGAGTGCGCTACGCGAGGCGGGACTGACCCTGGCCATGGTCCTGGAAACCCATGCCCATGCTGACCACCTGACCGCCGCCGACCATCTGCGCCGGACCGAGGGCGTGCCCATCGGCATCGGTGAGCGGATATGCACAGTCCAATCGACTTTCGGCCCCCTTTTCGACGCCCATGATGTCACGCATGACGGCGCCGTGTTCGACCGCCTGCATGCCGATGGCGACACCTTCAGGCTCGGGAACCTGACCGTTGAGGTGATTCACACCCCCGGCCATACCCCGGCCTGCGTCAGCTACCGCATCGGCGACGCACTGTTCACCGGCGACACCCTGTTCATGCCTGACTACGGGACCGCCCGCGCGGACTTCCCCGGCGGAGATGCCCGCACCCTGTATCGGTCGATCCGGAAATTGCTGGCCTTGCCCCCCGGGACGCGAATGTTCGTCGGCCATGACTATCTGCCGGACGGTCGCCCGGACTTCAGGTTCGAGACGACGGTGGCGGATCAACGCGACCTGAACATCCACATCGGCGGTGGCGTATCGGAAGACGCGTTCGTCGCCATGCGCGAGGCGCGCGACGCGACCCTCAAGGCCCCGCAGCTGATCCTCCCCTCGCTGCAGATCAACATCCGCGCGGGCGCCTTGCCTCCGCCCGAGCTGGACGGACGGCGCTACATGAAACTGCCGCTCAATGTGATCTAGCGCACCAGCCTCCAGGCCCTGGAGGACGGGAAGAGCCGATCAGTCCTTCGTCGGACTGACCGCGTTCGCATCCCCGTAGGTCAGGGCCAGGAAGACGTCCTCCAAGTCCGGGTCCTCGGTGGTGATGTCGGAAATCGTGATCCCGGCGGCGCGCACGGCGGCCAGCACCTGTTCCACCGACGACTGGCCCTTTTTGTAGCTGATGGCGAAGGCCCCGTTGGCCCGCGCCACCACGTCGAACCCGGCCACCGTCGGCACGCCGTCCAGCGGATGCTCGGGCGTCACCACGACGTTGCGCGTATCCAGCCGGCGCAGCAGCTGCGGCGTCGGCTCGCAGGCCACGACCTCGCCCCGGTTCATGATGGCGATGGTGTCGCAGAGCTCCTGCGCTTCCTCGAGGTAGTGGGTGGTCAGCAGGATGGTGACCCCCTCGGCGTTGATGCGCCGGACGTATTCCCACAGCTGGCGCCGCAGCTCGACGTCCACGCCTGCAGTGGGCTCGTCCAGGATCAGGATCGGCGGATTGTGCACCAGGGCCTTGGCCACCATCAGCCGCCGCTTCATCCCGCCCGACAGGGCCCGCACATAGGCATTGGCCTTGTCCGACAGGCCGAGCGCGGCCAGTAGTTCGTCCGAACGCCGCTCCGACTTCGGCACGCCATAGAAACCCGCCTGCACCTCCAGCGCCTCGCGCGGGGTGAAGAAGACGTCGGCCACAATCTCCTGCGGTACGACGCCCAGGGCCGCACGCGCGTCACGCGGCCGTTCGTCGATGTCGCGGCCCCAGATGGCGGCCGTCCCGCCGGTCTTGTTGACGATCCCCGCCAGGATGTTGATCAGCGTCGACTTGCCCGCCCCGTTCGGGCCCAGCAGGCCGAACATCGACCCCCTCGGAATGACCAGATCGACCCCGCGCAGGGCCGTCTTCGGCGGCGACTTCTTCGAGCCGGCATAGGTCTTTTCCAGCCCGCGCACCTCGATGGCGTTGACGGGCAGGGCTTCGGTCTCGGTCATCATTTTCTTTCGACGCACGCCGTTGGCGCGCTGGGGGGGCTTTCGGCGCAGGGGCATGCCGTCTAACTAGGCGTCAGCACCCCCCGCGCCAAGACCACGGACCGATCAATGCCGCCGCGCCATCCCGATCAACTCGTCCTCCCGCCCGAGGAAATCACCGTCTCCACCAAGCGGGTGGCCTGCGACGGCGGCGGCGTGCTGGGCCATCCGCTGGTCTATCTCGACATGGGCGGCGAGAATTTCGTCGAGTGCGGCTACTGCGACCGCCGCTTCGTCCTGTCGGCCGACCATCACGCCGAGAGCGAATACCTCGACCCCGCCGCCCGGCCGCCCGAGGCGCACTAGCAGGCCCGTTCAGCAGGCCTGCCCCGCCGCCCAGCCCGAGCTCCACGCCCACTGGAAATTGTACCCGCCCAGCCAGCCGGTCACGTCGACGACCTCGCCGATGAAATACAGGCCCGGCACGCTCTTCGCCGCCATCGTCGTCTGGTCCAGCTGGTCCGTCGCCACTCCGCCCAGCGTCACCTCGGCCGTGCGATACCCCTCCGACCCCACCGGCTTGACGGTCCAGGCGTTCACCGCCGCATCCAGCCGCGCCAGCACCTTGTCCCCGACCTCGGCCAGCTTGCCGTTGGCGCCCTCACGCGCCGTCAGCACCTCGGCCAGCCTCCGCGGCACGATATGGCCCAGCGCCGTGTGCACGGCCTGCTTGCCTCCATTCTCCGACTTCGCCGCCTTCAGCCGCGCCAGCACATCGACCCCCGGCGCCATCTTCACCGTGATCGCCTCCCCCTCGCGCCAGTAGGAGCTGATCTGCAGGATCGCCGGCCCCGACAGCCCCCGATGCGTGAACAGCATGGCTTCTTCAAACTTCGTCCTCCCCGCCGAGACCACCGCGTCCACCGCCACCCCCGCCAGCGGCGTCGTCTGTTCCAGCAGCCCCGCCTCGAACGTCAGCGGCACCAGCGCCGGCCGCGTCTCCGTCACCCGCAAATCGAACTGCCGCGCGAGGTCATAGCCCCACCCCGTCGCCCCCATCTTGGGGATCGACTTGCCGCCCGTCGCCACCACCAGCGACGCACACCTCACCACCGACCCGTCCGACAGCGCCGCCTCGAACCCCTCGCCGACCCGCTCGACCCGGTCCACGCCCATGCCCAGCGACAGCACCACCCCCGCCGCCCTCATGTCGTCGGTCAGCATGCGGATGATCTGCCTGGCCGAGTCGTCACAGAACAGCTGGCCCAGGGTCTTCTCGTGCCAGGCGATCCCCGCCTGATCGACCCGTTTGACGAAGTCGGCCTGCGTATATCGCCCGAGCGCAGAGGCCGCGAACCTCGGGTTCTCCCCCAGGAAGTTCGCCACGCTCGTCCCGGTATTGGTGAAGTTGCACCGCCCCCCGCCCGAGATGCGGATCTTCTCGCCCGGCGCCCGCGCGTGATCGACGACCCGCACGCGCCGCCCCCGACGCCCCGCCTCGATCGCGCACATCATCCCGGCCGCGCCCGCGCCGACCACCAGAACATCAAGGGTCTCAGTCTTCATCCCCGCCCCCTAGCATGCCACGGGCCGGGGATCAGACTATCCAGCCCCGCCGAGGCCTTCAGCAGTTCGCGGATGTCGTCCATCCGCCCCTCCTGCGCCGCCCGCAGCACCAGCCGCGCGACCGCCTCCCGGTGCACCCGCGCGTCGTTCCGGTCGATGCGAAAGCCCATCTCCGGCCGCGCCGGCCCCGAACCCCACTGCGGCCCGCGCGGCCGCCACACCGCCCCCGCCAGATCGCATTTCCGCATCCGGTACCGTTTCGCCGCCGCCGCGATCGTCGAGGGATGCACCTGATAGTCGAAGGCCAGCCCCTCATCCGCCTCCCCGGCGTTCCTCCGGTCCAGCAACTGCCGCCAGCGTCCGGGCGTCATCCCGCTGCGGCTCTGGGAAAAGACATGGTCCTCCGCCCACCCCTCGACCGGCCGCTTCCGCCGATCGACGGTCAGAGGATCCCCGCCCTTCATCCGCCCGCGCTTGCGCGCCTGCCAGCAGATCGTCCCCACCGAGACCCCGTACCATTCCGCCAGGTCGGCGCGCCTCACCCCCGCCCGATCCATCTCGAACAGCGCCCCCCACTGTTCCTCGCTCAGCTTGCTCGGCTTCCCCATCCCCACAGTCTGGGGCCGCCCCACACCAGGGCGCACAAAAAGCCCCTGATCAGACCCGACCCTTGAAATCACGGGCCGATTCCGCCGATCCGTTGATGGGTCAAAAAGATAGGTGGCGCCCAATCCTCCCAATCTCTCACCGTGCACCCCGGCCCCTCGGGCTGGCGCAGCCAGACCCGGGGGCCGGGGTGCACGGAGAAAGGAGATTGTGGATCATCCAGAACAAACCACGAACATCCCCTTGCCTCCACCCCGCCCCGGGTGTTGAACCACCCCCGGGTCGGCCCCCATCCCCGAGGCGTTTTCAGATGACATCCCCCAACCCCGACCCCCGCCCCGCCGCTCCCGACGTGGAGCATCTTCTGGCCCCCTTGCGCGGCCTCGACCTGACCAGCGCCGACGGCCGCTGCGGCATCAAGAGCCTCCTGGCCGAGATCGAGCGCCTCTCCCCGGGCGCCATCCTGCAACAGGCGGCCGGCATCCAGCTCCGGCGGCTGGGCTGCGTGACCCTCGCCGACCACCGGGACCGGGCGACGGGCTGAAATTCTACAGGAGGCTGCGGACCACCCGGGTCAGGGGCGCCTCGTCGCCCTTGAACGCGGCGATCATGGCCTCGAGATACTGCTGCCGATCGATCCGGCCCACGTCGATGGCATGCCCCGCCCGTTCGGCCAGCAGCATCAGAAAGGCCTTCTGCGCCCGCCCATTCCCCTCCCGAAACGGGTGGATCACGTTCAGCTCGGACAGAAAATGCGCCGCCCCCGTCGCGAACGCTTCGGCATCCCGTCCGCGCAGATGATCGGCCCGCGCCAGATCGCCGAACAGGATCTCCATCTGCCGCCCGATCTGCTCGGGATAGCAGAACATGCTCGTGTCCCTGGCGATGCGGATCGTCCGATCCTTGCCCGCCCAGCGATAGACCGGCCCGAACAGATGCCGATGGATGGCGCGATAGTGTCGGGCGTCCAGCGCGCCGTCAGGCAGGGGCTGCGACGACTGGATCGTCACCATCAGCGCTTCAAACTGATCCAGTTCGCCCTGATCTCTCAGGCTCTCGCGGTTCTTCAGAACCGCCGTTCCCTTGTAGCAATAGGGATCGTCCTCAGCCGCATAGAGCGGTTCGAACGGCGTGTCGGACAGCGCCGCCTACTTCTTGAAGGCGGCGCTGATCGCGCTGCGCTGCTGCGCCGGGGTCATTCCCGACGCCTGGATATCCCGCAATATCCTTCGCGACGCCGCGTTCAGCGCCACACCCTCGATCCCGTTCAGCCGCACGGCCGTGTCCCGCCCGAGGGTCAGCGTCTCGCGCACCTTGCCGTTCGCCTGATGGACGGTCAGCACCCCGCCCTGACGCGCCAGCGCCCGCTTGGCCGCTGTCACGGCCTCGGCCTGGGTCTGGTAGATCGAGCCGCCCTGCGCGCCCTCGCGCACAGCCCACCGGCCGTCGACCTTCGCGACAGCGACGGACCCGGACTGACGCGTTGGGTTTTTGGGCATGACGATGAGTCTATCATGGAACAGGACAGCGCCAAGACGCCGCGTCTGGCGGTGGCTAGCGCGGCCTCGACCTGACCAGCGCCGACGGCCGCTGCGGCATCAAGAGCCTCCTGGCCGAGATCGAGCGCCTCTCCCCGGGCGCCATCCTGCAACAGGCGGCCGGCATCCAGCTCCGGCGGCTGGGGCGCGTGACCCTCGCCGACCACCGGGACCGTGCCTAGACTACCCAGGGGACGGGAGACCATCATGTTCCTGCGCCAGTCCCATTTTCTGGAGAACGCCGGAGGCGGCCCGGTCCACGCCATGGTTCACCGGGACGAGGGCCTGTTCGGCTGCGAAGCCTTCCTGTCGCCCGGCCAGTACCCCCCGTTCGAGGGTCCCGGCGCCTGGTTCCGCCTGATCCGGCACAAGAAGGGGGCTTATAGTTTCATCGAGCGGGTCGCGGACAAGGGCGGGGCACCCTGTTCCGGATAGACCTTGGTCGCCGACAACGACCCGGCCGGCAGGGGCCGCAACATCTCCCCCTCCGGCCGCGTCAGGTCCAGCCACTCCAGCGCCTGACCGGGCGCCAGAACACAGACCTGCCGGTCGTGATACGGCGCGACATCCGGCCCCGGCTCGGTGGTCAGGATGGCGAACGCCCCCTGTTTGACCACCCCCGCCATCCACATCCACGGCGCGTCGATCAGGTCGAACCGCCACTTGGTCTTCTTTTTGTGGCCCGGCTCGGCGTCCGTGAACTCGAAGAAGCCTGCGGCGGGGATCAGGCACCGCTCCGACGACCCGAAGGTCCGCCCGTCGGAGCGAAAGTTGAACACCGGCTTCCCGCCCGGCCCCTTCCACGCCCAGGCCATGGGCGTCAGGCTCAAGCCCGCCCCGGCGCGCAGCACCACGGGCGGACTGTCGCCGATGGCGTATTCGGGCGGCATGTTCGGCCGCCCGGCGGGGAAGATCAGCGGCAGCCCCAGCTGGCTGATCTCGTCATCGATCGTGTCGAGCGTCGGGGGCGGGACGAAGCGGTTGCACATAAAGCAGAGTTTGCAATTACGACCGCCTGGGAGCGGTGCAGGTCGTCGCGGCGCCAACCCTTAGCTCTAGTCTTTCACAAAGCTCTACTCGCAATGTGCGAGAGTCTTCGCCAGCCGTGGGCAAATAATAGACGCGCACACCGCCATATTCCGAACGTGACAACGTATTCATCAAAGCATCAGGATGATCAACGAGGGGGCGCGCTTTACCCGATCTCGGATCCATAATGTGAACTGCTTTCGCTGAAATCTCGGACAGTTCGTCTCCGGCCTGGATTGACGAGAGTTTAATTCCAGTTTGCCAAATATGAAGGCGGTTTGGATCACACCCTACGTCCCGTGCAATTTCGTCAAGTGAAGCGCGGAGAGCCACGTGCTTCGTGTTTGTATTTGCTCGAGCGCTTGGCCCTATTTCTTCCCAGCCAGCAACTAACTTAGGAGGACGTCGGTTGATTATCCCGTCCAAGTGATCAACTAGGATCTGATCGGATGAAGTTTTCCGTATTTCTCTAAAGCAGCTTACCACATACTGATCGTCAAACGTACTCCACTCGCCATTGGTGATCATGGATATCATGGATTTGGCGGAGCAAGAAAACTGACCCTCGGCCAAGCAAGCTTTCAGCCCAGTGACCAAGCTCCATTCTAGGCCCGACACTGTTTTTTGAAAGGGAACCTGCACATAGTCATAGTAGCGTGAGACAAGAAGATGATCGGCGGCTCTCATCGCTTTATGGCTGAAGCAGAACTGTCCAGAGCTATCCAGCATAGCGCTTCCTGCTATAAACCGAATATCGACTGATCCATAGGGCGCTCCGCTAAAGTGAGCGGTTCGTCGAAGGTAGTCGAGCCGGTCACAGTCGAGGTCCGAGCTTACTATGGGCAGCAGATTGTTCTCGGGGCCTGGCTGGAACACCTTTTCCAAAAGGGCGAGGTCAAAGCTGTTACGTTGAAAAACTTCTCTTAGCTCTGCATCGTGAGCAATGATCTGAGCACCAAGTGCCTCATGGTCAAAGTGCGTCGGCAAGGGGCCAGATGAGGCGTCGTCAGCGCTCTCCGACGAAGGTGAGGTGGTCAAGCCAGCAGGAACGCCAGCCTCAGAAAGCAACGCCGCAGCATAGAAATCTTTCACTACATGCTCGGTTGCATGAGAGAAGGGGTAGTGGCCAATGTCGTGCAGCAGAGCTGCTAGGCGAACAGCCTGAATAGTATCATCATCGATCGCATTGCCCGACGCGATGAGGGCGTCAAGCATTATGCCAGCGTTGTGAAGCGCTCCCAAAGAGTGCGAGAATCTAGAGTAGTTCGCACCAGGAAATACCAGGTGAGCTAGGCCGAGTTGCCTTACATTATGTAGCCGCTGAAAAACGCGAGTAGACGTCACATCTGATTCGAGTTGGCTCAGAGAAATAGCGCCGTGAACCGGATCGGTCACCCGCTTGTGATGAAATCTCGTCACGCCTAAATCTACACCAAGCCGAACTGGCGGAGATGATCAAAGCCTCGCTTGCTATAGCCAGACAGGTGCGGCTTCGATGAGTGCAAGGTTACATATGCGTCGGCTTCTGACTTCTTGCTAACTTTGGTAAGGTAGTGAAGAGACGCCAATAATTCATACCAGTGATGAACTGCTAGATTTACGTCGTCAGGTTTTCGAAGCAGCCCTTGGACTTTTTGCAGCGCCTGCTTAGACGGAGCGTTCAGCTCAACATCCGGCCTATCGCCAGCGGCGATCAGGTCCGCAAGTTGATAGTAGTCCTGCGTCAGCGAAGTTGAATATGGTCCACGAAGGTACCAACTGTAATGGTACCCAAGATTAAGTCCCAATTCTTGCGTGAGATATACAGCCTTTTGTAAACGAAGACGTTCTGACACACTAGAAATATCTGAAGTCTCGCCAAGCTCGTCCAGCACGAGCTTTAGTGCAGCAAGTCGCGCATCCATACGGCCTCCTCCATGTGGGGGCGTGTTCTATATATGTTCGCGTTCTGTAACGCAAGCCTCGCTGTAAGCCGATTTTCCGAATCTGGCTACACCACCGTCGCGTGAAATCGTTACGGGTTTGATACCGTCAGTGCGCCTCGTCCCAGTTCTTGGCCGCTCTCGCCTCCACCACCAGCGGCACCGTCAGCGCCACGGCGGGTTCCGCCGCGCCTTCCATCACCCGGCGGATGACGGGGATGGCCGTCTCGGCCAGCGCATCCGGGCATTCGAAGACCAGTTCGTCGTGGACCTGGAGCAGCATCTTCACATCCGACAGACCGGCCGCCTCCAGGGCCGCCGGCATGCGGATCATGGCGCGGCGGATGATGTCGGCGGCGGCGCCCTGGATCGGGGCGTTGATGGCGGCGCGCTCGCCGAACTGGCGTTCGGCGCCCGACTTGGAGTGGATGGCCGGGATGTGGATGCGGCGGCCGAAGACGGTGGAGACGAAGCCCGCCTGGCGGACCTCGGCCTTCGTCTTGTCCATGTAGTCGCGGATGCCGGGGAAGCGCTCGAAATAGGTCTTGATATAGGCGCCGGCCTCGCCCTGGTCGATGTTCAGCTGGGCGGCCAGGCCGAAGGCCGAGATGCCGTAGACGATGCCGAAGTTGATGGCCTTGGCGCGGCGGCGGGTCTCGGGGTCCATCTGGTCGACGGGGACGCCGAACATCTCGGACGCCGTGGCCGTGTGGATGTCGATCCCGGCCTTGAAAGCGCGTTTCAGCTCGGGGATGTCGCCGATATGGGCCAGCAGCCGCAGCTCGATCTGGGAGTAGTCGGCCGAGATCAGGACGCAGTTGTCGCGGGCGATGAAGGCCTGACGGATCTGGCGGCCCGTCTCGGTGCGGATCGGGATGTTCTGCAGATTGGGGTCGGAGGAGGCGAGGCGGCCCGTCGTGGCGGCGGCCAGCTGATAGGAGGTGTGGACCCGGTCGGTGGCCTCGTCCATGGCCGATACAAGCGCGTCCGTATAGGTGCCCTTGAGCTTGCTGAGCTGGCGCCAGTCGAGGATGGCGCGGGGCAGGGGGTGGGTCTCGGCCAGGGTTTCGAGCGTGGCGGCGCCGGTCTCCCACTGGCCCGAGGCGGTCTTCTTGCCGCCGGTCAGGTTGAGCTCGCCGAACAGCAGCTCGCCGATCTGTTTGGGGCTGCCGATCGCGAAGGGACGGCCGGCGATCTCGTGGGCCTGGGCCTCCAGCTCGGCCATGCGCAGGCCGAACTCCGACGACAGGCGGCGCAGGCGGGCGGGGTCGACGCGGATGCCCTCCAGCTCCATGTCGGCGAGCACGGCGGGCAGGGGCCGTTCCAGCGTCTCATAGACGGTCGCCAGACCCTCGGCCGCCAGCCGGGGCTTGAGGATGCGCCAGAGTCTCAGGGTCACGTCGGCGTCCTCGGCCGCGTAACAGGTCGCCGGTTTCAGCTCGACGTGTTTGAACGACTTCTGGGACTTGCCGACGCCGGCCACAGACTTGAACGGGATGGGGTCATGCCCCAGATGCAGCCTTGAGAGCTCATCCATCCCGTGCCCATGCAGCCCGCCCTCCAGGACGTAGCTGATCAGCATGGTGTCATCGGTGGGCGCGACGCGAATGCCCCGTCTGGCCATGACCGCCAGATCGTACTTTCCGTTCTGGACGACCTTGAGGACGGATTCATCCTCAAGAATTATTTTTATCCGGGCTAAAACGGTCGACTTGTCGAGCTGGTTCAGGGGCTCCCGGGTCTCGACCGCATCCCCGAAGTCCAGCCCGCCCCCGCCCGCCTGCGGCTCGTGCTCATGGGTCAAAGGCACATAGCAGGCGTCGTTCGGCCCGATCGCCAGACTGACCCCGCACAGCCCCGCATGGGTCGCCGACAGGGCGTCCGTCTCGGTGTCGAACCCGACCACCCCCGCCTCCGTCGCCCTCGCCAGGAAGGCGTCCAGCGCCTCCAGGGTCTGGATGCAGCGGTACGCCTCGGTGTCGAACGCCTGTTTCTCGACGTCCTCCGAAATCGCCTGGGGCGCATAGCGGGGCGAGATGACGGGCGCGGTCAGGGGCGCGGCCGGACGCGACGGGGCGAAGGCCGAACCGTCGTGCCCGGCCAGCTTGCCGTCGCCGACCCGCCGCTGAAGCCCCCGGAACTCCATCGTCTCAAGGAAGGCCGACAGGGTCGCCGGATCGGGGTCGCGCATGGCGAAGTCGTCGATCGCCTCGGCCGCCGGCGCGTCGCAGGTCAGCCTGACCAGCTCGCGACTGAGCAGGATCTGGTCGCGGAAATTGATCAGGGTCTCGCGCCGCTTCGGCTGTTTGATCTCCCCGGCCCGCTCCAGCAGGGTGTCGAGATCGCCGTACTCGTCCAGCAGCTGGGCGGCGGTCTTGGGCCCGATCCCCGGCGCGCCCGGGACGTTGTCGACGCTGTCGCCGATCAGGGCCTGAAGGTCGATCATCTTGTCCGGCGTGACGCCGAACTTCTCCATCACCGCCTCCTCGGCCAGGCGGCGGTCCTTCATCGGATCCCACATGACGACCGAGGGGCCGATCAGCTGCATCAGGTCCTTGTCGGACGAGACGATGACGCACTCGCCGCCCGCGTCGCGCACCCGACAGGCATAGGTGGCGATCAGGTCGTCGGCCTCGTAGCCGGGCAGCTCGACGCAATGGACCCCGAACGCCGCCGTCGCCTCGCGCACCAGCGGAAACTGCGGGATCAGGTCCTCGGGCGGGGCCGACCGGTTGGCCTTGTACTGGTCGTAGAGATCGTTCCGGAACGTCTTCTCCGAATGGTCGAAGATGGCCGCCAGATGGGTCGGGCCGTCGGCGCCCTTCATGTCCTTCAGCAGCTTCCACAGCATGTTGCAGTAGCCCTGGACCGCGCCCACCGGCAGACCGTCGGACTTGCGCGTGAGGGGCGGCAGGGCGTGGTAGGCGCGGAAGATGTAGGCCGAGGCGTCGATCAGCCACAGCCGGACGCCGGGCCCATCCTGCGTCAGCGAGCGGTCTGCGGGCGGGGTTTCGGCGACGGCATCGGACATGCGGAGAACATAGGCGGGGCCGCCGCGCCCGTCACCGGTCGAAACGGCCGAAGCCTAGAACTCCCGCCAGCTGTCGCCGGGATCGCGTTCGCCGGGACGGGCTGACTGCTGGCCCCAGGTGACCATCATCAGCACCTTGTGGCTGCGGATGCGATATTCGCCGATCATTGGCGAGACGGCGCCCAGAGGCGCGCCCGTGCGGGCGTCATAGACGAAGCCCGAGAATTCGGCGACGCCGACCCGGTCGCGGCGGCTGTAGAGGCTGAGCTCGGGGATCGAGACGACGTTCAGGTTCTCGTTGATCGGCAGGGCCAGCGGCGGCAGTCCCACCACGCGGCGCATCTGCTCCAGCGACAGGGCGCCGGCGCGCAGCTCGAACACGGCGTCGGCCTGGCCCTTGTCGTCGGCCAGGGCGAAGCCGGCTTCCGACAGGGCCGAGCGGATGGCCGAGGTCGCATAGGCCGAGCCTTCGCCCTGCATGTAGCGGTTTTCGACGAAGACGCGCGAACCCGGCGGGATCGGCAACCGCAGACCATCGACGGCGATGTCGGCGGCGCGGGCCATCAGCAGCTGTTCGGTTGCGGTGCGGCCGGGGTTGGTCTCGGAGGTCGAGGCGCACCCGGAAAGCAGGGCGGCGACGCCCAGCATGATCAGACGCACGCCTACCAGGTCCCGGTGTTTGGCATCGACAGCCAGGGCTCCGCGGGCTCCAGCGGTGTCCCCTCCTGCAGCAGTTCGATCGAGATGCCATCGGGCGATTTGACGAAGGCCATGTTGCCGTCACGGGGCGGGCGGTTGATCACCACGCCCGAGTCCATCAGCCGCTGGCAGGTCGCATGGATGTCGTCGACCTTGTAGGCGAGGTGGCCGAAATTCCGGCCGCCCGTGTAGACCTCGGGGTCCCAGTTGTACGTCAGCTCGACCTCCGGCGACCGCTGGGCGGCGGATCGGTCCTTGTCCTTCGGGGCGGCCAGGAAGACGAGGGTGAAGCGGCCTTTCTCGTTCTCGATCCGGCGCACTTCCTCCAGACCGAGCTGGGTGGTCCAGAAATGCAGGGAGGCGTCCAGGTCGGCGACCCGGACCATAGTGTGCAGATAGCGCATGAGATTGCCTCAGGCAGCGGAAGGGGGAGGGTCGCCTTCTAGTCGGGAATCGTCAGCTTCCAAAGGCCGGAAAAGCGCATTAAGCGTGGCGGCTCAACGTCCGTGCGCGAATTGTCGCAAGACGTGACCGTCAGCCAGGGGGGCGGGCGGACAACCAGGGACATTCAGCCGCCTCATGGGATCGCTTACTCGCGCCAACGCCGCGCGCAGCGCCGGCAAGGGCGCCGCCGCCAAACCGAACACCACCAAGGGACATCAGAACGGCGACGTCAGTCTGGGCGAGCGGCTGAAGTACGGCTTCGACAAGTCGATGTCCGGCGGCGCCATGGCGCTCGTCGGCTGGCTCGGTCTGGTCACGCTGATCACCATCCTGTTCGCCGCCACGGTCCTGACCTTGACCCGCTGGGGCCCTGATGGCGGCTGGAGCTTCATCGAGTCCCTTTGGCAGTCGCTGATGCGCACCACGGACGCCGGCACGGTGGCCGGCGATGCGGGCTGGGCTTTCCGCGGCCTGAACCTGTTCGTCACCGCCATGGGCATCCTGGTCTTTTCCGCCCTGATCTCGGTCATCTCTGCCGGGCTGGACTCCAAGATCGACGAGGCCCGCAAGGGTCGCTCCCGCGTCCTGGAAACCGATCACACCATCATCCTGAACTGGTCGGCCTCGATCTTCGACATCATCTCCGAACTGGTCATCGCCAACGAGAGTCGGAAAAATCCGCGCATCGTCATCATGGCCAACAAGGACAAGGTCGAGATGGAGGACGAGATCGCCGACAAGGTCGAAGATCTCAAGAACACCCAGATCGTCTGCCGTTCGGGCGACCCGACCGACCTGTTCGACCTGTCGATCGTCAATCCCCAGGCCTGCCGCTCGATCATTGTGGTCTCCCCGGAGGGCGTCGACGATCCCGACAGCCAGGTCATCAAGACCGTCCTGGCTCTGACCAACGATCCGAAGCGTCGCGAGGAACGCTATCAGATCGCCGCCGAACTGCGCGACGCGAGGAACGCCGAGGTCGCCCGCATCGTCGGCGGCGACGAGGTCCAGCTGGTGCTCGCCGACGACCTGATCTCGCGCATCGTGGTCCAGTCCAGCCGCCAGGCCGGCCTCTCGGCCGTCTATTCCGAACTGCTCGATTTCGACGGCTGCGAAATCTACACGACCGAGCTCGAGGAACTGGTCGGCGTCACCTACGGCGACGCAGTGATGGGCTACGCGGACTCGGCCCTGATCGGTCTGCGCTACGCCGACGGCCGGGTGCGGATGAATCCGCCGATGGACGAGGTGATCCCCGCCGGCGCCCGCGCCATCATCATCGCCGAGGACGACGCGGCCATCAAACTTACACCGCTGCCCGACGACGCGATCGACGCCTCGGCGATCCGCAAGCCCAAGGTCGTGCGCCGCAAGGCCGAACGGACCCTGATCATCGGCTGGAACCGTCGGGGCCCGATGATCGCCTACGAACTGTCGAAATACGTGCGCCCCGGATCGACCCTCGTAGTGGCCGGCGACACTCCCGGCTTCGCCGAGGAGATCGCCGCCATGCCGCTGGGATCGACCAATATGAAGGTCGAGGCCCGGACGATCGACACCAGCCACTCGGCCTCGATCGAGGGGCTGGATCCGGTCAGCTACGACTCCATCATGGTGCTGGGCTATTCCGACACCATGGAGGCCCAGTCGGCCGATACGCGGACGCTGATCACCCTGCTGCATCTGCGGAAACTGTCCGAGCGCCTCGGCACTCACATCAGCGTGGTCTCGGAGATGATCGACATCCGCAACCGCGAGCTGGCCGAGGTCACCCGCGCCGACGACTTCGTGGTGTCCAACAAACTGGTCAGCCTGATGCTGGCCCAGGCGTCGGAAAACGAATACCTCAGCTCCATCTTCGACGATCTGCTGGATGAGGACGGTTCGGAAATCTACATGCGCCCGGTCGGCGACTATGTGGACCTGTCGGCCCCGGTCACCTTCTACACGATCGCCGAGGCCGCCCGTCAGCGCGGCGAGACCGCCATCGGCTATCGCCGCAAGCGCGAGAGCGAGGACGGCGACGGCCGTAACATGGGCGGCGTCGTGGTCAATCCATCCAAGTCCGAGGCGCTCGACTACCTGCCGGAAGATCGCGTCATCGTCCTTTCGGAAGACTGATCGCAGCGACCGGGGCGGGGCTGCGACACCCCGCCCCGGTTGGCGCGTTCAGACAGAGGCGCCATCTGGGCGAGACCGGTCGACTAGGAGAACTGCCGTTGCCCCTTCTGATGTGCCCCAACGACAACGCCCAGATGCAGACCCTGGATCGCAACGGCGTCCAGTTCGACATGTGCCCGACCTGCCGAGGCGTCTGGCTGGATCGTGGCGAGCTCGAAAAGCTCATGGAAAGCGCGGTCGCCTCCGCCGCCCCGGCCCAGCCCGCCTATGCCCCGCCGCCCCAGCAGGCCTCGCCCTGGGCCCAGGCGCCGCAGCCGCAGTACCGCGAGCAGCCGCGATATCGTGACGACGACGACTACCGCTACAAAAAGAAGAAGCGCGACAGCATCTTCGACATCTTCGACTGACATGGCTCAAGCAGCGCGCGACCGTGTCGCGCGCGTTAGCCGAAAGAAATGGGCTCAAGCAGCGCGCGACCGTGTCGCGCGCGTTAGCCGAAAGAAATGGGCTCAAGCAGCGCGCGACCGTGTCGCGCGCGTTGGCCCCTTATATCAAGCCGCCAGCCCCGCCGCCTTCATCAAGCCTTTCAGCGGCGCGATGCTTTCCGGAGCGGCGGTCAGGGCGGCCCGGGCTTCCGGCGCACGGAAGATCTTGATCGCCTCGGCCTTGGCCCGGTCGGCCGCAGGTCCCAGCGGCGCGGTCTCGCCGGCGGCGAGGCGGAGCAAGGCCGAGAGTTTTTGCTGCACCGTGACCGGCGCGCGGGCCAGCTGGACAGTCAGCTTCGCCTCGGCCTCGACCACGCCGCCGACATGGCCGATGGCGGTCATGATCTGTTCGGTGTCGTGTTCCGAAAGGGCGGCCGCCTTCACCGATCGATTCAGCTGGGCCAGCACCTGAAGCTTTCTGGACGCGCTCGGCGCGCTGATGCGCATCTCGCTTTCGAACCGCAGCGAGGTCACGCAGGCGGCCAGCCAGCGGGCCGCCGAGCGCTTGTTCGCACTGCCGGTGACGTTCTCGCACAGGCGCGTCAGCTGTTCGGCCTCGCACAGGACGGTCTCGCAGGGCACGACATAGGCCTGGACGAAGTCGGCGGTGACCAGGCTCTTGGACCTCTCGGTGAAGGCGCTCTGGACCTCCTCGAGCGTCAACAGTCGTCCGGCCGTCGCCGTCAGCGACATGGCCAGGGTGCGCAGGATGTCGATCTCCCCCGACGCATCCGCGGGTCGCAGGCGGCGGGGTCCCATCAGTTCACGCAGGACCATACGCGCCAGGGAGGCGGCCAGGATCGGATATTCGCCCGCCTCGATCCGGGCGCCCAGCCGGGCCGCGGGACCGTCGACGGACGGCATCAGCAAAGCCATGCGGGGATCGTGGCGGATCAGCATGTCGATCTCGCGCGGCGCGACCATCCGCACTACGGCCGCGAGGCTGCCGCCCTGATCGAGGGCCGGCCCCAGAATTTCCGCCAGATTGGTCCGCGCGCCCAGCTGTTCGCAAAGGATCTGTTCGATTGCGACCATCACCATGGCGCGCGGCGCGCCTTCGCCCGGCGCCCGGTCGGCAAGGTCCATCAGCCGGTCGAGACGCGGTCGCGCGCCCCGAACACCGGCCAGGGCGCCGGCGATGATCCCTCCCATGATGAAGGAGCGGTCGGGCGCGCCGGCCAGCTTCTGGGCCACATCGGCCAGCGACCGGTTGGCGAGGTCGGGGAAGGTCCCCTTGCGACCGGCGGCGACCACCCGTTCCATCGCCTGCTCGACGAGCTTCTGATAGTTACGGATCAACTCGTGCGAGGCCTGACCCGTGGCCTGACTCTCGGGGATCGCGACCTTCTGGATCGCGTGCTGCAGTTCGACGCCGGACGCCTCCAGCCTTTCGACCAGGTCCGGCCGGTGCAGAAGCTCGAAGACCGTGACGCCGTTGCGCCCCAGCCAGTCTTCCAGCACTCGCCCGATCAGTTCGCGGGCGTGCGGGGCGTACAGGTCCTGGGGACCGAGGCAGTTCGAACGATCTTCGTCGGCATTGACCAGCCGCTTCTTCGGCGCTTCCGGCGCGCCCCTGGTCAGGACGGTGACGCTGTTGAACTCCATCGTGTCCGGATCGAGCGTCTCTTTGGTGACCCGCACAGCCACGGCGTGCTTGTCCTTCAGGACTTCCTCGGCGGTGTCGATGGCGTGTTTCCGCTCTTCCGTCGCCAGCATCAGCGACCACGGCGCGGGCGCCGTCTTTCGGATGTAGAGCTCGTAGTGGACGGGTCCGGCCATCGGGTCGCTTTCTGCGGTCTTGCCGGGAGGTTAGGCGCGAAGGCTTTAAGGTCCCGTTTCGCGAACGAAATCTGGTCAGCGCGGGACTGTGGCCGTAAAGTCACCGCGATCGCGGGCGAACGGTTACGCTTGCCGCGCGTTCAGACGCTCCCGACTTCTGTCAGGATCAGACGAGGAGACCTTCATATTGGCCAACATCACCCTGGTGGACGACGACGAGAACATCGTCGCTTCCGTGTCGCTGGCTCTGGAGAGCCACGGTCACAAGGTGGTCGCCTATCACGACGGCGCCACCGGCCTTGAAGCCCTTGAGGCCTCGCCGCCCGATCTGGCCATCCTGGACGTCAAGATGCCCCGCATGGACGGGATGGAGGTGCTGCGCCGCCTGCGCCAGACCTCCCAGATTCCGGTCATCATGCTGACCTCGAAGGATGAGGAGATCGACGAGATCCTCGGCTTCAACCTCGGGGCCGACGACTACATCCACAAGCCGTTCTCCCAGCGCCTGCTGATCGAGCGGGTCAAGGCCCTGTTGCGTCGCTCGGGCGGCGACGGCGGCGAGCCCGAGCCTTCGGCCGAAATCAGCGGCAAGGCGATCCGTCGCGGCAAGCTGGTCATGGACCCGGCCCGCCACGAGAGCACCTGGGACGGCAAGGCGGTCAAGCTGACCGTCACCGAGTTCCTGCTGCTCCAGGCCCTGGCCCAGCGCCCCGGCTTCGTGAAGAGCCGCGACAACCTGATGGACGCCGCCTACGACGATCAGGTCTATGTCGACGACCGCACGATCGACAGTCACGTCAAGCGCATGCGCAAGAAGTTCCGGGTCGTCGACAATGAGTTCGACGCGATCGAGACCCTGTATGGCGTCGGTTATCGATACCGCGAGAGCTGATCCTCCGGAATCGTCCGAGGAGCTGCCGCTTCGCCGCCGACTGATCCGCTTCGGCGGCTCGCGGCTCGGCGGGCTGATCCTCGTCCTGAATCTGATCAGCCTGCTGATCCTGCTCGGCGGGGCCCTGGCGCTGAATGAATGGCGCACGGGTCTGGTCGAGGCGCGTCAGGAATCCCTGCTGGGCCAGGCCGAGCTCCTGTCCAAGGTGCTCTCGGACGAAGACTACACGCGGGGTGAGCCCGTCCCTGAGCTGAACCGCGACCAGTCGGCCAAGGTTCTGATCGATCGCTTCGTCCCCGAGGGCCAGCGCGCCCGGATCTTCGACCGCGACGGGGTGCTGCTGGTCGACAGTTTCGACGTCTCCGACACCATCGAGGGCGAGCCCCTGCCGGCGGCCCGTCCAGCCGGAACGTCTGCACCGCCGGACACGGGGGCGGAAAAGGCGGCGGCCACGCTCGAGACCGCCAACATCGCCCTCGAAGACGAAATTCTGGCCGCCCTCGCCGGTGACCCCCAGACGACGGTCCGACGCTCGGAGAACGGGGAGCGGGTCGTCTCCGTCTCCCTGCCCATCCGCCATGTTCAACAGGTCCTCGGCGTCCTGACGCTGGAGGCCAACGACGTCGACCAGATCCTGGACGCCCAGCGACGCGCCCTGATCCCCTTCGCCCTGGTCGCCCTGGCCGTAAACCTGCTGGCCTCGCTGCTGCTGCATCTGTTCGTCGCCCGGCCAGTGATGCGGCTGTCGGCGGCGGCGGATCAGGTCCGGCTGCAGCGCGCCCGCGCGATCTCCCTGCCGGACCTCGAGGACCGTCGCGACGAAATCGGCGACCTCGCCCGGTCTCTGGAATCCATGACCGACACCCTGTCGACGCGAATGGACGCCATCGAACGCTTCGCGGCCGATGTCTCGCACGAGATCAAGAATCCACTGACCTCCATCCGCTCGGCGCTCGAGACGCTGGATCTGGTCCAGGACAAGGACAAGCGCGACCGCCTGACCGCCGTCCTGCAACAGGACGTGCGGCGTCTGGACCGGCTCATCACCGACATCTCTAACGCCTCGCGTCTGGACGCCGAATTGTCGCGGGACCGGCCGCGCCCCGTCGATCTTTCCGCCCTGCTGACCGACATCGTCGGGGTCTATGAGACCACCTCCAAGCCGGGCGAAGCGCCGGTGACGCTGGATGTCGCTGTCGACGCGCCGGCGCGGGTCATGGGCCGCGACGGGCCTCTGGGGCAGGTCTTCCGCAACCTGATCGACAACGCCCGCTCCTTCAGCCCCGCCGGCGCGACGGTTCGCGTCAGCGTGAGCCGTGACGACATCGACGCCCTGCCCCTGCATGTCCGGGTCGAGGACGACGGCCCCGGCATCCCGGCCGAGAATCTGGAGACGGTGTTCGAGCGCTTCTACACCTCCCGGCCGAGGGGCGCGGCTTTCGGGTCCAACTCCGGCCTCGGCCTGTCGATCGTGCGCCAGATCGTCGAGGCCCACGGCGGCCGGGTCACGGCGATGAACCGGCTGGACGCCTCGGGCGCGGTCGAGGGGGCGCGGTTTGAGGTGGCCCTGCCCGCCGTCGGCCGCAGAGCTTGAGACAAGGCGTTTGACCCAGCTCCTCCATGCGACGGCGGTCGCCCGGTTCGGTCGCGACGGCTGGATCGGCGCCCTTTTGCGCGGCCCGTCTGGCTCGGGAAAGAGCGACCTGGCGCTGCGCCTGATCGACGCGGGCTGGCGTCTGGTCGCCGATGACTACAGCCATGTCTGGGCCTCGGGCGGCGAGGTCTATGCCTGTCCGCCGGACCGGATCGCCGGGCGGATCGAGGCGCGGGGACTGGGCATCCTGGACGCGGCCTCCCGGCCCCTGGCGAGGATCCGCCTCGTCGTCGATTGCACCCAGGCGTCTCCTGAGCGTCTGCCTGAACCGGCGTTCGAGACCGTGGCGGACGTGCGTCTGCCGCGTCTGGTTCTGGACATCCGGCCGGCGTCCGCGGCCCGGACTCTGGCCCTCGCCATCGACCGGCTTTAATCCCGCATCGGTTTGGCCTATCTAGGCCCGCTTGGACCGGGGCGGGGGCCTCCGATCCACGGCATAGGGGATACGTAGCGTTGCAGACGCTTTCCAGGACCGGCTCGGCATGATCGGCCTCGTGATCGTCACCCACGGTGGCCTCGCATCCGAATTCCTGTCCGCCATGGAGCATGTGGTCGGCCCGCAGCGCGGCGTCGCGGCCATATGTATCGGGCCCGAGGACGACATGGAGCGGCGGCGTCGCGACATCGTCGACGCCGCCGCCGCCGTCGACGACGGCTCGGGCGTCATCCTGCTGACCGACATGTTCGGCGGCACGCCTTCGAATCTCGCCATTTCGGTGATGGAACAGACCCATGCCGAGGTGATCGCAGGCCTGAACCTGCCCATGCTGATCAAGCTGGCCAGCGTGCGCGGGCGCGAAACGCTGGAGACCTGTGTCGCCCACGCCCAGGACGCGGGCCGCAAATACATCTCCGTGGCCTCCTGGGTCCTGGCGGGCGAGAAGTAGTTTTGGGCGAGACCATGCCGACCGCGAAGGCGACCGCGAACATCTGCAACACGCGCGGCCTGCACGCCCGCGCCTCCGCGAAATTCGTCAAACTGGCCTCCAGCTTCGAGGCCGAGATCCAGGTGACCCGCGACGGCGTCACCGTCGACGCCCGCTCGATCATGGGCCTGTTGATGCTCGGCGCCGGCAACGGCTGCTCGATCGAGATCGCCGCCGAAGGTTCGGACGCGCAGGAGGCCATCGACGCCCTGGGCGAACTGGTCGCCCGAAAGTTCGACGAAGACCAGTAGGGGCTCTCTTTTCGGGCTATCGCTCGATGCGCGGCATCTCGCTGCTTGAGCCTAGTCGCCCTGCTTCGACCCGATGTGGGCGATCCCCAGCCGTTCGGCGATCCGGACCTGACGATCCCGCTCCAGCGCCGCCTGTCGTTGCTCCTCCGTCCGTGCGTCGTGGCAGCGCTCGCAGCAGACGCCCTCGACATGGTGAGGCGACGTGCGACCCTCGGGGCTGACCGGCATCCGGCATCCCCGGCAGAGGGTATGGGTCCCTTCGGCCAGGGCATGCCCGACCGCGACCCGTTCGTCGAAGACGAAGCATTCGCCCCGCCACAGGCTTTCGGCCTCCGGAACCGTCTCCAGATAGCGCAGGATGCCGCCCTGCAGATGGAAGACGTCCGTGAGCCCTTCGGCCTTCAGGAATGCCGTCGACTTCTCGCAGCGTATGCCGCCGGTGCAGTACATGGCGACCTTCGGCGGCCCCCGACCGTCTTCGATGCGTCGGTCGAGCAGGGCGCGGCCCTCGGTCCTGAACCACTCCGGAAAATCGCGGAACGATCGGGTGTTGGGCTGCACGGCCCCGACAAACGCCCCGACCTCGCCCTCATAGTCATTACGGGTGTCGATCACGATCGTGTCCGGATCGGCGATCAGGGCGTTCCAGTCCCCGGGCGCGACATAGGTCCCGGCGTTCACGGCCGGCTCCAGATCCGGCAGGCCCAGCGTCACGATCTCCGGCTTCACCCGCACCTTCAGCCGATGAAACGGCATCCGCTCGGCGGAGGCGTATTTGACGTCGGTCTCGGCGAAGCCGGGCAGGGCGGTCAGGCCCTCTATGACCCGATCCACCGCCTCAACCGGACCGGCGATCGTGCCGTTTACCCCCTCGTGCGCGACCAGAAGGGTGCCCCGCACATCGTCGCCGCACAGTCGCTCAAGGTCACCACGCAGGCGTGCCGGATCGGCGACGGCGGCGAACCGGTAAAGGGCCGCGACGCGGATCGGCGCGGTGTCTGGACTGGCTGGAGAAGTGTGGACGGTCACGATCTGGTGCCTGGTGGAGCCGAGGGGAGTCGAACCCCTGACCTCGTCATTGCGAACGACGCGCTCTACCAACTGAGCTACGGCCCCGTTTTCCGGGTGACAGGCGAGGGCGGGACATAGGCGGGGGCGAGGCGCGGTGTCAATCTCTCCCCAGCCATGCATGCGACCACGCAAATCCTTGGCCTTGTCCGTCCCGACGGCTAGAAGCGGCCTTCCCTCTTTCTAGGAGTTCCCCGCATGGGAATGGCGATCGTCTGGCTCATCAACGCCATCATCAGCCTGATGACATGGTTCATCATCGGCTCGGCGATCCTCAGCTGGCTGTTCGCCTTCGATGTGATCAACCACCGCAACCGCTTCGTGAACCAGCTTGCCGGATTCCTTGACGCCGTGACACGGCCCCTGATGGAGCCGTTCCGGCGGATCATCCCCCCGCTGGGCGGCATCGACATCTCGCCGATCGTCGTGCTGCTGTTGCTGAATTTCGCGCGGATCGCCTTCAACAACATGGCCGCCGGACCGATCATCGCCGTCCTGGGCTAGGTCGATCCCGTGGCCCCGGCGCCGCAGTGCGACATTCCAGCCTTGCGCGACGGACAGACGCTCTTAAGGTGCCACGGCCCGGGCGAGACGCCGCTACTGACCTGACTTCATGACCCCCTCGATCAAGACAGTCGCCGTGATCGGCGCCGGCCAGATGGGCGTCGGCATCGCCCACGCCGTGGCCCTGGGCGGATATCAGGTGCGGCTGTACGACGTGGCCGCCGACCGGCTGCCCGTGGCGATCGGCGTCATCGGCGCCTCGCTCGCCCGCTCAGTCGAGCGCGGCGCGGTCACCCAGGCGCAGGCCGATGCGGCCCTCGCCAATATTTCCGGCGTCGAGACCCTGGCCGAGGCCGGCAAGGCCGACCTGGTCATCGAGGCCGCGGTCGAGGACGAAGCCACCAAGAAGGCCGTCTTCGCCGAACTGGTGCCCCACCTCGGCGCGAACACGCTTCTGGCCTCCAACACCTCCTCGATCTCGATCACCCGGCTGGCCGCGGCGACCGACCGGCCGGACCGGTTCATCGGCCTGCATTTCATGAAGCCGGCCCCGGTGATGAAGCTGGTGGAGATCATCCGCGGCATCGCCACCTCGGCCGCGACCTATGACGCCGCCGTCGCCTTCGCCGAGAGCCTGGGCAAGACCACGACCAATGCCGAGGACTTCCCAGCCTTCATCGTCAACCGCATCCTGGTGCCGATGATCAACGAGGCGATCTATGTCCTGTACGAGGGTGTCGGCAACGTCGCCTCGATCGACAAGGCGCTGAAGCTGGGCGCCAACCATCCGATGGGGCCGCTGGAGCTGGCCGACTTCATGGGTCTGGACGTCGTCCTGGCCATCATGAACGTGCTCTACGACGGTCTGGCCGACTCGAAATACCGGCCCTGTCCCCTGCTGGTGAAATACGTCGAGGCCGGCTGGCTGGGGCGCAAGTCCGGGCGCGGCTTCTACGATTATTCCGGCGACGTGCCGGTCCCGACCCGCTGATGGCCCGTTTCGACACGCCCGCCGATCTTCCCGGCCAGGCGCCGGTCATCTGGCGCCGGACCCGGGCAGCCATCCCGCTGGCCGCCCTGGCCGGCATCATGTGGCCGCCGCTGATGCTCACCCTGCTGATCTGGCCCCCGCAGAACTGGATCCCGGGCCGCGAGATCGACTGGCGACTGACCGTCCTGTTCATCGGACTGTTCGCCGTTCCTGCCGGCCTCTGGTCCATCCGGCGCGAGCGGGATCGCCGCGGCCGTCCGGCTTCCCGCCTCGGGGTCGTGTGGAGGTTCATGCTTTACGGTGGTCTGCTGGCCGCCGCCGCCCAGACGGTGCTGGCCCTTGCCATGATGATCTATGGCTGGGTCCAGTCGGGCAGTCTGGACCAGGGGGTCGGCGCCACCGAAACGACCCTGCTCATCTATGGCGTCGCCGGCCTGCCGGTCGCGATCCTGGTCGGGGTCAGCTATGCCCTGTGGGCGGGTCTCTGCGCCGCCTTCATCGCCTTCATCCCCGCGCCGGAGAAGGTGAAGGACCGTCTGGGCGTCCTCGGCGGCTGATCTTGCGTCCATCGGGCGGTTTACGCCCGACAGCTTTGCGTTAGAGTCGATCCATCGTCTGCTTTGGGGGAAGCGCATGACCATGCCCGCAATCGAGGTCCAGCCTCAATCCGCTGCCGGAAGCCTCGCGCCGACAGGGGCGAAAGACCGCATCTTCCAGCTCGACGTCCTGCGCGGCTGGGCGATCCTGGGAATCCTCGCTGTCAACGCCATCGCCTTCGCCTGGCCTTTCGAGGTCATGATGTCCGAGGCGCCTCCGCCCGGCGCGACCAGCCAGGCCGATCTGATCGGCATGTGGGTGACCGACGTCTTCTTCCACGACAAGTTCCGCACCCTGTTCACCATGCTGTTCGGCGTGTCGATCTTCCTCGTCGGCGGCGAGAAGGACGACGAGGCCCGTGGCTCTCTGCTCTGGCGCCGCCTGCTGTGGCTGGGTCTGTTCGGCATCCTGCACGGGGTCGTGCTCTGGTACGGCGATATCCTGCTCCACTACGCCTACTGCGGCCTGCTGATGATGCTGATGCGCTCGTGGACCGCCCGGCGGCTGCTGTGGATCGGCGGCGGCGTGACCCTGCTGTGGGCCGTCGTCGCCGCGGTCGCCTCCTGGGGCATGGCCAATCTGCCGGCCGAGATCGCGGCCCAGATGGAGGCCGGCCGCCCGGTCTCGACCCCCGAAGCCATCACCGAGGCGGTGGCGGTCTACCGCGCTGGCTGGCCCGGCGGCCTGATGGAGAACATCAAGGTCTGGGCGACCTTCCAGTTGATGGCCAGCCCGTTCCTGATCCCGGTCACCGTCCCTCTGATGATGCTGGGTCTGGGCCTGTTCAAGTCGGGCTATCTGATCGGCCGCGCGCCCCTGTGGACCTATGCGCTGGTCATCCTGGTCGGCGGCGCCAATCTGGCGGCCTTCGCCGTCTGGGGCTGGCAGGACACGATGGCCGGCGAGGCCGATCCGACCAACGGCCTGGCGGCGGGCGCAGGCGGCGCGGCCTTCCTGATCACCCTCTTCTACGCCAGCGTCCTGATCCTGCTGGTCCGCTTCGGGAAGCCGCTTGTCGCCTGGCTGGCGCCGGTCGGTCGGATGGCCTTCACCAACTACCTGACCCAGACCCTGATCATGGTCACCCTCTACTATGCGCCGTGGGGCCCGATGTGGTTCGGCCAGCAGGGTCCGGCCGAGATGTGGATGACGGTCGGCGCGATCTGGGCGGCCCAGATCATCTGGTCCCCCCTGTGGTTGTCCGTCTTCTCGATGGGGCCGCTGGAATGGATCTGGCGCTGCCTGACCTACGGACGGATGGTCCCGCTCCGGAAGTAGGGCTTGGGGCGTAGGAGCAGGACGGCGATCCCGACGCGGGGCCGCCTCCAAGCCCTATTCCCTAAGCCCCAAGCCCTCTCTAGAAGCCCGGCATGACCGACGCCTCCTCTTCTGCCGAAACGCCCGACCCCATCCGTCCCGAAGCCAGAGGTCCACGGGGCTTCGCCGACCGGCGCGGGCCCGAGGTCGCCCAGGAGCGCCGGATCGTCCGCCAGGTGTCGGAGGTCTATGAGCGCTGGGGCTTCGAACCGCTGGAGACCGGCGCCTTCGAGTACGCCGACGCACTCGGCAAATTCCTGCCCGACGCCGACCGCCCGAACGAGGGCGTCTTCGCGCTCCAGGACGACGACGAACAATGGATGGCCCTGCGCTACGACCTGACCGCGCCGCTGGCCCGGTTCGCGGCCCAGACTTGGGAAACCCTGCCCAAACCCTATCGCCGCTACGCCTTCGGACCTGTGTGGAGGAACGAAAAGCCCGGCCCCGGCCGCTTCCGCGAGTTCGTCCAGTGCGACGCCGACACCGTCGGCTCCGACCGCCCGGAGGCGGACGCCGAGATCATCGCCATGGCCTGCGAGGGTCTGAAGGCCGCCGGTCTGGCCGAGGGTCAGGCCGTGGTCCGCGTCTCCAACCGCAAACTCTTCGATGGCCTGTTCGAGGCCGGCGGGGTCACCGACCCGGTCCAGCGCCTGACCGCCCTGCGCGCCATCGACAAGTTCGACCGCCTCGGCTGGGAGGGCGTCGCCCAGCTTCTCGGCGAGGGCCGTCTCGACGACAGCGGCGACTACACCAAGGGCGCCAACCTGCCGCTGGGCCTGGCCGCGACCATCGAGGCCTTTCTCGGATCGGCCTCGGAAGGCACGCGGGCCGAGACCCTGGACGCTATCGCCCGCTCCGGCGGGCTCGGCGCGGCGGGCGAGGCGGCGCTTGAGGAATTGGCCGGCATCGACCGGGCCCTGACCGCCATGCGGGTGGATCAGGCCACGGTCCGGTTCGACCCGACCATCGTGCGCGGGCTCGAATACTACACCGGCGCCGTCTTCGAGGCCGAGCTGCTGCTCGACACCACTGACGACAAAGGGCGCCCGGTGCGGTTCGGCTCCATCGGCGGAGGCGGCCGCTACGACGATCTCGTGGCCCGGTTCACCGGCCAGAGCACCCCGGCGACCGGCTTCTCCTTCGGCGTCTCGCGCCTCGCGTCTGCGTTGCGTGCGGCCGGGCGGGCGGGCGAGGTCGCGCGCGGCCCTGTGGTCGTCATCGTCTTCTCCCAGGACGACATGCAATCCTATCTCGACGCCGTCTCCGAACTGCGGGCGGCAGGCATCGCCGCCGAGCTCTATCTCGGTCGCGCCGGTATGAAGGCGCAGATGAAGTACGCCGACCGCCGCAACGCTCCGGCCGTCGTCCTCCTGGGCGGCGACGAGATCGCGGCCGGTCAGGTGACGATCAAGGACCTCGACGCCGGCCGCGCCGCCGCTGCGGGCCTGGCGGACAACGAGGCCTGGAAGGCCGAGCGTCCCGGGCAGCAAACCGTGGCTCGTGTCGAACTCGTGCGAACCATTCGCACCATTATCGAAGCTTCTTCGAGAATGCCGCCCGCTCACGGATGAGTTATCGATGTTCAGTCATGAAACGGGCTGTTTTCGCCTGTGGTTTGATTGACTTGAGCCGGCCCGGGGCGTCATCTGCTCTCACTCGAACGGCGCGGCGCTGACAAGGCGCAGCCGCTGATCGGAGGCGTTTCGGGGAGGAAACGTCCGCTCCTTAGAGAGCGTGAAAGCCCGCTGCGATGTATCCCCCGCAGCGGGCTTTTTCACGTCTGGGCCTATCCTTGTGCATTGCTGCTCGACGCGCGACGCCCCGCTACTTGAGCGTGATTCAGGCGCGCGCCTGACTCGACTTCAGCCACCGGGTCACCGGACGTGGAAAAGGCCGGAGCAGTGTGCTCCGGCCTCTTGGTCACCTTGGCGAACCTGGTCGTCGCCCTTGGTCAGGTTGACGTCGCCCTACCAGATGCGAACCCGCTCTTCCGGCGTCAGGTAGTACCGCGTGCCCGGCTGGACATCGAAGGCCTCGTACCAGGCGTCCATATTGCGCAGCGGGCCGATGACGCGGAACTCGTCGGGCGAGTGCGAGTCGGTGGCGATGCGGTTCTTCAGGGCGTCGTCGCGGTACTTCGACTGCCAGACCTGGGCCCAGCCGAGGAAGAAGCGCTGGTCGCCGGTGAAGCCGTCGAGGACCGGGGCCTCCGCGCCGTCCAGCGACAGGTGATAGGCCTCCAGACCCACAGCCACGCCCGAGGCGTCGCCGATATTCTCGCCCATGGTCAGGCCGGGGTTGATGAAGTGGCCGGCGATCGGCTCATAGCTGCCGTACTGGGCGCCGAGGCGGGCGGTCAGGGCGTTGAAGGCGGTCGCGTCGGCCGGGGTCCACCAGTCTCGCAGCACGCCCTGACCGTCCGACTTGCGGCCCTGGTCGTCGAAGCCGTGGCCGATCTCGTGACCGATGACGCCGCCGATGCCGCCGTAGTTGACGGCCGGGTCCGCGTCCGGATCGAAGAAGGGCGGCTGCAGGATCGCGGCCGGGAAGACGATCTCGTTGTTTGTCGAGTTATAATAGGCGTTCACCGTCTGGGGCGTCATGCCCCACTCGGTCTTGTCGACGGGCGCGTTCAGGCGGGCGAGATCGTACTCCCAGCGGAAGCGGCTGGCCCGCTCGCCGTTGCCGAACAGGTCGTCGGCGCGGACCTCAAGATCCGAATAGTCGCGCCAGCGGTCCGGATAGGCGATCTTGACGGTGAATGCCGCCAGCTTCGCCTGGGCCGCCGCCTTGGTCTCCGGGCTCATCCAGCTGTAGCCCTCGATGCGGTGGCTCAGCGCGACCCGCAGGTTGGCGACCAGTTGCTCCATCTGGGCCTTGGATTCGGCCGGGAAATATTCGGCGACATACTGGCGACCCACGGCCTCGCCCAGGGCGCCGTCGGCGAAGCTGATGCCCCGCTTGTCGCGGCTGCGCTGCTCCAGGGCGCCCGACAGTTCACGCGAGCGGAACTCCCACTGGGCGTCCGAGAAGCGCTGCGACAGCCGCGGCGCGGCGCGATCCACGGTCTGGAACGCTTGCCAGGCCTGAAGCGTGGCGACCGGCGTCTCGGCGTAAATGGCCGCGATCTTCGGCAGGGCGGTATTCTGGCGCACGATCAGCCGGGGAATGTCGCCCAGACGCGCGGCGCCGAAATAGCCGACCCAGTCGAAGCCAGGCGCGTCGGCGGTCAGGCTCTGGATCGTATACTCGTTGTAGGTCCGGTCGCGGTTGCGGCTCTCGGCCGGCGTCCAGTGGGCGTCCGCGATCGCGGTCTCCATGGCGACGATGGCGGCGGCGGCGCCTGCCGGATCGTCCCAGCCGATCATCTCCAGCATCCTGGCGACATAGGCCTGATACTTGTCCTTCTTCTCGGCGAAGAGCGGCGACAGATAATAGTCGCGGTTGGGAAGGCCGAGACCCGCCTGACTGGTCGAGACGACGTAGCGGTCCGGATTCTTCTGGTCGGTGGTGATGCCTGTGCCGAAGAAGGAGCCGCCCAGGCCGCCGATCGCGCCGCCCATATAGGCCGCCAGGGCCTCATGGCTGTCGGCGGCGCGGATGGCGGTCAGGTAGGGTTGCAGCGGCTGGGCGTCGAGCGCCTCGATCCGGGCGATGTCCATATAGGAGCGGTAGGCATCGGCGATCTTCTGCTCGTCGGTGCCGGGCTGCAGGTCAGTGCGGGCGACGAGGGTGTCGATCATCGCCTTGACCCGGTTGTCCGACAGCTCGCGCAGCAGACCGAAGGAGATGCCGTAGCTGGAACGGTCCGCAGGGATGATGGTGCGGGCCAGGGCCGCGCCGTTGGCGAAGCTGTTGAAATTGTCGCCCGGCAGGACCGACCGGTCCATGCCGGCCGTGTCGAAGCCCCAGGCCCCGTAGTGGGGCGTCTCGACGCCGCGATAGCCGGTGAAGGCCGCGTCGCCGTCCTGGAAGATCGACTGGATCGTGCAGGCCTCGTCGATGCAGCCGTGGTCGTGGTCCTGGGCGAAGGCGGCGGCAGGCAGCAGGAGCGCGCCGAGGGCCGCGCCGATAAGCAGAGACTTCATGGGGATTTCCTGGGATTCCGGATCGTCGCCGCGCAGGTGTCGCGGGTTCGGCGCGGACCCTACGCCCGGCCGGAGGGCTGTCGCCTTAAAAAAAGTTCATGAATCGATGGGCGCGGCTCGCCAAGCGGCGCCTTTAAGGTGACGATCAACCAGCGAGGAGATCGAATGGCGGGCGGACACGGCGGCGGCGACTATAAGGACCTGGTGGTCTTCCTGGCGGCGGCGGGGGTGGTTGTACCCCTGTTCAATCGCTGGAAGATCAGCCCCGTTCTGGGCTTCCTGGCGGCCGGCGTGCTGCTGGGCCCGGACGGGCTTGGCCGTTTCGCCGATGTCGTCCCCTGGCTCGGCTGGCTGACCATCGGCGACGCCGCCCAGCTGGCCCAGCTGTCCGAACTGGGCGTCGCCTTCCTCCTGTTCATGATCGGGCTGGAGCTGTCGTGGGAGCGGCTGAAGGCGATGCGCAAGCTCGTCTTCGGGTTCGGCATGATGCAGGTCGTCCTCTGTTCCGCCGTTCTGGCCGGCGCCTTCATGCTGCTGGGCCAGCCGCTGGCCGGCGCCGCGGTTCTGGGTATGGGGCTGGCCCTGTCGTCGACGGCGGTGGTCCTGCCGGTCATGGCCGAGCGCGGTCGGATGCGGGGGGTGGTCGGACGCGCCACCTTTGCCGGCCTGCTCGCTCAGGATCTGGCGGTCGCGCCGATCCTGATCACCGTCACCGTGCTGACCACCCTGTCGGCGGCCGGAGGGGACCTGTCGCCCGCCGTCCTCGGCCCCGCCCTGCTGACGCTGGCTCCCGCCGCCATCGGCCTGGCCCTGATTGTCCTCGTGGGCCGTCTCGGCCTGCGTCCCCTGTTCAGGTCCGTGGCCCGGAGCCGGACCAAGTCCGGCGGCGGCAGTCAGGAGCTGTTCGTCGCCCTCTGTCTGCTGGTCGTCGTCGGCGCCGGGGTCGCGGCCCAGGCGTCCGGCCTTTCGATGAGCCTTGGCGCCCTGATTGCGGGCGTCCTTCTGGCCGAGACCGAGTACCGCCGCGAGATCGAGATCAACATCGAACCCTTCAAGGGTCTGCTGCTTGGGGTCTTCTTCGTCGGCGTCGGCATCGGTCTGGACCTCGACGTCGTCGCTGCCGAACCGGCTCTGGTGTTCGGCCTCGCGCTCGGCGTCATCGCCATCAAGGCGGTGCTGATCTTCGGCCTGGCACGGGCCTGGGGCCTGTCCGCCCGCGCCGCCATCGAGACGGCCCTGGTGCTCGGCCCCGCCGGGGAGTTCGCCTTCGTCATCGTCAACACCAGTCTTGTGGAAGGCGTGGCGACGCCGGCCTTCACCCAGGCCGTCCTGGTTGCAGCGACCATCAGCATGTTCGCCGTGCCCCTGGCCGCCATGCTGGGCCAGCGTCTCGCCCGCGCCACCTCCGCGCCGTCTGTCTCCGCCCTGCTGCCGGATGTGGGACCCGGGTCGAAAGACGCCTCGGTCCTGATCGTCGGCTTCGGCCGGGTGGGCCATCTGGTCGCCGAGATGCTCAAGGAGCATGGCCAGAGCTTCATCGCCGTCGACACCGATCCGGCCGCCGTCGCGGCCGGCCGCCGCGACGGTTACGACGTCTCCTACGGCGACGCGGCCCGTCCCGAGATGCTGTCCTTGTGCGGCATCGAGACGATCAAGGCGCTGGTCGTCACCATGGACGCCCCGACCAAGGTGGACGAGGTCGTCATCGCCGCGCGCGCCCTGCGCGACGACCTGATCGTCATCGCCCGGGCCCGCGACGACCGCCATGCGGCGCGCCTCTATGGTCTCGGCGTTACGGACGCCGTGCCGGAAACGACCGAGGCCAGCCTGCAACTGGCCGAGAACACCCTGGTCGATCTGGGCGTGCCGATGGGGCTGGTTCTCGCCTCGATCCACGAGCGCCGGGACAAATATCGGGCGGTGTTCCAGGCGGCGATCCCCGAAGACCGGCGGAACCGCAAGACCCGGGCGCTGCGGGCCAGTCCGAGGCCTTAACCAGAAACACGACCCATTTTGGTCATCGTTCCGTGATGAAAGCCCGGCTCCCCCCCGGGGCCCGGCGTTCCACGGGTCGCTCGCTTGCGTCCGATTTCGCGCGATCGATCCAGCCTTAAGCCCCTTCTGTCCATCTGTTTCGCGGACCCCCCGCCGTGAAGCGTCAGCTACAGAGTATTCGTGTTCATGCGTGAGTCCGCGTCGACCGCCACCCTTTCCGCCAGTGAATCCCAGCCCCGGCTGAACCGGCGTCAGGCCGCCAAGGTGCGCACGCGCCAGAAGGTGCTGGACGCCGCCCGCGGTCTGTTCGCCGAGCGCGGCTACGAGCCCGCCACGATCCGCGACATCGCCAAGTGCGCGGGCATGTCCACCGGCGCGGTCTTCGCCAACTTCCAGGACAAGGCCGAACTGTTCGAGGCCGTCCTGACCGAGGACATGGCCGGTCTGGCCGAGGTCATGCTGAACGGCGCGGGCAACGGCTCGACCCGTGATCGCCTCGTCAACGCCCTGACCGCCGGTTATCACGGCTCGATCGACCAACTGCCGCTGTTCCAGGCCATCGTCGCCCGCTCGTGGTTCCAGCCTGTCGCCGCCGAGACCCGCCAGCGTGCCGCGACGCAAGGCTTGACCGACGTCATCTCCGACATCCTGCGCGCCGGGATCGGCGCCGGCGAGATCAGGCAGGACGCCGACATCGCCCTTTTGACCGAGCTGACCTGGGACGCCTATCTGTCCAACTACCGCCGCGCCGCCTACGACGGCTGGACCGTGGACCAGCTGGCCGACCACATCGGCCGTCAGGTCGACACCCTGCTGGCCGGCGTCAGCACGAAGTAAGCGGGTCGGGCCTCAAGTAGCGCGACGCGCGATAGGCCCACCAGGAAGAGCGTTTCAGCTCTTCCACTTCAGAACCGCCGGCTTGACCGGATTGGAGAAGCCGCGCCCCTCAGCGCGGCTTTTCTGCCATTCGCGCTTCAGCTGCTGGTACCATTTCGCCTGTTTGTCGGCATCGTCGATCCAGATCAGGGCGGGGTCGTAACGCAGCCCCTCGTTCTGCAGGTTCACCATTCCGCCGTCCTGTTTCAGGAAGGCGACCACGCCCATCCGCAGGAAGGGTTTGGCAATCCCGAACACCCAGTGGTCGGACCAGAAGATCTGGGTGATCCGGGTCTTCGTCTCGGTGACCGGCGTCAGGCAGGTCAGGGCCAGCACCTGCTTCTCCCCAACCTGAATATGCTCCCAGCGATAGCCGGGCAGGCGGAAGGTGATCTCGGTCGCGGGCGCGCCGCCCAGAATCTTGTAGGCCCGCGAGTTCGACGAGGGCGCGTGGCGGACCATGGCGAAACCCAGCTCGCGCCGCTCGAAGGCCTTGGACTTCTCGTGCATCGAATGCTCGGAGCGCCACCACCACTGCTGGTGGACGTAGGGGCCGTGGGCGGGGTCCATCAGGCCGACGACCGCGTGGTCGATATGGCTGTCGAAATCCATCCATTCGACCAGTTTCGCGTCGCCGCCCACGACGCCGGGGAAGGTCGGGGGCGGATGGTCGGGCTCAGCGTCCGAGCGGGGGTCCGAGCGCAGGAAGACGAACACCATCCCCTGGCTCTCGACCACCGGATAGGACCGCACCCGGACCCGTTCGACCTCGAATGGCTGTTCGTCCACCAGCGACGGGATGGCGGCGCAGACCCCGTCCGTGCGGAATCGCCAGCCGTGGTAGCAGCACTCCACCGTCTCCGGCTCCCCCGGCTTCTGTACCAGCCGCCCGGCCGACAGGGGCGCGGCGCGGTGGGGGCAGATGTCGCGCATCGCATAGATCTGGCCGTCGCGACGGCGCCCGATCAGCACCGGTTCGCCCAGCAGTTCGTAGCGCTTCAGCGAGGCCTCGGCGACGTCGCGCGACAGGGCGGCGAAATACCAGGTGTCGAGCACGAACCCCTTGCCGAAGGCGGCGGGCGGGGCCTTGGCTTCGGGCGAGGCGTTCATCGGGCTGTCGGCTGGCGTCATGGTCGGATGATAGAGGCTCGTTTCGCTTTCGTCATTGTCCGAGGAAATTCGTCGGGGCAGGTTGCGTCCTGCATCCGTTCGCACGACCTGTGACGACAAGGGGTCAGGACGCCGGATCGGACCGGCCCGCGATAACAACGACCCAGGGAAACGACACCATGAACAGCCAGATCCTCACCGGCGTCATCGCCGCCCTCGGCCTGATGGCCAACTTCGCCCTCGTCGGCCCGGCGAGCGCCCAGGACGGTCACGCCGCTCATGCCGCCGACCACGGCCACCATCACGCCGATTTCGAATCGACCCGGATGCACGTCCGCGTCGACGGCGAGGCCGGTCCGGGCGTGCGCGACATCATCCTGATCCCGGGCCTCAGCTCTTCGCCGGAGGTGTGGCAGGGCACGGTGGATCATCTCGGCAGCGGCTGGCGCGTCCACCGCATCCACATCCAGGGCTTTGCCGGCGCGCCGGTCGAGGGCAATGCCGAAGGTCCGGTCGCCGCCCCGGTGGCCGAAGAGATCGCCCGCTACATCGCCGAGAACGATCTCGAGAAGCCCGTCGTCGTCGGTCACTCGATGGGCGGCACCATCGGCATGATGCTGGCGGCCCGCCATCCCGACGCCGTCGGCAAGCTGATGGTCGTCGACATGGTGCCCTTCATGGGGGCCATGTTCGGCGCGCCGGGCGCCACGGCCGAGAGCGTCGCTCCCGTCGCCGAGCAGGTCTATCAGGGCATGGCGACCGCCGCCCCGGCTGAGTATCAGGCTCGCGCCGCCGCCTCTGTCACCGGCATGATCAACACGGAATCGAAGCGCGCCGGCCCGCTGGAGGACACGGCGACGAGCGACCAGGGCGTCTCTTCACGTTCCTTCCGCGAACTGATCCTGACCGACCTGCGTCCCGAACTGCCGCGCATCACGGCCCCGACCGAGGTCCTGTATGTGAAGTTCAACGACGCGCGGATGACCAACGAGATCACCGACATGATCTACCAGGCTTCTTTCGCGACCCTGCCGGGGGTTGAGCTGAAGCGGATCGACGACAGCGCCCACTTCATCTTCCTGGACCAGCCCGAGGCCTTCCATGCCCGGCTGGACGCCTTCCTGGCCGAATGAGCGATCGGGTCGTCCCCGGCGTCTTCGAGGCTGCGGCCGATATCGTCGACCTCTACGATCGGCGGTCCAGCGACTGGATCGCCGATCGCGGTCCGGTCCTGACCGAGGCTGACCGGGCCTGGCTCGACCGGTTTACGGCCCATCTGTCGCCCGGCGATACGATCCTCGACGTCGGCTGCGGGTCCGGGCGGCCGATGGCGGCGGAACTGCTGGAGCGAGGCTTCCGCGTCACCGGCGTCGATTCCTCGGCCCGGCTGGTCGCCCATGCAGCGTCTGACCTGCCAGCGGGCCGGTTCGTCCAGGCGGACATGCGCACGCTCGACCTCGGCGAGACCTTCGCCGGCGTCCTCGCCTGGCACAGCCTGTTCCATCTCTCGCCCGGGGATCAGCGCATCGCCCTGCCACGCCTTCTGGCCCATGCGGCCCCGTGGGCGACGATCATGTTCTCGTCCGGTCCGCGAGAGGGCGTCTCCGTCGGCGTCTGGCGGGGCGAGCCCCTCTATCACGGCAGTCTGGCCCCGGAGGCGTACCAAGGCGAACTCACCTCGCAGGGGTTTCGCGTTGAATCCGGCGTCTGGGCGGACGACGGCTCGGTCTGGCTCGCCCATCGGATGGACGGGCGTTAACCCCCGCGCCATCGTTTCGGCCGAATGGCCCATCACGCTGACGTGAAGTCTTCACGCGCCGTTCACCACAAAAGCGTTTTGGTGAGGGGCGTTTTGATGCACGCGACGAACGGCTATGACGGCCGGGTCTTCTGAGGATGTCGATGGCCGGTCCGGGTTTCGGAAACAGAGGTGGCGGCGGCGCGGCGAAGCCCGCGCGCACGCGACTGCAACAGGTCCTCTACTGGGGCTCGGTTCTCGCCGTCTGGGGCGTCATCTTCCTGGTGGTCTTCTTCGCCGTCTTCGCGCGCGGCCTGCCGGACACCTCGGCCCTCTACGACGTCGATCGCCAGCCCTCGATCACCTATCTGGACCGCAACGGCGCCCTGATCGCCACGCGCGGCTCGCAGCAGGCCCCGCCGGCAGATCTCGAAGCCCTGCCCGACTATGTCCCGGCCGCCTTCATCGCGATCGAGGACCAGCGCTTCTACTGGCACCCCGGATTCGACCCGATCGGCATGACCCGCGCCATGGCGGCGAACATGCGCGCCGGCCGGATCGTCCAGGGCGGTTCGACCCTGACCCAGCAACTGGCGAAGAACCTGTTCCTGACACCCGACCAGAACATGCGCCGCAAGGTGCAGGAACTGATGCTGGCCGTCTGGCTGGAGATGAAATTCTCCAAACAGGAAATTCTCGCCCTCTACCTGAACCGAGTCTATTTCGGCGCCGGCGCCTATGGGATCGAGGCGGCGTCGCAACGCTATTTCGACAAGTCGGCCAAGGACCTGACCGTCGGCGAGGCCGCCCTGCTGGCCGGCCTGCTGAAGGCGCCGTCGCGGTATTCACCGGTGTCAGAGCATGAGCGCGCCGCTGCCCGCGCCACCGTCGTGCTCGACGAGATGGAAGAGTCCCGCGTCATCACCGCCGAACAGCGCGCCGCCGCCGTGCTGGAGCCGGTCCGCGTCTCGCGCACCCTGGCGACCCAGCACGCCCAGTATTTCGTCGACTGGCTCGACAAGGAGATCCGCGGTCTGGTCGGTCAGCCGACCGAGGACATGATCGTCGAGACGACCCTGGATCTGACGCTGCAGACGGCCGCGGAGCGGAACGTCCGCCGCATTCTCGATCGTGACGCCGGGCGGGGGGTGGAGCAGGCGGCACTGGTGGCCCTGGACGGCGATGGCCGGGTGCGCGCAATGATCGGCGGCGCCTCCTATGCCGACAGCCAGTTCAACCGCGCCGTCGATGCCCGTCGACAGGCCGGCTCGGCATGGAAGCCCTTCGTCTATCTGGCGGCCATGGAGGCCGGCTACACGCCCGAGACCCCGGTGGTCGACGAGCCGGTCCGTATCGGCAACTGGAGCCCGCGCAACTACTCCGGCACCTTCGCCGGGAACATGACCCTGGCCAATGCGGTGGCCCAGTCGACCAACACGGTCGCCGCCTATGTCGCCGACCAGATCGGTCGCGACAGCGTGTCCCGCGCGGCCCGCCGCCTCGGCATCTCGTCGCGGATCGGGCTGGAGCCTGCGATGGCGCTCGGCGCGGTCGAGGTCTCACCGATCGACATGGCCACGGCCTATGACGCCTTCGCCAACGGCGGCCGTCGGGTCGAGGCCTATGGCATCAGCCGCATCCGCACGCCCCAGGGGCGGGTCATCTATCAGCGCGGCGCCCGCGACGCGGCCTCGGGTCAGGCGATCAACAATCCGTCCCTCTACTATATGAACCAGATGCTGCGAGGCGTGGTGACGAGCGGCACGGCCCGGTCGGCGGCGATCCCTGGCCGCGACATCGCCGGCAAGACGGGCACGACCTCGGACTACAAGGACGCCTGGTTTGTCGGCTACACCGGCGGCTTCGTCACTGCCGTCTGGGTCGGCAAGGACGACAACACCGCCATGCGCGGCGTCACCGGCGGCGCGGCCCCGGCGGCGATCTGGAAGGGTTTCATGGAGGCGGCCCTGCCGCGCCTGAACGTCCAGCCCATCCCCAACGGCCCGCCCATGCCCGACGGCTGGGTCGCGCCCGATCCGATCGGCGACCTGATCGGCGATGCGGAGGATCCCTATGGCGACTCCACCGTCCTGCCGGGCGGCGTCGATCCCGACCAGGGCCAGCCCTATGACCCGAACGCGCCGGGTGAACGGCCTCGCCAGGACGCCATCCCCACCGATCGCCCGCGTCGCGACGATCCGCCGGACCAGAATCCCGAACCGGCCGTCCAGCCGGAGAAGGAAAGCGCCCCGCTCTTCTTCTAGCGACCTATGGCGTGCAGAGCGGCTCCGTGGTCGCGCAGCCAGGCGCGGAACGGGCGATGGTCGCCGACCAGCCGCTTCACGACGGACCAGTAGGCCGGGCTGTGGTCGGCATGGACCAGATGCGCCACCTCGTGTGCGGCCAGATAGTCCAGCACTTCGGGCGGGGCCATGATGACCCGCCAGGAATAGCGGATCGAGCGCGACATCGGGCTGCACGAGCCCCAGCGCGACGCCGCGTCGTTGATAGTCAGGGTGACCGGCCGCTGGCCAAGGGCGCGAAGATGGAAATCGGTTCGGGTCTGGAGCGTTTCTCTCGCGGCTCTCTTGAGCAGGTTGATCACGCGCCGGGCGAAGGCCTCGCCCTCGCCGCCCGAGAGGATCCGCAGACCGTCGGGGCCTTCGACCAGTCGAGCCGCGCCCGCGCCGCCCGTGGCCTCCAGCCGGACCGTGCCGCCGCGATAGGGAATGACCGCGCCGGGCTCGATCGCCGTGCCGCCGGGTCGCGCCGCCAGCCGTTCGGCGATCCAGGCGGACTTGGTTCGCGCGAAGGCCACAGCATCGGCCAGCCGCCGCTCGGACGGTGCGATCGCCACGGCCTCACCCTTCCGCGTATCGATGCGGATCGAGATGCGCCGGGCGCGCGGATTGACGCTCAGACGAAGGGCGTGACCGCCCTCAAGCGGCAGCCGCTGACCGGTCTGGTACGGCGCAGAGCTTTTCATTCGCGGCGATGAAGTCCCGGGTGCGGGGGTAGATGTCCTCGCGGAACCGCCGCCCGTTGAAGACGCCGTAGTGGCCGACGTCCGGCTGGACGTAAAGCACCCGCCGGTCGTCGGGGATGTTGGGGCAGATCGTGTGCGCCGCCTGGGTCTGGCCGACGCCCGAGATATCGTCCTTCTCGCCTTCGACGGTCATCAGGCCGATGTCGGTGATCTTCGTCAGGTCGACGAGCTCGCCATTGTGCTCCAGCAGGCCGCGCGGCAGCAGGTGCGACTGGAAGACGATGTCGATCGTCTGCAGATAGAATTCCTCGGTCAGATCCAGGACCGACAGATACTCGTCGTAGAATTCCTCGTGCTTCTCGACCCCGTCTCCGTCGCCGGCGACCAGATGGCGGAAATACTCCTGGTGGGCGTCGGTGTGGCGTTGCTCGTTCATCGACATGAAGCTGTAGAGCTGGACGAAGCCCGGATAGACCTCGCGGCCGAAGCCCGGATAGGGCCAGGGCACGGTATGGATCATGTTTGACTGGAACCAGGCGAAGGGTTTGGCCTCGGCCAGCTGGTTCGTCACCGTCGGCGACAGGCGCGCGTCGATGGGCGAGCCCATGAAGGTCATGGACGCCGGACGGTTCGGATCGTTCTCGGCCGCCATCACGGCGGCGGCGGCGAGCACCGGCGGGCCGGGCTGACAGACGCCGACGACATGGGCGCGCGGGCCGATCTGGGCCAGCATGGTGCGGACGTGGTCGATGTAGTCGTGGAAATCGAACCGACCTTCCAGCATCGGCACCTGACGGGCATTGACCCAGTCGGTGACATAGACGTCGTGGTCCTGAAGGAAGGTCTCCACCGTGCCGCGCAGCAGGGTCGCGTAGTGGCCGGACAGGGGGGCCACGATCAGGACGCTGGGGGCCGCAATCGGTTTTTTGGCTCGTTTGAGGTCGCCGACGTTGCGCGCGAACCGCACCAGTCGAACCCAGGGGCTCTGCCAGATGACCTGCTCGGTGGTGCGCACCGGCTGGTCGTTGATGGTCACGACCTCAAGGCCCCAGGCCGGCTTGCCGTAGCGGCGCGTGACGCTCTCGAACAGCTCGGCCGAGGCATAGGCGGTCCGCGCTACGGCCGTCTGCGAAGCCGGATTGAAGGGCGAGGTCCAGAATTTCCGGGCGAATGACGCCCCGATCCGGAAAGGCTGCGCCGACTGATAGGCGAGCTCGTGAAGTGCGTAGAGCATGAAATCCTGTGATCGGCCCCGCCGAAGCGGTGATGCCATCATAGAACGCGCTGCACTGCAAAAGGATTTATTTTAAGGGAGGGCTTGGCCAGTAGGGCTTGGGTCTTGGCCCCTCGCTGCGTCGCGCCATAACGCGTTGAAACTTCTAAGCCCCAAGACCTGAGCCCTGTCGCCTAGCCCCGCGCCATCACCCGCTTGATCAGCTGCGCCGACCGCTCCGGGCCGAGATCGTGGCCCAGCGCCGACCGGAACTGGCCGTCGGGACCCATCAGATAGACGGTGAGAGAGTGGTTCATCGTGTAGTCCTCGCCGTCCCCGACCTTCTGGAAATAGGCGCGATAGACCTTTGCCGCATCTGTGACCTGTTGCTGCGTGCCGGTCAGGCCGATGACGCCGGGCGGGAAGCCGTCGGACGACAGATAGTCCTTGAGGGCCTGGGGCGTATCGCGCTCAGGGTCGATCGAGACGAAGACGATCTGCAGGTTGTCGGCGTCCGAGCCCAGCAGGGTCCGCGTGGCCTCCAGCGAGGTCAGGGTCGTCGGGCAGAAGTCCGGGCAGTAGGTGAAGCCGAAAAAGACCAGGCTCCATTTGCCGTCCAGCATCGTCTGGTCGACCGCCTGGCCGTCCTGGTTGACCAGCTGGAAAGGCCCGCCGACGGCCGGCTGGCCCGTTGCAGTCCCCTCGGCGACAGCGTCGGCGCGCTCACGCCCGGACACCACGACGACCGTCACGGTGGCCAGCGCTGCGGCGATGGCGATACAGGCTCCCGCGAACATCAGGATGGAACGGCGTGGCATCATGTCTCTCCGGGCCGACAGCGGCGCGAGACGGGTCTATAGACGCGGTGTGAACCAGAGCGAAGTCCGTCCCGATCCCTACGACGCCCCCGATGACGTCATGTCGCAGTTCCCGCCCTCGGCGCCGAGCTGGGCCAGTTTGCCGCGTCGCAGCCGGGGCCTGTCGCTCAGGACCCTGATCATCCTGCGCTGGCTGGCCATCGTCGGTCAGACCGCGACCCTGATCGTACTGGATACCCTGTTCCACTTCCCCCTGCCGCGATGGCAGTGCCTGCTGGTCATCCTCGCCAGCGTGATCGTCAACCTGCTGGCCATGGGCCGGCTCCAGAGGGTCGACAGCCGCCTGCCGGACGGGCGCCAGACCGGCATCCATCTGGGTTTCGACATCCTTCAGCTGTCGGCCCTGCTGGCCTTCACCGGCGGGCTCGCCAACCCCTTCTGCCTGCTGCTGGTCGCCCCGGTGACGGTGGCGGCGGCCTCCCTGCCGGGGCGTCAGGCCCTGGTGCTCGGCCTGATGGTGCTGGCCTCGACCACGGCCCTGTTCTTCTGGTCCATGCCTCTGCCTTGGCAACACGGGGCCGACATCGACCTGCCGGTGCTTTACCGGTTCGGCATCGGCCTGGCCCTGACGACGGGGGTGGTTTTCACCGCGGCCTATGCCTGGCGGGTCGCCGCTGACGCCGAGAAGCTGGAGCTGGCGCTGGCGACGACCCAGGACGTGCTCCAGCGCGAACAGCGGCTGGCCGCCCTGGGGGGACTGGCGGCGGCGGCGGCGCACGAACTGGGCACGCCTCTGGCGACGATCCAGGTGGTGGCCAAGGAACTGTTGCGGGCCTCCCCGCCCGACGGGCCGATCGCCGAGGATGCGCGGCTGATGCTGCAGCAGGCCGAACGCTGTCGCGAGATCCTGAAACGCCTGTCCCAGCGGCCGGAGGACGGCGACCCCCTCTATACGGAGATCGGGCTGAAGGCCCTGCTCAACGAGGTGGTCGATCCGCACCTGGGCTTCGACCTCGACATCGAGGTGGCCGTCCACACGCCGGAGGGCATGGAGGAACCGCGCGTGAAACGACTGGCCGAGGTGGTCCACGGCCTCTCCGCCCTGGTCGAGAACGCCGCTGATTTCGCCGCCTCCACGGTCCGGGTCACGGCGAAGGCGGACGCACGGTGGATCACGATTGATGTGCTGGACGATGGCCCGGGCTTCGCGCCCGAAATCCTGCCCCGGCTCGGCGAGCCCTATGTGACCAGCCGTCCGCACGGCAAGTCGCGTCAGGCCCTGGCGGCGCAACTGGCCGCAGCGGCCGCCGCCGCGCGACCGGCCCGGCGCGGCAAGACCCCTCCGCCGCCTCCGCCGGAGCCCGATATCATCCCGAGCCAGGGCGGGATGGGGCTGGGCTTCTTCATCGCCCGCACCCTTCTGGAACGCACCGGCGGCAAGGTGGTGGTCGGCCAGGGCGAGGGCGGGCCCGGTGCGAACCGGGGCGCCCGGGTCACCGTGCGTTGGGACCGTCGCGCGCTGGAACTGATCCCGTGAGGGCGGCCCGGCCTGCGATCCATCGCCGCACCGCTTGACCGGGCGGTCCCGCAAGCCGACTTGACGATCAGGAGATCAAGCCATGCCGACCACAGCCGCCACTCTGGAAGACCGCATCGCCGGACTTGAGGACCGTTCGCTTCTGTTGCTGGACGACGATCAGGCCTTGCGGACGCGTCTCGGGCGCGCGCTGGAATCGCGCGGCTTCCAGGTGACGACCGCCGGATCCGTGGCCGAGGCGACCGAAGCCCTGCGCATCCATCTGCCGGCCTTCGCGGTGCTGGACATGCGTCTGGACGACGGCAACGGTCTGAAGGTGGTCGAGGCCATCCGCGAGCGCCGCGACGACGCCCGGATCGTCATGCTGACCGGCTATGGCGCCATCGCGACGGCTGTCGCGGCGGTCAAGGCCGGGGCCGTCGACTATCTGTCCAAACCCGCCGACGCCGACGACGTGGTCAAGGCCCTGCTCGCAACCGGCGACGCGCCCGAGCCGCCCGAGAACCCGATGAGCGCCGACCGGGTCCGCTGGGAGCATATCCAGCGGGTCTACGAACTGTGCGACCACAATGTCTCGGAAACCGCGCGTCGCCTCGGCATGCACCGCCGGACCCTGCAGCGGATTCTGGCAAAGCGCGCTCCCCGATAGGCTTCGCCTTTCGGGCTTCTTGGGGGCGTTATGCTCGCGACGCGGTCGCTCGCGGCGTGAGCGCGCTAGTCCCGCAGCGTCCGCATCGCCGCCAGACGACCGAAGGCGATCGTCAGCGCCTTCCGCCGCGCTGGCGCGAGCGCCAGCACCGGCGCATCCCGCACCACCGCGCCTCCGAACGCATCGGCGACGATCAGGCCCGGTTCTTCCGGCAGGACCCCTTCCGGAAATTCCGGCGCCACCGCGAAGAAGAAGGCGTCGCAGAAGGGCGCGTATTCGGGCCATTTGCGGTCGACACGATAGTCCTCGATCCCCGACTTCACCTCGACGATGACGATATCGCCCTTGCGTCCCAGAGCCATGACGTCGGCGCGCCGCCCGTTGGGCAGACAGACCTCCAGCAGGGGCGCATAGCCCATGTCGGCCAGCAACCGTGCGCCGCCCCGCGTGACGCCGAGCGTGGTCTCGGGGCGGCTGAAGGCGAGTTCCAGATGAACGGCGGCGGCGGGCATCCGACACTTATGTTCCGGTTGCGTTCCGCCTTCAAGCGGCGAAGCGTTTACGGTTCTCCGCCCACTCCGCCTTCGTCTGGCCCCAGCGATCGACCCGCACCGTTTCGAACGGCGGCGGCAGAACGGTCGGTCCGAGGTTGATCGAGCCCAGAGCCGCGGCAAGCTTCTGCGACGGCCGGTTGTCGGGATCGATGCAATGGATCACCTCGGTCCAGCCCAGCGCATCGAAGGCGTAGTCGAGGGTGGCGACCGCCGCCTCCACGCCATAACCCCGACCTTGTGCGTCAGGGTGCAGGCCCCAGCCGACCTCTGTCCCCGGCCAGCCCAGCGGCGTCCAGGGTCCGATCCGTCCCAGCCAACGGCCGCTGTCGCGCTCGATGAGCGAGAACATGGCGATGCCGGTCAGGGCCCAGGCGCCCGCCATGGTCATGAACCCGCGCCAGGCCGTGGCGGCGGCCATGGGGCCGCCGATGAACCGCGAGGCCTCCGGGTCCGCCATCAGCTCCGCCCAGCGCGGGAAATCCTCCATCGCCGTGGGGCGCAGGATCAGGCGTTCTGTCTCGATGATTGGTCCCGGTGAAATCACAGCGGATACTCCCGTTCCAGTTCGTAGTGGCTGCCGTCGTCGCTCAGGATGCTGGAATAGAGGCCGAACCGGTCGATCCGGATCGGCGGCGAGTGCAGCAGGTTGTGGTTGGTGATCCAGGCCCCGATCCGGTCCGGATTGGTCTGGGTCTTCAGATAGGCGAGGGTGACGTGCGGCCGGTACAGGCGCGGCTCCATCGTCACGCCGGCGCGCTCGGCCGCCGATTTGCAGCGGCCCGCCAGCACATTCAGCCGCTCCGACGGCTCCAGCCCGGCCCACAGGGTGTGGCTGCGGTGTGCATCGCCGAAGGCCCCCACGCCCTTCAGCTCGATATCGAAGGCGCCGCCGGAGATCCGGGCCAGTTCGGAGGCCAGATCGTCGGCGCGCCGCTCATCGACGTCGCCGTAGAAGGCGAGGGTCACATGCAACGCCTCGGCGGGCCGCCAGCGCGCGCCCGGCAGGCCCGTCTGACGTCGCCCGAGCGTCACGGCCACGTCGAAGGGGATCGGAACGGCGGTGAACAGACGCAGCATGCGACCGTTCGTAGCGGCTGGAGCGAATGGCGGAAAGCGGGCGGAACCCCTGCGGCGATCAATCCCTTGCGCTGATGGAACCGGAGCCCGATATTTCGGACTTCGGCGCGGGATTTTTCCCGTCGCCTCAACAGGAGAAGACACTCGCGATGAGCGACTTCAGAAACGGCTACTCGACGCCGGCTCCGGCCAAGGCCGACATGGCCGTCGACGCGGGCCTGCGCAGCTTCATGCTGGGCGTCTACAACAAGCTCGCCCTCGGCCTCGTGGTCGCCGGCGCCCTGGCCTACGCCACCGGCAACGTCCCGGCGGTGCAGCAATTGCTCTTCGCCGTGGGCCCTGACGGCCGCGTCGGCATGACGGTGCTGGGCATGATCGTCCAGTTCCTGCCCCTGGTCCTGCTGTTCGGGTCCATGTTCTTCATGAAGAACCCCACGGCCGGCGGTGTGAACATGCTGTACTGGGCCGTGGTGGCCTCGATCGGCGCGGGCATGGGCATTCTGTTCCTGCGCTACACCGGCGAAAGCCTGGCCTCGACCTTCTTCGTCACGGCCGCCGCCTTCGGCGCGCTGAGCCTGATCGGCTACACGACCAAGAAGGATCTGACGGCCATGGGCTCGTTCCTCATCATGGGCGTGATCGGTCTGATCATCGCCTCGCTCGTGAACATGTTCATGCAGTCGGGCACGATGGCCTTGATCATCTCGGGTCTGGGCGTGCTGATCTTCTCGGGCCTGATCGCCTACGACACCCAGCGTCTGAAGATGACCTACTACCAGCTGGGCGGCGACCAGGCGGCGATGGGCGTGGCCACCGGCTTCGGCGCGCTGAGCCTGTTCATCAACTTCGTGAACCTGTTCCAGTTCCTGCTGGCCTTCATGGGCGGCAACCGGAACTAGGGTCTTTCGAGGCTGTGAGATCGGGGGCTCCGGCGGAAACGCCGGGGCCCTTTTTCGTGGCCGCGCGCTACTCAACCACCTGGAATTTGCGGCTGTCGAAGACCCGCAGGACCTGGGCCAGCTCACGCCCCCGTTTCAGCACCACCCCGCCTTCGCCGATGACCGACCACTGGCCCTGACGCGTCTGCAGCGCCGGGCGTTTCTCGATACGGTAGGCGGGGGCGTCGCCTGAGCGCCGGAAGACGGCGAACTCGGCCGCGTCCTTTCCCCCGACCATGGCGTAGTCGCGCCACTCGGCCTGGGCGACCATACGGCCGTAGACCCGCAGGATCAGGTCCAGCTCGCGCCGCTCGAAGAAGACGGATGAGGGCTGCGCGCTGGTGTCATTGGCGCCGGAATCGAAGGTCATCGCTAACAATCTAGGCGTGGTGCGAGCAAACGCCAGCGCCGGCACGACAAGCCAGCGACGCCGAAATTAGCCACGACACGAAATGGCCCCGTTTCGGTCCTTCGGCGGCCCGGTTGGACAGCGAAACAGTGAGCGTCGGCCTGACGGAGTTCGGTAGCGTCCCGGATCCTGAACAGCCCCCCCAGCCCCCCTGGATGTTGCCGCAGTGGCTTCGCCGGGCCGACGCTTCCTCCAAAGCGAGACCCCCGCCCTGCCACCCCTCCCCCCTCCGGCACGGCGGGGGTTTTGCTGTCTGGCGCGCGCCGAAGGCGCGCTTTTCCTTTGGTCGCTATCGCTCGACGCGCGGCGTCTCGCTGCTTGAGCGAGGCCGCGCTATCCAGCCAAAGCTATGCGGGAAAGGCCTCAGTCCGCCGCAGCGAGGACGATCTCGACCGACTCGTCGCCGCGCTGGACCGTCAGGGCTGCGCCGGCCGTGGACGACAGGGCCCGCGCCAGTTCCGCGAAGCCCGTCACCGACATACCGTTGGCGGCGGTGATGAGATCTCCCGCACGCAGGTCCTGCTGTGCCGCAGTCGACCCACCCTCGACCGCCACGACCAGGGCGCCGGGGGCGCTGATCCCGTCAGACGGCCTGGTGTCGCGGACGTTGGCGCCATAGGCCTGGAGCGAGGTTGCGCCGAGCTGGACCGGATCGGTCGACTGGACCTCGACGTTCAGCGACGTGGTCGCCTCGTGCCCGTCGCGCATGTAGACGAGGCTGATGCGGGTGCCCGGAGGGGCGATGCCGACCGTGGCCTGGACCGAGCCGGCGTTTGCAACCGGGCGGTTCTGGATCCGGGTGATGATGTCGCCGCGCTGCAGGCCGGCGCGCTCGGCCGGGGAGCCCGGCAGGACGTCCTCGACGATGGCGCCGCGCACGAAGCCCAGACCGGCCTCGACCGCACGCTCGGCGTTCAGGGAGCCCAGGGTCGCGCCGATCCGGCCGCGCGTGACCTCGCCGTTGGCCCGCAGCTGCTCGACTACGAACATCAGGATGCGGGTCGGGACGGCGAAGGCGATGCCGTCGTTGCCGCCGTCGATGCCGCCCGACAGGATCGAGGTGTTGATGCCGATCAGCCGACCCCGGCTGTCCAGCAGCGGCCCGCCCGAGTTGCCCGAGTTCACGGCCGCGTCGGTCTGGATATAGTCCTCGACCGCGTCTCCCATGCCGGAGCGGCCGAGGCCCGAGATCACGCCCATGGTCAGGGTCTGGTCCAGGCCCAGGGGATAGCCGACCGCGAAGGCCAGGTCGCCGGTGCGCAGGGTGTCGGAATCGACCGTCTCGACCTGCGACAGGCCCGTTGCGTTGATCTGCAGGACCGCGATGTCGGTCGCCTTGTCCGATCCGATCAGGGTGGCGTCGACCAGGCGTCCGTCGGTCATGTCGACGCGGAACTTCTGGCCGTCCTCGATGACGTGGTGGTTGGTGACGATGATGCCGTTGGCCGCGTCGATGATGACGCCCGAGCCGCTGGAAACCGGGGTGGGCTCCGTCTCGCCCGTGGTCGGGCCGGCCGACATGCCCAGCGTGGTCACCTGGACCACGGCCGGCAGGGACCGCTCCAGCCCGGTAGCGAAGCTGAAGACGCCCCGGCGGGCGTCATAGGGCAGGGTGGAGTCCGGCGCGGTCTGGGCCTGTGCGGCGCCGGCGACGGCCCCCAGCAACGTCAGGGCGAGGGCCGAACCGGTCAGGAGGCGAAGGCGCGTCATCGGATGTATCCCCAGAATGTAAGGCGAGCCTAGCGCGAGAACCTGGCCGTGACGATGGCCCCCGGCTTCGCGTCATCAATCGTCATCTGGCCCCCGTGGCGGCGCAGGATGGCGCGGACGAAGGCCAGGCCCATGCCGTGGCTGTCGGGGCTTCGTGGCGTCGTCGAAGGCGCTCCGGACATGCCGGGCCCCTGGTCGGCGACTGACAGACACGGGCCCTCTCCACAATCCCAGGCGCGGATCGTCACCCGGCCGCCGTCCGGCGAGAACTTCACGGCATTGTCCACCAGGTTGGCCACGGCCCGCTGCAGCAGGGAGCGCACGCCCAGAACCGAGACCGGCTCGCCCTCGGCGACGATGCGGATGTCGCGGATGTCCGCGATCGGCTGATAGAGCTCGACCGCCGCCTCGGCCAGAACGTCCAGCCGCACGGTCTCGAACAGCCAGGCCTCGCCGTCGCGCAACGCCATCGCCTCGTTCATGGCCCGGGTGATCTCGGCGATGTCCCGGCCGACCGCCGCCCCGAGCGCCACCCGCTCGGCCGCATCCTCGGTCTCCATCAGCTTGTCGAGACGGGCCGAGGCGCGAGCCAGCGGTGTGCGGAAATCGTGCGCCAGCTGGTCGGCGGAATCGCGCAACCAGCTCAACAGTTCTTCCAGCCGGTCGAGCGTCCGGTTCACCTGATTGGACAGCTGGGTCAGCTCCGGCGCAACGGCCACGTCGGGCGCTCGGCGCGAGAAGTCTCCCAGCGCGGCCCGATCCAGCACCAGACTGACCTCGGCGATGGCGCTGGTCAGACGCTGGCGCGCGAACAGGGCAGCCGTCAGGCCGGACACCAGGATCAGGGCGCCGGTCAGGGCCACGGCCAGAACGGCCCAGCGCCAGGCGACGCCGGCCGGATCGACGACCCGGCCGACGATGATCGACAGCGACCCGATCGGCCGCTTGACCACGATGACGTCGACTCCGCGGGTCGGGCAAAGCTGGCCGGCCTCAAGGCGGATCAGGAAGACGCCGTCGCCCAGTCGCGGCAGCCGCTCGGCTCGCGTGGTCTCCAGCGCCAGCAGGCCGGCGGGCTTGCCGACCGGCGCGCGGATAAAGCGCACGCCGGCGCCGCCCTGGCCCGTGCGGCAGGTCTGCTCCAGGGTGGTGACATTGCGCGTCGGCCCGTCCTGGAAGGCGCTGAGGAAGGCGGACATATAGGCGGCGTCGCCTTCGGTCATGGCCGAGGCGTCCATCGAGGTGTCGGCCGGCAACTTCGACGCCATGGCTCCGAAGTCGTCGAGCGCCGACAGGGCCGCCTGCTGGCGCTGGTCCAGCCGCGCGGCCTGGCCGGTTATGATCAGCGATCCGGTCAGGGCCACGGCGGCCATGACGGCCAGACCCGACGCGAGCTGGGTCAGGGTCCGCCGCGCCATCCAGGCCATCAGGCCTTCGGGGCGGACCTTTCGCCAGATCGCCGCCAGCCGCTCCAAACGGTCAGGCCGCGTCGAGGTCGCGGAAGATCAGGCTCTGGCTGCGGGCCGAGACGATCAGAGGATGCAGGTCCTCGCCCAGTTCCGGCGCCTGTTCCTTCAGCCGGCGACGCAGGGCCGAGATACGGGCGTCGATGATGTTGACGAAATTGTCGGGCAGGAAGGTCCATTCGACCCAGCACCGGTCCCACAGCATGGTCTTGGTCACCGGCTGGCCGCGCGCGGTCATCAGCTCCGAGACGATGGCGAACTCCAGCGGTGACAGGTCGATCAGACGCTCGGTCCCCTCGATCATCAGCTTCAGGGTGCGGGCGCCGGGCGACAGGCGGAACGGGCCGTTCATCAGGTCGGCGTTGGCGGGCCGGGCGCGACGGGCCACGCGACGCAGCTGGGCCGCGATACGGGCCAGAAGCTCCTCGTCGCCGACGGGCTTGGACAGATAATCGTCGGCCCCGCCCAGCAGGCCCTCGACCCTCTGACGCTCTCCGGTCAGGGCGGTCAGCATCAGGGCCGGCGCGTCCGACGATGGGCCCGACGTCAGGCGCAGACGCTTCAGCGTCTCCAGCCCGTCCAGCCCCTTGGTCAGCCGGTCGAGAATGAGGATGTCATAGGCATGGGCCGCGGCGACGCTCAGGGCCTGTTCGCCCGCATCCACGCAGTCCACGGCCTCGAACCCGGCGCGCAGCAGCCGGTCGGACACATGCTCGGCCAGGGCCGGGTCGTCTTCCAGCACAAGGGCGCGACGGCCGGCGAAGACCTCCGCCAGGGCCGCAAAGGGATCGGCTTCCGCCGCTTGTTCGATGTCCGTCGTGCTCATGCGTTCGTCCCCGGCCGTTCTCCGGTCAGGTATAGGCCCAGCCGGCGCCGGGGCAAATTCGCCCCGGCGGATCCGATCCTAGGGGCTGGGCCCGCCCGCGCCGCTGATCCTTCCTGACGAGGCCCGGCTTGCCGGCCCTGGGCAGCGTGATAGCGTCCCGTCGGCGCGACCCTGCGCCGACGGGAAAGTCGCCATGACCCTGCTCGCTCGCGCCGCCGCCTTCGCGCTCCAGACGATCTTGCCCGCCGATCCGGCCTCGGCCGAGGCGGTCGCCGTCATGGCCCCTGTCAACGCCACCTTCGCGGCCCTCGCGGCCCGGGACGGCGCCTTGCTGACCCCGCATTTCGATCCGGAGGCGACCATGATCATCACCGTCGAGCGTCCCGATGGAAGCCGTGTCATCCGCCGCCTGACCGCCGAGGAATTCGCCGGGGGCCTGCGTCCCGGCGCCGAGCGGTTCGAGGAGATCATGCCCGACCCGATCATCGCCATTGACGGCGACGTGGCCTCGGTCTTCGGCCGCTATCTGTTCAAGGTCGACGGCGCGGTCGCCCACTGCGGCGCCAACCATTTCGACATGGTCCGCAAGGACGGCGTCTGGACCATCGCCGGCATCACCTGGAGCCAGCGCACGACGGGGTGCGAGGGTTAGGTGAGCTCGATGGACGTCTGCCATGGGTTGGTAGCCACCATTGCCCGCCCGCTATAGCGCGGGCGGGCCCAGTCACATCAGCGCACGTCCATCACCGCAGTATGGACAATTCGGTAGCCCTCTTCGGTGAAGCTCAAAACCATGTGGGTGTGGGTCCTGCGCAAATCCTCGCCCTGATTTCGGGAGGGGCCCCGACGGCCTTCTGCATAGAGATGAACAACCGCAGCATCGTCACCCAGGCAACGGTATGAGACCCTGCGCAGCGCCTCGGCTTCTTCGCGCGCGATCGCTGGATCGAACGCCGGAAAAAGCCGTCGCTCCAGAAAGACGTGAAGCTCAGAAGCGCTCTGAAATTGGCGGCCGTAGGCGTTGATCCATTCCGTGTCCGACACATGTAGCGACGCGACCCGACCGGCGTCCTGGCTCGCCCATGCCGACCTGAACTGATCCACCCAAACGTCGAGGCGTTCGATCGCCCCTGGATCACAAGCAAAGGCTTTGAAGTCGGGGACTACACCCCTTTCCTGCGCCCCCGCGGCTGAAGCGGGGAGGATGGCAGCTACAATCATAGCGGCGGCCAGCACGTTTTTTGCGGTCATTGAAAAAGTTCCGTCTTTCCATCTAGATCAAGCGCCCATCAAGGCGACGCGCACTCGTTGGAATGGGAAGCGGCTGCCGAAAATCGAGATTTCGCGAGATGTCCTCCACTGTCGTCAACGGTCCCCCGGATCGACCGGAGTGGGCCTTTGAGCCCCTCTCCGGCCCCGCAAAGGCCGTTGCGTTCGGGGCTTTTCTTGCGGCGATGATGACGATCACGGGCGCCTACGGCACGAGTGATCTTTCCGTAATTCACCGATTGGCGCTTTGGGGCGTGGTCACAAGCCTCCTGCTAAGCCAGGTACTCGGCTTGACCATTTGGGCTGAACGGCGACGACCAGTCTCTTGGCCAACCTGGATTGGGCCCATGGCGGCCCTTGTCGCGACGGTTCCGCTCCTCGCCGCCGAATTGCATTTCCTCAAATTCACGCCGCTGCTTCCCAAGGCACACGATCCCTTTTTGCCGTTCATGGCGTTCTTGACCCCGCCGGTCGTCCTGTTGGGCGGGATAAGTCTTCTGCTGGTTCCGGGGTGGCGCGCATTGGTGACGGTCACCAAGCCTCCCCACGGTCAGCACGCGCCGCTTATCCGTAGCATTCGCGCGCACGACCATTATCTGGAAGTCCGGACGGAGACTGGAAGGCAGTTTGTTCGTGGCGCGCTCAGCGAGCATGTCGCAAGACTTGAAGGCGGGCTCCTGATCCATCGCTCCTGGTGGATCGCGCTTGACGAGGTGAGGTGGCTTGAACGCCGGGGTCGCGACTATGTCGTCGTCCTTGCCAACGGATCGACCGCGCCAGTGGCTCGCTCTCGCCTTGACGCTGTCCGCCAAGCGCTCAAGGAAACCGGGGCGGAACCCAGTCCCTAGAACGCACTCTCGCCAGTGATGGCCCGCCCGAGGATCAGCGCATGCACGTCGTGCGCGCCCTCATAGGTGTTGACCGTCTCGAGGTTCATGGCGTGGCGCATCACATGCAGCTCGCCGGTGATCCCCGCCCCGCCATGCATGTCGCGGGCCTCGCGGGCGATGGCCAGGGCCTTGCCGCAGTTGTTGCGCTTCATCAGGCTGATCGCCTCCGGCACCCAGGCGCCGGTGTCGAGCAGACGGCCCAGGGCATAGGCGCCCTCGAGGCCGAGGAAGATCTCGGTCTGCATGTCGGCCAGCTTCTTCTGCACCAGCTGGCGCGACGACAGCGGACGGCCGAACAGCATCCGCTCCCCGACATAGTCGCGCGTCGCATACAGGCAGAACTCGGCGGCGCCCATCGCGCCCCAGCTGATGCCGTAGCGCGCCTTGTTCAGGCAGGAGAACGGCCCGCGCAGACCCTTCACACCCGGCAGCAGATTGGCCTCGGGCACGAAGACGTCGTTCAGCCCGATGTCCCCGGTGATGGAGGCGCGCAAGGACAGCTTGTCGCCGATCTTGCCGGTGGTGAACCCCTCCATGCCGCGCTCGACGATGAAGCCCCGGATTACACCGTCCAGCTTGGCCCAGACGATGGCGAGGTCGGCGATCGGCGAGTTGGTGATCCAGTATTTGCCGCCGTTCAGCGTGTAGCCCCCGTCGACGGCGACCGCGTTGGTCTTCATCGAGGCCGGGTCCGACCCGCCGTCGGCCTCGGTCAGGCCGAAACAGCCGACCAGTTCGCCCGCCGCCATCCGGGGCAGGAACCGCATCTTCTGCTCCTCCGACCCGAAGGCGTAGATCGGATACATGGCCAGCGACGACTGCACCGACATGGCCGAGCGATAGCCTGAGTCTACCGCCTCGATCTCGCGCGCGATCAGGCCATAGGCGACGTGGCTGACGCCTGAACCGCCGTACTGTTCCGGCAGCATGGCGCCAAGGAAACCCATCTCGCCCATCTCGGTCATGATGGTGCGGTCGAAGACCTCGTCGCGGAAGGCGGCCACGACGCGCGGCAACAGGCGTTCGCGGGCATAGGACCGGGCCGCGTCGCGGATGGCGCGTTCGTCCTCGGTCAGACGGCTCTCCATGTCGAACGGATCGTCCCACTTGAAGGTCTGGGTCACGGGTGCGGCGCCGTCGGCCATGGGAAACATCCTCTGATCTGTCGGGCTTCTCACGCGAGAGTGACGCGCAGGCCCTGTTTCGAGCGCCGGTTTAGGCCAGAATGCGCGCGACGGGTAGAGACGAGGCCCATCTCAAGCTAGGCTGTCAGGATGATCCGAGCCCTGAAGACCCTGTTCGTCGATCACCCGCGGGAGGTCGAGGAAAGCTATCTGCACCACGCGGGCGTCGCCACACGCATGGGCGTGCGACTGGCGAAGCTGTCGGGCTGCGCCTTCATCCACGCCGTGATTCCCGGCCTGCACAAGACGACGGTGTCCGCGGACATCAGGCGGATGGCCGATGACCTCGGCTACCGGGCGGAAGTCGCGCGCGAGACCCGGATGCGGGACGCCGGCGCCTTCGATCCCGGCCTCTAGGATGACCGCACAGGCCCTCGCGGGCGTCCGCGTCCTCGATCTTTCGCGCGTTCTGGCGGGTCCGTGGGCCACGCAAACATTGGCCGATCTCGGCGCCGAGGTGATCAAGATTGAACGGCCCGGCGTCGGCGACGACACCCGCGCCTGGGGCCCGCCGTTCACGACGAAGACCGACGGCACGCGCGGCGACAGCGCCTATTTCCTCTGCGCCAACCGGGGCAAGAAGTCCGTCGAACTGGACATCGCCTCTCCCGAAGGCGCCGAAACCATCCGAAGGTTGGCCGCGACCTGCGACGTCGTGGTGGAGAACTTCAAGGTCGGCGGACTGGCAAAATACGGCCTGGACTATGCCTCCCTGTCCGCCGCCAATCCGCGGCTCGTCTATTGTTCCATCACCGGCTTCGGCCAGTCGGGCCCGCGCGCGTCCCAGGCCGGCTACGACTATATGATCCAGGCTATGGGCGGTCTTATGAGCGTGACCGGCCAGCCGGACGGCGCGCCGGGCGCCGAGCCGATGAAGGTCGGGGTCGCCGTCGTCGACCTGGCCACCGGCCTCTATGCCTCGAACGCCATCCTCGCCGCCCTGCTGCACGTCCGCGCGACGGGTCAGGGCCAGCACGTCGACATCGCCCTGTTCGACGTCCAGGCGGCGATGCTGGCCAATCAGGCGACCAACTGGTTCGTCTCCGGCAAGGCCCCAACCCGGATGGGCAACGCCCACCCGAACCTGGTGCCGTACCAACCCTTCCCTTGTTCCGACGGCATGGTGGTGATCGCGGTCGGCAATGACGGCCAGTTCCGGACCCTGTGCGGGGTGCTGGGCGCCGAAGGACTGGCGGCCGATGATCGCTACGCCGCCAACGCCGGACGGATCGAGCACCGGACCGAACTGGTCGCGGCGATTTCAGCCGTAACCTCGGGCTGGACCATGGCCGAGCTGATGGCCCGGCTGGAACCGGCGGGCGTCCCCTGCGGCCCGGTCAACACCATCGACCAGGTCTTTGACGAGCCCCAGGCGAAGCACCGCGGGCTGGAGATAGAACTTGCGCGCGCCGACCTCTCGACGCCGACGAAGACCGTCGCGTCGCCGATCCGGCTGTCGGAGACGCCCGTTCGCTACGATAGCGCGCCGCCCAGGCTCGGCGCGGACACGGACGAAATCCTGGCCACGCTTTTAGGCGAGCGTCCCTAGGCGGTCTCGCCCAACCGGGCCTCGATCTCGTTTCGTGACAGCACGTCGGGACCGGCCGCCCAGTCGATCAACGGCAGTTCCGCGACCCGGCCGAAATGGCGGATGTTTCGGGTCACCAATGCCCAGCCGCGCGCCAGGGCCTGACCGGCGATCAGGGTGTCAATCTCACCGATCGGCGTGCCGGCCACGCGCAGGCGGGCCCGCAGCGCTCCGGAAGTCCGGCTGTCCTCAACCGAAAAATCGACGGCTGAACACTGGGCGAGCAGGGCCGCCAGCTGCATGCGCCTGCGCTCCGATGAGCCGGCGGCCACCAACCCGGTTTCCAGCTCATGCAGGACCAACGCTGACACCGTCATCGGGGTCTGCGACAGGGTCGTCTCCGAAAACCGCGCCACCACGCCGGCGTCTCGACGGCGATGCAGGTCGATCCAGATGCTGGTGTCGATCGAAAGGATCACCAGCGGACGATGGGGTCGATGCTTTGAGGCGGAGGCTCCGGGAACGGATCGTCCGCATCGTCGAGAGCGGCGATCCGCGCCCACATCGCGTCAAGCTCCGCCTGGGTCGTGGCTCTCTTGCGGACGGGCTCGAGGATGACGGCCTCGCCCTCGCGGCGGATCGAGACCTCGCTGCCATCGAACCGGAAGGCCTTGGGCAGGCGCACGGCCTGGCTGCCGCCGTGCGCGAACAGGCGGGCGGTTTCGGCCACTCCAGGTGTCTTCCGCGATCCAGCCATGACAACCGTTTTCGTATCTACAGAATGTAGATACGTTTTATGGCCGCCAGATTCAACCGGCCGCCGGCTGGCAGCGATCTCGCTCGCCGAAGCCCTAGCGCAGCACCCCGGTCCAGCCCCAGGCGAGGACGGCCAGGGTCGCGAGCCCGTACAGGGCAAAGGCCGGATTGGGCGGCGCCCGCACGGCCTCCGGCAGGCGGCCATGCCAGATCAGATAGATTGCCTGGGCGATCCAGCAGACCACGAAGGCGACCATCGCCCAGCGGCTGAGAAACAGCAGAAGCCCTCCGGACAGGGCCAGCAGCCCGGCCTGCATGAACATCCAGACGCCGATGATCCGCTCATGGCGCGGCGTCGGCTTCAGGGTGATGCCGGCCAACCCCTTGTCCAGCACGGCGTTCATCCGCGCCCGGTGCATCACCCCGACAGCGCCCAGCAGGTAGAAGAAGCCGACGAAGCGGGCGATCCATTCCATGGCGAGAACCTAGGCAAGGACATCGCAATTGAAAACGGCGGGGCCAGAGCGACCCCGCCGTCCAGTCTTTGATGCCGCGCCGACCCTACAGGTCCAGCAGGGCCCGCGCCGGGTCTTCCAGCAGTTGCTTCACCCGCACCAGGAAGGTCACGGCTTCCTTGCCGTCGACGATGCGGTGGTCGTAGCTCAGGGCGATGTACATCATCGGCCGGATCACCACCTGTCCGTCCACCGCCATCGGACGCTGGACGATGTTGTGCATGCCCAGAATGCCCGACTGGGGCGCGTTCAGGATCGGCGTCGACATCAGCGACCCATAGGTGCCGCCGTTGGTGATGGTGAAGGTGCCGCCCTGTAGCTGGTCCAGCGTCAGGTTGCCGTCGCGGGCGTCCTTGCCGAGCGCCCCGATGCCCTTCTCGATCCCCGCCAGCGACAGCACGTCGGCATCGCGCAGGACGGGGACGACCAGACCCTTCTCGGTGCCGACGGCGACGCCGATGTCATAGTGGTTCTTGTAGATGATGTCGGTGCCGTCGATCTCGGCGTTGACCGCCGGGATCTCCTTCAGGGCCGCCACGACCGCCTTGGTGAAGAAGGACATGAAGCCCAGCTTCACGCCGTGGGCCTTCTCGAAGGCCTCCTTGTACTGGTTCCGCAGGGCCATGACGTTGGTCATGTCCACCTCGTTGAAGGTGGTCAGCTGGGCGGCGGTGTTCTGCGATTCCTTCAGGCGACGTGCGATGGTCTGGCGCAGACGGGTCATCTTGACCCGCTCCTCGCGCGGCTGGTCGGCGCGCGGGGCGGCCGGCGCGGCGGCTGCGGGAGCGGGCGTCGGGGCCGTGAAGGCCTGGGCCGCGGCGGCCGGGGCCGGAGCCGCGGCGGCGGCGAGCGCGTCGCCCTTGGTGATGTTGCCCTTCGGACCGGTCGGGGCGATGGCCTTCGGGTCGAGGTTGTTCTCGGCGACGACGCGCTGGACGGCGGGCGAAAGCGTGTCGGAAGAAATCTGGGCCGAGCCGGCGTTGGCCGAGGCGGCCGGGGCCGGAGCGGCGGCGGGAGCAGCAGCAGCACCCGAGCCCGAGATGGAGCCGATGGCCTGACCCGGGGTCACGGTCGCGCCCTCGTCGACGCTGATCGCCAGCACGCCGTCGGCGGGGGCGGAGATTTCGACCGCAACCTTGTCGGTCTCGATCTCGACCAGCAGTTCGTCCTTCTTGACCGCGTCGCCGTCCTTTTTCGCCCACTTGCCGAGCGTGCCTTCGGCGACGCTCTCGCCCATGGCCGGAACGGTGATGGTCAGGGCCGAGGCGGCGGGCGCAGCGGCTGCCGGAGCCGGAGCGGCAACGGCGGGCGCGGCTTCAGCCTTTGCCGGGGCGGCCGGCGCAGCAGCTTCGGACTTTGCGGCGGCGGCGCCTTCGGTCACGGAGCCCAGGATGGCTCCCGGAACAACCGTGTCGCCCTCGCCGAACTTGATGTCGCCGAGCGTGCCGTCGGACGGCGAAACCACTTCCAGCGAGACCTTGTCGGTCTCCAGCTCGACCAGGACCTCGTCCTTCCGGACCGGGTCCCCGACCTTCTTTGACCATTTGGCGATGGTCGCCTCGGAGACGGATTCGCCGAGGGCGGGGGTCAGGATGTCGGCCATGTGTCGTTTCCGGTCGGTGTCAGGCGTGGCGTTATATAGGCGAAGCTCGCCCGTTAGGGGAGCCGGTCAGTGGTTTGTCGTCCCGGACGCCGCACTGCGGCGATCCGGGACAGGATCAGGCGAGGGCCTCTGAGGTGAATTTCTCGAGTTCCTGCAGGTGCCGGCTCATCAGGCCGGCGGCGGTCGAGGCGGAGGCCGGGCGGCCGACATAGCGGGCGCGCTTGGCCTTGATGGACATCTTCTCCAGCGTCAGCTCGATCCACGGATCGACGAAGGTCCAGCCGCCCATGTTCTTCGGCTCTTCCTGGCACCAGACCAGTTCGGCGTTGGGGAAGCGGGCCAGTTCGGTCGACAGCGACTTGATCGGCCACGGATAGAACTGCTCCAGCCGCATCAGATAGACGTCGTTGACGCCCTTCTTCTCGCGCGCGTCCAGCAGGTCGTAATAGACCTTGCCCGAGCACAGCACGACGCGACGGATGTCCTTGTCGCCCTTGATCGTGATGCCCGAAACCTCGGGCCGCGTCTGGGCGTCGTCGTGCAGGACGCGGTGGAAGGACGAACCTTCTGCCATGTCCTTCAGGGTCGAGACCGCCTTCTTGTGACGCAGCAGCGACTTCGGCGTCATGATGACCAGGGGCTTCCTGAACGGCCGATGCATCTGGCGACGCAGGATGTGGAAATACTGGGCCGGCGTCGTGCAGTTGGCGACCTGCATATTGTCCTCGGCGCACTGTTGCAGGAACCGCTCAAGGCGGGCCGAGGAGTGTTCCGGGCCCTGACCCTCGTAGCCGTGGGGCAGGAGCATGGTCAGGCCGCACATGCGCAGCCACTTGCGTTCGCCGGACGAGATGAACTGGTCGATGACGACCTGGGCGCCGTTCACGAAGTCGCCGAACTGCGCCTCCCACATCACCAGGGTGTTGGGGTCCGACAGGGCGTAGCCGTATTCGAAACCGAGCACGGCCTCTTCGGACAGGGCCGAATCGATGACCTCGAAATGCTGCTGGTCGGGGCTCAGGTTGTTGAGCGGGACGTAGCGGTCCTCGGTGGTCTGGTCGATGATGCCGGAGTGGCGCTGGCTGAACGTGCCGCGCACCGAGTCCTGGCCCGACAGACGCACCGGGAAGCCTTCGGTCAGCAGCGAGCCGAAGGCCAGGCTTTCGGCCGTGGCCCAGTCGATGTTCTGGCCGGTGTCGATCGCCTCGCGTCGCGCCTCGATGACCCGCTTCAGCGTCTTGTGGATGTCGACCTGGTTCGGAACGGTGGTCAGCCGGTGGCCGAGATCCCTGAGCTTCGCTTCCGGCACCGCTGTGTCGCCGCGACGGTCCTCGCCCTCGGGCAGGCCCACGCCCTTCCACTGACCGTCGAGCCAGTCGGCCTTGTCCGCCTTGAAGGTCTTGCCGGCCTCGAACTGTTCGTCCAGCCAGGCCTCGAAGCGGGTGACCTCGGCGTCCACCTGTTCCTGGGTCAGCACGCCTTCCTCGACCAGCCGCTTGGCGTAGATTTCGCGCGTCGACGGCAGGGCGCGGATCTTCGAATACATGATCGGCTGGGTGAAGGTCGGATCGTCGCCTTCGTTGTGGCCGAAGCGGCGGTAGCAGAACATGTCCACCACCACGTCCTTGTGGAACTTCTGGCGGTATTCCGTGGCCACCTTGGCGGCGAAGACGACCGCTTCCGGATCGTCGCCGTTGACGTGGAAGATCGGCGCCTGGACCATCAGGGCGACGTCCGAGCAATAGGGCGTCGAGCGCGAGTTGCGCGGCGAGGTCGTGAAGCCGATCTGGTTGTTGATGACGAAATGCATCGACCCGCCGGTGCGGTAGCCCTTCAAGCCCATCAGGGCGAAGCATTCGGCCACGACGCCTTGGCCGGCGAAGGCGGCGTCGCCGTGGATCAGCAGCGGCATGACCTTGGAGCGATCCAGCGCCCACTGGCTTTCCGGCAGGCCCTTGTTGACCTCCCGGATGTCGAACGCCTGTTTGGCGCGGGCCTTTCCGAGCACGACCGGATTGACGATCTCAAGGTGCGACGGGTTGGCGGTCAGGCTCAGGTGGACATGGTTGCCGTCGAACTCGCGGTCAGACGAGGCGCCCATGTGATATTTGACGTCGCCCGATCCCTCGATGTCCGAAGGCACGGACGAGCCGCCCTGGAATTCGTGGAAGATGGTCTTGTAGGGCTTGCCCATCACGGCCGCGAGCGTGTTCAGGCGGCCCCGGTGAGCCATGCCGATGACGATCTCGTCGACGCCCAGGGCGCCGCCGCGCTTGATCATCTGTTCCAGCGCCGGGACCATGGCCTCGCCGCCGTCCAGGCCGAACCGCTTGGTGCCGGGGAACCGCTTGTGCAGGAAGCGTTCGAAGCCCTCGGCCTCGATCAGCTTGTTGAGGATGGCGATCTTGCCTTCCTTGGTGAAGCCGTTCTTCTCGAAGGCGTCGGGCCCCTCGAACCGCTGCTGGAGCCAGGATTTCTCCTCCGGCTCGGCGATATGCATGAACTGGATGCCGATATTGCCGCAGTAGGTGCGCTTGAGGACGGCCATCACCTCGCGGATGGTGCCTGTGTCCATGCCCAGCACGCCGTCCAGATAGATCGGACGGTCCATGTCGGCCTCGCTGAAGCCATAGAACTCGGGCGTCAGCTCGGGATTGTTGGTCGCCGCCTCGATGCCCAGCGGATCCAGCGTCGCCTGCAGGTGACCGCGCACCCGATAGCTGCGGATCAGCATCAGGACGCGGATGGAATCGTGGGCGGCGGCGCGGACTTCCGCAGCCGATGCGCCCGAGGCGGCCGGCGAAGGCGCAGCGGCTGCGGTCGGGGCGGCAGGGGCCGGCTTCGCTTTCGGATCAGGCTTGGGCGCGGGCCAGCGGCCGTCGAATACGCCGGTCTCTTCCGAGGGCTCGGTGACCTGCGAGCGGCCCCACGATCCGGCGGCCGAGGAGGCCTGCACGGTGGCGGCGGTGTCGCGCAGCTGGTCGAAGAAGCCGCGCCATTCAGCGGAGACGCTGGACGGATCGGCCGCCCATTTGTCGTGAAGGCCTTCGATGAAGGCGGCATTCGAGCCGTACAGGAAGCTGGTCTCGGCAAAGACCTGATTCAGCCGACCGGCATCGTCCGCCATAGTATTCGTCGTCCCGCTTCGGCCTCGGGTTTCTGAGCGGTCACATCCGCGTGAGGCCGGCGCGGATCATATAGGCGCTGTTTCCTTATGGGTCATGACCGAACCGGGGCGCCGGGCGAAGAAATTCGCTGAAACCGCAAAGAAAAACGCCCCCGGCGGCAGCCGGAGGCGTCTTCCATGTCATTTCGCCGCACGATCGATGCCCAGAACACCAATCCGCGCTCAAGCAGCGAGCCGCCGCGCGGCGAGCGATAGCGCGTCGCTCCGAAGGAGCGAATGCTGAAGGGCGCTTTAGCCCTTCAGCACTTCGACCAATGTCTTGCCGAGGCGGGCCGGGGATTCCGACATGCGGATGCCGGCGGCCTCCATGGCGGCGATCTTGGATTCCGCATCGCCCTTGCCGCCCGAGACGACGGCGCCGGCGTGGCCCATGGTGCGGCCCTTGGGCGCCGTGCGTCCGGCGATGAAGCCGGCCATCGGCTTCTTGCGGCCCTTTTTCGCCTCGTCGATCAGGAACTGGGCCGCGTCTTCTTCCGCGCCGCCGCCGATCTCGCCGATCATGATGATCGAGGTGGTTTCCGGATCGGCCAGGAACAGCTCCAGCATGTCGATGAACTCGGTGCCCTTGACCGGGTCGCCGCCGATGCCGACGGCCGTGGTCTGGCCCAGGCCCTCATTGGTGGTCTGGAACACGGCTTCGTAGGTCAGGGTGCCCGAACGCGACACGATGCCGACCGAGCCCTTCTTGAAGATCGAGCCCGGCATGATGCCGATCTTGCACTCGTCCGGCGTCAGGATGCCGGGGCAGTTGGGGCCCAGCAGGCGCGACTTCGAGTCTTCCAGGCGCCGCTTGACGTTGACCATGTCCAGCACCGGGATGCCTTCGGTGATGCAGGTGATGAAAGGGATCTCGGCCTCGATGGCCTCGATGATGGCGGCGGCCGCGCCCGGCGGTGGGACATAGATCACCGAGGCGTCGGCGCCCGTCGCGTCCTTCGCTTCAGCGACCGAGGCGTAGATCGGCAGGGTCTCGCCGTGCGAGCCGGTCCAGGTCTGGCCGCCCTTGGTCGGGTGCACGCCGCCGACCATCTGGGTGCCGTGATAGGCCAGCGCCTGTTCCGTATGGAACCCGCCGGTCTTGCCGGTCAGGCCCTGGACGATGATCTTGGTGTTCTTGTCGACGAGAATGGACATGGAAGCTCGTTTCTAGGTTCAGGCGAGGTTGAGAAAGGGGTTTTCGACGCGGACCGACCCGTAGGTCTGCCCGTGATTGAGGTCTTCAGAATACAGGACGCGCGCCCCGATCCGCTCGGCGGCGGCGATGATCGCGCCATCCCAGTAGGACAGTTGATAGCGATGGGCGTGGTCGATGCCCGCAAGCACCACGTCGGGGGTGACGGGCTGACACGGCTTCATGGCGACGACACGCACCCACTCCCGTGCCTTCTGGGGCGAGAGCGGTAGCGCGCCCTTGCGGGTGGAGACGTTGTAGAACTCCGCCAGGACCTGACCGGAGGTGCAATAGTCTTCGCTCAACGCGATCTCGCGAGCCCGCTCCCACCGATGACCTGCGTGGTCACGACCCAGGGCGGCGTAGAGAAGGATGTTGGTGTCGAGGAAGACCTCAGTATTCGCGATCAAACCGAGGTTCCCCGCTATACGCATCCTCCCGGCGGAATTTGTAGTCGCCCATCCGGCCTTCGGACTCATCGATCAGCTTGAGCAGCGCCTCGCGGGCTTCGTCCTTGGAGGTTTCCTGCTCGACCAGCCGGGTCAGGAATCCGCGCACCATTTCGTTGACGCTGGTCCGCTTCATGGCCGCCAGCACCCGCACCTTGTCGAGCAGGTCGTCGTCTATGGCGAGGGTCAGGTTGCGGGTCATCGATCTACACACGGGTTATGTGTAGCACATAGGCCGTGTGGCCCGCGGGTGCAAATCGCTCAGTCGAGACGGGGCAGGAAATAGATCAGGGTGGAGCCGGGGCCCGACCGCTGCAGGCCCACCATCCTCATCTGGCCGGTGCCGGTCATGGCGATGAAGGTCGGGTCGCGCAGGTCGCGGGTCGGCGCACGGCCTTCCGGCGTCTGCAGCCAGGCATAGGCTTCCATGCCGATGCCGGTCACCGGGGCGAATCCCATCGTCTGGCGAAGGCGCTGGTCCAGCGCCCGATGTTCGGTCGGCCGGGCGCTGACGCCGCAGAACTCCATCGTGACCCGATCACGTCCGATGCGGCGTGAAATCGTACCGGTCATGACGAAGACGATGTCGGCGGCGCTGGACTTCATGAAGCCCGCTGTCTCCGACGCATTGCGCAGACCCGGGACCATGGAGTCCGGCACGGGAGAATAACCCGCCTCGATCGCCAACTCGGCTGCGCGCGTCCGGCTGCCTTCGGCGGCCACACAGACTGCGTCCAGGGTGGCGATGAGATCGACCGGCTCTGCCGCCGGCTGCGTCTGGGCCGAAGCCCCCGCCGCCGCCGTCAGAACCACCGCCGCCGCCACCACGCGGAGGCGCAGCATGTCAGCCGACCGCCGCGACGATCTTCTGGGCCGCGTCGTCGAGGTCGTCGGCGGCCTGGATGGTCAGGCCCGACTCGTTCAGGATTTTCTTGCCCAGCTCGGCGTTGGTGCCTTCCAGACGGACGACCAGAGGGACCTTCAGGCCCACTTCCTTCACGGCCGCGACCACGCCCTCGGCGATGACGTCGCACTTCATGATGCCGCCGAAGATGTTGACCAGGATGCCCTGGACGGCCGGGTCGGCGGTGATGATCTTGAAGGCGGCCGCGACCTTCTCCTTGCCTGCGCCGCCGCCGACGTCGCAGAAGTTGGCGGGCTCCTTGCCGTACAGCTTGATGATGTCCATCGTCGCCATGGCCAGGCCGGCCCCGTTGACCATGCAGCCGATGTTGCCGTCGAGCGCGACATAGGCGAGGTCCCACTCCGAGGCCTCGATCTCCTTGGCGTCTTCTTCGGTCTCGTCGCGCAGCAGTTTGATGTCGTCGTGGCGGAACAGGGCGTTGCCGTCGAAGCTGACCTTGGCGTCCAGGACGCGCAGGCGGCCGTTGGTCATGACGATCAGCGGGTTCACCTCCAGCATCGACATGTCGGTCTCGATGAAGGCCTTGTACAGGATCGGGAACAGGCTCTTGCCGTCCTCGGCCGCCGCGCCGTCCAGCTTGAAGGCGGCGTTGATCTTCGCCACGTCGGCCTCGGTCACGCCCGTGGCCGGATCGATGGCGATGGTCTGGATCTTTTCGGGCGTGTCGTGGGCGACGGCCTCGATGTCCATGCCGCCCTCGGTCGAGACGACGAAGGCGACGCGGCCGACTTCACGGTCGACCAGCAGCGAGCAGTAGAGTTCGCGGTCGATGTCGGCGCCGTCCTCGATGTAGAGGCGGTTGACCTGCTTGCCGGCGTCGCCCGTCTGGGCGGTCACCAGCGTATTGCCGAGCATCTCTTTCGCATTGGCCACGACCTCTTCGATCGAGCGGGCCAGGCGAACGCCGCCCTTGGCGTCGGGGCCCAGTTCCTTGAACTTGCCCTTGCCGCGCCCGCCGGCGTGGATCTGGGACTTCACGACATAGAGCGGACCGGGCAGCGAACGGGCTGCGGCCTCGGCCTGATCGACGGACGTGATCGCCACGCCCTCGGCGACCGGCGCGCCAAAGCCCTTCAGGACCTGCTTGCCCTGATATTCGTGAATGTTCATGGGGAGACCGCCGCGATCGCTGGGAGAAGTTGGCCGCGCTTATAGGCGTGGCCGCTTCGCAGGTGCAACCTTCTGACGCAGCAAGCCACGCCGGTCCGGTGCGGGGATTGCGGTCACTGCGGTTCGGGACTGCGGTTTTCAGACGGTTTGCGACGTCTGCCGTAGCCGAAATCGCTTGGGACCGCAGTCACTGCCTGGTCGAAATCGCCGGAATTGGCCGGAAATCCGTAGCCGAAATCGCCGGCGAACTAGTCGATCCAGTCGCGCTTCAGGGTTCTCGAGGCGCCGATCAGCAGCACCGCCGCCAGCAAATAGAAGCCCATGCCGGTGTAGATGGCCCAGCGCAGGCTTTCCTCCCCGAACCGCGGCGCCAGCAGGTCGCTCATCCAGCCGAAGTAGAAGAACCCGACCGCGATCCCGAGCAGGTTGTTGATCAGCAGGAACAGGGCCGAGGCGGTCGAGCGCATTGGTGCAGGCACCAGATGCTGGATCGACGCGGTGATTGGACCCAGCCAGGCCAGGTTCAGGCCGGTGGGGATGATGAAGATCAGGAAGGCCAGGATCAGCTGCTGGGCATTGGTGCCGCCGCCGGGGATGACCAGGCCGATCAGCCAGGGCGAATTCATGGCCAGGATGAACATCGGGGCCGAGATCAGGAAGGCGATGGCGGGCGTCAGGGGATAGGCTCCCTTGCCGCGCTTCGACAGCTTGTCGGCGATCGCGCCGCCGGCCCAGATGCCAAGGACACCGCCGATCAAGGCGATGCCGGCGTAGTACCAGCTGGTCTGGGACAGGGTCAGGCCGAAGCTGCGCATGAAGAACAGCGGCAGCCAGCCGGCGACGCCATATCCGCACACCGAGGACGAGGCCGCGCCCAGCGCCAGCAGCCAGAAGCTGGGTTTGGGAATTACGGCGGAGGCGGTGCGGCGCGCGATGGTCAGCGATATCCCGATGACCGTGGCCAGCAGGCCGCCGAAGGCCAGCACCAGGGCGCTGCCGAGCTGGAGGCCGGCGAAATGGTTCAGGGCCGCCAGAATCAGGCAGCCAGCGCCGAGGCCGAGCATGATCAGGGCGGCGATGGCACCGGATCGGCCCGAACCGACCACGGGCGCAGCGGCGATGATCGCCAGCTCGGCCTCGGTCTTGATCGTGTCGGTGCCGCCCCGGGTGGGGTTCCGCACCGTGAACAGGAGCACGGGGGCCAGCAGCACGCCGACCAGGCCGACCACGATGAAGGCCGTGCGCCAGCCATAGGTCGCCGCCAACAGGCCGCCCACCAGAGTGCCAGCCGCCGTGCCCAGCGGAATGCCGAAGGCGAAGGCTGCCAGAGCCCGGGCCCGCTGATGCGGCGGGAAATAGTCGGCGACGAGGGAATAGGCCGGGGCCACGCCGCCTGCCTCGCCCACGCCCACGCCCATGCGGAACAGGAACAACTGGGTGAACGAGGTGGCCACGCCGCACAGGGCGGTGAAGCCGCTCCAGACCGCCAGCGCCCCTGTCATGATCCAGACCCGGCTGTAGCGGTCCGCGAGCCAGGCCAGTGGAATGGCGAGGGTGGAATACACCGAGGCGAAGGCGATGCCGCCCAACAGGCCGAACTGGCTGTCCGACAGGCCGAACTCCGCCTTCAGCGGGGCGGCCAGGATGCCGATGATCTGCCGATCCAGAAAGTTCAGCATGTAGACGAGGATCAGGACCGCCAGCACGTAGTAGCGATAGCCGGGCTTCGCCGGGACTGCTGCGACCGTATCCGTCATCTGGGTTTCCTCTGGACTCTCGTTCCTTGTCCCGACCGTAAGGCCTGATCAGGAGAAGTGTGAAGCGGTTTTCCGCCGGGATCAGGCCTCGGCGGAATGCGGTGAGGCAGGCTGCAAAAGAAAAAGGGCGGCGGCTCTGTCGAACCGCCGCCCCAGTCGCGTCATGGATGGATCAGTACCGGAGGGTGACCGACGCCGAGAAGGTGCGCGGCGGGCCATAGAAGGCCGAGATCGAGTTGTTGAAGGTGGCCCCGGCGAAGTTGTAGCCGCCGACCTTGTACTCCTCGTCCGTCAGGTTCTTGCCGGTCAGGGCGACCTGGTAGTGACCGTTCGGAGCGGTCCAGATCGCGGCCAGATCGACCAGGGTGTAGGCATCCTGGTCCAGGATCGGATCCGGCGCGTCGAACAGATGGTAGTCCGAGCGGTAGGAGATGGACGGCGTGATGTTCAGCTCGCCGCCGGCCAGATCGCCCGACCAGGTCACGCCCCAGAAGGCCGACCATTCCGGAGAGTTCTGCGGCTCGCGGGTGTTCGAGATATCGACAGGCGTGCCGGTGATCCGGGTGATGAACTGATCGAACTCATTCTTCAGGTAACCGACCGAGAAGTTCGAGGTCAGGTTGTCCGTCAGGAAGGCGCGGCCTTCGAATTCAAAGCCGTAGATGGTCGATGCGCCGGCGTTGTCGACGACCGAGGCCACGCCGACGGCCGGCAGGGTTGCGACCTGCTGGGTCGTGATCTGCTGGTCCGTGTAGTCCGAATAGAAGGCCGCCGAGGCGAACGACAGGCGGTCGTTGAACGCGTTGCCCTTCAGGCCCAGTTCATAGGTGGTGACGGTCTCGGGCTGATAGCCGTTGACGGTCGAGGGCACCAGGGCCGCGTCGCCGCGCATGTCCCAGCCGCCGGACTTGAAGCCCTGGCTGATCGAGGCGTAGCCGGTCAGTTCCTCGGTCAGGTCATAGGAGACGCTGACCCGAGGCGTGAACTTCTCGAAGGTGTCGTCGGCCAGATAGTTGGTGCGCGTGGCGAAGATCGGACGGGCGGTGCCGCCGGTCAGGGGCGAGCGGGTGGCGCCCAGATAGAAGAAGCGCTGAACCCCGGCGTCCTTCTTGTCCTGGGTGTAGCGCCCGCCGATCGAGGCGTGCAGGCGATCCGAGAAGTCGTAGCTGAAGTCGGCGTAGGCCGAGAACGACTCGGTGTTCACGTACCCGGCCGCAGCGATGGCCAGGCCCAGGTTGCCTGCGATGGTGTCGAACACGCCCGAGGACTCGCCGTCGAGGTAGAACAGGCCGGCGACGCCGGACCAGTTGTCGCCCTGCATCAGGGCCTGGAACTCCTGGGTGAACTGTTCGTCGGCATAGACCGCCGGAACGTCCAGGAAGGGCTGGGGCGTCTGGTCGAAGTCGATGACGGTCGCGGTATCGCCGCTGCGCCAGGCCGAGATCGACTTCAGGGTCAGCATGTCGTTGACCGTGTACTCGACGGTGACGGCCGTGCCCTGGGTCTCGACTTCCTGGTTGCCCTGGATGCCGGCGTTGGTGTCGTAGATTCCGGCCGGAGGCGTGAAGCCGCCCGTCGTCGAGTTCACCTCGCGGTGGCCGTGACGCGGAGCCGAGTCATCCTCGACACGGTCCCAGGCGAAGCGCACGAACAGCTGGTCGGTGGGGGTCCACTCGGCGCTGGCGCGATAGGCGGTGACGTCCTTGTCGTACTGCTCTTCGCCTGTGAACAGGTTCGTACCGAAGCCGTCACGGTCGTATTTGGCGAAGGCGCCGCCGACGGCGAAGGTGTCGCCCAGCGGGAGGGTGGCCGAAACCAGGGCGTCGCGCTGGTTATAGCTGCCGATGGTGCCGCGACCCATGAACTCGAACTCGTCGCCGAGGCGCTTGGTCACGTACTTGATGGCGCCGCCGATCGTGTTGCGGCCGTAAAGGGTGCCTTGCGGACCGCGCAGAACCTCGATGCGGCTCACGTCGAAGATGTCGAGCACGGCGCCTTGGGGGCGGGCGACATAAACGTCGTCGATGTACAGACCCACGCCGGGCTCGAAGCCCCACAGCGGATCCTGCTGGCCGACGCCGCGGATGAAGCTGATCAGGGTCGAGTTCGAACCGCGGGCGATCTGGACCGTGGCGTTCGGGGTCTGTTGCTGCAGGGCGGTGATGTCGGTGGCGCCCGTGTTTTCCAGCTGCTCGGCCGACAGGGCCGAGACGGCGACCGGGACGTCCTTCAGCTGTTCGTCGCGACGACGAGCGGTGACGACAACGTCGTCCAGCGCGGTCTGTTCGTCCTGCGGCGCGGCGTCCTGCGCCATGGCCATCGACGACGCGGCGCTCCAGGCGGCCCCGGCCAGCAGCACGCTCTTCATGAGTCTGTTCATGCGAAACCCTTTTCCAAATGATGTTTCCAGCCGTCGACGCTTTTATTCAGCGTTCGATGATTTTCCGAGAAACTGACGACCTTTGGCCCCGGTGTCAAACGGCAGCGCTTCCCCGACGCCACGTGGCTGTCCGTCTGTGGCGCCGTTGCACCGAAACGTTTTTTCGTGGCTAGCTTGGCGGATGAGCAAGCTGGACGTTCCACCGCCCGTTCCCGCCGCGCCCGCCAAACGCGGGCGGCCGCCCAAGGTGAAGGCGGAGGGCGTTGGCGGCGACACTCGCGAGTCCATTCTGGACGCAGCAGAGGACCTGTTCTCGAAGCACGGCTTCTATGGCGTCACCATCCGCGAGGTGGCGCGCGAGGCGGGTGTGGATACGGCCTTGGTCCACTATTATTTCGGCGCCAAGCGCGACCTGTTCGACGCCGTCTTCCTGCGCCGGGCCGAGGTCTGGAACAACGAGAGAGTCGAGGCGATCAATCGCTATGCTCTGGCGAACGTGGGATCGATGACGCTGGAAGGTTTGCTGCGGGCCTTCCTCGAGCCGCCGTTCCAGTGGTCGCTGAAGGGCGGCCCGGGCTGGAAACACTATTCGGCCCTCGTCGCCCAGACCAACGCCAACCCGGCCTTCGGCGGCGAGACCATGGCCCGCTATTTCGACCCGGCGATCCGTCGGCTGATCGAGCTGGTCAAGGTCGTCCTGCCCGATGCGCGCGAGGTCGACCTTTACTGGGCCTATCACAACCTGTCGGGAGCCCTGACCCTGACGCTTGGCGAGACCGGCCGTCTGGACCGTTTGTCCGGCGGGCTGTGCCGCTCCGGCGATCTGGAGACGGCCTGCGATTATATGGTGCGGTTCGCTTCGGCAGGGTTCCGCGCGGTCTGTCCATCCGAACCCCAGACCTAGCCCAGGAAGACCCGCCACATCAGCCGGCCGGGAAAGAGCGTCAGCATCCCGGCGATCACCAGGGCGCCGACGAAGAGGCCGGTCATCCGCCCCCGGTGTTTGACCACCTCGTGACGCCGCGCGGCATAGACAGCCATCGGCAGGATGATGACCGTCCAGCCGCTCAGCAGATGGACCAGCGACAGGGCGCCGCCGTTCAGCTCGCGCACGAAGAACGAACTGATCGCCACGGTCGCCATGGCCATGACCCACACCCACCCCAGGGTCCGGTGGAGGCGGTTGCCCTTGATGCCGGCCAGCAGGATCAGGCCGATCGCCAGGGCGACGACCGCCGCCGCGATGTGGATCTGCAATACTGGGGTCTGGCGGGCCAGAAGCGCCCAGTCCGGCGCGTGGGGCTGGAGCGGCAACCCGGCTTGCGGCCCTGCGACGAACAGGAACCAGCCCAACACGCCGGCCGCGATCACGGGCGGCGCGAACAGGAACAGACGGCGGGTCTGCGACAGCGGCGGATGAACCTGGGTCACGGCGATGGCTCCTTGAAATCGAGGCCACCCTTCCGCTCCGTAGCCCGGATCGCCAGCCCCGGTTCGCCAGCCGACGCCTCAGCTTCGCGAACGAACGTCCTAGTGCAGCCGGAACGCCTGGGTCGCGCCCGTCGCCGGCAGGTCGAAGGCCGCCCGGGCGAAGGGCGGCGGTCCGAACCGGCCCCGCGCGTCGTTCGAGAACCCGTAGGCCTCGCGCGGCAGACCGATGGGCCACAGAGTCAGGTCGCCGTTTCCGTCCGTGTCGTGGAAGGCTGCGACTGCATAGCGGCCCGGCGCCAGGCCCGTGATCGTCACAGAGGTGACGGCGCCGGTGCGCGAGACCATGCGACTCGCGACCGGTCCTTCGCCGCGCCGAAAGGCCTCGGCATCGCGATAGACGGCCACCGCGATCCGCCCGCCCGCGCCCCGCGTCGACAGGCTCAGGACCAGGTCGGCGGCGGTTGCGGCCGAAGCCAAACCGGTGAGAAACATCGCCAAGGCGCCAGCCAGGATTGCCAACTTCATCAAAGCGCCCTTTGGTCCGCGAAAGTCCGACCCACAGTCAACGCCCCGGAGCGCTTCGTCCACCCATGACCACGACCGCCTCTTCTCCGCGTCCGAAACGCCCGGTCGCCCTGGGTCTGTTCCGCGGCCTGATCATTGCGGCGGCGGCGGGCGTCGTCCTGGCCGTGTCGGCCGCGTTCGGCATGATCAATGCACCCCTGTGGCTGCGGCTTGTCTATTGGGTTCCGGTCATGCTGGCGGGCGCGCTTTGGGGTCATGTCTGTTCGCGACTGATCGATCGCTGGATCGACATGGACGAGCGGCCGTGGCTGGCTGTCGTCGCGTTGACGGCCGCCATAACCGGACCGGTGTCTTTCATGGTCTGGTTCGTGACAGGGGTGGTGTTCGAGGGCGGGGCCTATCCCCTGTCGACCCTGCCCCTGATGGTCGGACCGGTGCTGACCATCACCGCGGTGATGAGTGCGATCAATGTCTTCCTGTCGAAGGCTCAGCCGGTCCAGACCCATGCCGCCCCCGCCGGTTCGGCTCCGGCCCGGTTTCCTGACCGGCTGCCGATGAAGCTGCGCGGCGCGGCGATCCGGGCCGTGCAGGCCGAGGATCACTATCTGCGCATTCACACCGACCGGGGTTCGGACCTGATCCTGATGCGGCTGTCGGACGCGCTGGAGGAGCTGGAGGGGCTGGAAGGCTCCCAGACCCATCGCAGCTGGTGGGTGGCGAGGGACGCGGTCCGCGACGTGGCCCGGGGCGACGGGCGGGCGACCCTGACGCTGGACGGCGGCGTGACCGTGCCGGTCAGCCGCCGCTATGCCCGGGCCCTGCGCGAGGCTGGCTGGTACTGATTTTTTGGGCTACCGCGCGGTCGCGCTACTTGAGCCCTTTATCCCCTCCATGCTCCGTGGAAGCCGGCCGGCAGGGCGACGTCGGCGCGCCAGGTCGCGACCGGCCCGCCCTCGACGGAGGCCACGTCAAAGACATGCAGTTCGGTGACGCCCTCGGCCAGGTTGATCGACGGCGCGACCAGCCAGGCGTCGCGTTCGGCCGAGGCGCCGGGCTTGGGCACGAAGACCGCCTCCTCCATGATCTGGTCGTCGCCGAAGCTGAAGGCGTGGTTCTGGCCGCTCTTCCAGTCCTGCACCGCCAGACCGTTCGGCAGGGGGCGGCCGCTGCGTTCGCCCGCGACGTGGACGGTCAGGCTGCGTTCCAGCCCGGCGCGGCGAGGATCGCCCTTGGGAAACTCGGCCGTCACGCCTGACGAGGCCATTTCGGCGCGGCCATCCGGGCGCAGGGTGACCAGTTTCAGCACGCTGGGCTCGCCCGGAACCGTACCGCGACCGGCGACCATCACCCGGGCGCCTTCGATGGCGAAGGCGGCGTCGCGGTTGGCGGCGACGTCGAAGCGGATCGTGCCGTCGGCCTCTTCCCAGGCGTCGCCGAGGTGGAAGAAGCTGAAGGTCTCGAGCTCGTAGATCCGGGTCGAGGTCAGGTCCGCCTTGTCGACGACCAGCACCTGGGTCCCCAGCTCCGGCTTCCAGGCGAACTGGGTGGAGAAGGGCATGCCGGCATGGTCGAACACCCAGGGCTGGAGCACGAAGATCAGGTGACGTTCGGTCGCCGTGAAGTCGTGCAGATAGCTGGCCCGCGGCAGGCGCAGGACCCGGGCGTCGATCAGCGCGCCCGAGGCCTGCAGATGCCAGACGATGACCTGATCGCCGTTGGTGCCGACGTTCCAGATCGTGCCGTCCGGGGCAAATCGGGGATGGGCCTGGAACGGCATGCCCTTCAGGTCGTCGCGCAGGGTGACGAACTGTTCCGTCGCAAGGGTGCCGGCGTCCATCCGCAGCGGCGATCCGCCTTCCCACAGGGCCCAGACCTTGTCGCCCGTCACCATGACGGCGGTGTTCGCGGCATTGGCGTCGTCGTTGGAGCCGATCCGTGCCCGGCCGTCTCCGACGGTGCCGAAGCCGGGCGTGACCACGGCATCCAGTTCCGTCTCTGTGCGGCGCTTGGGCGTGTCGGCGAAACGGGCGGCGAGGGTCACGGCGCCGCCCGACAGGCTGAACGACCGCATCAGGCCGTCGCCGTCGAACCAGTGGGTGGCGCTGCCGCCCGGGCGGCGGAACTTGCCCGGACCGTTGCGGAACAGGGTCCCCTCCAGCCCCGCCAGCGCCCGGCCGTGGACCAGCCGCATGGCGCGCGGCGCGATGTCGCCGTCGAGGTCGGCGGTGGCCAGGGCCCAGGGGGCGGCGGCTTCTTGCGCGATCGCGGCGCGGACCATCTCCGGCGTGGCGACGGCGGCGGACAGGGCGGCGGCGCCCATCAGGAAATGGCGGCGGGAAGGGGTCATGTCGGCCTCTTGGACAAGGGAAACCGGGCTCAAGCAGCAGGCGACCGCGTCGCCTGCCTTAGCCCTCTTCAGGAATGACGATCAGCGGATGCTGATCGTTTGGCTGGTCGCGCCGTCGACGCTGAACTTCGCACGATCCCAGCCGGCGGGGCCCATGTTGCCGACGGCGTTGTTGGAGAAGGCGTAGGGCTCGACCGGCATGCCGAAGGGGTTGGTGTCCATGCGGCCGTTGCCGTTGACGTCGTGGAAGGCCTTCACCCCGTAGTCGCCGGCCGGGAGACCTTCGAAGGTGACGCTGTGCTCGCCGGCGGCGACGTCGATGCGGGCGGCGCGGATCGGCTGGCCGCCGTCGTAGGTCGCCTCGTCATAGAGGGCGACCATGACCGCTCCGGTCGAGGCGCCGGTGTCGAAGGTCAGGGCGACGCTGGCGGGGTCGGAGGCCAAGGCGGGGGCGGCGGTCAGGAGGGCGATGGCGAAAGCGGCGGTGCGGATCATTGTGGCAGTCCTTGAATGAGTGAGGCGTCAGGTGAAGCCTCCCGGGTGTCTCGATGTCCCGACCCTCGGCCCGAGCCCGACGCGCCGCCAGCGGACTTGCGGCGACGGACGGTCCGGCTTCGTGAATGGCGGCCCCCGACCGCCCACGATGCGTGAACGAACACCTGTCGCGACCCTCCTGCGCCAACGGACGGGTGGCGGGCGGAGCCGTTCGGGCGCAGAATGCGTTCCGGGGCTGACCGTCAACCCGGAGACTTGCCGATGACCGCGCGTATCCTCCTTTCCTCCCTCGTTCTCGCCGCCTCGCTGGCGGCCTGTGCCGGGACGCCGCGTTCCAGTCCGACCTATGGCGAGGAAATGGACCAGCTGGCCGCCGACTGCCGTGAGCGGGGCGGCATCCTCAGCCCTGTCTCGGGCGCCCAGACGGGCCGGCCCCAGACCGACTTCACCTGTGACATCCGGGGCGGACCCAGCCGGCTGACCCGCGGCAACTAGGCCTCCTTCCTCTTCGCCGTGTTGTACGCGGCGGCCGCCTGCATCAGGGCGATGAAGGCCGCCTCGTCGACTGTCTCGCCCGCCTTGAGGTCGATGGCGCGACGCGTGCCGCCGCCGAAGCCGGCGTTGAAGACGCCCGCCGGGTCCGGCAGGGCCGCGCCGTACATGAAGGTCAGTTTGACGTAGCTCTTGTAGACCTCGCCCGTGCACAGGATGCCGTCGACCTCCCAGACCGGCACGCCGTTCGGATTGGTCGGCTTTCGCCATTTCACTGTCTCGACCACCTGGGGCAGGGCGCGATGGATCAGGGCGCGCAGGCGGGACAGGGTCGCCCCGCGCCAGTCGCTTAAGCCCGCCAGTCTGGCGTCGATCAGGTTGGAAGCGGTCTCTTCGGTCATCGGCGGCTCCTTGCCTGTGTCGGCGTCAAAGTGACTCCGGAATTGGAGTCCAGATCGTCCACTGAGTCCCATCGGGCGTCCGGACTAGAAAACACTGTCCGCCGGGTCCGGCGAGTCCGGACAGGCCGGGCTGACGGGAGGCGACGGCGGATCGGGGAAGTCTACACCCGCAGAAACGGGCGCCGCACATAAAGCCCCTCGTCAGGGCCGGCCGTTGAAATCGCGGGCGGAATCCGGGTGTGTGATGATGGGTGTCAGTCGTCTTCGGACGGCGGGACCCAGTCCGGATCGTTGACCGGATACCAGTCGGCCGCGAGGTCGAGCCAGTTGGGGTTCGTCTCCTCGATCAGCTTCAGCTTCCAGTCGCGCAGCCATTTCTTCAGCCGCTTCTCGCGCCGGATCGCCCCGGTGACCCACTGATGCTGTTCGTACCAGACCAGTTGATCGCAGCCGTGCTCGGCGGTGTAGCCGTCATAGCGGCCGTTCTTGTGCTTCCAGACCCGCGCGTGCAGGTTCGAGGTCATGCCGACATAGACCCAGCCGTTCCGCCCGCTGGCCATGATGTAGGTCGCGATAAAGGTGCGATGCGTCCCCATCTGTACAACCTATGCGATATCCCTGGGTCCGTCATCCCCCGCCCCCGCCTCCCCCTTTCTTTCGTCATCCTCCGGCGTAGCGCAGCGAAGACCGGGGGACGCAGCGGCGCCGATGGCGATCTGTTCAGCTACGATGTCGGCCGCCTGTGTCCGCGACAGGTTCGCGCTCCCGCGCGCCTCCCCCGGTCCGATCTTCGATCGGCCGGAGGATGACGATGCGTCCCCCGGTCTGCGCCGCGAAGGCGCGGCTTGCCGGAGGATGACGAAGGGGGGTGCGGACCGACTGGTGCCTGAAACTGTATTATCTTGGAGTGGCAGCTATGGAGCGGCCGTTTCTACCGCGAAATGACCGGTGGTCGGATCAAAGTAAGTGACGCGCCAACGATAACCTTGCCGTTCTGTCGGCAGCCACGGGTTCGCGTCTCCGTGCCCCTCCCCAGGGGTGCCTGTGACCACAACCACGTCGACGTATCCATCGAACTCGGCAACTGCCCGAGCGAGATGCGGCAGACGCCGCTTGAAGCCCTGCTTATGGTTCCAAGTCTCGATTGGTTGGGCGTCGGACCTCGTGTCGAACGAAGATCCTGGTCGTTTCGGCTTCATTTCTTTGGCCCAGATCGACAGGCAGACGCCGTCGTCCTTTTCGGCGCTCCAGTCGGTACGGGGTGATGTCAGATTATAGCCGAGGCGAGCAAACGCGCTTGTAAAAGTCATTGGTTCCTCCCCTTCTCAGGTGAGAGCTGAAGAGTGACCAAGTCAACGCGCAGCCCCTCCTTTCGTCATCCTCCGGCGTAGCGAAGCGAAGACCGGGGGACGCAGCGGCGCCGAAGGCGATCTGTTCAGGCACGATGTCGGCCGCCTGTGTCCGCGACAGGTTCGCGCTCCCGCGCGCCGCTGCGTCCCCCGGTCTGCGCCGCGAAGAGGCGGCTTGCCGGAGGATGACGAAAGAAGGGTGTATCCCCGTCCGTGCGACGGCTTCGCCGACGGACAGGCCGGACCCTCATCCGTCCGCTTCGCGGCCACCTTCTCCCAACGGGAGAAGGGACAGGAAGGGCGGCTGCGGCGATCGCCGGCATCCGCAACAGGGTCGCGCTCCCGCGCGCCGCTGCGTCCCCCGGTCTGCGCCGCGAAGGCGCGGCTTGCCGGAGGATGACGAAAGGGGGGAGGCAGGTTGCGCCAAATGCACCCGCGCCTTCCCGATCCCGGCTCCGCAAGCGCGGCCCGGGATGACGATCGGGCCAGGTCCTAATGGACCTGGGCTTTTCCTATGTTGAGCCCGTCGGTCCCCGCCGACACGGCGATCACGGAGCCGTCCTCCAGCTCTCCGGCCAGCAGTTTCTTCGCCATCGGGTCCACCAGGTCCTTCTGGATCACCCGCTTCAGCGGACGCGCCCCATAGACGGGGTCGTAGCCCTTGTCCGCCAGCCAGGCCAAAGCGCCGTCGTCGATCGACAACGTCAGCCTCCGGTCCCCCATCAGCTTTTCCAGACGCGACAGCTGGATGCGGACGATGCCGGCCATCTGGTCGCGGCCGAGGCGGCGGAACAGGATGATCTCGTCGATGCGGTTGAGGAACTCCGGGCGGAAGTGGGCGCGGACGGCCTCCATGACCCAGGGCCGCACCTCCTCGACGTCATCCCCTTCACCCTGTTCTGACAGGGCCTGGGAGCCCAGGTTGGAGGTCATGATGATCAGGGTGTTGCGGAAGTCGACGACGCGTCCCTGACCATCGGTCAGGCGGCCGTCGTCCAGCACCTGCAGCAGGACGTTGAAGACGTCGGGGTGGGCCTTTTCGACCTCGTCGAACAGGACGACCTGATAGGGGCGACGGCGCACCGCCTCGGTCAGGGCGCCGCCCTCGTCATAGCCGACGTATCCCGGAGGGGCGCCGATCAGGCGGCTGACCGAGTGCTTCTCCATGTACTCCGACATGTCCATGCGGGTGATGGCGGTCTCGTCGTCGAACAGGAAGGCGGCCAGCGCCTTGGTCAGCTCGGTCTTGCCGACGCCGGTGGGGCCCAGGAACAGGAAGGAGCCGAGCGGGCGGTGGGGGTCGTTGAGGCCTGCGCGCGCCCGGCGGACGGCGTCGGCGACGGCCTCCAGAGCCGCGTCCTGACCGACGACGCGGCCGCGCAGGGCGTCCTCCATCGACAGCAGTTTCTCGCGCTCGCCCTCCAGCATCTTGTCGACCGGGACGCCGGTCCAGCGGGAGACGACGGCGGCGATCTGTTGCGCGTCGACGACCTCGGGGGTCAGGGGGGAGGCGGTCTTTTCGTCGGCCTCGGCCTGGGCCAGCTGTTTCTCGATCTGGGGGATCTGGCCGTAGGCGATCTCGGAGGCGCGGCCGAGGTCGCCGTTGCGCTGGGCGGCGGCGAGTTCGGCGCGCAGGCGGTCGAGGGTCTCGCGGAGTTGCGCGCCTTGCCCGACCTTGTCCTTCTCGGCCTTCCAGCGGGCGGTCAGGTCGTCGGACTGGCCTTCGAGGTCGGCGATCTCGTCTTCCAGCTTCTCAAGGCGCTGGACCGAGGCGTTGTCGGTTTCCTTCTTCAGGGCCTCGCGCTCGATCTTCAGCTGGACCAGGCGGCGGTCGATCTCGTCCAGCGATTCCGGCTTGGAATCGACGGCCATGCGCACGCGGCTGCCGGCCTCGTCGATCAGGTCGATGGCCTTGTCGGGCAGGAAGCGGTCGGTGATGTAGCGGTTCGACAGGGTGGCGGCGGCGACGATGGCTGAGTCAGAGATGCGGACCCCGTGGTGGACCTCATACTTCTCCTTCAGGCCGCGCAGGATGGAGACGGTGTCCTCGACCGAGGGCTCGTCGACGAAGACGGGCTGGAAGCGGCGGGCCAAGGCGGCGTCCTTCTCGACGTGTTTGCGGTACTCATCGAGGGTGGTGGCGCCGACGCAGTGGAGTTCGCCGCGCGCGAGGGCGGGCTTGAGCAGGTTGGAGGCGTCCATGGCGCCGTCGCCTTTGCCCGCGCCGACCAGGGTGTGCATCTCGTCGATGAACAGGATGATCTGGCCCTCGGCGGCGGTGACCTCGCCGAGCACGGCCTTGAGCCGTTCCTCGAACTCGCCGCGGTATTTGGCGCCCGCGATCAGGGAGCCCATGTCGAGGCTCATGACGGTCTTGTCCTTGAGGCTCTCGGGCACGTCGCCGTTGACGATGCGCAGGGCCAGACCCTCGACGATGGCGGTCTTGCCGACGCCGGGTTCGCCGATCAGGACGGGGTTGTTCTTGGTGCGCCGGGCCAGGACCTGGATGGTGCGGCGGATCTCTTCATCCCGGCCGATGACCGGGTCGATCTTCTGGTCGCGGGCGGCCTGGGTCAGGTCGCGGGCGTAGCGTTTGAGGGCGTCGTAGCCGTCCTCGGCGGCGGCGCTGTCGGCGGTCTTGCCCTTGCGGACATCGGCGACGGCGGCGTCGAGCTTGTCGGCCGTGACGCCCGCGGACTTCAGGGCGTCGCCGGCGGGGCCTCCCTCGCGGGCGATGGCGGCGAGAATCCGTTCGGTGGTGACGAAGGCGTCGCCGCCCTTCTTCGCCGTTTCCTCGGCATTGGCGAAGACGCGGGCGGTGGCGCCGTCGAGATAGAGCTGGCTGGTGGCGCTCTCCACTTGGGGGCGTTTCTTGAGCAGGGCCTCGGCGGCCTCGGACGCCTTCGCGGGGTCGCCGCCGGCGGCGGTGATCAGGTTGCGGGCCAAGCCGTCGCGCTCCTCCAGCAGCACCTTGAGCAGGTGCTCGGGGGCGAACTGCTGGTGTTTGCGGGCAAGGGCCAGCGACTGGGCGGACTGGACGGCCTGTTTGGCGCGGTCGGAATAGAGGTCGAGATTCATGCGGTTCCCCTTGGAGGCGGAGTCCGCCGACGCGCCCTCTGATGCAAGCAACGCGCCGTGCGGCTGCTGATCAGGTGGGCGTGGCGACGGCGCCACACAAGGGGCCGGTTTGAACCGGCGGGATCACCCGCCGGTGGTCGGGGCCGCGAAGTCGAACTGTTCCGGCCGCCGCTGTCCGCCGCCGAAATTCCAGGTCAGGCCGATGAAGGCCGCCCGGCCGCCGAACACCTGATCCGCCCGGTCGGTGAAGGCCGGGGTGACGATGGTGGTCGTGGAGCCGAAATCGTCGAAGACGTCCCGCACCGTCACATTGAGCGACCAGGAGGCGCTGAGCTTGCGGCGATAGCCGAGGTTGACCAGGGTCGACTGTTCGCGCGTGCCCTGGGCCAGCAGTTGCTCACCGCCCCAGACGCCCGACACCTGGAGGAAGTCCGCCTGGGTCGGCGTCCAGTTCAGGGTCAGCCGGCCCGAGACGCTTTCGCCCTCGCTGTCGACAGTGCCGACCAGACCGGCGGCGTCGATCTCCTGACGGAAGACGTTGATGGTGGCGTTGTAGCGCAGGGTCGGATGCAGGGCGCCGTTGGCCACCAGCTCAAGGCCCGTCGAGGTGCTGGCCCCGAGGTTCTCGGGCCGCGTCAGGAAGACGCCGCCGCCCAGATCGGTCGTGACCGGGGTGAAGGCGTCGCGCGTGTCACGGTAATAGAGGGTGGCCTGGTAGAAGGTTTGCTGCTGGCGATACGCCCAGATCAGCTCCAGCGCGTCCGTCTCCTGCGGCAGCAGGTCGGGATTGCCGGAGCGGCGGTTCAGATTGTCCTGATAGGTCAGGAAGGGGTTCAGGTCGCCGGGACCCGGGCGCTGGATCCGGCGGCCATAGCTGGCCCGCAGGGTCCGGGTCTCGTCCAGCTGATAAGACACATTCAGGGTCGGATAGGCGCGGAAATAGTCCTGTGACGACCGGAGACCGGTCGTGACCTGGTTCAGCTCGAGATCGGCCTGTTCGAGGCGCAGGCCGAACTGGGCGGTCAGCTTGTCTCCGAAGGGCCGTTCCAGGGTCGCATAGACGGCGTGCACAGTCTGATCGAGGCGGAACTCATTGGAGACCACGGGGTCGGCGACCAGCGTCGCCGGGGTGGCCCCGCGGGCAAAGAGATTGTCCTGATCGAGGGTCAGGGCCTGACGCTCATAGCCCAGCCGCAGTCGGCCGCCGTCGGCCATCGGCCGGACGTAGGCGCTGGTGAAGCCAATCTGGTCCTGCCGGTTCTGGTTGCTCAGAAACTCGCTGAAGGGGGCCGCCACGGGGATGAGGCGGTCGGCAAGGGTCGCGAGGTCGATACCGAAACGATTGCGGTCATAGCGCAGCTCGTTGGACCACTCATGGCCCGCATCGTCGAAGCGGCGCAGGATGCGCGCGCTCGCACCGGAGAACTGGCCCTGAAAGCCGCCGCCCGAGACACGGCGATAGGCCGAGGCGATGCCGCCGCCGGCCGCGTCGGCCTGATACTGGTCGAGACTGTCGGCGAAGCTGTCGACGTCCGTATGGCGCACATCGGCGGTCAGCTGGGTCCTGGCGTCCAGATTGTGCTCGACCGCCAAGCGGACGAAGACGCTGTCGGAATCGCCCTCGACATTCTGGCTCTGACGGGCCTCGAGGAACCGGCCGGAGCCGGCGTCAAACCGCGTCCGCAACCGCGTCAGCTCCTGCAGATAGGCGTCGTGGCGCACGCCGAAGTCGGCGGACAGGGTCGTCGGTCCGTTCACATGCGAGAGACTGCCGCCGATATTGTAGCGGCCGGTGTCGCCGATATTGGCGCGCAGCGAGCCGGTCGTGGTCTGCCCCGGTCGCACCGTGGTCGGTTTGGAGATCAGATTGATGACCCCTCCCGAGCCCTCGGGGCTGTAGGCGGCGGACGGATTGGTCAGGATTTCGATACGGGCATACTGGGCAGCGGGAATCTGTTGCAGCAACTGTCCCCGGCTGGGACCGTTGAACTGGCTGGCGGGCCGGCCGTCGATCAGGATGGTGACATTGGCATCGCCGCGCAGGCTGACATTGCCGTCCGGATCGACCTCGACCGAGGGGATGTTGCGAAGGGCTTCGGCCAGCGTCCCGGTCGCGGCCTGCAGGTCGTCGGCCAGGCTGTAGCTGGTTCCCTCGCTCGTGGTCCGGATGTCAGTCGGGCGGGCGGTGACGACGACGTCGTCCACGGCGGAAGCGGCTTCCTGGGGCGCGGTCGGGGCGGGGGCCGGCGCGGGGGTTTGCGGGGCGGGTCGTGCGGGCGTCGGAGTCTGGGCCGGAGTCTGCGACTGGGCCACGGCGGTCCCGGCGGTGGCGGTCATGGCCGCGCCGACGAGGAGAAACAGTCTGAAGGAGGTCATGCCCCGGACTCCGGTTGCAGGGGCGCGCTGACCGCGCCCGTCAAGGGTGCTTGACTAACAGCGCCTCTCGCCGGGTCAAGCGTCCTTGACCCGGAATCCCGCCACCTTACGGCGAATTAACCTGGGCCCGGATCGCGCCTGTCGGAACGGGCGGGCGGCTCAGCCGATCCAGAAGATCGTGTCGTCGGGGGTCCAGCCGACGACGGCGTGGCCGGCCTCGCCCGCGTTGCCGACCAGGCGGTAGCGGACGAAGTCGCCGCCTCCGACGCCCTGCCAGCGTTCCACGGGAGCGAACGCTTGCTCCGGTCGGATGCCGCGGCCGGGCGCGGTCGCTCCGCCCGAAGCGACCAGTTCCGGCGCCAGGAGGCTGGGCGGCAGGGGCGCCCCGCCACGGGCGAAGGCGCGGCGCAGGATGTCTGTGCGGTCATCGGTCGGCAGCAGCGGCAGGGTCGCGTAGGTCGAGTCTGGAGCGAGGCCCTCGGCCATGGCCAGACACAGTTTGCCGAGCGGGACGTCGGCGTCGCCGTCGGTGTTGGTCACGGCCCAGACCTGGATGCCCGAGCCGCCGAAGGCCATCCGCTGGGACTCAAACCCGGGGACGCCGCCGCTGTGGTGGTGGAAGGCGGAGCGGCGACACTCCTCCATGAAGACGCCGCAACCGTAGGGCGCCGCCCGGCCGGTGGTCAGGGCGGCGGGGGCGAACAGCTGGTTGCGCGCGGCGCCGGCCAGCAGCCCGTCGTCGGCCAGGGCCACGGCCCAGGGGGCGATGTCGCGGGCGCTGAACAGAACGCCGCCGTCGGCCGCCCGACTCATCTCGTCCTCCATCTCGTCCGCCTTGGCCAGACGGTCGCCGTCCACTGTCCAGCCGATGGCGCGGTCGGGGATGCTGTCGACGGACGAATCGGCGCGGGCGTGCGGCATGCTCGACGGGCGGAAGATGCGGGCCGAGACGTAGTCGGCGTAACTCATCCCCGACAGCGCCTCGATCAGCCAGCCGAGGACGAAATAATTGGTGTTGGAATAGGCCCAGGCCTCGCCGGGCTCGAAGTCGCGACCCTCGGAGACAGCCTCGAAGACCATCCGGCGGGTGACCGGCAGGGACCAGTCCTCGACCACATCCAGATAGTCCGGCAGGCCCGAGGTGTGGTGCAGCAGGTGGGTGATCGGGGTCCCGGCCAGGACAGCCGGCAGACCGGGGACATGGCGGCCGAGCGGATCGGCCAGGGTCATCCTGCCGGCCTGGACGAGCTGGAGCACGGCGACGGCGGTGACGAACTTTCCGTTCGATCCGACGTGGAACAGGGTGTCGGGCGTCACAGGCCGCTTCGGCGACCGGCGCGCGTCGCCCCAGGCATGGAAGCCGGCGAGCCGCCCGTGCTGCGAGGCCGCGACCATGCCGCCGACTGTGCCGCTGTCCGCGACGAGCGCGGCCAGTCGAGCCGCGAGGCCCTCGGGCAGGTCGCGGATCGGGGCGTCGGCCTCGTCTGCGAGCGCGCATCCGCCGATCCCGGCGAGACCCAGTCCGGCCATGGCCGCGGCCATCAGTTCCCTGCGATCCATTGTCTCTATCCCCTGCCCTGACCACAGGGGAGGCTGCCTCCGGCCCGCGGTCAAGGGCGGGCGCCCCGGGAGCGTCTCGACGCGGGCGCGTCTGCGGCGCAGGGTGCCGCATCGCCCTGACGGATGACCATGCTTCACGACCTGTGGCCCATCGACCCCTCCGTGATCCTGCCCTTCCTGCTGGCGGTCTCGTTGATCGAACTGACTCCGGGTCCGAACATGGGCTGGCTGGCGCTGGTCTCCGCGGGTCAGGGCAGAATCGGCGGGTTTGCGGCGGTGGCCGGGGTGACCCTGGGGCTGGCGGTCTGGATGGTCGCAGCGGCGTTCGGCCTGACCTCCGTCCTGCTGGCCTTTCCGTGGCTGTATCAGGCGGTGCGCTGGGCGGGGGTCGTCTTCCTGCTGTGGCTGGCCTGGGAGGCGTGGGCGGGGGCGGGCAAGGCGACCTCGGAAGCGACCTACGACCGTGAGAAGCTGCGCGGCCTGTTCCTGAGAGGCCTGACTGGAAATCTGCTGAATCCCAAGGCGGCGGTCTTCTATGTTGCGCTGTTGCCGACCTTCATCCGGCCGGACCATGGCCCGGCGCTGGGTCAGGCGCTGACGCTGGGCGGACTGCATCTGGGGGTCAGCGTCCTGGTGCATTCGCTGATCGTCCTCGGCGCGGCCACGGCCGGCGGCGCCATGATGCGACGGATGCAGGGGGTCTGGGCGGGCCGGACGATGGCGATCGGCATCGCAGGCGTGGCGATCTGGATGGCTTGGGCGACGCGGGGGTGACGTCGTGGCGGGCGCGCGATAGCGTCCGCCCTCCAATGCCCGGAGAGTTCAATGTCGCTGCGTCTGACCCGCCGTTCCGCCCTGTTCGCTTCCGGTGCGGTCGCCCTGCCCGCCACGTCCTGGGCCCAGGGCGCGGCCAATGACGATGCGGGTCTGGCCGAGGCGATCGACGCCTATGTGAAGGCGGCCATGGCGGCCTGGCCCGACCAGCCGGCGCTGGGCGTCGCCGTGGTCAAGGACGGGCAGACCGTGCTGGCGCGCGGCTATGGCGTCAGGGAGATGGGCCGGCCGGATCGGGCGGACGAGAACACCCTGTTCGCCATCGCGTCCAACTCCAAGAACGTCACCGCCGCCTGCCTGGCCATTCTGGTCGACGAGGGAAAGGTGAAGTGGGACGAGCCGGTGAAGACCTATCTGCCCGGCTTCACCCTGTCGGACCCCTATATCGGCGAGCACATCACGGTGCGCGATACGCTGAGCCACCGGGCGGGTTTCGGCCTGGGCGCCGGGGACCTGCTGTTCTGGCCCAACTCGAACCGCAGCCGCGCGGAGGTGCTGGCCCGGGTCCCGTTCGTACCGATCGAGGACGGATTCCGCGCGAACTATCACTACTGCAACCTGATGTTCGTGGTGGCCGGGGCGGTGCTGGAAGCCGTGTCCGGGATGACGTGGGAGGCCTTCGTCCAGACCCGGATCTTCGACCGGCTGGGGATGGGCGAGAGCGTGCCCATGGCCAGTCTGGCTGACCCCGCAAAGTCGGCCCTGCCGCACGCCCGGGTCGGACCGCCGCTGCGCTATCAGGGACCGATGACGAAGATCTCCGACAGTATCGTCGGCATCTGGGACTGGGATTCGGCGGCCGCCGCCGGGGGCATCTGCGCCTCGGCCGCCGACTGGGCCAAATGGATGATCCTGCGGCTGAACATGGGGGCGCTGCCGGACGGGACGCGGCTGTTCACCGAGGCGCGGGCGACCGAGATGTGGCGTCCGAACGTGATCATCTCCGGCACGCCGGGACCGACGGCGGAACTGCCCGGCCGCTCCATCGCCTCGACCTACGCCATGGGTCATCAGGTGGCGGACTACCGCGGCGAGCGGATCGTCAGCCATGGCGGCGGCTCGCCGGGCGGCAACTCCTTCACCGTCATGATCCCGGGCCGCAAGGCGGGGGTGTCGGTCTTCTCGAACGCGGAGGAGAATTTCCTGCTGCGAAGCCTGCGCAGCGGTCTGGTCGACATCATCATGGGCAAGCAGGGCTTCGACTGGATCTCGGATTCGAAGACGCTGGAGGCGAAGGGGATCGAGGAATCGCTGAAGGCCGCGGCCGAGATCGATGCCAAACAGGCGGCCGGCGCCCCGCCGTCCGTGCCCCTGCCGGCCTTCGTCGGGACCTGGCGCGACCCCTGGTACGGCGACATCACGATCGAGGCGCGCGACGTGACCCTGTGGCTGAGATTCACCCACAATCCGGCGCTGCAGGGCGAGCTGGAGCCCTATGACGGAAACACCCTGCGCACCCGCTTCCCAGACAAGCGCGAGGAGGACGCCTTCTTCACCTTCGAGATCGTGGACGGCAAGCCGGTGCGGGCGACCGTCAAGGGCGTGAGCCCCGACATCGACTTCAGCTATGACTACCAGAACCTGAGGCTGACGAAGGTCTGAAGCCCCGGCGGGCGCTGATGCCGATCAGGCTCTAGAAGGTCGAGGGCCACATGTCGGGCTCCAGGTTCCAGCATTCGAGGAAGGCGTTCTCGCTCTGGAGCTCGAAGGCGGCGCCGGTCCAGACCCATTGGGCCCGGACGCCGCACTGGCTTGGCGCCAGGCTCGCGATCGACAGGACCTGCTGGTCCGGGTTGAACTCCGAGCCATAGAATTCGGTGACGACGTCGTCGGTCAGGGGCAGGACCAGGGGTTGGGGATCGGCGCCGTTCGGGCCGGTCAGGAACCACAGGCGGGTATCGTTCGCCGTGCCCGAGTTGCAGCCGATGCCCCACAGCTCGGTCGCGGCGTTCAGTCGATAGCCCCAGACGCCGCCGGCGGCGCCGTCGAGAGCGCCACAGGCCTGGACGTCGGGTCGCGCACGCAGACGGGCCGTGACGGCCTCGATCAGGGCATTGTCCTCCAGACCCGCCTGATCCGCCGCCGGGGCGGCCTGCGGCGTCTGGATCTGCGGCGCAGCGGGAACGGCGCTGGCGGGTCTGTCGCCGGGATCGACGAGGGCTGTGACAGTTCCTGTCCGGCCCTGTCTTTCGTCCATCCAGCGCAATGCGGCTGCGGCCCCGTCAGTGGAAATGCTGATCGGCGGCTGACCCACGCGCGTCAGGGTCGCCGGGCCGCCGGCGGCAAGCGCCCGGGCAAGGCCGGTGACAGCGTCGTCCTCGACGTTCGTGACCCAGTCGGTGATCGAGGTCGGGCTGCTTGTGATGAAGCGACTCCCGCCGACATTGGCTGTCACCGTCGAGTAGGCGGCGCCGTCCGTCAGGCCAAGGGTCAGCATGGCGCCCGGCTGGGCGTCCGGGCCGGCGTCGCGATAGATGTGGACCCCGACCGCCATTTTGTCTGCGGTCGGGCCGATGGCTTCGCAATGCAGGGCGCGGTTGCAGGTGACGACCCAGTCGCCAAAGGTCTGGCTCGTGCGACCGAGCGGCTGGATCGCGCCCGTCGCGGCGGATGCCTCAGCCGGGGCGGAGGTTGCCGCCTTGTCGCCGCAGGCGCCCAGCAGGCAGGCGAGAGCGACCGCCGGAATCAACATACGCATGGACCGTCTTCCCCCGCGAGCTGTCTCGCTGGCCGATCTTGGTCACGGTTCGGGGCCTCTGGCTAGGTCATAAATCACTGTGTGATCAAAGCGTTCGGCTCAGTGCGCCCTTGGATCCAGCAATACCCCCGACACCGTTGCGGCCAGGATCCGCGCCGCGAACGGCAGGCGTGCGAGCTTGCCCAGCACATGGTCGCGGACCCAGGGCAGGGCTTGGCCGTCGGCCTGGTAGAAGGGGGTGAACCCCATCGACAGGGCCTGATAGAACCGCACGTGCCAGCGGCGGATGCGGGCATAGGCGGTCAGGGCCTCGTCGAGCTCGGCGTGGGTCGCCAGCGCCTCGGCCAGGACGAAGGCGTCGAGCAGGCCCATATTCACCCCCTGACCCAGCTGGGGGCTGGTGGAGTGGGCGGCGTCGCCGACGACGGCGAGACGGTCGGCGAAGGGCAGGGGCAGGGTGTGGTGGCCGTAGCGAGCCAGAGTCAGGGCCCCGGGGTCGGGGATGGTCTCCAGCAGGCCCGCGACCTGGGGCCACAGGCCGCGCACCTCGGCCTTCCACCGCTCCATGCCGGCGCGCAGCCAGTAGTCGTGATCGGCGGACTTCAGGCTCCAGAAGAAGGTGGCGAGCCGGTCGGGGCTGTCGGGGCGGGCGCCGACGGGCAGGACGCCGATCATGCGCGAGGCGCCGCGATAGACCTGTTCCAGAGCCGTGGCGTCGAACGGATCGCCGGGCCAGGGCACGGTGGCCCAAAGGGCGCCCCACTCCAGCTCGTGGCGACGGCCGCCCTGTTTCGCCAGCAGGTCGCGGGCGATGGGCGAGCGGGCGCCCGAGGCGTCGACGATCAGGTCGAAGACGGGGCCGGTCGCGCCCCTGGCGTCGGTCAGGCGGCCGTCCGCGGCGGAGGCGATCTCGCGGCTGGTTTCGAAGGCGACGCCTTCGGCGAGGCAGGCGTCATGGAGGACGTGGAAGATGGCGGCGCGGTGGACGCCCAGCGCGTTGACGCCGTCGGGTCGCGGCGACTTCAGGTCAGAATATTTGACGTCGAGGACGATGCGGCGGCGGCGCGCCTCGCGCCCGAACAGGTGGTTCAGCGGCTGGCCGAGGGCGGCGACCCTGTCGGTCAGGCCGAGGCGATCCAGCACATGCAGGCCGGTCGGCTGGAGCATGAAGCCGGCGCCGATGGGCTTCGGCTCGTCGAAGCGCTCGTGCACCACGACCCGCCGCCCCTGACGCGTCAGCATCAGGGCGAGGGCCAGGCCGGTCGGGCCGGCGCCGACGACGGCGACCGATTGGGCCATTCTAGGTCGGGACCAGTTCGATCAGGTCGAGGTTGGACTCGTTCTGCGGCCAAGGGATGACGAGGCGCCAGCGGGCGTCGCCGATCCGCTCCAGAACGGCGACGATGTCGCGGTCGGGGCGCTGGCCATAGGAGTTGGCGGGCGGCTCGGCGGCCAGGGCGACGGAGCCCAGCATGACCATCTGGCGGGAGTCTTCGGGGAACAGCAGGCCGGAGGGGCGCTGGGAGCCCGTGGTCTTGGAGAATTTCAGGCCCCGCGGCGTCTGTTCGATGCGGCACTGGAACCAGTCGTAGATCACGAAGCCGAGGCCGGTCTCTCCGCCCTGGGAGCCGAGTTTGACGGTGCGGCAGCGATAGTTTCCGGGGGGCGGCGCGACGCTGTTGCGGGCGGCGTCCCGTTCGATCAGTTGCCCGAGCGAGCGAAGGTCGCCCGAGCCGGGCTGACGCCGCGCCTGCTCCAGCGCCAGTCGCCAGGCGGCGTCACGCCGGACGTAGCGATCGCGATCGGTGGCGGTAATGATGCTGCGCCAGTCGCGCAGTTCCACCATGCCCGGTCCGGACGGCGGCGGCGGCGGCGGAGGGGGCGGCGGGGTGCTGGCGCATCCCGCGACAAGGGAGGCGGCCAGCAGCAGGAGGGTCGAAAGGGCGAGAATGCGCATGGCCGCAAGGGGCCTGACGCCTCGTCCGCCGTCAAGCTAGACGATCATCACCGTGCCGATCAGCAGGCGGGCCCCGCGCTGACCGAGGATGATGTTGGTCGCCGACTGCAACTGGGCGGCCAGGCGTTCGACGTTCGGCACGCCGCCGGGCAGGAGGGTGTTGGCCTCGCGCTGGACGAGGATGTTGAACACCGCCCGCATGCGCGGCTGCGACTGTTCTGCGCGCAGCTTCAGCGCAGCGTCGGGGGCGTCGACCCCGGTCTCGACCGTCATCACGCCGCGACGACCATCGGACCGCATCGTGGTGGCGGTGACCGTGGGATAGCGGACGTATCCGCCGGACGAACCGCCGCCGCCGCCGCCTCCGCCGCCCGATGCGAGGGCGGGCGTGGCGGCGAGCGCGAGCGGGGCGAGGAGAAGGGCGCGACGTTTCATGCCCGACCTTATGGCACGGGCTCGCTTAAGGTCCGGTTACGCCGCCGCCTCGACCCGCGCCGGCTCCATCGGCTTGAGGTCGAGGAGGGCGAACAGTTTCGCATCCTCGTCCTGTTCCGGGTTGGGCGTGGTCAGAAGCTTGCCGCCGACGAAGATGGAGTTGGCGCCGGCGAGGAAGCAGAGGGCCTGCATCTCCGGGCTCATGGTCTCGCGCCCGGCCGAGAGGCGGACCATGGCGCGGGGGCAGACGAGGCGGGCGACGGCGACGGTGCGGACGAACTCGATCGGATCGATCTCGCCGGTCTTCAGGACGCGCTCGCCGAGCGGCGTGCCGGTGACGGGCACCAGGGCGTTGACCGGGAGACTGTCCGGATGGACCGGCAGGGTGGCCAGGGCATGCAGGAGGCCGGCGCGATCGCGGCGGCTCTCGCCCATGCCGACGATGCCGCCGCAGCAGGTCGACATGCCCGCGTCGCGGACATGTTCGAGGGTGTCGAGCCGGTCCTGATACGTCCGGGTCGTGACGACCTCGGCGTAGTACTCGGGGCCGGTGTCGAGGTTGTGGTTGTAGTAGTCGAGGCCGGCGGCTTTCAGCTGTTTCGCCTGATCGGCGGTCAGCATGCCCAGCGTCGCGCAGGTCTCCAGACCGAGCGCCTTCACGCCCGAGATCATGGCGGCGAGTTTGGGGGTGTCGCGATCCTTCAGCTCACGCCAGGCGGCGCCCATGCAGAAGCGCGATGCGCCACCGGCCCTGGCGGCCATGGCCTCGGCGAGGACGGCGGTGGTGTCCATCAGCTTCTCGGCCTTCAGGCCCGTATCGAAGCTGGCCGACTGGGAGCAGTAGCCGCAGTTCTCGGCGCAGCCCCCGGTCTTGATCGACAGCAACTGGGACTTCTGCACCTCCGACGGATCGAACCAGCGGCGGTGAACCGTCGCAGCTTCGAACACCAGTTCCATGAAGGGGCGGGCGAACAGGGCCTCGACCTCGGTCAGGGTCCAGTCGTGGCGGGGCAGGGACAGGTCGGTCATGGGCGGCTTGGTGGCTGAAGGCGGGTGCGGACGCAAGGGGGGCGGGGTCCGGTTCAGAGATCAGGCCCCCAGCATGATCTCGCCCCGGCCCAGGTCCACGATCACGGTCTCGAACAGGCCCAGGATATCCACCCCCATCAGGATGGCCGGAACGTCGCCATACCCCCAGTGCCTGAAGACATGAAAGTCGCCCGCCAGCACCGGCACCCGGCTGAGCGCGACGCCGGCGAAATGCAGGTCGTGCAGCAGGACCGCCGAGGCGATGGCCGAGCTGCCGGTCGGGGACATGACCGGGATACGATCCGTGCCGTCGTCCAGCAGAATGGGCGAGACCCGCCCCCCGTCCATGGCGGGCCGGTTGATCAGGCTGACCTGGGCGCCAGTATCGATGATGACCCGGATCGGTGCTCCGCGGGACCGCCCCTCCAGTGTGATCGGCCCGCCAATCCTGTGCGGCCCGCCGTCTGCGAGGGGGCTCACCGTATCGGGCGCATCGAAGAAGCCGATCGGCGGCGGCCGGGAGCGGCTGATCCGCGCCCAGTTGCGCCCCTTGAATTGCAGCACGAGTCGATACCCGGACAGCAGGTCCGCGCCGATCAGGCCGTCGGCCCCGTCGAGGCCTGCTCGGCTGGCCAGGGCGAGCCGCACCTCGGAACGATCCAGGCCACCGGAGCGGATTTGGTCGGCTGTCACAGACTCGACCACCTCGCGGCCGATCAGGGTGTGCATGGCGATCGGGCCGGATCGACGCAGGCCGAGGCTCGAGGCCAGGTCGTCGGCGACGACCGAGGCGCTGGCGGCGGTGTCGATGGCGAACAGAAAGGGCCCTTGACCGTCGATCATGACCGGCAGGGTCAGCCGGCCGCCGTGGATCAGACGGTCCGACCGGCGTTCGAGGGCCTGACGGGCGCCGGCCGGGCTTGCGAGAAGAAGGGCGGAGGCGGAGGCGGCGGCGATGAGGGCGCGGCGGGGGAGCGTCGCGTTGTTCCTAGCGGTCCTCGTCATGGCGATAGATCCGGCCGTCGCGCATGACGAACCCGACCGATTTCAGCACGGTCACATCGGCCAGGGGGTCGCCCTCGACGGCGATGAGGTCGGCGCGCTTGCCCGGCTCCAGCGATCCGACCTCGGCCGAAAGGCCCAGAAGGTCGGCGGCGTTGACGGTGGCGGCCTGGATCGCGGCCATCGGCGTCATGCCGTACTGGACCATCAGCTCGAACTCGTCGGCGTTGCGGCCGTGGAGCGAGACGCCCGCGTCGGTGCCGAAGGCGATGCGGACGCCCGCCGGCCAGGCCGCCTGCAGCGACTGGCCCGTGATGGAGATGCGCCACAGGATCTTGGGCAGGACCTCGGGCGGATAGGCGTTGGGATCGGCGGCCAGACGTGCGCGGTAGCCGTTCACGGTTGAGAGAGTGGGCACATAGTAGGCGCCGCTCTCGCGGAACAGGCGGAGGGTGTCGTCGTCGAAGATGGTGCCGTGCTCGATGGAATCCGCGCCGAGACGCAGCGCCAGGTCGATGCCGTCGGCGCCGTGTGCGTGGACGGCGACCTTCTTGCCATACAGGTGGGCCGTCTCGATCAGGGCGCGCGCCTCGTCCTCGAACATCTGGGCGCCCAGCCCCGCGCTGATCCGGCTGTTGACCCCGGCGGTGGTGGCGATCTTGATGACGTCGGCGCCGCGCCCGACCTGGAGGCGCACCGCCTCGCGGCAGCTTTCGACGCCGTTGCAGACGTTCACCGGCTCGCCCATCATCTCACGCACGTCGTCGGCGAGGCTGAGGCGGCCGTCCATATGGCCCGAGGTGGTCGAGATGGACTGGGCCGCGTCGATGATGCGGGGCCCGGCGATCTCGTGCCGGGCGGTAGCGTCGCGTAGGGCCAGGGTCACTCCGCCCGAGTCGCCCAGATTCCGCACGGTGGTGAAACCGGCCATCAGGGTGTCGCGCGCGTTGCCGGCGGCCTCATAGGCCCGGGCGGGCAGGCTGTCGGTAAAGTTGGCCAGCAACCCCGCCTGGCCGGCGCGGTCGGACGTCAGGTGCACATGGCTGTCGATCAGGCCCGGCAGGACGAACCGGTCGCGCAAGTTCACGACGGTCGCGCCCGGGAAGGCTTCGACCCCGACGAACCCGTCCTGGACCGCCTCGACCTTGCCGTCGCGGATGACGACGGTGGAGGCGCCGCGCGGCGCCTGTCCTGGACGATCCAGCAGATGGCCCGCCTGGACCAGGGTGACGGCGCCGGCGGCGGGCGCCGTGGTCCCGTTCTGGGCCGTCGCCGCGGTTCCTGTCAGCAGGGCGACGATGGCCCCCGCGATCACAGCCTTCATGAACTCACTCCCCGATTTTGAGGGAGTTTAGGCATGCGGCGAGGCGGAGGGGAATGGGCTCAGCCGACCTTGCGGCGAGAGGCCCAGGAACGCTCGTCGAAATGGGTGGCCTGAGCCACGGCGATCAAGGGTTGGCCGCCCGCATCCCCGTCACGGCGCTCGGCCACGACGATGTCTCCGGGCTGGAAGCTCCAGCTTTCGTCCTCGGGAACGATCTGATCAGCGATCTGGTAGGTGGTCTCGCCAAGACGTCGGGCTTCCACCGGGCGCCAGACGTCGGTTCCCTCGTCCAGCAGGCGCACGAAGACGGTCGAGAGTTCAGTAGATGAAGCCATCGCCGCCGACATGGATCACGTCTCCAGAGACCTCTTCGATCACGACCGACCGGCCTGTCTCCGGATGAATATAGCGCGTCGCGGCCTATCCTGTCTCGCGATTGACGGCGGAGTGTCGTTCGCCGCGATCCCGGGCCTCCTCAATCTGCTCAATGGTCCAGCCACGCGCGGCCATCTGCCGAGCCAACCTGTGTGGTGACTTGACCATCTTGCTGGACCGTCAGCTCCGATAGTCCCCGTTGATCTCGATGTAGCCCTTGGTCAGGTCGCAGGTCCACACGGTGGCGGAGGCGCGGCCCGAGCCGACATCGACGGTGATGTCGATCTCGGGCTTCTTCATATAGGCGCTCATCTTCGTCTCGTCGTAGGTGGGCGAGACCGCGCCGTCGACGGCGGCGACGTGGGGGCCGAAGCGGATGGCGAGCTGGTCGCGATCGACCGGCTCCTCGGTCTTGCCGACAGCCATGACGACCCGACCCCAGTTGGCGTCCTCGCCGGCGATGGCGGTCTTGACCAGGGGGCTGTCGGCGATCGACTTGGCCAGCTTGCGGGCCGAGGCGGGGCTGGCGGCGCCATCGACGGTGACGCGGACGAACTTGGTCGCGCCCTCGCCGTCGCGAACCAGCTGGTGGGCGAGGTCGAGCATGACCTTGTCCAGGGCGGCGGAGAAGTCCTTCAGGCGGCGGTCGCCGACCCGGCCGATACGCGGCGCGCCCGAGGCTCCGGTCGCGAACAGCAGGCAGGTGTCGTTGGTCGAGGTGTCGCCGTCGACGGTCACGCTGTTGAACGTCGTGCGGACGTGCAGGCCCAGCAAGGCGCGCAGCACGGTCGGGTGGATGTTGGCGTCGGTGACGATGAAGCCCAGCATGGTCGCCATGTCGGGCGCGATCATGCCCGAACCCTTGGCGATCCCGGCGATGCGGACCTTGAAGCCGTCGATGGTCGCCTCGGCATAGGATCCCTTGGGGAAGGTGTCGGTGGTCATGATGCCGCGTCCGGCGGCGGCCCACTGTTCGGTCGGCGGAACGTCGGAATCGAGCTTCGTCTCGACCTCTTGCAGCCTGGCGGCGATCTTCTTGTCGTCGAGCAGGACGCCGATCACCCCGGTGGAGGCCAGCATGACATCGCGCTGGCGACAGCCGAACCGCTTGGCGACCTCAGAGGCCGTGCGGCGGGCGGCGTCCGCCCCGGCCTTGCCGGTGAAGGCGTTGGCGCAGCCGGCGTTGACCACCAGGGCGCGGACATCGAGGCCCCCGCCAGGCGCATCGAGGTGGCGACGGCACCAGTCGACCGGCGCCGAGCCGATCTTGTGGCGGGTGAAGACGCCGGCGCAGGTCGTGCCGCGCGCGAAGCGGAAGACCGTCAGGTCGTCACGCTGGTGTTTGTAGAAGCCGGCGCGGGCGGTGGTGATCTCGACCCCGCCGACGGGCGGAATGGCCGGGAAGGGGACGGCGAGGGGCGAGACCTTGAGACCTGGCTTGCCGGGGGCGGCCGGAACAGGCGTGGCGGCCGGCTGCGGCTGGGTCGCACGCTTGATGGCGGAGGTCAGGGGATCGAAGGCCTTTTCGATCGCGTTTTCGATGGCCTTGCCGGTGGAGGCGGATTTCTTGTCGTTGCTCACTGGGCGGCGGCTTTCGCAGGCGTGGCGGCGGGGTCGGGCGTTGCGACGGGCGGGGCGGCCGGCGCCGGGGCCGTGGTGGTCGGCGCCGGGGCCGTGGTGGTCGGCGCCGTCGGGGTCGGACTGGGCGCCGCGGCAGCCGAAGCCGGTTCCTGCGGCGCGCCGCTCTCGGCGGCCAGGAGAACGTCGACCCTGGCCTTGCCGCGCAGCTCTTCGAGCAGCTGGCGCACGCCTTCGTAGGTCAGGTAGCGGACGATCTGGGGCCGGGCCTGATCGAGGGTGGGCGGGCTTTCGCGACGGCGATCCTCGACCCGCAGCACGGCCCAGCCGCCTTCGGTCTGGAACGGGCCGACGGTCGAGCCGGCGGCGGCATCGCGCAGCGCATTGGCATAGGCCTGGGGCATGACGTCGGCCGTGGAATAGCCGAGGTCCCCGCCGGAGAAGCGGGTCGCCTCGTCGATCGAACGCTCCTGGGCCACGGCCTCGAAGCTGGCGCCCTGGCCCAGAATGCCCATGACGGCGTCGGCCTCGGGCTTGGTGCGCGACAGGATCAGGCGGACGCGGATCTCCTCCGAGGTCCGGGCGAGGCGCAGCTGCTCCTGATAGAGGGTCTGGACGGCCTGGTCGTTGATCCGGCCATTGACCTCGTTCTCGACCAGCATGTCGCCGAGGATGCGCTCGCGCGTGGCCTGGAGGCGGCGCTGGGCCAGCGGGGAGTTGTCCAGGCCGCGGCGCTCGGCCTCGGCGGCCAGAAGCTTCTGGTCGATGACCTCGTCCAGCACGCGGCGGAACAGGTCCGAGGTGACGTCGAGCGGCTCGCCCTCGCCGACCAGGCCTTGCGCCACCGCCTCGCGTTTGACGTCGGAGGCCCAGATGGTCTGGTCCTGAACCTCTGCGACCGCCCGGTCGCCCGGTTCCGGCGCGCGATCATCGCCGCCGCCGCGACCGCAGGCGCTCAACGCCAGAACCAGCGCGAGGCTGAGGAAAACCAAAGGGTTGCGCGAATGTCGCATCGGACGCTCCGTCCCGTTTGAAGGGGTCCAAACGCCGGGCCAAAAAGCCCCTCGCGTTGACAGGGGTATGGCCGGTGCTTAAGTCCCGCCTGCGCCCAAGTCGAGGGGTTTTCGATCGTATGCGCGGCGTGTTTCGCCGCCTCGCCCGGCAGCCTCTCTCGCGGCGTCTCATCGCCGCCCCCTACGGGCAAATTCCAGAGCTCTAGACCGCTCGACCGCCACCGGATCGCCCATGCTCGGCTTCGCCAAGAAACTCTTCGGCTCTTCCAACGACCGCAAGGTCAAGGACTTCATGAGCCGGGTCCAGAAGATCAACGATCTGGAGCCCAGGTTCGCCGCCCTGTCGGACGACGAACTGCGGATGATGACGCAGACCTTCAAGGATCGGGTCGCTGGCGGCGAGACGCTCGACAAGCTGCTGAACGAGGCCTTCGCCGTCGCACGTGAGGCTTCCAGGCGCGTCCTGGGCCAACGCCAGTACGACGTGCAGCTGACCGGCGGCATGATCCTGCACGACGGCGGCATCGCCGAGATGCGCACGGGTGAAGGCAAGACCCTGGTGGCCGTGGCCCCGGTGTATCTGAATGCGCTCGAGGGCAAGGGCGTCCACGTCATCACCGTCAACGACTATCTGGCCCGCCGCGACGCCGAGTGGATGGGTCGCGTCTATCGCTTCCTGGGTCTGGAAGTGGGCGTGATCGTCAACGGCCTGTCGTCCGGCCAGCGCCAGGCCTCCTACGCCGCCGACATCACCTACGGCACCAACAACGAGTTCGGCTTCGACTATCTGCGCGACAACCTGGTCTATGACCGCAAGGAGATGGTGCAGCGTCCGCACAACTTCGCCATCGTCGACGAGGTCGACTCGATCCTGATCGACGAGGCGCGCACACCCCTGATCATTTCGGGCCCGACCGAGGACCGTTCGGATCTCTACAAGATCTGCGACGCCCTGATCAAAGAACTGATCAAGGATACGTCGACCTTCGACCTCGACGAGAAGCAGCGCCAGGCCCTGCTGACCGAAGAGGGCTCGGAACAGGTCGAACAGCTGCTGGAAGCCGGCGGTCACTTCGCCGAGGACACCACGGGTCTGTACGACGCCGCCAACATCAGCCTGGTGCACCACGTCAACCAGGCCCTGCGCGCCAACACCCTGTACCAGAAGGACAAGGACTACATCATCAAGGGCGGCGAGGTCGTCCTGATCGATGAGTTCACCGGTCGCATGATGACCGGACGCCGCCTGTCCGAAGGCCTCCACCAGGCCATCGAGGCCAAGGAGGACGTCAAGATCCAGCCCGAGAACCAGACCCTGGCCTCGGTGACGATCCAGAACTATTTCCGACTGTACGAAAAGCTGTCCGGCATGACCGGCACGGCCGCGACCGAGGCCCAGGAATTCCTCGACATCTACAAGATGGACGTCCTGGAAGTGCCGACCAACCGCCCGGTCCAGCGCATCGACTATGACGACGAGGTCTATCGGACCTACGCCGAGAAAAACCTGGCCATCGCCAAACAGATCGCCGACTGCCGCGAACGGGGTCAGCCCATCCTGGTCGGCACCGTCTCGATCGAGAAGTCCGAACAGCTGTCCGCCCTGCTCGACACCTATGAGCACAAGGTCGAGGTGTCGCGGACCCTGAAGAAGGAATTCGCCGGCAAGGACAAGGAGGCCGCCAGGATCGGCGACGCCGCCTACGACATCGTCTGGGAGACGAAGTTCAAGGGGATCCCGCACAACGTCCTGAACGCCCGCCAGCACGAGCAGGAGGCCTTCATCGTGGCCGACGCCGGCCTGCCGGGCGCGGTGACCATCGCCACCAACATGGCCGGTCGCGGCACCGACATCCAGTTGGGCGGCAACCTCGAGATGCGGGTCGAGAAGTACCGCCTCGACCAGCGCAACCTCGCCATTGAGGTGACGCCGGAGATGCTGGCGGCCGAGGAGGCCCGGCTGAAGGCGGATATCGCGGTTCAGAAGCAGATCGCGCTGGACGCCGGCGGCCTGTTCGTTCTCGGCACCGAGCGCCACGAGAGCCGCCGTATCGACAACCAGCTTCGCGGCCGGACGGGCCGTCAGGGCGACCCGGGCACGTCGAAATTCTACCTGTCCTGCGAGGACGACCTGCTGCGTATCTTCGCCGGCGATCGTCTGGACGCCATCATGCGCAGCTTCGGCGTGGCGGAGGGCGAGGCCATCTCGCACCCGTGGCTGAACCGCGCCGTCGAGACGGCCCAGAAGCGCGTCGAGACCCGCAACTACGACATCCGCAAGAATCTGCTGAAGTACGACGACGTCGTGAACGACCAGCGCAAGGCCGTGTTCGAACAGCGCCAGGAGTTCATGGACTCCGAGGACCTGTCGGAACTGGTCGGCGAGTTCCGCCGCGACGTGGTCACCGACCTGGTCGACCGCTTCATGCCGCCCAAGGCCTATGCCGAACAGTGGGACATCGACGGCCTCGACGAGAAGGTGAAGTCGACCCTGGGCCTCGACCTGCCGCTGCACGACTGGGCCGCCGAGGAAGGCGTGTCGAACGAGGAGGTCGAGGAGCGTATCCAGGAGGCCGCCGAGGCGCGCACCGCCGAGCGTCTGGCGCAGCTGGGCGAAACCCAGACCCGGGGACTGGAAAAGCAGTTCCTGATGCAGATGATCGACATGCAGTGGCGCGAGCACCTGGTGCACCTCGACCATCTGCGCGGCGTCATCGGCCTGCGCGGCTACGGCCAGCGCGACCCGCTGAACGAGTACAAGACCGAGGCCTTCTCGCTGTTCGAGACACTGCTGCACGAGCTGCGCCATAATGTGACGCGCTGGCTGATGACGGTCGAGTTCCGCTTCGAGGCCCCGCCGCCGATGGAAATGCCCGAGTTCCAGGAAATCCACCTGAACCCCGGCACGGGCGTCAACGAAATGGCCGACCCGTCGTCCCAGAACCCTGAGGGTCAGATGACCGGCGACGCCCGTTCGCGCCTGCCCGTCGAACTGCTGCCGGCCGGCTGGGAGCGCACGCCCCGCAACGCCGACTGCCCCTGCCATTCGGGCCGCAAATTCAAGCACTGCCACGGGGCTCTCGTTTAAGGCGCCAACGCGCGCGACGCGGTCGCTTGCTGCTTAAGCGCGGCTTGGGACGTTATCCGTCGACGCGCTGCTTGAGCGCGGCCCGGGTCTGGGGGAAGAGGGGAGATGACCTACAAGCACCTCTTCTCACGCGCCCTCACTCTCGACCCCGAGCGGCTGCATTTCGCGGCCCACAGCCACCACCTTTGGCCCGACGCCTCGTTCGACGGGCAGGTGCGGGCCTGGGTCGAGGCGAACCATTTCGCCGACCGGAAGTGGGATCTGGTGTTCGGCGAGGTCGTGCCGGAAGCGCAGAAGCATATCGCGAAAGAGCTGGGCCTGCCGGATCCGGAGACGGTGGTCTTCGCGCCCAACACCCACGACTTCCTGATCCGCATCTTCTCTGGCTGGGAGACGAAGCCGGTCCGCATCCTGACCACGGACGGGGAGTTCCACGCCTTCCGCCGCCAGGCCGAGCGCTGGGAAGAGAGCGGCGACGCTGTCGTCGCGCGCGTGCCGCTGGAGCCGTTCGAGACCTTCGACGCGCGGTTCACGGCGGCGGCGAGGGCGGGCGGTCACGACGTCATCGTGGTCAGCCAGGTCTTCTTCAAGACCGGCCAGGCGATCGGCTGCATCGACGATCTGGCGGCCCTGGCGAAGCCGGAAGGGCCGTGGGTGATCGTCGACGGCTACCACGGCTTCATGGCGACGCCGACGGACCTGTCGGCCGTGGCTGACCGGATCTTCTATGTCTCGGGCGGCTACAAATACGCCATGACCGGCGAGGGGGCGGGCTTCCTGCATGCGCCGCAGGGCTTCTGCGAGCGGCCGGTGGTGACCGGCTGGTTCGCCGAGTTCGGCAATCTGATGGGGCCTCCTGACGGCGTGCAGTACCGGGGCGACGCGGGCCGGTTCTGGGGGGCGACGTTCGAGTCGACGCCGCTGTACCGCTTCAACGGCGTGCGCAGGATGCTGGACGAACAGGGGCTGACCACGGCGGACATCTCGGCCCATGCCGACCGGCTGCAGGCGCGGTTCGCCCAGGCCCTGGCGGCGGGCGACTGCGCCGCCCTGGGCGAGGCGGAGGTGCTGAACCCGATCATGGGCGACAACCGTCCTCGCGCGCGGTTCCTGGCCCTGAAACACAGGGACGCCCAGCGCTGGCGCGCCGATCTGCTGGCCGCCAACGTCGTCACCGACGTGCGTGACGACACGATCCGCTTCGGCTTCGGCCTCTATCAGACCGACGAGGATGTCGAGCGTCTGATCGCCGTCTGCAAACGCCTGTTCTGATCTAGAAGAAGGTCGTGTCTTCCGTCTGGCTTGGCTGAGGCGGGGCGGCCGGGGTCGTGCGTGGCGGCGGCGTCGGGCGCGGCTGTGGGGTCGAGGGCGCGGTTCCCGGTTGAGCCGGCGGGATCGTCTGACCTGCGGGCGGGATCGGTCCGAGGGTCGGATAGGGCAGGCTTTCGGGCGTGCCGTCTCCGGGTACCGGCGTCGTCGACGGGATGGCTGGTCCCGGCTCTCCGACACTCGCGGGGGCAACGACGTCCGGGGCCGAGAAATCGTCGCGGATGAAGGCCCAGGAGCGGCTGTCGGCGCAGGCGCAGGCCTTCATGAAGCCGTCCCGGTCGCGCCAGATCACCAGCGGATAGCCCGTCGGAGCGCCGGCCTCGCGCAGAAGGCCGGTCAGCCGGGTGACGAACTGGCGGCTGGCCTCGACCACGGCCGAGCGGGCCAGGTTGCCGTCGGCGGCGGGAATGCCGGCCGCCGTCCAGTTGCGCGAGGGGGTGGCGGTCCAGCGCTGGTATAGGCTCCAGTCGCGGCTCAGCCACAGCTCGGCGACGGTGGCGCGCTCGGCCGGGGTGGACTGGACCTGACCCTCGCGATCGGCGCGGGCGAAGACGATGACGCGGGCTTCCACGCCGCCGGCGCGCAGCTTTTCGGCCTCCTCGCGCTCGTAGCGTTGGGTGGAGGCGCTGTCGCGATAGCCGATGATATAGAGGGGTTCGCCGCCGCCGCCGCCCGAAACCCACGAGGCCTCGTCCAGCAGGCGCTGGATCTCGGCCTGGTTCCGCGAGATCGTGACCGGCTGGAACCGGGCGTAGAAATTCCAGTAGGCCCAGTAGCCTCCGCCGGCCAGGGCCAGGCCGATGACCACCGCGAGGGCGGACCAGATCAGAAAGCGACGCATGCGGGGGAGCGCTCCAGCTTCAGCATATCGGCGAGACTAACGCTTAACACCGAATTGGGTCGCGCGCCTCATTCCTCCCCCATCAAGGGAGGGGGACTGCGAAGCGGTGGAGGCGCATACCCCGGAAGCCCGATTTGAGGTGAGCCCCCTGTTACGCCACCAGGGCCGGTTCCAGCGGCAGCAGTGCCCTGACCACCAGACGGCTCAGCATACGCCCCTCCAGCGGGATGATGGCGTCGACGAACTGGTTGCTGGCGTCGGAGTCCATGGCGGGCGGGGCCTGCAGCAGGCTGGCGGCGAGCTGGAAGGTTTCCTGCACCCCGTCGACCAGAACGCCGGCCATGCGCGTGCCCTCCTGAATGACGACGATGACATGGCGGCTGGAGGGTTCGGTCCGGCCCAGACCCAGCCGGCAGCGCAGGTCCAGCACCGGCATCACCGCGCCGCGCAGGTTGATGACGCCGAGGATATAGTCCGGCGTATGGGGCATCGGCGTGGCCGGGCTCCAGCCCCGGATCTCGCGCACCGAACGGACGTCGATACAGTATTCCTGGCCCCCGATCTCGAACGAGATCAGTTCCACTGTTCCGCCTGCGTCAGGGTCGGTATCCAGGTCGAGCGCAGGCATGGTCAGAACTCCTCCCAGGCGTCGGCCCTGAGGGCCGCATTTCCGATCGAGCGAGGCGCCGGGCGGGATGTCTTGCCCGCCGGTCGGGCATAGGCCGCGATCCGGGCCTGGGCGGAGTGGACCGGGTTGCCCCGATCGGCGCCGGAGACATCGCCGACCTTGAAGCGCGACACCAGGGCCCCCAGCTCGCCCGCCTCGCCCTTCAGCGAATGGGAGGCGGCGGTCGACTGCTCGACCATGGCCGCGTTCTGCTGGACCATCTGGTCCATGTGGTTGACGGCGGTATTGACCTGGCTGAGGCTGGACGCCTGTTCCTGGGCCGAGGCGCTGATCTCCGAGACCAGGCCGTCGATGACGGCGACGTGGTCCACGATCCGGCCCAGGCTGTCGCCGGTCTCGCCGACGAGGGACACGCCCTGGCTGACCTGCTGGCCCGAGGCCGAGATCAGGGTCTTGATCTCCCTGGCCGCTTCCGCCGAGCGCTGGGCCAGGGCCCGGACCTCGGAGGCGACGACGGCGAAACCTCGTCCGGCTTCGCCGGCGCGGGCCGCCTCGACGCCCGCGTTCAGGGCCAGGAGGTTGGTTTGAAAGGCGATCTCGTCGATCACCCCGATGATCTGGCTGATCTCGGCCGAGGACTTCTCGATCTGGCCCATGGCGGCGATGGCGCGCTGGACCACCTCGCCCGAGGTCTCGGCGTCGCTCCGTGCCGAGGCCACGGCCTGGGCGGCCTGCTGCGAGCCCGACGCGGTGCGTTTGACGGTCACCGTGATCTGTTCGAGCGCCGCCGCCGTCTCCTCCAGCGACGCCGCCTGCTGTTCCGTGCGCCTGGACAGGTCGTCCGAGGCCGAGGCGATCTCTTCCGAACCGACGCGGACGGAGTTGGCCGAGCCTGAAATCGACCCAACGGTCTCGGCGAGGGTCGTCACAGCGCTGTTGAAATCGTCCTTGATGGCCTGGAAGCGCGGATCGACTTCAATATCCACCCGGACCGTCAGATCGCCCGCAGCCATCCGTTTCAGGCCGTCGGCGAGGGCCGCGAAGACGACGCTCTGCTGCTCTTCCATTTCAAGACGCGCAGCTTCGGCCGCCTGACGCCTGGCTTCCAGCGATTCAAGATAGACCGATATGGACAGATCCATGTCCAGCAGGCTCGCCTTGACCAGGGCTCCCAGCTCTCCGGCCGTTGAAGCGGCGGTCACGCCCCGGGCGTTGAGCGCGTGCTTCGGCCAGCGCGCCTCCAGCAGCTTGCCCACGATCGCTTCGAGCACCAGGGCATAGCCGCCGATATACCATCTCGGTTCCAGCCCGATCCGGGCGTGCACCTCTCCGACCTTCTTGACGCCGTCGGCATAGCGGTCGTCGTACTGGCCGCTGGAGATGATGTCCCAGTGGGCGATCTGCTTCTTGTGGGCGGCGCCGATATGGGCCTCATCACTGAAGAAGGCACGGGTCTCGGGGGTCGCCCTGACCTGACTGTAAAAACCGTCCAGCGCCGCCGGCATCTCTTTCATGACCAGAGACTTGATCGAGCGGATCCGCGACAGGGCCGCCTCGTCCAGCTTCATGAACCGGATGCGGCTGTCCACGGCGGTGTTGGCTGACATGTTGTTTACGACCGATCAATGCGATGGGACGCGTGTGGGCTGTCCCGCCTCTCGGAACGCTAGAAACGTCGCGGTAAGAATTCATTATTAACGCGCTAGGCATTTCTACCTAGGGGTGGAGCTCACCCCATCGTCGGGATCACGAAAGAGCTGTCCGCGTGTTCCAGGTCGCTGTCCGGCCAGCGGGCGGTGATGGTCTTGACCTTGGTCCAGAACTTCACGCCCTCCATGCCGTGCTGGTTGGTGTCGCCGAAGGCCGAGCGCTTCCAGCCGCCGAAGGTGTGATAGGCGACCGGCACCGGGATCGGGACGTTGATCCCGACCATGCCGACATTGACCCGGGCGGCGAAGTCGCGGGCCGCGCGGCCGTTCTGGGTGAAGATGGCGACGCCGTTGCCGTACTGGTGCTTCGAGGGCAGCGACAGGGCTTCCTCGAACGAGGCAGCGCGGACGATCTGCAGCACCGGGCCGAAGATCTCCTCCTTGTAGGACTCCATCTCAGGCGTGACGTGGTCGAACAGCGACGGGCCGATGAAATAGCCGCGCTCGTGACCCTGCAGGGAGAAGCCGCGGCCGTCGACGACCAGTTCGGCGCCGTCCTTGACGCCCTGTTCGATCCAGCCTTCGACGCGGGCCTTGTGCTGGGCCGTGACGACGGGGCCGTAGTGGGCGCCCGCGTCGGTCGAGACGCCGACCCGCATGGTCGGGATCTCGGCGACCATCCGCTCGCGCAGTTCGTCGGCCGTTTTCTTGCCGACCGGCACCACGACCGGCAGGGCCATGCAACGTTCGCCGGCCGAGCCATAGGCCGCGCCCGACAGGTCCTTGATCACCTGGTCCATGTCGGCGTCGGGCAGGACGATGCCGTGGTTCTTGGCCCCGCCCATGGCCTGGACCCGCTTATGGTTGGCGGCCCCGACCTGGTAGACATAGTGGGCGATGTCGGACGAGCCGACGAAGCTGACGGCGTGGACCAGCGGGTGCTCAAGGATGGCGTCGACCGCCGCCTTGTCGCCGTGGACGACGTTCAGCACGCCGGCGGCGGCGCCCGCCTCCATCATCAGTTCGGCCAGACGGACCGGCACGGACGGATCACGCTCCGACGGCTTGAGGATGAAGGTGTTGCCGACCGCGATGGCGACCCCGAACATCCACATCGGGATCATGGCCGGGAAGTTGAACGGGGTGATGCCCGAGACGACGCCCAGCGGCTGGCGCATCGAATAGACGTCGATGCCGGGCCCGGCGCCCCAGGTGTATTCGCCCTTGAGCGCGTGCGGGATGCCGCAGGCGAACTCGATGACTTCCAGGCCGCGCTGGATGTCGCCCTTCGAGTCGGCGACGACCTTGCCGTGCTCGGACGACAGCAGCTCGGCCAGCTCGGTCATGTTGGCTTCGACCAGGCGCTTGAACTCGAACATCACGCGGGCGCGGCGTTGTGGGTTGGTCGAGGACCAGCCTTCGAAGGCGTTCTGGGCTGACTGGACCGCGCGATCCATCTCGGCGACCGTGGCCAGCTGGACACGGGCCTGGACCTCACCGGTGTTCGGGTTGAACACATCGGCGAACCGGCCCGAGGCGCCGGTGAAGGATGCGCCGTCGATGAAATGGTTGATGTCGCGCATGGCGGCGTTCCCTGGAAGCAGACTGTTCTTGTTTCGCGCGCGGTTTAGCGGCGCGAGGCCGCCGACGCCAGTGTCAGCGCGTCCCTCCCGGGACCCATTTCACATCGGCTGCGCCATTGGCGTTGGCCCGGCGGGCGGCCACGAACAGGTGGTCGGAGAGGCGGTTCAGATAGCGGACGGCCTCGGGCGTCACGGGGGTTCCGGTCTCGACCAGGCGGATCGCGTCGCGTTCGGCGCGGCGGGCGACCGTCCGGGCCAGATGCAGATGCGCCGACAGGGGGGAACCGCCCGGCAGGATGAAGCTGTCGAGCGCCTTGAGGCTCTCGTTCATCCAGTCGATCTCGGTCTCGAGCCGGTCGATCTGCGACTGGACGATGCGCAAAGCCTCCCATTTCGGCGGCGGATCAAGGGGCGTGGCCAGATCGGCGCCGAGGTCGAACAGCTCGTTCTGGATCCGGCCCAGCATGGCGTCGATCCGGTCGTTCTGGCCCGAGTGCAGCCGGGCCACGCCGATGACGGCGTTCAGCTCGTCGACCGTGCCGTAGGCCTCGACGCGGGGATCGGACTTGGACACCCGGGCGCCGGAGGCGAGACCCGTGTCACCGCCGTCGCCGGTGCGGGTGTAGATCTTGTTGAGGACGACCACCTCAGGCCCCGTGCGTGGATTTCCACCACAGGCCGGCCATCAGGAGCACGATCGCCGTGGCCTGCAGAGCGACCCGCAGTCGCATCAGCTTGTTGGAATTGGACCGGGCGTAGTCGCCGCCGCGATACAGCGAGTAGATGCCGAACCCGAGGGTGATGGCGACCGCGCCGATGGCGATCAGGACGAGGATGTCGAAGACGTTCATGGCGGCAATCTAGGCCTGTCCGACACGCCGCGCCAGCGACCGACGGTGCGGCGACTTACCGCCGTTCAGGTTCGGCTAACCCTGCTTCTCGGCCCGATCCTAACCTTTGCCATGGCATGTGGCGGGGGTCAGGAGCCTGAATGACCGACCGCTCGATCCGCAATCTGGACAATCTGAGAACCTCCGCCTCGACCGCGCGGGTGCTCAACCTGCTGCGGGTCAGTCATGAGCACGGCCGCACCGACGGCTGGCGCAAGTCTCCCCTGTTCGAGAACCCGACCCTGAACCGCTGTCTGGTCATCAAGCACCGGCTGCGTCGCAACGAAGTCGATGAGTTCCGGGTGCGACGCTATGTAGCGACCAAGATCATCCTGCCGATCGACGGCGAGGACCTGCGCGTCGGCGGCCGCTATCTGTTCGTGGACCAGGTCGGGTTCGACAAGATGCTGGAACAGTCCATGGGCATCGGCCCGAAGCATCCGGACCGTCGCACACTGTCCTTGATCGACGAACTGCCCAGCCTGGATCCCTTCCTGCTGCGCGAGCAGTTGCGCCGCAACGGTCACGCGCCGGACCCCTGCTATTTCAACGTCTCCGAGGCCGACCTGATGCGGATGGCCGATTTCGTGGCCAACGAGATCACGCCCCTGGTCGACCTCAGCATGGGGCCCGGGGCGGACCTCACGGCCGACAATCCGGTCGCGCGTCTGACGGCCAAGATCATGTCGAACTCGGCCGGCGAGGACATGAGCGCGCTTGGCCAGACCCTGATGCTGGCGCCGGAGGAGTATGAGGAGGGCGTCTTCTGCTGGAAGGGGTTCCTCTATTACAAATGGGCCCTGCAGATGATCACCGGCGACATCGGCTGGGTCGTCGACAGCGTCCGGCGGGTGCGACCACGCGGTCGGGTCGATACCGAACAGCACGTCGCCATCGACCGCGCCAAGGAACAGGTGCGCCGTCGCATCCTGCTGACCTGCGAGGCCACGGCCGACATGCTGCGCGTCTACGACGACGCGTTCCGGGGCCTGACGCGCGAGGGCAAGCCGACGGCCTTCCGCGACTTCCTGCGCGACGCGCCGATCCTGTTCGCGCGTCTGGGCGAGCGGCTGGGCGCGATCCAGCACATCGTCAGCTTCTGGCGCTACCGGATGAGCGGCGACAAGGCGACACCGGGGGCCGAGGAGCTGCTGGATCTCCTCGCCGATTTCGAGACCAGCCTGTCTGGCCGCGAACGTCCGGACGCGCTCGCGCTGGCGGCCTGACCCGACCCCGGGCGTGCGTCATCCGCGCACCGGACGTCGTCGCGCCCGATCAGAAATCACGGTGACGCATGGCGACATCACTGCGGTCATAGCGCGCGCCGAACCGCTCCATGATTTCGGGGTCATGCCGAAAGCCGAGTTTTTCATAGAGATGGATCGCGGCCTCGCACCGTCGATTGGTCATCAGATAAAGAACCCGCGCGTTCAGTCCGATGGCCCGGTCCAGCACCGCCTCCAGCAAGGCTTCGCCCACCTTGTGCCCGCGAGCGGCTTCCAGAACGCCCATCTTGGTCAACTCGAACTGACCGTCGCCCGTCTTCTGTAGCGCGCAGGTTCCCACGACGCCGAGTCCGGGGACCTCGGCGAACAGGATGTCGCCCCCCTGCGAGATGATGAGGGCTTCCGGGTTCTCCAGCACGTCCCGATCCGTCGTTTCCAGCGCGAACATCGCCTCGATCCACTGGACGTTGATGTCATGGAAATCCTTTGCCCGGTCCGACGTGAAGGGAAGGATCTGGACCACCGGGCCAGATCGGGACGCTGCGGCGCGCCGGTGCAGCGGCTGGACGTCGAGTGAACGCTCAACGGCGTCCAGCTGTGCCAGAAGCGGGCCGTCCAGGCTCGCGCACAGAGCCCTGACGCTCGCCTCGACGGCCGGCCAGACGTCGGTCCGGGAGCGAGCGACGACGTCTATGCCGGCCGCAGAAAGCTTTAGAGTCCGGCGGCGGCGGTCTTTGGCGGCGGGGCCGTTCTCGACAAGGCCCGCTTCAACCAGTTTGCCGATGGCCCGCGTCACGCCGGGCTGGCTGACGCCGGTCGCCTCCACCAGCGCTCCGACGGAGAGGGGGCCGTTGGCGTCAAGCGCCGCCAGAATCGGATACTGGCCGGGCTGCACCGGCAGGCCGGCTCGCTCGATCACCACCATGACGTCCGCCTGCATCCGTTCGCCGAGGCGTTTGAGGCGGCTGCCCAGAAAGAGATGAGGTCGAGCCCTGAGAATATCCATGGTCGCTTCTCGAGTTACATATCAGGGTATGTAATGAGGTAAAAAAAGGGGTGTCAACCCCGGGATGGGGCCCTCGCCGGATCGCGCGGCGAGGGCCTCTATCCCTAGTAGCGGTAGGCTTCCGGCTTGAACGGGCCTTGGGTCGGCACGCCGATGTAGTCGGCCTGTTCCTTGTTGAGCACGGTCAGCTTGGCGCCCAGCTTGGCCAGGTGGAGCATGGCGACCTTCTCGTCGAGGTGTTTGGGCAGGGTGTAGACCTGGTTCTCGTAGGCCTTGATGTTGGTCCACAGTTCGATCTGGGCCAGGGTCTGGTTGGTGAAGGACGCCGACATCACGAACGAGGGGTGGCCCGTCGCATTGCCCAGGTTCACCAGACGGCCTTCCGACAGCAGGATGATCTTCTTGCCGTCCGGGAACTCGACGTGGTGGACCTGCGGCTTGATCTCGTCCCACTTGAAGTTCTTCAGGCCGGCGACCTGAATCTCCGAGTCGAAGTGACCGATGTTGCAAACGATGGCGTTGTTCTTCATCGCGCGCATGTGGTCGACGGTCAGGACGTCCAGGTTGCCCGTGGCGGTGACGAAGATGTCGGCCTCGTGGGCCACGTCCTCGACGGTGACGACCTCATAGCCTTCCATCGCGGCCTGGAGCGCGCAGATGGGATCGACTTCGGTGACCTTCACGCGGGCGCCGCCCTGACGCAGCGAAGCAGCCGAGCCCTTGCCCACGTCTCCGTAGCCGCAGACCACGGCGACCTTGCCCGACAGCATGACGTCGGTGCCGCGACGGATCGCGTCGACCAGCGATTCACGGCAGCCGTACAGGTTGTCGAACTTGGACTTGGTGACGCTGTCGTTGACGTTGATGGCGGGGAACGGCAGGTCGCCCTTCTTGGCCATTTCGTACAGGCGGTGGACGCCCGTGGTGGTTTCTTCCGACACGCCGCCGATGGCGTCGCGGATGGCCGAGTAGAAGCCGGGCTTCTCGGCGATGTAGCGCTTCATGACCTTGAAGAGGGCTTCCTCTTCTTCGTTCTGCGGGTTGGCCAGCAGGGACAGGTCTTTTTCAGCCTTCGGGCCGAGCACGCACAGCAGCGTCGCGTCGCCGCCGTCGTCGAGGATCAGGTTCGGATAGCCGCCGTCGGCCCATTCGAAGATCTTGTGGGCGTAGTCCCAGTACTCTTCCAGGGTCTCGCCCTTGGTGGCGAAGACGGGCGTGCCGTTGGCGGCGATGGCGGCCGCGGCGTGGTCCTGGGTCGAGAAGATGTTGCACGAGGCCCAGCGGACGTCGGCGCCCAGGGCTTCCAGCGTCTGGATCAGGACGGCGGTCTGGATCGTCATGTGCAGCGAGCCGGCGATGCGGGCGCCCTTGAGGATCTGTTGCGCGCCGAACTCTTCGCGCAGCGCCATCAGGCCCGGCATTTCCGTTTCGGCGATGGCGATCTCTTTGTTGCCGAAGGGGGCGAGCGAGATGTCGCGGACGATATAGTCGGTCATGAAGGCGGCTCCTTGAGCGCGGCAGGGTTCGAAGATTGCGCGCGCCTATAGCCCGCGAACGGACATAGGGCAAGAATCATATAAGGATGTCTTTATATGATCCTTGGTCCTCCCCCGTTGGGGGAGGTGGCGCGGCGCGGCTTCGCGACGTGACGGAGGGGGCTCACCTCAGACACCGCGTCTGCGGCGGACCCCCTCCACCACTTCGTGGTCCCCCTCCCCCGATGGGGGAGGAATACTACTGCGGCGTTTGCGACCGCACGCCCTGGGTCTCGGGCACATAGAGGCCGGTCACGGCCCGGGTGATGAACCCGCCCGGCTGGTTGCGGGGGCCGAAACGTTCGCAGGGGTCGGGCGTGGCGATGTCGCGCACCTCGCGATCCTTCGGCGCGAAGCTGTCGCCGACCTGGTCTCCGAACAGTTCCGCGAACTGCAGGGCGTCGCCGACGTGCGACAGGGACGGCGTGTCCATGCCCACGACGTTGGCGGAGCGGGCCCAGGCCAGGGCTGCGACCTGGGTTCCGCCCTCGATGACCAGTTCAGCCTCGGCGGCCAGCATGCCCGTGGTGCCCGGAGGGCGCACGCCGATGGGGCCGGGAATGAAGAAGTTGGCGACGGCCGAGGCGCCGGACCCGACCGCCCCGGTGGGCGCGATCCGCGTCACGGCGGTGCGGACCCGCGCGGCGTCGGGCGCAGGCGTCGGCAGAACGGTGAACCGCTCGCTGACTTCGTAGCAGACCTGACGATCGACCTCGCCGAGCACCAGGGCGACATCGGCCGGAGCGATGCCGTCGGCGGCGCCGGCGGTCAGGACGGTCGGCTCGATGAAGACCCGCTCGACGCCCTGCGCCGCCGCGTCATCACGCCGGTCGCGGACGGAGACCCGCAGCGTGCCCTCCTTTGTCTGGAGGCCATCATAGCTCTGCAGAAACCCCGCGTTGGCCGCCGGGGCTGTCTGGCAGGCTGCGAGGGCGAGCGCACTGATGAGCAGAGCGGGAGCGGCCCGAAGAAGGCGTTGGGTCATGAGGCGTATCCGAAGGGGAGGAGGCGGCATAACACCAAAGGAGCTGAAAGGATCATCGCCATGGTGTCACAGTTTTCGGCTTCGAAGGCGCAGTCTGCCCACTTCACCGAGACGGCCTGCGTTGTTCGCGGCCCTGGCCGTTGGCGCGGTCCGGAGATTGCCGTTGACCTTCGCTCGATCTCAGCAGCGATTGCGGCCTAGGCCGCCGCCTGCTCTGCCTTCCTGAGCGTGCTCGCCCGGACCTTTTCGCTCTCGGACTTCAGCTGCCCGCACGCCGCCAGGATGTCCCGCCCGCGCGGGGTGCGGATCGGCGAGGCGTAGCCGGCCTTGTTCAGGATGGCGGCGAACCGCTCGATCGTCTTCCAGTCCGAGCATTCATAGTCCGTGCCGGGCCAGGGGTTGAACGGGATCAGGTTGACCTTGGCCGGGATGCCCTCGATCAGCTTCAGCAGGGCGCGGGCCTCGTCGGGGCTGTCGTTGACCCCCTTCAGCATCACATATTCGAAGGTCACACGGCGGGCGTTGGAGATGCCCGGATAGGCGCGGATGCCGTCCATCAGAGCTTCGAGATTGTATTTCTTGTTCAGCGGCACGAGGACGTCGCGCAGGGCGTCGTTGGTGGCGTGCAGGCTGATCGCCAGCATGGCCTGGGTGCGGGTCCCCAAGGCGTCGAGCTGGGGAACGACGCCCGAGGTCGAGACCGTGATCCGCCGGCGCGACAGGGCGATGCCCTCGTTGTCGGAGATGATGTCGATCGCGTCGGAGACGTGGTCGAGATTATACAGCGGCTCGCCCATGCCCATGAAGACGATGTTTGACAGGCGGCGGTCTTCCTTGGGCGACGGCCATTCGTTCAGGTCGTCGCGGGCCACCTGGACCTGCGCCACGATCTCGGCGGCGGTCAGGTTGCGGACCAGCTTCTGGGTGCCCGTGTGGCAGAAGGTGCAGTTGAGCGTGCAGCCGACCTGGGACGAGACGCAAAGGGCGCCGGCCCGGCCCACGTCGGGGATGTAGACCGTCTCGATCTCGATGCCGGGCGCGGTGCGGATCAGCCATTTGCGCGTGCCGTCGTTCGACACCTGACGCTCGACGATCTCGGGGCGGGCCAGGGTGAAGGCGGCGGCCATCGCCTCCTGGGCGCTGCGGGCGATGTTGGTCATCGCCGCGAAGTCGGTGACCCCATAGTGGTGGATCCAGCTCCACACCTGAGAGGCGCGCATCTTCGCCTTCTCGGGCGGGCAGATGCCGGCGTCGATCAGCGCCTGACGCAGGCCCGCGCGCGTCAGACCGGAAAGGTTGACGGGGGCCGGTCTGGCCGGGGCAGAGGTGCGCGACAGGTCGAGCGTAACGCTCACGGGCGATGATCCTGAGTGGAGGGGAACGCGCCTTATAGCACGGATCGGGATGGATTTAAGGCGTCAGGTCCCTTCTCCCCTTGCGGGAGAAGGTGGCCGAGCGAAGCGAGGTCGGATGAGGGGTCACGCTGACGTTGAAGGTCGGCGTTGGTTCGGCTCACTGCCATAGCCGTCGTGACCCCTCACCCGACCGCACAAGGACGACGGCTTCGCCGCCGTGTGCGGTCTCCCTCTCCCGCACGGGGAGAGGGGTGTCACAGAATAAACCGGCTGAGGTCCGCATTCTTCGACAGGTCGCCGACTTTCTCCCGCACCGCGTCGCCGTCGAAGGTCAGGGTCTGGCCGCCGAGGTCCGAGGCCTTGAACGACGTCTCCTCCAGCACCCGTTCGATCACCGTGACCAGCCTGCGCGCTCCTATGTTCTCGACCGCGCCGTTGGCCGCCACCGCAGCATCGGCCATCGCCTCGACCGCGTCGGGCGTGAACTCCAGCGTCACGTCCTCTGTCGCCAGAAGCGCCTGGTTCTGGCGGATCAGATTGGCCTCGGGCTCGGTCAGGATGCGCACGAAGTCGTCGCGGGTCAGGGCCTTGAGCTCGACCCGGATCGGCAAACGGCCCTGGAGTTCGGGCAGAAGGTCCGAGGGCTTGGCGACGTGGAAGGCGCCTGAGGCGATGAACAGGACGTGGTCCGACTTCACCGGTCCGTATTTGGTCGAGACTGTCGTGCCCTCGATCAAGGGCAGCAGGTCGCGCTGGACGCCCTCGCGGGAGACGTCGGCGCCGCCGCGGTCTTGCCGCCCCGCAACCTTGTCGATCTCGTCGATGAAGACGATGCCCTCGTTCTCGGCCAGCCGAAGCGCGTCGCGGTTCAGGCTGTCCTGATCCAGCAGCTTGTCGCTCTCCTCGGTCACCAGCGGGGCGAGGGCGTCCTTGACCGTGGTGCGGACCGACTTCGTGCGCCCGCCACCGAGCTTGCCCAGCATGTCGGACAGGTTCAGCAGGCCGACATTGCCGCCGCCGCCCACGTCCAGCCCCTGGATCGGGGAGGCGTTGTCGGCCAACTGGATCTCGATCTCCTTGTCGTCCATCTCGCCGGCGCGCAGCTTCTTGCGGAAACTGTCGCGCGTGGCGGGCTGGGCTCCCGGTCCGACCAGGCCGTCGAGGATCCGTTCCTCCGCCGCCGCCTCGGCCTTGGCGCGGACGCCTGTGCGGCGGGCATCCCGGACCATGACCAAAGCCGCCTCGACCAGGTCGCGCATGATCTGGTCGACGTCGCGGCCGACGTAGCCGACCTCGGTGAACTTGGTCGCCTCCACCTTCAGGAAGGGCGAGCCGGCGAGGCGGGCCAGGCGGCGCGCGATCTCGGTCTTGCCGACGCCGGTCGGGCCGATCATCAGGATGTTCTTGGGCGTGACCTCGTCGCGCAGGTCGTCGGGCACGCGTTTCCTGCGCCAGCGGTTCCGCAGGGCGACAGCGACGGCGCGCTTGGCGTCGCCCTGGCCGACGATGAAGCGGTCGAGTTCGGAGACGATTTCGCGGGGAGACAGATCGGTCATGGTCCGCAGATAGTCGCTGTCAGCCCGCTGCGGGAGGGGGTGGCGTCACAGGAGCAGGGGGCGGATCGCTGATGATCTGGGCGAAGACCAGCACCCAGCCCATCGAGCGCTTCTGCCACAGATGAACGTAGTGGCCGGCGCGCGGGGCCACGTCCCGGGTCCACAGGGCGCGGCCATAGGTCCAGACCATGTCGCCTGCGCTCGACGATCCGCCGCCGAACGGGGCGCTGAACTCGAAACTGTGCGGCCAGGCGTCGAGCGCGGCGGGGAAGGCCTTGGCTCCGACGGCGGGCGGCAGGGGGGCGACATAGAGGCGGCCGTCGGGCGCCAGAAGCGACAGATGCGCCTCTTTCTGGTCGCGCAGGGCGGAGGCGGCGAGGACGGCCTCGACAGTGCGGACCTCGGACATCGCCGAGTTCGGGCTCGACGATTCCAGGATGGAGGTGGGCAGGAGAAGCGGCTCTGTCTCCGGGCCGGGCACTTCCGCGGCGCTGGCGCCGACCCCGCCGTCATAGACCCATTTCCACGATCCGTTGGCCTGGCGCTTCCAGATCGTGAAGTAGTGACCGGTGCGGCGACCCCCGACCTCAACCCCGCCCGTGGTGAAGCCGAGATCGCCGGACTTCGAGATTCCCGCCCAGTTCGGCCACCAGACCAGCGACGGAGCGGCCGGGTCGAAGACAGCGGCGGGGTCGAGAATGTCGTGCGCCAGTCGCGGCGCGCCGCCCGCGATCATCACGGCGTCGTCGGCCGACCATTTCAGGAAGGAGCCGTCGACGCCCATGGTCAGGCCGTCGGCCGCAAAGGCGCGCTCGGCCGCCACGACGTGCGAGGCCTCGGCGGGCTGGGCCTGCGCCGGACGGGCGAAGACCAGCAACAGGGCTGCGAGAAGGATCAGACGGGGCATCGGAACTCCAGCCGTCAGTCATGCCGGGATCGGCATGGATGTCCCGTTAAATCGCCGAAACCTGGGCGGCGCCCACCCTGACGGTTCCTGACTGGACATTTCCGGGGCGCTATCGCTCGGCTCGCCCCCCGGTCCGATCTTCGATCGGCCGGAGGACAGGCTCAGCCTCGCTGCTTGAGCGCGCCTGACCTGCCGCTGCTAGGGGGCCTGGAGCCGTTCCACGGTCAGGTTGCCGTTGGTGTAGACGCAGATGTCCGCCGCGATGGCCATTGCGCGGCGGGCGACGGCCTCGGCGTCCAGGTCGGTGTTGTCCATCAGGGCGCGAGCGGCGGCCAAGGCGTAGTTGCCGCCGGAGCCCACGGCCGCGACGCCGTACTCCGGCTCGAGCACGTCGCCGACGCCGGTGACGGTAAAGATGGCGTCCTTGTCGGCGACCAGCAGCATGGCCTCGAGCCGCCGCAGGTAGCGGTCGGTGCGCCAGTCCTTGGCCAGGTCGACGCAGGCGCGGGCCAGCTGGTCCGGATACTGCTCCAGCTTGGCCTCCAGCCGCTCGATCAGGGTGAAGGCGTCCGCCGTGGCGCCGGCGAAGCCGGCCAGCACCTTGCCGCCCGCCAGTGTGCGGACCTTGCGCGCCGCGCCCTTGACGATGGTGGCGCCCATCGAGACCTGGCCGTCGCCTGCGATGACGGTCCGACCGTCCTTGCGGACCGCCAGAATGGTGGTGCCGTGCCAGTCGGGGAAGTTGCTCGAAGTCTGGTTCATTCCCGTCAGATGGCGACCGAAATACGGCGAGACAAGGCGAAAGCTTTGCAAAAACAGTGTTCGCGGTTAGCCATATTTCCACCCATGTAACAGGTTACATGGACACAATCAGTCCCTCAGACCGACCTCAACGAGGATAAGCTTTGCTTTATCGCGTCATTATCGCTGCTGAAACCGTAGGTTCGACCGGTGTGTCGACCCTGTCGCTCGCGCAGATTCTCGGCGTGTCGGAGCGTAACAATCGCCGTGATCACATCACCAGCGGCCTGATGTTCCTCGATGGCTGGTGCCTGCATGGGATGGAAGGGCGCCGCGTGGACCTGGACCGCCTGCTGCGTCGCCTGTCCGAGGATCGTCGTCTGAAGAACCTGCGCGTCCTGATCGACAAGCCGATCGCCGAACGGTCCTTCACCGAAACGATGACCCTGTGCGACAACCCCCGGGGCGTCCTGGCCGCCATGCATATGTCCGATCTGGCCGGGATCACCGGCTATCAGGCCGAGCAGATCGTGGAACTGAAACAGGCGGCGTGACGTCGGAGCCCGTCGCGCCTAACTGAGGCGCATGAATTTCTCCCCCGAAGAGGTCGAGCGCTACGCACGCCACCTGGTCCTGTCGGAGGTCGGCGGACCAGGCCAGCAGAGGCTGAAGGCCGCGACCGTGGTCATCGTGGGCGCGGGCGGGGTGGGCTCACCGGCGGCGCTGTATCTGGCCGCAGCGGGCGTCGGGACGCTGCGCATCATCGACGGCGACGTCGTCTCCCTGTCCAACCTCCAGCGCCAGATCCTGTTCGACACGGCCGACATCGATCGGCCGAAGGTCGAGGCGGCGGCCGGGCGGCTGGAGGCGATCAATCCCCATGTCCGCGTCGAGGCGCTGAACCATTCGCTGACGGCGGACAACGCCGCGTCGGTCATCGCCGGCGCGGACGCGGTGCTGGACGGGACTGACGATTTCGAGACGCGTCATCTGGTCAACGCGGCCTGCGTGTCAGCCGGGATTTCGCTGGTCTCCGGCGCGCTCGGTCGCTGGACGGGCCAGGTGGGGGCTTTCGCCGGCAAGCCCTGTTACCGGTGCCTGGTGCCGGAAAGCCCGCCGGACGCCGAGACCTGCGCCCGCGTTGGCGTCATCGGCGCCTTGGCCGGGGTGATCGGGGCCATGGCGGCGCTGGAGGCGATCAAGCTGATCACCGGCGCGGGCGAACCCCTGACCGGTCGCCTGATGCTCTACGACGGTCTTGCGGCGACCAGCCGGACGGTGACGGTCACGGCGGACCCGGCCTGTCCGGTCTGCGGGGGTCGTCCAGCCTAGACGAAGAAGGGGCGCACGATGGCTCGTGCGCCCCTTCTCTCAGTCTCGAAGGCGCGGTGCGCCTATTCCGGACGCGTGCGCTTCTTGCGGAACGACGGGTTCAGCGTCTGCTTGCGCAGGCGGATGGACTTCGGCGTCACCTCCACCAGCTCGTCGTCGGAGATGTAGGCGATGGCCTGTTCCAGCGACATCTGGCGCGGCGGGGTCAGGCGCACGGCCTCATCCTTGCCGGAGGCGCGGACGTTGGTCAGCTGCTTGCCCTTGATCGGGTTGACGTCGAGGTCGTCCCAGCGCGCGTTCTCGCCGATGATCATGCCTTCATAGGTCTTCTCGCCGGCGCCGACGAACATGACCCCGCGGTCTTCCAGGTTCCACAGGGCGAAGGCAGCGGTTTCGCCGTCCGAGTTGGAGATCAGCACGCCCTTCAGACGGCCGGCGATGTCGCCCTTGTAGGCTTCGTAGTGGCTGAACACGCGGTTCAGCACGCCCGAACCGCGCGTGTCGGTCAGGAACTCGCCCTGATAGCCGATCAGCGAGCGGGACGGGGCCTTCAGGCTGATGCGGGTCTTGCCGGCGCCCGACGGACCCATGTCGGTCATCTCGGCCTTGCGGGCCGATAGTTTCTCGATGACGACGCCCGAGAACTCGTCGTCGACGTCGATCATGACGTCCTCGATCGGCTCCAGCTTCTCGCCGTTCGGACCTTCCTGGAACACCACGCGCGGACGCGAGATCGAGACCTCGAAGCCTTCGCGGCGCATGTTTTCGATCAGCACGCCCAGCTGCAGTTCGCCCCGTCCGGCGACCTCATAGGCGTCGCCGCCTTCGGTCGTGGTGACGCGGATGGCGACGTTGGCCTCGGCTTCCTTGAGCAGGCGATCGCGGATGACGCGCGACTGGACCTTGTCGCCTTCGCGACCGGCCAGCGGGCTGTCGTTGACCGAGACGGTCATGGAGATGGTCGGCGGGTCGATGGGTTGAGCGGGAAGCGCGTCGGTGACTTCCATGGCGCACAGGGTGTCGGCCACGGTCGCCTTGGACATGCCGGCGATGGCGACGATGTCGCCCGCCTCCGAACCTTCGTCCAGGGCCGTGCGCTTCAGGCCGCGGAAGGCCAGAACCTTGGTGATGCGGCCGCGTTCGATTTCCTTGCCTTCGCGGTCCAGGGCGTGGATCGCCATGCCGGGGACAGCCTTGCCGCTCTCGATACGGCCGGTGAGGATGCGACCCAGGAACGGATCGGACTCGATCAGCACGTTCAGGATCTGGAACGGCTTGTCCTTGTTCGCCTGAACCTTGGGCGGCGGGACGTGGTCGACGATCAGGTCGAACAGGGGCGCCAGGTTGTCGTTGGGCTGGTTCAGATCCAGCGTCGCCCAGCCGTTGCGGCCCGAGGCGTAGATGTGCGGGAAGTCGAGCTGCTCGTCCGTCGCGCCGATGGCGGCGAACAGGTCGAAGGTCTCGTTGTGGACGCGGTCCGGATCGGCGTGGGCGCGATCGACCTTGTTGATGCAGAGAATCGGACGCAGGCCCATCTTCAGGGCCTTGGTCAGCACGAACTTGGTCTGGGGCATGACGCCCTCTTCGGCGTCCACCAGGATGACGCAGCCGTCCACCATGCCCAGGATGCGCTCGACCTCGCCGCCGAAGTCGGCGTGGCCCGGGGTGTCGATGATGTTGATGCGCGTCTCGCCCGCCTTGCCGTTCCAGAGCACCGAGGTGCACTTGGCCAGGATGGTGATGCCGCGTTCCTTCTCCTGATCGTTGGAGTCCATCGCGCGTTCGGTCTGGGCCTCATTGGCTCGGAAGACGCCGGACTGGGCCAGGAGTTGGTCCACCAGGGTCGTTTTGCCGTGGTCGACGTGGGCGATGATGGCGACGTTGCGAAGGTTCATTCTGTTTCAATGCGAATAGGCGGCCGACAATGCGGTGGCCGCTCGTTAGAGGCGTCATGCGGGGAGCGCGCGCCTCATACAGGCTGGGCGGCGGAAAGACCATAGCGACCCAAGATGGCGACCGTTTGACAGTGTGCCGGTCGGGGAGCAGCGTTCGCATCTTGGCTTTGGGAGCGAGTGGATGAAGCGTTTGATCGTGGCGGGCGCCGTCGCCCTGATGTGCGCCGGCGGGGCGGCGGGGGCTCAGGAGGACGCGATGTCTCCGGCCGAGATCGTCGCGGCGCGTCAGGCGGCCCTGATGATGTCCGGCGTGACCATGGGTTCGATCAAGGCGGCCCTGGACGCCGGGGCGCCGGCCCAGTCAATGGGCTTCAGCTCGGCGGCCCTGACCCGCTGGGCACGCGCCCTGCCGGGAATGTTCCCGGCCGGCACCGGCCCGGACGCCCTCGGCGCCGCGACCAAGGCCAAACCCGAAATCTGGACAGACCGCGCAGGCTTCGAGGCGAAGGCCGGCGACTATGCCGCCGCCGCCGCGCGTCTGCAGGAACTGATCGCCGCCGGCGACACGGCCGGCGCCCAGGCGCAGTTCATGGTCGTTCGGGCGTCGTGCCAGTCCTGCCACGACGCCTACCGGACGTAAGACAAGGATCGTGTCCGGCTGGAAGAAGGGGCGGGGCGCGCTGGGTCCGCTCGCGCCGCTGATCGGGGCATGGGTGACGACGGGCGCGGGGGAGGGCACGACCCCCGCCCACGGAATGTCGTGCAGCCGCGCATTTTCCGCCTTCGGCAAGGACTGGATCCGTCTGGAGGCGGAATGGCGGATGGGCGACCGGCCGCCCTACCGCGAGGTCGCCCTGTTCGGGACGGACGAGGAAGGGACGCTGGCGTTCCACTCCTTCACCAACGACGGCAAGCGGTCGACCGGGCGGCTGACGGACGGAACCGACGTCCATTCGGACGCCGTCGCCTTCGAGGCGCAGATGAAGGCCGGGCTGGCGCGCATGGTCTACTGGCCGCGCGACGACGGACAGCCCGGCTTCCACTTCACCGTCGAGAGTCGGGTCAAGGCCGGCTGGAAGCGGTTCCTGACCCAGACCTTCGCGCCCGAAGCCTAGGCTCAGACCTTGGCCGAGCGGCTGCGGATCCAGGCGTAGAGCGCGAGCGTCAGGACGGCGAACACCGCGATCCCCGACAGCATGGCCGGCCAGGTCGAGCCTTCCGGCAGCATGGCGAAGGGCGCATCATTGCCGGTGGCGACGATGACCCCGGCGGTCATGACCAGGAACAGGCTTTCGCCCACAATCAGGCCCGAGGCCAGCAAGACGCCCATGCGACGCCCGACGTCGGCGAAGCGGGTGGTCTTGATCGCCTTGTCGTAGAACCAGCCGCAGACGGCGCCGATCACCAGCATCGTGGTCACGGCGGCCGGCAGGTAGAAGCCGATGCCGACGGCCAGAGGCGGCAGTTTCACCTTGCCCTTGGTCGAGGCGTTCAGGACGGCGTCCAGGATGATGATGACCACGCCGATCACCGCGCCGATGCCGATCAGATCCCAGCGCAGGTCGCCGCCAATGACGCCGCGCGCCAGGGCCGAGATCAGGGTCGCCTGAGGGGCCGCCAGAGGTTCGTCGGCGATGCCGGCCGGTCCGCCCTCGAAGCCGAAGGCCTTGTTCAGCAGGTTGAGGATCAGGGGGATGACGATGGCGCCGGCGACGACGCCGACGATCAGGGCCGTCTGCTGACGCCAGGGCGTGGCCTGGACCAACTGGCCGGTCTTGAGGTCCTGAAGATTGTCGTTGGCGATGACCGCGACCGCGAACACGACAGCCGTCACGATCAGGGCGAAGGCTACGACCGAGGGATCGGCGGGCAGGCCGGCGATGGCCAGGACGCCCAGCATCAGCACCGACGCGATGACGATGGCCAGGATGCCGACGCCCGACACCGGGCTGTTGGACGAGCCGATCAGGCCGGCCATGTAGCCGCAGATGGCGGCCACGGCGAAACCGATCAGGACGACATAGATCAGGCCGCCCGCGACCAGCAGGACGGTCGACCCGGCGAGCGTCGGATTGCTGTTGGCGAAGAAGGCCAGGATCCCGCCGATGCCGATCAGGCAGGCGACCGACAGGCCGGCGACGATATTGATCGGAATGTCCTGCTCGGTGCGGTCGAGAATCTCGCCGGCGTTACGGCGGCGGTTGGCGGCGAGCGCCGAGGTCAGCCCGCCGATCAGCGGGCCGGCCAGTTTGATCAGGGTCCAGATGGCGGCGACGCCGATGACGCCGGCGCCCATGAACCGCACCTCCCGTCGCCAGACGGTCGAGGCGAGCTCCTCGGCGCTCACGCCGGCCGGCAGGGTGGTGGCGATGGAGGGAATGCCGTTGGCCGTCAGCCAGGCGATGGTGTCGGGGCTGGTCAGGATCGGCACGGCGATACCCCAGGCCAGCAGCAGCCCGAACGCCTGGGCCAGACCCACGGTCAGGCCGATCAGGTGGCCGGCGCCCAGAAGCGCGAACTGCATGCCGAAGCCCATGCCCGTCGCGCCGCCGCCGAGGGCGGCGGGCAGCTTGATGAACTTGGCCGCTTCGCCGGCGAAGACGCGACCGGCGACCAGAAGGGCGTAACCGGCCGAGATCAACGAACCGACAATGACGATCAGCAGGCCGGCCTTGTTCTCGCGCACGGCGCTGTCGGTCTGTTCGGCTCCGCGCGAGCCGACGGTCAGGACCTCGGCGGCGGCGACGCCTTCCGGATAGGGCAGGCCCGCGTCGACCACGAGGGCGCGGCGCAGCGGGATGGAGAAGGTGACGCCCAGCACGCCGCCGAAGACGCAGATCAGCACCGATTCCCAGAACGGAAACTCAAGCCACCAGCCGACCATGACCAGGCCGGGCAGGACGAAGATGATCGAGCTCATGGCCCCGCCGACCGAGGCCACGGTCTGGACGGTCATGTTCTCCCAGATGGTGGAGGTCTTGAATGCCCGCAGGATGGCCATCGAGATGACCGCCGCCGGGATGGCCGAGGCGAAGGTCAGCCCGACCTTGAGGCCCAGATAGGTGTTGGCGGCGGTGAACACGACCGCCAGCAGGCAGCCCAGGATCAGCGCGCGTACAGTCAGTTCGACGCGCTTTGTCGGAGCGGCGGCGGGCGTATCGGTCATCAGGCGGTCCCCTCGAATATGCGCGAGACCTAATCCTGAAACGGCGCCGCTAGCAACGCTGCGGCGCCGAAGAGGTTAGCGTTGCACCCACTGGCCGGAAGCGTTGCGGTACCATTGCCCCGTCGAGATGCGCGGCAGGAGCTGGCTTTCGAACATCCGGGCGGCGGCGACCTCGGTGGAGGTGCCGACGTCGGCGGCGCTGGCGGCATAGACCCGACGGCGCGCGCTGTTGGTCGCGGCGACGGCGGTCTGCAGCTCGGGATCGGCCGAGGTGCGGACGCCCAGATAGCCATCGGCCTGTTCGCCGACGACGCCTTGCGCCTTGGCCGCATCGATCAGCGACTTCTGGGCCGGTGTCTGAGCCATCGCGGCGCCCGCGGCCACGCCCAGCGCGACGACGGCGGCGCCCAGAACGAAGTATTTGCGGAAGGTCATGGGAGGAGTCTTTTCCATCAGAACAGATTGGGGTTTTCGGCCAGCAGGTCCTGCAGCTCGCGATCCAGCCGCACGCGGACATCGGCGTCCAGCTTGGCGTAGATCTCGATCGGCGCGACCTCCAGACGAATGGTCGGGGTGCATGCGCCCAGCATGGCCGAGGCGGCGAGCGCCAGGAGGCCCAGGCGGGCGATACGGTTCTGTGGCGGGGTCATGCTGCGGTCTCCGGAGACTTCAACGCTTTAACTGGCGTGAGGGATGCGCCTCGTGGTGTGAACGGGCTCTGAACGGTCAAGGCTGTTCCTCGTCAGGACTTCCATTGCGCGCCCGATTGACGGCCAACAGGTCGGAAACGAGCTGGTTCAGGTTCAAGGTCGTGTCGAGCGTCAGGTTGATCCCCGTCCCCGACGGCAAGGGCAGGGTCCGGTTCAGGAACTCCCGGCTGATCAGCTCGGACAGGGACAGACGCAGCTCCTGACGCTGCGGCGGGTCGTGGCGGCCGACGATGTGGAAGCGCACGCCCAAGCGGCCCGCATCCTGGCTGTCGACGTCGGCGGTCAGGGTGTCGAAGGCCAGGTTCTCCATCGCCTGATAGGCCAGATCCTCGACGGTGTTGGGCGGCACCTCGCCGCCGCCGCCCGCCTCCAGATCCGACAGGGCCTCGCGCGCAATCGACAGCCGACCCGGCTGCGCGGCGTAGAGGGTCCCGCCGGCGATTCGCACGCCCGTGTCGGGATCTGAGGTGAAGGGAAGGCGGCCGGACACCACGGCGTCCAGCTTGACCCGGTCGCCGAAGCCGGAGCCGGCGATCAGTTCGCCCAGCTGCACCCGGTCCAGCACGATCACGCCGGAGAAGGGCCGGCGATCCAGCGGGACGGAGAAGGGCTCGACGCTGACCGTGCCGCCCGCCGCGCGGATTTCTCCGCCGGCCACGCTGATCGCGGCCTTGTCCAGCGAGAAGGTCAGGTCAAGTTCGGTGAAGTCGGCGACCGATTCCAGGGTCGCAATCCGCAACGTCTGGCCCGGCGCCGTGGTCAACGGCGCCAGATTGGTGAAGTCGATGGTCCCGCTCAGACCCTTCACAGCCCCGGCCGGGCTGACGAAGTCGATCCCCGGGATGACCAGACGGCCGGAACTCGTGCCCTCGGGCAGATCGTCGCTCCAGCCAAGGCGGCCGTTGAACGAGGCCGAACCGGTCGCAGGCGACTGAACGAAGTCGGCGGCCAGGGGGCTGAGGTCGGCGGGCTGGAGGCCGCCTTCGGCGAAGACCAGCGACGGCGCGTCGATGACGATGCCGCCCTCGCCCGTCTTCCCGTCGTGGGCCAGGGTCAACTCACCGAGTACGACGTCGTTGCGGGCCAGGTCGAAGACGCCGCCCCACGTCTCGTCCGCAAGCGTCGCAGAGCCGGAAGCGGTCAACGGATTGAACCGGCGAGGCCGGGTGGCGTCCTCGACATTCGCCGAGTCAATCGTCGCTTCCAGCCCCAGACCGGCCCGGGAACCCGTGGCGAACGCGACGCCCTGAACGTTGTCGAAGGTCATGGCCAGGAAGGGCGCCGAGGCCTTCACGTCGTCCAGCCTTCCGCCCGCCCGCCAGCGACCGTTCTCGGAGACGACCAGCGGCCCGCCCGAGGCGCACAGTCCACCAGACAGGTCCATGACGTCGTTCTCCTCCAGCTCCAGCCGCTCGGCGGTAAAGGTGAGGCAGTCGGAGGCGACATAGGTCAGGCGGCCCGCATTGGTCGCCAGCACGCCCCGGGTCTGGACGTTCAGCCCCCGCGCCAGGCCGAAGTCGAGCGCGGCCGTTCCGTCGAGCGTCGCCTCGAACCCGCCGGCGGTCAGCCGCCAATTGGGAATAGCGAAGGTCGCCTCGGGCAGGCCCTGTCCCCGCGTGGCGACGACATTCAGCGCCCCGCCGCCCCTCTCGCCGGGACGGGCGGCGAAGATCGGCGCGGCGACGGGGTTGATGGTGACGGCGCCGCCGTTCGCCGGGGTAAGTAGGGCCGCGCGGGGCAGGGTCACGGCCAGACCGGCGTCGCCGCTGGTCAGACGCAGGGCCGGAACGTCGAGGGCAAAGGCGCCGAGCGCCCGCTTCATCTCCGCCAGCTCCGGCACGTCGTCCGATGTCACCGGTCCGAACAGGGGCCAGGCGCCGCGCGCCGAGGCCAGCGATCCGGTCAGGACCAGGGCCGTCGGACGGCCGGAGGCGAAGTCGAGGTCGAACCGGCCGGTCGTCTGGTTCAGATTCAACGTGTCAAAGGACGCGCGGTCCAGACGCGCCGACAGGGGGCCGCTGGCCTCCACCGCTCCACCCGCGCCGCTCAAGGCCAGCCGTGACGAGGTCATGTCGGCCCCGGTCAGGACCAGATCGCCGGCCCGGCCGGATGCGGCGGCGACTCGAACCGGCCCTTCGTGGCTCCAGGACAGACCGTCGGCGCGGCGCAGCAGGGCGACGCGGGCGTCGGACGCCGTGATCTCCGTCGAGCGGGCAGACAGACCGGGCGCGGACAGGCTCGCGGCCCGCAGCCGCGTCGAGGTGGTTCCGTTGAAGGCGAGGGTCTCGATCCAGCCGCTGACCTGCCCGTTGGCGATCAGGGTCAGGACGGCGCCGGTCGTCGCCGCGTCTCCGACCGCCAGCCGGTCGCCGGACAGGGTCAGGTCGACGGCGGCGCGCCCGTCGCCGCGCCGGGTCTTCAGGTCGGGATAGGGCAGGTCGGCGGTCCCCGACAGGCGGGCGGTATCGCCGTTCAGTCCCGGCGCGGCGAACGCTTCCGCCGCCAGATCGACCTGCAGAGCCACCCGGTCACCGGTTGTGGTCAGGTCCAGTTCGCCGCCGAGCCCCCGCGCCTCGATCTCGCCGCTCTTCAGGGAGGCGGCGGGCATCCGCGCCGCCAGCCGCATCAGCTTGCCGTTGTCGATACGCGCATCGGCCAGCAGGGAGACGGGACCGTATTCCGTATCAAGCCTCAGCCGGCCGGTCTCGACGATGACGACCGGACCCCGGCTGTCGGGGCGGGGCGGGCGGCCTGTGAACTCCTCGATCAGCGGATCCAGAGAACCGAACGACAGCTTGCCGTCCTTCCAGCTGGCCCGCGCGACAGGGCGGACGAGGCGAATCCGGCTGGGCGTCACCCCGAGACCGGTCGAGGACCAGGGCAGGCCGAGGGCATAGTCGACCTCGACGCGCTGGATCGTCACGTCGGGATTGCTCTCGTCGCCGATGCGCACGCTGCCGACGAAACCGTTCAGCTCCAGACGCGCGATCTCGACGTCCGCCTCGATGCCGCGCTGGTCCAGCCAGCCGACCAGAATCTCCCGCGCCGCCGCCCGCCGGTTCAGCCATGCGACAGTGGCCAGCAGGGCGAGAACGATCAGCCCGACCGCCAGACCGATGCCGATTGCGCGCGTCAGGCGATGGCTGCGCCGGATTTTTCTCTCGGGAGGCGTATCGCTCATGCCCGGTGCTCCAGCCTGTGCCGGATAGGGACGGAAAGGCCGATGAGCATCCTCAAGGTGTTGCGCGGTGAAACAGCCGTGGCGGCCGTGCCACATTGAGTGGCGCCACGGTCACTTAGAGTGAAGGCGACACTGCGAGGGCCTCGCAATGATTCAGGAACGACAGCAGAGGCGACCATAGCTTGGCGATAGACTGTCCCGTGACCTGTCGAAATACCCAAAAGCGCCTCGAATTACCGACCCGCTTCACTGCGGTTAATCATTTGTAACGACCCGTCTTCCCATCATGCGACCCACAAGGTATAGGACGCGCTTCGTGACCGGGGGGACTTGGGCGCGAACCTTGCTTTGAGTGTGATTGGGCGCCGCGTGGCGTCGTTTTCTGCCGGGGACCGATGGCCCAGTTCGATCCGCGACGCCAGCCGATGCGTTTCGCTCCGCACCTCCTGACCGCCGCCGCCGCCGTCACGGTGGCCATGCTGGCGGGACGAGTCTACCAACCCGCGCAGGCCGAAGTCGTTCCCGAACTGACTGCTCTTCAGGTCGCCTCGCTGGAGGCCCGCGCGTTCGACGCAGCCGGGACCCCCGCCGGTCTGACCGCTCCAGAAGCCATTCCCGTCCAGATCCGTCGCGGCGAGACCTTTGAACAGGCCGTCCGCCGCACCGGCATCGGCGCCGCCGACGCCTCGGCCGTCGCCGCCACCCTCTCCAACGCGTTCGACCTGTCGCAGATGCGCGCCGGTCTGCGGTTCGAAACCGCCATCGCCCGTCCGCGCGGGGGCCGCGGCGACGCCCGCCTGATCGGCCTGACGATGCGCACCGGCCCTGCCAGCCAGCTGACCGTGTCGCGCAGCTTCGACGGCGCCCTGCGCCTGCGCGCTCTGGAAGAGCGGGTCACGCACGAGACCGTCGTCCTCAAGGGCGAGGTTCACGGCTCCCTCTCGGCCACTGCCCAGCGCATGGGGGCGGACGCCGCCATCCGCCGCAAGGCCAACCAGTTGTTCTCCCACAAGCTGGACCTCGAGCGTGACGTGCGCGCCTCCGACGAGTTCACCCTGGTCTTCGGCCGGACGGTGACCGAGAACGGTCGCACGGTGGACACCGACGAACTGCTCTACGCCGAGCTCAAGGGCGTGGTCTTCTATCGCTACCAGCCCGCCGGCGCCCGCGAGGCCCAGTATTACGACGCCACCGGCAAGAACATGCGCTCCTCGATGATGCGCACCCCTCTGGACCGCGCGGCCCGCGTGTCGTCGAGCTTCGGTTTCCGGGTCCACCCGATTTCCGGCTATCGCAAGATGCACCAGGGCATCGACTTCGCCGCCGGCACCGGCACGCCGATCGTCGCCCCCTCGGACGGCGTCGTCGTCGAGGCGCGTCGCTGGGGCGGCTACGGCAACTGGTTGCGCATCCGTCACGCCAACGGCCTCGAGTCGGGCTACGGCCACCTCTCGCGCTACGGCGCAGGAATCCGCGCCGGTCAGCGCGTGTCCCAGGGCCAGGTTGTCGCCTATGTCGGTTCGACCGGCGCCTCGACCGGTCCGCACCTGCACTATGAAATCTGGCGCAACGGCCAGCGGATCAATCCGTCCGGCATCCGGATGGACGAATCCACCGTCCTCGCCGGCGCCGACCTGGCCGGCTTCCGCGCCGAAAAGGCCCGGATCGACCGCATCATCGCCGCCGGCGGCGAGCGTCGCCCGACGGTGCTTCAGGCCAATGTCGAAGGCCTGCGTCCCGCGGCCCGCGCGACCTAGAGGCTTCTGAGGCGCTCCACCGCATCGACCAGCCGCGCCAGATCGCGCGGCGTCGACAGCCGGTGATCGCCGCCCTCGACCAGATCCAGCGTCACGTCGCCGCCGGTCAGGCGCTCGACCAGGGCCAGGGCATGCGCTTGCGGTACGGTCTCATCGGCGCGTCCCTGAAGGATGTGCACAGGCGCCGCGATCGGAATGGCCGCGTCCAGCAGCAGCCAGTCGCGCGCCTCCTCGAACATCCGGCCGGTCAGGACGTATTCCCCCAGCCCCGCCTCGACGATCAGCGCCTCGCCGTCGCGCAGGATCGACTGGCGCACATGGTCGTCCAGCGACGGCCACATCAGTCGTTCGGTGAAGTCCTGGGCCGGGTTGACCAGCACCAGTCCGTACATCCGTTCCGGACGCGCGAGCGCCAGCAGCAGAGCGACCCAGCCGCCCATCGACGAGCCGACCAGTATGACCGGGCCTTCCAGACTGTCGATCAGGGCGATGGCGTCCTCGCGCCAGCGTCCGATGGTGGCCTGACGCCAGTCGCCCGAGGACTGACCGTGGGCGAAATGGTCATACCGGACGTAGGACCAGCCGCGTTCCTGCGCCGCCGCCTCCAGGGCTAGGGCTTTGGTCCCCTCCATGTCCGACCGGAACCCGCCGATCCAGACGATGGTCGGGCCGGATCCGGTAATGCGCCTGTAGGCGAGGGTCTCGCCGTCAGGACGATTTAAAATCGATATTTTATAATTGACAGTCAAAATTATTCTACCTTATATAGTTTTATTCTGACCTAGGAGATTAGGCGTGGGCATTGAGACATACGACGATCTGGCGGCAGCGGTGACATCAGGCGAGGGGGTGTTCACCCTAAAGATGGGCGAGCTTCGTGATATCCACGGAGCCGGAAAACTCGGAGTTCACGTTGTAACGAACATCAGCGAAGCTTTGGACCATCGGGGGCTCAGTCATTATCCTGACCCGCTCCCGCAAAACCAATGGGAGCATGCGAGAATTTACAAACGCGGCACAACGGTCGGTGACTTCATCAAGGCGACCTTGAGCCTCGACAGCGCGGAGCCTGACAAAAAGCTGCGCGAGTTGGCCGCGAACAAATCGGACTCGGTACTCAAGAAAATTCGCGAGTTGGTTTGCGACTAAATTGACATGCCAAAGTCCAACAAGGTCCTGTTCGTCACCTCCAACCGCATTGGCGACTGCGTCATCTCGTCGGGCATCCTGCGCGAGATCGCACGTCAGGTTCCGGGGGCGCAGATCACCGTCGCCTGCGGCCGCCCGCCCGCGCCCTTCTTCCGCTCGGCGCCCGGCGTCGAACGGGTCATCGTGCTCGACAAGAAGAAGGCCGCCGGACATTGGCTGGACCTGTGGCGTCAGGTCTTAGGGACGCACTGGGCTCTCGTCATCGACATCCGTGGTTCGGCTCTCGCCTACCTGCTCAATGCCGACCGGCGCATCGTCTACAACCGGCGCTGGGAGACCGGCCTGCCCAAGGTCGAGATGATCTCACGCCTGATGGGCTCCGGGGCGCCGCTCGAGCCCGAACTCTTCATCGACGACCGCGCCCGCGCCGAGGCCGCCGCCGTCATCGACCCCGCGCTCTCCACCGCCCCCGGCCCCATCATGGCGCTCGCCCCCATCGCCCATCAGCCGGGCAAGAGCTGGCCCGCCGACCGCTGGGGCCAGTTGGTTGAGCTGCTCAAGGCCGACCCCCGCTTCGCCGGCTGGCGCTTCATGCCCGTCGGCGGACCCGGCGACCGGCCGCCCGCGACTCCCGCGCTTGAAGCCGCCGGACCCCTCGCCATCGACTTCGTGGGCAAGGGCGACATCCTGGCCTCGGCCGCCGCCATCGACCGCGCCGCCCTGTTCGTCGGCAACGATTCCGGCCTCATGCATGTGGCCGCCGCCGCCGGAAAGCCGACGCTCGGCCTGTTCGGCCCGACCGAGTGGTGGCTCTATGGCCCGCGCGGTCCGCGCACCGCTATGGCCGCCTCCAACCCGGTCCGGGGAGAGTTCGCGCCGATCGAGGCCCTGACCACCCAGCGTGTCTTCGAGGCCGTGATCGCGCTCCATGACGTCTGGATCGGGGCGGACGCCGCCGCCAAGCCTTGAAGAACGGGCGTTTCGGGCGCATATAGCCCGCCTTGGGGAACGCGGCGGAGCGCCGTGCGCTGACCCCTGCAAGACTACCGACTCCTGGAAACACAAGGAAACGACGCCCATTCGCCGTCCGATGAACCAGCCGCCCACCAAGGACGGCCCGCCCATGAACCAAGACATCCGCGCCCCTCGCGTTCTGCTCATCGACCAGAACGGCGAGAAGCAGGGTGTCATGCCGACCTCCGCCGCTCTGGAGGCCGCCGAGGAGGCGGGCATGGATCTGGTTCAGATCGTCTCGACGTCGGAGCCGCCCGTCGCCAAGATTCTCGACTACGGCAAGTTCCGCTTCCAGGAGCAGAAGAAGAAGGCCGAGGCCCGCAAGCGCCAGAAGGTCGTCGAGCTGAAAGAGATCAAGCTCCGCCCGAACATCGACGTCCACGACTATGAGGTGAAGGCCAAGGCCATGCACCGCTTCTTCGACGAGGGCGACAAGGTCAAGGTGACCCTGCGCTTCCGTGGTCGCGAGATGGCCCACCCCGAACTGGGCATGAAGCTGTTGAACAAGGTCCAGGCCGATTTCGACGAGATCGCCAAGGTCGAATACGCCCCGCGTATGGAAGGCCGCCAGATGATCATGATCCTGGCGCCGAAGTAACAACCGGGCTCAAGTAGCGCGACTGCGCGATAGCCCAGCAAGAATGAACGCCCCGGTTCGCCGGGGCGTTTTGCGTTCAGGCCGCTTCCGCCTCGACCGCCGGCTGTGACCCCAGGGCCAGGCGCATGGCGTTCAGCAGGGCGTCGGGCTGGATCGGCTTCTGGGCCACGCCGTTCATGCCAGCGGCGACATACTCCACCTCATCACGCGGATCGGCGTTGGCGGTCAGGGCCAGGATCGGGGTTCGGCCAGCCGCGCCGGGCAGGCGACGGATGGCCCGGCTCGCGGCGACCCCGTCCATCACCGGCATCTTGATGTCCATCAGGATCAGGTCGAACGACCGGATCGACGCGGCTTCCAGCGCCTCGGCTCCGTTCTCGGCCGTCTCGTGGGTGCAACCGAACATTTCCAGCAGACGGGTGGCGACGAACCGGTTGGTCGCGTTGTCGTCAGCGACCAGCACGTGCAGCGTCTCGTGCGGCGTCGGCTCGGCCAGGGGCCTGGCCGCGGCGCGCATCTCGGGACCGCAGTCGGGCAGGTCCAGCGTGAACCGGAACCGTGCCCCGCCCTGGGGCGAACGGGCCAGGCCGATCGTCCCGCCCATTCGCTCGACAATCTGGCGACAGATGGCCAGACCCAGTCCGGCGCCGGCGCCCTCGCGCCCCGCCTGCCCAGTGTTGAACGGCTCGAAGATGGTCGCGGCCGCATCGTCCGGCACGCCCGGACCACTGTCGTCGACGATCGCGTCCAGCCGAACCAGGCCGTCGATCCGGCGGGTGGCCAGGGACACGACGACCTCCCCGACCTGGGTAAACTTCAGCGCATTGCCGATCAGGTTGTTGAGCAGTTGCTTGATCCGCATGGCGTCAGCCATGACCCAGTCGGCGGCCTCGGCGTCGCAGGCGACGGTCAGGATCAGCCCCTTTTCCTCAGCGCGCGGCCGCCACAGGGCCTCCAGATCGGCGCCCACGCCGTCGATGCGCAGGGGCGCGGGATCGATGCTCAGGATACCGGCCGAGGCCCGCGACATATCCAGCGCGTCGGTCAGCAGCCTCAACAGTGTCTGGCCGGAGTCCAGGATGGTCTCGACGTGCTGCCGCAGCTCCGGTTGTTCGAGTTTCCTCTGCAGCAGGCCGGCGACGCCCAGCACCCCGTTCAGCGGCGTGCGGATCTCGTGGCTCATCACCGCCAGGAATTCGGATTTGGCGCGGCTGGAGGCCCGGGCCTCTGCCTCTGCGATCGCCAGGTTCCGCGCCAGCAGGCCCATTTCCTCGGCCTTGCTGCGATACAGGGCCGCGCCCGCCTGCAGAATCTGCACGCCGGCGCCCACGCCGACATAGAGGCCGTTCTCGACGACGATGAAGCCCCGGAGCAGCATGTTCATCTCTGCGGCGTCGACCGTGCGGAAGAAGGTCTCGGCGCTGGCGCTCGCCTCGGCATAGGGCGGGTTGCCATCCATCAGGCTCGACACCGGACGCCGCGCATAGAGGGCGCGCCCGAACTCGGCGGCCATCTTGAGGGTGAAGGCGTTGCGCTCGATCAGGCCCAGCGGGCGACCCTCCTCATCGACGACGGCGATGGCCAGGGTGTTCGGCTCGGCCTGGAACCGGTCGAACACGACCGACCCCGGCGTCTCGGGCGAGACGGGCTCCACCGCATCCACATAGTCGCCGATCCGGGCCATGACCTCTCCTGTCCTGGTGGTGAGCGATAGCCGTCGGGACTTAATGCGGGCTTTGCCAATCTTGAAATTTTTGCAGCAGTTTCAACGACAAACGTCCGCCTACGGACGGCCCAAATTCAGATGGCCGGGGCCGCGCGTGCCGGGGCGGTTCAAATTTCAGCTTGCGGTGGCGCCGCGCGGTCGTAGGGTCGACAGATTGCAACTTCGGGGGTTCGATGTTCGTCTGCAATCGTTGGCGCGGTGGTCTCGCAGGCCTGTTCCTGGGGCTCGTCCCTTGCCTTTCGGTTCAGGCGCAGGAGACAGCCCCGCTCGAGGCCTACGGCGCCCTTCCCGCCTATGATCTGGTCGAGGTGTCCGGCAGCGGCGACCGCATGGCCTACATCGCCACGACCGGCGAAGACCGCAGCCTGATCATCAACGATCTAAACGACATGTCGCTGATCGGGGGCGTCCGCGCCGGCGAGGTGAAGGTGCGCGACATCGGCTGGATCGGCGAGGACGATGTCTACATCTACAGCACCGCCACACAGGTCGCGGCCAGCCTGGGGATAGGCCGGGCGGAGTTCGCCGACGTGTCGATCTATGACATTCCGACGCGTAACGTCGCGATCGCATTGAACCGCATATACGGCGCGTCCGGATCGCTCAATCGCACCGAGGGTACACTCGGCAAGGTCTCCGGCGCGCCGATCGTGCGCACGATCGACGGCGATCCGACCCTGACCGTGTCCGGCTCGGGCTATCGTGGTCTTGGGCTCTACAGGGTCGATCTGACGACCGGGGGCGGCCGCGAGGTGCACGAACAGGACCAGGCTGGCGGCTATCTGCTCGACGAGGGCGGGGAAATGCGGGCGCGCGTCCGCTACGACGGCGATGAGTGGGAACTGCAGGCGCGTCGCGGGGGCTTCTGGCGCACCGTCTGGCGCACCGATGCGCGCATCGACACGCCAAGCCTGGCTGGATTCGGCCAGACCGCCGACGAGGTCGTCCTGTCCGGCGAGATCGCCGGCCGGCCGGAGGGCTACTACAGCGTCAACCTTCAGAGCGGCGAGATTTCGGCCCTGCCGTTCGAGGGCCGGGTGACCGGCCTGGTCCATCATCCCCGCAGCCGGCTGCTGATCGGCGCCAGGATCGAGGGCGAGGACGAGCGGACGATCTGGCGGTTCGTGGACCCTGCGGCGGAGCGGACGTGGCGTTCGGTCGACGCCGCCTTCCCGGGCAAGCAGGTCACGCTGCAGTCCTGGTCGGACGACCTACGCCAGATCATCGTCTTTACCCAGGGGGCGGGCGATTCCGGAACCTGGCAGCTGGTCGATCTTGATCGCCGCACCGCCGAGATCGTCGGTGAAGCCTATCCCGATATCCAGGGCGACCGGGTCGGGCAGGTGAGGGTGGTCCAGTACGCCGCCGCCGACGGCATGAGCATCCCGGGATATCTGACCCTGCCACCGGGTGTGACCGAACCCGCGAATCTGCCGCTCGTGGTGCTCCCGTACGGGGGACCGGCGGCCCGCGACACCCTCGGCTTCGACTGGTGGGCCCAGGCGCTCGCGTCGCGCGGCTATGTCGTGCTCCAGCCGAACTTCCGCGGCTCGGACGGTCTGGGCAAGGCGCATCTGGAGGCCGGCTACGGCGAATGGGGGGGCAAGATGCAGACCGACCTGTCCGATGGCGTCCGCTGGCTGGCGGGCCAGGGCTGGATCGATCCGGCCCGGGTCTGCATCGTCGGAGCCAGCTATGGAGGCTATGCGGCCATGGCCGGGCCTGTTCTGGATCCAGGCGTCTACCGCTGCGCCGTCTCCGTCGCGGGGGTCTCGGATCTGCGCGGCATGGTGCAGTGGGAGGCCGACCAGGGCGGTCGTCGCGACTCTCCGGTCGTGCGATACTGGAACCGCTTCATGGGGGCGGACCGACTCGGCGACCGCGATCTGGACGCCATCTCCCCGGCGGCCCAGGCGGGGCGCGCCGACGCCCCGATCCTGCTTTTGCATGGCCGCGACGACACCGTCGTGCCGATCGCGCAGAGTCGCGTCCTGGCCGAGGCGCTGCGCCGGGCCGGCAAGCCCTATGAGTTCATCGAACTGACCGGCGAAGATCACTGGCTCTCGCGCGCCGACACCCGGCGACGAATGCTGACGGAGACCGTCCGCTTCCTGGAAACACACAACCCCGCCCGGTGAGCCCGGCCATCGACGCCGGACCCCGTCCCGCCTAGTAGCGTCCCATGACCCAGACGCCCGCCGATCCCGCACCGAAAGCCAAGGCTCCGGCGCTGGCGATGCTGTTCCTGATCGTCTTCATCAACCTGGTCGGGTTCGGCCTGGTGGTGCCGCTGCTGCCCTTCTTCGCCCAGAGTCTGAACGCCGAGCCGTGGCAGATCACCGTGATGTTCGCGGCCTATTCACTCGGCCAGTTCTTCGCCGAACCCTTCTGGGGGCGGTTGTCGGACCGGATCGGCAGGAAGCCCGTGCTGCTGATCACGCTCGTATCCAACGCGATCGGCTATCTGGCCCTGGCCTTTGTGCCGAACATCTGGCTGGCGGTGGCCGTGCGGCTGTTCACGGGACTGGGCGCCGGCAATATCTCGACGGTCCAGGGCTATGTCGCCGACGTCACGCCTCCGGCCGAGCGGGCCGGGCGGATGGGGATGATCGGCGCGGCCTTCGGCATGGGCTTCATCGTCGGTCCCGGCCTCGGCGGCATCCTGACCCAGCCGCAACTGGGACATATCGGCTATCAGCTGCCGATCTTCGTCGCCTCGGCCCTGGCCGCCCTCGCCGCCGTCGGTGTGGTGGTGTTCCTCAAGGAAAGCCGGGCCAAGGCCGATCCTGCCGTGCCCCGTCCGGGCTTCATGTCGGGCCTGCACGACGCCCGGGCCGATCCCGTCGTGTCACGGGTGCTGCTGGTCACCCTGATCTACATGGCCGGCTTCTCGGCGATGGAGAGCGTGTTCGGCCTGTGGGCCGAGGATCGCTACGCTTGGGGCGCCCGCGAGGTGGGGCTCAGCTTCATGATCGTCGGCATCGTCTCGGCCCTGAACCAGGGCGTCTTCACCGGCAAGCTGGCTAAACGGTTCGGCGAGACCCGGGTGCTGGCGACCGGCATGTTGCTGTTCGGCGCGTCGCTGGTGCTTCAGGTGATCGCCCCTGTCGCCTGGTTCCCGGCCTTCCGCCTCGATCTCGGCGCCTTCACCCTGCCGATCGTCCAGGGCTGGAGCATTCCGGTCATCATGGCGTTGGGGGCCTGCGGCATGTCGATGGCCATGCCCAACATCTCGGCCATGATCTCCCGGGCGACGCCGCCCGACCGTCAGGGCGCCATGCTGGGACTGAACATGGCTGTGGGCTCGATCGCCCGCATCTTCGGCCCGTTGTTCGCCGGAGCCCTGTTCTCGGGCCTCGGCCACGACTGGCCTTTCCTCGTCGGCGCGGCCCTCACGGTCCCGGCGGCCATCATCGCCATCAACGCGGGGAGGGCGCTAAGGCGCGGCCAGGCTGCCGCTGCGGTCCCCGCCGACTAGACTCCGCTTGCCTTTGAGCGCCGCTTCCCCTACTAGCCGCGCCTTCGCGTACCGAACCGCCGGGCTAACAGGCATGCCTGGGCGGTTCTTAATCGGGGTTACCTCCCATGGGCTCACGTAGCCGATAGGCGGTAGCCCTCTCAAAGATAGAGAGAGAAAATGCCGAAGCTCAAGACTAAGTCTGGCGCCAAAAAGCGCTTCAAATTCACCGCGACGGGCAAGGTTAAGGCCGGGGTTGCGGGCAAGCGTCACCGCTTGATCAGCCACAACTCCAAATACATCCGCCAGAACCGCGGCACGTCTCTGATGGCCGCCGCCGACGCCAAGAAGATCAAGTCCTACATGCCCTACGCCTGATCGGCGCCGGCAGACCTGATCTCCTCATCGTATTGAATTTGAAAGGATAGCGACATGGCTCGCGTCAAACGGGGCGTAGTTTCCCACGCCCGTCACAAGAAGGTTCTCGAACAGGCCAAGGGCTTCTCGGGTCGCCGCAAGAACACCATCCGCACGGCCAAGGCCGCCGTCGATCGCGCCGGGCAATACGCCTATCGCGACCGTCGCGTTAACAAGCGCAACTTCCGCGCCCTGTGGATCCAGCGCATCAACGCCGCCGCCCGTCAGGAAGGCTTCACCTACTCGCAGTTCATCCACGGCCTGGGCAAGGCCGGCATCGAGCTCGACCGCAAGGTTCTGGCCGCGATCGCCATGGACGGCGTCGGCTTCTCGGAAATCGCCGCCAAGGTGCGCGAAGCCCTGAAGTAAGACCTGTCGTCACCGACGATATGAAGCGCCCGCTCCGGTCACCGGGGCGGGCGTTTTCGTTTCCGCGCGGCGGCGCTAGGGTCTCCACGAGAGCGGAGCCGCCCATGCTGTCCAGACGCCTGATCCCCGGCCTCGTCGCCGCCCTGCTGGTCGGCGCGCCTGCGATGGCCCAGACCCGCACCGTGGCCGTCACTTTCGACGACCTGCCCTATCAGGCGACCGCCGAGGCCCTGTGCGATCCGGTCCAGGTCATGGCCCTGACGCGCGACTTCCTCGCCATGCTCGAGCCGCTGGGCAGCCGCGCTACGGCCTTCGTCAACACCGGCAAGGTGTGCGAGGCGCAGGCCGCAACCCTGCTGCCCGAAGTCCTGAACGCCTGGCTCGACGCGGGCATCGACCTGGGCAACCACACGGCCCACCACGTCAACATCCACCGGATCACGCCCGACGCGTATCTCGCCGACGTCGATGCGGGCGCTCCGGCGCTGCGCACCGCTCTCGAGGCGCGGGGCCGCGCCCTGCGGTACTTCCGGCACCCGTATCTTTTCACCGGCGACACCCCGGAGAAGCACGACGCCATCGCGGCGGGCCTGACCGAGCGCGGCTACACGATCGCCCCGGTGACGATCGACAACGTCGACTGGATGTTCGCCGACGTCTACCGCAAGGCCGAGCAGCTGGGCGACGAGGCCCTGAAACAGCGGGTCGGCGAGGCCTATGTCGCCTTCATGACTACCGTGCTCGACCATTTCGAACCCTATGGCGTCGAGATCGTGGGCGGGCGCGAACCGGCGCAGATCCTGCTGCTGCACGCCTCGACCCTGAACCGCGACTGGTATCCGCAGATCGACGCCCTCTATCGGGCGCGCGGCTATGCGTTCGTGACCCTGGACCAGGCCCTGGAGGACCCGATCTACGCCCACGCCGACACCTATGTGCGCAGGAACGGCATCTCCTGGCTGCATCGCTGGACCCAGACTGACGGCCGCCCGATCCGCTGGGAGCCCGACCCGCCGGCCTGGATCGTCGCGGCCAACGCGGGCACGGTCGAGGACCTCGCCGCCGCCATCGCGGCAGGCGCCGCGACGCCCTGACGGCTTTCCGCCCCGGCGGACGTGACGAATGCGCCTCGGGCCGCTAGACGGTCCGCACCATGCCAGACTCGTCAGCGCCCCTCGCCTCCCTCGAACTCGAACTGATCAACGCCATCGGCTCCGCGACCACCGTCGCCGAGGTCGAGGCCGTGCGCGTGGCGGCCCTCGGCAAGACCGGAACGATCTCGGGCCTGCTCAAGGGCATGGGCGCCATGAGCCCCGACGAGCGCCGCGAACAGGGGCCGATGATCAACGGCCTGCGCGACCGGGTCGCCGCCGCCATCGCCGCGAAGAAGGCCGAACTGGAGGCCGCCGAACTCGACGCCCGCCTCTTGTCCGAGCGTATCGACCTGACCCTGCCGGCCCGTCCGCGTCGCAAGGGCGGGGTCCATCCGACCATGCAGGTCATGGACGAGATGATCGCCCTGTTCGCCGAGATGGGCTTCGCCGTCGCCGAAGGCCCGGACATCGAGGACGACTTTCACAACTTCACCGCCCTGAACTTCCCGCCCAAACATCCGGCGCGGGAGATGCACGACACCTTCTTCCTGAAGCCCGACTCCGAGACGGGCGAGCGCAAGGTCCTGCGTACCCACACCTCGCCGGTGCAGATCCGGACCATGCTGTCGCAGTCGCCGCCGATCCGCATCATCGCGCCCGGCCGGACCTTCCGGAAGGATTCCGACGCGACCCACACCCCGATGTTCCACCAGATCGAGGGTCTGGTGATCGGCAAGGACATCCACATGGGTCACCTGAAGACGACCCTGGAAACCTTCGTCGCACGGTTCTTCGAGCTGGACGGCGTCGACGCCCGTTTCCGCCCGCACCACTTCCCCTTCACCGAACCCTCGGCCGAGATGGACATCCGCTGCGACCGCTCCGGTGGCAAGCTGGTGCTCAACGAGGGCGACGACTGGCTCGAGATCCTCGGCTGCGGCATGGTCCATCCCAATGTGCTCCGCCAATCCGGCATCGACCCGGACGAGTGGCAGGGCTTCGCCTTCGGCATGGGCGTCGACCGCATGGCGATGCTGAAGTACGGCGTCCCCGACCTGCGTCCGATGTTCGAGGCCGACATCCGCTGGCTGGCCCACTACGGCTTCTCCGCCTTCGCCGCCCCCAATCCGGCCTCCGGCCTGAGCTGATCCCCCACGAGCTGACCTCATGACCGACATCCTGTCCGAGACCTACGGCCGCGACCTGACCGCGCGCACAGCCTTCGAGAAGGAGGCCGTCTGGCTTCCGCTCATGGCCGTGCATCAGCTGAACGCCGGCGATCCTGTGATCCGGGGCAAGACCTTCACCGACTGCGTGATCGAGGGGCCGGCGGTGATGGCTCTGGTCGGCGGCGTGACCTTCGACGGCTGCAACATGGGCGTCGCCAACGACCCGACGTCCCTGTTCTACAAGGGCCAGGGACCGATCCTTATCGGCGCCGTCGGTTTCGCGGACACCAGGTTTGTGCGCTGCCGCTTCGTTCAGGTCGGTTTCACCGGTCATACCGCCAGCGTGGATCAGATGGCCGCCGAGCTGGTCTCGGCCCGCGCCGTCTCCGACGTGGGCAAGAACTGATGTCCCGCCTGCCGATCACCCGCGACCTGAACGTCGCCCGGGACCTGACCGCGACGGTGTTCGAGGATCAGGATCTGAACCTCTATGAGCTCCATACCGCCAACCATGGCGCCATGCTGGGCGTGATCGAGGGCCGCACCTTCCGGGGTTGCCGCATCCAGGGGCCGGCGGTCATGCTGGTGTCCTCGGGCGTGCGGTTCGACGACTGCAATTTCGGCGACCCGGACGGCGACATGCGCAATCTGGTTCTGCGCCCCACCGGCGCCCGCGCTCTCGGCACCGTGCCGTTCCGCGACACCCTGTTCGAAGGTTGCGAGTTCTGGAACGTCGGCTTCACCGGCCCCGAACCCGTCCTGAACGACCTTCTCGGCGTGAGGTCGGCGGCATGAGCGTCACGGGTCCCGCAGGCGGCATGCCGATGATCGGCCTTGGTCGCCCCCTGAACATCACAGCCGATCTGTCCAGGCGCGCCTTCGTCAACGAGGACATGGCGCTGTACGATCTGTTCGGCCACCACCTGCGGACCGGTCGGTCGATGATCGACGGCATCACCTTCACCGGCTGCCGCATCGAGGGTCCGGCAATCATGCTGGTCCTGCCCGGCACGACCTTCGATGCGGTCAACTTCGGCGAGTCAAAGGGCGACATCGGCAATCTGGTGCTGCGCCCGGTGCGCAACATGGCCATCGGCGCGATCCCGGTGATCAACTGCAGCTTCCAGAATTGCGAGTTCCACGCCCTGGGCTTCACCGGAAACGAACAGATCCTCAGCGAAATCCTCGCCATCAAGAGCGTCGGCTGACGCGCCCGCACTCGACTTCACCGAAAGCCTGATCCCGTGAAATTCACCCTGTCCTGGCTCAAGGACCATCTGGAAACGGACGCCGACGTCCACGCGATCGCTGAGGCCATGACCATGGCCGGGCTGGAGGTCGAGCATGTCGCCGACCCGGCCGCGGCCCTGGTCCCATTCACCGTGGCGAAGATCGTCTCGGCGGCACAGCACCCGAACGCCGACCGTCTGCAGGTCTGCCAGGTCGAGACCATCGACGGGATGAAGGAAATCGTCTGCGGCGCCCCGAACGCGCGCGCAGGGCTCACCACCATCTACGCCCCCATCGGCGCATACGTGCCCGGCCTCGGCGTCACCCTGGTCGAGAAGCCGGTGCGCGGCGTGGTCTCGAACGGCATGCTGTGCTCGGCCTCCGAGCTGCAACTGGCCGACGAGAGCGACGGCATCCAGGAACTGCCGCCGGAGATCCCGGTCGGCACGCCTGTGGCCAAACTGTTCGGCGCCGAGCCGGTCATCGACTTCGAGGTTACTCCCAACCGTCCCGACTGGCTGGGCGTCGCCGGCATCGCCCGCGACCTGGCCGCCGCCGGGGTCGGCAAGCTGAAGCACTACGACATCGCCACGGTGAAGGGCGGTTTCCAGTCGCCGATATCGGTGCGGATCGAGGCGCCAGAGATGTGTCCGGTCTACGCCGGACGCCTGATCCGGGGCGTGACGAACGGCCCCTCGCCCGAATGGCTGCAGCGGCGGCTGACTGCCATCGGCCTGCGTTCGATCAGCCGACTGGTCGATGTCACCAACCTGATGGCCTACGACCGCTGTCGCCCGGCGCATGTCTATGACGCCGCCAAACTGGTGGGCGGCGAGATTATTGTGCGCGGTGGACAGGTATCGTCCAACACCGGCGAGCCCGAGCATGTGATTGGGCTGGACGGCAAGACCTACGCCATGGATCCGGCCATCTGCGTCATCGCCGACGCGGGCGGTGAACGGCCCATCGGCCTCGGCGGCGCCATGGGCGGCGAATCGACCGGCTGTTCCGACGAGACGGTCGATGTCTTCCTGGAATGCGCCTGCTTCGACCCCATCGTCACGGCCCAGACCGGCCGGACGCTGTCGCTGAACTCCGACGCACAGTACCGTTTCGCGCGCGGCGTCGATCCGGCCTCGGTCGTCCCCGGCCTCGAGCTGGCGACCCGGCTGATCCTCGACCTCTGCGGCGGCGAGCCGTCCGAGATCGTGCTGGCGGGCGAGCATCCAGCCAACCCTGCTCCGTTCGCCTTCGACCCCGCCTATGTGAAACAGCTCTCGGGCATGGATCTCGAGGACGACCGCATCGGCACCATCCTGGGCCAGTTGGGCTTCCTCGTTCAGGCCGCCCCCGCCGGTTCGGACAAGCCCTGGATCGTCACCCCGCCGTCCTGGCGTCGCGACGTCGAGGGCAAGGCCGATCTCGTCGAAGAGGTCGCCCGCATCCACGGCTTCCAGCATCTGCCCAATACGCCGCTTCCGGATCAGGGCGCGCCGTCGAAGGGCGTGCTCAACCCGCGTCAGGCCCGCGTCCGCGTCGCCCGTCGCGCCCTGGCGGCGCTCGGCTATTCCGAGGCCGTCACCTGGTCCTTCATCAGGCAATCGACGGCGGTCCTGTTCGGCGGCGGCGACGAGCGGTTGCTGGTCGAGAACCCCATCGCCTCCGACCTCGACTGCATGCGCCCCTCGGCCCTGCCGAACCTGATCCAGGCGGCGGCCCGCAACGCCGCGCGCGGGCACGGCGACGTCGCCCTGTTCGAGATCGGTCCCATCTATCCGGGCGACCAGCCCAACGACCAGCGCACCGTCATCGCCGGCCTGATCTCGCCGCGAGCCGCCCGCAGCTGGACCGGCCAGGGCGACGACGCCCTGTTCACGCTCAAGGCCGACCTGATCGCGGTGCTCGACGCCATCGGCGCCCCGACCGCCTCGCTGCAACTGGCGCAAGGTCAGAACCGCGACTGGTGGCACCCGGGCCGTTCCGCCCGACTGCAGCTGGGTCCCAAAACCATCGTCGCCGAGTTCGGCGCCGTCCATCCGCGCGTGCTCAAGGCCCTCGACGCCGACGGCCCCATCCTGGCCTTCGAGATCGTGCTCGATTCTGTGCCGGAGCCCAAGGCCAGGGCTGGCGCGACCAAGTCGAAGGGCGTCGCCGACCTGCCCAACCTCATGCCCCTGACCCGCGACTTCGCCTTCGTGGTCGAGGACGCGAAGGCGGCGGGCGACCTCGTCCGCGCCGTCCAGGGTGCCGACAAGACCCTGATCGCCGAGGTCCGGGTGTTCGATGTCTATCGCGGCGCCGGCGTGCCGGAGGGCTCCAAATCGGTGGCTCTTGAGGTCGTCGTCCAGCCCCGCGAGGCCACCCTGACCGAGGTCGAGATCGAGGCCCTCTCGGCCAGGGTCGTCGCCGCGGCCGGCAAGCTGGGGGCCACGCTTCGAAGCTAGGCCTTGATCCCCTCGCGCTGTTTCGGCCAGAACGGACGGGACGGAGGGGGATCGCATGACCAAGCCGAGGCTCGAGACGGCGTTCGAACGCCTGCTGTTCCGCTCGCGCTGGCTGATGGCGCCCTTCTACGTCGGTCTGGCGGCGGCGCTTCTGATGCTGCTCGTCGTCTTCGTGCGCGAGCTGATCTACTATGTGCCCCAGGCCTTCGCGGGCGGCCATGGCATGAGCTCCAACGACGTCATCCTGGCCGTGCTGTCGCTGGTGGACCTGTCCCTGGCCGGCAATCTGCTGCTGATCGTGATGTTCTCGGGCTACGAAAACTTCGTCTCCAAGCTGGACCTGGACGGCGAGACGGATCGTCCGCCGTGGATGGGCACCGTCGATTTCTCGGGCCTGAAAATGAAGCTGATCGCCTCGATCGTGGCCATCTCGGGCATTCAGCTGTTGAAATTCTTCATGAATTTCTCCGAGGGCGGAGGGATCAACCAGGTCGAGGCTCTTTGGGGCGTCGTCATCCACCTGACCTTCGTCGTCTCCGGCGTCATGCTGGCCCTGATGGACTGGCTGACGAGCAAGACCGACAAGCACTGACTAACCCTCTCCCGCCGGGAGAGGGATCACACCACAGCGTACCGCTCTTCGATCCCGTCCGCCTCGAACTCATGGGCCTCGAGCGCGACCAGGCAGCGCTCGAAGAGGTCCTGGAACAGCCCGTCATCCCCCGACGCCACCGCTGGCAGCAGATAGTCCGTCACCTCCGCCCGCACCGGCAGGGTCCCGACCGGTCCCGGCACGCTGATCGCCAGCCGGAGCCCCTCCGACAGCCACTGCGCCACAGTGTCGAATAGCGCGTTCGACTTCAGGAAATCGGTCCGTCGCACCACATACAGGGTCATCTCCCCGGTCAGCAGGCCGTCCGGCCGCACGATGATCCCGCTGAGATCCGGCCGCCAGTCGTCTGACAGCTCCACCACCCGCCAGACGCAGAACCAGGTCCGGCAGGTCTGGGGCCGCACGGCGTGAACCGAACATCCGGCCCCGTCGACGCAATAGCCGCACAGCCGCCCCGTCGGCTTCGACAGCTCGGGCAGGTCCAGCGGAATGAACCGGCAGCATTCGACGCAGGGACCGCACTCGCGGTCGGGGATCAGGGGCAGCTCCATCGCACCATTATAGAGACCGAAACCGCAACCTCTCGTTAACCTTGCCGCCCCAAGGCTGACGCAAAGCCCGGCGACTCTGGAATCAGGCTCAGGGGAACGGGCCGCACCTCTTTCAGGACACCGCCATGCACCGCCGCCACCTGATCCAGACCGGTTTCGCCGCCGCCGCCACGACCGCGCTCGGCGCCTGCGCCACGACCCCGCGCCAGCCGACGGAGCCGAACTACCCGATCGCCTCGGACGCCAACGCCCAGGCCTATACGGCCGATGAACTGGTCGCCGCCGGCTCGCGCGAACTGGGCATCGCCGCCGAGGCCATGGGGTCGGCCATCGAACGCATCTTCCGCGACCAGGGCGACGCCCCCACCGCCTATATCGCGGGCGAAGAGGGCGCCGGCGCCGCCGTCATCGGCCTGCGCTACGGCCGCGGCGCGCTTCACATGAAGGACCACTCCGCCTCGCAGGAAGTGTTCTGGCAGGGAACCTCGATCGGCTGGGACATCGGCGGCAACGCCAGCCGGGTCTTCACCCTGGTCTATGGCCTGTATTCGCCCGACGCGATCTACCGTCGCTATCCGGGCATCGAGGGCACGGCCTATCTGATCGGCGGCCTGGGCGTGAACTATCAGCGCGCCGACGGCATCGTCCTGGCCCCGGTCCGCACCGGTGTCGGCCTGCGCCTCGGCGCCAACGTCGGCACCATGGCCTACAGCCGCCAGCGCAACCTGCTGCCGTTCTAGAGAGTATTGCGGGGCGGCTAGTTCGTCCCGCGCCGGAACGCCACCAGGGCCTGTTCACGAACGCGGGGGTCGCCGACGGCGATGATCCGCCCGTCGCCTGACACGGCCTCGCCGCGCCAGTTGGTGACCTCGCCGCCGGCCGCCTCGACGACCGGGATCAGGGCCGACCAGTCCCACTGCTTCAGGCCCGTCTCGGCGACCATGTCGATCCGGCCCATGGCCAGCATGGCGTAGGCATAGGCGTCGCAGCCGTAGCGGGCCAGCCGCGCGGCCGCCATCACCTGGGTCCAGGCGCCCAGTTCGGGGCCCGTGAAGATCTCCGGCGCGGTCGTGGCGATGACCGCATCGGTCAGTTTCTCGCAAGAGCGCACGCGGATAGCCCGCGTTTCGCCCCGGCTCATCAGGACGGCGCCCGAAGGCCCGCCCAGGAACAGTTCGCCGATGTACGGCTGGGAGATGGCGCCGACGGTGGATCGTCCACCGACCGAGAGTGCAATCAGGGTCGTCCACAACGGCAGGCCGGCGATAAAGGCGCGCGTCCCGTCGATGGGGTCCAGGATCCAGACGTGTTCTGCGTCCGGTCGGTCTTCTCCATACTCCTCGCCGATCACCCCGTGGTCGGGGTATCGGGCCGCGATAAGCTTGCGGATCGCGGCTTCCGCACCCTTGTCCGCCTCGGTGACCGGATCGAAGGCGCCGGGGCCCGCCTTGTTCTCCTCGGCGTAGTCGCCTCTGAAGAACGGCAGGGTCACCCTGGCGGCCTCGGCGGCCAGTTCGACGGCGAAGGATTCAAATTCGGTCATGAGCGGAGGGCATACAGACGCCGCCCCCTCGCGTCATCACCAAGCGCGCAACTCCAGTCGGCAACACTGCGCTCAAGTAGTGAGCGACCGCGTCGCGAGCGTTAGCGCCCTTAAGATCAGGAAGCGACCGCTTCCCCTTCCGTGTGCAGCGACTTGGCCAGGTCCAGAAGGCGACGGCGCGGACGCTCGCCCAGCTGGTAGTAGGCCTGGATCAGGTCGAGGGTTTCTTTGCGGGAAAACATCTCGCCGCCGTTGGCGCCCACCTGTTCCTTGCGTTCCATGGCTTCGGCCAGGCCGTCGTAGAAATAGCTGATCGGCGTCTCGAGCGCTTCGGACAGCTGCCACAGGCGCGCCGCCGAGATGCGGTTCGCGCCGCACTCGTATTTCTGGATCTGCTGGAAGCGGATGCCGACCTGGATGGCCAGCTGTTGTTGCGTCAGCCCCAGCAGGCGACGACGACGGCGCAGGCGGCGCCCCAGGTGAAGGTCGATATCGGTGGCCATTGCCCAGTCCCCTTGATCTAGCGGGCTGTGCCAAAGCGGCACGGCTCGCCTGAACTGCCGCAACGACCATGCCGTCTTCCCGTGACGGGCGAGCGATGCCGAACGCGGGTCGTGGAACTCTTGCATCATGGGCAGGCAACCTCTGCCGCAGACGCGCATTATCTGGCCACCTAAGCTTTGGAAGGAATCGAACTATGGGTCTCGGAATTATCGGCTGGATCGTCATCGGCATCGTCGCCGGCTGGCTCGCGGAAAAGGTCATGGGTCGTAACCACGGCCTCGTCACCAATCTGATCGTCGGCGTCATCGGCGCCCTGCTCGGCGGTTTCATCGCCGGCAACCTGCTCGGCCTGGCGGTCGGCGGCTTCAACCTCGTGACCCTTCTGGTCGCGTTCGGCGGCGCCGTCCTGCTGCTGTTCCTGCTGGGTCTGGTCAAGCGTCGCGCCTGATCCGTCTCTTACGGACACAAGAAAGGGGCGGCCCGACGGGCCGCCCCTTTTTGTTGCGTTGCTCTGACGTCCTAGCCCTGGGGCATCGGCGGGGTCGAGCCATCCGGCTCCGTTGAGGGCTCGGGCTTGGCTTCGGGCTCGCCCGGGACCGGTGCGGGGTTGGCGCTCGGGTCGCTCGGGGTCGGCGCCATGCCGTCGGTGGTGGCCGGCGCGGCCTCTTCCACGACCGGAGCGGTGCTGAACTCGGCCGAGCTGATGCCGACCACGACGTCGGCGCCCTGCTGGGTCAGGCCGCCCAGCGGCACGCCGCGCAGATCGCCGTCAGCGCCCCGGACCGTCAGTTCCTGTTCGCCGGCCGCGTTGCTCTGTACGCCCTCGAGGGTGCCGAGCACGGCCCCATCCGAACCCTTGACGCTGGAGCCGGGCTGAAGCTGGATCGAACCCTGCGTCTGCGCCTCGGCAGCCGGGGGCGCAACGGGTGCGTCCTGGGCGAAGGCCGGGGCGGCGGTCAAAAGTGCGGCGGCGACGCCGGCCAGAAGAACGGTCTTGCGGATCATGTTTCTGTCGCTTGATGACACGGGACAAGAGCGCCCGCTGGTCAAACTAACCCGGCGCGTTACGGATTGTTTCACTGCCTCTGAATGACCTTCGCTCTGCCTCGTTCGGCCGCATCACGCTGGATTCCGGCCTTCACAGCATCGCGGGAATGACACGATCCGGGGGACGGTGACCGTTCTGGAAGGTCATCACGTTCAGGATCACCCGGTCGCCCATGTCCTGACGCGCCTCCAGGGTCGCCGAACCCAGGTGGGGCAACAACACCACGTTCGGAAGCCCGATCAGACCGGGATGGATCGCCGGCTCGTTCTCATAGACATCCAGGCCCACGCCCGACAGCGCGCGCCGCGCCACCGCGTCCGACAGGGCCGCCTCGTCGATCAGTTCGCCCCGCGCCGTATTGATCAGGATCGCATGGGGCTGAAGCAGGCCCAGACGCTGGGCGGACAACAGGTGATGCGTCTCCTTCGTCGCCGGGCAGTTCAGCGAGATGACGTCCATCCGCGCCAGCATCTGGTCCAGATCGTCCCAGTATGTCGCGCCCAGCTCTTCCTCGATCCGGGGGCTGACGGCCTTGCGGTTATGATAGTGGACCTGCATCCCGAAGGCCTTCGCCCGCCGGGCCAGGGCCTGTCCGATCCGGCCCATGCCGACGATGCCGAGGCGCTTGCCCCACAGTTTGCGCCCGCACATCCAGGTCGGGGTCCAGCCCTCGAACTTGCCCGCGGCGACGACCTGGGCGCCTTCCACGATCCGGCGGCTGACGGCCAGGATCAGGCTCATGGCCAGGTCGGCGGTGTCCTCGGTCAGGACGCCCGGCGTATTGGTGATGATGATCTGTCGCGCCACCGCCGCGTCGATGTCGATGTGATCCACGCCCGCGCCGAAGTTGGCGATCATCTTCAGCTGCGGCCCGGCCGCGGCGATCAGGGAGGCGTCGATCTCGTCGGTGATGGTGGGGACCAGGATGTCGGCGCGCTGGACAGCGGCCTCCAGCCCCGCCCGGTCCATCGGGATGTCTTTCAGGTTCAGTTCGGCGTCGAACAGCTCGCGCATGCGCGTCTCGACCGCGTCGGGCAATCTTCTGGTTAAGACGACCTTAAGCCTGGGGCTGGACATAGTGACCTTGGGTTATTCACGGGCGCCACACGGGCAGGCCCGTGTGCGACGGGTCGATGCCAGTGACTAGCAAGTTCGGGTCTAGCAAGTCTCGCAGCCGCTTCCAAAGCCTCTCGCGTCGCCTCTGCGGCGTCGGAGCGATGCTGGGCCTGGCGATCTTCGCCGGAGCCAGCGCCACCATGCCCGACGGCCGTCCCACCCCGACGGGGCTCGAGGTGCCGCGCTGGCTGACCCTGAAGTCCTCGGAAGTGCGCGCCCGCACCGGCCCGGGCCTCGACTACCGCATCCTCTGGGAATACCGCGCCGCCGGTCTGCCGGTTCAGGTGATCGCCGAAACGCGCGAATGGCGAAAGATCTGCGACCCCGAAGGCTCCATCGCCTGGGTTCACCGCAGCGTGGTCTCGGCGCGTCGCGGCGCGTTCAACGCCTCGGTCGAGGAGGTCCCGATCCGCACGGGCCGTTCCGAAGACGCGGCCGTAAAGGCGCGGTTTTCGCCCCGCTCCGTGGTCGCCCTGGACGACTGCAAGGACGGCTGGTGCGAGGTCCGCGCCCGCAAACTGAAGGGCTGGGTGGCGGAAGCCTCCATCTTCGGCGCCGGCGATCAACCTCTCTGCGACGCCTCGCGTCCGGCGGGGGAGGCGGACTGATTGCGGCCCTCTCCCCTTGCGGGAGAGGGAGGCCGCGCACGAGAGCGAAGCGATCGTCCTGGCGCGGGCGGGTGAGGGGTGACTCACGTTCTCGAAGGTGTGGGCTGACAAATTTCTCACTGGCTGGACTCGGAGTCACCCCTCATCCGACCTCGCTTCGCTCGGCCACCTTCTCCCGCAAGGGGAGAAGGAAAACAGGCCATACCCATCAACACATCGCCCGAATTCGCTTTCAAATTCAGAGCGCGTCGCGAAAACATGGCTTTATGTCCGGCGCCCTCCGAAACCGTGCGACACTGTCTCCGGTCTTTGACATCGCCGCCGAACCCCTCGCCTTCGACGTGGACTCTGTGGACTATCTAGACTCGAATTTCGGAGTCTCCCGCTCCGCGGCCGCCTCGCCACAGCCAGGCTTGCCCCCCTTCCACGGTTGAGCCGCCCGCTCCCCTCGTGTAACCCCGGCGCAACACCACGGAGCAGCAACCGCCTTGACCGCCTCGAAATATCCGTCGTCGTTCGACCACGCCGCCCTTCTGGCCTCGGGCCGGGGCGAGCTGTTCGGGCCGGGCAACGCCCAGCTTCCGGCCCCGCCGATGCTGATGTTCGACCGGATCACCGAGATCAACGGCGACGGCGGCGAGCACGGCAAGGGCTATGTCGAGGCCGAGCTGGATATCCATCCCGACCTCTGGTTCTTCCAGTGCCACTTTATCGGCGACCCGGTCATGCCGGGCTGTCTGGGTCTGGACGCGATGTGGCAACTGGTCGGCTTCTACCTGGGCTGGATCGGCGGTCCCGGCCGTGGTCGCGCCCTGGGCGTCGGCGAGGTCAAGTTCACCGGCCAGGTCCAGCCGGACGTGAAGAAGGTCACCTACAAGATCACCCTGAAGCGGGTCATCAACCGTCGTCTCGTCATGGGAATCGCCGACGGGGTGATGGAAGCCGACGGCGTGCCTATCTATACGGCTACGGACATGCGCGTCGGCCTGTTCCAGGCGGGCGAAACCGCCACCGGCGCCTGACCATCACACAATAACCGCGGCCAACGCGGACAAGACTGACAAGAGAAGGAAACTCTTATGCGGCGTGTCGTCGTCACGGGTCTGGGCATCGTCTCCTCTATCGGCACGGGCCAGGAGGAGGTCACGGCCTCCCTGCGCAGTGCCAGGTCGGGCGTGGTCTCGGCCCCCGATCACATCAAATACGGCTTCCGCTCCCAGGTCTGGGCTCCGCCGTCGCTGGGCGTGACCGCCGAGGACTGGGCTCCGCTGGTCGACCGTCGCGCCGCGCGTTTCCTCGCCAACGGCACCGCCTGGGGCCACATCGCCTTCGAGGAAGCCCTGAAGGATTCCGGCATGACGCCGGAAGAAATCAAGGACGACCGCATCGGCCTGATCGTGGGCGAGGGCGGCCCCTCGACCCAGGTCATCCTGCAGGCGGCCCAGACCACGATCGAGAAGGGCGCGCCCAAGCGCATCGGCCCGTTCGCCGTGCCCAAGGCCATGGCGTCCGGCCCCTCGGCGGTCCTGTCGACCTGGTTCGAGATGCGCGGCATCAACTATTCGATCTCCTCGGCCTGCGCGACCAGCGTTCACTGCATCGGCGCGGGCGCCGAACAGATCCAGTGGGGCAAGCAGGACGTGGTCTTCGCCGGCGGCTGCGAGGACATCGACTGGTCCATGTCGAACATGTTCGACGCGATGGGCGCCATGTCCTCCAACTTCAACGAGACCCCTTCGGTGGCCTCCCGCGCCTATGACGCGGCCCGCGACGGCTTCGTCATCGCCGGCGGCGCCGGCATCGTGGTTCTGGAAGAGTACGAGCGGGCGAAAGCGCGCGGCGCGAAAATCTATGCCGAGGTCGTCGGCTACGGCGCCAACGCGGACGGCTACGACATGGTCGCCCCCTCGGGCGAGGGCGCCCAGCGCTGCATGAAGATCGCCATGGCCGAGGCCGGCGGGCGAAAGATCGACTACCTGAACCCGCACGGCACCTCGACGCCGGTCGGCGATTCCAAGGAGATGGAAGCGATCCGCACCGTCTTCGGCGCCGACATGCCGATGATCTCCTCGACCAAGTCGCTGACGGGTCACTCTCTGGGCGCCGCCGGGGCCCAGGAGGCGATCTACTCCCTGCTGATGCTCCAGAACGGCTTCGCCTCGGAAAGCGCCCACATCGAAAACCTGGATCCCCAGTTCGAGGGCATGCCGATCCTGCGCAAACGCTGGGACGGCGAACTGACCACGGTCATGTCCAACAGCTTCGGCTTCGGCGGCACCAACGGGACGGTGATCTTCTCGAAGGTCTGACCTACCGAAATATGATCGGCCTCAAGCAGCGAGCAACCGCGTTGCGAGCGTAGGCCACCAAAGAGGAGACTTTTCCATGGCCGGTGAATCCAGCTGGAACATGCCCGCAGGCGAACTCATGAAGGGCAAGAAGGGCCTGGTCATGGGGGTCGCGAACGCCAACTCCATCGCCTGGGGCATCGCCTCCCAGCTGGCGGCGCAGGGCGCCGAACTGGCCTTCACCTATATGGGCGAGGGGCTGGAACGCCGCGTGCGTCCGCTGGCCGAGAGCGTCGGCGCCAGACTGCTGATCCAGGCCGACGTCACAGACGACGCTTCGATGGACGCCGCCTTCGAACAGCTGGAAGCCGAGTTCGGCACGATCGACTTCGTCGTCCACTCGGTCGCCTTCGCCAACAAGGACGAGCTCAAGGGATCGTTCATCGACAACACCAGCCGCGACAGCTTCCTGCTGGCCATGAACATCTCCTGCTTCAGCTTCGTCGATGTGGCGCGGCGTGCGTCGAAGATCATGCCGAACGGCGGCTCGATGATCACCATGACCTACCTGGGCTCCGAGCGGGCTATCCCCAACTACAACACCATGGGCGTGGCCAAGGCGGCGCTGGAGGCGGCGACCCGCTATATCGCCCGCGACCTGGGTCCGCGCGGCATCCGCGTCAATGCCATCTCGGCCGGCGCCATGCGCACCCTGTCGTTGGCGGGCATCTCGGGCGGCCGGGGCATGATCGCCCAGGGCCGGGCGATGTCGGCGATGAAGGAGGACACCTCGATGGAGGGCGTCGCCGGCGCCGCCCTGTGGCTGTGCTCGGACCTCGGCTTCTCCACCACGGGCGAAGTCATCCACGTCGACGCGGGCTTCCACATGATGGGTCTGGCCGGGGACGAGGAAGCCTGACCTCCCGGTTGCTAGCGGCGAGCAATCCTTTAGTGTCCGGAACCAAGCAAGTTTAGGCGACGGCTGATTCCGCCTCGCCCCGGGCCCTGAGACGACATGCAACTGACCATCGAACGTTCCGCGCTCCTGAAGGCCCTCGGCCACGTTCAGAGCGTGGTCGAGCGTCGGAACACCATTCCGATCCTGTCCAATGTCCTGCTGTCGGCGGGCCGCGACAAGCTGAGCTTCGCCGCCACCGATCTCGACATGGAGATGGTCGATGAGGCCGAGGCGACTGTCCAGGTCGAGGGCCAGATCACGGCTCCCGCCCACACCCTCTACGAGATCGTGCGCAAGCTGCCGGACGGGGCCGAGGTCGCCCTGATCTACAACGGCGACGATCCGCGCCTGACGGTCCAGGCGGGCCGGTCCAAGTTCAACCTGCCGGTCCTGCCGGCAGGGGACTTCCCCGTCATGTCGACCGAGAATTCCGGCACGCGCTTCACCCTGATGAAGGAAGATCTGGCGCGTCTGATCGACAAGACCCGCTTCGCCGTCTCGACCGAAGAGACCCGCTACTATCTGAACGGCCTTTACCTCCACACAGTGGCGGAGGGCGGCATCCCGCTACTGCGCGCCGTCGCCACCGACGGCCACCGTCTGGCCCTGGCCGAGACCCCGGCGCCGGAAGGCGCGGCGGGCGGTCCCGGAGTGATCGTGCCGCGCAAGACCATCGATCAGGTCCGTCGCCTGCTCGACGACGGCTCCGGCCCGGTCGAGATCCAGGTCAGCCCTCAGAAAATCCGTTTCGAGTTCGGCCAGGCCTCCCTGACGTCAAAGGTCATCGACGGCGCCTTCCCGGACTACATGCGCGTCATCCCCAAGGGGAACGACAAACAGGCCGATATCGACAACGCCGTCTTCGCCTCGGCCGTCGACCGCGTCGCCACCATCTCGGCCGAGAAGAGCCGGTCGGTGAAACTGGCCTTCGAACTGGACCGCGTCACCCTGACTGTTCGCAACATGGAGGCCGGTCAGGGCGTCGAGGAGGTCGAGATCGGCTACTCCGAGGCTCCATTCGAGATCGGCTTCAACGCCCGCTACCTGCTGGACGTCGCCGGCCAGATCACCGGCGAGAACGCGACCTTCATGTTCGCCGACCCTGCCTCGCCCACGCTCGTGCTCGATCCGGGCGATCCGGGCGTCCAGTACGTGCTGATGCCGCTGCGGGTTTAAGCCCGGGGCGGCGGGTTCGCCCCTCGTGATCACCTCTCTCACCCTCACCGACTTCCGGTCCTACGCCTCCGCGACCCTGCCCCTTCCGGCGGGGGCGGTGGTGCTGCATGGGCCGAACGGGGCGGGCAAGACCAATCTGCTGGAGGCCTTGAGCCTGTTCACGCCGGGCCGGGGGCTGCGGTCCGCGACGGCGCAGGAGATGGGGCGGCGCGAGCCCGGCGAGGTCGGAGGGCGGGCCTGGGCGGTGGCTCTGACCCTGGACGGCGCGGACGGCGACGAGGTCCGGCTGGGGACCGGGGTCCAGGTCGCCGGGGCCGGGCGGCGGATGGTGCGGATCGACGGCGAGACGGCCCAGCCAGGACGGCTGCTCGACTATCTGCGGCCGGTCTGGGCGACGCCGGAGCAGGATCGGTTGTTCGCCGATGCGCGGGCCGAGCGGTTGAAGTTTTTCGACCGGCTGGTGTTCGCCGCTGACCCCGGCCATGCGGCGGCGGTGGCGGGATACGAGAAGGCGCTGCGCGAGCGGTTGCGACTGTTGATCGACGGAGCCGAGGGGCGGGAAGCCGATCCTCTGTGGCTCGATGCGCTGGAAGCTCGACTGGCGGAGACCGGGGCGCGGGCGGCGACGGCGCGGGCGCGTGCGCTGACGGTGCTTCAGGCGGCGATCGACGCCAGGTCGGAACGGCCCTTCCCGCAGGCGGACCTGGCCCTGGTCGGGGAGACCGAGCGGCTGGCCGAGGGCGGCGAAGACGAAGAGGCGCTGGCAGGGTGGATCCGCGAGGGGATGGCGCGGGCGCGGAATCGGGACGGGGCGGCGGGGCGGTCGTTGTTCGGACCGCATCGGGCTGATCTGACGGCCCTTCACCGGGAGAAGAACCGTCCGGCGGCGGAGGGGTCTTCGGGAGAGCAGAAGGCCCTGGTCCTGAACCTGATCCTGGCCCAGGTCGGCCGGCTGGCCGGAGGCGGGGCGGCGCCCATCCTGTTGCTGGACGAGGCCCCGGCGCATCTGGACGCCGGGCGGCGGGCGGCCCTGTTCGACGAGATTACGGCCCTGGGTCTGCAGGCCTTCATGACCGGGACGGAGGCGGCGCTGTTCGAGCCTCTGGTCGGACGGGCGGCATTCGTGCGGGTCGAGGGCGGGGCGCTGACGCCGACCTAGGCCGTCGCCGGATTGGCCTCGCCTTCCTTGCGCGGGTTCGGCGGCTTGCCGCCCATCCGGTCCATGAAGGCGAAGACGAAGGGGTTCAGCGAGATCGACAGCAGGGCGGCGGCCAGGATCAGGTCGTGGGTCTCCTGTCGCAACGCCCCCAGCGAGACCCCGAGCGCGGCCAGAATGAACGAGAACTCGCCGACCTGGGCCAGGCTGGCGCCGACCGTCAGGCCGGTGGCGCGGTCGAGTCCGAACATATGGGTGATGGCCAGCGCCGCGATGGTCTTGCCGACGATGACGATCCCGAGCACGCCCAGCACCGACAGCGGCCGCTCGACGAGGATCATGGGGTCGAACAGCATGCCGACCGAGACAAAGAACAGCACTGCGAAGGCATCGCGCAGCGGCAGGGACCGCTCCGCCGCATTGTGACCCAGTGGCGTGCCGTTCAGCACCAGCCCGGCCAGGAAGGCGCCGAGGGCGAAGGAGTGGAACAGCTGATAGGCCACCCAGGCGATGCCGAGCGCAATGGCCAGGACGCCGAGGGTGAACAGTTCACGCGACCGGGTATGGGCGATCCGCACCAGGATCCAGGGCAGGACCTTGCCGCCGACGAACAGCATGGCGACCACGAAGCCTGCTACCTTCAACAGGGTCCAGCTGATGTTGAGCGCCAGTGCGGACGGATCGAACGCCGCCCCGTCCTGCACGATGATCATCGGCAGCATGACCAGGGCGATAACGATCACGAGGTCTTCGACGATCAGCCAGCCGACGGCGATGCGCCCAACCTCGCCCTTGTTCTGACGCCGTTCCTCCAGCGCCCGCATCAGGACGACGGTGGAGGCGACGGACAGGGCGAAGCCCATCAGAAGGCCCTCCATGTCCGACATGCCCATCGCGAAACGGCCCAGCGCCCAGCCGAGCACCGTCGCAGAGGCGATCTGCACAAGGGCTCCCGGAATGGCGACCTTGCGGACCTTCATCAGGTCGGCGGGCGAGAAATGCAGACCGACGCCGAACATCAACAGGATGACGCCGATCTCCGCCAACTGGGGCGCGAGGGTCGTGTCGGCCACGAACCCGGCTGTGTGGGGGCCGACGACAATGCCCGCCACCAGATAGCCGACAAGCGGCGACAGCTTCAGCCGATTGGCCAGCATTCCGAAAACGAAGGCCAGCACGAAGCCGCCGACAAGAGTGGAAATCAGGCTGTCGGCATGCGGCATCGGCGCTCCTGGATAGGGCTTGGGTGTCTCTCGATCGGTGAACGCTACATATTGGGTCTCAAGCATCGCGGGACAAGGCGGCAAAACGCCCTGATCGCTCGCTTTTCGCCTGCGAATTCCTATATAAACCCTGCATCCGGACGGCCTGAATCGGTCGTCCGGCGAATGACATATCTTTGCGGGCTGGACGGCGCATGGCGCGGTCCGCGACGCCCGCGTCTCCGGACGAATGAATGACCGACGAACCCCTGAGCGCCCGCACCGAAGACACGGCTGAAGAGGCCGCCTACGGCGCAGAATCCATCAAGGTTCTCAAGGGCCTGGATGCGGTGCGCAAACGCCCCGGCATGTATATCGGCGATACCGACGACGGCTCCGGCCTGCACCACATGGTGTACGAGGTCGTCGACAACGCCATCGACGAGGCTCTGGCCGGTCACGCCGACCTGGTCGAGGTGATCCTGAACGCCGACGGCTCGGTCACCGTGACCGACAACGGGCGCGGCATCCCGGTCGATATCCACGCCGAGGAAGGCGTGTCGGCGGCCGAGGTCATCATGACCCAGCTGCATGCCGGCGGGAAATTCGACCAGAACTCCTACAAGGTCTCCGGCGGTCTGCACGGCGTGGGCGTGTCGGTGGTCAACGCCCTGTCCGACTGGCTGAAACTGGTCATCTTCAGGAACGGCCAGCGCCACGAGATGAAGTTCGAGCGCGGCGACACGGTCGAGAGCCTGAAGGTCACGGGCGAGGCGCCGGTGCGCGAGAACGGAAAGGTTCTGAGCGGCACCCAGGTGACCTTCTATCCGTCGATCACGACCTTCGCCCATATCGACTTCGATCTGAAGACGCTCGAGCATCGCCTGCGCGAGTTGGCCTTCCTGAACTCGGGCGTGGTCATCAAGCTGGCCGACAATCGCCATCCCGAGCCCGTCGAGATCATGCTGCACTACGAGGGCGGCGTTGAGGCCTTCGTGCGCCACCTGGACAAGTCCAAGACGCCGATCCTGAAAGACGTCATCGTCATTCGCGGCAAGAAGGACAATATCGAGATCGACCTCGCCCTCTGGTGGAACGATTCCTACCACGAGACCATGTTGTGCTTCACCAACAACATCCCCCAGCGGGATGGCGGCACCCACCTCTCGGCCTTCCGCACCAGCCTGACCAAGGTGATGGGGGCCTATATGGAATCCTCGGGCGCCCTGAAGAAGGAAAAGGTCGCTCCGACCGGCGAGGACGCCCGCGAAGGCCTGACCTGCGTGCTGTCGGTCAAGGTGCCGGACCCGAAATTCAGCTCCCAGACCAAGGACAAGCTGGTCTCGTCCGAGGTGCGTCCGGCGGTCGAGGGGCTGTGCTCCGAAGGTCTGTCGCAATGGTTCGAAGAGCATCCGGTCGAGGCCAAGATGGTCGTCGCGAAGATCATCGAAGCGGCCTCCGCGCGTGAAGCGGCCCGCAAGGCGCGCGACCTGACGCGGCGCAAGTCGGCCCTCGATATCTCCAGCCTGCCCGGCAAGCTGGCCGACTGTCAGGAACGCGACCCGGCCAAGTCCGAACTGTTCATCGTCGAGGGCGATTCCGCCGGCGGATCGGCCAAACAGGCGCGCAATCGCGAGAACCAGGCGGTGCTTCCGCTACGGGGCAAGATCCTCAACGTCGAGCGGGCCCGGTTCGACCGGATGCTGTCGTCCGAACTGATCGGGACCCTGATCCTGGCGCTCGGCACCGGCATCGGGCGCGACGACTTCGACGCCGACAAGCTGCGCTATCACAAGATCATCCTGATGGCCGACGCCGACGTCGACGGCGCCCACATCCGCACCCTGCTGCTGACCTTCTTCTATCGTCAGATGCCTGAGCTGATCACGCGCGGCCACGTCTACATCGCCCAGCCGCCGCTCTACAAAGTCGCCAAGGGCAAGCAGAGCCGCTACCTGAAAGACCAGTCTGAGATGGATTCCTACCTCATTGAGGAAGGATCTTCCGAGGCCGAACTGGACCTGTCGAACGGTGAGCGCCGGATGGGTCTGGACCTGCAGTCGCTGGTGCGTGAGGCCAAGGCCTGCAGCGCCAGTGTCGATCGTTTGAGCCAGCGTGCTCCGGCCTTCGCCATCGAACAGGCGGCCCTGGCCGGTCTGTTCGCCGACGACGCCGACATGGCGGCGGTGTCCGCCGCGGCTGCCGCGCGCCTGAACCTGTATGCCGAAGAAGGCGACGGGGCGTGGACGGGCGAGCCCGGAGAGCAGGGCGCGGTGGTCTTCACCCGCTCGCGTCGCGCGGTGCAGGAGACGATCGTGCTGGAAGAGGCGCTGATCCGCTCGCTGGACGCCCGTCGTCTGGCCGAACGGGCTGTCGCGTTCGAGGGACTGTTCACGGCCCCGGCGACCTATCGGCGCAAGGACAAGTCGACGACGATCCGGGGGCCGCTCGACCTGCTGAACGCCGTGCTCGACGCGGGCAAGAAGGGCCTGTCGATCCAGCGCTACAAGGGTCTGGGCGAAATGAACCCCGAGCAACTGTGGGAGACCACGCTTGACGTCAACGCCCGCACCCTGCTGCGCGTGCAGGTCGACCACGCCGACGACGCCGACGACCTGTTCGCCAAGCTGATGGGCGACGTGGTCGAGCCGCGCCGCGAGTTCATCCAGGAAAACGCCCTGGACGCCGCCGTCGACGTCTGACGTCGACCTCTGACCGCGACATTTCGGAGAGGCCCCGGGGGCGCCGCCTGATCAGGATCACTCAAGGACTATGGAGGCATCGTCCGGGTCCTGAGCGTCGGTCGTTCTCCGGTCTTTGAATGCTTATCGCCCATTCACGGTTTCGTCGCGAGGCCGACGCGGCATTGGCCTAGCAGCCCCCCATCATCGGGGGATGTCTTCATGCGCACTGTTTTGTCGGCCGGCGTGTCCGTTCTGGCCCTTTTCGTTTCCACGCCGGGCCTGGCCCAGCAGCAATCCGAGGCCACGACTGTCGAAGAGGTGGTGGTCACCGGCCAGAGGGCGACGCAGCAGCGGGCCATCGACCGGCAACGCGCGGCCACCGGCCTGACCAGCGTCGCCGCCGCCGACGAGATCGGCAACCTTCCTGACCGCAACGTCGCCGAGGTGATCGAGCGCCTGCCCGGCGTCGGCGTCCAGTATGACCAGGGCGAGGGCCGCTACGTCTCGGTGCGCGGCGTGCCGTCGGACCTGAACAACTACACGATCAACGGGTTCGAGATCGGCAATCCGGATGGCAACACCCGCCGCCTGCCGCTGGACATCGTCTCGGGCCAGCTTCTGAATCGGGTTGAGGTGGCCAAGGTCAAGACCGCCGGTCAGGACGGCCAGGGCATCGGCGGCAACATCAATCTGGTGACCCAGACCGCCTTTGACTTCCGCAGCGACCGGTTCTTCCAGGTTTCGGCCCAGGCCGGCTATCAGACTCTGAATGAAGAATCGCCAATCCGGGGCGACGTCAGCCTGGGCGGCCGGTTCGGCGACTTTGGCGTGATGGTCGGCGCCAGCTATTCGGATCGCGAGTTCGCCAGCGCCGGCCTGTATCCTGACGACTGGACGCCCTTCACGGGCGCGGCCCGAGGCGCCCTGCCGATCAACGTCAAGTTCACCGACTATCGCCTGACGCGCGAGCGGATCGGGGCCATCGCCTCGCTGGACTGGCGCCCGGACGGGCCTACGTCGCTGTTCCTGCGCGCCCTCTACAGCCGTTTCACCGAGGACGAGTATCGCCAGCGCTATCGCCTGGATTTCGCCACCCCCGCCCTGCGGACCGCCGGTGCGGTGCGGTTGAATTCTGATGGCCTGAGCGGCACGACGACGGGCGCCACCGAAATCCGCCAGGACCTGCGCCTGGAGTACAAGGAGAAGTCAGTCCTGTCGGTCCAGGCCGGAGGACGCACCCAACTCCAGGACTGGACGCTGGACTACGGAATCGCCGGCGCCCACAATGAGGTGATCGAGCCCAACCAGCTGTGGCAGTTCCGCGCCTCGCCAGGCACGGTGGATTTCGACTTCACCGACGAGTTGTTCACGGCGACCCCGCGCACGCCGGTCACCGCCGCCATGCTGGGCTTCCGCCAGTACGCCGAGCAGGACGAGAACGGCGATGAGGACATCGTCTCGGCCCGGTTCGACGCGCGGCGTCCGCTGGATATGTTCGACGGCGCAGAGCTATCGCTGGGTCTGAAGTACCGGTCGACGGACAAGAGTTTCGACTCCGGCAACGCCATCTGGGACCGCGGCGCGACTGCGGCGACTCGTTTCGTCCTGTCGGTCGATCCCTCGCTTGTCGGCCCATCCGTGACGGTCGAGCCGCGCGATGGCCGGCTCTATACGATCAATCCTACGCTGTCGGCCCAGGGGCTGATCGCCTATACGCGCGCCAATCTGGCCGGGCCGTTCTTTGTGCGCAACACGGCCAGCACCCTGGCCAATGCGACCCTGGCCGATACGGACGTGGGCGAGGACGTCGCCGCCGCCTATCTGACCGCCGACATCACGGTCGGAGGCTGGACCTTCACTCCGGGCCTTCGCGTCGAACAGACCGAACTCGACATCACGGGCTTCCGGCTGGTGAACGGAACCAGCGTGGTCCCGGCGTCTGAATCGCAAAGCTACACCGACTGGCTGCCGAGCCTGATCGCGCGGTGGGAGCCGAACGAGGACGTGGTCGTGCGCCTGGCCTACAGCCGCAGCTTGGGTCGTCCCAACTATCTGGACCTCAGCCCCGGCGGCACGAACACTTTCGTCGACAACGGCGACGGCACATTCGACGGCGGGCTGTCGATGGGCAACGCCCAGTTGGACCCTTATCGCGCGGACGCCTTCGACGCCTCGGCGGAATGGTATTTCGCGCCCGGCGGCCTGCTGTCCGCCGGTGTTTTCGCCAAGGCCATCGACAATCCGATCTATACCCGCAGCGAGACCCGGCGCGGGGTCGTCTTCGGCGGCCGTAACTATCGCACCCTGACGTTCAGCCAGAAGGACAACGCCGACTCAGCCGATCTGTACGGGCTGGAGCTGGCCTGGCGCCAGCAGTTCGACTTCCTGCCGGGCCTGTGGTCGGGTCTGGGCGTCGACGCCAACCTGACGCTGATCGACGGTAGTCTGGACCTGCCGGGCCGGTCGGGCGTCAGCTTCCCCGAACAGTCCGATACCCTGTATGGAGTGCAGATCTTCTACCAGTACGGACCGGTGGAGGCCTCCATCGCCTATCACAGCACCGGCTCTGCGCTGCTGGCTCTCGGGGCGGACACGACGACGGACCAGTACAACGACGAGCTTCGCCGCCTGGACGCCAAGGCCACCTTCGCCGTCACCGACAACGCCTCGATCTTCTTCGAGGCCCAGAACCTGACCGACGAACCGACCCGTCAGTATCAGGGCGGGCACGAGGACTGGATCACCCAGAACGAGCGCTATGGCCGGGTCTTCAATGCGGGCATGACGGTCAAATGGTGATTGCTGCGGGTCTCGCCCTGCTGCTCCAGGCGACCGGTCCCGCGCCGGCCCTGACGGCAGTCGAGATGCGTCGGATCGCCGCGCCGGAGGCGGACCAGGGCGTCGCCGTCGACGCCGCATCTGTGTATGCCGTCGACAACAACACCATCGCCAGATACGCCCTGGAGACAGGCGAACGAACCGCCGGATGGCAGGGCGATCCGGCGCTTTTCCCGCATATCAACAGCTGCGCCCGGGTGGATGCCGACCTCGTCTGCGCCGCCTCAAACTATCCGTCCACGCCGATGTCCAGTTCGGTCGAGGTGTTCGACGCCGGGACACTGACCCACAGGCGAACCGTCTCCCTGGGGCCGGACATGGGCGGGTCGTTGACCGTGCTGGACCGGCACGGCGGGTCCTGGTGGGCGGTCTTCGCCAACTATGACGATCGGGGCGGCAATCCCGGCCGCGATCACAGCTGGACCGTCCTGATGAGGCTGGACGAGAATTTCCAGCGCCAGGAGGCCTGGTTGTTCCCCCGGACCGTGCTGGACCGGATCGCGCCCAAGAGCATCTCGGGCGCCGCCTGGAACGCAGACGGCCTGCTGTATGTCAGCGGCCACGACAGGCCCGAGGTCTATGTCATGGCCCTGCCGCAGGGCGGGTCGACGCTCCGACATGTCGCCACCGTCGCCATGCCGACGGGTGGTCAGGCCATCGACTGGGACGCGGGCGACAGCCGGGTGATCTGGTCGATCCAGCGCGACGAGACGGGCGGCGCCATGGTCGCCAGCCGCGTGCCCCCGCTCCCGTCGCTGCCGTAGAGCTCACGGACCCTAGGGTCGGCCGGCGTCGATATAGGCCTTCACGCTCGCATAGGACGGCGGCTGCGGGCGCATGTCGTCGCAGCTGATCTCGCGAATGGCGTCGTCGAAACTGTCGGGGGCGATCGATTCCCACGGTTCATCGGTGTCGTAGGCCTCCTCGGGCACGCCGTCCTCGAAGGCGTCGCTCGAAGTCACGACGTGCGACTGGCGGCCGTTGCAGCGGATGCCGAACTGGTCGACCGTGTGAGAATAGTCCCCTGCGGGGGTGTCCTTGGGCACGCGGGCCACCATGACCGTCAGCTCGTCGCCGGTCCGGACCACGCTGTTGACGTCGATCAGATAGTGTTTCGCCTCGGCGCGAGAGAAGGCCCACCATTCGGGTCCGGTCGATTCCTGCACCGGCTCGGCAGTGCCGCCCAGAACCTCTTCCTGAGGCGGCGCCGTCTGTGCCTGCGCCGCAGCGGCCCACAACATTACCATGGCGGTCGCGATCGCATGTTTCCGGATAGTCATAGTCGCCTCCCCAGACGGTCACTTGTCTGCCATATTTCGCGCCGTTGCAGAGCGAAGATCAAGGGTCGACCGGTCAACCCTTTGCCCATTTCGCCGTTCAGGGTCCTGACATGCTGCGCGCCCTCATCCTGACCCTCGCCCTGATCGTCCTTCCGGCCGCCGTCCAGGCGCAGTCGAGCCCGGCGTTCCGGTCCGACCGGATGGTGGTCACGACGCGGGGCGAGGGGCCGGACGTGATCCTGATCCCCGGACTGGCCTCCACAAGCGACGTCTGGGCGCGGACCGCGAACCGGCTCGATGACCGATACAGGGTGCACCTCGTTTCAATCCGGGGCTTCGGCAACGTCCCGGCAGGAGCCAATACGGACGGAGCCCTCGTCGCGCCGGTGGCGGCTGAGCTGCGCCGCTATATTGCCGCGCAGGGGCTGGAGCGGCCGGCGATCATCGGCCATTCGATGGGTGGGCTGGTGGCGCTGAGGGCGGCCGCCGACGCGGGGCGGGACAGGCGCGGAGCGCAGGTCGGCCGGGTCATGGTGGTCGATGCGACGCCCTTCTTCCCCTCCCTGATCAGCCCCGGCGCCACGGTCGGGGACGTCGAGCCCCTGGCCCGGATCGCCTATCAGGCCCTGCTGTTCCTCGGCGATGAGGCTCTGCGGACGCAGGGTACGGCGCTTGGCGACCAGCTGGGCGGGGCGGCGGACAGTGTGTTCGGGACGCTCGGCTGGCAGGGCGGCGACCGTCAGGTGCTGGCCCAAGGAATCTACGAGGTCATGACCACGGACCTGCGCAGCCGCCTGCCCGACATCGCCGCGCCGGTGACCGTGGTCTATGGCTGGAGCGCCGACGACCGCAGCCCCCGCGCCCACCTCGACGCCCTGTTTGCCGCCGGCTACCGCAACCTGCCGAGGCCTGCCCGTTTCGAGCGGATCGAGGGCGCCGAGCATATGGTTATGATCGACCAGCCGACGCGGTTCCTGGCGGCGGTGGATCGGTTTCTGGGGTAGCGGGCATGGACTTGAGGAACACGAACTGGGTCCACGTGGCCATTCTGGTTGTCTGCGGGGTCGCTATCGCCGCGGTCGCCACGGCCTATGAGTTCACGCCCTTTCAGACCCTAGCTTCTGGCTTGGCGCTGTGCGGCGCGTTCGCCTTGTTTCTGGTCCTTACAAGAAAGCGCTAGGCGACTAAGCCAGCCAGTCCGCTGTCGTCTCGCGCGCCAGCATTTCTTCATACGACGGACGCGCCCGAACGATGGCCCAGCGCTCCCCGTCGACCAGCACCTCGGGAACCAGCGGGCGGGAGTTATACTCGCTCGACATTACCGCACCATAGGCGCCGGCGCCTGTGAAGACGACGAGGTCGCCGGCCTGGATCGGGGGCAGGGAACGGCCGCGGGCGAATGTGTCTCCGGTCTCGCAGACGGGGCCGACGATGTCGTAGACGACGGCCTCGCCCTCGCGCGGGATGACCGGCTTCACCTCATGGAAGGCGTCGTACATGGCCGGGCGCATCAGGTCGTTCATGGCTGCGTCGAGCACCAGGAAGCGGCGACCGTCGGCCCGCTCGGTCACCTGAATCACGCGCGTCAGCAGGACGCCGGCGTTGGCGGCCAGCAGGCGGCCGGGCTCGAAGGCCGCCTCGACGTCCAGACCGTCCAGCACCCGGGCGACCATGTCGGCGTAGTCGGCGGGCGAGGCCGTCTTCGCCCCGCCGGTATAGGGCACGCCCAGGCCGCCGCCGAGGTCGATGCGGGTCACGGGCAGGCCCTGCTGACGCAGGGTCTCGGTCAGTTTGCGCAACAGGCCGAAGGCGGCCTCCAGCGGGCTGAGCTCGGTGATCTGGCTGCCGATATGACAGGCGAGGCCGACGGGGTTCAGGTGCGGGCTGGCGGCGGCGCGGGCGTAGAGGTCGAGCGCCTCGTCGGCGGGGACGCCGAACTTGTCGCCCTCTCCGCCTGTCGTGATCTTGGCGTGACCGCCGGCGCCGATCCTGGGGTTCACCCGGATGGCGATGTCGGGTTTCGCGCCCTTCGCTTCGGCGATGGCGATCAGCCGGTCGAGTTCGGGCACGCTCTCGACGTTGATCTGACGCACCCCGACCTCGAGGGCGAAGGCCAGTTCGGCATCGGTCTTGCCCACGCCCGAGAAGATGATGCGGTCTGCCGGGATGCCCGCCTTGAGGGCGCGCCGGATCTCGCCCTCGGACACGGTGTCGGCGCCGCAGCCGAGGCGGGCCAGGGTCGCCAGCACCGACAGGTTGGAGTTCGACTTGACCGCAAAGGCGATCAAACTGTCGCCCAGCACCGACGGATGGGCGTCCAGCGCCTCGCGCAGCACGCGATAGTGGCGCGTCAGGGTGGCTGACGAATAGACATAGGCCGGGGTGCCGACCGTTGCGGCGAGTGTGGTCAGCGCGACCTGTTCAGCGTGCAGTTCGCCGTCGATGAGATCGAAATGATCCAAGGGCCTATCCAGAAAATCCTCCCCCGGCGGGGGAGGTGGCGCGTCGCGCCTTCGCGACGGGACGGAGGGGGCTCGCCGCGCACGCTGGCGTCTGCGGCAGGCCCCCTCCACCCCTTCGGGGTCCCCCTCCCCCGGTGGGGGAGGATTGAAACTATTGAGGCTCGCGACCGGCGGCGGTGCCGCCGATGGGGTTGGAGGGGCCGCCGTCGATCGGCATCTGGCTGGACGGACGGTTGATCGTCGCCGGGTCGGGCAGGGCCGGGGCGCGGGCGTCGCGCGGCGCGCGTTCGGTCTCGCGCGGCGCGGGGCTCTCAAGGTCGGCCATACGACCGCAGCCGGTGGCGGCGATCGACAGAATGGCGAGGGCGCCGAGGGTTAGGGACCTGGTCATGACAGTCGGACTTTCCAATCGGCGATGCGCGCGCGGACCTGTTCCGGCGCGGTTCCCCCGAAGCTCTGGCGGCTGGCGCAGGAAGCCTCAGGCGTGAGCACCTTGTAAACGGCCTCGGTGACGCCGGGATGCAGGGACTGCAATTCGGCGAGCGGCAGTTGCGCCAGACCCACGCCCAGCTGCTCCGCCCGTTTCACCGCCGCGCCCGTGACATGGTGCGCCTGGCGGAAGGGCAGATCAGCCTCGCGCACGAGCCAGTCGGCCAGGTCGGTGGCGGTCGAGAAGCCCCAGCCTGCGGCTTCGGCCATCCGTTCCGTGTTCGGGCGGAATGCGGAAACCATCGCCGTCATGGCGGTCAGGGCCAGATCGAGCGCGTCCATGGCCTCGAACACCGGCGGCTTGTCCTCCTGCATGTCCTTGGAATAGGCCAGCGGCAGACCCTTCATCACGGTGGACAGGGCGACGAACGAACCCATGATCCGGCCGGTCTTGGCCCGGACCAGTTCGGCGGCGTCGGGATTGCGCTTCTGCGGCATGATCGACGAACCGGTGGTCAGGTCGTCGGGCAGGGTGACGAACCCGAACATCGGCGTCATCCAGACCACGATCTCCTCGGCCAGACGCGACAGGTGGCCCGCCGTGATCGAGGCGGCGGCCAGGGTCTCCAGCGCGAAGTCGCGGTCCGAGACGGAATCCAGCGAGTTGGCCATCGGCCGGTCGAAACCGAGCGCGGTCGCTGTCGCATGACGGTCGATAGGGAAGGGCGATCCGGCAAGCGCGGCGGCGCCCAGCGGGCTCTCGTTCATCCGCGTGCGGGCGTCGGCGAACCGCCCGGCGTCGCGACCGGCCATCTCGACATAGGCCATCAGGTGGTGGCCGAGGGTCACCGGCTGGGCGGTCTGCAGATGGGTGAAGCCGGGCATCAGGTCGCTTGCATGCTGTTCGGCGCGCACCAGCAGGGCGCGCTGCAGGGCCTGCAGCTGTTCCACCGAGCGGTCGCAGGCATCCCGAACCCACAGGCGGAAGTCGACGGCGACCTGGTCGTTGCGGCTGCGGGCCGTGTGCAGACGACCCGAGGGCTCGCCGATCAGCTCGGACAGACGGGCCTCCACGTTCAGGTGGATGTCCTCGTACTCGTCGCGGAAGGGGAAGGTCCCGGCCTCGATCTCGGCCTGGATCGTGTCGAGCCCACCGAGGATCGCCGCGCCGTCGTCGGCCGTGACGATCTTCCGGTCGATCAGCATGCGACAATGGGCCCGCGAGCCGCGCAGATCCTGCGCCCACAACCGCTTGTCCACGCTGATGGAGACGTTGATCGCCTGCATGATGTCGGCGGGGCGCGACGAAAAGCGCCCGCCCCACATACCTTGACCTTCGGGCGTCGGCGCGGTCTTGGTCGGTGCAGTTGAACTGGAACGGTCGTTCATGGACGAACCCCGGAAGCAAAAGGTCGAGACCCGGTGGGCGCTGATCGCCGTGGCCGTCGTCCTGGCGATGATCGTCGTGCCGATCGTGATCGGTGGGGTGCTATGGTATTCCAGCCCCGAGGCCAAGGGCGACATGGCCGCCCTGACCGATACGGGTGCGAAAAGCGAGCTTTCGCGGTTTGCGACAGGCCCGCTGGCGGCGCTGGAGACGCCCGCTGCTCTGGAAGCCGCCCCCGACCATGTCTTCAAGACCCGCGACGGGGCCGACGTCCGCTTCGCCGACTTCCGGGGCAAGGTGGTGCTGGTTAATCTGTGGGCCATGTGGTGCGCGCCTTGCCGCACCGAAATGCCCACCATTGCGGCTCTGGCCTCGGCCTATCCGGACGGCGATCTGGTGGTGCTGCCGATCAATGTCGACACCGGCGAAGACCCCGTGGCCGACGCGAAGAGCTTCATCGACGTCCACGATCCCCTGCCCTTCTACGGCGATCCGAAATTCCAGCTGCCGTTCGAGTTCCCGGGCAAGGGCAAGATGCCCCAGACGATCCTGCTGGACCGTGAGGGGCGTATCCGCGCCGCCTTCGCCGGGGAGGCCGACTGGAACAGCCCGGAGGCGAAGGCCCTGATCGATGCAGTATTGGCGGAGCAAGGCCCCGCCGGGGCCTAGTTGGCTGGAGCGGGTACGCGCTGGTCGGTGTTCGGATTGACGGCGCCCGGGCGGCCTTCGGCGGCGGCCTCGGCCTGATTGGCCTCAAGGCGATCGGCTACGTTGCCGGCGCCGGTCTCCACAGCCTGGGCCGCCTTCATTGTGCCCGCCTCGAGCACCTCGCCCGCCTGTGCGGCCAGCTCGCCCGCCTTGTCGGCGGCCTCGGAGGCCGTGATCTCGGCGTTGTCGGCGGCGACCTCGGCATTCGCTTCGGTCTTCTCCTGTTCGGCCTGGGTGCAGGCCGCGGCGCCCAGCGACAGGACGGCAATGGCGGAGACGGCCAGCAGCGACGGGATACGGATGGTCATGGGGAGCCCTTGAACGGCGTTGAACCTTTGCCGTGAACGCCGTTGACCACGATCGGTTGCGGCATGGTGCGTGCCGCATGAAATCGTCTACTGTCGATATCTGAACCGGGAGGCCCGGGATCATGATCCCGGGCGGCGGCTTGTGATTGCTGTGAGGCGGGCGCCAATGATCTGGGATCTGGCGGGCCGATGCACGGGCTGGCGCCGGCGCAGGCGTCGTCGGCGGCGGCGGCGCGCCGAGGCTGCGACGCATCGGCGCAAGGGTTGAGGCAGGCATCGGCCGCCCGGGCTCCGGTCCGACTGGCAGGGGATTCCAGAGAGATTCCACCTCCAAAGTGCCCGATCCTGACGGAACCTGACAGCGGTATCCAAACCTTACCGCGAAGTATGATTTCCGACATGGTGGGAACACGATTTCTACCTGTTCTGCCGCCGTGGCTGAACAGGGGAAAATGGGGTCCGTCATGATCATTCCGGTACGAGCGGAATTGCTGGAATGGATTCAGGCCAGCATCGGCTGGGCCGTGCTGGCGGCCCGCGCGGCCGGGCCGGTCGCGCCGTCTGCTGCGATTGCGAAGACGCCTGACGCCCGGACTCCGGCGACTACGCTGCGACTTCGCGCCACGATCACGATCGATATTGATGCCCAGGACGCTGAAGACGCCGAGCGCCAGTCCGAGGCCGTTCGCGGTCAGTTCGAGATGATGACGCGCGCCTACCCGACTGCAGCCCTCTCCTTCCAGCGCAGGAAGCCCCGCTCCGGTCGCCGCGCCCCGGCGCCGGCCCTGGTGGTCGCGCCCTATGTCGATGACTGAGGCAGTCGGCCGGCGGCGCAACACCCTGCTCGCCGGCATCGTGCTGCTGAAGAAGCTGGCCCCTGACATCACCATCTCGGAGATGCTGGCCTTCCTCTATGTCGCCGAGAATCCCGGCGTGCGGGTCAAAGAACTGGCCGTCCTGATGGAGACGACCGATGCCACGGCGTCGCGTGCGTCGCGGTCCCTGCTTCAGGCGGACGAGCCCGGGGCGCGTCCGCCGGGGCGAGGCTGGCTCATGATGGCGTCCAACGGGCGTGAGGCGGTGTCGCGACACTTCTATCTGACCGAGGCCGGGATCGAGCTGGTCCAGCGTCTGGACGCCCTGATCGAGAGCCCCCGCCCCATCGGCGTCCGGGCCGCGCCGGCCGAACTGAGGGTCAGGCGATAGGGGGATTGGACTGGTGGCTGGAGGCGGGATCGAACCGCCGACCTGTGGGTTATGAATCCACCGCTCTAACCATCTGAGCTACCCAGCCCAGTCCATGGGCCGTCGTCGATCGCAAACCGGATGACGCGGGAGGCGTGCGTATATCGTCGCCGCCTCTCCGGTTCAAGTCAGTTGAACGAAGGGCCGGTTCTGCGACTTGCTGTCACGTCGAAGCCGGGGCAGGAACGGCGGAGCTTGTGCGCCGTTTCAGGGCGGTCACGCCCTCGTCAGATCCGGAGTTCCCATGCGTCCGTTCGTCCTCGCCGCCACGTCGTCGCTGCTCGTCATGTCTGCCGCCTGCGGGGCCAATGGCCAGACCGCACAGACCGCCGCGCCCGGAGCGCCTGTCGAGACCCGGCCCGCCAACGGCGCGACCCAGACCCCCGCATTCGCCGGCCAGACCCGCGCGCCCGGCGTGCAGACGCAGGGGACGCTGAGGCACGCCGTGGTCGCGTCCGGCCTCGTCCATCCCTGGGGCATGGCCCTGCTGCCCGACGGGAACTGGCTGGTGACCGAGCGGCCGGGCCGTCTGCGGATCGTCAGCGCGGCGGGGCAGGTCGGGGAACCGATCACCGGCCTGCCCGCCGTCGATGCGCGGGGTCAGGGCGGGCTGCTGGACGTGACCCTGTCGCCCGGCTTCGCCGCCGACCGCACCATCTTCTGGAGCTATGCCGAGCCGCGGGACGGCGGCAACGCCACCTCGGTTGCGCGGGGCATACTCTCGGCGGACGGAACCAGCGTGGGCGACGTGCGGGTCATCTTCCGCGCCCTTCCGATCTATGACGGCGACAAGCATTTCGGCTCGACCCTGGCCTTCGACCCGGCGGGCCATCTCTTCATCACCCTGGGCGAACGCTCCGACGCGCCGATGCGGCCCCAGGCCCAGCAGCTCGACAGCCATATGGGCAAGGTCGTCCGCATCAATGCGGACGGCTCGGTCCCGCAGGACAATCCGTTCGTCGGTCAGGCCGGCGCCCTGCCCGAGATCTGGTCCCTGGGTCACCGCAACGTTCAGGGCATCGCCGTCCAGCCGGGCACGGGTGCGATCTGGACCATCGAACACGGCACGCGCGGCGGCGACGAACTGAACCGGCCCGAGGCGGGCAGGAACTACGGCTGGCCGATCATCGCCTATGGCGTCGAATATCGCGGCGCCCCGATCAATGAGGGGATCACGGCGCGGTCCGGTCTGGAGCAGCCCGTCTACTACTGGGATCCGGTCATCGCGCCGGGCGGCCAGACCTTCTATTCCGGCGCCATGTTCCCGGGCTGGCAGGGCAATCTGCTGATCGCCGGACTGGGCGGCAAGTCGCTGACCCGGCTGGTGCTGAACGGCGACCGTGTCGTCGGCGAGGAGCGGTTGCTGACCGGCCTGGGCGAACGGATCCGCGATGTGGCCGTGGGGCCGGACGGTGCGGTCTGGGTCATCACCGACGAGGACGACGGCAAGCTGGTGCGAATGGCGGCGGAGTAGTCTCCCTCTCCCCTTGCGGGAGAGGGCTTGAGCGCCCGGGAGCGCAGCGAGCGGACTCGCGCGAAAGGGTGAGGGGTTGTGCTGAGCTCACTGGTCAGCGCCCCGCGTCACCCCTCACCCGCCGGCGCAAGGACGATCGCTACGCTCTCGTGCGCCGTCTCCCTCTCCCGCAAGGGGAGAGGGGCTCAAATATGAATCGCGTGCCCCAGCGCGCGCAGGCTCGCCTCGTGGAAGGCTTCGCCGAGCGTCGGGTGGACGTGGATGACGCCCGCGACATCCTCGAGCACCGCCCCCATCTCCAGCATCTGGGCGAAGCTGTTGGACAGTTCGGCGACATGCTGGCCGACGGCCTGGATCCCGATCAGCCGGTGATCCGACTTCGACGCCAGCACCCGGACGAAGCCGCCATCCTCGCCGGCCTCGATGGCCAGGGCCCGGCCGATGGCGGCCAGCGGGAAGACCGAGGTAATTACATCGTCCCGGCCCGCGACGTCCAGCGGACCAAGGCCCGCCGAGACGATCTCCGGCTCGGTGAAACAGACGGCGGCGATGGTCACGGGGTCGAAGCGCTTGTCGTGACCCGCGATGATCTCGGCGACGACCTCGCCCTGCGCCGAGCCCTTGTGGGCCAGCATGGGTTCGCCGGTCAGGTCGCCGACAGCCCAGACGTTCTTCATCGAGGTCGCGCAGCGGTCGTCGATCTTCACGAACGGCCCGGCCATCGCGACGCCCATGTTTTCCAGACCCCAGCCTTGCGTGCGCGGTTTGCGGCCGACGGTGACCAGGACCTTGTCGGCGTCCAGCGACAGAGGCTCACCGTCCTTGGTGGTGATCGACAGCTTCCCGTCGCCAAACCCGCCCGCGCGGGCGCCCAGGTGCATCTCGACGCCGTGGTCGGTCAGCCATTTCATGACCGGATCAGTCAGCGCCTTGTCGTAGAGCGGCAGGATACGCTCGGCCATCTCGACGATGGCGACCTGGGCGCCCAGCTTGCGATAGGCGATGCCCAGCTCCAGCCCGATATAGCCGCCGCCAACCACGACGAGCTTGTTCGGCACCGCGTCCAGCGACAGGGCCTCGGTCGAGGAGATGACGTCGCCGCCGAACGGCAGGAAGGGCAGTTCGACCGGCTCGGACCCTGTCGCCAGGATCACATGCTCGGCCGTGATCGTGATCGGCCCGTCGTCGGTCTCGACGCGACAGGTCTTGGCGTCCTGGAAGGTCGCCCAGCCCTTGATGACCTTGACCTTGGCCTTCTTCAGCAGGGCCGCAACGCCGCCGTTCAGCTTGCGGACGATGCCGTCCTTCCACGCGACGGTCTTGGACAGATCGATGGCCGGTTCCGACGCCGTGATGCCCAGGGTGCCGTCGCCGGCGGCCTTGGACACGGTCTCGAACTTCGAGGCCGCGTGGATGATCGCCTTGGACGGAATGCAGCCGACGTTGAGGCAGGTGCCGCCCAGCCCGGCCGAGCCGTCGACCAGAACGGTGTCGAGCCCCAGCTGGCCGCAGCGGATCCCCGCGACATAGCCGCCGGTGCCCGCGCCGATGATCAGGACTTTGGTTTTCAGGGTCTGGGTCATGCGTCGCCGTTACTCGGGGTCATCAGGGCTGCACCTCGCGGACCAGCTCCAGTATAATCTTGACCAGCAGGTCCCCCTGCTGTGCGCCCTCGACAACGGCTGTTGCGCCGTCGCGTAGGATGGATGCGTCTTCGGGGACCATCGCGACGGCCAGGGCGCCGACTTCGGCCTTCCAGCCGACAGCGCAGAACTCGGTCTGGTTCCAGGCGACGCGGAATGGCCCGGTGACGACGTCTTCCCCCTTGATGATCCAGGCGGGTTCCAGCGTCGCGAACCCGAAAGCCTGACAGCCGCGATCGCCGGGATCATAAGGCAGGTTCTCAGTGGCGCGAGCGCGGGCGTCGGCGAGGCATGCGGCCTGATCGCCGGGCTCAACCGATATCACCCGCCCCACGAACGCGGCGCGGGAGCCCGAAATCTCATAGCCGGCATTGGACGGCATCGGCATGCAGGCCAGGGCCGGGGCGGCGACGAATGCAGAGGCGACGGCGACGCAGGTCGTCAGGATACGGTTCATGCTCTGTCCCTTTCGCGGATCAGAGGTCAGTGAACGCCCTGCGAAGCGAGACGGCAAAAGCTTTTCTCTGTCGAACCCTGACACCGGTCTCGCCTCAGCCCATCCAGAGCGTCGCGGGATGTTCCAGCAGGCCCTTGATCCGCTGCACGAAGACAGCCGCGTCGTGGCCGTCGACGATGCGATGATCGAAGCTGGACGACAGGTTCATCATCTTGCGCACGACCATCTGGCCGTTGCGGACCACGACCCGTTCCTCGATCTTGTTGGGGCCGACGATGGCGACCTCGGGGTGGTTGATGATCGGGGTGTGGACCACGCCGCCGAGTGTCCCCAGCGAGGTGATGGTGATGGTCGAGCCGCTGAGTTCCTCGCGCTTGGCCGAACCGTCCTTGGCTGCGCCGGAGACCCGGGCGATCTCGGCGGCGGTCGCGTAGGGATCGAGCGATTCCGCGTGGCGGACGACCGGCACCATCAGGCCGTTCGGCGTCTGGGCGGCGATGCCCAGATGCACGGCGGCATGCTGGGTCAGGATCCCGGCCTCGTCGTCATAGGTGGCGTTGATCTGCGGCTGATCGCGCAGGGCCACGACGATGGCGCGGGCGATGAAGGGCAGGACGTTGAGCTTGGCCTTGCCGCTGGTCTTGGCCTGGGCGTTCAGATGGGCGCGGAGCTCTTCCAGCGCCGTCACGTCGATCTCCTCCACATAGGTGATGTGGGGAATGCGCCGGACGCTCTCGGCCATCTTTTCCGCGATCTTGCGACGCAGACCGATGATGCGGACCTCGGTGGTCCCGTCGGCCTTCGCATAGGTCGAGGCGGGCGACGATCCGTACTCGGACGGTCCGCGCGCGCCGCCCGAGACGAAGGCGTCCAGGTCGCCATGCTCGATGCGTCCGGCCGGGCCGGAGCCGGGCACGAACTGCAACTCGAGACCCAGCTCACGGGCGCGCTTGCGCACCGCGGGCGAGGCAAGCGGGCGGACGCCGGCCGTCTGGGCCTGACGGGCGACGGGAGCGGCGGAGGCTGCCGCAGCCGGCTTTGCCTTGGGCGCCTCGGCCTTGGTGACGGGCGCGACTGTGACCGGAGCGGCGACAGGCGCGGGCGCAGCGGGCTTCGGCGCGGCGGCGACATTGCCGGCGCCCTCGACCTCGAAACTGACGAGAGCGCCACCGACCGGCGACGCCTTGCCGACTTCGCCGTGCAGGGCCGCGACCACGCCGGCAACCGGAGAGGTCAGTTCGACGGTCGCCTTGTCGGTCATGATTTCAGCGAGGAGCTGGTCTTCCTGGACCGTGTCGCCGACGGCGACGTGCCAGGCGACCAGTTCGGCCTCGGCCGTGCCTTCGCCGACGTCAGGGAGCTTGAAGACGTAGTTGCCAGCGGCGGAGGTCGAAGGCGTTTCGACGATCTCTTCGGCCTCGGGCGCTGCCATGGCGGGAGCTGCCTCGGGCTCAGGCGCGGCGACCGGAGCCGGCTCGGCCTCCGCGGAGGCATTGCCCGCGCCCTCGACCTCGAACTCCACCAACGGCCCGCCGACGGGCGACATGGCGCCGGGCTCGCCGTGCAGGGTGGTGACGATCCCCGAGACGGGAGAGGTCAGCTCGACGGTGGCCTTGTCGGTCATGATGTCGGCCAGCAGCTGGTCTTCGGCGACGATATCGCCGACAGCCACGTGCCAGCCGACCAGTTCGGCCTCGGCGGTGCCTTCGCCGACGTCGGGCAGTTTGAAGACGTAGCGGCCCATCAGCGCGACCCTCCGGTCATCACGGATTTCAATGCGGTGGCGACCCGTTCCGGCCCGGGGAAATACTCCCACTCGAAGGCGTGGGGGTAGGGGGTATCCCAACCGCAGACGCGGGTGACGGGCGCCTCGAGGTGATAGAAGCAGCGTTCCTGAACCAGGGCCGAAAGCTCCCCTCCGTACCCGGACGTTTTCGGCGCCTCGTGCACGATAACGCAGCGGCCGGTCTTCTTGACCGAGGCCTCGATGGTCTCGATGTCGAGCGGCACAAGCGAGCGCAGGTCGATGACCTCGGCGTCCACGCCCGCGTGCTCGGCGCCGGCCAGCGACACCCAGACCATGGTGCCGTAGGCCAGAATGGTGACGTCATTGCCCTCGCGCATGATGCGCGCCTTGCCGATCAGCTCGACGTATTTGCCGGTCGGGACCTGGGCCAGGTCCTGCGCCTTCCACGGCGAGACGGGCTTCTGGTGCCAGCCGTCGAACGGGCCGTTGTAGAGCCGCTTGGGCTCGAAGAAGATGACCGGGTCGTCGTCCTCGATGGCCGCAGTCAGCAGACCCTTGGCGTCATAGGGGTTGGACGGAATGACGACCTTCAGGCCGGCGATATGGGTGAACAGGGCTTCCGGCGACTGCGAGTGGGTCTGGCCGCCGAAGATGCCGCCGCCGTAGGGCGAACGCACCACGATCGGCGAGGTGAACTGGCCGCCCGAGCGATAGCGCATCTTGGCGGCTTCACTGACGATCTGGTCGTAGGCCGGATAGATGTAGTCGGCGAACTGGATCTCCACGACCGGACGCAGGCCATAGGCGCCCATGCCGATGGCGGCGGCGACGAGGCCGCACTCCGAGATAGGGGTGTCGAAGCTGCGGGTCAGGCCGTGCTTCTGCTGCAGCTGGTCGGTGACGCGGAAGACGCCGCCGAAATAGCCGGCGTCCTCGCCGAAGCTGAGGACGTTCGGATCCTCGGCCATCTTGACGTGCAGGGCCGAGTTCAGCGCCTGGATCATGTTCATCGGCTGGACGCCCGAGGTCGGGGCCTCGGAAGCCGGCGCGTCGTTCTGATCGACCATGTCGGGCTCGATGCCGTCGGTGCGGTCGGCTTCGGTGAAGGTCTGTTCGCTCATCGGATCAGACTCCTACTTCGCGGCGCTGTTCGGTCAGGCGCCAGTCCTCGGTCGCGAAGACCTCCTCGAACATCGTTTTCACGCTCGGGCGCGACTGGCCCAGCGTGCCGATGGCTTCGGATTCCTTGCCGGCCTGGCGGACCTGGGCGAGGGCGTCGGCCTCGGCTTCCGCCTGGGCGTCGTCCGACCATTCGCCGAGCGCGATCAGATGCTGTTTCAGGCGGGCGACCGGATCGCCCAGCGGCCATTTCTCGTGCTCGTCGCCGGGGCGATAGCGGCTCGGGTCGTCGGACGTCGAGTGGGGCGCGCCGCGGTAGGTGAACAGTTCGATGACGGTGGCGCCCTGGTTCGACCGGGCGCGTTCCTCGGCCCACTGGGTCGCGGCCCAGACGGCGAGGAAGTCGTTGCCGTCGACGCGCAGGGCCGGCAGGCCATAGCCGATGGCCTTGGAGGCGAAGGTCGTCTCCATACCGCCGGCGATGCCCTGGAAGGACGAGATGGCCCACTGGTTGTTGACGACGTTCAGGATCACCGGCGCGCGATAGACGGCGGCGAACGTGAGCGCGTTGTGGAAGTCGCCCTCGGCTGTGGCGCCGTCGCCGATCCAGCTGATGGCGATCTTGTCGTCGCCCTTGTAGGCACTGGCCATGGCCCAGCCGACGGCCTGGGGCACCTGGGTCCCGAGGTTCCCCGAGATAGTGAAGAACCCGTAGTCCTTGGCCGAATACATGATCGGCAGCTGGCGGCCTTTGATCGGGTCCGAGGCGTTGGAATAGATCTGGTTCATCATGTCGACGAGCGGATAGCCGCGCGCGATCAGAAGTCCCTGCTGGCGATAGGTCGGGAAGCCCATGTCCTCGCGGGACAGGATCATGCCCTGTGCGACCGCGATGGCCTCCTCGCCCGTGCACTTCATATAGAAGCTGGTCTTGCCCTGGCGGTGGGCCCTGTGCATCCGGTCGTCGAAGGCGCGGGTCAGGATCATCGCCTTCAGACCCTTCTTCAGGGTCTCGGCATCCAGGCGCGGGTTCCACGGGCCCACGGCATTGCCGTCATCGTCCAGCACCCGGATCAGGCGGAAGGCCAGATCCAGCATCTGGACCGGCCGGGCGTCGACCGCGGGGCGGTCCACGGCGCCCGCGGCGTCGAGCTTCAGGTGGCTGAAATCCGGCGCGTCGCCCGGTCGCCCCGAGGGCTCCGGCACGCGCAGCGAGAGCGGCTTGGTGTTCCTGGTCATTCCATCCTGCCGTTCGGTTGATCCGACCGCATAGTATTGGCGGCTGGATAGCATGGGCGCGAAATCAAGGCTCGCCTATTTTCGCCTTGCGTCAAGCGGTTTTAGGGTATTTTATTGCGTCATAACGACAAATGGAGAAACGCATTGGCGGACGAACTGGATCCCATCGACGCTCGAATTCTGGACATCCTGCAGCAGGACGCTGGATTGTCCGTCGCAGAAGTCGCGGAGCGGGTGGGACTGTCGGCCTCGCCGTGCTGGCGTCGGATAAAGAGACTGGAAGATTCCGGGCTGATCCGCAAGCGGGTGACTTTGCTCGACGCCGCCCTGCTGGGTCTGGACTTCGAGGTCTACGCCATCGTCAAGCTCAGCCTGCCCTCGCGTGAGAACCTGGACGCCTTCGAGGCCGCCGTCGCCAACTGGCCCGAGGTGGTCCAGTGCGCCACCATCACGGGCCGCGAGGACTATGTGCTGCGGATCATCACCTCGGACATGCACGCCTTCGACAAATTCCTTCGCGACAAGCTGTTGTCGCTCGGCATCGTCTCCGACTGCGAGAGCCATATCGTCACTCGCGGCGTGAAGAATGTGACCACCCTTCCGCTCGGCATCATCACGCCGCATCTGGCCTAGGCCAGCCCAAACTCCAGGAGCCCGCCCATGATCGAAATGGTGATCGACGCCCGCAAGAAGGACCTCGGCGGGTTCGAGGTCGGACGCATCCTGCCCTTCCATTCGCGCCGCATGGTCGGGCCCTTCATCTTCCTGGATCATATGGGACCGGCCGAGTTCGCGCCGGGCGCGGATGCGATCAACGTCCGCCCGCACCCGCACATCGGCCTGTCGACCCTGACCTATCTGTTCGAGGGCGAGATCATGCACCGCGACAGCCTGGGCTATACCCAGGCGATCCGTCCGGGCGAGGTCAACTGGATGACCGCCGGCAAGGGCATCACCCACTCCGAGCGCACCGATCCGCTGAAGAAGGCCCAAGGCGGGCCGATGAACGGCATGCAGGCCTGGATCGCCCTGCCAGACGAGGCCGAGGAGACCGACCCCTCGTTCCAGCACTACGGCGAGGACGCCCTGCCGGCCTATGAGAACGGCGGTCTGTTCGCCCGTCTGGTGGCGGGCGAGGCCTATGGCGCCAAGGCCAGGGTCCAGACCTCTTCGCCGCTCTTCTATGTGCACTGGGAGATGCAGGCGGGCATCCGCACCGCTCCGCCTCCCGGCAAGGGTTCGGGCGGCATGTCCGAGCGCGCCCTTTATGTCGCAAAGGGGTCGATCGAGGTCGGCGACCGCGCCTTCCACGAAGGCCAGATGATCGTGCTGGAGCCCAATGTCGAGCCGACGGTGAAGTCCCTGACCAAGGCCACTGTCATGGCGCTCGGCGGCGAGCCGGTGGGCCAGCGCCTGATCTGGTGGAATTTCGTCTCATCGTCCCAGGCGCGTCTGGATCAGGCCAAGGAAGACTGGAAACAGGGCCGGATGAAACTGCCCGACGAGGACGATCTGGAGTTCATTCCCTTGCCGGAGGATTCCGCGGTCACGACGCGGTCGGAGCCGATCAAGCCCGAACCGACACATCCGGTGTAGGAGAGCGGTAGAACAGTGATGCCAGTCGTCGCATACACCACCGGCCGTAGGATTCTGGCGGCTCTCGCGATAATGGCCTCCACCTTTGGAGACGCTTCGGCCGCTCAGAGCGTGCCCGAAGGTGTGCACGAACTTGCCAATGGCCCGACCGAGATGTGCGGGCTGGTTGGTCGGAATGCCGCAGATTTCATAGCCCAAGCCCGACAATCATCAGACCTGCGCGCGGTGCCGATCCCATCCGACAGGTTCGAGATGTTCGATGGCGGCAGCGAGCCGATGTATCAGCTTGTCGTAACCCTGCCGTCCGAGCCGGCCTTCCCCGCCGCCTCCTGCCGTGAACTTTACGAAGAGGGCGGGGCCCTCAGAATGAAGCGCTCCATGCGATGCGACGCGGGGCGCACCGAGTGCGATGCTCTGTTCCTGGAGTTTCAGGCGCTGGATGCGGAGCTAACTCGCGACCTGCAAGGCGGGAACCTCTAGCCATCAGGCCGTAGCTGTAACTATCGGCGCTCTGTCACCCGCACCACCCAGTCCGTCACGGCCGTGATCGCCACGGGCGCCAAGGTCTCGGTGATCGTCGCGTATTCACCCGGCAGACCGGTCGTCGCGTGCTGCATCAGATGGTTCAGTCCCGGCAGGACGACGACTTCAGCGTCCGGTTTCAGGGTCCGGAGATGCGTCGCATTCTGTTCCGCCGGGACATTGCGGTCGCGCTCGGCATAGACCGCCAGCATGGGGACATGCAGCGCCCGGATCGCATCGGCCGGATCATAGGCGGTGAAATAGCGGTACCAGCCGGAGCTCATCTGGCGCGCGGCGGCGCTCGCCTGGGCCGCAGGCTGACCGATCTCGGCGGCCAGAGCTTCAATCGCCCGGGCGGCGGCGGGTCCGTCGTCCCTGTTGTTGAGGACGGCCAGCATGAAACGGGCCTGGATGGCTTCGGTCTGCAAGGCCTGGGCCTCTGTCCCGCCGGACGCGAGAACGATCTGCTTCGTCTGCTCGACCAGGATGTCCGCGCCGGATACGGATGGCCCGGCGACCATGACGACGAAGGCGGCGGGCGCGCCGTTCGAGGCGGCGATCAGGGCGGTCAACCCCCCTTCGCTGTGACCCATCAGGCCGATACGCGCCGCGTCGATGTCCGGTCGCGCGCGCAGGAAGTCCATGGCGGCGACGGCGTCCGTCGCGAAGTCGGCCGTGGTCTCGTCCAGAGACCCGCCGCCCGACCCGCCCATGCCCCGGTCGTCATAGCGCAGCACGGCGATTCCGCGTCGCGTCAGGGCGTCGGCCCAGACGGCGAAGGGCTTGTGGTCGAGGATGGTCTCGTCCCGGTCCTGCGCGCCCGAGCCGGTCAGCAGGATCACGGCGGGGAACGGGCCTTCGCCCTGAGGCAAGGTCAAGGTCCCGGCGAGGGTGATCCCGGCGCCGGCATTCGGGAAGGTCACCTCCTCGGCCGCATAGGGGAAGGGCGGTATGGGGGTCTGGGGCCGGTTCGGCGGCGGGGGCGGCGCGACCTCGACGGTCGCAGCCGTGCGGGTCAGGATCAGGGGCATGGAGACCGCGCCCTGAGACAGGGTCCCCGTCCAGGTCGAGCCGTCCTCGGACCGCGCGCCCTCGAACCGGCCGCCCGCCATCGGCACCGTGAAACGGACGACGCCGGAGGCCTCCGACAGGCCGGCGACAGGGATGTCCCGGGCGTTCTGGGCAGGGCTGTCCATCAGGGCGATCAGTCCGTCCGGACCCTGGGCCACGCGGATGACGACGGGGATGGAGGCGTCGCCGACGCGGATCGCGCCCTCCCACCGACCCGCCAGATCGGCAGCCTGCGCCTGAGCCGGAGCCGTTGCTGTCGCCACTGCCTCGATCATCATGCGCCCCTTTACGTCAGGGGAGTAGACCAGCCCGGGGCCGCCGGAAGCAAGCCCTCGTCAGGCCGCGTGCGACCGGGCGCTGTGGATGTCGCTCGCGGGGGCGTTGATCAGGTCGGTGATCTGGCCCGGCTGCATCGGCCGCCCGATCAGATAGCCCTGGGCCTGGTTGCAGCCCTCGGCCCGCAGGAGGTCGAGCTGCGACCGGGTTTCGACCCCTTCGGCCAGAACCTTGACGCCGATGGCTTCCGACAGGTCGCTGATCGCGCGGATGATGGACGAGGCGTCGCTGCGCAGGCCGAGCGGCGTGACGAAGGCCCGATCGATCTTGATCTTGTCGATCGGGAAGCGGCCCAGATAGCTGAGGCTGGAATAGCCGGTGCCGAAGTCGTCGAGCGCGATCTGGAAACCCATCCTCCGCAGTTGTTCGAGGTTCCCCAGGACGGTGGCGTCGGCCTCCAGCAGCACGCCCTCGGTGATCTCGAACTCAAAACCGTTCGCCTTGGCCCCGTGCTGGGCGAGCAGGCTCTTCACCGTGGCGATGAAGGTCGGGGAGCGCAGCTGGACCGGCGAGACGTTGATGGCGATCTTCAAACCCGGCCACAGGGCGGCGTCGGCGAAGGACCGGTCCATGGCGTAGCGGCCCAGAGCTTCGCCGAGACCCGCGGCCTCGGCCATCGGCACGAAGACGGCCGGAGGAATCTGGCCGCGCGTCGGATGGGGCCAGCGCATCAGCGCCTCGACCCCGATCGTCGCCCCGATCTCGTTGATCTGGGGCTGATAGACCATCTGCAGTTCACCGGCCTGGAGCGCCTGTCTCAGCTCGATCTCAAGATCCAGCTGGAGGCGCTGGGCGTGATCCAGAGAGGCTTCGAAGAAGGCCAGGCCGCTGCCGCTCGAGCGCGCTGCGGAGTTGGCGAGACGGGCCTGACGGATGGCGTCGCGCGGGGCGACGACAGGCATATTGACGAAATTCACCCCGATGGTGGACGGGACGGTCACGTCGCCGCCCGGCGTCCCGACCGGCAGGTCCATCAGACGGTTGATCTGGCCGCCGACCAGGGCCAGCTTGATCCCGCTCGACGCGGGATGGAACACGGCCAGCATGTCCTCGCCGATCCGGCCGACCGGTGCGTCGTCGCCGAAGGCCGAGACGAGGCGCGCGCTGAGGTCGCGCAGGACCTCATCGCCGCAGGATTCGCCGAGCCGATCGTAGATGTCCTTCAGCCGGCCCAGGCTGACACAGAGGATGGCCAGGGACTCTTCGGTGTCGTCGCTTTGCGGCGCGTAGTGGGCGAGCGCGTCGGCAAACCCTTCGGCGTTCAGCAACTGGGTGACCGGATCGCGAAACGCCATATGGGCGGCGCCGGCCTGACCGGCTCGGCGAGCGTTCCAGTCCTGTTTCCACTGGCGGACGAGGACAAGGCTGGATGCGATCAGACCCGCGTAGATCGCAGGCATGGCCGATGCGAGGGTCGGGCTTGAGGCCGCATGGGTGACCAGGAAGCCGACGATGAAGACCAGGGTCAACAGGGCGACGGCGGTGAGGGCGCTCGTCGTGTGCTCCGCCAGCGACCGCGCGGCGGCGCGATCTGACCTGGGGGGCGCAACGGGCGACGCGGGTCGTTTCATCAAGCGGGGCCTTTGGCGGCGTCGTATTGCCGCACCCTAGCGGATGCACCGCTAACAAACGGCTAAGCTCGTTAGTCGCTGTTCTCTAAAGGCCTTTCAGAAACCCGATCAGCGCCGCATTGACCTCGTCCGGCCGCTCCTGCTGCAGCCAGTGGCCGGCGCCCGGCAGGACGGTCCGGGACCGCAGATCGGTCAGCCAGTCCTTCAGGCCGGCCTCGTGCTGACCGGCGTAGTGGCGAACGGGATCGCGTTCGCCGACCATGAACATCGCCGGCTGGCGGATCTGTTTGCCGTGCAGGAAGGCCGTCAGGGCCCAGTTGCGGTCGATGTTCTGATACCAGGCCAGCGGCCCCCGGAAGCCGCCGGCCGAGAAGGCGGCGACATATTCCGCGTGGTGCGCCTCGCTCATCCACGGCGGCAGGGTCGCGTCCTCCGTGACCTGTGACAGGAAGTTCTGGCCCGGCGGGATGAAACCGGTGGACTGGCGATCCGGCGGCGTGGCGCCGTCGTAGGCGTAGAACCCCTTCCTCAGGCCTCCCGCCACGTCGGCCTCGAAGATCGCGTGGTGATCAGGGTCCTGGAACTGGACCATATAGAGCTCGCCCAGTCCGGCGCGCCTGGCGATCGCCGCCATGGCGGCGACCGGCGGCCCCTTGGCGCGGCGCGGCTGGAACGGCACCGACAGGCCGGCGACGGCTGTGAACACGTCCGGCCGCATCAGGGCGCAGTGCCATGCGACCGGTGCGCCCCAGTCGTGACCCACGACCGTGCAGCTCTCTTCTCCCAGAGCGCGGACCAGATCGACCATGTCGCCGACCAGATTCAGGACGGAATAGTCCTCGACGCGCTCCGGCTTGTCGGTCCCGCCATAGCCGCGCATGTCCGGGGCGACGGCGTGGTACCCCGCTCCGGCCAGGGCCGCGACCTGCGCCCGCCAGCTGATGCCCAGTTCCGGGAAGCCGTGGATCAACAGGACGAGAGGCCCTTCGCCGGCCTCGAAAATCTGCTGTTTCAGGCCGTCGGTCTGGACGATCCGGGTCTGCATGGGACGGTTCTCCGAAGAGGCCTTTGAAGCCGAACGCGACGTCGTGCATTGATGTCGCCATGACCCGTATGACCAGCTTCTCCGACGGTACGATCGTTCCGGTCCTGGGCCAAGGGACGTGGATGATCGGCGACGATCCGAAAACCCGCGACGCCGAACAGGCCGCCCTCTCGCGCGGCATCGACCTCGGTCTGACCCTGATCGACACGGCCGAACTGTACGGCGACGGCCGCGCCGAACGACTGGTCGGGGAAGTCATCAAGGACCGCCGCGACGAGGTCTTCCTGGTGTCCAAGATCCGGCCGGAGAACGCCGGCGAGATGACCATGATGCTCCATACCGAGAAGTCGCTGGAACGGCTCGGCGTCGAACGGATCGACCTCTATCTGCTGCACTGGGAGAGCCGGGTCCCCATGGAGGAGATCGTCGCCGGGTTCGAGGAGCTGATCGACGAGGGCATGATCGCCCGCTGGGGCGTGTCCAATCTCGACATCCGCACGATGAACCGGCTGGAGGAGGTCGACGGCGGTGAGCGCTGCGCCACCAACCAGCTTCTCTACAATCTCGGCTCGCGCGGCATCGAGTTCGACCTGCTGCCCTGGTCTCAGGAGCGGCTGATGCCTGTCATGGCCTATTCGCCGCTGGGGCGGGGCGATCTGATGAACCATCCCGCCGTGCTGGCCGTGGCCGACCGGCATGACGCGACCCCCGCCCAGATCGCGCTCGCCGCTGTCCTGCGTCAAGAGGGCGTCATCGCCATCCCCAAGGCCTCAACCGTCGCCCATGTCGAGGCCAATGCCGCGGCGCTGGAGATCGAACTGGACCACGAGGACATCGAAGCGCTCGACCGCGCCTTCCCGCCGCCGACCACCAGCCAGCCGCTCGACATCATCTGACGAAGCCGGAGGGCGCTGACGGAAGATGACGCTGAATACGGCCACGCTTTTCGGTTGACCGTTGTTCGGATACAGAAATATCCATTACGCTGACATGTCGTCGGCTGGGGGAGTTTCCACCATGCGTAGCCTGCTCATGATCGTCGCGGCCGCCGCCGCCATCGCCGTTCCGGCCTCCGCTTCCGCCCAGGCGGCCGCGGTCTCGTTCTCGATCGAGAACAATTCGGACAAGACCGTCGACTCCATCCTGTACGGACAGTCGTCGTCGGACGACTGGAGCGACAACATCCTCGACTATCAGGTCGAGCCCGGCGACACTGTCGAAATTACTGTCGATGATGGTCTGGAAGACTGCATGTACGACTTCTATTACACGTTCGACGATGGCACCGACTATGTCGAGCGCGTCGACATGTGCGAGATCAATGGCACGACGTTCGAGTTCACCGGCGGCTGATCCGTCCACGGATCACCTGAGGAAACGGCCCCGGGAGCGATCCCGGGGCCGTTGTCTTTTCAGGCTCTGAGGGCGATCAGGCCGCGGCCTTGGCGCCCGTGAACGTGCCGTAGAAGGTCTCGCCCTTCGCCGCCATGTCGCGCAGCAGCTGGGGGACCTTGAAGCGGTCGCCGTAGCGGGCGGCATAGTCGTCCGCCTGGGCCACGAAGGCCTTCAGGCCGATCTGGTCGATGTAGGTGATCGGCCCGCCGGTCCAGGGCGCGAAGCCCCAGGCCAGGATGGCGCCGACATCGGCCTCGCGCGGGTCGTCGATGACGCCCTCTTCCCAGCACCGCGCCACTTCTACCGCCTGGCGATAGAGCAGGCGCTGCTTCTGGTCCTCGACCAGCTCGGGCGTCGAGTCGTTGATCTTGACCGGCGCCAGTTCGGCCAGGCCCGACCACAGCTTCTTGGGCTTCACGTCGTAGTCGTAGAAGCCCTTGCCGTTCTTGCGGCCGTACCGACCCAGGTCCTCGACCATGGTGCGGATGATTTCGGCGCCGGCCAGCGGCACGTATTTGGCGCCGAGGTCGAGTGCGGTCTGTTTCGACACCTTCATCGACAAATCGAGCGCGACGTCGTCGTGCATTTCCAGCGGGCCGCGCGGCATGCCGGTCATGCGACCGATGTTGTCGATCAGGGCGGGGGCATAGCCCTCTTCCAGCATGGCCAGACCCTCGGCCACATAGGTGCCGAAGCAGCGCGAGGTGTAGAAGCCGCGGCCGTCGTTGACGATGATCGGCGTCTTCTTGATCTTCATGACGTAGTCGAGCGTCTTCGCGATCGCCGCCTGACCCGTCTTCTCGCCCAGGATGATCTCGACCAGCATCATTTTGTCGACGGGCGAGAAGAAGTGGATGCCGATGAAGTCCTCGGGACGCACGCTCGCCTCGGCCAGGCCGGTGATCGGCAGGGTGGAGGTGTTTGAGCCGAACACGGCGCCGGCTTCCAGCTGGGCTTCGGCCCGTTTGGTCACGTCCGCCTTGATCTCACGGTTCTCGAACACGGCCTCGATGACCAGGTCCGAGCCCTTGATCTGGTCGTAGTCGGTGGTCGCGACCACCGAGCCCAGCAGGGCGTCGTACTTGTCCTGGGTAAGCTGACCGCGCGACAGACGCTTCTTCAGGAGTTCCTCGACATGGGCCTTGCCCTTGTCGGCGTCCTCTTGAGTGCGGTCGATCAGGATCGTCTGGATGCCGGCCAGGGCCTGAACATAGGCGATGCCCGCGCCCATCATGCCGGCGCCGATGACGGTGACCTTCTTCGCGTCCGAGGCGGGGATACCGGCCGGACGCACGGCGCCCTTGTCGAGCTCCTGCTTGGACAGGAACAGCGAGCGGATCATGCCTTGGGCCTGGGGCGTCATCAGGGTCTTGATGAAGTAGCGGGTCTCGATCCGCAGGGCGGCGTCCATCGGCACCTGGATGCCTTCATAGACGGCCTTCATCAGGTTCACGACGGCCGGATAGTTTCCGTAGGACTGCTTGCGCAGCATGGCGTTGCCGACCAGGAAGTTCTGGATGCCGGCCGGATGGTAGGGGCCGCCGCCGGGCTGTTTGAAGTCCTTGGAGTCCCAGGGCTGCACGGCCTTTCCGCCGCCCTTGATCCAGGCCTTGGCGGCCTCGACTTCGGTTCCCTTGGCTACGACTTCGTTGACCACGCCTGCGCCCTTGGCGTCGTTCGGACGCCAGGAGGAGCCGGCGCTCATCGCCGTCATCGCGGCCTGCACGCCGATCATGCGAGGAAGGCGCTGGGTGCCGCCGCCGCCGGGGAAGAGGCCGACCTTGATCTCGGGCAGGCCGAGCTGGATCTTCGAATCGTCGCCGACCACCCGGTAGTGGCAGGCCAGCGTCAGTTCCAGACCGCCGCCCAGGGCCAGGCCGTTGATCGCGGCCGCCACCGGCTTGCCGCAGGTTTCCAGCGCGCGCAGCGAGCCGTTCATCTTCCAGCCCGCGTCGAACGCCTTCTGCAGGTCGCCCGAACCGGACAGCAGGCCCGAGGCCATGTCGCCCAGATCCGCGCCGGCGCAGAAGCCCGACGCCTTGCCCGAGGTGATGACCGCGCCCTTGATGGCGTCGTCGGTCTTGATGCGTTCGACCAGGGCCGGCAGCTCGTCCATGACCTTGCCGGTCAGAGTGTTCATCGACCGGCCCGGCACGTCGAAGGTGACCAGGGCGATGCCGTCGGCGTCGACGTCGATCTTGAAGTTTTCCATCGGTGTGATCCTCAGACGCGTTCGATGACGGTGGCGGTGCCCATGCCGCCGCCGATGCACAGGGTGATCAGGGCGGTTTCCTTGCCGGAACGTTCCAGCTCATCCAGGGCGATGCCGGTGATCATGGCTCCCGTGGCGCCCAAGGGGTGGCCCATCGAGATGCCGCCGCCGTTCACGTTCATCTTGTCGTGCGGGATGTTCAGCGCCTGCATGTAGCGGAGCACGACGGCGGCGAAGGCCTCGTTCAGCTCCCACACGTCGATGTCGGCGACGGTCATGCCCAGCTTGCCGAGCAGCTTTTTGGTCACGAACTCCGGACCCGTCAGCATGATCGAGGGTTCCGAACCGATCGAGGCGGCGCCCTTGATGCGGGCGCGGGGCGTCAGGCCCAGGGCCTTGCCGGCCTCCAGCGTGCCGATGAGGACGCCGGCCGAACCGTCGACGATGCCCGACGAGTTGCCGGGTGTGTGGACGTGATTGACCCGTTCGACTTCGGGGTAGCGCTGGCCGATCACGGCGTCGAAGGCCATCTCGCCCATCATCGCGAAGGAGGGGTTCAGCCCGCCGAGAGACTGCATGTCCGTATTCGGACGAATAGTCTCGTCACGGTCCAGACGAACGAGGCCGAGCTGATCCTTGACCGGCACGACCGACTTCGAGAACCGGCCGTCGGCCCAGGCGGCGGCGGCGCGCTTGTGGCTTTCCATCGAATAGGCGTCGACGTCGTCGCGGCTGAAGCCGTATTTCGACGCGATCATGTCGGCCGAGACGCCCTGGGGCACGAAATAGGTCGGGAAGGCCGAGGACGGGTCGACCGGCCAGGCGCCGCCGTCCGAGCCCATGGCCACGCGGCTCATGGCCTCGACGCCGCCGCCGACGGCGAAATCGGCCTCGCCGGACTTCACCTTGGCCGCGGCCATGTTCACGGCTTCCAGGCCCGAGGCGCAGAAGCGGTTGATCTGTACGCCGGCCACGGTCTGGGCCCAGCCCGCCGACAGCACGGCGGTGCGGGCGATGTCCGCGCCCTGTTCGCCCACTGGCGAGACGCAGCCCAGGATGACGTCGTCGACCTTCGAGGTGTCCAGGCCGTTGCGGTCACGCAGCGCTTCCAGCACCTGGGTCGCCAGCGACAGGGCGGTGATCTCGTGAAGCGATCCGTCCTTCTTGCCCTTGCCGCGCGGCGTGCGCACGGCGTCGTAGATGTAGGCCTCGGTCATGGGGTCAGTCTCCATTGAGGACGGATTGGAAGGTCAAGCGTCTAAAGCCGACGTTTACGTCAACGTCAAGATAAGAGTTGTAGCGCCTTGGAACGGCCCCGGTCACGAGGGATTCGTCTGCGATGAACACCCGATGCCTTCTCGCTGCAATCGTCGCCGCCCTCGCCCCGGCCGTGAGCGCCTGCGCCCAGTCCGGCCCGGCGGAGGAAGCCGTCTGGTTCGAACCGGCCTCGGAACAGGCCCGGACCCTGCGATCCATCGTCCCCGCTGACGACGCCCGGCCTTCCGACGAGGTTGAGGCGCGCCTTCTGGCGGCCCACAACCGTGAGCGGGCGCAGGCCAACACCCGCCCCCTGATCTGGAGCGAGAGGCTGGAGGCCGAGGCGCGCGACTGGGCCGTCGAACTGATCGACAGCGGCCGTTTCGCCCATGATCCGCGCCCGCACGGCCATGGCGAAAACCTGTGGATGGGCTGGGGCGAGCGGGTGTTCACACCCGAGGACATGGTCGGTGACTGGATCGATGAGCGCCGGGATTATCGGCCAGGCGTCTTTCCGAACGTCAGCCGCACCGGCGACTGGGTCGTGGTCGGCCACTACACCCAGCTGATCTGGCGGGACACGACCCATGTCGGCTGCGCGGTCGCGAGCCGGGGCGACCGGGCGGTGCTGGCCTGCCGCTACTCCCCCCCGGGTAACATCGACGGCCGAAGGCCCTGAGGCCTTCACTCCGGCGTGTGGCGCGCCGCGATGTTGAACCTTTCCGGCCTAAAAGCGCGAAAGCCGGCGGGATCGCTCCCGCCGGCTCCGTTCGCTCCATACGCGTTGAGACCTATGCCGCCTTGGCCTGCATGGCTTCGGCGTTGACGGCCGCATCGGCGATCGTCGTCAGATCCTCGTCGGTCTGGCTCTCCTCCTGCAGGGTCTCGTCCAGCAGTTTGGCCGCATCCTTCATGCCGAGCACGAGGGCCCACCGCTTCAGCGTGCCGTAGCGGGTGATCTCATAGTGTTCGACGGCCTGGGCTGCGGCCAGCAGGCCGGCGTCGAGCGCGGCCGTTCCCTTGTATTCCTCGGCGATCTCGTCGCCCTCGGCTAGGATGCCTTCGATGGCGTCGCAGGTCTTGCCGCGCGCCGGCTTGCCGATGATTTCAAAGACCTGCTGCAGGCGTTCGATCTGGCCTTCGGTCTGGCCGATGTGTTTTTCGAAGGCCGCCTTCAGGTCCGGCGACTGCGCCGCCCGAACCATCTTCGGCAGCGACTTCAGGATCTTCCGCTCGGCGTAATAGATGTCCTTGAGCGTGTCGTGAAACAGGGTGTCGAGGGTCTTTTCGACCATGGTGCATATCCTTTGACGGTGCGCCCAGCGCGCGCACCATCAAAGGAAATTGCAGTCTTCGGTTCCCGTGTCGGGGGCCCGACTCAGAGAGCCTTGAGACGCTTCAGATCCGGCGGCGTCGCTTCGTCCGTCAGGATGCGGATGGCTTCCTCGACAGAGACCAATTCCTGCGCCTGGGAGCCCAGACGGCGGATGGCGACCTCGCCCTTCTCGGCCTCGTTGCGACCGACGACGGCGATGACCGGCACCTTGCCGACCGAGTGCTCGCGCACCTTGTAGCCGACCTTCTCGTTGCGCAGGTCGGTCTCGACCCGCAGGCCCGCGGCCTTGAACTTCGCGGCGACGTCTTCCGCATAGCCGTCGGCGTCGGAGGTGATCGTCGCCACCACGGCCTGAACGGGCGCGAGCCACATCGGGAAGGCCCCGGCGTAGTTCTCGATCATGATGCCGATGAACCGCTCGAAGCTGCCCAGGATCGCCCGGTGCAGCATCACGGGCCGGTGCTTCTGGCCGTCCTCGGCGATGTAGGTCGCATCGAGCCGTTCCGGCAGGACATAGTCCAGCTGGATCGTTCCGCAGGTCCATTCGCGGCCAATGGCGTCCTTGACGATGAAGTCGAGCTTCGGAGCGTAGAAGGCGCCGTCACCCTCGGTCACAACCGGCTCGGTCCCGGCGGCGCGGGCGGCCTCGGCCATCAGGGCCTCGGCCTTGTCCCAGAACTCGTCCGAACCGGCGCGGTTCTCTGGCCGGGTGCCCAGGCTGATATAGGCCGTCTCCATGCCGAGATCGGCATGGACGCTGCGGGCCAGATTGATGAACTCCGACGTCTCCTCGACGATCTGGTCCTCGCGGCAGAAGATGTGGGCGTCGTCCTGGGTGAAGCCGCGCACCCGCATCAGGCCGTGCAGCGAGCCTGACGGCTCATACCGGTGGCAGGCGCCGAACTCGGCCATGCGCAGCGGCAGCTCGCGGTAGGACCGCTGGCCCTGGTCGAAGATCTGCACGTGGCCCGGGCAGTTCATCGGCTTGAGGCTCAGTTCCTCGCCCTCGACCGTCTCGCAGACGAACATATTGGGGCGATACTTGTCCCAGTGGCCGCTCTGTTCCCAGAATTTGCGGTCCAGAACCTGGGGCGTCTTGACCTCGACATAGCCGGCGGCATCGAGGCGGCGGCGCATATAGGCCTCCAGCACGCGCCACAGGACCCAGCCCTTGGGATGCCAGAAGACCATGCCCCGGCCCTCTTCCTGCATGTGGAAGAGTTCCATCGCCTTGCCGACCTTGCGGTGGTCGCGCTTCTCGGCCTCCTCCAGACGCAGCAGATAGGCGTCGAGATCCTCCTTCGTCGCCCAGGCCGTGCCGTAGATGCGCTGCAGCTGTTCGCGGTTGGAATCCCCACGCCAGTAGGCGCCGGCCAGTTTGGTCAGCTTGAAGGCCTTGCCCACCGACTTGGTCGAGGGGAAGTGCGGACCCCGGCACAGGTCGATCCACTCACCCTGTTTGTACAGGGTGATCGTGTCCGTGCCCGGCAGGTCGCGGATCAGCTCGGCCTTGAACTTCTCGCCGCGCGCTTCGAAGAAGGTGATCGCCTCGTCGCGGTCCCAGACCTCACGCTCGAACTTCGCGTCGCGATCCACGATGCGCGACATCTCCTTTTCGATGGCGGCGAAGTCGTCGGTCGAGAAGGGCTGCTCGCGGAAGAAGTCGTAATAGAACCCGTCCTCGATGGCCGGGCCGATCGTGACCTGGGTTCCGGGGAACAGCTTCTGGACCGCCTCGGCCAGCACGTGGGCCGTGTCGTGCCGGATGGTGTACAGCGCCTCGGGGTCGTCGCGCATGATCAGGCGGAAGTCGCCGCCCGTCTCCAGCACGCGGTTCAGGTCGCGCTGCTCGCCGTTGAGCTCGGCCAGGACGGCCTTCTTGGCCAGCGAGGGCGAGATGGCGTGGGCCACATCGCGGGCGGTCGATCCGGCCGGATATTCGCGCGTGGCGCCGTCGGGGAATTTCAGTTCGATCATGGGTTGTTCGTCTCGACTGGCGGAACCGGGTCGTATCCCGAACCGCCGAAGGGGTGGCATTTACAGAGCCGACGCACGGTGAGCCATCCCCCCTTGCGCAAACCGTGCTGGATCAGGGCGTCGCGGCCATAGTCCGAACAGGTGGGCAGGAACCGGCACGACTGGCCGAAGAAGGGACTGAGCGTCACCTTGTAGCCTCGATGGGCCGCGCGGACGCCGCGTTCGTAGAGAGTGTTGCCCTCTTTCATGGGGTATGGGCTGGCCATGGTGCGGGCTTATCCCTTGCCGGGCGGCGAGGGGCAACTCGGTCTCAAGTAGCGCGAAGCGCGATAGACCAAGAAAAATGACCTAGGCGGCGCCGGCGAGACTGGTTCGCGATGTGAGCGCTTGGCGGACGGCGTCCAGCGTCGCTTCGATGGCGACCATGGTCGAGGCATGCCGCGCCGGGTAGTCGGCGACCTGCTTCAGGGCGCGCAGGCCTTCGAACCGGCCTTCGGGGCCTTCGCCACGGGACTTCAGCATGGCCAGCATGGCGTCGCGTGCTGACTGCAGGTCCTCGGCCGTGGCGCCGATGACGACCTCTCCGACCACCCCCGCCGCCGCCTGACCCAGGGCGCAGGCCTTCACATCCTGGGCGAAGTCGGCGACGCGGCCGGCTTCATCCAGAACCACGTCGACCGTCGCCCTGGATCCACAGAGCTTGGCGACCCGCTCGCCCGTGCCTTCCGGCGCAGTCAGCCGCCCGGCGTGCGGCAGGTTGGCCGCCAGCGTCAGAATGCGCGCGCTGTAGAGATCGTCGATCATGTCCGCCGATATAGGCGCTGCGGCCTCTGCGGAGAAGACGGGCGGTCATTCGCGCGTCAGGTTCGGTGATTTGCCACCGGAACGATTGCCGGGTTAGCGTTCTTTCCGTTCCCGACACGAATGTCTTCAAAACGCCAAGGATTTTGCATGCGCCTGACCCTGATCGCCGCTGTTTCCGCCGTCGCCCTGCTGGGGGGAGCCGCCCAGGCCTCCGCGGCCGCGCCGCTGACGACCGCAACCCAGGCGACCGAGTATTCCGACGCCCAGCTTCAGGCTTTCGGCACCGCCATGACCGCCGTCCGCGCCGCGTCCCCGACCGACGGTTCGGCCCCGACCGCCGAGCAGCAGTCCACCATGGCCGCCGCCATCCAGGCCGCGGGCATGGACATCACCTCTTTCAACGCCCTGGCCACGGCCGTCTCGACCGATGACGTGCTTCAGGCGCGCCTCGCCGTGCTCGCCACCCCCGAATCGCCGGCCGGTTCGGTCGCGGCCTCGGTGACCGACGCCGAGGTCGTCCAGTTCGGCGCCGCCATGGCCGCCGTTCGCGCCGCCATGCCCGCCGGAGGCGCCGCGCCGACGACGGAACAGCAGGCCGCCATGGCCGCCGGCGTCACGTCCTCGGGTCTGGCTCTGGATCGTTTCAATGCGATCGCCGGCGCAGTGGGCTCCGACGAGCGCCTCCGGGCCCGCCTCGAGCTCGCCGCCGTCCGGGGCAGCTAGGACCTACTGGAGCGAGGACCAGGTCCGGACGAGGGCCGGGGAGGCGGTGTCGGTCGCGACCGGCGCCGTCGCCGGCCGGGTCTGGTTCCTCAGCCATTCCAGATTGCGCTCGGCCGCGTCCGGCGGCAGGTCACGGCGGATGATCTGTTCGGCTTCGGGTAGCTTGCCCTGAAGCCCCAGGGCCATGGCCAGGTTCAGCCGCATCTGCATCGAGGCGTTGGGCTGGGCCACCGCCCGGCGCAACAGGGTCTCGGCGCCCGACGGATCCCCGCCGGTCATCTGGGCCATGGCGGCGTTGTTCATCACCTCGGCATTGTCCGGCGACAGGCGCAGGGCCTCGTTCCAAGCGATCCGCGCGTCCTCGGCCCGGCGCACCTGCTGATAGGCTACGCCCAGCAGAGACAGCGGCCGCCAGTCGTCGGGCGCGAGCGACTTCGCCTGTTCCAGGGCGCCGATGCCGTAGAAGGCCTGGCCGCGCGCGATGTGGGCCCGACCGATCTCAAGCATGGCGTCGACGTTCTGCGGCTGGGTCACCAGCACCTGCTGGGCGGCGATCACGGCCTGGTCGTTCTGGCCCATCTGACGCAGAGCCTCGGCCAGTTTCACGCCCGCCACCGGATCGGCCGGATTGACCTCGACCTCGCGCGACCAGAACACCGACCGCGCCAGAGGATCGAGACGGCTGTAGGCGGCGCGCTGCTCCGCCGTCGCGGGGACGCGAGGCGCGGCCTGTTCGGTCTGCGCGGACGCAGGGCCGTTCAGGGCCAGGCCGCCGACGACGGTCAGTGCGATCAGTGCGATTGAGCTTGAGGCCCGGGTGCGCGACATGGGACGGTCCGATCGGATTTCTGCCCCTCAAGAATCGGCGCTTCGCGTCAAGCATTGGTTAATATCCGCCCCATGTCCGCAGTCTCGCCCGACGCCCTCATCGCTTCAGACGCCCCCGAGGCCGTGACCGCCACCCCCGTCCGTTTCCTGGGCCCGAAAGGCGTGCTGGCGCCTGCGGCCCGGGCCTGGGCTGAACGGCTCGGATTCAAGGGCAAGCCGGGCGAGGTGCTGGTCGTCCCCGGCGCAGATGGCGCTGTCGATCATGTGCTGGTCGGCGCCGGCAAGGCCTTCGATCCGATGAGCGCCCGCGGCCTCTCGGCCAAGCTGCCGGCCGGCCTCTATCGCCTTGAGGCTGAACCGGAGGAGGCCTGTGTCGCCGCCCTGGCCTTCCTGCTCGGTCGCTATGTCTTCGATCGCTACAAGTCGAAGGATCGCCCTGATGTCCGGCTGGTCGCGCCCGCCGGTCTCGATATCGCCGAGGCCCTGCGCATCGCCGCAGCCTGCGCCCTGACCCGCGAGATGGTCGACACCCCGCCCGCCGACATGGGCCCGCTGCAGATGGAGACCATCGCCCGCGAGATCGCCGAGGCCAACGGCGCCGCTATCTCGGTGGTGACCGGCGACGATCTGCTGGAGGAGAACTACCCGGCCATCCACGCCGTCGGACGCGCCGCCGCGCCGCATCGGGCCCCCCGGATCATCGAGATCGGCTGGAATCTGGACAGGACCGACCGGCCCCTGATCGCCCTCGTAGGCAAGGGCGTGGCCTTCGACACCGGCGGACTGGACATCAAGTCGGCCGCCGGCATGCGCAATATGAAGAAGGACATGGGTGGGGCGGCTCACGCCCTGGCGCTCGGCCGGCTGGTCATGCAGGCCGACCTCCCCATCCGTCTGGTGGTCCTGGTCGCAGCGGTCGAGAACGCCATCTCCGGCGACGCCTTCCGGCCGGGCGACGTGCTGCAAAGCCGCAGGGGCCTGACCATCGAGATCGGCAATACGGACGCCGAAGGCAGGCTGATCCTTGCGGACGCTCTGGCGCGGGCGGGCGAGCACGAACCCGATCTGACGCTGGACTTCGCCACCCTGACCGGGGCTGCCCGTATCGCCCTGGGGCCCGAACTGCCGCCCCTCTACACCGACGACGAAGCCCTGGCCGCCGATCTGCTGGCGGCGGCGGAAGCGGTCCGCGACCCCCTCTGGCGGATGCCGCTGTGGCCCGGCTATCGCGCCGCCATCGACTCGGACATCGCCGATGTCCGGAACGACTCTGCCGCCTGGGCCCAGGGCGGATCGATCACCGCCGCCCTGTTCCTGCAAAAGTTCGCGCCGAGCACGGGCGCCTGGGCCCATCTGGACGTCTTCGCCTGGAACAGCCGCGGCCGCCCCGGCCATCCCGAGGGCGGCGAGGCCCAGAGCCTGCGCGCCGCCTACGCCATGCTGAAGGCGCGATACGCGGGCTGAGCCCATCCAAGGCCTTCATCATCGGCGGCTTTTCTTCCCGGGCGCACCGGCCGACGAGGCCGTGTGGCGCGTGCGGCGAATCGAGTCGCGACCGTCACGGAGACGCGGCGGGTAAGGGTCTCGACCCGTGCCTTCACGACCCTCAGGCCGTTGGTCGCCATGACCGCGGTCGTGATCAGCAGGGCGTCGATCACGACCCCGACGTCGAACATCATTGACCAGATCATGACCTCCGACGCCATGGCCCGATAGACGACCAGCCCTTCCGCCTCGAACAGGAGAGCGGCCAGGAACCCGCCCGCGATCAGCCCGCCGTAGAACAATATCCGCCACACCGCCGTCCGGTTCAGCCACTGCGCCGGCGCCTCGATCAGCCAGTGGGTCAGCGACCGGGCGACCTTCGTCTCCGGAAACAGAACGACGACGGCCGCGGCCATCATCGTCATCAAGGCCAGGACCAGCATCACCCCTCCGCGATCACGTCGGACAGAACTGGCGTCGCGCAGGCGTGATTCAAGATCGCTGTGATCGGGCTCAAGCAGCGAACCAGAGCCTGTCCTCCGGCCGATCGGAGATCGGAACGGGGAGTGCGGCGAGCGATAGCCCACTAAAATGTTCGCCATTAACGGGACTTTCGCCTTCGTCTGTCACAAGGATCAGCCAACCGTCAGGGCCTTCGCTTGAACGACCTCTCGACCGACTTCGACCCCCGCACCACCCTCGCCCGGCCCGATCTGGCTGCGCAGGGGCTGGAAGGGCGCGTCCGGGCCGAGGCCTTCCGCGCGACCGAGCCGATGCGGGGCGCCGTCCCCGTCGCCGACATCCACGCCGAGGCTGATCCGGTTTCCGAGCGGATCGACCAGCTTCTGCACGGCGAGATCTTCGACGTCCTGGACCGGCGCGGCGGACGCGTCTGGGGCCAGGCCCGACGCGACGGAACCGTGGGCTGGATGGACGCCTTCGCGCTCGTTCCGCATCGCGCCCTGCCGACCCGCCGCATCACCTCCGCGACGTCCGCCTTGCCGCTGAACGCCCTGACCGACCAGGCCGCCGACAGTGCGCCCATCGGCGAGTTCGAGACCGATCCCGTCGCCGTGGCCGAACGCCTGCTCGGCGTGCCCCACAGCCTCGGCGCGCGCTCGTCGCTGGCCACCGACTGTTCCGGCATGGTGCAACAGGCCCTGTTCGCCTGCGGCCTCGCCTGTCCGCGTCATTCCGACGGTCAGGCTGAACTGGGTGTGGCCGTCTCGCGCGCCCAGGCCCGGCGCGGCGACATTGTCGTCTGGCTGAACATTTCCAGCGACCACAGCTGGACCGGTCATTCGGCCCTCATGCTGGACGAGACCCGCGTCATCCATGCCACCGGCTTTCACGGCGTGGTGAATGTCGAGGATTTCGCCGGGGCCGACGCCCGCTATCTGGCGGACGGGTTCGAGCCCGCCGTGTTCCGCCGCCTCTGATTTCCGCATTCCTGAAACGAAAACAGGCGGCCCGTGAGGACCGCCTGTTCCGAAGTCTGTCCTGTCCCCCGGCCTTATTGGGCCGGGGCGCTCGTCGCGGCCGGCGGAGCGACCGGAGCGGTCTGGGTCGTCGCGGCGCCGGTGGCGGCCTCGGCCGGAGCCGCGCCCGATTCCGTGGCGGCCGTCTCGGCGACGGCGCCCTCGGCGGGAACTTCGCCTTCGGCCGGAGCCGCGGCGCCCGGCTGACGCGCGGGATCCGGCGCGGGGATCGCATAGCCGGCCGAACCCTGGCTGCGCAGATAGGCGATCAGGTTGATTCGGGTCGGGGTGTCGCGCAGACCCGCGAACGACATCTTGGTGCCCGAGACGTAGCGGTTCGGCGCGGTGATGAACTGGTCCAGCTGGTCATAGCCCCAGGTCGGAGCCTCGGCCTTGTGGGCGATCATGGCGTCTGAATAGGCGAAGCCTGCGCTGTGCAGGACCGGACCACCCACGACGCCGTAAAGGTTCGGGCCGATGCCGTTCGCGCCGCCCGCGGCGATGTTGTGGCAGGCCTGGCAGCGCGCGAAGGCGGCTTCACCGGCGGCCAGATCGGCGACCGGCAGGACCGTGCCCCAATCCGGAGCCAGCTCGGCCTCGGCGGCGCCCGCATCGGCCTCGTCAGGGACGTTGACCAGATAGCCCATCTTCTCCGGGGCATGCGGCGCGTAGATCGCGCCCGAAACCTGCTGGACCACCAGGATGGCGAACACCGTCCCCAGGCCCGCGCCAAAAATCTTGTTCCACTTCAGATCGCCGCTCATCGCGTCGTCGCATCCCGCTTCTAGAGGCCCGGCCGGCACGGCAAACCGGGCGAAATCTTGATTGGCGGTCTCTTACACGCTAGCGCCGCCTTCGCAACCGGCCCCGGACCTCAGTTTGAGCGTCGGGGCGTCGCATGACCGAAGGGCCTGCCGTGACGCCTTTGATACTGATACCTACTCGCATGTCGGCGACCCGGCTTCCGGGCAAGCCGATGGCCGATATCGGCGGCAAACCCATGGTGATCCGGGCCTGGGAGCAGGCGGTCCTGTCGGGCCTGCCGGTCGCCGTGGCCGCGGGCGATCAGGAGATCGTCGATGTCATCGAGGCCGCGGGCGGCCGCGCCGTCCTGACTGATCCGGACCTGCCGAGCGGCTCCGACCGGGTTCTCGTAGCGCTGGAGACGCTCGATCCCGACGGCGAATATGATTCGGTCATCAACCTTCAGGGCGACATGCCGCTCGCCGATCCCGGCATCGCCACCGCCTGCGCCGCCCTCCTTCACGGCGAGCCGTCCTGCGACATCGCGACCCTGGTCGCGCCCGAGGCCGATGTCTCGGATCGCACGAATGTCGACGTGGTCAAGGCGGTGCTGGCGATTGCCGAGGGCGAGAGGCACGGCCGCGCCCTCTACTTCACCCGCTCGACCCTGTACGGCGACGCGCCCGTCTGGCGTCACATCGGCGTCTACGGCTATCGCCGCGAGGCCCTGAAACGTTTCTGCGCCGCCCCGCCCTCGCCGCTGGAGAAGCGCGAGAAGCTGGAGCAGCTGCGGGCGCTGGAACTGGGCCTGTCGATCTGGGCGGCGGTGATCGCCGAAGCGCCCATCTCAGTGGACAATCCGGCGGACCTGGAGGCAGCGCGGGCTCTGGCCTAGACCTCGAAGCCGTCAACCCACGCCTGGAGCAGGGTGCGGGCGATGGCGAACCTGGGCGGCGCCTTGAGCTCATGCGCGCCGTCCAGGACCGCCCGCGCCTCGTCCTTCGTCAACCAGCGGACCTCTTCCAGCTCGGTCATGTCCGGGGTCGCATTCGCATCCGACACCTCGGCGATCAGGCCGATCATCAGCTGGGACGGGAAGGGCCAGGGTTGGCTGGAGTGATAGCGCACCGCCGTCACCGTCAGCCCGGCCTCTTCCTTGATCTCGCGGGCGCAGGCTTCCTCGATCGTCTCGCCGGGCTCCAGGAACCCGGCCAGGGCAGACATCCGCCCGGCCGGCCAGGCCGCCTGACGTCCCAAGAGGCAGCGTCCCTCGAACACCGGCAGCATGATCGTCACCGGATCGACGCGAGGGAAATGCTCGGCCGTGCAGGACGGACAGACCCGCCGCCAGCCCCCTGCCGCCGTCTTCGTCTCATGACCGCAGTTGGCGCAGAAGCCGTGCCGCCGCCGCCAGTCGAACAGCGACTTGGCCCCGCCCGCCATGGCCGCCTCGGGGCCCGACAGCACAGCCGCCGCCTCGCGAAGGCCGGTGAAGGCGCCCAGACCCTTGATCGGCCCCTCGGCCGGATCCGATGGCCCTTCGAACTCGACGGCGAACACCGGAGCCGACTTCCACAGCCCCAGGAAAATCTCGCGATCGGCGTCGCGGATCACGTCCCGCGCATGGGTCAGCGCCAGCCAGGCCAGGCGCGGCCCGTCCGGGTGGTCCTCCAGCAGCGGCTGCCCGTCCCAGAAGACCATGGCCAGCGCATCCGGGCTCTCGCCCTGTTCGACCAGCCACTCGGGCGTATTGCGGAAGTCTCCGGCGCGATCCAGCGGATTGCCGGCGAAGGTATTGAGGACGGGGAGGGCCATGTCGCTTCCTAACCGGGTTCTTATCGCTCGGGGAGAGGCGCCTTGATCTCGCCGTCGCGATTCGCGATATGGAACTCGGAGATCGCGGGCGAAGGCTTCGCCAACCTGGTCAGGGCCGGAAGGCAGCAGCCACAACGAATTCCCCTTCGGGTCGCGGTCTCCACTCTCCCTCCTTTGGTGCGCTAACGCTCGCGACGCCGTCGCTCGCTGCTTGAGCGCATTCCTCCCCCAAAGCGCAGCGCAGGGGGAGGGGGACCGCCGCGCGCTTGCGCGGGGGTGGAGGGGGCTCACACCAGACACAGAATTCGCCGTCAGCCCCCTCCGTCTCTGCGCTTCGCTTCGAGCCACCTCCCCCATCGGGGGAGGATGGGAACCTTGGCCGCTCCCGTCCGCTCCCTTGGCCAGTCCAACCGGAGCGACACCATGAGCATTCTCGGCAACATCCTCGGCAAGATCTTCAACCGCGACAAGGACAAGCCCGCGGCCCCGAACGCGCCGGCCCAGCCTGCGCCGACATCCACGCCGGTTCAGCCTCAGGTGACGGCCGCCGCCGCCACGGCGCCTCAACCTGCTCAACCCGTCGATGTCGCCGGCATCCTGAACTTCATGAACGAGCAGCGGGACCAGAAGCTGAACTGGCAGACGTCGATCGTCGACCTGATGAAGCTGCTCGGGATGGAAAGCTCGCTCGCCGAGCGCAAGGAACTGGCTGACGAGCTCGGCTATTCCGGCGACAAGTCCGACAGCGCCTCGATGAACATCTGGCTGCACAAGCAGGTGATCCAGAAGATCGTGGACAACGGCGGCCAGCTGCCCCGCGATATGACGTCGTAATTTCCTTTCGTCATCCTCCGGCAAGCCGCCCTTGCGGCGCAGACCGTGGGACCCAGCGGCGCGCGAGAGCGCGAACCTGTCGCGGACACCGTCACTTCGACATTGTGAGTGAACAGATCGCCTTCGGCGCCGGTGCGTCCCCCGGTCTTCGCTGCGCTACACCGGAGGATGACGAAAGAAGGGACAGAGAGTCGCGCGGTCCGCCTTACTCGCGGTAAGACGGTCCCATGACCGACGTCGACCTTGATTCCGGCGATCCGCCCTGGGCGGAAGACGACGCCCCAGAGCGCGACGAGAACACCGACGACATGTTCGGCGCGCCCGCCCCTGCGCCGGACTCAAATCCTGTCGCCGAGGCGAAGCCGGTCGAACCTATCACTGTCTCCACGCCCGCCCCGGTCGAAGGCGACGGCGAGGCCTACACCGTCCTCGCCCGCAAATACCGGCCGAAGACCTTCGAGGACCTGATCGGTCAGGAGGCAATGGTGAGAACGCTCACCAACGCCTTCGCCACCGGCCGCATCGCCCACGCCTTCATGCTGACCGGCGTCCGGGGGGTCGGCAAGACGACCACGGCCCGTCTGCTCGCCCGCGCCCTCAACAACGAGACTGACGTCATCGACCGGCCCTCGCTGGAGCTGACCGCCTTCGGCCGCCACGACGCCTCCATCATGGCCGGCCAGCATATGGACGTCATGGAGATGGACGCCGCGTCCCACACCGGCGTCAACGACATCCGCGATATTCTCGAAAGCGTGCGCTACGCGCCGGTCGAGGCCCGCTACAAGGTCTACGTCCTCGACGAAGTCCACATGCTGTCGAACCAGGCCTTCAACGCCCTGCTGAAGACGCTCGAAGAGCCTCCGCCCCACGCCAAATTCATCTTCGCCACCACCGAGATCCGCAAGGTCCCGGTGACGATCCTGTCGCGCTGCCAGCGTTTCGACCTGCGTCGCGTCGAGCCCGAAATCCTCGTCGAACACCTCGCCCGGATCGCCGGCAAGGAGGGGATGAAGGTCGAGGACGACGCCCTCGCCCTGATCGCCCGCGCCGCCGAGGGCTCGGTCCGCGACGGCCTCTCCCTGCTCGATCAGGCCCTGGTCCAGGGCGAGAAGGGCGAGCCGGTCGCCACCGACACGGTCCGCGACATGCTCGGTCTCGCCGACCGCAGCCAGACCATCGCCCTGTTCGAACAGGTCATGGCCGGCCGCACGCCCGAGGCCATCGAGACCTTCCGCACCCTCTACGGCTACGGCGCAGACCCGGTCCAGGTCACCAACGACCTGCTCGAACACTGCCACGCCGCCTCGGTCGCCAAGATGCTCGGGCCCAACGCCACCCGCCTGCCCAACGACCAGGCCCAGCGTCTGGCCGCCATGGGCGCGGCGGTCTCGGCCGGCACCCTGTCGCGGACCTGGTCCATGCTGCTGAAGGCCCTGGACGAAGTGCGTCGCGCCCCGTCGCCGGCCGACGCCGTCGAAATGGCCATCGTCCGCCTTGCCTACGCCGCCGACCTTCCCGGCCCGGAAGAGGCGCTGAAGAAGCTCCAGAACGGCGAGGCCCCGGGCGGCTCGGGCGCGCCCCGGGGCGGCGGCGGGGGCGGGGGCGGGGCCTCGGCCCAGCTGGCCATGCGTCCAGCCGCTCAACCCTCCCTGCCCGATCCGCAGACCTTCGAGGCCGTCGTCGCCCTGATCGGCGAGAAGCGTGAAATCGCCCTGCAGATGGATGTGCAGCGCTACGTCCGCCCCGTCTCCTTCAAGCCCGGCGCCCTGACCTATGAGCCGGTCGACGGCGCCCCGGCCAACCTCGCCACCCGCCTGTCGTCGCGGCTCAAGGACTGGACCGGCCGCCAGTGGTTCGTCATCGCCAACGGCCAGGGCGGCGGCGAGACCCTGATCGAACAGGAAAAGAAGGCCACGGCCGCCATCCGCGCGGGGGTCGAGGCCGATCCCTTCGTCAAGGCTGTGCTGGAGGCCTTCCCCGGCGCCGTCGTCGGCGAGATCAAGACGCTGGCCCCCTCGGTCGAGATGCCCGCCATCCCGGATGAGGCTGACGAGGACCAGGACTAAAAATCCCGAGTGAAGGACCCTATCTAGAGCCCATGAAAGATCTCAACGCCCTGATGCAACAGGCCCAGGCGATGCAGCAGAAGCTGCAGGACGCCCAGGCGAAAATGGCCGAAACCACCGCGGAGGGAACCTCCGGCGGCGGCCTCGTCACGATCGGCCTGAAGGGCCCCGGCGAGGTCACCGCGGTGAAGATCGACGACAGCCTGATGGTGCCGGGGGACACCGAGATCCTGTCGGATCTGATCGTCGCCGCCCACGCCGACGCCAAACGCAAGCTGGACGCCATCAACGCCGAGCTCATGCGCGAGGCCGCCGGCCCGATGGCGGGGATGAACATCCCGGGCATGCCGAAACTCTTCTAGCCCCAGCTGCTGAAAAATGGCCGCCTCCGCCGGACCCGAGATCGAGCGCCTGATTTCGCTCCTGGCCAAGCTGCCGGGGCTGGGTCCCCGCTCGGCCCGGCGCGCGGCCCTTGCCCTGCTGAAGAAGCGCGAGCAACTGCTTGAACCGCTGGCCGCCTCGCTGGCCGAGACGGCGGCCAAGGTCGTGTCCTGCTCGGTCTGCGGCGCACCCGACACCCGCGACCCCTGCTCGATCTGTTCGGACCCCGCCCGTGACAACGCCCTGATCTGCGTGGTCGAGGAGGCCGGCTCCCTTTGGGCCATGGAGCGGTCCGGCGCCTTCCGCGGCAAATACCATGTGCTGGGCGGGCTTCTGTCCGCGCTCGACGGCGTCGGCCCCGACGCCCTGCGCGTCTCCGAACTGATCGGCCGGGTCAAGGGCGGAGAGGTGCGCGAGGTCGTTCTGGCCCTGCCCGCCACTGTCGACGGCCAGACCACCGCCCACTACCTCGCCGACCGGATCGCCGGAAATGACGTCGAGATCACCTCACTCGCCCGGGGCGTCCCTGTCGGCGGCGACCTCGACTGGCTCGACGATGGCACCATCGTCCAGGCGCTGCGGGCCAGACGACCCGCGTGACGAAACGCCGGGGTTGAACGGTTCCGCCAAACACGCTCTGATCCCGTCGATGGAGGGCCGTGCGATGGGACGTGAGATCAGGGTGGCGCTCGGCGCCTCCGCCGGCATCGCCGCCCTCGTGATCGGCTTCATCTTCCTGGTTCGCTACGCCGTGCCGGCGATCCTGGAAGCGCATTTCGCGGGCAGTCTGATCACCGCCTCGGTCGTCGGCATCGCCGGTGTTCTGGCCCTCGTCTGGGCTGCGTGGAAATTATTCGCCTGGGCGTCGCGTGCGCTCGGCGCCGGGGGAAACTACCAATGACATTCAGCGCCGGCGTAAGCCGTTTGAAGCCCTCCCTTCCCGGCGCCTCGGCGGGGCGGACCATCGCCCTGATCGTGCTGATCCTCGTCCTGATCACCGTCGGCGGCATCAGCGTCTCGTCGTGCAGTGTCACGGTCGAGAGCGGCTACATGGGCATCAAGACCACCAAGTTCGGTCCCAACCCGGGCGTCCAGCGCGACGAACTCGGCCCGGGCTTCCACTGGGAAGGCATCGGCGAGAAGATCCGCACCTACCAGACCCTCCAGCGCACCTATTCCTACACGCGCGAGGCCAATGCCGACGGCCGCGAGAACGAGGAGATCATGTTCTCCGACGTCCTCGGCCTGCCCATGACGGCCGACGTCGCGCTGACCTTCAAGGTTCGTGAGGACAAGGCCGCCGACCTCTATGCGACCTGGCGCCAGGAATTCGACGCCTTCATCGACGGCCCGCTGCGGACCTCGGTGCGCGCCGCCATCGCCCGCGAGACGGAAAAGCTTCCCGTCGCCTGCAATGCCGAGATGGGGGCTCCGGGCCGCGCGCCGATCGTCGCCGTCGCACCCGTCGAGGGCGCGCCTCTGCCGGTAGGGACCCAGGACGCCGAGGACTGCCCCGGACAACTCATCGGCCCAGGCCGTCAGATCGTGCTTCAGCGCGCCATGGAAGCGCTCCAGCGCGAGTGGACGCCGCAAGGCCTCGACATCATCCGCATGGAGTGGGTCGGTTCGATCCGCTACCCGGAGAGCGTGGTCGCCGCCATCCAGTCGCGCACCACGGCCGAACAGAACACCCGCGCCGCTCTCGAGCGCGTCAATCTCGAGCGCGCCAACGCCGAGGCCCGCATCGCCCAGGCGCGCGGTCAGGCCGAGGCCAACCGCCTGCTGGCCGAATCCATCCGCTCCAACCCGGAGGTGGTGCGTCTGCGCGAGGTCGAGCGCACGCTCGGCATCTGCCCCCTCAGCGCCGACACCTGCGTGGTTGGATCGGACGTCAACATCTCGGCCCTGATCGCCTCGCGGGATGGAGCGGCGGCGGCGCAATAGGGATGCGTCCGATTCCGACGCATGCGCATGTTAGCGGCTGACCATGTTCGACCGCGCCCCGCCTTCGATCCGGACTGGCCGGACTCGCCGGACTGTTTTTCCGGTCCGCAACCCGGACTCGCCGGACTCGGCGGACTGTTTTTTCGGGTCCGGATCGATCGTGGCCCGCCGCCGCGACTCCCGCTAAGGAACGGAGCATGAACACGCTCTCGATCGTCCTCGCCGTCGTTTCGCTGGCCCTCGCCGCCGGCTTCCTCTGGGCCTTCCTCGGCTGGCAGAAGGCGATGAACGCCCTGACTTCGGCGCAGGAAAAGGTCGCCCTGGTCGAGGAGAGCCGCACCACGATGGGCGATCTGCTGCGCGCCCAGGCGGCGCATTCCGCCCAGGTCATCGCCGACCAGATGGTCACCCGCGCTACCGAGACCTTCCAGGCCCAGGACCGCGTCGCCCGCGAGCGGATGGAGGCCCAGCTCAAGCCCGTCGCCGAGACCCTTGCCAAGTTCGAGACCCAGGTCGCGGCTCTGGAGAAGGCGCGAGCGGAGGAGACCGGCACGCTGAAGGAGCAACTCTCCGCCCTGATGATCGCCTCGACCGCCACGCGTGACGAGGCCAAGCGGCTGACCGAAGTCCTGCGCGGCAACACCGGCCGGCGCGGTCGCTGGGGCGAACAGACCTGCCGCAATGTGCTGGAGGCTGCCGGCATGGCGGGCCGGTTCGACTTCACCGAACAGTCGTCCAGCGCCAGCGACGAGGGTCGCCAGATGCGACCGGACTTCCTCGTCCGTCTGCCCGGCGGCGGCCTGTTCGTGATCGACGCCAAGGTCCCCCTGGCCTTCCCCGACGCCGCCGAACCCGACGACGAGGCGCGCGACGCCGCCATGTCCGCCCGCAACGCCGCCAGCATCAAGACCCACGTCCGCGACCTGTCGGCGAAAGCCTATCAGGACCAGTTCAAGCCCAGCCCCGACTTCGTCGCCCTGTTCGTGCCCTCGGACGCCTTCCTGTCGGCGGCCCTGGACCGTGAGCCGGAACTGATGACCGACGCGATGGCGAGGCGCGTCATCATCGTCACGCCTTCGACCCTGTTCGCCCTCTGCAAGGCTGTCGCCTACGGCTGGCGGGCGGAGGAGCAGTCCCGCAACGCCGACGAGGTCGCGAAGCTGGGCAAGGAGCTCTACAAACGCCTGTCAGTCATGGGCGGCCACGTCTTCGGCGTCGGCCGGGCGCTGGAACAGGCCGTCGGCAAGTACAACCAGTTCGTCGGGTCGCTGGAGAGCCAGGTCATGGTCTCGGCCAAACGGTTCGAGGACCTGCATGTCGACCATGAGGGTAAGGACCTGCCGGAGCTGTCCGCCATCGACCAGTCGCCCCGCGTCCTCAGCCGCCCGGAGCTTGTCCACGACAAGGCCGCCGGCGCCTGATTGACCGACGCCTCGACCTCTGACAAGGTCGCTTGACATCAGCCGCGCGGTCGATGTAAAACATCCTTGTCATATCGCCGAGGATGCGTGTCATGGCTCTGGAGGTTCGAGTGTCGGAACAACCGCTGAGGCGCTACGGGGCCGTCATGGGTGTCTGCGTCCTGGCGGGCATGGCCGCCGGCGCAGTGGCCGGCGTCGTCAGCGCGACGTCCGACGAGGCCAGCCTCGGCGGCGCGGCCCTGATCGCCGCGGCCGTGGCCCTGGCCATGGCCGCCGGCCTCTGGGCCTGTTTCCGGTGGTGGAGGGGGCTCGATGAGGCCGCGCAGGAAGCCCACAAATGGGCTTGGTGGTGGGGATCCACCGTCGGTCTCGCCTTCGCCAGCGTCATCCTGATGACCCTTCGCTACGGCGTGGGCGATCTCGGCGAGGCGCCGGTCAAGGACATCCTGATGTTGGGCGCGGTCCTCGTCGCGGGCTGCCAGACGGTCGGTTACGGCGTCGCCTGGGCCGCCTGGTGGCTGAAGCGGCGGTGATCCCATGAACAATCACCTCAGAACCCTGCGCGCCGACCGGGGGTGGAGCCAGGCCGATCTGGCCGCTGCCCTGGGGGTCTCGCGCCAGACCGTCAATGCGCTGGAGACGGGTCGCTACGACCCCTCCCTGCCGCTCGCCTTCAAGATTGCGCGGGTCTTCTCCCAGCCGATCGAATCCATCTTTTCAGACGAGGCTTGATCATGGCCATCCAGTACGAAACCCGTCCGACATCCCTGCTCGTCAAGGCCGCCATGTTCTCGGGCCTCGCGATCCTCGGCGGCGCGTCCGGATACCTCGCCGCCCAGTTCGCCGATCTGGAGGCGCAGGCCGTCACCTGGGACGACAGTCTCGCCTTCGCGGTCGCCTTCGGCCTCCTGACGATCGCGGCGCTCAGCGGCGTCACCATGCTGATCAAACCGTCCGCCGTTCTACCCGGATGCGGCCTGCTGCAGATCGTCGTCTTCGCCCTGGCCGGCCTGATGTTCCTCGTCCCGATGGTGGCTCCGGCCTCCCTCCCGCCCCTCTGGATCTTCGCCGGCATCGTCGCCGCCTTCGCCCTGCAGACCGTCGCCAACGTGATCGTGTGGCGCCGCGCCGACGAGATGATGCGGCGGCTCATGACGGACACCTCGACCATCGCCTTCTGGGGCCTGCAGAGCGCCTTCTTCCTCTATGCCTGCGCCGAACGTCTGGCCCTGATCGAGCCGATCAGCGCCTGGGGGATGTCGGGCATCCTGATGGTCGTCTATCTGATCTCTTCCATCGTCCCTTCCGTGCGCCGGGGTCTCACGTGAGCCCGGATCGCGCCTCCTCCCGGAACCGGAGATTCGACACCATGCCGCTCGTCAGCCGCCTGAAGAACTCCACCGCCTCGATGGGGCGGATCGCCGTCGGCGCGGCCCTTGGGGTCAGCCTCGCCGCCGCCCTGCTCGCCGGCGCGCCCAAGGCCTTCGCCCAGGACGCCGCGCACGTTCACGACCATGCCGCCATCGTCCAGGCGACCGGCGAGGGCCCGGCCCTGTGGTCCGTCTCCGACGCCGATTCGACCATCTATCTGTTCGGCACGGTCCATGTGCTGCGCCCCGACACCCCCTGGGGTTCGGCCAAGGTCGATGCCGCCTTTGACGCCAGCCAGAATGTCATCTTCGAGATTTCCAACCCCGACGATCAGGCCGCGTTGATGCCCCTGATCCAGCAGCACGGACTGTCGCCCCAGACGCCCCTGTCCAGCCTGCTGACGCCGGCGGAGCTCGCTGCTCTTGATACGGCCGCTCGCTCCATCGGTGGGAGCGCCGCACAGTTCGACCCCCTCCGTCCCTGGCTGGTCGCCCTGTCCCTGTCTGTCGCTCCTCTGGTGAAGGCCGGCTACGATCCCGCCTCGGGCGTCGAGCTGATCCTCAAACATCGCGCCGAGGAGGCCGGCAAGCCGGTCACCGGGCTTGAGACCATCGACCGGCAGGTCGAGATCCTGGCCGGCCTGTCCCAGGAGACGCAGCTCGCCTTCCTGCGGTCGACGCTGGAGGATTTCGACGAGGCCACGACCGAGCTCGACACCCTTGTCGACGCCTGGGCCGTCGGCGACGTCGAGACGATCAACCGCGTCGGCGTCATCGATATGCGCACCGCTTCGCAGGAGGTCTATGACGCGCTGCTCACCCGCCGCAACACCGTCTGGGCCGACGAGATCCAGACCATCCTGGCGGGGTCAGGCACGACGTTCATTGCCGTCGGCAGCGCCCACCTCGCCGGTGACGACAGCGTCCAGGAAATCCTTGAAGCGCGCGGCGTCGAGGTCACGCGCCGGTAGGCGCGTCGGCCTGTCGCACTGTCGGGAAACGGCTGGAGCGGGCGGCGGGAATCGAACCCGCACGAAAAGCTTGGGAAGCTTTCAGGCTACCACTACATCACGCCCGCGGAAGCTGCCGGCAACCTAACGCAAAGCGCCCGGCGCTCAAGTGCGGACCGCGCGGCGCCGGAATTATTCAGTCTTGTGACAATCGTTCCGGATAGGGAGCGCCTGTCGTCAATCTGATGCAAAGTATTCGCCGCGATGATTTGACGAATATCGATCAGGCATCGGATCAACTGTAATAATCCGACGATTTTCTGTCACTTCAACTTTGCAATGACCTCTTAAAGGCGGCGCTCGGGATCGCTGGAAACGTGTCGGAATGACGCGCGGCGTTCCGCACATTTCCAACCCGAGGGGAACTCGATGCTTCGTCTGACCAAGGTTCTGATGGCCGGTGCGGCCGTGATGGCGCTGGCCGCCTGCGGCTCCGCCGAAGTGGCGTCCCCCGGCGAGGGTGATTTCGGCGGCGGCACGGGCGGTGGCGGCACGGGTCCGACCCCGCTGCCCCCCGGCACCCCCGCTGCGGACTGCCCGGCTGGTCTGGCCAACGTCGGCGTCGTCGCCGGCGGCACCCTGCGCGCCTGCCAGCTGCCGGCCGACATCACCGGCAACCTGACCCTGTCGGTCCGCGCCGGCACCATCTACGCCATCTCGGGCCGCACCCAGGTCGGCCTCGACCGTGGCCTTGACCCGGCCTCGACCACCGGCGTCCAGGGCGTCCTGACGATCGACCCGGGCGTGAAGATCTTCGCCTCGGGCGGATCGGACTATCTGATCGTCAACCGCGGCTCGCAGATCTTCGCCGAAGGCACCGCCTCCAACCCGATCATCTTCACCAGCCGCCAGAACATCGAAGGCACCACCACCCTGACCTCGCAAGGTCAGTGGGGCGGTCTGGTCATCGCCGGCCGCGCGCCGCAGGCCAACTGCCAGCTGACTGCCCCGGTCACCTGCACCGGCCAGGTCGAAGGCACTTCGGCCTTCTACGGCGGCAACACCCCGACCGATAACTCCGGCCGTATCCGCTACGTCCAGATCAAGTTCTCGGGCTTCGAGATCTCGACCGGCAACGAACTGCAGGGCCTGACCATGGCCGGCGTCGGTTCGGGCACCACGGTTGAGTTCGTTCAGATCCACAACTCGTCGGACGACGGCATCGAAATCTTCGGCGGCAACGTCAACCTGCGCCGCGTCGTGATCACGGGCGCCGACGATGACGGCCTGGACACCGACACCGGCTGGCGCGGCGGCGCACAGTTCGGCATCGTGACCCAGCGCGCGCCGAACTCGACCAGCCGCTCGGCCGGCTTCGAATTCTCGGCCGCCCCGGCCGCGACGCCGCTGGCCTCGCGTTACGTGTCCCAGCCCAAGATCGCCAACTTCACCCTGGTCGGCCGCGTTTCGCCGATCGACGCCCACACCGTCGCCCACTTCGATACGGGCACGGACGCGACGATCATCAACTCGGTCTTCACCGCCGCCGCCGGTTCGCTGGCCGGCTGCCTGGACATCGCCGACGCCGACACGGCGACCAGCCAGCCGACGTTCAACGCGGTCTTCATGTCCTGCCCGGTCTCGTACCGCGCGGCCAACGTCGCCCGCTCGACCGCGACGTTCGCCCAGGCGCCGAGCGGTGGAAACACCGCCGCCGGCACCTCGACCCTGACGGCCCCGTCGGGCGCCGTGCTGACCAACCAGGTCCTGACCTTCATCAACGGCGCCAACGAAACCGCCGTGACGCCGGTCAACGCCCCGGCGGTCTATCCCTTCTTCACCGCCACCACCTACATCGGCGCCGTCCAGAACGCCGCCGACACCTGGTACCTCGGCTGGTCCTGCGGCCTGAACTCCACGGCCTGCTGATCACGGAAGCACGGCGGCGGTCCCGTGAGGGGTCGCCGCCGACCTTTCCGCTTTCCGTTTGAACCCCTTCGAGGCGCAGATCATGAAGACGCTTTCCCTGACCCTGACAGGGGTCCTCCTGGCCACCAGCGCGCTCATCGCGCCCGGGCTGGTTCATGCCCAGACGGCTCCGCTCGAGCCGACCCCCGCCGAGCAATCCGCGCCTCAGGACGAGAGCACTCAGGTCGATGAAATCGTCGTCCTGGGTCGCTACATCCCCGAGCCCAACCGCGAGAGCCCCGAGGTCGCGGCCTTCCTGACGTCGGAAGACCTGGAGCGCACTGGCGACGCCAGCGCCGCCGCCGCCCTGACCCGCGTCACCGGCCTGTCGATCGTCGAAGGCCGCTTCATCTACGTCCGCGGCCTGGGCGAGCGTTACTCCTCGGCCCTGCTCAACGGTTCGCCCCTGCCGTCGCCTGAACCGCTCCAGCGGGTGGTGCCCCTGGACCTGTTCCCCTCCAGCATTCTGGATGGCGTGACCGTTCAGAAAACCTATTCGGTCAACTATCCCGGCGAGTTCGGCGGCGGGGTCATCGATCTGCAGACGATCGACGCCCCGAACGAGCCCTTCTTCACCTTCGGCGCGTCGATGAGCGGCAACACCGAGACGACGGCCCAGGAAGGTCTGATCTACTTCGGTGGTCGCACCGACTTCCTCGGTTTCGACGACGATACCCGCGACATTCCGGGTCCGCTGGCCCTTGCCTTCAACTCGGGCCGCCAGATTCAGGCGGGGCCGAACTATACCAACGCCCAACTGCGGGCCATCGGCCAGTCGCTGGTCAACGCGCCGCTTCGTCTGCTGCAGATCGAGGAAATCCCGGTCAACGTCGGGCTGGAAGCCACCGGCGGCTTCTCCCACGAGACAGCGATCGGCACCCTGGGCGTGATCGTTTCGGCCGGTTACGACAACAGCTGGCGGACCCGTTCGGGCTTCCAGGAGGAAGGCCAGTTCTCGGGCTCCAACATCGTCGCCTCGACGAGCTACGCCTATGATTCGACCCAGAACGACGTCCAGCTGAACCTTCTCGGCGGCCTCTCGCTGTCGGGCCTGGACCACGAGGTCAAGTGGACCAACTTCTACGTCCGCAACACGACCAAGGAGGCCCGTTCGCGGGTCGGGCCGGACTTCGACGCCGGCGGTTCGATCCTGCGTGACGACTATACCGAATGGTTCGTGCGCCAGCTCTTCTCGACCCAGCTGGCCGGCGAGCACGCCTTCATGGATGGAGCGCTGAACCTGGACTGGCGCGCGGCCTACGCGACCACCTCGCGGGATGCGCCCTATGAGACCCGCTTCGGATACGGCCAGGATGCGGCGGGCGACTTCGTCCACGACCTCGAACGCAATCTGATCTCGTTCAGCGAGTTGAGCGATGACGTCTATTCGGGCGGCGCGGACCTCGCCTACACCATTCCCCTGTCCGACTATCGCGAACTGACGGTCAGCGGCGGTTTCGCCCTGTACGAAAACACGCGGGATTCGGTCCGGCGGGACCTGCGCTTCATCTCTCCGAACGGTCTGACTGTCGAGCAGACCGAGAGCCGCGTCGACTTCCTGTTCTCCGACTTCAACATCAACGACGTGACCCTCCAGCTCAACGAGATCACGGGCTCGAACGGCGCGGCGGCCTATGACGGGGAGCTCGTCGTCAACGCCGTCTACGGACAGGTCGATGCCGAGATCATTCCGCTGGTCAATCTGACTGTCGGGGTGCGGTTCGAGGACGCCGAACAGTCGGTGACCCCGCGCGACCTGTTTGGCGGTTCGGCCACCTTCGGCTCCACCCGTCTCGAGGAGCAGTACTATCTGCCCGCCGGCACCGTGACCTGGAACTTCGCCGAGGACATGCAACTGCGCTTCGGCGCGTCCCAGACTATCGGCCGTCCCCAGTTCCGCGAACTGGCGCCCCAGTCCTACACGGACCCGGAAAGCGACCGGACCTTCATCGGCAACCCGTACTTGGTCGATACCGAACTGCTGAACCTGGATGCCCGTTACGAGTGGTATTTCGCCCGCCAGCAGTTCGTCACGGCCGGGGTCTTCTACAAGAAGCTCGACAAGCCGGTCGAAGCCGTGATCGTCGATGTCGGCAACCAGCGCCAGCAGTCCTTCCTGAACGCGCCGGAGGCCACGATCATCGGGGCCGAGGTCGAGGCCAAGAAGTATTTCGAGTTCCCGGACAACAGCATGTCCTTCATCGCCAACAAGCGGTGGCTGGTGCAGGCCAACTACACCTTCTCGGACTCCGAAGTGTCGGTTGACCGGTCCGACACCGTGCTGACGCTGGGCGGCGCGGGTACGCCGGAACAGGCGGCCTTCTTCATCACCGACGGAAGCCGTCTTCAGGGACAGTCCGAACACGTCGCCAACCTGCAACTGGGCTGGGAAGACGACATGGCGCGGTCGCAGGCGACCTTCATCGTCAACTATGTGTCCGAGCGGATCACCGCCCGCGGGGCGGGTGTCGCCGGAAGCCGCGAGCCGGACTATATCCAGGAGCCGGGCGTCTTCCTCGACTTCGTCTATCGCAAGGACTTCGAGGCCATGGGCCGCGATGTGGGCTTCGCCCTCGAGGTCCGTAACCTGCTGGGCACCGACTTCGACGAGTATCAGGAGCTCGGGAACAAGGTTCGCATCAACAACTACGACCTGGGCTCCAGCGCCTCGGTCAGCCTGACCGCCCGCTTCTAGGCAGGCCTGCGATTTCAAAGACCGGGGCCGTCCACCGCGAGGTGGGCGGCCCTTTCCTGTTTCAGTCCGCGCGGTAGACCACCTCGCCATCGACGACGGTCAGGACCGCACGGCCCCCCGGAATGTCGGCCTCGGGGACGGTCATCAGGTCGATGTCGAAGGCGGTGAAGTCGGCGCGCTTGCCGACCTCGATCGTGCCCAGTTCGTCCTCTCGGAATGAGGCGAAGGCCGGCCAGAGGGTGAACATCTTGAGCGCCGTGGCGCGGTCGACGGCCTCGTTCGGGCGCCAGTCAGGCCCCTGGAAACCCTCCAGATCGCGACGGGCGACGGCGGCGTAGAATTCGATCAGGGGATCGCCGCGTTCGACCGGGGCGTCCGATCCGCCGACCACGATGACGCCGATATCGACCAGGCTGTGCCAGGCGTAGGCGCCGTCCAGACGGGCGTCGCCGAGGCGGGCCGGGGCGAAGTGGAAGTCGCCGATCGCGTGGCTGGGCTGCATGGAGGCGATGACGCCCATCCCGGCGAACATCATCTCATCGCGCGGCCGCAGGATCTGGGCGTGCTCGATGCGCCAGCGCGGATCCCGGATGGCGCGGTCGCCGGGCTGAACCTCGGACATGGCGTCGAGGTACCAGTTGAGCACCTCGGTATTGCCCCGGTCGCCGATGGCGTGGGTGGCGACCTGGATGCCGCTGCGCAGGGCGTTCTCATAGAGGGGGACCATCTCCTCGCGCGTGGTCTGCATCAGACCGGAGGTGTGGGGCGCGTCGGAGTAGGGAGCGTGGAGCGCCGCGCCGCGCGAGCCGAGGGCGCCGTCGACATAATACTTGATGGCCCGGGTGATGATCCGGCCGTCGGCGACGCTGCGCGGACCGGAGGCGACCAGGGCGGCCCCGCCGTCGGGGGTGACCGAGTTGTAGATGCGCAGCGGCGCCTCGCCGGCCTCGGCCATCTGTTCCAGCAGGGGGATGTCGGACCAGGGCGCGCTCATGAAGTGGACACCGGTCCAGCCGTAGCGCGCCTCGACCCGGAAGCCGGCGCGATAGGCGTTCCGCTTCGCCTCGGGATCGGCCTGGGGCATCAGGGGGGCGAGCAGGGACATGGCGGCGTCGACGATGAAGCCGGTCGGCCGTCCGTCGGGGCCCCTGGCGATCTCGCCGCCCGATGGCGCGACGGTCGAGGCGTCGATGTGGGCAGCGGCGAGGGCGGCCGAGGAGGCGGTGATGGCGTGACCGTCGGCGCGTTCCAGCAGGACGATGCGGCCGGGAGCGGCGGCGTCGAGGTCGGCGGCGGTCAGGAAGCGGGCCCCGTTCGCGCTCTCCGGCCAGCGGGTCTCGATCCAGCCGCGGCCGATGATGGGGCCGTCTGGATAGGCCTCAGCCCAGGCCGTCAGCCGCGCCATGGCGTCGACGACGGAGGTCGAGCCTTCGAGGTTGAGGGTCAGCTCGCGCCAGCCGATGCCGTCGAGGTGAGCGTGGCCGTCGGTGAAGCCGGGGAAGAGGGTCGCGCCATCGAGGTCGATGACGGTCAGGCCCTCGGTCGAGGGCGCGCCGTCGGCCGGACCGACGTATGCGATGCGGCCGGCGCGGGCGATGACAACCTCGGCGGTGGGGGAGGCTACATTGCCGGTGTGGATGGTCCCTCCCCGGATCAGGAGGTCCTGCGCCTGTGCCGGAAGAGCGAGGGCAGCGAAGGCGGCGGCGGTCAGGAAGGTTCGAAGCATGCGGTCACCGGACTGGCGGAAATCGGACCGGGAGTTGCGGGGATCGGCGCGCGAAGGTCAAGGCCGGGTGGAGCGGCGGTCGGCCCGGACTTCAAAACACCGTCCGAAGCGTTCGAAGCGTCCGGGAAGGCGTCCAGACTCCAGAAATTGGAGTCCACATAGTCCGTAGAGTCTACTCGGCCGGGGGAGGCGATGGCGATGTCAAAGACCGGGACCAGTGTCTCACGGTTTTCGGGAGCGGTTGGGATAAGGCCTCTGAATAGTCCCGGGCGTTGAAATCGCAGGCGGATTCGAGGGATGTGTTGATGGGTATGGGGTGCGCGTCCTTCTCCCCCTGCGGGAGAAGGTGGCAGCCGAAGGCTGACGGATGAGGGGTCACGCCGGCGGCTGGAGTGCGGGCCGACGGGGCTCACCGGGTAAGCGCTGCGTCACCCCTCACCCGCGCGCGCCAGAACGACGGCTGCGCCGCCGTGCGCGAGCGCCCTCTCCCGCAAGGGGAGAGGGAAGTTAATCAGCTTGCCGGAACGCCGACCACCCCGTCCACCGAGCCCGTCGTGACCGGATGGTACCCCGGTCGCGCCTGCGCATAGACGCGGGTCGCGATGGGGCGGCCCCAGTCGCCCTGGCCCCACAGGGAGGTGTAGAGCGGCAGGACGAATTTGCGGCGGCCCTGGGAGGTCAGGAACCGCTCCAGCGTCGGAACGGCCGGATGGTAGCGATGGGCGACGGCGATCTGGAGCCACTGGAACAGCACTTCGGCATTGCCTTCGGCGCGCAGGTTCAGGGTGGCTTCGAGGTCGGCCAGCTGGGCGTTGGTCAGCCACGGACGGGTCGCGGCGGCGCCTTCGGGACGCCAGGCGAGGAAATGCTGGCGCTCCTGCGTCGACCAGCCGCTCCACGGGATGGCCGAGGCCGGGCCCTTGTCGGCGAAGAAGGCGTCGGCGGCCGTGTCGACGGCGGTCAGGGCCGTGGAGACCGGGGCCTGGGCGTTCGACGGCAGGCCGGGCTGGTAGACCCAGTTGTCGAGCTGCAGCTCACGCTCCAGGGCCGAATCGTCGCGCACGAGGTTGGCGCGGATATCGACGAGGAAGCCGGCGGCGGTCATGGGCCGGAAGGCGTTGCGTTCGAAATAGCCCTTGAGCCAGGCGTCGAAGCGTTCGCGGCCGACGATCCGCTCGATGGTGCGCAGGAAGGCGGCCCCCTTCTCATAGGGGATGTCGTTCAGGCCGGCGTCGGGATCGCGGCCTTCCAGATCGACGTGCAGGCGGGTGTCGAGCGGATCCATATCGGCCAGCGACGACTGCAGGTCGTTCCAGCCGAGGACCTGGAGCATCATCGCGCGGTCGCGGCCGTAGACCGCCTCCATGATGCGGTTCTCGAAATAGGTGGTCGTGCCTTCGTTGAGCCAGATGTCGGCCCAGGTGGCGTTGGTGACGAGATTGCCGGACCAGCTATGCGCCAGTTCGTGGGCGACCAGCGAGACCAGCGACTTGTCGCCGGCGACCACGGTCGGGGTGGCGAAGGTCAGGCGCGGGTTCTCCATCCCGCCGAACGGGAAGGAGGGCGGCAGGATCAGCAGGTCATAGCGACCCCAGCGATAGGGGCCGTAGAGGGCCTCGGCCGCGTCGACCAGCTGGCGCATCTCGGAGAACTCGTTGCGCGCGGCCTCCAGACGGCTCGGCTCGGTCCAGACGCCGACGCCTTCGCCGACCGAGGCGAACGACAGGTCGCCGACCGCGAGGGCGATCAGATAGGGCGGGACCGGATTGGTCATGCGGAAGCGATAGGCGTGCATGCCGTCGGCGGCGCGTTCGCCGTCGGGGGTCAGCATCTCGGCCGACATGACGGCCTTGAGCGCCTCGGGCACGGTGATCCTGGCCGAATAGGTCTGGCGGATGCCGGGGCTGTCCTGGGTCGGGACCCAGGTGCGGGTCAGGATGGCCTGGCCCTGGGAGAACAGGAAGGGTTGCTGGCCGCCCGCCGTTTGCGCCGGGGTCAGCCACTGCAGGGCGGCGGCGTCCGGGCGGGTGGAGTAGGTCACCACGATCTTCTGCACCTTGCCGGCCTCGAAGGCAGGGACGGTGACAGTCAGGGACTGGCCCTTGATCGGGTCTTCGGCGCCCAGGGCGAACTCGAGCGGATTGCCCTTGTCGTCGGCGACGGAGCGGATCTCCAGGTTCTTGACGTCAAGGATGACCTGGGTCGCGCCGGGCTCGCCCGTCACGTCGAGCGCAGCCGTGCCGCTGAGAGTCTTCGCGGCGAAGTCGGCGACGAGGTCCAGATCGACGTGTTTGACCCGGGCGATCGCGGGCTGGGCGTAAGAGTGGATGTCGCGTTCGTAGATCACCGGGGCCGTGGCCGAGGCGGGCAGGGGCGGCATGTCGGACTTCGTGTCACCCTGTCCGCAGGCGGCGAGCAGGGCGAGGGTGGAGGCCATCACGGCGAGGCGGGCGCGGGACATCAAGGCTTACTCCGAAACGTTTCGGCGCGGAGGGAGCCCTGAAAGCGTGGCGAGATCAAGGGGCGTCGCGCCCCGTAGTCTATTGGGCGGCGACCGGGACCGGATTGCGGGCCACGAACAGCCTGCCGCGCTCGGCCAGCAGGACGAACCCGAGGGCGACGATCCCGCAGGTGGTGATGCCCAGGGTCATGGGGACGACGGTGCCGTTAAACGACTGGCCGATGCCGAAGCCGACCAGCGAGCCGATGATGGTCGAGATGAATCCCTGGGCCGAGGAGGCGGTGCCGGCGATATGGCCCATCGGCTCCATCGCCATGGCGCCGAAATTCCCGGCCAGCAGCCCGAAGCAGAACATGGTGCAGGCCTGCAGGATGCCGAAGGTCCAGATGGTCTCGTGGCCGCTGAGGGTGACCAGCAGGTGGATGGCGCCGAAGGTGATGAAGCCGAGCAGGGCCGTGTGGCCGATCATGCGCGAGCCCAGCTTCTCCACCAGTTTCGCGTTGATGACGGAGGCGATGGCGATGCCGCCGGCGATCAGGGCGAAGACGGTGGTGAACAGGGCCGGGGCCTCGAACACGTCGAAGAAAATCTGCTGCGACGAGTTGATGAAGGCGAACAGGGCGCCCGTGATCGCCGTCATGGCCAGGGTGTAGCCGATGGAGATGCGGTTAGTGAGCGCCTCCCTGAAGGCGAGGGCGATCCGCTTCGCCTCGATCGGCAGTCGGTCCCGGGGATGCAGGGTCTCGGGCAGACGAATGCCCGCCCAGATCATCAGGGCGACGCCGGCGAAGGCGAGGACGCCGAAGATCGCCTCCCACGGGGCGATCAGCAGGATCGCCTGGCCGAGCGAGGGGGCGATGACGGGGACGCCGAGGAAGACCAGGAAGCTGAGGCTCATGACCCGCGCCATGGTCCGGCCGGAGAAGCGATCGCGGACGATGGACACGGCCAGCACCCGGGTGGCGGCCGAGCCCAGCCCCTGGCCGACGCGGGCCAGGATCAGGGTCTCGAAGGTCGGGGCCAGCATGGCGACGATGCTGAAGGCGACATAGATGCCGACGCCGATCATCAGGATCGGCTTCCTGCCGAAGCGGTCAGCGAGCGGGCCATAGACGATCTGCATGGCGCCGAAGCCCAGCAGATAGGCAGTGATGACCCATTGGCGGCTGTTCTCGTTGGTGACGCCAAGAGCGTTTCCGATGTCGGGCAGGGCCGGCAGCATGGAGTCGATAGCCAGGGCGTTGAGCGCCATCATCAGGGCGATCATGCAGACGAACTCGGGGAAGCCGGGGCCTTTGGGCTTGGCGATGTCGTCTGTTGCTGAGGTCATTGCGCCCAGATGAGCCTTGCGGCGCGACGCCGCAACCGCGAGGCCTGTCACTTTTCGCAACTGCGAGATGACGCCGAGGGGTCGTCGTTACGGCATGAACTGAATGGTGCGGGCGAACTGATGATCGGCGGACGACCGGTCGGTGGTCGCGTCGCGCATCAGGGCGATGGCCGCCTCGCCGAAGCCCATGCCGGGGTGGGTCTCTTCCAGAACCTTGCAATCGCCGACGTGGCCATCGGCGAAGGCGGTGCATTCCAGGGTCACGGCGACGCTCTGGAGCATCGGCGCCGGCGCGGGTTCGAGCGCCATCATCGGCGCGGGCTCGACGGTGAGCGCGGCGCGGGTGAGCGTCGGGGCGCCGACGGTGGGGTCGACGAACAGGGCGAGGGCGAGGGTCAGAGCGATCATGGGACGGCCTTTGGACTGCCTGATTAATGATCGGCGAACCGGAGCGTTCCAGCTGTGCAGCAGGCGACAACGGACCTATCGCTGTTGTGACCCGTTCGGCACACTGACGAGACGGACAACAGGGCGACCCATGGCGAAACGACCGGCGACGGCGAAGAAGACCCTGTCGGCGGCGAACCTGAAGGCGCTGGGGGACGCGCGGCTGGCCGACCTGCTGATGGAGATGGCCGGCGAGGACGCGGGCTGGAAGCGACGGCTGCGCATGGAGCTGGCGGCCGAGGTCGGGGCGGCCGATCTGGCGCTGGAGATCGACAAGCGGCTGAACACCCTGGCGGGAAGCCGGACCCGGGTGTCGTGGAGGAAGCGGCCGGAACTGCTGGCCGACCTGGCGACGGTGCGGCGGATCATCGTGGAGAAGCTGGCTGCCATGGACGCACGGCTGGGGCTGGACCGTCTGGTGGCGTGGTTCGACCTCTATCCGGGGCTGGCGTCGCGGGTTAAGGATCCGAAGGGCGAACTGGCCCTGTTGTTCGACGGATCATCGAGCGAGCTGGCGGCGACGGCGTCGCTGGCCGGACCGGAGGTGGCGGCGCCGATCCTGATCGAGGCGCTGAACACCCGGTTGTCGGAATGGGGCAGCTGGATCGGGCGCGGGGCGGCGGGTCTGAGCACGCCGCTGGCGCGGGCGCTGCTGGCCGGGATCACCGAGGGGCGTCCGAAACCCACTGGTCGGCTGGCGCTGGTGGTCAGAAAGCTGGCGGATCGGTCCGGAGACCTGGACGCCTGGATCGCCTCCCTGCCGGAGGAGGATCGGGTCAAGCCGGAGATCGGGGCGGAGATCGCACGGCGGCTGGCCGAGGCGGGACGGGCGGGCGACGCGCGGGCGGCTCTGGAGGCGTCACGGCCGAGGGGGAATGAGGCCTCGCGCTGGAGCCGGCGCGAGCCCGAACCGCCGCCGCCTCCGCCTGAAAACTGGCTGACCGCCGAGGTCGCCGTGCTGGAGGCCGAGGGGGATGCGAAGGGGGCCTCGGACGCGCGCTGGATGCTGTTCGAACGGACCCTGGCGGAGGCGCCGTTGCGGGCCGAGATCGCCAGACTGGCGGACTTCGAGGACGTCGTGGCGCTGGATCGCGCTTTCGTCCATGCGGCGGCGTACCCGGATGCGACGGCGGGGCTGCGGTTCCTGATGACCTGGCCGGCGCTGCGCGAGGCGGGGGAGATGGTGGTGGCGCGGGCCGGCGACCTGCGCGGCTCGGCCGATGAGGTGCCGCTATGGGCGTCGCGGCTGGAGGGACGGTATCCGGCGGCGGCGCTGGTCCTGCTGCGGGCGCGGGCGATCGCGCTGACGCGGCTGGCCTTGAGCCGAGGCAGCGAGGAGATCGAGCAGTTGATCCAGCAGGCGGCTGCGTTGGCGGCCCTGATCGGAGACGACGGGCAGGACGGGTTCCTGCTGGCGCTGGAGGAGGCGGCGCGGCCGGTCAGGCGCGGGTGGCGCTAGGACGACGGCGGCGCGATCCGTGCCCTGACGAACGCCTCGACCTGGCTTTCGGCGTCACGGCGCGCCTCGGTGCTCGTTTCGTCGGATCATCTCGTCGTAGGCGGCGATGTTTTCAGTCAGGATAAGGCGAGCGGCCTCTGCGCTCTGCCCTGGAATTGGGGTTTGCCCAAGCTCCGCCTGTCGGAGCATTTCGCTCGCGTTTGCGCGAAGCTGTCTGGCCTGGGCCAGGATGTCGTCCGGGGAGGTATTCATGGACGATAGTCTTGAAGCATCAGCCGGTTAGCGTCCCGTAGTTTATCCTGACAAAACCTCTCCGACCTGTCCGGCAACCGACACGGGAACGGTTCGCATCAGCCCCTCGTTTGCTCGCCGGTCGGAAGCGGCTGCCCCCTTGTCGCGCTACCGCACCATGGATTGTGTCCCGGCACTCGCCGTACTGCAGACGGGCCTGCTCGGCGCAAAACCTTTGGTGACACTGACCGGCCCGAGATCGACAGAGGTCTGGATTTCGCACCGGCTCTGGGGGCCCGATGCGTGAGCCGGAAAATCCGCTGGATCGCTCCAAGTCGCTGGTGCCCCCGGTCGGACTCGAACCGACACTCCTCGCGGAACCGGATTTTGAGTCCGGCGCGTCTACCAATTCCACCACAGGGGCCTGCGGACGGACTTCTTAGTGGGCTATCGCGCGTCGCGCTACTTGAGCGAGGTCTTTTTTGGCGGCTACCGCTTGCGACGCGGTCGCTTGCTGCTTGAGCCAGATTTTCGCTCGCTCCCCTTGCGTTCCATCGTGGTGTAACGCATCTGCGCAGGCATGACCGAGACCCTTCCCGACCTCGCCATCGTCTATGAGCATCCCGAATGGTTCGAGCCGCTGTTCGCGGCGCTGGACCGGCACGGGATCAGCTATGTGAAGGTCCCGCTGGCGGGCAGTACGTTCGATCCGGCCGGGTCGCCGGCGCCGGGGACGGTGGTTTTCTCGCGCGTGGCGATGTCGTCGTTCCTGAGGGAGCCCGAGCATCCGATCTTCTACGCCCAGAGCCTGTTCGAACACTGGCAGGGCCAGGGGACGCGGGTGGTCAATGCCTCGGCCCTGAACATCGACACCTCCAAGGCGCGGCAGATGTCCCTGATCGCCCGGCTGGGCCTGAAGGGACCGGCGACGCGGGTGGCGCACCGGCAGGCGGACATTCCCAGGGCGGCCGAGGGGCTGCGCTACCCTGTGCTGGTCAAGGCCGACATCGGCGGGGCCGGGGCGGGCATCACCCGCTATGACGACCCCGAAAAGCTGGCCGAGGCGGCGGGCGAAAAATGGTGCCCGGTCGGGGTCAACGGTCTCTCCCTGATCCAGGAATATGCGCCGCGCCGGGACGGGAAGATCACCCGGGTCGAGACGCTGAATGGCAAATATCTGTACGCCATCGATATCGAGAGCCCGGGCGACGCCTTCGACCTGTGTCCCGCCGACGCCTGTCTGGTGCGGCCGGGCGCGCCGACCCTGACCATGACGAAGACCACTCCGCCGCCAGAGATCATCGCGGCGGTCGAGCGGCTGGCCGTCGCGGGCGAGCTGGAGGTCGGGGGCGTCGAATATCTGATCGACGACCGGGACGGGTCGGTCCTGTTTTACGACATCAACGGCCTGTCCAACTTCGTCGCGAAGCCGGTCGAGGTGCTGGGCTTCGATCCGCATGACACTCTGGTCGAATGGCTCAAGGGCATCGTGGCCGAAGAGAAGGCGAAACGCGCATGAGGTATGGATACTGGGCGCCGGTCTTCGGCGGGTGGCTGAGGAACATCGCCGACGAGCGCGAGGCGTCGTGGGAGAATGCGTCGCGGCTGGTCAAGCGGTCCGAGGCTTTGGGCTATGACCTGACCCTGATCGCCGAGCTCAACCTGAACGACATCAAGGGGATCGAGGCGCCGGCGCTGGACGCCTGGTCGACGGCGGCGGCGCTGGCGGCGGTGACCGAGACGATCGAGCTGATGGTCGCGGTGCGTCCGAACTTCCACCAGCCGGCCCTGTTCGCCAAACAGGCGGCCAATATCGACCGGATCTCGAACGGACGGCTGGCCCTGAATGTCGTCTCGTCCTGGTGGGCGAAGGAGGCGGAGAGCTACGGCCTGCAGTTCGACCAGCACGACGATCGTTATGGCCGGACGGCCGAGTGGCTGACCGTCCTGTCGCGCCTGTGGACCGAGAAGCGCGTCGATTTCGAGGGCAAATACTACAGGCTGCAGGACGCGATCGTGGAGCCGAAGCCGACCTCCACCCCCGAGCGGCCGCGCCCGGTCATCTATGCCGGCGGCGAGTCGGAGGCGGCCAAGACCCTGATCGCGAAACACTGCGACGCCTATGTCATGCACGGCGACGAGCCCGAGCATATCGCGGCCAAGATCGCGGATATGCGCGAGCGGCGCGAGCGTTTCGGCCTGCCGCCGATGTCGTACGGCATGGCCGGCTATGCCATCGTGCGCGACACCCAGGCCGAGGCCGAACGTGAGCTGGAGCGGATCACGACCATTCCCGGTCTGGCGGACGGGACGCCGCCGGCGGGGTTCGCCAACTTCGACCAGTGGCTGTCGGGGACCGAGCTGGAGCGGGAGCTGAAGATCCGCGAATACAGCGTCTCAAACCGGGGCCTGCGCCCCGGGTTCACAGGTACGCCGGAAAGCATCCGTGCGCGGATGGAAGAGTTCGAGGCCGCCGGTCTTGACCTGGTCCTCCTGCAGATGTCGCCGCAGGAAGAAGAGATGGAGCGGTTCTCCGCCCAGGTGATCCGGCCGAACTGAGGCTCAGCGCGGAGGCAGGCGACTGGGGATCGGCGGCAGGTCGAGGCCGAGGCCGTAGCGGACGTAGAAGGAGACCCGGCGGTCTTCCATCGTTCCCGTCTCGCCGTCCTTGAACTCGACCCGTCCGGTCCGGTGCGCGCCGAGCACGGCCGCGCGGCCGAAGCCCCCGCCTTCCGGGAATTCGCTCTCGACGCGGCACTGGCTGAGTGCGCCGCTGCTCTCGACCCCGCAGATCACGGCCGCGACGCCCATTTCAGAGTTCGTCCGCGAGGGGAAGGTCGGCGCGGGCCGGCTTCGCCACTGGAGCCCCGCGAGATTCTCGCGGTCGGGCGCCTCCGTACTGTCCTGCGGCATCTCGCGATCGCAGGCCTCGAAGACCCGTCCGATCGCCGAGGGCGAGGCGGGCAGGTCGACGGCGATCCGTCGAACCCGCTCACCGTCAGGAACCCCGAGGGCGAAACGGCCGCCGCGTCGAAGATCCCGCCCGATGTGGGCCGGCCACAGGGCGAAAGCGGCCTGATTTCGGCCGCCGCTGACCCAGAGGCTGTCGTCGTCGGTTCGCTCGCCCATCTGGTAGCTGAAGGTCTGGATGCCCTGGCGCGTCGGCAGGCCGGAGACGACCACGCTCAGCGTCTCGTCCTGACAACGGACGGCGACGCCGAAGTTTTCGAAGGTCACGGCCGCGATGCTGAGGTCGCGGGCGGCGTCCTGACCGAAATCCCAATCCTCGCCCGTGTCCTGGGCCGAGACGGGACCGGCGGCGAGGAGAACGGCCATGCCGGCGGATGCGATCCTGCGTGTCTGAACGATCATGGACCTATCGCATCCTGTAGTTGACGCGGAAGCCGATCATTCGGGGGGCGTACTGGCCGACGGTCTCGCCGGGACTGGTCAGGCGCGCGTTGCGGGTGGAGCGCAGGGCGGCCCGGCCAAAGCCGCCGTCAAGCGGGAACTCGGACTCGACCTGGCATTGATCGACCCCTCCGTCGGGCTGGACCACGCAGGTGAGCACCGCGAAGCCCTCGGCATAGTTGGTGGCGGGATAGGTCGGCCGCGGTTGCCGGGTCCAGACCACGCCGCGAGGCAGACCGTTCTCCTCGATCTCCGGCAGGAGGGCGTCGCGCGGATCTTCCAATGGCCGTCCACAGGCGGCGAGGGTTTCGTCGATGGCCGCCGAGGACGAGGGCAGGGTGAGGTCATGGCGAAGGTTCCGGCCCTCGCCGCCCCCGCCGGGAACGACGATGCTGACGGGGCCGCCGTCACGGAGCGAACGCGCCAGGCTGGCGGGGTAGTCGGCCATGGCGACCGTGCGGTCTGTGGTGACGCTCCAGACCGAGTCATGCAGGTGGTCGGCGGAGGGACCGATTCTCAGGGTCCGGATGCGGGCCTGGCGCGGGGCCGCAGGCAGGCCGGCCATGACGGCGCCGTAGGCTCCGTCGACGCAGCGGAAGGCGATGGTCAGACCGGTGGTGGTCGGTACGAAGGCGAAGACAGTCTTGTCTTCCGGCTGACGGACGATCTCCCAGTCGTCAGTGACGTCCTGGGCGAGGGCCGCCCCGGCGCCGGCGAGGAAGAAGAGGGTCGTCAGGACACGGATGGCACGCATACGCTTACTCTCGACTGGAACGGATCAGGCGGCGGCCTCGACGTGGCCGTCGGTTCCGCCGGCGAGGACGCGGCGGGCGCGGATGAACATCTCGATCCGCTGCACGACGATCATGCCGACAACGAACAGAAGGAAGGCGTCGGCGATGGCCAACGCATTCAAATGCCAGGCGGCGGCGTGGGGTTCCAGCACCGAGCGCAGGGCGCTGCGTCCGAGGAACAGGCCGATGATCAGGATGATGCCGAGAGGCGAGGCCTGGGCCTTGAGCGTGCCGTCGGCGTGGCGCTCGATGGTCGTCATCTTGCCGCGCCACCAGCCGGCCGCGCAGCCGAGGCCGAGGCCAAGGGCGAGAGTCGCCCAGGCGATCACGTCAAACGGCGTGTGATCGGCGCCGGGCTCCATACTGGTCCCCCAGAGGGCCAGACCCATCAGGGGGGCGATGATCGCGGGCGTGACCCACATCCACTTCGGCCGCAGCGTCCGGGGCGCGCGGGTCCGCAGCAGGATGATCGGCAACATGATCACGAGCGCGATCAGCGGTGCGTACTGTTGCGGCGTCATGGTTGTTCCCCGAAGCTGGAGAAAGCTACCCCAGAGGGTACAACAGCGGCAAGTCGCCGCCGCCGCTTCCTTCTCCCCTTGCGGGAGAAGGTGGCAGCCGAAGGCTGACGGATGAGGGGTCACACCGATGACTGAAGTCGGCGGACAAGCGTGAGCTGTGAAGTCAGCGTGACCCCTCATCCGACCTCGCTCCGCTCGGCCACCTTCTCCCGCAAGGGGAGAAGGGCTCTTCAGACGGGTTGAACGACCTGTTCAATAGCCCCGAAGATCGAGTGGTGTCGGTCGTCGAGCATCTCGATCCGCACGGTGTCGCCGTGTTTCAGGAAGGGGGTGACCGGCGCGCCCGTATTGATCGTCTCGACCGTGCGGATCTCGGCGATGCACGAATAGCCTTGGCCGCCCTGGTCGACCGGCTTGCCCGGGCCGCCGTCGGCGCCCTTGTTCGAGACCGTGCCCGAACCGATTACGGTGCCGGCGACGAGACTGCGGGTCTTCGCCAGGTGTGCGATCAGGACGCCGAAGTCGAAGGTCATGTCGACGCCGGCGTCGGCCGAGCCGAATTCCTTGCCGTTGAGCTGGACCGACAGGGCGCCCGAAAGTTTGCCGTCCTTCCAGCGATCGCCGAGCGCGTCAGGGGTGACGAAGACGGGGGACAGGGTCGAGGCCGGCTTGGACTGGACGAAGCCGAAGCCCTTGCCGAGTTCGCCGGGGATCAGGTTGCGCAGGGACACGTCGTTGACCAGGCCGACGAGGCGGATGTGGCTGCGCGCCTCCTCCTGCGTGACGCCCTGGGGCACGTCGCCGGTGACGACGACGATCTCGGCCTCGAGGTCGCAGCCCCAGCTTTCGTCGGCGAGCGGGATCGGGTCGCGGGCGCCCATGAAGTGGTCGGAGCCGCCCTGGTACATCAGGGGGTCGGTCCAGAAGCTGGCGGGCATCTCGGCGCCGCGGGCCTTACGCACCAGTTCGACGTGGTTCACATAGGCCGAACCGTCCGCCCACTGATAGGCGCGCGGCAGCGGGGCGGCGGCGTCGCGTTCGTGGAACCGGCCGCGCGGCACGGCCTCGTGGTCGAGGCTCTCGGCCAGGGCGCGGAGCCTGGGCTCGCAATGCTCCCAGTCGTCGAGCGCCGCCTGAAGCGTCGGGGCGATCAGGAAGGCGTCGGTGAACCAAGCGAGGTCCGAGGAGACGACCACGAGGCGACCGTCGCGGCCGTGTTTGAGAGAGGCGAGTTTCATGGCGTCAGGCTAGGCGCTTTCGCCCCGCCTGCAAACCGTCAGCCGCCGCAAGATCAGAGGGAAAGCGCTCGTCTCGCGTCGCGGAGCTCGCGGATTCGCGCCGGACCGTCGGACCAGTGATCGTGGAATTTGCGCACGGCCCGGCTGAGAGCATCGATCTGTTCGGGGCCGGTCATGTGGCGGGTCCCGTCCGGATGGGCGTCGCCATCGTGGCTTGCGTGATTCGTCTTGTCGGGGCCGCAGCCCGGATGATGATGGCCCGCCTCGCCGCAGCCTGCAGCCCCGGCGACGGGCAGGCCGCCGACGTAGACCTGATTGATGGTCACCGACGCGGGCGTGCAGGTGCAGTTGCGGGGCGTGTCGCAGGTGCAGCCGTGCGCCTTTCTGTTGCCGTGGTCGCCGCCGTGGCCCCCGCCATGGGCGTCCCGGGATTCCGTGACCTCGCCGGCCAGTGCCTCCTCGAGCGCTTCGAACGGGCCGGCGATGCCGCCGGCCAGGTCCAGCACGGGGCCGAGGCGCTCGCGGATGACGGCCTTCAACGCTTCCGCACGAGATTTGAGGTCGTTGCTGGAGGCAGCCATGGCGGCGTTGGACGCCTTCAGGATGGCCTTGTGTATGTCAGCCGGGGCCTTGTCGGCATCCCGGCCGCCCGACTGTTCCAGATGCCACCGGCCGAGGAAGAACATGCCTGCCGCGACGGCCAGCAGGAGCAGAAAAAGGATCAGGGCCAGCAGGGGCGGCAGGCCCAGGAACAGGGGCTCATCCACGCGGGAATAGACGCCCTCGGCCGCTTCGAAATCCGATGGATACATGCCCGTTTCCCGCAATCGCCGAACGCCGTGCGATCATGCCGCAGGGGCGAACGCCTGACCACGGAAAAGGTTAACGGCGGACTGTGAAGGTTGTGGGCGTGCCCACCCTGCGTCAGGGCGCGTGGAGGATGGCGCGGGCCTCGACGCCTTCGCGGGCGGCGGCGTCGCGGACCTCGACCTCGACGATGATCGCGCCCTCGGGATCGAGCGCCCAGAGGTAGCGGCGCTCGACCTCGACCGTGCGACCGGACGGGGCGAAGCCCTCGAAACTATCGCCCCACGGAGTGATCCGCTTGAGCTCGGGCCAGGTCAGGGAACAGGCGGAGTTCAGTTCCTCCTGGGCCATGACCGTCAGCTCGTCGGACATAGGCCCCCCGCTCAAGGCCTGGGCTCGTCGCCGTAGATGGCGACGTAGGGGGCACGGTCCGGGCCGATCAGGCCTCGGTACATGCCGGTGGTGGTCATGGCGAAGGCGGGGACCCCGGCTGCATCCATGACGATGACGCCGCCGGACCCGCCCAGCGACAGGGCGTCGTCGACCTCGGCCTGGGCGGCGACCTGGCCGGTCGCGCCGTCGGCGATCCGGGAACAGATGTCGCGGGCCACCGAGGCGCGGATGTAGAACTCCCCGTCGCCGGTGGCCGAGACCGCGCAGCCGTCGCGGTTGGAGGCGTAGGTGCCGGCGCCGATGACCGGCACGTCGCCGACCCGGCCCCAGCGCTTTCCGGTCGTGCCGCCGGTGGAAGTGCCGGCCGCGAGGTGACCCCGGCTGTCGAGGGCGACCGCGCCGACGGTGCCGAACTTGCGCTCGTTCAGCGGCGGGGCGGGCTCCAGCGACGCCATGCCTGCGGCGGGGGCGCCGGCGGGACGCTCGGGGATGGGCAGGGCGTTGTCAGTCAGGAATTTCACCAGCCCCTGCCAGCGGCGCTCGGTGAAGAAGAAGGACGGATCGACCTGCTCGAGCCCCTGCGAAGCCGCGAAGGCGTCGGCGCCCGTGCCGATCAGCATGACGTGGGGCGACTGCTCCATCACGGCCCGGGCGGCGGCGATCGGATGGCGGGTGGTGGTCAGGCCGGCCACGGCGCCGGCTGAAAGGTCCGAGCCGTTCATGACGGCGGCGTCCAGTTCGTTGCGACCGGCGGCGGTGAAGACGGCGCCGCGCCCGGCGTTGAACAGGGGATCGTCCTCCATCAGCTGGATCGCGGCCTGGACGGCGTCGAGCGCCTCCCCACCGTTCCTCAGCACCTCGGCGCCGGCCTCCAGCGCCCGGGTCAGGGCGGCGCGATAGGCGGCGTCTTGTTCGGGCGACAGGTTGGCGCGTTCGATCACGCCGGCTCCGCCGTGGATGGCGAAGGACCATTCCGGGCGGTCCTGCGCGGCGGCCGGGGAGGAGAGGGCGAGGGCGGCGAGCGCCCCCGTCAGGATGCGCTTCATTGTCAGGGTTCCCGCTTGTGGTGCGACCATTTCCAGACGCGATAGGCGACGATCGGAGCGAAGCCGCCGATCAGGGCGCCGGCCAGCACGGGCCAGAAGCCCATCTGGAGCCACTGCCCGATCAGGCCGCCGACCACGGCCGCGACGAGCGGGCCGAGGAACGGCAGCCAGGAGGGAGGCGCGATCTTAATTGGCGTCGACCTTGATGACCCCGCGACGGATCTGGTCCAGCTCGATGGAATCGAACAGGGCCTGGAAGTTGCCGTTGCCGAAGCCTTCGTTGCCCTTGCGCTGGATGATCTCGAAGAAGATCGGACCGAAGGTGTCCTGGGTGAAGATCTGCAGCAGCAGGCCTTCCTCGTCGGAGCCGTCGATCAGGATGCGGTTCTTGCGCATGCGTTCGACGTCATGCCCGTGGTTGGGCAGGCGTTTGTCGATCAGTTCGAAATAGGTCTCGATGGTGTCCTGGAAGACGACGCCGCGCTCGCGCATGGTCTCGACGGTGGCGAAGATGTCGTCGGTGGCCAGGGCGATATGCTGGATGCCTTCGCCGTTGTAGCGGCGCAGATATTCCTCGATCTGGGAGTTCTCGTCCTGGCTCTCGTTCAGGGGGATGCGGATGGCGCGGTCGGGCGCGATCATGGCCTGGGAGAACAGGCCCGTCGCCTTGCCCTTGATGTCGAAATACTTCTGCTCCTCGAAGGCGAAGACGTCGCCGTAGAAGCTGGACCAGGTCCGCATCTGGCCGCGCTTCACATTGTGGGTCAGGTGATCCAGCAGGTGCAGGCCGACGTTGTTCTTGCGCTCGGCCTCTTCCCAGCCCTCGATCTCGTCCCAGCTGTCGTAGAGGGAGCCGGTCTCGCCATAGGCGTCGATGATGTAGAGCAGGGACCCGCCGATGCCGCGCAGCACATAGGCGCCTTCGCCGAGCGCGCCGCCGTCATGCATGTCGGCCGGATGGGCGCCGCGCGCGACGGCCTCTTCATAGGCCTTTTTCGCATCGTTGACCCGGAAGGCCATGCCGTTGGCCGACGGGCCGTGGTCGCGGGCGAACTCGCCGGCGTGACCCTCGGGCTTTGTGTGGACCAGGAAGGTAATGTCGCCCTGCTTCATGCGGACGACGCCGTTCTTCGGATTCACATGGGTCTGGACGAAGCCCATGACCTCGATCTGCTTGATCATCGACTGGGGATCGGGACCGGTGAATTCGACGAATTCGAAGCCATCGACGCCGAGCGGGTTCTCATAGGCGGGGATGGTGGCGTCTGGCGTATGGGCGGTCAGGTCGTCCATGAAGCGTCTCCTGAGTTATTGCGGGACCGGGGCGTTTCAAAGTCTGGGCCCGATCGATTGGCGCGGAACCTAGTCGCGGATCGCGCCAGAGCCAAGGCGGTGAAGCGAGTCCTCGCACTCGAACCTGATCCCGGGCGCGACGAGAGGTCGCGTTGAAGCCGCGCGTTCGCCGCTTCAGTCAACAGAAGGGCTCTAGGGCCGAAACGGCAGGATCATCCCGAAATGCAGATCATCCGTCGTCCCTGGAAGCTGAAGCGCGATGACTGTCCCTGTGATCCTGACTTCGTGGACTGGATTTCCGAGCAGGGACTGCGGGACCAGACCATCTTCCATTTCGGCACGGGCGAACATCATCTGGTTGGCCTGTCGAGCGCCCGCTCCGGGGATGGCAACGCCGTCCTCGGGGTCACGGCGACGCCCGCGGAACACGACGCCTACGTCCGGCTGGCGAAGGTCGAGCCGGAGATGACCAAGCGCTACGTCGTCTATTTCGGCGACATCTACAACGTGAACGCCCGTCTTCTGCCGGACCTGGACATAGCCACCCTGTTCCACCTGTGCGAGTTCGCTGACGACCGCGTCGGCTATCGGGCGCTGAATGACGAGAGTCTGCTGCGGATGGTGGCGGATCGCCTGCGCCCGGGCGGGCGGATTCTGTTCTACACCGGCTCCTATGCCTACCCGCGGGCGGCGCCGATCATCGAGGCCTGGGCAGCGTCGTCGGGCTTCTCCGAGGTCGAGGGATTCAGGAGCCTTCGCGTCTTCCAGCGCGCCTGAACCGGGATCAACCCGGCATGAGCCGGGCGGCCCACCCGGCCCCCATCAACAGTCCCACGCCCAGCACGCCCAGAAGGGTCAGCCAGCCGGTCGCCACCGCCGCCCCGCCCAGCACGAACAGGCCGTCGCGCTGGATCAGGCCGACGGACAGGAGGGCGAGCGCGATCGAGGGGATGGTGTTGGTGAAGGGCAGGACGATGGTCAGGGTGGCCAGGATCATGAAGGCTGCGGCCATCCGCTCTCCTGCGCCGGTGGCGAACACAAGAAGGCGCGGTCGCGACAGGCGGTCGATCCAGCCCAGACGTGTCTCGGCGAAATCGGCCATGGCCGCCAGCCAGCGGCCCCTGGCGCGGAGGGTCAGCACCCGGCGCGGCAGCCAAGGCTCCTCGCGTCCGATCAGCAGCTGGGCCGCCACCAGAATGATGATGACTCCCACCGCCTGGGGCACGCCGTACAGGCCCGGGACCAGGCAGGGAAGCGACAGGATCAGGATCAGCAGGCCATAGGCGCGCTCGTCCAGGCGATCGCGGATCTGGTGCAGGGTCAGGCCTTCCTCGCCCCCATCGTCGGCCAGCCGCCGCAGCAGTCGTCCAAGATTCTGGCTGACGTCGTCCTGATGGCGGGAGAGGGGCTGGATCATCGCCGCTCCTTAGCCGGGCGGGTCCGTGCACCGAGGTGACGCGATGCCGCAGGGATGCTAACGGCGCCCCATGCTGCGCAAACTCTACGACTGGGTCTTCGAACAGGCGCGAAAGCCCTATGCCGAGAAGACGATGGCGGTCGTGTCCTTCGCCGAGGCGTCCTTCTTCCCCATTCCGCCGGACGTGATGCTGGCGCCGATGATCCTGTCGCGGCCGGACCGGGCCTATCGCTATGCGGCGGTGTGTTCGATCGCATCCCTGCTGGGCGGACTGCTGGGCTATGCGATCGGGGTCTTCCTGGAGCCGGTGGCCGTCCGGCTGCTGGAGTTCTTCGGCCACGGCATGGACATGAGCGTCTACCAGTCATGGTTCGCCGACAACGGCTTCCTCGTCATCCTCGGCAAGGGGCTGACGCCGATTCCGTTCAAGCTGGTGACCATCGCGGCGGGTCTGGCCCATTTCCACCTGGGCCTGTTCATCCTGGCCGTGGCCATCACCCGCTCTGGACGGTTCTTCCTCGAGGCCTGGATCCTGAAGACCTGGGGACCGTCGATGCTGGAGATCGTGGAGAAGCGTCTGGCCCTGTCGTTCGTGGTCGCGCTCGTGCTGCTGGTCGGCGGCTTCCTTGCGCTGAAGCTTCTGTAGAGCGGATCGACGGACGCGCGCGCGGCGTCTAAGAACGAGACCATGAGAAGCGCCTACACTCTCCTGACCCGGTGGTGGACCGCCTTCGCCCTGGCGATCTCGCTGGCGATGCTGGGCGCGGCCCATGCGTTCGAGCGTTTCGCAGGCCTGGCGCCCTGCAACCTCTGCCTGAAGCAGCGCGAGGTGTTCTGGGGCGCGGTGGCGATCTCGCTGGTGGCCACGCTCTGGGCTGTCATCAGCCAGGCGCGTCGGGGCACGCCGCGCATCGCCGCCTTCCTGTTGTTCGCCGTCTTCGCCACGGGCGCGATCACCGCCGGCTTCCACGCCGGGGGCGAGCTGAAGTGGTGGGCCCTGCCGGCGCTGTGCTCGGGCGGCGGCATGGCGGATCTGGAAGGTCTGACCTCTCTGGCCCTGGGCACGGGTCCGGCCGAGCGCATCGCCATGTGCGACGCGGTGACGTGGAGCTTCCTCGGTCTGTCCATGGCAGGATGGAACGCCCTGATCTCCGCCGCATTGGCCGGGTTCAGCCTGCTCGCCGCCAAGAGGCCGAAAGATGCCCGCGCACCCCGCAACTGAACTCCGCCGCACGCCCCTGCCCCGTCCGGGACGGGGAGCGATGCGCGCGCGGATGGCCGAGATCCTGCGCGTCGATCACGCCGGGGAGTTCGCGGCGGTTAAGATCTACGAGGCGCAAGCGAGGGTCTTCGACGGCGTGCGCGGCAAGGAAGCGATCACCGCCGACATGGTCGAGATGAAGGCCGGGGAACAGGTGCACAAGGCGCGCTTCGACGCCCTGCTGACCCAGCACGGGGTGCGGCCGACGGCCATGCTGCCGCTGTGGTCGCTCGCGGCGACCGGGCTGGGCGCGGCGACGGCCCTGATGGGCGAGAAGGCGGCCCATGCCTGCACCGAGGCGGTCGAGAGCGTGATCGAAGAACACTACGCCGACCAGATCGCCGAACTGGCGGATCGCGAGCCGGAGCTTGCGGCCGAGCTGACGAAGTTCCGCGAGGAAGAGCTGGAGCACCACGACCATGCCGTCGCTCACGGCAGCCGCGAGGCGCCGGGGTATCGGTTGCTGAGCGCTGTGATCAAGGCGGGCTGCCGGGTGGCGATCAAGGTGTCGGAGCGGGTTTAGAGAATCCCCTTCTCCCCTTGCGGGAGAAGGTGGCCGAGCGAAGCGAGGTCGGATGAGGGGTCACGCTTGCGTCGAACGGCAACTCCGCGAGCCCAAATCCCAGCCGCCGGTGCGACCCCTCATCCGTCAGCCTTCGGCTGCCACCTTCTCCCGCAAGGGGAGAAGGGACTTGGTCAGCGCCTCACATCAAACGCCAGCAGCAGGGTCTTCTGGACGAAGTTGCCGTTGTCGTCGCTGAGCAGATAGAGGCGCGTCCCCGTCGCTGTAGAGACGGCCGCAACGCCTTCGAAATTATCCGTCGAGGCCGGCGGACGCAGATGGATCAACGGCGCCGACAGGGTCCCGTCCGGCGCCATGTGGCGGACGCGGGCCTGCATGTTCAGGGGCGGGACGAACAGGCGCTGGACGATGAACCAGCCCCCCGCCGGATCGATGTCCGCGCCGGTGGTCAGGAAGCCGTCGTCATACGATGTCGGGGCGTTGGGCAGGGGCTCGCAGGCGGCCGCGTCGCACAGCCAGGCGCCGCCGGCCTCGCCGAGCGCGAGCCAGCGGCCGTCGGGGGCAGGGGCCAGACCCTCGATGCCCTGATTGTCCTCGAAGGGATGCTGCGGGGTCGGGACCAGGACCGGGCGTTCGGCTGCCCCGGAGCCATAGGACCAGATGCGGTGGTCGCGCTCGAAGCTGATCAGAACGCGGCCGTCGGGGAGCAGGGCGAGGCCTTCCGCGTCGGCATTGGCCTTGGGCGTCAGGACAGCGCCGTCGGGGCCGGTCAGGGGACGGCTGATGGCGCTGCCGGCCGAGGTGAGGCGGCCGTTGCGGTCGAGCCGGATCGTGAAGCGGACGAGGTCGCCGAAATCGCTGACCACCCAGGCGCGGTCGCCCTCGATCTTCAGGTCCGACAGGCCGTGCAGGTTGGGGCCGCGCAGGACCAGGCCGCCGCCGTAGCTCACGCCGGGCACCAGGGTCGCGCCGCCGATACCGAGCGGGACGTGCCGCGCCTCCATCCGGATCGCGTAGTCGGGACCGGAGATCGGGCCCGGCGCGGAGGTGGCGATGGCCGCACAGGCCGCCAACCCCATCAGGGCCAGCGACAGGGCCGCGCGGAAAATCAGCCGCATCACGCCGCGCGCTTGAGGCGACGAGAGCCCTTCTGAGCCTGCTTGGGCGCGGCGTCGAACAGTTCGGCCAGCTTCTCGATCATGACCCCGCCCAGCTGTTCGACGTCGACGATGGTGACCGCGCGGCGGTACCAGCGGGTCACGTCGTGGCCGATGCCGATGGCGATGAGCTCGACCGGGCTCTGCGTTTCGATCCGCTCGATGACAGCCCGCAGGTGCTTGTCGAGATAGAGGGCGGCGTTGGCGCTCTGGGTGGAATCGTCGACCGGCGAGCCGTCGGAGATGACCATCAGGATCTGGCGGCTTTCGGGGCGCGCCTTCAGCCGGTCGTGGGCCCAGGTCAGGGCCTCGCCGTCGATGTTTTCCTTCAGCAGGCCCTCGCGCATCATCAGGCCGAGGTTCTTCTTCGCGCGGCGCCACGGGGCGTCGGCGGCCTTGTAGATGATGTGGCGCAGGTCGTTCAGGCGGCCGGGCATGGCCGGTTTGCCGGCCGTGATCCAGGCCTCGCGCGCCTGCCCGCCCTTCCAGGCGCGGGTGGTGAAGCCTAGGATCTCGACCTTGACGCCGCACCGTTCCAGCGTCCGCGCCAGGATGTCGGCGCAGACCGCCGCGACCATGATCGGCCGCCCACGCATCGAGCCGGAATTGTCGAGCAGCAGGGTCACGACCGTGTCCCGGAACGGGCTTTCGCTCTCCATCTTGAAAGACAGCGGGCTGGTCGGGTCGGTGATGACGCGGGTCAGGCGGGCGGTGTCGAGGACGCCTTCCTCGAGGTCGAAGGACCAGCTGCGGTTCTGCTGCGCCATCAGTCGGCGCTGCAGCTTGTTGGCCAGTCGGGCGACGACGGAGGACAGGATGGTCAGCTGCTGATCGAGCAGGGAGCGCAACCGATCCAGCTCCATCGGATCGCACAGGTCGGCGGCGTCGACGACCTCGTCGAAGGCGGTGGTGAAGACCTTGTAGAAGTCGACCTGACGGCCGTCGTCGGCGTTTTCCTGACGGTTCGGAAGGGCGCCTTCCGCCACGTCGGGGCCGTCGTCGGCGGCGTCGCCGTCGCGCTCGGCGGGGGAGCCGTCCGGGCGGGCGTCGCGGTCCTGTTCGGAGGTCGGGTCCTCGGAGGCGCCGTCCATCGACTGGCCGCCCTCGCCGCCGCTCTCGTTCTCCTCGTCGTCCTGATCCTCGCTGGCCTCGGGTTCCTGGGGATCGGGTTCCTCGTCGCCCTGGTCCTCGGAGGCGTCGTCGCCGCGTCCGTCGCCGGGATCGAGATCGAGCGCGCGCAGCACATCCTTCAGCGCCTTGCCGAAGGCCGCCTGATCGCCGGCCGTCTCGGCCAGTCTGTCGAGCTGATCCTGGGCCCGGGCCTCGATGTCGGCGCGCACGAGGTCGAGCATGGAGCCGGCGCCGTCGGGCGCGCGCTGGCCTGTCACCCGTTCGCGCAGCAGCAGGGCGACGGCCTCTGCGACGGGGACGCGTTCGGCCTCGGTGACCCGCAGCGCGCCCATCTTCTCCAGCCGGGTCAGGAGGGCGGCGTTCATGTTGTTGCGGACGCCCGCCAGAGAGGTCGAGCCGTGGGCCTCGACGCGGGCCTGTTCGACGGCCTCGAACACCTCGGCGGCGCGGCTGTCGGTGGGGCGCAGGGTCGAGTGGATCGCCGGATCGTGGTTGGCCAGACGCAGGGCGAGCCGGTCGGCCTGGCCCCGGATGGTGGCGCTGTCGCCGTCCGACGGCGTGCGCGGCGGATGGGGCAGGGTCAGGACGCCGCCGGTCAGTTTGGGGCCGTCCGAGCCGAACACGACCTCGAGCTCCGACTGTTCCGCCAGGGCGCGAGCCGCATGGGCGAGCGCGCGCTTGAAAATCTCTGCGGGGGTGTCGGCGGGGGGCATGGGCGACACCTAGGGCGTCGGGGCGGCGGAGGCTAGAGTTCCGCACCCGTCGTGCGCATGATCTCGGCGCGGAGCTCGGGCAGGCCCGCGCCCTTTTCGGCTGAGGTCACGATCACGGCCGGGAAGGCGGCGGGGCGTTTGGAGATGGCCTTCAGTGTCGCCGCCTGAACCGTGTCTCGTTCATGCGCCTTGATCTTGTCGGCCTTGGTCAGGACGATCTGGTAGCTGACGGCGGCCAGGTCGAGCGCCTCGAGGGCCTCGGTGTCGACCGACTTCAGCCCGTGGCGGGCGTCGATCAGCAGATAGACCCGCTTCAGCGTGACCCGGCCGCGCAGATAGTCGCGGCCCAGATTCTGGAACTGGCGCACGGTCGTCTTCGACGCCTTGGCCCAGCCGTAGCCGGGCAGGTCGACCAGGCGCATCTTGCCGTCGAGGTCGAAGAAATTGACCTCGCGCGTCCGGCCCGGCTCGTTGGAGGCGCGGGCCAGCTTGTGCATGCCGACAAGGCCGTTGATCAGGCTGGACTTGCCGACGTTCGATCGCCCGGCGAAGGCGATCTCCGGCAGGTCCGGCTCGGGCAGCTGTTCGATCTTGGCCGCGCCCATGACGAAGGTCGCCGGACGCTGGAACAGGACCCGCGCAGCCTCGACCTCTTCGTCAGAGTACGCGGTCAACCGGCTGTCTTCTTGAGCTTGGAGAAGAAGTCATCGATCGGGTTCTCGGCCCCGAAGCGGTGCATGATGAAATACTGCTGTGCGATCGAAAGGACGTTGTTCCACGCCCAGTAGACCAGCAGGCCCGCCGGGAAGCCGGCCATGATGAAGGTGAAGATGATCGGCATCCAGGCGAAGATCTGGCGCTGAACCGGATCGGGCGCGGGCGGGTTCATGGCCTGCTGCAGCCACATGGTGAAGCCGTAGATGATCGCCAGGACGCTGAGCGCCAGGGTGAAGCCGCCGGCGTGAGAGCCGATCAGACCGCCGACCAGCGGCACGGCGGACGGATCCCACGGGATCAGGCCGAACAGGTTCCAGATGTTGGTCGGGTCCGGCGCCGACAGGTCGCGGATCCAGCCGAAGAAGGGCGCGTGTCGCATCTCGATGGTGACGAACAGCACCTTGTACAGGGCGTAGAAGACCGGGATCTGGACCAGGATGGGCAGGCAGCCCGCCAGCGGATTGATCTTCTCCTTCTGGTACAGCTCCATCGTGGCCTTCTGCTGGGCCTGCGGGTCGTCCTTGTGCTGTTCCTTGATCTTTTCCATCTGCGGCTGGAGTTTCCGCATCTTCGAGAGGCTCTCGTAGCTCTTGTTCGCAAGCGGGAACATGATGAGCTTGATGGTCAGGGTCAGGAGCAGGATGGCGACGCCGAAGTTGCCGACCAGGCCGTAGAAGAACTCGACCAGCAGGAAGATCGGTCGCGTCAGGAAGAACAGGAAGCCCCAGTCGATCGCGTAGATGAAGCGCGGCAGGTCGTACTGCTTCTCGTAGGCCGAGAGGATCTCGTTGCGCTTGGCGCCGGCGAACAGGTGCTGGACCTCGGTGATCTGGCGGCCCGGATTGATGGTCCGCGCCTCGCCCAGCATCCGGGCCTCATGGATGTTGTAGCGGTCGGCGTCCGTGACCACGAACTCGGCCTCGACCTTCTCCGTCTGGGGCGGGATCAGGGCCGCCATCCAGTATTTGTCGGTCATGCCCAGCCAGCCGCCGGTGGACTCGAACTCCTCGCGCGGCTTCTTGGCCCAGTCGCCGTACTTCAGCTGGGTGGTGGCGTAGCCGTCGCCTTTGGAGAAGGTGCCGATGGCGCCCTCATGCAGGATCTGGGTCTTGCCCAGCGACGGCGGCACGCCCTGGCGCTCGATGCGGCCGTAGGGGGCGATGATGACGGCCTGGGTCCCCAGGTTGGCGACCGTGTCGGTGACCGTGAACATGTACTGGGCGTCGATGGCGATCACACGGGTGAACCGCAGGCCCTGTCCATTGTCCCACGTCAGGGTGACGGGCGTGGTCTGGGTCAGGGTCGAGCCGTTGGTCAGGCGCCAGACAGTGTTCGGACCCGGAACCCCGCCGGCGATGTTCTGGCCGGTCCAGCCGAACTGGGCGAAATAGGCGTGCTCCATGCCCTGCGGACGGAACAGTTCCTCATAGGGCGAGGCGGGGTCGATGGTCTGGCGGTAGTTCTTGAGGAACAGGTCGTCGATGCGGCCGCCCTGCAGCGACAGCGAGCCCTGCAGCGTCGGCGTCGAGACCGGAATGCGCGGGACCCGACCCAGCGCCTGGGTGCGGTCGGTGACGAAGGTCAGTGCGCCCGTGGCCGTGGAGCCGGGAACCGCGCCCGCCGTCGCGCCGGCCGGAGCCGCAACCTGTTCGGCCGCAGCGGCTTCCTGGGCGGCCTTCCGGCGTTCCATCTGCGGGCCCATGACGAAGACCTGGTACAGGATCAGGATCGCCGCCGTGCACACGGCGAAGATCACCATGTTGCGCGTGTTCTCGTTCTTCATGCGGATCAGCGGTCCTGAGACGTCGTGTCGGTGGAAACTGGGGCAGGCCGGGCGGATTGAGCGCCGTCGGCAGGGGTCGCGAGCCTTGTAAGGGCCGATTTCACATCGTCAAGCAAACGGTCCCACGGACGGTCCGCGGTGCCCTGTCGCGCGATGAAGACATAGTCGCTGCCGGGGACGCCATATTGCCCGACCATGGTCCTCGCAGCCTCGCGCAGGCGGCGCTTGCAGCGGTTGCGCGCAACGGCCCCGCCGACCTTGCGCGTGGCGGTGAAGCCGATGCGCATCGTCGCATCCCCGTCGCCGCGATCCAGACGCTGCACGACCACGGCGCCACGGGCCTGAGAAACGCCTTTCGCGGCCGCCAGAAACTGGGGCCGCGAGGTCAGGCGATGGATTGTAATGGCAATCGTCATCGGTCCCCCCGGATAGAGGGGGGCAGGCCGCTTAAGCCGTAAGCTTCTTGCGGCCCTTGGCGCGACGCCGCGCAACGATCTTCTGTCCGTTCTTGGTGGCCATCCGCGAACGGAAGCCGTGACGGCGCTTGCGCACGAGTCGCGACGGCTGATAGGTCCGCTTCACGGTCGGCTCCAGAGGTTATGAGTTGCGCAAGGGACGAACGTGTCCTCTGCGGGAAGGGCGGGCGTATAAGGGGCGGGGCTTCGGCTGTCAACGCCGGGGACGCTCTCCGGCAGCTTCGAACGGCCGGGAGCGTTGAGGTGACTATGGACCGGTTCAAACGATTTCTGCCCCTGGTGGTCCTGGCCTGCGTCATCGCCCTGATCTTCGGCATGGGCTGGAATCGCTATCTGTCGCTGGACACCCTGCGCGAGCATGGCGGCGAGCTGCGCGCCTTCACGGCCCAGAACTATGTCCTGGCGCTGCTGGTGCTGATGGCGGTGTTCGCCACCGCGACCGCCAGCGTGGTGCCGGGCGTCTTTTTCGTCACCATCACGGCCGGCTATCTGTTCGGGCCCTGGGTCGGCGGGGTCGCGACCTCGATCGCCGCCACCGTCGGCGCCCTGATCGTCTATGCCGTGGCCCGTTCAGCCCTGGGTCAGGACCTGCGTAACAAGGCCGAGCGCGAACAGGGGATGCTGAAGAAGGTCTGCGCCGCCATCGACAAGGATACCTTCTGGTATGTGCTGGCCTCGCGCCTGGCCGTCGTGGTGCCCTTCCACATGATCAATATCGCCGCCGGCATCATGTCCGTGCGGCTGATGTCCTACACGGTTGCGACGGTCATCGGCCTGTTGCCCGCCCACATCATCTATTGCTGGATCGGGGCGCGGCTGAACCAGCTGCTGGCCGAAAATCCGAACCCGGACATCCAAGCCCTGTTCGGCCAGTTCTGGGCGCCGATGGCCGGCGTGTTCGTTCTGGCCGTGGTCCTGCCCCTGGTCCTCAAGACGGTCCAGAAGCGCCTCCCGGGAGCCGCGACGCCGTGAAGCCGCCCCGGGTGATGCCACGCGACCTCTTTGACCGCCTGCGTCCGCCTGCGGACTGGCGCGAGCGGCTGACGCCCCATGCAACGGATGGCTTGTCGTCGCGCCTGCTGCTGCTGACCGTGCTGTTCACCCTGGCGGTTCAGGCGCTGATCCTCGGGCCCAATGCCGCAAGCTTCCATGAGCGCTGGCTGCTGGACCGGCTGCAGGCGGCCGAGCTGGCCTCCGTGGGCGTCGAGGCCCTGCCCTACAGCGCCGTGGACGACCAGACAGCCGAACAGCTGCTGCGCATCGGCGGGGTGTCGGCGGTGGCGATCAGCGATCAGGGGGTGATGCGCCAGCTGTTGCAGGCCCCGAACCTGGCCCGCGCGCCCGACTTCATCGATCTGCGTCGCCGTAGTCTGGGCGCGCGGCTGCTGGATCCGGTGCGGACCCTGTTCGGCCATCCCGACCGGTCGATCCGGGCCCGCGCGGCGCCGCGTTATCGCTCCGGCGACTTCATCGACGTGGTCGCTCCCGCCGAGCCGCTGAAGATCGAACTGCGGGCCTTCCTGCTCAACAGCCTTCTGGTCTCGATCCTGATTTCCGTGGTCGCGGGCGGGCTTCTGTACGCGGGCCTGTCCTTCCTGGTGCTGCAGCCGCTGCGGCGGGTGACCCGGTCTATCGAAGGCTTCGCCGCCGACCCCCAGACCGTCGCCCCGACCCCCTCTGACCGCCACGACGAGATCGGCCGGGTCGAGCGCGAACTGGCCGTGATGCAGGAAGAGGTGCGTCAGGCCCTGCGGTCCCGCTCCCGCCTGGTGGCGCTGGGCGAGGCGGTGGCCAAGATCAATCACGACCTCAGGAATATGCTGACCTCGGCCCAGATCGCGTCGGAGCGTCTGGCCGATTCCGCCGACCCCCAGGTGGCCAAGGCCCTGCCGCGTCTGGAGCGGGCCCTGGGCCGCGCCGCCGCCCTGACCCGCAATGTGCTCGACTACGGCAAGTCCGAGGAGCCGGCGCCGGTTCTGGACCGCATCGTCCTGGCCGCCGCCGCGACCTCCGCCGCCGAGGACGCGGGGCTGGAGAGCGATGGCGTCCGGCTGGTGAAATCCTTGCCGCCCCGCTTCGCTGTCCAGGCCGACGCCGACCAACTCCACCGCATCCTCGTCAATCTGATGCGCAACGCCCGTCAGGCCATCGAGGGCGATGCAACGCGCACGGTGCGCAGGAAGGGCGGGCCGCTGGGGTCGATCATGGTCGAGGCGTCGGGCGAGGACGGCTGGTGTGTGGTCCGCGTCATCGATGACGGCCCCGGCATTCCGCCGCGGCTGTCGGAACGGTTGTTCGAGCCCTTTGTCTCCGGAGGATCCTCGGACGGCACCGGCCTGGGCCTGACCATCTCGCGCGAGCTGGCGGCCAACCACGGCGGAGAGCTGAGGCTGGTCGAAACCGGCCCGACCGGCACGACGTTCGAGCTGCGCCTGCCGGGCTGAGGCCTACTCCGTCCGGACCACGCCTTCGCGCCGATCATCGGCGCCGCCGTCCCAGTGATCCCCGCGCCAGATCGCGCCATGCAGGCCCGAGGTCTCCGAAGCATTGGGCTGGATGACGATGCCGTTCCGCGCCAGACCTTCGGTCAGGGTCGGTCCGAACCGGTTCGTGTCGGCGCCGAATTCCGGCCCCCTGGCGACGAGGTTGGGCAGGTCGAAGGTCGCCTGCACCGGCAGGCCCCAGATCAGGGTCCCGATCAGCCCCTTGGCGTTGTAGGCCAGGATCGCCGAGCCCCCCGGGGACCCCATGACGCCGACCAGACGGCCCTGATGGTCCAGTATGATGATCGGCGACATCGACGAACGCGGTCGCTTGCCCGCCGCCACGGCGTTGGCGATGGGCGCACCCTGCGCCGTCCTCGGCGAGAACGAGAAATCCGTCAGCTGGTTGTTGAGGAAGAAGCCCGCCGCCATCCGGCCCGAGCCGAAGATGCTCTCGACCGTCGTGGTCATGGAGACGGCGTTCCCGGCTGAGTCGACGACGACCATGTGCGAGGTGCCGGCGGGTTCGCGCGTGGCGTCCGGGGCGCGGAACACCCCTCCCGGCGGCGTACCGGCGGTGGCGGCGCCGGTCAGGCCGGGCGCGAGGGCGGCGCGAGAGGCGACATAGTCCTCATCCAGCAGGCCGGCGACCGGCACGCCGACGAAGGCGGGATCGGCGACATAGCGGTCGCGGTCGGCGTACATCAGGCGCTGCAGCTGGGCGAACATGGTCCAGGCGTCCGCGCTGGTCTCGCCCTCTGCCAGCACGGGGGCGGCGGTCGCGGTCTCGGCCATGGCCAGAAGCTGCAGCAGGGCCACGCCGCTGGACGGCGGCGGCGGAACGCAGATGACATGGATCCGGAACGGACGGCACAGGGCGTCGCGCGCGATCGGGCGATAGGCCGCGAGGTCGGCCATGCTCAGCGCGCCCGGGCGCGGCTCGGCATGGACCGTGTCGACGATGGCTTCGGCGATCGGACCCGTGCGCAGGGCGGCGATGCCGTCCCGGGCGATGGTCGCCACCGTCCCGGCATAGGCGGGGTTCCTGAGGGTGTCCCCGGCGACGTAGCGGGTCCCGTCAGGCTTGGTGAAATACTCGGTGGCCCAGCGCGTCCGGGCCTGTCCGCCGCCGGCGATGAAGCCGGCCAGACGCGGGCTGACCGTGAAGCCGTCGCGGGCCAATCGTTCGGCGTCGACGAACAGGGAGGACCAGGCCATGGTCCCGTGGGCCTCCTGCGCCATGGCGAGGGCCGCCACAGCGCCGGGCGCGCCGGTCGAGCGTCCGCTCAGCACCGCGTCAAAGAAGGGCAGGGGCAGGCCGTTCTCGTAGAACAGTTCGGGCGTCGCACCGGCCGGGGCGGTCTCGCGCCCGTCGTAGGTGGTGACCTCCCGGGTGTCCGCGTCATAGACCATGATGAAGGCCCCGCCGCCGAGGCCGGAGGACTGGGGCTCGACGAGGCCCAGCACGGCCTGCACAGCGACCGCCGCGTCCACCGCCGACCCGCCGCGCCGCAACACGGCCATGCCCGCCTCGACCGCCAGAGGATTGGCCGCCGCCACGAAAGGCCCGCGCGCCGGGGCGGCGGCCGGGGTCTCGAGGGCCTGGACAGGAGCGGGCGGGGCGCCGCCGACCGTCGCGGTCTGGCACCCGGCCAGCGCCAAGGTCGACGAAAGCGCCATCACGGCGACGAGCAACGGACGGAACGGCGACTTCGACATATTCATCTGGGAGGCGACCCGGAAAAGCACTGACGCGGAGAGGCGTTCCCCCGACCTAAGCCCCGCTGTGCGGCTCGCCAAGCATCGGTTTTACAAAGGGGTCGAAAACCGGGTTGCGCCGGCGAAGACGACCCGCTAGATACCCGCCCTCGCCGTAAAGGCCTGTGCGCGCCCGTAGCTCAGCTGGATAGAGCATCAGACTACGAATCTGAGGGTCGGACGTTCGAATCGTTCCGGGCGCGCCATTTCTTCCCCGATCAGAAAATCCCGATCCGGGGCCTTCAGGCCTCGCGGGACAGATGCGTCGCGACGCCGTCGGCAGTGATGCCTTCGAGTGCGCGCGTGACAGCGTTGATGAACCGCTCGTCGCCCGCGAGGCGGGGGGAGATGATGCCGGTCAGGCTGGAGACGGCGCGGACGCGATCGGTCGCGGTCGCGGTGACGGCGTCGGCGAGGGCTCCGGCGACGGTGGCGGCCATGGGATCGTCGATCGTGAACCGTTCGCCGGCTTCGGTGACCCCCTCCTGCCATTTGATCCATCCGGCGACGCCGAGCGCCAGGGCGTCGATGGGCTGGTTTTCGTCGAGGCGGGCGGTGATCGTGGCCAGCAGGCGCTGGGGCAGCTTCTGGGAGCCGTCCATGGCGATCTGGCGGGTGCGGTGCTGCAGCGACGGATTGCTGAAGCGGGCCATCAGGTCACGGCGATAGGCAGGGATGTCGAGGCCGGGGGGCGGGTTCAGCGTGGTCCCGGCCTCGTTCCACAGGCGTTCGACGAAGGCCCTGAACGCCGGGATGGCGACGACCTGGTGCACGAAGGCGTGGCCGGCGAGGCCGCCCAGATAGGCGAGGGAGGAATGGGCGCCGTTGAGCAGGCGCAGCTTGGCGTCCTCCCACGGTGCGACCTCGGCGGTCAGCTGGACGCCCAAGGCTGCGAAATCCGGGCGGGGGCAGGCGAAGCGGTCCTCGACGACCCACTGGGTGAAGGGCTCGGTCTTGACCATGCCTTCGTCGCGGGCGCCGAGCGCGGCGGCCTGGACGGCGATGTCCTCTGGCGTCGTGGCCGGGACGATGCGGTCGACCATGGTCTGGGGGAAGGCGCCTTCGGCGGCGATCCATTCGGCCAGCCCCGCGTCATGGGCCTCGGCCATCGCCAGCACGGCGGAGCGCACGCGGGCGCCGTTGTGCGGGAGGTTGTCGCAGGAGACGACGGTGAAGGGCGGCAGACCGGCGCGCCGGCGCCCGGCCAGGGCGGCGACGAGGAAGCCGGGCGCGGTGCGCGGCTTCGACAGGTCGGCGAGGTCGGCGGCGACGTCGGGGTCTGCGGTCAGCAGGCCGCCCGAGGCCGGGTCGAGCCGGTACCCCTTTTCGGTCACCGTCAGGGTGACGAGGTGGACGTCGGGCGAGGACATGGCCGCGACCACGGCGGCGGGGTCCTCCGGCGCGACCAGCACGCCCTGAACGGCGCCGATGATGCGGGTGCGGTCGCTGACGCCGTCGCGAACGACCAGGCTGTAGAGGCCGTCCTGGGGGTTGAGCTGATCGCGCACGGCCGGCGAACGCAGGGAGACGCCAAGCACGCCCCAGCGCAGGTCGTCCGACCTCAGGGCGTCGTCGAACACCACGGCCTGATGCGCCCGGTGAAAGGCGCCGATGCCGAGGTGGACGACGCCGGTCTTCACCGCGGCGCGGTCATAGCCGGGACGTTCGACCTCGGCCGGCAGATCGGCGAGGGTTGCGTTCGAAAGACGGGTCGTCACAGCCTGTAGGCCGCCTTGACCAGGTCATAGGTCAGGGCGCGGGCCAGGTCGTGGGCCTCGTCCTCCTCCATCCGGTGTTCGACGACCAGTTTGGCCAGCCAGCCGCAGTCCATCCGCCGGGCCACATCGTGACGGGCCGGGATGGACAGGAAGGCGCGGGTGTCGTCGTTGAAGCCGACGGTGTTGTAGAAGCCTGCCGTCTCGGTCGCCTGCTCGCGGAAGCGTCGCATGCCCTCGGGCGCATCGTGGAACCACCAGGGCGGGCCGAGTTTCAGCGCCGGATAGTGGCCGGCGAGCGGGGCCAGCTCGCGGCTGTAGGCGGTCTCGTCCAGGGTGAAGAGGATGATGGTCAGGCCGGGCTCTGAACCGAACCGGTCCAGCAGCGGCTTGAGGTCGGCGACGTAGTTGGTCGCGGTCGGGATGTCGGCGCCCTTGTCGCGGCCGAACTTCCGGAAAACGACCTCGTTGTGATTGCGGAAGCTGCCCGGGTGGATCTGCATCGTCAGGCCGTCGTCCAGGCTCATGCGCGCCATCTCGGTCAGCATCTGGCCGCGGAACAGTTCGGCCTCCTTCGCCGAGACCGGGCCGGTCGCGACCCGCTCGTACAGGGCGGCGGCTTCGGCGGGGTCGAGATTGGCGGTGAAGGCCGTCGGGTGGCCGTGGTCGGTCGAGGTCGCGCCATGGGAGGCGAAGAAGGCGCGGCGCTTCCGGTGGGCGGCGAGGTAGCCGTCCCAGGTCGAGACGTCCTCGCCCGTGAGGGTCCCGAACTGCACCAGATTGTCGTGGAAGCCCTCGAAATCGGGGTCCAGAACCGGGTCCGGGCGATAGGCGGTGACCACCTTGCCCGACCAGCCCGAGGCCTTGATCGAGGCGTGGTGTTCGAGCGGATCGAGCGGGCTCTCGGTCGTGGCGATGACCTCGATATTGTAGCGCTCGAACAGGGCGCGGGGCTTGAAGGCGTCGGTCTTCAGGGCCGCGTCGATGATGTCGTAGTAGTGGTCGGCGGTCTCGGCCGAGAGGCGCACGTCGATGCCGAACACTTCCGAATAGACCCAGTCGTGCCACATCCGCGACGGGGTCCCCCGGAACAGGTGGTAGCGCTCGGCGAAGCGACGCCAGATCTTGCGGGGGTCGGTCTCGACCGGTCCGCCGTCGGCGCGCGGAACGCCCACGTCCTCCAGCGCCACGCCCTGGCTGAACAGCATGCGGAAGACATAGTGATCCGGGGTGATCAGGAGCTCCGCCGGATTGGCCCAGTTCTGGTTCCCGGCGAACCACGACGGGTCGGTGTGCCCGTGCGGGCTGACGATCGGCAGGTCCTTGATCCCGGCATGGAGCCGGCGCGCCACCGCCCGGGTCTCGGGATCGGCGGGGAAGAGGCGATCGGGATGGAGACGGAGCGGATGGGTCATGCGAACTCACGAGAACGGAAACCGGTGTCAGGTCCGGTGATAGCGGGCGATCTCCGGCACAGTCCAGTTCACATTCGGCATCACAGCTTCGTTCGGAGCGACCACAGCTCGGGGAAGCAGCGTCGTTCGAGCGTCGATGACAGATAGCCGACCCCGTCGGTGCCGCCGGTGCCGCGACGGCGACCGATGATCCGCTCCACCGTCACCACATGTTTGTGGCGCCAGGTCAGCAGGGCGTCGTCCAGATCGACCAGTTTTTCGGCCAGTTGATAGAAGGACCACCAGCGTTCGGTGTCGCGATAGACCTCCAGCCAGGCCGCCTCGACGGCCTCGGACGGCTGCCAGGGCTGGCTCACGTCGCGGTTCAGCACGTCGGCGGGCACGGGCAGGCCGGCCTTCGACATCTGGGCCAGGGCGTCGTCATAGAGGCTTGGGGCGGCCAGCGCCTCGGCCAGGGCGGCGTGGGCCTCCGGCCGATCCAGCTGGAACGACAGGAATTTCGAATCCTTCAGCCCCAGCATGGTCTCGAAGCGGCGGAACTGATCGCTCTGGAAGCCTGAGCTGGAGCCCAGCACGCCGCGGAAGCGGAGGTAGTCGGCCGGGGTCATGGTGGCCAGAATGTCCCAGCTCTGGGTCATCACAGCCTGGATGCGGCTGACACGCGCCAGGCTCTTGTAGGCCGGGACCAGATCGCCGGCGCGAACCAGCGACTGGGCCAGGGCGACCTCATGCAGGATCTGTTTGAGCCAGAGTTCCTTGGTCTGGTGGATGACCACGAACAGCATCTCGTCGTGTTCGTCGCTGACAGGGCTCTGGGCGGCCAGCAGCCGGTCCAGATCCAGATAGCGGGCATAGGTCATGTCGGCGGCGGGCGTGTCGGTCATGCCGTTGTATCGACCGGTTCCAGCCTGGCCTCAAGGTCAGCCGACCAGAAGGGGACGCGTCTGGTCCTCGCCGGTGCATGACAGGCCGTGGACGCCGAACTCCGCGAACCGCCGATCAAGCGGACGCGGTCTTCAACGCTTCGAAGGTCTGGAGAAGGAATGGTGGACGCGACAGGGATTGAACCTGTGACCCCCTCGATGTCAACGAGGTGCTCTCCCGCTGAGCTACGCATCCGCCAAGACGGTTCCGAACGGGTCCGGAACGGGAAGGAGGGGTCTATAACCAGCCCGTGCGACGGCTGCAAGGGCGAAACGGGGGTGATATTGGGGCATCTTTCAAGGGCGCTACCGCTCCGCTCGCGGAGCCTCGCTGCTTGAGCGCGATGTCGAGGCCGAACGAACCCTTGCGCTCAAGCAGTGAGCCGCCGCACGGCGAGCGGTATCGCCCTTTCTGGAATCAAGCCGCGGCGCACATCTTTTCGACTTCGCTGACCAGGTCGCGCAGGTGGACGGGCTTGGACAGGACCTTTGCCTGGGGGCTGGCCTGGGCGGCGCTGAGGGCCACGGCGGCGAAGCCTGTGATGAACATGATGCGCAGCCCGGGCTGTCGGGCGGCGGCGACACGCGCCACCTCGATCCCGTCGGCGCCGGGCATGACGATGTCGGTCAGAAGGAGATCGTAGGGGCCGTGCTCGAGGGCGTCGATGGCGTCGTCGCCGTTCTCGCAATCGATGACCTGGTGGCCCGCCCGTTCGAGCGCGCGGGTAAGAAAGCCCCGCAGCGATGCGTCGTCTTCGGCCAGCAGAATGCGCGCCATGCGTGGTAGTCCCCTGTTCAGAGCCTCGACGCTAATCCGGTAACGGTAAACCGGCCATGAAATTCCCGCTCGGGGATTGTTCGCCACATCGACAGCTCAGTGGAAAACCTCGCGGATCGCGCGGAAAATCCGCGTCGCACTTTTCCGGATCAGGCCCTATGCGGGAACCATGACGCCGCCGTTCGACGCCAGTACGCCTGCTTCCGATCCCCGGCTCCCCTTCGTCGTGACGCCGGCGACTGGAGAGGCGGGCGCGATGGTGTTCGCTTCCCCGCACTCCGGCCGGGCGCGGCCCGCCGACATGGGCGAGGCGGCCGGGTTGAGCCTCTTGACCCTGCGCAGCGCGGAGGATGTCGGCGTCGATGGCCTGATCGCAGGCGGTCCGTCGCGTGGCGTCCCGCTCATCGCCGGGCGGGTGTCGCGGGCCTATGTGGATCTGAACCGGGCGCCGAATGAACTCGATCCGGCGTTGGTGGAAGGCGGGATTGACGCTCAGCCGACTGCCCGGGTCACAGCCGGATATGGGGTCATCCCTCGCAAGGCGGGGGACGGAACCGTCCTGTACGACCGGACGCTGGCCCGGGCCGAGGCCCTGGGCAGGCTGGAGCGGGTGCACGCGCCGTATCACGACGCGCTCGGCGATCTTATGCAGGCTGCGCGGGATCGCCACGGCCTCGCCCTGCTGATCGACTGGCATTCCATGCCGTCCCGGGCGGCGGCCGTGACCGGTCGGAACCGGAGAGGCATCGATGTGGTGCTGGGGGACCGGCACGGGTCCTCCTGTCGCGGGGCGACGATGCGGCGGATCCGTACCCTGTTCGAAGCCCAGGGATGGCGGGTCGGGCTGAACGCCCCCTATGCGGGCGGCTATTCGACGGAGCGGTGGGGGCGGCCCGACGAAGGGTTCCAGGCCGTGCAGGTCGAGCTGAACCGGGCCCTCTATCTGGACGAGGCGACGCTGGAACCATCCGAAGACTACGGGCGGTTCAGCAAGGCGCTGGATCGAGTCATCACGGCGCTCGCCGCCGAGACCTGGCCGCGCTGATCCCGGCTTCGGAGCGAAAAAAAGCCGCGCCCGAGGGCGCGGCATAAAAGTCTATAGGGAGGAAACGCCCAGGAAGGGCAAGACGCCCGGAGGCGTCGAAGGTCAATCTAGGTTGCGGTGCACAACGCGTCAAGCGGGCTTTTATGATCAATGATCACGCCTTGTTACCGCCAGCAGCAGCGTCCCCGCCTTGATGTAAGCGCTTTCAGAACACGTTTCGTGCGCGATCCGCATCCGGACAATATATTGCAGTGCGAAATGGTCAGGCTTGACGTTCGCGATCACTCTCCAGAAGCCGCCGGGCGGTCCGGATCGCGCGGGCCGCCGGTGAAGCAGACTGGCGCCAGACCAGAAGTGTGAAGGCGGACAGGACCCCCGCGCACAGCCAGATCGGTCCAAACAGCCAGGCCGCGGCGGCCAGGGCGAAATAGTAGCCGCGCACGCCCTGGCTGAAGGCGGCCAGCGCGGGATTGAGGACCTGGGCGGTGGCTTCGCCGAAGGCGACCTTGTCGGATTCCGTATGGATCTCGGGCGCCGCACCGATCAGGGCCAGCGCATAGTTCATCTGGCGGATTGACCAGATGAAATCGAGCAGACCGCGGGCGAGGCACAGAAGGACCAGACCGAGCTTGGCCTCCAGAAGGGGGACGGGCACGTCTTCGGCGCCGACGGCGGAGAAACCCTGCAGCGCCTGATCGCCGCCGAACAGGATGCCGCCGACCCCCGCGATCAACAGCAGGTTGGATGAGGCGAAGAAGGAGCCGGAGTTGATCGAGTGTCCAAGGAGCTGGCTGTCCAGCAGCCGGATCTCCCGGTGCGTCATAGCCGTCATCCAGGCGTGACGGACGGTCAGCATGTCGGTGTTGAGCGAGCCGCTGCGGTGCGCCAGTAGCCGTAGAAGCGGGTCGTAGCCTAGCCAGCACAGGAAGAAGAGGGCCAGACCCAGCCAGTCGATCGTGGTCATTCCCGCAGGACTCCCTTGCTTGCCGTCATCGCGCGGCCTCGCCGGCGCTTGCCGTTCGCCGCCGGGAGGCTTATCACGCCCGCCTCCCTTCGCAGACGCACAAAACCGAGCCCGCCATGAACATCGACGCCATTCCCGTCGGTCCGAACCCGCCCTGGGACCTGAACGTGATCATCGAGATCCCGCAAGGGGGCCTGCCGGTCAAATACGAGATGGACAAGGCGTCCGGCGCCCTGTTCGTCGACCGCTTCCTGCACACGGCCATGTACTACCCGGGCAACTACGGCTTCGTGCCGCACACCCTGGCGGACGACGGCGATCCCTGCGACGTGATCGTGCTGAACCCGACGCCGGTGGTGCCGGGCTGCGTCATCCGCTCGCGCCCGATCGGCGTGCTGATGATGGAAGACGAGGCCGGCGGTGACGACAAGATCCTGGCCGTGCCGGTCGACGCCCTGCACCCCTACTATACCGACATCGCCAGCTACCGGCAGCTGCCGACCATCATGGTCGAGCAGATCGAGCACTTCTTCACCCGCTACAAGGATCTGGAGAAGAACAAGTCGGTCCGCGTGAAGCGCTGGGGCGACGCCGGCGAAGCCGCCGAGCTGATCGTCGAAGGCATGCGCGCCTATGAGGCGGCCGAGAAGGCCAAAAGCGGCAAGGCGGCCAACGCCGCCTGATCCGCTCCGGAGCGTCGACGATAAAATCTCGTTCGACGCCCGGATTTCTGCTGTGACGGGCTTTTCGGGCCGTTTTTCGGGTTTGAGTGCGCCCTGGTCTGCGGCTGAGCTACAATCCCGACACTGCGGATTGCGGGGGCGCCGGCCGTCCCCATATGGCGGGGATGGCAACACTCTCTGTTCTCGATCTCGCGCCGGTGCCCGAGGGTTCCGACGTCTCCCGCGCCTTGGCGAATACGGTCGACCTCGCACGGCACGCGGAGCGGCTGGGCTACAATCGCTACTGGCTGGCGGAGCACCACAACATGGCCGGGATCGCCTCGGCCGCCACCTCGGTGGTGATCGGGGCGGTGGCGGGGGCGACGAAGACGATCCGCGTGGGCGCCGGCGGGGTCATGTTGCCCAACCACGCCCCTCTGGTGATCGCCGAGCAGTTCGGCACCCTGAATGCCCTCTATCCCGGCCGGATCGACCTGGGTCTGGGCCGCGCGCCGGGGTCGGATCAGGCCACGGCCCGCGCCCTGAGGCGGACCCTGCAGGGCTACGTCGACGGCTTCCCGCAGGACGTGATGGAGCTGATGCACTGGCTCGAGCCCGCATCGGATGACCAGCGTATCCGGGCCAACCCTGGCGAGGGGCAGGACATTCCGGTCTGGATCCTCGGCTCATCGACCTATGGCGCCCAGCTGGCCGCTCATCTGGGCCTGCCCTATGCCTTCGCCAGCCATTTCGCGCCGTCCGAGATGATGTCGGCCATACGCATCTATCGCGAGACCTTCCGCCCGTCGGCGCGGCTTGAGAAGCCGTATCTGATGCTGGGCTACAACGTCTTCGCCGCCGGGACGGACGAGGCCGCCCGGCTGCTGTTCAGCTCGGTCCAGCAGGCCTTCGTGAACCTGAGGAGCGGCCGTCCCGGCAAGCTGCCGCCGCCGAAGGCCGGATACGCCGAGAGCCTGAACGAAGGCGAGCGCGCGATGATCGCCCAGGCCCTGTCCTGTTCCGCCGTCGGGTCGCCCGGGACCGTGCGGGCTGCGATCGACGCCTTCACGGCGGCGACGGGCGCGGACGAGCTGATGATCACCAGCCAGATCTGGGACCACGACGCGCGGGTCCGCTCGCTGGAACTGCTGGCCGGGGCGATGGCGGACGGGCGGGCCGCAGCCTAGGTCGTCTCGGGCGTCTTCTTCTTCCGCGGCGCGCGGGGTTTGCGCGGCGGCTTGGCCGCAGTCGCAGCCGCAGCTTCGGTTTGGGCGGGCGGTCGGGGCTCCCCGGGTGGGTGAGCGGCCGCCGTCTTGGGCTCGGCGAGCGGCAGGGTGTCGGTCGGGGTCGTCAGCTTGAGTTTCGACGTCTCCCGCCAGGTCATCAGATCCTGCAGTTCCCGCCAGTCGATGCCCAGGCGGATCGCCGTCTGGATATCGTCTCCGGGCTCGCCGGGTTCCCGGCCGAGAAGCCGGCCCTTCAAATGACGACAGGTCGACAGGATGTTCGACGCCGCCTGCAACTCCGGGGGCGCTCCGGGAAAACGGCCGATGTCTTCGAGAGTCGCATATCGCCAGCCCTGTTCGGGAGGGCTGGCCAGAAGCATCGACCAGCGCGCCTCGGCGTCCACATGTTCGCCGAGGAAGACCCATCCGTCGGCCGAGGGGCCGCGCCGGTAGTGGCCCGGTTGGGTCGGGAGGTGGTGGTCGCTGTAAACCTGCAGGGCCAGCTTCTCGACCTTGGCCATGATCGGCAGACTGGCTGTCGAGGCCTTTCCTGCTCGTTCCCAGACATCCGCCGCCTGTGCGATCGCGGTCGAACCGGCGCCTCGACGCCGACGTCCGCCCCCAAACCAGGTTCGCCAGGAGGCCATCTGACTAGTTGCTGTTCAGCGTGCTCGTCACGGACAGGTCGTACACGACACGGCTGAACTGCTGGACGAGGCCGAAGAACTTGCCGACCTCTGCCGAGAGGGCGCGCGGAGCATAGATGATGTCGTTCGGCTGGATCAGGAAGCTGGAAGCTGTGAAGAAGCCCACGCCTTCTTCGAGGTTCAATCGATAGACCACCGGGACCCCCTTGGCAGTGACGGCCTGGGTCACTCCGAGCGCCTCGGCGACCTCGGGACGCTCGAAGCGGAATATAAGAACCGAGCGCGCGTTTGCGGCGCTGTCGTTCAGGCCACCCGACCGGCTGAGGGCGTCGGCCAGTGTGAGCTCGCCCGCAGGCATGTCCTGCTGGGTGACGGCGCCGAGAGCGCCGAACGAGGAGAAGCGGCGCGGCTGATAGGTCAGGTTGACCTGATCGCCGCTCTGCAAGCGGACGTTCTCCGAGAAGTCCGTGGTGACTGCGGTGAGAGGCGCGACAAAGGTCTGGTCGCCTCGCCGGATTCGAACCTCGACATCCTGAGACGGTCGGGCCGAACCGCCCGCGGCGGCGATAACGTCCAGAATGGTGTCGGCGTTGGTCGAGAGCGGCACACGACCCGGGTCCTTGACTTCGCCCAGCACGGTCACTGCGTTCGACACATTGGTCGCGATGGTGACACTGACCTGCGGGTTTCCGACCCGGCCTTGCAGGGCCCGACGAATAGCCGATTGAGCTTCGCTCGGCGTCAGTCCGGCGACCGCCACTCCGCCGGCGAAGGGCACGGCGACGGTTCCGTTGCGATCAACTGTCGAGATGGGGAGGTTCTGATTGCCCGATCGAACGCCTGACGAGGCGGGTCCCCCGCCGAAGAGGGAGCCGCTGGGTTCCATGATGGCGATCGCCAGTTGGTCGCCGATCCCTATGACGTCGACCGGAGCTGTGCTGGCCGCCCCGGCCAGAGAGCCGAAACGCTGACCTGTCACGGCCTTGATGCGTTCAGCCGCCGCATAGTCCAGATCGACGATCGCATAGTCGCGCGCTTCTTCCGCGCCACGCACGACTGCGCGGTTCGACGGACCGTCCCGCGGCAAGGTCGAGCAGCCGCCGAGAATGGCGACGATCAGGAGGGCGAGGATGGATCGCGTCATGGTGTCCGAACTCAGCAGTAGAGCGCCGTGATTACCGGCCTTTGACCTGGCGCGCCAGCGCAAGTCGTCGTCGTACAACGCGCCACGGCGTCAATCCGTCAAGCCGACCCGCCGCCCGACCTCGGAGAAATGCCGGTCCCACGTCGGGGGCGTGAATGACGCAGCCTTCGGCGGGTGTCGCGTGGCTTTTTCGAGGGCATCCAGCCAGCCGAGTCCGTCCAGCGGATCAATCAGCTGCGCGTCAGGCACCAGTTCGCGGTGAACCGGGATATCGGAGGCGATCAGAGGCACGCCGAGGGCGGACGCCTCCACTGCCGGCAGGTCGAAACCCTCGACCGAGGACGGGGCGACCAGGGCGCGCGCGCTGGCCATCAGGGTCGCGAGAGCCGAGTCGGGCAGGTCGGCGGCCTGATGCACCAGACCGCGCAGGGCGGGCGAGCGTTCCAGATGATCCAGCACCGCCTCGTTCTCCCAGCCGTAGCGACCGACCAGAACCAGCTGGGGCGCCGCATCGCCCATCCGCTCGTGCAGCCGCCGCCAGATGGTCAGCAGGAAGGCCAGGTTTTTGCGCGCCTCGATCGTACCGATGTGAACGAAATAGGGCCGGGGGGTCGCCGCGGTCAGAGGCGTCAGGAAGGTCGGCTCCAGCCCCAGATGCACGGCATGGATCGGCGGCGGCGTCACGCCTTCGCGAGCCGCGAAAGTGGCCAGCTCATCGGCCGTATAGCGCGAGTTGACGACGATCCGGGACGCGGTGTTCAGCGTGTTCAATACCCGCTCGCGATGCTTGTCGCGGTCGCCCGGCCGGCAGTACTCGGGGTGGGTGATGGGGATCAGGTCGTGCAGGAAGACGATCCGCTCGATGCCCCGATCGCGAAGTTCCGTCAGGACGCGAACATCGCCCAGCCCCGTGTGGCCCACGTTGAAATAGAGGGTGCTGTCCGGAAGCTTCTGGATCCACTGCGAGCGGAAGAACTGCTTCCAAACGCGCCGACGTCGTCCCGGCGTCCGTCCCGGATCGGTCGGCGGGGTCCCAATGACGGAGTCGGACGACTTCGAGTCGCCGCTGAGCGCGGTCATCAGCCGCATCTCGTCGTCTGTCAGGGAGCGTTCGAAGAAGGCGCCGGTCCAGCGGGATCGCATGGCGACCACGCATTTTCGGAACCAGGCCTCGTCGACGACGACCAGCTGGTCATTGCGGCTCCTGACGGGAGTGACCTGGACATCGGGCAGGGACAGCAGCCATTCCGCATAGGCCAGGCAGACGCGGTCCACCCCCGTCGGCGCGGTCCGTTCGACCCGGCTCAGCAGCCGGCTGGCGTCAAAGAGGACCGATCGCGTCACGACAGGCCGAGGCGGCCGTACATTGCGGACAGCCGTCCCTGATAGGCCTCGACCGAGAATTTCGCGGCCTGGACCAGGCCACGGCGCACAAGGTCGTCCCGCATGGCCTCGTCGGCGTCGAGGGCGCGCAGACCGCGCGTCATGGCCTGGACGTCATAGGGATCGACCATGACGGCCGCGTCGCCGGCGACTTCCGGCAGCGAACCGCCGGTGGAGGTCAGAACGGCGGTGGACAGGGCCATGGACTCCAGCACCGGCAGACCGAAGCCTTCATAAAGCGACGGGAACAGGGTCGCCTTGGCGCCGCGGATCAGGCTGATCAGCAGCGAGAAGGGCATGTATTCATAGCGTCGAATCCGTTGGGCGCTCGGCCCGCCGTCGCGCATGACCTGGTTCAGAAGGGCGGTCTCGCCTTCGTCCAGCCAGGCGCGACCGCCGACTATGACCAACGGTGTCTCCACGCCTGATGCCAGATAGGCCTCGACGATGCGGCCCAGGTTCTTCTTCGGTTCAATGGCGCCGAAGTGGAGGAAATACTCCTTCCAGCCGAGGTTGAAGACGCCCTCCAGTTCGATGGTCACATCGGCCTGGGTACGGCTGGTCAGGACTTCGGGCAGGTCCACCGCCTGATAGGTGTTGGTGACCCGATCCTCCGAGACGTCGAGCAGACGGATCACGTCCTGTCGCGTGGTTTCCGAAACCACCGCGATGTGGTCGGCGCGCCGGGCGATCATCTTGCACAGCGCCATATAGGTCGCCTTGTCATCCAGCGTCGTGTGCGGCAGGCGCAGAGGGATCAGGTCGTGGATCGTGTAGATGTTCGGCACGCCCCGCGCATACAGCGGCAAGGTGGCGGTCCATTGCATGGCGTCTGGTCGCTTGATCTCGCCCGAGGCTTCGAAATCGACCGGCGTCTCCTTGCCGTAGGCATTGAAGCAGCGATTGGAGACCTGAAACAGGTCCCGGGCCGCCCAGTAGGCGTTCGCTTCCGGCCGGCCGCCACGCGACGGCCAGACGACTTCGCCGCTGGGCGGGATCGGCCAGGCCGACTGCCCGAACCGGCTGGTGTAGGTGCGCAGAAATCGCTCGAACTTTTTGACTTTCGGACCCGGGCGCTCCGGATCGACCAGAGCGGCTTCGTTCACGACATTGCTGGACGAGCGCTTGGCGGCGGGCCCGTACAGAACCTGTCCGTCCATCCCGAGCCGGCCCAGGGTCGACAGCAGGTTGCGGCCGTATGTGGCGATGCCCGACCCCTTGGCCATGGCGATGTTGAACCCATCCACGCAGATCGTGGACCGTGATTTCGCAGACGAGGGGACGCCTGGCGCGTTCACCGGCGTCATGGGCGCGTCGCTCACGAAAACACTAGAAAGATCAGAGCGAAGGGACCGCTCGGCAACATCAGACGGCGTATCCAAATCCAGCCTTCGGCGTGGTTTTTCCGAACCGGCGGAAGCGTCGCGCGGCTGGCTTGCGGGGTAGACCCTTGCCCGGCAGGGGTCAACCGCAAGCGGCCCTGCTGTCAGGAGACGTAACCCGCCTGCATCAGTTCGGCGACATGGACGATGGCGACCGGTCGATCATCCTGGATCACGAACAGGTTCGAGATCTTGTTGGCTGTCAGCAGGTCGACCACGTCGCTCATCCGCTGGTCGGGCGTGACGGTGATCGGCGACTTGCTCATGATGTCGGCGGCGGTGATGCGGCTGATGTCCTGGGCGAAGGCGCGGCGGATGTCGCCATCGGTGATCATCCCGGCCAGGGATCCGTCGGAATCCAGCACGGCGACCGCGCCCTTGCGGCCCTCGGTGATACGGGCGACCAGGTCGGCGAAGACGGCGTCCAGCGGCACGGTCGGCGGCGGTGCATGATTGTCGCCCATCCATTCGCGCACGCTCTGCAGGCTCATGCCCAGGGATCCGCCCGGGTGGTGCATGCCGAAATCGGTGGCCGAGAAACCGCGTCGATCCATCAGCACCATGGCCAGGGCGTCGCCGAGCGCGAGGGTCATCAGGGTCGAGGTGGTGGGCGCCAGGCCGTTGGCGCAGGCTTCGGCCACGCTGGGCATGACCAGCGGAACCGCCGACATGCGGGCGAGGAACGACGACCCGCGCTGGGTCATGCCGATCACGGGAATGTCGTTGCGCTGGCAGAACAGCAGGGGATCGCGCAGTTCCCGGCTTTCGCCCGAACTCGAGATGGCCAGCAGGGTGGTGTCGCCGCGCAGCATGCCCAGGTCGCCGTGGCTCATCTCCGCCGGGTGAACGAAGAAGGCGTTGGTGCCGGTGGAGGCGAGGGTGGCGGCGATCTTGCCGCCGATGTGGCCGGACTTGCCCATGCCGGTGACCACGACATAGCCGGGTCGCGACAGGATGACGTCGCAGGCGCGCGCGATGCTGGAATCCACCGTCCGTTCCAGCGCCTGCAGGGCCTCGATGTTCAGCCGGATCACCTCGCGCGCGCGTGCCGTCATGGCGCCGACGGCTTCGGGCGGGGAGGCGGGGGCGTCGAGGGGCATGAGCCGTCTTTCTGATGCGGCGCCCTTCCAGCCTGCGCGTGCGCGCGGCGGGCGTCTGTCGTCGTCGTGGAGCGGAATTGCCCCATCCGGCGGGGTTTCACAATGGAGGGGCGGGGACGGCCTGAAGGTGGTGAGAGGTCATCGTAACGCAAGTTCAGACGGAAACCGGTCAACCTTTGCCGGACGGGCGCGTTGGGCATGCGGGGCCGTCAACTCGTTTGGATTTTCATGCTGTCAGATACCGGAACGCTCGCCGAAACCCTGCCCGCGCCCCCGGTGGCGCTGGCGCAGTCCCTTGCGCTGTTTCTTGATCTCGACGGCGTTCTGGCTCCGATGGCGCCAACGCCGGACGCCGTCGTGGCCGACCCGCGGCGTACTGCGGTCCTGACCCGGCTCGACCAGGTGCTGGACGGCCGTCTGGCGATCGTCAGTGGGCGGACCCTGGGCGAGATCGACCGGATCGCTGGCCGCGCCTCCCGTTCGGCCGCCGGCGTGCACGGGCTGGAACGGCGACGACGGGACGGCGCGGTGGATCGTGCCCCGGCCTCACCCGGCGTCGCACAGGCCCTGGCCGCCTTCCGGCGCTTCGCCGCCGACCGGCCGGGCGTCCTCGTCGAGGACAAGGGGATCTCGACCGGCCTCCACTATCGGCAGTCGCCCTCCAGCGCCGGCGAAGCCCTCGTCCTGGCGCGCGGTCTCGCCGAGACCACCGGCCTGACGCTCCAGCCCGGCCACATGGTGGTGGAGCTCCGGACTCCCGGCGCCGACAAGGGGGGAGCGGTTACGGCCTTCATGGCCGAGCCGCCGTTCTCAGGCGCCGTGCCCGTCATGCTGGGCGACGACCTGACCGACGAGGCGGGCTTCCGCGCGGCCGAGAGCCTCGGCGGCTTCGGCGTGCTGGTCGGTCCGTACCGGGCGACAGCGGCGCGCTATGGTCTGCGCGACGTTGCGGCCGTGATGGACTGGCTTGAGGCTGTCGCAGCGGAGGCGGAGCAATGACCATGGCCTCGCCCCTGCGTCCTTCGCTGGATCTCGCGCCCATCGGAAACTGCGCCCTCTCCGCCCTGATCGATCGCAACGGTCGATTTGTCTGGGCCTGCGCGCCGCGTGTCGACGGCGATCCGGTCTTTTCGGCCCTGATGAACGGCGAAACTCCCGAGCACGGCTTCTGGGAAATCGAGCTTGAGGGCCTGAAACATGTGAGCCAGGCCTATATCGACAACACACCGGTCCTGCGTACCGTCCTGACGGCGCATGACGGCGCGGCAGTGGAGATCATCGACTTCGCCCCCCGGCATCTGAAGCATTCCCGGACCTACCGGCCGCTGGCCTTCGCGCGGATCATCCGGCCGCTCAACGGAGCTCCGCGAATCCGCGTCCGTCTGAGACCTTCCGCCGACTGGGGCGCGCGTCGGGCGGACCTGACCTCGGGCTCCAACCACATCCGCTACCTGTGCACCGACGTCACCCTGAGGCTGACTACCGATTGTCCAGTCTCGCATGTGCTGGAGGAGCGGGTGTTCCGGCTGGAGCGGTCGCTGGCCTTCTTCCTCGGCCCGGACGAGGGCTACGACCAGGAGGTCGGGCCCGGCGTTTCGGCCACGCTGGATCGCACCGTCGCCTACTGGAAGGACTGGGTCCGCACCCTCTACATCCCGCTCGACTATCAGGAGGCGGTCATCCGGGCCGCGATCACGCTCAAGCTCTGCGCCTACGAGGAGACAGGCGCCATCGTCGCGGCCATGACCACCTCGGTGCCGGAGTTCCCCGAGAGCGGGCGGAACTGGGACTATCGCTACTGCTGGATCCGGGACGCCTACTACACGGTCCGGGCCCTGAACCGGCTCGGCGCCGTCGACATGCTGGAGAACTACCTCGTCTATCTGAGGAACCTCGTGGACTCGTCCGCCGGCGGCCACGTCCAGCCCGTCTATGGCGTGGGACTGGAAGAGGACATCGACGAGCGGATCGTCACGTCTGTCGAAGGCTATCGCGGTATGACGCCCGTCCGGGTCGGCAACCAGGCGCGCGAGCATTTGCAACACGACGTCTACGGACAGATCGTCCTGCCGTTGGTCCAGTCCTTCTACGATCAGCGCCTGCTGCGGCCGGGCTCGATCGACGACTTCCATGCCCTGGAGAAGGTCGGCGAACGGGCCTTCGCCATGCATGATCAGGTCGATGCGGGCCTGTGGGAATTCCGGACGATCGCCAGGGTGCACACCTATTCCTCGGTCATGTGCTGGGCTGCCTGCGACCGGTTGGGCAAGGCGGCGGACCACCTGGGCCTTGATCTGCAGGCCGTGGTGTGGCGCGAGCGGGCGCAGACGATCCGGGAACGGATCGAGGCGGAGACCTTCATTCCGGAGGAGGGGCGGTTCGGCGCCTCGTTTGGCGGGACGGAGCTGGACGCATCTCTGCTTCAGCTGGTCGACCTCGGCTTCCTGGCCCCGGACGATCCACGCCAGGTCGCCACGTTCAACGCCATCGAGCGCGACCTGAAAAAGGGGCCGTACCTGTTCCGCTATGTGATCCCGGACGACTTCGGCGAGCCGGAGACGGCGTTCAACTTCTGCACCTTCTGGTTCATCGAGGCGCTGCACCAGAACGGGCGGGACGAAGAGGCCCGCGAGATTTTCGAACAGATGCTGGCGCGACGAACGCACGCGGGTCTGCTGAGCGAGGACATATCGCTCGGCGACAACGAACTGTGGGGCAATTATCCGCAGACCTATTCGCTGGTCGGCATCATCAACTGCGCCATCCTGCTCAGCCGTTCGTGGACGGACGTTCGCTGAATTCGGTACGGATTTCAGGCGCCAGAGCGTCAACCCGGAGGCGATCACGATGTTGCGTTGCAGCTAAACTCAAGCGTTGGCGTTTGAGGCGGCATGTCTCGTCTGATCGTTGTTTCCAACCGGGTGTCGGCGCCGACCGACCCGGCCGCCGGGTCCGCCGGCGGCCTCGCCATGGCCCTGTCCGCCGCGCTTCGAAAATATGATGGTCTGTGGTTCGGCTGGTCGGGTGAGACGACCGAACACTTCACCGGCGAACTCAACTATGAGGACCGCGCCGGCGTCACCGTCGCCCTCGTGGATCTGGAAGCCCAGGACGTCGAGGAATACTACAACGGCTACGCCAACAAGACCCTGTGGCCCCTGTTCCACCACCGTGTCGATCTGACCGCCTACGAGCGGTCTTATGGCGAGGGCTACGAGCGGGTGAACCGGCGGTTCGCCGAGGTGCTGGCCCCCCTGCTCGAGCCCGACGACGTCATCTGGATCCACGACTATCACCTGATCCCGATGGCGCGGGATCTGCGGCGGCTGGGCATCAGGAACCGGATCGGCTTCTTCCTGCATACGCCCTGGCCGGCGAGGCAGTTGCTGGTGACCCTTCCGCACCACCGGCGGCTGGTGGAGAGCCTGTTCGCCTACGACCTGATCGGCTTCCAGACCCAGGAATGGCTGGATCTGTTCCGCGACTATGTAATCTCTGAGGCGAGAGGCGAACTGTCCGGATACGGCGGGCTTGAAGCCTTCGATCGCCGGGTTCAGATCGGCGTCTTCCCGATCGGCATCGACGTCCAGGGATTCGTCGATGCCCGCAATTCGCGAGAGGGAAACCGCACCTACGACCGAATGGCGGCATCCTCCGCCTTCCGCTCGATGATGGTCGGCGTGGACCGGCTCGACTACTCCAAGGGGCTTGAGGAACGGATGCTCGGCTACGAGCAGTTCCTGCAGGACAATGCCGACATGCGCGGCGACGTCTTCCTGGTGCAGGTGACGCCGATCAGCCGCGACGACGTGGACACCTATCAGGACATCCGCGCCCGGCTGGACGCCCTGGCCGGCCGGATCAACGGCGAGTTCGCCGACATGGACTGGCAGCCGATCCGCTATCTGAATCGCTCCTATCGGCGGGATCAGCTGGCGGGCATCTATCGCGCCGCCAAGGTCTGTCTGGTGACGCCGCTGCGCGACGGCATGAACCTCGTCGCCAAGGAATATGTCGCCGCCCAGAACCCGGACGATCCCGGCGTCCTCATCCTGTCCCGGTTCGCCGGGGCGGCTGAACAGATGGGCGAGGCCCTGCTGGTCAATCCGTTCAGTCGTGAGGAAGTGGCCGACGCGATCAAGAAGGCCCTGACCATGCCGCTGACCGAGCGGATCCGGAAATGGACGGCGCTGATGCAGGTGGTGCGCGACACCGACGTCGGCATCTGGCGCGACAGTTTCGTTGGAGCGCTCAACGCGGTGGAGATCGTCGGCGACGGCGACGCGCCCTTCCATCAGGGCCACGCCGACGCCGCCTGATCGGCTTCAGGCCGCCGCGCTGCGCACGATCTCGCCGTCCCTCGCCATCGCGCGCTGATACGCCGGTCGGATCTGGATACGCGCCAGATAGTCGTCGATCAGCGGGCTGTCCGGCAGATGCTCCCGGCCCCAGCCCATGGAGGCGCCGATCATCACGTCAGCGACCGTGAACTGGTCACCCATCAGATAGGGGCCCACCCACAGGGCCTCCAGAATCCGCGCCATCGCCGCCTCATAGCGTTCCAGTGCGAAGGGATCACGCTCGGTCGCGCCGGTGATCTTGCCCCACATCGCCGGCTCCATCTCCCCCGCGGCCCAGCAGATCCAGGTCAGCAGCGGCCCGCGATGCGGCGAGTTCTGCGGGAAGCCCAGCCCGGCCTCCGGGTGCAGGCCGGTCAGATAGAGGGCGACCGCCGCCGATTCCGTGATCAGCGACCCGTCGTGGATCAGGGCCGGGACCTTACCGTCCGGATGCGGGTTCTTCGGATCGGGCGCGCCGCTTCCGTCCATCATGCGGCGGATGTCGCAATACTCGATCCGGCAGTCGGCCCCCAGCTCCTCAATCAGCCAGACCAGGCGCGACGAACGCGATTGCGGGGCGTGAAAAAGCGTCAGCATAGAGGTCTCTCCCATCCGCCTCGGCGATCTGCCTCGGCCCTGACAGATTGACTACCGCCACCCTGCTGCCAGCATGCTGTCAGCATCGGTACGCCAGGGTTCCATTCATGAGACGCGCCGACCGCCTGTTCCAGATCGTCCAGCTCCTGCGGCGGAGCTCCCAGCCGGTGACGGCGGAGTCTATTGCGGTGGAGCTGGAGACGTCGAAACGCAGCGTCTATCGCGACATCGCCGCCCTGATGGGCCAACGGGTGCCGATCCGGGGCGAGGCGGGCATCGGCTATGTGCTGGACAGCGGCTTCGACATGCCGCCCCTGATGCTGACCTCCGACGAAGTGGAGGCGGCTGTTCTCGGCGCCCAGTGGGTGGCGGGCAGGGGAGACGCGGCCCTGGCGCGCGCCGCCCGCGACCTGATCGCCAAGATCGCCTCGACCGTGCCCGAAAGGCTGCGGCCGGTGGTGCTGGAGCCGGCCCTGGGCGCACCCAGGAGCTGGAACGTCCTGCCCGAGACCCTCGACATGGCCGCCATGCGCGGGGCCATTCACGCGGCCCGCAAGGTGGCCCTCCACTATAAGGATGAGAAGGAGGTCGAGACCCGGCGCACCATCTGGCCGTTCCAGGTGGCCTATCGCGAGACCACCCGCATCATCATCGCCTGGTGCGAGACCCGTGACGACTTCCGCATGTTCCGGACCGACCGTGTGCTGGTCGCCGAGGTTCTGGACGAACGCTATCCGGCCCGGCCCGCGGCGCTACGCGCGCGCTGGCGGGCCTATCTGCGGGATCAGTACGGCGTCGAGGAGCACTGACCCCGACGCCGCCGAAGCCTGGCCTGGTAGATTTCGAACAGTCCCGCCGCGCAGCCCGAAACGCTCGCGTTCCGGGCCACTCCAGATGGATCGCGGCTTTCGGGCGTCCTCAGTAGATTTCGAACAGCCCGGCCGCGCAGCCCGAAACGCTCGCGTTTCGGGCCACTCCAGATGGGGCGCGGCTTTCGGGCGTCCTCAGTAGATTTCGAACAGCCCGGCCGCGCCCTGGCCGCCGCCGATGCACATGGTGACGACGCCGTACCTGGCGCCCCGACGCTTGCCCTCGATCAGGACGTGGCCGGTCATCCGTGCGCCCGACATGCCGTAGGGGTGGCCGATCGAGATGGCGCCGCCCGAGACGTTCAGGCGATCCATCGGGATGCCCAGGGTGTCGGCGCAGTACAGGACCTGGACGGCGAAGGCCTCGTTCAGTTCCCAGATGCCGATGTCGTCCATGGTCAGGCCGTGACGCTTCAGCAGCTTGGGCACCGCATAGACCGGGCCGATGCCCATTTCATCCGGCTCGCAACCGGCGACGACCATGCCGCGATAGGCGCCGAGCGGCTGCAGGCCGTGACGCACAGCCTCGCCGGCCTCCATGATGACCGAGGCGGAGGCGCCGTCGGACAGCTGGGACGCATTGCCTGCGGTGATGAACTCGCCCTGCTGGATTTCCTCGCCGCCACCGAAGACGGGCTTCAGCGACTTCAGGCCTTCCAGGGTCGTGTCAGCGCGGTTGCCCTCGTCCTTCGACAGGGTGATTTCCCGGGCCGAGGCCTGACCGGTCGCCTTGTCGACGACCTGCATGGTCGTGGTCATGGGCACGATCTCGGCATCGAAACGGCCGGCCTCTTGGGCGGCGGCCGTGCGCTGCTGCGATTGCAGGGCGTACTCGTCCTGGCGATCCCGGGAGATGCCGTAACGGCGCGACACCACCTCGGCCGTCTCCAGCATCGACATATAGATGTGGGGCGAGAGCTTCAGCAGCGCCTCGTCTTTCATCCGGTACAGGTTCATGTGCTGGTTCTGGACCAGGGAGATCGACTCCAGCCCGCCGCCGACGGCGACCTTTTGCTGGTCGAACACCACCTGTTTGGCCGCCGTGGCGATGCCCATCAGGCCCGAGGCGCACTGGCGGTCGATGGTCATGCCGGCCACGGTCGAAGGCAGGCCGGCCGCGAGGGCGATCTGGCGCGCGACGTTCTGGCTGGTCGATCCCTGCTGCAGGGCCGCGCCCATCACGACGTCCTCGACCTCGGCCGGGTCGATCCCGGCGCGGGCGACAGCGTGCTTCACGGCATGGGCGCCGAGTTGTTGCGCCTGGGTGTCGTTGAAGGCGCCCCGATAGGCCCTTCCGATCGGGGTTCTGGCCGTCGAGACGATTACCGCTTCACGCATTGTTCTCTCCCTGGTGGTCGATTTTGGCGACCTTGGCGATCTTGTTGGCCGACTTGACCAGATTTCTGGTCGGTTTGACGATCCGTTTGTTGATCGGATTATTGATAAGTCTGGCGGGTCAGGTGTGGGCGTTCTGGGCTTTGGTGAGTTCGATCATGCCCTGGGCGGCGCCCATCTCCGGCACGATCTCGCCGGTGCGATCCGAGATGGCCTCGAATTGGGCGTCGACCTGTTCCGGGGCGTCCTCGCCGACGATCCGCACGCCCTGGGTCAGTGTGACATAGGCTCGCTCGAAGCCGCCGGCGCCGGCGCCGAGGATGCAGCGGGTCGGCGCATCCTGGCTGACCAGATACAGAAGGCCGGGCGACACCAGCTCCGGTCCCAGCGCCTCCAGCGGCAGGCGACCCGCCAGATCCTCGGTCATGCGGGTGTGGGCCGTCGGGGCCAGGCAGTTGACCCGGATGTCGTTCTTTGCCCCCTCGATGGCCAGGGTCTGCATGAAGCCGACCAGGGCCATCTTGGCCGCGCCGTAGTTGGCCTGGCCGAAATTGCCGTACAGGCCCGACGACGAGGTGGTCATGACGATGCGGCCATAGTTCCGGTCACGCATGCCGTCCCACACCGCTTTCGTGCAGTTCACCGCGCCCATGACGTGCACGTCCATGACGAAGCGGAAATCCTCGATCTCCATCTTGGCGAACGACTTGTCCCGCAGGACGCCCGCGTTGTTCACCAGAATGTCGACCGAACCCCAGCGCGCCGTGGCCTCGGCCACCATCGCCTGCACGGCCTCGTAGTCGGTCACCGATGCGCCGTTGGCCATGGCCTCGCCGCCCGCCGCCTCGATCTCGGCCACAACGGCCTGGGCCGGGCTGGTGGAGGATCCGACGCCGTCGCGCGCCACGCCCAGATCGTTGACCACCACCCTGGCGCCTCGCGCCGCCAGGGCCAGGGCGTGCTCGCGCCCGAGACCTCCGCCCGCGCCCGTCACGATCGCCACCTTGCCGTCGAATCGCATCGCCATGACTGCCTCCCTTATCGTTGTTCACCCTGTTATCAGGATGAGGCCGCTCGCCAAGGGGGGGATATGTGTTGAAACGGCGCCACAGTCGCCGTATTGCGAACCGAAATAAGGAACTCCGGGCCAACTCTGCCGTTCGGCCCGGTGAGTGTCACGTGTAAGCGTGGCCTTTGGACATTCAACGATATGAGGACTGACATGAAGCTGAAACTTCTCGCCAGCGTCGCAGCCGCGGGGCTTTTCGCCGCTGGTGCTGCTTCGGCTGAGCCGGACGGCTGGTACGGCGCGATCGACGCCGGTTACCACAAGATCGACGACATCAACGTGGAAGCGTCCGGCAACGGCGTGAACTGGCAAGCTGAAGTGAACGACGGCTGGGCCGCGTTCGCTCGCCTGGGCTACCGGTTCAACCCGAACTGGCGCGTCGAGCTCGAAGGCGGTTACCGCTCGGGCGACATCGGCCGCATCCGCCACTCGACGGGTTCGGTTCCGTCGGGCGTGTGTAACTTCACGCCGGCCACGGGCCCCTGCTTCTCGCCGGAAGGCGACATCGAATCCACCACGCTCATGGCCAATGTCATCTATGACATCGGCGGCGAGTACTGGGGCGTTCGTCCGTTCGTCGGCCTGGGCGTCGGCGTCAACCGCGTCAACACCGAGTTCGTGGGCACGATCCGCGGCCAGCGCACGGTCTCGATCGCGGCTGACGACAGCTCGACCAAGTTCGCGGCTCAAGCCCTGGCTGGCCTGAGCTACGCCATCGGCGACCGCGCCAACATCGACCTGACGTACCGTTATCTGACGGGCGACATGGAGTTCCGTACCTTCACGAACTCGACCGCCGCGGTGAACAACTACGGCACGTTCGAAGGCGACTACGACGAGAGCCACACGGTGACCCTGGGTCTGCGTTACGCCTTCGGCGCTGACGAAGCCCCGCCGCCGCCGCCTCCCCCGCCGCCGCCCCCGCCGCCTCCCCCGCCCCCGCCGCCGCCTCCGCCGCCTCCCCCGCCGCCGCCTCCGCCGGCTCCGGTCGCGCGCGAGTTCGTGGTGTACTTCGACTGGGATCGTTCGGACCTGACGGCCGAAGCCCGCTCGGTGGTGACGCAGGCCGCCAACTACGCCAAGTCGGGTCGTCCGACGCGCGTGCTGGTCGTCGGCTACGCCGACACCTCCGGCTCGGCCGCCTACAACGTGGGTCTGTCGAACCGTCGCTCGCGCACCGTGGCTGACGCCCTGGTCGCTCAAGGCGTCGCCGGCGGCGTCATCGCTCTCGACGGCAAGGGTGAAACCAACCTGGCCCGTCCGACCGCCGACGGCGTTCGCGAGCCTCTGAACCGTCGCGCCACCATCGGCATCAACTTCTAGGACGCCTGACGAGGGTCCCGATCCCCGCAAGGGATCGGGACCCGATCAGACTGAAACAGAAGACGTCGGGGGGCGTCGGTGCAACAGGAAGGGCGACCTTCCCGATGACGACCTTTCCCGCTGATGATCCTATGATGGTCCGCCGGTTCTCCCTTTCAGGAGGCCGGCGGTTTCGCGTTTCCGGGAGGCGTTGCCCGAAAGTCTCGCTTCAAGCGCCACGGCCCGCGCCACGGCCTTTTCGAGCCCCTTCATCGGGATCGGAAGGCATGGAACTCGTCCGATGTCGCTGGAAGATTTCGTGAAATTTCGAACACGTCACTCGCTTTTTTGGACAAGTCGGTTGATCCGCGCGACGAGGCCAGCGACAAAGGCGGCCATGTCAGAGTTCCGACCCTCTCGTCCGGTCTTCGACGGAACCACGCCGCCCCTGGGTGGCGGCGGGTCCGGGTCGGGGCGCCGGATCGACGGCAGGGCCTCCAGCGTTTCATCCCGTCCCGAAGACTTCGCGTGAGCTGGTCCTGACTATGGCGGACGTTCGCATCACTCCCAGACACGCCTCGGGCGACAATCGCCATCCCGCGCCGGTGCGGGGTTCCGCGCGCGTCGTGGAGACCACTCCGGTCGCGGCTGTCGCGGCCGCCGTGCAAACGCCGTCCGCGCCCGGCGCGCGCCCGCGCCCCGGCCAGTCCCTCGCCGGACGCCGGTTCCTGATCGTGACGGCGCCGTTCGGTCCGTTCGGCCGGACGCTGGCCGAGCAGTTGACGTCCGAGGGCGCCTCGGTCGCCAGAATGCTGTTCAACGCCGGGGACGCGGCCTACTGGCGCCGTTCCGGGGCCCAACCCTACACCGGCGACGTGCGCCGCTGGCCCGCCCGGCTGGCCAAGCTGGTGCAGGATCAGGGCCTGACCGACCTGATCGTGTTCGGCGAGGGCGGCCCCTACAATCAGGGCGTCCTGTCCCAGGCCGGAAAGCTCAAGGCCGCCACAGCGCTGGAACCGGACCGGATCCATCCGCTGCGCGTCTGGGTGCTGGAGAACGGCTATTTCCGTCCCGACTGGATCACGGTCGAGGAAAACGGCGTCAACGCCTCGTCCGGGCTGCCGCGCGAGCGTGCGGCCTACGACCCGCCGATCCCCGAGATGCTGCCCACGCGTCCGGTGGGAAAGATCCTGCCGCACCACGTCATCAACATAAGCCTGTACCACGCCGCCCAGCCGCTGGGCCGGCTGGTGTTCCGCCGCTACGTCTATCCTTACACCCAGTCGCCCTGGCTGCAGTTCGTGGGCCACGTCAGGCGCTATCTGTCGCTGACCTTCCGTTCCAAGGCCGAGAGCGACGCCCAGGTCATCCGCGCGCGGGGCCCCTTCTTCCTGGCCTGCCTGCAGCGCGAGGGTGACGCCCAGTTGCTGCGGTACTCGCATTACGCTGACAACACGGCCTTCCTGGCGGAGGTCCTGTCCTCGTTCGCCAAAAATTCGGATCCCGACACCCGTCTGGTGATCAAGAACCATCCGCTGGATCCCGGTCTGGTCGATCTGGCGCGCATGACCCATGTGCTGGCGGTCGAGCGCGGCATCGCCGACCGGGTCGATTTCATCGACGGCGGCAACCTGGCCGCCCTGTGCCGGGCCTCATCGGGGATGGTGGTCAACAATTCCTCGGCGGCCCTGTCGGCCCTTGGGTTCTCCACCCCGGTCAAGGTGCTGGGCGAGGCCTTCTTCGACATCGACGGCCTGACCGACCAGCAGCCCATCGACGGCTTCTGGACCGCCCCCTCTCCCCCCGAGGATGACCTGTACAAGCGGTTCAAGGCCCACGTGATCAACCGCACCCAGGTCAACGGCAACTATCACGAGCCCAAGGCGCTGAAGCCCACGGCCAAGGCTCTCGCCCGCCGGTTCGCTGCGGCGCGCTGATCCTGCAGCTCGGAACCGCAGAAAGACTGCATTCCCGAACCGCCGAAACCGCAGACATCGCAGCCAAGGCCGCTGACCCAGCAATCGCGCCTGACAGATGGGGCGACTTGTATCCGGATGCGGTGTTCCAGCGTAGCTGAGGGTAGTCGCCTGATCAGAAGGCGGTGTCTGGAGGTTTCCATGTCCGTTCTTTCCCGGTTGGCCGTGATCGTCGCGATCAGCATCGCGGCCTGTTCCCAGGGCGAACCCGCCGCGAGCGCCCCGACGGTGCAGAGCGGTCCGGACAGCGGTCGGCGCGAGGTCGCCCTGTTCGCTGGCGGCTGCTTCTGGTCGACCGAAGCGAACTTCGAACACATGCCGGGCGTGGTCTCGGCGGTCTCGGGCTTCGCAGGCGGGACCGTGGCCAATCCCGGCTACGAACAGGTCGTGCGGGGCGGCACGGGCCACCTTGAGGCGGTCCAGGTCACCTATGACCCGGCGCGGATCACCTATCGCCAGCTCGTGGATCGGTTCTGGCGCACCATCGACCCTACGGACCCCGACGGACAGTTCTGCGATCAGGGCGCGTCTTACGCCACGGCCGTCTTCGCGACAGCCGCGCAGCGGCCCATCGCTGAGGCCTCGCGGGCGGCGGCCGCGGCCGTCATTGGAGAGCGCCGCTTCGTGACCCCCGTGCGAAACGCAGCCCGCTTCTGGCCGGCGGAAAGTTATCACCAGGATTTCGCGCGCCTGAATCCCGTGCGGTATGGAGGTTACAGTCGCTTCTGCGGCCGGGAAGCGCGACTGCGGGCTGTCTGGGGTGCCTGAGTCTTTCGGGATTCGGGGGTGTGGCGCCACGGTCACCCCCGGTCGCTGTCACACCAGTGTCACACGACTGTCGTCGATGGTTCCGAGACCGACCGTAGAGGGGGCAAGATTTTCGACGTTCGCGGCTCTCTCTGGCCGCAATTTGACGCGCGCCGGGCGCTGACCCGCAACCATCTGGGGATACACAATGAACTCTCGCACTCGTGCGCTCTGGGCGACCACCGCCCTCGTCAGCGGCATGCTCCTCGCGGGCGCCGCCTCGGCCCAGTCGTCGGGCACGGACGCCGCTGAAGGCACCGTGGTCGACACCGTTGTCGTCACTGGCATCCGCGGCCCGCGCACCATCTCGGGCGCCGTCGTCGCCCAGACGGTCGACAAGACCCGCTCGACCATCACGCAAGAGTATATCAGCCGCCAGCAGTCCGGTCAGTCGATCATCTCGCTGCTGAACAACGTCCCGGGCCTGAACTTCACCAACAACGACCCCTACGGCAACTCGGGCGGCAACATCCGTCTGCGCGGCTTCGACGGCAACCGCGTTTCGCTGACGTTCGACGGCATCCCGCTGAACGACACCGGCAACTATGCGGTGTTCTCCAACCAGCAGGTCGATTCGGAAATCATCGACCGCGCCTCGGTCAACCAGGGCTCGACCGACGTCGACAGCCCGACCGCCTCGGCCAGCGGCGGCACCATCTCCTACGTGACCGCACGTCCGCTGGAAGAAATGGGCGCCCAGATCCGCACCTCGATCGGCAGCTTCAACTACGGCCGCGTCTTCGGCCGCTTCGACACCGGAGCCTTCGGTCCTTGGGGCACGACGGCCTTCATCACCGGTTCGTACACCAACTACGACAAGTGGAAGGGTCCGGGCGAACTGGAGAAGAAGCAGTACAACGGCCGCGTCTTCCAGGACCTGGGCGACGGCGATTTCGCCAGCCTGGCCTTCCACTGGAACGAGAACCGCAACAACTCGTACAACACCTTCATCAACCTTTCGCAGTTCAACCTCGGCCTCAAGCCCGAGAACGACATTGCCTGCTTCCGCCCGATCCCGGGCGCAGGCACGGTGCAGAACGAAGCCACCGGTTCGAGCATCATCACCTACTTCGGCGGCAACGCGACCGGCAGCTGCACCAACGATCACCGCACCCGGATCAACCCCTCCAACACGGGTAACATCCGCGGCCAGTTCAGCTACGGCCTGACCGACAACATCCGCATCACGATCGACCCCTCGTTCCAGTATGTCATCGCCAACGGCGGCGGTTACACCCTGACGAGCGAGCGTGACGACCGTCTGGACCAGAACACCGCGAACAACCTGGGCACCGCCGGCGCTATCGCCGCTCCCACGGCGGCCCAGTGCATCAGCGCGGCCATCCTGAACACCGGCACGGACCTGAACGGGGACGGCGACAGCTGCGACAACGTCGGCCTGTACACGCCGTCGAACACCAACACCCGCCGCTATGGCGTGCTGTCCTCGCTGATCTGGGACATCAACGACGACAACCGCGTCCGCATCTCGTACACCAACGACTACGGTCGTCACCGTCAGACGGGTGAGGCGATCCGCTACAACGCCGACGGTTCGGTGCCGGAAGTGTTCGCCGGCGAGAACACCTGGGGCAACGAAGATCTGCGCGTCTTTGGCCGCGACGGTTCCTATCTGCGGAGCCGCGACCGGTTCTCGATCGCCCTGCTGAACCAGATCTCGGCCGAATGGCGCGGTCAGTTCATGGACGACGCCCTGTCGGTGACCCTGGGCGTGCGCGCTCCGTTCTTCACCCGCGACCTGAACCAGTTCTGCTTCTCGCAGAGCGGCACCTCGAACGTGCGCTGCACGACCGAGACGCCGTCGTTCACCCTGGCCAACGGCAACGTCAACTTCGCTTCGACGGGCTCGTCGCAGTTCATTCGTCCTTACTCCCAGACGCTGAAGTACGACGCCGTCCTGCCGAACCTGGGCGCAAGCTACCGCTTCCTGGACAACAACTCGGTCTACGCCAGCTACGCCGAAGGCATCTCGCTGCCGCGCACCGACAACCTGTACCAGCCGGTCCGCAACGCCGCCGGCGCCCTGGACTTCTCCAGCGTTCAGCCGGAGACCACCAAGTCCTATGACGTCGGCTATCGCTACACCTCCTCGACCCTGATCGCCTCGATCGCGGCCTGGTCGGTGTCGTTCGAAAACCGGATCGTGACCTCGTTCGATAACGATCCGGCCTCGCCGACCTTCAACCTGTCGATCGACCGTAACCTGGGTTCGGTCGAGCAGTCGGGCGTCGACGCCCAGTTCGAATACGCCCTGGCCGACAACTTCTCGGTCGGCGGTTCGGCCTCGTACAACACCTCGGAAGTCCAGGACGACGTCCCGCTGGGCACCGGCCGCTTCCTGCCGACGACCGGCAAGTCGCTGGTCGAGACGCCGGAGTGGACCTACAGCCTGCGCGCCAACTGGGATGTGACCGAGAACTGGTCGCTGGGCCTGCAAGGCAAGTATGTCGGCGAACGCTTCACCACCGACGTCAACGACGAAAAGACCCCTGAGTACACCGTCGTCGACTTCGACAGCCGCTACGACCTGACCGACACCTTCGGCATCCGTAACGCCTTCGTTCAGTTCAACGTCACGAACCTGTTCGACGAAGAATATCCGGCCTCGATCTCGTCGGGTAACAACGCGATCACCATCGACGTCGATCCGTCGGCGGCCGTGTTCAACCAGAACGGCGTGGTCCGCACCTTCTCGCTCGGCGCGCCGCGCACGATGATGCTGACCCTGGGCACGAGCTTCTAAGCTCGAACCCGGCACGAAACTGGATCAGGGCGGCCCTTCGCGGGGCCGCCCTTTTCTTTTGTCCTGAACCGGCTTTCGTGCCCCGGCATTGAAGTGGGGGGAGGGGGTCGCTATCTGGCGCGGTCCTCCACCGTTCTCTCCAAGGAAGTCTCCTGCCCATGGCCGTCTCGCCGATCCCCGCCGAATGGTCGCCTCACCGGGCGATGTGGGTCGGCTGGCCCAGCCACGAAGCGCTGTGGGTCGATAATCTCGCCGACGCCCAGGCTGAGGTGGAGGCGCTGGTTCTCGCTCTCGCGGGGCCGGGCCGGGAGCAGGTCAAGCTGATGATCGGCAGCGAAGAGGCGCTGGCGGATGCCCAGGCGCGGTTCGACGGCGTGGCGGGCGTGACCGTCGTGCCGGGCCGATTCGGCGACATCTGGCTGAGGGACACGGGGCCGATCTTCGGCGAGGGCTCGAAGACGGCGGCGGCCTTCCGTTTCAACGGCTGGGGCGGCCAGTTCGAGATGGAGTTCGACGATACGGTCGCGGACCAGATCGGCGAACAGTCGGGCGTACCGCTGAGCCGCAATGATTTCATCCTTGAGGGCGGGGCTCTCGACCACGACGGGGCCGGAACGATCCTGACCACGCGCCAGTGCCTGTTGAACCCGAACCGCAATACCGGATGGACCGAGGCGAAGGCCGAGGCCCTGCTGGGCGAGGCGCTGGGCGCGACGCGGGTGATCTGGCTCGGTGACGGGCTGTTGAACGACCACACCGACGGTCACGTCGACAATCTGGCGCGGTTCGTCGCGCCGGGCGTCGTGGCCTGTCCGGTCGCCTTCGGGGCCGATGATCCGAACGCGGAGGTTTACGACGCCTGCGCACGCGATCTGGCCGAGGCCGGCTTCAAGGTCGTGCGAATTCCTTCGCCGGGGCGGCTGGAGGACGCGGACGGCGAGCCGATCCCGGCCAGCCACATGAACTTCCTGATCGCCAACGGCGCCGTCGTCGTGCCGACCTATGGCAATGAAGCCGCAGCCCGCATGGCCGGAGAGGCCCTTGCCTCGGTCTTCCCGGACCGCGAGATCATCCTGTCGCCGTCGATCAACGTCCTTACGGGCGGCGGATCCTTCCACTGCATCTCACAGCAGGAGCCCGCCTGATGGCCCGCACGATCTCGGTTGCAGCGCTCCAGACCGCCTACGGCGAAGACATGGAGGCCAATATCAACAAGACCGCCGACCTCGTGCGCGAGGCGGCGTCGAAGGGCGCGCAGGTCATCCTGCCCAGCGAACTGTTCCAGGGGCCGTATTTCTGCGTCTCCCAGGAAGAGAAATGGTTCGGCACGGCGTATCCGTGGCGCGAGCACCCGGCCGTGATCGCCATGGCCGGGGTGGCGAAGGATCTCGGCGTCGCCATCCCCGTCTCGATCTTCGAACGCGAGGGGCCGCACTATTTCAACTCGATGGTCATGCTGGACGCCGACGGCTCGCCGCTGGGCGTCTATCGCAAAAGCCACATCCCCGACGGACCCGGCTATCAGGAAAAATACTACTTCCGCCCGGGCGATACGGGCTTCAAGGTCTGGGACACCCGCTTCGGGCGGGTCGGCGTCGGCATCTGCTGGGACCAGTGGTACCCGGAGACGGCGCGGGCGATGATGCTGCAGGGCGCCGAGGTGCTGTTCTATCCGACCGCGATCGGGTCCGAGCCGCATGACGCCGAACTGCATACGGCCGAGCCGTGGCGCCGCGCCATGCAGGGCCATGCCGTCTCCAACGTCGTGCCGGTCGTGGGCGCGAACCGGATCGGGCATGAGACGGTGACGCCGACCGGCCAGTCCTTCTACGGCCACTCCTTTATCTCGGATCACCGGGGCGATCTGGTCGAGAGCTTCGGCGCGGATGAGGAGGGCGTGCTGGTTCACAGCTTCGACCTCGACTACCTCGACCGGCACCGGGCGGCATGGGGTTTCTTCCGCGACCGGCGGACGGACCTCTACGGCGCCCTGACGGCGCCGCGTCCGGCCTGAACCGGGGACGGCAGCCCGCGGAAGCCCGTGGTGTTGCCGGTGACGACATTGCCGGCCGGCCGGTCGCCGTCGTCGGCGCTTGATCCGAACGGGTAGCCGGCGTCGTCGCCGCAGTAGCGCCGGCGGCCTTCGCGTGAACCAACGACGATCGGACGAGGCGTTAGCCAGGCCGCGCCTTCGAAACGGTTGCCGGTGATGAGGTTGTGCGACGGGGTCTGGTGACGGATCACGCCGTCCTCGCCGCAGTTCCGATAGAGGAAGACGCCGCCGCGGCCGCGGAGGTCGAAGCGGTTGTCCTCGATGCGGTTGCGGGCCGAGCCGTCGACGGCGATCTGTTCGCGGGCTGTGCGAATGTCGAAGACGACGTCGCGGATCACGGCGCCGGCGCTCTCGGCGTCTAGATAGACGGCCGTGGAGACGGACTGGCCGCGAAAGCCGCCGCCGGTCATGCGGAGGCCGGTTGCGCCGGGGCCGATGTAGAGCGGGATCGACCCGGTGGCGACGAACGCGACAGTGTCGAGCGTCAGGCCGCTGGGAGCCGCCGCCTGAGCCGCTGCGGTATGGCCGGGTGTGCGCGACGAGACGCGCAAGGCGTCGATGTCGTCGCGGCCGAGGCCCCAGACGCGCAGGTTGCCGTGGATCGTGCAGCGGGTGATGCGGATATCGCGAGGGACGCTCCAGCCGGCGCCTTCGCGACGGGACCAGATGGCGACGGTCGGGTCGCGGGTCGTGCTGGGCTGGCCCGGCACGCCGACCGAGCCTCCATTGCAGTCGAGGCCCGCACCCGAGGCCTCGGCGCCTTCGAACACGAGGCGCCGCCGGATGGCGGCGCCCGGCGGGAGGGCGGCGAAACAGGTCAGGCGGACGGCGGGCGCATCGGCGGCGGCCGGGGCGGTGAGGGCCGCGACCTCGGCCGATGAGCAGGGACGGGCGACGACCGGGTCAGGCGCCAGAAGGGCGAGCAGGACCACAGCAGACATCGGTGGCCCTAGGGTATGGGCATGGCGAGGGCGGCACGCTCGGCGGCGCAGGCGGGGCTGGTCAGACCGGCCGCACGGGCGCGGGCGATCTCCTCGCGGGCGACGACGGCGTCAGCCTGATACGCCGGCGTGGCGGCGATCTGCCGGAAGGCGGCCACACCCAGTTTCTCGCCCTCGGCGACGTCGGAAGGGTAGTGCATGCCGCAGACCATCCGGCTGACTGCGATTTCGTGGCCGATGCGAGTCGCCTCGGCGGCGTGGTCCGGGGCCAGCGCGGCGATGGCCTCGCCATAGGCCGAGCCGACCGTGGCGCTTCCCGATGGGTAGGAGGGGCTGGCGCGACCGGCGGGCGAGACAACCGTGCAGGCCGGGCGCTCCAGATCGGCGCCGACAGGGCGGGGGCGGAAGGCGCGGGCCTTGGCCAATTCCGCAGCCTCGTTGGCGTCACGCAGGATGCGTTCGAGGATCGACACCAGCCGGGGCGAATCCTCTGCGGTCAGACGAAAGCCCAGGGCGCAATCGAAATGGGCGAGGGCGATCGTGGGGCGCAGCTCGGCGTGGCGGGTGGCCAGCATCCAGCGGTCCGTGTTCTCCAACGCGCGCATACGGTTGGAGGCTGCGACGTCGGTCAGATCCTGGGGCGAACCGGCGACGGGCGCCGATGGTACGGCATCAGCCAGGGCCTGGATGGCCGCATGGTCAAGGTAGCTTGCGGGCGGGGTCGCTTGGCGGGCGTGGGCCGGCACGGTCATGATGCAGGCGGCGGCGAGGATCAGGGCGGCGCGTTTCACTGTCCGGCGCTCCAGGTCAGCTGGACCGAGGTCGGGCCATCCTCGGTGGCCGAGGCGACGACCTGAAAGCTGGCTCCACTGTCGGTGCTGGCGGCGCCATAGGCGCGAGCATCACCCTGGTTCATGGCCATGGCCGTCGTCAGGCCGGCAGCCTCGGCGCGGCCGCGGTGGAAGGCGATTACCGCGTCGGGGTCCGCGTCGGTCGTGTAGGTGGCGACTCCGCCCGGGCCGGACGGTCCGGAGGCTGTGACGGCAGGGGCGTCAAGGACGCCGCCGGGATAGAGGACGGTAAAGGCAGGCGCGCCGGGTGCGGCGGCGGAACCTCCGGCCGGAGCGGGGGGCGTTGCGGCTGTCGTCGGCACGACGTCAGCCGCGGGCGGCGCCGCTTCGGCGGATGCTGCCGGTTCGGGGACCTCGGCGGACGCAGGACTCTCGGCCTTCGGGCCGCAGGCCGCAGGCAATGCGGCTGCGCACGAGAGCGCGATAACCGCCAGAATACGCTTCATTCCGTGTCGTCCCTGAGACCTGTTCTTCTCCCACCGTGGCCTATCGGTGGGGCGGCAGCAAGGCAGTCAGCCGGTCGCGGCGTCTGCATCCGTGGGGCGCCTGCCCTCGGCGGGATCGGCGTCCCCTTCGCCCGGGGCGACACCGGTGTTGACGATAGCTTTGGGATCGCCATCGGACGGCGGCTGGGGAGCTGCGCTCGCGCGGCCATGATCCGCCATGAGGCGATCGACGGCGGCCTGATCTGGATCGTCATCGGAGCCCGTAGCCGCCCCACCCTGAAGGGAGCCGGCGCGCGTGTCGGAGCCCACGCCAGATCCGGTAAGCGCCTCGTTAAGCGCGTCCGGCGTGCGGCCCAGGTCGGGACGTTCGCCCATGTCCTCGGCTTCGACGGCTTCGGGAGTTTCGGGCTTGGCGTCGGTCATGGAGGGCTCCTGCATTCGGTGAAGGTTGAAGGCCCGGCGCGGCCCCCGGTTCCGGAGAGTGCAACACAAGATATATCGTGCTCTTGTGCATCCCGACAAAAGATATATCGTATAGACATGACGAATGACAAAGGAGCGAACATGTTCGGACATCACAGAATGAAGCACGGCTGGCGCGACCATCGCTGCGGGCCGGAAGGCGAGGGGCGTGGTCGTGGCCACGGCCATGGGCGGGGTCGCTTCGGCGGGCCCGGAATGTTCGGCGGACGCGGCGGCCCCGGCCGGCGCATGTTCGGCCCGGGCGACCTCAGGATCGTGGCCCTGGCCCTGATCGAGAAGGAGCCGCGCCACGGCTACGACCTGATCAAGGCGATCGAGGCCATGTTCGGCGGGGCCTATGCGCCGTCGCCGGGCGTGGTCTACCCGACCCTGTCGATGCTGGCCGACGAAGGCCTGATCGCGGGCGTCGAGGATGCATCCGGCAAGCGTGTCTTCTCATTGACCGGGGCCGGACAGGCCTGGCTGGACGAGAACCGCACGGCCGTCGACGGCGTCATGCAGCGTATGGTGCTTGCGGCGCGGCTGATCTCCGGCGAGCAGACGCCGGACGTGGTCAAGGAGGCGCTGCATACACTGCGCCAGGCCGTTATCATGAAGCCCGGCGACTGGTCGGATCCCGAGACCGCCCGGGTCGTAGAGAGCCTGATGAAGGCGGTCCGTGAGGTCAGCGGGCAGTAGGCCTTCGGGCAAAAGAGAAGGGGCCGCGATCGCTCGCGGCCCCTTTTTGTGCGCCATCGCCCGGCTCACGGAGCCTCGCTGCTTGAGCGCGGCCTACTTGCCGAAAAGCTTGGCCCAGCGGCGCTTGTCGCGGTTTTTCCAGGCGCCGCGATGGTACGCGTCGGAGCCGATCAGCGGAACGACCGTGGTGGCCTCTGCGAAGACCATCTGTTCGTGGGTGGTCTGGACCTTGCCCCAGGAGGCGGCTTCCTTGAGCGTCGACGACGAGCAGGCGCCGTCGCGGACATCGGCGACCGTGATCTGGACCGCATACCGGTGCATTTCGGCCTCGATGCCGAGGATTTCGGCGCAGACGACCGTGTCCTGCGCAAAGTTCTTCGGCACCCCGCCGCCGACCATGAACAGGCCGGTCACGCCTGCGGCGATCTTGATGTCGGTCAGTTCGCGGAAGTCGGCGACCGCGTCGATCATCAGGTACGGTTTGCCCTCGGCGATCCGCTCCTTCTGGTGCTTGACCAGGCCGAAGCCGGCCGAGGAGTCGACGAAAGCCGGGCAGAAGATCGGCACGCCTTCCTCATAGGCGGTCTGGATCAGGGAGCCGGGCTTCTTCGCGTTGCCTTCCGACAGCCATTTGCCCATTTCCCAGATGAACTCGCGGCTCGAGTAGGCGCGCGGCTCCAGCGCGTTGCAGATCTCCAGGATCGTGTGGTCGCAGTTCTGGAGCTCTTCCTCGTCGATATAGGTGTCGTAGATCCGGTCGATGTAGTTGTCGCGCAGGACGTTGTCGTCCACCTCCCCGGCGGCCTGGTAGTGTTTGAAGCCAAGGGCCTCGAAGAAATCCATGTCGACGATCGAGGCGCCGGTGGCGACGATCGCGTCGATCATGCCGAACTTCACCATGTCGCGGTACACATGCATGCAGCCGCCGGCCGAGGTCGAGCCGGCCAGGATCAGCCACGGCGAGCAGTCCTTGTCCTCGATGGCCATGGAGAAGATGTCGGCGGCGCGGGCGGTGTCGCGCGACGAGAAGCTCATCTTGCGCATGGCGTCTACGATCGGACGGGCGTCGAACGAGGTGATGTCGATGTGTTCGACGACGTTCTGGAGCAGCTCGGCCTTGGTGTTTTTTTGAACGGGAGCGTTCATTGCAAGGGTTTCCCTTTGGTTTGAGCGCCCGTCGTCAAAATCAACAGCGGCCCGGACGGAGCGACGGGCTGCTGTGTGTCGTCTAGTCAGGAAACGTGACGAAGGTCAGACCGTTTCGACGATCGTCGGCTTCATCGCATTGGCCTCGTTCGCCTGCCGGATCCAGCCCGGGAGCATCACGGCGTCGACGATCCACCAGATCGTCATCGGGATGCCCAGATAAGGACCGAGCATCCCGGTCATAATCCAGGTCACGAAACCCGCCGCCGCCATGCCGAGCGCCGATTTCCAGCGGCCGACGTAGAGGCGGTGTCCGCCGACCCAGCCCAAGAACAGCCACAGGACATAGCCGATCAGCACCGTGCGGCGGCCGTCCCACTGTTTGATCGAGGGATCCGAAGCCAGGAACTGAGCATGAGCCAGGTCATGCATCATCTGCTGATGGCTGGGACCCGCCGCGCCGTAGTCGACACTGGGCCCCGGATCGGACTGACCGGACGAGTCGGACATCACACCCCTCCCAAGCGTTGCCTTTCGGGAAGGTGTGGCGCCGACCCGCGCCGTTCACAAGCCAATGTTACTTGCGGCTCTTCCTCCGCTGACCGGCCTTGCCTTTCGGACGAGACAGGCGAACGATCTTGCGGGCCTGCTCTTCCGCCGTGGTGCGCACGGTCGGAATGGAGCGGGGAGCGAGGCCGTAGAGCGAAGCCATGGGGGCGTCCTCGACCACGGCGACGTCGTGCTCGCCATAGCCGTTGAAGCCCGTCGACATGGCGACGCCGTAGGCGCCCAGCATGCCGATCTCGATGAAGTCGCCCTCACGGATGTCGGCCGGCAGCCAGAACGGACCCGGCATGTGGTCGATCGAATCGCAGGTCGGTCCGTAGAACTGGAACGGCTTCAACTCGTCCGAGCTTTCGCCGTCCCGGACCAGCTTGGTCGGGAAGGGCCAGCGCGAGTGGGTCGCGTCGAAGAGAGAGCCATAGGACCCGTCGTTCAGATACAGGGCGTCGCCCTTGCGCAGATCGACGCGGGCCAGAACCGACGAGGATTCGGCGACCAGGGCCCGGCCGGGCTCGCACCACAGCTCGGTGGTTTCCGACACCGGCATCTCGTTGAAGCCGCGATGGATGGCGTCGGCGTATTCGCTCATGTCCGGCGGGACCATGCCCGGATAGACCGAGGGGAAACCGCCGCCGATGTCGACGATGTCCACAATCACGCCGGCCCGCGAGATGGCGCGACCGACCTGGGCCATGGCGGCCTGATAGGCGGTCGGACGCATGCACTGCGAACCCACGTGGAAGCAGACGCCCATCAACCCATCCTTGACCGCGCGACGCACGGACAGCAGCAGGGCCGGGGCCTGATCGGTCGAGACGCCGAACTTGCCCGACAGGGAGTAGGCCGCGCCGTCGGCGGAAACCGCCATGCGCACGAGCAGATTCAGATCCGTCGCGCCGCCGGTGGCGTCGAGGATCTTCTGCAGCTCGTCCTCGCAATCGAGCGAGAAGGTGCGGACGCCGTGATCGAAATACGCCCTGGTGATCGCCGAACGGCTTTTCACCGGGTGCATGAAGGCGATGCGCGCGTCGGGATCGACCGAGCGCACGAGTTCGATCTCGGCGATCGAAGCCGCATCATAGCCTTTGACGCCGACGTCCTTCAGGGCCTCGATGACCCACCGCGAAGGGTTGGCCTTCACAGCATAGAAGACGTCAGCCTTTAGATTATCCTGGAACCAGCGCGCCGCTACGGAAACCGAACGCGGCCGCACGAGTGCGACTGGACGTTCAGGGGACCGCTCGCGGACCAGGTCCAGGGGAAATGGATACGTGCGCAATTCACGTAAACCCCTGTAATTGTTAAACCCAGACCGGCGTTAGCAGCGCAACGTTAGACCTACGGGGTCCGCCGGAAGCAGCGCATGTAGGGTCACGGACCTGTCATGTAAAGCGGTTTTTTCGTGACGTGGCCTGACGGGAGGCGGGGGTGCTCCGGGTCCTGAACATGTTTGATTTCAAAGGCGGAGGCGCTGCGGCGCGGTCACGCTGGACGTCTGCTCTCGCCGCGTGGCATTAAGACTTGCCGGACCGCCTTTCTCGCGTCATTCGGCGCCTGTTTCGTCAGCCGCCCACAGCGAGTTCATGAGTTCATCAGCCGTTAGCTCCGCGCCCGGCCCCCTCGTGGCTGGGCTCGTCCTGGCCCGCGACGTGTCCAAGACCTTCGGATCCCGAAAGGCGCTGGACGGCGTTTCTGTGTCTGTCGCCGCCGGAGAGATGGTCGCGCTGATTGGTCCGTCCGGGTCGGGCAAGTCCACCCTGCTGCGTTCCATCACCGGCCTGCAGACCATCGACGCCGGGCCCGGCCAGATCGATGTCTTCGGCGTCTGCGTTCAGAAGAACGGCCGCACGACGGGAGCGGTGCGCGCCGCGCGCCAGAAGCTGGGCATGATATTCCAGCAGTTCAATCTGGTCGGCCGGTTGAGCCTGTTCACCAACGTCATGCTGGGCGCCCTGGGGCGTCTGCCGGGCTGGCAGGGTCTGTTCGGGGCCTGGCCCGGCGCGGACAAGGACAAGGCCATGGCCGCCCTGCACCGGGTGGGCGTCTCCGACTACGCCGCCCAGCGCGCCAATACGCTTTCCGGCGGCCAGCAGCAGCGCGGCGCCATCGCCCGGGCCCTGGTCCAGGGCGCCCAGGGCATCCTGGCCGACGAGCCCGTCGCCTCGCTGGACCCCGTCTCCGCCCGCAAGGTCATGGAGCTGCTGGTCGAACTGAACCGGCGCGACGGCCTCGGCGTCATCGTCACCTTGCACCAGGTCGACTACGCCATCCGATATTGCGACCGGGTGATCGCGCTGAAGGCCGGCAAGGTCGTCTACGACGGCCCGTCGACCAGCCTCGACACCAAGCAATTGATCGACATCTACGGTCCCGAGTTCGAGGACGCGTTCTGGGAAACCAAGGCATGACCTTCGCCTCATTCACCCGCCGGGCCGGTCTGGTCGGCGCCGCGATCGCCCTGCTCGGCCTCCCGGCCTGCGGCGGCGGGGATGACGCCAAGTCGGGCGGCGCGCCGTCCAAGATCACCTTCTCCATCCTGTCGGCGGAAGGCCAGGCCTCGGCCGGCCCGCTGTGGCAGCCGCTGCTGGAGGACATGTCCGAGGCGATCGGCGTCGAGGTGGAGCCCTTCTTTGGCTCGAACTACACCGTGCTGGTCGAGGCCATGCGCGGCAACCAGACCCAGGTCGCCTGGTTCTCGGCCAAGCCGGCGGTCGAGGCCATCGACCGCGCCGACGCCGAGGTCATCGCCCGCACGGTCAACAAGGAAGGCCTCGACAGCTATCGCTCGACCCTGGTCGTCAAGACTGGCTCGGGCATCACGCTCGATCAGGTCCTTGCCTGCGGCAAGCGGTTCGACTTCGGCATCGGCGACGCCCAGTCGACCTCGGGAACGCTGGCCCCCATGGCCTTCCTGTTCAACCCGCGCAATATCGTCCCGGCCCAGTGCTTCGCCACCGTGCGTTCGGCCAATCACCAGGCCAACGCCTTCGCCGTGGCCACGGGCGTGGTCGATGTGGCGACCTCGAACACCGTCAACACGGTCTTCCTGAACCGCCAGAATCCGGCCATTGCGGCGCAGATCACCGAGATCTGGCAGTCCCCGCCGATTCCGGAATCGGGCATCCTGGTGCGCAGCGACCTTGATCCCGCGATCAAGGAAAAGATCCGCAGCTTCTTCCTGACCTACGGCCAGGGCGAGGGCGTGGAAGCCGATCGGCAGCGCCAGGTGCTCGCAGGACTGGAGTATTCCCAGTTCCGTTCGGCGGACGACAGCTACCTGAACCCGATCCGCGAGATGATCGCCGACCAGAAGCTGCAGGAAGCCCGCGAGAAGGGCGACACCGCCGGCGTCACCGCCGCCGAGGCCGAACTGCAACGTCTGCGCGCGCTCCGTGAGGTCCAGCCTTGACCGACGGCGTTCTCCCGACCGGCTCCATTCCCAAGCATCCGTCGAAGTCGATGGGGGCCTGGGCGCTTGACGTCCTGATCTGGGGCGGGGTCCTGGCCCTGCTCGTCTACAGTGTCGGCGACGTCGACCTGGGCAACCTGTCGCGCCTGTTCACGAACAGCGCCAACATCCAAACCTTCGCCAGCGACCTGCTGAAGCCGAATTTCGCCAACTGGCGACTGTTCGTGGAGCAGATGTGGCTGACGGTTCAGATCGCGCTGTGGGGCACCTTCCTTGCGGTCTTCCTGGCCGTGCCGTTGGGCCTGGCCGCAGCCCGCAACATCGCACCGGTCTGGGTTGTGACGCCGGTCCGCTGGGTCATGAACCTGCTGCGTTCGATCCCCGACCTTGTCATCGGCCTGCTGTTCATCGTGGCCGTAGGTCTTGGACCGCTCGCGGGCGTCCTGGCCATTACGCTGAACACGGCCGGCGTCCTGGCCAAGCTGTTCTCGGAAGCGGTCGAGTCGATCGACAAGGGACCGGTCGAAGGGGTGCGCGCCACAGGCGCTTCGGGCCTTCATGAGATTGTGTGGGGGGTGATCCCGCAGGTCGCGCCGCTTTGGACCTCGTTCGCCCTTTACCGGTTCGAATCGAACAGCCGGTCGGCGACGGTCCTGGGTCTCATCGGCGCGGGCGGGATCGGTCAGGTGCTGTTCGACAGCATGAACGCCTTCGACTTCCGCTCGGTGTCGGCCATCGTCATCATCGTCGTCATCGCCGTGACCTTGATCGACATGCTGTCACAGGCCATGCGCAAACGTCTGCTTTAAGCGTCGCACATTCGCTCCGCTCGAGAGACCGCCTGATGTCGTCCATCCTGCCTCGCCGGCTTTTCGTCGCCGGAACCGCCGTCATGGCCCTGACCGTCGCCGCCTGCGGGCAGGGCGGGGGGCAAAGGAACGGCATCTGGGCGGCGGGATCCTCGACCGTCTTCCCGTTCGCGACCCGGGTGGCAGAGAATTTCGGGCGCAACAATCCGGAAGGCGCTCCGCCGCGCGTTGAGGCCCTGGGCACCGGCGGCGGCATCCAGGCCTTCTGTCAGGGCGTGGGCCCGTCCACCCCGGACATCGCCAATGCTTCGCGGCCGATGAAGCGGTCCGAGTTCGACAAATGCGCGGAGAATGGCGTCACAGAGATCGTCGAACTGAAGATCGGCTATGACGGTATCGTCGTCGCCACGGCGCGCAACGGGGCCAGCTTCAACTTCCAGCTCAACGATCTCTACGAAGGCCTGGCCAAGGAATCGCCCGGGCCGAACGGGACCTTCGTGCCGAACCCGGCCCGGACGTGGGCCGACATCAATCCTTCGCTGCCGAACCAGCGTATCCAGGTCTATGGCCCGCCGCCGACATCGGGCACGCGCGACGCCTTCCTGGAACTGGGCATGACCCCGGGCGCCAAGCTCATCCCGGCGGTCGCCGCCGTGGAAGATCAGGACGAGGACCGGTTCGAGGCATTGGCCCACACGGTGCGCGAGGACGGCGCCTGGGTCGACTCGGGGGAGAACGACAACGCCATCCTCCAGACCCTGACCCGGACGCCGGGCTCGCTGGGCGTGTTCGGCTTCTCGTTCCTGGAGCAGAACCTCGACACGGTGAAGGCCGAGACCATCGACGGCATCGCCCCCAGCCCGGAGACGATTTCAAACGGAACCTATCCGCTGGCGCGGAGCCTCTACATCTATGTGAAGAAGGCCCACATCGGCGTGACGCCGGGCCTGCAGGAATTCCTGATCGAGTTTACCTCCGAGGCCGCCGTGGGCCGGGGCGGCTATCTGCAGGACCGCGGTCTGGTGCCGCTGCCGGAGGCGGAATTGATCCAGCAACGCGCCATCGCCACGGCACTGACGCCCATGGCGCGGCCGGACTAGTCGAAATAGCCGGATTCCTGAAAACGGAGTCCAGATAGTCCGTTGAGTCCCGTTTCCGTGTTCCGGGAGCGGTGATGTCAAAGACCGGGCCGGAGGATACCACCCCTCAGAACAGTGATGGATACAGAGCGCGATCTCCAACAAATAATCTTTGAAAACCGTGACTTGACCCGTCGAGCAATGGTGGGTCTGCGGGCGATCAGGCCGCCGCTGCTCTGCGCCGAACCCGGGCGATGCGGCGGAGCCGGCGCCAGAAGCGTCCGCGCTCGGGCTCCGGATAGGGCTCAAGGTTCTGCACGAATTGTTCGGCCGAGGCGCGCCAGCTGAACTTCTCGGCATAGGCGCGGGTGGCGGCGCGGTCGCACTTCAGGGCTTCCAGGCAGGCCGTGCGCAGGTCCTCGTCGATGGCTCCGGCGTTCGAGCCGGGGACCAGGTCGATGGGGCCGTGAGCGGGGTAGGCCGCAACGGGCGTGCCGGTGGCCATGGCCTCCAGGATCACCAGGCCGAAGGTGTCGGTCCAGCTGGGGAAGACGAAGACGTCGGCGTCGCGGAAGCAGCGCGCGAGTTCCTCGCCGAAGCGGGCGCCCAGGAATTTCGCCTCGGGATATTTGGCTTCCAGCTCGGCGCGGGCAGGGCCGTCCCCGACGACGATCTTGGTGCCCGGCAAGTCAGTTTCGAGGAAGGCCTCGATGTTCTTTTCGACGGCGACGCGGCCGACGTTCAGCCAGTAGGGGCGCGGCCAGTCCTTGCCGCCCAGGTCATCGAAGATGCGCTCCAGATCGGGACGGAACTGTTCTGTGTCGACGCCCCGCGTCCAGGGCGAGATATTCTTGAACCCGTGGTCCTCGAGCTCCTTCTTCAGCGTCGGGGTGGCGACCATCAGCCGGCCCGAAGGCTTGTGGAACCATTTCATGTAGGCGTAGCCGACCTGGACGGGGACCGGGAAGCGCGCCGAAATATATTCAGGGAATTTCGTGTGATAGCTGGTCGTGAAGGGCAGTTTCCACTCGACGCAGATGCGGCGGGTGGCGATGCCGATCGGGCCTTCGGTGGCGATGTGCACGGCGTCCGGCTCGATGGCGCGCAGGCGTTCGCGGATCTCTTCCTCGGCGCCCAGGGCCAGTCTTATCTCGGGATAGGTCGGCGCCGCGATGGTGCGGAACTGGCTGGGTTCGATGACGTCGACCTCGTGACCCATGCCGCGGCATTCCGCGACGGTGCGGGTCAGGGTGCGGACGACGCCGTTGACCTGGGGCTCCCAAGCGTCGGTGGCGAGAACGATGCGCATGTGGGCCGAACGGCTCCGCCTTCTTATCAAGCAGGCAGCTTTAGCGGGTCATGTCGACGAAGGCGAGACAGTCCTACAAAGGCAGGGCGGTGGTGGACTTCACCTCTTCGAGAACAGCATAGGTTCGCGTCTCACGCACCCCGGGCATCCGGGTCAGGACGTCGCCGAGGAAGGCGCGATAGGCATCCATGTCGCCGACCCTCGCCTTGAGCAGATAGTCGAAGCCGCCCGCCACCATATGACATTCCAGAACCTCGGGCTGCCGGCGAACCATGTCAGCGAAGGCTTCGAACTGGTCGCCGGTCGTTCGGTCCAGCAGCACTTCCACGAAGATCATGAGGCCGCGCCCGACCTTGGTCGGGTCGATCAGGGCCGCGTAGCCGATGATGACCCGACGCTCGCGCAGGCGGCGGACCCGCTCGAAACAGGCCGCTGGCGACAGATTGCACCGCCGGGCCAGTTCAGCATTGGATACACGGCCGTCCGCCTGCAGCACCTTCAGAATGCGGCGATCAACGGCGTCCAAATTTTCAACGGTCATATGCGCAATTTTCCGAAGGATCGTCGGCTGAGGTCTCGATCATACGATGCACATTCGGATGGGTCCGACATATAGGCAAGTTCATACAGGACAGGATCCCCGCCGACGCCATGACGCCCCTCAACGCTTATCTTGTCCCTTCTCTGTCTCAGGACTGGGACACACTGGATCACGGCAAGTTCGCCGACGAACCCTCGACCGTTCGGGCCCTGCTGGCCGCCTCGCCGCTGGACGCCGCCTCGCGTCAGGCGGTGGTGGACGAGGCCGTCCGACTGGTCGAACACGCCCGCAAGAGCCAGAAGAAACAGGGTGTGGTCGAGAGCTTCCTGCAGGAGTTCAGCCTGGGGACCCGCGAGGGGCTGGCCCTGATGTGTCTGGCCGAAGCCCTGCTGCGCACGCCGGACGAAGAGACGCGCGACCGGCTGATCGCCGAGAAGATCGGCTCGGCCGACTGGGCTTCGCACCTGGGCCAGTCCGACAGTCTGTTCGTCAACGCCTCGACCTGGGGATTGATGCTGACGGGCAAGCTGGTCGATGCCGACGAACAGGCCAAGACGGACCTGCCGGGCTTCCTGACCCGTGTCGCCGGGCGTCTGGGCGAGCCGGTCATCCGTCAGGCTGTGGCCGCCGCCGTCCGCATCATGGGTGAGCAGTTCGTGGTCGGGCGCACCATTGAGGCGGCGCTGAAGCGGGCCAACCGCGAGGGCTGGTTGTGCAGCTTCGACATGCTGGGCGAGGGCGCAAGGACCGCCGCCGACGCCGAGCGGTATGAAAAGATCTACGCCGACGCGATCACCGCCGTCGGCAAGACCGCCGGCGGGCAGGGGCCGGAGGTCGGTCACGGCGTCTCGGTGAAGCTGTCGGCCCTGTCGCCGCGCTACGAGGCGACGCACGAGGAGAGGGTCTGGGATGAGCTCTATCCGCGCATCAAGCGGCTGGCCCTGATCGCAGCGCGCGCCGACATCAACTTCACCATGGACGCGGAGGAGGCGGACCGTCTGGCCCTGTCGCTGAAGCTGCTGGACCGGCTGGCCCACGAACCGGAGCTGGGCGACTGGACCGGGCTGGGCCTCGCGGTGCAGGCCTATCAAAAGCGTGGGCCCGAGGCGATCGCGCGGATCGCGCAGCTGGCGCGGACCTCGAACCGGCGGCTGATGGTGCGTCTGGTGAAGGGCGCCTACTGGGACACGGAGATCAAGCGGGCCCAGGTCATGGGTCGGACCGACTATCCGGTGTTCACGACCAAGGCGGCGACGGACCTCAACTATCTGGTCTGTGCGCAGGCCATGATCGACGCCTCGCCGCATCTGTATGCCCAGTTTGCGACCCACAACGCTCACTCGCTGGCCGCCGTGCACGACATGGCCAAGGAGGCCGGGGTCAAGATCGAGTTCCAGCGGCTGCACGGCATGGGCGAGGCCCTGTACGACGCGGCGGCCGAGACCTTCGGCGCGATGACGGTGCGGGCCTACGCCCCCGTCGGCGGACACGAGGACCTGCTGCCCTATCTGGTCCGGCGTTTGCTGGAGAACGGGGCCAACTCGTCGTTCGTCCACGCCCTGCTGGACGAGCGGGTGCCGGCCTCCGCCGTCGCCGCCGACCCCATCGCCTCGGTCGAGGACCATCCTGACCGCCACGTCAAAATCCCCACGCCGAAGGACATGTACATGGACCGCCAGAACTCGCTCGGCCGTGACTATTCGCAGAAGGCCGACCGCGAGCGGCATGCCGCCGCCCTGCAGAAGGTCGATGCGGAGAAGCTGACCTCGGGTCCGATCGTCGGCGGCAGGCTGATGGCCGGGACGAACGCCCAGGCCGTGACTAACCCCTACGACCGGTCGCAGGTTCTGGGTCATGTGTCGGAGGCGTCGAGCGACGACACCGACAACGCGGCCAATGCGGCGGCAAAGGCCCAGATCGCCTGGGACCGCGCGGGGGGATCCGGTCGGGCGCCGGTGCTGCGCGCCATGGCCGATGCGCTGGAAGCCGACATGGACCGGCTGGTGGCCCTGCTGAGCCGCGAGGCGGGCAAGACGCTGAACGACGGCGTGGCCGAGGTGCGCGAGGCCGCCGACTTCTGCCGCTACTACGCCATGCTGGCCGAGAAGGATTTCGGCGGGCCACAGACGCTGAACGGGCCGGTCGGCGAGACCAACCGTCTGGTCCTGCACGGGCGCGGCGTGTTCGCCTGCATCAGCCCGTGGAACTTCCCTCTCGCCATCTTCACCGGCCAGATCGCGGCGGCGCTGGCGGCCGGCAATGCGGTGCTGGCCAAGCCGGCCGAGCAGACGCCCCTGATCGCGGCCGAGGCGGTGCGCCTCTATCACAAGGCCGGCCTCAACCCCGACCTACTGGCCCTGGTTCCCGGGCGCGGCGAGACGGTGGGCGCGGCGCTCGTTTCGCATCCGGGCGTCCACGGCGTGGCCTTCACCGGCGGGACGGACACGGCGGCCGCGATCAATCGCTCCATCGCCGCCCGCCCTGGCCCAATCCTGCCCTTCATCGCCGAGACGGGCGGGTTGAACGGCATGTTCGTGGACACCACGGCCCTGCGCGAACAGGTCATCGACGACGTGATTTCGTCCGCCTTTGGCTCGGCCGGTCAACGCTGCTCCGCCCTGCGGGTGCTGTATGCGCCGAGAGATTCGGCTGACAGCCTGATCGAGGGGCTGAAGGGCGCGCTGGCGGCGCAGGTTCTGGGCGATCCTGCCGATCCGGCCTCCGACATCGGGCCGGTGATCGATCCGGAGAGCCGCAAGGCCCTGGAAGCCCACATCGAGCGACTGGGCAAGGACGCCAAGATCGTCGCCCGCGCCATGATGCCGAACGGCTCCGAGCGCGGCGACCTGTTCGCCCCTACGATCGCCGAGATTCCGACCCCGGATTATCTGGAGCGCGAGGTGTTCGGCCCGATCCTGCACGTCTATCGCTACGATCCGGCCGACCTGAAGTCGGTGGCCGGCAAGCTGGCGGCGCGGGGTTACGGCCTGACGCTGGGCGTGCACTCGCGGATCGAGGCCTTCGCCGAGCAAGTCATGCAACTTGTCCCGGCGGGCAACGTCTACATCAACCGGGGCGTGACCGGCGCCGTGGTCGGTGTCCAGCCGTTCGGCGGCGAGGGCCTTTCAGGGACCGGTCCCAAGGCGGGCGGGCCGAACAGCCTGATCCGCTATGCGTCGGAAAAAGCCATCTCGAACAATATCTCGGCCCAGGGCGGTGATCCGGCGTTGCTGAACCTCTAGGGCCGGGGCCAGCCGCCGGAGCGGCTGAGCGCGCTGGGCGCGGGACGGCCGATCTTCTCGCCGATCCAGCGGGCGGTCCGGATCAGGGCGTCGAGGTCGTAGCCGGTCGAATAGCCGGCGCGCTCCAGCATGTAGACCAGGTCCTCGGTGGCGACATTGCCGGTGGCGCCCGGCGCGAACGGGCAGCCGCCGATCCCGCCGACCGAGGCGTCCAGCACGTCGACGCCCGCCTCGACGGCCGCATAGGCGTTGGCGACGCCGGTGTTGCGGGTGTCGTGGAAATGCAGGCGCAGGACGGCGTCGGGCGCGACGGCCCTGGCGGCCCCGACCTTCTTCGTGACCGTCCACGGATCACCGACGCCGATGGTGTCGGCCAGGCCGATCTCGGCGACGCCGACGGCCGCGAGTTCGCCGACCAGATCGCTGACCTGACCGACCGAAACCTCGCCGTCGAAGGGACAGCCCCAGACGCAGCTGAGGGTGGCCGACAGGGCGGGAACCGGCGTGTCCGTGCCGTCGGAGTTGTGACGTCGGGCGAGGATGTCGGACAGCATGGCGACCTGATCGCGGACGGCCAGACCCTGGTTCTTCAGGCCGAAGCCGTCGGTGACGGAGAGGGAGACATTGACCTCGTCGACGCCGGTTCCGAGCGCGCGGTCATAGCCCTTGCCGTTGAGGACGAGGCCGATGCGGCTGCGGCCCGGGTCGGGGGCAAGGGCGGCCATCACGTCTTCGGCGCCGGCCATCTGGGGCACGAGTTTCGGATGGACGAAGCTGACCGCCTCGATGCGGCGGGCGCCGGCGGCCTCGAGGCGCAGAACGAGCTCGGCGCGGGTCGCCGGATCGAGGATGGCCTTCTCGTTCTGCAGGCCGTCGCGGGGGCCGACCTCGACGATCTGGATCGGGCGGGGGTTCACCGGCGCGGCTCCGGCGCCTCAGGCGTGGGGGTGTCCGGCGGGGCGTAGACGGTCAGGCGGACGTCGTCGCCGCTGGAATAGTTGTGGCCGGTAACCACGCCGACGGCGCGGCCGGGGACCCCGGTCCTGGCGGTCGCTTGGCGGAAGGCCTCGTCGTCGCCGGCTTCGACGATGGCGGGACGGCCCTCGGCCAGGGCCTTGGCGGCGCCGGCGGCGTCGGTCAGTTCGGTGTCGCGGCCGGTGACGAAGACAAAGCTGGGCTCATGGAAGGTGGTGATCGCGACGGGGCCGGGGGTCAGGCCCTGGCGCGGCGACAGGCCGTTCAGTTCGAGCATCTTCTCCAGACGGGGGGCGATCGACAGGGGGCGCAGCTGACGGAGGGTTCCGGCGAGGGCCGCATGGGCGACGATGCCGAAGCCCAGCGCGATCAGGACGCCGGTGACGGCGGCGCGGTTGAGCAGCAGGAAACCCCCGATCAGGGCGGCCATGGCGGCGCAGACGACAGTGATCGTGGCCCAGGTCTGGGCCGTCGAGGTGCCGAAGGCGGTCAGGCCATAGACGGTGATCCCGCTGATCACCACGGCCCCGAAGACGGCGAGACCGGCGCCGGTCCAGCGCGAGATCTTGCCGATCGGCCGGGTCAGGGCGGCTGCCATGAGCAGGGCGATCGCGCCGAAGGTGGGCAATGTGTAGTGAAACAGCTTGGTCGGGGCGATTTCGAAGATCAGCCAGCACGGCACCAGCCAGCAGACCAGGAAGCGGATCGCGGGCTCGGCGCGGCGGCTCCAGCCCGTCGACAGGGCGGCCGGCAGCATCAGGGTGGCCGGGAAGAGCAGCAGGGGCGCCAGCACGGCGTACATGCCCGGGAAGCCGGCATGGCTTTCGGCTGCGCCCGTGACCTTGGAACCCAGGTCATGACCGATCGATTCGCGCCAGAAACCGCCGTCGGTGGCGATGGTGATGGCGATGGCCCAGGGGCCGACGATCAGCACAAGCAGTGGCACGCCCCAGCCCCAGCCGAGCCGCTTCAGCCAGGCCCACTGACGGTCCCACAGACACAGCATCAGAACGGCCGGGACGATGACCAGCAGGCCGATGGGGCCTTTGATCAGGATGGACAGGCCTAGCCCGACCCAGAGCATCAACTTCCATAGCCGTTGGGTCGGGTCGCCCTTGATCAGCGGTGCGACGCGGGAGGCCATGTAGAGGCGCGCGAGGCCTGCCATCGCCAGGGTCACAGAGCCGCACAGCATGGCGTCGGTCTTGGCGATCCCGGCCTCGGATGACAGCAGGAAGGTCGCGCCCAGCATGGCGCCGCCGAGGAAGCCGGCGCGCGCTCCGAACAGCGCCGATCCCGCCCAGGCGCAGGCCCAGGCGGCCAGCATCGCCCCGATGATGGAAGGGATGCGGTACGGGGCGATGTCGCGATTCTCGACCTGCGAGGTCAGGCCCACGGCCACGGCCTGCATCCAGTAGATGCCGATGGGCTTTTTCCAGCGCGGGTCGTCCTGGAAGCGGATATCGACATAGTCGCCGCTCTCCAGCATCTGTGACGTGGCCTGGGCATAGCGGCTTTCGTCGCGGTCGAGCGGCGGCAGCAGCAGCAGGCCGGGCAGGCCGGCGATCAGGGCGACGAGCGCCGCCAGCAGGGGGCCGCGCCAGCCGGCGACATATCGATCCAGGTTCGGGCGCGTCATGGAACCGTTCCTAACACGGCGATTGCGCGGGCGTCAGCGGCTCGACATCGCAGACCGTGGCGTCGAGCGCCGTTTTGCGTCTAGAGAGCAGGAATGCAGAGCGCCGAGACCCCGCAAATCTCCATCGTCGTGCCGGTCCATAACGAGTCCGGCGCGGCGGGGCCGCTGGCGCGCGAGATCGCCGCAGCCTTCGGCGGGCGGGCGCACGAGATCATCTTCGTCGACGACGCCAGCCGCGACACAACCCTGGCCGAACTCAAGGCCCTGATGGCCGAACTGCCGACGCTGCGGGTGCTGGCGCACACGACCAATGCGGGCCAGAGCCGGGCAGTTCGGACGGGCGTGCTGGCCGCGCGGGCCCCGATCGTTGTCACCCTGGACGGCGACGGCCAGAACCCGCCCGAGGACGCGCCGAAACTGGCGGACGCTCTGATCGCCGCGCCGCCGCAGGTCGCCCTCGTCGGCGGCGTGCGCCAGAAGCGACAGGATTCCGAGGCCAAGCTGTGGGCCTCGCGCTGGGCCAACCGGATCCGGAAGCGGCTGCTGGGCGACGACGCCGACGACACGGGCTGCGGGCTGAAGGCCTTCCGGCGTGAGGTCTTCCTGAGACTGCCCTATTTCGATCACGTGCATCGCTACCTGCCGGCGCTGGTGATCCGCGAGGGCTACGAGAACCGCTATCTGCCGATCGGCCATCGTCACCGCGAGACGGGCCAGTCGAAATACACGAACTGGGGGCGGCTCAAGAACTCGTTCTCGGACCTGCTGGGCGTGATGTGGCTGAAGACCCGGTCGCGCCGGCCGGGGGCCATCAGCGAGTTCTAAGTCGCCTGTTTGGCGAACCTGCGTAGCCGTATGGAGCGAACGGGAGTATCCGTGGTTAACAAGCTGCGCCGTTCCAACGCGAGAGACAGACCATGCTGATCGCCCTGCCCCTGCTCGTCATTCCGGTGATCCTCTACAACATCGTCGTGCTGTCCGGACTGGGCGGCGGCGGTCTGGCGGCGGCGGACGACGCCCTGCGTCAGGCCATGTTCTCGATCCCGATGGCGTCGGGCGCGAGCTGGAACGTGGGGGTTGGCGACCTGATCCTGTTCCTGTCGCTGATCCTGCTGTTCTTCGAACTGCTGAAGTCGACGTCGAGCCAGAAGGTGGCGATCGTCAATCACGCCCTGTCGATGATCCTGTTCGTCATCTGCCTGGTCGAGTTCCTGCTGGTGCGCGGGTTCGCGACCTCGACCTTCTTCCTGATCGTGACGATGGTCATGCTGGACGTGCTGGCCGGGTTCATCGTGACCATCATCTCGGCCCGCAAGGACCTGGATTTCGGCGCCGGCGCCTAGGCTAGATCAGGGCGGCGAAGATCAGCGAGACGACGATCACGTCGAAGGTCTTGGCGGCGAAGGCGAGGGTCATGGCGGCGTCCGAAGGCGAGAGTTCGCCTCGTTCGCTGCAAGCCCCGGGCCAGCTCAGAGTTCGGTCTTTTTGATCAGTCCGGCGGGCGGGCGGCGGTCCTTCTCGCCCGAATATTCGGCCCCGAGGTAGCTGGCGCGGGCGGCATCCATCACCGGCGGGCCGCCCTTCAGGCCTTTGCGCTGGCCCGTCTGCCCCATCATCTGGGCGGCGAAGGCTGCGGCCGGATCGAGGGGGTTGGTATCGGCTGCGGAGTGCGACGCGGCAGGGCTTGCCGGGTCGGGGATTTCATCGACCACCTTGCCGACCGGGACCAGCTCGCGGCTGGTGGAGCCGGCGCGGCGTTCGGCTTCACGCCGCTGGGCCGCGCGACGGTCGCGGCCCTCGACCGGTCCGACAGGGCGGACGCCGTCGGTCACGGCTTTGCAGCGCCCGCGATACGGTCGATCTGGGCGCGCATCTCGTCCATCTGGCGGCGCATCTCGTCGATGGCCGGGTCCGCCGCCGGTTGCGCCGCGGGGGCGGCCTGGGCCGGAGACTCGCCGTCCGTGCGGCCATAGGCGAAGGCCGGGAACATCTTCATGGCGTTCTGGAACATGGCCATGTTCTGCTTGGCCGCCGCCTCCATGAGGCCGCCGCCCATCAGGCCGGTCGCCGGGTTTGCACCGAGGACCTTGGTCATCTGGTCGCGGAACTGCTCCTGCTGGCGGGAGAAGTTCTCCAGCGACATCTCAAGGTAGGAGGGCAGGACGCCTTCCATCTGACCGCCGTAGAAGCCGATCAGCTGGCGCAGGAACTGGACCGGCAGCAGGGCCTGACCCCGGCTCTCTTCCTCGAAGATGATCTGGGTCAGGATCTGACGGGTCAGCTCCTCATTGGTCTTGGCGTCGAAGACGACGAAGTCGACGCCTTCGCGGACCATCTTGGCCAGGTCCTCGAGCGTGACATAGGTCGAGGTCGAGGTGTTGTAGAGCCTGCGGTTGGCGTATTTCTTGATGATGACGGGGTCGCCTTCCTTGGCGCCGTCCTTGGTCTTTCCGCCCTGGGTATTGCTGTCGGCCACTGCAGTGTCCTTGTTGCTATGCGGTCGTTATCCCGCACCGCGAAGCAACGCGCCAGTGGGCATGTGACTGTTCGATGTCAGGTGAGGTTGGGGGCCAACACCACCCCCACCAGAACGGCTGCCCAGTGCACCCCGGCGCCGGCCACCACGAAGCCGTGCCAGATGGCCCGGCGATACTTCAGCCTGGGTGAGATGAAGAAGAAGACGCCGACGGTGTAGATAAGGCCGCCGAGCACCAGCAGGCCGAGCGCGATGGGGTGGACGGTATCGATCATCGGCTTCAGCGCGATCACCGCCAGCCAGCCGAACAGGACATAGACCCCGCTCCAGAAGGCGTCGGAGATGCGGGGCGCGACCAGTTTGGCGGCGACGCCCGCGAAGGCGATGGTCCAGACCACCAGGGTGAAGCCGATGGCCCACCAGCCCTCGAATCTCTGGGTCGTGAAGGGGGTGTAGGAGCCCGCGATCATCAGGAAGATGGCCGCCTCGTCCAGCCGGCGCAGCACGGGGCGCGCCGCGCAGGGACGGGTCAGATTGTAGATGGTCGAACAGGTCAGCATGGCGATCAGGCAGAGCGCATAGATCGCCGTCGCGAAGACCGCGCCGAAGCCCGCGTAGAAGGCCGAGAGGATGGCCAGTGCAATCCCCCCGACCGCGGCCAGGGTCAGGCCGACGACGTGAACGATCAGATCGGCGGTGTGTTCGGACGGCGACTGGTAGTGCTCTTCCAGATCGATCTGATCCGGGGTGCAAATCCGTCGGGCGTGGCGCTTCAGCGTGTTCAGCATGGTCCCACCAAACTCGGCAATTCTGCCTGTCGTTCCCTGAATAATGGGACGGGTGGATGACTTTCACCTGAACGGGGCGAGCGGACGTGACGAAAGCGCGCGGATGCGGCAGAAACGCCACGCAAAGTTTCCAGCGGCCTAACGGAGCGCTCCTCCGGAAAGGCCCGACAAAGGATAATCCCATGACCGACGTCGTCATCGTCTCCGCCGCCCGCACCCCGGTCGGATCGTTCCTGGGCGCACTGTCCAGCGTGCCGGCGTCCAAGCTCGGCGAGATCGCCATCAAGGCGGCTCTGGAGCGGGCGGGCGTGTCGCCGGCCGACGTCGACGAAGTGATCCTGGGCCATGTGCTGCAGGCGGCGACGGGTCAGGGCCCGGCGCGTCAGGCCTCGATGGGGGCGGGCATCCCCAAGGAGACCCCGGCCTGGAGCCTGAACCAGATCTGCGGTTCCGGCCTGCGAGCCGTCGCGCTGGGCTATCAGCAGATCGCCATGGGCGATGCGAAGGTGATCGTCGCCGGCGGTCAGGAGAGCATGAGCCAGGCGCCGCACGCCCAGCACCTGCGCACCGGCCACAAGATGGGCGATCTCGCCTTCACCGACACCATGATCAAGGACGGTCTTTGGGACGCCTTCAACGGCTATCACATGGGCCAGACGGCCGAGAACATCGCCGAGAAGTTCCAGATCAGCCGCGCCGATCAGGACGCCTTCGCCCTGGCCAGCCAGCACAAGGCCGAGGCCGCCCAGAACGCGGGCCATTTCGACGAGGAGATCGTCCCGGTCGTGATCCCGGGCCGCAAGGGCGACGTCACCGTCGACAAGGACGAATACATCCGTCACGGCGCGACGCTGGAGTCGATGGAGAAGCTGAAGCCCGCCTTCACCAAGGAGGGGTCGGTCACGGCGGCCAACGCCTCGGGTTTGAACGACGGGGCGGCGGCCATGGTCCTGATGTCGGCCGATGAGGCCAAGGCGCGGGGGCTGGAGCCGCTGGCGACCATCCGCTCGTGGGCCTCGGCGGGCGTCGATCCGGCGATCATGGGCACGGGCCCGATCCCGGCGTCGAAGAAGGCGCTGGAGAAGGCGGGCTGGACCGTCGCCGATCTGGACCGGGTCGAGTCGAACGAAGCCTTCGCGGCCCAGAGCCTGTGCGTGCTGAAGGAGCTGGGGCTGGACCCGGCTAGGGTGAACGTCAACGGCGGCGCCATCGCCATCGGCCATCCGATCGGCGCCTCGGGCGCCCGCATCCTGACCACCCTGCTGCATGAGCTGAAGCGGTCGGGCGGCAAGAAGGGTCTGGCGACCCTTTGCATCGGCGGCGGCATGGGCGTGGCCATGTGCGTGGAGCGGGTCTGAAGCCCGGCATCCGGACTCCAGAAACAGAGTCCGGCGAGTCCGAAGCATCGAGGCGTGCGGACGCGTGTGGGGGCGCGGCGGGGGTGGTGACCATGAGCGGGCTAACGACTGAAAGGGGACGCAGTGTGCGCTCGTTTTCAGGGGTGATGAATAAAAGGCGTCTCGTCAGGACCGGCCGTTGATTTCAAAGGCGGATTCGGGAGATCCGTTGATGGGGATGGCCTGATTTCCTTCTCCCCTTGCGGGACAAGGTGGCAGCCGAAGGCTGACGGATGAGGGGTCACGCGGGCGGCTGGAGGGGCGTGACGAGGTTCACCGGTTGAAATGGCGTGACCCCTCACCCGACCGCGCCAGGACGACGGCTGCGCCGCCGTGCGCGATCTCCCTCTCCCGCAAGGGGAGAGGGAGATCGGTTTCGCTGGGCGGCCTGACAGTCTATTCACCCGCCGATGACGACTTCCATCCTCTATGGCCGCCCCCCGCTGGTGTTCGATCCGCCGGGCGCGGCGACCCAGACCTCTCCGCAGATCGTCGGTTCGACGGCGCTGGAAGGTTTACCTGACAATTCGGTCGAGACGGCCATGGTCTATGCGCCCCCCGGGGTGCTGGAGCGGCGCTATACGCTGGCGCAGGCGCTGCGGGCGCTGAAGGTCGGCGGGCGTCTCGACGTCATGGCGGCCAAGGACAAGGGGGGCTCGCGGCTGAAGAAGGAGCTGGAGGCGTTCGGGCTGGAGGTCGGCGAGACGGCCAAGGCGCACCATCGACGCTGCGTGGTGATCAAGACCGGTAAGGAGACCGGGCTGGAGGCAGCGATCGCGGCGGGGGCGATGCAACTGGTCGACGGACTGGAAGCCTGGTCGCAGCCGGGCGTGTTCGCCTGGGACCGGATCGACGCCGGGTCGGCGCAGCTGGCCGCATCCATGCCGACGCTGAAAGGCGCGGGGGCGGATCTGGGTTGCGGCTACGGGGCGCTGGCGACGGTGGTGCTGCGTTCGCCGGCTGTGGCCTCCTTGCGGCTGATCGATCTGGACCGGCGGGCCGTCGAGGCGGCGAGGAAGAACGTCGAGGACGCGCGGGCTTCGTTCGAATGGGCCGATGTGCGGACCATCGAGGCGGCGGGCGATCTCGATTTCATCGTCTCCAATCCGCCCTTCCATGACGGCGGGGCCGAGGACCGGCGGCTGGGGCAGGCCTTCATCCGCAAGGCGGCGGAGATGCTGAAGAAGGGCGGGAGCCTGTGGCTCGTGGCCAATCGGCACCTGCCCTACGAGTCCGAGCTGAAGGAGGCGTTCAAGCGGGTGACGCCGATCAGCGACGGCGGCGGGTACAAGCTGTTCGAGGCCACCAAGTGAAGACACCCACGGCCCGGGTCGACAAGCTGCTCGGCTCGATGGGCTATGGCTCGCGGAGCGAGATCGCGCGGCTGGGCAAGGTTGGAGGGATCGTGCTGGACGGCGTCGATCTGACCGATGTGTCGCAGCGGATCGCGGTGACGGCGGACCTGCCGGGACGGATGCAGATCGACGGGCGGCCGCTGGATCCGCCGGCGGGGCTGGTGCTGATCCTCAACAAGCCGCTGGGCATGACCTGTTCGCACAAGGAGGACGGGGCGCTGGTCTATGATGTCCTGCCCGAGCGGTGGCGCAGGCGCGATCCGGCGATCTCGACGATCGGGCGGCTGGACAAGGAAACGTCAGGGCTGCTGCTGCTGACCGACGACGGGGACCTTTTGCACCGGGTGATTTCGCCCAAGCGCCATGTGGCCAAGGTCTATCGGGCGACGCTGGCGCGGCCGCTGGTCGGGACGGAGGCGGCCCTGTTCGAGGCGGGCGGTCTGGTGCTGGAAGGCGAGGACAAGCCGCTTGCGCCTGCCGCGCTCGAAGTTCTGAGCCCAACCGAGGCGCGGCTGTCGGTGACCGAGGGGCGCTATCATATGGTGCGCCGGATGTTCGCCGCCGTCGGCAACCACGTCGAGGCGCTGCACCGCGAGCGGATGGGCCAACTGGCCTTGCCGGAGGATCTGGCGCCGGGGGAATGGCGGCCGGCGACGCAGGCCGAGATCGACCTGATCTTCGCCTGATGGAACCCGTGAGGTCCGGCTGACTTAAGGCTCCGCTTCCGCGGAGTGAACATGACCGGCGCGACCATCAAGAGAGACCTGAGGACCGGGCGGTCGGTGTGGGCGGACAGCCCCGGCCTGGGCGTGCCCGTGCGGCCACTGACCCAGGCGATCAGCGTCGATGTCTGCATCGTGGGCGCGGGGATCAGCGGAGCCTTCATGGCGCATGAGCTGAGCCGGGATCACTCGGTGGCGGTTCTGGATCGCAGGCCGCCGCTGATGGGGTCGACGGTGGCTTCGACCGCCATGCTGCAGTGGGAGATCGACCTGCCGCTGACGGCGCTGGGCGAGAAGATCGGGGCGAAGGATGCGGCGCGGGCCTGGCGACGGTCGCGGTCGGCGGTAGACGACCTCAAGCGGATTGTGGCCGAGGAACGGATCGTCTGCGGCCTCAAGGACAAGGGGTCGCTCTATCTGGCGGGCGATGAATACGGTCACCGGGCGCTTGAGGTGGAGGCCGGGGCGCGGGCGGCGCTGGGGCTGGATAGCCGGTATCTGGGCCCGGCCCAGCTGCGCGACCTTTATGGCATGGAGCGGACCGGGGCGATCGTGTCCGAGGGCTCGGCGAGCGCCGACCCTGCAAGGCTGGCGGCGGGGTTGCTGAGGCGGGCGCAAGCGAACGGGGCGCTGGTATACTCGCCGGTCGAGGCGCTGGAGGTGCTGGGCGATCCCGACGGTGTGACCCTGACGACCGATGCCGGTGCGGCGGTGCGGGCCAGAAAGGTCGTGTTCTGCTGCGGCTACGAGTTTCCGAAGGTGGTGCCGACGCCGGAGGCGGAGGTGATCTCGACCTGGGCGATGGCGTCGAAGCCGCGGGCGGCTTGTCCCGCATGGCTGCGCGACATGCTGGTCTGGGAGGCGTCGAACCCGTACCTCTATTTCCGCATGGGCGGCGACGGGCGGCTGATCGTCGGCGGCGAGGACGAGGCCGATCCGGTCGCGCACGAGGACAAGGCGAAGCTGAAGCGGAAGTGCGAGACCATCGCCGGCAAGCTGAAGCGACTGCTGCCGCAGGTCGAGTTCGAGATCGATTACAGCTGGGCCGGGGCGTTCGGGGAGAGCACCACCGGGCTGCCGAGCATCAGGCCTGTGCCGGGTCTGGAACATGGCTGGGCAGTGATGGGCTTCGGCGGCAACGGCATCACCTATTCGGTCATCGCCTCCCGGATCGTGGCGACGGAGGTGCGGGGCGGGAGCGATCCGGACGCGGACCTGTATCGGGCTTGACCCGCTCGGCGGCGAAGGTCACCAGCGGCGTATGACCGGTGTGAAGATTTGCGGCCTGACGACGCCCGAGACGCTGGACGCCGCCCTCGACCATGGCGCGGCTTTCGTGGGGGCGGTGATGTTCACGCGGAGCCCCCGCAACATCGCGCCGGAGGATGCGCGGCCGCTGTTCGAGCGGGCGCGGGGCCGGGCCGGGATCGTGGCGGTGACGGTGGATGCGGACGACGATCTGCTCAGCCGGATCGGGGCGCATCTGAGGCCGGACTTCGTGCAACTGCATGGGCGCGAGACGGTGGCGCGGGCGCACCAGGTGCGGACCCTGACAGGGGCGGGGATCATCAAGGTGCTGTCGGTGTCGACGGCGGAGGACCTTGAGGCGGCGTCGGACTGGGAGGATCACGTCGAGCACGTGATGTTCGACGCGAAGCCGCCGGAGGGGTCGGCCTTGCCCGGAGGCGTGGGCGCTTCGTTCGACTGGTCGATGCTGAAGGGGCGGTCATTCAGGAAGCCCTGGTTCCTCGCGGGTGGTCTGACGCCCGGGAATGCGGCCGAGGCTGCGGCGATCAGCGGCGCACCCCTGCTGGACGTGTCCTCTGGCGTCGAAAGCGCCCCGGGTGTTAAGGACGCGGCCCGGATCGCGGCCTTCCTGAAAGCCGTCGTCTGACCCTGATGTCCGGCCGTATTTCCGGCCCATGCCTGCGCGAAAGCTCGTTCCCGTGAACGCCATCCTCCCCAACGAATACTCCATGCCGGACGCGGAGGGCCGTTTCGGTCCCTATGGCGGGCGGTTCGTGGCCGAGACCCTGATGCCGCTCGTGCTGGAGCTGAACCAGGCCTATGAGGCCTGCAAGGCGGATCCGAGCTTCCAGGCCGAGCTGGACGACTTCCTGACCCACTATGTGGGGCGGCCCAGCCCGCTGTATTTCGCCGAGCGCCTGACCGAGCACCACGGCGGGGCGAACATCTGGTTCAAGCGCGACGAGCTGAACCACACGGGCGCGCACAAGATCAACAACTGCATGGGCCAGATCCTGCTGGCCATGCGGATGGGCAAGAAGCGGATCATCGCCGAGACCGGCGCGGGTCAGCATGGCGTGGCGACGGCGACCGTCTGCGCCCGCTTCGGCCTGCAATGCGTCGTCTACATGGGCGCGACGGACGTCGAGCGTCAGTCGCCCAACGTCTTCCGGATGAAGCTGCTGGGCGCCGAGGTGGTGCCGGTGACCTCGGGTCGCGGCACGCTGAAGGACGCGATGAACGAGGCGATGCGTGACTGGGTCACCAATGTCGAGGACACCTATTATCTGATCGGCACGGCGGCGGGGCCTCACCCCTATCCGGCCATGGTGCGCGACTTCCAGTCGGTGATCGGCAAGGAGACGCGGATCCAGATGCTGGCCCGTAAGGAGAAGTTGCCGGACGCGGTTGTCGCGGCCATCGGCGGCGGATCGAACGCCATCGGCCTGTTCCACCCCTTCATCGAGGATGCCGGCGTGCGGATGATCGGGGTCGAGGCGGCCGGGCGCGGGCTGGACGGGCCTGACCATGCGGCGTCGATCCAGGGCGGCCGGCCGGGCGTGCTGCACGGCAACCGGACCTATCTGCTTCAGGACGACGACGGGCAGATCGTGGAAGGGCATTCGATCTCGGCTGGGCTCGACTATCCGGGCATCGGGCCCGAGCACGCCTGGCTGAACGACATCGGCCGGGCCGAGTATCGCACGGCGACCGATGTCGAGGCGCTGGAGGCGTTTCAGCTGTGTTCGAAGCTCGAAGGCATCATCCCGGCGCTGGAGCCCAGCCATGCTCTGGCCCGGATCGGCGAGATCGCCGACGAGGTCGGCAAGGGCGGCGACGTGGTGCTGAACATGTGCGGGCGGGGCGACAAGGATATCTTCGCGGTGGCGAAGCATCTGGGCGTGGAGTTGTGACGATGAAGACGATGATGATGGCGGCCGTGCTGGCCCTCATGCCCGCAGCGGCGATGGCCCAGGCGACGGGGATCGGCGTGCCGATCGAGGCTCCCGTCCTGCCCGGGGCCATGCTCGATCCGACGTGCGGCGCCCTTTACGACATGGCCGGCAAGGCGTTTTGCGTGACGGCGCCCCTGGCCTCGATCGGCGCGATCGCCGAGGCCTATATCACCCACTTCGAGAGCCAGGGCTGGATCGCGGCCGCGGGCGACGACAACCGCGTGGTCTTCATCCAGCGGCGCGAAGCCGGAGGATGCGATGGCATGCAGATCCAGGCCTACTACGATCCCAACCGCCCTGCGGGACCGGAGGTGCCGGGTTATATCGCGATGGCGACCATCCCCGGCGACGTTTGCGCCGCCGCTCCGGCCGCACCTGCGGCCCCTGTGACGCCGCCGGTTCAATGACGACCGCGCGCATCGACGCCCGTTTCGCGGCGCTGAAGGCCGAGGGCCGTGCCGGGTTCGTGGCCTATGTCATGGCCGGCGATCCCACGCGCGATCAGGCGCTGGAGATCCTGCGCGGCCTGCCTGCAGCCGGGGCCGACATCATCGAACTGGGCTTCCCGTTTTCCGACCCTATGGCCGAGGGGCCTCCAATCCAGCGGGCGGCGCTGCGTGGCCTGAAGGCCGGGCTGACGCTCAAGGGCACGCTCGACCTGGCCGCCGCCTTCCGCGAGGGCGATGCGGATACGCCGCTGATCCTCATGGGCTATCTCAATCCGATCGAGAGCTACGGCTATGAGGCCTTCGCACGCGATGCAGCGGCATCCGGCGTGGACGGCTGCATCGTCGTCGATTGCCCTCCGGAAGAGGCCGATCCGCTGACGGATGCGCTGGACGCGGCATCCGTGTCCCTGATCCGCCTGGCCACGCCGACGTCGGACGACGCCCGTCTGGAAGTGATCGCGCGGCGGACCTCGGGCTTCGTCTATTATGTTTCGGTTGCGGGCGTGACCGGGGTGAAGGAGGCGCAGTCGGCCTCGGTCGCCCCCGCCGTGGAACGCGTGCGCAAGGCCTCGGGCCTGCCGGTCGCGGTCGGCTTCGGGGTCAAGACGCCGGAACGGGCCGGAGAGATCGCCCGGGTCGCCGACGCCGTTGTCGCGGGCTCCGTCCTGGTCGACGAGGTCGCGGCGGCGCTGGAAGCGAACGAGCCGGCGGCTCCCCGGGTTCTGTCGAAGGTGAAGGCGCTCGCCGATGCGGTACGCGGTGCGCGGGTGAAGGAAAGCGTCTAGAGACACGCAAATGGCCGACAAGAACCCTCCCAAACCTCCCCAGGAAAAGCGCGGCGGCTGGCTCAGCCGGTTCGCGCCGGGCGTCCGCAAGATCGTCAGCCGGCGCGAGACGCCGGACAATCTGTGGGTCAAGGACCCGGACTCGGGCGAGATGCTGTACCGCTCCGACCTGGAGGCCGCCCTCTGGGTGACGCCGTCTGGCCGGCACATGCGCATCAATGCGACGCAGCGGCTGGGCTACACCTTCGACGACGGCGAATATGAGCCGATCGCCTCGCCCGACGTGGTCGAGGACCCGTTGAAATTCTCGGACGGCAAACCCTATCGCGAACGGCTGATCGCGGCGCGCAAGGCGACGGGATCGAAGGACGCCATGTCGATCGGTTTCGGCGACATCGGCGGGACGCCCGCCGTGGCCGTGGTGCAGGACTTCGCCTTCATGGGCGGGTCGCTGGGCATGGCCGCAGGTGAAGGCTTCATCGCCGCCGCCCGGGCCGCGATCGAACGCAACGTTCCGCTCGTCTGCTTCACCGCCGCCGGCGGCGCCCGGATGCAGGAGGGCGCGCTGAGCCTGATGCAGATGGCGCGCACGACCCTGGCCGTGCAGGAGCTCAAGGACGCGCAGCTTCCCTACGTCGTGGTCCTGACCGATCCGACGACGGGCGGGGTGACGGCATCCTACGCGATGCTGGGCGACATCCACCTGGCCGAGCCCGGCGCCCTGATCGGCTTCGCCGGGCCTCGGGTGATCGAGACGACCATCCGCGAGAAGCTGCCACCCGGGTTCCAGCGGTCCGAATACCTGCAGGAAAAAGGCATGGTCGATCGCGTAGTCGCCCGCGCCGACCTGCCGGAGACCCTCGGCAAGCTGCTGTCGATGCTGATGGGCGGACGGCGTCAGGCGGCCTAGGGGCGCCGCAATGGATCCCGTCTCCGAACGTCTGCGCCTTCGCCACCCGCAAAAGATCGACCTGTCGCTGGACCGGATGCGCACCCTGTGCGCCGTGCTGGGTAATCCTCAGGATCGGTTGCCGCCGGTGATCCATGTGGCCGGGACCAACGGCAAGGGTTCGACGATCGCCTTCATCCGCGCGATGGCGGAGGCGGCGGGGCTGAAGGTGCATGTCTACACCTCGCCCCATCTGGTGCGGTTCAACGAGCGGATCCGGCTGGCCGGGGAATTGATCTCCGACGAGCGACTGTCGGCGATCCTGGACCGGATCGAGGCGGTGCAAGGCGTCGAGGCCACGGTGTTCGAAAGCACCACGGCCGCGGCCTTCGTCGCCATGGCCGAGACGCCGGCGGACCTGTGCATCATCGAGGTCGGACTGGGCGGGACGCTGGACGCGACCAATGTCATCGAGCGGCCCCTGTTGAGCGTCATCGCGCCTGTGGACCTGGACCACGCCGAGTTTCTGGGGACCCGGATCGAGGGCGTCGCGGGCGAGAAGGCGGGGATCCTGAAAGCCGGGGCGCGGGGGATCGTGGCGCGACAGTCGGAAGTGGCGATGGCGGTGATCGAGGCGCGGGCGGCTGTCGCGCAGGCTCCGCTGACGGTCATGGGGGTGGATTTCGACGCCTGGGACGAGCGCGGCGGGATGGTCTTCCAGGATCAGGAACAGTCCTTCGATCTGCCGGCGCCCGCGCTGAAGGGGCCGCACCAGATCGCCAATGCGGGGCTGGCCGTCGCCGTGGCGCTGGAGCTGGACCTGCCGGCGGAAGCGATCGCGGAGGGGATGGCGAAGGCGAGCTGGCCGGCGCGGATGCAGCGGGTGTCGGCCGGTCCCTATGGCGAGATGGCGCGGGCGGCGGAGGCGGAGCTGTGGCTCGACGGCGGGCATAACCCGCACGCCGGACGGGCATTGGCTGCGGCTCTGGCGGAACGGCAGCGCAAGGCGCCGCGACCGCTGGCCCTGATCGTGGGGATGCTGGCCAACAAGGATCACGGCGGGTTCTTCGAGGCGCTGAAGGCCAGTGAGGCGCACGTCTTCACCGTCGGCTTCGAGGGCGCGGCGGCGGACCCGGCGGCGCTGGCGGCCGTGGCGCGCGGGCATGGGCTGGGCGCGCAGAGTTCCTCTTCGGTCGAGGCCGCGCTGAGCCGGGCGCTCAGGCTCGGGGCCGGGCGGGTGGTGATCTGCGGGTCGCTGTATCTGGCCGGAGAGGTGCTGGGGGCGTCCGAGGAGACGTGGCCGAGTTGAGGACCCCTTCTCCCCTTGCGGGAGAAGGTGGCAGCCGAAGGCTGACGGATGAGGGGTCACACCGGCGGCTGGAGTTGGCTGATCGTGCGCTGACGTTTGATGTCAGCGTGACCCCTCATCCGACCTCGCTCCGCTCGGTCACCTTCTCCCGCAAGGGGAGAAGGGAAGCTATTTTGCGCGCAACCCCGTGATGGTCCGGTTCGGCGCGATGTCTTCGGCCGAGGTGATCAGGTGCACCAGGGCCGGGCGGTCCTTCGCGGCGTCGCGGGCGGCCTGAAGTGCTGAGGGGAAGTCGGCGGTGGTCTCGCAGCGGATGCCGAAGGCGCCAAAGGCCTCGGCGTATTTGACGAAGTCGGGGTTCTTGAGGTCCGTCGCAATGACCCGGGCGGGGTAGTGGCCCTCCTGGTGCATGCGGATGGTGCCCAGAGTGCCGTTGTCGACGACGATGACGACGACGTTGATCCCGTACTGGGCGGCGGTGGCCATCTCCTGGCCGGTCATCAGGAACTCGCCGTCGCCGGCGACGCAGATGACCTCGCGCTCGGGATGCAGGGACTTGGCGGCGATGGCGGCCGGGTAGCCGTAGCCCATGGCGCCTGACGTCGGGCCCAGCTGGGTGCGGCAGGCCCGGTGGCGATAGAAGCGGTGCAGCCAGGCGGCGAAGTTTCCAGCGCCATTGGTGACTACGGCGCTGGGCGGCAGGACCTCGCCGAGGTGCGCCATACACTCCGACATATTGACCGCCCCGGTAACGGGCACGGGCGTCGAGAAGGCCTGATAGTGGTTGTGAGCGGCCTTCGCTTCGTCATGCCAGGTGCGACCCGGCTCCAGCGTCGCCAGTGCATGGGCGGCGAGGCTGTTGTCGGCGACGGCGCTGGTTAGAGGCGTCCAGACGCGGCCGAGCTCCTCGGGGGCGGGATGGATGTGGACGAGCCGGTCGGCCGTGTGGTCGCGGGTGAACAGGGTATAGCCTTGGGTCGGATTCTCGCCGAGCCGGGCGCCGAGCGCGATCAGCAGGTCGGCGTCGCGGGCCCGCTTCATCAGCTCCGGATTGCAGCCGAGGCCGAGGTCGCCGGCGTAGTTCGACCTGTCGTTGGACAGGATGTCCTTCCTGCGGAACGACAGGGCGACCGGCAGGCCCAGCCGTTCGGACCAGTCGCCGATGGCGGCGGCGGCCTCATCGGTCCAGCCGGAGCCGCCGAGGACCAGGAGGGGGCGCTCGGCCTTCGACAGTCGATCGCCCAGGTCGGCGAGGAAGGCGGGGTCGAGGCCGCCCTTCGCGGGCGTCACGGCGCGGACGGGCGCAGGGCCGCCGGGCTCGTGCAGGATGTCTTCGGGCAGGGCGATGACGACCGGACCCATCCGGCCCTGCTGGGCGGTGGCGAAGGCGCGTTCGACGATCTCGACGGTGCGCTCGGGGCTCTCGAGTTCGGTGGCCCATTTGGCGAGGCCGCCGAAGACCTCGCGGTAGTCAACCTCCTGGAAGGCGCCGCGGCCCCGGTCGGTCAGGGCGATCTGGCCGACGAACAGGATCATCGGCGTGGAGTCCTGATGCGCCGTATGCACGCCGATCGAGGCGTGGGTCGCGCCGGGTCCGCGCGTGACCATGCAGACCCCTGGGCGACCTGTAAGCTTGCCGTAGGCCTCGGCCATGTTGGCGGCGCCCGCCTCGTGGCGACAGGTGATGACCTCGATCTCGGGATGGTCGACCAGGGCGTCGAGCACGGCGAGATAGCTTTCGCCCGGGACGCAGAACACGCGGGTGACGCCGTTGACGGCGAGGGTCTCGACAAGACGGCGGGCGGCGGTTCCGGCGGGCTGGCTCATGGCGAACGACCTAGCAGATCGTCGGCGGACTTGGCCATGCAACCCACGGCCAAGCTCGGCGTTATCGGAGCTTCACCATTGGGGATTTCCACCATGAAGAAAATCATCACCCTGTCGCTGGTCGCCGCCGCCCTGGCCGTGTCGGCCTGCAACACCATCTCGGGCGTCGGCCGCGACGTCTCGGCCGCCGGCAATGCCGCTTCGACGGGCGCCGAAGAAGCCAAGAACTAGGTTTTCGCACTGGCGAAGATTGCAGAAGCCCGCCGAGACCCGGCGGGCTTCTTGCTGTTGAGGCCGCGCTGACATCAAAGCGTCGTCGCTGGCCGGGCAATCTCCGCAGCAGCATCAATGGAGAGCGGTCATGGGTCTTTTCGACAACGTTCTGAACGGGCTGGGCGATCAGGCTGCTGGCGGTCTGGGCGATCTGCTCAAGAGCCAGGGCGGCGTAGCGGGTCTGGCCGAAAAATTCGGCGGCGCCGGGATGGCCGGAACGGTCCAGTCGTGGATCGGCACGGGTGGAAACATCAACGTCTCGCCTGAGCAGATCAGCCAGGTGCTGGGTTCGGGACCGATCGCCGAATTCGCATCCAAGCTGGGCATCTCGCCCGAACAGGCGTCAGAAACCCTCGCGGGCCTGCTGCCCGAAGCCGTGGATCGTCTGACGCCGAACGGTCAGGTCGCCGATGCGGGCGGGCTGATGGATCAACTGCCGGGCGGTCTGGGTGACATGTTGGGCGGACTGCTGAAGCGCTGATCGCGCGAGGTTCAGCGTCAGTAGACGAAGTCGCGATAGATGCGGTCGACGTCGGCCTGCAACACCATCTCGGGCGTCGGCCGCGACGGTTCCGCGGCAGGCAACGCGGTCGCGACAGGCGCCGAAGACGCCAAGAACCAGAGAGCCTCCCGTTCGAATCGAACGTAGAAGCCCGCCGTGACCCGGCGGGCTTTTTCATGGGCGGTGGTCGATCCCGGGCTGGACCGAATGCCTCCGAATCCGTTAGGTGAACGACGTTCTCATTCCGCGCGGATTCTCCATGCTCAATCGCTTGCTGACTGCGGCCGCCGTGGTCGCCATCGCATCGGCCTCGTTCGCCGCCCCCGCATCCGCACAGGACGCCGACCCGCTCAAGGAGACGACGTCGCAGATCATAGCCCGCTTCGACGCCGCGCTGCGGGCCTGCGGCGTGACGCCTCCGTATGTGCCCGGCGTCGTGGTGGACTCCACCCCGAGCCTCGTCTCCTTCTACATCAGCGATCGATCCGTGCATCAATCGCGCTGGTCAGAGATGCCTGCGGAAATTCAAGGCATGCTGGGCGGCTGGGCGGCGGCCGGGACCCTGGGGCTGTCGCCGGAAGGGCAGTTCGCGGAGATCTTCAACAGCCTGCTGGTCCCGCATGAGCTGGGACATTTCGTGGCGTCGTTCGACGGCCGGTGGGAGCGGGAAGACAACTGGACCAACGAGGTCCTGGCCAATCGCATCGCGATCGCCTTCTGGGCCCAGGATACGGCGGGCGGGGCGCCGATCGCCGACCGGGTCGAGAACTTCAACGGCTTCCTCAGCCAGTTGCCCAACCCGGTTCCGGGAGGGGAGGATCCCCACGCCTATTTCGAAAGCCACTATGAAGCCCTGTCGAACGACGCGGCCGCCTATGGCTGGTACCAGGGCGCCTTCATGCGCACGGCCTGGGCCGGGCGTGAGGAGGCCACCTTCTGCGACCTGGTGAAGCCCGACGCGACCTGATCGTCAGTAGGCGAAGTCGCGATAGATGCGGTCGACGTCGCCCTTCCAATCGCCGTGGTACAGGTCGAGCATCCGCTCGGCCGGGGTCACGCCGGTGTCAGCGATGTCTTCCAGCTCCGAAAGGTAGCCGCGCTCGTCGACCATGCCGCCCGAGAATTTGGCGCGGTTCTTCAGGCCTTCCCGGGCGATGGCGACCATGTCGACGGCGATGTCCCGCACGGAGCGGCCGGCGACCTCGGCGCGCAGGCCCAGCCGGGTCACGTCGCGACGCAGCCGCTCGTGGTCCTCGATGTCCCAGTCCTTGCAGAGGTCCCAGGCGGCGGCCAGCGACGGGGCATCGTAGAAGATGCCGGTCCACAAGGCGGGCAGGGCGCAGATCCGGCTCCACGGGCCGCCGTCCGATCCGCGCATCTCAAGGTACTGTTTGAGACGGACTTCCGGGAAGAGGGTGGTCAGGTGGTCGCCCCAGTCCTTCAGCGTCGGTCGTTCGCCGGGCAGGGCGGGCAGCTTGCCGTCCATAAAATCGCGGAACGACTGGCCCGAGGCGTCGACATATTTCTCGCCGCGCTTGGCGAAATACATCGGGGTGTTGAGGGCGTACTCAGCATAGGTCTCGAAGCCGAAGCCGTCCTGGAAGACGAAGTTCAGCATGCCGGTGCGGTCCGGATCGGTGTCGGTCCAGACATTGGCGCGGGCGGACAGGAAACCGTTGGGCCGGCCTTCCGTGAACGGGCTGCAGGCGAACAGGGCGGTTCCGATGGGCTGGAGCGCCAGCGAGGTGCGGAACTTGGCCACCATGTCGGCCTCGGACTCGAAGTCGAGATTGGCCTGGATGGTGCAGGTGCGCAGCATCATGTCGAGGCCGAGATTGCCCTTCTTCGGCATATAGGCGCGCATGATGTCGTAGCGGCCCTTGGGCATGACAGGCACGTCCTCGCGCCGCCATTTCGGGTCGAAACCGGCGCCGAGGAAGCCGAGGTTCAGCTCGTCGGCGACCATCTTCACCTCCATCAGGTGCTGGCCGGTCTCCGAACAGATGTCGTGGATGGTCTGGAGCGGGGCGCCCGACAGTTCGAACTGGCCGCCGGGCTCGAGCGAGATCGAGGCGGTGTAGCCTTCGGCGTTCTTGCGCTCCAGGGCGATGACGTGGCCCGCCTCCTCGACCGGGGCCCAGCCGAAGCGCTGCAGGCCGGTCAGCATGGCGAGGATGCCGTTCGGTCCTTCGTAGGCCGGGCGGCGCAGTGTGGATTTGTCGAAGCCGAACTTCTCGTGCTCGGCGCCCACGCGCCATTCGGACCTGGGCTTGGAGCCCCTGGACATGACTCCGACCAGGTCGGCGAAGGTGAGCGGCGCAGTATCCGTCATGGGAGCCCCAGCGGGCGACTGGCCCGTGGCGGCTAGATGGGTGAGATTGCGGCCGGTCTCAAGGGGTTGGGCGGAGGATGACATGGGACGCGAGGCGTTCGTGGATGCGGCCTACGCCGGGCGGTCCGGAAAGGTCAGGGCCCTGCTGGAGGCGGAGGGGATCATCTTGCGCCGGCCGCTGGGGCTGACGATCGCGCGGGGTTCGATCCGGGCGCTGACCGTCGACGGCGGCGATCTGGTCGGGCAGGCGGACCAGGGACCGTTCCGGCTGGCCCTGGGGGCGGGCGAGGCGCTGAAGTGGAAGGCGATGCTGGAGAAGCCATTGCCGACCCTGGCCGAGAAGATGGGACTGTCGCCGGGAATGGCGGTGTGGACGTTCGGGACGCTGGACGGGCCGGAACTGGAAGAGGCGCTGGCAGGCGTCCAGAGCGCCGAACCGGAGGCGGCGGCCCAGGGGGTCGCGCGGGTCGAGGGTCCGGAGGCGATAGAGGCCGTCGCGGCGCTGGCGCCGTCGCCCGTCTGGATCATCCACGGCAAGGGCAAGAGCGCCGTGTTCGGCGATAACGCCGTCCGGGCGGCGATGCGGGCGGAGGGCTGGATCGATGTGAAGGTCTCGTCGGTGTCGGAGACACTGTCGGCGACACGCTACCGAAGACGCTGATCAGCCGTCGTGACGACGCGCGGGCAGGAAGCGGGTCATCAGGGTGACGAAGAAGGCGACGGACCAGCCGAGCAGAAGCGCGCCGTTGATGCCCTCCAGTGCGCCGAGCAGCTTCCACTCCGGGGCCATGGCGGCGTCCGAGAAGCCGATCGAGGCATAGGCAATGGTCGAGAAATAGACCGCCTCGCGCACGGTCTCCACCGCGCCGATCAGCCGATACAGAATGGCATAGAGCCAGATCTCGACCCCGTGCAGGACAAGGAGGCCCAGAGCGGCGAGGACCGCGACGATGGCGCCCTCGATCGACATGGGGCTGATGCGGGTCTTGCCGATCGAGTGTTCGCGCATCTCCATCAGATGTCCGAGGGCGAGCAGGCCCGCGCCGTGCAGGGTGACGGTCATCAGGACCATCGCTGTCGCGATCACGAGCTCAATCAGCATGATCTCACCACGGCACGACCTGGCCGGACGGCATGTCCGCAGGCGCCATCACCGTCCAGCCTTCTTCCAGCGGCGCGGTCGATGCGCGGTCGCGGGACCAGCCCCATTCGTAGACGACGCCGTCCGGCTCGAACGTCTGGCGGCCTTGCAGGACCATGATGCGGGTGCAATCGGCGCTGTTCTGAACCGAAACGAACCGCAGCTCCTGCGCCGCCAGATTGTTGAAGGGCGTCAGGTACAGGGTGGTCGGCAGGGCGCTGAACCAGTTGGCGTTGGCGGCGGCGGCGTCCGTGAGCCGCTCCAGCCCGGCCGTCGGGTCGGCCGTGTGTTCGGTGAAGAAGGCGTCGAGGACGGGGAAGGCCCTTGTGGGCTCGGGCCAGCCGTTGCTGTTTCGAAAGACGGCGGCGTGCAACAGCCGCGACAGGCTCAGTTCGTAGACGTTGAGGTCAGCCGCCCTGACGCGGCCGGGCGAGGGCATGGCGCTGCCCTCCAGCCCCTCGACCCGGCGGAAGTCCTGCCCCGGATCGGCGACATAGAGAGCGAGGCCGAACTCGGCAGCGGCGGTCCGCGCCACGGCCTCGACGCGGCGGCCCATGACCGTCGCCGTCGCCCATCCGTCGGATGGGGTGATCGCGGGACATTCCAGCCGGTTGCCGAAGACGGCGTAGCGCAGGACGGCGCGCGGATCGCGACCGGCCTTCGGCCCGGCGCGCGTGGGCAGGGCCAGCCAGATCTGGCCGTTCCGTGCGACCATCAGACTGGGTTTGCGCTCGGCGGCCGCGATCTCGAGGTCGATGACGCTGAACGGGTTCTCGTAAGGGTGGGTGTGGCCGCTGATGGGCCGGGAGAAGTTGCAGTCGGTGCAGACGCCGCTGGCGCGATAGCGGGTCCCGGCTATGGAGCGCCGGAGCGTGAGGATCCCGTCGTCCAAGGCGAAATAGAGGGTCTTCTCCTGCCCGCCGGGCAGGGGTTCGGCGCGTAGGGCGGCGGCGAGGTCTGGCGCGATCGAGATGGAGGTCGGGGCCGTCTGCGGGCTGGCGGGATATCTCTGGGCCTGGGCGTCGGCAGCGATCGAGGACAGGGTCGGGGTCTGGGCGTCAGCGGGCGACGCCGACAGGGCGATCAAGGCGAACAGGACGGCGATGCGCATGCAAATGTCTCCAGCCGGGCGAGACACTAGGGTCAGCGAAGCGTCGCTGGCAAACCGGGTTCAGCGCTCCCAATCGCCGACGGCGGCCTGCCACAGGGTCATGGCGGCGATGGCGGCGGTGTCGGCGCGCAGGATGCGCGGGCCAAGCGACACGGCCGTGGTGAAGGGCAGGGCGCGAAGGCGGTCGCGCTCCTCGGACGAAAAGCCGCCTTCGGGGCCGATCAGTATGGCCCAGGGGCCGGACCCGGTAATCGCCGAGGCGACGGGAGCGCCGCCGGTCTCGTCGCAGAACATCAGGCGGCGTGAAGCGTCCCAGCCGTCGAGGATCGCGCCCAGCTTTTGGGGATCGTCGATGGTCGGGACGTCGAGGCGGCCGGTCTGTTCCGCGGCCTCTATGGCGATGGCGTCAAGGCGGTCGAGGCGGACGTGTTCGACATTGGTGCGCTGGGTGACGGTCAGGCGGACCCGGCGGGCGCCCAGTTCGGCGGCCTTCTCGACGATGGTCTCGACGCGCGATTTCTTGACCACGGCGACGATCAGGTCGAGGTCGGGGCCGAGGGTCTGGGGCCGGACCTGCTCCTCAGCCCGAAGGACGACGCCCTTCTTGAGCACCTCGGCGATGGTCGCGCGCCATTCACCGTCGCGGCCGTTGAAGATCAGCAGATCGTCGCCGAGCTTCAGTCGCATGACCTGGGTCAGGTAGCGCGACTGGTCGAGCGTTGGCGCTATCGCGGCGCCGGCGGAGAGTTCGGGCGTGACGTGGAGGCGGATCATCCCGCGATCCTAGCCGCCCGTCGGCGTGTCCGGAAGTTTGACGCCGAAGGTGCGGGCGACAACGGGGAAGATTGCGTCCGCGTCTTCCTCCGTCGTTCCGAACGGAGCGCGCAGGTCGATCCAGTACTCGCGGAACTCGACGCCGTCCGATGAGGCCAGGACCGTCAGGGCGGCCTTGATCCGGCCTTGCGTCTCGCGAGTCAGTTCGGCGAACGGACCGGTGATCTCGGCCTTGAGCGCGAGGGCGACATCGGCTGGGTCCTGCGGGTCAACCAGGTCGAGGCGGTTCAGCCTTGCCAGATTGCCCGCCTGGCCGATCCAGGCGTCGAACAGACTGTCGAGCAGTTCCGAGCGGGCCCGGGCCTCGCGTTCGGCCAGTCGTTGAGGGGCGGTCTTTCGCATCCAGATGGTCTTACAGGGAAGGGGCGGTCAGATGAACGCTCAAGTTTTCCGCTCATCCCCGCGAAAGCGGGGACCCAGTGAGCGCCTCAGGACAGATCCTCAAACAGATCGCGCCAGCCGGGATTCATCGCCTCGATCAGCTCGAGTTTCCAGACCCGGTCCCACTTCTTGATCCGACGCTCGCGGAGGAAGGCGGCATGGCGGCTCGCATGGAGCTCGTACCACACCAGTATGGTGCAGCCGTACTTGGCGGTGAACCCGGCGAAGGTCTTTTCCCGGTGCTGGGTGGTCCGCAGGATCAGGCCGTCCGTCGAGCCCGTGTAGAGCGTCCCGTTCCTCTGGCTGGCTACGATGTAGGTATAGAACGCCACAGCCTGCCTCGGGAAAGGACTGGGTCCCCGCTTTCGCGGGGATGAGCGGAGTTCTATTTTAGCGCGTAACCTAGAGAATTACAAACTCCGCGCGATCAAGACCTTCATGATCTCGTTGGTGCCGCCGTAGATGCGCTGGACGCGGGCGTCCTTGTAGAGCTGGGCGATCGGGTACTCGTTCATGTAGCCGTAGCCGCCGTGCAGCTGGAGCATCTCGTCCAGCACCTCGCCCTGGATGTCGGTGACCCAGTATTTGGCCATGGAGGCGGTGACGGCGTCGAGCTGGCCCTTGAGGTGCAGGCCGATGCAGTGGTCGACGAAGACCTTGGCGACGGTCAACTTGGTCTTGACCTCGGCCAGTTTGAACTGGGTGTTCTGGAACTCAAGGATCGACTTGCCGAAGGCCTTGCGGCCCTTGACGTATTCCAGCGTCTCCTTGAGTCCGCGCTCGGCGGCGGCGATGCCCTGGACGGCGATGTTCAGCCGCTCCTGGGGCAGTTGCTGCATGAGCTGGATGAAGCCCATGCCCTCGCCGCCGCCGATGATGTTGTCGCCCGGGACCTGGACGTCGTTGAAGAAGAGTTCGGAGGTGTCGTTGCCCTCCATGCCGATCTTGTGGAGATTGCGACCGCGCTCGAAGCCTTCGGCGCCGTCGGTCTCGACCACGATCAGCGACGTGCCTTTCGATCCCTGTGTCGGGTCGGTCTTGGCGACGACGATGATGAAGTTCGCCAACTGGCCGTTGGTGATGAAGGTCTTCGACCCGTTCACGACATAGCCGTTGCCGGACTTGATGGCGGTGGTCTTGATGCCCTGCAGGTCCGAACCGGCGCCCGGCTCGGTCATGGCGATGGCGCCGACCAGTTCGCCGGTGGCCAGACGCGGCAGCCAGCGCTGCTTCTGCTCCTCGGTGCCGTAGTGCCAGATGTAGGGCATGACGATCGCATTGTGCAGCGAGATGCCGAAATGGTCGGAGCCCTTCCACCCGAGCTGACGCATCAGCACGACCTCGTGGCGATAGTCGCCGCCCATGCCGCCATCTTGCTCGGGCATCGACAGGCCCAGCAGGCCCGCCTCGCCGGCGTCGTTCCACAGTTGGCGCGGGACGGAGGAGTTGGCGATCCACGATTGGACAGCCTCGGGCGGCGCATGTTCGTCGATCCATTTGCCGACGCTGTCGGAGAAGAGGGTGATCTCCTCGTCCTGCATGAAGTCGGGTTCGGGGACGTTGAGGACGTTCAGGCTCATCAGAACGCCTCGGCCGGCATCTGCATCAGGACCTCGGCGCCGGTCTTCAGCTTGACCAGGTGCGGGGCGGCGTCGGGCAGGATGCGTTCGACGAAGTAGCGGCCGGTCTGCATCTTGGTGACGTAGAAGGGGTCGGTCGAACCGGCGTCGATCTGGGCCTGGGCCGCCTTGGCCATCTGGGCCCAGAGGTAGGCCAGGGCGGTCAGGCCGAACAGGTGCAGATAGTCGGTCGAGGCGCCGGCGGCGTTGTCCGGGTTGGCCATGCCGTTCTGCATCAGCCACATGGTGCCTTCCTGCAGCTTCTTCTTGGCGTCGGCCAGGCCGTCGACGAAGGGCTTGATCGGACCCTCGCCGCCGTTGTCGGCCACGAAGGCATCGATGTCAGCGAACCAGCTCATGATCGCGCGGCCGCCCTGCGACGGCAGTTTGCGGCCGACGAGGTCCAGCGCCTGGATGCCGTTGGTGCCCTCGTAGATCATGGTGATCCGCGCATCGCGCAGATACTGGCTGGCCTGGAAATGCTCGGTGTAGCCGGAGCCGCCGTGCACCTGCATGCCCAGCGAGGCGACGTGGAAACCTTTGTCGGTCAGATAGGCTTTCAGCACGGGGGTCAGCAGACCCATGTAGTCCTTGGCCTTCTGGGCCGTGGCCTCGTCGGCGGATTTCTCCAGGTCGGCCTGGAGCGCGGTCCACAGAATGAAGGCCTGGCCACCTTCCACGAAGGCCTTGGCCTCCAGCAGCATGCGGCGGACGTCCGGATGGACCATGATCGAGTCAGCCGGGCCGTCGGGGTTCTTGGGTCCCGTCAGGCTGCGGCCCTGGAGACGGTCGTGGGCGAACTCCACGGCGGCCTGATAGGCGGCGGCGCCGATGGCCAGACCCTGAAGGCCGGTGCCGAGGCGGGCCTCGTTCATGACCACGAACATGTTGTTCATGCCCCGGCCCTCTTCGCCGATCAGCCAGCCCGTGGCGTCGTCGTAGGACATGACGCAGGTGGCGTTGCCGTGGATGCCCATCTTGTGCTCGAGGCCGGCGCACTGGACGCCGTTGCGCTCGCCGATCGACCCGTCGTCGCCGACCATGAACTTGGGCACGAGGAACAGCGACAGGCCCTTGATGCCGGCCGGAGCGCCTTCGACGCGGGCCAGGACGGTGTGGATGATGTTGTCGGCGAAGTCGTGCTCGCCGGCCGAAATCCAGATCTTCTGGCCGGTGATCCTGTAGGTCCCGTCGCCCTGGGGCACGGCCTTGGTCCGCACCATGCCCAGGTCGGTGCCGCACTGGGGCTCCGTCAGGTTCATGGTCCCGCCCCACTCGCCGGTGGCCATCTTCGGCAGGTATTTGGCTTTCAGCTCGTCCGAGGCGTTGGCGTGGATGCCGGCGTAGGCGCCAGCCGTCAGGCCCGGATACATGGAGAAGGCGGCCGAGGCGCCGGCGGTGAACTGGCCGAACGCCATGCCGACGACAGCGGGCATGCCCTGACCGCCGTAAGCGGGATCAGCCGACAGGGCGGGCCAACCGGCCGCGACCATGGCCTGATAGGCTTCCTTCCAGCCCTTCGGGCCGGTGACGACGCCATTGTCCCAGTGGCAGCCTTCCTTGTCGCCCGAGTGGTTGATCGGGGCGATCACTTCCTCGGCGAACTTCGCGCCTTCTTCCAGGATCTGGCCGACCAGGTCCGAGGAGATGTCCTCGAAGCCCGGCTGGTTCGTATAGCGGTCGATCTCCAGAACTTCGTTCAGGATGAAGGTCAGGTCGCGGACAGGCGCCTTGTAGGCCATGGGGTCAGGCTCTCAGCTTGAACGGATGATGGGCGTGTTGGTCGAGGTGCTGGCGCAGCACCGAGGCATATTCCTCGGCGCCGGGCAGAAGGTCGGGGCGCTGTTCGGACAGGCGGGATTCCATCGCCGCGCAGGCTTCCTCGGCCATCTCGATTGCGGCGTCGAGGTCTTCGCGCTGCTGCTTCAGGGTCTCGATCTGGGCGCGGTGGCGCGCCAGGGCGATGGCCATCTGATGGGTGTTGCCGTCGTTGCGATCATACAGATCCAGCATCTCCTGGATCTCGGTCAGGGTGAAACCGATGCGGCGGCCCCGCAGGATCAGTTTCAGCCGGGCGCGGTCGCGGGCGTCGTAAACCCGGGTCTGACCCTTGCGGGCCGGCGTCAGGAGACCCTTGTCCTCATAGAAACGCAGGGCGCGCGCAGTCGCGCCGAACTCCCGGCAGAGCTGGCGGATCGAATAGGTGCGATGATCGTCGGCGGTCGCCATGTCGACTGACATAGCTCAAACTTGACGCGCACGTAAAGGGAAGCTTTTCAGGACCAATGACCCGCAAACACGTCAACAAGGGCGCAGCGCCCGACAAGCGCGATTTGCCGCAGAAGACCTGCGTCTCCTGCGGCAAGCCGTTCGTGTGGCGGGCGAAGTGGGCCCGCGACTGGGGTCAGGTGAAGTTCTGTTCCGAGCGTTGTCGGCGGGCGGGGATCAGCGCCGGCCCAGCAGGACCGGGATCGTGATGGCCAGCAGGGCGAGGTTGGTCAGGGCCAGGCCGATGGCGAAGCTGAAGGCGTGCACCGAGAGCATGACGACTTCCAGCGCGGTCAGGCCGGCGGCCGAGATCAGCAGGGGCCAGCGGCCGAGCTTCCAGGACAGCAGCGGAGCCAGCATGCCGAGCGCCAGGACGACCTCGACGATGCCGACGCCGCGCACGAGGTTCTCCGAGACCAGGGCCGGCCAGTTCATCAGTGCGACCAGGTTGTCGAGCGGCTCGGTCAGCTTGGCGTAGCCCGCGGCGAAGAAGAACATCGCCGCCCAGCCCTGGAGCGTCCAGAGCGCAAGGTTGCGATACCCGGCGACCGCGCGAGCGCGGGCGGCGGAGACGGGGGCGGCGGCCGGGGTGAAGGTCGTGGACATCGGTTCGTTCGTTTCGTCGGGGAGGACGGGTGAATTGGTAACAGTGACTAGATCAGATCGAACTTCGGGTTCCGCAAGAGGTCGCAAACCACACCGTAACCGAAGGTGATGAAGAAGCTGTGCCGCAGCTACGGGGCAGTAGCGTGGCCGTATTCATACAAGTCGGTAATCCCCGGAGGACCACCGCCTTGGTGAGAGATATGGCAGAGCTCGCCTGCGATGTCATCAATCGTGGACATCAATTGATGACATCAAGTGATGACTTATTGTTTCGCGTGGCCGAAATGCCGCTATGACGGGATTCCGACGTCTTTGAATCAGATCGCCCCGGCGCGAGGGCCGGGGCGATTTTTCTTCAGTCTTCCTCGCCTTCGCCGGGCGGCTGAGGCCCCGGCGTATTGGCCAGCAACTGGCCGGGCTGGCAGTTCAGTTCGCGACACAGGGCGTCAAGGGTGGAGAAGCGGATGGCGCGCGCCTTGCCCGTCTTCAGGATGGAGAGGTTGGCGATGGTCACTCCGACCCGATCGCTGAGTTCCGTCAGCGACATGCGGCGTTCGACGAGCATCTGATCCAGTTGCACAATGATGGCCATTGGGCGCGCCTCAGACCGTCATCTGCTGGTCGTCGCGCATGGCCGAGCCCTGACGGAAGATCTCGGCGAGCATGAAGACGATCAGGATGCCCAGCCAGGCGCCGAGATCGACCGAATAGTCGAGGTCGTCGATGATTCCCTTCGGCACGGTCCAGGCGAGGATGAAGGCGCTGATCTGCACGCCGATCAGACCGACGCCGACGCCCTGCAGCCGCCCGACGTTGGCGCGCTCGAAGGCGTCGCCGTGATTCACGGCGAGGAACATCCGGCGCAGGCGGTTGAGGATCCACCAGGTGCTGAGCGTGGCGATGAACGCGGCGAGGAAGGTGGCGCGCTCATTGAGCATGAGCGTGCGCCAACCCGGTTCGTTGTCCGCGAGGCCGTCGATGAACCCGGCTCCGAAGTCGGGCGCGACCAGCGACGCCAGCAGCATCGCGCCCGTCGCGACGACGGCGAAGGTCACGAACACGTTCACGAACCCCAGCACCCAGCGCAGGGCGCTGGCGACAGAGCGACGACCGATGAGCTTCACTTGACTACCTCCCCGCCGCGATCTGCGGCCATGTCGATAGTCGATATGGGTTCATTGATTATCGATCAAGAGCATTCTCGATAAACGATATGAAACTTTCGTAAGGTTCAGGCGCGAGCGGCGCGGGTCGCTTCAAGCCGGGCCAGTTTGTCGTGCAGGGGCGACCAGTCGTCGGCGCCATCGATGGCGGCCCAGAGCGTTTCGACCTCCTCGATCAGCATTTCTTCCGGATCAGGGCGGGCGAAGACGGACTGCTCCAGCCGTTCGGGCCGGTCGGGCTCGTGCTCGAACAGGGCGAAGCGGAAGGCGTCGAAGGCTTCGCCCTGCCATTCGTTCGCGCGGGGACCGGCGAGGGCTCGGGCCGAGGACGAGAAGCCGGCGAACCAGTCATGGAACAGGGGCTCCCAGCGGATCGCTTCTCCCTTCTCACGCAGCAGCGCCAGGGTCGTGTCGAGCAGCCGCTGGTCGGCGGCTTCGCCGAGGCTCTTCACGCCCAGACGGTCGAGGAAGGCGGCGCGCAGTTCGCGGATATAGGCGGGGCCGAAGCCGTTGAGCGCCTCGGTCAGGGGCTCCGCCTCGGCGACCAGTTTGAGACAGCCTGCCAGCTGGGTCAGGTTCCAGAACACCGCCTCCGGCTGGCGTGCGAAAGCGTAGAGGCCGGTGGAGTCGAAATAGGCGGCGGTGAAGCCGGGCTCGTAGGAGGGCAGCCAGCGCCAAGGGCCATAGTCGAAGCTCTCGCCCGTGACGTTCAGATTGTCGGTGTTGAGGACGCCGTGAACGAAGCCGGCGGCGATCCAGCGGGCGGTCAGCCGGGCCGAGGCCATCACGATGGCGGCGAGCAGGCCGGGCGCGTCTCCGGGCGCGACGGCCGGGTGATAGAGGGCGCGGACATGCTCGACCAGGGTCTCGATCTGGTCGGCGCGGCCGAAGAAGGCGGCGCGCTGGAAGGTTCCGAAACGGACATGGCTGTGCTGCAGCCGGACGAGGACGGCCGAGCGGGTCGGGGAGGGTTCGTCGCCGCGCTCGAGTTGTTCCCCGGTCTCGATCAACGACAGGGCGCGACTGGTGGGGACGCCCTGCGCTTCCAGCATGGCGGCGGCCAGGACCTCGCGGACGCCACCCTTGAGCGTGAGGCGGCCGTCGCCTGAACGGGACCAGGGCGTCGTGCCTGAGCCCTTCGTGCCGAGATCAAGCAACCGACCGTCGTCCGCCCTGATCTGCGCCGCCAGGAAGCCGCGTCCATCGCCGAGGTCGGGGTTGTAGGTTCGGAACTGGTGCCCGTGATAGCGCATGGCGATCGGTCCGGGCTGGCCGGGGAGGGGCTGGAAGCGTCCGAAGTGGGCGATCCATTCGGCGTCGGTCAGGCTGTCGAGTCCCACGGTCGCGGCCGCGCGGTCGTTGCGGACGCGCAGGATCGTCTCGGGAAAGTCGGCGGAACGGACGGCGTCGCCATACGCCTCCCCCAGATCGGAGAAGCGGGGTTCGGGGCGATAGGCGGGACCGACGGGCATGAAGGCCAGATGCAGCCTGCAAAGCCGAGGCGCAACCGGGCGCGGACCGGAAACGGTTGCCGCCAGCGCCGTCACGGCTATTCTACACCGCAGAGATCAGGCCCTTGCGGCCAGGCTGGCGTCGCCCACCCCTGCGAAGGCGGGAGCGACGAACCCGGTCCGGCGTCCGTCGATAACCGGACGCCACGGAACAGACCCTTCCAGACCGGAGGCCGCCGTGGCGCGCAAATTGACTCTCGATTTCCTCAAGACCGAGGCCGCCTCGGGCGCCGCGCTCGGGCTGGCCGCCGTCGCCGCCCTGATCGTCGCCAACTCCCCCCTGTCGGAGGCCTATTTCTACTGGCTGAAGAGCGAGCACCTGTTTCAGGCCGGGCCGCTGCAGCTGGAACTGTCCGTCTCGGAGTGGATCAAGGAAGGCCTGATGGCCATCTTCTTCCTCGTGGTCGGGCTGGAGATCAAATACGAGATTCGCCAGGGCGAGTTGAGCGATCCCAGGAAGCTGGTGACCCCGGTCGTTGCCGCCCTGGGCGGGATGCTGGCGCCCGCCGGCGTCTATCTGCTGTTTTCCGGCTCCCTGGGAGGCCCGCATCAGGGCTGGCCCATTCCGCTGGCCACGGATATCGCCTTTGCACTCGCTGTCTTCGCCCTGGTGGGCAAGGGGCTGCCGTCATCGCTTCGGGTCTTCCTGCTCACGTTGGCCATCGTAGATGACCTCGGCGCGATCGCCCTGATCGCCGTTCTGTTCAGCACCGGCGTGGACTGGATGCTGGTTGGCGTGGCCGGAGCACTGCTGCTGGCGGGTTCAGTGATGTCCTTGCGCCGGATTCCCGCTCCGTTCTGGGTCCTCGGCTTCGCCCTCGTCTGGTGGCTGAGCGTAAAGGCCGGGCTCAGCACATCGCTTGCGGCCGTCGCCTTCGCCGCCATCGTGCCGGTGTCCCCGCGCGCCGACGATCAGCAGAGTCCGCTGAAGGAAGCGATGCACGACCTGCATCCCTATGTGGCCTACCTGGTCCTTCCGCTGTTCGCCTTCGCCAAGGCCGGGGTGTCATTCGCGGGGCTGTCGCTCGACCAGATGCTGGCGCCGCTCGTCCTCGGCATCGCCGCAGGCCTGTTTGTCGGCAAGCAGATCGGCGTCATGGGCGCCGCCTGGCTGGTTACCGCGCTGAAACTGGGCGCTCGCCCGAGTGGGGCCAGCTGGCTGCAAGTCTATGGCGTCTCTCTTCTTTGCGGAGTCGGTTTCACCATGAGCCTGTTCATCGGCGCACTGGCGTTTCCAGGCGCGGTGGACTCCCCTCAGCAGGTGGAGGTCAAGCTGGGCGTGATCCTGGGCTCGGTGCTTTCGGCCGTATTGGGCGGCATCGTTCTCTCCATCGCATCCGGCCGTTCGCGAGATTCCAAGGCTTCTTCCGGGCCGATTACTGAATCTTGAGGCGCGAATATTGACCTAAGGTCATCGCATTCTGTCGCTTTCGCGTCACACAGGGCGCTGTCGCAAGGCTGAAACATGGCGTGAGCACAGGCTCTGGCTTGTCCCAAAGTGCGGCTTGCCCTACGCAAAACCTACAAGAATCCGACGCTCCGCAAGAAGGGCGCGGGTTGGGAATCAGGAAACGCCGCGATGCTCTCCAAGAGGAGGCGTCGGGCCATGAGCCGGGAGCCGTCCATGCGTCTTACTCAAATTCTTCGTTGCACTGCGTCCGTCGCCGTCGTCGGCGCCGTCGCCTTCGGCTTTGCCGGGACCGCTTCGGCCCAAGATGGCCAGGCCTCCTCGGTCGACGACATCATCGTCACGGCCCAGAAGCGCGAGCAGAGCCTCCAGGACGTGCCGATCGTGGTCACCTCCCTGTCGGCCGAGGCGCTGGAAGACGCCGGCGTCAAGGACATCAAGGATCTGCAGATCCTGACCCCCGGCCTGACCGTCACATCGACGACCTCGGAAGCCTCGACCACCGCCCGTATCCGCGGCGTCGGCACCGTCGGCGACAACCCCGGTCTGGAAAGCTCGGTCGGCGTCGTGATCGACGGCGTTTATCGCTCGCGCAACGGCGTCGGCTTCGGCGACATCGGCGAACTGAGCCGCATCGAAGTTCTGAAGGGTCCCCAAGGCACGCTGTTCGGCAAGAACACCTCGGCCGGCGTCATCAACATCATTACTGAGGCTCCGTCGTTCACGCCGGGCTACAATGCCGAGTTTACGGCCGGCAACTACGGCGATCTGGGCGTCTCCGGATCGATCACCGGCCCGATCAGCGACCAGGTCGCCATGCGCCTGTACGCCGCCCGTCGCGTGCGCGACGGCTTCTACAATGTCGACACCGGCGATGGCCCGCGCGTCGAGACCGACGACGCGAACCGGGACTTCTACACGGTGCGCGGCCAGCTGCTTTTCCTGCCGAACGACTCGGCCTCGATCCGCATCATCGCCGACTACACCAGCCGCGATGAATACTGCTGCACCGGCGTCCAGGTCCGCACCGGCCCGACCTATCCGTTCATCGACGGCGCCTCGGTCGGCACCGGTCAGCGTCCGCCTGCCGCCGGCTTCGGCTTCCTGCCCTTCTCGCGCAACGCCTTCACCAACCGTGCGACCAGTCAGGAGATCGAAGACAAGGGCCTTTCGGCCGAAGCCAACATCGATATCGATGCCTGGAACGCCACCTTCACCTCGATCACCTCGTGGCGCGACTGGGGCGTTCAGAACGGTCAGGACGCCGACTTCACCGGCGCTGACATCGCCTACCGTCTGAACGACGGCCAGTTCGGCGCCCAGGTCGACAACCTGACCCAGGAATTCCGCCTGGCTGGCGCCACGGACAACCTCGACTGGCTGGTCGGCTTCTTCGCCACCCGCGAGAACGTCGACCGTCAGGACAGCTTCTTCCTGGGCGCCGACTACGCTCCGGTCCTGTCGCTTCAACTGACGGCGCCGTTCGCCGCCCTGGGCATTCCGACCAGCGGCACGTCGATCGGCTGCTTCACCCGCGCCGGCCAGACGGTTCTGCAGATGCAGCAGTGCCTTGGCACGTCGGGCGCCCTGTTCGGCAACGGCCCGACGCCGGGCGCCGGTCAGGCTCTGGCCGACAGGTACGAGCAGACCTCTGACTCGGTCGCCATCTTCACCAACAACAGCTGGCAGGTCACCGACCAGTTCGATGTGACCCTGGGCCTGCGCTACACCTACGACAAGAAGTCGCTGGACGGCGTGCAGACCAACGTCGGCACGTCTTCGGCCACCTGCGCCGGCGCCCTGGGCAACTTCACGACCCTGGCGACCCTGGCCGGCAACGGTAATGCGGCCGCTGGTCAGGCCGCGGCCGGCGGCATCACCGCCCGCCTGTGCCTGCCCTGGACCAACCCGTTCTTCGCCAACCGCGCCGTCAGCGAGAGCGTCAATGACGGCACCCTCAGCGGCACGATCAAGGCGGCCTACCGCCTGAACGAATCCGTGATGGTCTATGGCTCGTTCGCGCGCGGCTACAAGAGCTTCGGCTATAATCAGGACCGCGTGCAGGGAACGGTTCCGCCGACCCCGCAAGCCTCGCTGTTCTTCCCGTCGGAAGACGTCGACAGCTACGAACTGGGCATCAAGTCCACCCTGTTCGATCGGTCCATGCTGCTGAACGTCACCTACTTCGACCAGCGGTTCGAGAACTTCCAGCTCAACACCTTCCTCGGCACCGCCTTCGTGGTGGAGTCGATCCCCGAGCTGACCTCGCGCGGCGTCGATGCCGACTTCATGTGGTTCACCCCGGTCGAGGGTCTGACCCTCACGGGCGGCGTGACCTACACCCAGGCCGAGTACGGCAGCTTCGTCGCCGCCAACCTGGCCAACCCGGCCAACTTCCCGGGTCTGTCGCTGCTGCCGGGCGCCACCCCGTCGTTCGCGCCGGAATGGTCCTACGTCGGCGCCATCAACTTCAACCGGTCGCTCGGCAATGGCCTGGCCATGGGCTTCAGCCTGCAAGGCAAGTACATGACCGAGTACAACACCGGCTCCGACCTGCTGCCCTTCAAGATGCAGGAAGGCTTCGGCACCGTGAACGGCCGTATCTCCATCGGTTCGGAAGACGAGCGCTGGACGCTGGAGGCCTGGGCCCAGAACCTGACTGACGAAGAGTATGTCCAGGTCGCCTACAACGGCTTCCTGCAAGGCAGCGGCTTCCAGACCACGGTGCAGCCGAACGGAACCTTCTACAGCCCGGCCGGCGACACGCAGACGATCGACGCCTTCCTCGGCGCCCCGCGCACCTTCGGCGCGACGCTCCGCCTCAAGTACTGATCCCGGCGACATCCGGAACGACCAGGCCGGCCGGGGGCAACCCCGGCCGGCTTTTTCTTGGGTGGATTCCGTCGGCCGTGGGTGATGACCCCTGACGGGAGCTGGACGCCGTTCGTGCGGTCTGCTCGTCCCGGGGCCCGGTCGACCCAAAGACAGGATCGGCTATCGGACGCCCTTGGCTTTGCGCCGCGCAGGCCGGGGAGCGCCTTCAGTTCCGGCTCTCGCAAGCGGCCAGCGGGAGCCCACGCCTTCCGGCGTCCGTCGCCTGGAAGCCCTTACAGGCCGCCCACGGATCGCGGTCGCGCCGCTGCGGAGTGTTGCAGGGGCTGCCGCAGCGTGTCCGGCTCCCGGCCGATCGCGCTGCGGTCGCGCCGCCGACTATTCGGCGGGTGCGGTCTCGCCACCATGGGTCTGGTGCTGGCCCGCGAACATCCCGCCCATCCGGCGCCGGATCCAGCCCGAAATGTCGTCCACGATGGTGAAGATCGGCGGGATGAACAGCAGGGACAGGAAGGTCGAGGAGATCAGCCCGCCCACGACCGCGATGGCCATCGGCTGACGGAACTCGACGTCCGCGCCCCAGCCGACGGCGACCGGGATCATGCCGGCGCCCATGGCGAAGGTGGTCATCAGGATCGGGCGCGCGCGCTTGTGCGCCGCGTCCATGATCGCGTCGATCCGCTTCATGCCCTCCTGCTCGGCGATGACGATATAGTCGACCAGCAGGATGGAGTTCTTGGCCGCGATCCCCATCAGCATCAGCACCCCGATCAGGGACGAGATGGAGAAGCTGGACCCGCCGATCATCAGCGCCACGAAGGCACCGCCGATGGCGAGCGGCAGGGAGGCCATGATGGTGACCGGATAGGCGAAGCTGCGGAACAGCAGAACCAGAACGGCGTACATCAGAAGGATGCCGGTCATGAAGGCGATGGCGAACCCGTTGATCATCTCGGTGATGAACTCCTGGTCGCCTGCGGGAACCTGGCGGACGCCTTCGGGCAGGTTCTGAACCGAAGGCAGTTTCTGCACCAGCACGCCGGCCTCGCCCGAACGAATGCCGTCCAGTTCCGCCGTAATCGAGGCGATCCGCGAACGGTCCTGACGAAGCACCTGCGAAGGACCGGCGCCGAACTGGATGTCGGCGACGGCGCTCAGCGGCACCGCCCCGCCGGTGGCCGTCGGAACCCGGAGGTTCTCGATCACCGACAGGTCCTCGCGGGCGTCGCGGGTCAGGCGCAGACGGATCGGCACCTGACGGTCGCCGAGATTGTATTTCGGCAGGTTCTGATCGACGTCGCCGATGGTGGCGACGCGCACGGCCTGAGAGATGGCGCTGGTCGAGACGCCCATCAGGGCGGCCTGATCGGGACGCGGGGTGACCAGGATCTCGGGCCGGGCGATCGAGGCCGTGTTGACCACATTGGCCAGACCCGGAACGGTCCGCATCTCGGCCTCGACCTGGCGCGCTGCGGCCTGCAGGGCCTCGCCGCTGTCGCTCAGGATGGAGAAGGTGTAGCTGGTGCCGTCCGATGGTCCGCCGCCCTGATTGGCGATGCCGGCGCCGATACGGGCGCCCGGAATGTTCTTCCAGCTGTCGACCATGGCGCGAGCGAACTCCTGCTGGCTCAGGTCGCGGTCACCCTTGGGCAGCAGGTCGGCATAGAGGTTGGCCTGGTTGACCTCCTGGCCGCCGACGGAGGCGTAGACCGAGATCACTTCCGGCCGCGCGCGCAGGTCGCGGGTCAGGCGCTGAACGATGGCGTCGGTCTGGGCCAGGGTCGCGCCCGGCGGCAGTTCGACGGAGAATCCGGCCCGGGCGACGTCGCCCGAGGGCTGGAACTCGAAAGGCACCCGGGGCGCGATCAACAGGGCTGTGGCGAGGAAAAGGGCCGTGCCGATGCCGAAGACCTTCCAGCGGTTCTTCAGGCTCCAGCTCAGCGACTTGAGGTAACCGGCCATCCAGAAGGGATCGCGGTCCTCATGCTTCTGGTGCTTGAGCAGATAGGCGGCCATCAGGGGCGTGAGCGTTCGCGCCACGACGAGGGAGAAGGCCACCGAGACGCAGGCGGCCAGGGCGAAGGCCTTGAAGAACTGGCCGATGATGCCCGGCATGAAGCCGACCGGCGCGAAGACTGCGATAATGGTCGCGGTGGTCGCCACGACCGCCAGGCCGATCTCGTCGGCGGCTTCCATCGAGGCGTTGTAGGGCGACTTCCCGTCCCGCATGTGCCGGACGATGTTCTCGATCTCCACGATGGCGTCGTCGACGAGGATGCCGATGGTCAGGGACAGGGCCAGCAGGCTGACCACGTTCAGCGACTGCCCCATCGGTCCCAGCACGGCGAAGGCGGGGATCAGCGACAACGGCATGGCCATGGCGGTGATGAAGGTCGCCCGCCAGTCGCGCAGGAAGATGAAGACCACGATCACGGCCAGAACGGCGCCCAGCAGCAGGGCTTCCAGCGAGGCGATGTAGCTTTCCTCGATCTGTTCGACGCTGGCGGTGACCTGCTGGATCTCAAGCTCGGGATGGTCCTCGTCGATCTTTGCAACGGCCTCGCGCACCTTTTCGGCGATGCGGACTTCCGAGGCGGTGCGAGAGCGCAGGAAGTTGAAGGTGATGGCTTCCTGGCCGTTGTAGCGGGCGAGGCGACGCGGCTCCGACCAGTGGTCCTCCACCGTGCCGAGATCACCCAGCCGCACAGTGCGACCGCCGCCCAGCGGCACCAGGGTCTCGCGCAGGCCATCGATCGAGGTCGCGGCCCCCAGGGTGCGGATTGACCGTTCGGAGCCGGAAATGGTGACCCGTCCGCCCGGCTGGTCGGAGTTCACGCCGGTCAGGGACTGGCTGACAGCCGCCGCCGTCAGGCCATAGGAGGCCAGACGATCGGGATCCAGCGCGACGGCGATCTCGCGATCCACGCCGCCCGAGCGGTTCACCTCGCCGACGCCCTTGATGGCCAGCAGGGTGCGGCTGATGTCGTTGTCGACGAACCAGCTGATCTCTTCCGGCGTCATGGTCGACGAACGGACGACCCAGGTGATCAGGGCGTCGCCGGTGATGTCGATGCGCTGGACGCCCGGCTCCTGCATGTCCTGCGGCAGGTCAGCACGCAGGCCGCTCATCGCGTTGCGGACGTCGTTAGTGGCGCGCTCGGTATCGGTGCCCAGCTCGAACTCGATGGTCGTCGAGGAGACGCCGTCCATGACCTGGGAGTTGATGTGGCGCACGCCCGACAGGCCGGAGAGGGAGTCCTCGATCAGCCGGGTGACCTGAACCTCCATCTCGCTGGGCGCCGCGCCTGGCCGCACGGCCGTGACCGCCACCAGCGGGAAGTCGATGTCCGGATTGTTGTTGATCCGCATGTTGTTGAAGCTGAGCAGACCGGCGATGGTCAGCAGCGTGAACAGCAGGATGATCGGGATCGGGTTCTTGATCGACCAGGAGGAGATGTTCTTCATGGTCAGGCTCTAGCGCGCGGCCGGAGCAGCGGCAGGTGAGGTCGCGGGAGCCGCGGCGGCGGGAGCGCGCGCGGCGACGACGTTGACCCGATCCCCGTCGCCGAGGAAGCCGGCGCCGTCGACCACGACCTGGGCGCCGGCGTTCAGCCCGGTGACCGAAGTGCGCTCCGCGGCCCGGGACAGCACCGTCACCTGCTGGAAGCGGACGTGGTTGTTGGTCATCAGGACGTACACGCCCGCCCGGTTCTCGCGGTACAGGACAGCGGCCGTAGGCACCGTGATCGTGGGCTGGGCGCCGACGTCGATCTCGGCCCTGGCGAACATGCCGGGGCGGAAGCCGCCGCTACCCGACAGGGCGATGCGAGCCGTGCCGAGCCGGTTTGCGGCGTCGACCTCGGGCGTCACGATACGGACGCGGCCGGTCGTCTGGCCAATCTGATCGGAGGAAATGGTCGCGGTCTGACCCGCACGAATGAGGGCCAGTTCGGTCTCCGGAATCTGGGCGTCCAGCTCGAGGCGACCGTCACGGACCATGCGGAACATTTCGGTCCCGGCCTGGACGATCTGGCCGCGGGTCACACTGCGGCTGATGATCAGCCCGGCGACCGGCGCCCGCAGGGTGGCCTGCGACAGCCGGGTCTGGGTCTCGGACAGGGAGGCGCGCGCCGACGCGAGGTTGGCGGTCGAGGCGCGCTGATTGGCCAGGGCCGTATCCAGCGACGCCTGGCTCAGGAAGCCGCGCTCCTTCAGCTCCTGCGAGCGGGCGAGAGCGGCGTCATCGCGGGACAGGTTGGCCTCGGCGGTCTGGACGCCCGCCTGTTGCTGGCGCAGCTGGGCGCGCAGCAGGGCGTCGTTCAACTGGACCAGCGGCTGGCCCTGACGGACGTAGGTTCCCTCGTCGACATAGACGGCCGTGGCGACCAGGCCGCCGGTTTCTGCGCCGACCGGCACCTCTTCCCAGGCCGAGACGCTGCCCGAGGCCGTGATGATGCGGGGTAGGCTGGTCAGGGCGGCGGGCGCGACGGTGACGGTCGGTCCGGAGGCGGCGGGCGCATCGGACGTCTCACCCTTCTTCTCCTCGCCTCCGCCCCCGCAGGCGGCGATGGTCAGGCCCAGCCCGAGGACGAGCGCGAGGGCGGAGGCGCGGAGAAGGCGGGTCGAGGACGTGGGGGCCACGGAGCGATCCTGTATGTCTGGGCGGCGAAGCGGCGCCGGCAGGGGAGGTCAACCGGCGATGACATATCCGCCGAGCGGGGCCTCATACCGCGTTCAGGCCTCACCCTCAAACGGCAAGCGCGGCCATTACTACGAAGTAATCCGCGCCGAACGCCGGTGCGACAGGGATGTGAGGCCTGCTGCGTTGGCGCTGACGCGCCACCCATGCTAACCGCGCCGCACCATGACGACGCCCCCCATCGAACGCATCCGAAACTTCTCAGTGGTCGCCCACATCGACCATGGCAAATCGACCCTGTCGGATCGCCTGATCCAGGTGACCGGAGGTCTGACTGCGCGCGAGATGTCGGCGCAGGTTCTCGATAATATGGACATCGAGAAAGAGCGGGGGATCACGATCAAGGCGCAGACGGTGCGTCTGAACTACAAGGCCCGGGACGGGCTGGAGTATGTCCTGAACCTGATGGACACGCCGGGGCATGTGGACTTCGCCTATGAGGTCTCGCGTAGCCTGGCCGCATGCGAGGGATCGCTGCTGGTCGTCGACGCCAGTCAGGGAGTCGAGGCCCAGACCCTGGCCAATGTCTATCAGGCCATCGACAACAACCACGAAATCGTCCCGGTCCTGAACAAGATCGACCTGCCGGCGGCGGAGCCGGAGCGGGTTCGCCAGCAGATCGAGGACGTCATCGGGATTGATGCGAGCGATGCGGTGCTGTGCTCGGCCAAGTCCGGCATCGGCATCGAGGACGTGCTGGAAGCCATCGTCACCCGCCTGCCGGCGCCCAAGGGCGACCCGGACGCGCCGCTGAAGGCCCTGCTGGTCGACGCCTGGTACGACCCCTATCTGGGCGTCGTCGTGCTGGTCCGCGTCTTCGACGGCACCCTGAAGGCCGGGATGCGCGTCAAGATGATGCAGAACGGCTCGACCCACCTGATCGACCGGGTCGGCGTCTTCCTGCCCAAGAACACCCCGGTCGAGAGCCTCGGCCCCGGCGAGGTCGGCTTCATCACCGCCCAGATCAAGGAAGTCGCCCACGCGGCCGTCGGCGACACCATCACCGACGAACGCAAGCCCACGGCCGAGCCGCTGAAGGGGTTCAAGGAGGTCCAGTCGGTGGTCTTCTGCGGCCTGTTCCCGGTCGACGCCGCCGACTTCGAGGACCTGCGCGCCGCCATCGGCCGGCTGCGGCTGAACGACGCTTCCTTCACCTTCGAGATGGAATCCAGCGCCGCCCTCGGCTTCGGCTTCCGCTGCGGCTTCCTGGGTCTGCTGCATCTGGAGATCATCCAGGAGCGCCTCTCCCGCGAGTTCAACCTCGACCTGATCGCGACGGCGCCCTCGGTGGTCTACAAGATCGGCCTGCGCGACGGGCGCGAGATCGACCTGCACAACCCCGCCGACCTGCCCGACGTGATGCAGATCGAGACGATCTCGGAGCCGTGGATCAAGGCCACCATCCTGACCCCCGACGAATACCTCGGCAGCGTCATCAAGCTGTGTCAGGACCGGCGCGGCTCACAGGTCGAACTGTCCTACGTCGGGTCGCGGGCTCTGGTGGTCTATGAGCTGCCGCTGAACGAGGTCGTGTTCGACTTCTACGACCGGCTGAAGTCGATCTCGAAGGGCTATGCCTCGTTCGACTACGAGATCACGGACTACAAGGTCGGCGATCTGGTCAAGATGAGCATCCTGGTCAATGCCGAGCCCGTCGACGCCCTGTCGATGCTGGTCCACCGCGCCCGCGCCGAGACGCGCGGCCGGGGCATGGTCGAGAAGATGAAGGAGCTGATCCCGCCCCACATGTTCGTCATCCCGATCCAGGCCGCCATCGGCGGCAAGATCATCGCGCGGGAAACCGTGCGGGCGCTGCGCAAGGACGTGACGTCGAAATGCTACGGCGGCGACGCGACCCGCAAGAAGAAGCTGCTGGAGAAGCAGAAGGCCGGCAAGAAGCGCATGCGCCAGTTCGGCAAGGTCGAGATCCCGCAGGAGGCGTTCATCGCCGCGCTGAAGATGGACGAGGATTGAGGGCTTCTTGGTGCGCTAGCGCTCGGCGCGCGGCGCCTCGCTGCTTGAGCGCGGTTTGGTGCGGTAGTGCTTCATGGCGCGAGCGCGGCCTCAGCGGCGGCGATCAGGGCCGGTAGTCGGTCCGCCTCAGAAGGCATGGACCGCGTCACGCTCGGCGCTGGGCCGGACGTGGGGCCTCAGCGCCTTGCGTTCCGAGACGTCGACCTTGATGGGGAACAGATCGCTGATGAAATGCGTGATGCCCACATAGTCCCAAAGACCGACCTCGGCCGCCGGGTCGAGCTCGACCATGATGTCGATGTCGCTGTCGGGGCCGGCCTCGCCGCGGGAGAGGGATCCGAACAGCGCCGCGTGGGCCACGCCCTTCAGACGCAGCGCCGCCTCATTGGCGCGCAGGACGGCGATGACAGCGTCGCGGGTCATGGCCGGAGAATAGTGCGGAAAGGTCCGGGTGGCGAGTGCGCGGCCATCGGCAGCAAGATCATCGCGAGGTCGCCCGGTTCGGTCTCAAGGCGAGATGTGCCAGGATATGGGCATGAGCGACCTGCTGTCCCGCATCAGCATCCGTCCCGAAACCTGTGGCGGGCGCCCCTGCATCCGGGGCCTGCGGACGCCTGTCAGCGACGTGTTAGGCATGCTGGCGGCGGGCGGAACCCCGGCCTCCATTCTGGAATACCACCCCGATCTGCAGGCCGAGGACATCTCGGCCTGTCTGGCCTATGCGGCGCGCAAGGTCGATCACGCAGTCATCCTCGCCGCGTGAGGATCAGAAGGCCGGCACGACGCGGGTGCGCCAGTTCGGCAAGGTCGAGATTCCGCAGGAGGCCTTGATCGCTGCGCTGAAGATGGTCGGGGACTGAGCGCTACATGCCTGCGCGCCGACGAAGGACTGCGGCATCTGTCTTGGGAGCATTCCTTAGATCGCCCAAGAAGTAGGTGCGCTTCTTCGAGCCGGCGTAGCCGTCTGGGCCGAAAGCTGTGGGATCAATCCAAATTGACCCGGCGTGTTTCGGGTTGAGAAGACGGTCAGAGAGGTTATCAAATAGCTCAAAATGCTCGGCTAATTCTTTCATTCGCGCGCCGTGTCGACCAATTACGCAGTTATAATACAGAACTAGGAGCTCCTGATTTGATAGTTGAGCTCTGTATAGCTGGAGATAAGGTCTATCTTTATCACTATCTTTGATGAAGCGAAGCGTATTGTAAACTATACGGAAATAGTGAGCCAGTTCAGGTTGGTGTTCTTTGTATAGTTCTTGGTAAGATAGGGCTATCAGTGCGGCATCTGGCTTTGTGGTTCCAAAGCGTTCTCTTTTTTGACGGTATAATCGTCTGAGTTTGCTGTAAAAAATCCTGAAGCAGTCTCGCCCTTGTCCTGTTGATTTCGAAATCGGGTCTGTGGCCCTCATCTCCGAGACAACTTCTCCATGCAGTGACATAAGCTGAAAAAAGGATGCTTCAAATCGCTGCGCCTTTTGGGTATCGTGCTGATCGGTAAGCGCTTTGGCAGATTTCTTAAATTGTGCGTTGCTGGCCCCAAGTTCCTTCTGCTGAAGGACTATTGTTAGAAGTAGCGCGATGAAGGCGAGAAAAGTTAGAACCGGATTCAACACCCCGCCCATGAAGTCTCCGAACTCGCCCATGGTGGCTCTGGTCGGCGGAGATATTTGATCCGGTCCAAATAGAGCGAACAAGTCCGGAATTGCGCTAGCCATAAGCGCCCCGAGGATCACGGTGGCGGCAATGGCTAGCAGCAAGTCTAGCGTTCTGGCCGTCTTCTGCGCCGTCTGTTCGGATATACGTTCGAAGATGGAAGGCAGCTTCATGATTCGCGTCCGAGTTGCTGCGGCAGCGTCGCAGATTTCGCTCGGCCTGCAACGGCCCGCGTGGTGATCGACTGTCTTTCAATCCCCGCCGGCTGTGAATGTATGCCTTACATTCGCGCAAGTGGCGTTCATCGTCGCGCTGAATATGGACGAGGACCAAGTAGGGCTAGTTGCGATTGAGCCGATCAGCCTCTCTGGCGAACGCACTCCGGGCAACCAGCGATTAAAATGACGCCCGCCAAGTGTCCGCGGTCAGCCGGACAACTCCTTCAAGTGGCGGCTTGATGCAGAATAGGCCAGGTGCCTTGTCCAGATCATGCAGTCTGTAGAGCCGCCAAATATCAGGCTCCTCTTCGCAAACCGCTCGCTCTGTCCGGGTTAGAAAGAATGGGGTGGTCTTGGAGCCATTGGTCGTTTTGACCTCGATTTTCCGCCGCTCCCCATCGGGGCTGAAGCTAAGGATGTCGTAGCCGACGCCATCACCCTTTTCCTGTGAGGTCCACTCGACCTTTTCCGCGAACTTGGAGCCGGCCTCCGTGAGGAGCCTTTTTTCGCGGTGATAGACGAGCTTCTCGCCAAGATAGCCAAGGCGGCGGTTCTGATAGTCTCGCTCAGCGTGATTGTACTTGCGGGCAATGCGCTCCATCGCTGCTTTCGGCGGAGCGGGCGGCGGCCCCAATGGCGGCGGAGAGTCCTCTGCTAACGGCGCGTCTATGTCGATGAGTTTTGCTGCAACAGTGTCATCAAGCCATTCGGGATGGCGATCTAGGTAGCGCTGAACCGCATCGGCGAGCGGGATTTGGAAATGATCGTTAGGCGCGAAGCCTTCCATCCATTCCATGTCGAGTCCCTCGAGCACCCCCGAGATGTTCATCCGCTTCCGCTCGATGGATCCCTTGGTTCTTCCTGTGAGGGTCTGGAGTTCCCGGTTTCGTTCGAGGCGGTTGATCTTTTCGCCTGCCGAAAGCCTGCCAAACATATCGAAGTAGTCGGCGACGATCAGGTCGTTCTGCCAGTCGGTCCAATCGATGCGAGGTTCCGGCGCAGTCGTCATTCAGGCTCTCCGTGCCAGCAACGGCCGAGGCTAGCCTGTAAGCGGCTCACAACGGAAGGTTCTTGCTAAACATCCAGATGGTCGCTGCGACCTGGCCGATGAAACAGAGAACCAACGCAGCGATCAAGAGACCTTCCACCAAATCCCGCTTCATCTCAGTTCATCGATCCACAGAAGGATTATGCAACCTATCCTGGCATTTTCTTAGGCGCTATGGGGCAACTTGCGCTTCGCTGCGGATTCGCCGCAGCGCGCTAGGGACGTGACGGCGTGGCATTTGACGGAATCGGAGGGCGGGGCTCGGGCATGCGGGTCCTCGTCGCTTGTGAATACAGCGGCACGGTCCGCAACGCGTTTCTGGCGCTGGGCCACGACGCTTGGTCGTGTGACCTCCTGCCGAGCGAGGACGGGTCGAACCGCCACATAATCGGCGATGCGCGGGACCTATTGAACGACGGCTGGGACCTGCTGATGGTCGCACACCCGCCTTGCACGCGGCTGTGCAATTCGGGCGTGCGTTGGCTGACCGCGCCGCCGCGCGGCAAGACCATTGAGGACATGTGGGCGGAGTTGGATGAAGGGGCGGCGTTGTTCTCCGACTTCTGGAACGCCCCTATTGATCGCGTAGCGATCGAGAATCCGGTGATGCACAAGCATGCCAAGGCTCGGATCGTGAACTTTGAAGAGTTCGCGCAAAGCATTCAGCCTTGGCAGTTCGGTCACGGTGAAACGAAGCGGACCTGTCTCTGGCTCAGAAACCTTCCGCCGCTGACACCGACAGACATCGTTGAAGGTCGTGCGCCTCGGGTTCACCACATGCCCCCGTCGCCGGATCGGTGGAAGGAGCGGTCGCGGTTCTTCCCCGGTATCGCGAAGGCGATGGCGGAGCAGTGGGGGTCAGTCGGCTGAGGGCGAGGCTGCGGCAGTCCCCCTCCACCGCTTCGCGGTCCCCCTCCCCCAAGGGGGGAGGATCCTCATACCCATCAACACATCCCCCGATTTCGCCTTACCGATCAAAGGCCGGGATTATTTAGGGGCTTTATCCGCGCATACCCTCGCCGCGCCCGCACACTGTCGGCATGACCAGAGCCCGTGCAGAAGCCCCCGCAACCCATTTCCGTCTGAAGCCCGAGACCTGGGAGATCATCGCCGAGGAGTACAAGAACGGGGCGATGGCCAGGGATCTGGGGGCCAAGTGGAAGGTCTCGCCGACGACCATCTATCGCTATGCCTGCCGGGACGGCTGGACCAAGAAGTCGATGGGCGACGCGCGGGCGCGGGCCCATGCGCGGATGGTCGAGGAGGAGGAGGCGGCGCACCGGTCGCTGAACCCCGTGGGGTCGCGGGCGCTGAAGGCCCTGTTCGTTCCGGCGCCCGTCGACGATCCCGATTCCTCGGATCCGGCGGCGCTGGCGAAGGCGGCGATCCTGGCCTCGGGCCGGGCGATGAAGGGGCGGCTGTGGTCCGAGGCCAGGGCTCTGGCCGGGCTGGCGGAAAGCTATGGCCGGCTGGCGGACCGGGCGACGGCGGTGGGGATGACCGCCTATAACGTGCCGCTGAGGGTGGTGGCCGAGGTGCTGGACGATGCGGGCGGGACGGTGTCCGACCGGCTGAGGATCGGTCCCAACGATGTCTATGATCCCGATCTGCCGGTGAAGACCCTGTGGCGCGACCGGCGGCTGAAAGTCGAGGAGAGGGTCATCGCAGGACAGGCGGCGGGCCTGTCCGAAGACGAGGCCTGGACCCGGGCGCTGGCGCAGGAGCCGCCGCCCGGACGGCGGAAGCGAAGCTGACGCGCCGCCGCGACGCGGGGGGACGCGCCGGCGGGCATGAGGATTTCCGCAAGCCGCTTGCCCCGGGGCGGGGCCGGGGCCTAGTCTGGATTGTGGCCGAAAAGCGCTGCGGCGGGAATGAGCGGGCGTGAGGCTGGTGTTCGGTATCCTTGCGGCCCTGATGACGGGTCTGATCGCCGGACAGGCTCTCGCCCAGACTCCCGCAGCCCGGACTCCGGGCGGATCACCCCCGATCTTCCAGCCCGGCGCGCCCGGACAGCCGTCGCGGATCGTGACGCCGGAACAGGCGATGGCCCTGGGGCGGACGACCTTCACCGAGGCGGACGCCGGCTTCATGCAGCATATGATCGTCCATCACGCCCAGGCGGTGGAGATGGTCGAACTGCTGGACACGCGCGGGTCGGACCGGCGGGTGAAACTGCTGGGGCGTCGCATCGCCCTGAGCCAGGAGGCCGAGATGGCCGTGATGCGCGGGTGGCTGCAGGAGCGCGGCCGGCCCGTGGAGATGCCGGGCATGGGTCATGCCGGGATGGATCATTCGGCGATGGGGCACGGGGGGCATGCGGGCATGAGCCACGGGCCGGATCCCGACGACACGCCGGTGATGGCCGGGATGCTGACGCCGCGCCAGATGCGGACGCTGGCGGCGGCGAGCGGGACGGACTTCGACCGGCTGTTCCTGGCCGGGATGATCCAGCATCATCAGGGAGCGATCGACATGGTCGGCGCCCTGATGCAGACGCCCGACGCCGCACAGGACACCCTGTTGTCCGACTTCACCAATGCGGTCGTCGCCGATCAGTCGACCGAGATCCTGCGCATGCAGTCCCTGTCCGCCGAACTCTGAACCCGTCGCATTTCATCCTTCGAACGAGGCCCGCCATGACCGTCCGTCGCACCCTGCTTTCCTCCGTCGCCGCATTGGGTCTGTTGCTTGGTGCGACCGTCGCCGCGGCGCAGGAGTCGTCGGCGGGAGGGGCGGTCCAGGTCATCGGGACCGACGCGCGCTCCGGCCTGTCGGCCGGGTTCGACAACGCCGGACAGGCGGCGGTGGGCCTGTCGTTGGTCAGCCACACGCCGCATCCGCCGGGGTTCGGCACGAGCGAGACGATGTTCTCGCCGCCGAAGACCGACGAGGAGCGGGCCGCGGCGCGTGAGGCGAGGCGGGCGAACCCGAACCTCAGCAGGCTGGGCATGGCCAACTCCGACCTGGCGATGTCGAATGGCCGGCTGTTCGTCGGCAACTTCAACGGCTTCAACGCCTATGACGTCTCGGGCGACGCGCCCCGGCTGGTGATGTCTGTGGTCTGCCCGGGCGGTCAGGGCGACGTCTCGGTCAAGGGCGACCTGCTGTTCATGTCGGTCGAGGAGAACCGCGGGCGGCTGGACTGCAGCGGCGCCGGCAATGAGGGCGAGGTCAGCGCCGAACGGTTCCGCGGCGTGCGTATCTTCGACATCTCTGACCTGAACAATCCGCGCCAGATCGCGGCGGTCCAGACCTGCCGCGGGTCGCACACCCATACGCTGGTTCCGGATCCGTCGGACCCGAACGTCCTGTATGTCTACGGCCAGGGCACGGCCGACGTGCGCGAGACGGGCGAGCTGGACATCTGCACCGACGGCGAGCCGGACGAGAACCCGGAGACGGCCCTGTTCTCGATCGACGTGATCAAGGTGCCTCTGGATCATCCGGAGAACGCGGAACTGGTGAACCGGCCGCGCATCTTCGCCGATGCGACCACCGGCCGGGTCGCAGGCCTGTGGCGCGGCGGACGGGCCGGCATCGCCACCCAGGACACGGCCCAGACCAACCAGTGCCATGACATCACCGTCTATCCCGAGATCGGGCTGGCGGGCGGCGCCTGCAGCGGCAACGGCATCCTGCTGGACATCACCGACCCGGTGAACCCGCGCCGGACCTCGGACATCTTCGATCCGGACATGGCCTACTGGCACTCGGCGACGTTCAACAACGCCGGCGACAAGGTGGTCTTTACCGACGAGTGGGGCGGCGGCATCGGCGCGCGCTGCCGGGCCGAGGATCCGGCCACCTGGGGCGCCAATATGATCGCCACCATCGCCGACCGCACCCTGACCGGCCGCAGCTTCCACAAGCTGCCGACGGCGCAGGGGGCGACCGAGAACTGCGTGGCCCACAACGGCAACATCATCCCCGTCCCGGGCCGCGATCTGATGGTCCAGTCCTGGTACCAGGGCGGGGTCTCGATCATGGACTTCACCGACCCGGCCCACGCCGTCGAGATCGCCTATTTCGACCGGGGCCCGATCAGCGCCGAGCGGCTGTACGTCGGCGGGTCGTGGTCGGCCTACTGGTTCAACGGGCGCATCTATTCCAGCGAGATCGCGCGCGGGCTGGACGTGCTGAAGCTGCTGCCGTCGGACCAGCTGTCGGCGGCGGAGATCGCGGCGGCCGAGGCCATCATGGCGGAGGAGATCAATCCGCAGACCCAGACGAAGATCGAATGGGCCGACAGCCCGGACGTGGCGGCCTCCTACGTCGATCAGCTGGCCCGCACCGACGCGATCGAGGACGGCGTCGAGGCGCGTGTCCGCACCGTGATCGCGGGCTGGCGCTCGGGGTCTGCCGACAAGGCGGCGGCGGGCGAACTGGCGACGGCTATGGCGACGGCTCCGGACGGCGCGACCGATGCCACGAAGGCGCGAATGGCCTCGCTGGCGGCCCTGCTGCAGCGGCTGGCGGGCTAGGCATCGTCAGGGTTCGGACAATCGGGCGGCGGGAGCGATCCCGCCGCCTTTTTGCCTGGTCCGATCATAACCGCAGTCAATCCTCAGCATCAGTTTAATCGACTTAATCTCACGGCCGCGCTCTGTTACCCATTGGACATCCAACTCGGACCCTGATCGGAGAAGAACGATGCCCATGGACGGAAACGACCTCGTCGAGCCCACCACCCAGTGCCCGCTGCGCCACGGCGTGCGGTTCCACACCAGCTTCGGCGGCCGCTCTAACCGCGACTGGTGGCCGAACCAGCTGAACCTGAAGATCCTGTCCCAGCATTCGTCGCTGACCAGCCCGTTCGCGCCGACCTTCAAATACAGCGACGAGGTCACCAAACTGGACATCGAGGCGCTGAAGGCCGATCTGCGGGCGCTGCAGACGGACAGCCAGGACTGGTGGCCAGCCGACTACGGCCACTATGGGCCGTTCTTCGTGCGCATGGCCTGGCACTCGGCCGGCACCTATCGCACGGGCGACGGTCGCGGCGGATCGGGCTCGGGCACGCAAAGGTTCGCGCCGCTGAACTCCTGGCCTGACAACGGCAACCTCGACAAGGCGCGCCGCCTGCTGTGGCCGATCAAGCAGAAATACGGCAACCAGGTCAGCTGGGCCGACCTGATGATCCTGGCCGCCGACGTCGGCATGGAGACGATGGGCTTCGAGACCTTCGGCTTCGGCTTCGGCCGCGAGGACGTGTGGGAGCCGTCGGAGGACGTGCACTGGGGCGCCGAGGACACCTGGCTGGCCGACGACCGTTACCAGGGCGAGCGCGAACTCGACAAGCCTCTGGCCGCTGTCCAGATGGGGCTGATCTACGTCAATCCGGAAGGGCCGAACGGCAAGGCTGACCCGCTGGCCTCGGCCCGCGACATCCGCGAGACCTTCGCCCGGATGGCGATGAACGACGAGGAGACCGTCGCCCTGATCGCCGGGGGCCATACCTTCGGCAAGGCCCATGGCGCGGGCGATGCGAAGCATGTCGGCGTCGAGCCGGAAGGCGCCGGCATCCTGGAACAGGGCTTCGGCTGGAAGAACAGCTGGGAAAGCGGCAAGGGCGTTCACACCATCACCTCGGGTCTGGAAGGCGCCTGGACGCCCAACCCGATCCAGTGGGACAACGGCTATTTCGACACCCTGTTCGGCCACGAGTGGGAGCTGACCAGGAGCCCCGCCGGCGCCCAGCAATGGCGGCCGGTAGACCGCGCCGCCGATACCCTGGTGCCCGACGCCCATGACCCGTCGCGCCGTCATGCGCCGATGATGGCGACCACCGACATCGCCCTGCGCACAGACCCCGCCTATCTGGCAATCTCAAAGCGGTTCCATGCCAACCCCGAACAGTTCCGCGATGCCTTCGCGCGCGCCTGGTTCAAGCTGACCCACCGCGACATGGGGCCGAAGGAACGCTATCTCGGCCCGCTCGTCCCGCAGGAGGAACTGCTGTGGCAGGACCCGATCCCGGCGGTCGATCATCCGCTGATCGATGCGGCGGACGTCGGCGTGCTGAAGGAGAAGATCCTGTCGTCGGGGCTCAGCGTCACCGAACTGGTGGCGACGGCCTGGGCCTCGGCCTCGACCTTCCGGGGTTCGGACAAGCGGGGCGGCGCCAACGGCGCGCGCATTCGGCTCGAGCCGCAACGCAACTGGCCGGTCAACCAGCCGGCGCAGCTTTCGAAGGTGCTGGCCGTGCTGGAAGGCATCCGGTCCGACTTCAACGCGACCGGCAAGACGGTGTCGCTGGCCGACCTGATCGTGCTGGCCGGTTCGGTCGGGGTGCAGCAGGCGGCCCGGGCGGCGGGCCATGACGTCGAGGTCCCGTTCATCCCGGGCCGGGCGGACGCCTCGCAGGAACAGACCGACGTCGAATCCTTCGCCGTGCTGGAGCCCGAGGCCGACGCCTTCCGAAACTATCAGCGCGGCCAGTTCACCCTGACCGCCGAGGAGATGATGATCGACCGTGCCCAGCTGCTGACCCTGACGGCGCCGGAGATGACCGTGCTGTGGGGCGGGCTGCGGGCGCTGAACGCCAACACCGACGGCGTCCAGCACGGGGTCTTCACCAAACGCCCCGGCCAGCTGACCAACGACGTCTTCGTCAACCTGCTCGACATGGGCACGGTCTGGACCGCGACGTCCGACGAGGAGGTCCAGTTCGAGGGCCGCGACCGGGCGACCGGCGAGCTGAAGTGGACGGCGACCCGCGTCGATCTGGTGTTCGGTTCGAACTCGCAGCTGCGGGCACTGGCCGAGGTCTATGGCCAGTCCGACAATGCCGGGAAGTTCGTGACGGACTTCGTGGCGGCCTGGACCAAGCTGATGAACGCGGACCGCTTCGACCTGGTCTGACGTCGGCGTGAGATGACCGGGCGCGGCTGGACACGGCCGCGCCCGGTTTCAATTCCGGATCCGCTCAGCGCGCGCCGGTGAGGTCCGACCAGCGCCATTGGCTCTGCCCGAGGGCGAGGCGCGGGCTGTCGGCGCCGTCGGCGAGGGTCAGCAGGACGAGGCCGCGCATCGACTGGCTGCGGCATTCGCGTGGGGCGAAGGCGATGGCCACCGCTATGGCCTGACGCAGGCCGGCGAGGCCGCGGCCTTCCTCGCCCGGGTTCATGACCCAGTCGCCGTCCCAGACCAGCAGGGCGCGCCGGGAGGCCGGCAGGGACCGGTGGGCGCGAGCGGCGGCCGCGACCACGCCGGGGTTGTCGCGGAGCGCATCCTGCACCCGCCGGATCATGTCGCAGCGGCCGGCGCCCGAGCCCGTGCCACCCCCGCCGCCCGGCGTTCCGGTTCCATCCGCGCCCGAGCCCGTACCGGCGGTGGCCGCGCCGGCGAGCTGGGCCTGGGTCAGGCCGGCGGGGGGAGGCGCGGGCGCCGGCCCGGGCGGTGCGGCGGCCACGGGCAGGGGCTCGACCTCGGGCGGGGCGGGACGAGGGGTCCGCGGCGCTGCGGGCGGGCGGGGTCTCGGCGGGGTCGGCGCCACGGTCGCCGGAGCGGGCGGTTCGGCGGCCTGTGAGAGCTCGGCGGGGCCCGGCGGCGGGTCGGGTTCGGCGACCGGAAGGGGCGGCGGCGGAGGGGTCAGGGAGACGATGACCGGCTCTGGCGGGGGCTCGACGGAAAAAATCGTCGGCTCGGGCGCGACCGTCAGGAAGGCCGCGAGAAGGCCGATGTGGAGCGCCGTGCTGACCGCCACGCCGGGCAGCCAGGCCCGTTTCGACCGCCGCGTCGCAGCGGTTTGCGAGGACGGTTTTTGCGTTTGGCTCTCGGCGGTTGGAGGCAACGAAGGGCCTGAAAAGGCGACGCGTCGGGCGCCGGACAGGCCCCCAGAGACCACCCGGCCGCGTCAGGAACGTGGCCGCGGAACGGCCCCGCTCCGCCCCATTCCTTACGGTTACGCTGCCGGAATCATGCCCCATGCCGGTCATGCCAAGGCCTTCCCGCCTCGTCCACATCGCCCGGCGCGACGTTCGGAAGTGGCGCACCGGCCCCTCAGGAGATCGCCTTGATCCAGTCCCCCCTCGCTTCGATGACCCTTTCCCTCCCGCGCGCCAACCTGCGCCCCGTCCTTCTGACCGGCGCCGTCCTTGCCGCCGGCCTGCTTGCCAGCGGCTGTGTCGCGACCCGCGGCTTCGTCCGCGAGGAGGTCGCCGTGGTCGACCAGCGGGTCACCGCCACCGACACCCGGCTGGGCGTTGTCGAAGGTACGGCCAACGACGCCCTGCAGCGCGCCACGGCGGCGCAGCAGCTGGCCGAGGGCAAGTTCATGTACGAGGTCGTCCTGTCGGATGACTCGGTGAAATTCCCGTCCGACCGCGACGCCCTGTCGCCCGAGGCCGAGGCTCGTCTGACCGAGCTGGCGACCCGGCTGAAGGCCGAGAACGTCAACGTCTACCTGGAGATCCAGGGCCATACCGACGCCGCAGGCCCCGAGGCCTATAACGACCAGTTGGGCGCCGCGCGGGCCGAGGCCGTCCGTCGCTCCCTCAGCCGCCAGGGCATCGCCCTGAACCGCATGGCCACCATCAGCTACGGTGAAGAGGCGCCCGTCGCCGACAACACCACCCCCGAAGGTCGCGCCCAGAACCGGCGCGTGGCCATCGTGGTCCTGAGCTAGGCCTTACCGGCGCGGAAGGCGGCGACGGCGTCGACGGCGCCCCGGACCGAGGTCTCGATCCCGGCCCAGTCGCCCGCCTTCACCGCCGCGTCGGTGACGAGCTTCGAACCCATGCCCGCCGCCACGATCCCGGCGCCGAACCATTTCGCGATGGAGCCGGCGTCGGGGTCAACGCCGCCGGTCGGCATGATCTTCGTCCAGGGCATGGGCCCCAGAACCGCCTTGACGAAGTCCGGCCCGCCGACCGAGGCGCCGGGGAACAGTTTGATGATGTCGCAGCCCAGGGCATGGGCCTCGGTGATGTCGCGCACCGACCCGCAGCCGGGGAAATACGCCACCATCCGCCGGTTGCAGACCGTCGCCACCTCGGGAACCAGCGCCGGCGAGACTACGAACCGCGCCGCGCGGTTCAGATACAGGGCCGCGGTCCCGGCATCGAGCACCGAGCCGATGCCCAGGACGATGTGCGGATCCGTCCGGCCCAGTTCCATGGCGATCTCGGCGAACAGGTCGACGGCGAAGTCGCCCCGGTTGGTGAACTCGATCACCGGCGCCCCGCCGCGCGCGCAGGCCCGGATCACGTTCATCGCGACCTCGGGGTCGGGATTGTAGAAGACCGGGCAGACGCCCTGGGCTTCGAGGGCTTTCAGGACGGAAACGCGGTCGATCGGCATGGGTCTGGCTCCGGGGTCTGGCTTGGGATCGCGGATCGCGGGGCCTTCCGTCAAGCCACTTCGGGTTTCAGGGGTCGGTGGGGCGGGGCGGCGTTGAATCCGTTCGCGGATGCAGACGATGTGTTGATGGGGTTAGGCCTCAAGCCCTCTCCCGGCGGGAGAGGGCTTGAGGCTCGGCAAGCCTAGCGAGCGGCAGCGCGCCGGCTTCTAAACCTTCACCTCCACCACACTCCCCCCCGCCCGGAACTTCGCCGACATCTCGGCCATGCCGGCCTCGGCGTCCTCCAGCGACCCGCCCGCGTCGTTCTGCGCCGCCGCATCCCGGCGGATGTCCTGGCTGATCTTCATCGAGCAGAATTTCGGGCCGCACATGGAGCAGAAGTGGGCGGTCTTGTGGGCCTCCTTGGGCAGGGTGGCGTCGTGGTATTTGCGGGCGGTCTCGGGGTCGAGGCCGAGGTTGAACTGGTCCTCCCAGCGGAACTCGAACCTCGCGCGTGACAAAGCATCATCATGCAGGCGGGCGGCGGGGTGGCCCTTGGCGAGGTCGGCGGCGTGGGCGGCGATCTTGTAGGTGATGACGCCGTCCTTGACGTCCTGACGGTCGGGCAGGCCCAGATGCTCCTTGGGCGTGACGTAGCAGAGCATGGCCGTGCCGAACCAGCCGATCATGGCCGCCCCGATGGCGCTGGTGATGTGGTCGTAGCCGGGGGCGATGTCGGTGGTCAGCGGCCCGAGCGTATAGAAGGGCGCCTCGTGGCAGTGTTTCAGCTGCTCATCCATATTGGCCTTGATCTTGTGCATCGGCACGTGGCCGGGGCCCTCGATCATGACCTGACAGCCCCTGGCCCAGGCGATCTTCGTCAGTTCGCCGAGGGTGCGGAGTTCGGCGAACTGGGCCTCGTCATTGGCGTCGGCGATGGAGCCGGGACGCAGGCCGTCGCCGAGGGAGAAGGAGACATCGTAGGCCCGCATGATGTCGCAGATGTCCTCGAAATGCTCGTAGAGGAAGCTCTCGCGGTGATGGCTGAGGCACCATTTGGCCATGATGGAGCCGCCGCGTGAGACGATGCCGGTGACGCGTTTGGCCGTCATGGGGATGAAGGGCAGGCGGACGCCCGCGTGGATGGTGAAATAGTCGACGCCCTGTTCGGCCTGTTCGATCAGGGTGTCGCGATAGACCTCCCAGGTCAGGTCCTCGGCGACGCCGTTCACCTTCTCCAGCGCCTGGTAGATGGGGACGGTGCCGATGGGGACGCTGGAGTTGCGGATGATCCAGTCGCGGATGTTGTGGATGTTGCGGCCCGTCGACAGGTCCATGACGTTGTCGGCGCCCCAGCGGGTGGCCCAGACCAGTTTGTCGACCTCGTCGTCCACTGACGAGAGGACGGCCGAGTTGCCGATGTTGGCGTTGATCTTCACCAGGAAGTTGCGGCCGATGATCATCGGCTCGACCTCGGGGTGGTTGATGTTGTGCGGGATGATGGCGCGGCCGCGGGCGATCTCCTGACGCACGAACTCGGGGGTGACGAAGTCGGGGATGCTGGCGCCGAAGTCCTCGCCGTCACGGATGCAGGGGGCGGACTGTTCGCGGCGCAGGTTCTCGCGGATGGCGACATATTCCATCTCGGGCGTGATGATCCCGGCCTTGGCGTATTCGTACTGGGTGACGGGGCGGCCCTCGACGCCCTTGAACACCTTGTGGTTCGACACGTCGAAGCGGGGGGCGAGGTGGCGGCCGGAGGCGTGGCCGTTGTCCTCGGGCTTGACCTCGCGCGGGTTGAGGACGGGCGCGATGTCGCCGCGATCCAGCTGCCAGCTGGATTTGACCAGGGGCAGGCCGCGCTTGATGTCGATGGTCACGGTCGGGTCGGTGTAGGGGCCGGAGGAGTCGTAGATCGTCACCGGCGGCTCGTTGGCGCTGGGGTGGACGGCGACTTCGCGGAAGGGGACGCGGATGTCGGGGTAGAGTTCGCCGGCGACATAGACCTTGCGGGAGCCTGCGCGCTCGCCGGTGGGGATGGTGCCGGTCTCGCGCATGACCTCTTCACGAGCGTCCTTCAGCGCGAGCTCGACGTTGGGCTCGTGGGGTTGCTCGGCGGGGGTGACGTGAACGTTCATGGCGGCCTCTGTGGTTTCAGAGGGTCGCGCCGACGCCGGGCGTGATCGCTCTTCTGTCCGTGCATCCCGGCGAAGGCCGGGATCCAGGACCGCGCCCCGATCGGTCGAGACCGGGTCCGTGATCTGGACCCCGGCCTGCGCCGGGGTGCACGGATGGAAAAGACATTCCCATCCCTTCGCCGGCATGACCCGGATCAGGTTCGGCCGGTCAGGCGCTTACGCCTATCTCAGCGGCTCAGGCGCCGCCCCCGGGAGAACGCGGCGACGATAGGCCGATGGCCGGCGGCGGGCAATCCTCGGGCTCGCGGGCGGGTGAAGGGGCTTCGATGCGGGCGACTGTGTCGGGAATCGGACGTTTCCGGGTTGATATCGGCTGTTTACGGCTCGGATACAGGTCGAGGCGCACAGGTTGCAGAAGATCTGTGGAGTGAGTGATGCCGCACCTTGAACGCCTGCTCTACGCCAGCACGGCCACAGGACGGACCGACAGCCTGTTGAACATGGCGACGATCCTTGGCGAGTCGCAGCGCAACAACGCGCGCGACGGCCTGACCGGGGCGCTCGCGGCCCACGACGGCCGGTTCATCCAGGTCATCGAGGGGACGTCCGGGGCGCTGGACGCCCTGCTGCGGCGGCTGGCGCCCGATCCCCGGCACCGGGACATCGTCATTCTGGATCGGCGGCCGATCGCCGAGCGGCGTTTCACGGACTGGACGATGGCCAGTTCGCGCATCGGGCCGGAGACGGCCCCGGTGCTGGAGCGACTGATGGCGACGCCGGATGAGTCGGCGGCCGGGATCGTCGCCCTGATGCACGAAGCGCTCGAGGTCGGTCAGTCGCGCGCCGCCTGAGGCTTCGCACGGAAGGCGGGGCGCGATAGGAGAGGGACGAACCCGAAAGGCCGTCCCCATGCATCTCGCCCGTTTCCCTCGCGTGCGCCTCGCCCATCTGCCGACGCCGCTGGAGCCCGCGCCCGGCCTGTCGCAGGCGCTGGGCATCGACCTGTGGATCAAGCGCGACGACTGCACGGGGCTGGCCGGCGGCGGCAACAAGACGCGCAAGCTCGAGTTCCTGCTGGGCGACGCCTTCGAGCAGGATGCGGATACGCTGGTGACCCAGGGCGCCGTGCAGTCGAACCATGTGCGCCAGACGGCCGCCGCCGCCGCGACCATGGGGCTGAAGTGCGAGGTCATCCTCGAGGAGCGGACCGGGTCGAAGGCGGTCGATTATACGCGTAACGGCAACGTCCTGATGGACCGGCTGTTCGGCGCGGTCATTCGCTCCGTACCCGGAGGATCGGACATGCCGGCCGAGCTGGAGAAGACGGCGGCCGAGATCCGGGCGCGCGGCGGAAAGCCCTATGTCATCCCCGGCGGCGGCTCGAATCCGGTCGGGGCGCTGGGCTATGTCGACTGCGCGCGCGAGATCGTGATCCAGGCCGACGAACTGGATCTGGCCATCGACCGGATCGTGACGGCGACGGGCAGCGCCGGGACCCATGCGGGTCTGGTCGCCGGTCTGGCCGTGCTGGGGGCCGATATTCCGGTGCTGGGCATCGGGGTGCGGGCGCCGAAGGAGAAACAGGAAGCCAATGTCCTGAAGCTGGCGAAGGAGACCGCCGCCCTGCTGGGGCATCCGGACCGGGTGACCGACGACATGGTGGTGGCCGACTGCGACTATGTCGGGGAGGGCTACGGCCTGATCGACCAGGGCGTGGCCGACGCCCTGATGCTGGCGGCGCGGACAGACGGGCTGGTTCTGGACCCCGTCTATTCGGCCAAGGCGATGAAGGGGCTGATCGCGCTCGCGAAGGCGGGCCGGTTCGAGGGCGAACGGATCGTCTTCCTGCACACCGGCGGGGCGCAGGGGATGTTCGGCTATCAGGGCGAGCTGGAGCCGATGTTCGGATGAGCAAGGTTCTGGGCGTTCTCGGCGGGATGGGTCCCGCCGCGACGGTGGCCTTTCTGGCGCGGGTGCAGGCGCTGACGCCGGCGGAGGGGGATGCGGATCACATCCGGGTCGTGATGGACATGAACCCCCAGGTGCCGGACCGGAACACGCGGCCGGGCGAGGCCGAGGCCGAGCTGGGGCGGATGGCGATGCGGCTGAAGGCGGCGGGGGCCGAGGTGCTGGCCATGCCGTGCAACACGGCGCATGCGCAGAAGCCGGGGATCGTGGCGGCGGGCCTGCCCTTCATCGACATGATCGCGGCGACGGTGGCGGCGGCGAAGGGATATGACGCGCGCTCTATCGGCATCCTGGCGACGCCGGGTGGAGAGGCGCTGTACGTCGCGGCGCTGACGGCGGCCGGGGTGAAGCCGGTGGTTCTGCAGGGCGACGACCGCGCCGCCTTCATGGCCTGCGTCTATGGCGTGAAGCGGGGCGACGTGAGTGTGGACAATCGTGCGGCCATGGCGCGACTGGCCGAGGCGCTCAACGTCGCGGGCGCCGATGCGGTGATTGCCGGGTGTACGGAGGTTCCGCTGTTGCTCGACGCGCCCGATGTCTCTGTTCCGCTTGTGGATTCAGCAGAGGTCCTAGCCGAAGCCTGTGTCAGGGCCTGTATCGACTGATCCGATACATGATCCGGTCGCGGATCAGCTGTAATCGCCTTGTATTGTGCGACTTGTTCGCAATATAAAACGGCAATATTTCGGACACGAACTCCACAAGCACGGTCGCTACCGCTGCGCCCCAGACATTCCGGGGAGCACACCATGTCCGAGATCCACCTGACCGGCCGCCATGACGACGGCGACATCGAGCTGAACACCTCGTCCAACCCGACCTTCGGTTCGATCCTGGTAGAGCGCCAGTCGCGCCGCGGCGTCATGGGCGGCATGGCCTCGGTCGCCGCCCTGTTCGGCCTGGCCGGCTGCGATATCGGTGACACCCCGACGACGGACTCCACGGTGTCTGCCGGAGCCTCCGGCGCGACGACCTCGGGCAAGACGGTCACCCTGACCGGTTCTTCGACGGGCGCGACAGGCGTGCTGTGGACGCAGGTGTCGGGGCCGACCGTAACCCTTACGAACGCCAACTCCACCACGGCCACCTTCACCGCACCGAGCGTGGCCGCCGCCACGCCGCTCGTGTTCGCGTTCAACTCTTCCGGTGCGAACAGCGTCGTCTCGATCGCCCAGACGACCGTGACGGTCAGCCCGGCGGTGCTCGGATTCAACGCCGTCGCCAAGAACCTGCTGGACGTCGTCACCGTGCCGGCCGGCTATTCGGTCTCGGTCCTGTATCGCCTGGGCGATCCGATCAACGCGACGACCCCCGCCTATGCCAACAACGGCACCGACACGAACTTTGCTGGCCGTGCGGGCGATCACCACGACGCCCTGTATTTCTTCGGCCTGGGCGCGACGACCGGTCTGCGCGACGACAACTCTTCGGCGCGCGGCCTTCTGGCCATGAACCACGAGAACATCACGGCCGCCTATCTGCACCCGAACGGTCCGACCTCGGTCGGCGGCGTCCGCCCCGAAGCCGAGGCCATCAAGGAGATCGAGGCCCACGGCGTGGCCGTGATCGAGGTCCTGAAGGGGACGTCGGGCTGGAACTACGTCCAGAACTCGACCTTCAACCGCCGCATCACCCCGAACACGCCGATGGACATTCGCGGCCCGGCGCGCGGCGACGCGCAGATGCGCACCGTCTTCTCGCCGACGGGCGTGGCGGGTCGCGGCACCGTCAACAACTGCGCCAACGGCTACACGCCCTGGGGCTCCTACCTGACCTGCGAAGAGAACTGGGCCGGCTATTTCCGTCGTTCGTCCACGGACAATGCGGCGCGGACCGCGAAGGAAGTCGTCGCCCTGAACCGGTACGGCGTGTCGCAGGGCGCGGGCGGCGCCAACGGCTGGGCCTCGGTGGTTCCAACCGTTCCCGGTTCGACCGTCTTCGCCAAGTGGAACGCCTCGGCCACCGGCTCTGGCGCGACGGCGGACTTCCGCAATGAACCGAACCAGTACGGCTGGGTGGTCGAGATCGACCCCTATGACGCCGCCTCGACGCCGAGGAAGCGCACGGCGCTGGGCCGCATGGGCCACGAGGGCGCCTGGCCCGCAAACTTCGTCGCCGGCCGTCGTCCGGTCTTCTACATGGGCGACGATTCGCGCGGCGAGTATTTCTACAAGTTCGTCTCGGCCACCCCCTGGGTCGCCGCCGACGCGCAGAGCGCCGACCGCCTCGCGATCGGCGACAAGTATCTGGACAACGGCACCCTCTACGTCGCCCGTTATGACGCGACGGGCCGGGGCGTCTGGTTGCCGCTGATCTTCGGCACGGGCGCAGTCACGGCCGCCAACCCGACCTATGCCTTCGCCAACCAGGCCGACGTCCTGATCAACGCCCGCCTCGCCGCCGACGCCGTCGGCGCGACCAAGATGGACCGTCCCGAATGGGCCGCCGTCAATCCGGTCAATGGCGAGGTCTACCTGACCCTGACCAACACCAACGCAGGCAGCCGCCCGCTCAACGCCACGGACGCCGCCAATCCGCGCCACTACAACGACCCGCGCGGCGCCACCAACACGGCCCAGTTCGGCAATCCGAACGGCCACATCATCCGTCTGCGCGAGACGGGCGACAATCCTGAGGCGACCACCTTCCAGTGGGACATCTACGCCTTCGGCGCCGACTCGGACCTGAACGCGGCCAACATCAACCTGTCGGGCCTCGACGCGACCAACGACTTCTCGTCGCCGGACGGCCTGTGGTTCGGCCGGCCGCAGAACGCCTCCGGCCTGGTCAATCCGCTGCTGTGGATCCAGACCGACGACGGCGCCCTGACCGACAAGACCAACTGCATGATGCTGGTCGCCCAGCCGGGCAACGTCGGCGACGGCGGCGCGCGGACGATCACCAACACGGACGCGACCGGCGCCACCCGCACCCAGTCGACTTTCGTCGGCAAGGCTCCGGGAATGTCGCTGCGTCGTTTCCTGGTCGGACCGAAGGAATGCGAACTGACCGGCATCGACTCGACGCCGGACGGCAAGACCATCTTCGTCAACATCCAGCACCCGGGCGAGAACGGCTCGGCGACGACGCCGTCCTCGTTCTGGCCCGCAAGCCAGACCGGCGGCACGGGCTCGCGCCCGCGCTCGGCGACGATCGTGATCACCAAGGACGACGGCGGCGTGGTCGGCCTGTAGGACCAGCCTTTCCAACCGGATGAGGGGGCGCGCCGGAGACGGCGCGCCCCTTTTTCGTTGCGGGGATGCGCGAGCGGTCGCATTCAGGGAGGGTGAAAAGACAGGGCTTGATCATTGATTGCGACCCGGGCGTGGACGACGCCGTCGGGTTGCTGCTGGCCTTCGCCTCGCCGGAGCTGGAGTTGCTGGCCGTCACGACGGTGGGCGGAAACGTGCCGGTCGAAAAGACGACGCGGAACGCCCGGATCATCCGGCAGGTGTCGGGGCGGGACGAGGTGCCCGTGTATGCGGGGGCGGCGCGGCCGCTGAGGCGCGAACCGGCGGGGGCGGGCGAGTTCCACGGGGCCGAGGGGCTTGGCGATCTGGAGGCCGTCGATCCGGATGCTCCGGCGGCGGAGGGTTCGGCGGTCGACGCCATCGTGCGGATCGTCATGGAGGCGCCGCCGAAGTCGGTGGCCTTGGCCGTCATGGGGCCGATGACCAATGTCGCCCTGGCCCTGAGGGCCGAGCCGCGTCTGGCCGAACGGCTGGGGCCGGTGGTGGTCATGGGCGGTGCGCGGTCGGAGGGCGGCAATATCACCGCCTCGGCGGAGTTCAACATCTGGGCCGATCCGGACGCGGCGGCGGAGGTCTTCGCCAGCGCTTGCGAGATGGTTGTGTTCGGGCTGGACGCCACGCATCAGGTGCGCGGGACCGAGGAACGGATCCGGGCGCTGGAAGCGGTGGGCAACGGGCCGGCGCTGACAGCGGCGTCGATGGTGCGGTTCTCGCAGCGGATCGAGCGGGACATCGTCGGCTGGGACGCAGCCCCCCTGCATGATCCGTGTACGGTAGCGTGGCTGTTGAAGCCCGAACTGTTCCGGCTGCAACCCTGCCGGATCGAGGTCGAGACCGACAGCGAACTGACTCGCGGCCATACGGCGGTGGATTTCCGGGTCGATCCGGCGAGCGCGCGGCATCTGTGGGCCGTCGAGGCGGATGGGCAGGGGGTGTTCGACCTGATCACCGAACGGTTGGGGGCGACTCGATGAACATCACCGTGGTCGGATCGATCAACCTGGATCTGGTGGCCTCGGCGCCGGCCTTGCCGGCGGCGGGGGAGACGGTGACGGGGGCGACCCTGGCGCGGCATCCGGGCGGCAAGGGCGCGAACCAGGCGCTGGCGGCCGAGAAGCTGGGCGCCGAGGTCAATCTGATCGGGCGGGTCGGAGACGACGCCATGGCGCAGGAGGCCCTCGCGTTGATGGAGGGTTTCGGGGTCGATCTGTCGGGGGTCGTGGTCGATATCGCGGCTCCGACGGGGGTGGCCCTGATCGCGGTCGATCCGATGGGTGAGAACCAGATCGTGGTGGCGGCAGGGGCGAACCATCTGGTGACGCCGGAACAGCTGCCGGCGCGGATCGAAAGCCCGCTGATCGTGCAGCTGGAACTGCCCATCGAGACGGTGGAGGCGGCGGTGGGCCGGGCGGTCGGGTTCGTCTGCGCCAATCTGGCGCCCGCCCAGCCGGTGTCGGAGGCGCTGCTGAAACGCTGCGACCTGATCGTGGTCAACGAAGTCGAGGCGGCCTTCTACGGCGACCTGCTGCACCGTGGCGGGGGTCGGGTGGTGATCACCCAGGGCGCGCGGGGGGCCGAGATGTATCACCGGGGCGTCAAGATGGCCTGGGCCACGCCGCCCGCCGTGACGGCAATCGATGCGACGGGGGCGGGCGACGCCTTTGTGGGCGCTATCGTCGTGGCGCTGCTGGACGGGATGGAGCCGAAGGACGCCCTGACCTTCGCCTGCGCCGCCGGAGCGCTGGCGGCGACGCGGGCCGGGGCCCAGCCGTCGCTGCCGACACGCGACGAGGTCGAGGCGCTGCTGGGGCGCGCCTAGCGCTTCGTCAGGCCGTTGGAGAACCAGGCCATGTAGAGGCGAAACAGCCAGCCGCCCGGCCGGGTTCCGTCGCGGACGTTGAGGATGGCGCGGCGACCCCGGCCCTTGAACTGTTTGACGACCACGCGACCGAACTCTTCCGTAAACTGACGGTACGGGAAGTGTCGGGGCCGACGATGGTTCCTGTGTCGGCCGCCGTACCCTGTCAGCCCGGCGCGCCCATGAAGTCGCGCTTGCCGATCGGCACGCCTGCGCCGCGCAGCAGGTCGTAGGCGGTCGTCAGGTGGAAGTAGAAGTTCGGCATGGCGAAGCCGGTGGCATAGGGCTGGCCCAGGAACTTCATCTCGCCGCCGGGGAAGGTCAGGGTGACTTCCTTGCCCTCCTGGCCATCGACCTTGTCGCGCGGGACCGAGGTCAGATACGCGAGGGTGTCGGCAATCCGCTGCTGCAGTTCGGCGATGGTCGTCTCACTGTCGTCGTTGACCGGGGCGGCGACGCCGGACAGGCGGGCGACGCAGAGCTTGGGGCTGTCGCAGGCGGTCTGAACCTGTTTCACCAAGGGGTTCATGTCGTCGATGATGCGCAGCGACAGGTACGATTCAGGATCGACGCCTGTCGCCTTCGCATGGGCGACGGCCTTGTCGAGCAGGCCGGACAGGGCGCGCAGGCCGCGCGAGAAGGGCGGGACGGTCAGGTCGTAGAGTTCGGTCGCCATAGGTGGGTTTCCTTTGAGAACTTTGGGTCGCTCCAGCCCTGCCTTAGCCGATTGTCACGCCTTGGCGAAACAGCCCTTCGAGGCCTAGGGTTAATTCGCCGTCGGGGGGACGGTGAGTGAGAGACGACCCTATGATCCGCACCCTGTCCGTCGTCGCCATCGCGCTGACCCTTGCGGCCTGCCAGCCGTCCGGCCAGGGCGAAACCGGGACGTCCGGCCAGGCGACCCTGCCCTCGGGCGACGCCATGCCGGCGACCTGGGACTGGCATTTCACGCCGCACGGCGGGACCGGCGAACTGGACTTCGGCGACGGCGACTGGGCCGAGGGGGTCAGCGTGTTCGGGATGTCGTGTCTGCCGGAAACGAAAACGGTGCAGATGAACTGGGGCTTTGAGGAGGAGGCGGTGCTGACCTCCGGCACGGCGACCGGGACCTTCCGACCCTCGACGTCCGTGCCGACCGACCATCCGGTGCTGACCGCGTTGAAATCCAGCGGCGCGATCGACGTTGGACTGAGCGGGGCCGACATGCGGCTGGTCGCCAAGGATGCAGGCAAGTCCGAGATCACCGACTTCTTCGACTACTGCGACAAGGGTATCAACCCGATGTTTTCGCCCGAGGCGATGGCCGCGGCCGAGGCCGAGGAGGCCAGGGCTGCGGCTGCGGCTGCGGCTGCGCCGACCGCCGACGCGACGCCCGCCACAGGAGCGGCGGCTCCTTCCCCGGACGCTGCAGCCGCGCCCAAGACCTAGAAGGTCACCACCAGCCGGACGACCTCTCCGGCGTGGAGACGGTCGAAGCCTGCGTTGATGTCGTCGAGTGCGATGGTCCCGCTCATCAGCCGGTCCACCGGCAGGCGGCCTTGACGATAGAGGGCGACGTAGCGGGGGATGTCGCGGCTGGGCACGCAGGTCCCGATATAGGAGCCCTTCAGGGTGCGCTCCTCGCCGACCAGCGACACGACATTGACCGGAAGGGCGGCGTCGGGCGGCGGCAGGCCGGCGGTGATGGTCGTGCCGCCGCGACGGGTCATCTTCCACGCGGCCTCGAGGGCGCGGACCGAGCCTGCCATCTCGAACACGAAGTCGGCGCCGCCGTTGGTCAGGGCACGGACTTGGTCGACCGCGTCGGGGTCCGAGGCGTTGACGGTCTGGACGGCCCCCAGGGTGCGGGCGAGGGCCAGCTTGTCCTCGGACAGGTCGACGGCGATGACGGGCGAGGCGCCCGAGGCGAGGGCGCCCAGCACGCTGGCCAGACCGACGCCGCCGAGGCCGACGATCGCCGCGCTCTGGCCCGCCTTGATCCGGGCCGTGTTCACGACCGCGCCGACGCCGGTCAGGACCGCGCAGCCGAACAGGGCGGCCTCCTCGAATGACAGGGCCGCATCGATCTTCACGAGCGAACGGCGGGAGACGATGGCGTGGTCTGCGAAGGCGGAGCAGCCGAGGTGGTGGTTCAGGGTCTCCTCGTTGTGATGGATGCGCTTGCCGCCGGTCAGGAGTTCGCCCTTGCCGTTGGCGGCGGCGCCGGGCTCGCACAGGGCGGGGCGACCCTCTGCACACGGATTGCAGTGGCCGCAGGAGGGCATGAACACCATGGCGACGTGGTCGCCGACGGCCAGGTCTGTGACGCCTTGGCCGAGTTCCTCGACGACGCCGGCGGCCTCGTGGCCCAGGGCCATGGGCATGGGCCGGGGGCGGTCCCCGTTGATGACGCTGAGGTCGGAATGGCAGAGGCCCGCCGCCTTGATGGCGACGCGGACTTCTCCCGGGCCGGGCGGGTCGAGGGTCACGGTCTCGATCGAGAGCGGACGGCTGTCGGCATAGGGGCGGGCGGCGCCCATGGCGCGCAGGACGGCGGCGCGGGTGGTGGTCCGGGTCATGAGCAGCCTCGTCGGAAACGCGCAGGTGACCTTCGATAGGCGCTTGACGCGACGGAGGCCAAGCCCGAGCGTCTTATCAGGATCGGCGATCAAGCCGGCGCTGCGAGGGACGAAATCAGAATGCCGAAACGCGACGAGGGGCCGCTGGCCGACCGGGCGACCTACAAGGCCTACCACACGGTCTCGACGCGCTGGGCGGACAACGACCAGTACGGCCACATCAACAACGCCAAATTCTACGAGTTCGTCGACTCGGCGGTGAACGCCCACCTGATCATCGGCGGGGCGCTGAAAGAATCGATCGGCCTCGTGGTCGATTCAGGCTGCCGCTACACCTCGTCCCTGGCCTTCCCGGACGTCATCGAGGTCGGGATCAAGGTCGACCATATCGGAACGTCGAGCGTGAAATACGGATTCGCCGTCTTCCGCCGGGGTGTGGCCGAGCCGGCCGCCATCGGCCATTTCGTGCACGTCTATGTCGACGCCGAAACGCGCCGGCCCAAGCCTTTGCCGGCGGTGCTGAGGGGTGTGGTCGAGAACCTGAAGGCGGGGTGACCCCTCAGTCCTCGTCCATATAGCCGAGCAGGGCCAGGGCGCCGACGGCGGTGAGAACGCCGATGGCGAAGGCGGCGACGATGGAACCGGTGGCGACGGCGGTCGAGACGGTCACCGGACGGCTTTCGTACCATTCGACGATGTCGGCGTCGTCGAGGTCATCCTCGAGATAGGCGTCGGCGTCGTGCAGGGGATTGTCTGACATGGTCAAGCTCCGTCGGTGGCTGGTCTAATCCCCGGCAGGGTCGCCGGTTCCGGCGACCGATTGGTGACAGATCAACGCGGGCGGGCTAGACGGCCCGAACCCACGCACGGACCGCGCTCAAGCAGCGAGATCCGCGCTCAAGTAGCGAGCGACCGCGTCGCGAGCGATAGCGCCCTTCAAGAGACAAACATGGCCGGCCATTCCAAGTTCAAGAACATCATGCACCGCAAGGGTCGCGCCGATGCGGTGCGCTCCAAACTGTTCTCCAAGCTGTCGCGCGACATCACGGTGGCGGCCAAGTCGGGCATGCCCGACCCGGCCCTGAACCCGCGCCTGCGCCTGGCAATCAACAACGCCAAGGCCGAGAGCCTGCCCAAGGACGTAATCCAGCGGGCCATCAACAAGGCCGCCGGCGGAGACGTCGATACGATGGAAGAGGTCCGCTACGAGGGCCGGGGCCCCGGCGGCGTCGGCATCATTGTCGAGGCCCTGACGGACAACCGGAACCGCGCCAACTCCAACATCGGCACGGCGTTCAAGAAGAACGGCGGGGCGCTGGGCGAGATGAACTCGGTCGCCTTCATGTGGGACAAGGTCGGCAAGATCACCTACCCCGCCGAGGCCGGCACCGAGGACGCCGTCATGGAGGCCGCCATCGAGGCGGGCGCCCAGGACGTCGAATCCGATCTGGTGAAGCCGGACATCTATGAGGATGCGCCGGGGCACGTGATCTGGACCGCCTTCGAGGACCTGAACGAAGTGGCCGAGGCCATGTCGAAAATCCTGGGAGACGCCAAATCCACCGCCATCGTCTGGAAGCCCCAGACGGAGGTGCCGGTCACCGGCGACGCGGTCGGCACGCTGATGAAGCTGCTGGACGCGCTGGACGCCGAGGACGACGTCTCGATGGTTTATTCCAACGAGGACATCTCCGACGCGGACATGGCGAAGTTCGCAGGCTGAGCGACGGATCGCCCACAGGAGCGGGACCGTACAGTATCGACTCGTCCGCCGACGCCCATTAATCTTTCTGAACGGGAAGGGTGGACGGCTCGATTCGAGCCCGCCGATGTCAGGCTCCATCCGTCCGTCTACGGGGGCGTTATGACGATGTTGTCCAGGATCGACCGGGTTCTGTCGCGGAATGGCAAGGGCAGCCAGACCGGCGCCTCGGCCGAGGAGCGCGAGAACGGCGACGCCGCCGGCGTGATCGGCGAGCGCTTTGAAACCATTCAGGACAGCCTCGATCAGCTGACCGACATGGCGCGCCGGTTCGGGACGTTCGAGAGCCTGCTGGGCCAACTTCGTGAGCCGCTTGAGGCCGAGTTCAAGTCGCGGCGGGACAGCCATGTCGAACTGATCAACCTGCGCGCCGCGAACATCGATTCGGGCGGACGGCTGGACGACCTGACCGCCGAGGCGCGCCGTCTGGCCGACGCCCTGGCCGAGAGCGAGGCGCGCGCCGACGAGCTTTCCGCAAAACTGGGTGAACAGACTGCGGCCTCGCAGGAGGCGCGCGTCGAAACTGATCGCCTGCGCAGCGAGTTGTCGATCGCCACCGGGAAGATCGAGGCCCTTGAAGCCACCGACCGGGCGTCGGCACAGCGCATCAAGGAGCTGGAGCAGGACCAGGAGGCTCTGCGCACCCAGCTGAAGCAGGCCGAGGCGCTCAGGACCGAGTCCGAGAGCGGCCGCGCCCAGATCCAGCGCGACCACGCCCTGGCGTCGGAAGAAAACACGGTCCTGCGTCGCCGCGTGGACGAAATCTCGGCCGAGATCGCCGCCCTCGCCCGCGCTTCGGCGGCCAGCGAAGGCCAGCTGGCGACCGAACGCGCCCGCGCGGCCTCGGAACAGAGTGAATCGGCCCGGAGCCTGCGCGCGCTGGAGAACCAGACCGAGACGGCGCGGGCGGAGATCGCCTCCCTGACCTCGCGGCTCGACACGGCCACGGCCCGCGCCAACGGGCTTGAGGTGCTGAATACAGAACAGGCCTCGCGCCTGAGCGAACTGCAGGCCGGATCGCACGGGTCGGAGCGCAAGGCCGAACAGCTGCAGATCAGCCTGGACCGCGCCATGGAGCGGATCCGGGGTCTGGAGGCCGAGACCGAGGACACGCGTCAGCGTCTCGCTGGAATGGAAGTGGCCCGTCTGGCCGCCGTCGATCGCGCCGAGACCTTGGCCAAGGCCGCCTCGACGCACGAGAAGGCGATCGCCCGCGCCGAGGACCGGATGCTGAAGATCCAGGCCAAGCTGACCGCCGTGCAGGACGAGCATCAGGCGAAGGTCCAGGCCGCCAGCCAGCAGGCTTCGGCCCTGCGCGCCGAGCTGGAAGGCGTCCGCGCCGAGGCCGCGATGTCGGCGGCGGCGCTGGAGGCTGCGCGTCGCGAGCGCGGCGGTCGGCCCGCGCCGGTCGAGAGCGGGTCGGTCCAGCCCATCGTCGCCTGAGTTTGGCGACCGTCAGGGGCGGTGGTAGCATCGTCCCATGACCGTGCACGTGACCATCGAGATGGATGAGGCCGTGAAGGCGAAGCTGGATGCCGTCTCGACGTCTCGGGGGCTGCCGTCCGGCGATCTTCTCGTGGAAGCCGCTGAACGTATTGCTCGCGAGCATGACGCCCTGGAAACCGCGATCGCAGAGGCCGAAGCTTCACTGGAGGCCGGCAAAGGCAGTTCACACGATGATGTGGTCGCGCGACTGCATGCCCGGCGAATCCTTTGGACGAGTGCGGCTTGAGGCTGATCTGGACGCCGGAAGCGGAAGCTGATCTGGAAGAGGGCGTCACCTACATCGCACGGGACAATGTCTCCGCCGCCATCGCGACCGAGGACCGCGTGCTGGAGGCAGTGAATGGTCTGCGTGACTTTCCGAACAAGGGGCGGGCTCGTCCGGACGGAAGGCGAGAGTTGATCGTCACGGGAACGCCCTTCTTGCTGATCTACCGGACCGAGCCTGAAAGCATTCTGGTTTTGCGGGTCTGGCACATGAGCCGCGAACCCTTCTGAGCCCGCGCGAGTCGTTCGCACGGAACCTGCGGGGGCAGCAGGCGTATCGAGGCTTCACCATTCGCGCCGGAGCCGCCCCATGGACATCACCCAGTTGATCCTCGACGACCACGCCGAGCAACGGCGGCTGTTCTCGATCATCGAGCAGATCGATCCGAAGGACACGGAGGCGCTGACGGCGGTCTGGTCGCGGCTGAAGGCCTTCCTGGACGTCCACGCCGAGGCCGAGGAGCGGTTCTTCTATCCGGAACTGCTGAAGCTGGGCGAGGGCGCCAATGACGCCGAGGACGGCACGGTCGAGGGCGAGACCGAGGACGCCATCGAGGACCACAACAAGCTGCGCGACGCGGTCAAGGCGGTCGAGAAATACCCTGTCGGCACCGGCGCCTGGATCGAGGCGGTGGGCAAGGCGAACGTCGTCAACTCCAAACATATGGGCGAGGAGGAACGGCAGGGGCTGACCGACTTCCGCCGCCATGCGCCGCTGGCGACGCGGCACGCGCTGGCCGTGAAGTTCGCGGCCTTCGAGGCCGATCACATCACGGGTGTGAAGCCGGTCAACAAGGATCCCGACGCCTATATCGAGGCCAATGGCTGAGCCGGCTCAGTCCTGCATGGCGTAGCGTTTGACGATCTCGAACAGGAAGTCGCGGCCCTCGTAGAGGGAGCGGACGCGGATGCGTTCGTTGAGGCCGTGGGCGCCGCCGCCGTCGGGGTCGCCAAACATGCCGGTGACGCCATAGGTCGGGATGCCCGCGGCATTGGTGAAGCGGCCGTCCGTCGCGCCTGTGGTCATGGTCGGCAGGATCGGCACGTTCGGCCACATCTCGCCCGCGACCTCGCGGATCGGGCCCATGATGGCGTCCGACAGCACCGGCGGGGGCGCGGTCGGGCTGGGGCGGCCCACCGGGGTGATGGAAATGGCGGCGTCAGCCATCAGCCGGGTCAGTTGGACCTGAGTCTCCGCCACCGTGTGGCCGGGCAGGATGCGGCAGTTGATGTTGGCTGTGACCTTCTGGGGCTGGGCGTTGGGGGCGTGGCCTCCGTCGATCAGGGTCGGGATGCAGGTGGTGCGCAGGGTCGCGTTCCACGACGGATTGGCGGCCGAGATGCGCGCCGCGGCCTCGGCGTCCGGGGTGCTGCCTGAGGTCAGGGCGCGCATGTCGGCGGCGTGCTGCGGCTGGGTGTCGGCGAGGGCTGCGAAGTAGGCGCGGGTGACCGGGTTCAGCTCCAGCGGAAAGTCATAAGCGCCGACGCGGGCGAGACCGGCCGCCATCGCGACGATGGCGTTGTCCTTCCTCGGACGAGACGAGTGGCCGCCGGGGTTGGTCAGCTCCAGCGTATAGTCCTGATAGATCTTCTCGCCCGCCTGGACGGCGAGGGCGACGCGATTGCCCTGATCGTCCAGCAGGCCGCCGGCGCCCTCGTTGAGAGCGAAGCCGGCCTGGAGGGTTTCGGGGTGTTCGGCCAGCAGCCATTCGACGCCGTTGTGGACGTCGGCGGTCTCCTCGCCGCAGGTCAGGGCGATCCTGATGTCGCGGGTCGGGGTGAAGCCCTCGGCCTTGAGGCGGACCAGGGTGTCGACCCAGACGGCGGCCTGGGCTTTGTCGTCGGAGGAACCGCGCGCGTAGAAATAGCCGCCTTCCTCGATCAGGGTGAAGGGGTCGCGGGTCCAGTCAGACGGGTTGGCCTCGACCACGTCGATGTGGGCCAGCAGCAGGAGGGCCGGGGCCGAGGCGTCGGAGCCGTGCAGGGTGGCGACGAGGTTACCGTCCTTTGGCCGATCCGCAGGGGCGAGGACGCGGACGTCGGCGGCGGGATAGCCGGCGGCGGTCAGGCGGGCGCCCATCCGCTCGGCGGCCAGGGTGCAACTGCCTTCGGACAGGGTGGTGTTGGTCTCGACCAGTTCCTCGTAGAGGGCGCGGAAGGCGAGCTGGTCGGGGCGGGGCGCCGGCGTGGTCTGGGCCTTCGATGAGGTCGCGATGGCGATGGCCACGCCGAAGACGACGGCGATGACGCCGACGCCGATCAGCATCCGCTGGCGGCTCTTGCGGACGGCTGCGTAGACCGGCTCGTCAAGGTAGTAGAAGCCGGCCTGGGCCTGACGGATGGCGTTCTGGCGGAGCAGGCCGCGCAGGGCGAGCCGGGCCAGGTTCCTGTCGGGGGCCAGGGGAATGGCCTTGTCGGGCGAGAAGGCTTCGGCGGCTTTCAGGGCCTCGATCATCCGGCGCTCGGCCTGCATCCTCTGGGCCGCGATGACGGCGCCCGCGCTGTTGCTCATGGACCGATCCCTTTGTTCGGCGTCCAAACTAGCGCGAAGCATGAGGCTTGTCCCGCTCCGGATCGTGCCGGGACTTGCCGACGCCGATGCTTGGGGACTAGCGTGAAGATTCGTCAGTTCCCGGAGCGTATTTTGGCATTCGATGTGAATCTTCTTTGGCCCGTTCTGGCGGCCATGACGGCCGGCGGGCTGATCGGGGTGGAGCGGACCTATCACGGTCATCCGGCCGGGTTTCGCACCCATATTCTCGTCTGTCTGACCTCCTGCCTGCTGATGCTGGCGGCCATGCATCAGTCGACCTGGGCTTTCACGGCCTTGCCGGGGCAGACGGTGGTGATCGACCCGACGCGGATGTCGCACGGACTGCTGACCGGCATCGGTTTCCTTTGCGCAGGCGTGATCTTCCGGGAAGGCTTCTCGGTTCATGGGCTGACGACGGCGGCGTCGCTGTGGGTCACCTCGGCGATCGGGGTGCTGTTCGGGGTCGGGATGCTGAACTTGGCGCTGCTGGGGGCCGGGGCGACCCTGGGGGTGCTGGGGATCCTGCGCGTGCTGGACGCGAGGCTGCCGCATGTCGGGGTGATGGACGTGACCCTGCACTGGAAGCGTGGCGAGGCCCCCAGCGGCGTGGACGTGCGCGAACTGCTGCGCATCAGGGGGGTGAAGGTCGTGCGTCTGGGCCATGTCATGAGCCACGACGGCGCGATCCATGAGCATCATCTCAAGGTGAAGGGGCATGTGCCGATCGACATCGACGGCCTGGTGACCCAGCTCAGCGCCGAGGACGGCCTGGCGGGCTTCTCGATCCTGCCGCGCGAGGAGTGACGGCGGTCATTGTCCGTCAACCTTGTTTGAGGCATGACTGGAACGAATGACGAACGTTATGATTCAGAACGGGCCGACCCGAATCCTGGGGCTGGACCCCGGCCTGCGCCGCACCGGATGGGGCGTGGTCGTGGCCGAGGGGTCGCGTCTGCGCTGGGTCGCGCACGGGGTGGTCGCGCCGCCGGAAACGTTGGCCCTGTCCGAACGGCTGTTGTGGCTGCTGGAGAAGGTGGGCGAGGTCTGCGCCGCCCATGACTGTGACGAGGCGGCGATCGAGGAGGTTTTCGTCAATGTGAACCCGTCCTCGACCCTGAAGCTGGGGCATGCGCGGGCGGCGGTGATGCTGGCCCCGGCGCGGGCCGGGCTGTCGGTCGCGGAATATTCGCCAAACCTGATCAAGAAGGCGGTGGTCGGCTCGGGCCATGCCGACAAGGGGCAGATCGCCTTCATGGTGAAGCGGCTGCTGCCGGCGTGTGGCGAGGTGAAGGCGGATGCGGCCGATGCGCTGGCCGTGGCCATCACCCATGCGCAGCTGCGCAAGCGGGCCCTGCTGGAGGCCGTGGCATGATCGGACGTCTCAGAGGCGTGCTGGCAGAGGTCGAGGAGGGGCATTGCCTGATCGACTGCGCGGGGGTGGGCTATGTGGTGGCGTGCGGGGCGCGGACCCTCGGGCGGCTGCCGGCGCCGGGGGACGAGGCGACGGTGCATGTGCATTCGCAGTGGAGCGAAGACGCGGGGCCGCGACTTTACGGCTTCCTGACACGGGACGAGCGGCGGGCGTTCACGACCCTTCTGGCTATTCAGGGGGTGGGACCGAAGGCGGCGCTGTCGGTGCTGGACGTGCTGCCGCCGGGCGAACTGGCGAGCGCCGTGGCGCGGGACGACAAGGCGGCGGTGGGCCGGGCCAACGGCGTGGGGCCGAAGCTGGCGCTGCGGATCGTCACCGAGCTGAAGGGCAAGTCGCTGGGCGATGTGTCGTTCACGCCGTCGGCGGCGGGCGTCCATGCCGAGGTCATCGCGCCGGTTCCGAGCGTGACGGGCGAGGCCGTGTCGGCGTTGCTGGGTCTGGGCATGGCCGAGGTGAATGCGCGGCGGGCCGTGGATCATGCGCTGATCCGGCTGGGTGAGGATGCCGAACTGTCGGCCGTGATCCGGGCGGCGTTGCAGGAGCTGGGGCGGTGACCGACGACCGCATCATTTCCCCCGAGCCCGCCCCCGGCGAAACCTATGACCGCGCGTTGCGGCCGCAGACCCTGTCGGAGTTCGTCGGGCAGGAGCAGGCCAAGGGCAATCTGAAGGTCTTCATCGACGCGGCGCGGGGGCGGAACGAGGCGCTGGACCACGTGCTGCTGTTCGGACCTCCGGGGCTGGGCAAGACGACGCTGGCGCAGATCGTGGCGCGGGAGCTGGGCGTGGGTTTCCGGGCGACCTCGGGACCGATCCTGGCCAAGGCGGGGGATCTGGCCGCCATCCTGACCAATCTCGAACCGCGCGACGTCCTGTTCATCGACGAGATCCACCGGCTGGCCCCGACGGTGGAGGAGATCCTCTATCCGGCGATGGAGGACCATGTGCTGGACCTGATTATCGGCGAGGGGCCTTCTGCCCGCTCGGTGCGGATCGATCTGGCGCCCTTCACCCTGGTCGGGGCCACGACGCGGGCGGGTTTGCTGGCGACGCCGCTACGGGACCGGTTCGGGATTCCGCTCAGGCTGGAATTCTACACCCCCGACGAACTGGTACGGGTCATCACCGGGGCGGCGCGCAAGATGGGGGCGGCGATCAACGATGAGGGGGCGCGGGAGATCGCGTCGCGGGCGCGGGGCACGCCGCGCGTGGCCGGGCGGTTGCTGCGCCGGGTGCGGGATTTCGCCGAGGCCGAGGGCGCGGCGGTGATCGACAGGCTGGCAGCCGCTCGAGCACTCAGTCGCCTTGAGATCGACGAGGTCGGGCTGGATTCCAACGACAGGCGGTTCCTGAAGGCCCTCATCGAAAACTACGGCGGCGGGCCGGTCGGGATGGATACGCTGGCGGCCGCGATCGCCGAGGCGCGCGACGCGGTCGAGGACGTGATCGAGCCCTATCTGCTGCAACAGGGGTTCATCCAGCGGACGCCGCGCGGGCGGATGGCCTGTGCAAAGGCCTATGCGCACCTGGGCCTGACCGAGCCGCCGAAGATCGTGACACAGGCCGGCGATCTGTTCGGGGATCGCTGAGCTTCACCTGATCGCCAAAGCCGGTCATGCTGGCGGCGATGGCGCGCAACCGTTTCACCGTCAGAACCCTGGTTCCCGTGCTGGGGATCGCTGTCCTCATTCTGGGGGGGCTGAGTGCGTGGGTGTTCGTCCGTGAGCGGGCGGCGCGATCCGCCGAGACGCCTTTTGCGAGGGCTGAACGACAGGTGCGCGAGCAGCGGGGACCCGACTGGGAGGTTCGCTACGTCGAGGCCGGCGCCGAGCCGGCGGTGTGCGGCTATGCGGCCCCGCGCAATCGCCGCGGCGGCGCGACCCATGAGCCGGTGGCTTTCGTTTCGCGCATCGGCCGTATCCTGTTCGCCGACGAGCCGCTGCCGACCGAGTTCCGCGACCTGACGGAACAGTTCTGTCCCGCCTTCGCCCGTTCGCCCCGGCCGCCCGTCTGATGACCCATCCCGACGCTCCCACCGCAGGCCGTTTCGAAGGCCGGGCGCACCTGTTGCCGGTGCGGGTCTATTACGAGGACACCGACTTCACCGGGGTGGTCTATCACGCCAACTACGTCCGCTATTTCGAGCGCGGGCGGTCGGACTTCCTGAGACTGGCGGGCATCGGCCATGCGCAGCTGCTGGAGATCGATCCGCCGCTGGCCTTCGTGGTGGCCGAGATGACGCTGCATTTCGTCAAGCCCGCGCGGATCGACGACGCGCTTGTGGTGCGCACGACCTATGACGCGGTGAAGGGGGTGCGGCTGCTGATCTCCCAGGTCATCGAGCGGGACGGCGAGGCGCTGTGCCGGGCCGATGTCACCGCCGTCTGCATCCATCTGGACGGCCGGCCCCGTCGACCGACCAAGGCCCTGGTCGAGGCGGTGACACCCTGGCTGGCCAGCGACTGACGGATTGGTAACTTGCTGGAACCCCCGGCGCGGCTAGACTCGCGCGCCGTATCGTCAGGAATGGACGGCCGGCCAATCCGCCCCTAGGCCATAGAACCGCCACGCCGCGTGGCTCGATAGACTTCGACTATTCTTCCAGGACCTGCCCATGACCGTCGCCGCCACCGCCGCTGAAGTCTCGATGCTGAACCCGGTGACGCTGTTCATGACCGCCGACTGGGTGGTGAAGAGCGTGATGGTCGGTCTGGCCGTCGCCTCGGTGTGGTCGTGGACGGTCATCATCGACAAGGCGTTCCGCTTCACCGCCCTGAACAATCAGGCCAACGCCTTCGAAAAGGCTATCGCCTCGGGGCGGTCGCTGGAGGATGTGGCGGCCCAAGCCGGGCCGGAGCCGGCGCACGCCCTGCCGCGCATGCTGGTCATCGCCCTGTCGGACTGGCGCGAGACCCGTCGCAAGGGCCCGCTGACCGACACCGAAGGCAATATGCTTATTTCGCGGATCGACCGCAGCCTCGACTCCCTGATTGCGCGCGAGGGTCAGCGCATCGAAGAGGGTCTGGGCGTGCTGTCGGTGGTCGCCACGGCGTCTCCCTTCATCGGCCTGTTCGGCACGGTCTGGGGTATCATGAACGCCTTCGGACGGATCGCCGCGGCGGGGAACACCAATCTGACGACTGTGGCGCCGGCCATCGCCGAGGCCCTGTTCGCCACGGCCGTGGGTCTGGCGGCGGCCATCCCGGCCTATATCGCCTACAACAAGTTCTCGATCGACGCGGGCAAGTTCACCGGCCGTCTGGAAAGTTTCGCCGACGACCTGCAGGCCGCCGTGGCGCGCCGTCTGGGCGGAGGATCGGCCCCGGTCGCTCCGCCGCCCCCGCCGCCGGCTCCGTCCTCGGACCTGAACTTCCGCCGGAGCGTCTGAGCCATGGCGATGGGTGGAGGCGGGGGCGGAGGCCACGTCCGGGGTCGACGCCGCGCCCGGAAACGGCCGCTGAGCGAGATCAACGTCACCCCCCTGGTGGACGTGATGCTGGTGCTGCTGATCATCTTCATGATCTCGGCGCCGCTGCTGACCGTGGGCGTTCCGGTGGAACTGCCCAAGACCGAGGCCAGCGCGGTCGAGACCGACAAGCCGCCGGTGACGGTGTCGATCGACCGCGAGGGCGCGATCTTCGTCCAGCGCGACGAGACGGCCTATGACGCCCTGACGGACCGGGTGGCCGAGGCTGCCGAGGGCGCCGACCGTGAGGATCTGTCGATCTTCGTGCGGGCCGACGGGCGCGCGCCCTATCAGGCCGTGGCGCGGGTGATGGCGCGGCTGTCGGCGGCGGGCTTCACCAAGCTGAACCTGATCACGGACACGGCGGAAGCCGCCCCGGCCTCCTCATCTCAAGAGCCCGAGGCCTGAGCGCGTGACGAAGTCGCGGCCATCCCCGGCGATCCTCGGCGCGATCCTGGTGCATGCCGCCGTCGCGGCGATGTTCCTGATCCGCTGGCCCGAAAGCGAGGCCGAGATCATGCCGACCGTGTCGTCGGTGCCTGTGTCGATCATCTCCTCGGCGGTGGTCGAGGCGGCCGCACCCGACAATCCGTCGGAAGAGCTGGTGACGGAAGAGGCCGCGACGGCGCCCGTCGAAACGCCGCCTGAACCAGTCCCGCCGGCGCCCACGCCGCCGGCTCCGACACCGCGTCCCACGCCGACGCCGACCCCAAGGCCAACCCCGCCCCGGCCAACGCCGCCGAGGCCGACGCCTCCGCGCCCGACGCCGCCTCGCCCGGCGCCGGCCCAGCCGCAGCCGTCGCTGGATCTCGACGCGCTCGCGGGGCCGCGTCGCCCCGCGCCGACGCCGGGACCGCGTCCGGCCACCGGCCAGCAGGGACGGGGACAGGCGGCCCAGGCGACCGGGCCGCAGCTGACCGCCATCTTCAACCAGGTCTATCCGAACTGGACCCTGCCCTGCGATATCCCCGGCGCGAACCAGCTGCGGATCGAGATGGACCTGACGCTGTCGGCGGACGGGCGGATCACGGCCGGGCCGACGCTGCGCAATGCGCGCTCCGACGCCGTCTATCGCGCGGCGGCTGACGGTGCGTTGAGGGCGATTCGCCAGACGGCGCCCTTTGACGTGCCCGCAGGCTTCCCGGGCGGCGCGTACCGGCCGACGTTCAACACCGAACGGGCCTGCCGGAACCGTTGAGGCGAGCCCTGACGATCCCTGACGGCCCGCCCGGCAAAGGTTGCCGTCCCGAAAGTCGCCCCATTCGCCGCCATGCTGGCGTTTGTCACACGGTCTGGCGATAAGGACCGGGACATCTCGCTACGCCTTGAGGAGACACCGATGCGTCTGAACCTGCTTCTGAGCACCGTGGCCGCCATCGGCATCGCCGCGACCTCGATGGCGCAGGCCCAGTCGGCGCGCGATCTGAACGGTCCCTCGCGCCAGCAGACCCAAGCCCAGCCGGCCCAGACGGGCGAACCGATCGAGGTCGAGATCGACCAGGGCGTGCTGCGGCCGTTCCAGATCGCCGTCGCCCCGTTCAGCGGCCAGAACGGAACCTCGATCGCCGAGGTCCTGTCGGGCGACCTGCGCCGCTCGGGCTTCTTCGAGCCGATCAATCCGGCCAGCTTCATCGAGACCAATCTGAGCCTGGCCAATGCGCCGAACTTCCCGCAGTGGACCCAGATCGGGGCCCAGGCGGTGCTGTACGGCTCGGTCACGCCGCGTCCGGACGGCCGGAACGACTTCGGCTTCCGACTGTATGACCCGTACCGTCAGTGCCAGCTGGTCAGCTACAACTTCACCGCCACGCCCGAGCAATGGCGCCGGATCGCGCACAAGATCGCCGACGTCGTCTACGCCCGGATGACCGGCGAGACCGGCATCTTCGACACCCGCATCATCTATGTCGCCGAGAGCGGGACCGAGCTGAACCGCCTGAGCCGCCTCGCGATCGTGGATCAGGACGGCTACAACCCCGTCTTCCTGACCGACGGCTCGGAGATCATCCTGACGCCGCGCTTCTCGTCCAACTCGGACGAGATCACCTATATGGCGCTGGGCGAGGACTACTCGCGCATCTACCTCTACAACCTGACCACGGGCCGTCGCGAAAGCCTGGGCGAGTTCGACGGGCAAGCCTTTGCGCCGCGCTATTCGCCGGATGGGTCGAAGGTCGCCTTCTCGATCATCCGGGGCGGCAACACCGACGTCTATGTGATGAACCTGAGGACGCGGCAGCTGTCGCGCCTGACCTCGGATCCCGGCATCGACACCTCGCCGTCGTTTTCGCCCGACGCCTCGCGCATCGTGTTCAACTCCGACCGGACGGGGACGCCGCGCCTCTACGTCATGAATGCCGACGGCTCGAACCAGCGGCCGATCTCGCGGGGCGGCGGCAGCTATACGGCCCCGGCCTGGAGCCCGCGTGGCGACCTGATCGCCTTCACCAAGTCCGGCGGCGGCCAGTTCGGCATCGGGGTGATGGGGGTCGACGGCTCCGGCGAGCGGATGCTGTCGCGCTCCTATTTCGAGGAAGGCCCGTCCTGGGCGCCCAACGGCCGGTACCTGATGTTCTCGCGCCAGACGCGCGGCGGGAACACCAATCTGTGGATGGTCGACCTGTCGGGCCGCGTCATCGCCCAGTCGGGCTATCAGGGCCGGGGTTCGGACCCCGCCTGGTCGCCCCTGCTGGACGAAAGCCCCAACAATCTCGGCGTCGGTCAGGGGGCCGACAGCTGCTCTTCGTAAACAGCCGTTCGGGGGACCCGCCCGAACAACAGTGCGTTATCGCCGGAGACGGCACAGACAAAAGCCACGGTTTGCGACCTATGCTCAAGCTTCGCAGGACCGCCAGGATCAAGGAGACGACCCGATGATGACCGTATCCACACTGAACAAGCTGGCCGTGGTCGGTCTTGTCGCCCTGTCCATGGCCGCCTGCGCCCCGCGCCGCCCGGTGACGGGCGTGGCAGACGGATCGACCGGCGGTCCGGCGATCGACAACCCCGCCTATCCCGGCCCGGGCAATGGCGGCATCGAGGGCGGCAATATGGGCGCCGGCGCTCCGGGCTCGGAACAGGACTTCGTCGTCAACGTCGGCGACCGGATCTATTTCGACCTGGATTCCTTCTCGGTCAGCCCCGAAGCCTATCCTCGCCTGGACGCCCAGGCGGCCTGGCTGGCGCGCTATCCGGGCGTCACCGTTCGCATCGAGGGCAATGCCGACGAACGCGGCACCCGCGAATACAATCTGGCCCTCGGCGCCCGCCGCGCCGAATCGATCCGCAACTATCTGATCGAGCGCGGCGTCTCGGCCGGACGCATCGACACGATCAGCTTCGGCAAGGAACGCCCGATCGCCGTGGGCTCCAACGAGGACTCCTGGGCCCGCAACCGCAACGGCCACACGGCGATCGCCTCGGGCGCCCAATAGGTCAAGGGCGCTACCGCTCGCGACACGGTCGCTTGCTGCCTGAGCGTGGTCGGTCTGTGATTTTGGGAGGGCGTTCGCTGTGGCGGACGCCCTTTCCTTTTGACCGGCTTGGCGCCGCACTGCACATAGGGCCGACGCAGCGCCGGAGGGGGCCATGGTGGATATCGATGCGGCGGGCGGTCTGGCGACCGGCGGCCTGATCGCGGGAGCGGTCGAAAAGCCGACGGGCAAGGCCGGCGAGCACCACGCCGACGCCTGCAGCGACTGCGGCGAGCCGACGACCGGGAATTTCTGCGCCAACTGCGGCCAGCCGACCCATGTGCACCGCAGCCTGCTGCACCTCGGCGAAGAGGTGCTGCACGGCGTCATGCATTTCGACGCCCGCATCTGGCGCACCCTGCCGCTGCTGATCGCCAATCCCGGCAGGCTGACGCGCGAGTGGATCGAGGGCAAGCGGACCCGCTACGTCTCGCCGCTGGCCATCTTCCTGTTCACCGTCTTCCTGATGTTCTTCCTCCTGAGCTTCGGCGCCGGATCGGCCGCGATCCAGATGCCCTCGCTTGATGAGAGGATCGCGGCCTCTCGGGAAGGCGTGGCAGAGGCCCGGGCCGAACTGGCGAAGGCTGAGGCGCAGGTCGCCGCCGACACCCCGGGCGCGGGCGGAATGGTCATCGGCCTGCGGGCTGCGGTCGAGGGCGCCGAGGGCAGCCTGCGCGCCCTGGAGGAGGCCAAGGCCGCCGGCCCGCGCGCGGACGGACTGTCTCCGGGCAGCTGGCAAGCCGGTCTCGCGGACGCGGCGCACGATGGAAACATCACGGTCGGGCTAGGCGACAAGAAGATGCAGGAGAAGGTGATTCACAAGCTCGCGAACCCCGACTTCGCCGTCTATAAAATCCAGCAGACGGCCTATAAATTCGCCTTCCTGCTCGTGCCGCTGTCGATCCCCTTCGTGTGGCTGCTGTTCGTCTGGAAGCGGGGCTTCACCTGGTACGATCATGGGGTGTTCGTGCTTTACTCCCTGACCTTCATGTCCATCCTGACCATGGTGGTCATGGGGCTGGGGCGGCTGGATGGGTGGTTCGCCGGGACGGTGGGCAGCCTGCTTTGCCTTTCGGTGCCCGTGCACATGTTCGCCCAGTTGAAGGGAACCTACGGCCTGTCGGTTTTCTCGGCGCTGTGGCGGACCGTCTTCCTGCTGATCTTCTGCACCATTGCGATCTCGCTGTTTGTCACGGCGATCATATTGCTGGGACTGACCGGCTAGGATCGTTCGGACGACGCGGCGGCCTTGCGGCGGCCTCAAAACGATGAAAGCTGTAGCGTCATGAAGAGCCCATTCTCGTTCCGGAACATCGCGCTCGCCGCCGTCGGCCTCGGCCTGATCGGCGGCGCGGTCATCGCCCAGACCCAGCCCCTGCCCGCCATCCAGTGGGATGTGCGCCGGCTGGACAATCTGGACCGCAACGTCCGCCGGCTGGAGCGCGCCCTGATCCAGCGCAACAATCAGGTCGGCGAGCCTCTGCTGGTCGAATCCGATCCCGAACTGATCGCATTGCAGGGCCGGGTGTCACAGATGGATCGCCGGCTGCAGGACATGGAGCAGACCGTCCAGCGGGTGAATGCGGACCTGGAGCGGCTGACCTTCCAGCTGGACGAGAGCGAACGCGACAACGCCGCCCTTCGCACCCGACTGACGGACGCGGACAACCGCGTCGAACGGCTGGAGAACGCTGCTGAAGCGGCCCGGCGCGCTGCCGAGGAAGCCGCTGAGGAGGCCGCGCGCGGACCGCGCTCGCCGACCGGGGACGCCGTCTCCGATCTGGCCGCCGCGCGCGCCCTGACCGATCCTGCCGCGTCGCGCGCCGCGCTCGAGGCCGTGACGATCAACTGGCCCGACACGCCGTCCGGCAAGGAAGCCGTCTGGCGTATCGGCGACATGATCCGCGCCACGGGAGACCAGGCCGGCGCCGTGCAGCAGTATGCGACCGCCCTGTCCGGCTGGCCGACCCTGCCGTGGGCGGGAGAGGTGACGCTGAAGCTCGCGCGCGGGCTGGAGGCGACGAACCGGGACGCCCAGGCCTGTGCGGCCCTGAGCGAATACGTCCGTCGTTATGAGCGCACCTCGACGCCGGCCCTGCGCGCCATAGCCGCCGACACGCGGACCCGGGCGGCCTGCCGCTGAGCCCCGCCGACGCGGCCGGGCTGGAAGGCCGGGTCGCGGCGCGGCTGGAGACACGGCTTCAGAAGGGCGTCGATCATCCTGTAGCGCTGGCCCTGTCCGGCGGCGGGGATTCCATGGCGCTGCTGGCGATCGCGGCCGTGTGGGCGAAGCGCGTCGGGCGACGGGTGCTGGCGATCACTGTCGATCATCGGCTCAACCCGGACAGTGGGGACTGGAGCCGGCGCTGCGAGGCGGCGGCGCGAGCGGTCGGGGCGGACTGGATCGAGCGACGCTGGGAAGAGGAGAAGCCGGCCACAGGCCTGCCCGCCGCGGCGCGCCGGGCGCGGCATGGTCTGATCGCGGATGCGGCGCGGGACGCGGGGGCGAAGGTGGTGCTGTTCGCCCACACCGCCGACGACATCGCCGAGAGCGACTGGATGCGGGAGCGGGGTTCGACACTGGGGCGGCTGAGGGAATGGTCGCCCAGTCCGGCCTGGCCAGAGGGGCGGGGGCTGATGTTGCTGCGGCCGATGCTGGAGGAGCGGCGTGAGGGGTTGCGGGGCTGGCTGCGTGAGGTCGGGCGGGACTGGATCGAGGATCCGGGGAATGCTGGGTTCGGCCGGGGCGCGGCGCGCAAGGCGTTGGCCCCTCTCCCGTCGGGAGAGGGCTTGAGGCTCGCAGAGCGTAGCGATGCGTCCAGCCGAAAGGGTGAGGGGTCAAGCCTTCACCGGTTGGCGCCAACCCCTCACCCTTTCGCGCAAGAACGACGGCAAGCCGCCGTGCGCTCAAGCCCTCTCCCTCTGGGAGAGGGTTTTGAGATGGATAGGTCGATCCACTCAGCTGAACTGGCGGCGGTGCTGCTATGCGCCTCGGGGACCGAAACGCCGCCGCGCGGGGATCGGCTCGAGAGGCTGGCGGAACGACTGAAAGAGGGCGAGGACTTCACGGCCACCCTTGCCGGCGCGCGGATCGAGGCGCGCGGCGCAACGGTCCTCATCGGCCGGGAGGCGGGAGAGCTGCGCCGCCATGCCGCCGCCGACATCGCGCTTCAGCCCGGCGTGCCCGCCGTCTGGGACGGCCGCTATGAGATCACCGCTCGCGAGCCTGGCTTGTCAGTGACGGCGGCATTGGGTCGCCTCAACACCCTCCCGAAGGCGGATCGCGCCATCGTGAACAGGGTTCCGGCCTGGGCGCGCGCGGCCCTGCCGGTCCTGATCCGGGACGGCTCGGATGCCCCGGTTCTTGCATGGAGGGCGGCGGAGGTTCGCGCACTTGCACCGCGCCGTCTGGTGCTCGCGCTTGCCGAGGCCTTGGGCGAAACGACGCAGGAAAGCGACCTCATGGGAACCATCCATGGCGAAACGCCGCCGCCTGACCTATTTTGACGACAACGACATAACATCTGCCGGCCCCCGCGGTCGGCGACGAGGATTTCAGACCGATGAACCTGCGTAACCTGGCGATCTGGGGCGTGATCATACTGGGCCTTCTGGCCGTCTATGCCGCCATCAGCCAGAACGGCGGCGCGACGCTGCCCGGACAAGCCGCCGGAGCCCAGGCTCGGCCGGTGACGATCAGCTATTCCGAGCTCAACGACCGTGTCGCGGCCGGCGAGGTCAAGTCGGTGGTTATCTCGGGCGATCAGGTCACCGGGGTCTACAAGAACGACAGCCGCTTCACCGCCGTCGTGCCGATTTCGGACAATCAGCTGGCCGCCCGTCTGGACGCCGCAGGCGTCGATGTGGGCGCCAAGACGATCCGGCAGTCGATCTGGATGAACGCCCTGCTGGGCCTCTTGCCGATCCTGCTGCTGGTCGGCGTCTGGATCTTCTTCATGCGCCAGATGCAGGGCGGGGCGCGCGGGGCCATGGGCTTCGGCAAGTCCAAGGCCAAGCTGTTGACCGAGCACAAGGGCCGCAAGACCTTCGACGACGTCGCCGGCGTGGACGAGGCCAAGGAGGAGCTGCAGGAGGTCGTCGACTTCCTCAAGGACCCGGCCAAGTTCCAGCGTCTGGGCGGCAAGATCCCCAAGGGCGCCCTGCTGGTGGGCCCTCCGGGTACAGGTAAAACCCTGCTGGCCCGCGCCGTCGCGGGCGAGGCGGGCGTGCCCTTCTTCTCCATCTCGGGCTCCGACTTCGTCGAGATGTTCGTCGGCGTCGGCGCGTCGCGGGTCCGCGACATGTTCGAACAGGCCAAGAAGAACGCCCCCTGCATCATCTTCATCGATGAGATCGACGCCGTCGGTCGTCACCGCGGGGCGGGCCTCGGCGGCGGCAATGACGAGCGCGAGCAGACGCTGAACCAGCTGCTGGTCGAGATGGACGGGTTCGAGGCCAATGAGGGCATCATCCTGATCGCCGCCACCAACCGTCCCGACGTTCTGGACCCGGCCCTGCTGCGTCCCGGCCGCTTCGACCGTCAGGTCGTGGTGCCGAACCCCGACGTCGCCGGGCGTGAGCGTATTCTCCGCGTGCACATGAAGGACGTGCCCCTGGCCGCCGACGTGAACACCAAGACCATCGCGCGCGGCACGCCGGGCTTCTCCGGCGCCGACCTGGCCAATCTGGTCAACGAGGCGGCCCTGATGGCGGCCCGCAAGGACCGTCGCATGGTCACCCAGCGCGACTTTGAGGACGCCAAGGACAAGGTCATGATGGGCGCCGAGCGCAAATCCATGGCCATGAACGAGGAAGAACGCCGCCTGACCGCCTATCACGAGGGCGGCCACGCCATCGTGGCGATGAACGTCAAGATGGCCGACCCGGTGCACAAGGCGACCATCGTCCCGCGCGGACAGGCCCTGGGCATGGTGATGCAGCTGCCGGAAGGCGACCGCTATTCGATGAAGTACCAGCAGATGATCGACCGGATCGCCATCATGGCCGGCGGCCGCGTGGCTGAGGAGATCATCTTCGGCAAGGAAAACATCACCTCCGGAGCGTCCTCGGACATCCAGCAGGCGACCAAGCTGGCCCGCCGCATGGTGACGCAATGGGGCTTCTCCGACGTTCTGGGCACGGTGGCCTATGGCGAGAACGAGCAGGAGGTCTTCCTGGGACACTCGGTCGCGCGCAGCCAGAACATCTCGGAAGAGACCGCCCGCACGATCGACGCCGAGGTCCGCAAGCTGGTCACCTCCGGGTGGGACGAGGCGCGCCAGATCCTGACCGACAAGGCCGCGGATCTGGAGACCCTGGCCCAGGCCCTGCTCGAGTACGAGACCCTGTCGGGTGAGGAGATCAAGGATCTGCTGGAGAAGGGCGCCGCGCCGAACCGCGACGAGAACAACTTCCCCAATGCCGGTCCGTCGGTGTCCGTCCCGGTCACCCCCGTGTCGGACGGCGTCAGCGTCGTGGCGGCGGACCAGCACCCGACCGTCCACTGAGGCGATCGCGCTTCGAACTCAACAAAGGCCCCGTCGGCGACGACGGGGCCTTTTCCTTGGGCGGCGCGTCGCAAACCGTACCAAAAGTGTCCAGTGGACGATGCGCGTTCGATCGGCGACAGGCTGAAGGGTTAACGCGGCGGGGGCCGTCCGGGATTGGCGCACGAGGAGCATGTTCGGTTCGGCCGCATCGGCGGTTGGGGCGGACGGCGCCGGTCGATGGCCAGCTCCCGGCCTGTCCTGCCGGTGAAGCCTTCTCCAGCCCGAACGGACCCTCTGATGGCCCTGAAATCTTTCGCTGTTTCCGCCGTTCTGGCAGCCGTTCTCGCCCCGACCGCCGCGCTGGCCGATCCAGTGCTCTGGACTCTCAGCGGCGTGAACTTCAACGACGGTGGAGCCGCCAGCGGCTCGTTCGTCTATGACGAGGACACCGCTACCTATTCGGCCATCAACATCACCACGACAGCGGGAACGATCCATCCCGGAGCGGTCTATGTGCAACGCCACACCGGTACCTTCCTGGTCGCCAACGCCTCGGTAGCCTACTTCGATAGCGCCGGTGGAACGGGCGGTGGGCTGCCTATTGCGCTCTTGCAGACGGCTTCACCGCGCACCGATGCCGGTGGGACCCTGACGCTGGTGCAGGCCAATTCCGAAGCGATCTGTGCGGGAGCCGACTGCTCCGGGCCCGCCACCAGCGTGAGGCGGATCACGGCCGGCTCCCTGATCGGCGGCGCTGTGACTCCCGTCCCGACGATGACGGAATGGGCCATGATCCTGCTCGGCCTGCTGCTGGCCGGCGGAGCGGCGGTGACGATCCAGCGGCGACACCCGACCGTCCCCTAAGCCTGCCGCAACCCGTCCGGATTTCCATGGCAGGGCGATTCCCGACGAACAAGTTTGCAATTCAAACAAGTCTGTGAGAAATGAACCCCGAACGAGGGGAGAACCATCATGACCACCGACATCGACCGGCCCGAACGCCTGCACGGACTGGACGCTTTGAGAGCGGGAGCCCTGCTGCTGGGCGTCGTCCTGCACGCCACCCTCGCCTTCTTTCCGGAGCAGATCTGGATCGTCGCCGACGACAGCAGATCGATCGGCGCGGCCGGGCTGTTCTTCGCCATCCACCTGTTCCGGATGACGGCCTTCTTCCTGATCGCCGGCCTGTTCGCCCATATGATGCTGGCGCGCCGGGGGTGGCTGGGCTTCGCGAAGGATCGAATCATGCGGATCACGGGGCCGCTGGCGGCCTTCTGGTTCCCGGTCATGGTCGGCATCGTCGGGTCCCTGATCTGGACCGCGCACATGAACGGCCTGATCGTGCCGGGCGCGCCGCCGCCCCCGCCGCCGACCTATGACTGGACCAACTTCCCGCTGACCCACCTGTGGTTCCTCTATGTGCTGACGATCTTCTATGCGGCGGTTCTGATCCTGCGCGCGCCGTTCGCGATGCTCGACAGGGACGGCGGCTGGGGCCGAATCGTAGACAAGCTCACAGGCGCCCTGATCGGGCCGTGGACTCCGGCCCTGCTGGCCGCGCCCCTGGCCCTGGCCCTGTATCTGGACCCGAAATGGATCGCCTTCTTCGCCGTGCCGACGCCGGATGCGGGAGTGGTTCCGCACACCGCATCGCTGGTCGGGTTCGGCCTGGCGTTCGGCCTGGGCTTCCTGATTGACCGTCGGCGCGACCTGCTGAACCGGATCGCCGCCTGGACGCCCTTGTTCCTGGCCGTCGCTGTGGTCTCCGGCGTCGCCGCCTGGAGCCTGTCGGGCGGACCGAAGATCACCCCCATGGTCGAACTGACGGACGAGAAGGCGATCGCGGCGGCGGTGACGGCGCTGGCGGTCTACAGCTCCGCCTTCACGGCGATGGGTCTGTGCCTGCGCTTCCTGTCGGGACACAGCGCCATCCGCCGGTACCTCGCCGACGCCTCCTACTGGGTCTACATCCTGCACCTGCCGCTGGTGATGCTGGCCCAGGTCTGGGTCCAGGACTGGGCCGGGCCGTGGTGGCTCAAGCTGGCGGGCGTGTCGCTGGGCGTCTTCGCGGTCTGCCTGGTCACCTATGAGTTGCTGGTCCGGCATACGGTCATGGGCAAATGGCTCAACGGACGGCGCGTGCCGTGGCGCGGGACGCCGACGGCCGCGACCGTTCCCGCCGAATAGCTTGCCCCCGAAGCTTGCCAAGACCGACCGGCTCGTCCACCCCGGACGGGCCGGTCGCAGATGAGAATCGCCCCCATGCCCGCCAAGCCCGCCAGCCCCGCCAAGCCGTCCGCGCCTCGATCGGCTGAGGCCGATCTGGCCTTCCTGCGCTCGATCGTCGAGGGCGGAGGCAAGCCGTCGATCACCCTGGCCATCTGCTATCTGGCGGGCGGGCTGCTTTATGGCCTTCAGTGCCTGTTCCACATCGGCCAGATGGTCGGGCTGATCCGCTGGCCGGCTCTGGCGAACCTGACCTTCGTCATCGGCGTCACCGTGGCGGTATGCGGCTTCATCACCTGGGCGGCGATCCGCGACATGCGGGAGGCCGGGGGCGGCAACCACGGGCCGCTGGCGACGCGGACGCTGAACGCCGCCTTCTCCAGCGCCGGCATGGTCAACCTGGCCATGATCATCATCTTCGGCGTCGGGGCGTGGCGGGACGGCGATTTCGCCCTCTGGTTCTACTACCCGGCGGTGGTGTTCGGGCTGCAGGCGGCGGCCTGGCTGGTCGCCTGGGGTCTGAAGAAGAAGGTCTGGATGCTGGCGACCTCGGCCGGGGGTTGGTTGACGGCGGTCGCCCTGGGTCTGCTGATCCGTCAGCCGGATCAGTATCTCTACGTCTGCACGGTCGCCCTGTTCCTGCTGTTCGCCCTGCCGGGCTGGATCATGCTGCGCGAAGCCCGGGCAAAGGCCGCCTGACCCATGGCTCTGGGCGATCTGGGCAAGATCGACGAGGTCATCCACGGTCGCATGCGGCTGGGGATCATGGTCTATCTGGCCGATGTCGAGACCGCCGACTTCACCGAGCTGAAGACCGTTCTCGAGGCGACCCAGGGCAATCTGTCGGTCCATCTGAAGAAGCTGGAAGAGGCGGGCCATGTCGCCATCGACAAGAGCTTCCAGAACAACAAGCCGTTGACCCGCGTGACCCTCACGCCCTCTGGCCGAAAGGCGTTCGTCGCCTATCTTGAGGCCTTGGGCGGACTGATCGGAAAGAGGGACTGATGGCGCCGATGGTCGTCGATCCGAAGCGGGTGCGCGAGTTTCCGCACGCCGACGACTTCCACGACTGGCTGAAGTCACACCACGCCGGCGAGCCGGAGGTCTGGATCCGCGTATTCAAGGTCGGATCGGGCACACCCAGCGTCAGCTGGAAGGAGGCCATCCCGGTCGCCCTCGCCTGGGGCTGGATCGACGGGGTGAGGAAGAGCCTCGACGAGGTCAGCTTCCTGCAACGGTTCACGCCGCGCGGGCCCAAGAGCAGCTGGAGCGAGATCAATGTCGCCCACGCCGAGCGGATGATCGTCGACGGGACGATGCAGGCGTCGGGCCTGAAGCACGTCGAGGCGGCGAAGGCGGACGGGCGGTGGGAGAAGACCTATCGGGTCAGCGGCGCCGAGATCCCCGAGGATCTGCAGGCCGCGATCGACGCGGAGCCCGAGGCGAAGGCGCTGCTCGAGACCCTGACCTCCCAGAACCGTTTCGCCCTGATCCACCGGACCAACGCCCTGAAAACCGAGGCGGGGCGCAGGAAGAAGATAGGGGACCTGGTCGCCATGCTGAAACGGGGCGAGACCTTCTATCCGCAGAAGCGCGCATGAGGGCCGTCGTGCGTCCACGGGTGATGGGCATCCTGAATGTGACGCCGGACAGTTTCTCCGACGGCGGGATGCATGCCTCTGTCGAGGCGGGGCTGGCGCAGGCGATGCGGCTGATCGGGGACGGGGCGGACATCCTCGACATCGGCGGGGAGTCGACGCGGCCGGGGGCGGAACCCGTCGATGTCCACGAGGAGATCGCGCGGACCGCGCCCGTCATTGCGGCCGTGCATGCGCGCTGGAACGGGCCGATCAGCATCGACACGATGAAGCCCGAGGTGGCGAGGGCCGCCGTGGCGGCGGGAGCGACGATCTGGAACGACGTCACCGCGCTGACCTTCGCCCCCGATGCGCCGGAGGCGGCGGCCGAACTGGGCTGCGAGGTCGTCCTGATGCATATGCTGGGCGAGCCGCGCAGCATGCAGGTGGAGCCGCGCTATCAGGATGTGGTCGCCGAGGTGCGCGACTATCTGGCCAGCCGGGCCGAGGCAGCGATGGCGGCGGGGGTGTTGCGCGAGCGGATCACGCTCGATCCGGGCATCGGCTTCGGCAAGACGATCGAGCACAATCTGGCGCTGATCGCCGGGCTGGGGACGCTGGCGGAGCTGGGATATCCCGTGCTGCTGGGGGCCAGCCGGAAACGGATGATCCGCAACATCGACCCCTCGGCGACCGAGGCGGGGGACCGTCTGGGCGGCTCGATCGCCCTGGCGCTTGAGGCGGCACGGCGCGGGGCGGCCATCGTCCGCGTCCACGACGTGCGCGAGACGGTGCAGGCGCTTGCGGTTCAGGAGGCGGTTATTTCCGCCGACCAAACTGATCAGAATACAGCCAACAAGATCGCCAGACCGACCAACCTGACCAACGGCTGAAGACGGTCATTCTCGCCGGTCGCGGGTAGCGCAAAAGAGACGGCTTGCCGATCGCGGCGCGGCGCCGCATCCAGCGGCATGACATCGACCGAGACCCAAGCGCGTGGGCGCGTCCTGATCATCGCCGGCTCGGATTCCGGCGGCGGCGCGGGCATCCAGGCGGATATCAAGTCGGTGACCGCGATGGGCGGTTATGCGGCCACGGCGATCACCGCGATCACGGTGCAGAACACGCTCGGCGTCCACGGGGTGCACCCCCTGCCGCTCGACCTGATCGAGGCTCAGGCGCGGGCGGTGCTGGACGATATCGGCGCCGACGCGATCAAGACCGGCATGCTGGGCTCGGTCGCGGTTGTGGAGCGTGTCGCGGCCATTCTGGACACGTCGCGCGCGCCGGCCGTGGTCGATCCGGTCATGGTGGCCAAGGGCGGGGCGGCGCTACTGGACGACGACGCGGTGCAGGCGGTGCGGACCCTGATGATCCCTCGCGCGGCCCTGCTGACGCCCAATGCGCCGGAGGCCGAGGCTTTGACGGGGATCGCGGTGGAGGATCTGGACGGGCAGCGTCGGGCGGGGGCGGCCCTGCTGGAACTGGGGGCCCGGGCTGTATTGATGAAGGGCGGTCATGTGCCGGGCGCGACGGTGATCGACCTGCTGGTCACGTCTTCGGGCGAGACCCTGCTGGAGGGGCCGCGCATCGAGACGACCTCGACGCACGGCACCGGCTGCACGCTTGCCAGCGCCATCGCGGCCGGGCTGGCGCTGGGCCATCCTCTGGAGGTCGCGGTGGCGGAGGCCTGGGCCTATGTGTCCGAGGCGATCCGGCGCGCTCCCGGCCTGGGTCATGGGCACGGACCGCTGGATCACGGCTGGCCGCTGAAGGATGCGCGATGAGCGACCTCGAGGCGCGGCTGGTCGAGATCGTCAGGGCGGACACCGACCTGATGCATGTGCTGACCACGGTGCGCGGGCTGGACCTGCCGGATTGGCGAGTGTTCTCGGGCGCGGTCTATCAGTCGGTGTGGAACGCGGTGACGGGGCGGCCGGTCGGCTATGGCCGCAAGGATTTCGACCTCGGCTATTTCGACCCGGACACCTCATGGGACGCCGAGGACGTGGTGATCAAACGGGTGGCGGCGGCGTTTGAAGAGCCGTTCCGGACGGACGTCGAGGTGCGCAACCAGGCGCGGGTGCATCTGTGGTTCATGGATCGTTTCGGCGAGGACTACGAAGCGCTGCCGGACACCGATGCAGCCCTCGCGCGGTTCGTGGCGCCGGCTTTCGCAATCGGCGTGCGACTGGAGCCCGACGATACGATCAGCGTCGCCGCGCCCTTCGGGCTTCACGACGTGTTCGACATGGTCATCCGGCCCAACCCGAACCGGCCGTTGGCGAAGGGCTGGGACAAGGTCGTCGCCAGCGCCCGCTCGCGCTGGCCAGAGCTTCAGGTCGTGGGCGGCGGCGACAGCACCGGATAGATGTCGCGGTCGACCCACTCCATATGGCGCAGAGGGTCGGCGGCCTCGAAGCCGTATTGCGAATAGAGCCCGTGGGCGTCGGCGGTGGCGAGGCCCCAGCGGCGCAGACCCTGAAGCCGGACGTCGGCGAGGATGTCCTGCATCAGCTGTTTGCCCAGTCCCCGACCGCGCGCCTTGTCGTCGACGAAGACATCGCACAGCCAGGCGAAAGTGGCCTGGTCCGTGACGACCCGGGCGAAGGCGAGCAGGTCTCCGTCCTCGACCAGACCAAAGCAGAGCGACCCGGCGCAGGCGCGCGAGAAGGTCTCCCACGGGATCCGGGCGCCCCAGTAGCTTTCCTCGGCGATCCAGCGCCACGCCGTCCGCAGTTGGGCCTCGTCGAACTCGGTGGTCAGGGCGGCGGTCATCGCGGGTCCGGCTGGTCTGGAGCCAAGTCGTAGCTTAAGCCGTCGGCCATGCGCCAGTGGACCGTCGACGCCTTCGCCGAACGCCCGTTCATGGGCAACCCCGCCGCCGTGCTCCAGCCGCTGGACGCCTGGCCGGACGCCGGGTGGATGCAGTCGCTGGCGGCGGAGAACAATCATTCGGAGACGGCCTTCCTGAGAAAGACGGCGAGTCGCTCGCGGTTCGACCTGCGCTGGTTCACGCCCTCGACCGAGGTCTCCCTGTGCGGCCACGCCACCCTGGCGGCGGCCCATGTGCTGTGGCGCGAACTGGGGGTGGAGGCGCGCCGGCTGACTTTCGACACCGCGTCGGGTCCGCTGACCGTCGATCGGTTCGGCGAGGGGTATGAGATGGACTTTCCCGCCGACCCGCTGACACGGGTCGAGACGCCGAAGGGGCTGGCGGAGGCCCTGGGCGCCGAGCCGCTTGAGGTGTGGGCCAGTCGATATCTGATTGCGATCATGGCGGATGCGGCCACGGTGCGAGGCCTGACGCCGGATATCCCCGCGCTGATGGCGTTCGGGGACGGCGCGATGGAGAGGGGGCAGGTGATCGCCGCGGCCCTGTCGGACAAGAATGACGGAGGAGGGGGCGTCGATGTCGTGGACCGCTTCTTCGGGCCCGGCTGCGGGATCGCCGAGGATCCGGCGACCGGCTCGGCCAGGTGCGGTCTGGCGCCGTTGTTCGCGATGAAGCGCGACCGGACGAACGTCACCTTCGAACAGGCCTTTCCCGGCCGGGGCGCGCGGTTCGAGACCGAGCTGGCCGACGACCGGGTGCTGATCCGGGGGCGCGCGGTCACGGTGATGGGATCTGTGCTGAGGTTCTGACGAACGGAAGGGCGCGACCCTCGCGGATCGCGCCCTCCATTCAGTCAGTCACCGAAAAACCTAGTGGCGACGGTTGTCGCGGTCGCGGCGTTCCTCGCGGATCGAGGCCGATAGGCGGTCGAAGCGGCGGTCGAGATCGGACCGCTCCCAGGCCGTCAGGCCGCCACGACGGTAGCTGACTTCCAGACGAAGCAGGGCGTTGAACTCCGAGCGGACGCGGGTCGCTTCACGACGGCTAAGCTGACCGTTGCGGACGCCCTGGTCGATCCGGCGGTCCAGATTGGCCTGGCGGACGTTGATCGACTGCCAGCCGCCGTAGGTCTGGCTGTAGCCACGGTCGTCGTGACGGTCCTGGCCACGGTTGTAGGACTGGGCCGCGGCCGGGAGGGCGACGGCGGAGACCGACGCCAGGACAAGGGCGGGAACGAGCATCTTCTTCATCATCGGATCACTCCACTTTTAATCTCCACAACCGGACTGGCTGCGTTGACCTGATGAAAGCTGATTGCCGCTGAGCCGATCCTGAACGGCCCGGGTCAGGTTCCATTCATCCGCTGCGAGAGGCCCGTTTCCCCCAAGGTTAAACGTCCCTAAGCTGCACGTTCAGCCGCCGTTCAGAGCGCCGGCCTCATAAGACGCCCCATGACCCGCCTGTCCGTCCTTCTCCTGTCCGTCCTGATCGCCGCAGCGCCGCTGAGCGCCGCGAACGCGCAGGACCGCGGCAATCGTGGCAATGGTGATCGCGGCAACTCTGAATTCCAGCGTGAGCCGCGTCGCATCTCCGAGGCGGAGGCGCAGGGGATCGCCCAGTCACGCGCCCGCGGAGCCCGTTTCGTCGGGTCGCTGGGCCTGCGCGGCAACAGCTATGTCTTCCGCTTCGAGCGCGACGGTCAGATCATCGATATCTCCGTCGATTCGCGCGGCTGACGGATACGAAGGACCACACCATGCGAGTTCTCCTGGTCGAAGACGACGCCGACCTGTCGCGCCAGCTGAAACAGGCGCTGGGTGATGCCGGCTATGCCGTGGATCACGCGGCCGATGGCGAGGAGGCCCATTTCCTGGGCGATACCGAACCCTACGATGTCGTTGTGCTGGATCTCGGCCTGCCCAAGATCGACGGCGTGTCGGTGCTGGAACGCTGGCGCCGGGACGGCAAGGCGACGCCGGTCCTGATCCTGACGGCGCGCGGCGCCTGGTCGGACAAGGTGTCGGGCTTCGACGCCGGCGCCGACGACTATCTGACCAAGCCCTTCCATACCGAGGAGTTGCTGGCGCGCCTGCGGGCCCTGCTGCGACGTTCGGCGGGGATCGCCTCGGCGACCCTGGCGTGCGGCGGGCTCAGGCTGGATCCGCGCGCGGCCCGGGCGACGGTCAACGGCGAGCCCCTGCGGCTGACGTCGCTGGAGTACCGGCTGCTGCACTACATGATGATGCACCAGGGCCGGGTCATCAGCCGCACCGAGCTGGTCGAGCACCTGTACGACCAGGACTTCGACCGCGACTCGAACACCATCGAGGTCTTCATCGGCCGCCTGCGCAAGAAGGTCGGGTCCGACCGGATCGAGACTGTGCGCGGCCTGGGCTATCGTCTGACGCCTCTGGCCGGCGAGTCCGAAGCCGCGTGAGCGACGACGCACCAGCGCTTCAGCCTGTGACGAAACCGTCCTGGGGGCGCTGGTTCGGCCGGCCGGGGCGCAGTCTGACGCGCCGCCTAATCTGGCTGGCCTCGGCCTGGATCGTGGTCGCCCTGATGCTGACGGGCTGGATGCTGACGAGCCAGTATGAGGAGAGCGCGTTCCGGCGTCTGGGCAACTCCCTGGGCGGGGTCATCGACGACGTCGTCATCGCCAGCGTCATGACCCCCGAAGGCCTGCAGGTCGCCGAGATCAAGGATGCGCCCACCTTGCGCGGCCTGTCGGGCAAATACTGGATGGTGGGCGAGGTCGATTCCGAGGGCGGGTTCTTCGTGCTGGCGAAATCCCCGTCGCTGTCGGGCGAGAGCCTCTATGTCGACCCCGAATTGCCGGGGCGGCTGCAGGCGGCGATGGGTTCCACCCTCAGCTACAATGATCCCGGCATCCTGCCCGGCGGCGCCCAGCCGCTGCGGATCGCGGCCAGCATGAAGTCGCTCAACGGCCGTCCGCTGGTCTTCATGGCCGGCATCGACCGGTCCGAGATCGACATGGACACGCGCCAGTTCGCGACCTTCACCTGGACGGCCTTGCTGATCCTCGGCATCGGCCTGGTCATCGCCGTCTTCCTGCAGGTCCAGATCGGTCTGCGGCCCCTGTTCGATCTGCGGGTCGAGATCGCCAATGTGCGCAAGGGCAAGGCGGCGCGGATCGAGAAGGCCTATCCGACCGAGATCCAGCCCCTTGCCGAACAGGTCAACCGGCTGCTCGATCACAATCAGGAGGTGGTGGAGCGCCAGCGGACCCACGTCGGCAACCTGGCCCACGCCCTGAAGACGCCCCTATCCGTGATGCTGGCCGAGGCCGGCACCGATCAGGGGCAACTGGCTGACATCGTCCGACGCCAGTCCGAGGTGATGAAGGGGCAGGTCGATCACCACCTGCGCCGCGCCCGCGCCGCCGCCCGCGCGGCCCACGGTCTGGGCGAGAAGACGCCGGTGGGCGAGGTCGTCGACGAACTGGCGGTCATGCTGGAGCGGGTGTTCCAGTCGAAGGATGTGGAGATCGACTGGCGCGCGCCCGACGATCTGGCCTTCCTGGGCGAGCGTCAGGACCTGCAGGAGATCCTCGGCAATCTGATGGAGAACGCCTGCAAATGGTCGAAGCGGCGGGTGCGGGTCTCGGCCGGCGCCTCGGGCCTGGGCCAGATGATCGCCGTGATCGAGGACGACGGACCGGGCGTGCCGGCCGATCAGCGCGAGGGTATGCTGAAACGAGGCGCGCGTCTGGATGAGGATGCGCCGGGATCGGGGCTGGGTCTGGCGATCGTCGATGACCTGACCCGGGCTTACGGCGGACGGTTGACGCTGGCGGCCAGCGACCTCGGCGGGCTGAAGGCCGTGCTGGAACTGCCGGCTGCGGAAGCGTGAGAAGAATTGGGGGCTGTCCCTCCGCTTCCTGATTCTTAACCACCTGCCTTCACTGTGATTTCCGGCCGCCGTTCCGCGGTCGACGGAGTGTGGCATGGCCGAGCTATCGGTCGCGCAGCGTGCAGTGCTCGCCCAGATGCTGGAGCGGGTGCCCGACCGCGTGTTGAAAACTCTTTCGGGCGCCGTCGCCCAGATGCCCGGAGAGCGCGCGGCCGCGCTCAGCATCATGCTGGCCGACGAGACCATCGACCGCCGCCGCCGCGCCATCGCGTTCGCCCCCCTGCTGCCGATGTTCCAGCGTCGTCCCGACGGCGTCGAATCGCTGACCTTCCCGGCCGGCGTCCTGCCCCGACTGTGGAAGGCCGCGTCGAGCAAGGAGCCCGAACTGCTGCTCGTGCTCGACGACTATCGTCCGATCGAGGAGAATCCGAAGATGCGGGCGGTCGCCGACCGCATCTGTGTCGCGGCCGCCGCTGTGGTGCGTGACGAGCCCGACCTCGTCTGGCCGTCGAACGGCGGCGACGAGACGACCCGCATCAGGGGGCTGGATGAACTGGCCCTGTGCTTCGATCTGGCGGCCATGGCCCGGCGCGGCCTGCTCAACCTGCCCGACCTGATCCTGCGGCCGACCGGCGACCAGCTGGCGGAGCTGCGCCTGTTGATCCGCGACTGCGCCGAGATCACCGCCGACGGCGGACCGCGCATGCTGGAGATCATGTTCGCCCACCTGGGCGACGCCTCCCTGATCCTGCGGCTTGTGGTGCATTCGTCCAAGGCGTCGGCCAAGGAAGGCTTCCTGTCGGAATCGGAGATGGCCGGGTTCGTCAATCGCCTGATCGCCGAGGTCGAGGCGCGGGTGACGCGCATCGCCTCGCACAAGCCGGGGGCCAAGGCGGACCCCGGGCCTGGTCTGCGCGCCGACATCGCCTGGTGCGCCGAAACACTCGGCGAGCTCGACATCACCCTGCAGCTCGATCCCGAAGGGACCTGGGGCAAGCAGGCGCGAGAGGCGCGCGAGAGAATCAACAAGAGCCTGTCCGGCACCCTGCGGTCGCTGGACAAGACGATGGACAGGCTGATGCCGTCCAAGGCCGTCAAGACCGCCGGGCGGATGACGAAACAGGCGCCCGATCTGGACGCAGAGGCCGCGTCTCTGGAGGCGGTGCAGGCGGCGGTCCTGCAGCTGACCCTGCTGGGCGCCCTGCGGACCGCGGCCCAGGTGTTCGGTTGCGAAACGCTGAGGTCGCAGCTGGTGCAGTCGGTGACCGAGCGGATCACCTCCTGGGTCGACATGGTCATCGAGGCCGTGAACGCGGGCGAGGCCCCCGACCAGCGCAAGTCGCTGGCCATGGTCGAGACCCTGGCCAAATGCCTGCTCGTGATCGAGGCGACCGACGCGGCCCGCACCGTTCGACGCCGGGCCGGCGCGGCAGGCGCCCGCGCGTCGCTCGACGAGGAGCGCTCGCCCCGGGCCGCCTGATCGGCTAAACGGCGCGGATGATCGTTTTCTGGACTCTGGCCGGTCTCGCCACGGCGCTGGCCGGATTGCTGATGCTGAGCCTGGCAAGGCGCGGCGCCGACCGCGAGCAGCCCGTGTCGGACACGGGCGCGGCCGAGCTGGCCGAGCTGGATCGCCTGAAATCGCGCGGCCTGCTGGACGAGGACGCCTGGGCCGCCGCACGGGCCGAGGCCGGACGTCGTCTGCTGGCGACCAGCCAGCCGGACGCCGCGCCCCGCGTCGGCGGACGGGACCGGACGATCGTGCTGGCCGGACTGGTCGGAGCGGTCGCGGCGACACTGGGCCTGTATTTCGTCTTCGGCGCTCCGGGCTTGCCGGATCAGGCCTATGAGCGGCGCATCGACGACTGGGCCGCCAGCCCCGAGACGCTGGATGCGGAACAGATCGCCGCCGTCCTGAGCCGGGCGGTGAAGCGCGAGCCCGACAACCGCACCGCCCTGACCATGCTGGGCGCCGCCCGGTTCGAGGCCGGAGATCCGATCGGCGCAGCCTCGGCCTTCCGCCGGGCCGTGGCGCTGGATGAGAATGATGCGACCAGCTGGGCTCGTCTGGGCGAAAGCCTGGTGCGGGCGGCTGACGGGGACGTCGGCGTGGACGCCGAAGCGGCCTTCACCCGGGCGCTGGCGATTGATCCCGACCAGTTCGGCGCGCGCTACTTCCTGGGCGAGGCGGCGCTGGCGCGGGGCGATGCGGCCCGCGCCCGTGAGCTCTGGACGCCGTTGATCGCCGTGCTCGACCCGGCCGATCCGCGCCGGACTGATCTGGTCAGCCGGCTGGACGCGGCGGCATGACCCGTTGGAGCCGAACGGGAGTGGCGCTATACGGCGCGACCCCTCCGTTCCCGGAAACTGTCGTCCGCCCATGAGCTGGCTTCCCAAATCGCCGAAGGCGCGTCGTCGCCTGTGGGTCGTGGCCGCCGCTGCGCCCGTGCTGGCGCTCGCCGTCGGGCTTTCGCTGTGGGCCATGCAGGACAGCGTGACCTTCTTCTTCTCGCCATCGGAAGCGACCGCAGACGCCGCGCCCGCCGGCCGCGTCATCCGCCTGGGCGGACTGGTCGAGGCCGGCAGCGTGGAGCAGCACGGCACGACAGTCGCCTTCTCCGTCACTGACAACGCCGCGACCAGCCGGGTGATCTATGAGGGCGACCTGCCCGACCTGTTCCGCGAGGGGCAGGGGATCGTGGCGCAAGGGACGTTCGGTCCCGACCGGGTGTTCCACGCGGACACCGTCCTGGCCAAGCACGACGAGACCTATATGCCGCGCGAGGTCGCCGACCGTCTGAAGGAAAAGGGCGAGTGGCGGCCTGAGGGCGGCACGACGGCCCGGCCAGCGCAGAGCCAGACCCTGTGATCGTCGAATTCGGCGCCTTCGCGCTGATCCTCGCCCTGATGCTGTCGGTGCTGCAGACCGGTCTGGCGGCGACAGGTCGTCTGCGTCGCAGCCCCCTGTTGACGGGCGGCGCGGAGGGCGCGGCCGTGGCTGCGGCTCTGGCGACGGCGCTGGCCTTCGCGGCCCTGATCTTCGCCTTTGCGACCTCGGACTTCTCGGTCGCGAATGTCGCCAACAACAGCCACACCGACAAGCCGATGCTCTACAAGGTGGCCGCCGCATGGGGCAGCCACGAGGGGTCTCTGGTCCTGTGGTGTCTGGTCATGACCGGGTTCGGCGCGGCGCTCACGCGCGCGCGGGGCCTGCCGTTCGGGCTGAAGGCCTCGGCCGTGGGCGTGCAGGGCGGGCTGGGGGCGCTGTTCCTCGCCTTCGCCGTCTTCACCTCCAACCCCTTCGCGCGGATAGACCCGGCGCCGTTCCAGGGGTCGTCCCTGAACCCGTTGCTTCAGGACCCGGCCCTCGCGATCCATCCGCCCATGCTCTACGCGGGCTATGTCGGCTTCTCGGTGACCTTCTCTCTGGCGGTCGCCGCCCTGATCGAGGGCAAGGCCTTCTCCGGCTTCTGGCCTGCCTGGGGTCGCTGGGTGCGTCCGTGGGCCCTGGCGAGCTGGGTGTTTCTGACGGCCGGCATCACCCTGGGCGCCTTCTGGGCCTATTACGAACTGGGCTGGGGCGGCTGGTGGTTCTGGGATCCGGTCGAGAACGCCAGCTTCATGCCCTGGCTGGCGGGCGCGGCATTGCTGCACTCAGCGGTGGTGACCGAGCGGCGTGGAGCGCTGGCGGGCTGGACCGTCTTCCTGGCCCTTCTGGCCTTCACCTTCTCCATGCTGGGCGCCTTCCTCGTGCGATCCGGCGTCCTGACCAGCGTCCACGCCTTCGCCGTCGATCCTGAGCGGGGGCTGATGCTTCTGGGCATTCTCGGCTTCACGGCGGGATCGGCCTTCGCCCTGTTCGCCTGGCGCGCGCCGCAGTTGAAGGGCGGCGGCCTGTTCGCCCCGGTCAGTCGCGAGGGGGCCCTGGTGCTGAACAACCTGTTCCTGACCGTGGCGGCCGTCACTGTCCTGCTCGGCACCCTCTATCCGCTGATCCTTGAGGCGGCGACCGGCGCGACCATCTCGGTCGGCCCGCCCTATTTCGCCCTGACCTTCACGCCTTTGATGGTCGTGGCCTTCCTGATCCTGCCCGCCGGGCCTCTTCTGGCGTGGAAACGGGGCGACCTGAAGGGGGCGATTCAGAGGCTGGCGCTCGCGGGCGGTCTGGCCATCGCCTGTGGCTTCGTCGGCTGGCTGGCGTTCGAGCCGAAGAAGGCGTTCGCGGCTGCCGGGCTGGCGGTCGGGGCCTGGCTGATCTTCGGAGCCTTGGCCGAGGTGGTCGAGCGCGTGCGCCTGTTCCGCGCCCCACTCGCCGAGGTCGGCCGCCGGGCCAGGGGTCTGCCGCTCGGCGCCTGGGGCATGACGCTGGCGCATGCGGGTCTGGGCCTGTTCGTGCTCGGCGCCGTGGTCGAGACGGGCTTCAAGGTCGAGGCGGCGGCTCCCCTGCCCATCGGCGGCGAGGTCCATGCCGGTCGGTGGGCCGTGACGCTCGACAAGGTCGAGATCATCGAAGGCCCCAACTATCTGGCCGAGCGCGGGACGCTGACGGTGGCGTCGGTCGACGGCCGCGCCTTCCCGAAGACCGTCACCGCCGAACGCCGCTTCTTCCCCGCGGGCGGCCAGACGACGACCGAGGTCGGGCTCGATTTCCGGGGGCTGGACGACGTCTATGTCGTCATGGGCGAGCGTCGCTCGACGCCCGAGGCGGCCCAGGCCTGGACCGTGAGGGTCTATTACAATCCGTGGGCGCGACTGATCTTCCTCGGACCGTTCGTGATGGCGCTGGGCGGGGTGTTGTCCCTGTTCGACCGGCGGCTGAGGCTGGCGGTCAGTGGACGGAAGAGGGTCGTGGCCGCATGATCCGGTTCCTCCTCGCGCTGCTGGCCGTCCTGATTCTGTCCGGTCCCGCCCTCGCCCAGGAACCCGCCGCGCCGCCGGACCAGCCTCTGGTCTCGCCCGGTCAGGAAGCCCGGGCGCAGCGGATCTTCGAGGTCGTGCGCTGTGTGGTCTGCCAGCACGAATCCATCGCCGACAGCCCGGCCGGGATCGCCGGTGACATGCGCCGGCTGGTTCGCGAGGAGATCGCCTCCGGCGCCACGGATCAGCAGGTTCGCGACGACCTGGTCCGCCGCTACGGCGACTATGTCCTGTTCACCCCGCCTGTGCGGACCGGGACCTGGCTGCTGTGGTTCGGACCGGCCTTGCTCGTAGCTCTGGGCGGCATCGCCCTGTTCGGTTTCGCGCGGCGCAAGGCCGCCGAGACCGCGCCGCTTTCGCCCGATGAGGAACGTCGGCTGGCCGATCTTCTCCAAAGCGAAACAGTTCGCCCCGATCCTGACGCATCCGCGCCTCACGACGGGCGTTGAGGCGGCTCAAGCCTCGCGACGCGATGGTTGGCGAAAGCCGCTATCGCGCTATATCACAAGGCGAAACGGGTCCGTTCGGGCCCAAGAAGGATCGCAAGACACCGATGATGAAGCGCAAGGAATTCATCCTGGGGGCCACCGTCGGCCTCGTTTTCGCAGCCGCCGCGACCGCGGGTGGCGTGATCGACTGGCCGGGGGCCAACGCCGCCGAGGCCAGCGGGCGACTGATCCCGTCCGCCGGGGCCTCGGGCCTTGCCTTCGCCCCGCCGCAGGGCGCGCCGCTCAGCTTCGCCGACATCTTCGACCAGGTCTCGCCCGCCGTCGTCCAGATCGACGTCGAGACCCCGATCGAACGCCCGCGCGGCGGTCTGATTCCCATTCCCGGTCTGCCCGGCTTCGGCTTCCAGGCCCCGGAGACCCAGCAACCCGACGAGGAGGAGGAAGACGCTCCGACCGCCCAGGGAGCCGGCTCCGGCTTCTTCATCTCGGCCGACGGCTTCATCGTCACCAACAACCACGTCGTGGCCAACGCCACCAAGATCACCGTCAAGCTGTCGGACGGCCGTGAGCTGCCCGGCCGTCTGGTCGGCCGCGATCAGGACACTGACCTCGCCGTCATCAAGGTCGAGGGTTCGGACTTCAAGTTCGTCAGCTTCGAGGAAGCCGCCGAGCCCCGCGTGGGCGACTGGGTCATCGCGGTCGGCAACCCGTTCGGACTGGGCGGTACCGCCACGGCCGGGATCGTCTCGGCCCGGGCCCGCGAGATCGGCGACAGCTCGACGCCCTACACCGACTATCTGCAGATCGACGCCGCCATCAACCGGGGCAACTCGGGCGGCCCGACCTTCGACATCTATGGCCGAGTGATCGGCGTGAACTCGGCGATCTTCTCGCCGACGGGCGGCTCGGTCGGCATCGGCTTCGCCATCCCGGCCTCGATCGCCAAGTCGGTGACGGATCGCCTGATGAGCGGTCAGGCCATCGAGCGCGGCTATCTGGGGGTGTCGATCCAGAATCTGCTCGACGAGTATCGCGAACCGCTCGGCCTGCCTGACGATCAGGAAGGCGCCTACATCGCCGAGGTGACCCCGGGCGCTCCGGCTGAACAGGCCGGACTGCGGGCCGACGATATTGTCGTGGCCGTCAACGGGGAGTCGATCGAAAGCTCGACCGAGCTGACCCGCCGCGTCGGTCAGGCCAAACCCGGCGACATGCTGCGCCTCGAAATCATCCGCGAGGGCCGCCGTCAGACGATCAACGTCCGTTCGGGCACGCGCCCGGCCGATATTTCGGCCCTTCAGAACGGCGCCGGCGAGGATCCGGATGCCGCGCCGGGTCGGCCGGTCGCGCCGTCGGGCGAGGTTGTCGAAGGCATGACCCTGGCTCCGCTCAACGAGCAACTTCGGTCGCGCTACTCGATCGCGGAGACCGTTCGCGGCCTCGTCATCACGGGTGCGGCCGAAACATCGCGCGCCGGACGGGCGGGCGTGCAGCCCGGCTTCGTGATCATGAACGCCAATGGGCGGCCGATCTCGACCGTTGCTGAACTTCGCTCGGTGATCGACCAGGCGCGGGCTGCCAAGCGTGAGAGCGTCCTGCTTCTGATTCGTATCCCGCAGGGTAACCGGCCGTTCGTGCTGGAACTGTCGGACGCTCCTTAGTCCGCAGCCTGAACAAGGCTTAACTCCCTAAGTCGCCGCCGATGGGTTACCGTCGGCGGCGATTGTGATTCCGGAGGGGCTGGCTCGTGAAAATTCTTGTGGTCGAGGACGACGCCGAGGCGGCCCAGGCGATGGTGCGCGGTCTGTCCGAGGCGGGTCACATGGCCAGTCACGCCATCGACGGAGCCTACGGGCTGCTGGAGGCGCAAAAGGGCGACTACGACGTCTATGTCGTCGACCGGATGATGCCCCGGCTGGACGGCATCGGCATGGTCGAGACCCTGCGCAAGGACGGCGACCAGACGCCGGTCCTGTTCCTGTCCGCCATGGGCGAGGTCGAGGACCGGATCACGGGCCTGAAGGCCGGCGGCGACGACTATCTGGTCAAGCCCTACGCCTTCGCCGAGCTGATCGCCCGGGTGGAGGCCCTGTCGCGTCGTCGTGAGACCGGCGGGGTCCAGACCGTGCTGAAGGTCGGCGACCTGGAAATGAACCTGATCGCCCGCACCGTGCATCGCGGGACCAGTGAGATCGACCTGCAGCCGCGAGAGTTCCAGCTGCTGGAGTTCCTGATGCGCCACGCCGGCCAGTCGGTGACCCGCACCATGCTGCTGGAGAAGGTGTGGGAATATCATTTCGACCCCCAGACCAACGTCATCGACGTCCACATCAGCCGCCTGCGCTCCAAGATCGACAAGGGCTTCGACAAGGCGATGCTGCAGACGGTGCGCGGGGCGGGGTATCGGCTGGAGGCTTAAGAGGCCTCGATGAAGCTGCCCTCCCTCTTCCGCCGCACGCCCTTCCGGCTGACGCTGCTGTTCCTGGCGCTGTTCGCGGCGGCGGCCAGCGCCATCCTGGCCTATGTTTACATCGCCTCGGCGCAGGAGGCCCAGGCCCAGGCCGAGGCCGATGTGCGCGGCGAGCTGAAGACCCTGACCGGCGTCTATGACAGCCGGGGGCTGGATGCCCTGAACGTTGCGCTGATCGACAGGATCCTGACCCGCGACGCCTATGTCTATCAGCTGATCGACAAGGACGGAGCCCTGGGCACCGGCAGTCTCAATATGTCGCCGTTCGAAACCGCCCCAGGTGCGGAGGAATGGACCACGTCCATCATCACCGACACCGATCCGGACGGACGGGTGATCCGGCCCCAGGTGCGCGCCGTACAGGTACGGCTGTCGGGCGGCGAGGGGCTGATCGTCGGCCAATCGCTCGGCGACACCGAGGCCTATCTGGGCCGGCTGACCCAGGCGCTGTGGATGGCCATGGGCATGGTGCTGCTGCTCGGTCTCGGCGGCGGCCTGCTGATCAGCCGCAATCTGGAGCGGTCGATGGGGCGGCTGAACGCCGTGGTCGGGGCGGTGCAGGAGGGCGACCTCAAGGCGCGGGTGGCCGTGCGCGGGTCGGGCGACGAACTGGACGAGCTGGGCGCGGGGCTGAACGGGATGCTGGACCGGCTGGAGACGTCGATGGCCTCGATCCGCCATGCCGGCGACGCCATCGCCCACGATCTGCGCTCTCCGCTGACGCGGATGCGGGCCAGGCTGGAGGTCGCCCTGATCGACGCCGAGAGCGGCAGGATCGACGGCGCCGACGCGCTTCAGGTCGCGCTGGACGAGGCCGACACCCTGCTGAAGACCTTCAACACCGTGCTCGCCATCGCCCGGCTGCAGGCCGCGGCGGGCCGGGTGCCGGACGCCGCCGTGTTCGACGCGGCCGAACTGGCCGCCGACATGGCCGAGCTGTACGAGCCGGCGGCCGAGGACAAGGGGCTCGACTTCTCGGCCGAGATCGAGCGCGGCCTGATGATCGAGGGGGCCCGGCCCTTCCTGGCCCAGGCCCTGGCCAACGTCATCGACAACGCCATCAAATACACGCCGGTCGGCGGGGCGGTCATGCTGCGCGCGCGCCGGCGGTCGTCGGGCGAGATCGAATTCTCCGTCACTGACACCGGGCCGGGCGTGCCGGAAGAGGATCGCGGCCGGGTCATCGAACGGTTCGTCCGCCTCGACAACAGCCGCACCGAGGCCGGGTCGGGTCTGGGGCTGTCGCTGGTCGGGGCGGTGATGGAGGCGCATCTGGGTCGCATCCAGCTGGATGAAGGCCCCGGCGCCTATGGCGAGTCCGGGCCGGGCCTGCGCGTCGCCCTGGTCCTGCCGCCCGCGAGCGAGGGATGAGTTCGGCGTCGCTGGGCGAACGGCTGACGGCCTGCGGTCCCGTGGTCGATGCGGACGCCGCCGGACGCGCCCATAAGCGGTTGTCGGCCAGTGTGGCCGAGGGCGGCTTGGGCGTGACGCTGGACGCGGTCTGGCCTGCGCTGGCGCCGGTGTTCGCCGCATCGCCCTACCTCTTCGGTCTGGCGCGGCGCTGGCCGGACATGCTGGACGCCATCCTGGCCGACGCGCCCGATGCAAGGCTGGAGGACATCGCGGCCCGGACCATCGCCCTGACCGGAGGGGCGGACGACATGCGTTCGCCGCTGCGGAAGCTGAAGTCGGAGCTGCACCTGCTGACGGCTTTGGCCGATCTCGGCGGGGTCTGGGATCTGGATCAGGTGACCGGCGCGCTCAGCCGGTTTGCCGACGTCGCCTCGCGCGCGGCCTTGTCGGGCGTGGCGGAGGACCTGCGACGGCGCGGCAAGCTCAAGACCGCCGCCGATGACACGCGCGGTCCGATCCCGGGACTGTTCGGCCTGGCCATGGGCAAGCACGGCGCGTTCGAGCTGAACTATTCCTCCGACATCGACCTCAGCCTGTTCTTCGATCCGGACCGGCTGGCCCCCGTCCTCGCCGAGGGCACGGAGGCGCAGGGCCTGATGAACCGGGTGGCGCAGGGGGTGGCGTCCCTGCTGTCCGAGCGAACGGCCGACGGCTACGTCTTCCGCGTCGATCTGCGCCTGCGCCCCGATCCGTCCTCGACCCCGCCGGTCGTGGCCGTGCCGATGGCGCTCGACTACTACGAGAGCGTCGGCCAGAACTGGGAGCGGGCCGCCTTCATCAAGGCCCGCGCCATCTGTGGCGATTTCGGCGCGGCGACCGAGTTCCTCAAGGACATGGTCCCCTTTGTCTGGCGTCGGAGCCTCGACTACCAGGCCGTGCTGGATATCCAGTCGATCAAGCGACAGATACACGTCCACAAGACCGGCGAGGCGATGGAGGCGGCGGGCGCCAATCTGAAGCTGGGGCGCGGGGGCATCCGTGAGATCGAATTCTACGCCCAGACCCAGCAGCTGATCCTCGGCGGTCGTGATCCGTCGCTGCGCAGCCCTCGCACGATTGATGCGCTCGCGGCCCTCGTCGCCAAGGGCCACCTGCCCGCCGAGGTCGCCGCCGAGATGACCGGGGCCTATGTCGAGCTGCGGGGGCTCGAGCATCGGGCCCAGATGCTGGAGGACGAGCAGACACACATCCTTCCGGCCGATCCCCAGCGCCGCGCGGCCGTGGCGGCGCTGTCGGGGCAGGGCGATCTGGCCGCTTTCGACGCCGGGGTCGAGGCCATCCTGATCGGCGTGAACCAGCGCTACGGCGCCCTCTTCGAAGGGGAGGAGGAACTGTCCTCCCCATTCGGCAGCCTCGTCTTCACAGGTGTCGACAATGACCCCGAGACCCTGGCGACGCTGGAGCGGATGGGCTTCTCCGATCCGGGCGCGGTCGCCGACACGATCCGGTCCTGGCACCACGGCCGCATCTCCGCGACGCGTTCGGTGCGGGGGCGGGAGCTGTTCACCCGGCTGGCCCCGCGGCTGCTGACGGCGCTGGCGCGGACCGGCGCGGCCGATGCGGCCTTCAAACGGTTCTCGGTCTTCTTCGCCGGCCTGTCTGCGGGCGTGCAGGTCCAGGCCCTGTTCCTGAACCAGCCGGAGCTGTTCGAGCGGATCGTCGGCGTCATGGCCTTCGCCCCGCGTCTGGCGCGGACGCTGGGCCGCTATCCGGCGGCGCTGGATTCCATGCTGGACGCCCGGTTCGAGACCGAGCTGGGCGTCAACACCGGTCTGTTCGACCAGATGGCCGAGGAGGCCGGAGCCGCCGGCGATTTCGAGGGGGCCATGAACGCCGTGCGTCGCCTGCACCGCGAACAGGCCTTCCGAATCGGCATGCAGACCCTCAGCGGGCGGGTGGGGCCGGAAGCGGCGGGCAAGGGGTTCACCAACCTCGCCGACGCCGTCATGCGCACCCTGTCGGCGGCCGCACTGACCGAGACCGAACGGCTGGGCGGCGTGATGCCCGGCGCCGTGGCCGTCATCGCCCTCGGCAAGGCGGGGTCCCGCGAGATGACCGCGGGGTCGGACCTCGACCTGATGACCGTCTATGGCGCGCCTTCAGACGCCGTGTCGGCGACCAAGGGCTGGTCGCCTGACGTCTTCTACGTCCGTTTCACCCAGCGGCTGATCTCGGCCCTGTCGGCGCATACGGCCGAGGGCGGGCTCTACGAGGTCGACATGCGGCTGAGGCCCTCGGGGTCGAAGGGGCCGGTGTCTGTGCCGCTGTCGGGGTTCCAGGCCTATTATTCAGACGAGGCCACGACGTGGGAGTTCATGGCCCTGACCCGCGCCCGGGTCGCGTGGGCCAGCGATCCGGCGTTCGCCGCCGAGGTCACGGCGGCGATCGAGGCGGCGTTGCGGCGTCCGCGCCCCGGCGTGGACACAGCCGACGACGTGCGTGCCATGCGCGACTTGATGGACAGGGAACGGCCGGCCAGGGGGTTCTGGGATCTGAAGCTGGTTCCCGGCGGTCTGGTCGACGCAGAGTTCGTGGGTCAGTTCCGTCAACTGCAGGCGGCCGCCGAGGGCGGGGCGCTCAGTGTCTCGATCGTGGATCAGCTGGCGAAGGATCCGGCGCTGAAGGAGACATGGGTGATGCATCAGGCCCTGGCCCAGCTGCTCGCCTGCGCCTTCGACGACAAGGGTGATCCCGAGGCCGAATCGGAGACCTTCCGCACCCGCCTGGCCGAGGCGGCCGGAGCGGAGGATTTCCCGGCCCTGCGGCGTCGTCTTGAGACGGTTAGAGCGGACGCCCGCAAGGCCTTCGAGAATGCGCTTCCGAAAGCTCGCGACGGATAGTCCGCTCTCGCGCGTTTCACTTTCAAGACGGGGGTCTTGCGGGCCTGTCCGACGACCCGCCCATTCGGAGATGAACGCATGAGAAAATCCACTCTGGCCGCCAGCGCCGCTGCTGTTCTGGCCGTCCTCACCGCCGGTTCCGCCCTGGCCCAACAGGCTCCGCGAGCGGCTCGTGCAGATGCCGATGGCGACGGCCGCGTGAGCCGGGCCGAGTTTGTCGACGGCCGCATTGCGCGCCTGACCGCGATCGACGCCAACCGCGACGGCTCGATCACCGTCGAGGAGCGCCGGTCGGGCATCGACACCCGCCGCAACCAGCGCGTTTCGGCACGGTTTGAAGCGCTCGACACGGACGGCAACGGTGCGGTCAGCCGCGACGAATTCATTGCCGCCCGCGAGATGCGCGGCGACCGGGCCGATCGTGGCGCGCGTCACGGCATGCGAGGTCATCGTGGAGGCTGGCGCGGCGGTCGCGGTCACGGCGGTGGAGCAGCGCGTCAGGGCGCCGAGGCCCCCGGGCCTCTCGCTATCGCCAACGTCCAGACCCGTCTGACGACGCAGTTCGACCGGGTCGATGCTGACCACGACGGCTTCATCACCCCTGCCGAACGCGTCACGGCCCGTCAGGCGATGCGCGCGCATCGCCAGTCCCAACGGCAGGAGCGTCGCGCCGCCCGTCAGGCGTCGCCTTCGGCGCCCGCTTCGGAGTAAGAGGGTGGGGACGGTCGCGCTCGCATGGCCGTCCCGCCTGTCCGTCCGTCGGGAAAGTGACCGTTTGGCTTCTGTCGTCGACCCCGACGAGGATCTGGTGCGCCGCGTGGGTCAGGGCGATCCCGCGGCTATTCAGGCCATGGTGGCGCGCAAGCTTCCCCGCATGATGGCCCTGGCGCAGCGGATGCTGGGCGATCCGGTTGAGGCCGAGGACGTGGCCCAGGACGCCATGCTGAGGGCCTGGAAACAGGCCCCGCGCTGGACCCCGGGCAAGGCCAGGTTCGACACCTGGCTGCACCGGGTGGCTCTGAACCTCTGCTATGATCGCCTGCGTCGACGGCGCGAGGTTCCGACCGAGATTTCACCGGACCGGCCCGATGAGGGACCGCTTCCGGATCGCGGGATCATGACGGCCCAGCTGGGCGCGCAGGTGGACCGGGCGCTCGCCGCCCTGCCGCAGCGCCAGCGCGAGGCCATCGTGCTGTGCCACTATCAGGAGCTGACCAATATTGAGGCCGCCGGCCTGATGTCGGTCAGTATCGAGGCGTTGGAAAGCCTGCTGTCGCGGGGTCGCAGGACCCTGAGACAGACACTGGCGCATCTGGCCCCCGGCGCGGAGCCGGCGGCCGAAGGAGGACGAGGATGACACCCGAACGCATGGACGAGACGCGTTTCGGCGAACTGGCTGACGCCTTTGGCGGCGATGTCCGCCGCTGGCCCGAGAGCGAGCGCGAGGCTGCCCGCGCCTGGATCGACGCCCATCCGCTGGAGGCCGAACGCGCCCTGTTCGACGCGCGCCAGACCGACGCCGCCTTGTTCGCCTCGCCTAACCCCGTGGTGTCTATGGATCTGCGCGATCGGGTTATCGCCGCGGCCTCGGTCAAGGCGCGCGCCGCCTGGCCGTCGTTGAGGAAACTGTTGTGGATCGGCGGGGCGGGCTGGGCCGCCGCCGCCTGCGCCGGGGTCGTGTTCGGCGCGAATCTGGGCGGCCATCTGGCGACCCAGGCCCAGGCCGACGCCGTGCTGGATCAGGCCATGCTCAGCGGGTTCGACGAGACCGAGGTGCTGGGATGAATACGCGCACCCTCGCCATCGTTCTCGGCGTCGCCCTCGCCGCCTCGGTCGCAGTGAACCTGTTCGCCGCGACCGCCGCCTATACGGCCCTGACCGGTCAGCAGCGGATCGAAAGCCGCATGGACGGCAAGGACCGGGACGACCGTCACGCCTCCCCGCGCGAACTGGTCGCCGCCCTCAGCCCCGATGTGCGCGTCCGCGTGCGACAGTCATTGCGTGACGCCGGTCTCGCCGCCCGCCCGGACTTCCAGCAGGCGCGCGAGGCCCGTCGACAGGCGATCGCCGCCGCCGCCGCCGAGCCCTATGACGCGGCGCTCGTCGAACGGTTGCTGGACCAGTCGCGCGATGCGGAGATTCGCGGCCGGCGTCGTCTCGAGGCGGACACCCTGACCATCATGAGCACGCTGGAACCGACCGACCGCGCCGCCTTCGCCCAGATCCTCGGTCGCGGCAGGGGCAGCAGTCACAGCCACGACGACAAGGCCGGCGACAGTCACGCGAGATAGGCCTCCCCGATCAATCAGGGGTAGCTTTGCTGTAAAAATCATCGGAAAAGCCTGCGGGAAATCCGGGGGATGGATGCGCGTTTTCGCGTTGAGGAAGGGTTCTGGCTCGGCGTGATCGCCGTGGCTCTGGCGGTCATTGCCGTAGTGATCCTGGAGCCCTGGCTCCCGCTTCCGGGGCCTGAACCGACCGGAAGGTCGCTGGCGCTTTTCCGGGTCAGACCCCAGATTTGAGCGAGTGCACGATTCACGCTTCATGCCGGACCCGCGAAGCGGGTCCACCAGAAGATCATGCTCTAGGCGGCCCGGGCCTGTTCGACCGAGGCGCCGGGGCGTTTCATCGGGATGTCGAAGCTGACGGTGGTGCCGACGCCCGGCTCGCTCTCCATCAGCATCTGACCCTGGTGCAGCTCGATCAGGGCCTTGGTCAGCGACAGGCCGAGGCCGGTCCCTTGGGTCGTCTTGGAATGCTGGCCCTCGACCTGTTCGAAGGGCTGGGCCAGGCGGGCCAGGTCCTGGGCGGCGATGCCGATGCCGGTGTCGGTCACTGCAATCCGGACCCGGTCCCCGTTCAGCGCCTGCAGTGACACGGTGATCTCGCCGCCCTCCGGCGTGAACTTCACGGCGTTGGAGATCAGGTTCAGCATGACCTGTTTCAGCCCGCGATAGTCGGCGTCGATCTCGGGCAGGTCCGGCGCCTCCAGCGACAGGGTCAGGCCCGAGTCCTGCGCCTTGCCCCGCATCAGGCGGATGGCGTCTTCGCAGATTTCGGTCAGGGACACCGGCTCATAGTGCAGGGTCATCTTGCCCGCCTCGATCTTGGCCATGTCGAGGATGTCGTTGATCAGGCTGAGCAGGTGCTGGCCGGACTTCAGGATGTCGGCGGCGTAGCCCTTGTACTTCGGGTCTCCCAGAGGCCCGAACATCTCCCCGGCCATGATCTCCGAGAAACCGTTGATGGCGTTCAGCGGGGTGCGCAGCTCGTGGGACATATTGGCCAGGAACTCGGACTTGGCCTGGTTGGCGGCCTCTGCCCGAGTCATGGCGATCTCGTATTTGCGGGCCAGCAGGCTGAGTTTTTCCTGGCTGGTCTCCAACTGATCGACCGTGATCCGCAGACTGTCGGCGGCGCGCTGGCGCTCCAGTTCCTGACGGCGGATGGCCGTCACATCGGCGGCCGTGACCACCGTGCCCCCGTCGCCGGTGAACCGCTCGGACAGCTGCAACACCCGGCCGTCATGGAGTTCGACCTCGCGAGCCCCGGCGCGACCCTCGGCGGAGGGGCGCTCCTCCTTGATGGCGAGGGCGGCGATCCGGTTCAGCTCGTCCTTCATGGCGCCCTTGCGCACCGCCTCGTCGGCGAAGCCGAAGGCGTCCTTGAAGGCCTGGTTCCACAGGATCAGGCGGCCGTGCTTGTCGAACAGGACGAAGGCGTCCGACACGCTCTCGATGCCGTCGCGCAGCCGGTTTTCGGCGGCCTGGGCCTGGGCCTTGGCGCGGCGCGCCTCGGTGATGTCCAGGGCGACGCCCAGGATGATGCTGAATCCGTCCTCGCCCCGAACGCCCCGCGCCTGACCCCGGGCGTCGATCCAGCGCGCGCCGCCGGTCGACAGGGGAACAGGGAAGGTCACCTCGAACGCGCCGAAGGTCGCGGCCTGACGCAGGGCGTGTTCGACCAGATCCCGATAGCGGGGATGGATCCGCTCCATCACCGCTTCGGCGCTGACCGACCCGCCGGCGGGAAGGCCCAGCAGCTCGGCCATGAAGTCGGAAACGACGACCTCGTCGGCGTTGAGATCCCACTCCCAGACGCCGCAACGCGCCGCCTCGACAGCGACGCGGAAGCGGTGCTCGGTCTCCTGCCAGGCCTTGGACGCGCGCGCCTGTCGCCAGCGCTGCAGCAGGGCGAGGCCCAGAACCAGCACGCCGAGCCCCAGGGGCGCGATCAGCAGCCACAGATCGCTGATGATGGCCGCGGCGCCGGTCGTCTCGGGTCGCCAGGCGACAACCACCAGTCCGCTGTCGCCGACGGGCGCGGATGTCGCCTCGATGGCCTCGTCGGGGCGGGGGGCTCCGCGGACGGCGGCCTGCGTCGCCGTCAGGGCCGACAACTCGACGCCCAGTCTTTCCTTCAACGAGACCCCGGCGGCCCCCGCGATGAGGCCCTCGGTCGGCGACACCACGAGGGTGCGCAAGCCGGCCTCATCCGCGACCGGAGTCAGCGCAACCAGACCCGGGGCCTGTGATGCGGTCGACAGGATGGCCCTGCGATCCTGCGTCGCCCGGGGTGCGGCGGTGTCAGTGGCGGCCGCCAACGGGCGGAACTCGGCGGGACTGGCTCCGACTGCAGCGCTGGCGACCCCGGCGTCCATGACGGCGAAGGCGCTGTCCGGGGCGGCGACGCGGGCCGCCTCCAGGGCGTCCAGCGGGCGGCTCGGACTGGTTCTGAGACGCTGGCTGGCGACGTTCAGCCCGATTTTGGCCTTGGCCAGTTTGGCGTCCAGCAGGGCTGCGCCCAGATCGGCGTCGCGCCGCAGGGCCTCGACCTTCAGTACCGCCGCCTCGCGCGCGGGACGCGTGCTCTCACGCGCGAACAGGACGACGTAGATCGCGAGGCCGAGCGTCAGGGCGAGAACCAGCACCCGCCCCCACGCAGGCAAGCCTTCGGGACGGTCCTGAGCCCGTCGTCCCGGCTGCTGAATGCGGCGCTCTGTGCCCCGCAAGGCGTTCTCCCGGACATGCTCGCGGCGTCCCGGCCGGGGCGGCTGGGTCAGGCGTTGGGCGATTCGACGACACCCCGGAATCTAGGCTGCGTCGCGGAATCCTGTCGAGGTTTGGTTAACGAATCTCTTTTACGCGGCGTGCGCGCGTGGCGCCGGCGCAGAGGCCTCCGGGGCGGGGGCCAGAACTTCGGTTACGGATTTCAGGACTTCGCGGGCCTGACGGGCCAGGGCGAGGGTCTCCGGCGGGGCGTCTTCGGGGCTTTCCGCGACCGTATCGACCAGCTTCTGCGCGAGATCCATCAGGCGCGGCGCGGCGGCGATCAGGCGCGCCTGGAACTCGATCTTCTGGGGATCGCGGTCGTATTCGGCGCCGGGCACGCGCCAGCCGCCCCAGTCGGCCGGATCGGTGACCACGACGGGATAGGTGCCGGGATAGGGGTGGTGCGGCACGTCCTCGGCCTGCTGCCACTTGTTGCGCGCGCGCAGCAGCCGCCAGTCCCCGGCATCCGAGCCGGCCTCGTCCTCGGCCGGCAGCATCAGTTCGGTCGCCTGGAACTCGCGGCCCAGGCCGACGTCATAGGTGACCTTGACCGGTTCTTCGAAACCCTTGGCCCAGACAGGCTGGACCTTTTCGATCTGGGCCCAGGCGCCGACACACTCGACCCAGACTTTCTGGCCCTTCTGGAATTGCGCGCGCGCCATCGTGACCCCTGCTTGTGACCCCGCATCTTGACGGATGGCCCGTTGACACGGGGTTCAGAGACAGGGTGACGCGCGCGTTAACCGCATCCGATCAGTGAGGCTGGGAAATCGTCTCCAGCGCCGCGCCGGCGTAGCGCTCCTTCACGCGCGTCGACAGGTCGCCCAGCGACACGACGCCGACCAACTTGCCGTGCTTGTCGATCACCGGCAGGCGGCGGATCTTGCCCCCACCCATCAGCTCGAGCGCCGACTTCAGGTCGTCTGTGTCCAGCACCGTGGTCGCGCCGCTGGTCATGACTTCGGTTACGGGCGTGGAAGACGGCTTGCCCTGGGCCACCGCGCGCACCGCAATGTCCCGATCGGTGATCGTGCCCGTCAGGCTGTCGCCGTCCGCGACCGGCAGGAAGCCGAAATCGCCGGCGGCCATCCGAGCCGCAACCTGCTGGATGGTGTCGCCGGCCTGGGCGACCTGGACGTCCTTGCTCATCACGTCACGGATTTTCACGACGGAAATCTCCTGCTTGCTGCGTTGAACCCATCGAACCCGCCGGAGCCGGCGACGTTCCCCCCAGCCGGTGACGGGCCCCGCAAGCGTAGCCGTTCATCAACCTGACTGTTTGACAACAGCGGGCTCAGACGCGTGTCAGCTTCACCGTGCTTTTCTTCTCCTCGCAGCCCACCCCCGGGCCGAGATGAAGGAAGAAGATCATGACGACCGCCCTGACGAAGAAAGCTCTGCTTTCTCTGCTGGCCGCGTCGGCGGTCGCGATCGCGACCCCGACGCTGGCGCAAGATTACGGCCGAGGTCACGGTGACCGCGGCGGCGGCTACGGCCAGAACCATAACGGCGGCTACAACGGCGGCTACAATGGCGGCTGGAACGGCGGCGGCCTGAACGGCGATCAGGCCCGTCTGGCCCAGCGCATCGACCGCGCCGCCTACAACGGCCGCATCAGCCGCCGTGAAGCCCACAGCCTGCGTTCGCAGTTGGCGGACTACCAGCGCCTGGAGTGGCGCTATCGCCGCGACGGCCTGTCGAACTGGGAACGCCGCGACCTGCAGGACCGCCTCGACCGGATCGAGCGCAACCTGCGCGAGGAACGCCGCGACCGCGACGGTCGTCGCTGGTAACCTCCCACCGGCGTTGACCGGGGGCCGCTTCCGAAAGGAGGCGGCCCTTTCGCTTTTCCGGTCGTGCGGCTAAGCCGCCGACATGACCGCAGCCCAGAACGCCCAAGCCATCCTGACCCGCCTCGGCGTATCCGATGCGCCCTTCGATCCGGCCGGCCTCCCGACCCGTTCGCCCATCGACGGCTCGACGGGAAAGGCTGTGCGCGTCGCCGATGCGGCGGCGACCGGGGCCGCCATCGCGGCCGCGACCTCCGCCTTCGACGCCTGGCGCCGGATCCCCGCGCCGCGCCGGGGCGAGCTGGTCCGGCTGCTGGGTGAGGAACTGCGCGTGGCCAGGGACGACCTCGCCATGCTGGTCACCCTCGAGGCGGGCAAGATCACCTCGGAGGGCCTCGGCGAGGTCCAGGAGATGATCGACATCTGCGACTTCGCCGTCGGTCTGTCGCGCCAGCTCTATGGCCTGACCCTGCCCAGCGAACGTCCCGGCCACCACATGCGCGAGACCTGGCAGCCGCTGGGGCCGGTCGTGGTCATCTCCGCCTTCAACTTCCCGGTCGCGGTCTGGGCCTGGAACGCGGCGCTCGCGCTTGTCTGCGGCGATCCGGTGATCTGGAAGCCATCGGAGAAGACGCCGCTCACCGCCGTCGCCACCCATGCGGCGATGCAGCGCGCCCTGACCCGCTTCGGCGATGCGCCTGACGGCCTCGTTCAGCTTCTCGTCGGAGGCCGCGAGGTCGGCGAGACCCTCGCCGCCGATCCCCGCGTGGCCCTGGTTTCCGCCACCGGTTCGACCCGGATGGGCAAGGCGGTCGCCACGACCGTCGCCGGGCGTCTGGGCCGGTCGCTGCTGGAACTGGGCGGCAACAACGCCATGATCGTCACGCCCAGCGCTGATATGGACATGGCGGTGCGCGCCATCGCCTTCTCCGCCGTCGGCACCTGCGGCCAGCGCTGCACCACCCTGCGTCGCCTCCTGGTGCACGAGGATGTGGCCGAAGCCCTGATCGAGCGTCTGGCGAAGGCCTACGCCACCCTGCCCATCGGCGATCCGCGCGAGGACGGGGTTCTCGTCGGCCCGCTGATCGACGAAGACGCCGCGAAGGGCTTCGACCGCGCGCTCGCTCAGGCCGTGGAGCAGGGCGGCCAGATCGTCGTCGGCGGAACCCGCGACGGGGCCTATGTCCGCCCCGCCATCGTCCGCATGCCGGCCCAGAGTTCGGTGGTGCAGCACGAGACCTTCGCCCCCATCCTCTACGTCCTGACCTGGCGGGAGTTCGACGAGGCCGTGGCGATGCAGAACGCTGTGCCCCAGGGACTGTCGAGCTGCGTCTTCACCGACAGCGTGCGCGAGGCCGAGGCCTTCCTGTCCGCCTGGGGCTCGGACTGCGGCATCGCCAACGTCAACATCGGCCCCTCGGGCGCAGAGATCGGCGGAGCCTTCGGCGGCGAGAAGGAAACGGGCGGCGGCCGCGAGTCAGGCTCCGACGCCTGGAAATCCTACATGCGCCGCCAGACCCAGACGGTGAACTTCTCCTCCGCCCTGCCTCTGGCCCAGGGCGTGCGGTTCGAGGTGTAAGGAACATTCCCTCTCCCGGCGGGAGAGGGCTTGAGGCCCGCAGAGCGAAGCGATGCGTCTTGGCCGAAAGGGTGAGGGGCAGCGCTCACCGGTTGGCTCCAGCCCCTCACCCTTTCGCGTTTCCAATCGCTGCGCTCTTGGACGCTCAAGCCCTCTCCCGCCGGGAGAGGGAAGATGCCCCATACCCATCAACACATCCCCGGAATCCGCCAACGATTCCAATGCTCGGTCCTGACCAGAGCCCTTTTGCCCTTCACCCCCTGAAAAGCCCCTATACTGGTCCCTTTCGCGCGGAGAGGACGACCATGGGCGAACGCTTCGGACCCATCGGACACATCGGACGGCGTTTTTGAGACCGGCCCCATGGGACTCTACGGACTATCTGGACTCTGAATTCTGGGTACGGCCGGGCGCCGTGCTCCGGCGACGCGGAAGGGCGATTGCGACCCTGCTGCGCCTCGACAGCGCCGCAACCCGTCCCCACTGTCACCGAATGAACCGCCGCGCCCTCCTGACCCGCGTCGCCCTCGTCGCCGCCGGCCTCGGCGGGGCGTGGTGGCTGAGGGACCATGTGCTGTGGCGCGATCCCGGGGTCGCCTTCGGTCCGGAGGGATCGAGCGGCTGGCTGCCCTATGACGAACGCCGCGCCTCGGTGCCGACCGTCCGGGTCACCGTCGGCGGCCAGCCGGTGCGCGCCCTCGTTGATTCCGGGGCCCAGTACTCCGTCATTGATCGCGGCCTGTTCCAGCGACTGGGCCTGACCCAGGCCTTCGATATTCCACTCGTGGCCTATGGCGTCGGCGGCGGGGCCCAGATGGGACGGGGGGTGACGCTGGATGTTTCCGTGGGCGCAATGCGGATCGACGCCTTGCGCGCCGCCATCCTGTCGCTGGGGCCGCTGGCCGTGGGGGAGGGGCTGGGAGCGCCTCTGATCCTCGGTCAGGACCTGTTGGGCGAGACGGTGCTGGAACTGGACACGGAGGAACGCCGCGTGCGGTTCCTGCCTCGCGAGGGCCATGTCCTGCCTGCGGACGTCGCCGCCATACCCGTCTCGAAGTCGCGTGGCGCCCTGACGACCGAGGTCACGGTCGAAGGTGCGACCATCCAGGCTGTGGTCGACACGGGCGCCTCGGCCCTGCTGGCCCTGTCGCGAGAAGCGGCCGGGTCCGCCGGCCTGCTGGACGGCCGACCGTCGCAGCGCGGGGCCAGCATCGTGCTGGGCGGGGCGATCGACTCGCAGATCGTCCGGTCACGGACCATCACCGTCGGCGACCAGATTTATCGCGACGCCGACACGCCCATCTATGCCGACGTGCCCCTGCCGGGCTTCCCTGCGGCCCTCGTCGGGATGGAGGCCTTCGCGGGGCGACGACTGGTGCTCGATCTCGGCGGCGGACGGCTGCACGCCTCGCGGCCGCTGGACCTGACCATCGGTCAGGGCCGGATCTGACCGGTCCCGCGCACGAGGTATTTGTAGCTGGTCAGCTGTTCCGCCCCGACCGGCCCGCGCGCATGCAGGCGCGAGGTGGAGATGCCGATCTCTCCGCCGAAGCCGAACTCGCCCCCGTCCGCGAACTGGGTCGAGGCGTTCCACAGGACGATGGCGCTGTCGACGCGGTTCAGGAACCCGGCCGCCGCCGCCTCGTCCCCGGCCACGATCGCGTCGGTGTGGCCCGAGCCGTGCTGTCGAATATGCTCCACCGCCGCGTCCAGCCCATCGACGACCTTCACCGCCAGGATCGGCGCCAGGAACTCATGCCCCCAGTCGTCATCGCTCGCCGCGTGGATCGCCGGGACCAGGGCTCGGGCTTCCGCATCGCCCCGCAACTCGCACCCCGCCGCGATCAGGGCCTCAGCCACAGGCGGCAACAGCCGTTCCGCACCCGCCCGATCGACCAGCAGGGTCTCCGTCGATCCGCACACAGACACCCGCCGCATCTTGGCGTTGACGACGATATCGCAGGCCATCCCGACCTCGGCAGAGACGTGCAGATAGGTGTGGTTGATCCCCTCCAGATGGCCCAGCACAGGAACCCGCGCCTCGGCCTGCACCCGGGCGACCAGGCTCTTGCCGCCGCGCGGGATCAGCAGGTCGATGGAGCCCTCCAGCCCGGTCATTAGCGCCCCGACCGCCGCCCGGTCCGGCGTGCCGACCAGCTGCACCGCGTCGGCCGGCAACCCCTCCGCCGCCAGTCCCTCGACCACGGCCGCATGGATGGCCAGCGAACTGTCGAGGCAGTCCGATCCGCAGCGCAGGATGGCGACATTGCCCGACCGAATGGACAGGGCCGCCGCGTCGGCGGTCACATTGGGCCGGCTCTCGTAGATGATGGCCAGCACGCCGATGGGCGTCCGCACCCGGGCGAAGTCGAGCCCATTCGGCCGGGTCCAGCGCGCCGTCTCGACGCCCAGAGGATCGGGAAAGGCCGCGACCTCGTCCACCGCCGCCGCCATGGCCTCGACGCGGGCGGGCGTCAGGGCCAGCCGGTCGATCTGGGCCTCCGCCATGCCGTTCGTCCGGGCCCGGTCGATGTCGCGGGCGTTGGCCTGAAGGATCGCACCGGCCCGCGCCCGCAAGGCCGCCGCCATCGTGGTCAACGCCGCAGACCGCGTCTCGGCCGGAGCCAGTCGCACGGCGTCCGCCGCCGCCCGTGCGCGCCGTCCCATTGCCAGCATTGCGGCATTCAGAGCGTTCATGCGTGCAACACGAGGTCGTCGCGGTGAATCGCGACGCCCGGTCCCTTGTAACCGACCAGGTCCTCGATCTCACCGGAGTGCCGACCCCGGATGCGCTCCATCTCGTCGGCGGCATAGGCGGCCAGGCCGACGCCCAGAACCCCGCCTGCGGCGCCCACCACGCGCACGCAGTCGCCCCGGTCGAACCGGCCCTCGACCTGTTTCACGCCGGACGCCAGCAGGCTGCGCCCGCTCGCCAGAGCCTGCGCGGCCCCGTCATCGACCGTCAGCGATCCTGCGGGATCGAGACTTCCCGCGATCCATGACTTGTAGGCCTGCAGGGGCGTCGCGGTCGCCGTGATCAGGCTGGCCCGCGCGCCCGCCGCCACCGCGCTCAACGGCCGCGCCTCCAGTCCCGAGACGATCAGGGTGGCGCACCCGGCCGAGCGGGCGATCCGTGCCGCCTCCAGCTTGGTCGCCATGCCTCCTGTGCCGACGTCGGCGTCGGCATTGGCTCCGCCGGCCATGGCCAGCACATCCGGCCCGAGGTTTTCGATCAGCGGCAGATGCTCGGCTGCCGGATCGCAACGCGGATCGGCCGTGTACAGACCATCGACGTCCGAAAGAAGGATCAGCAGGTCCGCCCGCACCAGCTGCGCCGTCCGCGCCGCCAGCCGGTCGTTGTCGCCATAGCGGATTTCCTCGGTCGCAACGGTGTCGTTCTCGTTGACCACGGGCACGACGCCGAGCTTCAGCAGGGCCTCCAGCGTCGCCCGGGCGTTGAGCCACCGACGACGGCGCTCGGTGTCGTCGCGGGTCAGCAGGACCTGGCCGGGCGTCAGGCCTGCACCGGCCAGCGCCGCCTCCCAGGCCTGCATCAACAGGGATTGTCCGACGGCGGCGGCGGCCTGTTTCTCGTCCAGCCGCGCATTCTTCTCCAGCCCGAGGCGGCCCCGGCCGAGCGCGACGGCGCCCGACGAGACCACGACGACCTGACGCCCCTGTGCCCGCAAGGCGGCGATGTCGGCGGCCAGCCCCGCCAGCCAGACGGTCGCCGGCGCCCTGGCGTCCACGACCAGCGACGACCCGACCTTGACCACGATCCGTCGCGCCGCACGCAGACTGGCGGCGGGGGAGGCGGTTTCAGGCGTGGTCAGGGCAGGGGCGGTCACGGCGCGACCATGCCGCGCCGTGTGCGATGCAACAAGCGGTCTCTAGAGACCCTGGAAGGTATCGCAGCTCGCCGGGTCGCCCGACTGATAGCCGCGTTGCAGCCATTCCATCCGCTGCGCCGACGAGCCGTGGGTGAAGCTTTCCGGGCTGACCTGACCGCCCGAGCGGCGTTGCAGCGTGTCGTCTCCGATGGCCGAGGCGGTGCGCAGACCTTCTTCCAGGTCACCCTGTTCGACCGCGACCTCACCGCCGGAGACGGAGGCGGCGTTGGCGGCCCAGACCCCGGCGTAGCAGTCGGCCTGAAGCTCCAGCGCCACGGAGTAGCGGTTGCCTTCGGCCTCGGACGAGGCGCTCTGCTGCGCCCGCTGCACCTGTTCCGACGCCCCGGTCAGGGTCTGGACGTGGTGGCCGATCTCATGGGCCAGGACATAGGCGCGGGCGAAGTCGGCGCCGGAGGCCCCGAGCTGGGTCTCCATCTCCTGCCAGAAGCTGAGGTCCAGATAGACCTGACGATCGGCCGGGCAATAGAAGGGACCCATCGCCGACTGGCCGAACCCGCAGCCCGTCGGGGTGCCCTGTTCATAGAGGACGGTGTTGTCCGGCGGCCGATAGCCGTCGAGTTTCGTCGCCCAGACGTCATTGATGTTGCGGCCGACGACATCGACGAACAACCCGGCCTGGTCCTCCGGCGTCCCCTGACGGCCCTCCTGAGAGGCTCCGGCCTGTCCGAACTGGCTTGCGACCTGCTGCGTCGTGGAGGGATCAATGCCGAAGACGAGATAGATGATCAGGCCGACAACGGCGACGCCGATGCCGCCCCCTGTGACCGCGCCGCCACCCATGCCGCGGCGATCCTCGATCCCTCCGCCCCTCTGTCCGCCCTGCCACCGCATCGTCGTCTCCCGGATGTCCCGCTCAAGCTAGGCCGGAACGCAGGCGGAGGGGAAGGGATGCAATCCTGTCGCAGTCCCTTATCGCGGGGAACGCGCCAGCCAGTCGTCGATCTGGGCCACGCCGGACGAAACGGCCTCTCGCCTCGCGGTCGCCGCCTCGCGCGCCCTCCGCTGGGCGTCGGGGGACGGCGGGACATCGACGAGGGGGATGTAGGGCTCCGGCTGCCGCTGAGCGCGGATTTCGGCCTCGGTCATGCGGGTGTTCAGCTGATGCTGGCTAGTATAGGCGGCCTGCCGTTCGGACTGAAGGCGCTGGGTCTCCATGCGATAGCGCAGCCGGTCGGCCATCGGGGCGCCGATCCAGGGCTGGCCCGGCGCATAGACCTGGGCGGAGGCGGTCCCGGCGGACAGGACGGCGATCAAGGTCGGGACGGCGGCTTTCATGCTGTGAAGATGGGGCCGTCCGCCGCTACGGCCAAGCGTGGCCGCGATCAATCCAGCGAGAAGACCGAACTGCGCTTGATGGCGAAATCCTCCAGCTCGCGGGTCGTCGGCACCTGATACTCGGCCAGATGGGTCAGGCCTTCGGTGCGGAAATAGGTCCGGTGCGGGTCGCCGATGAAGACCTGCGATCCCTGTAGCCGCGCCTGCTTCAGCCAGGTCATGACCCGTTCGGTCATCGGCTTTTCGTAGCAGACGTCGCCGGCGCAGATCAGGTCGACCTCGGGCGGGGCGGCGTCCAGCAGGTTCGCGTCGGTAAAGGACAGGGTCACCCCGTTCGCCTCGGCGTTCAGCCTCACCGCCGCTTCGCAGAAGGGGTCGATGTCGGCGCACAGCACGCCGGCCGCGCCCGCCTTCATCGCCGCCACACCGACCAGCCCTGACCCGGTCGCGAAGTCGACGACCGTCTTGCCCGCGAACCTCTGCGGATTGTCCAGCACCCACCGGGCCAGACCCTGGCCGCCGGACCAGGCGAAGGCCCAGAACGGCGGCGGCAGACCGAGCTCGCCCAGCTCCTCCTCCGTCAGCTTCCAGATCGGGGTGATTTCGTCGGCCAGCCATAGCGAGATTTCCGGCGCATGCGGCACGGCCTGGAGCCGGGTGTTGGCCAGGATGAAGGCGGCGGGATCGGTGATGGTCACGCGGTCAGAGCTGTTCGATCTCGGCGTCGAACTTGAAGCCTTCGCCCGCATCCAGCCCGCGGACGAAATAGTCGTGGATCCAGGCGGCGATGGTCTCGGGCTCGCGGGGCGCCAAGGTTACGGTCAAGTGCTGACGGGGCTGGAAGGAAATGATCACGGCCGATCCCAGTTCGGCGACCAGGGCATCGGGCTGGCTGTCAGCGAACGACGCCATGTTGACCTGATCGTCGACGAACTGAAGCCAACGATTGGCGTCGCCCTCGACGGTGAAGGTAACGCAAAGCCCTTCAGGCCCCTCCATGACAGGGGCCAGGACTTCGACCATTCCGGCGATGATGTCCGCCCTGGCGTCACTCATGCTTGTTCCGCTCCACTGGCCTGCCTCAACACGCTGACATAGCCCGGCGCGACCTCCATCCGTGCGCCCGGCTCCGTCGCCCGGATCGCCTTGTGCAGGCGCGGCAGGTTCCAGCAGGCGACGTGCATGAACAGGTGGTGCTCGGCGTGGAAATTGACCCAGTAGGGAGCGATCAGGGCGCGCTCCCACCACGATGCGCGGGTCGTCCGGGCAGCGCGGAAGGGGTCGATCGCGGAGCCCTCCACGCAGGCGTGTTCGGCGATATTGCGCAGCCGTGTGACCAGCGGGAACCAGGTCGCCATCGGAAGCAGCCACAGGGCGAAATACGCCCACCAGACGCCGGCGAGGCTGAAGCCCAACAACATGGCGGCGTTGACCAGCAGGAAGGCAGCGACCGAGCGGCCGGTGACGATGGCGTCGTAGTCGTGCGCCTCTGCGCTCGCCGAGCGTTGGCGCAGCACGGCCAGCGGCAACAGAACCCGCTGTTTGAAGAAGGTCTGGCCGGTCAGGTCGCGGATCATCTTGCGTCGCAGGGAGGCGCCCGAGACGGGGAAGGGGGCCGACAGCACCAGATCCGGGTCCTCGGGCTGCTGGGCGAACCGGTGGTGGGACAGATGATAGGGGCGATAGGCGTCCAGAGACGCCCCGATCGGCACCGCGCACAGCCAGTGGCCAAGGAAGTCGTTGAACTTCAAATTCTTCGCCAGCGCTCCGTGGGCCGCCTCATGCATCAGGATGGCGAGCCCAAGCTGGCGCGTGCCGACGATCATGACGCAGATCGGAATCAGGATCGGCTGCCAGATCCCCGCCGCGACGGCCAGGGCGATGATGCCCCAGGCGTGGGCGACCAGCAGAGGCCCCTTCCACGCCGAGCGCGCCTGGAACGGCGCCCACTGCTCTGGGGCGAACACCTCGGCGGGCGATATGCGCGGGGCTGCGGGCATGGAGCCGATGATAGGCCGCCACTGGCTCGGGACCAAGCGCCGGGCTGCGTGTCAGCATCACCTGACAAAAGTCATGTTGACCTGACAAAACGGTCGTGTAAGGTGCGCCTTACAAAGGAGATGTCTCATGGCTTCGTGGAAGACACTGGATCCGGCGCACAAACGCTATGTGATCCGTACCAATATGTTCATGGCCGGCTATGTCCTAGTCAATGTGGCGGCCATCTTCGGCGCCTTCGACGAGATCATCGGCAAGGCGGCGGGCGTGGCTCTTGGCCTGTGCGTGGCGGCCCCGATCGCCGGGCAGCTCTGGGCCACGCTGTCGCTGATGAACGAGGCCGATGAGTTCGTGCGGGCCCTTACCGCCAAGCGTTTCGTCATTGCGTCCGGTCTGGCCATGGCCCTCTTCAGCGGCTGGGGTTTTGCCGAGAGCTACGGCGGTGCGCCGCATGCGCCGGGCTGGATCATCTACCCGCTGTTCTGGGGCCTGTTCGGTCTGATCAGCCCGTTCGTGAAGAGCACCGGCCGATGAAGAACTCTCTGCGCGAACTCCGCACCGGCAAGGGCTGGACCCAGGAACAGCTGGGTCAGGCGCTGGGCGTCTCACGCCAGGCCGTCAACGCCCTGGAGACCGAGAAGCACGACCCTTCGCTCGACCTCGCCTATCGCATCGCCGCCCTGTTCGAACGGCCCGTGGAAGACGTCTTCGACAACCCGCACGCCTGACGTTTCGTCAGGATAACCTTACAAGGACATCGTCATGCTGCATCTCCGCCACCTCGTCGGGCGTTCGACCCTGCGCGCCCTGTTCCTGGCCTCGGCGGCCGCCCTGGCGGTCGGCGGGACTGTCTTGGCAACCCAGGCGCTCGCCGAGCCGGTCACCGCGATCCAGACCGCGCCCTTCGCTTCCGACCGGCTGTCGGTCGAGGTGATCGGTTCAGGCCCCGACGTCATCCTGATCCCCGGCCTGGCCTCCTCGCGGGAGGTCTGGCGTCCGCTGGCCACCCGTCTGGCCGCCACCCACCGCGTCCATCTGGTCCAGCTGGCGGGCTTCGCCGGCGAACCCTGGAGCCACGGCGACGGCCCCTTCGTCGCTCCCGAGGTCGAGGAACTGGCCCGCTACGTCGCTGAAGCCGGTCTGGAGAAACCCGCCGTCATCGGACATTCCATGGGAGGTCTCAGCGGCCTTCTGCTGGCCCAGTTGCATCCTGATCGGGTCGGCCGGCTGATGATCGTCGACGCCCTACCGTTCTTCTCCGCCCTGTACGGTCCCACCGCCACGGTCGAGACGGCGCGTCCGTTCGCCGAACAGGCGCGGGCCGCAATGATCGCCAACACCGATCCCGAAGCGCGTCGCCGTCAGGGCGAGGCGACGGCGGCCAGCATGGCGCGCGCTGTGGCCTTCCGTCCTCGGATCGTCGAATGGACCATGACCAGCGACGTTCGCGCCGTCGCGTCGGCCATGGCGGACGTCATGACCACCGACGCCCGCCCTGGTCTGGCCGCCATGATCACTCCGGTCACTGCCCTCTATGCGACCGACGCCGATGGCGGTCCGCCGCCCGCGATGGCTCAGGCAATGTGGGAGCGTGAGTACGCCGCACTACCGGGCGTCCAGGTTATCCGCGTGGACGACAGCCGCCACTTTATCATGGCCGATCAGCCGGAACGGTTCGCAGAACTGGTGGACGCCTTCCTGAAATAGATCAGGCGGCGGGCCCAGGTTTGGGCTCGCCGGCGAACTCGTCGGCATAGGCGGGGGCCAGCAGGGCGCGGAAGGCGCTTTGCGGCACGGTCACCTCGTATGATCCGTCGGAGTAGGGACCGACCTGATACGGTCCGATCAGGAAGACCAGACCACCGGCCTTCCCGGGCCGGGTCCCCTGGGCCAGCACGAACGGAATGCTCGCCGCGCGCGGGCATTTCCACATGTCGCTACCGGTCAGGGATACGGTCTCGGCCTGCGGGTCACGCTTCTTCTTTTCGGCATTGATGGCGGCGCACAGGGCGATGTCCAGGGCCGACAGATCGCCGGTCTTGGTGAACAGGTCGGCGGCGGCCACCTCGCGCTTCAGCGCCTTGTCCCACAGGATCGCGGCGAAGGACGAGTTGGGGTGGGCCCCGCCCGTGTATTCGGAATCCGTGCGGATCAGGCTGAACAGCTTGCCGGTCTCGGCGCCGGTCGTGATCTCGATCGACTTGTCGTAGGCGCCCATCCCCTCGTCCCCGCCGGCCTCGGTGCGGTCGGCCTGGGCGCCTTCGGAGAACTCGCGCAGGTCGCGGACGGCGGCGGCGTAGAGCCGGGCGTGCAGGTCCGGCTGGGCCTTGATCGCGACCGGCAGGGTCAGGCTGACCTCCGCGAAGGCGGTCTTGGACTCGAAGGCCATGGGGGCGGCGGCATCGGCGGGGGTGACCACTGCGCCGGTTCCGGCGGTCGCGGCCGGGGGCGCGGACTTTTCCTCCGCCTTGTCGCGGTTACAGCCGGCCAGGGTCGCGGCAACGGCGAGGCTCAGGACAGCGAGGCGGAACGGCGTGGACATGGACGCGATCATGAGGCGATCTCCGGACTAGAAGGGCAGTGATACGGCGCCGAGGGCGATGGCCGCCAGCAGGATCAGCCCCGCTTCGCGGTTGGATTTGAACAGCTTCAGCGCCAGGGCGCCGTCTTCGGGCTTCAGCGTGCGCACCTGCCACGCCAGATGCGCGGCGTAGGCGATGAGGCCGAGATAGAACAGGGGCGACAGGGCCGCGGCCCAGCCGATCACCGCGACCAGCAGGACTGACACGCCATAGAAGACGGCGACTCCGGATTGAACCCGGCCGCCCAGCCGCCGCGCCGAGGACTTCACCCCGACCATGGCGTCGTCCTCGATGTCCTGCAGGGCGTAGACGGTGTCGTAACCGAGGGTCCAGAACACCCCGCCGAGCCACAGCCATAGTCCGCCCCAGAGAAGCGCCGAGAACGGCCCGATAAACCAGCTGGCGATCACGGACGCTGCAAAGCCTCCGGCCGCCGCATAGCCCATCAGTGCGCCCCAGTTGAACGTGAGGCCGAGCCACGCCTGCGGCCACCATGTGATCCGCTTCATAAAGGGATAAGCCGCCACCAGCGCCAGCGATCCGACGCCGAGCAGGATGGCAGACAGGTTGAGCGTCAGCAGGATCAGCAGGCTGACGAGGCTGCATCCCACCACGAAGGCCCAGGCCTGTTTCACGCTGATACGGCCGGACGGGATGGGCCGCTCGGCGGTGCGGGCCACCTTCAGGTCGATGTCGCGGTCGACGATGTCGTTGAAGGCGCAGCCCGCCGCCCGCATCAGACAGGCCCCGATCGCGAACCCGGCGAACAGCCACAGATCATGGAGGTCGGGCGTCTTGTGCAACTGAACCAGGGCCAGCGCTATCCCCTGCCACCCCGGCAAGAGCAGCAGCCAGATCCCGATCGGCCGGTCGAACCGCCCCAGCTTCAGCCAGGGCTTCAGGCCCTCGGGCGCACGGGCGTCGACCCAGTTTCGGCCGGCATCGGGAAGGGGGACGGACATGAAGGCTCGATAGCACCCCGTCCGGTCCACGTCACAGGTCGAGCCGCTCCCGCGCGTCGAGGAACAGATAGAGGCAGATGGCCAGAAGGCCGACGTCCTTGGCGAGGAACTGACCGGTCGAGCCGAGGGCCGGGAAGCCGTAGCCGTCCTGCCAGACACCCGGAGCGGTGAAAAAGAAGCTCAGCGTCACGAGGAAAGTCGCCACCCCCATCAGGGCTCCGGCCAGCCCGGCCCAGGGGAAGCGGCCGCCGACGGCGATCAGGATACCGGCCGTCAACTCCAGCACGCCGATCACGGCTGACGCGCCGCCGACGCCGACCAGCGGATAGAGCCAGCCGAACAGCCAGTAGTGTTCAGCGATGCCGCGAACGCCTTCCGCCTCGTAGGGCAGGAACTTCATGTAGCCGAACCACAGGAGGATCAGCGCGATGCCGAACCGCAGGGCGGCGCGACCGTCGAGACGGGGCGGGGACAGGGATTTGATCATGGAGGCTCCGGTGAAGGTTCGCCTCCGCTTCGCCGCCAGACGTGAAACGGTTACAGCGCGCCTAGCTCCGGCGCACGAGAATGACCCCGCCGATGACCAGGGCCACTCCGGCGATCCGACCCAGATTGACCGGGGCGCGCGGCACGCCGAACGCGCCGAAATGGTCGAGCGCCAGGCTGATGATCAACTGGCCTGCGACCATCAGGGTGATGGTCATGGCCACGCCCAGCCGGGGCACCGCCCAAGTCGCGGCGACCACGAAGATCGCGCCGTACAGGCCTCCGATCCAGGCGTACCAGGGCAGGCCCTTGGCCGCCGTGATGTCGGGCCGTGTGTGCAGGATGGCCGCGAGGATGCCCAGCGCGGCGGCGCCAACGGCGAAGGAGACGAAGGCGGCATTGACGGAACTGCCGACGGCCGTCGCCATCCGGGCGTTGGTCGGGGCCTGAAGGGCGGTGGCGCCGCCGGCGAGGACGACCGCCGTCATGGCCAGAAGGGGAGCAATCCCGGGTGCGAAGTTCATACGTCAGTCTCTACCAGCGCGAATCGACGGGCGCACCGCCGAACATTTCTGCGAGCCGCGACCGCGTCGAACGGTGCGCGTCATCGGGCAGGTCGGCGGGATCGAACCAGCCGGTCTCGGCGATCTCTCCGTGGTGGGTGAGGTCGCCGTGCTCGAAGGCGTCGAAACGATAGACCAGCACATGGTCGCCCCTGAAGAACCGCTCGTTAGAATGCACCGAGACCAGCCGGCCGGGCGAAGTCGCCCTCAGCCCCGTCTCCTCGAACAGTTCGCGCGCCGCCGCATCGCCGGTGGCCTCGCCGCGATCGACCCCGCCGCCGGGCAGCCACCAGCCGGCCAGATAGGTGTGTTTGACCAGCATGACGCGTCCCTGCGCATCGACCGCCACCGACCGGACGCCCAGCGTCATGCCGCGCTGCAGCCGGGACACCGCGAAAAAGACTGGCCGGGTGAAGGGCTCGATTCGGACGCGCCAGTTCATCTGGCGACGCTACAGGACGACAATCTCGCCGTCCTCTTTCACAAACCGCTCGGGTCGGCGGTCCAGCACCTCGAACACCCGTTCCGACGGCCGGGCCATCACGACGCCGAGAGGAGTCTGCACGATCGGCCGGTTCACGAGGATCGGATGCTCGACCATGGCCTCGATCAGGGTTTCGTTGGACACCGCCGGATCAAGCAGGCCCAGGGCTTCAGCGGGCGTGCCCTTCTCGCGCAGGACGGTGCGGGCCGGAACCCCCATGCGGTCGATCAGGTCGGCCAGTTGCGGCGCGGTCCAGCCGTGTTCCACATAGTGGACGACCTTCGGCGCATAACCCTGATCGAGAATGGCGCGGAGCACGTTGCGCGACGTGCCGCAGTCGGGGTTGTGAAAGATGGTCACTGGAAAGTCGGTCATGTCGCCTTGTCCGACACCAGGGGAACCCGATCAACAGCCGCCGCTTGAACCTTCGCGCCCGCCCCTCTATTCCGACGCCTGAAACAGGAGCTCCCCATGACAGCCCTCTACATTATCCTCGGCTTCGTCGCCGTCGTTGGCGCCTTCAACATCTTCGAGTTCGGCCGGGTTGACTGAATCCCGCCCCGGCGCGGCGCTCGTCACGGGCGGGGCGCGCCGGATCGGTCGCGCCATTGTACTGGCCCTGGCCGCGCGCGGCCATGACGTCGCCATCCATCATCGAGACTCGGCCGAGGACGCGGCAAGCCTCGCCGAAGAGGTGCGTGCGCTCGGTCGCCGCGCCGCGGTCCTGTCCGCCGACCTGACCGACGAGACAGAGACCCGCGCCCTGGTCCCGGCGGCGGTCGAGGCGCTCGGGCCGCTCTCCATCCTGATCAACAACGCCTCGGTGTTCGAGGACGACCGCGTCGGCGGTCTGTCGCGCGAGACCTGGGACCTGCATATCGAGACCAATCTGCGGGCGCCCGTCGTTCTGGCCGAGGCCTTCGCCGAACAGGCCCCCGAGGGCGCCTGTATCGTCAACCTGCTGGACCAGCGGGTGCTCAAGCCGGATCCGCGCTTCTTCTCCTACGCCCTGTCGCGCAACGGCCTGTGGTGGGCGACGCGGACCCTGGCCCAGGCGCTGGCGCCGCGCATCCGGGTCAATGGCGTCGGACCCGGCCCGACGCTTGCCTCCATCCACCAGTCCGAAGCCGAGTTCGCGGCCGAACAGGCCGCCATGCCGCTCGGCCACGGCCCGAGCCCCGAGGACATCGCCGAAGCCGTCGTCTATCTCGTTGACGCCCGCTCGGTCACCGGCCAGATGATCGCCGTGGACGGCGGCCAGCATCTGGCCTGGCAGACCCCCGACATCGCCGAGTGAGCCTGTGACCTCTGTTTCTGCGCCCCGGCGGGAAAACCTGACCGTCTTCGTCAAGGGCCTGCGGGTCGAGGCGGGCATCGGCGTCTATGACCACGAGCATGGCCGGCTGCAGACCCTGGTCATCGACGTGACCCTCGATCTCGGCCCGGCCGAGGTTTACGGCCTGTCGGACACCATCAACTACGAGACCGTCGCCGCCTCCGCCCGTCGCATCATCGCCGAGGGCCATGTCGGTCTGGTCGAGACCTTCGCCGAACGCCTGGCCCTGCACTGTCTGGAGGATGCCCGCGTGCTGGGCGTCACCGTCCGGGTCGACAAGCCCGGCGCGCTTGAGGCCGCCGACGGGGCCGGCTGCGAGTTGACCTACAGACGCTGAAGGTTCTCGTCCGGAGGACGAGGGGGCTGCTGATTCGGCTCCAGCCTTGCCTTTGCCGGCTTTCGGCACGACATGTCGCCGCGCAATGCCCCAGGTTCGCTTCACCCGCCGTTTCTCGATGGCCCACCGTCTGCTCTTCGACCCCGCGTCGCGGTGCGCGGTGCCGCATGGCCACAACGAGTTCGTGCACGTCGTCCTGGCCACGGACGCCGAGATGGATTTCGGCGCCTCGAACTATGTCGCCTCGTTCGAGACCCTGAAGGGCCGCTGGCACGGTTTCATCGACAAGGCCGTGGATCACGCGTTCCAGCTGAACCGCGCCGATCCCATGCTGGCCTGGTTCCAGCAGAATGAGCCCCAGCGCGTGCCACGCCTGATGGTGTTCGATGGCGATCCGACGACGGAGGCCTTCGCGGTCGCCCTGCGGAGGAAGCTGGACGCCATCCTGGCTGCCGACGGGTCGCCCTATCGCTGCGTCGAACTGACCCTGGAAGAGACCCCGACCAACGCCATCATCATCGGCGAACACCTGAGCCCGGCCGAGCGCAGCTGGATGGCCGGAAGCTGGATTGACCGGCCCGATCTGTCGATCAACGAACTGACGGCGTAAGGTTACGCCCGGTTCGGCTTGCCTCAGACCGGCCGCCCCGCCATTGTCCCACCCATGAACGCGAGGACCCCGATGGCCGAGCCCGGCGATCCCAATGCGCCCCAGACCGCGGAGTCTGAACCGCCCCATGACGTCGACCACGATGATCTGATCGGCTTCGCCTCGCCCGCCGCTTTGCAAGGCCAGACGCGTGCGCCCGCGCCGGTCGAGCCGGAGCCTGAATCGCCTCCGCCTCCCGAACCCGAGCCAGAGCTGTTCGCCCCGGAGCCTGGCCCTGTCGTCGCCCCGGTCTCGGAGATCGTCACCCCGACCCCGACCCCGACGCCAGAGCCGATTCCGCAGTGGGCCCGTGAGACGCCCGTTTCCGAACAGCCCGTCGGCCGCTTCGCGCGTCGCCGGGACCAGCCCGCTGCGATCGACGGCGCCATGGGCATCTACTCCGTCTACGCCCTGATCCTGTTCGCCGTGCCGACCCTTGGGGTCTCGGCCCTGATCGCCCTCGTGGCCGTGACCGGCCGGGCGGTTCCGCAGGGCGATGTGGCGGCCAGCCACTTCATCTTCCAGCAGCGCACCCTGTGGGCCGGCGCCGTCGTCGCCCTGCTCGGCGCCATCCTGATCGCCGTGGGACTTGGCGTCTTCGTCCTGTTCGTCCTGGCGGTCTGGCTGATCCTTCGCGGGGCCGGCGGCGTTATGAAACTCAAGGCAGGGCGTCCGATCGACCGTCCCCGCGCCTGGCTGTTCTAGGAGACACCATGTCCGACGCGCCCCAACCCCGTCTCGAGGCCGGCCATGAGGCCGAGGGCAAGCCCGCGGCCCTGATCGCCTGGGGCCTCTACATTCTGTCCATCCCCTCGGCCAATGTTCTGGTTCTGGTCGGACTGGTCGTCGCCTATGCCGCGCGCAGCTCGGCCACAGGCCTTCCGCGCCAGCACATCGAGGCCCAGATCGCGCTGTTCTGGTCCGTCTTCTGGTGGACCATCGCCCTGTGGGTCCTGATCGCCATCAGCATGGCGGCCTCGATCATCCTGATCGGCATTCCATTCCTGTTGCTGTTCGGCGCCCTGTGGTTCCTGCTCAGCATCTGGTTCACGGTGAAGAGCATCCTCGGCGTCGTGAACCTGGTCTCCGACAAGCCCGCCTGACGAGACGTGACCGTAAGGAACGGCTTTTCGGCATCGGGGTTCTGACCTCAGTGCCGAGGGGACCTTCATGACCGACTTCCGCGACGTCACAGCCGAGCAACGCTACGAACAGGGCTTTACGGACACCGGGGGGCAGATGCGACGCGTCTGGGCCGACTACTCGGTTCAGGGCAATCGCCGCGCCATCCTGCACGTCGAGGCTGACGACGAGCTGCGCGGCTCGGGCGCTGCGAGCAGGTTCATGCAGAGCCTCGCCGACCACGCCCGCACCGAGGGGCACAAGCTGACGCCGGTGTGCAGTTACGCCGTCGCCTGGTTTCGGCGGCACAGGGATCAGGCTGACGTGGTCGAGTGACATGAACGGCGGACTCCGGGCCGGTTCCGGGGCATTATCTCGTTCGCTGGGCTTAAGCCCGGCAGAGGAGCGCTGAATGGACGGTTTCGATCTTCAGGGCGTGCGCGACGGCGTCGGAGCGGCGGCCGGTCCCTTACAGACCTGGGTCCTTCCAGCCCTGCTGGGTCTGGGCCTTGCCTCGGCGACGGGCCTGCGGACCTTCCTGCCGCTCTTGATGCTCGCCCTCGCCGCGCGGTTCGGCCTGTTCGGCATCGCCCTGAACGAACAGATGAGCTGGCTCGCCGACTGGCCTGCCATTGCCGCCCTGGGCGTCGCGGCCGTGGTGGAGTTCGCCGGCGACAAGATCCCGGTCGTCGATCACGGCCTCAATGTCCTGGGCGCCTTCACGCGGCCGGTAGCGGGCGCGGTCGCGGCAGGCAGCGTTTTCGTCGGTCTGGACCCGACCACGGCCGCCATCGCCGGGGTCATCGTCGGCGCCCCTGCGGCCTTCGCTTTCAATGCGGCGCAAGGGGGAGCGCGACTGACATCCACCGCCACGACCGGCGGCGTTGGTAACCCGATCCTGTCCCTTATCGAGGACGTCCTGGCCTTCTTCACGGTGATCCTGGCCTTCCTGGCCCCGATCCTGGTCCCGGTGGTGCTGATCGTCCTGGCGGTGCTGGTCTTCCGCCTGGCAAGGCGGCTGCGGGAAAAACTCTACACGCGCGACGGGCTTACGGCAGACGCGACACGATTGCCTTGATGGTCTCCGCCTTGGCCGGCAGGTCTTCGGCCAGACGCGAGGCGAGCTCGCGGGCCCCGACGGGATAGGCGTCCCCGCCGGCAGAGATTTCCCGGGCGAGGGCTGCCGCTTCGTTCAGTCGACGTTCCAGTTCCTCGACCTGTTCGATGGCCAGGGCGCGGGCCTCGGCCTGCAGCTGTTTGACACGGTCGGCGGTCGTTTGCGGACCGCGCATCAGATCATAGACTTCGCTCTCGACGACGAGGCGCAGGTCAGGCTTCGAGCGGTTTCTGGTGGTCTTGGGCATGAGGTTCTCCTGACGACTGGAAACGTCAGGCCACGGTGAAGTTTCCCCGATCCGGCGACCTGTCGCGCGATCCTGCCAGCCTGTGGCCGCCGCGCATCACTCCGTTCGACGGTCTCAGGCCTCTTCCTGCTGCCGCTCTTCCTCTTCGGCGGACATGACCTCGGCCGTGTCCTCGTTCAGGGCCTGAGCCTCGCGACGCGGCTTCACATAGGGTTCCGGCTGAGGCGTCGAGGTGTTGTTGCGCCACAGGCTGCGGCCGGCCTGCAGGCCTCCGGTGACCTGAAGCAGCAGCCGCTCCTCGTCGCGACGGCGAACGTCCTCGATGGTTTCGGTCGCCTCGTCCCCGGAGAAGCCGAGATCCTTCAGCACATGTTCGCTGAAGGCCAGGGCGCTCTCGAAGGTCTCGCGGATGTGGAACTCGACCCCCGCGTTGATCAGCCGGATCGAGTGGCCGCGGTCATAGGCGCGCACGAACAGCTTGGTCAGGGGGAACTCGGCCTTGACCAGTTCCACGATCCGGTCGGCGATTTCCGGCTTGTCGACGCAGACCAGGATGGTCTCGGCCGTCTCGGCGCCCGAGGCCCTCAGCACGTCCAGCCGGGAGCCGTCCCCGTAATAGACCTTGAAGCCGAAGTTTCCGGCCGCCTGGATCATCTCCACGTCCATGTCGATGATCGACACGTCCACGTCGCGCGCCAGCAGCGGCTGACAGACCACCTGGGCGAACCGTCCGAAGCCGATGACCAGCACCCGCTCGCGCAGGTTCGCCGCCCTGTCCACGCCGTCCGCCGTGTCCGGGTCCAGCGCCTCGTCCGGCCGCAATTTGTCGGCGACGAACAGGCGCAGCGGCGTCAGGGCCATCGACAGGATCACGATCGCCGACAGGATCGCCGCCGTGCGCGGATCGAAAAGGCCGGCCGCCCCCGCCGTCGCATACAGGACGAAGGCGAACTCCCCGCCCTCGCCCATCAGGGCGGCGCGCAACAGGCCCTCGCCGTGGCTCTGTTTCAGCCGGGCGACAGCGTAGACGCCGATCATCTTCAGCGCCGAGAAGGCCACGACCCCGCCCAGCACCCAGGCCCAGTCCCGCACGACCACGGCGAGGTCCAGCGACATGCCGATGGCGAGAAAGAACAGGCCCAGAAGGATGCCCCGGAACGGCTCCACATCGGCCTCCAGCTGGTGCCGGAACGTCGATTCCGACAGCAGCACCCCGGCAAGGAAGGCGCCCATGGCCATCGACAGTCCGCCGAGGCTGACCGCGAAGGCGGACCCCAGCACGACGACCAGGGCGCCCATGGTCATCACCTCTCGCCCGCCGTACTGCGCGAGCAGGCGGAACAGCGGGTTCACCAGCCAGCGACCGGCGACATAGACCCCGGCCACGGCCGCGACCGCCGAACCGATGGTGATCCAGACCGGCCTGGCGGCCTCCACGGCGGTCCCGTATGCCCCGGCCAGCGCGGCGACGATCGCCAGCAGCGGCACAATGGAAATGTCCTCGAACAGCAGCACCGACACGACCCGCTGGCCGGCGGGCTCCGACTGCTCGTTCCGCTCGTCCAGCAGCTGCATGACGATGGCCGTCGACGACAGGGCGAAGCCGAACCCGGCGATCACCGCGGCATACCAGGGCAGACCGGCCAGCAAGGCGGCGCCGGTCAGCAGGACGGCGCAGGTCATGACCTGCACGGCGCCGAGGCCGAAGATTTCCCGCCTCAGGCTCCACAGCCGCGCCGGCCGCATCTCCAGACCGATGATGAACAGGAACAGCACGATGCCGATCTCGGCGACATGCAGCATGGTCTCGGGCTCGCGCACCACGCCCAGCGCCGACGGGCCGAGGATCAGACCGGCGGCCAGATAGCCGAGCACGGCGCCCAGGCCGAACCGCTTGAACAGGGGCACGGCGACGACCGCCGCCGCCAGCAGCGCCACCGCGTGGCCCAGACCCATTCCCGTCGGTTCCGCCATGATCCGTCCTGTGTCGCGAGCCCCTATTGTGGCGACGCTTTGCTGCGATTGCGAGGGGGCGTCAGGCTTTCGCCAGCTCCACAATCCGTTTCACCAGCCCGCTGTCCGTATCGGCCAGCGGGTCCAGCACGGTGAAATGGTTCAGGCCGGGCAGGGCCTCGAACCGCGTCTCCACCCCCTTGCCGCCCCAGAAGTCCGCCATGTCCCGCGACTGGCGCACGAATCCGCTCGTCTCATCCGCCCCGACCACGCAGTCCAGCACCGTCCCGCCCGGCGTCGATCCGTTCGGCACGGGCCAGTGCACCGGCGACAGCGCCGCCGCCTCGCGCGCATCCAGCCCGAGCGCATCGTTCAGCGACGTGGGGATCAGCGGCTCCAGATCGAACAGGCCCGAGATTGCGACGGCCGCCGAAGCTCGCCCTTCCGACAGCATGCAGGCAGCCAGATGCCCGCCCGCCGAATGACCGAACACGACCGGCCGCTTGCCGGTGCGCGACCGGATCAGCTCCACCGCATCCCGCGTCTGGCTGATGATCCGCCCCAGCCGCACGTTCGGGCACAGGTCATAGGACGGCAGGGCCAGGCTGACGCCGTGTTTCAGGAACGCCGGCGCGACCCAGCTGAACCACGACCGATCCAGCGCCTGCCAGTATCCGCCGTGGATGAAGACGGCGACCGGCGCGTCCGGCCCCGACTCGAACAGGTCCATGACCTCGCGCTCGCCGGTCCCATAGGACAGGGCGGTCGGCGGATGGGCCGCCCGCGCCGCCTCCGCATCCGCCTTCCACCGCGCCATGACGACGGGGTGATCGGGCACGGCCGCGCGGTTGTTGTATTCCGCTTCGAGATCGAGGGGCTTATCCGTCACGTCCGCATCCGCTACTCAAGCCCGCGAACACCGGAGCCCACGACCATGATGACCGCCATCTTCGTCTTCATCAAATGCGAGCTGGGCCACGCCAACGACGTCGCCGCCGACATGGTCGACAATGTCGAGCACGTCTCGGAGGTCTATTCCACCTCGGGCCAGTACGACCTGCTCGCCAAGTTCCAGCTGCCGAAAGAGATGGACATCGGCACCTTCGTCACGAAGTCGGTCCAGACCCGGCCGCATATCCGCGACACCTTCACGGTGATCACTTTCTCGCCGTTCCTGCCTTCGCGCGTCTGACAGGGCGGCCGGACTCGAGCCGATCGGCGTCGTCCTCCGCCTCGTCGTCGTCGCCGACCTTCTCCTCGACCGTCGCCGAAAGTCGCTGGAAGATGCCCAGACCGATGAGGACGAACACGGACGCGGCCACGAGTGCGGTGGGATATCCCATCTGGGTCACGTCCTCTCGCGCCGTCTTGAACACGAGCACCAGCGCCTCCAGGAACAGGGCGATGATGATCGTCGACAGGAACTTGGTAAGGCTGCGTCGGGCCTCCGCGGCGCTGCGCTTCTCGTTGCCGCGCTTCACCTCGTCCTCGAACAGGTATTTGGCCACGTCGAAGACGGCGATGGCGACGATGACATAGCCCAGGACGTCCAGGATCGCGTCGGCGCCCGAAGAGTCCGGATTGACGAAGCCCTGCCACGCCTCCCGCAGTCCCAGCACGACCAGCGCCACCGCCAGCAGCATAAGCAGCAGGCTGGCGAGAGCGAACACGCCTCGGGTCAGATAGGTCATGGCGAAGCGTCCCCGGTTATGCACCCACTAACGCGCGAGCCGCGTCGATGTTGCTCCGATGACAGCGTAGCCAAACGCAACTGATCGCTGCTAACCTGTCCGCCAGAGACGCAGGCACAGGCGTCAGGGAGCGAACCATATGACCGATCTGGCTGCCTTCCGCGCCGAGACGCGCGCCTGGCTGGAGGCGAACTGCCCGGCCGAGTGTCGCGGTCCGCTCGACAATGAGGAAGACCGCGTCTGGGGCGGCCGCAACCCGACCTTCAAGACCCCGGCCCACAAGCAATGGATGGACGTCATGGCCGCGCGCGGCTGGACGGCGCCGCAGTGGCCCACGGAATACGGCGGCGGCGGTCTCGACCGCGAACAGGCCAAGGTGCTGGCCTCCGAGATGCGCCGCATCGACGCCCAGATGCCCCTGTCGTCCTTCGGCATCTGGATGCTGGGCCCGGCCCTCCTGCAATTCGGCACCGAGGAACAGAAGAAGCGCTTCCTGCCCGAGATCGTTCGCGGCGAGATCCGCTGGTGCCAGGGCTATTCCGAACCCGGAGCCGGCTCCGACCTGGCCGCTGTCCAGACCCGCGCTGTCGACCAGGGCGACCACTGGATCATCAACGGCCAGAAGATCTGGACCTCCTATGCCGACAAGGCCGACTGGATCTTTTGCCTGATCCGCACCGATACAGAGGCCCCCAAACACCTCGGCATCTCCTTCGTCCTGTTCGACATGGCCACGCCCGGGGTGACGACGAAGCCGATCGAGCTGATTTCGGGCAAGTCGGCCTTCTGCGAGACCTTCTTCGACGACGTCCGCGTCGAGAAGGAGAACCTGATCGGGACGCTGAACCGCGGCTGGGACGTCGCCAAGGCCCTGCTGGCCCACGAGCGCACCATGATCGGGGCCATCGGCGACATGGGCCGCCCGATCAGCCAGGTCGCCGTCGATTCCGTCGGTCTCGATGACGCGGGCCGCCTCGACGAACCCATGCTGCGCACGAAGATCGCCGAGCTGGAGATCGACGCCGCCGCCTTCCGCCTGTCGATGGAGCGGGTCGGCGATCAGGTGAAGGCCAGACAGGTCTCGCCCGCCATCGCCTCCATGCTGAAATACTACGGCTCGGAGCTGAACAAGCGCCGCCACGAACTGGCCATGGCCGCCGGCGGCTCCGACGCCCTGGAGTGGGAAAGCGAGCGCTCGCAACAGGGTACTTCCGCCCGCGAATGGCTGCGCACCAAGGCCAATTCCATTGAGGGGGGGACGTCCGAGGTCCAGCTCAACATCATCGCCAAACACCTGCTGCAGCTGCCGGGAGCCTAGTCCATGCCCCTGATCCTGACCGAAGAGCAGACCATGCTGAAGGACGCCGCCGACGGCTTCCTCAGCGAGAACGCGCCCATCGCCCACTTCCGCAAACTGCGGGACGCGCAGGACGCCGACGGCGTCTCCCGCGACCTGTGGAAGGCGTTCGGCGAGATGGGCTTCGCCGGCGTCATCATCCCCGAGGAACACGGCGGCTCCGGCCTGGGCGCCGTCGAGGCGGGCATCGTGGCCGAGGGTCTGGGCCGCACCCTGACCCCGTCGCCCTTCTTCGGATCGTCCATCCTGGCCGCCCGCGTCCTGATCGACGCCGCCTCGGCCGACCAGCAGGCCGCCTGGTTGCCCAGGATCGCGGCGGGCGAGGCCATCCTGGCACTGGCCCTCGACGAAGGTCCCAAGCACCAGCCCTCGCGCATCGCCACCACGGCCGAGCGCAGCGGCAACGGCTTCAAGCTGAACGGGGCCAAGGGCTTCGTGCTCGACGGCCATATCGCCGACGCCCTGATCGTGGCGGCGAAGACGGATGCGGGCGTGACCTTGTTCCTCGTCGATCCGAAGACGTCGGGCGTCGAGATTGAGCGCACGGTCATGGTCGACGCCCACAACGCCGCCCGTATCACCCTGACCGATGTCCAGGTCGATTCTGACGCCGTCATCGGCGACGTCGATGCGGGCGAGGCGGCCCTCGAAGGCGCGCTGAACCTGGGCCGCGCCTGCGCCGCCGCCTGCCTGACCGGCGCCGGCGACCAGGCCTTCCTGACCACGGTCGAATACCTCCGGACCCGCAAACAGTTCGGCAAGGCCATCGGCGAGTTCCAGGCGCTGCAGCACCGCGCCGCCCATCTGTTCACCGAGCTGGAACTGGCCAAGGCGGCGGTTCTGGGCGCCCTGCAACGGCTCGACGCCGGCGCGCCCAAGGCCGATCTCGCCGTCTCGGTCGCCAAGGCCAAGGCGGGGAGGGTCGCCGAACTGGCGGTCCAGGAGGCGGTCCAGATGCACGGCGGCGTCGGCATGACCGACGCGTTCGATGTCGGCCTGTATATGAAGCGTGTGCGGGTCCTGAACGAACTGCTCGGCGACGCCGGTTTCCATGCGGAGAAACTGGCGCGGGCGGGGGGATACTAAACCCTCTCCCGCCGGGAGAGGGTGACGGGATCGGTCACCCCCGCTAAACCTCCCGCCACGGGAGACTCTGCATGACGCTGAACAGCGCAACCTATCTGACCGGCTTCGGCAACCATTTCGCCACCGAGGCCGTCCCCGGCGCCCTGCCGGTCGGGCGTAACTCGCCGCAGAAGACGCCGATGGGCCTCTATGCCGAGCAGCTCAGCGGCACAGCCTTCACCGCCCCGCGCGCCGAGAACCGCCGCAGCTGGCTCTACCGCCTGCGCCCCTCGGCCCAGCACCCGGCCTATCAGCCGTTCGCCCAGGGCAGCGTCCGGTCCGGCCCGTTCCACGACGCGCCGCCCAGCCCCAACCGCATGCGGTGGGACCCTCTGCCGCTGCCGACCACGCCGACCGACTGGGTCGAGGGCCTCATCACCTACGGCGGCAATGGCGATACCGACAGCCAGGTCGGCGTCGGCATCCACCTGTACGCCGCAAACCGGTCGATGACCGACCGCGTCTTCTACAACGCCGACGGCGAGCTGCTCATCGTGCCGCAGGAGGGTGACCACGCCTTCATCACCGAGTTCGGCCGCATCGAGGCCAGCGCCGGCCACATCGTCGTCATCCCGCGCGGCGTGCGCTTCCGCGTCGAGTGCGACGGACCGGTCCGCGGCTATGTCTGCGAGAACTACGGCGCGCCGTTCCGCCTGCCGGACCTGGGCCCCATCGGCTCCAACGGCCTGGCCAATCCGCGCGACTTCGAGGCTCCCGTCGCGGCCTTCGAGGACATCTCCCGCCCCACCGAATGCGTTCAGAAGTATGCCGGCCGCCTGTGGGTCACGACCTTCGACCACTCGCCGCTCGACGTCGTCGCATGGCACGGCAACCTCACCCCGTATCGTTGGGACACGGCCCGGTTCAATACGATCGGCACGGTCAGCTTCGACCACCCTGACCCGTCGATCTTCACCGTCCTGACCTCGCCGTCTGACACGGTGGGCACGGCCAACTGTGACTTCGTCATCTTCCCGCCGCGCTGGATGGTGGCTGAGGACACCTTCCGCCCGCCGTGGTTCCACCGGAACGTCATGAGCGAGTTCATGGGGCTGGTGACCGGGGCCTATGACGCCAAGGAGGGTGGCTTCGCCCCTGGCGGCGCCTCGCTGCACAACTGCATGAGCGGCCACGGCCCGGATCAGGCCAGCTACGACAAGGCGGTGTCCGCCGACCTCAAACCGCACAAGCTCGAGAACACCCTGGCCTTCATGTTCGAGACCCGTTTCCCCATCCGCACCACGGAATGGGCGCAGACCACCCCGACGATGCAGCTCGACTACGACGACGTCTGGACCGGCTTCACAAGCGGCGACGTCTCTCAAAAAGGATAAACCATGCGCCTTCTGTTCACCGCTGCCCTGGCCGTCGCCGCCCTGTTGTCGGGCAGCTGCGCGCCGTCCGTCCCCAACGAGGCCGACCTGCCGCCGATGGCCCGCGCCGACCACGATCTGGCCCAGGTCTGCGAGGAGGACGGGGGCGAACTCATGCGCGTCGGCCGGATGCAGACCGAACGGTGCGTCGTGCCGTTCGCGGATGCGGGCAAGGTCTGCCGCGATGGCGACGACTGCCTGGGCGACTGCCGCGCCGCCTCGGCCGGACCCAACGCCCAGACCACCACGGGGGTCTGCGCTCCCAACGACCTGCCGTTCGGCTGCAACACGCCGATCGAAAACGGCCGCGCCGGCCCGACGCTTTGCGTCGACTGATGCGGATCCTCGTCGCCCTCTTCGCGGCGACGCTGCTGGCAGGCTGCGCCCCAACGACGCCTCTGCCTGCGCCGTCCGCACCGCAGGAAGATCTGTCGGTCGGGCCGAACGAAACACCGACCGCCCCGCAGACGTCGGCCTGCACCGCGCGGGGCGGAGAGTTCCGCCGTTCGGGTCTTGCCGGCTTCTGGCTCTGCGTCGTCCCCTACGCCGACGCGGGCAAACCGTGTTCGGACACCAGCGACTGCCGGGGCGGCTGTATCGCGCCTCCGAACCAGACGCCCGTTCGCGGCCAGGCCCCCGGCGTCTGCGCCGCCTCGAACAGCCAGTTCGGCTGCTATTCGCGGGTCGAGAAGGGTGTTGTGGGGCCGGGTCTCTGCGTCGACTGACTGTTCGGCGGAGGGCGACGCATCCGTGCGGGTCATGCTAGCGTTGCTGTCCCATGATCCTCTCTGAACTCGCCGCCCTGCTGGGCCTGAACCTGGCTCTGCTCGTCGTTGTGATGCTGGCCCTGTGGGGACTGGCGCTGCGGCTCAAGGACGTCAGCTTCATCGACGGCGTCTGGCCACTGGGGATGCTGTTCCTCGCCCTGATCACCTTCCCGAGGACGGACGGGGATCAGACGCGAAAATTCCTTCTGCTGTGGCTCTGCGCCGTCTGGGCCATCCGCCTGGGCTGGCACCTGCTGCATCGCTGGCGCGAGAAGGGCGTCGACGGCCGCTACGCCGAGATCGTCGAGACTCAGGAGAGGGAGCACGGCTGGAGCTTCGGCAAGACGGCCCTGCTGTTCGTCTTCCTTCCCCAGGCGGTGCTGGGCTGGCTGACTTCGCTGCCGGTGCAGCTGGGCCAGGTCCAGCACAGCCCGCCCATCGGCTGGATCGGCTGGATCGGAGCCGCGATCGTCGTGATCGGCATCGCCTTCGAGAGCATCGGCGACGCCCAGCTGGCGGCTTTCCGCAAGGATCCCACGACCAAGGGCAAGGTGCTGGATACCGGCCTGTGGCGCTATACGCGCCACCCCAACTATTTTGGTGACGCCTGCGTCTGGTGGGGGCTGTGGCTGATCGCAGCGGAGACGGGCTGGGTGGGCATAGCCTCGATCGTCGGACCGATCTTCCTGACCTTCACCCTGACGAAATGGTCGGGCATCGGCATCACCGAGAAGGCCATCGGCAAGACCAAGCCGAAATACGCCGACTACATCCGCCGCACGAGCGCCTTCATCCCCATGCCGCCGAAGAAGGTCTGACAAACAAAACCCCCGCCGCTTTCGCGACGGGGGCTCGTTAGTGTCCGAAGGACGAAGTCCTTACTGGGCCGGGGCCATCGCGCCTTCCGGAGCCGACGGCGAGGTGTTCGGCGTGTTGGCGGTGGTCATGCCGCCGTCAGCGTTGCCGGCCTGTTGCTCGATGCGGTCGGCCTCGGCGTTCAGGGCGGTTTCCTGCTGTTCGGTCGGAGCGGCGGCGGCTTGCTGCTCCAGAGCGTCCGCCTGGACTTCGGCTTGCTTGTCGGCAGCCGATTCGCCGCAGGCGGCGAGCGAGGCGGCCAGAGCCAGCGAGGCGGAGGCGATGATCAGTTTACGCATAGGGAATTCCCTTCCTTGTTGAGCCGGAAAAATGCGGCGGCTCACGGAAGGTTCACGCGCTCGTGACGAAAAATAAGAACGGCGTTATCCGACCTCCGCAAAAGCGACCCTCGCCGCACCCAGCAGGGCCGCGTGTTTGTGGGTGATCACCCAGGTCGGAATGTCGGCCATATAGTCCTGGAACCGGCCCTTGCGTTCGAACCGCTCGCGGAACGGGCTGGCCTTCAGGAAGGGCAGGATCCGGGGTGCGATACCGCCGGCGATATAGACCCCACCGCGAGAGCCCATGGTCAGGGCGACGTCTCCGGCTACGGCTCCCAGGATGGCGCAGAACCGGGCGAGGGTCGCGCCGCACGCACTGTTCGGGTTCTCCAGCGCCTCGGTGGTGATCTGGGCCGGGTCTTCGATATGGCTCTCGCGGCCTTCGATGCGGGCGAGCGCCCGGTGCATGTTCAGCAGGCCCGGGCCGCAGATCAGCCGCTCAATCGAAACCCGGTCATAGCGCTCGCGCAGGATGCGCAGGATCTCGTCCTCGATCGGATCGCCTGGCGCGAAACAGGCGTGACCGCCCTCCGAGGGCATGGCCACCTCAAGGCCGTGGATGTCACGCGCAAGGGCGGAGACGCCGAAGCCTGTGCCGGGCCCCAGCACCGCGATGGCCGAATGCGGATCGCCCGCCTCGGGCCCGCCGAGGTGGGCGAGATCGGCAGACGGGACCACGGGCGCGCCCCAGGCCAGGGCTTCGAAATCGTTGATCAGCCGCACGGGGTTGAGGCCCAGCGTCTGCAACTCCGCCTCCGACACGGCCCAGGGGCTGTTCGTCAGGTCGATGGCGCCGTCCGTCACAGGCCCGGCCACAGCGATCACCCCGCCGGTCGGCTTGACCTCGCAGCCGTCCACGAAGGCCGCAACCCCCTTCAGGAAGGTCGGATACTGCTCGGCCGGGAAACTCTCGTGGTGGTCCAGCGCGATCTCGCCGTCGACCATGCGGGCGAGTGCGAAGCGGGCATTGGTGCCGCCGACGTCGCCGACCAGGAGGGTGTGTTCAGTCATGCGTCCACCGCCCGGTTCTGCACATTGGGGTCCGTCACGTCGCGGAGTTCAGGTTGTTGCTGCGACGGCTCGGCCACGAAACAGACCGAGGCGCCGCGTTCGGCCGAGGACACGATCGACCGGAACGCCCCGAACAGTTCGCGGCCATAGCCCCAGCTCTGCACCGAGTTCGGTCGCGCCCGCTCGCGCGTGGTCAGGTCGGCGTCGATGGTCAGCACGCCAGCCTCGGCGTCCAGCCTCACGATGTCGCCATCCAGCACATAGGCCAGCGGCCCGCCCTCGAGGGCTTCGGGCGTCACATGGATGGCGGCCGGGGTCTTGCCCGAGGCGCCCGACATGCGGCCGTCGGTGACCAGGGCGATGGGGACTCCGCGATCCTGCAGCACGCTCATCAGGGGCGACAGCGAATGCAGTTCCGGCATGCCGTTGGCCTTGGGCCCCTGGAAGCGCAGAACGATGATCCCGCCCGCATCCAGCTCGCCACGCTGGAAAGCCGCCAGCACATCCTCCTGCGCATCGAACACGCGCGCCGGGCCTTCGACGGCGCGGTGCTGCGTTTTGACGGCCGAGATCTTGATCACGGCCCGGCCGAGATTCCCCTTCACCAGACGCAGGCCGCCCTCGCTGTCGAACGGGTCCGACGCGGGCCTCAGGATGTCGCGGTCGAGACTCTCGACGACCCCGTCCTTCCAGACCAATTGGCCGTCGATCATCGCCGGCTCCTGGAAATAGTGATGGATGCCCCGGCCCATGATGGTGGTCACATCGGAATGGATATGGCCGGCCTGGGCCAGTTCGTGCGCCACGAAGGCCACGCCGCCCGCCGCCTGGAAGGCGTTCACGTCCGCCGATCCGTTCGGATAGACCCGCGCCAGCAGCGGCGTCACGGACGACAGCTGGTCCATGTCGGTCCAGTCGATCAGAACCCCGGCCGCCCGCGCCATGGCGACCAGGTGGATGGCGTGGTTGGTCGATCCGCCGGTGGCCAGCAGCGCCACGATCATGTTCACGATCGACTTCTCGTCGACCACATCGGCCATCCGGCATTCGCCGCTGACGGCCAGTTCGACCGCCCGCTTGGCCGCCGCCGCCGTCAGGGCGTCGCGCAGGCCCGTCTCCGGATGGACGAAGGCGGTCGACGGCATGTGCAGTCCGCCGAGTTCCATCATCATCTGGTTGGAATTGGCCGTGCCGTAGAAGGTGCAGGTGCCCGGCGAGTGGTAGGAGCCGATCTCGCTTTCCAGCAGGGTCTGGCGGTCGACCTTGCCCTGCGCATACTCGGCCCGCACCCGCGCCTTCTCGGCATTGGGAATGCCCGAGGGCATGGGCCCGGCGGGGGCGAAGATCACGGGCAGATGCCCGAACGCGAGCGCGCCCATGAACAGGCCCGGCACGATCTTGTCGCAGACGCCCAGCATCATGGCCGCGTCGAAGGCGTCGTGGGTCAGGGCGACCCCGACCGACATGGCGATGACGTCGCGGCTGAACAGCGACAGCTCCATGCCCGGCCGGCCTTGCGTGACGCCGTCGCACATGGCGGGCGTGCCGCCGGCGACCTGGGCCGTCGCCCCGACCTCACGCGTTGCGGCGCGGATCACTTCGGGGAAGCGCTCGAACGGCTGATGGGCCGACAGCATGTCGTTGTAGGCGGTGACGATGCCGACGTTGGGCGTCTTGCCGTCCATGACCTTCAGCTTGTCGGCGATGGTCTGGCCCGCGAAGGCGTGGGCCCAGTTGGCGCAACTCAGCTTGGCCCGACCGATGCCGCTATCCCGCGCTGCGTCGATGCGGCGGAGATAGTCGGCGCGCGTCTCTTTCGAGCGTTCGACGATGCGGGCTGTGACCTCCGCGACAACAGGATGCAGCGCCATCAGTTCGCCTCCGTCCAGACGATTTCGAGCGGGACCTTGGCGGCGATCATCGCCGCGATCGGTTGCACGGCCGGATCACCCTGCGCCTCCCGCTCGAACACCGAACGCTTGACCGCGCCTTTCAGGCCAAGGATCACCCGATCCGCCGCCATCAGATACGGCAGGTTGATCGAGATCCGCTCCAGGCTCGGCGCCATGCCGTCGCGCCCGCGCGGCACGCCCAGCACCGCGGGCTTCAGCGTCGGCGACAGCAGGGTCTTCAGGGTCGGGCTGCCGGGGAACATCGAACAGATGTGCCCGTCCTCGCCCATCCCCAGCAGCACGGCGTCGAACCGCCCGCCGGCCTGCGCAAGCGCACGCGCCGCGACCGCCGCCGCCCGGTCCACGGTGACCTCGGAATGATAGAGCGGGATGAAGGCCGCCTTCGCCGCCGGACCCTGCAGCAGTACATCCCTGATCAGCCGCGCGTTCGATTCGGGATCCGTCTCGGGCACATAACGCTCGTCCACGAGGGTGACCGCGACCCTGTCCCAGCCGATGTCGGCCTGCGCCAGCCGCGCATAGACCGGCGACGGCGTCGATCCTCCGGGACCGGCGAACAGGGCCTTGCCGTTCGCGATCACAGCCGCGCCCAGGGTTTCCTCGATCCGCCCGGCGATGGTCTGGGCCCAGCTCTCGATGGTGGGGAAGGTTTCGAGTTCGACCGTCATTCGCTCACTCCTACTTTCGTCATCCTCCGGCAAGCCGCGCCTTCGCGGCGCAGACCGGGGGACGCAGCGGCGCCGAAGGCGATCTGTTCAGGCACAATGTAGGAAGCGCCGTACCTCGCGGCAGGTTCGCGCTCTCGCGCGCCGCTGCGTCCCCCGGTCTCGCGTAGCCTGTCCTCGGGCCGAGCGTAGCTCGGACCCGGGGGCTCGCCGGAGGATGACGAAAGAAAGGAAGTCATGCCTGCGTGTTCCAGTCCCGGCCCGTGCGCGCGACCAGCATGTCGGCGGCGTCCGGACCCCAGGTGCCGGCGCGATAGGGCTGGGGTTTCACCTTGCCGTCGACCCAGGCCTGAGACACCCCGTCGACCCATTCCCAGGCCTTCTCGGCCTCGTCGCGGCGCACGAACAGGGTCGAGTCCCCGTTCAGCGCATCGAGCAGCAATCGCTCATAGGCGATCCGGCGACGCGGCGGCTTGTCGCCCTTGCCGCCGACTCCCCAGGACAGGCTCATCTTGATCGGCTGGAGCTGCATACGCTGGTCCAGCCCCGGCTTCTTGTTCATCACCGTCAGGGAGATGTCCTCCTCGGGCTGCAACTCGATGACCATCCGGTTGGCGGTGTCCTCATCGCGCGCGTCCTGGCCGAAGATCGAGTGGGGGACGGGCTTGAACTGGATGACGATCTCGGTCCGCTTCTCCGGCAGCCGCTTTCCCGTCCGCATGAAGAAGGGCACACCCGCCCAACGCCAGTTGTCGATGTCGGCGCGGATGGCGACGAAGGTCTCGGTGTCTGAGTCCGCCCCGCGTTCCTCGTCGTAGCCCTTGACCCTTTCGCCCTCGACCGTGCCCGAGACATACTGGCCGCGCACCGTGACCCGCTCGGCGTCTTCGTCGGTGACGTGACGCAGGGACCGCAGCACCTTCACCTTCTCGTTGCGCACCGAGTCCGGATCGAGGTCGCTCGGCGGCTCCATCGCCACCAGGCAGAGCAGCTGCAGCATGTGGTTCTGCAACATGTCCCGAAGCGCGCCGTACTCGTCGTAGTAGGGCCAGCGGTCGCCGACCCCGACGGTCTCGCCGACCGTGATCTGGACGTGGTCGATCGACAGGTTGTTCCACAGCGGCTCGAAGATGACGTTGCCAAACCGAAGCGCGATCAGATTCTGCACCGTCTCCTTGCCGAGGTAGTGGTCGATGCGGAACACCTGGTTCTCGCTGAACGCATCGGCGACCGCGTCGTCGATGGCGCGGAAGCTCTCCAGATCGCGTCCGACCGGTTTCTCCAGCACGACCCGGTCCTCGGGTTCGGCCAGACCCGCCGCCCGCATGGCCGTGACGATCTTCGCATAGAGGGAGGGCGAGACAGCGAGGAAGGAGGTGCACGACCCGTCGCCGACCTTGTCCTTCAGCGGCTTCAGGCTCTCGGCCGAGGTGGCGTCGACGGCGAGGTAGTCGAGGCGCGCCTCCATCCGGCTCCAGCTCGCATCGTCCCAGGCGTCGTCGGCCTTGGCCTTGCCTTCCACCGCGGCGCGGACCTTCTCGACATACTCATCGCGGCTCTCTTCCGAACGCGCCGCGCCGATGATCTTCAGCCCGTCCGGCAGCAGGCCGTCGTGCTCCAGGAAATAGAGCGAGGGCAGCAGCATCCGCATCGCCAGATCGCCGCCGCCGCCGAACAGCACCAGAGCCGTCATGCCCGCTTCCTCGTTTCCCGACGGGCGGAGGCTCCGCCCGTCTAGTGTTCGTGTGTGGCCGGTCGCGCCCGGGACGCCAACACGCCCAGCACATCCTGAAACGACATTTGACGCGACCGTAACAGGACCAGCAGATGATAGACCAAATCCGCGGCCTCGCTGGCGAGTTCCTCGGGCGGGCCTGCCGCGCCGGCCAGCGCCGTCTCAACGCCCTCTTCGCCGACCTTCTGCGCCGCTCGTTTCGCGCCCTGGGCCAGCAGTTTGGCGGTCCAGCTCGACTCCGGGTCAGCGTTCGCTCTCTCGGCGATAGTCGCCTCCAGCCGCGCGATCCGGCCAAGACCGGGTGCATCCACGTCCCCGAAACAACTCGTCGTGCCCAGGTGACAGGCCGGTCCCATCGGCCGCACCGACAGGACCAAGGCATCCCCGTCGCAATCCGGGGTGATGGCCACGACCGTCAGCCGGTTGCCCGAGGTCTCGCCCTTCCGCCACCGCCCACCGCGCGAGCGCGAGAAGAAGGTCGCCTCGCCGCTGTCGATCGTCTCCTCCAGCGCCGCCCGGTCCATATAGGCCAGCGTCAGCACCTGCAGGGTGTCGGCGTCCTGCACCACGGCGGGGATCAGGCCGTTCCCTTTGGCGAAATCGAGATCGTCCGGGTTCACAGTCATTGCCTCACCTCAATACCCGCGCCCGCAAGGAACGCCTTCAGATCCGGCACGGCGATCTGGCCCGAGTGAAATACGCTGGCCGCCAAGGCGCCGGACACATTCGCCCGGTCGAACACGTCGAGGAAATGCGACGCCGCCCCCGCGCCGCCCGAAGCCACCAGCGGGATGGTCAGCCGCGACCGCGCATCGGCCAACTGCGCCGTGTCATACCCTTTGCGCACCCCGTCCTGATCGATGCAGTTCAGCACGATCTCGCCGGCGCCACGCTCCTGCGCCTCGACGATCCAGTCCATCGTCCGGCGGCCGGCCAGCCGTCGCGCATCCGGATCGCCGGTGTATTTGTGCACAACATAGTCGCCCTCCTCGCGTCGGCTGTCGACGCCGACGACGACGCATTGAGACCCCAGCCGCGCCGCCATCTCGGAGATCAGCTCGGGCCGCTCCAGCGCCGGCGAGTTGATCGAGACCTTGTCCGCCCCGTTGTCGAGACAGGCCGCCGCCTGATCAACGCTGCGGATGCCGCCGGCGACGCAGAACGGAATGTCGAGCAGTTTCGCGATATCCCGCACCCAGCCGTAGTCCAGCGTCCGGCCCTCGGGCGAGGCGGTGATGTCGTAGAAAACCAGTTCGTCGGCCCCCTCGTCGCGATAGCGCGCCGCCAGCTCCGAGGCGTCGCCCATGTCGACATGCCCCTCGAACCGCACGCCCTTCACGACCCGGCCGTCCTTGACGTCGAGGCAGGGGATGATGCGCCTGGCCGTCACTGGACAGCCTCAATGGCCTGTCGGGCCGTGAATCGGCCTTCGTAGATCGCGCGGCCGACGATGGCGCCGTCACAGCCGATGGCCTTCGCAGCCAGAATGTCCTCGATCGAGGAGACGCCGCCCGAGGCCTGTACCTCCAGCTCCGGACGCCGCCTCAGCACCTCGGCCAGCAGCTCCAGGTTGGGTCCGGTCAGCGCTCCGTCGCGACCCACGTCGGTGATCAGCACATGCTTCAATGTCCCGACCGGATACCGCTCCAGCGCCGCCCACAGGTCGACGCCCGCCGCCTCTGTCCAGCCCTTCAGCGCCGGCGTCGGAACCCCGTCCGCACCGACCTTCACGTCGAATGCCAGTGTGATCCGCTCGGGGCTGAAATGCTCGAGCCAACCCGCGACCACGACAGGATTGCTGACCGCCAGCGACCCGACCACGACGCGCGACACGCCCGCGTTCAGCAGGGCCTCGACATCGTCGACGTCCCGCACCCCTCCGCCGGACTGAATCTTCACATCGATGCTGCCGGCCAGTTCGCCGATCAGCGCGTGCTGCATTGCGCGCCCGGCCTCGGCCCCGTCCAGATCGACGACATGGACCCAGGTCGCGCCCTCGGCTGCGAAGGCCGCCAGCCGCGCCGCCGGGACCTGGTCATACTCCGTTACCTGGTCGAACCGCCCGTGCATCAGCCGCACGCACACGCCGTTCCGCAGATCGATGGCGGGATAGACGATCATGCGGCGAGCTCCAGGAAGTTCTTCAATATGCGCGCGCCGGCCTTGGCCGACCGCTCCGGATGGAACTGACAGCCCCAGCGGTTTCCGCTGCGCACCATGGCTGGCACCTCGGCGCCGTAGGCGGCGCAGGCGATGGTCGCCTCGGTATCGGGGCAGACGTAGGAGTGAACGAAATAGGCGTAGTCGCCCTCGCCAACGCCCTCCAGCAACGGATCGTCCGCCAGACCGTGCAATTGCGACCAGCCCATGTGCGGCACCGGAAGGTCATCGCGCACCGGCATTCGGGTGACACGTCCGGGGATGAAGCCGAGCATCGTCGCCCCGCCGTTCTCCTCGCTTTCGGCGAACAGCAGCTGTTGGCCCAGACACAGCCCCAGCAACGGCCGCTCAAAGCTCTTGATGATATCGGTCAGGCCCAGGGCGCCCATCCGTTCCATGGCGTAGCCGGCCGCCCCCACGCCCGGGAGGACGACCCGCTCGGCGCCCGCGATTACGGCCGCATCCGAGGTGACGACGACATCGGCCCCCAGCCGCTGCAGCGCGAACTGGACCGAGGCCGTGTTGCCCGCGCCGAGGTGAACGATGGCGACGGTCACAGCACCCCCTTGGTGCTTGGCACCGCGTCGCCCTCGACCCGGATCGCCTGACGCAGCGCGCGGCCGAAGCCCTTGTAGACGGCCTCGGTCTTGTGGTGGTCGTCGTCGCCGGTGACCGAGATATGCACCGCCGCCCCCATGGCCTCGGCCAGAGAGCGGAAGACGTGGGCCGTCAGGTCGGTTCGGTATTCACCGATGAAGGGCGTCGCGAACGTACCCTCGAACAATGGATAGGGCCGGCCCGACAGGTCGATGGCGACATTGGCCTGGGCCTCGTCCATGGCCAGAACGAAGCCGTAGCGCGCAATCCCGCGCCGCTCTCCCAGCGCCTGTTTCAGCGCCTGACCCAAGGCGATGGCGGAGTCCTCGATCGTGTGGTGCGGATCCGTGTGCAGGTCGCCTTCGCATTGCAGACGCAGGGAGAAGCCGCCGTGCGCCGCCACCTGTTCCAGCATGTGGTCGAAGAAGCCGACGCCGGTCTCGATCCGGATCGGCCCGGTCGCGTCGAGATCGACGGCGCAGACGATGCGCGTCTCCTTCGTATCGCGCACGGCCTGTCCGATGCGGTGCGGCCGCGTCTTGGCCGGCGCCAGACCCAGCGCCGTCAGCAGCCGGTCGTTGACCTCGGCCTTGATTGACACGGGCAGCCTCAGCCTGTCGCCCGACCGGTCCGCCGCCACGCCGTATTTTGTCAGCTCGGCCAGGGTCGCTTCGATGTCCGACGGCCGCGCCATCAGGATCGGCCCGACGCCTTGTTCGACCACCATCGTCCGACCGATCTCGCGCACCAGCCGCTCGCGTTCGCGACGCACCCCCGCGATCCGCTCCGCCGTCTCGATCATCCGCGACGGATCCAGCGCCTGCATCGCCAGCCGAACCAGAGGCTCGGGCAGGGCATAGAGTTCGACCACCTCGGCCAGCCGCGCCAGAGTGCCGGCTTGAGCGAGGGCCGCCCCGACCCGCGCCCCGGCCAGGCCGTAGGCCAGCGACAGGCTGCGCAGGACGATCAGATTGGCGTGGCCCCCGATCAGCGTCGCCGCCGATGCGACGTCCGCAAACTCGACCAGTCCCTCGTCCACGACCAGCACGGCGGGCGCGACCCGCTCCGCCATCTCGGCCACGGCCTCGGGCGAGCCCAGAGCCCGGATGACCACGGCCGCCCGTTCGCCGTCGTTCGCCCGATAAATCCGGCCCAGCCCTGCATAGGGCTCCGCATCCGGCGCCTCGACCGACCGGCCGTCGCGCGCCGCCAGTCGCCAGACCAGCTCCAGCCCGTGCGTCAGGCCGCGCACCGCCAGCACCTGATCGGACGCGACGCCATAGACCTGCGCCATCCGAGCCTGCAGCGCCCACGCCTCGCCGGGATATTTCTCGAGGCCCTCGCCGCCGGAGACGAGGGGGGAATAAGGGGCAGGCAGGGTCAAGGCACGCTCCTGAGGTCCGCCGCCCGGGCGTGGGCCTCCAGCCCCTCCAGTCGCGCCAGCCGAGCCGCAATCGGCCCCAGCCGTTCGGCCCCGGCCTCGGTCACAGTCTGCACCGACATCGACGTCATGAAGCTGGACGTGGTGATCCCGCCGAGCGTCCGGGCCCCGCCGTCGGTCGGCAGGACGTGGCTGGGTCCCGCCGCATAGTCGCCCAGCGTCTCGGCCGCCCAGCGTCCGACGAACACCGCGCCCGCCGCCCGGATCCTGGGCACCAGCTTTTCCGCGTCCTCGATATGCAGAGCCAGGTGTTCGGGGCCGTATAGGTTGGACACCGCGACGGCCTCGGCCAGGTCCGCGACCAGCACCGCCCGCGCCTCGGCCAGAGATGCCCGGGCGATGGCCTCGCGGGGCAGGGTGGAGACCTGCTCCTCCACGGCTTCCAGCACCGCGTCGATGGTCGTCGCCCGGTCGGCGACCAGCACCACCTGGGCATCCGCATCGTGCTCGGCCTGGCTCAGCAGGTCGGCGGCGACCAGCTCCGGGTCGCAGTCCCGGTCGGCGATGACCAGCAGTTCCGACGGCCCCGCCGGCATGTCCGCCGAGGGTCCGCCGGGCAGGGACGATGCATAGCGCTTGGCCTCGGCCACATAGGCGTTGCCCGGCCCGAACAGCTTGTCGCAAGCCGGGATTTCGCCGTCCTCCAGCGTCACGCCGAACGTCATCGCCGCGATCGCCTGAGCGCCGCCCAGCAGCCATAGCGCGTCGAGTCCTGCTTCCGCCGCTGCCAAAATCATGGCCGGATGGGCGGTTCCGTCCTTGGACGGCGGCGTCACTGCGACGCGCGTCGACACGCCCGCGACGCCCGCGGGAATCGCCAGCATCAACAGGGACGAGAACAGGGGCGCCGTCCCGCCGGGCACATACAGTCCAGCCGCCCCAATGGGCCGCCAGACGATCCGCGAGGTCACGCCGGGCGTCGTCTCGACCAGTTTCGAGTCTTCCGGAACCGTCGCCTGATGGAAGACGCGCACATTCTCCGCCGCGACCCTCAGGGCCCGCGTGTCAGCAGGCGGCAAGGCGTCGCGCGCCTCCGCCACCACCGCATCCGTGATCGCGATCCGCCGGGGCTGGGCGCCGTCCAGCTTGATTGCCCACTCCATCACGGCCGCGCCGCCGCGAGCCTGCACATCGTCGAAGATCTCACGCACCACGTCGCCGACACTCGTCTCGGAGCGCCGCTTCGGCCGGGCCAGCGCCTCGCGCCGCCCGACCGCATCCTGCGATGACCAGTCGATGCGCCGCATCACATCATCTTCTCGATGGGCAGGACCAGGATCGCCGAGGCGCCCGCGCGCTTGAGCTTCTCCAGAGTTTCCCAGAAGACCGCTTCCTGACAGACGGCGTGAACCGCGACCGCGTCGTCGCGCCCCATCAGCGGCATGACCGTCGGCGCCCCTGCGCCCGGCAGAATGGCCGTGATCTCGTCCAGCGCCGAGCGCGGGGCGTTCAGCATCACGTATTTCGCGCCCTGTGAACTGACCACGCCAGCCATCCGCTCGATGATAGAATCCAGCAGGTGCTGCAGACCCGGCTCCGGCGCGACCGGCGACTGGATCAGCACGGCCTGGCTCTCGAACACCGTCTCCTTGGCGACGAGACCGTTGGCTTCCAGCGTCGCGCCGGTCGACACCAGGTCGCAGATCGCCGCCGCCAGCTTCAGCCGCGGCGCGACCTCGACGGCGCCGCGCATGACCACGGTGTCGGCGCTGACGCCGCGCTCACTCAGAAAGCGCTTGAGGATCTTCGGATAGGAGGTCGCGATCCTCAGCCCCTCCAGCGAGGCCGGTCCGGCGTAGTCGAGCGTCGGCGGGCAGGCGAGCTTCAGGGTGCATTTCCCGAACCCCAGCGGCATGATCACCGAGGCGTTGGCCCCGCCGTTCTTGCCCTCTTCCAGCACGTTCTCGCCGACGATGCCCAGGTCGCAGACCCCGTCCGCCACGAAGGTGGGAATGTCGTCGTCGCGCACCCGCAGCAGGTCGATCGGATAGTTCTCGACCCTGTAGAGCAGGTCGTTGGCCCCCTTCACGACGCGAAGCCCGGCGTCGCGGACGAGGTCGAGGCTGCGGTCGGCGAGGCGGCCGGATTTCTGCACGGCGATGCGCAGTCGCCCCTGTACGGTACTCATGGGAAGATCAGGCTTTCTTGTTCGTTCGGTCCAGCACCAGGCGGTAGCCCTGATGCGGCATCTCTTTCAGGAACCGCGCGACGCGCACGACGGTGGTCGGGCTGGCCCCGGCCTCGTGGGCGATCTCGCGATAGGATTTGGTCTTCTGGTCCAGCAGCCGCGCCACGGCCCAGCGCTCGGCGAAGGCCCGCAGTTCCGCGGGGGTGCACAGGTCGTTCAGAAAGACGTGCAGTTCGTCCCGCGTCTTCAGCGACAGCAGGGCGTCGTACAGCGCCGCCCGATCCGCCGTCTGGCGTTCAGGTGCGAGCGGCGCGGGATTAAGAGGGCTGATCTCGGACATCTGCGCGTTCCACTATGCTGTAACAGTGGAACGGTCAAGGGGCCCCTTCGGCGCGTGGCTGCTGGCTGGTGATTGGCGATGTGTGGTTTCGGTGATCTCGGTGACGGAGCAACGCTCCAGCCACCAGCCGCCAGCCGGCCCTTTAAGCCGCCACGCTCTTCGCCTCGACCGCCGGCTTCTCCAGCCGCTCGATCAGTCCGGCCAACGGCAACGGCCTGGCGATCAGATAGCCCTGGGCGTTGTCGCACCCCATGCCGCGCAGCAGGGCCAGCGCCGTCGGCGTCTCCACCCCCTCGGCCGTGACCTTCAGTCCCAGCGAGTGGGCCAGGTCGATGGTCGACTTGACCAGCAGGGCGTCGCGAGAGCTTTCGTCCAGCGACAACACGAAGGCCTTGTCGATCTTCAGCTCATCGGCCTTGATCCGCTTCAGATAGGCCAGGGATGACAGGCCGGAGCCGTAGTCGTCGATCGACACCGCCACGCCCGCCGCCGAGAACCGCTCGATGATGCCGAGCGCGATCTCGGGATTGTCGATGACCGCCGTCTCGGTGATCTCGAAACACAGGTCGGCGCCCGAGGCCGCGACGGCCTCCAGGGCGAAGTCGGCGAAGCTTTCGTCCGACAACAGGCGGCCTGAGATGTTGACCGACATCGTCACAGTGTGGCCGGCCTCGGCCAGCACCCTCTGGTCCGTGATCGACTGCCGCACGGCCCATTCGGTCAGGGCGCGGATCTGGCCGGTCTCCTCGGCCATGATGATGAACAGATCCGGCGAGACGAAACCTCGGCGCGGATGGTTCCAGCGCATCAGCGCCTCGACGCCGGTGATGGCGTCGGCGCGCAGGTCGTATTTCGGCTGATAGGCCATCCAGACCTGGGCCGTTTCCAGCGCGGTCATCAACTCGCCGATCAGGCTGAGGTTGCCCACGGGGTCGCCATAGGCCGTGGCGTCGAACAGGGCGGCCTTGCGATGGGCGGCGCGCGCCTGATCCAGACCGATGCCGGCCCGATCGACGACGGAGTCCACCCCGCCATTATCGCCGCGCGCGCGACCGATGCCGGCGCTGAGCGCCGCGTCCACCGTGGCGCCGATCAGCTTCACCGGCACTTCGGCGACGGAGCAGAACCGGAGCGCCTGTTCGATGGCGTCGGCGTCGTTTTCGGCATCCAGGATCATGCCGACCGCGCCGGCGGCGACCCGGGCCACGCGCCCGCCGCCCGCCGCCGCCGACAGGCGCGACCCCAGCGCTCCGACCAGCTGGGCCATGGAGTCATAGCCGATAGCGTTGCGCACGATCTCGAACCGGTCGACGCCGAACAGGACGACATAGCCCTCGCTCGACCGGCTGGCCTCGCGTTCCAGCCAGAGCCGGTTGGGCAGACCCGTCTCCTGGTCATGCAGGGCCATATGGGTCAGACGCAGTTCGCGGTCGCGGATGTCTCCGGCCATGGCGTTGAAGCTGGCGGCGAGGCGGCCGATCTCGTCGGAGGAGGTGACCTCCACCTCGGCGTGTTCGCCGTTCTGCAGACGGTGCACCGCTTCGTCGAGTTCGGTGATCGGCCGCGTCAGACCGCGCGACAACATCCAGGTCCCGACCATCAGGATGGCCAGGCCGATCAGGGCGATGGCGCCCAGCGCCCAGAACATCGCCTCGAATGGTTTCATCGCCCGCGCCATGGGATAGCTCAGGGTCAGGACGGCGGGAGCGGCGACGTCGAAGCTGGGCAGGGGGCGGGCCAGGACCATTGCCTCGCCCTGGGGCGTGCGGGTGGTCTCGGGCCTTTCGTCGCCGGCGGCCAGGACACTGTCGATGGCGCCGCCGAGCGCACTCGTCGGGCCGGCCATGTCGCGCCAGCCGTCAGCCGAGGATGTAAGAACCGAGGCCGACAGCGGAATGGCCGACAGCCCTTCCAGATTGCGCATCTGCGCCTGGTCCAGCCGCTCGACGAACACGACCCAGCCGATCAGCACCGGCGCCATCACCGGCGCCGACACCGCCTGATAGGGCTGGCCGTTGATGCTCAGGACGCCGGCGTCGATGTCTCCGCCGTTCAGGCCCTTCCACAGGGTGTCGGTCGTCGCCTCGTCCAGATCGACACCGGCGGCGGTGACATATCCGTCCACGCCCAGAATCAGGGCGCCGTCCACCTTCTGGCGGGCGCGCAGATTGTCGAGCGCCGACCGAACCGTCGGCTCGTCGTTGGTCGCGATGGCTTCGCGGAACCCGTAGTCCTGGGCAAGGACGGATGCGCCCTGGCGCAGCTGCGCAGACTGCGAGGCCCAGATCTGTCCGTACACGGCGCCGGTCGCGCCCAGCTGGTCCCGAACCAGGCTGCGCGCGCTGCCGGTGATGGCGGTGAACACCGCCAGCGCCACAAGGATCAGGGCGACGCCGAACATCCCCATGTAGAGGACGGTCAGGCGCGTCCTCAGATTCGTGAAGCGGGCGACGATCATCGCACGGCCGCCCGTGCGGAGAAGTCGCCGGTCGCTGTCTGGCGCCCCGCGCCGGCGCCGATGGTCAGGGTGTAGGCCTGTTCGTTGCCGCGCACGTTCAGCTGCGGATGCCAGACGACCAGTCGCGCGGCGCCCGCCGGGATCGCCGGAATGACGACATCGCCCGACGCATTGGTCTTGCCCGCGTAGGGGGTGTCGACGACCCGCACATAGGCCAGCATCTGGTCATGAATGTTGCAGCCCAACGCTGCGACTCCAGCGGCGGCGAACACATGGGTGCGGGTCTGGTCGCGGCCGAACAGCTCGATCTCGAACCGGTTGCCGCGCGAGAACGAATAGATGTGGTGCCTCACCCGATCGAGGTTGGGGAAGGAGACCGTCGCCCCGACTGGCGCGATCAGCACATAGGGCTGGAACTGGACGTCCTGCTGCACGACGCGAAGCGGCCAGGAAAAGCGGATGGGACCGCGCGGGACGCCGGCGTTGGGCGTGACCGTCACCACCGCATCACGGACCGGCCGCCCGGCGTTGTCGCGGACGCTGACGGTCAGGTCGCCCGCGAACGCGGGACCGCAAATGAAAGCCAGGATAATCGCGAGAAGAAGACGCATCAGATGTCTGTAGAGTGACGGAATGAAAGTCGAGTAAATCGAAATGCAACCAATGATAGTGCCGGTTTGCATGATAAAGCCTGGTGTTTTGTTCGGTTACCGGCGTTCGCTTTACTCGGGTTTAACCACGAACATCCTAGGTCGAGAGAAACTGCGCTCCCTCTAGAAGGCCTTTCCGTGAACCTCTCCACCGGCGTTTTCGCCGCCCTGGCCATCCTCGGCGGTCTCGCGGCGCCCACCGCAGCCTCGGCCCAGGCCTTCGACTGGATCCCGGAAAGCCGCACGGGCGGCAAGCTTCTGCTGACTGGCGGCGTCTCGACTATCGAGGGCTCGGGCGGCGGCGGCCTGGCGACCTGGGCTGTCACGACCGGCTATGGCGACGAGGACGGCATCGGCGGCAATGTCCACGCCACATACGTCAATGTCCCCGACTATGAGCTGCGGTCCTGGGGCGCCGCCGTGGGCCTGTGGGACCGGGTCGAGCTGTCGGTCGCGCGTCAGGAGTTCGACACCGGCGACACGGGCGCCGCCCTCAGCATCGGTCGGGGCTTCACCTTCACCCAGGATATCGTCGGCGTGAAGGTCAAGCTGATCGGCGACGCCGTCTATGATCAGAATACCTGGCTGCCCCAGGTCGCCGTCGGCCTGCAGCACAAGTCCAACGACCAGGGCGCGATCATCCGCGCTGTCGGCGGTCATGACGACGAGGGCACGGAATACTATGTCGCCGCGACCAAGCTATTCCTGGCCAACAGCCTGTTGCTCTCCGGCGCGGTCCGCTTCACCGACGCCAACCAGACGGGCCTTCTGGGCTTCGGCGGCGACCGCAACACCGACATGGAGCCTCAGTTCGAGGGCTCGGTCGGCTATCTGCTGAGCCGCAACCTTGTCGTCGGCGCCGAATACCGGACCAAGCCCGACAACCTCGGCTTCGCGAAAGAGGACGACTGGGTCGACGTCTATGCCGCCTGGGCCCTGAACCGCCATCTGTCCGTCACCGCCGCATACGTCGACCTGGGATCCATCGCGACCTTCCAGGACCAGCGCGGCTTCTACCTTTCGCTCCAGGCCGGGTTCTGACCATGCGCATCCTGCTTCTCGCCTCGGCCGCCAGCCTGCTGGCCGCCTCCGCCTATGCTCAGGACGCGGCCCAGGACGACTTCGCGGTCCCGCCCGTCGTCATGTCGACCGAGCATCCGGCCGAGGAAGCCGTCGAACCTTATGAGCGCGCCAACGCCCACGCCGGCGCGACGCCGTTCGAAGGTACGGCCATGTGGGAGGCCTTCCACGGCGCCGAGGGCGTGTCGCGCATTGTCGACGCCCTGGTCGACCGCAGCGTCGCCGACACCCGCATCGCCGGCGCCTTCGTCAGCCACGACCTCATCCGTCTGCGCCGCACCCTGAAGGAACAGTTCGGCTACATCCTCGGCGGCCCGACGACCTACAGCGGCCGCGACATGGAAACCGCCCACCGCGATCTCGGGCTCCAGCCCTCCGACATGGGCGCCCTGGTCGAGAACCTGCAGATCGCCATGTCGGAAGAGGGCGTCGCCTTCCCGGCCCAGAACCGCTTCCTGGCAAAACTCGCCCCCATGCGCCGGGATGTCGTGACCCGGTAGGGTTCAAAGCCGGAAAACCTATTCCGCACCGCAACAAAACTGTTGCGCATCGGTTGTCGCCCGGTCCACGCTGCCCATTCATCAAAGTGGCCACAAGCGCGGGAGCGACCGTCACGTTCGACGAAATGTCAGGCCACGCCGGATCGAAAGAGGTCCGAAAGAGCTACCGGACGCTCGCCCGGTGGCTCGAAACCGCGCCGGCCGACCTGCTCCAGGCCCGGTCGCGTCAGGCGGAACTGTTCTTCCGCCGCATGGGCGTGACCTTCGCCGTCTACGGCGATGTCGAATCCAACGAGCGCCTGATCCCCTTCGACGTGGTGCCCCGCATCATCGGCAAGACCGAATGGGATGAGCTGGAAAAGGGGTTGAAGCAGCGTGTCAGCGCGATCAACGCCTTCCTCAAGGACATCTACGGCCCGCAGGAGTGCATCAAGGCCGGCATCGTCCCGGCCGAGCTGATCTTCACCAACCCCCACTACCGGCCCGAGATGCAGGGCCGCCGTCCTCCCGGCGACATCTGGACCCACATCTGCGGCGTCGATCTGGTCCGCACGGGTGAGGACGGGTTTGTGGTGCTGGAGGACAACTGCCGCACCCCCTCGGGCGTCTCCTACATGCTGGAGAACCGCGAGATGATGATGCGGCTCTTCCCCGACCTGTTCGCCGAACACCGCATCCGCCCGGTCGAGACCTATACCGACATGCTGCTGGCCTCGCTGCGGGCCAGCGCGCCCGAGCACGCCGGCGCCGATCCGAACATCGTCGTCCTGACGCCCGGCCCGTTCAACTCGGCCTACTACGAGCACAGCTTCCTGGCCGACAAGCTGGGGGTCGAGCTGGTCGAGGGCGGGGACCTGTTCGTCAACGACGACATCGTCTTCATGCGCACGACCGAGGGGCCCAAGCGTGTGGACGTCATCTATCGTCGCGTCGACGACGACTGGATTGACCCGCTGACCTTCCGCCCGGACTCGACCGTCGGCGTTCCTGGCCTGATGGCGGCCTACACCGCCGGCAACGTCACCCTGTCGAACGCGGTCGGAACCGGCGTCGCCGACGACAAGGCCGTCTACACCTACATGCCTGAGATCATCAGGTTCTTCTCAGGCGGGGATGCGATTCTCGGCAACGTCCCGACCTGGCGCTGCCGCGAACCGGATGCACTGAAAGAGGTGCTCCACAAACTCCCCGAGCTGGTCGTCAAGGAGGTCGGAGGTTCCGGCGGCTACGGCATGCTGGTCGGCCCGGCCTCGACCAAGGCCGAGATCGAGGCCTTCCGGAAGAAGCTGATCGCCGACCCCGACGACTTCATCGCCCAGCCGACCCTTGCCCTGTCGACCGCGCCGACGCTGGACAGTTCGGGCGCCCTGTCGCCGCGCCACGTCGACCTGCGCCCCTTCGTCCTGTCGAGCCCCGCCGGCATCCGCGTCGCACCGGGCGGCCTGACGCGGGTGGCGTTGAAACAGGGCTCGCTGGTCGTAAACTCCAGCCAGGGCGGCGGAACCAAGGATACCTGGGTGTTGGACGACTGATGCTGAGCCGCACCGCAGAGAGCCTGTACTGGACCGGCCGCTATATGGAGCGCGCCGACTTCCTCGCGCGCATCCTCGAGGCGGCCGTGCGTCTGGCCGCCTTGCCGGCGCGCGACGGCGCCGCCGCCACCGCCTGGGCCAGCGCCATCGCCTCGGCCGGCGTATCCCGCCAGTTCGCCGCCAGCGCCCGCACGCCGTCGGAGAAGTCGGTCCGCGAATACCTGGCCTTCGCCCCCGACAATCCCTCCTCGATCCGCGCCTGCATCACGGCGGCCCGCACCAACGCCCGCTCGGTCCGCACCGCCCTGACCATCGAGCTCTGGGAAGCCATCAACGGCGCCTGGAACGGTCTCAACGAGTTCGGCGAACCGACCAAACGCGATGACTTCGTCCGCTTCCTCGAATGGGTGAAGAACGTCAGCCTGGCCGTCGAGGGCGCCTCGTCCCGGACCATGTTGCGGAATGATGCGTACTGGTTCCTGCGTCTCGGCATGGCGATCGAGCGGGCCGACAACACCGCCCGCCTGCTGGACGTCAAATACCACCTGCTGCTTCCGGCCGGAGAGCGGGTCGGCGGCCAGCTCGACTATTTCCAGTGGACCACCCTGCTGCGCGAAGTGTCCGCCCTGACCGCCTACCGCTGGGTCTATCGCGAGAGCGTCCGACCCTGGCTGGTCGCCGACCTGATGGTCCTGAACCGCCAGATGCCGCGTTCGCTGGCCAGCTGTCAGGGGATGATCGTCTCCTACCTCGACCGTCTGGCCACCGACTACGGCCGGCGCGGCCCGGCCCAGCGCATCGCCTCAGCCCGCCTGACCCGGTTCAACGAGACCAATATCGAAGAGATCTTCCAGTCCGGCCTGCACGAATACATCCTGGCCTTCCTCAGCGAGAACAACGCCCTGGCCGCCGCCATCCAAGACCAGTACCTCGTCTGATGCGTATCCGGATCGATCACGAAACCCGCTACGCCTATGACCGCGCCGCGCGGTTCATCGTCCAGGTCCTGCGCCTGACGCCGCGCTCGACCGAGGGCCAGCAGGTCCGGGACTGGCGTATTGAGACCGACGTCGACGCCCACCTGCGTCGCTCGGAGGACGCCTTCGGCAACATCGTCCACACCCTCTATACCGAGCGCCCGACCGAGAGCCTGATGGTCCGGGTGACCGGAGAGGTCGCCACGGTGGACACCGGCGGGGTCCTGCGCGGTTCGCCCGAGCGCCTTTCGCCCCTGGTCTTCCTGCGCGACACCCCTCTGACCCACGCCGACGAGGCTCTGCGCCAGCTCGCGGTCGAGGTGGGGGAGGGGGGCGATACGCTCGCCCGCCTGCATCGGCTGATGGCCGCGATCCACGCGCAGGTCGCCTTCATGGTCGGCTCGACCACCGCCGACCACACGGCCGCCGACGCCTGGGCCCAGCGTCAGGGCGTCTGCCAGGACCACGCCCAGATCTTCATCTCGGCCGCCCGCCGCATGGGCATTCCGGCCCGCTACATCTCTGGCCACCTGCACCGGTCCGACGGGATCGAGAACCAGGACGCCGCCCACGCCTGGGCCGAGGCCTGGGTCGAGGATCTGGGCTGGGTCGGCTTCGACGCCGCCAACGGCATCAGTCCGACGGAACACTATGTCCGCGTCGCGTCCGGCCTCGACGCCCTGGGCGCCTCGCCCATTCGCGGCACCAGCTACGGCGGCGGCCGCGAGACCATGACGGTCGCCCTGCGTGTGCGTCAGATGCAACAGACCCAGCAGCAACAGCAGTCGCAGGGCTGGTCATGAACGCTGTTAACCTCGTCTTGATTCCCGAATCTGTTAACGTGACTGTTCCAGTCGGATGGAGGCCCTCGCTAGGGGCCGGTCTTTCTCTATGACTTACTGCGTCGGCATGATGGTGGATGAGGGTCTGGCGATGATCGCCGACACCCGCACGAACGCCGGTGTGGACAACATCTCCTCCTACAAGAAGCTGCACGTCACCGAGATCACCGGCGACCGCGTCATCTCCATCGCCACCGCCGGTAACCTGTCGGTCACCCAGACGGCCCTCGCCATGCTGGCAGAGGGCGTGCGCATGCCCGGCCACGACGTGCCGGAAACGCTCGAGACCTGCCCGACCCTGTTCCGTGCGGCCCAGCTGGTCGGCTATTGCCTCAACCAGGTGCGTCAGGATCTGCAGCCGACCGTCGAGGCGGACGCGCTCAAGATCACCGCCTCCATGCTGCTGGGCGGACAGGTCCGGGGCGGCAAGATGGGTCTCTACCTGATCTACGCCCAGGGCAATTTCATCGAGTGCGGGACCGACACCCCCTACCTCCAGATCGGCGAGCTCAAATACGGCAAGCCCATCCTGGACCGCGCCCTGCGTCCCGACACGCCGATGTCCGAGGCAGTCAAGCTGGGGCTGATCAGCTTCGATTCGACCATCCGCTCGAACATCGCCGTCGGTCCGCCGTTCGACATGATCGTCATCCCGCGCGACGCCCTGCACGGCGACCAGCGCCGCATCGAAGCCGACGACCCCTATTTCAAGGACCTCGGCCGTCGCTGGTCCGAAGCCCTGGCCCAGGCGCATCGGGCCATGCCGGATCCGCCGTGGTTGGAACCGGCGCCGGCGGCTCGTCCGAGCATCTCGGTGGTCGGATAGGGCTCGGCCCTCTCCCCCTGCGGGAGAGGGAGCTCGCCCACCGGCGGCGCAGCCGTCGTTCCGGCGCGATCGGGTGAGAGGTCGCACCGGCCGTGCCCTTGAGCCCCGCCTGCCCTCCAACCGCCGGTACGACCCCTCATCCGTCAGCCTTCCGCCGCCATCTTCACCCGCAAGGGGGGAAGGACGCCGCAGGCCGCTGTTCTGCGAATGAAAATGCGACCAATTCGCAAATTGGCTTGCTCGCCCCGGCCAAGCTGCTATTGCGACCGCATCGCAGTTTCAACACCGGATCGCCGCATTGTCTCTCCCCAACGCCAACGCTCTCCGCGCCCTTCTCGGCGCCTCGACCGCCGCCGGAATGCTGTGCGCCGCGCCCGCCTTCGCCGCCGAACCCGAGGTCATAGTCACCGCTGATCCGGCGACCGATGCGCAGCAGGCCCAGGCCACGTCCACCCTGGAGACCGTCGATGTCGAGGGCCGTCGCGTGCGCCGCGAGCCGGCGTCGCCCCGGTTCACCGCCGACGTCATCGACACGCCCCGCGCCGTCACCGTGATCCCGCAGCGGATCATCGAGCAGACCGGCGCCACCTCGCTGCAGGACCTGCTGCGCACCTCGCCCGGCATCACCTTCGGCGCGGGCGAGGGCGGCCAGCCCCTGGCCGACCGTCCTTTCATCCGCGGTCAGTCGTCGGGCAACAACATTTTCCTGGACGGAATTCGCGACACCGGCGGCCAGCAGCGCGAGGTCTTCGCCCTGGAGCAGGTCGAGGTCATCAAGGGGCCGGACTCGGTCTATTCGGGCCGCGGCTCGGGCGGCGGATCGATCAACCTGTCGAGCAAGCAGCCGCGCCTCGAACGCTTCACCACCGTCTCGCTGGGCGGGGGCACGGACTCCTATGCGCGCGCCGCCGTCGACTGGAACGCGCCGCTGGGAGAGACTTCGGCCCTGCGCATCAACCTGATGGGCGCCCAGGCTGACGTCGCCGGCCGCGACGCCGTCGACTACGACAAATGGGGCGTGCTGGTCTCGGCCGGCATCGGTCTGGGCACGGACACCAGCCTGACGGCCAGCTACTATCATGTGACGTCCAACCAGATGCCCGACTACGGCATCCCGCTCTTCACCAAGATCGGCATTCGCACGACCGACAGCGGCATCCTCGATGTCCCCTACGACAGCTTCTACGGCCTGACCGCGCGCGACTACCTGGTCAGCGAACAGGACGCCGTCACTCTGGACTTCCGCAAGCAGCTTTCGGACTCGATCACCATTCGCAACGTCACCCGCTATTCCGAGAGCCTGAGCGACTATGTCGTCACCAATCCGGGCGACGGCGGCAACATCACCAACAACGGCGTCGCCCTGATCAACGGCGTCTACTGGATGAAGCGGGGCACCAAGTCGCGCTGGAACCCGACCCGGACCCTGTCGAACGTCACCGACATCTTCGGCACGGTCTCCTCGGGCGGCCTGGCCCACTCCTATGACGTCGGCCTCGAGCTGACGCGCGAGCGCAACAACAATGCGTCGTACACCGTCACCACGCTGTCGGGCTCGGCCTGCCCCGCGCCCCTGACCGGTTTCGACTGCACTCAACTGTACAACCCGAACCCGTCCGATCCCTGGACCGGCACGATCGTCAAGGGTGCGGTCTCGAGCAACCTGACCGAAACGACCGGCCTGTACGCCTTCGATTCGATCTCGATCGGCGAGCAGTGGATCCTGAATCTGGGCGTGCGCTACGACGACTACAGCGTCGAGAATCCGCTGGCGACCGGCACGACGCCGCGTCAGGCCAGCTGGGACTTCTTCAACTACCAGGCCGGCGTGACCTGGAAGCCCACGCGCAACACCAGCGTCTACGCCTCTTACGCCACCTCCTCGACGCCGCCGACCATCTCGAGCGGCGACCAGAACGCGGCCCCGGCGAACGGCGCAGGCAACCTCGCGACCCGGGTGCTCGATCCCGAGGAAACCACCAGCTTCGAGCTTGGAGCAAAGGCCAGCCTGTTCCGCCAGCAGCTGCAGCTGAGCGCGACGCTGTTTCGCCTCGAACGCACGAACGCCGCCATCCTGGTCGGGCCCGGGCCGGCCGACTTCGCCCAGGCCGGCGAGATCGAGGTTCAGGGAGTCGAACTGGGCGTCTCCGGCAACATCACACCGAAGTGGCAGGTGTTCGGCGGCTACACCTTCATGGACTCCGAACTGGTTCGCGGCGCGGTGACCATCGTCAACGGCGTGGTGGTGCCCAACCCGCTCTTGGGTCTGGAGCTGGCCAACACGCCGAAGCACAGCGCCAGCCTGTTCTCGACCTACAACATCACCGACCGTTTCTCGGCCGGCGGCGGGGTCTATTATGTGTCGGACAGCAACGGCGGCAACCAGGGCGGCGCGGGCGGCGGCGCCAACCGCATCTACGCCCCGGCCTATACCCGCGTGGATCTGTTCGCGTCCTGGGACATGAACGATCGCGCCAGCCTGCAACTGAACGTTCAGAACGCAGGCGATGAAACGTATATCCTGCGCACCAACGGCGTTCACCACGCCGACCCCGCGCCGGGTCGTTCGGCTACGCTCGCGCTGAACCTGCGCTTCTAGAGACTCGCTGGAGAGGAGTTCGTCCTTGCTGCTGCACATCCCCGACATCTTCAGCAAGGACGAGGTCTCCCGCCTCCGCGCCATCCTCGACGCCGGTCCCTGGACCGACGGCAACGTCACCTCGGGCCACCAGTCGGCTCGCGCCAAGAACAACGCCCAGCTGCCCGAGGACTCGCCCGCCGCCCGCGAGGTCGGCGCCCTGATTGAACAGGCGTTGGCCGCCAATCCGATGTTCGTCTCGGCGGCTCTTCCGCACACGGTCTTTCCGCCCCTGTTCAACCGCTACGAGGGCGGCCAGGCGTTCGCCGCCCACGTCGACAACGCCATCCGCGTGCATCCCTCCGGCCTGCGCATCCGCTCTGACCTGTCGGCGACCCTCTTCCTGTCGGAGCCCTCGGACTACGACGGGGGCGAACTGACCATCGAGACCGCCTATGGGCCCCAGACAGTGAAACTGCCCGCCGGCGACATGGTCCTCTATCCGTCGCGCAGCCTGCACCGTGTGACCCCGGTCACCCGGGGCGCCCGGGTCTCAAGCTTCTTCTGGATCCAGTCCCTGATCGCCGACGATCACGACCGCGAGACCCTGTTCCAGCTCGACATCGCCACCCAGCGCGTCGCCGTCGACAAGGGGCCTTCAGACCGGGCCGTCCTCGAACTGACCGGCGTCTATCACAACCTGCTGCGCCGCTGGTCCGAGGTCTGACGTCCTCAAAATTCCCCGTGCACCCCGGCGAAGGCCGGGGTCCAGATGGAAAATTCAGTCGGACGACTTGAGGCGCGGTGCGCCATCCGCCCCACCTCGTCCGTGATCTGGACCCCGGCCTTCGCCGGGGTGCACGGATGAAGTGAACGGGCAAATCACCAGCTCAGCGACAGCCCGGCCCGCACAGTCCTCGGCGGCCCAAATCCCGCCACCCCGTCGCCGGTCTCCGAGACCTCGACATCGGCGTCGAGCAGGTTGTCAGTGGCGACATAAGCGATAACGCCGGTTCGGACCTCGAACTCGGCCCGCGCATCCAGTGTCGTCGCCGCGCCCAGCACCCGGGTGTTCAGATCGTCCTCGAACCGCGCACTCTCATGGCGAACCCGCGCGACCAGCGTCAGTCGATCCACGACGCGCCAGTCCGCCCCCACCGAGGCGCTCCATTCCGGCGCCTGGGCCGGTCGCAGTCCCGTCAGTTGGGCCGCCGAGGTCCCGCCATCGACCTCCGCATTCGTCCAAGATAGGGCGCCGTCGAACGACAGCCGCTCGCCGATCCGATGCCTCGCGGTCAGCTCGACGCCCACCGCCTCGATCGTCCCCGCGTTCTGGCGCTGGCGCAGAACCCCGCCCGCCGGCACGAAGCCCGCCCTCGGGAAGGTCCCCGGTCCGACGCCGATGGTGACGTTGACGATGGCGTCGTCGATGCGGTTCCAGAAGACCGTTCCGCCTACGGATGTTGCGTCGGTTTCCCAGTTCAACCCCGCCTCGACGCCCTGCAACTCCTCGGGGACCAGGGCCGCATTCGCCTCGGTCAGATCGTTGCCGACCCGGAACGGTCGGTGCAGTTCGTTCAGCGTCGCCGGCCGGAACCCGGAATAGGCCGCCGCCCGCGCCGCCAGGCCGCCGCCGAGCTCGCGTCTCGCTGCCAGCCGCGCTGAGACGACCTCGCCCGACCGCTCCGGATCGCTCTCGTTCAGAGCCGGCAGGCCCGTCGCGAGGTCGCGCTCGATCCGCCGCCCGTCCGCATTCTGCCAGCCGTCGAGCCGCAAGCCCCCCGCGACCAGCCACGGCCCGGCCGTCCACGACGCCTCGCCGTAAGCGCCGATCACAGACGTCTCGCCGCCTGCGACACGATCCCGCGTGAAGGCTTCGGCCATGTAGCGGAACAGCTCCTGCGTCTCGCCCTCGTTGAAACGGGCGTCCGCGCCCAGCTCCCACTCGAGCAACCCGCCGACCACATCGACCGCAACGCGCCGCAACGCGAGATTGGCGCCCCAGCCCTCGGCCGGAGTCGCGAACTGATTGTTGGCCGGCGTGGTCGATCCACGACCCGCCGCCACCGCAACCGAGGTATTTGAGAAGTCGCTCTCGCGCCGCCACACCTGCGCCCGCCAGCCCATCCGCCCGGCCGAGGGCGTGCGCGACACGGTCGCCGCATAGCTCTGGCCCGTCGCCGACGACCGCGCCCCCGCCAGCCCGGACCCGCGATCCTCCTCATAGGCCGAGGCCCGCAACGACAGGGCCGTCATATCGCTCAGCGCCACGTCCGCCCGCATCGACCCGCTCAGCGTCGCCAGATCCAGCGGCGCATCGGCCGCGCCCGCCGCCGGTCCGCGCACGGGCAAATAGCCGTCGCTCACCTCCCGCTGCACCGCTCCGGTCAGGGCGAAGCGGCCGGCGCTCAGGGTCGTCGCGGCGGCCAGTCTCTGGCCGCCATATTCGCCGCCCGACACATCCAGAGCCCCGCCATCGCCGTCCCGTTCACGCAGCTGGATCACGCCCGTCAGCGCGCCCGCGCCGTATGGCCCGGCCCCGGCGCCGCGAATGATATCCAGCCCCGACAGGCTCTCCGGGGCCGCCTGCGACCACAGCACCCAGCCCCCGAACGGGTCGTTCAGCGGCACGCCGTCCAAAGTCACCAGCGTCCGCCCCGCGCCCGACGGCGCGATGGCCCGCAGAGAAATCCCCTGGGTCGTCGGATTGGCCGCCAGGCTTGAGGTGCGCCGGAACAGGCTCACCGCCGGCACGGTCTGCAAGGCCTCGTCCAGCCGCGTCGCCCGACCCAGCACTCGCTCGTCCAGCCGGATCACGGAAAAGGCGGCGTCCCCGGCGGCCGGCGGCAGGCGAGCTGCGGTGACGACGATGTCAGAAAGGTCGGCGGGGGCGTCCTGGAACATGCCCGATCGAATACTCCGCAACCGCTACGGTTGCTTGCTCAAAGCGAACTTTCCCTCGCCTGCGCTTTCAGGTCACAGGCGGCCCAGCAGCTCCGCCGCAAAGGTCGACAGCGTGTCGTCCCGCGCGCCCATGACGATGATCCGGTCGCCCGGCTTCGCCAGTTCCACGATCCGGTCGCCGCAGGCCGCACGGTCGTGCAGGGCCTCGGCGTTCCGGCCCTCGGCGCGCACGCCCGCGGCGATGTCTTCCGACCCCACGCTGCGATCCGTGGTGCCGCCGTAGTAGACGGGCTCGGGCATCAGCAGCAGGTCGTCGGGCTTCAGCAGTCCGGAGAAGGTCTCGATGAACTCCCGTTTCATCAGCTTCAGCGGCCCGAACCCGTGCGGCTGGAACAGGATCAGCAGCCGCCCGTCGAAGGCGTGCAGCGTCTTCACTGTCGCGGCGATCTTGTCCGGGTTGTGAGCGAAGTCGTCCAGTACAGTGATCCCGTTCGCGACGCCCACCACCTCCATCCGCCTCTTGATTCCGGCGAAGGTCTCCAGCGACTTCACCGCCTCCGCCAGCGGCACGGCCAGCGCCCGCACGGCCCCGAGCGCCGCCAGCGCATTGGCCACATTGTGTGCGCCCGGCACGTTCAGGGTCGCCGCGATCCGCACGCCGCTGGAGCGCTCCGTCAGGTCGAAGGTCATGCCGGCCGGCAGGGGCTTCAGATCGTGCGCCGCATAGTCCGCCGCCTCGTTCCCGAGCGCGAACGTCAGGACCGCCTCCGCCCGGCCGTCGTCGACCATGGTCTGCGCGAGGGCCGCCGTCTCGATGTTGTCGAGGTTCAGCACTGCGGTCCGCGCGCGGCCGGTGAAGCCGCCGAACAGGTCGCGCAACTCCTCCATCGACTTGTGATCGAGCGAGATGTTCGACACCACCGCCACCGTCGGATCGTAGCGGGCGATGGAGCCGTCGCTCTCGTCCACCTCGGCCACGAACAGGTCGGCCCCGCCGACAAGGGCGCTGGCGAACGGATGGTCGGCGTCGGCGAAGTTCCGCATCACCGCCCCGTTCATCACGGTCGGCGCCTTGCCCGCCTCACTCAAAATCCAGGCGATCATGCCGGTGATCGTCGACTTGCCGCTGGTCCCGGCCACGCCCACCGAGGTCGGCGCCGCATTGAAGATCTGGCTCAGCAGCTCGGGCCGGGTGACGATCTCCGCGCCCACGCGCCTCGCCGCCCCGATGTCCGGCACCGTGTCCTCGACCGCTCCGGTGGCGACCACCGTCTGTCCGCTGCGCACGCCCGATCCGTCCTGCGGATGCAGCACCACGCCATGCGCCCGCAGCCAGTCGAACTTCTCCGGCGTCCGGCCCTGATCCAGCGCCCGGTCCGAGCCCTCGATCGCCGCGCCGCGCGCCTGGACGATCATGGCCAGCGGGAGCATGCCCGACCCGCCGATGCCGCAGAAGAAATAGGATGGTTCGCTCATGGTCCGGTGACTAAAGAGGAGAAGCCGGGGAGGGAACACAAGAATGAAGATCGGGGTCGTCGCCGTCTCGTCCCGCTTCGCGAAGGAGCGCGGCGAAGCCATCCAGGCATGGTTCGACCTGCAGTTCCCGCTGGGCGAGGTCACCGTCGCCTTCCATCCCAACAGCTTCGACAAGTCCGGCCATTTCGCCGGCGACGACGCCGCCCGCGCCGACGCCTTCGTGGAGTTCGCCAACGACCCGCGACTGGATCACATCTGGTTCGCGCGCGGCGGCTATGGCTCATGCCGCATCGCAGAAGCGGTCATGCCGCGCCTGACCGATGTGGCGAAGGCCAAGCGCTACCTCGGCTATTCCGACGTCGGCTCGATGCTGGCCATCCTGTACAAGAACGGCTTCGACGTCGCCCACGGCCCGATGGCGTCCGACGGCGTTCGCAACGATGCGACCGGCTTCCGGTCCCTGAACTGGCTGCGCAAGGGCGAGACCGAGGGGCTCGAACCCTCGCTGCTGACCGACCCGCGCCCCGCCGTCGCCTTCAACCTGACCGTCCTCGACCAGCTGCTGGGCACGCCGCTGGAGCCCGACCTGACCGGCCATGTCCTGATGCTGGAGGACGTGTCCGAGGCCGCCTACCGGATCGACCGGATGATGTTCCACCTGACCAGCCAGCCCTCGATCCGTCGCGTCGCCGGCATCCGCGCAGGCCGGTTCACCGACGTCACCGTCAACGAGCCTGACTTCGGCCTGACCGGCGAACAGATCGTCCAGTTCTGGTGCGAGCGCTCGGGCATCCCCTACCTCGGCCCCGCCGACATCGCCCACGATCGTGAGAACAAGGTCGTGCCGTTCGGGCCACGCTCTTAACCCTATCGCTCCCGTCACCGGCGAACCCTGTCGACATCGAACGCGGGTGTGCGTCACATGCGCCGCGATGGGGCGTAACGGACTTCTGACCCTGCCGGCATGGACACGGGCGGCCATGGTCGGCGTGCTTGGCGGAGCCGTTCTCGCGAGTGCGACGGCCGTATCGGGGGGTACGGTCGAGGCGGCTGAGAGCCGCACCTTCATCACTTCCGACGGGGCCCGCCTTCACTATCTGGAGGCGGGTCCTTCGGAGGCCCGGACCGTGGTCTTCGTCCCCGGCTGGACCATGCCCGCGTGGATATTCCAGGGCCAGATCGATGCTCTTGACGACCGCTATCACGTCGTTGCGCTGGACCCGCGCGGCCAGGGCGAGAGCGAAGTGACCCGCTTCGGCTACACCCGGGAGCGACGTGGCCGCGACATCGGCGAACTGATAGCTCACATCGGCAACGGCAGTGTCGTTCTGGTCGGCTGGTCGCTGGGCGTGCTCGACAGTCTGGCCTGGATCGCCGACGCCGGAATCCATGCCCGGGTCGCGGGCCTCGTCCTGATCGACAATTCCATCGGCGAAGGACCGCCCCCCGCCGCTCCGGCCCAGCGCCGGTCCGCCGCCGCGCCGCCCGAGCCGACGCCGTCCGAACGTCGCGAACGCCGGGCCGCCTTCGTTGCCTCCATGTTCGCTCATGATCCGGGTGCGGACTATCGCGCCAGACTCACCGATCAGGCCCTGCGCATGTCGGTCGAAGACGAGCGTCGCCTGCTGGCCTACGACGCGCCCCGCGAATACTGGTCGGCGGCCGTGCATTCGATCGGAGTCCCGACCCTCTACGTGGTCCGCCCTCGCTGGCGCGAGCAGGGCCGCATCCTGATGCGCACCCACGAACGGGCCTCGATGGAGGTTTTTGAGGACGCCGGCCACGCCCTGTTCGTCGACGAGCCCGAGCGGTTCAACGCCCTGCTGATCGACTTCATCGAGCATCAGGTCGGGCCGAGGCCTATCGAATGACCGCCGCCCCCGATCTGACCGGCAAGACCCGCGCGGCCCTGATCCCGCTGTTCCTGATCGCCATGGGCGTGGTCGGGATCGAGAACGCCCTGACCCGCTATTTCGCCGTCGCGAAATGGTCGGAGTACGGCTACTGGATCATTTCCATCGTCATGGCCGGGTTCGCCCTGTCTGGCGTGGTCGTCGCCCTGTTCCGCGACAGCGTCGCCCGCCACGGCGTGATCCTCCGGACCGTCCTGCCTGCCGCCATGGTGATCGCCGCGGCGGTCGGCTACCAGCAGGTGACGGCCAACCCGTTCAATCCGCTACAGCTCCAGAACCCCACCACCTGGCCCGACCAGGTGGCCAACATCGGCCTCTACTACGCGGCACTCTTGCCGTTCTTCTTCCTTGCCGGCCTCTACATCAGCTTGGTCTTCGTTCTGAACCACCGGGAGATCGGCCGGGTCTACGGCTACGACCTGATCGGCGCAGGGCTCGGCGCGGCCCTCGCGCTCGGCCTGATGTTCGTCGTCCACCCCTTCCTGCTGGCCCCCGTCCTGTTGATCCCCTTGGCCCTGGCTCCCCTATTCCAGCCAGGCCGGTTCCGTGGGCTGGGCATCGGGCTGGCCGGGGCGGCGCTGATCGGGGGCGAGGCCATCCTCTTCCTGGGCGTGCCCCCCGCCTTCTCCGAGTTCAAGGCCATCTACGCCCCGTTGAATACGCCGGGCGCGGCCGCCGTGGCCGAGATCCGCCAGCCGCGCGGCCACTATCTGCTGCTCGAGAACTTCACCGAGCGGGTCGACGCCGACGTCTCCAACAACGCCGGCCTGATGGGGATCGCCGGTCCGCCCTCGACCTATGGCCTGTATCGTGACGGCAACCGCATCGCCTCCCTGCCCAAGGCCGGCCCGCTCGACGCCGCCTATGCGCCCAGCGCCCTCAGCGCCGCCCCCTATGCCCTGCGCCCGTCTCCGACCGTCCTGCTCGTCGGCCTGTCCGGCGGCTACCGCGTCGCCGAGGCCCTGACGCTGGGCGCCGCCCGCGTCGACGGCGTCGAGGGCGAGCCCGTCCTGCGCCACGCCCTCGCCGCCGGTCTCGGTCCGTCCCCGGCGCTGGCCTCGGACGCCCGGGTCACCCTGCTGGACGGAGGCCCCATCGCTGCCGCCTGGCGCGCCGGTCCGGACGCCTACGACATCATCGACCTCTCCGCCGACTTCGTGGACGCTGCCCCGGCCAATGTCACCGGCGTCACCGGGGAGGCGCTGGCCGCCTATCTCGCCGCGCTGAAGCCGGGCGGGGCGGTGTCGATCTCCGTCTCCATCCGCGATTTCCCGGTCTATGCTCTGAGGGTCCTGTCGACCGCCCGAGCGGCCCTCCTCGCCAAGGGCATCACCGACCCGTCAGCCCACGTCCTGATCTACCGTTCCGCCTGGAACGCCCGCATCCTGATCAGCCCGACCGCCTGGTCCTCCGCCGATGTCGCCGTGCTCCAGGCCTGGTGCGCCGAACGGTCGTTCGACGTCTCGTGGCGTCCCGGCATGGATGTCGTGGCGGCGCGCGCGACCCTGTTCAACGACCTGCCCAGCGTCTCGTTCGACACCGGCCAGATGACTTCGAACGGCCCCGACGACGCCATCGCCAACGAGGTCGCCGCCGTCCTCGCCGGCCAACCCTCGCCATCGTCGAACGCTTTCCACGTCCGCCCCGCGACGCTGGATCGCCCCGCCTTCTATTCCTCCCTGCGCCTCGAACGCCTCGACACATTGATCAAGCGGCTCGAGGTCCTGCCCCAGGCCGAGATTGGCGCCCTGGTGAACATCGCCGTCCTGGGTCAGGCCATCCTCATCGCCCTTCTGGTGCTGGCCGCCCCCGCCCTGTTCCGCCGTCGTGCGGGCGGGGTGAAGGAGAAGTCTAAACTCTGGCCCGCCCTCTATTTCCCGGCGCTGGGCCTCGGCTTCCTGCTGGTCGAGATCTTCCTGATCGACAAGGCGGCCTTCTATCTGAACGACTATTCGTCCGCCTTCGCCCTGGTCCTGACGGCCATGCTGATCTTCTCGGGCCTCGGCAGTATGATCGCGGGACACTGCGCGCGCCTGCCCAAGGTCGCCTCCCTGATCGGCCTGATCGCGGTCCTCGGCTGGATCGGCGCCATGCTGGTCGGCGCCGAGGACTTCATGATGCGCACCCTCGACCAATCCTGGGCGATCAAGGCCGGCCTCGTCGTCCTCGCCGCCGCGCCCGTGTCGCTGGCGCTCGGCCTGCCGTTCCCGCTCGGCCTGATCCGGGTCGGCGACGGCCGGGCGCTTCCGTGGGCCTGGGGGCTGAACGGCGCCTTCTCCGTCGTCGCCACGCCGCTCGCGAATCTGATGAGCCGCGATGTCGGCTTCTCGTCCCTGCTGATCGTTGCGGCCGGCCTCTACGCGCTCGCCTTCCTCGTCCTGCCGGTCGGCGCGGCTGTCCGAAAGACCGTCCCGGTGTTCGAGCCCGCCGTGCCGATCGATCCTTTCGCCGACCTGCCCACGCCCGAACCCGCCCGCCTTGACCCCTTCCCGGACCAGACTGGCCCCGGCCAGTCCGTCCAGAGCCAGACGAGCCCTGCATGACCGTGAATCGCCGCACCCTGTTGACCGCGGCCGGCGCCGCATCCCTGACCGGCCTCGCCGCCTGCGACGAGAACACGATGAAGACCGTCCAGGCCCGCCTCAATCCGACGCAAGCCGCCGGAGGGGCAGTGGCCCCCGCACCGGCCGCTCCCACGCAGGCCGCCGCTGGCGAAGCCTCGGCCGTTTCGCCGACCGTCCGTATGCCGACGGAACCCTGGACCTACGCTCGTTTCAACGCCGCCATGTCCGCGTCCGGCCGCCCGCACGCCATCACCGAGGCCCAGTTCGCCGAGATCCAGGCCCGCAAGCCCGCCGCCATCGAACGCATCAGGACCTATCTCGACGGCCGCTTCGGCGCCCACGACCCGAACGTGATCCAGGCCTTCGAAAGCCTGCCGCGCGAGTATTTCCACTACGCCTACGCCTCGGACGCCTCGACCGCGTATCAGGCCTGGGAGGCCAACCCGAAGCCCTGGGCTATCGGCCATGGCTCTGTGCTCTCCGACTATCTGGGTCAGGCCTATATGACCCAGCTGGCGGCGCCCAAGCCGACTGACGTGACGCTGGAAATCGGCACCGGATCGGGCTTCCAGTCGTCGCTTCTCAGCCGCGTCGTCCGCGACAGCTACACCATCGAGATCATCCAGCCGATCGGCGAGGCGGTCGGCAAGATCTGGGCCCCGCTCGGCTACGACAACGTCCATGGCAAGGTCGGCGACGGCTATTTCGGCTGGCCTGAGGTGACCGAGGGTTTCGACACCATCATGCTGACCTGCGTCGCCCAGTACGCTCCGCCCGAGCTGTTCCGCCAGCTCAAGCCCGGCGGCAAGCTGATCATCCCGATCGGCCAGCCCTTCCGGCGTGGTCAGGTCCTCTACGTTTACACCAAGGACGCTGACGGCCGGGTCCGCAGCCGCCGCGACGTCGGGGTCTTCTTCATTCCCATGACCGGCGCGATGCAGAACCGTCCACAGCCCGCGTAACGGCGGTTGAATCCATTTCGCGGGTCAGGCGTTCAGCGTTCGGACACCAACGCCAGGAGCGCGAAATGCCCCAAGCCGCCCGTTACGTCGCCCACACCGATACCGGTCATTGCCACATCCTCGAAGCCCGCAGTTTCGAGGATGCGGCGCTTCATTTCGCCGAGGCACATGCGCCCTGGGCCGAGGACGACGAACTTCGCGTCATGGTCCAGTCCGAGGACGGCGGCCCGGAGCACTGCTTCGTCGTCCACCTCCACGCCGAGGCGGTGGAGGCCTGCGCTTAAGCCTCGCAAGCGTTTCGGTTCGGGCCTAAGGCATCGGGGTCAACCGGATAACGCCCATGCCCTCCCCCCGTCCCGTCGCCTGGCCCATGCTGGCGCGTCAGATTCACACGGTTCTCGGCATGGTCATCGCGCCCTCGATCCTGATGTTCGCGGTGACCGGAGGGCTGTAGATCTTCCGCCTCCAGGAGAGCCAGCCCGGCTATACGCCCGCGCCGGTGATCGAGAAGCTGGGCCGGGTTCACAAGGATCAGGTCTTCGCCATGCGCGCGCCCCGGGCGCCCCGGCCCGAGCCGGCGCGCCCGGCTGGCCCCGCCGCGCCTGAGGAGGCCGGGACGCCCGCGACGCCGCTTTCGAAGAGCCTGCTCCAGTGGTTCTTCGTCCTGGTCTCGGTCGGCCTCTTCCTGTCGACCCTGCTGGGCGTCTGGATGGGTGTGACGATGGGGCGGCTGAAGATCGTCGCGCGCTGGGCGCTGCTCGCCGGAACGGTCATCCCGGTCGCGATCCTGCTTCTGCCCTAGAGTCCGCACGACCCGGGAGGCTGCCCCTCGGGTTCCGTCCCGGGAATCAGAGAAATAATTCCTGCAGCGGGCTTCTGCGGCTCCAGTTCGGACCCATGTCTCAGCCCGCTCTCTGAAACGGCGAGAGACGACCACCGACGGTGCAACAAGACACCAAGAAGACCGGAGAATTTTCTCTCTCTAGCACAGCAAGATAGCCTGCCTTCCTTTGAGGGCCCCACAGGAGTTGGACTCTCTGGACTCGGTTCTTTGGAGTCCAGTCAGGCCGCTTCCGCCCGCACCTCCGCCAGCGCATCCAGGGCCTGCACCAGATCCGCGATCAGGTCGTCCTCGTGCTCCAGGCCGACCGACAGCCGCAGCAATCCGTCGGTGATCCCGGCGACGACGCGGGCCTCCGGCGTCATGGCCGCGTGGGTCATGGTCGCCGGGTGGGCGACCAAGCTTTCGACCCCGCCCAGCGACTCGGCCAGGGTGAAGGTCTCCAGCGTCTCGACGAACTGACGCACAGCCTCGACCCCGCCGGCCAGTTCGAAGCTCAGCATGGCGCCCGGCCCCTGCTGCTGGCGCGCGGCCAGATCATGGTTCGGGTGCGACTTCAGCCCCGGATAGTGGACGGCCGACACCGCCGGGTGGGCCTCCAGCAGTTCGGCAACCTTCCCGGCCGTGGTCTGCTGCCGTTCGATCCGTGCAAAGAGCGTCCGCACCCCGCGCAGGGTCAGATAGGCGTCGAACGGCGAGCCGGTGACGCCCAGACAGTTGGCCCACCAGGCCAGCGCCGCATGATCCGACGGATCGGCCGCGATCACCGCTCCGCCGACCACGTCGGAATGGCCGTTGATGTATTTCGTCGTCGAGTGGACCACGATGTCCGCGCCCAGTTCGATCGGCCGCTGCAGGGCCGGCGACAGGAAGGTGTTGTCGGCCACCACCTTGGCCCCGACCCGGTGAGCGCGGGTGCAGATGTCGGCGATGTCCACGACCCGCAGCAGCGGGTTCGACGGCGTCTCGACCAGCACCAGTTTGGGGTTCAAGGCCAGGGCGGCGTCCAGCGCGACGGGGTCGCCTTGGTCGACCCAAAGCACCTCGAAATGCCCCTTCTTCGCCCGGGCGCACAGCAGGCGGTGGGTCCCGCCGTAACAGTCGTGGGGCGCGATCAGCAGGTCGCCGGGTTCCAGCAACGACAGCGGCAGGTCGACCGCCGCCATCCCGGTCGCTGTGACCACGCAGCCGGCGCCGCCTTCCAGCTCCGCCAGCGTCTCGGCCAGGACGTCGCGGGTGGGATTGCCCGAGCGCGAGTAGTCGTATTTCCGCTTCTGCTCGAAGCCCGCGAACGAAAAGTTCGAGGACAGATACAGCGGCGGCATGACCGATCCGTGGGCCGTGTCCGTATCGACGCCGGAGCGGGCACAGGTGGTGCGGACGTCGTGGGGACGCTTGCGGGTCATTGGTCGATCTCCTTGAGTGCGGAACGGAGGATGGCGGCGACCGCCTCGTCCTCCTTCAGAAAGGCGTCGTGGCCGTACAGGGACGGGGCCTCGACCAGCCGCCACAGGGTCGGCAGCCGGGCGGCCAGTTCACGAATGTCGTCGATCGGCACCAGCCGGTCGGAGGTGAAGCCGACCAGTGTCACCGGCGTCTTGATGGCCTCGGGCGTGACGCTGTGGCGGTCGATCGAGTCCGACAGCGACAGCCAGCGCGCGGGGGTCGTGTGGGTCCGGTAGGCCTTGCCCCGCGCCGTCAGATATTCGCAGACCGGATAGGCCTGGCCCGCCGAGGCGGGGGCCGTGGTCTCGAACCGATCGGAGAATTCCTCGGCCGTGCGATAGGTGGTCATGGCCAGTTCGCGGGCCAGGGCGACCCCGTCCTCGGGACGCCCGGCCGCGTCGGCCAGCTGAAGGATCCGGCGCTGGATGCCACGCCAGGCGGTCGCCTGCGGATGGGCGCGGTGGGCGGCCGAGACAACGATCAGCTGCTCGACCCGCTCGGGGAACAGCTCGCCAAAGGCCAGGGCGATCATCCCGCCGTAGGAGCAGCCGACGAAGGCCGAGACGACCGGATCGCCGATCTCGTCCAGGATCAGTCCCAGCAGCCGGGCCTGGTCGTGGGTGGTGATGGTGACCGGCTTCGAGCCCTCGGCGGCCTCCGGCGCATAGTCGAAGGCCAGGACCTGGAACCGGGAGAGGTCGATCGGACCGCGGATGGACACCGCGCCCGACCACCAGCCCAGGCCGTTGGTCTCGGTCCGGTGCACGAACCGACCAGCCGAGATGCCGCCGGCCACCACGACCAGTGGCGCGCCGGCCCGGCCGTGCAGCCGCCCGACGATCTTCCGCTGGCCCAGCCGCTCGCCGGACTGAAGCCGGAAATCGGTGGGGATATCGACGGCGATATCGACCGCGCCGCCGCCCTTGCGGGCGAGGATCGCAGCCGAACGCACAGTCGGGCGACAGACGGGGTCGGTGGAAAGGGTCTGGGTGTCGAAAGCCATGGCGTCGTCTGCATCGTCCCGCCCAGCAAGGCTCCGGATGCGATGACAGATCGTGGAGACGTCGCCTCGCCGACGCTCCACTCATCTCTCGCGGAACCACCGAAGTGGGTCCTCGCAGGAGTTGGCACCGTTCGGCTGGAAACCGATGGTTGCCCCGACGTCAAAGGGCCTATCCCTCGGTCGGTCTTGATGAGTGACTTTACGTTGCGGGTGCGAAGACCGCCGGTCAAGAGAAAAAATCTACCCCATTGCCCTCGCCTGGAGAGCGTGATGTGGCCAAAAGGTCTCGCAGGGCCCAAAGTGCGCAAAAAAGATGCACGAACCGGGTTGACGGCGGTCATTTGCGCCGACACCCTGAGATCAACGATTTTCTAGAGGTTCTGCCTGTGTCCCGTCTCGGCCGCATCGCCGTTTCGACCTCGACCGCCGCATTCGCGGGCCGGTCGATGACGCTCGCCACCCTCATTACGACCACCACCGGCATGACCACCACCGGCCCCTCGCGGGCGGGAACAGGTTAGCGCGGAGGTCGAAAGACACCCAGCCAACCCAGACCCGCCCGGCCCCGGCCAGGCGGGTTTTCTATTGCCCAAATCCCAACTCCCTATCTCCGAACGGACCTCCCCAATGCCCCACTCCAACGCCCGCCTCGCCGTCGTCGAGAAACCGGTCGCCGAAGCTTCGCCCGCCGCCGAAGTGGTGGTCCTGAAGTTCGGCTCCTCGATCCTTCAGGACCAGTCCTGCGCTCCCGCAGTCGCCTCGGAGGTCTACGGCCACGTCCGCGCAGGCCGGAAGGTCATCGCCGTTGTCTCGGCCCTCGGCGGCCACACCGACCGACTTCTGGCCGATGCCCGCGCGCTCGGTCTCGATCACGAGAACGACCTCCTCCCCGGCTATGTGGCGCTGGGCGAGGAGAAGGCGGCGGCGCTGGTGGCCATCGCCTGCGACCGGATCGGGCTCGATGCGGCGGCATTGTCAGTGCGCGAACTGGGCATCGTCGCCGAGGGGCCGTCGGAACACGCGCACCCGGTTTCACTGCGCAGCGATGCCCTGTGGAAGGCGCTGGCGGATCATCAGGTGGTTGTCGTTCCAGGCTTCGGCGCTGTCGGCCAGAACGGCAAGGTCGTGCTGCTCGGACGCGGTGGATCGGACCTGACGGCGGTCTTCCTCGCGGCCGAACTGGGTCTCAGCCGGGTGCGTCTGGTGAAGGACGTTGACGGCCTCTACGACCGCGATCCGGCCTCGGCCTCGGGCAAGCCGCTGCGCTATCGCCGGGCCAACTGGGACGACGCGCGTCGCCACGGCGGGGCCCTGGTCCAGCACGACGCGATCGATCTGGGCCAGCACCGCTCGGTGGAGATCGAAGTCGCCGCGCTCGGCAGGGCCGACTGCACGGTGGTTGGAGACCACTCGGCGCCTCCGGGACCGTCCGTGCCGGATGCGCCATTGAAGGTCGCGATCGCCGGCTGCGGCGTGGTCGGCGGCGGCCTGCTTGAGAGGCTGCAGAAGGACAGCCGGTTCGAGGTCGTCGGCGTGCTGGTGCGCGATCCCTCCAAGCCGCGCGATGTCGAGGCTCCGGCCGAACTGTTCACCGCCGACCGGGAAGCGTTGCTGGCGCTTCAGCCCGACATCCTGCTGGAAGCCCTGTCGGAGGGGGGAGCTGGCCACGACCTGATCCGCGCCGCTCTGGAACGGGGCATCGATGTCGCCAGCGCCAACAAGCAGGCGATCAGCCGCGACCCCGCTGGCCTCGCCGACGCCGCTCGTGCTCATGGATCGCAACTGGCCTATTCGGCGGCGGTCGGGGGCGGTGCGCCGATGATCGAGACCCTGCGCGCGGCCAAGGCGGCCGGGCCTGTGAAGGGGTTCGAGGCGGTGCTGAACGGCACGGTCAACTTCATGCTGACGCGTCTGCAGGCCGGGGCGGACTTTGCGGACGCCTTGGCCGACGCGAGGGTCGCGGGCTTCGCCGAGGAGGATCCGTCATCGGACCTCGAAGGCCGCGACTCGGCCGCCAAGGTCCGCCTGCTCGCCTTCGAGGCGTTCGGCCGCACGCCGGCCGAGGCCGACGTGCCCTGCGCCATCCTGTCGGAGGCGTTCAAGCCGGCCGGGCCGGTGCGCCAGATCGGAGCCTGTGTACGGGACGGCGACGGCCTGAAGGCGTCGGTTTCGCTTGACGTCGGCCTCGACGATCCGCTCTTCCAGAGCCTGGACGGGGAGCGCAATGCCTTGAAGGTCTACGGCGAGGATGGACGAGTCTGGTCTTGCAAGGGCCGCGGCGCGGGCCGTTGGCCGACGACCGAGAGCGTGCTGGCGGACCTCGCAGACATCGTTCGCGCGCGCCACGCGTCGCTGGGTCACCATTAGCCCTTGGCCGTCTTCACTCCGGTTTCTGACGAACAGGCGCGATTGTTCCTCGCGGGCTATCCGCTGGGCGCGTTCGCGTCCCTGCATCCCATCGCCGAGGGGGTGGAGAACACCAACTATCGGCTCGAGACCGAGGGCGGGCGGCATGTCCTTACCTTGTTCGAGGCCCGGACGGATGCGGCCTCGCTGCCGTTCTGTCTGGGGCTGACCGACCATCTTGCGGGCGGAGGCTTTCCGGCGCCGAGACCCGTTTCGAACAAGGACGGGGTCTGGGTCGGGAGGCTGAACGGCCGGCCGGCGGCTGTGATCGAATGGCTTCCCGGAGCGTGGCTGCGGGACCCGTCTTCGACCGAGGTCGAGGCGGCGGGCGGAATGCTGGCGCGACTGCATCTGGAGGCCAGGAGTTTCCCGGTGGAGCGGGCCAATCCGGTCGGGCCGGTCGTCTGGCGGGCGCTGGCGGACCGGTCGGCGACGGCGGCAAATGGTGAGGACCGGGACATCCTGGAGGGGGTTGAGGCGACGCTGGCGAGACTGGGCGATCCGTGGGCGGAGGATCTGCCGCGAGGACCGATCCACGCCGACTATTTCCCAGATAATATCCTGTTCGAGAACGGGCGGGTGTCGGGCGTCATCGACTTCTATTTCGGCTGTACGGACCTGCTGGCCTACGACCTCGCGATCGCCCTGAGCGCGTGGGGTTTCGACGGTTCGGGCGTCGTGATCCCCGGCGCGGTCGAAGCCTTCCGGCGCGGCTATGAGGCCGTGCGACCCCTGACCTCCGCCGAGGCCGCCGCCCTGCCGCGTCTCGGCGAAGCGGCCGCGATCCGTTTCACCCTGACCCGTCTGCACGACCGCATATTCCACGACCCGACCAAGTTGGTGACGCCCAAGGATCCCGGCGCCTTCTTCCGTCGCGCCGCCTGGTGGCGCGAGGCGGCCTGATCGTTTCGACACGTACCCGGCGTACAACACTTGGCGAATCCGCTTCGCCGACCGAACCAGAATGACGATGGCCCAGACTTCCGACCGATATGTTTCGACCCGCGGCGACGCCTCCGGCAGCGATTTCGCCGAGGCCCTGCTGAGGGGGATGGCGCCAGACGGCGGCCTCTACATGCCCGCCGCCTGGCCGAAGTTGGCTTCCGACGCCTGGGCCGCCGGACGTGGCTATGCAGAGATCGCGTCGCGGGCGATGGCGCCCTTCATCGGCGATGCCCTGCCTTCCGGGGCCCTGGATCGGGCGCTGGCGAGGCTGACCTCGGGGTTCGAGCCCGCCGAGGTGACGCCGCTGCGCCCGCTAGAGGACGGCCTCTATATGCTGGAGCTGTTCCACGGCCCGACCGCCGCCTTCAAGGATCTGGCGATGCAACTCGCGGCGGCCCTGTCCTCGGAGGCGCTCGCGGCTTCGGGCGAGCGGCTGACTTTGGTCACCGCGACCAGCGGCGACACCGGCGCCGCCGCCGTCGCCGCCTTCGCCAACACCGACCGGGTCCGCCTGATCGTGCTCCATCCGCACGAGCGGGTCTCGGCCGTGCAGCGCCGCCAGATGACCACGGTCGATGCGCCCAACGTGCTGAACCTCGCGGTTCGCGGGGACTTCGATGATTGCCAGCGGCTGGTGAAGGGGTTGCTGGCGGACGAGAGCCTGCGCCACGGCGGGCGGTTCTCCAGCGTCAATTCTATCAACTGGGCCCGGCTGGCGGGACAGGTTCCCTACTACCTCTCGGCCGTGTCGCAGCTGGCGGCGCTGGGCGAGACGCGGCCGCCGGTCTTCGTCGTGCCGACCGGAAACTTCGGCGACGCCTTCGCCGGGATCGCGGCCTCGCGGATGGGACTGCCGGTCGTCGGCCTCGTCGCCGCCGTGAACCGCAACGACGCCCTGGCCCGCGCCATCAATGACGGCGTCTATGCCAGGAAGGCCGCCGTCGAGACCGCCTCGGTCAGCATGGACGTCCAGGCGCCGTCCAATTTCGAGAGGCTGGTGTTCGAGGCCTCGGGACGTGATGCAGAGCGGACCCGAACCCTGTTCGAGACCTTCGCCCGAGAGGGATCAGTAAACCTGCCAGCATCCCTGCTCGACGCCATCCGCGCCGAGGTGTCGGCGGTGTCGGTCAGCGAGGCGACGACGCGCGAACAGATCGCGCACGCCCATGCGACCTGGGGTCAGGTCGTCTGTCCCCACACCGCCGTCGCCCTGTCGGCCGCGCGCGGCGTGGACCGGGCGCGAGGACCGGTCGTGGCCCTGTCCACGGCCCACCCGGCCAAGTTCGGCAAGGACGTCGCGCCGGTGCTCGGCTTCGACCCGGACCCACCGCGTGTCATCCGCGAACTGGGCGACCGGGCGGAGCGGTTCGAGATCATCGACGCCGACGCCTCGGCGGCCCTGGCGGCGGTGCGGGCCTTCTCAAGCTAGGCCGACGTCACGGGATGCGCGCAGCCACGGTTGTTGCTATCGACGGGTGTGACCGATCCGACGCCCTCCGCCCGCCTGTCCCACCTCCAGTCGCTGGAGGCCGAGGCCATCCATATCCTCCGCGAGGTGGCGGCCGAGATCGAGCGGCCGGTGATGCTGTATTCGATCGGCAAGGATTCCGCCGTGATGCTGCATCTGGCGCGCAAGGCCTTCTTCCCTGGGCCCATCCCGTTCCCGCTGATGCACGTCGATACGACGTGGAAGTTCCGGGACATGTACGCCCTGCGCGACCAGGTCGCTGCGGCGGATGACGTCGATCTGAAGATCTGGGTCAACGAGGACGCGCGGGCGCGGGGGATCAATCCGTTCGATCACGGCTCCATACACACCGACCTGTGGAAGACCGAGGGTCTGAAACAGGCGCTGGATCATTACGGCTTTCAGGCGGCCTTCGGCGGGGCGCGGCGCGACGAGGAAAAGTCGCGGGCCAAGGAGAGAATCTTCTCCTTCCGCTCGGCCGGGCATCGCTGGGACCCGAAGAACCAGAGGCCGGAACTCTGGAGGATCTACAACACGCGAATCGGGGCGGGGGAGTCGATCCGCGTCTTCCCGATCTCGAACTGGACCGAGCTGGATGTGTGGCAATACATCGAGCAGGAGGCGATCCCGGTCGTGCCGCTGTATTTCGCTCAGCCGAGGCCAGTGGTCGAACGCGATGGCGCGTTGATCATGGTCGACGACGCGCGGATGCGACTGCGGCCCGGCGAAACGCCACAGGTGCGGTCGGTGCGGTTCCGGACCCTGGGCTGTTATCCGCTGACCGGGGCGGTCGAGAGCGAGGCGACCAGCGTCGCTGACATCATCGCGGAGATGAAGGCCTCCACGACTTCCGAACGGCAGGGGCGGGTCATCGATCATGACCAGGCCGCCTCGATGGAGAAGAAGAAGGCGGAGGGATATTTCTGATGAAGTCCTTGCTTCGCTTCATCACCTGCGGCTCGGTGGACGACGGCAAGTCGACCCTGATCGGGCGGCTGCTCTACGACACCAAGACGATCCTCGACGACCAGATGTCGGCGCTGGAGGCGGACTCGAAGAAGGTTGGGACGCAGGGGGCGAACATCGACTTCGCCCTGCTGGTCGACGGGCTGGCGGCCGAGCGGGAACAGGGCATCACCATCGACGTGGCCTACCGGTTCTTCGCGACCGAGCGGCGGAAATTCATCGTCGCCGATACGCCGGGGCACGAGCAGTACACGCGCAACATGGTCACCGGCGCCTCGACCGCCGACGCGGCCGTGATCCTGATCGACGCACGCAAAGGAGTGCTGGTCCAGACGCGCCGGCATTCGTACCTCTGCGCGCTGCTGGGCATCCGCAAAGTCGTGCTGGCGATCAACAAGATGGATCTGGTCGGCTGGGATCCCGCAGTGTTCGCCGGGATCGTCGCCGAATATCGCGCCTTCGCTGACAGCATCGGTCTGACCGATGTGACTCCTGTCGCCCTGTCGGGGCTGACAGGAGAGGGCGTCGTAGCGGCCGCACCAGGGTTCGATCAACCGACCCTGCTGGAGTGGCTGGAAGCCGTGGAGATCGGGGACGATGCGGCCGCCCGGCCTTTCCGGATGCCGGTCCAGTGGGTCAATCGTCCGAACCCGGAGTTTCGGGGCTACGCCGGGCTGATCGCGGCGGGGACGGTGCTGCCGGGCGATCGCGTGCGGGTTCTGCCGGCCGGGCGCGAGAGCCGGGTCGCACGGATCGTGGCCCTGCCGGGCGACCTCGTCGAGGCGGCGGCAGGCCAGTCGGTGACCCTGACGCTGGAAGACGAGATCGACGTCTCGCGCGGCGACGTGATCGCGGCGGCCGAGGCGCCGCCCGAGGTCGCGGATCAGTTTGAGGCGACCGTCGTCTGGATGGACGAGGAGACCCTGTCTCCAGGCCGGTCCTATCTCCTCAAGATCGGCGCCCGCACGGCGACGGCCCAGGTCACGGCGATCCGGCACCGGGTCAACGTCAACACCCTGGAGAAGCTGGCGGCCAAGCGGCTGGAGCTCAACGACATCGCGGTCTGCAACCTGTCGCTGGACCGGTCGATCCCCTTCGATCCCTATGAGATGAACCGGGATTTGGGCGGCTTCATCCTGATCGACCGGATTACCAACCGGACGGTGGGGGCGGGGATGATCCGCTATGCCCTGCGGCGCGCTGATAACATCCACTGGCAGGCCATCGATGTGGACCGCGACGCCCGGGCGGCGATGAAGGGCCAGAAGGGGGCCGTCATCTGGCTGACTGGATTGTCCGGAGCCGGAAAATCGACCATCGCCAACCTGGTCGACAAGCGGCTGCATGTGCTGGGGCGGCATACCTATCTGCTGGACGGGGACAACGTCCGTCATGGCCTGAACCGCGACCTGGGCTTCACCGAAGAGGACCGGGTCGAGAACATCCGCCGGGTCGCCGAGGTGGCCAAACTGATGGCGGATGCGGGCCTGATCGTCATCACCGCCTTCATCTCTCCGTTCCGGGCCGAGCGCCGGATGGCGCGCGAGATGATGACCGAGGGGGAGTTCCTGGAGGTGTTCGTCGATGCGCCGCTGGGGGTCGCCGAGGCGCGAGACGTGAAGGGACTGTACGCCAAGGCGCGGGCAGGCGACCTGAAGAACTTCACCGGGATCGACAGTCCATATGAGGCGCCCGAGGCCGCGGAGATCGTCATCGACACCACGGCGATGAGCGCCGTCGAGGCGGCGGAGGCCATTGTGAAGCGGCTGGGGCTGGGCTGACTTTCGGGCGTCATCCGCGTATGGGGTCGCCGACGATGACCCATCCCGCCCACAGACTGTCCGTCGCACCGATGATGGACTGGACCGACCGGCACTGCCGGGCGTTTCACCGCGCCCTGTCGACGCGGGCGCTGCTCTATACCGAGATGGTCACGGCGCCGGCGGTGATACACGGCGACCGGGAGCGGCTTCTGGGGTTCGATGCGGTCGAACATCCGGTGGCGTTGCAGCTCGGCGGGTCCGATCCGGCGCAACTGGCCGAGGCCGCCAGGGTCGGCGCCGCCATGGGATACAACGAGATCAATCTGAACGTCGGCTGCCCGTCGGACCGGGTGCAGTCGGGGCGGTTCGGGGCGTGTCTGATGCGCGAGCCGGAGCTGGTGGCCGAGTGCATGGCCGCGATCCGCGAGGCGGTGGACCTGCCGGCGACGATCAAGTGCCGGATCGGGGTGGACGATCAGGATCCGGATGTCAGCCTGTTCGCCACGGTGGATGCCTCGGCGGCCGTCGGGGTGACGACCTTCATCGTCCATGCGCGCAAGGCCTGGCTGAGCGGCCTGTCGCCCAAGGAGAACCGCGACGTGCCGCCGCTGGACTATGCGCTGGTGCGCAGGCTGAAGCGGGAACGGCCGCATCTGACCGTCTGCATCAACGGGGGTATCGGGTCGCTGGACGAGGCGGAGGCGCATCTGGACGCCGCCGACGGGGTCCAGCTGGACGGCGTCATGCTGGGCCGTGCGGCCTATCATGAGCCGGCCCTTCTGGGGCAGGTCGACCGGCGGCTGTTCGGCGCGGCGGGCGCCGACGTCGATCCGTTCGAGGCCATAGAGCGGTACAAGCCCTATCTGGGCGCGCGGCTGGAGGAGGGCTGGGGCCTGCATTCCATGACGCGGCACATGCTGGGCGTGATGCACGGACGGCCGGGCGCGCGGGCCTTCCGCCGTATCCTGACGGTCGAGGCGATCAAGCCCGTCGCTGGTCTGGAGGTCGTCGATCGGGCGGTCGAGGCTGTGCGCGAAGCCGAGGCGCGGCGCGACCGGGTCGAGGAAGCGGCCTGACACGGTCAACGGTCCGTTAAGCGTAACCGGGACAAGGCTGCGGGCATGACCCGCGCCCTCCTGCTGACCACCACACTTCTCATGCTGTCGGCGGGCGCCGCCGAGGCGCAGAGCCGACATCCGCGCTCGCCGATCACCGCCGCCCTGAACGCCGGGACGACCGGGGTGGGCGCCGAGGTGCAGCTGTCGCTCGGGCCGGTTTTCGTCCTGCGGGGAGGGATCGATACGCTGGGGTATGACTTCGACGAGACATACAGCGATGTCGACTATTCGGGGCGGTTCGACTTCGACACGGTGTCGGGGTTTGTCGATCTGCATCCGTTCCTGAATGGCTTCCTCATCTCCGGCGGAGCCTATGTGGGAAACCGGACGATCAATCTCAACGGGCAACCGACGGCGCCGGTCGATATCGGCGGGGCGACCTTTACCCCGGCCCAGGTCGGGACGCTGAGCGGACGGATCAAGCTGTCGGAGACCGCGCCCTTCGTCGGCATCGGCTATGACGACAGCTTCTATCGCGAGGGGACCTGGGGCTTCCGAGGCATGGTCGGCGTGGCCTGGAGCCAGGAGCCGGAGGTTGGCCTGTCGTCGAGCGGCGGAACCCTGTCCAACGACCCGGCCTTCCGGGCGCGGCTGGAGCAGGAAGCCCGCGACATCCAGCAAGACGCCGAGGACAAGGCCTTCTTCCCTGTCGTGCAACTGGGCCTCACCGCACGCTTCTAGCGGCCGGCGGCGTGGGCTAAAGCCCGTCGGTGACCTCCCTTCCCCTGAATGAACTGGCCCTGCTGGCCGCTGCGGTGCTCGCGGCCGGGCTGGCGGGCGGACTGATCGCAGGCCTGTTTGGCGTCGGCGGCGGGACGGTGCTGGTGCCGGCGTTGTTCTATGCCTTCTCGGTGCTGGGGCTGGGCGGGGAGAGCAACCTGCATGTCGCCATCGGCACCTCCCTGCTGACCATCGTCGCGACGTCCTGGCGCTCACTGGGGGCGCACAGGGCGCACGGGGCGGTGGACGAAGAGGTTCTCAAGACCTGGACGCCGTGGGTCGGGGCGGGGGCGCTGGTCGGAGCGGCTATCGCCGGCCTGACCTCGATGGAGGGGCTGGCGATCGTCTACGGCGTCTGCCTGGCCGTGGTGGCGGCGCAGATGGGGCTGTTGCCCGAAAAGGTTCACGTCCGGGAGGACCTGCCGATGGGCTGGTGGCGGCGCGGGATCGGCGGGCTGATCGGACTTTTGTCGGCGATGATGGGGGTGGGCGGCGGCAGTTTCGGCGGCATGTTGATGACCCTGTGCGGGCGACCGATCCATCAGGCCGTGGCGACGGCGTCGGGGTTCGGCATCGCCATCGGTGCGGCGGCGACGCTCGGCTTCATCGTGTTCGGATTTGGCGCAGATGGCAGGCCGCCGCTGAGCCTGGGTTACGTCAATGTGCCGGCGGCCGTTGCGATGGGCGTGCTGACGACGCTGGTGGCGCCCTATGGAGCCAGGCTGGCCCACAGGCTGGATCGCACGGTGCTGAGGAGGGCGTTCGCGATCTACCTGTTGCTCACCGCGATCTCAGTGGTGGTGAAGGCGCTGTAGCCGGCGAATTGCAGCTTTTGCGGTCGCCGGTGAGTTCGCGGCGATTTCGGCCAGTCAGATCCTGCAAAATCCGACGACTTCGGTGAGGGGGACTATGCAATTGCTGCAGAAAAACTGCAGGAAATGTACAGTTGAAGCCTCTCCGTCGGGTCCGCTTTCTGGAGTCAGGTCAATGACCGCTCTCGACCCGTTTCGGACCTTCGTGGGGTCCGCTTTCCTGCCCGGAGGGCGGTCTCGCCCGATGGGCGAACGGAACGCCTTCCATACCCGGGATCAGGAACGGCGGATTGACTAAGGCCAAGCTTTCTATAACCGGCAAACATCTTTCCCTTTCCGAGACTTGAAGCATGACTGGCAGGCCCAATCTTCGTGCCTTAGGGCTCATTATGATCGCCTGCTTCGGGATCGCTCTCGCGGCCCCGGCATCCGCTCAGACGATTTCGGCGAACCTGACGGAAAGCGGAAACAACGGCCTCCGGACGTTTGTCGGGCAGTCCTTTACAGCGACGGTCACTGGATCCGTGACGCAGATCCGGGTCGCGCCCAACGTCTTGAGCACCGGCGTTCCAACGACGATCCGGCTCTACAACGGCGCGGGTACAGGGCAGGCAGGCGGACCCGGCACGCCGCTTTACAGCCAGGCGGGGGTGCTCTTGACGAACACTACACCGGCCCGCAACACCATATCGCTTTCAACACCACTGCCGATCGTGGCAGGCAATGTTTACAGTTTCGCGTTCGACCAGGCCGCCCTGACCGGTGGCGCGGACACGTATCCGGGTGGCGTGGTCTTCCATTCGGGCACGACCAATCAAGCTGGCATCGACCTGAATTTCGAAGTCGTGCAGGTCGCTGGCCCGGTCCCGGTTCCAACCCTGTCGGAATGGGCGCTGATCCTGTTCGGCCTGATCCTGGCGGGTGGAGCGGCGCTCTACATCCAGCGGCGACAGATGGCAGCCTAAACGACGTCTCCCCACGGTTTGGAACGGCTCCGCTGGCAACGGCGGGGCCGTTCTCATGTCTGGTATCCACCCATAGCGGACCTTTCCGAGGGCCGTTGATGGGGGAGGGCGAGGCCTTATGGCCGCAGCGTCAGACCGGTCGGACGCGCCTCGAAGGCGGAGAGGCGGCCGAGGTAGCTCATGCCCAGCAGGGAGTGGGGCAGGCCCTCCTCGACGACCAGGGCGCGGACCTTGTTCACGCGGGCGCCGGCGACGGCGACGTGATCCAGTTCGACGGCGGCGGCTTTCACGGGGCCCGAGGCGGTCTCGACCGTCCGGGTGAAGTCGGCGGGGGTCAGGCGCAGACCGAGACGCAGGGCATCCTGACGGGTCAGGGCGACGACCGAGGCGCCGGTGTCGACCAGAACCCGAATGGCGCGGCCGTCGATGTCGGCCTCGGCCCAGTAGTGGCCGTCGGCGGAGCGGGCGATCCGGGCGGGTTGTCCGGGGGCGGCGCGAACCTTGGCGGGGGCCTCGGCGGGGACGACCATGACGGCCGCCTCGGCCGTGCGAGGCTCCTGGTGCGTCAGCCACCAGGCGACGCTCAGCGAGGAGACGGTCGCGATGGCCATGACGATCGCGGACTGGATATCTAGACGCAACGCGGGACACCTTCGCGACTGACCGCTTCTGCGGCTGATCACACCCTGCACGCGCCGCGTTGGGATGCGGTGAAGCGACGTGGCTGACGAAGGGTTAAGGCTCAGAGACCCAGTTTGGCCGGGTCGATCTTCGCCTCGCGGGCCGGAAGTTCGGTCATGATTTCAGCGCGTTGCTGGTCGGTCAGCCGGGACCAGCCGCCGATCTCCTGAAGGGTCCGGTAGCAGCCCAGACAGAGGCCGGAGGGGCCGTCGACGATGCACACCTGGATGCAGGGCGTGGCGATCGAGCGTGGCGGCGGTGCTGCATTTGAAGACATGATTGCGAAAACTGATCCGAAGCCGGACTAAAAAACTTGCAAAATGACGTAGGTGGGGCGATATAGGTTGTGACGCGAAACGACTGAGAGGGTGAAAACCCCTGCGAGCACGACGCGTCTCTTTTCATCGTTCAGCGAAAGGAGACGCCAGGATGAACGACAAGGAGAAAAACCTCCAGCACGCCATGATGTCCTTTGCCCTCTGGGGTGGGATGTTGGTGGGCAATCGACCGTCCCGCCAAAGCGAGCGGGTGGTCAGCCACCCGTCCAACTTCGTGCCCTTCCGGTACGAGAAGAAGAGCTGAATACGAAAAAGCCCCGGCCATCGGCCGGGGCTTTTGTCTTTCTGGTCTCCTCCCTGTCGCGCAGCGATGGGGAGGTGGCTCGAAGCGCAGCGGAGAGACGGAGGGGGCGAGGCCGCGTTGAAGGCTGGACTCCCGCGTCGTCGAAATCGTGTCGCCCCCTCCGTCTGCTCGCAAGGGCTCGCATCCACCTCCCCATTCGCCAGGCGGCGAACAGGGAGGAGACGCGAATGACTAGCCCGCCGCTCTCGCTTCCGGCGTCTGCATCGAGCGGGTGGCGGGGACGCCGACGGTCGGGGTGCGGGCGGCGCCGGCGGCCTGGCCGGGCTTCATGAACTTCACCAGCACGCGCTGACCGATCAGCAGGGGGGCGTCGCCGGCGGTGACGACCACCTCGACGACGCGTTCGTCGGAGCGTTGCGACGGGTCGTCGGAGGCCAGCTTGCGGGCGCCGAAGACGGCGGCGCGACGCAGGACGGTGCCGACATAGACCTTGGACGGATCGCCCTCGGGGGTGATCTCGACGGCCTGACCGGTGGTGACGTTGGGGATGTCGGACTCGACGATCTCGGCACGGGCGATACGGGGCGCGTTCGGCTCCAGGTCGAACATGTTCGACACGTTCAGGGTCGAGGCGCCGGCGCCGGGGTTGGCGTAGCGACGCACGATACGGCCGTCAGCCGGAGAACGGATCACCGTCAGTTCGACATTGTAGGCGGCCTGGTCGCGGCGGGCGCGGGCGGTCTGGACCGCAGCCTGCTGTGAGCCGAGGCGGGCCTGGGCCTGGGCGATCTGATCCCGGGCCTGGTCGAGACGCTGGGCGGCGACGAAGTTGGTGGAGACCAGACGCTCCAGACGGTCGTACTCGCGCTGGGCGGTGCGGATGTCGACCTGGATCAGGTTGAGCTGGCTCTGGGCCGAGGCGAGGTCGGCGTTGGACGTCTGCAGCGCCAGACGCGACTCGTCGTCTTCCTGACGGGCCAGGATCTGGCCGGCGACGACCTGATCGCCTTCCTGGACCAGAACTTCGCGCACGATGCCGCCGCGACGGGCCGCGATCTGGATGATGCCGCCCTCGATATCGACCTTGCCGTTGGCGATGGCCGCATAGGGGCTCTCGACCTTCTCGGCCTCGGCCTTCTCGGCTTCCGCCTTCTTGGTCGCGTTGGCGCCCTGCATCATGGTGAAGCCCACCACGATCACGATGATCAGCACGATGCCGATCCAGAGCCATTTGTTCTTCAGGAAGGCGGGCATGAGAGAGGTCCTCGGGACGAAGTCTTAGTGATGGGACGCCAGGGTGGCGTTCGGATTGGGCGTGCGGCGTTCATCGGAGATGATGATGCCGTCCTCGATCTTGATGACCCGGTCGGCCCATTCCTCGAGCCGGGGGTCGTGGGTGACGCAGATGACGGCCGCGCCGTATTCGTCCGCCGCGCGACGGAGCAGACGGATGACGATCTGGCCGTTCTCGCCGTCGAGGGCGGAGGTCGGTTCGTCGGCGAACAGGATCTTGGGGTCCTTGGCCAGGGCCCGGGCGATGGCGACACGCTGTTTCTCGCCGCCGGACAGGGCGGCGGGACGCTGATGCAGGCGCGGGCCGAGGCCCACCTCTTCCAGCGCCTGGGTGGCGCGCTTCTTCGCCTGGCCGGGCGTCAGGCCCTGGAACTTCAGGACCACCTCGACCTGTTGCAGCGCCGTCAGGGCCGGGAACAGGTTGAAGCCCTGGAAGATGAAGCCGCAATGGTCGAGGCGGAACTTGTCGATCCGGCCGTGCGACAGCTTCCACAGGTCATCGACGTCGAGCGCGTCGACGCGGCCTTCCTCGGGTCGGAGCAGGCCGGACAGGGCGGCGATCAGGGTCGACTTGCCGGAGCCCGACGGGCCCATGACCATGGTCAGGTCGCCGTGGCGGGCATCGAAATCCACGCCCTTCAGCACCTCGACGAAGGCCTTTCCGGACTTGAACCGTTTGACCAGTCCCTTGGCTTCGATGGCGAAATCGCCGTGCTTGCCGTGGACCTTGGTGTGCTGGACGAAATCGGTCATCGCAGCAGGTCCGCGGGTTGGCTGTTCTTGAGGATGCCGAGCGACAGCAGGCCCGACAGCATGGCGATGATGATCAGGCCGCCGCCGACCACGATCAGCAGGATCGGCGGCAGGGCGATGATCACGGCCCCGGCCAGGGCGAGGGCCTGGATGCCGAGGGTCAGAAGGATGGCCGCGATCACGCCGACGCACCCGACCCAGAAGCTGAGCTCCATGACGATGCGGTTCAGCGAGCCCATGCCGACGCCGAGCGCGCGCAGTGAGGCGAACTCCTTGATGTTGGCCATGATGGCGCCGCGCAGGGTCTGCCAGGTGATGGCCACGCCGATGATGGTGCCCAGCACCACGCAGCCGCCGATGATGATGACCAGAATGCCTTCCTCGAACATGGCGCCGGCGTTGGCGTCAGCCAGTTCCTGACGCGTCCAGGCCTTCCACTGACCGTTGCCGGAGGCGTTGAGCTCGGCGGCGACGCGGACGGCCTGGGTCGGATCGCGCAGCTTGACCATCAGGGGGCCGACGCGCGGGCCGGTGTCAGCCTGACCTACCATGCGCAGTGTGTCGCGCGACATGATGACGGTGGCCTGCATCATGTTGGGGTAGCCACGGGTGACGCCGACCACGGTGACCGTCTGGCCGTTGTAAAGGGCGCGGTCGCCCAGTTTGACGCCCAGTTTGCCGATGGCCGTTTCGTCGATGGCGACGGTGTAGGGCTGGCGCAGGGCGTCGACCAGTTCCTGGGAGTAGTCGGTCGGGATCGTGACCGAACCGGGCGTGGTGTCGATGATGGAGGCCTGGACGAACTGCTGGCGCGGGGCGCCCATCTTGGCACGCTCGGCCTGGGACATCGTCGGATCAACGTCCTTGATCGACTGGAAGGAGCCGCCGGCGCCGTCCAGCGGCTGGACCTCGACGACCTCGGGATTGTTGTAGACCTGGGGGATGAAGCGGCGCGGCACGCCCGATGGGCCGCCGATCAGCGACTTGGCGCCCGGCTGCATCACGATGACGTCGGCGCTTGAGCGCTCGATGGTCGCGGTGAAGCCCTTGCCGATGCCGATGAAGACACCGGTCATGGCGAGCACGAGCAGGCCGGACAGGGCCAGCGCCATGACGGCGGCCATGTAGCGGCGCCACTCGAAGAGCAGCGTTGAAAGCGCGAGCGACATAGTCTTTGAAACACCCCTGACTTGCAGCGTTATCTGACGCGCTGTCGGGTTCCCTCCAAGTTAAATCGGGGTAAGGGGAATCGCCTTGTTATGGCCACGCTTGCTGCGCCGTCGGCGGGAGGCCTAGCTAATCGCCACAAAAGATCGCCGGGTCGCCGGCGCACCGGGAAGAAACCAGATGACCTATCGTTCGCTCGCCACCGCCGTTTCGATGGCGGCTCTCGTCTGCGCCGCCGCTCCGGCCTCCGCTGAAGAAGGGATGTGGACCTTCGACAACTTCCCCATCGCGCGGGCCAACGAGACCCTGGGCACTTCGATCGATCAGGCGTGGCTGGATCGAGTAAGGCTGTCGTCGGTCAAGTTCGGCGGCTGTTCGGCCGGGATCGTGTCGGGCGAAGGCCTGGTCATGACCAACAACCACTGCGTCGCGACCTGCGTGGCCAATCTGTCGACCCAGGCCGTGAACTATGCCGAGACCGGCTTCACCCCGCGCGCCCGTGAGGACGAGCTGAAATGCCCGGGTGGCACGGCCGAGATCCTGACCGACATTTCGGACGTCACCGAGCGGGTTCGGGCGGCGGCGGCGGGCCTGACGGGGCAGGCCTTCAACCGGGCGCGCGATGCCGAGATCGGCAGGATCGAGACCGAGGCCTGCGGCGACGCCACTGACAAGCGGTGTCAGGTCGTGACACTTTACCGGGGCGGCCAGTTCAAGCTCTACACCTACAAGAAATACAGCGACGTCCGCCTGGCCTTCGCGCCGGAGGACCGGGCGGCGACCTTCGGCGGCGATCTGGACAACTTCTCCTTCCCGCGTTTCGCCATCGATGCGGCCTTCATCCGGCTGTACGAGAACGACTCCCCGGCGGCGACGCCCACCCATTTCGTCTGGAACGCCGATCAGCCGGTCGAAGGGACGCCCGTCTTCGTCACCGGCAGCCCGGGCGCGACCCAGCGCCTGCTGACCCAAGACCAGCTGTTCACCGTGCGTGATGTGGTCCTGCCGCTGGACCAGCTGATCGCCTCGGAACTGCGCGGTCGGTTGATCCGGTTCTCGGAGGAGTCCGAGGAGAACGCCTTCATCGCCATGGATCCGATCGTGGGACTGGAGAACACCTACAAGCGCGGACTGGGCCGGATGCGCGCCCTGACCGATCCGGGTTTCATGGCGACGCGGGCGGAGGGCGAGGCTGATTTCCGCCGCCGGGTCGCGGCCGATGCCGCGATCGCCCAGGCCGCCGCCGATCCGTGGGGCGCGCTGTCGACCGTCCAGCCGATCGCGCGTGAGCTCTATTCCGCCTACGCCCTGCTCGAAGGCGGAACGGGCATCGGGACGACGCCGGTGGCCGGCGGGTCGCAGCTGTTCCTGTGGGCGCGGACCCTGGTGAGGGGCGCGCAGGAGCGGGCCAAACCTTCAGCGGAGCGCCTGCCTGAGTTCGGTGATGCGCGTCTGTCGGCGCTGCAGTCGGCCCTGTTCGCCGCGCGTCCGACCTATCCTGCGCTGGAGCAGGTGCGGATGGAGTGGTGGCTGTCGAAGACGCGTGAGTGGCTGACGGTCGACAATGCGGCGGTGCGCGGTCTGCTGGGGCGTGAGAGCCCGGAACAGCTGTCCGCGCGCCTGATCGAAGGCACGACCCTGGCCGATCCGGCCGTGCGCCGCGCCCTGTGGGAAGGCGGACTGGCGGCAGTCGAGGCCTCCGACGATCCGATGATCAAATACCTGCTGTCGATCCAGGACGAGACCCGCGCGATCCGCACGGACTGGGAAACACGGGTGCAGGCGCCGACCGATCAGGCGGCCGAACGCTTGGCCGCCGCGCGGTTCGCGGCCTATGGCGACACCGTCTATCCGGATGCGACGGGCACCCTGCGCCTGACCTACGGCAAGATCGAAGGGTCGGACGTGCCCGGCCAGCGTTGGGGTCCGTTCACGACCTTCGGCGGCCTGTGGGACCGGGCGACGGGCGCGGCGCCGTTCGATGTCGCGCCGAAGCTTCTGGCTGCGCGCGAGCGGATCGACGCCGACACGGTGCTGAACATGACGCTGTCGTCGGACACGATCGGTGGTTCGTCCGGGTCGCCGGTGGTCAATGCCGCGGGCGAGATTCTGGGGGCGAACTTCGACTCTACCGTCCTGACCCAGCGCAACGCCTATGGCTACGATCGCAATGTGAACCGCAGCGTGATCGTGACCACGGGCGCGGTGACCGTGGCGCTGCGCGACGTCTACGACATGGGTCGGCTGGTCCGGGAGCTGGGGGTCGACTGACCCCCGGGCCTCAGCGCCGGTCGTCGGGGGAGGGCAGGTCCAGCGAGTGGTCTTCGTCCTCCGGCGCCGGAGCGGCGTGGATGATGCGCGGCTCGCGCGGGGCCCGTTTGACCGGAGCGGGCGCAAGACCTTGATCCGGCTCGGCCAGCGAACGGCGGGCGGTGTCGAAATACTGCCAGCCGGTCCAGACCGTAGCGATGGCCGCGAACCAGATCAGGCTGTCGGCGAAGAGCTGGAACCAGGGCAGGTACTCGAAGTCGAGGCCGAAACCGTCCCAGTTGCGGGCGAACAGCTGGCAGCCCAGGGCGACCAGCTGGACGGTGGTCTTCCACTTGGCCAGCAGGGTGACTTCCAGGGTGACGCGGCCGGCGATGGTCTCGCGCAGGGCCGAGACGGCGAACTCGCGGAACAGGATCAGGCCGCAGGGGATGGCGATCTGGGGCACAGAGCCGGACGTCAGGACGCCCAGGATGGCGCCGGTGACCAGAACCTTGTCGGCGATGGGATCGAGAATGGCGCCCCAGCGCGTCTCGGCATGCCAGCGCCGCGCCAGATAGCCGTCGACCCAGTCGGTCGAGGCGGCGACGACGAAGATGTAGAAGGCCGCGCGATAGAGGCCGAACTGGTCCTCGGGGCTCAGATAGGACGACAGGATCGGCACCCCGCCGGTCGCGCCCGCCAGGATCAGGAACATCACGACCCCGGCCACGAGGCGCAGGCCGGTCAGGATATTGGGGATCGGGTTGACGTGATGGGTGGGCGACATGAGCGATTCCGTTGGCGAGCTGGGCTGGCTAGCAAAGAGGGGCCAGCATAGGCGGTCTTCTGCGAACGCGCGCCTAGCTTAGCGGTTCAAACCGCGGAGCGTCCGTCAGCTTTCTGAGCATGCCCTCGGCGATGCCGAAATGCAGGCCGGTCAGTTCCAGGGTCCCCGCCGCCTCGCGTTCGGCGATCCAGGGGAAGGTGCGCAGGTTTTCGATGGACAGGCGGACGACGCCCTCCTCGGTCGCCTGTTCGCGGTCGTCAGGCGCGCAGGCTTCCGCGATGCGTCGGACAACGGGCGTGCCTTGCGCGATCCAGGGGGCGACGAAGTCCTTCACCGTGTCCGGAGCACCGTCGCGCATGGCCGCGACGCCGCCGCAGTGGGCGTGGCCCATGACGACGATGCGGTGAACGTTCAACACCTTGACGCCGAACTCCAGCGCGGCGGAGACGCCGTGGAGCTGGCCGTCCGGTTCATAGGGCGGGACCAGGTTGGCGACGTTGCGGACCACGAACAGCTGGCCCGGGGCGGCGTCGAAGATCAGGGCCGGATCGGCGCGGCTGTCGGAACAGGCGACGATCAACGTGTGCGGCGTCTGGCCGTCGGCGGCCAGCGCCTCATACTCCGCCTTGGCTGCGGGCCAGTGGTCGGCGCGGAACCGGCGGTAGCCGGAGATCAGGGGATCGCGAGATTCGAGGGTCATGCGGGTCCGTATAGGCAATCTGTCCTCGTGGGGGGAGAGGCAGACGGGCCCGGCCCCGGATGGCCTGCCCCTACATCCGGGCCAATTCCTCGGCCAGAATCGTCTGGACCATGCGAATGCGGGGGCTGGACTGCAGTTCCTGATGGGTGATCAGCCAGATCGGGACGGAAATCGGCGTCATGTCCGGCAAGAGGTTCACCACGCCCGGCGTTCGATCCGCAATCTCGCGCAACATCGTCGCCACGCCGATTCCGCGTTTGACCATTTCCCAGATCGCGACCGAGGAATCCGAGAGGATGCGGAAGTCAGCGACGTCAACGGGAATGCCGATCTCGCGCAGGAAGTCGGAAAAGCGCTTTCCGTCGTCGAATCCCATCAGCCCCGCCCTGGCGAGATCGGCCGGGCCGTTCGGCAGGCCGTTCCGGGCGACCCAGTCTTCCGAGGCATAGAAGTGCGCCTCCGTATCGCGAATATGCTGGCCGACCAGACCGGGACGATCGGGACGCACATGGCGGACGGCGATGTCCGCCTCCCTGCGATGCAGATCGCTGAGCTCGTTCGATGCGACGATCACGACCGTGATCTGCGGCGCTTCTGATCTGATGCGCTCGATGATCCCGGGAAGAATATAGGCGGCGTAGGTGTCTGTGACGGAGATGGAGACCCGCCCGCCGATCTCCTGAATCCGACCGCTGGCGGCCAGGGCCACGTTGTCCGCCGCATCGCCCATGATGCGAGTATGCTCGAGCAGATCCATGCCGATCTGTGTCAGCACCAGTTTGCGGCCTCGCCGTTCAAACAAGGCCACGCCCAGATCAGCCTCGAGCGCCAGAACCTGTCGCGATAGTGTGGGTTGCGTCAGACCAAGCCGGCGCGCCGCGGCCGACAGCGAACCGGTCGCCGCCGTGGCGTGAAACGCGCGAACATGGTTCCAGTCCATTGTCTTCATGCATTTACGTATGTTGCGGCCACGGATTTCGAAGATTTATCTCTTGTGCGCATATGTTAGTCGGCATTGCAAAGGAGCTCCCACCATGAGTCCAGCAAGCGACGCCCGATTCTGGGACAGGATTTCGCGAAAGTATGCGGCGGACAAGATTGCGGACCAGGCCGGCTATGAGCGCACCCTGGACCGGACCCGCACCCTGCTGAAACGGGACGACCGGGTCCTGGAGCTGGGCTGCGGAACGGGAACGACGGCGCTCCGGCTTGCCGGCGATGTGCAGAGCTATCTGGCGACGGATATCTCCGCGGGGATGATCGCGATCGCCAGGGAGAAGCTATCCGCCAACCCGATCTCTGCGCTGTCCTTCCACATCGGAACGGCAGAGGCCCCGATGCTTGAGGCAGGGCAGTTCAACGTGGTCCTGGGATTCAACTATCTCCACATGGTCCGCGACGTGCCAGGCACCCTGCGTCGCATCCATGCCCTGCTCGCAGCGGAGGGGCTGTTCATATCCAAGACGCCCTGCCTCGGGGATATGAACCCGCTCATCCGCACCGTCCTGCTGCCGGGGATGCGCGCGATCGGCAAGGCACCCTATGTCAGCGTGTTCCGGCAGGCCGAGCTTTGTCAGCTTGCAAGCGCCGCCGGCTTCGACATCCTCGCCACAGAAAACCACGCAACCCGGGGAAACGACCGCCGGCCCTTCATCGTGGCGCGCAAGCGGTGACCTGAGCCGACGAAGCCTTTGGAAAAGCGGCCTACCGTTGCCCGGCGGGGTGGAAGAAGCCGTGGATGCGTTCGGCCAGCGCCCGGTTGATGCCCTCGACCTTTTCCAGATCGACGACGGCGGCGCGGCCGACGCCCTTGGCTGATCCGAAGGCGTGCAGCAGGGCCTTCTTGCGGCCGGGACCGACGCCCTCGATCTCGTCGAGCGGGTTCTTCTTGATGTCCATCGAACGGCGCGTGCGGTGGGCGCCGTTGGCGAAGCGGTGGGCCTCGTCGCGCAGTCGCTGGATGTAATAGAGGGCCGGCGATTTCAGCGGCAGCATGAAGGGCGGCTTGCCGGGCACGAAGAACCGCTCCATCCCCGCGTCCCGGTCCGGTCCCTTGGCCACGCCGACGGCCAGGATGTCGTCCAGACCCAGGTCGGCCAGCACGGCCTGGACCTCGGCCAGTTGTCCGGCGCCGCCGTCGATCAGCAGCAGGTCGGGGCGGACCACTTCCTCGGCGCCTTCTTCCTCGTCCTTGACCAGACGGGAGAAGCGGCGGCGCATGACCTCGCGCATCATGCCATAGTCGTCGCCGGGGGTCAGATCGACGCCGCGGATGTTGAACTTGCGGTACTGAGACTTCTGGAAGCCTTCGGGACCGGCCACGATCATGCCGCCGACGGCGTTGGTGCCCTGGATGTGGGCGTTGTCGTAGACCTCGATCCGCTCGGGCGTTCCCTCCAGCCCGAAGGCTTCGCAGACCTCGGCGAGGATTTTGCCCTGGGCCGAGCCCTCGGCCATCTTGCGGCCGAGCGCCTCGCGGGCGTTGGTGTGGGCGTGGTCGACGAGCGCCTTCTTGTCGCCGCGCAGCGGCCGTTCGATGGAGACGACGCGGCGGCCGTCCGTCTCCTTCGCCTTCATCGAGAAGGCCTCCTCCAGCAGTTCCTTCTCGAACGGGACGACGTTGGACAGGATCAGGCGCGCAACCGGCTTGTCCTCGTAGAACTGGCCGAGGAAGGCCGACAGGATCTCGGGGTCGGTGTCCGACTTGTCGACGCGCGGGAAGTAGGCGCGGCCGCCCCAGTTCTGGCCGCCGCGATAGAAGAAGACCTGGACACAGGCCTGGCCGCCCTCGGAGAACAGGGCGAAGACGTCGGCCTCGGCCACGCTGTCGGCGCTGACGGAGTTCTCCATCGTGATGGCGGACAGGGCCCGGATGCGGTCGCGGACGCGGGCGGCCTGTTCGAAGTCCATCGCCTCGGCGGCCGTGGTCATCTCCTGCGACAGGCGTCCGATCACGGCGCGCGACTTGCCGCGCAGGAACAGCGACGCCTCCTCGACCAGGTCGCCGTAGTCCCCCAGCGAAATCAGGCCGGTGCAGGGGGCCGAGCAGCGCTTGATCTGGTGCAGCATACAGGGGCGGGTACGGGTCTCGTAGACGCTGTCGGAACAGGATCGCAGAAGGAAGGCCTTCTGCAGGGTGTTCAGGGTCCGGTTCACAGCCCAGGTCGAGGCGAACGGGCCGAAATATTCGCCGTCGGTGGTGTGGGCGCCGCGATGTTTCCGGACCTGGGGCGCGCGGTGGTCCTTGCGGATCATCAGCTCTGCGAAGGACTTGTCGTCGCGCAGGACGACGTTGAAGCGGGGCTTCAGCTTCTTGATGAAGTTGGATTCCAGAAGCAGCGCCTCGGTCTCCGACGCCGTGACCACCAGCTCCATCGAGCGGGTGAGGCTGACCATCAGGCCGATGCGCTGGGTGTGGAATCGGCCCTGCGCATACTGGAGGATGCGCTTCTTGATGGAGCGCGCCTTGCCGACATAGAGGCAGGTCCCGTCCTCGCCGTACATGCGATAGACCCCCGGCTTGTCCGGCGCGCGCCGGGCCTCGTCGCGGATCAGATCGGCGGCGACGAGCGGCGTCGACTGGGGCGGCGTCGAATCAGGGGCGGGGGTCTCCACGGTCATCCCGGCGAATATAGGCGTCGCGCGGCGATCTGTCAGAGCGGGTTGATCGGCTTCGGAGAATGGAGGAGCCTCTCCGTGACCGGGGGCATGTCTCCGGTTTCGGGGAGCTTCATCATGCAGCGCATCGTCATCGCGGTCCTCCTGTCAGGCCTTCTGGCCGGGTGCGGGCAACAGGCGCCGGCCGGCGGGGAGTCGGGCGCCCCGGTCGCTGAACTCGATTTCATCGAAGCCGTGCCGATCGACGAGGATGCCCCCGCGCCGGTAGCCCAGCCCCAGCCTGCCACGAAGAAGGAAGAGCCGATGACCGAGGCCGCCACGGAGGACAAGGCGCCCGACGCCGAGGCCCGGAGCGCCCCCCCGGCGCCCGAACCGGCGGCCGACGATGCCGCCTCTGCGACGAGGCGGGCGAACGAGACAACCGCAACGCCCGATGCCGGCGCGACGACCGAGACGCCCTATCGGCCGAACTAGAGCCTGATCGGCTAAGAGGACTCGCTTCGCGATTCCGCTGAAGCCGTGAATCAGGCTCCAGATTCAAGCGGGAGCATGAGTCACGCTTCATGTCGGACCCGCGACGCGGGTCCACCAAACGATCATGCTTTAGGCGTTCAGCCGGCCCTTGATGTGAGCGGCGTCGAAGACGACGTCCTTGTCGACATGGCCGATCTTCGCGCCGGGGCGACCGAGGCGGTGAAGGATGTGACGGATGATGTTCAGGCGCGCGGTCTTCTTGTCGTCGGTGGCGATGATGACCCAGGGCGCGTCGCGGTGGTGGGTCTCGGCCAGCATGCGGTCGCGGGCGGCGGTGTAGGCGTCCCAGCGGGTCTGGGCCTCGGCGTCCAGCGACGAGACCTTGAACTTCTTCAGCGGGTCTTCCATCCGCTCGGCGAGGCGTTTCGCCTGCTCGTCCTTCGAGATGTCGAGCCAGAGCTTGATCAGGATGATGCCTGAGCTGGTCAGCAGCCGCTCGAACCGCGGCGCGTCGTCCAGGAAGGCCTCATGTTGTTCCGGGGTGCAGAAGCCCATGACCGGCTCGACCCCGCCGCGATTGTACCAGGACCGGTTCAAGAGCACGAGTTCAGCCGCCGACGGCAGATGCGGCACATACCGCTGGAAATACCACTGGCCGGCCTCCCGTTCGGTCGGCTTGGGCAAGGCGACGACGCGTGTCTGGCGCGGCGAGGCGTATTCGGTGATCCGCTTGATGGCGCCGTCCTTGCCGGCCGTGTCGCGCCCCTCGAACACGACCAGCACCTTCAGGCCCTGTTCTATCGCCCAGTGCTGGGTCTCGACCAGCTCGATCTGGAGCGCCTCCAGCGTCTTGTCGTAGTCCTTGGTCCTGGCCATGCGTCTCGTCTCCGTGTCACGCCACGTTGCGATTTATTAACTGGCGCGTCGAGAGACCCAAACTAGGTTCGTCTTCATGATGATGACCCGCAGACAGATGATGGCTGCCGTGACAGCCGTCGGCTTGACCACAGCCTCTGGCGCGAGGGCCAGCGACGCGGCCGGTTTCGACGCCGCCCTTCAGGCCGTGTTCGACAGCGCCGGGACACCTGCGCTCGGCGGCATGGTGGTGGGACCGGACGGCGCGATCTGGACCGGCGTGAAGGGGATCAGGCATGCCGACGGCGCGGCCGTCGGGCCTGACGACCTGTGGCACCTGGGGTCGAACACCAAGGCGATGACGGCGGCTCTCTACGGCCGGTTGGTCGACAAGGGTCAGGCGTCCTGGACCGCGACTTTGGGCGAGGCCCTGCCTGACATGACCATGGACGCGGTCTGGAAGGACGTGCCGGTCAAACAGGTCATGACCCATCGCGCGGGTCTGTCGGACGCGACGGCGCTCGGACAGGCCTGGCTGATGACGGCCAGGGCCGATCCGGCGTCGATGCAGGACCAGAGACGGACCCTGGCGACGACGATGCTGGCCTCGCCGCCGGCCGGGACGCCGGGAGCCTTCGGCTACGCCAACAGCAACTACATCCTGATCGGCGCCATCATCGAGCGGATCACGGGGGCGTCCTGGGAGGACGCGATGCGGACCGAACTGTTCGGACCGCTGGGCATCACGACCGGCGGCTTCGGCGCGCCTGAGGGCGACCAGCCCTGGGGCCACGGCGGCGGTCAGGCCATCGATCCGTCGGGCCCGGTGACCGACAACCCGGCGGCGCTGGGGCCCGCGGGCACCGTCCACATGAGCCTGCAGGACTACGGCCGCTTCCTGCGGGTGTTCCTGACCGCCGACGCCGGATGGCTGACGCCGGAAACGCTGGCGGTGCTGATGCAGCCGGTCGGCGAGGGGCAACCGCCCTATGCCGGAGGCTGGATCGTCCCGCCGGGCCAGCCCTGGGCGCAGGGTGTGTGTCTGACCCACGATGGATCCAACACCATGTGGTACGCCTCGACCTGGGTCGCCCCTGGCATCGGCAAGGCCTTCGTGGCGGTCTCGAACGACGCGCAACGGGGCGGGCCGGCCTGTCAGGCCCTCATCCCCGGCCTCATTCAGGCGATCTGACGCAAGCGGTCTGGTGGATCGAGTTCGGCCCCGTCATGTTGATGGGGCATGAAGCGTGATTTCGCCGATTTCTGGAACCTGATGTGGGAGCTGGCGCTGGGCGTCTGCGCGGCCTTCGCGCTGATGAACGCGCTCGCTCCGGCTCAGGATCTGCCGTGGAAGCCGCTGGACCTGAACGCCCCCATGGGTCAGGCGACGGAGGCCAAGGTCGCCGACTTCCAGGTCTCTTTCTCCGCGCCGCCGGAAGAGGTGGAGGGGGCGACCGACGCCTGTATCCAGACCCTGCGCGACGCCGGCGTTGAGGTCCGCCGCGCCGACGACCGGGACGACGGCGGCTTCTGTCAGGTGCGGGGCGCAGTGACCATCACGGGCGGGGCGGTGACCGCGCTGAAGCCCGGTGGCCTGATCATGCAGTGCCCGCTGGCAGTCCGCTATGTGATCTGGGATCGGCAAGTTCTGCAGCCGGCGGCGGAGGCGATCTACGGCTCCCGCGCCGTCGCTGTGAACAATTACGGCACCTATTCCTGCCGCCGGATCTACGGTTCGACAGAGGTTTCGGACCGACCCAGCGAGCATGCCCGCGCCAACGCCCTGGACGTCGCATCGGTGACCCTGGCGGATGGTCGGACGGTTTCGGTGGCGGCGGACTGGGACGGGCAAGGTCCAAACGGAACAGAGGGTTCCGGCCTGTTGCGACGCTTGCGGGACGGGGCCTGCCGGGTGTTCTCGACGGTCCTGACGCCCGACTACAATGATGCGCACAAGGATCATCTTCACCTCGATGGCGCCCCACGCGGTCTCTGCGCGTAAAATCCTTCCGTAGACGCTCGCCTGACGCACGAATCGTTTCCAGTTGACCGGGCTTTGCGGCTGAGGGAAAACGCCTCTGCAATCCGGATTTCGCGTGGGGTCCAAACCCGCGTTTCGCTCCTTCGCCTGAACGAGCTGTCCAGATGGATTGTCGGACCCCCTCGACAGGGCGTCCGCCTGGAAAAGCGCGTTTATGGAGACGCAACAATGGCGACCGGTACGGTCAAGTGGTTCAACCCCACGAAGGGCTTCGGCTTCATCCAGCCCGAAAGCGGCGGCGCCGATGTGTTCGTTCACATCACCGCCGTGCAAAAGGCTGGCCTGACGGGCCTCGATGAGAACGCCAAGGTGTCCTACGAGCTGGAATCCCAGCGCGGCAAGACCTCGGCCGTGGACCTGAAGCTCCTCTGATCCACACGGATCGGGGTCGCTGAAGCGATACTCAGGCGGGCGCGGTTCCTTCGGGAGCCGCGCCCGTTTTGCTTTTGGCCCGGGTCGACCACTGGGCCAGGACTACGGCGGCGAGGACGAGGGCGCCGCCCAGGGCCTGGATCGGCGCCAGGGTCTCGCCGAAGATGATCCAGCCGAGGGCTGCGGCCACGATCGGCTGGATCAGGATGGTCACGGCGGTGATCGAGGCGGGCAGCTTGCCCAAGGCCCAGGCGACGCCGCCCTGGCCCGCGACGTGCATCACGCCCATTGCGACGCACGCCGCCCAGCCCGCGGCTGTGGCGGGGACCATGTCCTCGCCGAGCAGCAAGGCCGCCGCCGCCATGACTGGAATGCCCGCTACCGTGGCCCAGAAGGTGACGCGCAGGGCGCCGGCCGTGGTCCGCGCCTGTTTCACCGTCAGGAAATAACCCGAGTACCAGAGGGCCACGGACAGGGAGAATATGTCGCCGAGGATGGGGTTGGTCCCTTGACCCGGCGCAGCGCCCGCCGCCATGGCGAAGGCGCCGCCCATCGCGAGCGCCAGCGCCAGGATGAACAGCCGGGCGGGCCGTTCCTTGAAGAAGAACCAGCCGACCAGGGTGACCACGACGGGCGTCAGGTTGCAGAGCACCGTCGCATTCGCGACCGAGGTCATGACGATGCCGTAGTGCCAGAAGCTGAGGTCGAACGCGAAGAACAGCCCCGCCAGAAGCATCCATTTCGACGGCCGTCCGATGCCCTCGCCGCCGGGACGTCCGACGAGGATGAGCAGGAGTGGCAGGGCGAACAGCAGCCGCCAGAAGCCGGCGGCGGCCGGGCCGGTCTCGGTCAGGCGCACCAGGATCGGCGCGAGGCCGAGGATGCTGGCGGAGGCCAGCACCACGAGCAGCGGTATCAGGCGGGAGGGGGAGGCGGTCGGCATAGAGGTCGCATAAACCTTCCTCCGGCAGGACACGACCCTGTCCCGTCGCGCCAGGTATAAGGAAACTAGAAGCCAAGCTCCGCCTTCAACGCCTCCGCCGTCACCCCCGCCTCGCGCAGGGCGGCCAGGGTCACCGAGCCGTCCCGCTTTGCGTAGCGCTTGCCGTCAGGGCCGAGCAGCAGAGGGTGGTGACGATAGACGGGGGTGGGCAGGTCGAGGAGGGCCTGCAGAACGCGCTGGGTCGAGGTCGTCTCGATCAGGTCCTCGCCCCGGATGACATGGGTGACGTCCTGCAGCGCGTCGTCGACGACGGAGGCGATGACATAGCCGGCGCCGATGTCCTTTCGACCGAGGACCATGTCGCCGAGTGTCTCGGGTGTCGCGGTTTTCAGGCCGGGACCGGCGGCTTCTTCGATCCAGGTCAGGTGGTGGAAGTCGCCGACACGGTCGCGCGCCGCTGCGAGCGACAGACGCCAGGCGAAGGGCTGGCCGGAGGCGAGCTTTTCGGCTTCTTCCCCGGTGGAGAGGGGGCCGCCCGCGAAGGCGTGGACATCGGTCGGGTCGCCGGCGTGCGGCGCCATTCCAGCCAGGGCCATAAGTTCCTTGCGCGTGCGGAAGCAGCGATAGAGGACGCCCATCTGGCGCAACCGGTCGAGGGCGGCGTCGTAGTCCGCGCGATGCTCTGATTGACGACGGACGGGCTGTTCCCAGTCGAGGCCGAGCCAGGCGAGATCGTCGAGGATCGCGTCCTCATGCGCCGGGCGGCAGCGGGTGAAGTCGGTGTCCTCGATCCGCAGCAGGAAGCGACCGCCGGCCACCTTCGCCGCCGTCCAGGCGGTCAGTGCGGAAAAGGCGTGGCCGCGATGGAGCAGGCCTGTCGGCGACGGTGCGAACCGGGTGACGAAGCTCAAAGGCGGACCAGGGCGCCCGTGCGGACGGCGTCGTCGATCATGGCGCGTAGGTCCGCCTCGGGCACGAAATCGAACTGGGCGATCATGTCCTCCAGCGCCAGACGCGGCTGTTCCATGGCCCAGTCGAGAGCCGCCGCGACAGGGCCTGAGGCGGTCGGAGCCGGACCCTGGCCACGACCGTAGAGCGTCAGGATCGGGCGGCCGGGCAGGGCGTAGCCGGGCTCGCGCGGGATCAGCCGTTCCTGGGCCATGGCGATCTCGTCGGCAAAGAGGTCGCTGGAGGCGAGGGCAGACAGGCGGCGGCCCATGTCGACGAGCTGGGCTTTCAGGATCGGACCACCGGCGGGACGCAGGAAGTGGCGGAAGGTGGCGTCATCCTGTGTCAGCCGCTTCAGGACGTCGAAGACGGTGCGCCCGTCGGCAGGGGTGATCGAATAGGTGACGTGCAGCGATGCACCCTCGGTCGCCAGTGCGTCGTGATACCAGCCGCGCGGGAGGTAGAGGACATCGCCCGGCCGCATCCGCACCCGGGTCATGACCGGTCCCCTGTTCGCCGCCAGAGCCGCGCGGGTCTCGTCTGAGTCGATGGGGAAGGTCGTCGGGGCGTCGGCGCGGTTGGAATAGAGGGTCCAGACCTTCTCGCCCTCGCACTGGACTGCAAAGACGTGATGCAGGTCGAAATGGGTGCCGAAGGCCTGCACCCCGCCGAACGAACAGTAGAGGTTGGCGCTGACCTGACCGGCGAAGGCGCGGCCGAGCGCGGGGGTCAGGGCGCGGATCGAAGGGACGAGATCCTGCACCTCATCCAGCACCAGACTGGCGCCCTGGGCCAGCAGGACTTTCACCTTGGCGGGTGACGGGCGGTTCGCCGTGCCTGATCCGGTTGCGGCGTCGTGACAGTACCGGGGGGGCGGCACTCGCTGGCCGTTGTAGAGGACCTTCAGGTTCTGAGCCGTCCAGATCGCCGTCTGGTCCAGCAGGGCGTTGAACCGATCCCAGTCCAGCAGGGTCTGTTTCGGCGCGCCCGGCGCAGCCGGAATATGCAGCGGTTTCCGGTCGTCATAGTCGGCGTGGAACACCGAAGGCGTGATCGGGGCCAGAAGATCGTCCAGACTGAGCATGACCGGACGCTAGGGTTCGGCCCGCTGTTTGTCGACTGGACCGGAATGCCTCTTACGCCCGAAGATCTGGCCGTCGCCCGGGAGGCGCTGGTTCGCAGCGATCCGGCGCTGGAACGCGCCCATCAGCAGACCCCGCCGTTCGACTGGCGGGTCGGCGACAGAGGCTTCCTCGGCCTGTTCCGGATGATTGTGGATCAGCAGGTGTCGCTGGCCTCGGCCGCCTCGGTCTGGGCGAGGCTGCAGGCGGGACTGGGCGAGATCACGCCTGCGAACCTGCTGGCGCACGATCTGGACAGTCTGCGCGGCATGGGGCTGTCGCGGCAGAAGGCGACCTATGGTCAGGGCATAGCCCGGGCCCAGCTGGATGGGACGGTCGATCTCGAGCACCTGTCGACGCTCGACGACGAGGCTGCGATTGCGGCCCTGGTGTCGCTGAAGGGCGTGGGGTTGTGGACGGCGGAAGCCTATCTGCTGATCTGCGACGGGCGGCTTGATGTGTTTCCCGGCGGCGATATCGCCCTGCAGGAGGCGATCAAGTGGGCCGATCGGCTTGAGCATCGGCCGGATACGAAGGCCGCCTATGCGCGGGCCGAGGTGTGGCGGCCGCACCGGGGGCTGGCCAGCCATCTGTTGTGGGCCTGGTACGGCGGGGTGAAGAAGGGGCAGATCGTGCTAGACCATGCCCTCAAGTAGACGAGCGCCGCGCGCGAGACGGTAGGGAAACAAAGAAGTCCGTGAACGCACTGGTCGACCCCAACATTCTGAGTCCCGCACTCGCTCATCCGGAAACGGTGCTGGGCGCGCTCGATTTCGCGGGTGTCGCCGTGTTCGCCGCGACCGGCGCGCTGGCGGCGGCGCGAGAGAAGCACGACCTCGTCACCTTCGCCTTCTTCGGCGCCATTACCGGCGTGGGCGGCGGGACCCTGCGGGATCTGCTGATCGATGCGCCGGTCTTCTGGGTTCAGGACTGGAGATACATCGCTGTCTGCCTGGCTTCGGCGATGGCAGTGTGGCTGGTCGGGGCGGGAGCCTGGCGGTTCCGGGCGCTGTTGTGGCTCGATGCGATCGGGCTTGGGGCTTACGGCGTGCTCGGCGCGGCCAAGGCCGAGGCGTTCGGCGTGCCGCCCCTGATCTGCATCGTCATGGGGGCGCTGACGGCGTGCTTCGGGGGCATCGTGCGCGACATCCTGGCGGGGCAGCCGTCGATCCTGTTGAGGCGGGAGATCACTATTTCTGCGGCCCTGCTGGCGGCCACCCTCTATGTCGTGGCGCGCCAGCTGGGCCTGGATCACTGGCCGGCCGCATTGATCGCGGCGCCGGTCGGTTTCGGTCTCCGCGCCGGGGCCCTGGCCTGGGGCTGGAGCCTGCCGGCCTTCCCCGGCGGGCTGATCAGAAAGGGCACGTCATGAAACCGCTGCACGGCCGTCATGGCGGTGCGCACGAATCACGGATAGGCTGCCTTCACTAGAGAGAAGGAGAGACGTCTTCAGTCCGATTTCCTCGATTTCCGGCGTGAGCGGGAGGGTCTGATGCAGGTCCTTCACAAGCCGCCGTCCGGCTTTCCGGCCCTGGTGCTGAACGCCGACTTCCGCCCGCTGTCCTACTATCCGCTGTCGCTATGGCCGTGGGAAGAGGCGGTGAAGGCGGTCTATCAGGATCGCGTGGATGTCGTCTCCGTCTACGACAGGGTCGTGCGCAGCCCGTCGATGGAGATGCAGATCCCCAGCGTTATCGCGCTGAAGAGCTATGTCGATCAGAACCGCAGTCCGGCCTTCACCCGTTTCAACGTCTTCCTGCGCGACGGTTTCACCTGCCAGTACTGCGGCGACACCGCCGAACTGACGTTCGACCATGTCATTCCTCGCAGCCGGGGCGGGCGCACGACGTGGGAGAATATCGTCGCCGCCTGTTCGCCCTGTAACCTGAAGAAGGGCGGGCGGACGCCGCAGCAGGCCCACATGCCGATCCGCCGCGCGCCCAATCGGCCGAACGCCTTCCAGCTTCAGGATGCGGGGCGGCGCTTCCCGCCCCACTACCTGCACCAGAGCTGGCTCGACTACCTCTACTGGGACATCGAGCTGGAGCCCTAGAGGGGCGCCACTATCCTGCGCCGCATGACCTGCTAGAAGACATGACCCGATCCGGAACGGTCGTCGATACGCGACGTTGACGGCTCGCCCCTCACATCAGGTCGTCCATGAAAATCCGCGTCCGCGCCGAGCTCGTCTATCGCTTCGATCCCCCGACCGACGCGATCTACAAGATTCAGGTCGCGCACTGGCCGGGCCAGGACATCCTGGAGGAGCGGCTGACGATCACGCCGACCCAGGACCTGCACGAGGACGAGGACACGGAGTTCGGCGCTCGCACCCTGCGCGCCCGCCTGAGCGGCGAAGTCGCCCTGACCTATGAGGCGGTGGTCAACAATGGCTCCCTGCTGGGGCTTCCGCCGGGCGTGACCCAGCACGACTGGAACGACCTTCCGGCCGAGGTGCTGACCTATCTCTGGCCCAGCCGCTACTGCCCTTCGGATCAATTCGGCCGGTTCGTTGAGCGCCAGTTCGGCGAGACAACGGGAGGTGAGCGGGTGCTGGCGATCCTGAACTGGATCACGGAGAACATCGACTATGAGCGCGGTGTGTCGGATTCCGAGACCACGGCGTCCCGCACCTTCATCGACCGGGCGGGGGTGTGTCGCGACTTCACCCACATGGGCATCACCCTGTGCCGGGCTTCAGGTATTCCGGCGCGGGCGGTCAGCGCCTATGCGCACCAGCTGAACCCGCCCGACTTCCACGCCATCTTCGAGATCTGGCTGTCGAACGGCTGGTGGCTGGTCGATCCGACCGGTCTGGCGCCGATCGAGGGGCTGGTGCGGATCGCCTGCGGACGCGACGCCGCCGACATTGCTTTCCTGTCGACCCAGGGGACCTGTGAGATGGTGCGCCAGTCGATCACCGCAGAAGCGGTCGGGGCCTATTCCGTCGAGGCGCGATCGGACCTTCTGCGCGCCTGATAGGTCTCGATGAAGTCGAGGCGGCGCAGGACCTTGTTCTGCGGATCGATGACGACATGGGCGCCGGCAGGGACGCGGACCGAGCCCCGGCCGGCGGTCATGGCGACGGTCTCGACCCGGCCGTCGACGGAGACTTCCACCGGCATGGGGAAGTCGCCGCCGTCGCCGGTCGTCCATGACAGGTTCAGGGTCTCGCCCTCGCGCACCTCGTTCAGGGCCGGCAGGGCCGCCTGATAGAGATAGCCGCGGAAGAACCAGCTGTAGTCCTTGCCGGTGATGTCGTTGACGATGCGCAGGAAGTCCGGTGTCGAGCGGTAGATGGGCTCGAAATTGCCCGGGCGCGGATCGGGGCGGCCGTAGACCAGGGTCGTCACGGCGCGGAAGAAGGCCTCGTCGCCGATCAGCATGCGCAGCGAATGGGCGATCAGCGAACCCTTGGAATAGATGTCGTTGCCCGGCCCGACCTCGCCGTCATAGACCTCGCCCTCGCTCTTCAGTTCGCCCGAGACGACAGGGAAGCGGTTGATGAGGCCCTGCTGCTGTTCGGCCAGTTCGGTCTGCAGATAGCGGTCGCCGTGCAGCCAGGCGCCATAGAGGGGCTGCATGTAGGAGCCGAGCCCCTCGTGCAGCCACATGTCGTCGGCGTTCGAATTGGTCAACTGGTTGCCGAACCATTCGTGGGCCAGCTCATGCTGCAGCAGCCAGTCGTAGCCCTTGCCGTCCAGCCGGTAGCTGTTGCCGTAGGCGTTGATGGTCTGGTGCTCCATGCCCAGGTGCGGGGTCTCCACGACGCCCATCTTCTCGTCCGAGAAGGGGAAGGGGCCGACGGTGGCCTCGTAGAAGTCCATCTGCTGCGGGAACTCGGCGAACAGGGCGGCGGCGCGCGCCGGGTCGTCGGAATTCAGATGCCAGAAGGACATCGGGAAGCTGTTGCCGAACCGGCTACGATAGTCGGTCTTCAGCTCGGTATACGGGCCGATGTTGAGGGCGACGGCGTAGGTGTTGGGCTGTGCCGCCGACCAGTTCCAGGTCGTCCAGCCGTCGCCGTGGTCCTCGGTTCCGATGAGGCGGCCGTTCGACGGCGCGGACAGACCGGTGGGCACGGTGATGTGCAGGTCGACCCGGCCGGGCTCGGCCAGGGGGCTGTCGATACAGGGCCAGAACAGGTCGCAGCCCTCGCCCTGGACCGCTGTGGCGATCCAGGGCTCGCCACCGGGCGCTGTCGCCCAGACGAAGCCGCCGGACCAGGGCGCGCGGGGCGCCACCCGGGGATGCCCCGAATAGGCTATGCGCAGTGTCGTCGTCTGACCCGCGGCCAGCGGTCGGGGCAGGGGGACGGTCATCCGCCCCTCGGGATTGGACCAGTCGTTCACCGCCTGTCCGTCCACCGACACGGCGGAGATATCGAACACGGTGTCCAGTTCGACCACCAGCCTCGCGACCGGCGCCGTCGCGGTGAAGGTCAGGGCCGCCGTCGCGTCGATGGCCTTGTCGGCGGGGATCACCTTGATGGCCAGGTCTACGAGATCGATGCGCACGGCCTGCTGCTCCGGCGTGCGCGGCTGGTCGGTCATCAGGGTGAAGGCGGTCGTTGTGCGTTGCACCGCATCCTGCGCGAATGCGGGCCCCGCCAGCAGGGATGCGACGGCAAGGGCGGTCAGGGTGTTGCGCATGACGGGGCTCAACTGGCCGAGCGGGCGAGCCGTTCGGCGGCAGCCCGCTCGCGTTCAGCGCGGGTCCAGGCCTGGAAGTCGTCGATCACGTCGAGCTGACGCAGCAGCTTGTTCTGCGGATCGACCAGCAGGGTCGCGGCGGCGGGCACCGCGACGGTCGCACGGCCGTTCGGCATCGCCACGGTCTGGACCTGTCCGTCGATCTCGATCTCTACCGGCATAGGGAAGGCGCCGCCGTCACCCGTGGTCCAGGCCAGCGTCAGCTGATCGCCCTCGCGCGTCCGGGCGAGGACCGGCAGGGCGGCCTGGTACAGATAGGCGTCGAAGAACCAGTCGTAGTCCTGCCCCGTCACCGTGTTGACGATGGCGTTCATCTCCCGGGTCGAGGAGGTTTGCGGGACGAAATTTCCAGGGCGCGGATCCGGGCGACCGTACACCAGGCGGCGGATGACCTCGTAGAAGTCCTCATCGCCGATCGTCATGCGCAGGGTGTGGGCGATCAGCGAGCCCTTGCTGTAGATGTCGCCGCCGGGGCCCTCGGAGCCGCCATAGACCTGATTGACCGTGCGGTTGGTCCGGGAGACCACGGCGAAGCGGTTGACCAGACCCTCGCGCTGACGCTGCAACTCGCCCTGCATGTAGCGCTCGCCGTGCAGGTAGCGGGCGAACAGCGGCTGCATATAGGTGCCCAGACCCTCGTGCAGCCACATGTCGTCGGCGTTGCGGTTGGTCAGCTGGTTGGCGAACCACTCGTGTGAGAACTCGTGCTGAAGCAGGGTGTCGTAGCCCTCGCGCTCGACCTCGTAGTTGTTGCCGTAAGCATTGATCGTCTGGTGCTCCATGCCGAGGTAGGGCGTCTCGACCACCCCCATCTTGGAATCGCCGAACGGGTAGGGGCCGATGGTCGATTCGAAGAAGTCGAGCATGGGGGCGAACTCGGCGAACAGGCGCTGGACCTTGGCCGGGTCGTCGGACCGCAGGTGCCAGTAGTGCATCGGGATCGTATTGCCGAACCGGCTCTGATACGGCGCAGTGACTTCCTCATAGGGGCCGACGTTGATCATCCCGGCATAGATGTTCGGGTTCTTGATGCTCCAGCTCCAGGTCTTCGTCCCGTCGGCGTTCTCGGCCATACCGGTGAAGACGCCCGGTCCCGGCGCCGAGACATTGCCCGGGGTCGTGATGTGCATGTCCAGCTGGCCGGGCTCGGCGTTGGAGTTGTCGATGCAGGGCCAGACCAGGTCGCAGCCGTTCAGCTGGACCGCCGTGCCGATCCATGGCTCGCCCGTGGGTGCGGTAGACCAGACCCAGCCGCCGTTCCACGGCGCGCGCGGGGCGACGCGGGGGACGCCGGCATAGGTGATGGTGAGGGTCGGGGTGGCCCCGGTCGCCAGACCCGCCGGAACCTCGACGGTCACTCGCCCCTCGGGGTTCGACCAGCGACCGGCGGGCACCACTTCGCCGTCCAGCCGGATCTCGGAGATGGTGAACAGAGTGTCCAGCTCGACGGCCAGCCGCTGGATGGGCGACAGGACGGTGAAGTTCAGCACCGTTGTTCCTTCGATCGACTTCGTTTCCGGCAGGACCTTGATGGAGACATCGGCCTTGTCGAGGCGGACGGCCTCCTGCTCGGGCGAGCGGGGCTTGTCGGTTTCAAGGGTGAAGGCCGTCGGCTGACGCGCCGTGGCGTCCTGGGCCATCGCCGGGATGGCGGACAGAAGGACGAGCGCGGAAGCGGCGCAGGCGAACTTGATCATGACAGGCCCCGGTGAGTTCGGAGCCAACCTACCGAACAGGCGACACGGAGCAACAGGCAAAGAAAAAGGCCGGTGTCTCCACCGGCCTCGTTCAAATGCTTTGTTCGTCAGGACTCAGGCGGCGGCTTGTTCAGCCAGCTTGGCCTTGATCTGGCGCTTGATGCGCTGGGCCGTGACCGACAGCTGCTCGTCCTTGGCCTTGACGATGAAGGGGTCCAGGCCGCCCTTGAAGTCGAGGGTGCGCAGCGCGGCGTTCGAGATGCGCAGCGAATAGGACTGGCCCAGGGCTTCCGAAGCCAGCTTGACCTTCTTGAGCGACGGCAGGAAGCGGCGCTTGGTCTTGATGTTCGAGTGGCTGACCGAGTGGCCGACCATCGGCCCGACACCGGTAAGTTCGCAACGACGCGACATCGTCTAATCCTTGAGGTGGCGCGGCTCCGAACGGTGGAGAGCGCATGAAACGAATGCGCGCGAGGGTGGACCCCCGCGCGAGAGGGGGCCGTATAGAGGAACCGATCCCGCGCCGTCAAGGCTTTGGAGGCCAGATTGGACTCCGGAACCGAGTCACGGCGATCAGGCGTTCATGCGTCGTTCAATCGCCGCGTTTCAATGCTTAAGCTCACGGGACTGTCCCGAGGATGAGATCCACGATGACCCTGCCTTCCTTCCTGATGCGCACCGTCGCCGTCGCGGCGCCCGCTCTGGCCGGTGCGATCCTGCTGGCCGCGCCGTCTTCCTCGCTGCATGCGCAGGCCGCAGCGACCGAGGTCCTGCCGGGCTACTGGGAGTACACGACCAGCGCCGTGGGCATCCGCTCGACCGAAACGAAATGCGTGCGGCCCAGCGAAATCAACCGCTTCTTCGGGGGGCTGTCGACGCGCCGCTGGCAGTGCGTCTATCCGACCCGCGTCGTCGGCGGCGGCACAGCCCGCTTTGAGGGAACCTGCACCGACCATCGCGGCCGTCGCGTGAACGTGCGTCTCGGCGGTTCGTACCAGCAGGAGAGTTTCCGCTTCACCGGCGGGGCGCAGCTGGCGCGCGGTACGCCCTACCTCCCGGCCTCGATCACGGCGCGCCGTGTGGCGGCGGTCTGCCCGGCGGGCGCGGAGTATTTCTGAGCCACGCTGTCAGGCGTGAGAACCGCCGACCTCCCAGACGAAGCTCTGGGCGCCCAGTTGCCGGCATGCCGTCTCGGTGTCGCTCGCCAACCGCGTAAGGATCTGAAGTCGGCGGGTTTTCGTCTTGGAGAACATGCCCAGGTCCAGGCCGACGACGATCCGCCAGCGATCGTCGAGCGCGCTTCCGTCCGGCGCGGCTTCGTCCAACTCGGGGCAGGTCACCAACGACACGCCGATGGTCTTGCCGTCATCGAAAATGGCGGCCTCCGAATGCCAGCCATGGTCTTCGGCGAAGGCGTCACCGAAATTCCACCCTCGCGATGCGAGCTGGGGGTGCAGCTTCTTCTGAAGAGATGCGCCGACCAGGCCGTTGATCGATTGCGCGACTTCGTCGGAGCTGTCCCGCAGACCAGGAAGCGTGAAGACAGCCGTCCACGTGACAAGTCCCATCTCTTTCCTCCGTTGGCGCCGTTGCTTTGCCAGTGGACGATTAACGACGGGTCCCCCAAACGAAAAGGCCCGGTGTCGCCACCGGGCCTCGTTCAGATCAGCAGCGTCGCCGTGATTATGCGGCTTCGGCTTCTTCTTCGGCCTCGGCGGCTTCGGCGGCGGCGATGACGGCCTTCTTGGCGCTCAGCGACTTGGACAGCAGCTGGACGGCGGCGTCCTTGTCGATGCGGTTGGCGGCGGCGACTTCGCGGGCCATCCGGTCCAGGGCCGATTCATAGAGCTGACGCTCCGAGTAGGACTGTTCCGGCTGCGAATCGGCGCGGTGCAGGTCGCGGACCACTTCGGCGATGGAGACCAGGTCGCCCGAGTTGATCTTGGCTTCGTATTCTTGGGCGCGGCGGCTCCACATCGTGCGCTTGATGCGGGCGCGGCCTTTCAGCGTCGTCAGGGCCTTGGTCACGACGTCATCGGCGGCGAGCGAACGCAGGCCGGCGGTCTTCGCCTTCTTGGTCGGGACGCGCAGGGTCATCTTCTCGTGGTCGAAGGTCACGACATAGACCTCCAGCGACATGCCGGCGATTTCCTGGGTCTCGACCGCCGCGACCTTGCCGACGCCGTGCGCCGGATAGACGACTGCATCGCCAACCTTGAATTCCAGAACGCTCTTGGTGGTCATGTCATTCCTTTCCCGGACGCAGGGGGAGGGCATCGAAGGCGCGACGGACAATTGCTCCCGGACCGGCGACGGGGGTCGCCGATCGGAATGATGCAGTCGTCAATCGTGGAAACGGATCACCCAACCTCTGGCCGACCCCGTCTTCATGGACGAGGTTCTGTCGCAAACGCGGGCGGCGCGCATGAAACGCATACCGCCCGACCCAATGTGAAGGAACATATCACAAAACGAGGCAATTTCAAAACGTCGCAAGCGTCCCTTGCGAAACCGGCGCTATTCCTGACCCCGGAGCCTCGCCTGAGGTCGAAACCGTTCAGGAGCCCTTGCCGGGCGCGGGCGAGAAATACTTCTCGAACTTGCCGGTCTCGCGTTCGAACTGCTCGCGGTCCGCCGGGGGCGTGCCCTTGACCGTGATGTTGGGCCAGGACTTTGCGTATTCCGCGTTGACCTGAAGCCATTTGCCGTCGGGCTCATCCTCGGTGTCGGGCACGATGGCGTCGACGGGGCACTCGGGTTCGCAGACGCCACAGTCGATGCATTCGTCGGGCGCGATGACGAGGAAGTTCTCGCCCTCGTAGAAGCAATCAACGGGGCAGACCTCGACGCAGTCCATGAACTTACATTTCACGCAGGCGTCGGTGACGATGTAGGTCATGGGCGGGCGGGACTGACGGTCAGGTTGGGGCGGGAGAGGCCCGGCAGATGACCCCGCGAGGGGCCCCTGTCAACAGAGCGCTGCTAATCGGGGCTTGCAGGAATACTCTCGTCTTCGGCCAGATCGACATAGAGGGCGCGGGCCTCGGCCGGAGGGCCGCGCCGTTCACCCAGCGCCTCAATCCGCACAGAGGTGACGCGGCCGTTCACGGCGAAGGTCAGCTCGTCTCCCGGGTGGACACAGCGGCTGGGCTTGTCGAGCCGGACCTGTTTACCGTGATGCGTCAACCGCACCGCACCCCGCTCGACGAGGTCAGCGGCGACGCCGCGCGTTTTGGCGAACCGGGCGCGCCAGAGCCAGATATCGACACGGACGCTGTCGTCGCTCATTGGCGGCGAATGGCAGTCATTGCTGCGCCAGAAAAATCAGGTCGATTGCCCGCATTGCGGAAATGGCGGACGGCAAAAATAGAGCGCCGTCGACCGCAAACACCGCCAAACCCCTCGCCGATACTGCGAAGGCGGCCGTCGAGAAGCGACCAGGCCGGGCTCACAACGCCGCCTTCTTTCGCTTCGGCCGCTTGCGGCGGGCCGGTTGGGGCGGGGCTGTCAGTTCGGCCAGTTTGGCGAAGGGCGAGTCCTTGATGACAACGGGCGCCTTGCCCTCGCGGTCGGGGAGTTGGGCGCGGACGGTCTTGAGGGCGGTCCAGATGGATTTGGCGTCGCCGGCCGTCCAGCCGAGGGTTTTCAGGGCGTCGTCGGACAGGTTCCCCTTGCTCTCGCGGCGCAGGTCCCAGGCGCGTTCGAGGTCCTCGACGGGGACGGCCCAGCGGCCCGCGGCGCGGACACCGAAGGCGGACAGGGCGCGCATCGACGGGGCGGGGGTGGGCAGCAGGGTCAGGCCCCCGGGTTTGGCGCGGAAGGGTTCGGCGGCGGCGAAGGCCTGGGACAGGAGGCGGCCGCGCGGTTTCAGCGCGCCGGGCAGCCAGACGGAATGGGTCCCGACGCGGATGGCGAAGGTCTTGATCGTGCGTCGCTCGACCTGGCTGAGGGCGGCGAGGTCGCGCTCCACGTCGCGTCGGTCGATGACGCCGCCGGCCTCCAGCAGGCGGAAGGCGATGCCGCGGGGGAGGCCTTTCAGGGCTCCGGATTCGACGGCCTGTTTCAGGCGGCGCAGGTCGCGCAGGGCACGGCCCGCTTCGGAGGCCAGCCAGGCCTCGATGCGGCGCTGGGCCCGGTCACGCGCGGCCTGGGGGCCGAGGTCGCCGATCAGGCGCACGCGGGGGCTGAAGGGTTCGGTGTTGATGATCTTCGCTGCGAGGGCGCCGGACCACAGGACGTCGCCGTCCGGCGTGACGGAGAAGGCCTGATCGCCGTCGCTCGCCAGCTTGCCGAGGCGGCGCGCGATCTCCGGGCCCACGGCGCGCAGGGCGGCGGTCTTCAGCGTCCGGTCGGCGAGAGCGGAGCCGCCCGAGGCGACGGCGAACCGCACGCCTTCCAAGTGGCCGACCGCCTCGCCGTCGACTGTGACGACGCCGTCGTCGGCGACCTCGGCCATGGTCTCGGCATGATCGTGGAGGGACCGCATCAGGGCGGTGGTCTTGCGGTCGACGAAGCGGGCAGTGAGCCGCTCGTGCAGGACGTCGGACAGCCGGTCCTCAAGCGCGCGGGTGCGGTCGCGCCAGCCCTTGTTCCCCTCCAGCCAGTCGGGGCGGTTGGCGATGTAGGACAGGGTGCGGACGCCCGCGAGCCGGGCCGAGAGCTGGTCGATCTGGCCGTCGTCGCGGTCGACCTCGGCGAAGCGGGGCGCGAACCAGTCGTCGGTCAGCCGGCCGCGCTTGCCGGTCAGGGCGTGGAAGACGTCGCGCGACAGGCGGACATGCTCTTCCAGCGTCGTCTTCTGGAAGTCCGGCAGTTGGCAGGCTTCCCACAGCCGCATGATGGTCCCGCGCGAACGGCCGATCCGCTTGACCTCGTCATCCTGCATGGCGCGGCGCAGGAGGGTCTCGTCCAGCGCCTGTCCGGTCAGCTTCAGTCCGTGAACGTTCGGCGTCTGGACCAGCGACCGCAGCAGGTCGGGCAGGGTGTCGAAGTCGAGTCGGGCGTTGCGCCACTCGATGGCCTGGATGGGGTCGAAGCGATGCTCGACCACCTGTTCAACCAGGTCCTCGTCCAGCTCCTCGGCCTCGCCCGTGACGCCGAAGGTGCCGTCGCGGATGTGGCGGCCGGCGCGACCGGCGATCTGGGCGATCTCGTGGGCGTGGAGCCAGCGGGTGCGGCGGCCGTCGAACTTGCGCATCCCGGCGAAGGCGACATGGTCGACGTCCATGTTCAGCCCCATGCCGATGGCGTCGGTGGCGACGAGGAAGTCGACCTCGCCCGACTGGAACAGGGCGACCTGGGCGTTGCGGGTGCGCGGGCTCAGCGAGCCCATGACCACTGCCGCGCCGCCGCGCTGGCGCCGGATCAGTTCGGCGATGGCGTAGACCTGCTCGGTCGAGAAGGCGACGATGGCGCTGCGGCGGGGCAGGCGGGTCAGCTTCTTGGACCCCGCATAGGTCAGGTTCGACAGCCGCTCGCGGGTGACGACCTCCAGATGGGGGATCAGCCGGCGCATCAGGGGCGCCATGGTCGCGGCGCCGAGGAACATGGTCTCGAACCGGCCGCGTCCGTGGAGCAGTCGTTGCGTGAAGACGTGGCCGCGCTCCGGGTCGGCGGCCAGCTGGATCTCGTCGATGGCCAGGAACTCCACCTCGCGCTCCAGCGGCATGGCCTCGACGGTGCAGACCCAGAAATGCGGCCGGGTCGGGATGATCTTCTCTTCGCCGGTGATCAGGGCGACTGCGGCGGCGCCGCGCAGCTTGACGATCCGCTCGTAGATCTCGCGCGCCAGCAGCCGCAGCGGCAGGCCGATCATGCCCGAGGCGTGACCCAGCATCCGCTCGACCGCGAGGTGGGTCTTGCCGGTATTGGTCGGCCCCAGGACCGCGACGACGCGGGACGGGGCGAGGCCGGTGGGGCGGTCGCTCATGGTTTCAATAAGGTGGCGATTCGCCTGCGGTTCCTCAAGCGGAGCCGATCACACCCCGTTGATCAAAAACTCAATCTGGCCCAGCCGCTCCTTGCCGAAGAACATCTCGTCCCCGACGAAGAAGGTGGGGGCTCCGAAGGCGCCGCGTTCGACGGCGGCGGCGGTGTTGTCGGCCAACTTCGCCTTCACCGCATCGGTCTGGGCCAGGGCGATCAGACGTTCTGCGTCGAGGCCGGCCTCGGTCAGGACCGAGGCGAGCACGGCCGGGTCGCCCATCGGCAGGCCACGCTCCCAGAAACCGGCCAGGACCGCATCCAGATAACGGTCGAACTCGTCGCCGGGTTCGCAGGCGCACAGGCCCCGCATGGCCAGCAGGCTGTTGACCGGGAAGTGGGGGTTCATCTGGAAACCGGTGATGCCGTGGGCCGCGACGAAGCGGCGGATCTCCAGCATTTCGTAGTCAAGCTTGCCCCTGATCCCGGCGTAGGCGCTGAACGGCGCCTGGTTGCCGGTGGCCTTGAAGATGCCGCCCAGCAGGCAGGGGATGACATTGACCGTCGCTCCCGTCCGACCGACCAGCTCCGGCAGGGCGCGCTCGGCGAGGTAGGCGTTCAGGCTGGCGAAATCGAAGATGAAGTCGATGATCTTTCCAGGCGAGGATTGGGTCACCAGTTTTCCTTCCATGGGCGCAGGTCCAGTTCGAACGTCCAGGCGCTGCGTTGCTGATTGTGCAGCCAGACGTAGTTCTTGGCGATTTCGTCGGGCTTGAGGATCGCATCCTCGTCGAGCAGGGTCTGGATGTCGGGGGCGATGAAGCGGGCGAAGGTCCCGTCGATCATGCCGTCGACGACGACGTGGGCGACGTGAATACCCTGCGGCCCCATCTCGCGGGCGAGGCTCTGGGCCAGCTGGCGCAGGGCCGCCTTGGCCCCGGCGAAGGCGGAGAAGCCCGCCCCGCCCCGGGTCGAGGCCGTGGCGCCGGTGAACAGGATCGAGCCCTTGCCGCGCGGACCCATGACGCGGGCGGCCTCGCGCCCCGTGAAGAAGCCGGCCAAGGCCGCCATCTCCCAGACCTTGGAATAGACCTGGGCGGTGGTGTCGACGACCGGGAAGCGGACGTTCGCGCCGATGTTGAAGACCACGACCTGCAGCGGTCCGACCTCGGCCTCGATCCGGTCGACCAGGGCGATCATTTCGGCCTCGTTCCGGGCGTCGACGCCAAAGGCGTGGGCCTGACCGCCGTCGGCGCGGATGGAGGCGGCGAGCGCTTCGAGCTGATCCAGATGACGGGGGCGACGGGTGACGCAGACGGCCAGACACTCGCGGGCAAAGGCGCGGGCGATGGCCGATCCGACCCCGTCTCCGGCGCCGATGATCAGACAGGACGGGGTGGACGACATGACGATCTCCCGGGAGGAGAAGACCGTTTCATATCAAAACTAAGTCGTCAACGCGCGATGGTCGCTCCGGGCAGGGCTGCGCTTAACGGCTGACGACAATGGGGTGGAACAGGCGCGAAACGAATCATGACCGAATCAGCGACACGGCCAGATTCGGGGTTTGTTCACCCCAAGATATTGTATCTTAAGACCGATTAACCACAAACAGATTTCGCCAGGACACGGCGACTGGCGCTGGACGGGTTTACGGAGCGGGGCGCAACCCGCTAGGGACAGCCCGCGTGGCCCCGTAGCTCAGCCGGATAGAGCAAGGCTTTCCTAAAGCAGAGGTCGGGGGTTCGAGTCCCTCCGGGGTCGCCAACCTCTCAGCCCGTTATCGCCACTTCGACCCCTCGCCGTGGCCGCCGATGCTTTCCCATTCGGGCGGGGCGGCCTTGTGGACGTATTGCTCGGACACCAGCCAGCCCTTGAAGGGTCGCAGGACCAGCAGGCAGGCGGCCGCGATCAGGGGGAAGGTGAAGGCGAAATGGACCCAGATCGGCGGATGGACCGTGAACTCGAAGGCCATGAAGGCCATCATGCCGAGGATGCCGATGGCCGATATGGCGAAGAAGGCCGGGCCGTCGGCGGGTTCGGCGAATGAATAGTCCAGGCCGCAGGCGGGGCATGACGGGCGGATGGTCAGGTAGCCCTTGAGCAGGGGACCCTCGCCACAGCGCGGGCATCGGCAACGCAGACCGGTCGAAAGGGTCGACAGGCGGGGATAGGCGGGCACTTCGGGGGTGGACATGGCGGCTCCTGACACCGCTCAGGTCGGCGCTTTGATGCAACGCCGCAAGGGGGCGTTCGGTCACACCCCGTTAACCGCGCCTAAAGGGCGATCGCGCGAGTGTGCGCGCGAATGGCAGGCGCGCGCAACAGCACCGCGATCGGAAGGACCACGGCGGCGCTCGGCGCCGCGGGGACGATCGCGCTCGCCCCGATCGCAGGGTCCGTCTTGCCGGCCTTCGCCCAGGAAGCCGCCGCCGCCCTGGATCCCATCACAATCCGCGTCGGGGCAAATGATGGCTTCACCCGGGTCGAGTTCGCCGGGATCGTCGGATCGCGGTCGCGGGTGCGTCGGGACGGCCAGACCGTCGTCGTGCGCATCGGCTCGACCGCCGCCCCGGACGTCACCCGGCTGAAGGTCGATCCGCCCCCGGGCGTGGTAAAGGTCGAGACCCGCGCGGCGCTGGACGCCACCGAACTGGTCATCACCCTGGCCGAGGGGGCGGACGCCCGCACCGGCGCCGACGACGGCGCGGTATGGCTGAACCTCTATCCCGCCGGAGCGGCGCCTGCCGCGCCCGCCGGCGCCGCCGTCCCTGCCAGTGGCGCGGTGCCGGTCGTGGCGACGAAGACCGCCGAACAGGTCAGCCTGTCCTTCGCCTGGGGCGCGCCGGTGGGCGCAGCCGTCTTCCGGCGCGGGGACGCGGTCTGGGTCGTGTTCGACACCGCCGCCCGGATGGACATGTCGAAGGCGGGCGACCTCGGTCCCGCCGGCCAGGCGCGCTGGGCCATGGGGCCCGACTATACGGCCATTCGCATCCCGGCTCCCGAAGGCCTCGCGGTCTCGGCGGTCGGAGAAGGCGCGACCTGGAGGATCGTCATCGGCGGTCCGACGGCGGCGCCGCAGAGCGTCCAGGTCGATCGTGACGACACGGCCGAGGCCAGTCTGGTCGCAAACATGGCCGGGGCGACCAAGACTGTCTGGCTGACCGACCCGATGGTCGGCGACCGGTTCGCGGCCGTCACGGCCCTGGCGCCCGGCAAGGGATTCGCCGACACTCGCCGGACCGTGGATCTGACCCTGTTGCCGACGGCTCAGGGGCTGGCGGTCGAGACTCCGACCGACGACCTGTCGATCAAGGCAGAGGGCGACCTCGTCACCCTGACGCGGCCCGGCGGTCTGACGATGTCGCCGCCGTCGATGGCGCTCGAGGCGGCCGCGCCGCCCGAGGACCATGCTCCGAGGAAGGCCGAATTCCCGGCCCTGATCCTGACCGAATGGGCCGATCCGGGCGAGGAGGGCTTCTCCGCCCGCTATCGCAAGCTTCAGGACGCGGCGGCGCAGGAATCCATCGCCGCCTCCGACAATCCGCGCGCCCCGATCGAGGCGCGCCTGGCCCTGACGCGCTTCCTGGTCGGATCCGGTCTGGGGTTCGAGGCCATCGGCGTAGTCAACTCGATGTTCACGGAGACGCCGTCCCTGCAGGGCGAGCCGGAACTGCGCGGCCTGCGCGGCGCGGCGCGGGCCTCCATCGGCCGGCTGGAAGAGGCCACCCTGGACTTCTCGTCCGGCGCGCTCGCGGGCGATCCCTCGACCAGGGTCTGGCAGGGCTGGCTGGCCGCCGAACAGGGCGACTGGGAAGAGGCGCGCCGATCCTTCGCGGGAGGGGCCGCCGCCATCGACGGCTTCCCGCCGGTCTGGCGCGCACGGTTCGGCGCCGCGCATGCCATGGCCGCGCTGGAGACCGGCGATCTGAACGCCGCAAAGTCCCTTCTGGCCTACAGTTTCTCGCAGGATGCGCCCGCCGCCGATCAGCTGACGGCCCGTCTGGTGCAGGCGCGGCTGTTCGAGCTGGAGGGCGCGACCGATCGCGCGCTGGCCGTCTACAAGGCCGTCGGCCGGGCGCCGCTGGACGGGATCGCCACCCCGGCCAAGCTGGGCGTGATCCGCATCGAACTGGCCAAGGGCACGATGACGCCGACGGCGGCCGCGGCCCTGCTGGAGCAGCTGAAGTGGCGCTGGCGCGGGGATGCCACCGAGCTGTCTGTGATCCGCACCTTGGGCGGCCTGTATCTGTCGCAGGGTCGCTATCGCGAAGCGCTCGACACCCTTCGCGGGGCCGGCAAGCGGCTGGGCGACCTGCCGGGGGCGGTGGAACTGCAGTCCGACCTGTCGAACGCCTTCAAGGCTCTGTTCCTCGACGGCGCGGCCGACGGCCTGCAGCCGGTGCAGGCCCTGGCCCTGTTCTACGACTTCCGGGACCTGACGCCCGTGGGCGCTGACGGGGACGAGATGGTGCGCCGTCTGGCCCGTCGTCTGGTCGACGTCGACCTGCTGGACCAGGCCGCAGAGCTGCTGAAATACCAGGTCGACAACCGGCTTGAGGGCGTGGCCAAGGCCCAGGTGGCGACCACCCTGGCGACAGTGCTGCTGATGGATCGCCAGCCGGAGCCGGCGCTGCAGGCCCTGTGGTCATCGCGCACGACGCTTCTGCCGACCGCGCTCAGCGCCGAACGTCGGGCGCTGGAGGCGCGGGCCCTGATGGACCTGGGCCGTTACGACCACGCTCTGGAAACGGTTGACGGCGATCGCAGCCCGGAAGCGCAACAGGTCCGCGCCGACATCTTCTGGAAGCAGGAGAACTGGGCGGGGGCGGCGGCGCTTTATGAAGCGCGGCTCGGCGATCGCTACAAGGACACGGCCACGGCCCTGACCCCGGACGAGGAGAGCCGGGTGATCCGGGCCGGCGTCGGCTATTCGCTGGCGCGCGACGCGGGCGCGCTTTCGCGGCTGTCGCAGAACTATGCGCCGTTCAAGGATCGGGCGCGGTCGGGGGCGGCATTGCGCATCGCCCTGGACGGTCTGGATGGAATGGAAGGGGCGGCGAACGCCCAGGACTTCGCCGGACTGACCGCCGGCGCCGACACCTTCACCGGCTGGGTCAACCAGATGAAGACCCAGCTCAGAGAAAGAACGGGCGGGAACCGCGCTGCCGCGACGCCCGCCCGTCCCACTGCTCCAGCCGCCGCGGCTCCCGCGGCAGGCTAAAGAGCTACAGCCTTACTTGTTGACCGCATCCTTGAGCGGCTTCGACACGCGGAAGCGCACGGCCTTCGACGCGGCGATCTTGATGGTCGCGCCCGTGGCCGGGTTGCGGCCTTCGCGAGCGGCGCGGGCGGCGGTGTCGAAAACACCCAGGTTGGAGATGCGGACATCGCCGCCGCCGGTCAGCGACGAATGGATGTTCTTGACGATGGCTTCCAGCACGCGGCCGGCGTCGGCCTGGCTGACACCGGCATCCTTGGCGACGGCGGCGATGAGTTCAGCTTGAGTGGTCATTATGGGTCGTTTCCCGAAAAGCTCGCCCCGATTCCCGGGGCGACGACCGGGGGATCAACACGCCTTTTGGGCGACTTGGCAAGCGCCAATGGCTCGCAAAGCCTTTGAGGGTGGGAACCTAGCCCGCGCCGGACGCTTGCCGGAAGCTCTCGACCAGGCTTCCGGCGACCAGTCTCCAGCCGTCCACGAGCACGAAAAAGATCAGCTTGAACGGCAGGGAAATCACCACCGGAGGCAGCATCATCATACCCATGGACATGAGCACGCTGGCGACCACCAGATCGATCACAAGAAACGGAATAAACAGAAGAAATCCGATTTCGAAGGCTTTCTTCAGCTCGCTGATCATGAAGCTGGGAACGATGACCCTCAGAGGCAGTTCGGCGGCCGTGGTCGGGGCCTCCAGACGGCTCAGTCGGGTGAACAGGGCGAGGTCCCCCTGGTCCACCTGGGCGAGCATGAAAGTCTTCACAGGTTCCGACGCCAGATCGAACGCCTGGGGCAGCTCCATCTGCTGATCCATCAGGGGTCGGATGCCCGAATCATAGGCGTCCTGCCACGTCGGAGCCATGACGATGGCGCTCAGGAACAGGGCCAGCGACACCAGAACGGCGTTCGGCGGCGACTGCTGCATGCCCAGAGCGGTGCGCAGCAGAGACAGCACCACGATGATGCGCACGAAGCTGGTGGTCATGATGACGATCGACGGCGCCAGCGACAGGACGGTCATCAGGCCGACCAGCTGGACGACCCGCTCGGTCAGGCCGGCCCCGGTGCCGAGATCGACATTGATTGCAGCGCCCGCGCCGCCGGCGGCCGCCGCGTCCTGGGCGAAGGCGGCCAGCGGCCACATCAGGCAGAGCAGGGTGGTGATCGCGGACAGCTTGAGAGCGCTGATGAACTCCGCGCGGGTGGGGACGGCGAAAAGCTTCTCCCTTGTCCGCCGTGTGCGGGCGGCGACCGGGCGGCTCATTTCTCGACGCCCCGCGGTTCGATCAGCTCGCGGCCTTCGCCGAGCAGGAGCAGACGTTCCTCGTCGTCGATCTTGACCAGGACCAGGCGGCGTGCGGGGTCGAGGACCAGGGTCTCGACGACCTTGAGCCGGCGCTCGCCGCGCTCGGCGTTCAGTTTCGCCATCAGCTGCGGCGCATAGCGACGCGCGGCCCAGGCGGCCAGGCCGATCAGACCCAGGGTGAAGGCGAGGCCGAAGATGGCGCGCGCGAGATCGAGGAAGTTCATTCTGAAGGGCCCCGGGAAGACCCCGGGACATTTAACCAACGTGGTTAACGTCGCGTTTAGATAAGCCCTCGTTAACCATACAGGCGGCATTTTCTGCCCATTCGTGAACGAGGACGATCCCGATGGGCGTCGCCGACATCCCCCTTCTGAGCCAGATCAAGGGCCGCATGACGTGGCTGGACGAGCGCCAGCGCCTTATCGCCCAGAACGTCGCCAACTCGGACACGCCGGGCTACGTCGGCCGTGATCTGAGGGCGCCGACGGACTTCGCCGCCGCGATGCGGGACGGGGGCGGGCTGCGCATGGTCCAGACCTCAGCCGGCCACATGCCCGTCGGCGGCCCGAACGGCGCGCCCGTGGCCCGTTTCACCTCCGAGGCCTCGCCCGATTCCGAGACCACGCTGGATGGCAACGCGGTGGTGGTCGAGGAGCAGATGCTGAAGATGGCCGAGAGCCGCATGGCCTATGACGCCGCGATCGGCCTCTACACCAAGTCGATGGCCATGATCGGCCTGGCCGCCAAGGTTCCGGGTCGATGAGCTGTAAGGGAAGCGTCCGATGACGGATCCGATCAACGGCCGCAACGGCGCGCCGCGCAACAGCGCCATGGCCGTCGCCGCCTCCGCCCTGACCGCGCAGCAGTCGCGCATGCGGATCATCGCCGAGAACATCGCCAACGCGGACTCGACGGCGCCGACGGCGGGGGGGAATCCCTATCGCCGCCAGATTCCGGTCTTCGAGGCGCGGGGCATCGATGGCGCCACCGGCGTCTCCCTGGCTGAGGTGCGCCCCGACCAGAGCGACTTCCGCCGCGAATACGACCCGACCCATCCAGCCGCCGACGGCGAAGGCTATGTCCTGCGGCCCAATGTCGACACCCTGATCGAGGCCATGGACATGCGCGAGGCGCAGCGGGCCTACGAAGCCAACCTGAACGTCATCGAGACGGCGCGGTCGATGGAAAGCCGCACCCTCGATATCCTGAAACGATAGGGCCTGACCGATGTCGATGAACCCGTTGATGGCGGCCCGCGCCTACGCCCAGGCGCAGGGAACCGGCGGAGCGACGGCCGGCGCGGCGGCGGCCGGCGGCGGGCCTGAGTTCTCGCAATTGCTGTCGAACGTCATGGGCGACATGACCCAGCAGACGCGGGCGGCCGAAACCAACATGACCCAGGCTGTCCAGGATCAGGGCTCGATGATCGACGTGGTCACCTCGATTTCCAGCGCCGAGGCCTCGCTGCAGACCGTCATCGCGGTGCGCGACCAGGTGATCTCGGCGTATCAGGAAATCATGCGGATGCCCATTTAAGGGCGTTACCGCTCGGCTCGCGGAGCCTCGCTGCTTGAGCGCATCTTTGGCGCGCTACCGCTCGCGACGCGGTCGCTCGCTGCTTGAGCGCGGGTGCGGCGCGAGGGCTACCTCGGCTGGACGTCGAAGGCGACGGTCAGTCGCTCGCCGCCGCCGGTGAACGGCTCGGTGCCGTGCCACATCCAGGAGGGGAACAGCGCCACGCGGCCGGGCGTCGGCTCGATCCAGTGCTCCGGCGGCAACTCCAGCCCGACACCCAGGCGACAGGCCCCGAACCGCAACCAGCCCGCCCTGGGTTGATCCGGCGACGGCTCCGGCGTCTCGACATAGAGAGCGGACGACACCCAGCCCTTGGGATGGATATGGTCGCTGTGACGGCCGCCGGCCGTCAGGCGCACGGACCATGCGCCGATGATCTCGAAGCCTTCACCCGCACGGCGGCTCATCGGATCGTCCCGACCGGCCATGGCGCCGATGAAGCGCTCTATGGGGTCGGTCAAGGCGTCGAAGATCGCGTCAACGGCCGGATCGCCGGCGAAACGCGGGTCCAGCGCCGCCTGCGCGCCCGAGCGGATCGACTGGCCGAACGGCTGAGCCTGGAAGGGATGCAAACCGCGCAGACCGGCTGCGGCCCTGGCCAGCCAGGTCTCCCGGTCCTGGCCAGTGGGCGTGGCCAGATCGAACGCGGCGGTCAGCCGCCGATAGTCCTCTGCGGACAGGGCGCGCGGGTCGCCGACCACCCGCCAGGCGGCGTAGCGCAGGGCCAGGGCGTACTGATCGACCGGCGCCGCCGCCAGATGGGCGTCCAGCCCCGGCAGGGCCTCGCCGGATCGCCCGCAGGCCATCAGGGCCGCCAGCTGCGCCACCCGCGCCTCGGCGTCGTCCGGCGCGGCGGCCGCCGCAGCATCGGCGTGCTTCAGGGCCAACGCCGGATCGAAACCCGAAGCGGCGGCCGAAGCGATCGCATCGAGGAAGGCGGGGTGAGGCCCGTTCAGCCACGGTTCCAGCCCGCGATAGGCCGCCTCGTCGCCCACGATGTCTCGCACGATGCTCGAGCGCAGGCCAACCAGCGGCGCGGTCGGCACGGACTGGAGGCGGGCGTCGATCGCCGCAAGGGCCGCACGGGCGTCACCGCTCCGCATCCAGATGAGCTGGGCCTGGTCCCGCAGCGCGTCGGCATAGTCCGGGCGACGCATCAGGGTCTGGCGCAGGGCCTCTTCGGCCTCCGCGAGTCGGCTTGATGACATGAGGGCGCGGGCGAACACCAGCCAGGTCTCGGGCGCGTCGCCGCCCTTGGCGAAGGCGCGCCGGACAGCCGCCAGGGCCCCCTCGGCGTCACCCATGTCGCCGAGGGCGGCGGCGAGATTGTGCTCAGCCACGGCGCTCGCGGGCCGGGCCTCGACGGCCTGTGTCAGGATCTGAAGGCGCGCCGCTGATTCGGGACCATGAGGCTTCACGGCTTTGGTGGCGCGCTCAGCGCTCGCGACGGGCGCGGACAGACCGGGCCCCGCCCACGCTCAACAGAAAGCTGCCCACCGCGCCTTGGCGAATGCGCACCGACGCCCCGGGGGCGACGCGACTGGTGATGCGCTCCATGTCAATCTGACGCCAGGTCGAACCGTCGGCCAGAACGAAGGTCCATTGGCCTCGTCCATCCTGTCGCCCGCTGGTCAGGGTCGTCTCGATCGCCTCCACCGGGTCATCCTGCCGCAGCCGCCCGAACAGGTTGGCCGTGTCGAGGTCCAGACCGAACAGCCGGGTGCGGGTCTCGCGCGCCTGCACCCTGTCAATCACCGTGACCTCGCCCTGCTGTTCGGCTGTGTCGAACGCGGCTGCAGCGGCGTCGAAACAGGCCAGCCGTGCGTCGGTCGCCGTGATCGTCCGACAGGACAGCAAACCCTCCAGCAGCGGGGGTCTGGAGGGCGCTGCGTCCTGCGCATGGACACTCATCGGAGCTGCGAAAGCGGCTGCGGCCAGGGCGAGCGCCGGCAGCCCCGGAAACGATGATTTTTTACGCATGTTCCGTATCCTCAAGAAGAGCGGTGGCCCGCTTCTTACGCGATATTTTACTCGTTGCGGCAATGGGGCCGGGGCGTGGTCTGAATGTGACATTCTTTCACGAAAGCGTCGCGTTGCGGCCATCCTCATTGACCCGTCCACCGTGTGCGGTAACGCTTTCGCCCAAGTTCCAGATCTGCATCCGCGCGGGTCGGGAACGGGCGGGCCAAAGGTCCGACCTGAAAACAGACTGCTCATGGAGAAGCCCCTTTGACCGACACCACCTATCGCCGCCGACTTCTCGGCACCTCGATGTTCGCCGGCGCGGCCCTGGTCGCCGCCGCTTCTCTGATGGCCGCGCCCGTCATGGCGCAGGACGCCCAGGAAGACGACGCCGTTGACGACATCGTCGTCACCGGTTCGCGCATCGCCCGTCAGGACTATGTCGCCAACTCGCCGATCGTCACTGTCACTGCCGAAGACTTCCAGGCGACCGGTTCGGTCAACATCGACACCCTGATCAACGACCTGCCGCAGTTCACGCCCGCCGCGAACGCCACGTCGAACAACCCGTCCAACGGCGGCCAGGCCAACGTGCAGCTGCGCGGCCTGGGCACGACCCGCACCCTGGTGCTGATGAACGGCCGCCGTCTGGTGGCCTCCAACGCCTCGTCGGTCGTCGACCTCAACATCCTGCCGACCGCGCTGATCTCCAGCATCGAAACGATCACGGGCGGCGCCTCGTCGACCTACGGTTCGGACGCCGTCGCCGGCGTGCTGAACTTCCTGCTCGACGACGATTTCGAGGGTCTCCGCCTGGACGTCCAGTACGGCGAATCCGACCGTAACGACGCCGACTCGAACTCGGTCAACCTGACCGTCGGCGGCAAGTTCGGCGACCGCGGCCACGCCGTGCTGTCGTTCGACTACTCGCACCGTTCGCCGCTCTTCAACGCCGCGCGTCCGTTCTCGGCCGTCTCGGGCTTCTCGGGCGCCTCGCCCCTGGGTTCGACCGTCTTTGACGCCCAGAACCTGCCGACCACGGCCGTGGTCGCCGGCTTCATCACCGGCGGCACGAACGCCAACACCTTCGGCTTCAACAACAACGGCACGCTGTTCACGTATCAGAACGCCCGCGACTACGTTTCGCCGGGCGGCATCGACTACGAGGGCTTCCGCACCGCCGGTCCGCTGCAACAGGCCGACTTCGCCTACAACACCGGCCCGCTGAACTACGGCGTGCTGCCGCAGAACCGCTACAACGTGTTCGGCACCGCGACCTACGAGATCAACCCGGCGGCCGAGGTCTACACCGAGTTCCTGTTCTCGCAGTACGAGACCTCCAACCTGCTGGCCGCCTCGCCTGCCGCCGCCGGCACCGGTTTCCGCGTTCCGTCGACCAACCCGTTCATCTCGTCCGAGCTGCGCTCGGTCCTGAACAGCCGCCCGAACCCGGCCGGCACCTTCCGCCTGGACAAGCGCTTCAGCGCCCTGGGTGCGCGCGTCGGCAACGAGGCCGTCAGCGTCTATCAGATCACCACGGGTATCCGCGGCGACCTGGAGGGCACGCGCGACTGGACCTATGACGCCTACCTGTCCTACGGCCGCGTCGACGACACCACGACCCAGACGGGCAACGTCTCGCGTTCGGCGGTTCAGCGTCTGCTGGACGCCGCAGACGGCGGCGCCTCGCTCTGCGCCGGCGGCTTCAACCCGTTCGGTGAATCCACGCTGAGCGCTGCCTGCCAAGCCTACATCGGCCGGACGTCGAAGAACACGACCGTCAACGACCAGCGCGTCTTTGAAGTCAACCTTCAGGGCGGCATGTTCGATCTGCCGGCCGGTGAAGTCCGCGTCGCTCTCGGCGGCACCTATCGCGAGCAGAACTACAACTTCGTCGCTGACGCCTCGCTGTCGGCCACGGCCCTGCTGCCGTCGTTCAACGGCACGACGACCGTCCTGACGGTTCAGAACGACATCGCCGGCTTCAACGCGGTGAACTCGCTCTCCGGTTCCGACCAGGTGTACGAAGGCTACGGTGAAATCCTGATCCCGCTGCTGCGCGATCTGCCCTTGATCCAGAGCCTGGAAACCAACATCGGCTACCGCGTCTCCAGCTATGACTCGGTCGGCGTGGTCGAATCCTACAAGGCTGACGCCAACTGGGTCATCGTCGACGCCCTGACGGTTCGCGGCGGCATCCAGCGCGCTGTTCGCGCCCCGTCGATCGGTGAACTGTTCGGCGCGCAGAACACGAACTTCCCCTCGATCGGTTCGCCGACGGGCGGAACGCCGGTCGCCCCGCAGTTCTCGGGCGATCCCTGCGACATCCGCAGCGCCTATCGCGCTCCGGGCGCCGCCGGCGCCGCCGCCGTTCGGGCCCTCTGCCTGACGCAAGGCGTCCCGTCGCAGGTCATCGACAGCTACACCTACCCGAACCAGCAGGTTCAGGGTCTGTCGGGCGGCAACCCGAACCTGTTCGAGGAAACCGCCGACTCCTACACCGTCGGCCTGGTCTTCCAGTCGCCCTTCTCGAACCCCTGGCTCTCGGGCTTCTCGGGTTCGCTCGACTACTACACGATCGAGATCGCCGACGTCGTTGGCACTGTCGCGGTGACCGAACAGTTCCGTCGCTGCTTCAACGCCGACGGTGCGTCGAACACCACCTACGATCCGAACAACTTCTACTGCTCGCTGTTCAGCCGCGACCGCGGGTCTGGCCAGGTTACGAACACGTTCGAAACCAACGCCAACCTGGGCGCCCTGCAAACCTCGGGTATCGACTTCCAGGTCGACTGGAACGCCGCTCTGGTTGACCTCGGTCTGCCGGACTGGGGTTCGCTGCGCGTGAACGTCACCGGCACCAAGCTGGAAGAGTACAAGCGCCAGGACCTGCCGGGCGGCACCTTCACCGACCGCACGGGCACCCTGTCGAACTCGTTCGGCCTGACCCTGCCTGAGTGGAAATCGCTCACCTCGGTCAACTGGAACATGGGTCCGGTCGGCCTCGGCATGCGCTGGCGCTACCAGGGTTCGGCGTTGAACTTCAACAACCGCGCCCAGGTCATCGACGCGATCGACTACTTCGATCTGAACGCCTCGTGGGCCGTCAACGACACCGTCGCCCTGCGCGCCGGTGTGAATAACCTCACCGACGAAATGGCCCCGGTCTACAGCCCGGCCGTCGCGGCCAACACCGATCCGTCCGCCTATGACGTGCTCGGCCGCCGCTACTACGTCGGCCTGACCGCCCGCTTCTAAGGCGCGTCAAAGCTAAGAAGTTGGGGGCGGCCGATCTCGTATCGGCCGCCCCTTTCTTTTGCGCGAAAGACTGGAAAAAGCCCCGGTGGATCAGGGCGCTGGCGTCGTTCAGCCCGGCTCGGCGAGCAGGGCCAGAAGCGCGAAACTGGCCAGCCAGTGCTCGCCCATATAGTCGCCGGTGACGTGGGGCAGGGCGGCGTCGAGGTGGTCCCCGGCCGCCTTCAGGGCGACGGCCCGACGGGGGTCATCGGACGCCAGGGCAGAGGCTATGCCCCGCCAGCACCAGGCCCGGCTGAGGTTCAGACCGTCCAGATGGGCGATCTTGCCGTCCGACCGGTCGCTGACCGTGGCGGGGGCGAACAGGGTCGCGGGCTCGCGCTGTTCGAGTCGCGGAAGATAGAGATCGAACCAGGATCCGAAGTCTTGATCGTCGCTCACGCGACGCATCATTTCTGACACCATCAGGGTCGGCGACAGGAACTCGTCCTGCGACGGTTCCCAGGCCTGGCAGTCGCGGTCGGCGGAATGCCAGCGCAAGGCGGCGGAGCGGCACAGTTCGGCCAGCTCCGTGTCACCGGCGCCCTCAGCGTAGTCGAGCGTCAGGCGGAGAGCGAAGGCGGTGTTGTAGTGGGCGCCAGTCCGCACCGGATAGGTCGAGATCGGCAGAAAGGCCTTGAACCGGTCGGCGAAGGCGACGGCCAGGGGACGCAGGGTCTCGGCCCAGGCTCGGCCGCGCGGGTCCGAGTGGCGGTCCAGCTCCGCCTGCAGCATCAGCAACCAGGCCCAGCCGTAGGGGCGTTCGAAGCCCCGACTGGAGGGTGTGGCCAGATAGGCCAACTCGACCCCGACATTGGCCGGGGTGAACAGTTCGTCCGCCAGACCGGCGATTGCGGCGGCCTCGGCCATGTCCGGATACAGGCGGCGCAGGGTGAAGAGTGTCCACCAGCCGTGGACGCAGGAGTGCCAGTCGAAACTGCCGAAGAAGATCGGGTGAAGGGCGCGGGGGCCGAGCGCGTCCTCGGGCCCGTTCAGGACGTGATCCAGCTTGTTGGGATACTCCCGCGTCACATGGCCGAGCGCGGCCCGGGCGAAACGGGCGGCTGTGGCGGCGTCGAGGGCGTGAGGCATGTCAGAACCGGAAGGCTAGGAAATACATCAGGGCGATGTTGACCCCGAGAAGGATCAGGGCGGTCGGGGCCTGGGCGCGGATGACACCGTTGAGGGCGGCATTACGGTCGGGCAATTCCAGAAGGTTCGCCGGCACCACATTGAAGTTGGCGGCCATGGGCGTCAGCAGGGTGCCGCAGAAACCGGCCAGCATGCCGATGGCGCAGACGATGGCCGGGTCGCCGCCGAACTGACCGACGACGAAGGGCAGGCCGATGGCCGCCGTCATGACCGGGAAGGCGGCGAAGGCGTTGCCCATGATGACGGTGAACAGCGCCATTCCGAGGCAGTAGGCGACCACGGCGACCAGAGACGAACTCATCGGCACGGCCTGGGTCACGACCTCGCCGACCACGCCGCCGACATTGGAGGCAAGGAAGATGGCGCCGAGCGCCGCCAGCATCTGGGGCAGGAGGACGGCCCAGCCGATGGAATCGATCAGCCGGCGACCCTCGTGCAGCGGCGCGGTCGCGGGCGGCCGGAGCCAGGCCATGGCGGCGCCGAGAGCGATCAGACAACCGAGCGCGAGCGCGATCAGGGTCGTCTGGGTCGGGGAGAACAGGGCCTCGCCCCAGCCGGTGTGTTTGGCGGCGAGGGTCCCGCCGACGGCGACGACCGGCACGATCAGGGCGGGCAGGAACAGGGCATTGCCGCGCCGGGACGCGCTCTCGCGTCGCTGGTCGGGCGTGGTGCTCCCGGGTTTGCCGACGCCGAGCTTCGACAGGCCGCCGAGCGCCACGAGAGCCACGACCAGAAGGCCGTTGCCGAGGCCTCCGAGATACGACCCGAACAACATTGACCCGGCGAGGAGACCCCAGAACAGGGCGCTGCGGATCCGCGTCGGGTGGCTGGCGTCGCGCAGGGTCAGGATGGCGAAGGCCAGGAACATCAGCCCGACGAGGAGGTAGACCTGATCGAGGGTGATCATTGGCCGGCCTCCGAGGGGGCGTCAGAGATCGCCTTGCGGACCTCGCGGTCGAACATCAGCAGACGCGCGCCGTGGATGAGGAAGGCGGCGATGGCGGTCGGAATGGCCCAGACCGATAGCTGCAGAGGCTCGACGATGATGCCGGCCTGTTCGAGGAAGCCGACCATGAGGATGATGGAGCCGATGGCGATGAAGATGTCCTCGCCGAAGAAGAGGCCGATGTTGTCGGTCGCGGCCGACATGCCCCGGATTCGATAGCGGACGGCATCGGGCAGGGTCCCGCCGGCCTCGATCTCCGCCGCGCCTTCGGCCATGGGGGCGACGAGCGGGCGAACCATCTGGGGGTGACCGCCGAGCGAGGTCAGGCCCAGCGCAGAGGTCCCCTGACGGATCAGGAGATAGACGAGGAGGAGGCGACCGGCGGAGGCGGCCTTGACCCTGGCGATCAGCATGCGGGCGCGCTCCTGCAGACCCGCGCGTTCGAGCAGGCCGATGACGGGCAGGATCAGCCAGACGACATGGAAATAGCGGTTGTCGTTGAAGGCGTCGCCGAAGGCGGTGAGGGTGGCGACGGCCGCCTGCCACAGGGCGGCGAGGCTGACGCCAGGGACGATGGCGGCGCAGATCCCGGTGACGATGGCCGCGGCCAGGATGACCAGTAACGGATTGATCCGGGCCACGAAGCCCGCGACGACGACCAGTATTCCGAGCAGCACGAGCATTGGCAGTTCCCCCTCGATTCAATTCACACCGTGCACCCCGGCGAAGGCCGGGGTCCAGATAGAAGACGTTCTGCTGATGAGAGACCGAAGGCGCATCCCATGGACCGCATCCCTGAACTGGACCCCGGCCTTCGCCGGGGTGCACGGCGGTGGGTTCAGGGCTTGCCGAACCCGCCGCCTCCCGGCGTCTGGATGACGAAGACGTCGCCGGGGGCCATGGAGGTTTCCGCGGTCGAGCCGAGGGTTTCCGTCGATCCGTCCGCCCGCTCGATGCTGTTCGCCCCGACCTCGCCGGGTTCGCCCCCCGCCACGCCGAACGGCGCGATCCTGCGGTGACCGGAGAGGATGGCCGCCGTCATCGGTTCGAGGAAGCGCACCCGCCGCGTCGCTCCGTCGCCGCCTCTGGCCGCGCCCGCGCCGCCGGAGCCCCGGCGGATCGAGAACTCTTCCAGCAGGACGGGGAAGCGTGTTTCCAGAACCTCGGGGTCAGTCAGGCGGCTGTTGGTCATGTGGCTCTGGACCGCGCTTGCGCCGGGCGCGTCCGGGCCGGCGCCCGCGCCGCCGGCGATGGTCTCGTAGTACTGGCGGGTCGCGTCGCCGAAGGTGAAGTTGTTCATCGTGCCCTGGCTGGCGGCCAGGATGCCGAGGGCGCCGTACAGGGTGTCGACCACGGCCTGGCTCGTCTCGACGTTGCCGGCCACGACCGCCGCCGGATAGCGGGGGTTCAGCATCGATCCCTCCGGGACGATGAGGGTGATGGGCTTCATACAGCCCTCGTTCAGCGGGATGGCGTCGTCGACCAGGGTGCGGAAGACGTAGAGGGTCGCCGCCCGGGTGATCGAAAGCGGGGCGTTGAAGTTGGTCGGGCGCTGTTCGCTGGTCCCGGTGAAGTCGACGACGGCGGTGCGGGCTTTGGCGTCCACGTCGATGCGGACGCGGATGACGGCGCCGTCGTCCATCTCATATGCGAACTGGCCGGGTTTCAGGGCGGCGATGGCGCGGCGGACGACTTCCTCCGCGTTGGCCTGGACGTGGGCCATATAGGCCTCGACGACCGGGCGGCCGAACTCGACGACCATGCGGTTGAGTTCGTCGGCGCCGCGCTGGCAGGAGGCGACCTGGGCCTTCAGGTCGGCCATGTTCTGATCGACGTTGCGGGACGGGTAAGCGCCCGAGGCGAACAGGGCGCGGGTCTCGGTGTCGCGCAGACGACCGCTCTCGACCAGCAGGAAGTCATCGATCAGGACGCCCTCCTGTTCGACCGTGGTCGAGGAGGCGGGCATGGAGCCGGGCGTGATGCCGCCGACGTCGGCATGGTGACCGCGCGCGGCGACGAAGAAGGCGGGCGCCGGCTCGGCGTCGAGGAAGACCGGCATGATGACGGTGATGTCGGGCAGGTGGGTGCCGCCGTTATAGGGGGCGTTCAGCATGACGACGTCGCCGGGGCGCATCGGCTGTGCCGACTCCGGGCCGCGCGAGGCGATGACGACTCGGATGCTCTCGCCCATCGAGCCGAGGTGGACCGGGATGTGCGGGGCGTTGGCGATCAGGGCGCCCGCGCCGTCGAATATGGCGCAGGAGAAGTCGAGCCGCTCCTTGATGTTCACCGAGTATGCGGTGGCGCGCAGGGCCTCTCCCATCTGTTCGGCGCAGGCCATGAAGCGGCTGTTGAACACCTCCAGCAGGATGGGGTCGGCGTGGGTGCCGATGGGGGCGCGGCCGGCGAGCGCCGTGGTGCGCTCGAGGATCAGGTTGGCCGAGGCGTCGACGCGGGCGGACCAGCCGGGTTCGACGAGGGTCGTGCCGGTGGATTCGAGGATGACGGCCGGGCCGGGGATGCGGGCGTCGGGGGCGAGGATCTCGCGGCGATGCACGGGGGTGACGTGCTCGGCGCCGGCGAGGCGGACGGGGACGGATTCGATGTGAGGCGGATCCGCTGTCGGAGTGGCGTCAGTCCGGGTCGAAGGCGCCTCTACTGCGGAGATCGCCTCGACCTCCAGCGTTTCCACCACCAGCGCCTTGTCCTCGGCGAAGAAGCCGAAGCGCTGGCGGTGCAGGGTCTCGAAGGCTGAGGCCATGTCGGCGGCGCGGCCGAAGGGGACGGTCAGGGGGGTGTCACTGCCGGCGAACTTGATCTCGGCGCGGGCCTCGGTGCCGATGGAGGCGGCGGGCAGGTCCTGGGCCAGGAGGTCGGCGCGGGCCTCGACTTCGAGTGCGGTGACGCGGTCGGCGAAGGCGGCGTCGGAGGCGGGAGCGAGCGGTGCGGCGACCGTGGTCTGGCGGATCGTCCGGACGGAGGCCAGGCCCATTCCGTAGGCGGACAGAACCCCCGCGAACGGGTGCAGCATCACCGTCGTCATGCCCAGGGCATCGGCGACGAGGCAGGCGTGCTGGCCGCCCGCGCCGCCGAAACAGTTGAGGACATAGCCGGTCAGGTCGTGGCCGCGCTGGATGGAGATCGACTTGATCGCCTCGGCCATGTTCTGGACGGCGATGGCGACGAAGCCTTCGGCGAGGTCGAGGGGGTCGGTGGGGCGGCCGGTTGCGGCGGCGACCTCGGCCGCCAAGGCGCCAAATTTGGCGGCGACGGCGGCGTGGTCCAGCGGCTGGTCGCCGTCGGGGCCAAAGACGGCGGGAAAGAACTCGGGCCGCAACTTGCCCAGCAGGACGTTGCAGTCGGTCACCGTCAGGGGGCCGCCGCGACGGTAGGCGGCGGGGCCGGGCACGGCGCCGGCGGACTCTGGGCCGACGCGCAGGCGCGATCCGTCGAAGCGGCAGATGGAGCCGCCGCCGGCCGCCACGGTGTGGATCGACAGCATGGGGGCGCGCAGGCGGACGCCCGCGACCACGGCGTCCGAGGTGCGCTCGAACGAACCGGAATAGTGGGAGACGTCGGTCGAGGTGCCGCCCATGTCGAAGCCGATGACGCGGTCGAAACCGGCGGCCATCGCCGTCGCGGCCATGCCGACCACGCCCCCGGCCGGCCCGGACAGGATGGCGTCCTTGCCCCGGAAGGCGGAGGGGCTGGCGAGACCGCCCGACGACTGCATGAACATCAGGGGGACGTCGGGGCCGAGCGCCCGACCGACGCGGGCGACATAGGCGTCGAGCACGGGCGACAGATAGGCGTCGGCGACGGTGGTGTCGCCGCGCCCGATCAGCTTGATCAGGGCGCCGACCTCATGGCTGACAGAGATCTGGGTGAAGCCGATCTCGCGGGCGAGGGCGGCGAGGCGCATCTCGTGGTCGGTGAACCGCCAGCCGTGGACGAGGACGATGGCCAGGGCGCGGTACCCTTCGGCGAAGGCGGCGGTCAGGTCGGCGCGGGCGGTGGTCTCGTCCAGCGGGCGGTCCAGCCGTCCGTCGGCGCGGACGCGTTCGTCGATCTCGATGACCCGGTCGTGCAGGGGCTCGGGCAGGACGACGTGGCGGGCGAAGATGTCGGGGCGGGCCTGCCAGCCGATGCGCAACGCATCGCCGAAGCCGCGCGTGATGGCCAGGACGGTCGGCTCGCCCTTGCGTTCGAGCAGGGCGTTGGTGGCCACCGTCGTGCCCATGCGGATGTCGGCGACAAGACCGGCGGGCAGAGGGCCGGGCGCGGCCCCGAGGATGCGGCGCACCCCTTCGACGGCGGCGTCCTCATACTGGTCGGGATTGTCGGAGAGGAGTTTGGCTGTGGTCAGGGCGCCGTCGGGCGCGCGGGCGACGATGTCGGTGAAGGTGCCGCCCCGGTCGATCCAGAACCGCCAGCCGTCGATCGCCGCTTCCGTCATGCCAGCTCCGGCCCGCCGGTGGGATCGCGCGGATCGAGCGGCAGACCCGCTTCCTGACGCGCCTTCAGCACCCGCAGCCAGCCATGCATCGCCTCGCAGTCCAGCCCGTGCATCATCAGCCGGAACCCCGCCTGCAGCGTCGACAGGGTCACCAGGGGGTGGCCGTTCTTGACGAAATGCATGTGGTAGTCGGTGCCGAGAATCCGCCCGATATAGATGCCGACGATCTCGTCCAGCTGCAGCGAATGGCTGGCCCGCATGAAGTCGGCGCGGGGCAGCATCAGGGCATACAGAGGGGTGTAGAACTCCACCGCCGTCTGGATATCGATGCGGTTCAGCGGACCGGTCGGGAAGGTCTCGAAGTCCGGCTCGATGTCCGACAGCATGGAGAAGTCGACCCGGTCGGGCGGGGTGATCTCCTTGCCGGCGGCCCGCAGCGCCATGTTCAGCTCGATGATGAAGTTGAAGATGTTCAGGTCGTGCTGGAGGAAGACATTGTCCTCCAGATCCTTCAGCGTCAGCGGCTTCAACGGCACGGTCTTGACCAGGGCCGGATCGATCCCGGCATTGGCCTTCATGAAGGCTAGCAGCTCCGTCCCTACGTGGAAGTGGCGCAGGATCAGGGTGTTGCACTCGGGCGAGCCGAAGGTGCGCAGGCCCCAGTGGATGGACTTGTGCAGCAGGCCGTTAAGGTTCGGATAGCGCGGCGAGATCGCCCGCAGCACCTTCACCAGGCCGAAGAACAGGAAGACGAGCGGGCGGCTGACCGGGAACAGCCAGCGCCGCGACCACGACCGGGCGCCGAGCAACAGGGCCCGCTTCGCCTGCGGATCGATGGGCAGGGAGTGGTCGAGATACAGCGCCAGCCAAGGGTCCGGATCGTTGGCGTCATAGCGGCGCGCGTCGAACGGATCGGTCTTCCACTCCGTCGTATCGCCGCCGTCGGACAGGCTCACGCCACGATCTCCTCGATCTGCAGCGCATAGAGGCGGGCGGTGACTTTCGCGGTCATCACGATCCGTTCGGCGACTGCGGCGTCCGGCAGGACCATCCGCAGCATCTCCTCGAACTCCTGCATGTGTTCGGCGTCGTTCTCGCCGTGATAGAGCAGGAACCGCACGGCCTCGTCGGGCAGGTTCAGCCGCTCCTTGACCAGCCGCCCCCAGGGCGCGGCCTTGATCGAGCCCAGTCCCTCGATGATGAACATGGCGCCCAGCAGGCCGAAGGGGTCGGGCTTCGAGGCCTCGTGGAACATCCACGCCGAGATGGCCTCGGAGCCGACGTTCTTGGGGGCCGAACGGATGACCTCGACCTCGCCGCCGGAGCAGACGAAGTCGGCCTCGAGCAGGCGGAAGTCGCGATGCTCGGTCACGGCATGGCGCATCAGGGTCGAGCGCAGTTCGAGGTGTCCCTCGCCGACGTTCGACGCGGCGCGCGACATCCACAGAGCGCCGTCCTTCACCTGCTGGCGCAGGTTGATGAGGAACAGCTGATAGTCGGCCAGTTCGAACCGTCCGCGCGTCAACTTGCGGATCAGAGGCGTCGCCTCCAGCCGCTGTTCGAAATCGGCGAAGACCACCGCGAGTTTTCGCAGGGTGTCCGCGACCTGATCGTCCACGCGAGCGCCATCCGCCATCACACCACCTCGCACATCATGAATCCGACCATGGCCCGTCCGCTCTCGGGCACGATCAGCAGGACCTTCTCGCCCTTTTTCGCCCGTCCCGATTTCATGAACTCTTCCAGCATGACCCAGATCGAGGCCGCGCCGATGTTGCCGACTGTGGGCAGGTTCGAGAACCACTTTTCCTCGGGGATCATGGCGGCGGTGCTCTTCAGGACGGAGACGATCTCTTCCCGCAGCGACCGGGCCGAATAGTGACACAGCAGGTGGTCGACCTGATCCGGGACGATCCGCCCCTGATCCACCTTCTCCAGCCAGACCCCGATCCAGGCGCGGATAACGATCTTCAGCAGCTCGAAATCCTGCACCAGGGCGACGGATCCGGAGGCATGAGCTGCGACGGGACCCGCATGGCTCCACGCTGACTTCATGTCCGCCCGGTCGGCGAAGGTGGAGCCTGCCCACATACAGGGATCGAACCGCCCGGCCAGAGAGGTCAGGTCGATCCATTCCACCTTCAGCGACAGGTCGTCAGGCCGGGGTTTCGGCTCCATCACCACCGCGCCCGCCCCGTCCGACAGGGTGAAGCGCAGGAAGTCCGCCTCGACCCGCGCCCGGCCCTTGGCGTCGACCAGCGAGGTGCCCTCATAGAATTCCGGCCGGAACCAGCGGGACGAGAACTCCCCGGCCGCCGCCGCCGCGACCTCGGCTTCGCCGGCCCGGACCTGCAGCCAGGCGCCCTTGGCCGCCATCAGGGCGGAGGCGCAGACGGACTGGTAGCTGGCGATCTCGATGGGGCCGGCGCCGAGCTCCGCATGGACGGCGCTGGCGTGGCCGGGCACGATGTAGTCGCCCTGGGTCGTCGCCGTGGCCAGATGCTTCAGGTCGCCGATCGACAGGCCCGCATCCTCCAGCGCCGCCTGCGTCGCCGCCGCCGTCATCGAGGCGTTGGAGTGCAGCGGCCGGCCTTCGGGCGTCAGGGCGTAGTGGCGCGTCTCGACCCCGTTCCAGCGCAGGGCGCGGCGACCCACTGCGGAACTCCGCCCGCCGATCCGGCCGATGAAATCCTCCATCGTCTCAACACCCACCGGCGGACCGGGCAGGAAGGCGCCGGTCCCGGTGATGTAGACGTCGCGAAGCATACTCGATGGCATGGCGCTCAATGCGCACGATTGCCCCGGAGGGCAAGCGGACGAAGTCTGACGCGGACTGACTACCCCTCGATGGAGACCACCGCGCCCTGTTCGACCGGACGACGCTGGATACGACCGCGCGCCAGCCGGCGCTTGATCCAGGTCTGCATCGGATCGTCGATGACGGCATGGAAGGCGAAGGCGAAGCCGACGGCCGCCAGCACCCCCGCGCCCCAGATGGCCCACTGGACTTCAGTGGACAGGGCGTATTTCGCGATCAGGACATTGGCGACGCCGAACCAGGCGATGCGGACGACCTCGTTCGAGATGAACATCGAGAAGGAGACCACGCTGGCCCGTTCGACCAGTTTCGAGGGGCGCAGCACCGGGATCGCGCCGGCCGCGAGGATGATCAGGGAGATGAAGGTCAGGCTGATCAGGGCGTTCTTGCCGTAGAACTGGACCACGGCCAGACCTACCGCGGCCGAGACGCCGACGATCCGGGCCAGGCGCGGGGCCACGAAAACCTTCTCCGACACCACCGCCAGCGCCATGCCCAGCGCGAACAGCGGCAGGGCGCGCAGGAAGCCGAACTTCATCGGCATCTGATAGACGGGATAGCCGAGGAACTGATGGCAGGCCGCATTGGCCAGCAGATAGACCAGCACCGCCGAGGCCAGCGCCGTCCACGGTCCCATCCGCACCAGCGCCCGCAGGATATAGGGGAACAGGACGTAGCAGCCGACCAGGGCCGAGACGGACCAGCTCGGCGCGTTCCAGCCCAGACCACCGTGGATGCCGAAGGCCTGCGTCAAGGTCAGTTGCGCGGGCAGCTGGTCCCAGGCGAACCATTCGGGATTGCGCGGCGCGACGCCGATCGCGGCGCTCAACACCACCAGCGCAACCAGGGCCAGACCCATGATCAGATGGGCCGGATAGACGCGCAGGAACCGCTTGATGAAGAAGTCGCCCGGCGACAGGGCGCCGCGCCCGACCGCTCCGCCATAGACCCGCATCAGCACATAGCCGCTGTCGATCAGGAAGAAGTTGGTCAGCAGGAAGCCGCCGCGCTCGAACACCGGATGCAGGCTTTCCGCCAGCGGAACCGGGCCTGCCGCCTGGAAGTGATGCAGGATGATCATCGAGGCCACAATGAAACGGAGCGCATCCAGCCACCCGCCGCGCGCGATGGGCGGTGTCTCGTTTCGGGTCGAAATTGCTGTCCAGGCCATTGGAAATCTCTCTTCTGAGGGGAAATCCGCAAGGACCGGGCCGCTTTGCCGTCAGCGAACAACGGTCTAGTCTGCCGGCTTCAGGGGGCTGGATGACCGACGAAGATCCGCGCGAGGGACGCATCCGGCTTGGCCGGCGTCGTCAGCAGGCGACTGAAAGCCTCGACGCCATCGAGATGGCCGAGAACGCCATGGAGTCGACCGAGGAGACGATGGGTCCGCCCGACCCGGCCGTGCTTCTGGTCGAGGAACAGCGCCGCCTGATCAAGGCCCAGGTCTCCAACGAGCGGATGGGCTTCGTCCTGCGCGTCATGACCGCCCTGGTCGGGGTCGCCTTCGTGGTCGGGCTCGGCATGATGGTCTGGACCGCCGCGAATTCGCGCGCTGTGGTCGTGGATCCCTTCGATAGCCCCTACGGCCTGACGCGACGCGGACACACCGGACAGGTGATCGCCCGCAACGTGTCGGATGTGGTCCAGACCATCGGCGCCGACGCCCGGAATTCGTCGGAGAACCGCGCGGTCGCCCTCAACTGGACCCGCGACGTGGCGGTGGTCGTGCCCTCGACCGGCGTGTCGATCGGCGAGATCGACAAGCTGTTGCGCGGCTGGTTCGGCAAGGAGACCCATATCGGAGGCGCCCTGACGGTCAGCGTTGACGGCGAGGTGTCCCTGACCATCCGTGCCGACGGCGTGCGCGGCCGCACCTTCACGGGGCCGGAATCCGAGATGCCGCGGCTGATCACCGAGGCGGCGGAATACATCTACGGGCGGTTCGAACCCCAACTCTTCGCGAGCTATCTTCTGGCGACCCAGCGGTACGAGGATGCAGAGCGGTTCATTCCCGGCGCCTATGCCGGCCATGCCGGTTCGCGCGGCGAGCTCGCCTATGACTGGGGGCTTCTGCTGGCGACTCTGGGACGGCCCGCCGAGGCTGTGGAGAAGCTGCGGTTGGCTTTGCAGTACATGCCGGACGACCAGGAAGTCTGGGAGATGCTGATCGCCACCCTGTTCGACGCGGAGGGCGAGGAGGCCGCCGCGCGTGCGGGGCGGCAGATGAGCGCCAGCTCGCTCGAAAACGGGACGCCGATGGAGAGCTCCAACTACCTCCTGCTGCTTCAGGACTGGACCCGGGCGATCGAGATCGCCGAGGCCGATGTTGCCGAGACCGGCGGGGAGGGCGTCCTGGGCGGACAGGAGATCACCCTCGCCGACTCCGAGGGGCGCCGCCACGATTACGCCGGCGCCTTGCGGCATCTCGCGGGGGCGACGCCTGACGCCCCCCTGACCCTCGCGGCTCGCCGGATGATAGAGACCTACCGCGCCCTCAGCCTGAACGACCGCCCTGCAGCCCTCGCCGCCGCCCAGGCGCTCGATGTCCTCTGGCAGGCGGACGCCGACGTCGCCTTCACCTTCTACGAGGCGCCGTGTTTCCTCGGGCTCGCCGAGGGGCTGTCCGGTCGCTACGCCCAGGCCGAGGCCGCCTTCGTGCGCGGCGACCGCTATGTCGCCTGCGCCGCCTTCCGCGCCGACGTGCTGGAGGCGCGGGGGCTCCGCGCCGAGGCGGACCGCCAGTACGGCGTCGCCATCCGTCTCGCGCCCTCCCTGCCGTTCGCCTACCAGCGGCGGGGGCTGGCCCTGCTGGCGCGCGGCGACAGCGCGCGAGCCCTGACCCGTTTCCGCGACGCGGCCGCGCGAGGCCCTCGCTGGGCCGAGCCGCTCAAGGGCTGGGGCGACGCCCTCGCCGCGCAGGGGCTCTGGGCTCAGGCCGCCGCCAAATACGCCGAGGCGGAGGCGTTCGCGCCGAGGTGGTCTGAACTGCATCTCGCGCATGCGACGGCGCTGGAACGACTTGGCCGCCGCAGGGAGGCTGAAGAGCAGATCGAGAAGGCGGCGAGTTAAGGTCCTTCTCTCCCTGCGGGACAAGGTGGCTGAGCGAAGCGAGGTCGGATGAGGGGTTACGCTGACTTTTGAGGTCAGCGCTGCCAGCCCCTACTCCAGCCGACGGTGCGACCCCTCATCCGTCAGCCTTCGGCTGCCACCTTTCTCCCGCAAGGGGAGAAGGGAATTCTGTGTCAGCTCAGCGCCGCCGCTAACCCCCCGTTAACCACGCTCCCGGCATTTTCTGCCCAGTAGTTTCTGGGGTTGGACGATGAGCGGCGCGGAAGTTCTGGATGTGGGCCGCGACGCCCTGTGGCTGACGATCCAGCTGTGCGCGCCCGTGCTCCTCGTCGGCCTGGTCGTCGGCGTCGGCATCGGCCTGTTCCAGGCCCTGACCCAGATCCAGGAACAGACCCTGGTCTATGCGCCCAAGATCATCGCCATCTTCATCTCCCTGCTGCTGTTCCTGCCGCTGATGGGGGGTCTGCTCGGCGCCTTCATGCGGACCATCGCGGCGCGCATCTCGGGCATGTAGCGGGGCTGAATGGAGCCCTACGCCACCGCCGATCAGGTCTGGGCCGGCGGGCTGATCTTCGCCCGCATCGGCGCCATCATCCTGACCCTGCCGGGCATCGGCGAGACCTATGTCCCGCCGCGCATCCGGCTGTCGCTCGCGCTGGTGATCTCGCTGGCCCTTTGGCCCGTGATCGGCGGGACCCTGCCGGCCCTGCCCGACAGCCTGGGCGCCACGGTGGGGTGGGTGATCCGCGAGGTCATCACCGGCCTGATGATCGGCGTCATCCTGCGGGCCTTCACCAGTGCGCTCGCCACGGCCGGAGAGATCGTCTCGCTCCAGACCACGCTCAGCTTCGCCCAGACGACCAACCCGCTGCAGGCCCAGCCGGGCACCACCATCGCCGCCTTCCTGATGCTGCTGGGGACGGTGCTGGTCTTCGCCACCAACACCCATCACCTGTTCATCGCCGGACTGGTGGGGTCCTATGAACTGATCGCCCCGGCCCGACCGCTGATCGCCGCCGACTTTGCCGAGCTGGCCATCCGCACCGTGGCCGACAGCTTCATGCTGGGCCTCCAGCTGTCGGCGCCGGTCGTCGTCTTTGCCCTGATCTTCAACCTCGCGGCGGGCCTGGTCGGGCGGGTGATGCCGGCCTTCCAGATCTTCTTCGCCGCCGCCCCGCTCAGCATCATCCTGGGCCTGTCGGTCTTCGCCCTGTCGCTCGGCGTGCTGGGAACGGTCTTCATCGACCGCTACCGCGCCCTGGCCAACCTGTTCGTCTCGGGATCGGGAGAGATCGGTGGCTGACGACAAGGATCCCGACTCCAAGACAGAAGAGGCGACACCTCAGAAACTCGAGGAGGCGCGAAAAAAGGGCGACGTCGCGAAATCCGCCGACGTCGCCCCGGCCCTCAGTCTGCTCGGCGCCACCGCCGTCATCGTCATGGGCGGCGGCTATTTCGCCACCTCGATGGCCGAGGCCTTCATGCCGTTTATCGCCTCGCCCCACCTGCTGATCGGCGGGCTTGAGGCGGGAGCGGGCGTCGAGATCGGCATGAACGCCATCTGGGCCGCTGCCCCTTTCCTGGGCGCTGTCATGCTGGCCACCATCGTCGGCGGCGTCGGCGGCAATGTCTTCCAGTCCGGCTTCCTGTTCTCGGCCGAGAAGATGAAGCCCAAATGGGAGAAGGTCAGCCCGATGGGCGGGCTCAAGCGCATCTTCGGCCCCGACGGTCTGATGCAGTTCGCCCAGACCTTCGCCAAGCTGATCGCCGTGTCGGTCATCTGCTGGATGGTGCTGAAGCCCCACGCCCGCGAGTTCGAGAACATGGCGGCCATGTCGCCGGCGGCCATCCTTCCGCTCGCGCGCGACATGATGATCGCCCTGATGGCCTCGACCCTGGTCTTTCTGGTTCTGGGCGCCGGGGCCGACTTCATCTGGCAGAAGATGCGCTTCGCCAAACGCCAGCGGATGACCAAGGAAGAGGTCAAGGAAGAGTACAAGAACACCGAGGGCGATCCGCACGTCAAAGCCAAGCTGAAGCAGATCCGCATGCAGCGCAGCCGCCAGCGGATGATGCAGAACGTGCCCAAGGCCACGGTCATCGTCACCAACCCGACCCACTATTCGGTGGCCCTGCGCTACGAGGCCGGCGACGCGGCTCCGGTCTGCGTGGCCAAGGGCGTCGACGCCCTCGCCCTGCGCATCCGCGAGGTCGCGCGCGAGCACGATGTGCCCATTGTCGAGAACGTGCCGCTCGCCCGCGCCCTCTACGCCGCCGTCGACATCGACGAGACCATCCCGCGCGAACACTTCGAAGCCGCCGCCAGGGTCATCGGCTTCGTCATGCAGAAGCGGAAGCGGCGATAGCGCTGTATGATCAGCCCACTGATTCGCGGGGCTGCCTTGCCATGACCGTCTCCAGCGCGCCCTCGGCGCCGAAGTTCGACATCACCGTGATCCTGATGGCGGTCGGTTTCGCCGTGGCCATAGCCGCCCTGGCCTGGCCCGCCTTCCAGGCCGGTCCCCTCACGACGCCGCACATGATCCTGCTGGTCACCGTGGCGGCCGTCGCCCTGATGGGACTGTTCGCCCTCAACCGGATCGAGGTCCGAAGCAGCGACCGGCCCGCCGGGGATGTGGCGGTCGAGATGCTCGACGCCATGGCCGAGCCCGCCGCCCTGGTCTGGGCGTCCGGCGCCGTGCTGGCCTACAACGGAGCCTGGGCCTCCCAGAACGGGGCGACCGTCAACCTGCCGAAAGGCAAGTCCGCCCAGGCCCTCTACATGGCCTTCGCCCAGGCCAGGTCCGGGCAGCAGGGCCGCGCCATCGTCCTGATCGGCGAGCGCGAGATCGAAGTCCTGATCGGCCAGGCCGGGGAGGGGCGGTTCCTCGTTCGCGAGGCGCCCGAGGCGACCCTCAGCAGCACCCCGACCGCCGTCGCCGCGCCCGCCTATGCCGCATCTGCCGGTGACGCCCGCGCCATGGCGGCCGGGGCGCCGTTCGGCTCTGCGGTCATTGCCGGCGACGACATCTTCTCCTGTCGTGCCGAGGAGGCGAACCCGGCGCTCGCCACCCTGACCGGTCCCGCCTCGGCCCGCGACGCCGCCTTCGGTCATCTGTTCGACCCGGCCGGGGTGATCGAGGCTCGCGACCGGATCGCCGCCGGATCGACCGGCCCGATCGAGCTGATCGCCCGCGCTCACCCCGACAGGATGCTGCATCTCTATGTCGCCCCGGAAGGCGACAAGCGGCGCGTCTGGCTGTTCGACGTCTCGGCCCAGAAGTCGATGGAGCTGCAGCTGTCGCAGGCCCAGAAGATGCAGGCCGTGGGCCAGCTGGCCGGCGGCGTGGCCCACGACTTCAACAACCTGCTGACCGCCATCCAGCTGCAGCTGTCAGAGCTGCTGGAGCGCCACCCGGTCGGCGATCCGTCCTATGACGGGCTGAACCAGATCCGCCAGACCGGCATCCGCGCCGCCGATCTGGTGCGGAAGTTGCTGGCCTTCTCGCGCAAATCGACCGTCCGCCGCGAACGTCTCGACCTCGGCGAACTGGTCGGGGAGTTCGCGGTCCTGCTGCGGCGTCTGCTGCGCGAGGACGTGCGGCTGGAAACCGACTACGGCCGCGACCTGCCGGTGGTGCTGGCCGACAAGTCCCAGCTGGAGACGGCGGTCATGAATCTGGCCGTCAACGCCCGCGACGCCATGCGCGGCGTGGTCGAGCCCGGCGCCGGCGTGGTCACGATCAAGACCCTGCGGCTGACCCAGGCCGACGCGCGCGCGCTGGGCTGGCATGAGGCGCCGGAGGGCGACAGCGCCCTGATCGAGGTCTCCGACACCGGTCCCGGCGTTCCGACCGAACTGCTCGACAAGATCTTCGAACCCTTCTTCACCACCAAGGCGGTCAACGAGGGCACGGGCATGGGCCTGGCCACCGTCTACGGCATCGTCCAGCAGGCCGGCGGTCATATCGGCGTGGCCAATCTGGAAGGGGCGGGCGCCGCCTTCCGCATCTTCCTGCCCGCCGCCTCGGAACAGGAACTGATCGAGGCCGGCCCGGTCGAGGCCAAGGTCAAGGCCGCCCCGCGCGACCTGTCCGGCAACGGCCGCATCCTGTTCGTCGAGGACGAGGCCGCCGTGCGCGGCATCGCCGCCCGCCTGCTGCGCCAGCGTGGCTACGAGGTCATCGAGGCCGCCGACGGCGAGGAGGCCCTGGCCCTGGCCGAAGAGTGGGCCGGTCAGATCGATATGATGATCTCGGACGTCATCATGCCCGGTCTGGATGGACCGTCCTTGCTGAAGAAGGCTCGCCAGTATCTCGGCGACGCCCCGGTCATGTTCATCTCCGGCTATGCCGAGAGCGACTTCTCCGACCTGCTGCAGGACGAGACCGGCGTGTCCTTCCTGCCCAAGCCGCTGGACATCAAGACGCTTGCAGAGCGGGTGAAGCAGGAACTGCGGCCGGGGTGAAGCGACCCTGCCTCTGGGAGGAGGAACTGACCGCCCCTTGCCTCCCGGCCCCGCTTCCTACCCTATGCGGCCGGACCCAGTTCCGGAGTTAGCCATGCTCGATCGCCGCAGCCTCATGTTCTCCGCCGCCGGGGCCGGCCTGCTCGCCGCCTTGCCGGTTTCGGCCTTCGCCCAGTCGCAACAGGACGCCGCCCTCGACGCCTTGCTGGGCGAATGGTTCTACGACAACGTCGAGCGCAACCCGACCTTCGCCACCAGCCTGGGCATCGACAAGGACGACCGGGCCCATCTGGCCGCACAGTTCGCTGACCTGAGCCTTGAGGCGGAGGAGGCAGACAAGGCGCGGGATATCGCCCGCTGGAACCGCATCAGGGACTGGCCGACCACCAACCTGTCCGACAGCATGAAGGTCACCCTGGCCGTCTCGCAGTTCCAGGCCGAGACCGCCGCGATGCGCGCCGAACTGCCCTTCGCCGGTTCGCCCTATGTCGTGGCCCAGAACGGCGGCGCCTATTTCAACGTTCCTGACTTCATGACCAACCAGCACCGGCTGGAGAGCGCGGCCGATGCCGAGGCCTTCCTGTCGCGGCTGAAGGCCTTCGCGGTCCAGCTCGATCAGGAAAACGCCCGGCTTGAGGCGGACGCCGGGGCGGGCATCACCCTGCCGGCCGTTATCATGGACAAGACCCTGACGCAGCTGAAGACGCTGCGCGACACCGCCGCCGCCGAGATGGCCATGGTGCAGGCCCTGGTCCGCAAGACGGGCGAGAAGGCGATCTCCGGCGACTGGGGCGCCCGCGCCGTTGTCATCGTCGATGAAGAGATCAGGCCGGCCCTGACCCGCCAGATCGCGGTCTTCGAGGCCCAGCGGCCGGACGCCTCGACCGACGTCGGCGTCTGGCGGCTGCCGCAGGGCGAGCGGCTCTATAATCTCGGCATACGGGGCTACACGACCACGACCTATACCGGCGCCGAGATCCATGAGATCGGCCTGCAACAGGTCGCCTCGATCCAGGCCGAGATCGACACCATCCTGAAGAGCCTGGGCATGACCGGGGGCACGGTCGGCGAGCGGGTCAATGCGCTCGGTCAGGACCCGCAGCACCTGTGGCCCAACACCGACGAGGGCAAGGTCGCCCTGATCGCCTCGCTCAACGACATGGTCGCGGCGATCACCCCGCGCCTGCCCGAGGTCTTCTCGACCCTGCCCCAGGCGCCGGTCGAGATCCGGCGCGTGCCGGTGTCGATCCAGATCGGCGCGCCGGGCGGCTACTATCAGGCGGCGTCGCTGGATGGCTCGCGACCGGGCGCCTACTACATCAACCTGCGCGACACGGCGAACCGGCCGAAATGGTCGCTGCCGACCCTGACCTATCACGAGGCGGTGCCGGGTCATCACTTCCAGATTTCCGTCGCCCGCGAGGCCGGGACCCTGCCGATCTATCGCCGGGCCAGCGGCTTCTCGGCCTACAATGAGGGCTGGGCCCTCTATTCCGAACGCGTCGCCGCCGACGACCTGAACATGTACGAGGGCAACCCGCTGGGCCGGATCGGCTATCTGCAGGCCTATCTGTTCCGCGCCGTCCGCCTGGTCGTCGACACCGGCCTGCACGACAAGCGCTGGAGCCGTGAACAGGCGATCGCCTACATGATCGCCGAGGCCGCCACCCCCGCCAACGCCGCCCAGTCCGAGGTCGATCGCTACATCGTCTGGCCGGGCCAGGCCTGCTCCTACAAGCTGGGCCAGACCGTCATCGAGGGCCTGCGTCAGGAAGCGGAAGCGAAGCCGGGCTTCGATATCAAGGCCTTCCACGACCGGATGTTGCTCAACGGCTCGGTGCCGCTGGCGGTGCTTCAGGGCATCATGCGGGCGTAAGCGCAATCTCGGCGGCGATGTCGGGATCGGCCGCCGCCTCGGCCAGCAGCCAGTCGCGGAACCGCGCGATCTTGGGCGACCGCCGGCGATCCTCGGGCCAGGCGATGAAATAGCCTTCGGACAGTCTCACCGTCTGCCGGAACGGTCGGACCAGCAGGCCCGCCTTGATCTCGCGGGCGAAAAGGATGGGCGACCCCAGGGCGATCCCCTGACCGCCCATGGCCGCCGCCACCTCCAGCCCCTGGATGTCGGCCCTCAGCCGCGAGGCAGGCGTCGCCCCCGTCGTGACCCCGGCGCAGGCGAACCATGCCGCCCATTCCTTCTCGTCCCCGACCCTGGGCGCGTCGACCAGATCGGCCGGATCCTTCAGCCTGAGCCGCTCGCAGAGGGTCGGGCTGCACAGGGGGGTGAAGACGCTGGGCATCAGCAGGGCGCATTCGACCCCGGGCCAGTCGCCGTCGCCTGACCTGAGCGCGATATCCATGTTCTCGCGCGCGAGGTCGATGATGGTCGGGCTCGTGTCCAGCCTGACGGCCAGCCCCGGATTGGCGACCTGAAATGCCCCGAGCCGCGGCGCCAGCCACTGGGTCGCCAGGGTCGTCAGGGTGGTGATCGACAGCACCCCCTGATCCGCCTCGGTCACCTCGGCGAAGGCCCGGCGCAAAATGGTCATGGCCTCGGTCGCCGCCCGCGACAGCCGCTCGCCCTGTTCGGTCGGCTGAACCTCGCGCGGCAGTCGCCGGAACAGGCTGAACCCCAGCCGCGTCTCCAGCGCCTTGATCTGCCAGCTGACCGCCGCCTGGGTCATGCCGAGTTCCTCCGCCGCGCGGGTGAAACTGTTCAGACGCGCCGCCGCCTCGAACACGCGAATCGACGAAAGGGGCAGGCCGGCGAGCGGATCACGCATAAGGACACCTAGGGCTGACCCGTCATACTACTGGTTTGCGAACGGGCGCTGTCAAGCCGATATGTTCAATATCGAAGGCAATCGGCACAGGAGGCCGCCATGGAAGAGATTCATCGTAAGCATAAGGAAGCCGCGTGGGGGTGGCTGGCTCTCGTTCTGGCCGTCCTGGACGGTTTCCCCAGGCGTCGCACCCGGACGACGGCCGCGCGGCGCCGTTTGACGAGCGTGGTGACGCCTTGGAGCAATCACTCGCCCAGCGGCTGGTCGGCCTGATCGATTTCTGAACACAGCCGCTTGTCCCGGCGGCGCGGTTGATGACCAATGCGGCTCGTTGTTTTCGGGAGCCCGCCATGATCGACCGCCGCCGCCTGATGTTCACCGCCGCCGCCGGAGCCAGCCTGATGGCCGCCGGGCAGGTCATCGCCCGGCCCCAGGCCGGAACGGCATCGGCCGCCTTCACGGCGGTAATGAACTCGATCGTTCAGGAGACGCTGATGACGTCTCCGGAGCTGCTGACCTCGCTGGGCTTCGACAAGGGGCCGAACGCGCCGAAGAAGGCGCAGCTCGACGACCGGTCCCAGGCCAAGATCGATGCGGACAAGGCGACCTTCCGCGGGCAGATGACCGCCCTGAAAGCCGTCGACCGCGCCGCCCTGAGCACCGACGAGAAGGTGTGGTACGACTCGCTCGAGTATTTCGGCGACACCGCCATGCTCGGCTACGACTTCCCCTACGGCGGCGGGTTCAGCCCGTCGCCCTACAGCGTCAGCCAGCTGACCGGTTCCTACCAAGGCATCCCGGACTTCCTCGACAGTCAGCATTCGATCGAGACGGCCGAGGACGCCGAGGCCTATCTGAGCCGCGTCTCGGCTTTCGCCACAGCTCTCGATCAGGAGACGGCGCGGATCGAAGCCGAGTTCGAGGCCGGGGCGGTCCCGCCTGATTTCGTCATCGCCCGCACGCTCGGTCAGATGGAATCGCTGATGTCGCCCGGCGCGGCCGGAACGACCCTGGTTCAGTCGGTGGTCCGGAGGACGGGCGAGAAGTCGATCGCCGGCGACTGGGGCTCGCGCGCCGAGACCATCGTCAACGACGCCGTCTTCCCCGCCCTGACCCGTCAGGCGGATGCGCTGCGTGCGCGTCAGGCCGGGGCGACCCACGACGCCGGCGTCTGGCGTCTGCCGGACGGCGATGACTTTTACCGCTTCGGCATCCGGAGCTACACGACGACCAATCTGTCCGGCGACGAGATCCACGAGATCGGTCTGGCGCAACTAGCCGAACTGTCCGCCCGAGCCGACGGCCTGCTGAAGGCGCAGGGGCTGACGCAGGGGTCGGTCGGCGCGCGGATCAAGGCGCTCGGCGAAGACCCGGCCCAGCGCTATCCGAATACGGATGAGGCCAAGGAGCAGCTCCTGCGCGACCTCAATACCCAGACGGAAGAGGTGCGCCGTCGCATGCCGCAGTATTTCGGTCGCCTGCCGCAGGCCGCCGTCGAGATCCGGCGCGTGCCCAAGGCGATCGAGGCCGGGGCGCCGGGCGGCTACTACAACTCGCCCGCGCTGGATGGGTCGCGGCCGGGCATCTACTACATCAACCTGCGCGACACGGCCGAGTGGCCAAGGCTGCAGCTGCCGACCCTGACCTATCACGAGGCGGTGCCGGGCCATCACCACCAGATCGCCCTGGCGCAGGAGCGGGCCAATACGCCGCTGCTGATGAAGGTGCTGGGCTTCTCGGCCTATTCGGAAGGCTGGGGCCTGTATGCCGAACAGCTGGCCGACGAGATCGGCATGTACGAGAACGATCCCTACGGGAAGATCGGCTATCTCCAGTCCCTGATGTTCCGGGCCACGCGCCTGGTTGTCGACAGCGGCATGCACGCCAAGCGCTGGAGCCGGGAGCAGGCGATCCGGTTCATGGTCGACGCGCTGGGCGACGCCGAGAGCGCGGTCACCACCGAGATCGAGCGCTACTGCGTCTGGCCGGGGCAGGCCTGCTCCTACAAACTGGGTCACACCAAATGGGTCGAGCTGCGCGAGACGGCTAAGGCGACCTTGGGCGACCGGTTCGACATCAAGGCCTTCCACGACGCGGGCATGAACACCGGCGGTGTTCCCCTGACGGTGCTTGAGCGGGTCATCACCGAATGGACCGCAGCGCAGGCGGCCGCCTGATGATCGATCGTCGCCGACTGCTCGTCTCCGCCGCCGCGGGAGCGGGTCTCGCCGCCCTGCCGTCCCTGGCCTTCGCCCGCGCGGACGAGGACGCGCGGCTGGACGCCATCCTGTCGCGCCAGTTCGATGAGGATATGGATGGGGCGCCGCAGGGAGCGACGGCGCTGGGGCTTGATGTCGGCGAGCGGGCGGGGCTGCGGAGCCGGCTGGATGACCGGTCGTTGGCCGCCGCCGAGCAGGAGGCGGTTCGGGCGCGCGAAAGGCTGCAGGAGCTTCAGACGATCGATCCGGCCGCCCTCTCGGCCGAGGGGCGGGCGAGCTACGACGTGCTGTCGTTCCAGAAGGAGATCGCGGCCGAGTCCGCCGGCTTTGGCTGGCACACAGCCGACAGCTGGCGGCGGACCCCCTATGTCGTCAGCCAGATCAACGGCGCCTATGTCGACGTGCCGAGCTTCCTCGACACCACCCATCCGGTGAAGACGCGCGAGGACGCCGACGCCTTCATCGAAAGGCTGAGCGCCTTCCCGGCCTCTCTCGATGGGGACACCGAACGCAGCCAGGCCCATGCGGGCATGGGGATGGTCGCGCCGGACTTCATCCTCGACAAGGCCATCGCCCAGCTGACCGCGCTGCGGGATCAGCCCGGAACCGACCAGGCGATGGTGCGCAGCCTAGCCCGCAAGATGGCCGAGGCGGGGATCGAGGGCGACCACGTCGGCCGGGCCGAAACCCTTCTGGACGGGCCGGTGAAACAGGCGCTGGAGCGGCAGATCGCAGAGCTGCGGCGTCAGCGGGTCGAGGCGGTCCATGACGCCGGGATCGGCGGGCGGCCGGACGGCCAGTCCTATTACGCCCTGAACCTGAAGGCCTATACGACCACGACCTCTGCGGCAGCCGAGATCCATCAGCTGGGTCTGGACCAGGTGGCCGACATCCAGTCTCAGGCCGACGCCCTGCTGAAGGCCGAGGGCTATACCCGGGGCACTGTCGCCGAGCGGATGGCGGCGCTGCGGACCGAGGCGCGGTTCGTCTGGCCCAATACGGACGCGGGTCGGGCCGACCTGCTGACCTACGTCAACGCCGAGATGGAGCGCGTTCGCGCCCGCATGCCGGAGGTGTTTGCCCGTGTTCCGACCAGCGAGTTCCTGGTCCAGCGCGTCCCGCCCGCGATCGAGGCCGGCGCCCCCGGCGGCTATGCCCAGGGCGGCAGTCTGGATGGGAGCCGGCCCGGGATCTACTTCATCAACCTGAAGGACACGGCGGACTGGCCGCGCTGGACGCTGAAGACCCTGACCTATCACGAGGCGGCGCCGGGGCATCTGTTCGAAGGCGCGCTGGCGCTGCAGTCGGCGAACCTGCCGCTGTATCGCAAGACGGTCGGCTTCTCCGCCTATGGCGAGGGCTGGGGCCTGTATGCGGAGCGGCTTGCCGATGAGCTCGGCCTCTACGAAGGCGATCCCTTCGGCCGCATCGGCTATCTGGAGAGCTTCCTGTTCCGCGCCTGTCGCCTCGTGGTGGACACCGGTCTGCACGCCAAGGGCTGGAGCCGCGAAGAGGCCATTCGCTACATGGCCGAGAATGTCGGTGATCCGAACGAGACCGAGATCGACCGTTATTGCTCCGCCCCGGGTCAGGCCTGTTCCTACAAGATGGGAGAGATCGCGATCACCGGGCTGCGGGAAGAGCTGAAGACGGGTCCGAACTTCGATCTGAAGCGGTTCCATTCTGCGGTGCTGGATGGCGGTCGCATGCCGCTGACGGTGCTGGAGCGACGGGTGCGGGCGGCCTTCGCCTAGACGGTCTGGCCGTCCTGCTGCCGCAAGGTGTTGTGGATGTCGGTCGCGGCGACAGCGGCCTCGGCGGTGGCGACGGCGATCTGGTTGAGGCCGCGCACGACGTCGCCGGCGGCGTAGAGGCCGGCGATGCTGGTCTTCTGGTGCAGATCGACTTCGAGCCCTCCGTCGTCGGCGAGGCGGGCGCCGAGGGACTGGGCCAGTTCGGCGTTGGGTGAGGTCCCGAGCGCGGAATAGACGAGGTCGAAGGCCTGATACTGACCGTTCCAGCACAGGGCGGTGACGCGGTCGCCTTCGAGACGCACCTTTTCGATCGGCGTCTCGACCAGTTCGATACCGAGGCGGACAAGGGCCTCGCGTTCGGTCAGGGCGTCAGTTGCGCCGACGTGGATCAGGGTCACCCGGTCGGAATAGGTGCGCAGGAAGGCGGCCTCGCGCACCCCCTTGTCGTCGTGGCCGATGACGGCGACGGCCTTGCCGGTCACTTCGTAGCCGTCGCAGATGGGGCAGATGCGGACCAGAGTGCGCTCGATGGCGCGTTCCACGCCCGGCAGGTCGGGGTGGTGGTCGATCACTCCCGTCGCCAGCAGGACCGCCCGCGCCCGGATCTCGCGTCCGTTCAGAGAACCGACGAAAAGGTCGCCGTCATGCCGGAGGGTCTCGACGCGACCGGCCTCGATCCGCGCGCCGTATTCTTCCGCCTGCTCGCGCATGCGGGATAGGATGGCGTCGCCGGTGATGCCGGCGGGAAAGCCCGGCATGTTGTGACTGAGCGGGATCCAGCCGGCGCGCGGGGCGCCGCCGTCGGCGATCAGCACAGAGCGCAGGAAACGGGTCAGATAGGTCGCGGCGGTCAGGCCGGCGGGACCCGCCCCGACGATCAGGACGTCGATGTCGGCCTGTGCATCGGTCATTCGCTGACCCAGGACGCGGGCCAATAGTCGCTGGGGACGCCCCAGCATTCGGACATCGCAGACGACGATTTCAGAACGAAGCCCTGACTCGTCCAGGCCCAGCTGTCGGCCATGCCGCAGTCGCCAAGGCCGCGTCCCTTGTTGAAGGCGTCGAGGACCCGGGTCGCCGGATCGAAGGCAGAGTTGACGAGAAACGCCTCGTGTTCGCCGGCGGCGGTCGGGAAGGTCAGGCGGCGCGGATCGGTCCCCCGGGGCGTCGTCGTGAAATAGCCGGTGATCAGATTGTAGGCGCCCGCGCCGCAGGGGACGCCCCACAGGACGGTGTTCGCATCCAGCCGGGCCGAGGAGATCACCGTCTGCAGGGATGGGTTGAAGGCGGTGTCGGCCCGGCACTGGACCACGGCCGGCAGGGCCTCCAGCGCCGCGGGCAGGGTCTGGCCCTCCTGATCGCCGTATCCGGCCTGGGACACGGCGGGAGCCGGGGTCACGCGGGGGGGAGGGGTGGCTGCGGGCGCGGCGGAGGCCGGGCGCGACCCCTTGCGGATCAGGGCGGTGGTCGTGCCCAGCCGGCCCTGATGCTCGTCGATCCACAACAGGGAGGCGGCGGCGCCGCTGAGCGAAATGGGCACGCTCTCCGAACCGGCGCCCAAGGACATGGTCTGGCTCTCGGCCATCTCGTCGATCAGGCTTCGCACGAGTTCAGGATCCACCGTCGCGACGGGGAGGGCGTCCTCGCCGGTCGCCGCCGTCAGGCCGTTGAAGGTGTTGTTGTCGATCCGTGCGGTCACCGGGCCGTCGAACGATCCACTTTCCGGCCAGAAGCCGACGACGACCTGTGGTCGGGCATCCGGTCCGGCCGGCATGGTGATCCGGACCCAGCCGGCCCCCTCGGTGGCATGGCCGAAGGCGTGGCAGGTCCCGATGTTGTCGCAAACGGCGAGCCAGTCCCGGAACGTCCGTTCGTTCGGATTTCCCTCTCCGGCGTCAGCGCTTCCGGCCAGGGCTCGCGCGCGACCCTTGGCATCGGCCCTGGCGGACTGGTCATCACCGCACGCGGCCAGCAAGGCCGCCAAGGCCATCAGTGCGATCAGACGCATTCCATTTCCCCTGTCGCAGGCCGGTCAGGCCTTGCGCAGCCCCGACGGCCTGTGCGCGCCGACTTTGCCGCTCTCGACCCGATACTCGGGGTTATCTGAGGTCGCCGCAACCGTGTGGGACTTGATGGTCGGGGGGTGTCGTCAGCTTGCGGACGATCCGGCCGGGCGTAGTGTCCTGACTGTGGTCCCGTTCATGGGGTCGTCGTCTCCTGCCTGGCGTCGACATCAGCGAGAACGGCCCGCATCAGTTCCACGTCGACCAGGATCGGCACTTCGCAAAAGGCGATGATCCAGCGTTGAATCAGGCGTTCGGTCTCATCGTTCATTCGGCGTATCCCTCTGGAACCGGGCACGCCCTTCCGCCGGACAGAACCGGCCCGACCGGTCGGGGTTCAACTTGACCGCAGGCGGCTTTTTCGGGGCAGGGTTAATACCGGACGCCTCGCCCTTTGCCTCGCGCGCCCGTGGTCGCTATACCGCCGCCACCTCCCGAAACTTGCAGAACAGGACGAAGCCACATGGCCAAGATCAAGGTCGCCAATCCCATCGTGGACATCGACGGCGACGAAATGACCCGCATCATCTGGCAGTGGATCAAGGACAAGCTGGTCTTCCCGTTCGTTGACGTCGAACTGGACTACTACGACCTGGGCATGGAGCACCGCGACGCCACCGACGACCAGGTGACGATCGACGCCGCCCACGCCATCCAGAAGCACGGCGTCGGCGTGAAATGCGCCACCATCACCCCCGATGAGGCGCGGGTGAAGGAATTCGGCCTGAAGAAGATGTGGAAGTCGCCGAACGGCACGATCCGCAACATCCTGGGCGGCGTGGTCTTCCGCGAGCCGATCATCTGCCAGAACGTGCCCCGTCTGGTTCCGGGCTGGACCCAGCCGATCGTCGTCGGCCGTCATGCCTTCGGCGACCAGTACAAGGCCACCGACTTCCTGGTTCCCGGCCCCGGCAAGCTGATGATGACCTTCACCGGCGACGACGGAAAGGTCATCGAGCACGAGGTGTTCCAGTTCCCGTCGGCCGGCGTGGCCATGGGCATGTACAACCTCGACGACTCGATCCGCGACTTCGCCCACGCCTCGTTCAGCTACGGCCTGAACCGCAACTTCCCGGTCTATCTGTCGACCAAGAACACGATCCTCAAGGCCTATGACGGCCGCTTCAAAGACATCTTCCAGGAAGTCTTCGACGCCGAATACGCGGACAAGTTCAAGGCCGCCGGCCTGACCTACGAGCACCGCCTGATCGACGACATGGTGGCCGCGGCCATCAAGTGGTCGGGCGGATTCGTCTGGGCGTGCAAGAACTACGACGGCGACGTGCAGTCCGACGTGGTCGCGCAGGGCTTCGGCTCGCTGGGCCTGATGACCTCGGTCCTGATGACGCCGGACGGCAAGGTGATGGAGACCGAGGCCGCCCACGGCACCGTGACCCGTCACTTCCGCCAGCACCAGAAGGGTGAGGCCACCTCGACCAACTCGATCGCCTCGATCTTCGCATGGACGGCCGGCTTCAAGCACCGCGCCAAGCTGGACGACAACGCCGAGCTGCTGCAGTTCGCCGAGACGATGGAAAAGGTCGTCGTCGACACCGTCGAGGCCGGCTTCATGACCAAGGATCTGGCGCTGCTGGTCGGCGATCAGCAGGGCTGGCTGACCACCGAGGGCTTCCTCGACAAGGTCGCCGAGAATCTGAAGAAGGCATTGCCGAACGTCGGCTAACGCTTCCTCGATCACCGATCGAATCTTTCGACCCCGCCGGAGCTTCTCCGGCGGGGTTTCGTTTGAGCGGTGAGCCCCGACGTGCATTGATGGCGTTTGCGTCGGAGGAGGGGAGACCACCGGTGAAAAGGGTATTCGGCAATCTGGTGCTGGCCGCCATCGCGCTCGCGGGGATCAGCTTCTTCGCGGCTCCGGCCGTGGCCTTCTTCGGCATCCGCTCGGCGGCGCAGTCGGACGATGTCGCCGGGCTGCAGCGGTTGATGGATTTCGACGCCGTGCGCGCGTCCCTGCGACCCCAGCTGTCGGGCCGGCCCGAGGCCCTGACCCCGCCGCCCTCCTTCATGAACGACCCGATCGGCGCCTTCCGCCGCCAGTTCGAGGACGCCGCCGCGCCGCAGGGGCCGAACCCCGACGCCTATCTGACCCCCGACGCCATCGACGGCCTGACCCGGGCCGAGGGCCGATACGCCGCGGTGCGCAGCACCGCTACGTTGGAGACCGACACACAACCGCCGCCCTGGCCCAAGCCGGTCTACTGGGGGATCAACCGCGCCCGCATGGCCGTGACGGACGAGGGAGGGTCGGACACGGTCTTCACCTTCGAGCGCAAGGGCGCGTTCGAATGGAAGCTTGTCCACATCGGCCTGCCTGACGGCGCCACCCCTCAAACGCCTGCGCGTGTTGCGCCGGTCACCCCCGCTCCGGAGACGAAACGATGAAGGGCCTGATCAAAGGCGTTGTGGTCCTGGCGGTCGTCGCGTTTGTCGTCGTCTACTTCGGATCGCCGATCCTGACGGTGAACGCCCTGGTGACGGCGGCCAAGGCCGGGGACGAGGCGGCGCTGGAACGGCTGGTCGACTTTCCCGCCTTCCGCGACAGCCTGAAGGACGAACTGACCGCCAGACTGATGGCCGAGGCCGAGGCGGATCCCGATGTCCGCAACAGCGGGCTGGGCGGTCTGGGCATGATGCTGGCGCCCATGCTGGTCGGCGGCGCGGTGGACGCCCTGGTCAACGCCCCGACCATCGCGGCCATGGTCCGCACGGCCGACACGCCTGACCCGGCCGACGCCGCGACGGCCCGCACGCCCGAGCCGGAGGGCGAGGATCAGGACATCCGCCAGAGCTACGCCTATCGCGACCTGAACACCTTCGTGCTGGGCCTGACCGATCCGGATCGGCCGGACGAAAAGCTGAAGCTGCTGCTCACACGGCAGGGGCTGTTCGGCTGGAAGCTGTCAGGAATCGACTTGCCGGACGCACCCGCCGCCTAGCGCGCCTGCTGCGCCGCGATCCAGGCGTCCATGCGGCGGTCCAGCAGGTCCAGCGGGAGGGGGCCGTCGACCAGCAGGGCGTCGTGGAAGTCGCGGACGCTGAACCGTTCGCCCAGCGCCTGTTCGGCGCGGGTGCGGATGGCGCGCAGGCGGATCTCGCCGATCTTGTAGGCGAGGGCCTGGCCGGGCCAGCCGATGTAGCGCTGAAGCTCGGTCTCGATGTTGTGCGGCGACAGGGCGGAGTTGTCGGTGAAACAGGCGCGGGCCTGTTCGATGGTCCAGCCCATCCAGTGCATGCCGGTGTCGGCGACGAGGCGACAGGCGCGCCACATCTCGTAGCTGAGGCGGCCGAACCGCTCCTCGGGCGTGCGGTAGAAGCCCATCTCCTCGCCGAGGAACTCCGAATACAGGCCCCAGCCCTCGGTGAAGGCGGTGACGCCGGCGTTGCGGCGGAAGGCGGGGCCGGCGGCGGCCTCCTGTTGCAGGGCGATCTGCAGGTGATGGCCGGGGACGGCCTCATGCAGCGTCAGGGCGGGCAGTTCGTAGAGCGGTCGCTGATCGAGCTTGCCGGTGTTGACGATATAGCCGCCGGGCGTTCCCTCCTCGAGTGAGCCGCCGTTGTAGCGACCGGTCGTATAGTTGTCCTCGATGTCCAGGGGCACGGGCCGGACGTTGTAGGTCAGGCGCGGCAGGGTGCGGAACAGGGCCGGCAAGCCGCCGTCGGCCCGCTTGGCCATCTCCGAGGCCTTCTCCAGCATGTCCTCGCGCGAGGTGGCGTAGAACTGCGGATCGGTGCGCAGGTGGTTCAGGAAGCCGGCGAAGTCTCCGGTCCACCCGGAGGCGCGCATCTCGGTGTCCATGCGGGCGCGGATGCGGGCGACCTCGTCGAGGCCGATCTGGTGGATCTGGTCGGGAGTGAGGTCGGTGGTGGTGTAGCGGCGCGCCTCGAAGGCGTAGAATTCGCGACCGCCGCGGCGAGAGCCGATGCCGACCCCGGCCGGGGCGGCGGGCAGGTATTCGTTGGCGGTGAAGTCGACCCAGGCCTGACGGCGCGGGACGATCTGTTCGGCGACGATGGCGGCGGCGCGGGCGCGCAGGACCTCCTGATCGGCGGCCGGGATGGTCGCGGGGAGGGTGGCGAACGGGCGCAGCAGCGGGTCGGTCGCGGGCGTGAAGGCGGCCTCGTTGCGGAAGATGGTCAGCGCGCTTTCGACGACGGATTTCGGCTGGACGAAGCCGGTCTCGAGCCCGCGCCGGGCGTCGGCCAGGCCTTCGTCGTACCATGTGTGGAGGAGGCTCAGCCGCGCCAGCCAGGCGTCGGCGTCGGCGCGGTTGGTGATCCGGGTGCCGGCGGCGAGGAAGCCGGCGCTCTGTCCCGGCCCGCCTTCGGAGTTGAAGGCGAGGCGGCCGCCGTCGAGGCCGATGGACTCGATCGACCGGTCGACGATGTTGGCGAGGAAGTCCCGGTTCAGGGCGTCGTTGGACGACAGGGTCGAGGCGTCGATGGCGGCGAGGCGGCGCCTGAATTCGTTCAGAGGTTCGAGGCGGGCGACCTCGGCGGCGCGGGACTGGTCCGACAGTCGGGACTTGGCCGACTGGTCCCCTTCACGCGCGGCCTGGATCGGGTTGAGGCTGAGCTGCCAGGCGTCGTAGTCGGCGATGATGGAGGCGAGGGCGGGGTTTTCTGCGGTCGTCGCCGTCGCGGCAGGCGGCGTCTGGGCGTCGGCAGTCATGGCCGGACTGGACAGAAGCAGGCCCGCGACTGCGGCGACGACGAAGCGATTCATGAGCGATCCCCGAATGAGGGCGGCATGGGGACGGAAGAGGGGGGCGAGGTCAATGGGCGCCGGGCTTGACCCGGGGACGGCCGCCATCGCAACTGCGGCCACGGAGGCTTCCACCATGCGACACATCCCCCTGACCGCCCTCGGCCTGATCCTCGCCCTGGGCGCGGGCGCGGCTTCGGCCCAGGCGCGCGATCCGTCGGCGGACACGGACGCGGCCTTCGCGCCGTGGAGCGGCGACGAGACGCCCGGCTGCGCGGTTGCGGTCGAGCGGGACGGCGTCACCCTGCTGACCCGCGCCTATGGCATGGCCAATCTGGAGCATGGGGTGCGCGCCACCGACCAGACTGTCTTTGAGGCGGGGTCGGTCGCCAAGCAGTTCGTCGCGGCGGGGATCGTCATGCTGGCGCTGGACGGCCGACTGTCCCTGGACGACGACGTGCGTCGACATGTGCCGGAACTGCCCGACTACGGTACGCCCATCACTCTCAGGCAGATGCTGAACCACACCAGCGGCCTCCGGGACTGGGGGGCGATGGTCGCGATCGAGGGCTGGCCGCGCGGGCAGCGCTATATGACCAATGCGCGGGTGCTGGACGTCATTATCCGCCAGCGCGCCCTCAACAACGTGCCCGGAGCGGAGTTCATCTATTCGAACTCGAACTACAACCTTCTGACCATCGTGCTGGAGCGGGTGTCAGGGCAGAGCCTCCAGAGTTTCACCGAGGCGCGATTCTTCCAGCCTCTGGGCATGAGCCACAGCCGATGGCGCGACGATTACGCCGCCGTGGTCCCGGGGCGGGCGACCGCCTATGGCCGCGACAGGGCCGGTCGCTGGCGAGCGGACATGCCGCTGGAGGATGCGCACGGAAACGGCGGTCTGCTGACCACGGTCGGCGATCTGCTGATCTGGAACCGGGCCCTGGACGAGGGGCGGTTCGGCCCGGTCTTCATGGCCGAAATGCTGCGTCCGGGCGTGCTGAACGACGGGCGGGCCATCTCCTATGCCTCGGGTCTGTTCGTGTCGGGCGAGCCGGGGCGGCGTGAGGTCTCGCACGCAGGGGCGACGGCCGGCTACCGGGCCTGGCTCGGCTTCTATCCGGACCAGCATCTGTCCCTGGCCCTGCTGTGCAACGCCGCCGACGTGAACTCCGGGGCGCTGGCGCTGCGAACCGTCGTGGCCTTCGCGCCCGAACTGGCGCCGCCGGTCCTGCCACGCGTGGTGCTGCCGCCGACCGGGGATTTCGTGAGCGATGAGACGGGAGAGCTTCTGGCCATCGCCGCGGTCGACGGGGTGGCCCGGACTGCCGACGGGCGGCTGGTGATCGCCGGGGAGGGAGGGCGGTTCAACCTGGGCGACGACGTCCTGATCTTCGACGGGCCGGACCGGTTTGAGCGGATGGACGCCCAGGGGCGGCGCATCCGGTACCAGCGCCCGGCGGCGCCTGCCCTGGACGCCGGGATCGTCTCAAGCCTGATCGGCGACTGGCGAAGCGACGAAGCCCTGGCCACGGCGCGGATCCGGGCCGGGGATCAGGGCGGACTGACCCTTCAGTTCCCGAACGCGCGACCGCAGGCCGTGACGGCGACCCGGGGCGAGGCGCTGGCCTTCCCCCAGGGCGAGATCCTGATCGACCGTGATTCGTCCGGAGCGCCGGTCGCGCTGCGGATCACCGTCGACCGGTCGCGCGGGATCGTGTTCCGGCGGGTCGGTTAGCCGGCCAGAGCAGCGCGCACCGCAGCCAGTCCGTCCTCGGCTTTCGACCCGTCAGGCGCCCCGCCCTGGGCGAAGTCGGCCTTGCCGCCCGCGCCCTGGCCGCCCATGGCGATAACGGCGGCGCGGGCGAGGTCGGCGGCGTTGACGCGGTCGGTGACGTCAGACGTCGCGGCGACGGTGACCGCCGCCTTGCCGTCGGTGACGCCGATCAGGGCGACGACGCCGGAGCCGACCTGGGTGCGGAACTCCTCGGCCACGCCGCGCAGGCCCTTGCCATCGACGCCGTCGAGGATGCGGGCGATCAGTTTGATGCCGTTGATCTCTTCCGGCGCGGCATTGGCCGATGCGCCGCCGCCGCCCAGGGCCAACTGTTTCTTCAGGTCGGCGACCTGTTTCTCCAGCGCCTTGCGTTCGGCCGAGAGGGCCTCGACGCGGGCGGGGACGTCCAGGGGCTGGACCTTGAACGACTGGGCGAGCGTCCTTGCGACGCCGGCCTGGGCGAGGAGGTACTGGCGCGCGGCCTCGCCGGTGACGCCCTCGACGCGACGGATACCGGCGGCGATGCCGGTCTCGCCCGTGATCTTGAACAGGGCGATGTCGCCGGTGCGGGCGACGTGGGTGCCGCCGCACAGTTCGACGGAGTAGGGGCCGTTGTTGTCGCCCGTCAGGGCGCGGCCGAGGGTGACGACGCGGACCTCGTCGCCGTATTTCTCGCCGAACAGGGCGACGGCGCCGGCGTCGATGGCATCCTGGGGCGTCATCAGCTGGGTCGTGACCGGGACATTCTGGCGAATGACCGCGTTCACCTCGGTCTCGATGGCGGCCAGCTGCTCCTCGGTGACCGGGGCGTTGTGGCTGAAGTCGAACCGCATGCGTTCGGCATCGACCAGCTGACCCTTCTGGGCCACGTGCGGGCCGAGCACATTCTTCAGCGCCGCGTGCACCAGGTGGGCGGCGGAGTGGTTGGCGCGGGTGGTCAGACGCTGTTCGGCATGGGCGCGCAGCTGGGCGCGGGCGCCGATGGTGAGCGTGCCGGATTCGATCTCGATCTTGTGGGCGTAGAGGTCGCCGCCGGCGTGTTTCTGGACGTCGAGGATGACGCCGAAGCCTTGCTGCCCGGAAGCGTCGGTCCATTCGACCTCGCCGCGATCGCCGGTCTGGCCGCCGCCTTCGCCGTAGAAGGGGGTCTGGTCGAACAGCACCTCTGCGGTCTGGCCGGGCTCGAGCGCGTCGATGGATTCGCCGCCGCGCACGATGGCCAGGACCTCGCCCGAGCCTTCGATGGCGTCATAGCCGGTGAAGACGGTCGGGCCGAGGCGGTCGCGGAGCGACAGCCATTCGCCGGCCGAGGCGGTCTGGCCCGAGCCCTTCCAGTTGGCCTTGCCGCGCTCGCGCTGCTGGGCCATCGCCGCCTCGAAGGCGTCGTTGTCGACGGTCAGGCCGCGACGGCGGGCCTCGTCCTGGGTCAGGTCGAGCGGGAAGCCGTAGGTGTCATAGAGGGTGAAGGCGGTCTGGCCCGAGATGACGCCGCCGTCCGACAGGCCGCTGGTCGCTTCGTCCAGAAGGCCCATGCCGCGACCGAGGGTGGTGCGGAAGCGGATCTCCTCCTGCTTCATCGTGTCTTCGATGGAGGCCTGGGCGCGGCCGAGCTCCGGGAAGGCCTCGCCCATCTCGGAGACCAGCGTCGGAACCAGACGGTGCATCAGGGGATCGGCGGCGCCGAGCAGGTGGGCGTGACGCATGGCGCGCCGCATGATGCGACGCAGGACGTAGCCGCGACCCTCATTCGACGGGGTGACGCCGTCGGCGATCAGGAAGGACGACGAGCGGAGGTGGTCGGCGATGACTCGGTGGCTGGCGGCGCGGTCACCCTCGGCCTTCGTCGAGGTGGCGTCTTCGGAAGCGGCGATCAGGGTCTGGAACAGGTCAGTGTCGAAGACCGAGTTCTTGCCCTGAAGCACGCTGGTCATCCGCTCCAGTCCCATGCCGGTGTCGACCGAAGGCTTGGGAAGGCTGCGAACGATCTCGTCGTTCTCCTTCTCGAACTGCATGAAGACGTTGTTCCAGATCTCCACATAGCGGTCGCCGTCCTCGTCCGGCGAACCGGGAGGGCCGCCCGCGATGTGGTCGCCGTAGTCCCAGAAGATCTCGGTGCAGGGGCCGCAGGGGCCGTTGTCGCCCATGGCCCAGAAATTGTCCGAGCCGGCGATGCGGATGATCTTGTCGTCGCCGAAGCCGGTGACCTTTTTCCAGATCGCGGCGGCCTCATCGTCGTCGATATAGACGGTGACGAGCAGGCGGTTCGGGTCGAGGCCGTAGTCTTTGGTGACGAGGTTCCACGCCCGGTCGATGGCGTGTTCCTTGAAATAGTCGCCGAAGGAGAAGTTCCCCAGCATCTCGAAGAAGGTCAGATGGCGGGCGGTGTAGCCGACGTTGTCCAGATCGTTGTGTTTGCCGCCGGCGCGGACGCATTTCTGCGACGAGGTGGCGCGCGGGTAGGGCGGGGTCGCGGCGCCCGTGAAATAGTCCTTGAACGGCACCATGCCCGCGTTGACGAACATCAGCGTCGGATCGTTCTGTGGGACCAGCGGCGCGGACTGCACACGCGCGTGACCGTCGGCCGCGAAATAGTCGAGGAAGGTCGAGCGGATCTGTTTCAGGCTGGCCATGGTCGATTCAGTCGTTTGCGCGTCGGATATCGGGGAACGCGCATATAGAGACTGGCGGGGCCGTGAGCCAAGAGTTTCCGGTCAGGCGGGGGTGTCGGTCTCGTCCACGGCGTCGTCATCGTCCGACAGAAGGGCGTCGAGGGCCTCGATGATGGCGTCGATCTGTTCGGCGCTGGCGGCGACGCGCAGCACGGCGCCGTCGCTTCCGCCGATCTCCAGCAGGTAGCCGTCGTCGCCTTCGGCCAGGTTGAACTGGGCCAGGGTCGGGATGTCGTTGGCCATTGGCAGGCTCCTCGGCGGGGGCGCCGCCAGCGTCGGAAGGCTGGTGTTCTAGGGCGTCTGCATGACGCGGGGCAATGATCAGGCGGGGTGCTATGCTTGGGCATGTCCACGCTTGAAGTCTGGTTTGACGGCGACTGCCCGCTTTGCCGGCGTGAGATCGCCTTGCTTCGGCGCCTCGATCGACAAGGTGCGATCGTTTTCACCGATGTGGCGACGGGTGAAGGACACTGTCCCATCGACCGGGCCGAACTGCTCAGCCGGTTTCATGCGAGGGAGGACGGACGGCTGGTTTCCGGCGCCGAGGCCTTTGCGGCGATGTGGCGGGCGATCCCCGTGCTGGCGCCTTTCGGACGGCTGGCGAGAAACCGGAACGTGCTGGCCGCACTCGAACGGCTCTACCGGCTGTTTCTGACGGTGCGACCGGGCCTGCAGCGCGCGCTGGGTCGCCGGGGCTGAGCGCGCCGTCTGCCGGTGTGAACGACCGCCTGATCGGAAAAGAAAAGAGCCCGCCCGGACAAGCCGGGCGGGCGGCTCCTCCCGGCCCGAGCCCCGCGGGGGTCGGCGGCGGGTCGCGGAGACCGGCCGGGAGGAGTGTCTCATTGGCCCTCCCCCGACGGGGGAGGTGGCGCGTCGCTTCTTGAGCGACGTGACGGAGGGGGCCGGCCGCGGACTCGGTGTCTGGGGTTGCCCCCTCTACCGCGAAGACGCGGTCCCCCTCCCCCGATGGGGGAGGATCAGCCCTCCAGGTCCTGGCCTTCGTCCGGCTCGGGTGTGCCCAGGAGTTCGTCGGCGATCTTCGAGGTCGACTTGCGGACCTTGTCCTCGATGGCGTCGGCCATGTCGGGATTGGCCTTGAGGAAGGCTCGGACGTTCTCGCGGCCCTGACCGATGCGGGTCGAGTCATAGGAGAACCAGCTGCCCGACTTCTCGATGATCCCGGCCTTGACGCCCAGATCGATGATCTCGCCCAGCTTGGAGATGCCCTCGCCGTACATGATGTCGAAGATGACCTCGCGGAACGGCGGGGCGACCTTGTTCTTGACGACCTTCACGCGGGTCGTGTTGCCGACGACCTCGTCGCGGTCCTTGATCGCGCCGGTGCGGCGGATGTCGAGGCGAACCGAGGCATAGAACTTCAGCGCATTGCCGCCGGTCGTCGTTTCCGGCGAGCCGTACATGACGCCGATCTTGTGCCGGATCTGGTTGATGAACAGCACGATGCAGTTGGACTTGGAGATCGAGGCGGTCAGCTTGCGCAGGGCCTGCGACATCAGACGCGCCTGAAGGCCCGGGAGGCTGTCGCCCATCTCGCCCTCGATCTCGGCGCGCGGCGTCAGGGCGGCGACGGAATCGACCACCACGATGTCCACGGCGCCCGAACGCACCAGGGTGTCGACGATCTCCAGCGCCTGCTCGCCCGTGTCGGGCTGCGAGACCAGCAGGTCGTCGAGGTTGACGCCCAGCTTCTGGGCGTAGCCGGGGTCGAGCGCGTGTTCGGCGTCGACGAAGGCGGCGGTGCCGCCGGCCTTCTGGATCTCGGCTACGGTGTGCAGGGCGAGCGTCGTCTTGCCGGAGGATTCAGGGCCGAAGACCTCGATCACCCGACCGCGCGGCAGGCCGCCAATGCCCAAGGCCATGTCCAGACCCAGCGAGCCGGTGGACACCGAGGGGATCACGTCGGCGACCCCGCCCTTGCCCAGTTTCATGACCGAGCCCTTGCCGAAGGCGCGGTCAATCTGCGCGATCGCGGCTTCCAGCGCGCGCTGCTTGTCGCCGTCGTCCTTGCCCACCAATTTCAGATTCGCCTGAGCTGCCACCTTGCCACTCTCCTTTGCCATGATTCCTGTGAAACCCGGGGGAGAGGCCCGCCTTCGGTCCTGTGACCGTGACCCGCTCCCTGTGAGACCGGACAGTACACGGTTTGTTCCGGTTGCCAATATGTTCTTTTCTGGAACGACGGACGTCGTCTGCAGGCTACGTCCGTTTTTGACGCCGCCTAGTAGAGCTCAATGCAATTCAACTCGGCGTCGGCATCGAAAGTCCGAAGATGTTCAACCTGGTCCCGGAGCATCTGTTCGACCGTCTGGCTCGGCTGGTTGCCCCGCCTGATCCAGATGATTTTCGGCGGCGCTCCCAGAAGCGCGGCCAGATCGGCGAAGTCGCTGTCATGCGTCACGATCGTAAAGCCGTGCTCGCGCGCATGGTGGAAGATGAGGAGATCATCGGCCGTATCCAGACCCAGCAGCCTGACCTGGGATGAATCAGGGAAAAGATCCGCCAGTCTGTCGCAGAGCTTGAAGCTCAGGTTCTGGTCGAACAGCAGCTTCACGCCGCAGTGGCTATCCGGCGCTCACGATCCGCCGCGAACGCCAGGGCGGCGCGGATGTCCTGCTCGGTGAGTTCAGGGAAGTCGGCGATGATCTCGCCGTGCGACATGCCTGCGGCAAGCCAGCCCAGCACGTCGGAGACTGCGATCCGCATGCCGCGGATCGAGGGACGTCCTCCGCGCCGACCGGGTTCGACTGTGATGATGTCGCGGTAATCGCTCATCCGGTCAGTCTAGCACGATGGGCGAGTGGGCGCATCTGACGGCGCGAGCCTATTCTTTCAGGTGCGGGTCCAGCAGGGCGTACCAGCTGGTGCTCAACCGTTCGAACTCGGCCGGGCATTGCTCTGCCCGTTCCGGGGTCAGCCACTCGTCTTCGAGCAGGTTGGCGTATTTTTCGGTGTCGGAGCCGTAAACCAGGCAGGTCAGGGTGTAGTAGCGCTGCTGGCTCAGGCTGTGCTCGCCGGCAAATTCGCTCTCGTCGACGTCGGCGGCCTCTTCCGGGTCGGTGTAGAAGCTGAGGGCGCCGGCGATGGCGGACTGTTCGCCCTCGTCGCCGTCGATCAGCCACCATGCGGCCAGACTATCGACGGTGTCCTCCTCGCGGCCGGTGAAGGGGATCTCCAGCACGTCGACCAGGGCGTGCCCCACCTCGTGGAAGACGGTGAAGAGGAAGGAGCCGTTGACGGCGTCCTCTATCTCTTCCTCTGTCTCGTAGTAGTTGGCGAAGTTTTCGCGCTCGCCTTCAAACATCTCGATGCAGATCTGAATCTCGCGATCATCGGGGATGTAGTAGGCGTTGTTCTCGCCGCATTCGGCGAAGCGCATGCCGATGTCGACCGGCAGGCTCAGGCTCTCGTTCAGGACGTCGGCGACGTCCTCCAGCCAGCGCTCTTCCGACAGCTGTGCGGCCAGTTCGGTGTAGTCGTCGCTTTCCAGGACGGCTGGCCGGACGACGAAGTCGCCGCGATCCTGGGCAGGCCCCGCCGAGGCGGACTCAGCCGAAGCAGTGCCGTCTTCGCAGGCGGCCAGGACCAAGGATGTGAAGGCGATGAGCGTGAAGCGGCGTGCGTGCGCCGCGATCGACATGGACATGCTGTTTCCCCCTGAACGCGCCGTTCTCTAGCGCCCGCCGGGCGCTACGCCAACGTCCGCGAACAGACCGTCAGACCTCGTCAGTGCGAGGTGGGGTCGCGGACGGCGATCAGGGACTTGGTCAGACCGGCGACGACCTCATCGTGGTGGGCCGCGTCCGGATAGAGGAAGCGAAACTGGGCCTTGTCGAGCAGGCGGGCGTGCTGGACGTCGCGCATCGCCGCGCCCATGTCGGGCGCCTTCTGCGAGAAGCCGTGGCGGCGCTTGAGCAGCGACTTCGCCCGGCTCTGTTCGGAGCGCCAGTGGAAGAAGGGGGCCGAGAAGTGCGGCTCCACCGGGAACCAGAAATAGGGAGTCTGGACGTAGTAACTCGGGGCCAGGCGACGGCATTCGGCGGCGAAGGCCTCCATGCGGGTCCAGTCGCCCACGTGCTCGATCACCGAGTTGGAATGGACCAGGTCGAACGCGTGGTCGGCGTACTGCGGCAGGGCGCAGGCGTCGCCGTCGATGACGGTGAACAGGTGGGGGTCGGCGATCTCGTCTATGCCGCCCGGATTGACGAGGGTGATCCGGACTTTCGAGGCCTGCAGAAATCGGGAATCGAACAGGGTCCAGTAGTTCGCCTCGCCGCCCAGATCGATGATGTTCACCGATCCCTTCCTGGCGTGGATCCGGGTGATCAGATCGACAATCCGTTTGGCGCGGGCGCGGCGGAAGCGCGACACCAGCGAGTTGGGATCGGTGTTGTCCTGGAGGGCGTGGATCAGGTTCATGACGATCCTGATATCGCAGCCGCTTTGCGATCCGCTTAAGTGGCAGGGTTAGCGGGGTCCTAAGTGGGGCCGTCGGCGGTGGGCGGGGGGGCGGGCTCGGCGAACCGGGCGGTCAGGGACAGGCCGCAGGCGAGGATCAGGCAGGCTGCGGCCGCCGCGGCCAGCGTGCCCCTGGCGCGCGGCGCGAGGGGGGCGAGGAACAGCAGGACCAGCACGGTCATCAGGGCCAGAACGCCGGGCAGGTCCATGCCGACGCCGAGGAAGACCTGATGCGACAGGTTCAGAATCCAGGCCCCTCCGATCACGGTCGCGACAACGGCCGGGATCAGGGAGCGGGCGTTCTCCAGCCGGGCCCCGACGAGGGCGCAGGCGGCTGCGGCCGCAGTTGCCAGCAGACCCGGCCAGATCAGGATCAGGGAGGCCTCGGGCGCCGACGCCTGGGCCGCGCAGCCGAGGACGAAGATCAGGGCGATCAGGCCGAGCCAGCCGCCCCAGACGGTCTTCGGCGCGGTCTGCTGCCAGGCCGTGAGGGCGATGGCGATGCAGCCCGCGCCGACGACGATCGGATCGAAGCCGCCGAGCGCGAGGCTGGCGACCACGGCCGCGAGGATGACCCCGGCCAACAGTTTCGGGCCGAGCGCCTGACGTCCGGCGAGAAGAGCCAGGGCGACGGAAGCCATGGCGAGACCGGTCCCGGCCTCCATCCACGGCAGGCGGCGCAGGAGGGTGTAGTAGACGTCGGCGGACTCGGCGCGTGACGACACCGGTCCGGCCAGGACGCGGACTCCGCTGGCGACGACGACCCCCATGGCCAGCACCCACAGGCCCGACAGCATGCCGCGTCCGACGTCGGCGGCGGTCAGTCGGGTCGCATGGCGCGCGCCCCAGGCGGCGAAGGCGCCGAGTGCTGCGGTGAGGGCCAGCAGGGTCCAGCCGAGATCCAGCGAGTGGACGATGGTGAACAGGCCCAGATAGTCGCCGTAGACGACATTCCGGCCCGCCACCGGCAGGGCGTCGGCCCGGATCAAGGCGTCGGTCGCCTCCAGCGCCTGGGAGCCGATGTGCTGGACCGCGCCCTGGTCGAGGTTGTCGGGCGTCGCGGTCGGGGAGTGATATTGGGACGGGCGGCCGATGAAGGCGAAGTTCACTCCGCCAATGCCCCGACTCTTGGGGATGGTGAAGTCGGTGCCGTTCGGCATGTTCTCGTAGACGAAGATCGACAGGGAGCTGGACGACGCTCCGCCGTCGGCGCGGCGCGCGGCCCGGCTGAACAGGTCGATGGTCTCGGCGTTGCCGCGCCCGGTCTCGAACATGAAGGCGCGTCCGCCGCCGCCCCGGGCCTCCAGATTGACCACCGCGCCGATGCGGTCGCGCAGCGGATGTTCGGAGAAGAAGATGCGGGCGCCGTCGAGATTCAGCTCTTCAGCATCGGTGAACAGGACGACGAGCGTGCGGTCGGCCGGGCCGCGTTCCCTGATCGCGCGCACGGCCTCCAGAACGGCGGCGACGCCCGCGCCGTCGTCGGCGGCGCCGGGAGATTCCCAGGCGCTGTCGTAGTGGGCCATCATCAGGACGGCCGCGGCGGTCGGGTTCCGGCCGGGCAGGACGCCTACGATATTGACCGCCTGATTGCCCGCCGCCGCCGGATCGCCGCCCCAGCGGTCCAGCCGCTCGATGGCCTCCGGCGACAGGGCGCCGCCCTGAAGCGCGGGGTTGAGGCCCAGCGCCGTCATCCGACCGAACAGATATTGCTGAACCCGCGCATGGTCGGCCGATCCGACGGGGTGGGGACGGGCGGCGATGGCGCGCACGTCGGTCATGGCGCGGACGGCGGAGAAATCGATAGCGGGGGTTTCGGTTCCGCGAGGCGCGGGGACCTGAAGGGCCAGGACGCCGATCAGAAGCGCAACCGCCAGCGATCCGAGAAACAGAGCCCAACGCATCGTGAATCCCCCTCGGACGTTTCGCCGACCATAGGGGGGCAAGCGGGGCCGTGTCGACCGGGATCAGGCCGCCCGGCTGAGGGCGGAGGGCGCCTTGACGAACAGGCCCTTGCGGCCCGTCACGGGGCGGAAGGCGACAGTGTCGCCCTCGATCCGTTCGTCGGAGCCCAGGATCAGGACGCCGTCGTCGACCAGCCTGCGTTCCAGACCGTCAACGACCTGTCCGCGTTTGGCCGGATCCATCTCCGACAGGACGTTGCGGCACAGGATGACGTCGAACCGGGCGGCGTCGGCGGGGGCGTCGAGCAGGTTGTGGCGGGCGAAGCGGACCGCGTCCTTCAGGGCCGGCTTTGCCACCCAGGCGTCGTCCGCCGGGTCGAACCAGTTGAGCATGGTCTGGGCCGCGAGGCCGCGCTGGATCTCAAAGGCGGTGTAGGAGCCCGAGCGTCCGCGCTCGACGGCGCGCTGGGACAGGTCGGTGGCGACGATCTCGACATTGGCTCCCGTGTCGAGCGCGGCCATGGCCAGGGAGTAGGGCTCCTGTCCGTGAGAGCATCCGGCTGACCAGACCCGGACCAGACCCTCGGGCCGGGCGCTGCCGATGGCAGGCAGGAGTTCGCGAGCGAAGGTGTCGAACACGGTGCGGTCGCGGCGGAACCAGGTCTCCGGGTTCAGCAGGGCCTCGATGACCGCCCAGCCCAGGCTGGCCACAGGCCTGGCCCAGAGGCTGGCCAGCATGTCGTCGACGCTGTCGAAGCCTTCGCGGCGAGCGACGGGCGCCAGCCGGTGCTCGGCCAGATGGATGCGATCGCGTCCGAGCCTGAAGCCGGCGCGCGAGACCATCAGGGCCTGCAGACGGTCGAAGTCGTCCTGGATCATGTGACAGCTACGGCGCGGGTCATGACTGGTTTCAGACCGCTCCGACTTCAGAGAATTTGGAGTGCAGGATTTCCGAGTCGAACGGCTTCATGACGTAGTCGTCGGCGCCCGCGGACAGGGCCTCGGCGATCCGGTCAGGCGCCGTCTCGATGGTGCAGAACAGGACCTTGGGCTTGTCGCCGCCGGGAGTGGTGCGCAGGCGGCGCAGGAAGGTCAGACCGTCCATGACGGGCATGTTCCAGTCCAGCAGGACGACGTCCGGCATCATGCCTGCGCAGTAGGACAGGGCCTCGACACCGTCCGCCGCCTCGTCGACCTCGAACCCGAGACCTTCCACGATGCGGCGCGCGACCTTCCGGATAATCCGGCTGTCGTCGACGATCAGGCAGGTGCGGATGTCCAACGCGGTAGTCTCCCAGCGGCTCGAATCAGGCCCCGCTTCAACCGCCAATATCGCTTCCGGGCGGTTAACGAGGCGTTGGGATTCGGGATTAAGACGGCATCCGCGCCGTCATCGACACGCGGCCTTCCACAGCTTCGACCGTGAGCGTGCCGCCTGCCTGATCTGCCGTCAGCCATAGCCAGTAGGGCTGGATCCACTGACCCGCGAGGCCTTCGGTCAGGCGCTGGCCGGCCAGACCCGTCGCCGCCTCGGCCTTCAGCCGGGCCCGCGCGCCTTCGGCGACGCCCTCGATCACCAGTTGCGCGCCCTCGCGGCGCACGGCGACCGTGGCCGCGCCGCCCATCGGCAGGGCGCCGATGGTCAAATAGGCCAGGTTGACCAGGGCGCGGGCCTGGGGCTTGCCGAAGTCGCCCTCGCCGAGTTTCCAGGCCAAGGTCGCCCGACCGCCCGAGACGACGTTGTCGACCAGGGCGGTCAGTTCAGCGCCGGTGAACCGTTCGGCGGTCGTGGCGGCCCCGAAGGCGACGCGGCAGAACTGGACCAGGGCGACCATCTTCTTCGCGCTGTCGGCGATCAGGCCCATGGCGTCGTCGCGCATGTCCTGGGCCGTCGGATCGTTCAGCAGGTCCAGACCCGACATGATCGCGCCCGAGGGCGAGATGAAGTCGTGGCAGAGCTTGGCGGCGATCAGGCTGGCGAGTTCCTGGCCGTCGACGGGCAGTTCGGCCAATTGCGAACCAGACTGGGCGGTGAAGGCGGCGTCGGTCATGCGGGGGACTGGCTCGTCGAGGGCTACGGGTTTGACCGGCACGCTGGCGTGATTTGCCGGTTCGCGAAACCGCTCGCGATGGTCTATCCCCCGGCGAATGAGCAGCAGACTATCTTCCGACCTCGCCTCCGGCGCCCTGCACGACCACCTCGCCGAGATCGCGGAGGAAGCGGCCGCCGTCATCCTGCCGTTCTGGCGGGCGGGCGGAGAGGTGTTCTCCAAGGCCGACGACAGCCCGGTCACGCTGGCGGATCAGAAGGCCGAGGCCCTGATTCTGTCGCGACTGTCGGCCCTCTATCCCGAGGTGCAGGCGGTGGCCGAGGAACAGTCAGAGGCCGACGGCAAACCCGAGAGCGCGGACGAGCGGTTCTGGCTGATCGACCCGCTGGACGGGACCAAGGGGTTCGTCCAAGGCAAGGAGAGCTTCACCGTCAACATCGCCCTGATCGAAGGAAATCGCCCGACCGTCGGCGTGGTCTCGGCGCCGGCGACGTCCCTGACCTGGCGCACGGCGCCGGGCGGCGGAGCCCAGATGCGCCGCTACGGAGACGTCTGGCGGGCGATCAAGGTGCGCAACCGGCCGGACGAGGGGTTCGCCCTGTTGAGTCACAGCGTCACAGACGAAGAGGCCGCGCGCCTCGCCGCCCGCCACGGCTGCACCCAATGGCAAGGGACGGACTCGTCGCTGAAGTTCTGTCTGATCGCCGAGGGGCGGTTCGACGCCTATCCTCGCACCGGTCCGACGATGGAGTGGGACACTGCGGCGGGGCAGGCCGTGCTGGAGGCCGCCGGGGGGCGGGTGCTGGGACCGGACGGCCAGCCGTTGACCTACGCCAAGCCGGGTTTCCTGAACGGGCCGTTCGTGGCGATGGGCGGGTAGCCGACCCAGCGCCTGTCCGAGGGATGGCTGTCGGTAGTGGAAGACGGCGCCGGGATCGGGCAAGAGTCCAGGCTTCACCATTCAACGGCATCCCCTCGCGTCGGAAACATGAGCCCTATCCCGATCTACGCACGACCCGGCTTCGCCGCCGCCATGCGGAATTCCACCACAGGCCCGCTGGCCCTGCTCGACGACGACCCCAGCTTCTATCGCTGCATCGGGGACATCCCGACCTATGCGCTGGGCGTGCTGGCGCTGCATCTGCATTCGCTCGACCGGCTGTACCATCGGGGTCTGCATGAGGTTGCGAAGGACCTGTTCAGCGCCGGGCGGGCGACGGCCATTCTGAAACGGATGCAGTCGGCGGGTCTGATCGTGCCTCAGGACGCGTTCCAGCGCGGTCGGCAGCGCCGCTTTGCGCCCGCGCCCGCCATGCTTCGGGCTTTCCGCACCTGTTATCTGATCGAGCTGAAGAGCCTGGCCCTGATCGTTCCGGGCGTCGGTGCGCTGGTCGAGACCTATGACGATCCGAAGGTCTTCGACGGGATCATCGCCTTCCTGGCCACGCGCCATCTGGCGGCGCCGGCCCTGGATCAGGAGCTGATCGAACCGCTGGGCGGGGTCGGACGGCGGTCGATGGGACTGATGGTCGCCTATTCGCTGGCCGAGGCGGCGTTCGAGGCCGGCTACCCGCGCGCGGAGGGTGTGATTGACCTCAACCTCAGCCGACTGGCGAAGCGACTGGGTGTTTCCAGAACGCACGGTCGCCGGGTTCTGAAGCAGTTGGAGGAGGCCGGGCTCATTTCGGCTGGCGAAACGCCCGAGACGCTGAGGCTGACACCGGGCTTCGCGGATGCTTACGAACTCTACTTTTTCGGCATGTTCAGCATTCTGCTGGCGGCCGTCGGCTCTGACGATACCTGACGGGGCTGAAAAGCCCCGTGTTTCCAATGCGAGCTCGCCGAGCGTACCAAAATTGTTCAGTGGACAGCGTTCGCTGAATGGTCAACCTTAACCAATCCACTCAACAGGGGGACTTCTGAAATGAAACTGCTTCTCGCAACCACGGCCATGGGCCTTCTGATGGCCGCAGGGGCCGTGGCGCCCGCCAGCGCCGAAGCCGACATGGCTCCGGCCGAAGCGCCGGTCTGGATGGCTTCGGTCACCTCGCTCGCCGACGACGGCGGCCTCTCGCTCGTCCAGGACGATGAGGACGACTGCGAAGACGAAGACGAAGACGAAGACGAAGACGAGGACGAAGACGAAGACGAAGACGAGGACGAGGACGAGGACGAGGACGAGGACGAAGACGAAGACGAAGACTGTGACGCCGATGAGGACGATCTGGCCTAACGACCAGTCAGTCGGTTGACGCGGGGGCGGCGGTCCGGGGGGATCGCCGCCCCTTTGTCGTTCAGTTGGCTTGCGACATCAGCGCTCAGATCGGGCCTTTCTGAGCAGTCATCAGTTCCAGACGCTTCAGCGCCAGCAGGACACGATTGGCCTGCATGGCCGGCCACAGGGCCAACTTCAGCATCAGGGACATGATCAGCAAGACTGCTGCGGGCAGGCCCCAGTGTACGGCCGAGAGCGCGTCGTCCGCCTGGAAGAACCGCCAGCCCGTCAGGAGCCCGGCGACGAACATCACCGCCTGGGCGGCCAGAAGCACCACGCTGACCCAGCCGGATCGTCCCGCGAACAGGGACAGGACCTGATTCACATGGCCGGGATCGTCGCCGATCCGCCGTAGCAGGTCGCGCTCTTCGAGCGTGATGGCGTGATCGAGAAGGTCGTCAGTGCGGGTCATTGTAGTCTCCTTCCAGCACGGCGCGCAGGGCGCGACGGGCATGCATGAGGCGGGTTTTGATCGTTCCCGCGGGAACATCGAGGGCTACGGCGATCTCGGCGACGCCGAGGTCCTCGAAATGGAACAGGGCGACCGCGGCGCGTTGGGCCGGCGGCAGCGCGGTTATGGCGGCGTGCAAACGGCGGGCGTCGTCGCGGGCCGCGAGATCCGGGGTCTCGTGCAGGGCGGGCGGCTCGGCGGCGGCCGCGCGCGAAATCTCGCGGCGTTGTCGGCTGGAAGCGATGTCCCTGGCGCAGCGCCGCGAGACGATCCTGTAGGCCCACGCCGGGAAGGCCCGCTCGTCCTGAAGGCCGGTCAGCCCGCGTGTGATCTCCAGCCACCCCGCCTGAACGCAGTCGCGGGCTGCTTCGCCGTCTCCCAGGAGGCGCCAGGCATGGGCGACCAGTCGCGGTTGCCAGCGCTGGACCAGATCGGAAAAGGCGCGCCGATCCCCGCCCTGGGCCGCCACGACGAGATACTCGTCCAGCAGCCGCCGGGTGGTTGTCGTCAGCCCTGTGTTCGATCTCGTCATCGGCACATAGGTGACGCTTGCGAAGAGAACGGTTCAATCCGGATGGATGAAATCGTTCGAACCCAAGGTTTCAGGCTCGGACGGGCAGGCCCATCATCAGCCCCCTGGCGCGGTCGGCGATGACCGGAACGCCGTGGTCGCGGGCGGCCTCGGCGGCTTCGGCGAGGACGAAGGCGGCCTGATCCGGGTCGGAACCCATCAACTCGCTGCGGGCGATCATCAGACGGGCCATGGCGATCTGGTCGACGGCCCAGTCGACGGCTGTGGGAACGACCGTGCGGTCGGCGAGGCGACGGCGGACGCGGGTCTCGATCTTCGTCAGTTCGGTCAGGTCGCCGGCGGCGGCCGCCGCATCGACTTCGCGCGCGACCATCAGGTCCAGCGCCAGGGCGCCGAGGATCGTGCCCTGGCCGGTCGTCAGGGCGACGGATTGGCGGACCGGCTCGATGGGAGCGTTCGGATCGATGGAGCGGGCGATCTGGATGGCGACCCAGTCGAGCGGGCTGTGATCGACGAAGAACTGGTCGGCGGCGGCGTCGAACATCTCGTGGCCCGTCTTCATCGCCGCGTCGTCATTGGCCATGGCGGCGAGGGCCGAGAGCCCGGCGGCGCAGAGGGCGAGAGCGCGGGCGCGGGTCAGGGGGCGGGTGTCCGGCGATGAGGCTTCGACGAGGGCAGTCAGGTCGCGGCCGGCCTGATCCAGCAGACGGGCGTCTCGCTGGATGATGCCGCCTTCGAGCGCCAGGGCGGCGGCGTCGAGCCGCAGGTCGTCGGCCTCGAGCGGATTGTGTCGGGTCAGAGCGTGCAGGGCCGCGTCCATCAGGGCTGCGGCGTCCTGACGGTCGTTGGTCTTTTCGCTCAGCCGGGCCTGACGGGCGCGGATGCGGGCATGGACGCCGGCGATGGAAGCGAGGGTCGGCAGGCGTTTCGAGGTCGCGTCGCGCGCCATCTCCATCGCCTGGACCACGGTGTCGCGGTCACCGAACAGGTCGAATTTCGTGATCAGGGCCTGGGCGCCGGCCAGGAGGGCGCGGGCGCGTTCGTCCTCAGTGCGCGCGGCCTTCAGGGCGTCTTGGGCGGTGGAGAGGGCGCGAGCAATGCTGTCGGGGGCGCCGCTGCGGCGGGCATGCTCGCGCCACAGGATCGAGGCGCGATGCCAGGTCTGGGACGGACGCGTGCAGGAAATGCGGCCGCCGTCGGTGGTCAGGGACTTCGCCTCGCGCGCCAGCAGATTGACGCCGATCAGCTCCAGCCAGCCGAGGTCGTCGCTTTCGCGCGCCTGCACGAAGAGCCGTCTCAGATCCTTGCCGAACTCGAACATGGCCACGTCGTCACTCTCCGCGCGTCCCGGATCGGGACCGTCTCAGGCGTTCGCTTCCTTGTCTAGCAAACCCGACGCCGCGCTGCGGTTCCACTGCGGCCTGTTGCGCCGCACACGACCGGCGCCTACCTGATCCGGACCGCAACACCAGGTGTTTCACATGACGACCCTCTTCGACCCCATCGACCTCGGCGCGATCCATCTCGAGAACCGGATCGCGATGGCTCCCCTGACCCGCAGCCGGGCGATCGAGGGCGAGGTCCCGAACCCGCTGGCGGTCGAATACTACGCCCAGCGCGCCTCGACCGGCCTGATCGTCTCGGAAGCGACCCAGATCAGTCAGTCCGGTCAGGGCTATCCCAACACCCCCGGCATCTTCACGGAGGCGCAGGTCGAGGGCTGGAAGGCCATCACCGACGCCGTGCACGCCAAGGGCGGCAAGATGGTCGCCCAGCTTTGGCATGTCGGTCGCGTGTCGATCCCCGACTATCAGCCCGACGGCGGGCAGGCCGTCGCCCCCTCGGCCATCGCGGCCGTCGGCAATGCGATGAAGCGTGACTTCTCCCTGACGCCGTTCGAGGTCCCTCGCGCCCTGACGGTGGACGAGATCAAGGGCATCGTCGGCGACTATGTCCACGCCGCCGGGATGGCCAAGAAGGCCGGCTTCGACGGGGTCGAGGTCCACGGGGCCAATGGCTATCTGATCGACCAATTCCTCAAGGACGGCTCGAACCAGCGCGACGACAGCTACGGCGGTACGGTCGAGAACCGCTCGCGGTTCCTGCTTGAGGTGGTCGCCGCCGTGGTCGCCGTGTGGGGCGCCGACCGGGTCGGGGTGCGTCTGTCGCCGTCCAACGGGTCGAACGGAACGCGGGATTCCGATCCGGAGACGATCTTCGTTCATGCAGCCGGCGCCCTGAAGCCCTTCGGTCTCGCCTATCTGCACATCATCGAGGGCGAGCCCGGCACGGCCATGGCTGGCTGGGACGGTGCGCCGAAGCTGGCTGCGAAGATGCGCGAGGCTTTCGGCGGACCGGTGATGCTGAACGGCGGCCTGACCCGCGAACTGGCCGAGAAGGCGATCGAGGAAGGTCGCGCCGATCTGGTCAGCCTGGGCGTCCCGGCCCTGTCCAATCCGGACATCGTCGAGCGCTGGAGGCAGAACGCGCCGCTGAACGCCCCTGACAAGGCCACCTTCTATGGCGGCGGCGCCAAGGGCTACACCGACTATCCGTTCCTGGAGACGGCGGAGGCGTAGGCCTTCAGAACACGTCCGGCTCCGGCGTCTTCGCGCGCCGGGCCGGGCGGTCGCCGATGCGGCTCCAGGCCTCGGCCAGGGCGTCGACGGCCGCCTCAAGCTCCGGCTCGGGGAGGCAGTAGGGCAGGCGGACGAACCGGTCGAAGGCGCCGTCGATACCGAAGCGCGTGCCCGGCGCGATGATGACTCCGGACTTCCGGGACTCCGTGACCAGGGCGCCGACGACCGGGCGGGGCAGGGCGACCCACAGGGACAGGCCGCCGGTCGGGCGGGTCGTCTTCCAGCCCGGCAGAACCTGAGCCAGCCGCGCGTGAAGCACGGCCTCCCGCGCGGCCAGCGCAGCGCGGCGTTCGACGACGGGGGTTTGATCCCCGGCCAGAAGGTGGGCGGCGGCGAGTTGTTCGATCACCGCTGCGCCCAGATCGAGCGAGGCCCGGGCGCGGACGGCGGCGTCGGCGACTTCGGTCTCCGCCCGCATCCAGCCGATCCGGAGACCGCCCCACCAGGTCTTGCTCATCGAGCCGACGCGGACGACATGCGGGCCGGGCGCGGCGGGTGGCGGCGGGGGCGTGTCGAACCAGAGCTCGCGCTGGGTGTCGTCCATAACCATCAGTGCGCCGACGCGGGCGACGGCGACGGCCACCAGCGCTTCATCCTTGGCGGCCATGACGTGGCCGGTCGGGTTCTGGTGCGCGCCCAGCAGATACACGAGTCGGGGCCGGACCCGGTCGATGGTGGCGACCAGACCGTCAATGTCCCAGCCGGCGGGAGTCAGGGCCACGGGCACGGGCCGCATGCCGGCGCGCACGATGGCCTCGATGGCGTGGGGGTAGGTCGGGTGGTCGATCACCACCGCATCGCCCGGTCGCCCGAAGGCGCGCAGCAGGATGGCGAGACCGTTCTGGGCTCCCGCCGTGACCACGATCTGGTCTGGTGTCGTCGGCAGGCCGGCACGATCATAGGCCTCGGCCGCCGCACGTCTGAGCGGGAGGAGACCGATGGGGTCGTAGCCGTGTCCCGGCAGGTGGGCCGGCAACGAGTCCAGCGCTCGCGCATAGGCGGCGTGGACATGCGCCCCGGCGGGAAGGACGGCTGTCGCCATGTTGACGACCTCCGGCCCCGGGGCGACGTGGAACAGGCCTTCGAGACGCTCGGCGCGTCGGAAGGGCAGGGCGGTATAGGTCCCGGCGCCGACGCGACTGGTCAGGAAGCCGTCGGCGCGGAGCCGGTCCATCGCCGCGCTGACCGTGATGCGGCTGACCCCCAGCGCCTCCGCCAGGCGTCGCTCACCGGGCAGGCGGGCGTCGAGCGGCAGGCGGCCGTCGAGCACCAGACCCTTCAGGGCATCGGCCAGGCTGCGCCATGCGACGTCCTTGGTCCCGGACGCACGCCAGTCGCCGAGGTGGCGGGACAGGCTGATGAGGTTGACGACGGACATGAGGCCACCGTCGCCAAAGTGGCTATGGTTTACAAGGCCGGTTGTTCTAGCGTAGCCGCATGTTCATCCGTCGCTTCATCCAGCTCCAGATCGGCCTGCTTCTGTACGGGATGTCGCTGGCCCTCATGGTCCGCGCCGACCTCGGGCTGAATCCGTGGAGCGTCTTCCATCAGGGCCTGTCGGAGATGACGGGGCTCAGCCTCGGGCTGATCGTCAATATCGTCGGGGCTCTGGTGCTGCTGATCTGGATCCCGCTGAGGCAGAAGCCGGGCGTGGGGACGATCTGCAATGTGCTGGTCATCGGCACGGCGGCGGATGTGAGCCTGCATTTCCTGCCGGAGATCCACGGGCTGGGGCTGCAGACCGGATTCCTGATCGGGGCCATCCTGCTGAATGGCGCGGCGACGGGGGCCTATATCGGCGCTGGCCTTGGACCCGGTCCGCGAGACGGCCTCACCACCGGCGGGGTGCGGGTGACAGGTTGGGAGGTTCGCTGGGTGCGGATGGCGATCGAGGGGCTGGTCCTGGTCATGGGCTGGATGCTGGGCGGCACGATCGGCGTCGGCACTGTGGCCTATGCGCTGTCGAACGGGCCGCTGCTGCAGGTCTTCCTGCCGATGTTCGAGATCAGGCCGGAGTCGAAGGTCGTTCCGGCGCCCTCGCCGACCTGACGCCTAGGAGCCGAAGCGGGCGTTCTCGGGCACATCTTCCAGACGGCAGAAGTTCCACAGGTCGTCCTCGGCGGTGTCGACATCGTCACCCAGCCGGGCCTGCCGTTTGATGACGTCCGTGCCGAGCACTTCGTAGGTGACGTTGTAGGCGCCCGCGTCGCCGCCGCGCTCGGTCCTGCAGCGCTGTTCCTCGCCCCAGCTGTTCGGGCCAGTCTGCAGGAACTGGCCGGGTTCGCAGCCGCCATAGTCGATGGTGAAGGCGGTCGGCGTCAGGAAGGCCAGATCGCCCTCGCCGGGCCAGACCTGTTCGCAGTCCTTGTCGCCCCGGACATAGTAGCCGAGCGTCATCGGGATGGGCTCGGGCTCGGTCTGGCCGGGGGCGAGGGTGACGCCGGTGGGACGTTCGGTCCCGGCGGTCTCGCCCAAGAGGTCTTCGAGGGTGCGGTCGGCGGTTGAAGATGGCGGGCGCGTCGTTTGCGGGCGCGCCGCTTGCGGCCGTTCGGCGGCGCTCAGCGGCGGCTGCGCATTGGGGCGAGGCGTCAGGGTCGACTGGGTCGGGGCAGTGTTCAGCGAGCGTGTGGTGGCCGAGCTTTGGCTCTGCTGGGCCGAGGCGGGGCCCGCAAGCAGCAGGGCGCCGGCCGCCAGCGCCAGGGTCGTTCCACAGGTCTTTGTTCGTCCGTTCATGTCGTCTCTTCGATCACGCATCAACGACAGAACGATGGCGAAAGGTCGAGGTTCAGCCGCGAAACGACTGACGGAATGTGACGCCTAGCCGCGTTCCTTCGTCTTGGTGAAGGCGACCTTCGGGAAGCGTTCCATGACGTAGCCGGTCTCCCAGCTGGACTTGGCGAGGAAGACCGGGGCCTGGTCGATGTCGCGGGCCATCTGGCCGCGGTATTTGGACATGAAATCCTCGACGTCGGCCTTGTCGCCCCCCTCGACTTGGGCGATCCAGCGCGCCTCGGCATAGGGGCTGTGCTCGAAGATGACCTCCAGCCCGTATTCCTCGCCCAGACGGTCGGCCATGACCTCGAACTGCAGCTGGCCGACTGCGCCGACGATGAAGTCCGCGCCGATCTCCGGGCGGAACAACTGGGTGACGCCTTCCTCGGCCAGGCCGTCGAGCGCCTTCTTCAGGTGTTTGGCCTTGAGCGGATCCTTGACCCGCACGCGCTGGAGGATTTCCGGGGCGAAGTTGGGCAGGCCGGCGAAGCGGATCAGGCCGCTTTCGGACAGGCTGTCGCCGACGCGCAGCACGCCGTGGTTGGGAATGCCGATCACGTCGCCGGCGAAGGCGTCGTCAGCCAGTTCGCGGTCAGAGGCGAAGAACATGATGGGGGCGTTCACCGACAGCTGTTTGCCGGTGTTCTGGACCTTCAGCTTCATGCCGCGCCTGAAGCTGCCCGAGGCCATGCGGAACATGGCGATACGGTCGCGGTGGTTCGGGTCCATATTGGCCTGGACCTTGAAGACGAAGCCGGTGACCTCGGCATGGCCGGGCTCGACGGTCAGTTCGACGGGAGCGGGGGCGTTGCGGGTCTCGGGCGGGGCTTCCTTGCGCGCCGGCATGGTCTTCGGCGGCGGCGCCCATTCGCCGATCGCGGCCAGCAGTTCGTCGATGCCGAAGTGGCGCAGGGCCGAGCCCCAGAGGACCGGCGTCATATGACCTTCGAGGAAGGACTGGCGGTCGAAGGCGGGATAGCCGCCCTCGACCAGTTCCCGGGCGTCCATCAGGGCCTGAAGCTCGCCCGCTTCGAAATACTCGCCGGCCTCGGCCAGTGGCAGGGCGGCCGGGTGGGGCACGTCATCCTTCGAACCGGCCGGCTTCTTGGCATAGGGCTGGAATTTGCCGGTGCCCATCTCGACCATGCCGCGCAGGCGGTTGCCGCTCTCCGCCGGCCACCAGATCGGGGAGGGATCGAGCTGAAGGCGCGAGGCGATCTCGTCCAGCAGGGCCATCGGGTCCTGGGCCTCGCGGTCCAGCTTGTTGATGAAGGTGATGATCGGGATGTCGCGCAGGCGGCAAACCTCGAAGAGCTTCAGGGTCTGGGGCTCGATGCCCTTGGCGGCGTCCAGCACCATGATGGCGCAGTCGGCGGCGGTCAGGGTGCGGTAGGTGTCTTCCGAGAAGTCCTCGTGCCCGGGCGTATCGAGCAGGTTGAACATCTTGCCGTCGTGCTCGAACGTCATGACCGAGGCGGAGACGGAGATGCCGCGCTCCTTCTCGATCTTCATCCAGTCGGACTGGGTGCGCCGGTTCTCGCCGCGCGCCCGCACCGCGCCGGCCGCCCGGATGGCGCCGCCGGACAGCAGGATATGCTCCGTCAGCGTGGTCTTGCCGGCGTCGGGGTGTGCGATGATGGCGAAGGTCCTGCGGCGCAGGGCCTCCTGTTCGAGGGTCAGTTTCGACATGGGGGCGGGAGGTAGCGCGCGACGGCGTCAAAGTCACGCGGGCGGGCGCGAGGGCTTGCTCTCGAAGGTCCGTCGAGAAGTCGGCGAGAATCCCCTCGCCATGCAGGGTCTTTGGAGTCATCCTCCGATTGCGAGACGTTCCGGACATGAGCCGGACGCCGCAGGGAAGAGGGAAACGGCTATGGCTTTGCTGGATTCAGCACACCGCGTTTCGAAGGTCCGGGCTCCGTCCAAACACTTCACGGAGCGCGAGATTCATCCTGCGATCTGCCTGGCGGCAGGCTTCACCGTGATCATCGGCGCCGCGGCGCTGGTGCATGTGGTGTTCAACGTCCTGATGTAGACGAGCAGGACTTCAGGCGGCCATTCGCCCCCAGACGGCGCGGTCGGCGGCGACGGCGTCCAGCTTGCCCTTGCCGCCGCGCGCGTGAAGCTGGCGCATGACCGTTTCGGGCAGGGCGCAGAACAGGGGCTCGACCAGGGCGGGATCGCAATCGGTCTCGGGCGCCGCGAACAGGGCGGCGTTCACGTCCGGCGAGCGGTCGTGGATCAGCCAGGCCAGGCGACGGGCGCGCTCCGGATCGTTCCGATGCAGCAGCGGGTCCTCGGCGAACAGCTCGCAGCCGAGCTCCATCAGGTAGTCGAAGCCCAGCTTCTCGAACCGGCGCGCATCGGCCGACGTGACCGGAGAGGCCTCGTTCAGGTCGAACACCACGTCGTTCATGAGAAACAGCATATTGGGGCACTCGCCTGACGCCGACGTTTCTCGCCGACGTCGTGAACCTACGCCCCAGTGGTTTTCGGTTCCGTTCCCGAACGTCGTTAAGGATTTGCGACCAGAGCCGGGAGCTCAGTCCTGAACCTTCTCGACGATGAAATGCCGGCCTTGCCGGTCTTCCACCTCGACCACCCAGATGTCCGGGTCATAGGTGCGCTGGCGTTCGATATAGGCGTCCAGTTCGCTTTCAGTCCCGCTGACCGGCTGGATCCACAGACGCTCTCCATCCTGTCCGACGGCTTCCGAATACAGGCGCGCGGTCCGTTCGGACGTATTGTAGGCCTTCACGATCACGGTCCCCGCGCGCATGTCGCCCCGGCGCACGACGGTCGCATTGGCCCCCTCGATCTGGGCGCGGCGGATCAGGGCGCCGACCCACAGGTCTGAGTTCAGAAGCAAATCGGTAACCCTGCTCGGAAACGGGACCGGAACGACGTGGCGCTACGGTGGGCTCATGAGGATAGGCCTTTCGACCCGCACCGCCAGAGCCATGACCGCCGCCGTCCTGATGGCGGCGACGCCGGTGGCGGCGTTCGCCGACGGCACGGGGACCTTCTACGACCGGACCTTCGTCCTGGCCGCGCACGAGAAATGCCGGCTGTTCCGCGCGCCGGTCGCCGGGGCCCTGTCGGCCGCGACCTTGCAATCGCGTGGCGCGGCCCTGCGCGCCGGCACGACCGAGGCGACGCTGCAGGCCACGGCCACCCGGGCAAGGTCGCGGGCGCGTCAGGTCTCCTGCGCCAACCCCGAACTGGCCATGGTGCGCGACCGGGTCGCTGACGCCTTCGCCGGATGGCAGCGAATCCCGCGGATGGATTTCAACGGCGACCACTCCACCTGGACCGCCGACCGCGTTCGACGCGAGGCGGCGACCTGGCGACTGGTGCAGACCTCGGTCACCGGCGCGTCGCCTGTGAGGTTCGGGCTCACCGCGGTTGCACCGGGCTCAGGCAATGTGTCCGGCGGCGAGGCGCTTTCGGCCGTGGTCTCCTTCGTGGGGCGTCCGCGGCCCTATGCGGCGCGGATGGTGATGCGCGACCCGGCCCTGGCCGCCCGCCCGTGGCTGACCGCCGCCGGTCGCGCCGTCCTGCCGCCCGAGAGCGCGCGTCAGGAAGTCTGGTCCTCGGGCGCCGCGCCTGCGGCCGCCACCCTGCTGGCGACCGGCAAGACCCAGGGCGAGACCTGGTATTTCCCCGCGACGGGCGGAGATCGCCTGTCGCGCCTCGACCCTCGCGAACCCTTCCTGATCCAATTCCTGTTCCGAGACGGCAGCGTTGCGACCGCGACCTTCGAGGCCGGGGACTTCGCGGCGGCGCGCGCGTTCGTGGCCTTGGGGACGGTCTAGCCGCCCACGTTCAGGGTGATGATCTCCGCCCCGCCCTCAGGCGCGACGGGACGAACGGGGACCGCCACGGGCATTCGCACGGTCACCGCCGTGCCTTCGCCCAAGGTGCTTTCAAGACTCATCCGGCCGCTGTGCAGTTCGGCCAGGGCGCGGACCAGCGACAGGCCCAGACCTGTGCCCTGGACCTTCTGTTCAACAGCGCCGGCCTGTTCGAACGGGCGGCCGAGACGTATGAGGTCGCGGGCGGCGATGCCGACGCCGGTGTCGGACACGACCAGTTCCAGATACGGGCCGATGACGTCCAGCGTCAGGGTTACGGAACCGCCCGCCGGGGTGAATTTGATGGCGTTGGAGAGCAGGTTCAGCGTGATCTGCTTCAGGGCGCGACGGTCGGCGTCGACGCTCAGGGGCTCGTCCGGGACAAGGCTGTTCAGGCCCACGCCCTTGTCGGTCGCGGTGACGCGGACGAGGGCGACGGCCTCCGACACCACCTCGCGGGCGTCGAAGGTCTCGCGCGACAGCTCGTAGCGTTCGGCCTCGATCTTGGACACGTCGAGGACGTCGTTGATCAGGTCCAGCAGGTGGCCGCCGGCTTCGTGGATGCTGTCGGCATAGTCGGCGTATTTCTGGGGCAGGGGACCGAAGAGGCGCTGGCGCATGATGTCGGAGAAGCCGAGCACGGCGTTCAGCGGCGTGCGCAGTTCGTGGGACATGTTGGCCAGGAAGCGGGTCTTGCCGCTGTCACGGGCCACGGCCTCGGCTCGGGCGGCCTCCAGACCGATCTCGGTGGCGAACTGCCGGGTGGCGTCGAAGGCCTGGGCGATGAGGCGCGGGCCCGTCTCGCCGTCGTCCATGCGGCGCAGGATCAGATTGACGCGGCGGTCCAGCGCGATGCGGGGGGCGAACCGGGCCTGACCTTCCTGACCTGCCACCGCCCGGTCGATGGCGGCGAGGATCGCTGGACGGTCGGGGGCGTGAACAGCGGCGAACAGGCCGGACTGGAACAGGGCCTCTGGGTCCAGAGCAGGCGGGGGCGAGCCGTAGGCGGCCAGGACGCGACCGGACGGCTCGAGCACGAGTGTCAGCGCCGGCTGGGCGGCGAGCAGGGTCTCGACGCGCAGGGTCATGGCCTCGGCGGCATTCAGTTTGGTCTCTCGCAGCCGCCAGGCGAGCCGCACGGCCAGCACGGCCGCGATCATGGCGAGGAGGACGGAGATTGCGGCGGGCAGGGGCTGGCTTTCCGGCGGCCCGACGAACAGGGCGGACAACTGGCCGCCGAGGGCCGCGACGCCCGAGCCGACCGCGCCCGCCTGGGCCAGTTTTACGCCATGGCGGGGTCCGCCGAGCGCCAGAGCCGCCACGAACGGCATGCCCACATAGCCCACAAGCGGCCCAGCCAGTCCGCCGGACAACATGGCTGCGGACAGGGCTGCGAGGGTCCAGACCACCAGCAACAGAGACCGCTCCCCCGTCCCGTCCCGCCACACCAGAGCCAGGCCGGCGAGGCCGGGTACGACCATGGCGGCCGCGCCGAAGATCGCCGAGCCACTGATCCAGCCCAGGGTCGCGCCGGCCACAAGCGACAGGATCGCGCCCACGGCCCAGGCCGCATGCCAGGCCGTCAGCGCCGACAGGCCCTCGCCCATCGCGCGCGTGGGCGGCGGAGAGGCGTCCGGATCGGGGCGGGCGACAGAGGTCAAACAGATGTCCGGGCGGCCGGGGCGAGGGGCCGGGGAGGGGAGCGCGCCGACCGTCGAGACTAGCGTCGCAGCCGAGTCGTCTAAAGCCCGCACCCGCAGGAGGCGACTCGGTCGGGGGCGGCGGGGCTGACAACTGGGGATGGACGGGCCGGTTGTCGTTAATCCGCGCGCGGCCTATCTGGCGGACCATGACCGACCCGGCCGACAAATCCCCCGACAGCATCGACGCGACCCTGGACGAACTGGCCGAAGATTTCGAGGTTCTGGAGGACTGGGAACAGCGGATCGCCTATGTCATCGACCTGGGCAAGGACCTGGCGCCCCTGCCGGACGCCGACCGGACCGAGGCCAACAAGGTGCCGGGCTGCGCGGCCCAGGTCTGGCTGGCGTCCGGGCGCGAGGGCGAACGGCTGACGTTCCGCGCTGACTCGGACAGCGCGATCTCCAAGGGCAATGTGGCCTTGCTGCTGAAGCTCTATTCCGGGCGTCCGGCCCACCAGATCCTCGCCTTCGACGCAAAGGCGGCGCTGGACCGTCTGGGCCTTCCTCAGGCCCTGACCCGGCAGCGGGCCAACGGACTGAACGCCATGGTCGGGCGAATCCGCCAAGAGGCGATGGCGGCCGGCTGATCAGCCGATGCCATAGTGCCGGGCCAGAGTCTGGAGGCCGGCTTTCAGAACCGTCTTTCCCTCGCGCCGCCTGAAGCCCGCCTCCTGTTCGGCGAGCTGCAGGCTGCCCTGGCGGACGCAGACCTGTTCGACGAGGGCGCGCGCTCGGGGATTGATCGATGCGAGGGCGCGGGCCGCGCGACGGCCGGCGGCGAGGGCGCGGTCTCCGGGCTCGACCCGGGCCGACGAGCCGCTGCCGCCCGTGCGGGGCAGGGCGTCCCAGCGCATGGTCATGGATGGACCCGATCGGGCGAGCTCTGCGTCGAGCCTGAGACGTTCGGCGGCCGCGATCTCGGCGGGGGTCAGCCAGGGGCGGCCATCGGCATCTTTGCGACGCGCCAGCCAGGCGATGGGGCTCTCCCCCAGATTGGCGCGGCGCAGGGTCAGGCGGCCGTCGGGTTCCATGATCGCCCTTTCGCCCTCGATGCGGCCGGGTGCGCCGGCGGGATGCGAGACCGTATCGGCGGATGTCGGACGCTCGACCCAGCCGCCGCCAGTGCGCGCCTTGAGGCCGGGGCTTTCGACGAGGACGCGGAAGGTCGCCTCGTTCAGCGTCATCGCCGCGCGCGCCCGGCGGTCGCCGCCGATCCGCAGGGCGTAGCTTCCGTCGGGCGCCGCGATGTCGATCCAGCCCCCTCGTGCCAGCAGGCCGCGGGCCCGCGCCGTCGGGCCGCTCACGCCACCTCCGGCAGGTCGGTGACCGGCGGGGCTTCGCACAGGCCCAGGATGGCCGCCGAAAGCTCGTCGAGGAGGTCGTTCAGGTGGGGCTCGTCGCGCGCCTCCTCCATCCGGGTGCAGGCCCTCGACACAGTCTGGCGGTTCAGGCCGAAGGCGTGACCCACGCGTTCGAGCGACCAGCCCAGCGCCACATGGGCGAGATAGAGCGACACGCGCCGGACCCGCAGCGCCGGCAACGACAGCCGGCTTTTGCGGGTCAGGGTCTCCATCGGAGTTCCCAGACGCATGGCCACCACATGGACGGTCAGGTCGGCCCGGTCGCGATCCTGTGACGGCACGATAATCCGATAGGGTGTGTTCAAGGCGTTTCTCCCAAGCCGATGCGCGACCGCCAGACTAGATGCGGCGGGACACAATGTTAGGAATATGGTCCGTTGCGACGTCAGGATCGGTCGCACCTCCAGTTGTGGCGGGACGGCGATGTTTTTGGTGAAGGCGCATAAGGCGTGCTCGAACGCCCTCTCGCGAAATAATTCGAATCGTTGACTCGCGGAGTCTCGACGCGATTCGCAAATCACCCCAGATTCGCCTTCATGGGGTGGCGTTAATACTTCTTAAGGGTTCGACGGGTTAACTCTCGAACAAGGTTACCCGGACGTAAGCCCCGGGTCATATGGTCTAGCTTTTGCCTGGAGGGGCATGAATGCGCGTTCTGCTTATCGAAGACGATCATGCGACTGCGCAGAGCATCGAGCTGATGCTGAAGTCGGAAGGCTTCAACGTCTACACGACGGACCTGGGCGAAGAAGGCATCGATCTGGGCAAGATCTATGACTACGACCTCATTCTTCTGGACCTGAACCTTCCGGACATGAGCGGCCTGGAAGTTCTGCGCCAGCTGCGCGTCGGCAAGGTCAATACGCCGGTGATGATCCTCTCGGGCTCGACCGAGATCGAGACCAAGGTCAAAACGTTCGGCGGCGGCGCTGACGACTACATGACCAAGCCCTTCCACAAGGACGAGCTGATCGCGCGCACCCACGCCGTGGTCCGTCGCTCCAAGGGTCACGCCCAGGCGATCATCCACACCGGCGAGATCGCCGTGAACCTGGATGGCAAGACGGTCGAGGTGCACGGTCACCGCGTCCACCTGACGGGCAAGGAATACCAGATGCTGGAGCTGCTCTCGCTCCGCAAGGGCACGACCCTGACCAAGGAAATGTTCCTGAACCACCTGTACGGCGGCATGGACGAGCCCGAGCTGAAGATCATCGACGTCTTCATCTGCAAGCTGCGCAAGAAGCTGGCCACGGCCGCCGGCGGCAAACACTATATCGAAACCGTCTGGGGCCGCGGCTATGTGCTGCGCGACCCGTCGGAGACCTCGGCGCCCGCTCCGCAGAGCGCCGCCGCCTGAAAGACCTGATGCCCTGAGGCCGAACGAAAACGCCCGCCGGGAGACCGGCGGGCGTTTTGCTGTCTGTAGCGGCCGGCCGTGTCGGGGTTCAGCTATATCGGTTCGACCCGCACCGCGACCTCGTTGCGGCGCAGCGGCGGCAGGGTCCAGGGCGGGTCGTAGAACCAGACGACAGGCTCCCCGCGCGCCGTCCATCCGCTGCCGGTCAGTCCGGCCAACAGCTCGGCCTTGTGCGTCTCCACGGCGCGCACCGAGCCGACGCCGCTGAACCTCAGCACCGCATAGGTCTGCGCCGGGACGCTGACCAGACGAACGGCCGGGTCGTTCGGCACGGGCAGTTCGTCGATCGCATAGGCCGCCGGCATGAAGAATTGCACTGTCCAGCGGTCAGCGCCGGCCGGCGTCTGGGCCACCGGCGCGGTCATGGCGATCGTCTGGGATCCGGCTGCGCCCGCCTGGGCGACAGGGGCCGTCATCGCGATGGAGTCCCGCCGCGCATTGCCGCCGAAGATATAGCCCGCCAGACGCCGGAAGCCCTGATTGCGGGCCGCGTCACTGTCGCCTGTGACCTCGGTCTCGGCGGCGATCCGCTCACCGTACAGGCGGATGTCGATTGCGCCGACGGTTGCGACGCTTTGATAGTCCGGTTCTTCCGTGCCCGATCTGACTCCGACCGTCGAACAGGCAGTCGTCATCAGGGCCGCACCCACGGCCGCAAGCGCATGTCTCATGATCGAAACCTTGTTGAAGGGGCGGAAGATCGCTGTGTCCATTAACGCACGGATCGACCTTGCGGTGCATCTGCGCTCCATGTCCGCCGGGACGAGCCACGCCAGGCCGCCAGACATCAGCCTGCGCGCATCGCCTCGGCCACGGCAGCGAACATCGGGTTGGGTCGCCCTGCCGCGTCGAACAAGAGAGGGCTGTCCTTGCCGTCGTCACGGGCGTCACGGCGCAACCAGCTGTCGGTGTCGCGCAGACCCCAGACCGTAAAGGCGAAGCGCTGGGCCGGCGGCAGGTCCATGAAGGCCGAGGTCAGTTCGGCGACGCGGGCGGTCTGTTGCTCGATCTTCTGGCGTTGAGAGCGGGTGTCGAAGCGGCCTTCGGAGCGGAGCGAGGCGTCGAGTTCCGAGACATGGATCGGCAGGCCGAACCCGGCGGCCTCACGGAAGAAGGCGGCGGTCTGGCCGGCGGGGATCTCGATGTCGAGGTGGGACTGGGTGCCGATTCCGCCGATGGGGACGCCGGTCTTCAGCAGCCGCTCGACCAGCCGCAGGAAGGTCGAGCCCTTGGTCGGCAGGTTTTCCAGATTGTAGTCGTTCAGGAACAGGACCGCGTCCGGGTCGGCCAGTTTTGCCTGTTCAAAGGCGCGGGCGATATAGCCGTCCTGGCCCAGGGCCTCGGACCACAGGCAGGCGCGCAGGCCGTTGCCGTCCTCCGCCACCGCCTCGTTCACGACGTCCCAGCCGGTTGCGCGGCCGCGATACCGGCCCGCGACGGTGGCGATGTAGCGGTCGTACTCCGCGCGGAACCGCTGCGGGTCCAGTGAGCGGAAGAAGGCCGAGTCCTGCGAGTACCAGATCAGGGTCGTGCCGAAGAGGCGCAGGCCGTGGGTGGTGCAGAAGTCGGCGATCCGGTCGGGCGCGTCCCAGCGGTACTCGCCGGTCTCCGACAGGATGTACTCCATCTTCATCTCCCACTCGGGCGTGAGCTGGGAGACGTGTGTCAGGCAGAGATCGACCCAGGGCCGGTCCTCGAACTGGCCGGTCATGGCCGAGGTCCCGATGGGGAAGGGGGCGAGGGATTTCAGCGGGGTCGCCGCGATGGCTGGCGCGGCGGAGGCGTTCTTCTCACACGCGGCCAGCGCCAGGGCGGAGGCGAGGAGAGCGCGGCGAGAAAGACCCTTCTTTCCTTGCGGGAGAAGGCGGCAGCCGAAAGCTGACGGATGAGGGGTCACGCTGACCTTTCCGACCATCCCTGGCAAAGCTCCCATTTCAAGTCGGGGTGACCCCTCATCCGACTTCGCTTCGCTCAGCCACCTTCTCCCGCAAGGGGAGAAGGAAGACTAAGCCGAACGACGACGCAGGCCCATCTCGTCGAAGGCGGCGGTCTCGCGCTTGCCGGCGGCGATGAGGGCGTTGAGGCGGGTCATCTCGGCGACGTGTTCGAACTTCTTCAGCTCGGAATAGGCGTCGGTCAGGGCGTCGCGGGCGCCTTCTTCCTCGGCGTCGAGGGTGACCAGATCGGTTTCAGCGGCGCCCTTGCGGGCCTTCCAGCCGGCCATATAGGCCTGAAGCAAAAGACCGGCCTCGGCGTCGGCGCGGGCGCGTTCGCGTTCCACCTCGACCTCGGCGTCAAGCACGGCCAGGCGCATCTCGGCAGAGACCTTGCGGCTCGAAATTTCGGCCAGGCGCTTCTGCAGCGTCTCGACCTCGTAGTTCGAGATCCGGATCAGCGAATGGGCCCAGGCGGTCATGCAAGCTTACTCCGTTGGGCGGCGGTCATTGCGCGACCATGCCCTGGTTCAGAATTGCCTCCAGGCGGGTAAAGGAATCGGAAAGACGCGTGGCGTCGTCCTTGTCCTGACCCAGGAAGGCCTCGAGTGCGGGGTTGAGGGCGATGGCCCTGTCCGTGATCGGGTCGGCGCCGGCGCGATAGGCGCCGATCTTGATCAGTTCCTCCATCGAGGCGTAGGCCGAGAGACACTGGCGGGCGCGTTTGTTCAGCTCGCGCTCCGGAGGCGTCTGGCAGGCGGGCATGGTGCGGCTGACGGACTTCAGCACATCGATGGCGGGGAAGCGGCCGCGCTCGGCGATCTTGCGGTCCATGACGATGTGGCCGTCCAGGATGCCTCGCACGGCGTCGGCGATGGGCTCGTCATGGTCGCCGCCGTCCACCAGCACGGTGAACAGGGCGGTGATCGGCCCGGCCGTGGTGCCGTCCGGGCGGACCGGGCCCGGACCAGCGCGCTCAAGAAGCTTGGGCAGTTCGGTGAAGACGGTGGGGGTGTAGCCCTTGGTGGTCGGCGGTTCGCCCGCGGCCAGCCCGATCTCGCGCTGGGCCATGGCGAAGCGGGTGACCGAGTCCATCAGGCAGAGGACCTCGAGATCCTGGTCGCGGAAATATTCGGCGATGGCCAGGGTCATATAGGCGGACTGGCGACGCTTGAGGGCCGGCTCGTCGGAGGTCGCGACGACGACGACGGCGCGGCGCAGGCCCTCCTCGCCCAACGTCTCCTCGATGAACTCGCGGACCTCCCGGCCCCGTTCGCCGATCAGGCCGACGACGACGACGTCGCAGGTCGCCTGTTTGGCCAGCATCGACAGCAGCACCGACTTGCCGACCCCGGATCCGGCGAAGATGCCCAGCCGCTGGCCTCGACAGGTGGTGGTGAAGATGTCCATGGAGCGGACGCCGAGGTCCAGTCGTTCGCCCACGCGGCCACGCGAGTGGGCGGGCGGGGGCGAAGCGCGCAGGGGATAGGGGGCCGGGCCCTGGGGGAGGGGGCCCTTGCCGTCGATGGGCTGGCCGAAGGCGTCAATAATCCGGCCCAGCCAGGCCTTGGTCGGATTGACCGCCGCCGCCTGGCCGATGATGTGAATGTCGGCGCCGGGGGCCACCCCCTCGACCGGGCCGAACGGCATCAGCAGGGCCTTGGAGTCGCGGAAGCCTACGACCTCGGCCGGCAGGGGAGAGGCGCCGCGCCGTCCGATCTCGGCCCGCGCTCCGACGGCCAGTCGCGACAGGCCGCCGCGCGCCTCGATCAGCAGGCCGCTGACGCCCGCCACCTTGCCGGTGACGACCAGCGGATCGATCGCTTCGACGGCGGCGACGAGGTTGCGCAACGTGGGGCCTGCGAGAGGAAACAGAGGCGTTAACCTCTGGTCCAACGTGGTTAACGCGGCGTGAAGCCGGGCCTTTCGGCTGTGGACGACGATCGATGATCGCCCGCCGGGCGCACCCGATCAGGGCGCTGCAAGGGTGCGCTGGAAGAAGGCGACGACCTCCGCATTGAAGGTCTCGTGGAAGGTTGCGCGGTCGAGGCCCGGCGTGACCTGGCAGATCACCGGGGCCGCCGCCTCAAGCTCGGGCGAGCAAGGCGGCAGGAAGTCGAAGTGATCAGCCGCCGGGACGACATGATACTCGGGCGGCGTCGGCAGGGCGTCGTGGATGGCTGGGCGGAGAGGGGGTGGGGCAGGACACGGTCGGTCTCCGCCCGCCAGAGCTGGACCGGCTGGGTCACGCCGGACAGGCCCTCGCGGGTGAAGGTGTAGCCGAGCGCCGGCGCGGCGGCGACGATGGCGCGGATGCGGCGGTCATGGGCCCAGGCCGCCGGGATCGCGTCCGCTGATGGCGGGTGTTGGCCGATCAGGCGGCAATCGTAGAACTGGGGGTGGGCACGGCAGTGTTCGATGACCCGGGTCAGGTCCGGCTCGCCTCCCGCAGCCGCCAGCACGGTGAACCCGCCCGACGAGAAGCCGAACGCGCCGACCCTCCCTGCATCGATCGCGCCGTAGCCCGCCTTGGCGTTGACCATATAGTCGATCAGCACATGCAACTGGCGGGGCCGTTCGGCGACGTCGGCAGCGCGGCTCATGTCACGGTAGTTGTCGCCGGTATGGGTCAGTGCGGCGGCCACGAAGCCGGCGCGAGCCAGGGCCTGGGCCGTGTCGGCATTGCCGGAATAGCTGCCGCCATTGCCGTGCGACATGACGATCAAGGGGAGAGCTGCGTTGGAGGCCGTGTCTTTCGGATACCAGACGCCGACCTCAATCGGCGCGCCGGCCCCATCAGGGATGCTCAGCTTTTCAAACCCCACCTCCGACTGGGCGCGGGCGGGCGTTATGAACAGGGTTGTGGCGATGAGGGCCAGGACGAACAGTCGAAACATAGGGGGCGGTGCTCCTTGAAGTTGGAGCATCCACTGACGGTCGATCTCGCGGCGAACCAGCGTCCTTTCGCGAACGTACGCGCGAACGCGCGAACGCACGCGTCCGACGGTCTCTCCGTTTCCGGCGAGGAAGACAGGCGACGGGCCGACGATGGAAACGACCCCCGTTGAAGGTGGGCAAGCCGCAGCCAATCGTCCCTGGCGCGGTCAGGCTTGAAGGGGGCACGCCCGGACGCTTGTTCCCATCGACTGTGGCCCTATGTCCATGGATGGTCGATAAAGGGCGCCCGCCTTTCCCGACTCTACCGACGCCATTTTCCACGCGATCAGCCGGAGCTCTCCATGTCCGACACCGCCCCCAATGCCCGCACCACCCAAGGCCGTGGCAAGGTCTATGACTCGATCATCGACACCATTGGCGATACGCCGCTGGTCGGTCTGCCGCGCCTGTCGGCGGAATACTCCCCAAAGGGCCGGGTGCTGGCCAAGCTGGAGTTCTTCAATCCCATTTCGTCGGTCAAGGACCGGATCGGGGTGGCGATGATCGAGGCGCTGGAGGCGGCGGGTCGGATATCGGCCGGCAGCGTGCTCATCGAGCCGACATCCGGCAATACCGGCATCGCCCTGGCCTTCGTGGCCGCGGCCAAGGGGTACCGACTGATCCTGGTCATGCCGGAATCCATGTCTATAGAGCGTCGGAAGATGCTGGCCCTGCTGGGCGCCGAACTGGTGCTGACTCCGGCCGAGAAGGGGATGAAGGGCGCGATCGCGATGGCGACCGAACTGCTTGAACGCACCCCCGGAGCCGTCAGCCCTTCGCAGTTCGAGAACCCCGCCAACCCGGCGATCCACAGGTCCACGACGGCCGAAGAGATCTGGAACGACACGGCGGGCGCCGTCGATATCGTCGTCGCGGGTGTCGGCACGGGCGGCACCATCACCGGCGTCGGCCAGGCGCTGAAGGAGAAGAAGGCGTCGGTACGGATGATCGCGGTCGAGCCGACGGCCTCGCCCGTCCTGTCGGGGGGCGAACCCGGCCCGCACAAGATCCAGGGCATCGGCGCGGGATTTATCCCCGCCATCGTCGACCGCTCGGTCATCGACGGCGTCGAACAGGTCTCCAACGAGGACAGTTTCGAGATGGCGCGCAAGGTCGCCCGGGTTGAGGGCATCCCCGTCGGCATCTCGTCTGGCGCCGCCCTGACCGCCGCGTTCCGCCTTGCAGCGCTGGATGAAAACGCCGGCAAGACGATCGTCGTCATCATCCCCAGCTTCGCGGAACGCTATCTGTCGACGGCGCTGTTCGAGGGGCTGTAGGCAACACCGCCGGTTAACCCGTCCACGGTTACGCTGGCGACCTCATGTCCGATCCGGCGCCCGTTCCAGTCCAAGAGGCCCCGCAACCCGCCTTCCGGGCGCGGCATGCGCTGCTGAAGCGACTGGCCGACGTCGTGTCTCTGCCCGGCAGTCGGGTCAACGCCTTCGAGCGCGCGGTCACCGGAGACCTGCTGGTCGAGATGTTGCGTCTGGCGGCCCCGCGCGAGCGTCAGCGGGTGGCTCAGCGGCTGGCGCCGCTGGCCGAACTGCCGAACAGCCTCGCGCGGATGCTGCTGAGGGACGATCCGGCCATAGCGGGCTTGCTGCTGGAGCAGTGCGCCTCCCTGACCGACGCGGATCTGGTCGCCTGCGCCCGCGACACGGGACCGGAACATCGCTTCCTGATGGCCGGCCGTCGTGGTCTCGCCGAGGTGGTGACCGAGACCCTGATCGGCTTCGGCGAGCAGGGTGTCCTCGAATGCCTGTTGCGCAATACCACGGCCCGCCTGTCCCAGAGCGGGGTGGAGGCGATCGTGGGTCTGAGCCGCCAGATGCCGATTCTGTGCGGCCATATGTTGCGGCGGCCCGAGCTTCGCCCATCGGGCGCCTATGTCATGTTCTGGTGGGCTCCGGCCGAGGATCGCAGGACCATCCTCCAGCGCTTCGCCGTCAGTCGCGAGGTCATGCAGGAGGTCGTCGAGGACGTCTTCGCCATGGCCGCCGAGGAGGGCTGGCAGGATCCGGTGTCCAGAAAGGCGCTGCAGTTCATCGAGCGTCGCCAGAGGAACCGGGCGGCCATCGACAAGAGCCCCTACAACAGCCTGGAACACGCCGTCACCGTCGCGGCCCGCGACGGACTGAACCGCGAGGTCGCGGCCGAGATCGCGTATCTCGCCGGGATCAAGCCGCTGACCGGCGCCAAGATCATGGGCGATGTCGGCGGCGAGCCCCTGGCCATCCTGTGCAAGGCGACCGGCATGTCTCGCGTCGATCTGCAGAACCTGTGGCGGTCAGTCCGTCGACCGGAGACTTTGCCGGATGGCCGCGTGCATCCCGACTGGGACCGGGTTCAGGTGACCTATGAGATGTTGGCGGTCGATCGGGCCCAGACGGTGCTGCGTTACTGGAACTGGTCTCTGTCATCGGCCCTGTCGCCCGACCTGCTGAGGGCCATTCGCGATGGTGACGACCAGGCCCTTGATGAATATTCGACGCCCGAACGCGCTGCGATGATGGCCCTGGCGGAAAACTTCGGCCGCTGAACCCTCAGGCATGCAGACTGAATACAGTCCTGCAGGGTTGCTCGACGAGTTTCTGATGCATTGAGTTCGGACGCGCATTGCTTTCGGCGCCAAACATCCGTATTTCCCAAAACCACAATCGCCACTGCCCGGCAAGATTAGGCAAGGAAACGCTCGTGGACGCTGCAAGACTGGACGAACGGTCCGAACTTCTGGAAATGACGGCGGACATCGTGTCGGCCTATGTCGGCAACAACAGCGTGTCGGCGAACGACCTGCCGTCGCTGATCTCCAATATCCATGCCGCCCTGTCCCAGGTTTCGACCGGCGTCGTCGAGGTCGAGCCCGAGATCAAGGAACCGGCCGTGCCGATCCGCAAGTCGATCAGCCCCGATTTCCTGATCTGCCTGGAAGACGGTCGCAAGTTCAAGTCGCTGAAGCGCCACCTGCGCACCAAGTACGATATGAGCCCCGAAGAATACCGCGCCAAATGGGGCCTGGCCAAGGACTACCCGATGGTCGCCCCGAACTACGCCAAGGCCCGTTCGGACCTGGCCAAGCAGATGGGTCTGGGCCAGGGCGGCCGCAAACCCGCCCGCGCTCCCCGCGCCAAGAAGTAGTTTTCGGACCTGACGAAGTTCAGACGCCCGCTTCCGCAAGGAGGCGGGCGTTTCTGTTTCAGGCGGCGGTCGCCGTGCCTCGGCGCATGCGCCAGAAACGCAGGGTGCGCAGGGCCGCGTCGCGCTGAAGCTCGGCATAGAGCTTGGCGTAGCTGTGGGCCTTGCCCATGGCATTGTCCTCGCCGCCGATGATGACCACGGCGAAGGTCAGGAACAGGGAGCGGTCGAGATCGGCGGCCTTGCAGATGACGGCGAGGGCGTCGAGTTCCTTCTTCTCCACGATCTGGCTGGCAGTGTGGAAGTCCACGTCGGCCAGCTGGGCCAGGGCGATCAGGAATGAGGTCCGGCTGCCGGACCGAAGGAAGCGGGCCAGCATGGTCGGGCTGAGCTGGTTGGCCGCCTTGAGTTCCTCCACATAGGCCAGGCATTCGGAATAGTCGGAGGGCAGGGCCCCGTCCTCGGTCGCCACACGGGCGCGGCCGGCGGCGAGAGCGCTTTCCAGCAGGGCCGGGTCCATGGCGGCGTTCTGTTCGAGAATCTGCTGTCTCAGACGGGCCTCGACGACGAAATACATGTCGTTCAGCAGGTCGGCGGGGAGGCCCTTGCGCTGGACCGTCGCCTCATGGAGCGCCGGATTGACCTTGGCGCGTTCGACGGCTGTCTCGGTCGCGGCGCGGGACAGGCGGGCGCCGTCGTTGCGGAGCAGCGTCCCGAGGGTTTCGTCGTCGCCGCGTTCGACGATGACGTCGGAGACGGCTTCGGACACGCTCGCGCGTTCGGACACGGCGCGCAGATGGCCCTGGCCCTTGGAACGGACGACACCCAGCAGGTCTTCGTCGGTCAGCACAGTGGAAGCGCGCAGAACAGCGTCGGCGACCGCGACCTCGTCATTGGCCAGGCGACGGATGAGGCCACGTGGGGCGTCCGGGGACAGGGCGAACCGGGCCGAGAGCTCGGCGCGGACGGCGGTCTCCATCTCGGCAGTCAGGTCGCTGAGGACGGAATCGTAGAGGACGTCCTCGGCCGCGCTGCGCTGGCCGGCGCCGAAGAAATGCTCGGTCAACTCACGGAGCAGGGCGCGGCGTTTCTCGCTGGAGGTTTCCTGGGCCAGGACGATCAGATCAGGCAGGCGCGATCCGGTCTCGACCGGGGCGAAGGCGGGGTCGCTCATGGCAGGCTCGGATCAGCATTGGGGACCACGCGGCGGCGACCCTGGGCGTCGCGCGTCTGGGGCTCGTTCTCCGGCGGTTCGGCGAGGTCCAGCGTGACGCTGTCGAAGTAGACGGGTTCGGGCAGCGCCGTGGGGTCCGGGCGGTGGCCGGCGTCGCGGTGCACCGAATAGTAGCGGGCGCCGGATTGACCCGCCTGCACCGAGGCCTCGCTGGACGGCGCTTGCTGGGTCGGTGCGGGGAGGGCGGCCTGTTCCTGACCTTCGGTCGGCCCCTGCTGCATCTGGAAGATGCGGGCGTCGCGGCGCGGAGCCATCGGGTCGTTGGGGTCGGTGACGGGTTGGGCAGCCTGCTGCGGAGCAGGGGCCTGAGCCGTCGGCGCGGCGGCCTGGCGTTGCATGTTGAAGACCGGGGCATCGCGGCGAGGGGCCATCGGATCGACGGCGGCGCGCTCGACGGGCGGGGGCGGAGGCGAATAGACCGGCGGGGCAGGCGCGGGCGGCTCGGGTGTGGCGTAGGCCATTGGGTCGGGCGAGCCCGGCGCATAGGCGGGGACGACGCGCGGGCCAAGCCAGGCGCTGGCGGGGGTCAGGCCGCGTGAGGCCGGAAGTGGCGTCGAGGTCGGCTGCATCATGGGGCGATAGGGCGCCTGGGACGGCGCGACCCGGCGCGGGATCATGGCCGTGCGGGCACGGGCCTGTACGGCCGCCACATCGGCGGGGGTCGTGCCAGCCGGGCGATTGGCCCAGGTGAGATAGCGCCCTGCGGCGGGGGCGGACTGGGATTGGGCCTGGACGCCAGAGGCCGCGAGGCAGGCACCGGCCGTCGCGAGAAGCAGGGTCAGGACGCGGGGGGCGCGGTGCAGCAAGGGCGAGGCTCCCGTTCGAGACGAACGTATCGGGAAGCCTAGGCGGCCTCGGCTTAACCCCGCGCTAACAGGCGTAAAGACTTCAGGCCCGATTGCGCAGCAGGCGGCGCTCGATCAGCCGTGTCGCGCCGTTGAGCAACAGGCCGAGAATGGCGAGACAGACGAGGGCGGCCAGAAGCTCGGCCGTGCGCAGACGATTTCCCGCCTCAAGAAGACGCCAGGCGAGGCCCTGTGCGGCGCCTGAGCCGGAAACGAACTCGGCCACCACGGCGCCGACCACAGCCTGACCCGCCGCAACGCGGAGGCCCTCCAGGGCAAAGGGCAGGGCTGAGGGCAGGCGGAGGCGCCAGAGGCGCTGGAGCGGCGAGGCCGCGTGCAGGTCGAACAGCCGCTCCAGATCCGGGTCGGCGGACTTCAGCCCGGTCAGAACGCCGGAGAAGATGGGGAAAAAGGCGATGGCGGCGGCGAGCGCCGTGACGGCCCGATCAGCATGGTCGAGGCCGAACCAGATCAGCACCAGGGGCGCGATGGCGACGACGGGGGTGACCTGAAGCGTCACCGCCAGCGGGGCCACAGCACGTTCGGCCGGGCGGCTGAGCGAGACGCTGATAGCCAGACCGCCACCGATCAGGGCCGCCACGATCAGGGCCTTCAGCGCCATCCAGAAGGTCTGGAGCGCCGAGCCGGCGAGCACCTGGCCGTTGTCGATCAGGGCGCGCGCGACGTCGCTGGGCGGGGGCAGGAAATAGACCGGCACGTCGAGCAGGCGGCAGGCAGCCTCCCAGATCGCCAGCAGGACGGCGATCAGGAGGAGTGCTGGCAGGGCGTCGAGAAGGCGTCTCATGACGCCCGCTCCATCGAGCGCGCGAGGGCATCGGCGACCGTCTCGACGGCCTCGCGATAGGCGGGCTCGCGGCGCCAGTCGTCGGGGCGGGGCAGGGGGCCGGGCATGGGGATATCGGACACCGCCCGGCCGTCGGCGCCGGACAGGACGACGACCCGGCCAGCGAGATAGGCGGCTTCCTCCACGTCGTGGGTGACGAAGACCATGGCCACGGATCGGGCGGCCCAGAGACGGTGCAGGTCCTCGATCAGGCCGCGCCGTGTGATGGAGTCGAGGGCGGCGAAAGGTTCGTCGAGCAGCAGAAGATCGGGTTCCAATGACAGGGCGCGGGCTAGGGAGACTCGCATGGCCATGCCGCCGGACAGCTGGCGCGGGCGGGCGGTGGTGCGGTCGGCGAGGCCCACGGCCGCGAGGCTGTCTTCAGCGCGGCGGCGGGCTTCGGCGGCGGAGACGCCGGACAGCTCCAGCGGCAGGGCGACATTGGTGCGGGCGTCGGCCCAGGGCATCAGGGTCGGGTTCTGGAAGACGAACCCGGTGCGGCCGGGTTCGTCCGGGCGGACCACCGCGCCGGATGCGGGTTGTTCGAGGCCGGCCAGGAGGCGAAGCGCGGTTGATTTGCCTGCCCCGGAGGCCCCGACGAGGGCGACGATCTCGCGCGGACCGACGGTAAGGTCCAGCGGCCCCAACGAGGCGCGGCCGGGGTAGTCGATCCTGACGCTCGAAAGGCCGGCGACCGCCGCCCTGCCTTCGTCAGCCACGGCCGGGCAGGAAGTCGTCGGTGAAGGCGGTGCGCCAGCGCAGATCGGCGGGATAGACGCCTGCCTGCGAGGTCACGTCGAAGAAGGCCTGCCACCGCTCGGCGGTCATGGCTCCGAGGCCGTAAAGGGCGGCGTCGCCTGAATCGACGATGCCGTTCTCGCTGAGCTTGGTCCGGGCCTGATCCAGGATGTCCTGGGTCATCTCCGGATTGGCCTGTTTGATCAGGGCGTTTGCGGCCGCCGGGTCGCCCCGGATGTAGTCGCGCCACCCCTCGGCCGAGGCGGCGATGAAGCTGCGGAGCGCCGCCGCATTGTCCCGAGCGAACCCGTCCGGCGACATCACCATGGTGGCGTAAGACGGGTAGCCCTCGTCGGCGAGGAGGAAGACGCGCGGTTCGAAGCCCGCCTCCTTCTCGATCGTATAGGGCTCGGAGGTCAGGTAGCCCTGCTGTACGGCGCGTTCGTCCGCCAGGAAGGGGGCCGGATTGAAGTTGTACTTGCGGACCTGATCGTCGGTGAAACCGTATTTGGCCTTCAGCCAGACCCAGAAGGCGGTGATCGAAGCGTCGGCCAGCAGGAACGGGCGATCCGCCAGGTCAGCGATCCCGGTCAGTTCCGGATCGGGGTGAGCGATCAGAACCTGGGGGTCCTTCTGGAAGAAGGCGGCGACCGCCTTCACGGGAGCGCCCTCGGCGACAAGGTTGAGAGGGATGAAGCTGTTGGAGCCCATCCCGAGTTCCACCGCGCCGGAGGCCAGAAGCTGGGGCACGTTCACGCCGGGGCCGCCCTGGATGATCTGGACGTTGAGGCCGCGACGTTCGTAGGCCCCCGAGGCGAGGGCCTGGTAGAAGCCGCCGTGTTCGGCCTGGGCGCGCCAGTCGGTGGCGAAACGGATGCGCACGCGGCCCTGGTCGTCCACCGGCGCTTCCGAACTGCCGCAGGATGCCAGACCCATTGCCGTGACGGCGACGCCGCCGGCGAGAACGAGGCGGCGGCTGACGACGGAATGAGTCGTGCGAGGCTTCATGCGCGGCAAACTAGGGCCGGAGGGTGTGCAAGGGAAGGGAAGCGACGCCGCAGAACCTTGCGCCAGAATTGAGCGAGGGGACGTGAACCCGGTCGAACCGGTATTCACGTCCCCCCACCAAGTCCGGGTTGGGACTTGGCCATTGAGGTTCTGGACCCTGGCGTCAGCGCCGGCGGGCGAACCCGGCGACGGTCGGCTGTATCCTTGCGACTCCTGTCCGGTGGCGTTCCGTCCGGGCTTTTGACCCTCGCGTCGTCCCTCGATCCCGGTCTGGTTCTCCGTGACCCTTCCCGCCGAAGCGTTCCGTGTCGGGAGCCTGGACCCTGCCCGGTCTTTCCGTCGTCGCCCGAAAGCGCCTTTGGAACCCTTGGTCAGAGAGCCGGACCGACCCGCTTGAAACCCCGGTCTCCCCGGATTTCCGCGCCGCCGTGTCCCTCGGCCTGATCAAGCTCGCTCCAAATCCGGTTGTCGGCAAGCGTCTGATTCGCAGTCATTGTGCACCATGACCCGGGGTCCGGTGGACAAGGGTGTTAACCTCTGTGGACGGATAGAATTTTCACTGGAAGATCAGTGTTATGAATTTTCCACAGAAAGCAGGCGTCGACTTGCGTCAGAGCTCCGGGACCGGGATTCAGAGCGTCTAGCCGGCCAACGCTTCGCGTTTTGCTTCCAGCTCCAGCCATTCCTCCTCGGCCGAGTTCAACTTCTCCTGCGCAGCTTCGAGGGCCTTCATGGTGGAGGCGAAGCCGGACGGGTCGCGGGAGTAGAAGTTGACGTCGTCGAGCCGCTTCTGGTGGGCGGCGATGTCGGCGGGGAGGGTGTGGATCAGGGCATCCAGTTCCTTGAGCCGGTGCTGATCCTTGAAGGACAGCTTGCCCTTCGCGGCCGGCGCAGGCGGTGGCGGCGCGACGACGGGCACGGGCTTGGCGGCGGCCTGTGTGGCGGTCTGGGGCTTCAGGAAGCCCGGGTTCTGGCGGATGAAGTCGGTCCAGCCGCCGGGGGTTTCGACGATGTCGCCCCGGCCGTTCATGCCGATGGTGGAGGTCGCCAGACGGTCGACGAAGTCGCGGTCGTGGCTGACCAGGATCAGGGTGCCGTCGTACTGCTCGAGCAGCTCCTCGAGCTTGTCGAGCGTGTCCATGTCGAGGTCGTTGGTCGGTTCGTCGAGGACCAGCATATTGGCGGGCTTGGCCAGGGCGATGGCCAGGAGCAGGCGGTTGCGCTCGCCGCCCGACAGGGTCGAGATCGGCTGGCGCAGCTGGGCCTCGGTGAAAAGGAAGTCCTTGGCGTAGGCGGCGACGTGTTTGGAGAAGCCGCGAACGATGATCGAGTCGCCGCCGCCGGGCGTCAGGGCGTCCCACAGGGTCATCTCGGACTTCAGGCCGTCGCGGGACTGGTCGAGGTAGACGGTCTCCAGGCTGGCGCCGAGTTTGACCGTGCCCTCCGTGGGCTCCAGCTCTCCGAGCATGATCTTGACCAGGGTGGTCTTGCCGGCGCCGTTTGGGCCGACAATGGCCAGCCGGTCCCCGCGGAGGATGCGGCTGGTGAAGGGTTTGATGACGACCCGGTCGCCGAAGGATTGGGTGACGCCCTTGAGGTCGGCGACCAGCTTGCCGGAGGTGCCGCCGGAATCGACACCCAGCAACATCTCGCGCGGTCGGTCCTTCGCCTGCTCGGCGCGTTCGGCGCGCAGCGCGTCAAGTGAGCGGGCGCGGCCCTCGTTGCGGCTGCGACGGGCGGTTATGGAACTGTAGAAGGTCGCGGTTTCGCGCTCGATGGTCTTGGTCAGCTTCTGGAAGGCGATGGCCTCTTCTTCCATCGTCTTGGCGGCCCATTCGTCGAAGGCGTCGAAGCCCTTGTTGAGGGTGCGGACCTTGCGGCCTTCCAGCCAGTGGCAGGACTGGGTGACGCGGTTCAGGAAGGCGCGATCGTGGGATACGATCAGGGCGGCGCATTTGGCGTTGGTGATCTCCGTCTCGAGGAGCTCGATCGCCATGATGTCCATGTGGTTGGTCGGCTCGTCCAGCAGCAGCAGGTCGGGCTCTTCGGCGAAGGCCTTGGCCAGGGCTGCGCGGCGGATTTCGCCACCCGACAGGCCCTTGGTGGACTTGTTCGGGTCCATGCCGAAGGTCTCGAGCCAGGCCTCGGCCGTCCAGTGTTCGGCGCCGTTCGAGGTGGCGTAGTCCAGAAGGGTGTCGCCGGCGATCAGCGGCTCCTGCGGCACATAGGCGAACTTGACCGAGCCCTGAATCGAGCGGGTTCCGCTGTCGGGCTCGATCAGGCCCATGACGACCTTCATCAGGGTCGATTTGCCGGCGCCGTTGCGGCCGACGAGGCAGGAGCGGGTGCGCGGCTCAATGGCCAGGTCGACGCCATCGAACAGGGGGCGCGGGCCATCCTGAAGACGGACGTCTTTCAGGGCGACGAGAGGGGGTCTCGGAGAAGAGCGGGGAGCCATGGATGCTTTCGGGAGCCGGGGAGGCTAAAGGGACGCGTGGATGTAGAGCCTGTGACCCCCGAACCCAAGCCCTTCTGGCAGACGAAGCGGCTGGACCAGATGACCCGCGAGGAGTGGGAGAGCCTGTGCGACGGGTGTGGGCTGTGCTGCCTGATCCGGTTCGAGGACGAGGATACCGGCGAGGTGTTCCCTACGCGGGTCCACTGCAAGCTGTTCGACAGCCAGCTGTGCAGTTGCACCAACTATGCGAACCGCAAGGAACATGTGCCGGACTGCATCAAGCTGACGCCGTGGAATATCCAGGCGCTGGCGTGGATGCCGAAGTCCTGCGGATACCGGCGGATCCATGAGGGGCGAGGGCTGGCGGAGTGGCATCCCCTCGTGTCTGGCGATCCCGAGACCGTGCATACGGCCGGTGTGTCGATCCGGGGGCAGACGATCTCGGAGGAAGAGCTGGCCGAGCCGGAGGACGCGATCGACCATGACGCGTCGGACTGGATCGAGGAGCGGGGCTCATAACCGCGTTAACCTAACTTTGGAACCTTCCACAGCAGGGTCGGGCCAGTCGTTCGGCCGGAGATTTCATGAGCAGCGTCCCCCAGGGATCGGAGACCCTCCCGACGCCGTTTGATCGGGTGACGGCGCTAGCCTGCGCGGCGCTGAACCTTCCGTTCGGCCTGGTGTCGGTGCTCGAGGACGATCAGGCCGTGTTTCGATCCGAAATCGGTACAGGCCAGAGGGCCCTGCCGCGCGAGATCAGCGTGAGCGCGCGGCTTGCGGCGATGGGGCCGGACGCGACCCTGGTGGTCACCGACGCACTGGAAGACCCCGAGCTTTGCCGGCATCCCTGGGTGACCGGACCGCCCCGAATCCGGTCTTTTGTCGGCGCGACGATCTGCGATGCCGCCGGCACCCCGGTCGGCGCCATCGCGGCCATGGACACTGTGCCCCGCGACCCGCCGACACCGTCTCAGATGACCATGTTGCGGCATGTCGCGGGTTTGGCCGGCGACCTCTACGATCAGGTACAGGTCCAGCGGAAGCAATTCGAGCAGATGACGCTGCTGAGGCTGGCCGAGGAGATGGCGGGTCTGGGCCGCTGGCGTTTCGACCTGGTGACCCGCAAGGTCGACTGGTCCGATGCGGTCTATCGCATTCACGGCCGTGACCGGGAGACCTTCGATCCCAGCTATGCGGACGTCCTGTCGGACTATCATCCGGCGGACCGCGAGATTCTGGCGGCCCATGTGGAACGGGCGATCACCACGGGCGAGGGCTATGACCTCGAACTGCGGCTGGTCAGCGCCACCCGGGGGGAACGGCGGGTCATCACCCGCGCGGGCACCGAACTCGGCGAGGACGGCCAGCCTATCGCCTTGTTCGGTGTATTCCAGGACGTCACCGACCGGGTGCGCAGCCATCAGCGCATCGAGGCCAGTGAGGCGCGCTATCGCCTGCTGGCGGACCAGGCCAGCGACATCATCGTGACCTATGGGGTCGATGGGATCGTCACCTATGTCTCGCCATCCGTGGAGATCTCCAGCGGAAAGACGCCGGTTGAACTGATCGGGCGTCCGGTCACAGACATGATCTTGCCGGAGGATGTTCCCGCTCTTGCGGAGAGCTTCCGCGCCTTGGTGAAACTACCCTTGGGGCAGTCGTCACGCGGCGTGCGGTATCGTGGGGTGCACAGTAATGGGTCGGTGCGCTGGTTCGAGGCCCGAACCAGTGTGATCCGGGATGCCGACGGCCTGGCGACAGGCTTCCACGACGTCGTTCGGGATATCACCGAGACGAAGAGGCTTGAGGCGGAACTGATCGCGGCGCGCGACGTGGCCGAGGCGGCGGCGCGGGTGAAGTCCGAATTCCTGGCCAACATGTCCCATGAGCTGAGAACTCCGTTGACCAGCGTCATCGGCTTCTCAGGCCTGCTGCAGGACAGCCCGGACCTGCCTGAGACGGAGCGGCGCTATGCCGACCGGATCGCGACAGCAAGCGAGGCGCTGCTGAGCGTCATCAACGACATTCTGGACTACTCCAAGCTTGAGGCCGAGGCGGTCAGCCTGGATGCGGCGGCGTTCGACCCGGCAGCGACGGCGCGAGGCGCCGCGGCGATGGTGGAGACACAGTGTCAGGCCAAGAGCGTTAGCCTGGCGGTTGAGATCGACGACCTGCCGAGAGGGATCCTTGGGGACCAGGGCCGGTTCAGGCAGGTCATCCTGAACTTCCTGTCCAATGCCGTGAAGTTCACGGTCTCGGGCGAGATCCGCCTGGAGGTGCGCCGCCGAGACGGGCGGCTGAGGGTCGCGGTGACCGACAGCGGCATCGGCATCGCGCCGGAGAAGATCGACGCCCTGTTCGACCGCTTCACCCAGGCCGATGCGTCGACGACGCGCGTCTATGGCGGCACCGGACTGGGTCTGGCGATCTCGCGCCGGTTGATCGAACTGATGGGCGGAGAGATCGGGGCGGAGAGCCGGCCGGGCGAGGGGTCGACCTTCTGGTTCGAGATCCCGCTGGTCGCGGCCGAGGGCGATGCCGGAGCCGAGGCGGAAGACGCCGTCGTGCTGGCGCCCGGCACCCGGATCCTGCTGGCGGACGACGCGCCGGCGAACCGCGAACTGGTGCGGATTATCCTGTCGGGCTGGGGCGTCGAACTGGACACCGTGTGTGACGGGGCCGAGGCGGTCGAGGCTGCGTCCACGGGCGACTACGATCTGATCCTGATGGACGTGCATATGCCGGTGATGGACGGGATGGACGCGACGCGGGCCATCCGGGCTCTGGGCGGGACACGAGCCGCCGTGCCGATCCTGGCCCTGACGGCCAATGTGCAGCCCGACCAGATCGAGACCTGCGCCCAGGCCGGGATGGACGGGCATGTCGGCAAGCCGATCCAGATCGGCGAACTGATCGCGGCCATCGCCGGGGCCTTAAAGCCGGTGGTCAAGACGGACCGAGTTTCGGCGGAGATCTGACCAGAGTTCGGCGATACCCATCAACGGATCGTCAGAATCGGCCTTTGAAATCAAGGGCCGGCATTATTTAGAGCCTTTATCCGCGCGTAGTGACGCTGGTCCCTTATAGTTTGGGCATGACGGGAAATCGGGACGAGACAGGGAAGCGCCCCGTCGCCCGATGCTTGCGGTCCACCGCGGTCAACGAACTTTCAAAAGCTGCGACCGGTCGATCCGGTCAAGGAGAGACCATGCCCCTGTTTCCATGGCGGGCCGGCCAGGCCGCGCCCGAGGCGAAGCACAGCCGCGCGGGGCCGCTGATCGCCCTGACCGGCGCGGGCCGGCCGCGATGGACCCCTCGTGACTACGCCAGCCTGGCGCGCGAAGGATTCAACCGCAATCCTGTCGCCTATCGCTGTGTGCGGATGATTGCCGAGGCGGCGGCCTCGGCGCCGCTGATCGTCTTTTCCGGCGGAGTCAGAGACGACAACCATCCGGTGGCGCGGCTGCTGATCAAGCCCAATCCGGAGCAGTCCGGCGCCGAGTGGCTGGAGGGCGTCTATGGCGCGTTGCAGACGGCGGGGAACGCCTATGTCGAGGCGGTCGGAGATGATGCGCCGGGTGAGTTGTGGAGCCTGAGGCCGGATCGGGTTCAGGTCGCGCCGGGCCGTCAGGGCTGGCCCGAGGCCTATGAATACGCGGTCGGCGGACGCTCGATGCGGATCGTTCGCGAGCCGGACGGCTGGATGCCGGTGATGCACCTGAAGCTGTTTCACCCGACGGACGACCACTACGGCTTTTCACCGCTGGAAGCGGCCGCGTTCGCGATTGATGTGCACAACGCGTCGGGCGCCTGGAACAAGGCGCTGTTGGACAATGCGGCCCGCCCGTCGGGTGCGCTGGTGTTCTCGTCGAAAGACGGAGAACGGCTGACCGAGGCGCAGTTCACGGCGCTGAAGGCTGAACTGGGCGACGCTCATGCAGGGGCGGCGAATGCCGGCCGGCCGATGGTGCTGGAGGGCGGACTGGACTGGAAGCCGATGTCGATGAGCCCGGCGGATATGGACTTCATCGCCGGGAAGCATGCGGCGGCGCGCGAGATCGCCTTGGCGTTCGGGGTTCCGCCGCAACTGTTGGGGATCCCGGGAGACGCGACCTATGCGAACTATCGCGAGGCCAATGCGGCCTTCTGGAGAGGGACGGTGGTTCCCCTGGCCAGGAAGATGGCGGGGGCGCTGAGCGGGTGGCTGGGCGGACGGTTCGAGGACGTGCGGATCGAGCCGGATCTGGACGCCGTACCGGCGCTGCAGCCGGAACGAGACGCGCTGTGGGCGAGGCTGAACGCGGCGAGCTTCCTGACCGACGAGGAACGCCGGCGGATGGCGGGGGTCGGCGACTGATGGACGATCTCAAGAAAATGGCGACGGCGCTGGGCGTCGCGCTGGCGATCCAGACGATCGGCGGACTGGTTTGGGCCGGCGGGGCGGCGGCGCGGATCACGACACTGGAAGCCCGGGTCGGCGAGCAAAGGCTGGTGGCTGAGCGGCTGGCGCGGCTGGAGGAGCAGGGCGTTGCGACGCGGGCGGCTGTCGAGCGGATCGAGCGCAAGCTGGAGGGCGGCCGATGATGGTGGTGATCGAAGCCGGGCTGGTGATCCAGGGCTATGCCTCGCTCTGGGGCGTGGCGGATCTGAACGGGGACGTGGTGGCGAAGGGCGCCTTCGCCGACAGTTTGACGCGGACCGGGGCGAGCGGGGTGCGGATGCTGCATCAGCACGAGAGCCGAGCGGTGGTCGGGGTGTGGGACGAGATCGTCGAGGACGACCGCGGCCTGTTCGTCCGTGGACGGATCGCCGACTGGTCAGCTGAGGCGCGCTACGCCCGGGCGTTGAGCCGGGCGGGGGCGCTGGATGGGCTGTCGATCGGGTTTCGGACGGCGAAGGCGAGGCGAGACGGGCGATTGAGGGTGCTGTCGGGCGTCGAACTTTGGGAGGTGTCGCTGGTGACTTTTCCGATGCTGCCGGGCGCGCGGTTCCGCCCGGTCTAGCGGCGGCCCATACAGTCGATCCAGGCCAATGCGCGGGTGACACCGCCCAAGGCGAACCAGGCGGTCGTGGGGCCTGACTCCGTCTGGTAGGTCCATCGCATCGTGGCCGAGCGGCGGGCGCCGGAGACGATGGCATCGACAGTCGCCGTGTCGGTGATTTCGAACAGGTTCATGTTGTTGGTCTGGAGCGGGGCCTTGCCGGTCAGGTTGATCGGACGGCGACCGAAGGCCACGGACATCGGCTGACCGTCCCCCGCGTTCATTGGCGTCGCGGCGACCAGCTCGACCGCATAGGGCGCGCCGGGGGTGGGACGGGCGACGCGAAACTGTTGAGCGTACATCGCTTCGCCGGCCGGGGCGGGCAGGGCGAGGACGACCGAACAGTAGCCGTCGGGGCGACAGGCGCCGAGCGAGTTCTGGAAATAGGCGCGCGTCTCGCCGAACGTGGTGTGGGTCGTGGCGCCGCAGCGCTGGGCGGCGGAGGCCGCGCCGGCCGAGGCGACGAGCGCGGTCGCGAGGATCGCGGAACGGATCAGAGACATTGGGACGGCCCTTCCTGGAAGCTTTGCCTTTGGGCGAGCCGACCATGAGGGCCGGGCCCTGTCAATCGAACGGGGCCTGACGGTTCCGGTCGCGGTTCCGGTCGGGTGAGCCGCCGGATTTTTCAAGCGGAGACACGATGAAAGAGACCAAACAGGCTTCGGCTTCGCCCGAGGCGCGCGCGGCCATGCATGAAATGATGGCGGCGTTCGAGGCGTTCAAAGGGGCCAACGACGCCCGGCTGAACGAGATTGAGAAGAAGGCGTCGGCCGACACGTTGCTGGAGGAGAAGGTGGCGCGGATCGACCAGGCCGTGGGCGCGGCCCAGGCGCGTCTGGACCGGGCGCTGTCGGAGGCGAGGCGTCCGGAGATCGGGGGTGAGCCGGCGATGGTCGCTTCGGCGCCTGAGGCCAAGGCGGCGTTCGAAGGCTATGTCCGAACCGGGCGCGAACTGGGTCTGGAGCTGAAGGCGGGGCTTTCGTCGGCGTCGAACTCGGGCGGCTATGTCGTGCCGCCGGAGACGGAGCGGGCCATCGAGCGACGCCTGATGGCGACCAGTCCGATGCGCGAGATCGCCACGGTGCGGACTGTCGCGTCGGGCGTGTTCAGGAAGCCGGTGTCGACGGCGGGTATCGCCTCGGGCTGGGTGGCGGAGACCGCCGCGCGACCGGAGACCGATCCGGCGACCCTGGCCCTGCTGGAGTTCCCGGCGGCCGATCTCTACGCCAATCCGGCGGCGACCCAGTCGCTGCTGGACGATGCCCTGGTCGACCTGGACGAATGGCTGGCCTCCGAAGTCGAGGACGCGTTCGCGGCGCAGGAGACGACGGCCTTCGTGACCGGCGACGGGACGAACAAGCCGAAGGGCTTCCTGGGCTATTCGATCGTGGCGGATGCGAGCCATGCCTGGGGCGACATCGGCTATGTGGCGTCAGGCGCGGCGGGGGCCTTTGCGGCCTCCAGTCCGACGGACAGGCTGATCGACCTGATCTATGCGCCCAAGGCCCAGTTCCGGCCGAATGGGCGATTCGTGATGAACCGCAAGACGGTCTCGGCCGTGCGCAAGTTCAAGGACGCGGACGGTAACTACATCTGGTCGCCGGCGACGCGGCCAGGCGAGACGGCCAGCCTTCTGGGCTATCCGGTGACGGAGATCGAGACCATGCCGGACATTGCGGCGAACAGTTCCGCCATCGCGTTCGGCGACTTCCAGCGCGGCTATCTGATCGTCGATCGCGCCGGGGTGCGGGTGCTGAGGGACCCGTATTCGGCCAAGCCCTATGTGCTGTTCTACACGACCAAGCGGGTCGGCGGCGGGGTGCAGAACTTCGACGCGATCAAGGTGATGAAGTTCGCGGCGAGTTGAGGCCCGCGAGGGCTTAGTGAGTAGGGCTTAGGGCTTGTGAGAGGGGGCGGCAGGGGAAACCCGGGCCCCAAGCCACAAGACCTAAGCCCTCGATCATTTCCACACAAATCGAGGTGGTTCCCATGACCGCACCCGTGAGCCTCACGGAGGCGAAGCTGTTCCTGCGCGTCGAGCACGAGGCTGAGGACACGCTGATCCAGACCCTGATCGATGCAGCCCAGGCACGGGTCGAGGGGGAGGTGGGGCTGAGCCTGACTTCGACCTCGGCGGCGCCGTTGAGGCTGGCGATCCTGATGCTGGCCTTACGCGCTTATGAGCGGGGCGAGGTCGAGATGTCGATCCGGCCAGTCGAGGCCTGGATTGCTCCCTATGGCGTGGTGCGGCTGTGAGGGTGCTGGCCCAGCTGCTGAAGCCGGTCGAGACGGAGACGCCCTATGGCGGCCGCGCCGTCAGCTACGAGCCGCTGGGGTCGGTCTGGTTGAGACTGGACGGGCGACGGCAGCGTGAGCGGACAGAAGCCGGTGTCACCTCGGCGGTCGAGGTGACGATTGCGGAAACCCGCGCCGACGCGCGGCTGATCGAACGTCGCGTGATCCGGTTCGGCGGGGGCGACTGGATCATCGCCGCCGTCGACGGCCATCCGGATCGACCCGGACGCGTAACCCTGAACATCGAGAGGACGCGATGAGCGATCATGAGAATGCGCTGCAGAAGGCGCTGATCGCGCACCTGCGGGCGGACGCGGCGGTGCAGGTCCTGCTGGGCGATCCTGCGCGGATCTGGGACGCGGCGCCGAGGGGTGCGAGGTATCCGCACCTGCTGATCGGGCGCTGCGAGAGCCGCCCGGTCGAGGCGGACGGGTGCGGGGTGGAGCATGTGCTGACCCTGCGCTGCGCCTCGCGGTTCGAGGGTACGGAGGAGGCCAAGGCGATCTGCGCGGCAGTGCGCGCGTCAATCCATGAGGCGGCGCTGGAAGCGGACGGGATCCGCGCTGTGTCGATCCGCACGACCTTCGCCGACGTGTTCCGCTCCAGCGACCACAAGCGGGTCTGGGGCGTGGTGCGCGTCCGGGCTGTCACCGAAGACATCTGAGGGAGAACGACCATGGCCGCACAGCGCGGAAAAGACATCCTGTTGAAGATCGAGAGCGCGCCGGGCGTGTTCACGACCGTCGCGGGACTGAGAGCCCGGACGATTTCGCTCAATGCGAAGACGGTGGATGCGACGGACGCAGACAGCGCAGGGCGGTGGCGCGAGCTGCTGGGCGGCGCCGGGGTCAAGTCGGCGGCTGTGTCGGGGCAGGGGATCTTCAGAGACGCGGCGTCCGACGCCCTGATCCGCGAGGCCTTTTTCGACCAGGGGCTGAAGACCTGGCGGCTGGTCGTCCCGGATTTCGGCGCCCTGGAGGGGCCGTTCCTCGTCTCGGCGCTGGAGTATGCAGGCGACCACGAGGGCGAGGCGACGTTCGCGATCAGCCTGGCCAGTGCGGGCGCCGTCTCGTTCGTCGCCGCATGACCGGGGCGAACGGGGTACGGGGCGAGGCTGTGGCGGTGCTGGCCGGGGGCGAGCGAAGGCTGTGCCTGACGCTGGGCGCCTTGGCGGAGATCGAGACGGCGCTGGGCGTGTCCGGCGTCGCAGGGCTGACTGAGCGGATGCGGGCGCTGTCGGCGCGAGACCTGATGGCGGTGCTGGCGGCGCTGTTGCGAGGCGGAGGCGAGGAGGCGCTGGCGGGCGAGGTGGATCGGGCGGCAATCGACCCTGTCGAGGCGGCGGAGGCGGTGGCGGTGGCGTTCACGGCAGCCCGTGGGTGAGCCGACGCCCTGGGCGGCGATGCTGAGGACGGCGGCGGCCCTGGGTGTGCAGCCAGAGGCGTTCTGGCGGCTGTCGTTGTCGGAGTGGCGAATGCTGACTGAGGCCGCGCCGGGCGCCGCGCCATTGGGACGCGGCGAGTTCGAGCGGTTGATGGCGGCCTGGCCGGATGGAGACGGGACATGAGCGACGACTATCGACCGGATGCGCTGGACGGCGTGCCAGCGCGGACGGCGGAGGCCGCGGCGGCGCTGGAGGCGTTGAGTGAGCCGGCGGAACGGGCCGCGAGCGCGATCGAGGAGGCGTTCAGTCGTGCCGGGGCCAGCCTGACCCGGTCGCTGGCGCGGGCGGCGGCGGACGGGGAAGTCAGTCTGGCCGAGCTGGCGCGCGCCGTACTGAGGGCGGTGGGCGCGGGGCTGGGAGGCTCGGGCGGCGGGCTGGGGGCGGCGATCGCGCAGGCAGTGGCGGGCGTAGCCGGGTTCGGCGGTGCGCGGGCCGACGGCGGGCCGGTTCTGGGCGGCGGGGCCTATCTGGTCGGCGAACGCGGGCCCGAGGTGTTTCGGCCGCAGGGCGCAGGAGTGATCGAGACTGGAGTATCAGGCGGGGTGACGGTGAATGTCACCGTCGACGGCGGTACACCGGCGCTGCTGAGATCGGAGGCGCAGATCGCCCAGATGCTGGCGCGAGCCGCCGCGCTGGGAGCGCGGCGGCTGTAGGCAGATGAAGGCAGATGAAGGCTATTCGCCCTTGGGGTTCGGGCCGAAGCGGTTGTCGCCGCGTTGGCTGTCGACGACGCCGATCCAGATCAGGAAGCCGATCTGGATCAGGCAGATGATGCCGACGATTCCGATCGACGGACCGATCATGGCCAGGATGGCGGCCGGATCTTCGCTTTCGATGGCGGCGTAGTTGGTCAGCAGCGATGTGCCTACGGTAGCGAAGATGGCGACCACGCCGACAAGACCGACGACATAGGGAACGGCGATGAGCCATCCGGTCTGACCCATGTCGTGCAGACGTTTCGCGCCGATCGCGAAGTGGGGCCAGAGCAGCACGATCCCGAGAAGATTCAGGATCGGAATGAAGTTCAGAACCCAGCCCGACACGAACAGGATGGCCCACGATATCCAGAAGTGCGATCGGCGCAGCCGGCCGTCGAAGGCGAACATCGCCTTGGCGAAGTCGTAGCTGTCGACCGGCACGCCGGGAGTGGCTGAGGGCGCGCCGGGCGCGGGGGCGGCGGCCAGGAGCATGACGTTCGTGGCCTCTCCGGCCACGGGAACGAAGTCGACGCGGAGGCCAGCGGTGATGGCCGCGGGTGGCGACACCGCCTCGCGACCGAAGGTGTAACGGATGCCGTCGTCGCCCGAGATGAGGCCGGCGCCCGAGGCGTCATCGAAGCTGAGAATCTGACCGCGCATTGAACCGGGCTCCCCTTCCGGGCGGCCGAGGGCGGCCGCGTTCGACCGCGAGACTGGACGAGCGGTGGTCGCCCGACAAGTGAAACAGGAGTCGTGAATGGCCTTTCATGAGGTGCGTCTGCCCGCGCGGCTGGCGTTCGGATCGACGGGCGGGGTCGAGCGGCGAACTGACGTCGTGACCCTGGCGTCCGGATTCGAGCGACGTTCGAGCCCGTGGGCGATGGGGCGCAGACGCTTTCTGATCGGGGCGAACCTGAGGTCGCTGACGGACATGGCTGAGTTGACCGCCTTCTTTGAAGCGAGACGCGGACGGCTTTACGGGTTCCGGTTCCGGGATTTCGCCGACTTTGCTTCGTGCGGTCCGGGTGGGACCCAGTCGGCGACCGACCAGGCGGTGGGGGTCGGAAACGGGACGCGGACGGTGTTCCAGCTGGCGAAGGCCTATGGCGATGTTTCGCGGCCCATCGCCAAACCTGTCGACGGATCGGTGCGGATCGCGGTCGGGGGCGTCGAGCTGGCGAGCGAAGCCTTTTTCATCGACACGGCGACGGGCCAGGCGACGCTGAGCGCCGCGCCTGGCCCGGGCGTGGCAGTGACGGCGGGCTTTCTGTTCGACACGCCGGTGCGGTTCGACGCGGACCGACTGGAGGTCACGCTGGAGAGCTTCGGCGCGGGGCGGATGGCGGCGGTTCCACTGATCGAGCTGCGGGTCTGAGATGCGTGACATTCCCGAGGAGATGGCCGCCCGCATCGAGAGTGGGGCGGCGACGCTGTGCCATGCCTGGATCGTCGAGCGGGCTGACGAGGCACGGCTGGGGTTCACCGATCACGATCGGGACCTGAGCGTCGACGGCGTCGTCTGCCGGGCGGCGAGCGGGTGGTCTCAGGGGGCGGCGGAGACCGCCGAGGGGCTGGCGGCCGGGAGTCTGGCGGTCGGGGGCGTTCTGGATGACGAGCGGATCGTCGAGGCCGATGTCGCGGCGGGTTTGTGGGACCGGGCGACGGTGACGTTGTGGCGGGTGGACTGGGCCCGGCCGGACCTGAAGGTCTTGTCAGGTCGCGGAATCCTGAGCCGGATCCGGCGCGAGGGGGAGGGATTCACGGCGGAGATCGACGGGCCGCTGGCGGCGCTGGAGCGGGTTGTTGGACGGACCTACGGACGGTCCTGCGACGCGGTGCTGGGCGATGCACGGTGCGGCGTGGATCCGGACGGGCGGACCTGTGACAAGCGCTGGGAGACCTGTATCGAGACGTTCGGCAACGGCGTCAATTTTCAGGGCTTCCCCGATATTCCGGGCGATGACTTCCTGACCGCGTACCCGGCGACGGGCGGACGGCACGACGGCGGGAGCCGGCGGTGAGCGACCGTGTGGCGGCGGCTCGGGAATGGCTGGGGACGCCCTATCGACATCAGGCGAGCGTGAAGGGCGAGGGGGCGGACTGCCTTGGCCTGGTGCGTGGCGTGTGGCGGGCGACGCAGGGGAGCGAGCCTGAAGAGACGCCGGCCTACCATCCCGACTGGGCCGAGGTGGGCGGCGAGGAGACCCTGCTGGAGGCGGCGCGGCGGTGGTTGGTCGAGAAGCCGGTCGAAGAGATGCGGCCGGGCGACATCTTGTTGTTCCGGATGGCTGAAGGCGCGCCTGTGAAGCACTGCGCAATCCTGAGCGAGATCGGGCGCGCTGAGCCGCGGATGATCCACGCCTACTGGGGCCGGGCGGTAGTCGAGAGCTGGATGGGGCCGTGGTGGATGCGGCGGCTGGCGGCGGTGTTCGCCTGGCCTGATGAAACGAGCGGAGGCGGCTGATGGCGCAGGTGGTTCTGGGCGGTGTGGGTGGGCTGATCGGCGGCGGAGCCGGGCGTGCTGTGGGCGCGGCGCTGGGCGGGGTCGTCGATCGGGGGCTGATCGGGGCTCTTTCGCCGGCGCAGCAGCGGGGACCGCGGCTGGAAGCGCTCAGAATCCAGTCGACGGCCGAAGGGGCGCCGATGGCCTGCGTTTTCGGTCGGGCGCGCGTGACTGGGCAGATGATCTGGGCCGCTCGGTTCCGGGAGCGCCGGAACGAGAGCGGCGGCGGCAAGGGCGGGCCGAGGACAGTGGACTATGCCTATTCCATGAGCTTCGCGGTCGCGATCTGCGAGGGACCGATCGACGGGATCGGACGGATCTGGGCGGACGGCAGGCTTCTGGACCAGACGGGCGTGGCGACGCGGGTCTATCGTGGGACTCCGGAGCAGATGCCGGACCCGTTGATCGAAGCGGTGGAAGCATCCTCAGGGACGGGCTCCGCTGCCGGATCCGGTGGGGCGCCCGCATATCGGGGTACGGCCTATGTGGTGTTCGAGGATTTGCCGCTCGGACCTTTCGGAGACCGGGCACCGCAGCTGAGTTTCGAGGTGTTCCGCAGGCCGGGTGGCGAGACTCTGGAGGAGAAGCTCGAAGGTGTGTGCCTGATCCCGGCGGCCGGCGAGTTCGTACTGGCGACCGAGCCGATCATGAGGCGGGAGGGGCTGACGCGGACAACGGCGGAGAATGTGCACCTAGGTGACGGGCGGACGGACCTGACCGCCTCGCTGGACCAGTTGCAGGCGCAGTGTCCGAACCTGAAACGGGTCAGCCTGGTGGTCGGCTGGTTCGGCGATGACCTGAGGGCGTCGCACTGTAGGGTGAAGCCGGGGGTGGAGCGGCGGGACAAGCCGACCGAACCGTTGGTGTGGGCGGTGGCGGGGCTGGAGCGCGAGGACGCGCATCTGATCTCTGAGGTTGACGGGACGCCGGCCTATGGCGGGACGCCGTCGGATGACAGCGTGAGGCAGGCGGTGGCGGCGCTGAAGGCGCGGGGGTGGGCGGTGACGCTGTATCCGTTCGTCTTCATGGATGTGGCGGCGGACAATGACCTGCCCGATCCCTATGGCGGCTTGCGGCAAGCGGCCTATCCGTGGCGGGGGCGGATCAAGGGGCGCGATGGGGCGAACGCGCCGGGGGATGTCTCGGCGATCTTCGGCGGGGACTGGGGGCTGAGACGGCTGGCGCTGCACTATGCCGAACTGGCGGCGGAGACCGGGTGCGACGGGTTGCTAATCGGGTCAGAGATGCGGGGGCTGACCTGGACCCGGGATGCGGCGAGCGGTTACCCGGCGGTCGGGGCGTACCGGACGCTGGCGGCGGATTGCCGGGCAATGGTCGGGCCGGAGATGGCCTTGTCTTACGCGGCGGACTGGTCGGAGTATGCGGGGCATCGACCGGGCGACGGGTCCGGGGATGTGATCTTCCATCTGGATCCGCTGTGGGCGGACGAGACGATCACCTATGTCGGCATCGACTGGTATGCGCCCCTTGGGGATTGGCGCGAGGGGGACGGCGGGATCGACGCGGCGCTGTTCGAGGGACCGGACGATCCGGCCTACCTGGCCAACCAGGTCGCGGGCGGGGAAGGGTTCGACTGGTTCTATGCCGATGAGTTTGAGCGGGTGGCGCAGGTGCGGACGCCGATCGTCGATATCGCGCACGGCGAGGACTGGGTCTTTCGCGGCAAGGACCTGGTAGGCTGGTGGTCGCAGGCGCACCATGACCGACCGGGCGGCGTGAGGAGCGCGACCCCGACAGCCTGGAGCCCCGGGATGAAGCCGATCCGGCTGACGGAGTTCGGCTGCGCGGCAGTGGACCGGGGCGGCAATGCGCCGAACCTGTTCCAGGACCCGAAGTCGTCCGAGAGCTTCCTGCCGCCGCATTCGACGGGTGCGCGGAATGACCGGATGCAGAGGCGGGCGCTGGAGGCTGTGCTGACTCATTTCGAGTCGCAGGCGAACAATCCGATGTCGACGGTCTACGGCGGACCCATGCTGGAGGCGGTCGACGTCTGGTGTTGGGACGCACGACCCTATCCGGCGTTTCCGGCGCTGAACGATGTGTGGGCCGATGCAGGAGCATGGGCGGCCGGGCACTGGCTGAACGGGCGGATGATCGGAGAGGCGGGCACGCTTCTGGCCGCGATTCTGAGACGGGGAGGGGTGAATGATTTCGAGATCGGCCCGGCGTCGGGGGCTGTGTCCGGCTATGTGATCGACCGGCCGATGCGGACGCGCGATGCTCTGGAACCTCTGTTGCAGGCATTCGACATGGCAGCCGCCGAACGAGGCGGTCGGATCTCGCTGCTTGGAGGCGAGGCCGCAGCGGCGACGCTGGAGTTCGCCGGACTGGCGCTTACGGAGGATGGCTCGGGGCCGGTGCGGACCCGGTCGCTGGAGGTCCTGCCGGCGACGGCGCGGGTGCGTTTCATCGACGAAGGGGCGGATTATCAGACCGGCGCGACGGTGATCCGGGGCGAAGGCGAGGGAGGGGGCGTGGACGCCGACCTGCCAGCCGTCTGCGGTGCGGGATTGGCCAGGGCGATGGCGCGACGGCTGCTGAGGGGCGAGGGCGAAGATCGGATGACGCTCGCCCTCGGTCCATTGGAAGGGTTGCGACTTGAGGCCGGAGACACGGTCGCTGTTGAGGGCGAAACCAGCGCCTGGCGGGTCGAGCGGATGACGCTGGACGAGACGCCGACGGCAGTGCTGGCGCGACGCGATGGCGAGGCCGTGGGGAACGAGCCGGTCGTGTGGCGGCCGGGATCGGGCGTGGAGGCGGCAGGCGCGCCTTTTGTGCGGATCCTCGACTTGCCGCCGCTGCCGGGTGCGGAAGCGGACGATCGGATGATCGCGATCGTGGCGTGCGAGCCGTGGCGGCCGATGACGGTGCATGTCGGGCAGGATGCAGAGACCCTGACAACGAGGGGATCGGTCGCATCGCCCGCGACGGTCGGCAGACTGACGCAGGCCCTGGCGTCCGGCGTCCTGCATCGTTGGGATGAGACAACCGCCTTGGTGGTGCGGTTCGAAGGCGCTCCGCCGGCCAGTTTGTCCGAATGGGCGGTACTGGCCGGGGCCAATATGGCGGCGGTGGAGACGGCCTCGGGGTGGGAGATCTTGCAGTATCGACAGGCAAGCCTGTTGGGCGATGGAGTCTGGCGACTGAGTCGGCTGCTGCGGGGGCAACAGGGGACGGAAGGGGAAATGTCAGCGGGTGCGTCGGAGGGCGGCCTCGTTGTGCTGCTGGACCCCAGGGCGGGGCGGTTTGAGACAGCGACCGGTGAGCGAGGACTGGCGCGGATCGTGCGCGTCGGTCCTAGCGGGGAGGCGCCGGGCGGGCGCTGGTTCGCGGAGACCACGTTCACGTTGCGCGGGTTACACGCGCGGCCGTGGAGCCCGGTCCTGCACCTCGTGGAGGAATCCGGCGGACGGCGGCTGCGATGGACGCCGAGAGTCAGGATCGGCGACGTCTGGGACCTGGAGCCTGTGGACGTCGATCCGCATCTGTTCCGGGTGCGCATTCTGAACGGCGCTCTGGAGCGGCGGGTGTTCGAGGCCGAGGGGACATCGTTGCTCTATAGTGCCGATGACCTGGCCGCGGACTTTCCGGGCGGCGTTGGGCCGGATGCGCTGATCGCCGTAGCCCAGTACGGGCCCGGCTTCGGGTGGGGCGTGGAGGCGCAGGCGCCGCTGATCGCCTGAAAAACGTTGCACCGCACACCGCATGCCTTAACTGACGAAGAGAAGGTCGGTCGCGACGCGCGAGCCGGATTCGACGATGTGTGACGGAGCGGCGAACGGCGTGGCGGGTGATCCCTACAAGGAACTGGGCGTGTCCAGAGGGGCGAGCGCCGCCGACATCAAGGCCGCGTTCCGCAAGCTGGCCAAGGAGTTGCACCCGGACAAGAACCGGGGCGACACAGCGACCGAGGAGCGGTTCAAGCGCGTTTCTGCGGCGTTCGACCTGCTGAACGATCCGGACAAGAAGTCAAAATACGACTCCGGCCAGATCGATGCCGACGGTCAGCCGCAGTATCGTGGCTTCAGCGGCGGCCAGCCAGGCGCCGGCGCGGGTGGTTTCGGCGGATTTGGCGCGGGCGCCGGGCCTGGCGGCGGACCGGGCGGCCGCGCTGCTTTCGAAGACCTCGACCTGGACGACATCTTCGGCAGGTTCGGCGGAGGGGGACGGGGCCGGGCCACCGGCTTCGGTCGCGGGCAGGATGTGCGGGCCACGCTGGAAATCAGCCTGGAGGACTCCATCGGCGGGGCCACGCGACGGATCCAGTTTTCGGACGGACGGACCCTCGACGTCACGATCCCGAAGGGGGCGACCAACGGCCAGACCATCCGGTTGCGCGGACAGGGAACGCCGGGGCGGACCGAGCCGGGCGACGCATTGATCGAGCTCCGCATCGCACCCCACCCGGTGTTCAAGGTCGACGGGGCTGACCTGACCATGGACTTGCCGATTTCGGTTCCCGACGCGATCCTCGGTGGCAAGGTGGAGTGTCCGACGCCGGACGGAACGGTCTCGGTGACGGTGCCCAAGGGCTCCAACTCGGGCCAGACTCTGAGGCTGAAAGGGCGTGGCGCCTTCGCCGGCGGGGCACGGGGCGATCTGAAGGCGCGGCTGATCGTGACCCTGCCCGACACCATCGATCCGATCCTTGACAGGGTCGCCGAGGACTGGCGCGCCAACCGTCCCTACAAACCGGGTCGAGGCTGATGATCTCAAATCCGAACGTGAAGCCGACGCGGCCCTGGTTCTCCGCGGGGCCGACGGCCAAGCGGCCGGGCTGGTCGTCGCAGGCCTTGCCGCACGATCTTCTGGGGCGGGGCATCCGCGCGCCGGAGGTGGTCGAGCGGTTTGCCTATGGTCTGCAACTGACAAAGGAAGTGCTTGAGGTCCCGGATGACTGGGTGCTGGCCTATCTGCCCGGGTCGGATACCGGAGCCGTAGAGGCGGCCATGTGGAACATGCTGGGCGAGCGGCCCGTGCAGGTGATGGCCTTCGAGAATTTTGGAAAACAGTGGGTGGTCGACGCCAGGGACCATCTCAAGCTCGACGATCTGGAAATCCTCGAGGCGCCGTGGGGCCAGTTTCCGGACGTGTCGAAAGTCGATCCCGCGAAGGATCTGGTCTTCCCGTGGAACGGTACGACCTCGGGTGTGAGGACGCCGGGCGTGGACTGGATCGCCGATGATCGCGAGGGGGTCGTGATCTGCGATGCGACCTCGGCCGCCTTCGCCATGCCGATGGATTTCACCAAGCTGGATGTCGTGACCTTCTCGTTCCAGAAGGCGTTGGGCGGCGAGGCGGGGATAGGTGTGGCGGCTCTGTCGCCGCGCGCCGTGGCCCGGCTGGACAGCTACGAACCGCCTCGGCCGGTGCCCAAGGTGCTGCGTTTGCGGGACGCCAAGGGATTCGACCGGGGCCTTGCCACCGGGACGATGATCAACACCTTCTCGCTGTGGACGCTGGAAGACTGGATCGACGCCCTGGAGTGGGCGAAGGGCGCGGGCGGGCTGGACGAACTGATCCGGCGGACCAATGCGAACGCGGCCGCGCTGGATGCCTGGGTGCAACGGACGGACTGGGTCGACTACCTTGCCGAGGCTGAGGCGATCCGGTCGACGACCTCGGTGTGTCTGAAGATTGTCGACCCCCGGGTGACGGCGCTGGACGACAAGGGGCGCCAAGCCGTCGTCAAGCGGATGAAAACTCTGCTGGAGGCAGAGGAGGCCGCCTTCGACGTCGAGAGCCATCGGAACGCGCCGGCGGGCCTGCGCATCTGGTGCGGTTGCACGGTTGAGACTGAAGACGTCGTCGCCGGCGCACCGTGGCTGGATTGGGCTTTCCAGACGGCGGTCGGAGAACTCCAGGCCTAAATCGTCCCGGTTGGGACGACATCGAGCGATTCCCCCGCTATAGGCTGCGCCCGCATCTGGCGGAGACGAAACCTTGGCAAACGTAGCGGTGGTCGGAGCCCAGTGGGGCGACGAGGGCAAGGGCAAGATCGTCGACTGGCTGTCGAACCGCGCCGACATCATCGTGCGGTTCCAGGGCGGCCATAACGCCGGCCATACGCTGGTCGTTGACGGCAAGGTCTACAAGCTCGCGCTGCTGCCCAGCGGCGTGGTGCAGGGCAAGCCGTCGATCATCGGCAACGGCGTCGTCGTCGACCCTTGGCATCTGGTCGGCGAGATCGCCAAGATCGAGGCCCAGGGTGTCACGATCAATCCCGACATTCTGACCATCGCGGACAACGCCTGTCTGATCCTGCCCATCCATCCCGCGCTGGACGTCGCGCGCGAGGCGGCCGCGAGCGCTCCGGGCGCCAAGATCGGCACTACGGGACGCGGCATCGGTCCGGCCTATGAAGACAAGGTCGGGCGTCGTGCGATCCGGGTCTGCGACCTGGCCAACGAAGATGACCTTAAGGTCAAGATCGAGCGACTGCGCTCGCATCATGATCCCCTGCGTGCGGGTCTGGGCCTTGAGCCGATCGATCCGGCCGCGCTGCTGGCGCAGTTGCTTGAGCTCGCGCCAAAGATCCTGCCCTATGTGAAGCCGGCGTGGCGGGTGCTGGATCAGGCGCAGAAGGCGGGCAAGCGGATCCTGTTCGAGGGCGCGCAGGGCGCGTTTCTCGACGTCGACCACGGCACCTATCCCTATGTGACCTCGTCAAACACCGTGTCCGGACAGGCGGCGGCGGGATCAGGTATGGGCCCGCGTGGTGTGGGCTATGTGCTGGGCATCGTGAAGGCCTACACCACGCGTGTCGGCGAGGGGCCGTTCGCATGCGAGCTCAACGATGCGGTGGGCGAGCACCTGGCGACCGTGGGGCGTGAGGTCGGTGTGAATACGGGTCGCGCGCGGCGCTGCGGCTGGTTCGACGCCGTGCTGGTGCGCCAGTCGGTGGCCATCAACGGCATCGACGGCATCGCCCTGACCAAGCTGGACGTGCTCGACGGACTGGAGACGCTGAAGATTTGCGTCGGCTATCGCGTCAACGGCGAGGTGCTCGACTATCTGCCATCCAGCCTGAAGGATCAGGCGGCGGCCGAACCGGTGTTCGAGGAATTGCCGGGCTGGAGCGAGAGCACGGCGGGAACCCGCAGTTTCAAGGACATCAACGCCAACGCCATCAAATACGTGCGGCGGATCGAGGAGCTGATCGGCGCGCCGGTGGCCCTGCTTTCAACCAGTCCGGAGCGCGACGACACAATTCTGATGCGGGACCCCTTCCAGGGTTGAGAATTCCGTCCGCGTTCAACGCGGTCTTAACCGGCGGCGGTTAGCCATAAGGCTGACCTCTCCGGAGTTGCTTAGTGTTCGCAGCCGACGCCAAGACCCTGAACCGCATAGAGCCGGTTGTTCGACGCGTGCTGATCGCCGATCCGAACCTGGCGTCGGCGAGGCTGCTGCTGGACATCATGAAGAGCCTGGGCGCGCGCGAGGTCGTGACCGAGTCCGACGAACACCGCGTCCTGGATCATGCGCGCGAGATGGAGCCGGGCCTGATCTTCACCGAACGCTCTGGCCCCCGGCTGGACGGCGAGCGTCTGGCGAGGAGCATCCGGCGCTCGAATCTGGCGTGCCGCCGGGCCCCGATCATCATGATGACGGCCGATGCGACCGCCTCGTCGATCAAGGGCGCGCGCGACTCGGGCATCCACGAATTCCTCAGAAAGCCCTTCACCTCGGCGGACCTGTTCCGGCGGGTCGAGAATGTGGCGCTGAAGCCGCGCGACTGGATCGAAGCGGTGGGCTACGTCGGTCCGGACCGACGCCGGTTCAACTCGGGCGAATATGCGGGACCGCAGAAGCGCAAGGTCGACAAGCCGGCGACGGCTGCGGCGGCCGTTGCGGCGGTCAAGGATCAGGCGCTGCGCATCCTGGCAGCCTCGCTGGCCCAGTTCGACAACGATCCGATGCAGGCCTTGCGCGCGGTGAAGCAGCAGGCGGAAACGCTGAAGGCTCTGGCGATCAAGACCTCCGACGCCCGGCTGGCGGTTGCGGCGGCTGGTCTGGAAGGCTGCCTGTCCGTCGGCGCGCCGACCAAGGCCACCCTGGCCGGACCGATCGGCGCGGTCCTCGCCCTGGCCGAGCCGGGTACGGAGCTGGCGCGGGCCGGCTGATCCCCACCGTCGAATAGCAAAACAGGCGCATCAGCCTTTGACGCGCCTGTTTCAGTGTGTCCGTCGTGGAGCGGGTTACGCGTCGACGAGGTTCCGTTCCTCGGCGGCGGCGCGCATGGCCTTCTGCAGCTTCTCGAAGGCGCGGACCTCGATCTGGCGGACACGTTCGCGGGACACGCCGTACTGGCCGGCCAGCTCTTCCAGGGTGACGGGATCGTCTTTCAGGCGACGCTCGGTCAGGATGTGCTTCTCGCGATCGGTCAGCTCGCCCATGGCTTCCTGAAGCAGGCCCATGCGCAGCGACTTCTCTTCGGAATCGGCCAGCGCCGTTTCCTGGGACACCGCGTTGTCATCCGACAGCCAGTCCTGCCACTCGCTCTCGCCGTCCACGCGCAGGGGCGCGTTCAGCGAGGCGTCGCCGCCGAGACGGCGGTTCATGTTGGTGACCTCTTCCTCCGACACGCCCAGCTTTGTCGCGATGGCGGAGAGGTGCTCCGGATGCAGATCGCCTTCCTCGAAGGCCGAGATCTGGCTCTTGGCCTTGCGGAGGTTGAAGAACAGCTTCTTCTGCGCCGCCGTGGTGCCCATCTTCACGAGCGACCAGCTGCGCAGGATGTATTCCTGGATCGAGGCGCGAATCCACCACATGGCGTAGGTGGCCAGGCGGAAGCCCTTGTCGGGATCGAACTTCTTCACGGCCTGCATCAGGCCGACATTGCCTTCCGAGATCACCTCCCCGATCGGCAGGCCGTAGCCGCGATAACCCATGGCGATCTTGGCCACGAGGCGAAGGTGGGACGTCACGAGGCGGTGCGCGCTCTCGGAGTCCTGATGCTCGGTCCACCGCTTGGCGAGCATGAACTCCTCGTCCTTGGTGAGCATCGGAAACTTGCGGATTTCCGTCAGATATCGCGACAGTCCCTGTTCAGGCGACATCACCGCGAGTGATTTCAGTGCAGCCATTTGGTCCCTCCGAACCTAGATAAGAGCAGGCTCGACGCAGACGGCCACCGAATGTGCACCGTCTCCTCACCCCTCAACCGGACAAGTAGCTACGGGTTGCCGTCTTTGTCAGAGGCGGATCGTCACACGACAGCGTGACCGTGACCCTGGCGCCACTCGCGCCGATGAGGAGGGTGTATAGCAGCCAGTAAGTCTTTTATCAAGACTTACTCTCAGGCGCCGTACCGGCCGGGCAGGGCGCACTCTATGGCATCCGGATCCGTGGGCCGGAACTGGACGGTGTAGTGGGTCCAGCAGCGAGGCGCGGACCGCGTGCCGGGCGGTGTACAGCCATGATCGGCGGTGAGTGTGGTGTCTCCGTGACCTGCCTTCTCAAGTCTCCAGACAATCCGGGCAGGGGCGCGAAGGCGCAGAGAGCGGTCGTAGTCGCTGGCCCCCTCCGGCATGACGGCCTCGCGACGCGAAACCTCCGTCGCCGTGACGCCGAGGGCGGACAGTTCCGCGATCAGATCGCTGCGGCCCAGCCAGGTATCGGACATTGCGGTAGCCAGCGAATGGACCCGCGTCTCGTCGCCGCAGGCCGCGATTTCGCCCGAGGCCCCGTCCTGCGAAATCCAGCCGACCCGGCGAAAGACGCCGTCGGGCAGACGGTCCTGATCGTCGGCCCCGGGTTCGGAAAGATGCCAGCGGGCTTCCCGACCCAGACGAACGCCGAACGGGCTCCAATCCATCGCCCAGTCATAGGCGTCGTCGGGCAAGGAGACGTCGATCGTCCGGGCGATGGCCTGTTCGACCGGAGCCGTCTGGGGCGGCGGTGAGAGGCTCAGAGCCAGGGCGGCGAGGATAGGCGTCATGCGGACCTCCTGAGAGAACGGCAGTCTGCGTGAGGCGGCCTGTCTGAGCCAGCCCCCGAATCTGACGATCAGATCCTCAGGATATCGCGATATCTCGGGTGAACCACGTCAGCATGCTCCGGGTGTTTCTGCAGATAGGCGGAGAAGAACGGGCAGACGGGCAGGATCAGGAGGCCGCGCAACCTGGCGTCGTAGAGGACGTGTTTGGCCAATCGACTGGCGATGCCCTGACCCTCCAGCGCCTGCGGCACCAGGGTCTCGGTGATCATCAGATTGGGTTCGGACAGGTTATAGGTGACCACCGCCACCTGATCGCCGATCGGCAGTTCGTAGCGGTGCAGTTCGACGTTGTCGCGGATCTCGGCGTCGGTCATGGCGGGCCTCTAGAGGGCGGCGAGAAGGTCTTCCAGCGCCTGCATATCAGGTGGGAGCACCGTCTCGAACCGCAACGCCTCGCCGGTTACCGGATGGATGAACCCGAGGACGGCCGCATGCAGGGCCTGACGCGTCAGGCCGGCTTCGGCGAGCGCGGCCTTCACGGGCGTCGCCGGGCTGCCCGAGCCGTAGACGGCGTCCCCCAGGATCGGCGAACCCTTCGACGCCAGATGCACCCGGATCTGGTGCGTTCGGCCCGTATGCAGGGTGCAGGCCACGCGGGCGGCCAGGGGGGCGGCGCCGGTCTTGGCGGGCACGGCGTAGCGGGTCTGGACGACATAGTCGGTGACGGCATTGCGCCCGCCGGCCTTCAGCACCGCCATCTTTTTCCGGTCCGAGGACGAGCGGCCGATCTGTGTCTCGATCCGGCCGCGTTCCGGCGAGGGCGCGCCGCGCGTCAGGGCGATATAGGTGCGTTCGATGTCGTGGGCGGCGAAAAGCTTCGACAGGCCTGCGTGGGCGCGATCGGATTTGGCGGCCACCATGACCCCGGAGGTGTCCTTGTCCAGCCGGTGGACGATACCCGGCCGCGCCACCCCGCCGATGCCCGACAGCGATGCGCCGCAGTGGTGCAGTAATGCGTTGACCAGCGTGCCGTCTGGCGTCCCCGGAGCCGGATGGGCCGCCATGCCGGCGGGCTTGTCGATGACGATCAGGTCGGCGTCTTCGAACAGGACAGTCAGCGGGATGGCCTGCGGCTCCGGATTGGCTGAGACCACCGGAGGGAGGTCGACGCGATAGAGCCCCGGCCCAGCCCGGCCCGAGCCGCTGGTGATGACCTGACCATCGACGGAAACGGCTCCGTGCAGCAGCAGCGCCTGAAGGCGCGCCCGGGAAAGTTCCGGAAATGCGAGGGCAAGAGCCTTGTCGAGACGCTCGCCGGTCGCCTCGATGCGAGCTTCGAGCATAAGAATGGCCCCACTTCCCCTCACGCGCTGCAATGATCTGCAGGCCGCCAGTGATGCGCCGGTCCCATATCTGACCGGGCGAACGAGCCAGGTGCTCACGCCTCGCACGGACTACTGCCTTTGGGGGCGTTCAGTCGATAGCTTCGATCAATCCGGTCGTGGCGAGGCGCCGGATCACATCCTCCGCCTCCTCCCATGCCAGGTCGTGCGGCCCGAACGGCTCGCCATCGAGCGCCCGCTCAAGGGCGGCCCGGGGCGCTCGAGCGAAGGTCATGTCCCCGCCCGGAACGACAAGGCGCAGTCCGGGATCGGCATCTTCGAGTTTCCAGAGCGTCGGGCGGGCACGATAGCGCGCGGCCAGCGGCTTGGAGGCTCCCTCGATCGCCCCGCGAACATCGGGCTCGCGCGAACGAATGAAAAGATCAGTGATGACATCGAGAGACGGCCCCATTTCGACGAGGCCGGCGACGCTGGTGGCCAGCTCCGAGAAACGCTGTTGGGCCTGGCCCCGGTCAAATCCCGTATTGGCGAAACCCGGCGGGAGGCTCCGTCGGAAGCGGGGATCCTCGACGCAGACCTGAGAAACCGCTTCCAGCATGAGGTCAGCCCACGTCTTCACCAGAAGACCACAAGTGATGTGAAGCGAGGCGCATTCCCCGGATGTGGAGGCGTCGTGCATCAGGCCACGAGGCACATAGGCGCAATCCCCGGCCTTTAGCGTGAAGCTTTGGCGTGGTTCCCCGACCGGATGCTTGCCGGGTTCAAAGGACTCTCCTCGATAGGGGGCATCGACCGGTCTGTCATAGAGCCGCCAGGCCTTTTCACCCTCGATCTGGAGGATGAAGACATCATGGCTGTCGTAGTGGGTGTGAAACCCCTGCGATCCGGCCGGCGTCAGATAGATGTTTGTCTGGACGTGGCAGCTGAAAATCCTTTCCACTGCCCGGCAGAAGGCCGCCAGGGTAATATCGGACTGGTGGAGCTGATTTAGAATGACTGTCCCGCCGCGACGGTACAGGCGGGCCACTGCGACGCGATCGATCACGCCATTGGCGGCGGCGAAGTCCGAACTCTGTATCGGCTCCTTCGCGTTGGCCATCGACAAGATGCCCTCGCGTAAATCCAGCTCGGCGATCTTCCGGTCAACGGCAGCGATCGACAGCAGCGGCCGGAAGCGGTCGGCATCCCCGTGATGGATGACCACCGGCTCCATTTCGAAACAGGTGTCGAGGAACCGCTCCGCCGCATCCCCCAGGAGCCACCCGAGCGGGTCCTTCAGCCGGTTGTGCATGAGCTCGATTCCCGGCCCTGATCAGACGCTAGAGTTTCTGCCCATCGGGACAGCGGCCATAGCCAACGCGATCCTGTCCTTCCCCGCTGTCGCTGTCGGAGCAGCCCGTCCCCCGTCCCTGGTTGGCAAGATCCGTGCTGTCGCTATCGGAGCGACCGGTCTGGTTCCGCCCCTGTCCGGCCGTATCGGTGCTGTCACGGTCGGAGACGCCGCTCGGGCGCGGTCGGTCCCGCTCCCGACCCTGATTGGCTGGATCGGCCTGTGGCCCGCTGTCGCTATCCGAGTAGCCGGTCGGGCGTCGGCCCTGATTGGCGAGATCGGTGCTGTCGTGGTCGGAGTAACCCGTCTGGTTGCGGCCGTAGCCGGACGCATCCCCGGGATCGGAATCCGATCGACCGGTATAGGTTTGCGCCCCAGCCTGACCCGTTACGAGAGACAGTGCGCTCCCCGAAATTGCCGCTCCGCCGACGATCCTTGCCATGAAGGACCGGCGATTGATGTTGCTGGCCACTCTGGTCTCCCCTGTTGCTGCGCCGGTCCGGCCGCCGCACGCGAGATGAGGTCTGCTGCAATCCGGGTGGGCCTGATCGGTCCATCCAGACTGTCAACGTCTCATCCGGGGTAGGGAGCGTCCTTGATCCAGATCAACAGGATGGACGGGCGGGCAACGGCCCCGCCGAAGCAGGGTGCGGGGCCGTTTTGCGGCGTTCCCGCCGCTTTTGAAATCACCCCGAAGTCGGGCAAGAGCCGATGCAGGCCGGTGGCCCGGTCGCGCTTTACGAGGCCGCCTTCATCTCGCGGCCGTAGACCGGGTCGAGGTCGCCCTTGGCATAGCGTTTGGCCATCTGGGCTGTCGACATGGGTCGGATCGACGACGCCTGACCCTCGCAGCCGAACTGCTGGTAGCGTTCGATGCAGAGCTTCCGCATCGCTTCCTTGGCGGGCTTCAGATAGGCGCGCGGGTCGAACTCGCCCGGCTTTTCGGCCAGGACCTTCCGGATGGCGCCGGTGATGGCCATGCGGTTGTCGGTGTCGATATTGATCTTGCGGACGCCGTGCTTGATGCCGCGCTGGATCTCCTCGACCGGCACGCCCCAGGTCTGGGGCATCTGGCCGCCGTACTGGTTGATGATGTCCTGCAGGTCCTGAGGGACGCTGGACGAGCCATGCATGACCAGATGGGTGTCGGGCAGGCGGCGGTGGATCTCCTCGATCACATGCATGGCCAGGACCTCGCCGTCCGGCTTCCTCGAGAACTTGTAGGCGCCGTGCGAGGTGCCCATGGCGATGGCGAGTGCGTCAACCTTGGTGCGGCTGACGAAGTCGACCGCTTGATCCGGGTCGGTCAGCAGGGCCGAGTGGTCCAGCTTGCCCTCGAAGCCGTGGCCATCCTCGGCCTCGCCCATGCCGGTCTCCAGCGAACCCAGCACGCCCAGCTCGCCCTCGACCGAGACGCCGCAGCTGTGGGCCATCTCGGTGACGCGGCGGGTGACGTCGACATTGTAGTCGTAGTCGGCGGGCGTCTTGCCGTCTTCCATCAGCGATCCGTCCATCATCACCGAGGTGAAGCCGTACTGGATGGCGGTGGCGCAGGTCGCCGGACCGTTGCCGTGGTCCTGGTGCATGCACACCGGGATGTGCGGATAGAGCTCGGCCAGGGCGTCGATCAGCTTGGCCAGCACGATGTCGTTGGCGTAGGAGCGGGCGCCCCGCGACGCCTGGATGATGACCGGCGCGTTGACGGCCTCGGCCGCCTCCATGATCGCCAGACCCTGTTCCATGTTGTTGATGTTGTAGGCCGGCAGGCCGTAGTCGTTCTCGGCCGCGTGGTCGAGAAGCTGTCGCAGCGTGATGCGCGCCATGAGAAGAACTCCTGAGGTCTCTTTTTTGCCGGTTTAGCGGCCGGACGGCCTCAAGTCACGCTGTGTAACAGCCCCGATCGGTCAGGAAGCGACAGTCGCCATCGACGCGGGGATTTCCGACAACAGGGTCTCGAAGAGTGGAGGCGACGATGGCGCGACGGATCGCGGCGGGACTGGTCCTGCTGATGCTGGCGGGATGTTCCAGCATTTCGCCGCCCGGTCTGGACGACATGTGCCGCGACGCCCGCAATTGCGCACCGCGCTGCGGCTCGGTCGCGACCGGCGCCTCGCCCGATTGCAGCCCTGCTGAAAACGAGGGCCGCACCCGCGGCTGACGGTCCTAGGCGCTGAGCGCCTCGACGCCGGGAAGGGCCTTGCCCTCCATCCACTCCAGGAAGGCGCCGCCGGCGGTGGAGACGAAGGTCATGTCGTCGACCACGCCCGCGTGGTTCAGCGCCGACACCGTGTCGCCGCCGCCGCCGACCGCGACCAGCACGCCCGCCTTGGCCAGCGCCGCAGCATGATGGGCGACCGAGACGGTGGCGGTGTCAAAGGGCGGAACCTCGAACACGCCCAGCGGTCCGTTCCAGATCAGGGTCTTCGACGCCGTGATCGCTTCGACCAGACGCGCGACCGTGGCGGGGCCGGCGTCGAGGATCTTGTCGTCGGCTGTGAGCGCCTCGCCCGCGCTGACCGCCCGGCTCGTCGCTCCCGGCTTGACCTCGGTCGCCACGACGAAGTCGACGGGCAACAGCAGCTCGCAGCCCCGCGCCTTCGCCTCGTCCATGATCTCGCGGGCGGTATCGGCCATGTCGCGTTCTGCGAGCGACCCGCCGATGTCGATTCCCTGCGCGAACAGGAAGGTGTTGGCCATGCCGCCGCCGATGGCGAGGCGATCCAGCTTGCCGACGAGATTCTTCAAGAGGTCCAGCTTGGTCGACACCTTGGCCCCGCCGACGATGCCGATGACGGGCTTCTTCGGATTGCCCAGGGCCGCGTCCAGCGCCTCGAGTTCGCGCCGCATCGATTCGCCCGCATAGGCGGGCAGATGGTGGGCCACGCCCTCGGTCGAGGCGTGCGCCCGGTGGGCGGCGGAGAAGGCGTCGTTGACGTAGAGGTCGGCGAGCTCAGCCAGGCTGGTCGCGAACTCCGGGTCATTGGCTTCCTCGGCCGCGTGGAAGCGGACGTTTTCCAGCAGGACCACGCCGCCGGCGTCCAGATCCTTGATCGCCGCCTGGGCAGGTCCGCCGACACAGTCTTCGGCGAACCTCACCGGTGCGCCCAGCAGTTCGGACAGGGGCTGGACGACGGGCCTCAGGCTCATCGACGGCACGACCTGGCCCTTGGGGCGGTCGAAGTGGGCCAGCAGCGCCACCTTTGCGCCGGCGTCCCGAAGCCGCTGGATCGTCGGCAGGGCGACGCGGAGGCGGGTGTCGTCCGTGATCCGGCCGCCCTCCATCGGGACGTTGAAGTCCACGCGGACGAGAGCGGTCTTGCCGACCAGCGAGCCGGCGTCATCGAGGGTGCGGAAGGTCATGGTCAGGCTCGGCTTGGAGAAGGGTCAGGGAGGTCTATAGCGGCAGTTGACCGGTCACCGCCACGATGGCCAGCGCCGCAGGACCGAACATGGCGAACAACAGGCCGGTGACGATCAGGAACAGGGCGGGCCTGGGTTGCCTGGCCTGGCGGAAAACACCGCGCGCCCATAGCAGGGTCAGCAGCAGCAGGACCGCGCCGAACGCCACCCCGATCCACGCCCAGGTCACATAGACCGGCTCGGTGATCGCGCCTCTGAACAACGGACCCACGAGGACCAGCGGCAGGAAGACGCCGGAGGTGAAGGCGCAGCCGACGAACGGCGCGAGTACGCCCAGAACGATCCGGGAGCGCCGCGTGCTCAAGCGATCGCCTCGATCCCGATCAGCAGACCCAGGCCGACGACCGCCGTCACGGCCAGGGTGACGAGCCCGCGCACCACGACGGCGCGCTGACCCTCCGCGATCCGGCGTCGCATCCACGGCGCGAAGGCCAGGGCCCAGAGGACGGCGGGCGCGCAGGCGACAGCCCCGGCCACGCCCAGCACCTGGGCGATCTGGCGGCCGAACTCATCGACGGAGGTCGCGACGGTCCAGACCCAGACCGCGATCAGGGCCAGACCAATGCCGAGGGGCAGGCCCACGATGACCGCGGTGGTCAGGTAAAGCCCGGCGCCGCCCCCCGGCTTGTCCATCAGAGGAACTTGGCCATCACCAGCGCCGTGTCGGCCATGCGGGTCGCGAAGCCCCACTCGTTGTCGTACCAGGTCAGGACGCGGGCCAGCTTGCCGTCGACCACCTGGGTCTGGGGCAGGGCGGCGGTCGAGGACGCGGCGATGTGGTTCAGGTCGGTGGAGACCAGCGGCTCGATCGTCGTCGCGAGGACGCCCTTCATCGGGCCGTCGGCGGCGGCCTGCAGGGCGGCGTTGATCTCTTCGACCGTGACCTCGCGACCAGCGACGACCTTCAGGTCGACGACCGAGACGTTCGGGGTCGGGACGCGGATCGAGGAGCCGTCCAGCTTGCCCTTCAGGGCCGGCAGAACCAGGCCCAGGGCCTTGGCGGCGCCGGTCGAGGTCGGGATCATCGACAGGGCGGCGGCGCGGCCCCGGTACAGATCCTTGTGCATCGTATCCAGCGTCGGCTGGTCGCCGGTGTAGGAGTGGATGGTGGTCATGTAGCCGCGCTCGATGCCGAACAGGTCGTGCAGGACCTTGGCGACGGGGGCGAGGGCGTTGGTGGTGCAAGAACCGTTCGAGACGATGATGTCGTCGGCCGTCAGGGTCTCGTGGTTGACCTTGTAGACGATGGTCTTGTCGGCGTTGTCGCCGGGCGCCGAGATCAGGACGCGCTTGGCGCCGGCCTTCAGGTGCGCCTCGGCCTTGTCACGGGCGGTGAAGATGCCGGTGCACTCGAACGCGATGTCGACGTTCAGATCCTTGTGCGGCAGGTTCGCCGGGTCGCGCTCGGCCGTGACCTTGATCTTGCCCAGGCCCACGTCGATCCAGTCGTCGCCGTGCTCGATCGTGCCCGGGAAGCGGCCGTGGACCGAATCGTACTTCAGCAGGTGGGCGTTGGTGGACACCGGCCCCAGGTCGTTGATCGCCACCACCTCGATGTCGCGGCGGCCATGTTCGACGATCGAACGGAGGACGAGGCGGCCGATGCGGCCGAAGCCGTTGATGGCGACGCGAACGGTCATGGGGAAAGCTCCTGAAGCGGCGTTTTATGGTTGGCGCTTCAATGGGACCGGGCGCGCCGGGGATCAACCCCGGGAGCGTCACAAGGCGTGATCGGATGTAACGGTTCAGCTTGCCAGGGGCAGGGACAGCCTGGCCTCCAGTCCGCCGCCGACCTTGTTGCTCAAGGTCACATCGCCGCCCGCCGCCCGCGCGGCCTGACGCGCGACGGCCAGACCCAGTCCTGCCCCGCCCGTCTCCCGGCTGCGCGAGCGTTCGCCGCGATGGAAGGGCTCGAAGGCCCGCTCAAGGTCATCGTCGGACAGGCCGGGGCCGTCGTCGGCGACGGTGATCACGGCCACCGCGCCATCGGACGAAGCCGTCACCCTCGCGCCGCCGCCGTACTTGAGGCCATTGTCGATGAGGTTGGCGACCGCGCGACGCAGGGCCGCCGGATCGCCCTCGACGGGCAGGCTCGCCTCGCCGGCGAAAGTCACCGCCGCCCCGGTCTCGGCGAAACCCGTCGCGCAGTCGGACGCCAGGGTCGCGAGGTCGAGGCGTTCGCGGCGCTCGGCCTGGACCTCGCCGCGCACGAAGGCCATGGCCTGGCCGATCAGGGCGTCCATCTCCTCGACATCCCCGGCCATCCGGTCGCGCAGCGCCTCGGGCGCCTGTTCGGCGCGGAACCGCAGACGGGTCAGCGGCGTGCGCAGGTCATGGGCGATGGCGGCGATGGTCTGGGTGCGCTGGCGCATATGGCCCCGGATCGAGGCCTGCATGTCGTTGAAGGCGGCGATGGCGGTGCGCACCTCCGATGGCCCCGACGGCGTCAGGGGCTCGGCGTCCGGATCGGCGCCCAGCCGCTCGGCGGCCTCGGCGAACTGGCGGATCGGCCGCGTGAGCCGCCGCGCCATCAGCCAGACCAGCGGCGCCAGCAACAGGGCCGTAATCCCCAGGGCGATCAGCAGCCGCATCTGCCACGGATCGATCAGCCCATGGGGCGGCTCCACCGTCGCCCAGCGCCCGTCCTCCATCCGCACCGAGGCCGAGAAGGGCGCGAAAGTCAGTCGATCCGCCGTGACCGTGAACCGCTGCGGCCCCCCCCCGGATGCGACGATGCGCACGTCATTCGAGCCCGTAGGCGGAGGGACGCCCCGGCGCGCCAGCACCTCGCCGACCTCCGCCATGATGGCGTCGTGGTCCGCCCGGTGATCCTCGCCGGGCTCGGTGCGCCGGCTGAAGACGATGCTGGAGCTGCTTTCGGTGATGCGGGCGCCGGTGATGACCGGGCCCTGATCGGTCGGGCGGGGCCCGCGCGGCAGACCGGGGCGCCAGGACGAACGCTCAGGCGACAGCCACACCCGCACGTCGCCGGGCGGACGGCCCAGACGCTGGGCCAGACCCATGCTGATGGCGCGTTCCACCGGTCCTGCGCCGATTTCCTGCTGGGGTGGTTCGGTCGAGACCCGCCGGACCAGGGCCCGGCCGTCGGACGTCTCGGCGGGTCGTCCGGCCAGGGCGTCGGCGGCGGCCGGGATGCTGAACCCGGCGGGGCGCGGCGGCGGCGCCGTCAGCACGACGGCGAAGACGACGATCTGGGAGGCCACCACCGCGAACACGGCCAGCAGGGCGACCTGCATCAGGACCGACATCGACGTGAAGGGCGAGAAGCGCGGCCTCATGCCCGGGCGCCCGCCCGGTCAGCGCGTCGCACCCGGGCGTCGAAACGATAGCCCTCGCCCCGGATGGTGGCGATCAGTTCGCGGCCCGAGCCGTCATCGAGCTTCTTCCTCAGACGGCTGATCTGCACGTCCATGGCGCGGTCGAAGACGTCGGCCTCGGATCCTCGCGCGGCCTCCAGCAACTGGTCGCGCGTCAGGACCCGGCCCGGTCGTTCGGCGAAGGCGCGCAACAGGCCGAACTCCCCGGCCGACAGGGTCACGATCTCCCCGCCCGGCTGGGACAGCTCCCGCCGCACCAGGTCCAGCCGCCAGCCGTCGAACATCAGGGCCGCGCCCGTCGGCGCCTCGTCCTCGCGCGGACGACGCAGGACAGCGCGGATACGGGCCAGCAGTTCGCGCGGATTGCAGGGCTTGGCCAGATAGTCGTCGGCTCCGAGTTCCAGCCCCACGATCCGGTCGGTGTCCTCGCCCATGGCCGACAGCATGACGACGGGCGGCGTGCCCGACAGACGGCGCACGACCGACAGTCCATCCTCGCCCGGCATCATCAGGTCCAGCACGATCAGGTCGGTCGGACCTTCGGCCAGGGCCCGGTCCATCTCGGCCGCAGAGGCCGCGCCGCGCGCCTGATAGCCGTGCTGGCCCAGGTAGTCGCACAGGACTTCACGGATGCCGGGGTCGTCGTCGACGACGAGGATGCGAGGGGAGGGATCGCTCATGGCCGCCTACATGCCCTGACAGATGGACCGTACCATTTCACGGCTGAAACAATTGATCCGGAGCCTGAAATACCCCGGCAAGCCGGCCATGGTCCAAGGGCGCATCAGAAACTTGAAGGAAAAGACTTCATGTCCGTCATCGCCATCGCCCTGCTGGCCGCCCTGGGCGGCGCCGCGCCTCAGGACCAGGCCGAGCCCCGGGTCGAGACCCGCTCCGAAATCCGCATTGTCAGCGCGGGCGGCGAAGGTCACGGCCGGCTCGACGCGGATGGCGACGGCGTGGTCACACGCGAGGAGTTCTCGGCCCCGATGGGCTCCGCCTTCGACCGGCTCGACGCGAACGACGACGGCCGCCTGACGACCGAAGAGCTGGCCGCCGGTCACGGCGAAGGCGGCCCCGGCCATCGCATGATGATGATGGGTGGTCCCGGTGGTCCGGGAGGCCCCGGCGGACCGGGTGTCCAGGTCTTCACCTCACGTATGGGCGGTCCTGGTGGTCCCGGTGGTCCGGGCGTTCACATCATCACCCGCGAAGGCGGCCCGAGCGGTCACGGCGCTCCGGGCATGATGATGTTCGGCGGCCCGGGCGGTCCGGGCGGCGATGTGCAGGTCTTCACCTTCCGCAGCGGCGGCACCGAGGGCGGTCCGGCCCATATGGGACCGCAGGGCCCCGGCTCGCATCAGGTCTTCGTGCGTCGCTTCGGCGGCCCGGACGGCCCCGGCGAGATGGACAAGGACGGCGACGGCAAGGTCTCGCAGGAGGAGTTCCTGGCCCCGCTGCGCGAAGCCTTCGCCCACATGGACGCCGACAACGACGGCTTCCTTGATGAAGGCGAAGGCCATCCGACGCCTCCGTCCGCCGACTGATCATCCTTTGACCAGCGGTTTCGTGACTTGAGGCGCGGCGGTTCGCCGGTCTAGGCTGGGCGGGATGGTTCTCCCCGCCCGCCGCGCCTTGCTTTCCCTGATCGCAGGCGCCGTCCTCCTCACCGGGACGGCGTTCGCGCCCTCGACTGCCACGGCCCAGGCGGTCGAGACGTTCGCTCCTGTCCCGACGCCGTCCCGCGACCGCGTTCGGATGAACACGCGGGTGTTCGACACGGTCTGGAACCTCGTTCGGCGCCAGTACTACGACCCGGACCTGCACGGCCTCGACTGGAACGCCGCCCGCGAGACGTACCGGCCGCAGGCGATCGCCGCCGCCGATGACCGCGACCTGTACCGGGTGCTCAGCGCCATGCTGGATCTGCTGGACGACGACCATGCCGGCGCCATCTCTCCCGCAGTCGCCCGCCGCCAGGACCAGCAGCGCACCCGGCGCGCGGTCATGGGCGTCTCCCTGGCCCGTCAGAACGGCGACCAGTGGCGGATCGAAAACGTGCGCACGGGGTCTCCGGCCGCGGAAGCGGGCCTCCAGCCCGGCTGGGTGCTTCAGGCCATCGACGGTCAATCCTGGGGCGTCGATTTCGATGTCGAGGAAGGTCGGACCCTGCAACTCGACCTGACCGACGAGGCGGGCGCCCTGCAGCGCGTCTCGGTGGTTCCGCGCGTCATGGACCCGATCCCGGCCTTCAGCGCCGACGCGTCGCGACCCGGCGTGGTCGTTCTCCGCGTCGAGGGCTTCGAGTCCGGCCTCGGCCGCTGGCTGGGCCAGCAACTCGCTGAAGTCTCGCCCGAGACGGATGTCGTCATCGACCTGCGCGGCAATCCGGGCGGTCTGTTGCTGGAGGCGGATGCGGCCCTGTCCTGCTTCCTTCCTGAGCGTCTGGAATGGGCGACGCGGGTGTCGCGCAACGGTCGGCCCATGACCTTGTCGATCATGCCGGGTTGCGGAAACCTGACCGGCCCGGTCGCCAACGACGTGGCCCTTCTGGTCGACGGATCGAGCCGCAGCGCCGCCGAACTGACCCCCGCCGCCCTGCAGGAGTCCGGCCGGGCCCTCGTCATTGGCGAACACACCGCCGGGGCCGTACTCATCTCGCAGGACAGCCCCCTGCCGGACGGCGGTCGTCTTACCCTCAGCCGCGCTGACTACATCACCGCCGGCGGCGTGCGGCTGGAGAAGCGCGGCGTGGAGCCGGACATCGTCGTTGTGCGCACGCTCGAGGAACGTCGCGCCGGGCTGGACCCGGCGCTGGACGCCGCCATCGCCGTCCTCGCTCTGGATCCCGAGGACCAGCGGGCTCAGGCCAGAGCTTCGGCTTTCTAGTCTCCCTTCTCCCCTTGCGGGAGAAGGTGGCAGCCGCAGGCTGACGGATGAGGGGTCACACCGGCGGTTGGAATGGGCTGAGCGAGCGCTGACCCTTGATGTCAGTGCGACCCCTCATCCGACCTCGCTCCGCTCGGCCACCTTCTCCCGCAAGGGGAGAAGGAAATTACGACCTGACCGGTCTGACGCGACTGGCGGCCAGTGCCGCCCGCTCTCGCGCCTGATCCGTCGTCTCGCCCCGCGCCAGAGCCACGCCCATACGACGCCGCTCGAAGGCTTCCGGCTTGCCGAACAGGCGCAGGTCGGCGGTCGGCACCGACAGGGCCTCGGCTACGCCCTCGAAGGCGATCCCCACCGCATCCATGCCGCCATAGATGACCGCGCTGGCCCCGACCTCGCGCTGGCTGACATCGACCGGCAGGCCCAGGATCGCCCGCGCATGCAGTGCGAACTCGCTCTGGGTCTGGGTCGCCAGGGTGACCAGCCCCGTATCGTGCGGGCGCGGCGAGACCTCGGAGAACCAGACCTCGTCGCCCTTCACGAACAGTTCGACGCCGAACACGCCCAGGCCTCCAAGCGCCTCCGTCACCTTGCCCGCGATGTCCTGCGCGGTCGCCAGCGAGGCGGCGCTCATCGCCTGCGGTTGCCAGCTCTCGACATAGTCGCCCTTGACCTGACGGTGGCCGATGGGGGCGCAGTAGTCGGTGACCACGACGCCGTCTCGCATCGAGCGGACCGTCAGCAGGGTGATCTCGAAATCGAAGTCGATCCGTCCCTCGACGATGACCCGCGCCGTCTCGACCCGGCCGCCCGATTGCGCATAGGCCCAGGCGTTGGCGGCGTCCTCATAGGCGTCGATGAAGGACTGCCCCTTGCCGGACGACGACATGACCGGCTTCACGAACACCGGCAGGCCGATGTCATGGGCCGCCGCCGCCAGCTCCACCGCAGACCCGGCGAAGGCATAGGGGCTGGTCGGCAGACCCAGCTCCTCGGCCGCCAAGCGGCGGATGCCCTCGCGGTTCATGGTCAGCTGTGTCGCGCGCGCCGTCGGGATGACCCGCGCCATGCCTGCCGTCTCGATGTCGGCCAGCACCTCGGTGGCGATGGCCTCGATCTCCGGCACGATGATGTGCGGAGCCTCGGCCATGATGACGCCGTTCAGCACCTGCGGGTCCGTCATCGGGATGACGTGCGAACGATGCGCCACCTGCATGGCCGGGGCGTTCGGATAGCGATCGACGACGATCACCTCGCACCCCAGCCGCTGCAGCTCGATCGCGACCTCCTTGCCGAGTTCGCCGCCGCCCAGCAGCATGACCCGGACGGCCGTGTCGGAAAGAGGGGTGCCGAGCTTCATCGCGTCGTCCTTATTCAGCCGGTTCGGCGTCTTCCCTGGGCGCCCAGTTCCCCGCGGTCTTCGCGGCGGCCAGGGCGTCGATGAGAGCGGCAGGAGCCCCCGCCGCCCGCATCTCGTCTGCGGACAGATAGACGGTTCCGCCGCAGGCCTGAACCACGTGCGCATAGTCGGCGTCGATGGCCACACCGCCGTGTTCGGCATCGGCCCAGACGCGGAAGCCCTGACCCAGCTCGTCGCCCGCCTTGGGCTGCCAGACGTCCCGGCACTGTTCCCGCCACTCGGCGTCGGTCGCCTCCGCCAGCATCTTGCGCTCGTACAGCGTCTCAAGCCGGGGCGAGCGGACGCTGTAGACGTAGTCGGTCGGCATCCCTTCCTCGGCCTGGTCCTGAACCAGACCCAGGCCCGGAAGCATGGCGACCCAGTTCACGCGCTCGCCGGTCGACAGGTCCCAGGTGATCGGGGTCTGCGACGTTGACGGATAGGCGCCGCCGCAAAAGATTTCGAGATGCTCGCGCAGGGTCAGATAGGCGGGACCCGTCATCGGTCGCGTAATGGTTCGGGTCCAGCCGTCGCCCTCCTGGCTGTCGGCCATCTGCCCGCACTCGCCCGCATCCGCCACGGCTGTGGCGTCGAGGCGGTCCAGTTCGGCATTGATGCGCACGATGGCCGGGCTGTCGCCGGGCAGCCGGGGCATGGCCTCGATGTCGGCGGACAGCCTTGGCTTCTCGACCAGCATCAGGTCGCCTCCCGCGCCGGCGACGCCCTCGGTACGGGCGGCCGTACCCTGACCGCATGCGGCCAGTCCCAGCATCAGGGCGACCATCGCCACGTTCGTCATCGTCTTCATGTCAGTCGCCCCTCAGCTCACCGGTTCGATCAGATCCCAGCCATTGCCGTACAGATCTTCGAAGACCGCCACCTTGCCATAAGATTCGCGCCGCGGAGTCTCACGGAAGATGACCCCGGCGGCGATGAAGGCGGCGTGGTCCCGGTCGAAGTCGTCGGTCTCCAGGAACAGCCAGACCCGCCCGCCCGTCTGGTCGCCGATCCGCGCGACCTGCTCCGGCGTCGTGGCCCGTGCCAGGATCAATCCGGTCTGACCGCCGCGCGGGGTGACCTGCACCCAGCGTTTATGGCCCTGGTCGAGGTCCTCGCTCAGCTTGAAGCCCAGCTTGCCCACATAGAAGGCGATGGCCTCGTCATAGTCGCGGACCAGCAGGCTGACCGCGCCGATGCGGCTCATCAGAGGCGAGCCTTCGCCGCCGCCACGATGGCGTCCGCAGTGATGCCGAACTCGCGGTACAGAACCTCCGCCGGGGCCGAGGCGCCGAAGCCGGTCATGCCGATGAAGGCCCCGTCCTCGCCGATGAACCGCTCCCAGCCCTGTTTGATCGCGGCCTCGCAGGCGACCCGCACCGTGCCCCGGCCGATGACCGAGGCCTGATATGCGGCGTCCTGTTGCTCGAACAGTTCGAAGCAGGGCACCGACACGACCCGCGTCGGCGTGCCTTCGGCCTCCAGCGTTTCGGCCGCCTTCAGCGCCAGCGGCATTTCGGTGCCCGTGGCGAACAGGGTGACCTTCGCCTCGCCATTCGCGGCCTTCAGCTCATAGGCGCCGCGCGCCGACAGGTTCTCGTCGGATGCGGTGACCCGCACGGCCGCCGTCTTCTGGCGCGACAGGGCCATGGCCGAGGGCGTGGCCTTGTGTTGCAGGGCCAGCTGCCAGCACTCGAACGCCTCGACCGTGTCGGCGGGGCGGAAGACCAGCAGATTCGGGATCGCCCGCAGCGAGGCGAGGTGCTCGACCGGCTGGTGCGTCGGACCGTCCTCGCCCAGGCCGATCGAATCGTGGGTCAGGACGTGGATCACGCGAATGCCCATCAGGGCCGCCATGCGGATGGCGTTCCGGCTGTAGTCCGAGAACACCATGAAGGTGCCGCCGTAGGGGATGATCCCGCCGTGCAGCGCCATCCCGGTCATGGCCGCGGCCATGCCGAACTCGCGGATGCCCCAGTTGACGTAGCGACCCTCATAGGTCGGAGCGTCGAAGATCGGCGTGCCCTTGACGAAGGTGTTGTTCGATCCGGTCAGATCGGCCGAGCCGCCGATCATCTCCGGCACGGCCCCGAACAGGGCCTCCAGCGCGGCGCCCGAGGCCTGACGCGTCGCCTGGGCCGGCTTGTCCTCGACCAGCTGTGCGATGCCGGCGTTCAGGGCATCGAACGCGCTCTCGGGCAGGTCGCCCTTCATGGCGCGGGTGAAGTCGGCGGCCTGCGACGAGGCGGCCAGACGCGCTTCCCACGCCTTGCGGTCTTTCGAGCCACGCTTGCCGACCTTCTTCCAGGCCTTGTCGATGTTTTCCGGGATCACGAACGGCTCATGGTTCCAGGCCAGACCCAGACGGGTGGCCGCGATCTCGGCCGCGCCCAGGGCCGCGCCGTGGGTCTTGTGGCTGCCTTCCATAGTGGCGGCGCCCTTGCCGATCTTCGTCTTGCACGCGATCAGCGTCGGCCTGTCCTGACGCGTCGCCCATTGCAGCGCCGACTTGATCGCCTTCATGTCATGGCCGTCGACGGCCTTCACCGCCCAGCCCGAGGCCTTGAAGCGCGCCTTCTGATCCACGGCGTCCGACAGGCTGACCTTGCCGTCGATGGTGATCTCGTTGTCGTCCCACAGCACCGTCAGCTTGTTCAGCCTGTAGCGGCCGGCCAGGGCGATGGCTTCCTGCGACACGCCCTCCATCAGACAGCCGTCGCCGGCGATGACCCAGGTCCGGTGGTCGACCAGATCCTCGCCGTATTTGGCCGCCAGATGCCGTTCGGCCATGGCGAAGCCGATCGAGTTGGCCAGGCCCTGACCCAGCGGACCCGTCGTCGTCTCGACGCCCGGCATGTGGCCGTACTCGGGGTGACCCGCCGTCTTCGATCCCCATTGGCGGAAGTTCGACAGCTGTTCGGCCGTCGCCGCCTTGTAGCCCGTCAGGTGCAGCAGGGCGTAGATCAGCATCGAGCCGTGGCCGGCCGACAGGATGAAGCGGTCGCGATCGGCCCAGTCCGGCCGGCTCGCGTCGAACTTCAGAAACTTCGAGAACAGCACTGTGGCGACATCGGCCATGCCCATCGGCATCCCCGGGTGGCCGCTGTTGGCCTTTTCGACACCATCCATCGCCAGGACGCGAATGGCGTCCGCCATCATCTTGGGGGTCGCTTTTTCGGGTGCGTCTGAGGGCTGGGCCACGGGCGGACCTTTCGTCTGGAGGCGGAAAAGGGAGGCGCGCCGCTTTACCCCGGCGTCACGGCGGGTTCTATACGAAATCTGGAGGAAACGATGGCCGACGCCTCGATAGCTGCGCGCGACAGGATCGACCGGGCCCTCGCCTTGCTCGAACGCAAGGTGATGGAGCTGAAGGCGCGTCCCGCCACCGCCCCCCGCGTGGCCGACGACGACCTGTTCGCCATCCCCACGCCCGCCGGACCGGACGAGCATCGCCGCATCGCCGAACTCGAGGCCGCCGGACGCGACGCCTCCGCCGCCCTTGCCGCCGCCGCCATGGCCGTGCGCGACATCCTCGCCCGGGACGACGCCTGATGGCGACGGTGACGGTCGAGATCAACGGACGCCCCTACGCCGTGGGCTGCGCCGACGGGCAGGAAGAGCGCGTCCGCATCCTGGCGAAACAGTTCGACGTCCATGTGCGACAGGTCGCGGGCGACGTGGGCCATGTCGGCGACATCCGTCTGTTCCTGATGGCGGCGCTGGTCCTGGCCGACGAGCTGCACGAGGTGCGGATGAACGGCGGGACGGGCGTGGTTCCCGCCGACGCCGCCTCGGCCCCGCTTTCCGACACCGGCGTCGCCGAAGCCCTCAACGCCGTCGCCGCCCGGATCGAGAAGATCGCGTCCCTCTTGTAAGGCGGCCATTGTTCCGCCCCCGGTGAAGGACTATCTTGATCGACGGCGGGTCATGCTGTGGCTCTCGTCGAAGGCAACATATCCTCGCGGCCTTAATTCACTCGAAGGGATCTGCCCCTGTCTGACCTCGTGGGGTCGGGTACGCGGAGCCCACCTGGCTACCCAGGCTCGAGAGGATTCAAACCGTCCTTCACGGCTCTTACGGCGCCGCCAACCTTTTCTCTCTTGTCGCGCTATCGCTCGCCGCGCGGCGGCTCACGGCTTGAGCGCGGGCTTCCTGGGGCGCTACCGCTCGCGACGCGGTCGCTCGCTGCTTGAGCGCCGGTGGCGCGCGGGTGCTTGCGTCGCGCGAAAGCAGAGCACGCCATGAAACGCGTCTGGTTTGGTCCGAAGCGAATCGGCTGGGGCGCGTCTCCCGCCAGCTGGGAAGGCTGGGCGGCGACGGGTGTCTTCATTGTCGCCATGCTCTTGACCGGCAACCTGCTCCGGGACGTGACCTGGGTCTGGGCGCTGATGCTGGCCGAGATCGCAATCTTCTTCGTCGTGGTCATCCTGACCTACGACAAGAACGCCCGGACGCACGTCTGACCCACCCGGACAAGCCAGCCCTCCGCGCCGAAGCCCGCGCAGCCCGACGCAGGCTCGCCTCGGACGAGCCGCTCGCGGCCGAACGCGCCGCGTCTCACGTCACCGACCTGCCATCAGCCGCCCTCGTCGCCGTCTACCGCGCGATCGGTTCCGAACTGGACCCCGAACCCCTGGCCCGCGCCCTGCTGGCCGCCGGCCGCTCGCTGTGCCTGCCCGTCGCGCTGGAGCGGGACGCCCCGATGATCTTCCGCCGGTGGTCTCCCGGCGAGCCGCTGGAGATGGACGCCGCCGGCTGTCCCGCGCCCCTGCCGCTGGCCGGGGTCGTCGATCCCGACCTGATCGTCACCCCGCTGCTGGCCTTCGACGACTTCGGGGGCCGGCTGGGGCAGGGGGGCGGCTACTATGACCGGACCTTTGCGGCGCGTGCCGACGCCATCCGCATCGGCTTCGCCTTCGCCGGCCAGCGCGTCGAGCGATTGCCGATGGACCCGCACGACATCGCCCTGCATGGCGTTCTGACCGAGGTCGGCTATACCGCCGCCCGAAAGGTCTAACTCCTCATGCGTCTTGCCTTCTTCGGCGACGTGATCGGCAAGTCCGGTCGCGACGGCCTGTCCGACCACCTTCCCGGCCTGAAACGGGTGCTCAAGCTCGACTTCGTGGTGGTCAATGCGGAGAACGCCGCCGGCGGCTTCGGCATCACCGAGAACACGGCCAAGGAACTGTTCATGGCCGGCGCCGACTGCCTGACGCTCGGCAACCACTCGTGGGACCAGCGCGAGGCCCTGACCTATATCGTGCGCGAGCCGCGCCTGATCCGTCCGGCCAACTACCCGCGTCTGATGGATGCGCCGGGCGCCGGCGCCAACCTGTTCGAGACTGACAGCGGTCGCACCGTCCTGGTGATGAACGTCCTCGGCCGCATCCACATGGACCCGAACGACGATCCGTTCAGCGCCGTGGACCGCGAGCTGAACGCCGCGCCCCTGGGTCATGTCGCCGACGCCGTCATCGTCGACATGCATGCCGAGGCGACCTCCGAGAAGATGGCCATGGGCCATTTCTGCGACGGCCGCGCCTCGCTGGTCGTCGGCACCCACACCCACGTCCCGACAGCCGACTGCCAGATCCTGCCCGGCGGCACGGCCTACCAGACCGACGCCGGCGGCTGCTGCGACTACGACTCGGTCATCGGCAACGAGAAGGAAGAGCCTCTTCGGCGCTTCACCACCCGCATTTCCGGCGGCCGCTACAACCCCGCCAGCGGCCCGGCCACGATCTGCGGCGTCTATGTCGAGACCGACGACAAGACCGGTCTCGCCACCCGCATCGAACCCATCCGCGTCGGCGGCCGCCTGAGCCAGCACATCCCCCAGGCCGCCTGAAGCGCGGCCATTGACGTCATAGATTACGTGTGTAATCGTCTTGGTCTACAAACGTAGTCCGAGGAGCCTTCCATGACGCCTGTCACCATCTTCTTCGACGCCGCCCCTTCGATTAAGGCGATCATTCTCATCCTTGTGGTCGCCGCGATCACCGCTGTCGTGGTCACGGTGAAGAAGGTCGCCTCCGGCCGGCACCTGACCGGCGGCTCGGCCTATCTGTCAGCGCTCCGCCTCGGCGCGCCATTGCTTGGTCTGCTGGGCGCCGCGTTCAACGGACTGATGATGTTCGGCGCCCTGGCGAAGTTCGGAGCCCAGCCGATCAACGTCCTCGCTCCCGGCCTGGCCGAGGCGACCTTCCTCGTGGTCATGGGCCTGATCGTGGGCGTGGTAGCCGTGATCTGCCATTGGGCCGTCGAGGCCCGCGTCGATCGCGCCGTCCTCAGGGCCTGAGGTGGCGCGCATCGCCGTCACCGAGGCTGAGAGCGCGATCCTGGCCGCCCTGTGGCGTCACGGCCCGCTCTCCTTCGCCTCCCTGATCGAGGCGGTGAAGGCCGACAACGCCTGGGGCGACGCCACCATCAAGACCCTGTTGGGCCGTCTGATGCGCAAGGGCGCGGTCCGCTCCGAACGCGACGACGGCCGCCAGCGGTATCACGCCGCGATCGAACGCCGGGAGTATCTGGCCGGGGAGGTCGATACCCTTGTCGATCGCCTGTTCGAGGGTCGCCGCGAAGCGCTCACGGCCTTCCTCGCCGACGACTGACGATCAGGGCGCTTCGGCGGGTCGCCAGGCCCGCATCTCCGCGATCTCGCGGGTCTGGGTGTCGATCACCGCCTGGGCCATGCGGCGGACCTCGGGGTCGCGGCTGTCGCGAAGGGCGATCTCGGCCATCGCCACCGCCCCCTGATGGTGGGCGATCATCTTGGCGATATAGGCCTGGTCAATCGTCTCGCCGGACGCAGCCGCCATCAGCTGATGCATCTCCGCCTCGGAAGCGGCGAAGGCCTGATTGCCTCCCGCCCCATGATCCCCGCCATGAGGCCCGGAGACCTCGCCCGCCGTCACCGTCGTGGCCTGATTGGCGGTCGCGGTTTCGCGCATCGCCTGCTGCACGGGATCCCCGCCGCCGTCACAGGCGGCGAGCAACAGGGGGAGGACGGCTGCGACGATGAGCGGATGACGGATCATGGATGGCCTTTGCGGGGTTCTGTCGTCGTCAGCTTGCTGCAAAATCCGGCTGCCGTCTCGCATCACAGCGCCGCAGGTGAAACCGACAAGAGAATAAAATCCTCGCCGTGTCTTGCTGTCCGCTGCCCGCTCCCCCACGTCGCGTAGAGGTCTTTGAAATCGTCCCATCCAGCCGCTGACCGCGCGATCGCCTGTCCTTCAAGATAGTCGAATTCCACTACGGTCAAAATCTCAACGTCTTGATTTCGTTCAGGTCGATCCGGACTCAACGGACTATCTGGACTCCGCTTTCGGGAGTCGGGTTTCCGGCCGCGATCCGTCAGGCGTCGTGAAGCCGTGCGCTGCCGCCCTCGACCACCATCGACTTGCGCGTCGTCAGGGTGCCGCGACGATCCTGAACCTGGTCCAGCACCTTGAAGTCCGTGCGCCAGCGCTCCGGCGTCACCTCGCAGACGACGTAGCCGCGCTGCGAGTTGTTGAACTTCAGCTGCGGGTTCGCTGACTGGATCGTCGCCATGTCGGGCCGCTGGTCGACGCCGTCGCCGCCGGAGCTGATCGAGGTGGCCACGAACTCGGTCGCGATCGGTTCGCCTTCGGGATTGCGCCCGTCGACGAACAGCTCGCCCGCATAGTTCTGGTGCTCGTCGCCGGTCAGGACGACGACGTTGTCGATCCGGCGCTCCTTGATATGGTTCAGCAATCTCGCGCGCGGCACGCGATATCCGGCCCAGCTGTCCGCGTTGACGCCATAGTCGTCGCCGGTGTTCCGATCCAGGTCCATGACCATGATCTGCTGCGCCAGGGTGTTCCACTTCGCCCTGGAGCGGTTCAGCCCGTCGAACAGCCAGGCTTGCTGCGCCTCGCCCAGAACCTCGGCCTCGCGCGCGTCGATGTCCGAGCAGCCGGCGTTCCAGCGGTCGCCGCAGGGCTGGTCCGACCGGTACTGGCGGGTATCCAGCAGATGCACATCCAGCAGGTCGCCGTAGGTCGCCTTGCGATACAGCTGCATCTGTGAGCCGCGCGGGAAGGAGGACCGGCGCAGCGGCATATGCTCGTAGAAAGCCTGCATCGCCGCCGCCTTGCGCAGGGCGAAGACCTCGGCCGGCGACCCTTCCTGATCGATGTCTGCGACCCAGTTGTTGTCGATCTCGTGGTCGTCCCACACGACGAACCAGGCCGCCGACTGGCGCGCGGACTGCAGGTCGGAGTCCATCGTGTACTGGGCGTAGCGCCGCCGGTAGTCGTCGACCGAATAGACCTCTCCGCCCTGGTGGACGCGCAGGTTTTCCTGGGTCGAGGTCCCGCCATAGATGCGGTTGCCGCGCCCTTCGTAGATGTAGTCCCCGTAGAAGAAGACGAAATCCAGGTCCTCGGCGGCCATCTTGCGGTGGGCGGTATAGTAGCCGCTCTCGATCGCCTGACAGCCGGCCACGCCGAACTTCACCTGGGCCAGGGGCGCGCCCACAACGGGCGCTGTCTTGGCCCTGCCGACGCCCGAGCGTTCGCTGCCCACGCGGAAACGATAGAAATACGGCCGGCCGGGCTCCAGTCCCTCGACCTCGACATGGACCGAGTGACCCAGTTCCGGGCGGGCGATGGTTTCGCCGGAGCGGACGATCGTCCCGAACCCTGCGTCGGCGGCGACTTCCCAGGTTACTGCCATCGCCTGGCGCGGCATGCCGTAGCCAGGCTCCATCGGCCGCGGCGCCACTCGCGTCCAGATGACGAACCCGTCGGGCAAGGGGTCGCCGGCGGCGACGCCCAGCTGGAACGGGTTTTCGTCGAACACCGCCTGGGCCAGGCCCTCGCGGGGCAGGGTGGCTACGGCCGAACCGGCGCCGAGCCCGGTCAGGAGAAGGCGGCGGGACAGGAACAGGGACATTGCGACCTCCGGCTAGGCCGTCCGAATACCCCGTCCATGTGACAGGAGGCGAGGGTGGCCGTCAGAAATAAGAGGGTTGTAAGGTCAAGCTCCAGAAAGGCATGTTACGCGAAGGCGGCGGGGGCTGTCTGAAAGAGGGTAAGGGGCCCATATGAAAACAGTGATCTTTACGGCGTCGCTTGGTGCTGCGGCCCTTTTTGCTATGGGAGCCTCGGCGCAACAAAGCGTTTCGCTCTCCGCCGGGTTCGTGCCCGATCCGGTGACGGTCGAACTCTATTCGGGCGGCGGCAATCAGGCCTCCGATCTGGGAAGTTCCTGCGTCGGAACGGTCGGAAGCAGCCCGGATGTCGTGCTGAACTTCAGCTCGGCCGGCGGTCGCCTTGCCATCGGCGTCCTGTCCGGAAGCGACACCAGCCTGGTGATCAATGGGCCGGATGGCCGCTTCTACTGCAACGATGACAACAGCGGCCTCAACCCGGGCCTGGTCTGGGGTCAGGCCCCCAGCGGCCAGTACGACATCTGGGTCGGCGCCGTCGGCGACCCGGGCCCGGCGACCTTGATCATCACCGAAGGCAGCCTCGACTACTGATCTTTCATCCGGACTGATGATGCCCGCCTGAGCGAGAGCGCCCAGATTTCCCGCCAGCCCGCGTCATGCCGATCCATCAACGACCATAAAATCGAAGGAAACCAGCCCATGCGTACCGTGCTTCTCGCCTCCGCCGTGGCCGCCGCCCTTATGGCCTGCGCCGCCACTTCCGCCGCCGCCCAGAACCCCAGCGCCGCCGCCACCTCGGGCGGCATGCGCGCCCGCGCCGGCTTCACCCCCGATCCGATCCGCGTCAGCATCTATTCGGGCGGTTCGGTCGACGCCTCACGCCTCGGCGGCGCCTGCGTCGGCATGATCGCCAGCGCCCCGGACTATGAGTTCACCTATACGGCCGGCTCGTTCCCGCTGAGCTTCGGCGTCATCTCGAACGGCGACACCAGCCTGGTCATCAACGGCCCGGACGGTCGCTGGTACTGCAACGACGACGCCGAGGGTCTGAACCCCATCCTGACCTGGGGCCGCCCGGCGAGCGGCTCCTACGACGTCTGGGTCGGCGCTGTGGGCGAGGCCGCGTCGGCGACCCTGCTGATCTCCGAGTCGAACTAGTCCATCGCAACGGCAGAGCCGGGCCGTCCAAACGGGCGGCCCGGCTCTGCCAGCAGAATCCCCGTCTTGCGTTTCACCGGCGTCTCAGGAGACCCGCCCCCATGCTTACCCGCTTTTCGGGCCTGGCCGCCCTTTGCACTGTTGTTCTCGCAGGCGGGGCTTCGGCCCAGGAGTACGTCGAGCTGACCGGCGGCTTCGGCCCCGATTCCCACAATGTCACTGCCTATGCCGGCGGGGATATTGATGCCTCCACCATCGCCGGCGGCTGCGTCGGCATGGTGGGTGAGAGTGACCAGGTCACCCTGTCCTTCACCGCCTATGGCGGCCCCCTGATCATCACCGCCTATTCGGAAGCCGACACCAGTCTGGTCGTCAACGGCCCGGACGGTCGCTGGTACTGCAACGACGACACCGACGGCCTGAACCCGCAAGTCCGCTGGAACACGGCGCAGAGTGGCGTCTACAACGTCCGGGTCGGCGCGGTCAGCTCCAGCGCCCAGGGTGTCCCGGTCGTCGTCGCCTTTATGGAATAGCGGTTCAGCCCTCGATCCAGCGGGGCATCCAGCCCTCGTGGATCTCCCGCAGATGCTTCAGCGGGATGCTGAACAGGTCGGTCGAGGCGAAGGCGTCGCCCTTGGCGTGACCGACCACCGAGGCGTGCAGACCCGCTTCGCGCGCCGCCGCCAGAATGTCCTGCGGGTTCGGGACAGCGACCAGGTAGCGAGCCTGGTCTTCTGCGAACAGCAGGACATGGGCGTGGGTCGCGCTCGATGCGTCCAGAACCACCCCGACGTCCGAGGCCAGGGCAAGGTCCGCCGCCGCGCCGACCAGACCGCCGTCCGACAGGTCGTGCACGCAAGTCAGGCGACCGCCCTCGATCATCCCGCGCACGAAATCGCCGGTCTTGCGCTCGAGCTTCAAATCCACCGGCGGCGGCGCCCCGTCCTCGCGGCCCAGAACCTCGCGCAGATAGATCGAGGCGCCCAGTTCCCCGTGGGTCTCGCCGATCAGGACCAGCGTATCGCCCGCCTCCATGGTCGAGAAGCCCGCGACCACATCGTAGTTGGTCAGCAGGCCCACGGCCCCGACAGTCGGGGTCGGCGGAATCGCGACGCCATTGGTCTCGTTGTAGAGCGACACGTTGCCGCTCACGACCGGGAAGTCCAGCGCGCGGCAGGCCTCGGCCATGCCGTCGATGGCGCGAACGATCTGCCCCATGATCTCGGGCCGCTGCGGATTGCCGAAGTTCAGGTTGTCGGTGATCGCGATGGGCAGGGACCCGACCGCCGTCAGGTTGCGCCACGCCTCGGCGACGCATTGCTTGCCGCCCTCGTAGGGATCGTTCTGGACATAGCGCGGCGTGCAGTCCGAGGTGACGGCCAGACCCTTGTCCGTGCCGTGAACCCGCACCACGCCTGCGTCCGCGCCGGTCGCCGAGTCCTGCAGCGTATCGGCCATGACGTGGCGGTCGTACTGTTCCCAGATCCATCGCTTGGACGCCATGTCGGGACAGGTCAGCACCTTGAGCACCGCGTCTTCCCACACCGTCGGCGCGGGCACCTCGCCCGGAGACAGGCGCGGATGCAGCGTCGGCTGGACCCACGGCCGATCGTACAGGGGCGCGTCGTCGAATAACGGCGCCAGCGGCACGTCGCAGACGACCTCGCCGTGGTGGTTCAGAATCAGACGGCCGGTCTCGGTGGTCATGCCGATGACGGCGGCGTCCAGGCCCCATTTCTCGAAGATGCGGTACCCGTCCTGCTCGCGGCCCGGCTTCAGCACCGCCAGCATCCGCTCCTGGCTTTCCGACAGCATCATCTCATAGGCGGACATGCCGGTTTCGCGCTGGGGAACGGCGTCCATGTTGAGCTCGATCCCCACGCCGCCCTTGCCGGCCATCTCGACCGAGGACGACGTCAGGCCCGCGGCCCCCATGTCCTGGATCGCCGCCACGGCGCCCGAGGCCATCAGCTCCAGCGTCGCCTCGATCAGCAGCTTCTCCGCGAACGGATCGCCGACCTGCACCGTGGGGCGTTTGGATTCCGACTCGTCGTCGAACTCCGTCGAAGACATCGTCGCACCGTGGATGCCGTCACGGCCGGTCTTGGATCCGAAATAGACCACCGACATGTTCGGTCCCGGCGCGGCCGAGTAGAAGATGCTGTCTGCCTTCGCCAGGCCCACGCACATGGCGTTGACCAGGATGTTGCCGTTGTAGCCCGCGTGGAAGTTGGTCTCGCCCGCCACGGTCGGCACGCCGACGCAGTTGCCGTAACCGCCGATGCCCGAGACCACGCCCTTGACCAGCCGCTTCGTCTTCTCATGCCCGATATCGCCGAAGCGCAAGGCGTTCAGCAGGGCCACGGGGCGCGCGCCCATGGTGAAGACGTCGCGCATGATCCCGCCGACGCCCGTCGCCGCGCCCTGATAGGGTTCGATGAAGGACGGGTGGTTGTGGCTCTCCATCTTGAAGATACAGGCGTCGCCGTCGTCGATGTCGATGACGCCCGCGTTCTCGCCCGGCCCGCAGATCACGCGCGGCCCTGTGGTCGGGAACTTGCCCAGATGGATCTTCGACGACTTGTAGGAGCAGTGCTCCGACCACATCACCGAGAAGACGCCGAGCTCCAGCTGGTTGGGCTCGCGCCCCAGCCGGTCGAGGACGACCTGATATTCAGCGGGGTTCAGGCCGTATTCGGCGGCCAGTTCGGCCATGGTCTTTTCAGGAGCGCTCATGGCCGCGCCTCATAGCGGGACTCTGCCGCGAACCCAAGCGCCCGCCTGCACTCGCCGCAGGACTTCAGGTCGGGGCGCGCCTCAGCCCCATCACGATCACCAGCCCGCCGCCCAGCACCACCAGTGACGCCGCGAGGGACCCGAACGCCAGGACTGCATTGCCTTTGGCCTGCTCCGCCACGAACACGCCCAGCAACCCCCAGGCGACCGGCAAGGGATAGGCCAGCAGCCGCGTGCGCCAGGTGACCAGCAGGCCCGCGCCGGCCGCCGCTACCACGGCCAGCAGCGCCCATCCGGTCGGCGGCAGAAATGCGGGCAGGTCTCCATTGCCCGTCGCCACCGTCAGCAGATTCACGGGGGCCGCAACGGTCAGCCAGCCGGCCAGGGCGGCCAGCGGCCAGACCGTCATCCAGCGATCCCGGTCGCCCTTGGGCAGTGCGCGGATTGCCTCCGCCTTTCGCAGCAGGGGTATCAGCAGCACGATCAGCGATCCGAAGATCAGCACGATGGTCGCGACCTCCAGGTCCCATGCCGCCGCCAGGATCCACCAGCCGATACCCAGCAGCGCCAGCACCGACGGCCAGCCGAAGGAGCGCAGCATCTCGCTCTCATGCGTTTTGGGCAGCAACTGCCGGACTGCATAGACGATGAGGCCCAGATAGATCGGTCCCCAGATCGCAAAGGCCCAACCGACCACCTTCAACGTCGCATCACTGTCAGCGGCAAACTCCGCCGGCGTCTGGCCCAGGTTCGCGAGTTGTTGCAGCTGACCGATGACCAGGGCGAACAGGGCGCTGGCGAAGACAGCCAGCCTTCGGGTCTGCCGGGACGGGTCGGCGGGAACGAGAGTCGTGGGGGGCGTGGTGCTCATACCCGACACTACGCACATCACGTATCAAAGTTCAGCCGGAACCGGCCGTTCCGGGATACGCTATCTGTCTCACATCCCCCGAACAGGAGAACCGACCGTGGTCGATCCCAAAATTCCCGCCGACATGCCCGATCCGGACACCGAAGAGGTCGAGACCAATCTCGCCTTGGAGCAGGGCCTCGGCGTGGGCGCCCGCGAACTGGCCTCCATCGGCGAATCCGGCGCCGAGGGCACCCTCGAGCGCGACGAGGAGTCTGACGAGGCCTAGGCCGCCGCGTAGATCGACCGGAACAGGGTCGCGCCGTCGGCGGAGCCCAGTTCGGCCTCGAAAGCGCGGTCCGGGTGGGGCATCAAGCCCAGAACATTGCCGCGCACGTTCTGGATTCCGGCGATGTTGGCGACCGAGCCATTCGGATTGTCCACGTAGCGGAACACGACCTGACCCTCGCCTTCGATCCGGGCGAGGGTTTCGGCGTCTGCGAAATAGTTTCCGTCTCCGTTGCCCTGGGTCATGACAACCTCGCGCTGGCCCTGATAGCCGGCGGTGAAGCGGGTCTGGCCGTTGGTCACTTCGAGCGTGATCGCCTTGCAGACGTATTTGAGGCCCGCGTTCCGCAGCAGCGCCCCGGGCAGCATTCCGGCCTCGCACAGGATCTGGAAGCCGTTGCAGATGCCGACCACGGCGACGCCGTCGTCAGCCGCCTTCTTCACAGCCTGCATAACCGGAGACTGGGCCGCCATGGCCCCGCAACGCAGGTAGTCGCCGTAGGAGAAGCCGCCCGGCAGCACGATCAGGTCGAGCCCCGAGGGCAACTCGGTCTCCTGGTGCCAGACCATCTCGACCCGCTCGTTGGTCGACCGTTCGATGGCGACCTTGCAGTCCCGATCACAGTTGGAACCGGGGAAGACGATGACGGCTGCGCTCATGGCGCGGCCCTGTAGCAGGGTTCGCGCGCCGTGTCAGCGCGCCTGAGCGAGAAGGTCGATCAGGCGGCCGCGCGCATCCCCGACCCATGACGGGCGTCTTCGACTCTCGTCGACAGCTGGAAGCGGCCGATCGACTGGCTCAGGACTTCGGTCTCCTGGGCCAGGGCGTGGCTGGCGGCAGTGGTCTCTTCAACCATCGCAGCGTTCTGCTGGGTGACCTGGTCCATGTGGCTGACGGCGGTGTTGATCTCGCGCAGCGCTGTCGCCTGCTCCTGGCTGGCCGCAGCCATCTCGGAGATCAGGGTGCCGACGTGCACGACGCGATTGGCGATCTTGTCGAGGTTCGCCCCCGCCTGACGCACCAGATCGACGCCCAGAGACACCTGACGACCCGAGTTCGAGATCAGGGTGTTGATCTCCTTCGCCGCGCCGGCCGAGCGTTGGGCCAGGGCCCGCACCTCGGAGGCGACGACCGCGAAGCCGCGACCGGCGTCGCCGGCTCGTGCCGCTTCAACGCCGGCGTTCAGGGCCAGCAGGTTGGTCTGGAAGGCGATTTCGTCGATCACACTGATGATCTGGCCCATTTCCTTGGACGAGGAATGGATCGCGTCCATCGCGTCGACGGCCTGACCGACGACCCGCCCGCTGGTCTCGGCGTCGTCGCGAGCTTCGCCGACCACCTCTGAAGCCTTGCGGGCGCCCTCAGCCGAGCGGTTCACCGTCGCGGTAATCTGTTCAAGCGCTGCCGCGGTCTCTTCCAGGCTCGCGGCCTGCTGCTCGGTACGGCGCGACAGATCGTCGGTGGCCTGTGTCATTTCATGAGCGCCGCTGCGGATCACCGATGCGTTGCCATCGACCGACGACAGGGTCTCCTCGAGTTGCTCCATGGCGGCGTTAAAATCGGCCTTGAGCTTTTCATATCCCTCAGGGAAGCGGCGCTCGATGCGGTGGCTCAGGTCGCCGCGCATCAGGTGATCCAGGCCCTCGGCCATGGCCGCCACGATCTGGCTCTGCTGTTCGGCGACGGCCAGTTGTGCCTGTTCGGCCAGGCTGCGCTGGGTCGCCTGGGCCTGGGCCTCGGCGCGGGCGCGCTCCACGATCAGGGCCTGCAGGTCCACGACCGAGCGGCCGACTTCCCCGATCTCGTCCTCGCGGCCCGAACTGGTCAGTTCGACGTCCGTCCGGCCCTGCGACAGGGCGGCCATCTCGTCGTTGAGCACGCCGATCGGAGCCACGACGGTGCGCATCGACAGTCGGATCAGGACCAGGCTCAACCCGACGCCGAGCAGTATGGCGAAGATCATCACCGCGATGCCGCCCTTGGCGAGGAAGTCGGCGCGCGACTTGGTCGCCGCCAGGGTCGATTCGATCTGCTCCGAGATCGCCTCCATACGGCCCTCCAGCTCGACGAAGCTGGCCTTGAACGCGGGCAGGGCGGCATGGGCCGCGGCCGGGTCGCTTGCGGCCAGGGCCACGATCCGCTCGGCCGATGCGATGTATTGCTGCAGAGGCTCGCTGACCTCGTGCAGAGCGCTGATGGTCCCCGGGTCGGTCGCCAGACCGTTGTTCTGCTCGACGGCCTCGCGGAAGATGGCCGAGTGCTCGACCAGGTCGGACCGGATGCCCTCCATGGCGTCCGTTTCGCCGGTCTGCGCGGCCAGCATGGCTGCGAGAACGTCGCTGCGCAGGGCATCATGCATCATGTCGGACTGCATGTGGTTGCGCATGACTTCGGCGATCCGCGCCGAGTCGGCCATCGATCCGCTCAGGAAGCCCGCGATCAGCAAGCCGGCGCCTGAGCCGAGCGTGCACAGGATCACCATCAGCAGGCCGGCGAATTTCACCTTGGAGCGGATAGTCGAGAGCATGGAGTTCCTCCGTTTCTTCCCTTCTGCCTAGTCGGAAAATCCTAACGACCGTCGTTCTGTACGGTAGGTAGCACTACGTATTCGGAAACTCGCGTTTTCTTGAGCTGTTTGCCTGAATATCAGGAAGTGTGGCGGCCGATGTTGTCGACGCGACACCCTTCCAGAACGGATAGCCAGGTTTATGATGTCTATTTCGCGAGCGTGTGTGCCGGTTGCTACAATTATACTGTTGTCATCGACAGCCGTCTTTGCCGGAGTTCCTGATGACGCTCCAGAAGCCAACGCTGACGGCGCGGTATGGCAGTTGCAGTCCGCCTACACTGCGGACGTTATTGGAGTGGTTGATGGCGTCGATACCCCCGCCGGCCGCTTCCTGGACAATCTCGACGTCTCGCTGGACGGCGATCTCGAGCGTCAGTTCGGCTGGCGCGGCGCGCGGGTCCACTTCAGCCTGCTGGCCAACGGCGGCGGTGAGCCGAACGCGATCGCCCAGACGCTCCAGGGCTATGACAATATCGAGGTCGGCTCCCAGGGCGTGCGCCTTTACGAGGCCTGGATCGAACAGAATCTGGCCGACGGAGCCGCTTCCGTGCTGGCGGGCCTTTATGACGTAAACAGCGAATTCTACGCCACCGAGGCCTCCGACCTGCTGATCTCGCCCCCGTTCGGTATCGGTTCCGAACTGGCGGCGACGGGACCGAACGGTCCGGCGATCTTCCCATCGACGTCGCTTGCGGCACGGGTTCGCATCGGCTCGCCGGACGGTCACTATGTCCAGGCCGCCGCGGTGAACGCCCGGGCCGGCACGGTCGGCGACGACGGCGGCGTGGACACCACGATGGACGACGGCATCCTCTACCTGGCCGAAGCCGGCTGGTCCGGTCCCGTGCGAATCGCGGTCGGCGCCTGGCGCTATGGCGAAGGCCAGGAGGACATCCGCGACGTCCTGCCCGGCGGCGCCCCCGCGCTCAGCGACGCCCAGGGCGCCTATCTCGTTGCGGAAGGGACCGTGTTCGAGGCCGAGGACGCCCCGACGGTTCGCGCCTTCGTGCGGCTGGGCGTGTCGGACGGCGACACCACCGACTTCAAGGGCGGATGGCAGACCGGCCTGCGCGTCGATTCGGTTTTCGACAGCCGTCCCGACAGCGCCTTCTCGATCGGCTTCCACCAGGGCCTCTTGTCCGACAAGTCAAAGGCCAACGCCCGCGACGCCGGCGCGACCTTCGGCGATGCCGAGGGCGGAATCGAACTGACCTATGCCGATACCTTCGGACCGTTCACGATCCAGCCGGACCTTCAGTGGATCTACAATCCCGGCGGCGACGAGGACCGCGATCCGATCCTGACCGCCGGCCTGCGCGTGATCCTGACGCTGAGATAGGGCCTAGCCCCTGTTCTCGTAGGTCGCGGTGATCGAGGCCTTCGCCAGGGTGTGGAAGTGCAGGTTGAAGCCGAACACGGCGCCGGAGTTGTCCGGCGTGACGTCCAGCCTCTCCGTATCCACAGCGAAGACCGTGAAGATGTATCGGTGCGGGCCGTGTCCGGGAGGCGGCGCGGCCCCGCCGAAGCCGGGCGCGCCGTAGTCGGTGCGCCCCTCGACCGCGCCTGACGGCATGCGCCCGCCCGCAGGGATTTCGCTGACGTCGGCTGGGATGTTGGCCACCGTCCAGTGCCAGAAGCCGGAGCCCGTCGGCGCATCCGGATCATACAGGGTGACGGCGAACGATTTCGTGCCCTCTGGCGCGCCGGACCAGGCCAGATGCGGAGAGGTGTCCCCCTTCGCCTGCACCTGGGCGTCCGGCAGGACGTCGCCGTCCTTGAAGTCGTTGGAGGTCAGGGTGAAGGCCATGGCGCGCTCCTTTGCGTTCGGCGTCTGAAACGACCGATCGCAAGGAACGGTTGCTAGGCGACCTCGACCCGGTAGCTCTCGATGACCGTATTGGCCAGCAGGGTCTCGCACATCTTCTTCGCCTCGGCGGCGGGATCTTCCGCGCCTTCTAGATCGAACTCGATCAGCTTGCCGACCCGGGCGTCGGCGACGCCGGCCCAGCCCAGCCCCTTCAGGGCGCCTTCGACGGCCTTGCCCTGAACGTCCAGCACGCCGGGTTTCAGAAAGACGTGAACCTTGACCTTCGCCATCAGTGCAGTCCCCCCTGAATCACAGTCGGCATGTCCTTCATGATGCCGAGGCGTTTGGCGACCTCGGTATAGCTCTCGATGACATTGCCCAGGTCGCGGCGGAAGCGGTCCTTGTCCATCTTCTCGCCGGTCGCCGTGTCCCACAGGCGGCAGCTGTCCGGGCTGATCTCGTCAGCCAGGATGACGCGGGCGAAGTCGTTTTCCCACACCCGGCCGAACTCGATCTTGAAGTCCACCAGGGTGATGCCGACGGCGCCGAACATGCCCGACAGATAGTCGTTCACGCGCAGCGTCATGGCCAGCATGTCGTCGATCTCCTGGGTCGAGGCCCAGTTGAACGCCGTGATGTGCTCTTCGGTGACCATCGGGTCGTTGAGCTCATCCTTCTTGTAATAGAATTCGATGATCGAGCGGGGCAGGGGCGTACCCTCTTCCTGGCCGAGGCGCGTCGCCAGAGAGCCGGCCACGATGTTGCGGCACACGACTTCAAGCGGAATGATCTCGACCTCGCGGATCAGCTGCTCGCGCAGGTTCAGCCGCTTGATGAAGTGGTTGGTGACGCCGATGCCGTTCAGCCGCGTCATCACGAACTCGCTGATGCGGTTGTTGATGACGCCCTTGCCCTCCAGCGTCGCCTTCTTCTGGGCGTTGAAGGCCGTGGCGTCGTCCTTGAAATACTGGATCAGGGTGCCGGGCTCGGGGCCCTCGTAGAGGATCTTGGCCTTGCCCTCGTAGATCTTCTTGCGCTTCGAATTCATCATCTGGGTCCCGAATGGGGATGCGCTGTCGCCTGAAAACGAAAATCACGCGACCAGAGTATCGTCTGGGCGGCGCGATCCGGTCTCGAGCTAGGCGGGAAATGGGTCGGGCAGTCCTTAGCGGAATGCGCCCTGCGACACAAATGACCGTCTGAAGCCACAGCGGCGAAAAGTCCGTGGACGGGAGGCCCGCTGCGCGCGTTATCCGTTGCGTTCGTTGACGCCGGGTCATAGACCACCCGGGCGGCGCCGCCACTTTTCTCTGGCCCGCGACGGATGGACTGACGACTGATGACGACCTTCAATGATCGGGAAAAGGGCTTCGAGTCCAAGTTCGCGCTCGATCAGGAGCAAGAGTTCAAGGCCATGGCCCGCCGCAACAAGCTGCTGGGACTGTGGGCCGCCGAGAAGATGGGCCTGAGCGCCGATTCGGCCGAGGAATACGGCAAGGCCGTCGTGCGCGCCGACTTCGAGCAGCCGGGCGACGAGGACGTGTTCCGCAAGATCGCCGGCGACTTCAAGGGCTCCGGTCTGACCGTCTCCGAGGGCGAGATCCGCTCCAAGATGGACGAACTGGCCTCCATGGCCCGCGACCAGGTCCGCGCAGGCGAGTAAACCCCGCTTTTCGTGATCCTCCGGCGAGCGTAGCGAGACCGGGGGACGCAGCGGCGCGCGAGAGCGCGAACCTGTCGCGCACACGCCTGCTTCCAGAATTCTGCCGGGGCAGATCGCCTTCGGCGCCTCCCGCGGTTCGATCGTCGATCGGCCGGGGGATCACGAGCAGACAAGGAAAAGGGCCGCAGCGGGGGGTCTGCGGCCCTTCCTTGATCGGGGGCTGGGGGGATAGCCTCACCCGATGTCTTTTGCGTCTTGCGCGTTATTGAAATGCGGCAGGACGAAAAGGGTTCACCGAAAAATTCAGTCCGGCATCACGACGGTGTCGATGACGTGAACCACGCCGTTCGACTGCAGGACGTCGGCCTGGGTCACGCGTGAGGTTCCGCCCTTTTCGTCGGTCAGGGTGACCGAACCGTCCGGGTTCACATTGACCGTCAGGGTGTCGCCTTCGACGGTGGTCAACTCGACCTTACCGCTGTTGGCCTGGGCCTGGGTGGCCAGATCGGCTGCGGTCAGGCGGCCCGGTACGACGTGATAGGTCAGGATCTCGGTCAGGTCCGCCTTGCCGGCGGGAGCCATCAGGGCTTCGCGCGTGGCGACCGGCACCTTTTCGAATGCGGCGTTGTCCGGGGCGAAGACCGTGAACGGGCCGGGTCCCGACAGGGTCTCAGCCAGACCGGCGGCCTGGACGGCGCTGACCAAAGTGGTCAGGTTCGAGGCCTTGGCGGCGTTGGCGACGATCGTCTCGTTGGGGCTCATCGACGCTCCGCCGACCATCGGATCGGTCGAGGCCGGCGCGGTCTGGGCGGGGGTCGCATCGGCGGCGGGGGCTTCGGTCTCGGCTCCGTTGTTGCACGCGGCCAGGCCCAGCAGGGCAGCCGAGGCGACGGTAAGGGTGAGCATGCGGGTGTTCATGGCGTCTTCTCCTGAGAACCGCCTGTGTGATCGGCGGCGTCAGATGCAAAGACGGGTGGGAGCGAGAAAGGATGCATGGCGACCAAAACGCCGCAGGCCTCAGGGCCTTCAGGCGTCGTCGCCGAGGAAGTCTTTCAGTATGCCCCAGCGTTCCGCCTTTTCCGCCAGGGTCCGGGATGCATGGGCCGGGCTGGACGACGGCAGGTCGATCAGGGTCAGCCCCTCGGCGCGGGCCAGAATCTTGCGCCCGCCCCTGGCCGCCGTCGCGCCGTTGAAGGCGACGGCCTTCAGGCTCGGCAGGCCCGCGATCAGGCCGCGAAGGTCCGCTGCTTCCGGTGACCTTATGGCGGCGTCCAGACTGCCCGCTCGCTGGGCCGAGGCGATCACGTCCCACAGGCCGACGCCCGCGGCCATCAGGGCCTCGACGCGATCGGAATAGGCCATGGCGTGCAGGTCGCGCCCGATCGCCACGCTGATCAGCCGCCAGAAGCCGTTCTGCGGGTGGGCGTAGTACTGGGCCGCATTCAGCGAGGCGTCGCCCGGCAGACTGCCGAGGACGAGGACCCGGGTCCGCTCATCGACGAGGGGCGCGAAGGCCCGCTTGAGCGTCACCGCCCCTGTTCGATGTAGGGCTTGTCGTCGCGCAGCCAGCCGGTGATCGACAGGCGCGGCGCCCCGGCATAGGGGGCGACGGTCGCAACCGTGTGCCATTGCGGCGTCCGGAACAGGGTGAGGACGTTGAACCTCGGCATCAGCCCGCGCGGCACGTCGCCGCCTTCATCGTGGAACAGCAGCTGGCCGCCCCAGTCCGTGCGCCAGTCGCGCGTCAGCCCCAGAGTATAGGCCGCCCGGCGTTCGCCCACGCCGGTGTCGTTGTGCAGGGTCAGATAGTCGCCGGGCCGAAACAGGGTCGCCTGGGCGTCGATCTTGGTGATGCCGGTCTCGCCCGCCACGGCGGCGCAAAAGTCGCGTGCCTGCGGGCTGTTCAGCAACTGGACCAGTTCATGCGTCGGATGTCCGGGCTCGTTGCCGGCCAGCAGGGCGTCGATGATCGGATAGGACAGGAAGCTGAAGGCGAAACCGGTCCGCGCGCCGGTCATTGCCTCGCGGGCCTTCGCAGCGACCCCGTCGCGACCGAGTTTCTGGATCGCCTCGGGCGAGAGCCATTCGCCCTTGCCCGCAGCATTGGTCAGCGAGAAGCCCCAGGGCGTCGCGGTCTTCAGCGCCGCCTCAAGGCGGTCGGCGCTGTCGGGTGTGAGGAAGTCCGGCACCTGCACCACGCCGTCGCGCCGGAACGCCCCGACATAGTCGCGGGCGTCGAGTGTCGGGTTCAGGCGGATGGGTTCGGGCACGCCCTATCCGAACACGCGCCTGAACACCGTGTCCACATGCTTGGTGTGGTAGCCGAGGTCGAACAGGGCCTCGAGTTCGGCGTCGGGGACGATGACCTCGGGATCTTCCTTAAGGAAGTCGAGGAAGTTGCCCTCGCCGCGCCAGACCTTCATCGCGTTGCGCTGAACCGCCGCGTAGCTGTCCTCGCGCGACTGACCCAGCTGGGTCAGGGCCAGCAGGACGCGCTGCGAGTGAACGAGACCGCCGAGCTTGTCGAGGTTCTTCTGCATGTTGTCCGGATAGACCAGCAGCCGCTCCATCACGCCGGCCAGACGGTTCAGGGCGAAGTCGAGGTGGATGGTGGCGTCGGGGCCGATGCCGCGCTCGACCGACGAATGGCTGATGTCCCGCTCGTGCCACAGGGCGACGTTCTCCATCGCCGGGACGACCGACGAGCGGACCAGACGGGCCAGGCCGGTCAGGTTCTCGGTCAGGATCGGGTTGCGCTTGTGCGGCATGGCCGACGAGCCCTTCTGGCCCTTGTCGAAGAACTCCTCGGCTTCGAGGACCTCGGTGCGCTGCAGGTGGCGGATTTCGACCGCCAGCCGCTCGATCGACGAGGCGACGACGCCGAGCGCCGCGAAGAAGGCCGCATGCCGGTCGCGCGGGATCACCTGGGTCGAGACGGTCTCGACCTGCAGACCCATCTTCCCGGCGACATACTCTTCCACCGCCGGATCGACGTTGGCGAAGGTGCCCACGGCCCCGGAGATGGCGCAGGTGGCGATCTCTTCCTTGGCCGTGATCAGGCGGCGTTTCGCCCGCTGGAACTCGGCGTGATAGCCGGCCAGCTTCAGGCCGAAGGTCACCGGCTCGGCGTGGATGCCGTGCGACCGGCCCACGGTCGGAGTGTATTTGTGCTCCTTGGCCCGCGCCTCCAGCGCTGCCAGCACCCGATCGACGCCCGCGATCAGCAGGTCCGACGCCCGCGCCAGCTGCACCGCGAAACAGGTGTCGAGCACGTCCGAGGAGGTCATGCCCTGGTGCAGGAAGCGGGCCTCCTCGCCGACGGTCTCCGACACATGGGTCAGGAAGGCGATCACGTCGTGCTTGGTCGTGCGCTCGATCTCGTCGATGCGGTCCGAGTCCCAGGCGGCGTTCTCCCCCTTGGCCCAGATGGCTTCGGCGGCCTCGGTCGGGATGACGCCCAGCTCGGCCATCTTCGTGGCGGCATGGGCTTCGATCTCGAACCAGATCTTGTACTTGGTCTCGGAGGACCAGATGGCGACGGCTTCGGGGCGGGAATAGCGGCTGATCATGGGCGCCCCTAAAGGCTCCCGCAGGGGCTCATGTCAAGGAAACGCGGGTCGACCGACCATCCGGCGACCCGAAATGTCGGCGCCGCCTGCAGGTGCAAAGCCGGGTTCCGCAAACGCAGGTGAGGCCCTCCCTGACCGACTTGTCCGGATCAATGATTTCGGGTCTGGTCCGCAGCGTTTCGCCAGCAGGAGACTTTGCGATGAACCGACGCGATCTGATCGCCGCAGCGGCCGTGGCCGGCGGAGCCCTGACCCTGCCGGGCGCTGCGATCTCGGGGACGGTTCAGGCCTCCAGCCGCCTTCGCCTGGGCATGATCGGCGTGGGCATGCGTGGCCGGGTCCTGCTCCGCGAACTGGTGCGCCGCGACGACATCGAGGTCGCCGCCCTTTGTGACATCGACGCCTTCACCCTGGACAAGGCGCTGGAACAGTTCACCGAGGCCGGCAAGCCCGCGCCCCGGCTCTACACCGGCTCCAGCGAGGCCTGGCGAGAGATGCTGGCATCCGCCGATCTGGACGGCGTCGTCATCGCCACCCCCTGGGAACTGCACGCCCCCATGGCCATCGGCGCCATGCGCGCCCGCGTCCCCGTGGCCTGCGAGGTCGTGGCCGGCGTCACCCTGGACGACCATTGGCAGGTCCTGCGCACCCAGCAGGAGACCGGAACGCCCTACATGCTGCTGGAGAACGTCTGCTACCGGCGCGACGTCATGGCCGTGCTGAACATGGTCCGCCAGGGCGTCTTCGGCGAGATGATCCACCTGGAGGGGGGCTACCAGCACGACCTTCGCGCCGTGAAGTTCAACGCCGGCGTCCCCGGTCAGGCCTATGGCGGCGGGGTCGAGTTCGGCGAGCAGGGCTGGTCCGAGGCGCGCTGGCGCACCAGCCACTCGGTGGAACGCAACGGCGACCTTTATCCAAGCCACGGCATTGGCCCCTGCGCCATGTGGGCCAACATCAACCGCGGCAACCGGTTTACCCGCCTGACCAGCTACGCCTCAAAGGCCCGCGGCCTGCATAACTATGTGGTCGCCGAGGGCGGGGCCGATCATCCGAACGCCCGGGTGAACTTCCGCCTCGGCGACGTGGTCCAGACCATGATCGGCTGCGAGAACGGCGAGACGATCATGCTCAGCCACGACACCAACCTGCCGCGCCCCTATTCGCTGGGCTTCCGGGTCCAGGGCGAGAAGGGGCTGTGGATGGACCTCAACAAGTCCATCTACGTCGAGGGGCAGAGCCCCCGACCGCACCAGTGGGAAGAGGCCCAGGCCTGGCTGGATCGCTACGACCATCCGCTGTGGCAGGCCTACTCGGCCCAGGCCGAGGGCGCGGGCCACGGCGGCATGGACTTCTTCGTCGTCCACGCCTTCGTCGAAGCGCTGAAGGCCGCCGCGCCCATGCCCATCGACATCTACGACGCCGTGACCTGGAGCGCGGTGACGCCGCTGACAGAGGCCTCGATCGCCGACGGGAATCGCACCATCGACTTCCCCGACTTCACCGCTGGCGCCTGGCGTGACCGGGCGCCGATCTTCGCTTTCGACAACCGCTATTGAGAGACACGGCCATGGAACTGATCGTCGGCAACATGGCCTTCTCGACCTGGTCGCTGCGCCCCTGGCTGGTGCTCAAGCGGTGTGGGGCCGAGTTCACCGTCCGGGAGATCCCCCTGTACGGCCCTGAATCGGCCCCGGCCCTCGCTGAGCACTCGCCCTCCGGCAAGGTGCCGGTGCTGAAGGTCGACGGCGTGACCATCTGGGATTCGATGGCGATCTGCGTCTTTGCGGCCGAACGCTATCCGCAGGCCAGGCTGTGGCCCGCCGATGCCCATGCTCGCTGGCTGGCCCGGTCGGTGGCGTGCGAGATGCACTCGAGCTTCGGCGCCCTGCGCAGCGAATGCGGGATGGGGCCTGACTCTGCCGGGGTCATCCACACCATGGTCGGCCCCGACCGCGCGCCGACCCCGACGAGCGAGACGGTCGCCGCTGACGTCCGCCGGTTCGTGGCCATAGTCACCGAGATGCGCGCCCGCTTCGGAGCTGACGGCCCCTGGCTGTTCGGCGAATGGTCGATGCCGGACGCCTTCTTCACACCCCTGGCCACCCGCTTCCGCCACTATCAGATCGACCTGGCGGCCCACGGTGACGTCGATGGCGTGGCGGCCACATATGTTGCCGGGTTGCTACAGCAGCCGGACTTCCTCGAATGGGCGGAACTGGCTGTCACGGTTCGGCCTTAGGTGGGCGTCACTGCCGATTAACGAGACCTGCGAACGAGCCCTTAAGGGAACGGCGTTACGGTCCCGATCGAACCTGAGACCGCTTCGCCCCCGGGACTGCCAACATGTCCGCACAGCCGACGACCGCCCCGAACATCGCCCCGCCGGAGGCCCAGCGCCGCCCGACGTTGATGACCTATGGCGTGTTCATTCTCGTCGGCTGCTGCCTGTGCGCCTCTCTGGTCGGCAGCATCCTGTAAGACGCTCGACCGCCGTTGAGATAGCTGATATAAAAAACCCTATAAATCAGCTGCTTGCTGGAACGCGCTGGTTTGAGCGGCCAAGACTTGCACTCTCTGGACTCGGAAAAAACGAGTCCACTTTAGCCAAACCGACCTGGGGTCTAGCGCGTCCCGACGGGCGCCATCGACGCGACCTGTACCGGCTCCGTCGGCGCGGGCAGCTGCCCGGGTGGCGGGGCCACATAGTCCAGGTTGATCGGCACCAGCGTCTGCCCCGCCACCACGGCGTCGAGCGTGTTCAGCGGCCCGCCGGTCATGCGCTGATAGATCCAGTAGGCCGCCACGACCTTCTCCACGTATTCGCGCGCCTGGGGCACGTCGATCGTCTCGATTAGCAGCAGGGGATCGGGATTCGGACCCAGCCGGCGCAGGGCGCCCAGCATCGGGCCGGGGCCGGCGTTGTAGCTGGCCACGGCCCGCAACAGGTCGCCCTGGAACTCGGGCCGGGCCAGCATGCGGTTCACATAGTTCTGACCCAGGCGGACATTGGTCGCCGGCGTAAACAGCCGCTGCGGGTTGGAGACGAAGCCCCGGTCGCCGGTCATTTCCGCCGCCGTCGACGGCATCACCTGCATCAGGCCATAGGCGCCGACGGGCGAGCGGGCTGAGGCGTTGAAGGCGCTTTCCTTGCGGGCGATCGCGTAGACCAGCGAGCGTTCAAGGGTCCAGCCGCCCTCGGGCGTGATCTCCGGCATCGGATAGTCGGCCGCATCGATCCGCGTCCCATCGCTGTTGCCGCCGCCCAGACGGGGTCCGAGCACGCGGGCAAGGCCCGTCCACAGGCGACGGGTCCGGTCGCTTGCGGTGCGCAGACCGTTTCTCAGTTCGTCGCGGGCGTCGCTCTGCCGGCCGATCTCGAAGAAGGCGACTGTGCGTCGGGCGCGGGAGTCGCTGTTCAGGAACTCGTCCATCTCGCGCTGGTTGACGCCGACGGGGCCGTCGCTGACCGAAGACGTGCGGGCCACCGCCTCATAGGGGGTGGGGCCGCCGCTGTTCACGATCGTCGGCTCCTGGCCGAGCTGACGCAGAGCGATCTGACCGTAGAAGGTGGCGGGCCAGCGGGCGGACAGGGTCAGAAACTCCTGGATCCGGTCCTGACGGCCGATCTGACCGGCGGCGCGGGCGGCCCAGAAGCCGGCCCCGGCGCGGGTCCAGCCGTCTTCCGTCGGATCGAAGGCGACGCGCTCGAAGGCCGTGAAGGCGCGGGGGTAGTCGCCCATCCGCCATGCGGCCAGGCCCACGACCCACCAGTCGCCGATCTGTTCGCCCTGTGTCACGGCGCCCTGAAGGTCGTCGCGGTTCAGGGCGACGCGGGCGGCCTTGGCCGGATCGGCCTCGGAGTTGCCGCCGGCCGCCGCCACCTGATCCCAGGCGCGGCTGAAATATGCCCCTGTCGGGCGTCGCGGCGCCTCGGCGCCGTCCGGGCGGCGTCGTTCGGCCAGGGCATAGACCCTCTGCGCGCTGGGCAGGTCGGCATAGTCCTGAAGCCAGGCCGCCAGTTCGTCATAGGTGGCGGTGTGGTCGGGGTGGAACAGGCGTTCGAACTCGACCTGTCCCAGCAGGACCCGGTCGCCGGCCTGGCGCGCGGAGTTGCGGGCTGTCTCCAGATCGCCGCGACGCAGGGCGTCGAAGGCGCTGGTGTAGCTCAACCGGTCGGCGTTCGAGAGGGCACTGGTGCTGATCCGGATGCCCTGCTCGCCCTCTTCGCTGGTCTCCGCGGCGACCACGGAAAGGTAGGCTTCGGGCGCGGCCAGGACGGGCAGGGCGACAGCAGATGCGGCAGCGACCACAAAGGCGAGCGTCGGCGCTCGAAGGGCGCGGCGGCGGAAACTGAACAAGGCGGCGGCCCCCTCGTGCTGCGCGTTTCCCGTCTCGATTCGGGATGACACGCGCGGTCTGCGATCGGTCGTCAAACAAGAAGTATGCCGCAACGCAGTGAATCCCTCAATCACAACAGCGGCATGGAACCGTATAACTCTGGTTTTAGGCCTTTTCCTGTCCGTCCAGCTTCACCGCGAGCTCCAGCATATCCGCCCAGACCTGACGCTTGGCCTGGGGCTGACGCAGCAGGAAGGCGGGGTGCAGGGTCGGCATGACCGGGGCCGTGACGTCGCCCTCCGCCAGTCGCCACTCCCGCCACTGGCCGCGCATCCTCATGATGCCCTCGTCGGTCTTCAGAACGCCCTTGGCCGCCGCCGCGCCCAGCAACAGCACCGCCCTGGGCTTCATCAGGAAGAAGGCCCGCTCCACGAAGGGGGCGCAGACAGCCTGCTCCAGGGGCGTCGGCGTCCGGTTACCGGGCGGTCGCCAGAAGACGGTGTTGGTGATGTAGACTTTGTCGCTCAGCCCGGCCGCCGCGATCATCCTGTCCAGCAGCTTGCCCGCGCGCCCGACGAAGGGCTGACCCGCTGCGTCCTCCTCCGCCCCCGGCGCCTCGCCGATGATCAGGATCGGAGCGTGCGGATCGCCGCGTCCGAACACGCAGCCCTTCGCACCCATCCCGACCAGTTCGCAGCCCTTGAAGCTGGCGGCCGCCTCGGCCAGCGCCTCCATCGTGTCTGCGCCGTTCGCCAGCCTGCGGGCGTCGGAGGTCGCATCGACCATGTCCACAATGGGCGTCACGGACGCCGTCGCCTTGGCTACCGCCTTCAGGGCGGGCGCGACCACGATGGTCCGGTCGACGGCGGCCTCTTCGAAACAGGCGTCCACACCCGCGTCAGCCCAGAAGGCGAGCAGGCTTTCGATGGCGGCGATGTCTCGGGGTTCGGCGTTCATGGCTGGACTCGATCAGGGATAAGCCTTGACCGCCCTCGCGTCACCTTCCGATAAGTGGATAACGACAAGACGCACCAGGAACGAGAAACGACATGGCCGAGGAAGCGATCGAAGGCGGCGTTGAAACCGCGGCCCAGGAAGCCATCCTCGACAACCTGCCGCCGCTGGAGGCGCTGCAGGGCGTCGAGCGCGAGGTCATGGAGTATGACGTTCTGATCGTCGGCGGCGGCCCGGCCGGCCTCGCCGCCGCCATCCGCCTGAAACAGCGGGCCGAGAAGGACGGAAAAGAGATCACCGTCGCCGTTCTGGAGAAGTCGGCCGAGATCGGCGGCCACATCCTGTCGGGCGCCGTCATCGACCCCAAGGCGCTGAACGAGCTGTTCCCGGACTGGAAGGCCATGGGCGCGCCGCTGGAGACGCCGGTGAAGAAGGACCGGTTCATGGTCCTTGGGCCGATGGGCCAGATCAGCCTGCCGATGGCGATGTTGCCGCCCATGATGCACAACGACGGCTGCTACATCGCCTCTCTGGGCAATGTGACGCGTTGGCTGGGCGAACAGGCCGAGGGCATGGGCGTCGAAGTCTATCCCGGCATGGCCGCCAGTCACGTCGTCTGGGATGAACCGTCGGGCCGGGTGAAGGGGGTCGTCGCCGGCGTGTTCGGCATCGACAAGCACGGCGCCCCGACCGGCGACTTCCAGCCCGGCATCGAACTGCACGGCAAATACGTCTTCATCGCCGAGGGCGTGCGCGGCTCGCTGGCCAAGACCATCACGGCCCGCCACAAGCTGCAGGCCGGCAAGTCGCCCCAGAAATACGGCATCGGCCTGAAGGAGCTTTGGCAGGTCCCGCCGGAGAAGCACCAGCCCGGCCTGGCCCAGCACACGACCGGCTGGCCGCTGGACGAGTTCACCGGCGGCGGCTCCTTCATGTACCACTTCGGGGACAACTACGTGGCCATCGGCTACGTCGTGCACCTGAACTACAAGAACCCGTTCCTGTCGCCGTTCGACGAGTTCCAGCGCTTCAAGCACCACCCCGCGATCGCCGAACACCTGGAGGGCGGGACCCGCATCTCCTACGGCGCGCGTGCGATCACCGAGGGCGGTTTCCAGTCGGTGCCGAAGCTCAGCTTCCCCGGCGGCGTGTTGATCGGCTGCTCTGCCGGCTTCGTGAATGTCCCGCGCATCAAGGGCAGCCACAACGCGATGAAGACTGGCATGCTGGCCGCCGACGCCGCCTACGAGGCCGTCATGGCTGGCCGTTCGGGCGATGAACTGGTCGAATACCAGACGGCCTACGAGAACAGCTGGGTCTATCAGGAGCTGAAGCGAGTCCGGAACGCCAAGCCGTTCCTGACGAAGTTCGGCACGACCCTGGGCGGCGCGCTGGGCGTCTTCGACATGTGGTTCGGGACGGTCTTTGGCGGCCTGTCGATCTTCGGCACCCAGAAGCATACGAAGACGGATGCGGCCTCGACCGAGCCCTCGTCGAAGCACAAGCCGATCGCCTATCCGAAGCCGGACGGCAAACTCAGCTTCGACAAGCTCTCGTCGGTGTTCATCTCGAACACCAACCACGCCGAGGAACAGCCGGCCCACCTGAAGCTGATCGACCCGACCGTGCCGATCCGCGTCAACCTGCCGAAATACGGGGAACCCGCGCGCCTCTACTGCCCGGCCGGGGTCTACGAGGTCGTCTACGCCGACGAGGTCGCCCGGACCGATCCGAAGTTCGTCATCAACGCCCAAAACTGCGTCCACTGCAAAACCTGCGACATCAAGGATCCGTCGCAGAACATCGTCTGGACCACGCCCGAGGGCGGCGGCGGCCCGAACTATCCGAACATGTAGGTCATGCGGCGGGGGAGGGGCCTTGTCGCGGCCGCATAAGCCGGTGAATGTCGGGGAATGCGTCACGCCTCCCTCCGCTCGATCCTCATCGCCTTCACCGCCCTGACGGCGGCGCCCGTCTTCGCGCAGGAGGCGCCGCCGGTGGCCGATCCCGCGCCGCGCATTCAGGACGTCCTGCCCGAGCCGCCGGTCCGGGCGCCCCTGATCGTGGTGGGCGAGGGCGCCGAGCCCCCCGCGCCGACGATCGAGGCGATTCCCCGGGTCTGGTCTCCCGCTCCTCGCGATGAAGAGGGCCGCAGCGCCTACGGCCTCTATCTCTCCGGCCGATCCGCGCTGAGCCAGGGCGAAGCCGAGGCCGGGGCTATCTATCTCGGCGCCGTCGAGAGCCTGACTCCGGAACAGCCGTCGGTCCGCGACCAGGCCTTCACCGCAGCCCTGCTGGCCGGCGATCTCGACGTCGCGGCCCGGATCGCGCCCGATCCCGAAACCGCCTCACCCGTGATTACCGAGGCCGGGGCCCTCGTATCGGTGGTCCAGGCCTTCGTCGGCGGTGATGCGCGCGCGGCCAACGAGGCTCTGAAGGCACGCCCCGTCCTGGCGCCCCACGCCCGCGCCGCCGCCCTGATTGGCCCGTGGATCGCGGCTGCCGCCGGGGACTGGGATACCGCCCTGGCCGAACCCAATCCGACCGGCGATCCGATCACCGTCCTGTTCGGCCGCTATCATCACGCCCAGCTGCTGGAGCATCGCCGTCGCTTCGACGAGGCGGAGGCCGAGTTCCACGACCTGGCCTTCGACGCCCGCGCAGCGCCCCTGTTCCGCGCCGCCTATGGCGAGTTCCTGGAGCGTCGCGGAAAGCGCGCCGAGGCCCTGGCCTTCTATGACTCCACCCTGGCCGCCGGATCGCAGGACCCGACCATTGTCTCCGCAAAGGCGCGTGTCGATACCCGGGTCCGTCCGCCGGTCCTCGCCGACTATCGCGACGGCGCCGCCCGGGCCCTGATCATTGCCGCACGGCAGGCGTCCAGCGAGAACGCCAACGAGTTCGCGGTCGTCTATCTGCGCCTGTCGCTGAACCTGAAAGCCGAGCCGGAGAGCCTCTATCTGCTGGGCCAGACCCTGGCCAAGGCGAACCTTGATACCGCCGCCCGGGCCGCCATGGCCCGCGTGCCGCGCAGCGACCCGCCTCTGTTTGCCGGCGCCCAGGTCGCCATCGGCCTGAGCCTTGCCGAGGAACAGCGGCTGGACGAGGCCCTCGCCGCCTTCCAGAGCGCACGTGAGGCCAGCCCGAACGACCCGGCCATCGCCTTCGTCACTGCCGGCCAGCTGCTGCAACTCGAGCGGTACGAGGAGGCGCTGACCCTGCTGAACAGCCCGCTACTCGACACCGAAAATCAGAGCGCACAGGTCCGCTTCATGCGGGGCGCAACCTATGAGTCCCTCGGCCGGATTCCCGAGGCGGAGGCCCAGTTGTGGGCCGCATTGCAGGCGCAACCCGACGAGCCCTCCTACCTGAACTACCTCGGCTACCTCTGGGTCGACTCAGGGACGCGGGTCGAGGAAGGCGCCGCGATGATCGGCCGCGCCCATGCCGCCGAGCCCGATGACGGCAACATTCAGGACAGCCTCGGCTGGGCCCAGTACCGTCAGGGTCAGTACGACACCGCCGTCGAGACCCTGGAACAGGCCGTGGCCAAGGAGCCGGCCAATGCCGAGATCAACGACCATCTGGGCGACGCCTACTGGCAGGTCGGGCGTCGGCGCGAAGCCGGCTTCCAGTGGAACCGCGTCCTGACCCTGAACCCCGACGACGAACGCCGCGCCGAGGTGGAACGCAAGATCACCGAGGGGCTCGAGCTCTGAGCGCGCCCTGGCCCGACACGCTCTCGGAGGTCGCTCCGGCAAAGGTCAATCTGTTCCTCCATGTCGGTCCGCTCGACACCGACGGCTACCACCCGCTGTCCAGCCTCGTGGCGTTCGCCGATGTCGGCGACCGGGTCTGGGTGACCCATGCGGATCGTCTTTCCCTGACGGTCACCGGCCCCTTCGCGGGCGCGCTGGCGGGAAACGACGACAACCTGATCCTGCGAGTCCTGCGCGAACTGGGTCATGTGGCGGGCATCGGGGAGCCGTCTCTGGCGATCACCCTGGAGAAGAGCCTTCCCATCGCTGCGGGCCTGGGCGGCGGGTCGTCGGACGCCGGCAGCGCCCTGAGGCTGGCCACCAAGGCGCTGGGTCTCGACCTGCCCGATGCCGAACTGGCGCGGATCTCGCGCGTCGTCGGCGCCGACGGCCCGATGTGCCTCGCCGCGCGGTCGGCCTGGGCGGAGGGGATCGGCGACCGATTGACGTTCGAACCCGCGCTTCCGCCGCTGCATGCTGTTCTCGCCAATCCGGGCCGACCGTCGCCGACCGGGGCGGTCTATCGCGCCTATGACGCCGGAGCGCCGAAGTCCGCTGACCATCCTGCGCCTCCCGAAGACTGGTCGCCCGCGACAGTCATCGACTGGCTGGCGTCCCAGCGAAACGACCTTCAGGCGCCCGCGGTGTTTCTTGAGCCCGAGATCGGCGTCGCCCTGTCCGCCATGGCCGCGACCGGCGCACGTCTGACGCGGATGTCGGGATCGGGCGCGACCGTCTTCGGCCTGTTCGAGGACGCTGAGGCCGCAGCCGGCGCCGCCGCTAAGCTGCGCAGCAACCACGGCAATTGGTGGGTCGAGGCGACCGTGTTAGGCGACGATGCGGCCAAAGCGGCACAATAAGGCCAAGTAACGTCGTTGGCGTGCCGATGGCCCAGAGATCGCCCAGAGATGGCCCGAAGCTTTGCCTTGTCTATGTAAATAACGACACGATGTGGAACCTGTACCGTGTGAGAGGCTTTCATTGGCTTCGTAACACTGAGTAACGGGCCGCCAGCGTATCCTCCCCGGCGGCCTCTGCAGCATTGAAAAGGATACTGTCATGCTTCGCACTCGTCTTTTGACCGCGACCGCCGCCGTGGCCCTGTTCGCCGCCGGCTCCGCCTTCGCCCAGAACGCCCCGACGGCGCCCATGGGTCCCGCAACCACTCCGCCAGTCGCCGCCGAAGCGCCGATCGAGGCCCCGGCTGCCGCAGCGGCCCAGGCCGCGACGAACGCCGCCGCTCCGACGCAGGCCGCCGCCGTGGTGGAAAACAATGTGGTCGACGTGCTGCGCGCCAACGGCCAGTTCACGACCCTGCTGACCGCGCTCGACGCCGCCCAGCTGACCGAGACCCTCAGCACCCAGCCGGCGATCTCGATCTTCGCCCCGACCGACGCGGCCTTCGCGGCCATGTCCGAGGCCGACCGCACGCGCCTTCTAGACCCGGCCAACGTCAATGAACTGCGTCAGTTGCTGCTGTACCATGTGGTCGTCGCCGACGTGACCTCGGCCCAGATCGAGGGCGCCAAGGGCGGCGTCCCGACCGCCGCGACCACTGAAGTCCAGCTGGACGGCACGGGCGATGCGATCAAGGTCGACAACGCAACCGTCACGACGGCCGACGTCGACGCCGGCAACGGCTCGATCTTCATCATCGACCGCGTGCTGAACCCGGCCGAGTCGCTGGTGGCCACGGGCGACGCCGAGGCTGCGACGGCTCCGGCCGCCGATGACGCGGCGACCGGGACCCCGCCCGTCGATGAGGTTGTCGAAGGCTCGCCGTCCGCCGATGACGCCGTGACTACTGAGGATTCGGCCACCGCCGACGCCATGGACGCCGACAGCGCGACAGACGAGGATGCCATCGCTCCGCCGCCGACCACGCCTGCGGCTCCGACCACGGCCGCGCCGACCATGCCGCCGGTGACCTCGCCGACCACCACGACGACCACGACGCGCCCCGCGACCGGCGTGAACGCCCCGAACGGCCAGCCGGCCGCGACGACCACCACCGTCGCCTCGCCGACCGTCCCCAATCCGACGGACGGCCAGACCGATGACGAGGACGCCGACGAAACAATGACCGCGGCTCCGGTCCCCACGCCGCAGGCTTAATCAGCCCCACGCATGTTGAGTTGGAAGGCGGCGGGCCCTAGGGTCCGCCGCCTTTCTCTTTGCCCAAAAGCTGACCTCCCTGTGGCCACACCGTTCAAAGCGCCTGACAAACCCCTGGCCTTCCAGGACCTGATCCTGACCCTGCAGAAATACTGGGGCGATCGCGGCTGCGCGATCCTGCAGCCCTATGACGAGCAGGTCGGCGCCGGCACCCTGCACCCTGCGACCGTCTTGCGCGCGCTCGGCACGAAGCCGTGGAAGGCCGCCTACGTCCAGCCCAGCCGCCGCCCCGGCGACGGCCGCTATGGCGAGAACCCCAACCGCCTCCAGCACTATTACCAGTTTCAAGTCATCCTGAAGCCGAACCCGGCCGACCTTCAAGACCTCTATCTCGGCTCGCTGCGCGCCATCGGCATCGATCCGCGCCTGCATGACATCCGCTTTGTCGAGGACGACTGGGAGAACCCCACGGTCGGCGCCTGGGGCCTGGGCTGGGAGGTCTGGTGCGACGGCATGGAGGTGACCCAGTTCACCTATTTCCAGGGCGTCGGCGGCATCGAATGCGATGTCGTCTCGGGGGAGCTGACCTACGGGCTGGAGCGTCTGGCCATGTACGTCCAGGGCGTCGACAACGTCTATGACCTCAAGTTCAACGAGGCCGGCCTGACCTATGGCGAGGTCTTCCTCGAGAACGAACGCCAGCAGTCGGAAGCCAACTTCCACGGCTATGACGTCGAGGGGCTGAAGCGCCGGTTCGAGGACATGGAGGCGGAATCGACCCGTCTCCTCGCCATGACCGGACCCCAGGGCCAGCAGCTGGTCCTGCCCGCCTACGACCAGGTCCTGAAGGCCTCACACCTGTTCAACCTGATGGACGCCCGCGGCGCCATCGCCGTCGCCGAACGCCAGAGCTACATCGGCCGCATCCGCGACCTCTGCAAAGCCTGCGCCCTCGCCTACGTCGAACAAGAGCGGAAAACCGCCTGATGCCCCAACTCCTCCTCGAACTGTTCTCGGAAGAGATCCCCGCCCGCATGCAGCAGGGCGCCGCGCGCGACCTCGAACGCATGGCCTCCGAACGGCTGAAGGCCGCCGGCCTGACCTGGGATGCCCTGACCACCTACGCCGGGCCGCGCCGCCTGACGCTGGTGATCGAAGGTTTGCCGACCGCGACGCCGGATCGCTCCGAAGAGCTGAAGGGCCCGCGCGCCAATGCGCCGGAACAGGCGCTGGAAGGGTTCCTGCGCAAGACCGGCCTGACGCGCGACCAGCTGACCGAGCGCGACGGCGTCCTGTTCGCCGTCATCGACCAGAAGGGCGTCGAGACGACCGCCGTCGTCGCCGAGACTGTCGAGCAGATCGTCCGGAACTTCCCCTGGCCCAAGTCGATGCGCTGGGCCGACGCGACCCTGCGCTGGGTGCGGCCGCTGAAGCGGATCGTCTGCCTGTTTGACGGTGTGGTCGTGCCGTTCGTGATCGCCGACGGCTCGCCCGACATCGGCGGCGCAGTCCAGGGCATCGCCAGCGGCGACGCGACAGAGGGCCACCGCTTCCTCGGCACGGGCCGTCCGCTGAAGATCCGCGACTTCGCCGACTACCGGAAACAGCTGGCGGATAATTTCGTCATCCTCGACGTCGCCGACCGCAAGCTGAAGATCCTCGAGGCCGCCCGCGCCGCTTGCCACGGGCGCGATCTGGAGATGGTCGACGATGACGGCCTGCTGGACGAGGTCGCCGGCCTGGCCGAATGGCCGACACCGATCCTGGGCGACATGGACCCGCAGTTCCTCGACCTGCCGCCCGAGGTGGTGCGTCTGTCGATGAAGGTGCACCAGAAATACTTCGCCGTCCGCGACCCGGCGACGGGCAAGCTGGCCCCCAACTTCATCGTCGTCGCCAACGTCGAGGCCTCCGACGGCGGCGTGGCCCTGGCCGCCGGCAACAGCCGCGTCCTGTCCGCCCGCCTGAACGACGCCCGCTTCTTCTGGGACGAAGACCGCAAGGTCGGCTTCGACGCCTGGCTGTCGAAACTGTCCGGCGTCACCTTCCACGCCAAGCTGGGCACCCTCGCGGAACGCGTCGAGCGCATCGTCGCCCTGGCCCGCGAAATCGCCCCCCTGGTGGGCGCCGACCCGGACCAAGCCGAACGCGCCGCCCGCCTCGCCAAGGCCGACCTCGCCTCCGGCATGGTCGGCGAGTTCCCGGAGCTTCAGGGTGTCATGGGCGGCTACTACGCCCGCGCCTTCGGCGAGCCCGACGCCATCGCCGACGCCATCCGCGACCACTACAAGCCGCAGGGTCCGGCGGACTCTGTCCCGACCGCGCCCCTGACGGTCGCCGTCGCGCTGGCCGACAAGCTCGACACCCTCGTCGGCTTCTTCGCCATCGACGAAAAGCCCACCGGCTCGAAGGATCCGTTCGCGCTGAGGCGTGCGGCGTTGGGTGTGATTCGGTTGGTGTTGGATAACGGGGTGCGCGCCCCGTTACGCTCGCTGGTCGGATTCTCGGGTTCAACACTGGATGAAGGACTAGAGCTTTCGGGCCTGAGCGAAGATGCATTCAACGAAGAGGTCGCAGCCTTCTTCGCCGACCGCCTGAAGGTCCTCCTCCGCGATCAGGGCAAGCGCCACGACCTCGTCGACGCCGTCTTCGCCTTGGGAGACGACGACCTCGTGCGCATCGTCCGCCGCGTGGAGGCCCTCGACGCCTTCCTCGCCACAGACGACGGCGCCAACCTGCTGGCCGGCTACAAGCGCGCCTCCAACATCCTCAAGGCCGAGGAGAAGAAAGGCGCCGTTCCGACCGGCATGGTCCAGACCGGCCTGCCCAACCAGCCCGAGGCCGAGACGAAGCTAGCCTTCGCCGCCGAGTCCGCCCGCACGGCCGTCGAAACGGCCCTCGACGCCGAGGACTTCGCCGCCGCCATGACGGCCCTGGCCGCCCTGCGCGCCCCGGTGGACGCCTTCTTCACCGACGTTCTGGTCAACTCCGACGTGGCCGAGGAGCGCGACAACCGGCTCAAGCTGCTGGGTCAGGTGCGCGCCGTCATGGGCAAGGTTGCCGACTTCGGACAGGTGGCGGGGTAGCCGACTTCCTTCTCCCCCCTGCGGGAGAAGGTGGCAGCCGAAGACTGACGGATGAGGGGTCGCACCGGCGGCTGAGATGAGCTTTTACCGCGCTGACTTTCCAGGTCAGCGTGACCCCTCATCCGCCCCTCCGGGGCACCTTCTCCCGCAAGGGGAGAAGGGTTCAACGTCCTCCACCCGACACAACGGCTCTTCCTACGGCCAAGCTGAGACCTTGAGCATACCCGCGCGTTCCGACCGCAACCCCGCAGTCAGGACGCCCTCATGCCCACCGCCAAAACGCCCATGATCCCCGGCAACGCCGGGGAGACCCACCAGACCGCCTCGACACCGGAAACCCGGCTGACGACCAACCACGGCGTCCCCGTCAGCGACAACCAGAACACCCTGTCGGCTGGGCCGCGCGGCCCGCACCTGCTGGAAGACTTCGTACTGCGCGAGAAGATCCAGCATTTCGACCATGAACGGATCCCCGAGCGGATCGTCCACGCGCGCGGCTCGGCCGCCCACGGCGTGTTCGAGCTGACCGAGAGCCTGGCCGACTACACGACCGCCAAGATCCTGACCGAGGTCGGGAAACAGACCGAACTGTTCACCCGCTTCTCCACGGTCGCCGGCGGCGCCGGGTCGGTCGATACCCCCCGCGACGTGCGCGGCTTTGCGGTCAAAATGTACACGACCGAGGGCAACTGGGACCTGGTCGGCAACAACATCCCGGTCTTCTTCATCCAGGACGCGATCAAATTCCCCGACCTTATCCACGCGGTGAAGATGGAGGCCGACCGCGGCTATCCGCAGGCGGCCTCGGCGCACGACACATTCTGGGACTTCATCGGCCTGATGCCCGAGAGCACCCACATGATCATGTGGGCGATGAGCGACCGCACCATCCCGCGCTCGCTGCGGATGATCGAGGGCTTCGGCGTCCACACCTTCCGGCTGATCAATGCTGCGGGGAAGGCGACCCTGGTCAAGTTCCACTGGCGGCCGCGGCTCGGCACCCAGTCGACCTGCTGGGACGAGGCGGTCAAGATCGCGGGCGCCGACCCGGACTTCCACCGTCGCGACCTGTTCGAGGCCATCGACAACGGCGACTTCCCCGAGTGGGATCTGGCGGTCCAGCTGCTGACGCAGGACGAGGCCGACGCCCTGCCGTTCGACGTGCTGGATTCGACCAAGCTGATCCCTGAAGAGCTTCATCCGCTCCGCGTGATCGGCAAGATGACGCTGAACCGCAACCCGGACAACTTCTTCGCCGAGACCGAGCAGGTCGCCTTCCTCCCCACCAACATCCCGCCCGGCATCGACTTTTCGGAAGACCCGCTGCTGCAGGGCCGGCTCTTCTCCTACCAGGACACCCAGCTGTCGCGGCTGGGGACGGTCAACTTCCACCAGATCCCGATCAATCAGGCGAAGGGCTGCCCGTTCCAGAACATGCAGCGCGACGGCCAGATGCAGATGCAGGTGCCCAAGGGCCGCGCCAACTACGAGCCCAACAGCCTGTCGCAGGTCGGCGAGGACGGCGGTCCGCGCGAGGATCCGAAGGGCGGCTTCCGCTCGTTCGAGCAGCCGGTCGAAGGCACCAAGGTCCGCATCCGCGCGGAGACCTTCGCCGACCACTATTCGCAGGCGCGGCTGTTCTTCCTCAGCCAGACCGACATCGAACAGGCCCACCTCGCCAGCGCCCTGGTGTTCGAACTGTCCAAGGTGACGATGGACCATGTCCGCGCCCGGGTGCTGGGCAATCTCCAGAACGTGGACGCCGGGCTGGCTCAACGTGTCGCCGACGGGCTGAACGTCAAACTGCCGACAGCGAACCCGGCCGCCAGCGAGCCTTTCGACATGGACGCTTCGCCGGCGCTGCGCATCGTCGGCAAATATCCCGACACCCTGAAGGGTCGCGCGGTCGGCATCCTCGTCACCGACGGCGCCGACGGCGCGGTGGTCGACGCGGTCAAGGCCGCGGCCGAGGACGCGGGGGCGACGGTCAAGATCGTGGCCCCAAAGATCGGCGGCGTAAAGCTGAAAGGCGGCAAGATGCTGAAGGCCGACGGCCAGCTGGCCGGCACGCCGTCGGTGGTGTTCGACGCCGTAGCCCTCGTCCTTTCCGAGGCCGGTTGCGCAGAACTGACGAAGGAAGGCGCCGCCATCGATTTCGTCGCCCATGCCTTCGGTCACCTGAAGGCCATCGGCTACACGGCCGAGGCCCAGCCTCTGCTGGACAAGGCCAATGTCGAGCCGGATGACGGCGTCGTCGATCTGGCGGACGGCGCCGAGGCCTGGCTGGCTCCGGCGTCCACCCGCCAATGGGATCGCGAGCCCAAGGTTCGCATGCTGGCCTGACCCTCGCGTTCGGCGTCTCTCGCCCGGGAGACGCCGAAAGCGAAACAACCCATCACCCTTTGTTACAGCCCGGCCTCGCCTTCGCGTGCGCAGCACGGTAGTCAAGGCCGCATCCGAGCGGGGCCTGCCTGCCGCACTGATCCTCAAGGGACTACCGATGACTGACTGGGTGTACGGCTTCGGCGGCGGGTCCGCCGACGGCGATGCGTCGATGAAGAACCTGCTGGGCGGCAAGGGTGCGAACCTCGCCGAGATGGCGAAGCTGGGCCTGCCGGTGCCGCCGGGCTTCACCATCACGACCGAGGCGTGCGTCCACTATTTCTCGAACGGAAATGAGTACCCTGCAGATCTGGCGGGACAGGTCGCGGCGGGCCTGAAGGCCGTCGAATTGATCGTCGGCAAGACCTTCGGCGACGCGTCCAACCCGCTGCTGGTCTCGGTCCGCTCCGGCGCCCGCGCCTCCATGCCGGGGATGATGGACACGGTCCTGAACCTCGGCCTCAACGACGAGACGGTCGAGGGGCTGGCGAAACTTTCGGGCGACCGGCGCTTCGCCTTCGATTCCTACCGCCGCTTCATCACCATGTATTCGAACGTCGTGCTGGGCCTCAGCCATGACGACTTCGAGGAGGTCCTCGACGACCATAAGGATCGTCTGGGCGTCACCGTCGACACCGACCTGTCCGCCGCCGACTGGGAAAAGGTCGTCGCCGAGTACAAGACCGTGGTCGAGCGCGAGCTGGGCAAACCCTTCCCGCAGGACCCGCACGAGCAGCTGTGGGGCGCGGTCTCGGCCGTCTTCGCCAGCTGGATGAACGACCGCGCGAAATTCTATCGCCGCATGCATGACATCCCAGAGAGCTGGGGCACGGCCGTCAACATCCAGTCGATGGTGTTCGGCAATATGGGTGAGACCTCGGCCACGGGCGTCGCATTCACCCGAAATCCGTCGACAGGCGAATCGAAGCTGTACGGCGAGTTCCTGATCAACGCCCAGGGCGAGGATGTCGTCGCCGGCATCCGCACGCCGCAATCGCTGACGACCGCCGGGCGCGAGGAGATGGGCGAGACCGCTCCCTCCATGGAAGAGGCCATGCCGGTCGTCTTCGCCCAGTTCGTCGACGTTGTCGGCACGCTGGAACGGCACTACCGCGACATGCAGGACATCGAGTTCACGGTCGAACAGGGCCGGCTCTGGATGCTGCAGACCCGCAACGGCAAGCGCACCGCCAAGTCGGCCCTGAAGATCGCCGTCGACCTGGCCGCCGAGGGTGTCATCTCTCAGGAAGAGGCGATCAGCCGCGTCGAACCGTCCGCGCTCGACCAGCTGCTGCACCCGACGCTGGACCCCAACGCGACCCGCAACGTCGTGGCAGCGGGCCTCCCCGCCAGCCCCGGCGCCGCGACCGGCAAGATCTGTTTCGACGCCGACGAGGCCGAGCGGCTGAACCAGCTCGGCGACGCCGTGATTCTGGTCCGCGAGGAAACCTCGCCCGAAGACATTCACGGCATGCACGCGGCGCGCGGCATCGTTACGGCGCGCGGCGGCATGACCAGCCACGCGGCCGTCGTCGCGCGCGGCATGGGCCGTCCCTGCGTCTCCGGCGCCGGGGAGATCCACATCGACGAACGCGCCCAGACCTTCACCGCCCGGGGCCGCACCTTCAAGGCCGGCGAGGTCATCACCATCGACGGCTCGAAGGGCGAGGTCCTCGACGGGGCTGTGGCCATGATCGAGCCCGAGCTGACCGGCGACTTCCAGACCCTGATGGCCTGGGCCGACAAGGTTCGTCGCCTCAAGGTCCGCGCCAATGCCGAGACCCCGCTGGACGCCCGCACCGCGCGCGGCTTCGGCGCCGAGGGCATCGGCCTGTGCCGCACCGAGCATATGTTCTTCGACGAGGCCCGCATCGCCGCCGTGCGCGAGATGATTCTCGCCGACGACGAGGCCGGCCGCCGTCTGGCGCTGGCCAAGATCGAGCCGTTCCAGAAGTCGGACTTCGTCGAGCTGTTCACGATCATGGCCGGTCTCCCTGTGACTGTCCGCCTGCTCGACCCGCCCCTGCACGAGTTCATCCCGCACTCCGACGAGGACATCGACGCGCTCGCAGCCACCTCTGGCATCGACGCCGCCAAGCTGAAGCGCCGGGCGCGTGAGCTGCACGAGACCAACCCGATGCTCGGCCACCGCGGCTGCCGCCTCGGCGTCGCCTATCCCGAGATCTACGAGATGCAGGTGCGCGCGATCCTCGAGGCCGCGCTGGAGGTCAAGAAAACCGCCGCCGAGGCCCCCATCCCGGAGATCATGCACCCGCTGGTCGCCATGGGTCTGGAGATGAAATACCTGCGCGAACTGACCGACCGCACTGCGCGCGACGTCTTCGCCAAGGCCGGGGACAGCGTCGAATACCTGGTCGGCACCATGATCGAACTGCCCCGCGCCGCCCTCCGCGCCGGCGATCTGGCCGAACACGCCGAGTTCTTCTCTTTCGGCACCAACGACCTGACCCAGACGACGTTCGGCATCAGCCGCGACGATTCGGGCCGGTTCCTTCAGGCCTATATGGACAAGGGCATCTTCGAGACCGATCCCTTCGTCCGTCTGGACCAGGAAGGCGTCGGCGACCTGATCCGTATCGCCGCCGAGCGCGGCGGGGCCGTGCGTCCCGACATCAAGATGGGCATCTGCGGCGAGCACGGCGGCGACCCCGCCTCGATCGCCTTCTGCGAGGAAGTGGGCCTGGCCTACGTCAGTTGTTCGCCCTACCGCGTCCCGATCGCGCGTCTGGCGGCGGCCCAGGCGGCGCTGGTTTCCCGTGGCGGCGAGGCCCGCGAAAAGGACCGGTAGAGGTTCCCTTCTCCCCTTGCGGGAGAAGGTGGCCGAGCGAAGCGAGGTCGGATGAGGGGTCACTCCGACACTGGAGATCAAAATTGCCCAATCCCGTCCCGACCGTCTGTGTGACCCCTCATCCGTCAACCTTCGGCTGCCACCTTCTCCCGCAAGGGGAGAAGGAAGCGTGAGAATCGCCGTCGTCGGTCCCGGCGCCATCGGCGGCACGGTCGCGGCCTGGCTGTCGCACAGCGAACGCGTCGAATCGGTCACCCTGTGCGCCCGCACCCCGCTGGACCGTCTGGTCGTCGAGGCGCCCGACGGGTGCCTGATCGAGGCCAGCCCGCGCGTCGTCACCAGCCCCGCCGAGATCACCGCTCCCGTCGACTGGGTCCTCGTCGCCACCAAGGCCTATGACGTCGCCGCCGCCTCGCTCTGGCTCGCGCCGCTGGTCGGCCCCGACACCCACGTCGCCGTGCTCCAGAACGGCGTCGAACACGTCGAGCGTTTCACTCCGTTCGTCGCCGCAGATCGCATCGTCCCGGTCGTCGTCGACATCCCCGCCGAGCGCAGCGCGCCGGGCCGCATCCAGCACCGTCGCAGCGGCACGATCGTCGTCCCGGCCGGTGAGGCGGGAGAAGCCTTCGTCGGCCTGTTCGCCGACAGCGTCATCGACGCCTCGACGACGGACGACTTCACGACCGCCGCCTGGACCAAACTCAGCCTGAACTGCGCCGGAGCCGTCAACGCCCTGACCGGTCTGCCCGGCGACGTCGTGGGCAGGGACGGCGTCGCCGACCTGATGCGCGGCATGGTTCGAGAATGCGTCCTGGTGGGCCGGGCCATGGGCGCGGACCTCGGCGATCACATCCCCGACTGGGTCGTCGAGCGGGCCGAGACCTCGCCACCGGACTCGGTGAACTCCCTGCTGGGCGACCGGCTGGCGGGACGCCCGATGGAGTGGGATGCCCGCAACGGCGTCATCGCACGGCTCGGCGCCGCCCACGGCGTCGCCACCCCGCTCAACGGAATGGCGACGACCCTGCTCTCAACCATGGAATAGGGCGACAAGACGGCGAGTATAACGCTGTCTGTGCTTCGACGCGCACAGTTTCTATCCTGTAATCATTCGGCCATGGAACGGCCAGACAGAGTACATACTTGTGCACTCGCTGGATGGGGCCGGGACAACAGTCCCGCATCTAGGAGTTAAAGAAACAATGCGTAATATCCTTCTCGCGACCGCCGCCATTTCACTGTTCGCTGTACCGGCGATGGCTCAGACCGTTTCCTCGCCTCAGTGGTCGGGTTCGGTCGGCTATACGGTGCTTGACGGCGACGACGTCGATCTGGGCGCCATCACGGGCCGGGCCACCGCCCGCCTGCACCCGAACTTCGCCGTGGAAGGCGAAGCCTCCATCGGCGTCAAGGACGACGACATCACCGTGGCCGGCGTGAACGGCTCGGTGGAACAGGACTACGACGCGGCCCTGTACGCCGTGGGCGTCCTGCCGGTCAGCCCGAACTTCGAACTGTTCGGCCGCGTCGGCTACGGCACGACCTCGATCAAGGCCGATATCGCCGGCATCAGCGCCGAGGAAGACGGCGAGAGCGTCAACTACGGTGTCGGCGGGACTTACTTCCTGGACGCCCAGAACGGCCTGCGCGCCGACTTGACCCGTCGTGACTTCACCGACGACAACGGCGGTGAGATCGACACCTACGGCGTCAGCTACGTGCGCCGCTTCTAAAGACGAACAGGCTCCCCGTCCGCTGTGCGGGCGGGGATGCCGTCACGTGGGTTCCGCCACGAGCGCCCAGCGCATCGACCCGTCGCCGAACGGCCGGGTGAACCATTCCGAATAGCGTTCGAAGGCCTCAACCACGGCGTGACGCAGGCCCTGGGTGACCGGCTCGCCGCGCTGTCGCTTCAGGGCCGCGACACAGTCGATGACGACGTTCTGATGCGCCGAACCGCCGAGCGATTTCAGCACCATCGCGACATCACGTGCGAGGGCTTCGAGGAAGTTGGGCTTGGCGGGCGCTTGGCTCATCCGGGGACTCCGTTCCGGGCGGCGTCTGGTTGCGAATACCTCCCAGACTCGCGCAGCAGGCGCAAGCCAAGCCGGTGTTCGCCGGGTCATCAGTTCGTGATCGACCGTTTCCTGACGAACACAGTGCCCGCCGAATAGCCCGCGCCGAAGCTGCAGATCAGCCCGGTGTCGCCCGTTTCGAAGCCGTCCTGATGCAGGTGGAAGGCGATGATCGAACCGGCGGAGGAGGTGTTGGCATACTCATCCAGGATGATGACATTCTCATCCGCGCCGGGATCCCGGCCGAGGACCTTGCGGCCGATCAGCTGGTTCATGTTGATGTTGGCCTGGTGCAGCCACATCCGCTTCAGGCCGGTCGGCTCGATACCCAGGTCGCCGGCGTGATCGACGATCATGTCCGACACCATCGGCACCACGTCCTTGAAGACCTTGCGGCCCTGCTGGATGAACAGTTTGTCGTCCTGTTGACCGGCGGGGCGGTCGGAGCCGGTGGCGCCTGTCTCCAGCGCCCAACGGTTCAGGAAGCCGAAATTGTTGCGGATGTTGTTGGAAAAGACGGTCTTCAGCCGTGTGCCCAGCACGTCCCAGCCGCCCGGACCGGACGTGTCGGAACTTTCCACGATCACGGCCGTGCAGACGTCGCCGAAGATGAAATGGCTGTCGCGGTCGGTGAAGTTCAGGTGGGCCGAACAGACCTCGGGATTGACCATCAGCACGGCCTTGACCGAGCCGCCGGCGATGAAATCCGCGGCGGTCTTGATGCCGAAGGTTGCCGAGGAACAGGCCACGTTCATATCGAAGCCGAAGCCCTCAATGCCCAGCGCCTGCTGGATCTCGACGGCCAGGGCCGGATAGGGGCGGGGCATGTTGGACGCTGCGCACAGGACCGCGCCGATCTCACTCACCGGCTTGCCCCAGGCCTCGATCGCCTGACTCGCCGCCTTCACGGCCATCTCGGCCATGATCGACAGCTCATCATTGCTCCGTTCGGGGATGCGCGGCGCCATCCGCACGGGGTCGAGGACGCCCGCCTTGTCGAGCACGAACCGGCTCTTGATGCCCGAGGCCTTCTCGATGAACTCGACGGAGGAGGGCGTCAGGGCGGCGACGTCGCCCTCTGCGATCTGCAGCGCGTGGTCCTTGTTCCAGTTCTCGGCCCAGGCGTTGTAGGCCTCAACCAGTTCGGCGTTCGAGATCGACTGTTCGGGGGTGAACAGTCCGGTGGCGGCGATGACGGCGTGGGTCACTCTGGTTCGTTCCTATCGCTCGGCGCGCGGCGCCTCGCTACTTGAGGGACGTTTTGCGTTCGTCCCGGTCGAGGGACGTGAGCGCCCTCATTGCTGGATTCAATAGGCCGGTGGCGGTCGGCGGTCGATACTGGCCATCAGACCCTTCCACCAACGCGCGACCTGGTGCGGCGGCGCCTCGGGCGGTGGATCGTTGCGGGCGGCGATCAGGGCGGCGACCAGATCCTCGGCTTCGCAGGGCCAGCCCCCGGGGGTGACATAAATGGGGTATTCGATCAGGGCCGCGGCGACGAGGGCGTCCAGACTGGCACGGCGCGTCCGGCGCTCATAGGTCATCCGGTCCTGCGTCAGACCCCAGCCGCCGTAGAAAGGCCGGCCATAGGTCGCCACCGTCTTGCCCCGCATCAGGGCCTCGAAACCCGACAGGGAGGTCAGGGTAGCCAGCACGTCGCAGGCCTCCAGACAGTCGATGATGTCGAAATCATCCGCCGTCGCGTCGACGGCATGGATCGCCGATGCGTCCAGCATGCCCGGCCGGTTGCCGCTCATGACGTCGGGATGGTTGCGGTAGATCAGGAAGGCGTCGGGATAGTCGGCGCGCGCCGCCTCGACCAGGCCGGAGTTGGTGCGGATATCGCCGCAGCCCTTCAGGATTGACTTGTCGTTCTCGACCTGGCCCACGACCAGCACCTTGCGGGCGCTGCCGGGCCAGTTGGGTCGGCGGCCGTCGCCCGCAAGATTGTATTTCGACAGGCCGGCGTCGACGACGCGTTCGCGCAGAGCCTCTGCCCGCGCCAGCATCTCCGGCGACTGCCCACCGCCCTCGATCAGGCTCTCCAGCCGGGAGGGCCGCGTCGGGTCATAGTAGACGCCCTGGTCGTCCAGGGCGACGCTGAGCGCCCCGAAGAAGTCGGAGCCCAGGCCGCGGGAGCGGATGAAACCATCCTCCATCCGCACTACGGGCGCGGTGGTCGTCGCGGCGAGGCCGGCGATCTCGGCGGTCTCCTTGCCGGACCAGTAGATCAGCCGCCCGCCGGTCTCTTCCGCCCGGGCCGCGGCGCGGCTGGCGGAGGCGAAATACTTCATGGTCGTGCGCGGACCGTTCAGCAGGCGCCGGATCGGCGGGCGTTTCGCGGGCGAGAAGCCGACTCCGGCCCAGTATCCGGCAAGCCGGTCGGCGCGGTCCCGCAACGAAATCAGCCGGTCCACAGCCGCCTCGACCTCGCAGGGACGGCCGGTCACGGGGTCGACGTAGCGCGGATAGGCGATCAGGGCGGCGGCGACGACGGCCTCCAGGTCGCGCGCGACATCCCGCCGACCCGTCTGGACCTCGTCGGTCGTCAGCCCCCAGCCCGAATAGAAGGATGCGCCGAAACAGCGGACCGGCAGGCGACGCAACAGGGCCTCGAACCCGAGCGCGGAGGTCACGCACCAGACCTCGTCCACCTCCGCCAGCATTTCGGCCGGTCGCACATCGGCGTCCAGCAAGGTGATGCCCTTCAGGTCCGCATCGGCGATGCAGCCCTTCTTCTTGCCCGCAGCCACGGCAGGGTGGCGTTTGACAATCAGCTGAGCGTCGGGCCGTTCTGCCCGGGCCGTCCGCACCATGGCCGCGAAACTCTGCGGTCCGGCCAGACCGTTGCCGATCGAGGCGTCGCCCGCTGTCTGGTCGACCAGCAGAATGCGCGGACCGGGCTTCAGAATCGACCGGTCCAGAGGGCCGCCCATGTTCGTCTTCGACAGGCCCGAAGCGACGACCCGCTCGATCAAGGCGGCGCCCCGAGCGTGCATGTCAGCGTCGCACCAGTCGGGCGCCGTCTCGATCAGCCGTTCCAGTCGCGAGGGCCGGGTCGCATCGTAGTAGATCCCGATGTCGTCGACGATCAGGCTGAGCGACGCGGCGCCGGTCTCACCGAGGCCGATCGACCGCAGGAAGCCGTCCTCGAGCGCCAGATAGGGCAGGTTCTTCGCCGCCGCCCGCTTGCGTCCCGCCTTCGATGTCGGCTTCAGGCCCCAGCCGACGACCGCGTCGACGGCCGCGAACGGGCTGGCGACCAGCTCCAGTTCGGGCAGGAAGGTCCGCAGGAACGGGACGTCCAGGATCCCCGGAGAACACACCCAGGCGCGCCGCGGCGAACCGTCGGGCGCATCGGTGCGGAGGGGGACAGGGTGTTGCAACCGTTACGCTTTCGCCGAGCTCGGCTATCGCTCTATCGGCTCGCAGCGGCGCGCGCCAGCAGGGCGTTTGCCCGCGCCAGATGAAGCCGCTCGACCATGGCGCCGGCGACGCGGATCGCGCCCGATCCTTCGGCTTCCGGCGCGGCGAAGGCGTCGACGATGGTCCGGGCCGCCGCGATTTCGTCCGGGGTCGGAGAAAAAGCCGCGTGAGCCGCATGGATCTGGTTCGGATGGATCAGGCTCTTGCCGTCGAAACCATACAGCCGACCCTGCGCGCACTCAGCCGCCAGCCCATCCGGATCGCTCAATCCGTTGAATACCCCGTCGATGGCCGCCAGCCCGTTCGCCCGCGCCGCCGCCACCGTCGCCGCCAGCCAAGGCTTCAGCGGTTCGCGATCCTTCGACGCCCCGGTTCCCAGCGTCGCCGCGAGGTCGTTGACCCCCAGCATGAGCGCCCGCAACGGCCCTCCAGCGCCGGCGATACTTTGGAGATCGAGCACGGCCTTTGGCGTCTCGATCATGGCGCACAGGCGCACGCTTTCATCCAGCCGCGCATCATAGGCGTCGATGATCCCCGGCTCCTCGACCTTGGGCGCGACGATCCAGTCGAGCGGCAGCCCGGCCAGCGCCTCCAGATCCGCCTCGCCCCATTCGGTCCCCAGCGCATTGACCCGCACTCCGACCGCGCCCTTGAATCCGCCGGCCTTGACGGCCGCGACGGCGGCCGCCCGCGCCTCGCCCTTCATCCCGGGCGCGACCGCGTCCTCAAGGTCCAGCACGGCCAGGTCACAGTTCAGGCCGCGCGCCTTCTCGACGGCGCGGGCGTTGGAGGCGGGCAGGAACAGCAGGCTGCGGGGGATGTCCACGGTCAGACGCGACCGGTGACGGGGATCAGGGCGCCCGTGATCGCGCGCGATGCCGGCGAGGCGAGGAACAGCATCACCTCGGCCAGATCGGACGGCTGCACCCATTTGGCCGGATCGGCGTCGGGCATGTCCTGGCGGTTCTGGGGCGTGTCGAGGATCGAGGGCAGGACGGCGTTGACGGTCACGGAGGTCGATTTCAGCTCCTCGGCCAGGGCCTCGGTCAGCCGATGCACCGCAGACTTGGACGCGCCATAGGCCCCCATGCCCGCCGCCGCCTTGAGCGCGCCGTTGGCCCCGACATTGACGATCCGGCCCTCGGCCGAAGCCTTCAGATGGGGCAGGGCGGCGCGGCTGGCGTTCAGCGCGGTGGTCAGGTTCAGGGCGAACATCTTGTCCCACGCCGGGTGGGCGTCCTCGGTGGTCTGCCACACAAATCCGCCGGCGACGTTCAGCAGGGCGTCGATGCCGCCGAACCGTTCGACGACTTTTGCCATCGCCGCCTCGGTCGCGCCCGCGTCGGTCAGGTCCACCCCGCCGATCTCCAGCGCCCCGTCCGGAGCCGCCTCGCCGGTCGCATGGTCGATCAGGGCAACGTTCAGTCCGTTGGCCAACGCGGCCTCTACGACGGCTTTGCCGAGGATTCCGTGGCCGCCGGTGACGACGAGGGTGCGGGTGATCATGAGGTGTCTCCTTGGTGAAGCCATAACGCGCTCCCTCTCCCTATGGGAGTGAGAAGGTCAGAGAGGCCACAGCCTCGCCGCCCCGCGCACGCCGGAAGCATCGCCCCACACCGCCGGCGCGATCCGCCCGGCCCAGTGGTCGGAAAAGGCGTACCGCTCCACCACCGCAGGCAACCGCTCGTACAGTTCCGTGACGTTCGACATCCCGCCGCCCAGCACGAAGACGTCGGGATCGACGAGGTTGGCGGTCATCGCGATCGCCCGGCCCAGCCGGTCGACATAGCGGTCCAGGCTTTCGACCGAGGCCGCCTCGCCCGCGCGCGCAGCCGCCACGATCCCCGGCGCGTCCAGGGCCTGGCCCGTCCGCTCCAGATGATCCCGCTGCAGGCCCGACCCCGACACCCAGGTCTCCAGGCACCCGTGCAGGCCGCACCAGCATTTCGGCCCAGGCGCTTCGTCGGCGCTCGGCCAGGGCAGGCTGACGTGACCGATCTCGGCCGCGACCCCGCCGACGCCCTCGACCAGCGATCCGTCCACAACCAGGCCGCCGCCGCAGCCGGTGCCGATGATGATGGCGAAGGCGACCTTCGCCCCTGCCGCCGCCCCGTCGGTCGCCTCCGACAGGGCCAGACAGTTGGCGTCGTTGGCCAGCCGGATCGGCCGCCCGAGCCGCGCCTCCAGATCGTCGCCGAAACGCCGTCCGTTCAGATAGACCGAGTTGGAGTTCCGCATCAGGCCGGTGCGTGGCGACCGCGACCCCGGCGTGCCCATGCCGACCGTTCCGGTGCGGCCGCTTTCGGTCTCGATCCAGGCGACGAGGTCCGCGACCGCCTCGATGGCTGCGTCATAGGATCCCGGATTGGGCACCCGCCTGCGGGCCAGGATGGCGCCGTTGGCGTCCAGTCCGACGGCCTCGATCTTGGTTCCGCCGAAGTCGATCCCGATGCGCATCAAGCAGGCTTAGCCGCCGAATACCTTGCCCAGCAACCGTTCCAGCGCCTCGGCGTCCGTCGCATCGAAGGCCGCCTTGCGGGTCGCATCCACGTCGAACACCGCGATCAACGCGCCTGACGCGTCGATCACGGGAACCACGATCTCGCTCTCGGACCGGCCGTCGCAGGCGATGTGACCGGGGAAGGCGTGGACGTCCTCGACGAGCTGGGTCTGACGGGTTTCGGCCGCCGCGCCGCAGACCCCACGCCCGAAGGCGATCCGCAGGCAGCCCAACGTGCCCTGGTAGGGACCGACCACAAGCTCCCGGTCCTTCGTCGGATCGACGACATAGAAGCCGGTCCAGAAATAGTCCTCGAACGCATCGGCCAGCATCGACGCCACCGTGGCCATCCGGGCGGTCACGTTCGGCTCGCCGTCCAGCACCGCCAGGATCTCGCTCTCGACCTCGGCATAACGGGCCGCCTTGTCGGCGGGGCGGTCGTCGCGGGCGACGTAGGACATGCGGGCTCCAGCGCTTCGATAGGCGAGCGCGGCATATAGGACGCAGGCCCCGTGCATGCGAGAGGAGCTCGCCTCTCAAGCGTAAACCGCTGTTTTCTGTGGACTAAGCGCGGCCACCAGCGATTCTGGCCGTCTTGCGGCAACGCTTTGTCGCAAAACAGCGTTAACCATGATTGGAAGTTCACTGGACCAGACCGCTGGTTTGGGAAATGGTTAACGCCGAGCCGCTGTAGGGCTGCGTGGGGAACGGGTGAGGGAATGCGCGACCGCGACGCCAGAGATGACGACCGCTCGCGAGGCGCCCGCTTGCGGGGGCCCATTACGGCCGTCGCCGTCATCGCCGCTCTGGCCGTTACCGCCGGCGCCGTGGCAAGTTGCAGCGATACCGGCCCGGCTTTCTGGCGCAAGGGCGACAACGCCGCCGCAAACGCCTGCCCCCGACCACAGTCCGTCACCGGCTCGGAATTCAACGCGCAGGAAGCTGGTCTGCGCCAGCTGCGACGCGCGGCCTTCCGTGGCGACTTCTTCGCCCAGCTCGAGCTCGGCGCCCGCTACGCCGCCTTGCGGGCCACCGACAAGAATATCGAGGACCCGATCGAGAGTGCGGTCTGGACCGGCATGGCCCTGGCCAATGACGAGGGGTACGCCCCGATCAACCGGGCGGACCGCGGCGGCTTCTTCGGCGGTCTGCGCAATGTTTCACGCTACGACGACTGCCGGGCCTGGGAACGCCACGTCGCCTATGAGCGGCTGGACCTCCAGCTTTCCCGCATGACGATGGAGGAGCAGTCCGAGGTCCGGAACCGCATCATCTATGTCCTGTCGACCCAGGACGCCGACGGCTTCCGCGCCCTGGCCCGCCTGCATGACTCTCTCTACGGCCCGTTTGGCGAGCCTCAGGACAACGCCCAGGCGCGGGAGGCCTGGGGCCGCAACGCCGGCGGCCAGCCCGATCGCCGCCGCGCCGGCTACTACGCCGCCGTCAGCCTGTTCCCCCGTAACGATGTCGACGCCTACCTGTACAACTACCTCGCGGTGCAGACCGGCGACGTCGGGGCGTATGTCCTGCTCAAGGACTTCGAACGGTCCTCGCCGGGCCGGTCACGTTACGGCGCCTTCGTCGAGGCCAAGGCCCGCCAGTGGGTGCCGCCCTACGAATTCTATCCGAACGAGGCCCCGGCTTCGGGCGTGCCCTTCTCGGACGAGAGCCGTCCGCGCGGCGACGCCTATGAGTATGCGCTGGGCCGGATGACCGAGCTGCCCTTCGTCCATGTGGGTCGCGCCCTGCGCTATCTCGGCGTGACCGAAGACGTGAAGAATGCCCCGAACGACCTGTCGGCGCGCCAGATCCAGTCGCTGGAGGCCATGCTCGGCCACAATATGGAATCGCGGCTCTCCTGGCTGGAGATGGTCCGCGCTATCCAGCTGGCGGCGGTGAACGGCTCGTCCGAGGCGCAGCTGGTGCTGGCGGTCATGTATTCCGAGGGCATCGGCGTTCCGCCCGACTACGCCCGCGCCTTCCACTGGTACTCGCAGGCGGACAAACAGGGCTCTCCCGAGGCCAAGTTCGCCATGTCGACCTATTTCGCGCTCGGCGTCGCCGGGGTGGCCGACCAGGACAAGGCGGAGGCCGTGGCCTTCCGCATCGATTCTGCGCTGGCCGGCTTCGGCCCGTCCGCGTCCCGCCTGCAGGCCGTCCTGGCCCAGGTTTCCCGTTCGCAGCGCCGCTAAGGAGGGGCTGATCCGATGAAGACGTTCACTCTCGCCCTATCCGCCCTCGCCATCGCGGCAGGGCTGACGGTCGCGGCGCCCGAGGTCGAGGCACAGACCGCCGCCCGGGTCGAAAGCCAGACCCGCCCGAACTTCGGCCTGCTGCTGGATCCGCCCGCGAGCCAGAGCCGGCGGCAGGACCGGCCGCGCCGCTGGAACTACGGAACCCACCGGCCTGGCTGGACTCCCGGCTACCAGCCCCCCTACGGCGGCCCGATCACGCCCGGCGGCGAGGAAATCGTCCTGATCGACTGCGGTGGCAATCCGGGCACAGGCGGCGTGGAGGCCGCTGTCCAGCGCGTGCGCCCCGGCGGCACCCTGGTCATCCGCGCGCGTGGCGGCGCCTGCGTGGGCTGGCTGAACGTCGACAAGCCCATGACCATCATTGGCGAGGGCGGCTTCGACCCGCGCCGCTGGAGCGAAGGCTCGGCCATCACGCTGCAGGCGCCCGACGGCCTGCCCTGCATCACCGTCGCGTCCGGCGTGAGGCTGGAGCTGCGCGACGTGGTTCTGGCCTCGCCCCGGGGCGGGGACGCGGCCTGTATCGTCAGCTACGGCGGCCAGATCGTCGGCAACCGCGTCGGCATCCGCCATGCGGGCGACGAGGCCGCCATCTACGCCGACGGCGGGGCGGTCGATCTGCGCGACACCATCATCGACGCCCAGACCATCGCCCCGGCCATCGTCGCCGACGGCGCAACCCTGAACCTGTGGGAGACGGTCATCTCCGGCTCCCAGTCAGGCATCGAGATCGTGCCCGGAAATGCTGATCCGTCGCGCATCGATTCGGTGACCCTTAGCGGAGCCGAGACACCCAACAACTTTGGCCCGCGCTCCATCGGCCTGGCCGTTCGGTCGCGCCGCGACTACGGCCGGGTCGAGGTCGTCAACACCAGAATCTGCGGCTTCTCCGAAGGCGTCGCGGTCGAGGGCGCCTCGGTAACGGTCTCGGGCTCCAAGATCTGCCGGGCCGACAAGGGCGCCGTCCTCTACAACGGCGAACTGACCCTGACCGACAGCCGCGTCCGCGCCGGCTCGGTCGGCGTGGCGCTGCAGTCCGGCCGGGCCATCGTCACCAACAATACCTTCGTCGGCATGCGCGAGGTCTTCGATCGCGAGTACCGCGCCACCCTTGACGCCTCGGGCAACCGGGTCTGGTCCGATGAACTGTGCCGCCCGCGCTGGGAGCCCCGTTACCGCGACCGCTATGCGCCCCAGTGGTACCAGCGTCCGGACCAGGGCTACGACTGCCAGTTCACCGCCTATCCCCGCGACTGGTGGGACGAGATGGACGGCGCCTATGGCGATCCCTACGACGACTATTCGTACATGCCGGACAACTACGGTCGCTTCCAGCAGGGCGACGGCTGGTACGATTCCAACGGCCGCTATGTCGACGGTGGTCGCATCCGGGGCGAGGATCGCTGGCGGCGGTAGCCTCGATAGCGGCCGGTTGCTGCGCCCGAGGCAAAAACACGGCCGCCGTGCGTCCAAAAAGGTCTGACTGCGTATCTCCTTGTGTAAGGCCCTCTCCGGCCGCTTGAAGGAAAACGTTTATGATCAAGACCTTCGCCGCCGTGAGCGCGGCTGCCCTCGCCCTGGTCGCCGTGCCCGCCTCCGCCCAGGACTGGTCCGGCCCCTACATCGGCGGCTATGCCGGATACCTCATGCCGTCCCAGGACGAGGACGAGCGCATCCTGTTCGACACCAACCTGGACGGGTCCTACGGCGACACTGTCCGCACCACGACGGCGGCCGACGCGTTCTCGCCGGGCTTCTGTGACGGCAACCCGAACGCCAACAACGCCGCCGCCGGCTGCCGCGATGACGAGAACGGCAATGGCGAGGTCGGCATCCGTGGCGGCTATGACTTCCAGGCCGGATCCTGGGTCTTCGGCGTCGTCGGTGAGGCCGGTATCGCGGGCGCCGAAGACGCCGTCACCGCCTTCTCGACCACGCCGGCCAGCTACACCTTCGAACGCGAAGTGACCTCGCTCGCCGCCGTTCGCGGTCGCGTCGGCTACGCCATGGGCGCCTATCTGCCCTACGTCACCGCCGGCTATGCGATGGCCCAGGTCGAGAACACCTACTCGACCTCCAACGCCGCCAACAGCTTCAGCCCGACCCGCAGCACCGGCGACGCCGATGGCTTCCAGGTCGGCGCGGGCGTCGAGAAATGGCTGACCAGCAACATCACCGTGGGTGTCGAATATCTCTATTCCGACCTCGACGTGAACGATCCGCTGGTCGTCCGCACCGGCCCGGGCACTGCCCCGGCGACCAACCCCTTCCTGCTGGTCAATCCGGCCGGCACGAACCAGATCCGGTCCAGCGACTCGATCGAACTGCATTCCTTCCGCGTGACGGCCTCCGTCCGCTTCTAGGTTTGTGGCTGAGCGTCTCTCCCCCCGGAGCGCTCCCGACGGCCCGGCTCCCCTCCTGAGGGGGCCGGGCCGTCATTCTGTCAGGGAGGGTGGTAGGCGCGGAGGGACTCGAACCCCCAACCAGACCGTTATGAGCGGTCGGCTCTAACCATTGAGCTACGCGCCCCCGAAACGCCCGGACCTGGGGCGGACGACCCGCCTAGCAGGGGGCGGAGCGCCGGGAAAGAGCCCGGACCCTGTCGGCGAATTCATCCCGATGAACGGTTTCTGCCGATGCGACCATCCCCGTCGTTCAGGCGTTAAAGGCCAAGGTTCCGCCACGGCCTGCGCAGAGAACGGGGGCCGTCACCAGTTTCGTTCTCGATGAGGATTCTTCAATGACCCGCACCTTCAAGGCCCTGATGCTGGGCGCTGCCCTGACGGCCTTCGCGGCCCCGGCCGCCTTCGCCCAGTCCGCCCCCACCACGCCCATGCAGGTGCACGCCATGGCCGCCCAGCCCGCCCTCAACCTGTCCGCCTATGGCGAGGTCCGGGTCGCGCCCGACATGGCCACCATCACGTTCGGCGTTCAGACGGAGGCCCCGACGGCCCAGGCCGCCATGGCCGACAACGCCCGCCGCATGCAGGAAGTCTTCGCCGCCCTCAGCCGCGCCGGCATTGCCGACCGCGATATCCAGACCTCGGGCCTGAACCTGTCGGCGCAATACGACTACGTCGAGAACCAGCCGCCCCGCCTGCGCGGATATCAGGCCTCCAACCAGGTCACGGTGATCATCAACGATCTGACGAAGGTCGGCACGACGGCCGACGCCGTGGTCGGCGCCGGCGTCAACCAGATCAACGGCATCTCCTTCGGCCTGAAGGATCCAAAGGCCGCCGAGGACCAGGCCCGCGTCCTCGCCGTCCGCGCCCTGCAGGACAAGGCACGGCTGTACGCCCAGGCCCTGGGCGTCGAACTGGGCGGCATCCGTTCGCTGAACGAAGGCGGCGGGTATCAGCCGCAGCCGCCGGTTCTTTACAGCGGCGCCCGCATGGCCATGGCCGACAGCGCCTCGACCCCGGTCGCCGCCGGCGAGATGGCGGTGCGGATCGACATCACCGGGACGTATGATCTTGGCAACTAACGGCTGACCCTCTCCCGTTGGGAGAGGGCTTGAGGCTCCCAGAGCGCAGCGATGCGCCAGCCGAAAGGGTGAGGGTCGTGCGTCCCCGGTGACTCACAACCCTCACCCGACCGCGCTAGGACGACGGCGATCGCCGCTGTGCGAGCCCTCCCTCTCCCAACGGAAGAGGGAGATATCTTTTCTGATACACTGTCAGTTGCAGTTCTCTTCCGGTCGCCTATGTTAGCGTCCGAGCAACAGCGCTGCGGGACGTCCTGCGGCCGGAGAGACTTCAATGATCGAGCGCAGACCGTTCGAGAGCCTGGGCGGCGCCAACCACGGCTGGCTGAACGCCAAACACCATTTCTCCTTCGCCAACTACTATGACCCCGCGCGCATGAGCTGGGGCAATCTGCGCGTCTGGAACGACGACGAGATCGCCGCCGGCTCGGGCTTCCCGCCCCATCCGCACTCGGACATGGAGATCATCACCTATGTCCGCGAAGGGGCGATCACCCACGAGGACAGCCTGGGCAACAAGGGCCGTACCGAGGCCGGTGACGTCCAGGTGATGAGCGCCGGCACCGGCATCCGTCACGCCGAGTACAACGCCGAGCCGACCCTGACGCGCATCTTCCAGATCTGGATCGAGCCGACGAAGCGCGGCGAGGCCCCGGCCTGGGGCGCCAAACCCTTCCCCAAGGGCGACCGCTCGGGCCAGTTCGTCGTCCTTGCCTCCGGTTTCGAGGGTGATGCCGATGCCCTGCCGATCCGCACCGACGCCCGTCTGGTCGCGGCGACGCTGAAGGCCGGCGAAAGCGCGACCTATCCGCTGGGTGCGTCCCGGCGCGGCTATCTGGTGCCCGCCAGGGGCGACGTCGAGGTCAATGGCGTTCGGCTGAACGCTCGCGACGGCGCAGCAATCACCAACGAGGCCACGATTACGGTCACCGCCGTCAACGACGCCGAGATCGTCCTTGTCGACGCGGCCTGGGTCCAAGGGCTGACTTGCCCGGCGGCCCGTTTGGCGTAGCGTCGCTATACGGGCCGCATCCTTCAACGCGATCCTTACAGACAGGGACGAAACACATGAACTTCTTCAACGGCGCATCGAAATACCAACCGCAGGCCCTGGCGATCCTCCGCATCGTCACTGGCCTCACCTTTATGGCCCACGGTGTCATCAAGCTGTTCGGCTTCCCCGAGGGCGCCCAGCCGGGCCAGCAGGAGATCGCCACCCTTCTGGGCATCGGCGGCATCCTTGAGACGGTGGGCGGTCTCCTGATCATCCTCGGCCTGTTCACGCGGCCGACCGCCTTCGTCCTGTCGGGCATGATGGCGGTGGCCTACTGGATGTTCCACGCGCCCTCCGGCCTGTACCCCGCCGTCAACGGCGGCGATGCGGCCATCCTGTTCTGCTTCATCTTCCTCTACCTCGTCACTTCGGGCCCCGGGGCCTGGAGCCTGGACGGTGCGAAGAAGCGCTGAACGCCTCAATGAAATGAAGAAAGCCGGCGGATCCTGCGATCCGCCGGCCTTTTCCTTGTCCGTCGGTGAGGTCAGAGAACCCCGATCATGCTCGCGACCAGCGGGTGACGCACGATGTCGCCCTCGGCCAGGCGCACCACCGCAATCTCCGGCACCGCCTCCAGCCGTTGCGCGATATCCGCCAGCCCCGACAGCGAGGGCAGCAGGTCCGTCTGTCCCGGATCCCCCGTCACCACCATCGTCGAATGCCAGCCCAGCCGCGTCAGCAGCATCTTGAGCTGCACATAGGTGCAGTTCTGGGCCTCATCGATGACGATGAAGGCGTTGTTCAGCGTGCGGCCGCGCATATAGCCGACTGGCGCGATCTCGATCAGACCCTCGGCCATCAGGGCGCCGACCCGCTTCATCGTCAGCCGGTCGGACAGGGCGTCGTAAAGGGGGCGCAGATAGGGAGCCAGCTTGTCCTCCATGGCGCCGGGCAGGAAGCCGATCGATTCGCCGGCCTCCACGGCGGGACGGGACAGGACGATACGTCCGACCTTGCCGGCTTCCAGCGCCTCAACCGCCTTGGCGACCGCCAGATAGGTCTTGCCCGTGCCTGCCGGGCCGAGCGCCACACACAGGTTGGAGGTGTCGATGGCGTTCAGCAGCGCGGCCTGGCCCTCGGATTTGGGCTTCAGCGTCTTCAGATAGGCCTGGTCGCGGTCGTCGTTGGACGGATGCGGCGACCATCCCCCTCGGGTGTGTGGTGTCGGCAAGCGGCGGACTTTTGCATCCTGGCCATAGTCGGGTCCGTCAAAGGCTCCGCCTTCGCGGGATTGACGCTTCAGGGCTGCACGCTTGGTCATCAGTGCCTCCAGGGCATGAAAAAAGGCGATGCTGCGAAAGCATCGCCTCGAACGAGGTTGGGGAGGGGAGAGGAGGCGCAGACAGCGCATCCGGGGTCGGAGATGTATCCCACATCCGGCGGGCATGCCCGCCGCGGACCCGAACGCTGCACTACGTCCCCCGACATCTGACCGGACCGGGATTGATCCGGCTTCGGACTCGGGGCCGAAATGGCGACCTCGAATCGCATCAACAGATTGATGCTATCGTGGTTAGCGAAGGGTTAAAGCCCTCATTTGCTTGAGAATAAGGTGATGTTTCGATGACGATCTATTCGCTGGCGGACAAGAAACCGCAGCTTCCGCCGGAAGGCGAATACTGGATCGCGGACAATGCTGTCGTCATAGGAGACGTGATTCTGAAGTCCGGCGCCAGCGTCTGGTTCGGGGCCACAGTCCGGGCCGACAACGAGACGATGATCATCGGCGAGAATACGAACATCCAGGACGGCAGCGTCCTGCATTCCGACCCCGGCTCGCCCCTGACCATCGGCCGCGACGTGACCGTGGGGCACAAGGTCATGCTTCACGGGTGCACGATCGGAGATAACAGCCTGATCGGCATCGGCGCTGTGATCCTGAACCGGGCGGTGATCGGCAAGAACTGTCTGATCGGCGCCAATGCCCTGATCCCTGAAGGCAAGGTCATCCCCGACGGCTCTCTGGTCATGGGCCAGCCCGGCAAGGTCGCCCGCGAACTGGACGAGGGACAGATCGCCGCGCTGACGGCCTCGGCCGGGCACTATGTGCAGAACTGGAAGCGGTATGCGGCGGAGCTGAAGAAAATCTAGGCGATCCGTCGTCCGTCCAGCGCCGCCAGCGTCAGAGGCGCGCGGCTGGGCATGCCCACACCGATCGACAGGCGGGCGGTCAACGGGCCGACAGCCTCGCGGCGGCGTTCCTGTTCGGCCACCGGCTGATAGAGGCCGATCAGTCGGTCGGGAGTTCCGTCCGGCTGGCGCATCGGCATGATGACGATCTCCAGAACCCCCCTCAGCCGGGCTGCTTCGGCGACCATTACGACAGGGCGGGCTTCACGGAAGGTCTGAACCACAGCGCTGGCCACCAGCGGCCGGCTTTCAGGAGCCCAAAGCTCCAGCCATGACACACCGCGCATCGGGCGGGCGTGCAGGGTCTCGATCCAGGCGCCGGCCAGACGGAAGGTCGCGCCCTCCGAAGCCCGGTCGGCGGTGAAAAGCTGGGGGACCAGTCGTCCCATCCTCATCGGCTCGAACGCGGCGCGCGCGGGAATCCGGCCGGCCTCGGGCAGGGCGGCCCAGTGGTCGATCAGATTTTGCGTGCCGGGATGAAACATCGCCCTCGCCTTTGCGAGGGGCGGCGCAAACCTTGGGCCGCGGCTTCAGCTAACGGAAACGAAAGACCTTTGCCGCCAGATGTCAGGCTGAACTGGCCCGCGCCCCGCGCGACGCCGCTTGTTGTTTGCAGGAGCCAGCCCATGCGGGTGCGGATCAAGACCTGGCTGCCGGCCCTGGCCGGAGCCGCCGGCCTCTGGAGCCTGGCCAGCGCTGCGGGCTCTGCCCAGTGCACGGCGGGCTGTCCGCCGCCCCCTCCGCCGCCGTGCGACATGGGCTGCCAGCCGCCGCCTCCGCCGCCTCCGCCGCCCCCTCCGCCGGATTGCTGCGAGCATCCGGGGCCGCCGACCTATCCGCCGCCGGGCGATATCAACATCAACGTCAACGTCAATGCGAACGCCAACTCCAACGCTTCGGCGGCTGCGCGCGCCCGGATCAACGCTCGCGTGGGCGGCTACGGCAACCTGCGCGGCGGTGGCGGCGGCTCGGCCTATTTCAGCGTCGAGCAGCCCTATCCCACGGTCATCCAGAACCTGAACGTCGAGGCCGGGGCGGTCGCCCAGGTCGTGCGCGTGCCCTACGAGGCTCGCCGACGCTGGGAGAAGCGTGTCGTCATCCAGGCCTTCTGCATCGACGATCGCGACATCCCGCATCCGGCGTCGCAGGTCATTCCGGATCGCGACATCGCCGACAGCTATGAGGGCGAACTGTTCCGCTGCATCGCCGGCACCCATTTGCAGGTCACATGGTCCGAGTGGTCGGGTCAGGTCGGCCACGGCGGTCAGGGCGGCGAAACCTTCGCCTGCGAGAAGGGGAACGCCCTGTGGCGCGACCGGTCCGGCGGAATCATCTGCCGGGTCCAGCGTCCGGAACGCGACTGCAACGAGCGGTCCCTGCTGCGCCGCTACGGCGCGGGCGTGAAGGTGGTCACCTGGATCCGCGAGGAAACCTACACCGAATACCGCGAGGAGACCGTGATGGCCCAGGGCGCCTCCATCGTCGGCGCGACCATGATGCTGGACGGCGGGGTCGGCGGACGGGTCTTCTAGAGACCTGAACAGCGGACAACGGGCTGTTCAGCCTGGGGGCATCCGCTGACGGGTAATGTTCGATCGTCGGTCATCGCCGGCGATCCTGAGTGAAGACTTGGCCCCGGAGCGAAAGCCCCGGGGCCTTTTTCCTTCCTACTGGGCCGGAGCGTTCGAAGACAGCACCGAGGCGCGCCACGACTTCGAATCGACAAGCCAGCGCCGGGCGGCGGCCTGGATGTCCGCGACCGTGAAGCCCTCGATGTCGGAGATGTGGCTCGTGACCTCGGCAACGGCGTCAGCATCGCCCGCAACGTCGCTGAGCTGACCCAGCCAGTAGTCGTTGCCCGCCTGGCTGCGGCGCAGGGCCTCGACCTGGGGCGCACGGGCGCGGGTCAGTTCATCCTCGGTGATCGGCGTGTCACGCAGCGAGGCGGTGATGACGTCGACCGCATCGAAGAACTTCGCCTGGTTCTCCGGCGTCGTCTGTGCGGTGACGGTGATCGAGCCATAACCAGCGTAGACGTCCGACGACGAGGCGCTGGAGCCCGGCGAATAGGCCAGGGCCTGCTTCTCCCGGATTTCGTCGAGGACCCGCAGTTCCATCACTGCCGACAGGAGACCAGCCAGGCGCGCATCGGTGCGGTCATCAACGGAGTCCACCGTCGGCCAGGCGATGTAGCCGAGGGCCTGTTCGGCCGGACCGGTGTGGCGCAGGACGACAGGTTCGGGCGTTCCAGCCGGGAAGCGAAGGACGTCAGCGCCGGCGGGGGGCGTCGGCAAGGCGGGACGGGCGGGCAGGGCGGCGAGCGTCGAACCGACTGCCGCGATGGCGTCGTCCACTGTGACGTCGCCGACCATGACGACGTTGACCGGGCCTTGCGCCAAGCCTGCGGTCAGGCCGCTCTTGAGCTGGTCCATTGTCCAGCCGCCGATGTCCTGGGCGCTCGGGAAGGTCTGGCGCGGGTCGCCGGACGCCAGCAGGCCCGACGACAGGATGCCGAAGGCGCCGGCCGGGGTAGCCATCTGCTGGGCGATGATCTGCGGGAACAATGCCTTGATCTGTTCGAACGGGGCGGGACGCAGGCCCGGATCGGTCAGATAGGCGGTCAGCACCTGCATCTCGAGCGCCAGATCCTGCGGACGGGTGGCGCCCGACAACTGGTAGGCGTCGCCGTCCACCGAGAAGTTGGCGCCGTAGATCCGGCCGCTAAGCACGCGGTTCAGCTCGTCGGCGGTCAGCTTGCCCAGACCGCCGGATGTGAAGACGAACCCGGCCAGGGTCTGCGGGTCCTGACGGTCGGTCGGCAGGCCCAGCTCGCCGAGACCGGTGCGGACGCTGACCAGGATTTGCTCGTCGCGGAAGGTCGTCGGCTTGACGGTCAGGGTCGTGCCGTTGGCGAAGGTGACGACCGTGGCGCCGAGTTCGGCGATCTCACGACGCGCCGTGGGCTCAGCCGCTGCGCCGAAGTCGGCGTAGGGCCACTCAAGCGCCGCCTGTACCGCGCGCGCGGTGACCGGCGTGGCCTGCGAGGCCTGCAGCATGGCCGTGACCCCGGCTTCGCCGCCCTCGATCGGTTCCGGCGTGACGACGAGAGCGAGGGGCCCCTGGCCTTCGAAGGCGGCCTTGACCGCCGCGTCGACCGTGGCGGCCGTCAGGCCCTGAACGGCGGCGTTGAAGATGTCGAGGTTGGTCTGGGGCGCGGCGAAGACGCGATCGTCGTTGGTCGCGCCGAGCAGGCCGTCCACCAGCGCGGGCGTGGTCCGCGTCGCGGCGGCGGCCACGGCGTTTTCCAGCGCCGTGCGGTTGTCGGTAATCTCGCGCTCAATCTCGGCGTCGGTGACGCCGAATTCCTGCAGGCGGCGGGTTTCCTGCTCGATCGTCTCGAGCGCGCGCTGCAGGCCGCCCGGGTTGAAGCTGGCCGAGACCGAACCGAGGTCGACACTGTCGAACAGGGTCGAGCTGGAGGCGCCTGCGCCGATGAAGGGCGGGTTGTCCGCGCGTGCCAGTTCGCCAAGACGACGATTCAGTACGGCCAGTCCAAGATTGCGCACGATGCGCGAGCTGCGCTCCGCCACGGTGTCGGGGTCCAGGTCGGGCGCGCGCGTCCAGTTCAGCTGGATCGACGACTGGATGCCGGGCTCGACCAGAATACGGGTCTCGGGACCACGCGGTGCGACCTGGCCCAGGTCCGGGTTCGGGCCGTCGGCCGCCTTGGGCTGCCAGCTCTCGAAGGCGCCGCGAATCTTGGCTTCCATCTGATCGACGTCGAAGTCGCCGACGGCCAGGAAGGTGGCGCGCGACGGGCGGTAGTAGGCCTCATAGAATTCGACGAAACGCTCGCGCGGCGCCGTGCGGATAATGTCCATGTCGCCGATCGGCAGGCGGTTCGACATCCGCTGTCCGGGCGCCAGGAGGGCGAACTGGGCCTTGGCGGAGCGCAGGCCCGGCGTGTTGCGGGTCCGCTCCTCGCCGACGATGACGTTGCGCTCGGCGTCGATGTCATCGGGGTTCATCAGGGCTTCGGAGACCTGCTCGCGCATGATGCGCAGAGCCGTGTCGACCGTCTCGTCATTCGTGCGCGGCAGCTCCAGTTGATAGAAGGTCTGGTCGAAGCCCGTTGCCGCATTGGTGTCGGCGCCGAAGGCCAGGCCCAGACGCTCCAGGATGCGCAGCAGCTCGTTCTCCGGGATATTGGTCGTCCCGTTGAAGGCCATATGCTCCATGAAGTGGGCAAGGCCCTGCTGGTCGTCGTTCTCCATCAGCGACCCGGCGGCGATGCGCAGGCGCAGGCTCGCCTGGCCCGGAGGCGTGGCGTTGCGCAGGATGGCGTAGCGCATGCCGTTGGGCAGGACGCCGAAGCGAACGTTCGAATCGGCGGGAATGTCGCTGGCCGCCTGGGCCCACGGGGACGAGGGCTGGGCCGTCTGGGCGGCGGCGGGCATGGCCGCAAGGAGCGCCAGCCCGGAGGCGGCGACGAGAAGAAGGCGACGGGCGTTGGACATGCAGGCTCCGGTGGAACGGTCGCCGAGCCGGGGCAGGCGCGGCCGAACAGAGATGACGATATGAACCCGACGGCCCCCGTCGGTTGTCGTCATCTTCGCTCCGAACCGCCGCGGGTGTAAAATGAACTTTACGTCAGGTTCCGGGACGCGAGACGTAGAAGGTCGCCGTATTTCCGACGGCGTTTGCGCCGGTCGCCACCGAACGGCCGCTGCCGCGGATCGTCGTGGAGGCGGTAGCCGAGACGTTTCCGGAGTTCGTCTGGGCGTTCGTGACGTCCATCGTGCCGTCGCACGCGGAGCAGGCGTAGCCCGTGACCGAGTTGCCGACGGCCTCGGCCGCGACATAGGCGTCGTAGCCGTTCGTGCCCTCAAAGGTCGACGCGACCTCCACGCCGCCGGAGTTCACCTGGGAATTGTCGATCTCCAGATAGCGATCGTTGTTGCCGATCGAGACCTCGTTGCCGGTCCCGTACGCGTTCGAGGTCGCTGCGCCGAAGTCGTAGCTGGTGACACGGCTGGCGGTCTGGATCTGCGACAGGTTCGACTGGTCGGTCGTCACGACGGCCGAGCCGCCCTGATTGTAGAGCACCGCCTGGTTGCCCGTGGCCCGGGCCCGGCCGGCCAGATCCCAGGTGTTGCCGGAGTTGGCGCTGGTGGAGGCCGTGACCTGGTCGCCGGCCTGACGCTGGCGGATGGTCAGGTCCTGGCTCGACGCGAGTCCGGAGTTGACCAGGACGGAGTTGCCGATCGACTGGCTGATGAACTCACCGGTCTCGGGGATGTACCGGGTGCCGGCGAAGTTGGAGGCGCGGACACCGGCGGCGGAGTTCTGGATCACCGTGCCTTCGACATGGGAGCCGCTGGCCCCGATGGCGGTCGAGTTGGCGATGGCGGTGACGCCGACCGAGGCGCCGCCGATCAGGCGCGCGGAGGATCCCGTGATCGTGGATGAGGCCGTGACCTCGGAAGGGTCGACCGTCTGGGTCGACTCGATCGTCAGATCCGCGCCGTAGGCCCCGGCGGCCAGATAGTTGCCGCGCGCCTGGGTCGTCGCATTGACGGGCCCCTCGGTGTCGCCGGTCAGGGTCATCGTCGTGGTCGCGCGGGTATTGCCCCGCATCGTCTGGGTCGAACTCAGGCTGAGGGCGTCGTTCTCGACCGAGCCGGACAGGCTGTTGCCCTGGGCAGCGTTGTTCACGCCCACCTCTCCGGTGGCGTCCTCAACGTTCAGGGTCTGGCCCGCGATGACGTCGCCGAGCTGAAGCTGCTGATTCAGGACGATCGAACGGTCCTGGGCGAAGACCTCAGTAGCGGCTGCGACGCACATCGCCGTCGCGGCCAGCGTGCCAGCGAGACGGTTCGGCGCGAGTCTGGCCATTGTTCGTTCCCGTGTTGTCGTAGGCGGCGTAGTAGCCGCCAGTCGCGCCCACCGTGTTCAGAGGGTCGTTGGCGGCGTTGAGGCAGACTTCGGGACCCGGCGCGCCATACAGATTCGCCATCATCTCCACGGTCGCCCGTTCGATCAGGGCGCGAACCGCCAGCTGGACCGGCTCCATGCCGCCCGTGCCGGCCGAGACGTCGAAGACGTTGCCGTTGAGGAAGTCGAACACCCCGGCGGAGATTTCGCGGCCGATGATCTGCTTCTGGTAGGAGATGACATCGACGACTTCGAGCGTGGTCGTCTGGACCAGGCGCAGATCCATGGCGATGTTCATCACATAGATCTTGCCCTGGATGATGCCGGAGCCGGGGACGTCGGTGTCGGTTTCCCCCACGGCGGCGTCGAAGCCGGCCGAGCGGATGTTGTAGTTCACCTCGGTGATGCCGCCGACGATGTAGAAGTCAGAGCCCGGCACCTGGCCCGCCAGGATGCGGCGATAGTTGGCGTCCGCGGGCTGATCGGGGCCTTCGTCGCCGATCAGGCGGTTGTTGGCGTAGCGCAGCTCCATCTCGGAGATTGCGGTGTCATAGCGCTCGACCATCCGCGCGCCCGACTTGGCGAGGGCGGAGAAGGCCATCAACGAGGCGCCGCCGGTGATCTGTCGGCCGCCGTCGGCGGAAACCGTGCCCGTGTAGTCGCTGATTCGGCCGATCGCCATGCGGGGCGAGGGCAGGTTGTAGCGCCGGGCGTAGTCGGCGAGGCAATAGAGCGCCGGGGAGTAGGGCGTCGGGTTCGCTGTCACCGGCGCATTGCCGATCGGCCGGGCGTAAAGGCCGCCAGGCCCCGCCACGGGGCTGACGCAGGCGGACAGGAGTGCCGCGGCCGCGAGGGCTACGACGCCGCTCCTCAGCCGGGGACGAAGGGTGCGCGCGATCATTCGAAGCCTGTCAGGGTGCCGGTCAGATCCGTTCGGGCGGTGACATTGCCTGTATTGGTCTGACGCGAGTTGACGATGACCGTGTTGTGGCTGCCCTGGACCACCACGTTCAGATTGTTGCCGATGGCGGTCGAGCCCGCGATTGTCGTGCCCTGTCCGTTGCCGACGCCGCCGGAGTAGGTGTTCGACACGCCGCCGGACTGGCGGGAGTAGGCCGAGGCGCCGGCCTGGATGATCCCATCGACGATCAGGCGATTGCCGTTGGCATCCCGCGTCGATCCGGTCTGGGCCGCGCTGACCGATTGCCGCGCGCCGCCGTAGCCGTTCTGCATGCTCGACAGGCCGGCCGAGCCGCTCGTCTGGGCCAGGGCCGCGCCCGGAGCCGCCAAAGCGACGGTCAGCAGGGCGATGGACGTCCTCTTCAACAGCATTTCGGCCAATCCCACGCGAACACGGTTAGCGGCCGCAAGGTCGCGGTCCGCGTGCCAAAGTGAGTTATGGTTATTAAGAAGCGCTTGAGATTGGTTAGTTCTTTCCGCATTTGAGCCGGATGGAGCCGATGCCCGATCGATTCGCCGGTCCGCCCCCTAGGGAACGCATCTTCAATGCCCCGCTGCTGGCGGTGTTGCTGGCCGCCTCGATGCCGGCGCTTTACGTCTTTCAGGAGCGGTCCCGCGACAACTGGCTGGGGCTGGCCTTTGCACCCGCAGACCTTGCCGAGGGGCGGTACGGCGGACTGGTCACCTCCATGCTGGTGCATGGCGGATGGGTGCACGCCCTGATGAACGCCGTGGCGGCCCTGACCTTCGGCGCGC
>NZ_CM178742.1:2142500-2390000 GCF_058681545.1 Brevundimonas sp. AVps7 | reverse complement strand
GAAGTGAGAATGCTGACATGAGTAACGATAAGGAGTGTGAGAGACACTCCCGCCGAAAGACCAAGGGTTCCTGCGTAAAGCTAATCTGCGCAGGGTTAGTCGGCCCCTAAGGCGAGGCTGAAAAGCGTAGTCGATGGGAAGCAGGTAAATATTCCTGCACCAGCTGGAAGTGACGGATGGCGCAACTTGTCAGGGCTTATTGGATTGTCCTGGCAGGGAAGTTGTCCCTGGAAATAACTCCAGCAGAGACCGTACCCGAAACCGACACAGGTGGTCAGGTAGAGCATACCAAGGCGCTTGAGAGAACTGTGCTGAAGGAACTCGGCAAATTGCACGCGTAACTTCGGAATAAGCGTGACTCTGCTTAGGGCAACCTTTGCAGAGTGGCACAAGCCAGGGGGTAGCGACTGTTTAGCAAAAACACAGGGCTCTGCGAAGCAGCAATGCGACGTATAGGGTCTGACGCCTGCCCGGTGCCTGAAGGTTAAAGGGAGTTGTGAAAGCGACGAACTGAAGCCCAGGTAAACGGCGGCCGTAACTATAACGGTCCTAAGGTAGCGAAATTCCTTGTCGGGTAAGTTCCGACCTGCACGAATGGCGTAACGACTTCCCCACTGTCTCCAGCACAGGCTCAGTGAAATTGAATTCCCCGTGAAGATGCGGGGTTCCCGCGGTCAGACGGAAAGACCCTATGAACCTTTACTATAGCTTCGCCTTGGCGTTAGCGACCGTATGTGTAGGATAGGTGGGAGGCTATGAAACCGGGGCGCCAGCTCTGGTGGAGCCATCCTTGAAATACCACCCTTACTGTCGTTGACGTCTAACCGAGGGCCGTTATCCGGTCCCGGGACATGGCGTGGTGGGTAGTTTGACTGGGGCGGTCGCCTCCTAAAGTGTAACGGAGGCGCGCGATGGTGGGCTCAGACCGGTCGGAAATCGGTCGTCGAGTGCAATGGCATAAGCCCGCCTGACTGCGAGACTGACAAGTCGAGCAGAGACGAAAGTCGGCCATAGTGATCCGGTGGTCCCGCGTGGAAGGGCCATCGCTCAACGGATAAAAGGTACTCTAGGGATAACAGGCTGATTTTGCCCAAGAGTCCATATCGACGGCAAAGTTTGGCACCTCGATGTCGGCTCATCACATCCTGGGGCTGGAGCAGGTCCCAAGGGTTCGGCTGTTCGCCGATTAAAGTGGTACGTGAGCTGGGTTCAGAACGTCGTGAGACAGTTTGGTCCCTATCTGCCGTGGGTGTTCGAAGCTTGAGAGGATCTGTCCCTAGTACGAGAGGACCGGGATGGACATACCTCTGGTGGACCTGTCATGACGCCAGTTGTGCAGCAGGGTAGCTAAGTATGGAATAGATAACCGCTGAAAGCATCTAAGCGGGAAACTAACCTCAAAACAAGGCTTCGCTGAGGATCGTGGAAGACTACCACGTTGATAGGCCAGGTGTGGAAGCGCGGCGACGCGTGAAGCTTACTGGTACTAATAATCCGATCGGCTTGATCGTTTCTCAGCAAAACTCATTCGATTTTTCGAATACGACAATGTCTTCTCGTCACAATCTACATATCCGCTTGGTTGACCTGGTGGTTATGTCGGAGGTTCCCCACCCGATCCCATCCCGAACTCGGTCGTTAAGCCCTCCAGAGCCAATGGTACTATGTCTCAAGGCATGGGAGAGTAGGTCGCCGCCGGGTCTACCAAGCGGATATGTGGATTGTGACGTCTGTCCGGGCTAACGCGCTTTGCGCGACTTCAGCCCAGTGTCTCTCGAACTTCTTCCTTCACAAAGCCGCTCTTGCCGCGGGATGGAGCAGCCCGGTAGCTCGTCAGGCTCATAACCTGAAGGTCGCAGGTTCAAATCCTGCTCCCGCACCCAAGATCTCAAAGCCCCGTCGGTCACCCGCGGGGCTTTTTGCTGTCTGGGCGTCAGCGCAAAGCCTGAGCCTGAAGCCAAGAGCGCGGGCTCTTCGTATTTCAGCCCGCATATCGCGCGCGGAAGTCGCCCGGCCGCAGGCCGTGGCGGCGGAACTTGTCGTAGAGCGTCTTCCGCGGAAGCCTCAGCGCGTCGGTGATGGCGACGATGTCGCCCGCATGGCGATGCAGCGCCTCCTCCAGCACCGCCTTCTCGAACCGCTCCAGCCTGTCGACCAGGCCGCCGGGGGTTTCCTCGGTCGAGCCGATCGCCGTCGGAGCATCGATGTCCAGGGCGACCTGGTCGGCGAAATGCGCCAGTTCACGGACATTGCCCGGCCAGTCATGCTCCATCAGGGTGCGACGCACGGCTGTGCTCATCGGCGGCGGCGTGCGCTGGCGATCGCCAGAGGCCCGCGCCAGGAAGTGGGCGAACAGCAGGGGCACGTCCTCGCGACGTTCCCTCAACGGCGGGACTCTCAGCTTCAGCACATTGAGCCGGTAGTACAGATCCTCGCGGAACTGCCCGCGCTCGACCGCGAGCTTCAGGTCGATCTTGGACGAGGCGAGGATTCGCAGGTCCAGCTGGCGCGGGCCTGATCCGCCGAGCGGCTGGATCTCGCGCTGTTCCACCACCCGCAACAGGGCGACCTGGGCGGGCATCGGCATGCTCTCGATCTCGTCGAGAAACAGGGTGCCGCGATGGCTCTGTTCGATCAGGCCGACGCGGCGCTTGACCGCACCGGGAAAGGCCCCCGGCTCGTGGCCGAACATCTCACTCTCGATCAGACCGGCCGGCAGGGCGCCGCAGTTGACCGCGACGAACGGGTGCACGCGACGACGGCCGCTGTTGTGCAGGGCGCGGGCGACGACCTCCTTGCCGACGCCCGTCTCACCCTCGATCAGGACGTCCATTCCGGCGTCCGCGACCTGTTCGATGACGGTGCGCAGTCGGGCGATGGCCGGACTGGAACCGAGCAGGGGGAGGTCCGGCGTCACCCGGCCGACCTCCGCCGCCAGGGCGCGGTTGTCGAGAACCAGCCCGCGCTTCTCGAGCGCCCGGTTGAGACTGTCGGCCAGCCGGCCGAAGTCGAACGGCTTGGCCACGAAGTCATAGGCCCCGTTGCGCAGGGCATCGACGGCGTCGGCAATGTCGCCGTGGCCGGTGATCATGACGACCGGCAGCCCCTCGTCGAGCGCCTGAAGCCGCGCGAGCAATCCACGACCATCCATGCCGGGCATGCGCAGATCCGAGATCACGACGCCGGGATAGTCTGCGCCCAGAACCTTCAGCGCGGCCTCGGCCGAGGCGAAGGCCTGAACCTCCAGATCCTCGAGCTGGAGCCGCTCCAGCAGGGCGTCCCTGAAGTCGTCGTCGTCGTCGATCAGGGTGACGCAGCGCGGGCGGGAGAAGTTCACGCGGCGGCCTTCAGCGAAATCACGAACCGGGCGCCGGGCTTGCCGGGACGCAGGCTGAGTTCGCCGCCGAAGCCGGCGACGATGTCGCGACAGATGACGAGGCCGAGGCCCAGCCCGGCCGACTTGGTGGTGACGAAGGGTGTGAACAGCGCCGCGGCAATGCTGGGATCAACCCCCGGGCCGTTGTCGCCGATGACGATCTCGACCCGTCCGGCTTTGCGCGCGACATCGATGGTCAGTCGAGGCTCTGGCGTTCCGGCGTCGCTCATGGCCTCGAAGGCGTTCTGGATCAGGTTCACGATCACCTGTTCCAGTCGGATCGGCTCGGCCTGAACCTGCAGATCGGCCGCACCGGTGCGGACCAGTTCGACCGCGCCCTCGCGCAACCGCCCGCCGATGAGCAGAAGCGCACCGTCGATGGCGGCGGCGGGCGAGACGGCGGAGATCCCTTGCGTACTCTTGCGAGAGAAGGCGCGAAGCTCGTCGGTGATGACGCCGATGCGGCCGGTCAGCTCGGCCACGCGCCCCAGGCTGCGCCGCGCGGCGTCGGGATCGTCGCGATCCAGATAGGCGGCGGCGATGTCCGCATGGGTGCGGATGGCGGCGACGGGCTGATTGATCTCGTGCGCCACGCCGGCCGCAATCTGGCCGAGGGTGGCCAGCTTGTTGGCCTGGACCAGTTCTTCGCGCAGCACCTCGCGGCTGGCCTCGGCGCGGCGGCGTTCGTCGATCTCGCGACTCAACTGGCCGTTGGCGGCGCGTAATTCCAGGGTGCGTTCGTCGATCCGGCGTTCCAGTTCGGCGCGGGCCCGCTCCTCGGCCTCGGCGCGGGCCATGGCCTGTTGCCGCCGACGCAGCAGGACGCCGGCGCCGACCGCCAGGAGGGTGACCAACAGGCCCGCAACCGCCCGCGCGCTGAGCACATTGGCGACGATGGCCCCGCCGATCGGGTCGAGCAGATGCAGGGTCCAGCCCGGCGTGTCCGTTTCGGTGTGGGCGAGGATCCACTCGGTCGAGGGGCCGCCCGCGGCGGCCCGGACGATCCGGTGCGCGCCGGTCGCCTCGCTGTCGAAGGGCAGGGGCGCGAGGGCCTGACCGGTCAGGGTCTGGTCGTCCAGGATGGCTGCTCGCTCGGCAGCGGTGAGGTCGCGGCTGCGGCGGAACCGCCATTCCGGCACGCTGGTGACCAGGACGACGCCACGGGAATCCGTGACATAGGCGGGCTCGCCGGAGCCGCGCCAGTCGGCTTCGAGGGCGTCGAACTCGACCTTGACCACCACGACGCCGATCGGCGCGGCGGCCGTGCCGATGCGGCGGGCGAGGTAGAGGCCCGGGCGTCCGCTGACGGTGCCGAGGGCGAAGAACTCGGCCTGTCCGTTCTGCATGGCGCCCCGGAAATAGGGGCGGAAGGCGTAGTCGGATCCGACGAAGCTGGTCGGCTGGCGCCAGTTGCTGGCGGCGCGGGCGACGCCGTTGCGGTCCAGGACATAGATGGCGGCGGCGCGGGTCTGGGCGGCGAGGGTTTCCAGCTTGGCGCTGACGATGTCGGCGGCCTGCCTGCCCTCGCCGGCGACAAGACCGACCACCTCGGGGTCCTGGGACAGGACGACAGGGAGGGAGCGGTGCTTCTCCAGCTCGCTGCGCAGGACGGCGGCGTGGAGGGCGGCGGCGGCGTCGGCCTGACGCGCCAGGTCGGCCCGGGCGTCGCGCCGGGCCAGTTCTCCGGCGGCCGTCATGGCCAGGGCGGAGGCCGCCAGCCAGCACAGCAACAGGACCAGCCATGGTCGGGAGGACCGGCTGGAGGCAAGGCTGGAGAGTCGATCAAGCGGTGACGCCGTCATCCGTGAAGCATGCGGAATTCCGCACAGAAAGGCCATATGTGTGGCCGAACTTCCGGACACAATCTGCGCGTAAGCCAATCAAAGTCAACAACAACAGCGACTTGATTGAATTCATCTCCGGTTTGGCTGCTGGCTCAATGACGGCCAAACTGAGGCCTTGGACACGGCGTCAGACCGTGCGGAAACGACGCGACCTCGGTCGCACGGGAGGTCGAGTGCAGCTTTCGAGCGATCAAGGTCATGCGTCCGTCGCGCCGCGCGCCTGGTACCGGCACCTGTATGTCCAGGTGCTGGGCGCGATCGTGCTCGGTGGGTTGATCGGTCATTTCTGGCCGGCGTTCGGCGAGAGCCTGAAGCCTCTGGGGGACGCCTTCATCAAGCTGGTGAAGATGGTCATCGCCCCGGTGATCTTCCTGACCATCGTCACGGGCATCGCCGGCATGCGCGATCTGGGTCGCGTCGGCCGGGTGGCGGCCAAGGCCTTCGCCTATTTCCTCGTCTTCTCGACCCTGGCCCTGATCGTCGGCCTGGTGGTCGGCAACGTCGTCCAGCCCGGCCGTGGACTGAACATCGACCCCGCCACGCTCGACGCCGGTGCGGTGGCCCAATATTCGACCGCCGCGCATGAGACGACGATCATCGGCTTCCTGCTGGGCGTCATTCCCGACACCTTCGCCAGCGCCTTCTCGACCGGCAACATCCTTCAGGTCCTGTTCGTCTCGGTGATGTTCGGCATCGCCCTGGCCTCGGTCGGCGACCTCGGCAGGCCGGTCCTGACGTTCCTGGAATCGGTCAGCGCGGCCTTCTTCAAACTGGTCGCCATTGTCATGAAGGCGGCGCCGATCGGGGCGTTCGGGGCCTTCGCCTTCACCATCGGCGCCTATGGGATCGAGACGATCGCCAACCTGATCGCCCTGGTCGCCACCTTCTATCTGACGGCCGCGATCTTCGTCGTCGGCATACTGGGTGCGGTCGCCTGGGCCAACGGCTTCTCGATCTTCAAGTTGATCCGCTACCTCAAGGAAGAGCTGCTGCTGGTGCTGGGCACATCGTCGTCCGAGGCCGCCCTGCCCAGCCTGCTGCAGAAGATGGAGCGGGCTGGCGCTTCGAAGTCTGTCGTCGGCCTCGTCGTCCCGACCGGCTATTCGTTCAACCTCGACGGCACCAACATCTATATGACGATGGCCGCCCTGTTCATCGCCCAGGCGCTGAACATCGACCTGACGCTAGAGCAGCAGATCCTGCTGCTGCTGGTCGCGATGCTGAGCTCCAAGGGGGCGGCGGGCATCACGGGCGCGGGCTTCATTACGCTTGCCGCGACGCTCGCCGTCGTGCCGACCGTGCCGATCGCCGGCATGGCCCTGATCCTCGGCATCGACCGGTTCATGAGCGAGTGCCGGGCCCTGACCAACTTCATCGGCAACGCCGTGGCGACCATCGTCGTCGCACGCTGGGAGGGTGAGCTGGACCGCGACGCCCTGCGCGAGGCGCTCGACGGTTCGCCCCGTCCTCTGGCCGCTCAGCCCGATCCGGCCGCCGGCCCCGGCGACGACCTCGTGGTCGCTCGCGACTGAAACGCTTTTCACGTGCCTGAAAACAAAAAAGACTTTGGGAGGATGAACATGAACACCAACAGGACCGCGATGCTGGCGACCACCGCCGCAGCCGCCCTTCTGAGCCTGGCGCCCGCCGCCCTGGCCCAGACGCAAATCCCGACGCCGGCGCCCGTGCCCTCTTCGACCCAGCTGTCGCAGGCCGCCCAGTCGATCGCCGATCAGGCTGCGCAGAACGGCGACGACGCCTCTTCGGTCGATGACATCGTGGTCGTCGGCTCGCAGATCCGGGGCGCGGACGTCACCGCCGCCCTGCCGGTCACGGTGCTGAGCGAAGAACAGATCCTGGCCACCGGCGCCGTCAACGGCGACGACCTGCTGCGCTCGATCCCCCAAATGGGCGACGTCCTGTTCTCGGCCGCTAACAACCCCCAGACCTCGAACGCGGCGCGCGGCGACGTGAACTCGGTCAACCTGCGCTCGCTCGGCGTCGGCAACACCCTCGTTTTGCTGAACGGCCGCCGCATCGTGCAGCACCCGACCAGCCAGGGCACGTCGGACACCGGCACGGTCCCGGTCCTCAGCTACAACTCCAACGCCATTCCGGTGACGGGCCTCGAGCGTCTGGAGGTCCTGCTGGACGGCGCAGCCGCCATCTACGGCGCGGACGCCGTCGCGGGCGTGGTCAACACCGTGCTCCAGGACGACTTCGACGGCCTGAAGATGAACGCCCAGTACGGTGGCGCTGAGGGCACCCATCTGAAGGAGTTCAACCTCGGCGTCTTCGCCGGCAAGGACTTCGAACGCGGCAATGTCTCGGCCTACATCGACTACACCGACCGCTCGGCGCTGCAGGCCGAAGATCAGGAGTTCACGGCGACCGACAACCTGCGCTTCCTGTTCGCGGGCGATCCGGACTTCTCCTCCAGCCTGACGCCAGACTTCCGCAACACGCGCGGCGCCTGGGGCAATTTCGCGGTGGTCGGCGCGACCACCGCGATCCGTCGCGGCACGACCTCCCTGACCACGGCCGCCGGCGCCTTCCACATCCAGCCGACGACCCTGACGGGCTGTCTTGTTCCCAATGCCAGTGACGCCAACATCTGCCTCGGCTCCGGCGCCCTGAACTTCAACGGCGTCCAGCGCGACCTGCGCTTCGACACCGCCCCGGGCACGACGATCCTGCCCGACACCCAGCGCCTGAACGTCTTCCTTCAGGGCCACTACGACATCAGCGACAGTGTCACCGCCTTCGGCGAGCTCGGCTACTATACGGCCGACACCCAGCGCGTTCAGCCGCCGGTGATCAACCTGAACACCCTGACCATTCCGACGACCAACTACTGGAACCCGTTCGGTCCGGTGACCTTCTCCGATGGCCGGGTGAACCCGAACCGTATCTCGGGCCTCACCAATGTGCCGGTGACGGGCCTGGCCATCACATTGAACCAGTACCGGTTCGTCGACGCCGGCTATCAGAAGGTCAACGTCACCAACTACCAGGCGCGCGCCCTGGGTGGTCTGCGCGGCGAGTGGCGCGGATGGGACTGGGAGACGGCGCTCCTCTATTCGGAAGCCGAGGCGGTCGATGAGTCCCTCGCCGTCAACACCCAGGCGCTGCAGGCCTCGCTCGCCCTGTCCACGCCGGACGCCTACAACCCGTTCAGCGGCGGCTGTATCGCCCAGACCAGTTTCGGCGACTGCACGCCCAGCTCGCAAACGGCCCTCGACGCCATCACCTTCACCCTGAAGCGTGAGAGCAAGACGACCCTGGCCCTCTACGACTTCAAGGTCTCGCGTCCCGACCTGTTCAGCCTGCCCGCCGGCGACGTCGGCCTGGCCTTTGGCTTCGAGGCGCGCAGGGAGACCCAGGACGACGACCGCGATTCGAACCTGGACGGCTCCAACCCGTTCCGCGACACGGTCACCGGCGCAGTCCAGCTGTCGAACGTCATCGCCGTCAGCCAGAACTCCGACACCCATGGCGAGCGTTCCGTGACCTCGGCCTATGTCGAACTCGCGATCCCGGTCGTATCACCGGAAATGAACATCCCGCTGGTCCACAATCTGGAGCTCCAGATCGCCGGCCGGGCCGAGCACTATTCGGACTTCGGCAACGTCGCCAAGCCCAAGGTCGCCGCCGCCTGGGACATCATCGACGGCCTGCGCATCCGGGGCTCCTACTCGGAAGGCTTCCGCGCTCCGAACCTGGAACAGGTCAACACCGCCACCTATGGCCGCCTGTCGACCAACCCCGACTACATCCGCTGCGAGGCCGATCTGCGGGCCCGGCGTATCGCCACCTTCGGCGCCTGCTCGCGTTCCATCGGCGCCTCCCTGCTGGTCTCCGGCAACCCGGATCTGGAGCCGGAAGAGAGCCAGAACCAGTCCTATGGCGTGGTCTTCCAGCCCCAGTTCATCCCGGCCGAGTGGGGTGATTTCACCTTCACCGTCGACCGCTGGAGAATCCAGCAGGAGAAGATCGTCGGTCTGTTTGGCGGCGCGAACGCGGTGGTCCTCGACTACGCCGAGCGGGTCCAGGGTCGCTCGAACCCGCTGGTCACGCGCGCGCCGGTCAACGCTGACGACATCGCCCTGTTTGCCGGTACGGGTCTTACGCCGGCGGGCGTGATCACCTCGATCTCGGACCGGTTCGTCAACCTGCTGCCGCAGGACGTCGAGGGCATGGACATCGGCTTCAACTGGCGTCTGCGGAACACGCCGCTGGGCAGTTTCCGGGTCAATATCGACGCCGCCAAGCTGATCAAGTTCGGTCGTGAAGCAGGCCCGGCGGTGGATGCCCTCTATGCCGCCCGCGCAGCCGGTACGATCAACGCCGCCACGCCGCTGCCCGACTCCAGCAACCTCCTGGCCCAGAACGGTCGTCCGGAGTGGAAGCTGTCGGGATCGGTGACCTGGAGCCAAGGCCCGTGGCAGGTCGGGGCCTTCACCCAGTACATCTCGGCGGTCGACGACACGAACCTGCTCGACGCCGCCGGCAACGCCTGGGAGGTCGAGAGCCAGGTCACCGGCAACCTCTATGGCCAGTACGAGTGGGAAGAGAACAACGGCTTCATCTCGAACAGCCGCATCCGCTTCGGCGCCCGCAACATCACCAACGAGCGTCCGCCGCTGTCGTCCTCGGGCTACCTCGGCTCGCTCTATCGCCCCTACGGCCGCTACTGGTACGTCTCGATGGCCAAGGAGTTCTGAGCCGTTGGGGCGGAGAGGAACGATGCATAGACTTTCGATCCTCGCCGTCGCAGGCCTGAGCTGGATCGGGGCGGGCTCCATGCCCGCCTCGGCCCAGGCCATCGCGCCGGAACGGGCGGAGTGCCCGGCCAGCCTTCCCGCCGGAACGACCTGTTCCTCTGGCCGGTCGGCGGACGGCGCCTGGTACTGGACCGCCTGGCCACGCGACTGGAACGGGACACTCATCATCCACGCCCACGGCGGCCCGCGCACGGCGGAGCCCCAGCGGGCCGACCCGGTCGAAGACCTCGAACGCTTCTCCGTCATGGTCTCGGAGGGCTACGCCTGGGCCGGCTCGACCTACCGCCGGGGCGGCTACGGCGTGCGGATGGCCGCGCGCGACACCGACGACCTGCGCCAGATCGTCTGGGACGCCTTCGGCAAGCCGAAGCGCACGATCCTCCACGGCCAGTCCTGGGGCGGCAACGTCGCCGCCAAGGCGGCGGAGCTCTACGCCGTCTCCGCCGATGGGGCCCGCAACTACGACGGCGTCATCCTGACCAGCGGGCTGCTTGCCGGCGGCACGCGCGGCTACACCTTCCGCGCCGACCTGCGCGCCATCTACCAGTTCTACTGCCGCAACCACCCGCGCCCGACCGAGACGCAGTACCCGCTCTGGCAGGGCCTGCCCGGGGGAGCTTCGATGCCCCGCGCCGACATCGCCGCGCGGGTCGAGGAATGTACGGGCCTCGGTCTTCCGCCCGAGGCCCGCACCCGCGCCCAGGCCGACGCGCTCCGCAACATCCTGTCGGTGGTCGGGGTGACGGCTGATAGCCTCGTCGCCCACCTCGCCTGGGGCACCAACCTGTTCCAGGACATGGTCTGGGAACGGCTGGACGGCGGCAATCCGTTCTCCAACGCAGGAACGACCTATCAGGGCTCGGACGACGACGTCGCGCTGAACCAGGGCGTCGAGCGGTTCGAGGCCGAACCGGCGGCCGTCGCGGCGCTCGCCTATGACGCCCACCTGACCGGGAACATCGTCCTGCCGACCCTGACGATGCACGCCCGCTATGACCCGACGGTCTTCGTGTCGCACGAGGCGATCTATGCGCGGACGGTCGCCGAGGCCGGCCGCTCGAACCTGCTGAGCCAGGTCTTCACGACCGAGGCCCTGCACAGCCAGCTCAGCCTCCCCCAGTACGCCGGGATGTTGATCGCCATGACCCGTTGGCTGGACACAGGCGAGAAGCCGGATGCGGAGGATGTGCTTGAGGCGTGTCAGTCGCGGGCGGAGACGTATGGACAACCGTGCCTGATCGATCCGGAGTTCGTGCCAAACTAACTTTCCCTTGTCCCCTTGCGGGAGAAGGTGGCCGAGCGAAGCGAGGTCGGATGAGGGGTGACTCGGGGTCTGGCCGGTGAGGAACCCCGGCAGCGCAGACCTTCAACGACTGGCGTCACCCCTCACCCGACCGCGCAAGAACGACGGCTGCGCCGTCGTGCGCGATCCCCCTCTCCCGCAAGGGGAGAGGGGGCGCTAGTTTCGGTTCTTCACCAGGTCATCGACCACCGACGGGTCCGCCAGGGTCGACGTGTCCCCCAGCGACCCGAGGTCGTTCTCCGCGATCTTGCGCAGAATCCGTCGCATGATCTTGCCGGAGCGCGTCTTCGGCAGGCCCGGCGCCCACTGGATCACGTCCGGCGCCGCGATCGGCCCGATCTCGTGGCGGACCTGGGCGACCAGCGCCTTCTTCAGATCGTCGTGCGGCTCCACGCCCTTGTTCAGGGTCACATAGGCGTAGATCCCCTGGCCCTTGATGTCGTGGGGGAAGCCGACCACCGCCGCCTCGGCCACGTCCTCGTGCAGGACCAGGGCGCTCTCGACCTCGGCCGTGCCCATCCGGTGGCCCGAGACGTTGATGACGTCGTCGACCCGGCCGGTGATCCAGTAGTAGCCGTCCTCGTCCCGGCGGCAGCCGTCGCCGGTGAAATACTTGCCGGGATAGGCCGAGAAATAGGTCTCGAAAAACCGCTGGTGATCGCCCCAGACGGTCCGCATTTGACCCGGCCATGAGTCGGTGATGCACAAGTTGCCGGAGGCTGCGCCATCCAGCACGCCGCCTTCCGCATCGACCAGCTCCAGCTCAACGCCCGGCAAGGGCCTGGTCGCCGAGCCGGGTTTCAGGTCTGTCGCGCCGGGCAGGGGGGCGATCAGGGCCCCGCCGGTCTCGGTCTGCCACCAGGTGTCGATGATCGGCAGGCGGCCGTCCCCGACCACCTCGTGGTACCAGCGCCAGGCTTCCGGGTTGATCGGCTCACCGACCGTGCCGAGCAGGCGCAGGGACTTGCGGCTTGATGACTTCACCGGCTCGTCCCCGTCGCGCATCAGGGCCCGCAGCGCGGTGGGGGCGGTGTAGAAAATCTCGACCTTGTGCTTGTCCACGACCTGCCAGAAGCGGCGGTTGTCGGGATAGTTGGGCACTCCCTCGAACATCAGGGTCGTCGCCGCATTCGAAAGCGCGCCATAGACGACGTAGCTGTGTCCCGTCACCCAGCCCACATCGGCCGTGCACCAGAAGACCTCGCCCGGCCGGTAATCGAACACCAGCTCGTGGGTGTAGCTGACCCAGAACAGATAGCCGCCGGTGGTGTGCAGCACCCCCTTGGGCTTACCCGTCGATCCCGAGGTGTAGAGGATGAACAGCGGGTCTTCCGCGTTCATCGGCTCGCACGGGCAGTCGTCAGAGACGCTCGCCACAGCGTCCTCGAACCGCACGTCCCGTCCCTCGACGATCGGCACGTCGGCGCCCGTGTGGGCGATGACCAGAACCTTGTCCACGGCCACCTTGGTCAGGGCTTCGTCGACATTGGCCTTCAGCGGGATGGTCTTGCCGGCGCGCAGACCCTGATCGGCGGTGATGACGATTTTCGAGCCGCAGTCCTCGATCCGCCCCGCGATGCTGTCGGGCGAGAAGCCGCCGAACACCACCGAATGCACCGCTCCGATCCGCGCGCAGGCCAGCATCGCCACGGCCGCCGCCGGGATCATGGGCAGGTAGATGGTCACCCGGTCGCCCTTCACGACGCTGAGGTTCTTCAGAACATTGGCCATGCGGCAGACCTGGCGGTGCAGCTCCGCATAGGTGATCGCGCCCGAGACCGAGGGATCGTCGCCCTCGAAGATGATCGCTGTCTGGTCGCCGCGTTCGGCCAGGTGGCGGTCGACGCAGTTGTACGCCACGTTCAGCACCCCGTCGGCGAACCAGCGGATGCGGAAATCGTCCTTGTCGAACGACACGTCCTTGATGACCGTCGGCGCCGTGATCCAGTCCAGCCGTCTGGCCTGTTCAGCCCAGAAGGCGCCTGGCGTGTCCCGCGCCGCGATCCGCGCTGCCTCGTAACCGGCGGCGTCCATATGGGCGCGTTCGGCCCAGTCGGAGGGAACGGGATACAGGTCCTGGTCGGTCATGGGCGTCTCCTTGATCCGAACCTAGCGAGGTCCGGGGGAGAAGGGGAGCCAATCGCGCAGAACCACGTTAGCCTTCAGCATTCACCGGGGACCGTCATGAGCCTGAACCGCCTGTTCGTTGTCGCAGTCATCGGCGCGATGTCCGTGTCCGCCTGCACCCGCGAGGGCGAGCCGCCCGCCGAGCCTGTCAACCAGACGCCCCCGGTCGCGGCGCCCGCGCCGACGGCTCCCGCGACCGGTTATGCCTGTGAAAGCGGGCAGACGGTGACGCTCCAGTATCCCGACACAGCCACGGCCAGCGTCGCCTACAAGGGCCAGACCTATGCCCTGCGCCTGGTGCCGTCCGGCTCCGGCGCCCGCTATTCCGGCTCCGGCCTGGAATGGTGGATCGCGACCCGCGACGGATCGGAAAGCGCGACCCTCAGCCGCCTCGGCCCGAACGAGGATGTCGGTGTCGCCGTGCTGGAACGGTGCAGTCGTCCGTCGGCCAATCCGGCCCTGCCGGTCCCGGGCCAGCAGCCCCAGCCTGCGCCAGGCGGTGTCCTGCCCGCCTCGACGCCGTGCCGCGCCGCCCAGCTGCGCCTGAACAGCGAGACCGGCGATGCGGGCGCCGGCAACCGGGTCAATGTCTTCGGCGTGACCAATGCCGGGACCGCGCCCTGCAGTATCTCGGGCTATCCGGCCGTCAGCCTGCTGGACGCCCAGGGTCGCGCCCTGACCGCGATCCGGTCGGACCAGAACCCGAACACGGCGACGCCCGTGAACATTCCTGTCGGCGGCAAGGCCTTCTTCGACATCGCCTGGAACGTCGCGCCGAACGAGGGCGCCGGTGAGCGGGTCTGTCCGTCGGCGGCGCGGGTGCGGGTGCTGATCCCCGGCGATACGGCGGCCCTCGCCATTCCGTTGGCCTTCACGCCCTGCGGCGGGCGCATCCGGGTCAATCCGTTTCGGGCGGGCGTAGAGCCGGGTCCGGCGCCGGCCGCGGCGGCGTCCACGACCTGATACCCATCAACACATGCGCCGATTCCCTTTGGAAAATCAGAATCGTGGTCTTTTCGATGGGTTTATATCAATCACTCCTGAAAACGACCGTACTATCGGCGTCTGCTATCCGGAGCTTCGATCGTCGCCGAGTGAACGGTGATCCGATCCGGACTCGCCGGACTCGGCGGACTGTTTTTTCGAGTCCGGATCGGATCTGTTTCTGTGCAGGGGCGAGGTTCGGCGTGCTGGAATCCATTCGCGAAAGGGCGTAGCCACCCGCCATGCAAACCACAGGCTTTCACGACCGCGTCGCGGCCGAGCTTTCCGACATCGACGCCCAGGGGCTGACCAAGCCCGAGCGGGTCATCGAATCGCGCCAGGGACCGGTGATCCAGGTCGGGGGCCGCAAGGTCCTCAACTTCTGCGCCAACAACTATCTGGGCCTCGGCGGCGACGACCGCGTGGTCGCGGCAGCCAACGCAGCATCCGAAGCGCGCGGCGCCGGCACGGCCTCGGTGCGCTTCATCTGCGGCACGCTCGACATCCACAAGCAGCTGGAACGGGCCATCGCCGACTATCTCGGCTTCGAGGACTCGATCCTGTTCGCCGCGGCCTTCGACGCCAACGGCGGCCTGTTCGAGCCCCTGTTCGGAGCCGAGGACGCTATCGTCTCCGACAGCCTGAACCACGCCTCGATCATCGACGGGGTCCGCCTGTGCAAGGCCAAGCGCTACCGGTTCGCCAACTCCGACATGGCCGATCTGGAAGCGCAGTTGAAACAGGCCCGGGCTGACGGCGCGCGCGACATCGTCATCGCCACCGACGGCGCCTTCTCGATGGACGGCTATATCGCGAAGCTGGACGAGATCCGCGCCCTGGCCGACCAGTACGGCGCCCTCATCATGGTCGACGACTGCCATGCCACCGGATTCCTCGGTCCGCAGGGTCGGGGATCGTATGCGCATCACGGGGTCAAGGTCGACTTCGTCACCGGCACCTTCGGCAAGGCGCTGGGCGGAGCCATGGGCGGCTTCATCTGCGCCACCTCGGCGGTGGTGCAACTGCTGAAACAGCGGGCGCGGCCGTATCTGTTCTCCAATGCCCTGGCGCCCTCGATCTGCGGCGCCTCGCTCGAAGCCATCCGCATCGCCCAGGGCGAAGAGGGCGACAAGCTCCGCGCCCAGCTGACCGCCAACGCCGCCCGGTTCCGGGGCGCGATGGCCGAGGCTGGCTTCGACCTCCTGCCGGGCCAGCATCCGATCGTCCCCGTCATGCTCGGCGACGCCAAGCTGGCCCAGACGATGGCGGCGCGGATGCTGGAACTCGGCGTCTATGTCATCGGCTTCAGCTTCCCGGTGGTGCCGCGCGGCGCGGCGCGGATCCGGACGCAGATGTCGGCGGCGCATACCTTCGAACATATCGATCAAGCGGTCGCGGCGTTCACGACGGCCGGCAGAGAACTGGGAGTGATCAACTAATGACCGACACCATGAAGGCCCTGGCCAAGATGCGACCCGAGGTCGGCCTCGAACTGATCGACGCGCCGATTCCCGTTGCGGGCCCCGAGGACGTGCTGATCCGCGTGCATCGCACGGCTGTCTGCGGCACCGACATCCACATCTGGAACTGGGACGAATGGTCCCAGAAGAACGTGCCGACGCCGATGATCACCGGTCATGAGTTCTCGGGCGAGATCGTCGCCATTGGCTCGGAGGTGAACCGCCCGCTGAAGATCGGCCAGCGCGTCTCGGCCGAAGGTCACGTCATCGACCTGAACTCCGAAGCGGCCCGCGCGGGCCACTTCCACCTCGATCCGCACACACGCGGCATCGGCGTGAACCGCCAGGGCGCCTTCGCCGAGTTCGTCGTGGCCCCGGCCTTCAATGTGATCGAGCTGCCCGACGACGTCTCCTACGAGGTCGCCTCGATGCTGGATCCGTTCGGCAACGCGGTTCACACGGCCCAGCAGTTCGACCTGCTCGGCGAGGACGTTCTGGTCACCGGCGCGGGCCCCATCGGCATGATGGCTGCGGCCGTGGCGCGCCACGCGGGCGCCCGGACCGTGGTCCTGACCGACATCAACGACTTCCGCCTGGAGCTGGCTCAGAAGGTCGCGCCGGGCGTGCGCACGGTGAACACGACGAAGGAAGACCTCCGCGACGTCATGAAGGAACTGGGCCTCAAGGTCGGCTTCGACGTGGCGCTGGAGATGTCGGGTTCGCCGATCGCCTTCAAGCAATGCGTCGACACCCTCATCATGGGCGGCGGCATGGCTCTGCTGGGGATTCCGTCGAAGCCGATGGAAACCGACTGGGGCGCGATCATCCTGAAGGCCCTGACCATCAAGGGCGTCTACGGCCGCGAGATGTTCACGACCTGGCGCAAGATGCTGGGCCTGCTGAAGGCCGGCCTCGACCTTGAACCGCTCATCACCCACCGCCTGTCCTATGCCGACTACCGCGAAGGCTTCGACGCCATGAAGTCGGGCCAGTCGGGCAAGGTCATTCTGGACTGGGACAGGGCCGCTTGAGCAGCGCAGTCGTCGACTTCCTGACCGGCGCCGGGACCGACGGCGCCGGTCGGGAGGTTTTCGACGTCCTGTCCATGGATGACCCGGCGATCGAGCAGGTCCACGACTTCATCCAGTGGCTCTTCCCCCTGCGGGAACGATCAGGCGCGCAACCCAACGCGCCGACGCTGACCGACGAAGACATCAAGGCCATCCGCGAGTCGCCGGCGGCCCAGGCTGCACTGGCGGCTGCGACCGACCGGCTGGCGATCTTCTACTATCGCAACGGCCACTGGCTGACGGCGAGCGACCATAACCATCTGAGGATAACCCGCATCATCAAGTCGCTGCGCCTGCTGCGCGGCGACGAGCTGGCCGACGCCTTCCGGACGCTCATCCTGGCGCGGGTGGAGGAGGCGGGCTCGCCGATCGGCAAGCCGACGCTGGGGTTCTGGGCCCGGGCCTAGGCCTTCAGCGCCTTGATCAGGGCCGCCTCGAAGCCCTTGGTCTCCGAGCCCGGCAGGACCTCGACGATCCGGCCCGTCTCGTAGAGTTCGAACACCGCCGGATGGACGTAGGACGACCGGCAGACCGTCGGCGTATTTCCCAGAAGGCCCGCGACGGCCTTCACACAGACGGTGATCTTGCGCTTCGCATCCGTGGCCGAAGTCGGGGCCTCCATGTCACGCAGGGCGCGGGCGGCGGAGACCGTGCCGGCCCAGGTGCGGAAATCCTTGGCCGAGAACTGGTCGCCCATGGCGTCGCGGATGTAGGCGTTCACGTCGTCGGAGGTGACGGGGCACAGGTGGCCGTTGGCGTCGCGATATTTGAACAACTGCTGGCCGGGCAGATCGCGCAGGGACCGGACGACGGCGGCCAGGCGGCGGTCACGGACGCTGACCTTGTGGTCCACCCCGCTCTTGCCCCGGAATGCGAACGACAGGGCTGCGCCGTCCATCTCCAGATGCCGCTTGTGAAGGGTCGTGAGGCCATAGCTGCGGTTCTGCTTCGCATATTGGGCATTGCCGACGCGGATCAGGGTGATTTCGAGCAGGCGAACAGCGGTGGCCAGCACTTTCTCGCGGGTCGGGCCGCGGGACGCGAGATCAGTCTCGACGCGGGCCCGCAACCTGGGCAGGGCCCTGGCGAAGGCCGACATCTTGTCGAACTTGTTGCCCGACCGGTGGCTGCTCCAGTCGTCGTGGTAGCGGTACTGCTTGCGCCCCTTCACGTCGCGGCCGGTGGCCTGGATATGGCCGGTGGCGCGGGGGCAGATCCAGACGTCGGTCCAGGCGGGCGGGATCGCCAGCGTGCGGATGCGGTCCAGCACGGCCTTGTCCCGAATGACCCTGCCGTCGGAGTCGCGGATGGAGACTCCACTGCCCGAGCGGACGCGGGTCAGCCCGGGATAGGCATCGCTGCAGTATGTCAGGCCCTTGGGGACCTCGACGGCCTGGGTGAAGTCGTGACTGCCGTCGGGCATCGGGCGGGCTCCGGATCAGAAACGGCGAACGTCGCTGCCGATACGGTGGTTCCTCTTGACCCGAAGTGTCGGGGAGGGGACGGAACGGCATGAACTATCGCCACAGCTTCCACGCCGGGAACTTCGCCGACCTGGTCAAACACGCCCTTGTCCTGTGGCTCCTGAAGACGCGGCAGGCGGCGGGGCCGGTGGTCGTTCTGGACACTCATGCGGGGGCGGGGCTCTACGACCGGACCGGCGACGCGACGCGGTCGCGGGAGGCCGAGGCCGGTGTCGAGCGTCTGATGGCGGCGGCGGACCGGCCTGCCCTGATCGAGGCGCTGGCGGCCGAGGTGGCGGCCCTGAATCCCGGCGGCGGGGTTCGGTTCTATCCCGGGTCGCCTGTGCTGGTCGCGCGGTCGCTGAAGGACGCCGACGCCTATGTCGGCTTCGAGCTGCGCGAAGAGGTCGCCGGCCTTTTGCGGCAGAGCCTGGCGGGCTTTCCGACCGCCCGGGGCGAGATCGGCGACGGCTTTGATCTGGTCCTCGCGGAGGCCCGGCAGGCGGGGGGATCACTGGTGCTGATCGACCCGCCGTTCGAGCGACCGGACGACTATGTGAGAGCCGCAGACACGGCGGCCGCGATCGTGAAGGCGGACTCGAACGCGGTAGTCGCGATCTGGACGCCGCTGAAGGATCTCGAGACCTTCGATGGCTTCCTGCGTCGGCTGGCGTCGGGGACGGGCGCGCCGACCCTGGTGGCCGAGGCGCGGCTGAGGCCGCTGACCAATCCGATGAAGATGAACGGCTGCGCCATGGTCGTGGTCAATCCGCCGGACGGCGCGGATGCGGCGGCGGCGGAGATCTGCGGCTGGGTCGCCGGGACCCTGGGCGACGCCGGGGCGAAGGCCCAAGTCTGGCGGGCCTGACCGGACACCCGAAAAATGAGTCCGCCGAGTCCGGAGCCTGCCGGACTCCTGAAAAAGAGTCCGCCGAGTCCGCCGAGTCCGGCTGCGGGAGGCCAGGAGAGAGGGGACGGGATTGTCAAAGACCGTGGCCGGTTCTCGCTAGCATGCCGCTGCGTCAGAAGCGGACGCAGGCCTATTCGATGACTTCGCCGGCCTCGTAGAGGTTGGGTTCGAATGTTGCGATGGCCATGATGGGCAGCATGGCGGCTGAGACAGCGGCGGTTCGCGTCATCGCCTTCCAGTCGTCGACAGAGCGCCAGACGGCCTGATTGACCACCGTCTTGCCGTTCAGCCCCCGATGCAGGGTGGCCGAAACGAAGCCGGGCAGGCCGACCTGGGCGCGGGTCAGGGCGGCCAGCATGTCGATCAGTTCGTCCTGCTTCTCGGGCTGGACCTTGAAGACATTGATCAGAACCACGGGGGCGATATCGGCGTCGGGCTCGGTCATGAGCGGGCCTGTAGCGCCTTTGCCCTTGTCCCGCCATCGCCCATCCTCACCTATGGGGGCATGAAACCGATCGCGATCCTGGAAACCGGCAAGCCGCCCGAGGCGCTGAAGGATACGTTCGACGACTATCCTGCGCGGTTCCGGGCCCTGCTCGGCGAGGGCGTGGCGACGGTGCGCTTCGACGTCCAGGCGGGGCGGTTGCCCGAGGACCCTGGCGCATTTCAGGGCGCGATCGTCACCGGGTCGGCGGCGGGAGTCTATGACGACCTGCCGTGGATCGCGCCTCTCAGTGACTGGCTTCGGGCGGCGCGGGGCCAGACGCGGCTGGTCGGCATCTGTTTCGGGCATCAGATCATGGCCCAGGCCTTCGGCGGCCACGTGGCGAAGTCCGACAAGGGCTGGGGCGTCGGCCTGCATCGCTATCAGGTCCTCGCGGAAGAGCCGTGGATGTTCCCGCGCTCGGCCTCCATCGCCATCCCCGTCTCGCATCAGGACCAGGTTCTGGTCCCGCCTGCCGATGCACGTGTGATCGCGGCGAGCGACTTTACCCCGTTCGCCGGGCTCGCCTGGGATGACGCCATGTCCTTCCAGTGCCATCCAGAGTTCCAGCCCGACTACGCCGCCGCCCTGGTGGAGAGCCGGCGGGGGACTCGCATTCCCGACGCGCTGGCGGACGAGGCCCGAACCAGTCTGGCGAAGGCGAACGACCGGGCGGTGCTGACCGCCTGGATCCGCGCCTTCCTGATGCTGACGCCTCCGCCGGTCGAGGGAGAGGGCAGCGGAATCTGAAATCGTCATCCCGTTGGAGGATGCCGTCGGCAGCAGATCGGTCCAGTGTGACGTTCAGCGAACGTCGCTTCTGGAGAGATCGAAATGAAGACCAACACCGCCCTGACTGCCGTGGCCCTGCTGGGGCTGGCCATCCTCGTCGGCGCCGCCGCGTCGGAGCCCAGCCGCGCCCAGGAGGGAGCCCCCGGATATGGCTACGGCGGCGGCGAGTGGCAGGCCGCAGGGAGCTATACGACCGCCGAGGGGGGCGATGTGTGGATGATCAACACCCGCACCGGCGCGGCCCGCAACTGCTACTGGCGGCGCGCCCATCCGACCGCGACGCCGGAGCTCCGCTGCGCCCAGGCGCAGTAGCCTAGGGCCACTTCACCACCGGCGGCATCGAAGAGAGGATCGACTCGACATTGCCGCCGGTCTTGAGGCCGAACATCGTGCCGCGGTCGTAGAGAAGGTTGAACTCGACATACCGGCCGCGGCGAACGAGCTGTTCCTCGCGTTCCGCAGGGGTCCAGGTCTCGGTCATGCGGCGCTCGACGATGGCCGAATAGGTCGACAGGAAAGCCTCGCCGACGTCGCGGGTGAAGGCGAAATCCTTGTCGTAGTTCCCGCTGTCGTGGTGGTCGTAAAAGATGCCGCCGGTGCCGCGCGGCTCATTCCGGTGCGGCAGAAAGAAATAGTCGTCGCACCAGGCCTTGAACTTCGGGTGCCAGGTCGGGTCGTGGCGGTCGCAGGCGGCCTTCATCCCGGCGTGGAAGGCGACCGTGTCCGGCGCGTCCTGACGACGGTCGACATCGAGCACGGGTGTCAGGTCGCCGCCGCCGCCGAACCAGCTCTTCGTCGTGGCGATGAAACGGGTGTTCATGTGGACGGCCGGGACGCGCGGGCTGACCGGATGACAGATCAGGCTGATGCCGGTGGCGAAGAAGCGGGGGTCGTCGGCGGCGCCCGGGACAGTCTTGGCGTAGTCGGCGGGGAACTCGCCGTGGACGGTCGAGACGTGGACGCCGACCTTCTCGAACAGCCGACCGTGCATCATGCCCATGACCCCGCCACCGCCCGCCGGACGGGTCCAGGGGGTCTTCACGAAACGGCCCGGCTCGCCGGGAAACAGATCGACGGGGGCCGCGTCCTCCAGCGCCTCGAGCCCGGCGTGGATACGGTCGCGCAGGTCCTCGAACCAGGCGCGGGTCTCGACCTTCTTCTGGTCCAGCGGATCGGCGTCGGGGAGGGGGGGCTGGTTCATGGGCCGCGTTCAATCACGTCTGATGCGTGAGGTCACGTGGGTCGGCGGATGAACCGCGCAGGTCCGCAGCCGTTTGGACCGAGGGGCTGTCAGGAGATTTCACGATGCGACCTCTGTTGATCCCGGTTCTGACCCTCACCCTGCTCGGCGGGACGGCTTCCGCACAGGACGTTGCGGCCGCGGAGACAGGCGTCTTTCGAGAGGCCGACGAGGGCCTGACCTGCGCCCGGATCAGTGAGGAGGCGGCCGAGCTCAGCACGGCCATGGGCGACGCGACCCCTCAAGGCGGCTGGCTGAGTTCGCTCGGCGGCATCGCGCGGTCCGGCGCGGCAATGCTGGCCCCCGTCACGGCCGTGGCGATGGCGGGCGTGGATGCGGTGCGCCAGCCGACCCGGGACCGCGACGAGGCCGAACAGGCGGCGGTCCAGAACCGCTGGTACTATCTGAACGGACTGCACATCGGTCGCCGATGCCGCGAGCAGCCTGCCGTGCCGGCTCAGGCCCCGACTCAGGTCAGGCCGCCCGCGATCCAGCCTGTCGGTCTGGCCGTCCCGGCGAGCAGCGATCGCTAGCCGCGCTTTACTCGCCCGCCGGCCTCGGCCACGGTCCCGGCTTCACAGCGAGTACCGCCCATGCGTCCGATCCTGACCGCCCTGATGGGCCTCGTCCTCGTTTCGCCCGCGTTGGCCCAGACGCCGGAGGCCGAGAGGACCATCGTGGCCACGGTGGTTGCTGAGCATGGCCGCCACATCGATCTGCTGGAGCGGCTGGTCAACGTGAACTCCGGCACGCTGAACCTCGCGGGCGTGACGACGGTGGGCGAGATGGTTCGCGCCGAACTGGAAGCGCTGGGTTTCGAGGTGCGCTGGATCGACATGGCCGAGACCGGACGGGCCGGGCATTTGATCGCCACCCGTGACGGCGGCGGCAGGAACGTCCTGCTGATCGGCCATCTGGACACGGTGTTCGAGCCGGACAGCCCGTTCCAGACCTTCGCGCGCGACGGTTCGCAGGCGACCGGCCCGGGCATCGGCGACGACAAGGGCGGGGTGGTGGTCATCATCGCCGCGCTGCGAGCCATGCAGGCGGCAGGGACGCTGGCGGGATCGAACATCACCATCGTCCTGACCGGCGACGAGGAACGGCCGGGGGCGCCGCTGGAGGTCGCCCGCCGCGATCTGATCGAGGCGGGACGGGCCGCCGACTTCGCCCTGGAGTTCGAGGGGCTGGCCATCGAGGACGGCGAGGAGTTCGGCACCATCGCGCGGCGCAGTTCGTCCAGCTGGACACTGACCACCGGTGGCCGGACGGGTCACTCCAGCGGCGTGTTCGGCGACAATCTGGGCTACGGCGCGATCTACGAGATGGCGCGCATCCTGGACACCTTCCGCCGCGAACTGCCGGAGCCGAACCTGACCTACAATGTCGGGGTTATCGCGGGCGGGACTCCCGCAGAGATCGACGCGGCCGGCTTCCGCGTCCAGGCGTCGGGCAAGACCAATATCGTGGCCGAGACGGCGATCGCGCGCGGCGACCTGCGCACCCTGACGCCGGAACAGGATGCCCGGGTCCGCGAGCGGATGGCGGGGATCGTGGAGGATCATCTGCCGAAGACGACGGCGGAACTCGAGTTCGCGCCGGACGGCTATCCGCCGATGGCGCCGACGCCGGGCAATACGGCGCTGCTGGAGCGGCTGAACGCGGTCAATCGCGACCTCGGCCTGCCCGAGATGGCGCCCTATGATCCAGCCAGGCGCGGCGCGGCGGACTCAGGCTTCGTGGCAGCCGACGTGGATACGCTGGGCGGAATGGGGATGGCCGGGGCAGGGGCCCATGCCGTGGGCGAGTCGGTGGATCTGGACAGTCTGGTGCGCCAGTCCCAGCGCGCGGCGGTCCTGATCGGACGTCTGAGCCTCGGTGGACGATAAGTCACTTTCCTTCCGGGATCGGCGTCTGTCAGTGTCCGTGAACTGTCGTTTTCGGAGGTCATCATGATCCGCTCCTGCTTGCTCGCCGCATCCGCCCTCGCCCTGGCCCTGCCGGCTGCGGCCCAGGACGGAGAGGCGAGGGCGCGCGAGATTCTTCGGACCACCCCCCTGATCGACGGGCACAACGACCTGCCGTGGGCGCTGCGTGAGGGGTTCGGCAATGACCCCCATGCGGTAGACCTGACGACCAACCTCGACGAATCGACAAAGCTCCACACTGACATCCCGCGCCTGAGGGCCGGGGGCGTCGGCGGCCAGTTCTGGTCCGTCTATGTGCCGGCGAGCCTGACTCCGACGGAAGCCGCGCGCGAGACCTTCGAGCAGATCGACACTGTGCGCCGCATCGTCGCCGCCCATCCCGACGTGTTCGAACTGGCCACGACCGCCGACGACGTCGATCGTATCCATGCGGCCGGCAAGATCGCCAGCCTGATCGGCATGGAGGGCGGCTATTCGATCGACGATTCGCTGGGCCTGCTGCGCGAATTCCATGAGGCGGGGGCGCGCTACATCACCCTGACCCACTCGAAGACGACGACCTGGGCCGACAGCGCCACCGACGCGCCGAAATGGGGCGGCCTGTCGCCGTTCGGCGAAGAGGTGGTCCGCGAGATGAATCGCATCGGCATGATGGTCGATCTCAGCCACGTCTCGGAAGAGACGATGGTCGACGCCATGAGGGTGTCCGAGGCACCGGTGATCTTCTCCCACTCGTCGGCGCGGGCGGTGACGGACCATCCGCGCAATGTGCCCGACAGCGTGCTGCGGGCGATGGCGGACGACGGCGGGGTGGTGATGGTGACCTTTGTGCCGGGCTTTATCTCGAAGGCCAACATGGACTGGGGCCCCGCCTACAACGCCGAGATGGCGCGGCTGGGCATCGAGCCTGGCGCACGGCCGGAAGATCCGCGCATGACCGCCTGGGTCGAGGCCAACCCCCGGCCCGACGCGACCCTCGCCGACGTGGTCGCCCACATCCAGCATGTGCGTGAGGTCGCCGGCATCGACCACGTCGGTCTGGGCGGCGATTTCGACGGGGTTCCCGCCCTGCCGACCGGCGTCGAGGGCGTGGACGCCTACCCGCGCATCCTGGCGGCCCTGATGGCGGCGGGCTGGACGGAGGGCGATATCCGCAAGCTGGCGGGCGAGAACGTGCTGCGGGTCATGCGGGCGGTGGAAGCGGTGGCGGCGTCCAAGGCCGGTGAGCGGCCCAATCTCGCAGTGATTCCGGTGGCCGGCTCTCCGGAGTAGGGAATCAGCCGCGCGGGGCCGAGGTCGCGCCTTTCGTCTGTCTCAATCCCTCGAACAGGCCGATCCCGGCGCTGACCGACAGGTTCAGAGACCGCGCCTCGGGCAGGATGGGGATGAAGACCCGCGCGTCAGCGGCGTCGTGGACATGGTCCGGCGCCCCCGAGCTCTCCGAGCCGAACAGAAGGATGTCGTCCGGCTGGAAGACGAAATCCGTCAGCGGCGTCGCGCCCTTCGTCGTGAACAGGACCAGCCGTCCGGCGCCCCGCGAGGATTGGAAGGCCTCCCAGTCCGGATGGCGGGTCATGTGCGACAGCGGGCCGTAATCGAGGGCCGCGCGCTTCATCGCCCGGTCGTCGAACAGGAAGCCCGTGGGCTCGATAATGTGCAGCTCGACCCCGAAACACGCCGACAGCCTGATACAGGCGCCCACGTTCTGGGGAATGGCTGGTTGAAAAAGGGCGAGACGCATTCTAAGGCCCTCATACGCGCGGGCAGGGGTCTTGTCGCGGTCAGTATTGCGAGTGGTTCTCAAGTAACCACAGCAACTTGCGGCGATGAGCCGCAAAGCCTGACCGGGTCGAAATCTCTCAGTCGCGCTAAGGACATTTCCTCGCGCGCGGGTCTCCACACGGCGGCCCGCGATCCGAGTTTTACAGAGGTGAGACGTGGCCGAATCGGTCGTGACCGAACATCCCGAAGGCGAAGCCACCCGCCGGGACTTCATCCATATCGCGGCCGGCGCCGCAGCCGCCGGCGCGGGCGTGATGGTGGTTTGGCCTCTGGTCAACTCCATGAACCCGGCCGCCGACACCCTGGCCCTGTCGACCGTCGAGTTCGACACCTCCAAGGTCGCCGAGGGGATGCAAATCGTCATCACCTGGCAGGGCAAGCCGGTGTTCGTGCGCAACCGCACCGCAGCCGAGCTGCAGCGCGTGATCGCCGACAACGACGCCTCCGACCTGAAGGAGCCGCAAACGGACCAGGAACGCACCAAGGTCGGCCACGAGCCGATGCTGGTCGTGATCGGCTCCTGCACCCATCTGGGCTGCATCCCGACCTTCGGCACCGGCGATTTCGGCGGCTGGTTCTGCCCCTGCCACGGTTCGCACTACGATGCCTCGGGCCGCATCCGTAAGGGTCCGGCTCCGGCCAATCTGGTCGTGCCGGAATACGAATTCACCGCCGGCTCCACCATTCGGATCGGCTGAGAGCGAACAAGATGAGCGGACACGAATCCACCTACGTTCCCAAGACCGGCGTCGAGAAGTGGCTCGACACCCGGCTTCCGATCGTGCGCTTCGGCGCTGACTACCTGTCGCTGCCGACGCCGAAGAACCTGAACTACTGGTACACCTTCGGCGCGATCCTGACGATCTGCCTGGTCACCCAGATCGCGAGCGGCATCTTCCTGGCCATGCACTATCAGCCGAACACGGCGATGGCCTTCGCCTCGGTCGAACGCATCATGCGTGACGTCAACGGGGGCTGGCTGATCCGCTACGTCCACGCCAACGGCGCGTCGATGTTCTTCGTCGCCGTCTACATCCACATGCTGCGCGGCCTCTACTACGGCTCCTACAAGGCGCCGCGGGAGATGATCTGGATCCTGGGCTGCGTGATCTTCTTCCTGATGATCGCCACGGCCTTCCTGGGTTACGTCCTGCCGTGGGGCCAGATGTCCTACTGGGGCGCCGAGGTCATCACCAACCTGATCGGGGCCATCCCGGTTGTCGGCGAGCCGGTCCTGATCTGGCTGCGCGGCGGTCCGGCCATCGACAACGCGACGCTGAACCGCTTCTTCTCGCTGCACTATCTGCTGCCGTTCGTGATCTTCGGCGTGGTCGTGCTGCACCTTTGGGCCCTGCACACGGCCGGCCAGAACAACCCGGTCGGGATCCTGATCCCCAAGGAGCGCGAGGCCAAGGACACGATCCCGTTCCACCCCTACTATACGGTCAAGGACGGCTTCGCCCTGCTGGTGTTCCTGATGATGTTCGCGGTGTTCGTGTTCTTCATGCCGAACGCCCTGGGCCACGCCGACAACTATATCCCTGCCAACCCGCTGCAGACGCCGGCGCACATCGTGCCCGAGTGGTACATGCTGCCGTTCTACGCGATCCTGCGGGCCATCCCGGACAAGTTCGGCGGCGTGGTCGCCATGTTCGGCGCGATCGGGGTGCTGTTCATCCTGCCGTGGCTGGACACGTCCAAGGTGCGGTCGATGCGCTATCGCCCGACGATGAAGATCTTCTTCGTGATCTTCGTGGTTGTCGGCCTGATCCTGGGCTGGTGCGGCGCCCAGCTGCCGGACGCTCCGGTGGTTCCCGGCATGCCGAGCTTCACCCTGATCGACGGCCAGCTGAACAGCTACCTGTGGCTGACCCGTCTGGCCACGCTCTACTACTTCGCCTTCTTCTTCGTCATCATGCCCTTCGTGGGCCTGAAGGAGACGCCGCTGAAGATCCCCGCGTCGATCTCCGAGCCGGTCCTGTCAGGACCGTCCGCGATGACCGCCGCCGCTCCCGCCGACGCCGAAAAGAAGGGCTGATCGCGATGTCGATTTCTATTCGCAAACTGGCCCTGTCGATCGCTGCCCTTGCGGTGGTCGGCGCGGCGTCTCCTGCACTGGCCGAGGGCGGCGCCCACCACCCGCGTTCGGGCGGCTTCTCCTTCGACGGTCCGTTCGGCACCTTCGATCAGGGCCAGCTGCAGCGCGGCTACAAGGTCTATCGCGAGGTCTGCGCGGCCTGCCACTCGATGGACCTGATGCATTTCCGCACCCTCGGCGAGAAGGGTGGTCCCTTCTACGATCCCCACGCCGAGAACCCGGCCGCCAACCGCTACGTGCGGGCCCTGGCCGCCGAGATCGAGGTCGCGGATATCGACACCGAGACCGGTGAGGCGATCATGCGCCCCGCCACTGCGGCCGACCGGTTCCCGAACCCCTATCCGAACCGCACGGCTGCGGCCGCCGCCAACGGCGGGGCCATGCCGCCCGACCTGTCGGTCATGGCCAAGGCCCGTCACGACGGCGCCAACTACATCTACTCCCTGCTGTCGGGCTACGAAGCTGCGCCGGCCGGCCTGCGGATTACGGCGACCCAGCACTACAACCCCTACATGGCGGGCGACATGACCCCGTTCTGGGACGGCGACCCCGAGCACGTTCCGGCCGGCGGCTTTATCGCCATGCCCGCGCCGCTGGCCAACGGCCAGGTCACCTATGACGACGGCACCGAGGCGACGGTCGACCAGATGTCCAAGGATGTCGCTGCCTTCATCGCCTGGTCCTCGGATCCCAAGGCGACGGAGCGGAAGCAGTCGGGCATGGGCGTCCTCGCCTTCCTCGCCATCTTCGCCGGCATCACCTACGCCAGCTACCGCCGCATCTGGAAGGGCGTCGCCCACTAGCGATCCATTCCTGCGTCGGTCGAAGACATCAGCCCGCCGGGTCCGCCTGGCGGGCTTTTTCGTGCGTTGACGGCAATGCCAAAAAGTGCTTTGTAATGCAAAGCAGCTGAGGAAACGCCATGTCCGTCGCTCGTCTGTTCGCCGCTCCGTTCGCCGTCCTGGCCTTGTCTCTCGCCGTTCCTTCGCCCGGGCTGGCGCAGCAACAGAACCCGGCAGGAAGCCAGGCCCAGCGAGACGCCATGGCTCGGCTGGCCTTCATGGACGGGGAGTGGCGCGGCACGGCGGTTATCGGCGGTCCGGGCGGGAGCATGACCCTGACCCAGACCGAACGGGTCGGCACGCATCTGGGCGGCTCAATCCGGGTGGTCGAGGGGCGCGGCTACGCGGCCGACGGGACGACCCAGTTCAATGCCTTCGCCATCGTCGGCTGGGATGAGCGGGCGCAGGCCTACACCTTCCGCGCCTATGCACAGGGCTATCAGGGCGACTATCCGTTCGAGGCGACCGAGGATGGCTTCCGCTGGCAGACCCCGGCCGGACCGGGCGCGACCATCCAGTATGTCGCCACGATCAAGGACGGCCGCTGGCATGAGGTCGGTCACTACGTCCGCGAGGGTCAGGCCCCGCTGCCCTATATCGAGATGGACCTGCGCCGCGTCGGCGACACCGGCTGGCCGGGCGCGGGGGCAGTGGCGTCGGAGTGAGCCTTCTCCCGCAAGGGGAGAAGGGAGTCGCATCGACACCCATCCCTTCCCGACCTAACCTTCGACCAACAGTCATCCGAAGGTTCGTCCATGCGTCTGCATACCGCCGCCGCCGCGCTTCTCGCCGGTCTCGCCCTGTCGTCCGTGTCATTTGCGCAGGAGCCGACGTTCGACGCGGCCCGCCTGTCGGAGCACATCCGCATCCTCTCGGCCGACGACTTCGAGGGGCGCGGCATCGCCACCCCGGCGGAACAGAAGGTCATCGACTACCTCTCGGGCCAGTTCCAGGCCGCCGGTCTGGAGCCTGGCGGCGACAATGGCGGCTGGACCCAGGCTGTGGCCCTGAACAAGTTCACGGCGTCCGAAGTGCAGGCCCAGCTGACCGTCGGGGACTGGACGCAAGGCCTGACCCAGGGCGAGCAGATCGTCATCTCCAGCCGTCGCCCGGGCGAGAGCCACGTCATGCTGATGGACGCGCCGCTGGTCTTCGTCGGCTATGGAATCCATGCGCCCGAGCGGAACTGGGACGACTTCAAGGGCCAGGACATGTCCGGCAAGATCCTGGTCGTCCTGGTCAATGACGCGGACTTCGAGGAGCCGGCCCTGAACACCTTCGGCGGCCGGGCCATGACCTACTACGGACGCTGGACCTACAAATACGAGGAGGCGGCGCGTCAGGGCGCGGCGGGCGTCATCATCGTCCACGAGACCGATCCGGCCTCCTATGGCTGGACCACGGTCCGCAACAGCTGGAGCGGGCCGAACTTCGACATCGTGCGTGCGAACGCCGGCGAGCGCGTGCCGATGGAAAGCTGGATCCAGCGCGACGTCGCCATCGAACTGTTCCAGCGCGCGGGTCTCGATTTTGAGGCCCTGAAGGTTCAGGCGCGTAGCCGCGACTTCCAGCCGGTGACCCTCGAGGGCGCCGAGATGGACGTGATGTTCGACGTCGCTTCCGAGCGGATCGAGAGCCACAACATCATCGGCCGCCTGCCGGGCTCGACCCACCCTGACGAGACCTTCCTGTACACCGGCCACTGGGACCACATCGGGGTCGGGACGCCGGATGCGAACGGCGACGCCATCTTCAACGGCGCCGTCGATAACGCCTCGGGCATCGCCGGACTCATCGAACTGGCGCGGGTCTACGCAGCGGGGGAGCGGCCGGAACGATCGATCGTCTTCATCGGCTTCGCGGCCGAGGAGAGCGGCCTGCTGGGCTCCGAATACTATGCCGCCAACCCGATCTATCCGCTGGCGACCACGGTCGGCGGGGTGAATATGGACTCGGCCAACGTCTATGGCCGCACCGCCGCCTTCGGCGTGGTCGGTTACGGCCAGTCAGACTTCGACGAGCGGATGGCCGCGATCGTCGAGAGACAGGGGCGCACCATCCTGCCGGACGGCAACCCCGCCTCGGGCGTCTATTTCCGCTCGGATCACTTCCCGCTGGCCAAGCGCGGCGTCCCCATGGCCTACGCCAAGTCGGCCGGCGCCTTTGTCGATGAGCCGATCGCGGGGCGCGAGATCGCCCGCAGCGAGTACGGCGCCAACCGCTATCACCAGGCCGATGACGAATGGTCTGCCGACTGGGACTATTCCGGCCAGATCCAGGACCTGCAGGTCTACTGGTCCCTGGGCCATGCGCTGACCAACAGCCGCGACTGGCCGCAGTGGAAAGAAGGCTCGGAGTTCGGACCTGCACGGGCGGTGAGCGCGGGTGAGCGGGAGTAGGGGCAAGGCTCCCCAGACTCACGCGACCGACGGCCAGCAGGTGGAACGCCGTCGCAATACGTACATGATAATGCGGGTCAAACGCGATTGCACAGCCAGCACTGGACTGCTACGGCGCAGCTTATAGTCTAGCTTGCATCTGTGGCGGAGCGTATGCGGTCGTTTCTTGTTTGCCTGGTCCTCCTTGGTCTAGGCGTGTTCGCCGGGCCCGCTGCCGCCCAGACCTGGACCCCGACACCTGACCTGTCGGTCACCGGACAGAACGCAGACACGGCCAAGGTGGTGGTGGACGGCTCTGGGGTGGTCACGGCCGTCTGGCGCCGGTCCGACGGTTCGCGCACCATCATTCAGGCCTCGCGGTACTCAGGCGGAAGCTGGAGCGCGCCGGTGGATCTGTCCGCCGCCGGCCAGCAGGCGGACACGCCCGAGGTGGCGGTAGACGGGACGGGCGTCGTCACGGCCGTCTGGCGGCGGACCAATGGTACGCACTACATCGTCCAGGCGTCACGGTTCTCAGCCGGAAGCTGGAGCGCGCCGACGGATCTGTCCGGCACCGGGGCGAGCGCACAACAGCCCCGGGTGGCGGTGGACGGGACGGGGGCGGTCACGACCGCGTGGCGTCGGAACGCCTTCATTGAGGTGACGCGGTTCTCGGGCGGGAGCTGGAGCGCTCCGGTCGTTCTGTCCGCCACCACCACGCTGGATCATCGGGAGGCAGGGGACGGGTCGGGGGTCGTCACCGCCGTCTGGCGTGCGCACAACGGGAACAACTACGCCATCTGGATGTCTCGATACTCGGGAGGAAGCTGGAGCGCGCGGGTCGACGTGACCGGCAACGGGCCGGAGACAGAAACGCCCCGGGTGGCGGTGGACGGCGCCGGCGTCGTGACGCTCGTCTGGCGGTGGTACAACGGTGCGAACTGGATCGTCCGGGCGTCGCGGTTCTCGGGCGGCAGCTGGAGCACGCCGGTGGACCTGTCCGCCACCGGGCAGAGCACAGAAACGCCCGAGGTGACCGTGGACGGCGCGGGCGTCGCCACGGCCGTCTGGCGACGGAACGACGGTACGAACTGGATCATCCAGGCGTCGCGTTTCTCCGGCGGCAGCTGGAGCGCGGCGGTGAACCTGTCTGCCGCCGGGCAGAGCGCGAGCTTGCCCCAGGTGACGACGACAAGCGCTGGCGTGGTCACGGTTGTCTGGCGGCGCTCCAACGGCACCAACGAAATCGTTCAGGCGTCGCAGTTCTCGGGCGGAACGTGGACCGCGCCGGTCGATCTGAGCGCCGTCGGGCAGAGCGCACCAGACGCGCAGGTGGCGGTGGACGGGACGGGCGTCGCCACGGCCGTCTGGCCCCGGAGCAATGGCACCAACACCATCATCCAGGCGTCGCGCCTCGTCACGGCACAGGCGCCGGCTACACCTGTGCCGACCCTGTCGGAATGGGCGATGATCCTGCTCGGCCTTCTGATGGCGACGGGCGCTGCGTTGATGATCCAGCGGCGGCACACGATCACCTGACGCCGCTCCTTTCGCCTCTACATGACGAAACCGTAATGCCCCTCTCCGTCCACCCCGCCCTAATGTCCGCGCCGAAATGGCGAGGAGAGCCCTGATGTTGCGTGGATTGTTCGGCGGTGCGGCCGCTATGGCCCTGGTTCTGTCAGCCGGACTGGCTTCGGCCCAGGACTTCTCGGCGGAACGGCTTTCGGAAGGCATCCGCCACATCTCCTCCGACGACTTCCAGGGGCGTTATCCCGGCACCGAGGGCGAGCGGATGACGCTGGCCTGGCTGCAGGCGCAATACGAAGAGATGGGTCTGGAGCCTGGGGGGCCGAATGGTCAGTGGCTGCAGGACGTCGTCCTGAAGCGCTTCACCCCGGTCGCCGGCGCCGCCTCGGCCAGCTGGACCGGACCGGACGGCACGGTGCATCCGATGACCGTCGGAACCGACATCACGCTGCGGGCCGCGACCAATGACGGCAAGGCGTCGATCGAGAACGCCGGCCTTGTCTTCGCCGGCTACGGCATCAGCGCGCCAGAGCGTGACTGGGACGACTACGGCGACATCGACGTGCGCGGCAAGGTCGTGATCCTGCTGGGCGGCGAGCCGACGGCGGAAGCCGTCACCGAGCGCTTCAACGGCGCCTATCCGACCGCCTACAACAGCGGCGCTGCGAAAGCCGACGAAGCGTTCCGGCGCGGCGCCGTCGGCGTGATCACCCTGGCCACGGTCCCCGCGACCGACGCCGGCTGGCTGCGCGGGGCCCAGTTCGCCGGCCGCGAGCGCGTCCTGACCCCCGGAGCCGCGGACCTGGAGTTCTCCGGCGCCATCAACCACGACGTGGGCCTGGCCTGGGCCACGGCCGCGGGTCTGGACATCGCGACCCTGTCCACCGTGGACAGCGGATCGTTCAAGGCGGTGGCGCTGACCGGCGTGACCCTGTCGGTCGCCCAGGAAGAGACCATCGGCACCCTGACGACCCACAACCTGCTGGCCAGGATCCCGGGGACGGAGCGTCCCAACGAGACCATCATCTATTCGGCCCACTGGGATCACGTCGGCGTCGGCGCGGACCACGTCAGCCCCGTCTCGACCACCGAGGACAACATCTACAACGGCGCCTGGGACAACGCCTCGGGCACGATCGGCATTCTGGAGATGGCGCGCCAGATCAAGGCCGCGCCGCGACCTGAACGCACCATCGTCTTCGCCCATATGGCGGCTGAAGAAATGGGCCTGCTGGGTTCCTACGGTTACACCGCCAACCCGGTCTATCCGCTTGAGACGACCGTCGCCGACATCAACATCGACATGCTGCCGCTGTCGGGTCCGACCCGCGATGTGGCCATCTTCGGCAAGGGCCAGAACACGCTGGAAGACGATCTGGCCGTGCTGGCGGCGGCCGAGGGCCGGGTGGTCACCGACGACCGCCAGCCGGAACAGGGTTTCTACACCCGCTCCGACCACTTCCCGTTCGTCCGCATGGGCGTGCCCGCCCTGATGACCTGGCACGGCGTGGACTGGGACGAAGGGGGCGTGGAAGCCGGCCAGGCGGCCTGGACGGCCAAGTTCGGCGCCGACTATCACAGGCCCTCCGACGAATGGTCGGCGGACTGGGATCTGCGTTCGGCGGTCGAGAACCTGACCTTGCTGTATCGCCTGGGCCTGCAACTGGCCAACGGCGACGAATGGCCGACGTGGAAGCCGACCTCGGAGTTCGGCGCCCGCCGCGCCGTCAGCGACGCGGCCCGCCAGTAGGGCTGATCGCAGGTCGATCGGAGAAGGGCGGCGTTCCTGCGAGCGCCGCCCTTTTCAGTTTGCCGTCCGACCGCAAGATCAGGACGTTCGCAGGGGCTGAACCCTGGCTGTCGGCGCGGCGTTAGAGCCGTATGACGATCACCCTGCGCTGGCTCGCCCCGACCACCCTTGCTCTCGTTCTGAGCGGTTGCGGCGAGGACGGACCGAAAAACCCTCCGACAGAACCTGCCGCCCCGATCACCGTCGAGAACCCGTCCGCGCCACCGGCGCGAGGTCAGACCTCGATGCTCCCGGGACGGGGCGCGACCAGCTTTGTCGGTCGCTGGGCGGCGGAGGTCAGCTGGTGCGCCGCGCCGCAGGGCGAACGGCGCCCGATAGAGATCACCTCAACCCGGTTCGAGGGCTACGAGAACGCCTGCGAGATCGCGGCGGTGGATGAGGTCGCCGATGGCTATGTCGCGACCCTGGCCTGCGTATCCGAAGGAACGGTGCGGTCGGAGCGGGTCCGGTTCCAGGTGACGCAGGACGTCATGCGGCTGAGTTATCTCGACCGCACCGGCGACCCGGTCACACTGAGGAAGTGCACGACGCTGGAGGACACGGCCACGACGCAACCCGTCGTGCCTTGAGCCGTCAGTTGAACAGGAAGTTCATCACGTCGCCGTCCTTGACGACATAGGCCTTGCCTTCGGCGCGCAGCTTGCCGGCCTCCCGCGCCTTCGCCTCTCCGCGCAGGGCGACATAGTCGTCGTAGGCGATGGTCTCGGCGCGGATGAAGCCCTTTTCGAAATCGGTGTGGATGACACCGGCCGCCTGCGGGGCCGTGTCGCCGATGTGGATGGTCCAGGCGCGGGCTTCCTTCGGTCCGACCGTGAAGTAGGACTGCAGGCCCAGAAGTGCATAGGCCTCGCGGATCAGGCGATTGAGGCCCGGCTCGGCCAGACCCAGGCTCTCCAGGAACTCGGCCTGTTCCTCGGCGTCGAGGACGGCCAGTTCGGAATCGATCTTGGCCGAGATGACGACGGAGTTCGCGTTGTCCTCGGCAGCGCGTTTGGCGACCAGGTCGGACAGTTCGTTGCCCTTGTCAGCCGAGCCCTCGTCGACGTTGGAGACGTAGAGGGCGGGCAGGGAAGTCAGCAGCTGGAGCATATGCCAGGCCTTCTCGTCCTCCTTGCCGATCTCGGCGGTACGCGCGGGCTTGCCGGCGCGCAGCTTCTCCAGCGCCAGATTGATCAGGCGCAGGGTGACCTGCATGTCCTTGTCGCCGGTCTTGGCGCGCTTCTCGACGTTGGCGTAGCGCTTCTCGAGGCTTTCCAGGTCGGCGAGCATCAGTTCGGTTTCGATGATTTCCAGGTCCGAGATCGGGTCGATGCGGTTCTCGACATGGGTGATGTCGTCATCGACGAAGCAGCGCGCGACGAAGGCCACGGCGTCGCAGTCGCGGATGTTGGCCAGGAACTGGTTGCCCAGGCCCTCGCCCTTGGACGCGCCGCGCACCAGGCCGGCGATGTCGACGAAGGTGATGCGCGAGGGGATGATCTCCTTCGAGCCCGCGATCTCGGCCAGCACGTCCAGACGCGGCTCCGGCACGGCCACGTCGCCGGTATTCGGCTCGATGGTGCAGAACGGATAGTTGGCGGCCTGCGCCGCCGCCGTCTTGGTCAGGGCGTTGAACAGGGTGGACTTGCCGACGTTGGGCAGGCCGACGATCGCGACTTTCAGAGCCATGGCTTTGGGGGAGTTCCTTGCTGAGCGCGAGCCTTTAGCGGGTTCGAACCCGTTTGTCAGGCTCGCGCGTGCGGACGCGGCTCTAGCGAGCCCCGTGGTCCCCGGCGACCGCCGGCTGGCCCACCGTGGCCGTGACCTCGACCGGCGCGGCGGTGGCGAATGCAAGGGTCAGGGGCACGGTGTCGCCGGTCTTCAGCGGCTCGGTGACGCCCATCAGCATGATGTGGTTTCCGCCGGGCGCGAGGGCCACGGCCTCTCCGGCCGGCAGGGGCAGGCCTTCCTCCAGCTCCCGCATCATCATCATATTGCTCTCCATCCGCATCTCGTGGACCTGGGCCAAGGCAGCGGCGGGGGAACTGATCGACACGAGGGTGTCGGCGGCAGGAGCCGTCAGGGTGAGGTAGCAGCCCGTGACCTGGCGGCCTGTCGGCGTCGGACGGCAGATCGCGTCGGTGACGACCACCGGACCGGCGGCTTCGGCCTTTCCGGACGAGGCGGGCTGGCCGCAGGCGGCGAGGGTCAGCGTCGAAAGGACGGCAAGGGCGGAGGCGCGGATCATGGAATGTCCTTTCATGTGACGGCAAACCGGGAGCGGAAGGCGAACCGGACCAGTCGGTCCAGAGCGACAGCGACGACCAGGCTGAGACCGGTCAGGGGATACAGGATCGCGAGCGGCAGAACGATGGCCAGCGCCGCGATCTTTGCGCGGGGGCCAGGCGGAGCCACGGTAGCGGCCAGCCGACCCTTCGGCCGGCGCTTCCACCACATGACGATAGCGCTGACGCCGAGCAGCCAGACGGCGATGCAGCCGCCCAGCATGACATAGCGGTTCACCCCGCCGTACTGCCGGCCCTCATGCACGGCGATGCCCCATTCGAAGGCCTTGGCCCCGATCCCGAACTGGCCGTAGCGGACATCGGCCTGGACCGATCCTGTGGCGGCGTCGACATAGAGGATTCGGGTGTCCTCGACCTGCTGGACGACGCGTGCGGCCGTATAGGCCAGCGTCGGGCCCGTCGGGCCCGTCGGGATGGAGACGGTGTAGGGACGGGCCAGTCCCCGGGCATCGGCCGTAGCGACGACGGCGGACAGGCGGCCGGGGCCGACGGCGTCGGGCGTGGGCATGACCATTCCCTCCATCGTCCAGCCGACTCCGACCGGGGCGTCCTGATGCTCCGCATGGGCGAAGGCGGCCGAGGCGGCGGGCGGCTTCGGACGGCCCAGGCCGTGGTCTTTCACATAGGCCATGTACTGATCACCCCAGAAGGCGGACCACGGCATGCCGGTGACGGCCAGGAAGGCGATGACGGCGCCGGCATAGAGACCCGTGACGGCGTGCAGGTCGCGCCAGAACGGACGCCTCGCGGGGTCTGACTTTCTGACGGCGACGACGCCGACGTTCCGGCCCCGCGGCCACCACAGGAACAGTCCCGTGGCGACCAGGATGATGGCCCAGCCCGCGACGATCTCGACGACATAGTTGGCCCAGCTTCCGAGCAGGATCAGGCTGTGCAGTCGTTTGACCGTCTCCATCACGCCGCCGAAGGACGTCGTGCCGATCAGGCGGGCGTCGTGGGGATCGACGAAGGCGGTGCGCTTGCCGCCGTCCGGCAGGGTGACGGTCAGGCGGACGGCCTCGTCGGTGCTGGCCGGCAGCAGGACGTTGGCGACCTTGCCGCCCGTGCCAGCCTCGGCGGCGGAAACCCAGCGGTCAGGCGATGTGACAGCGGCCCGGGCCTCGACGTGGGACAGGGACCGATAGGCCATGCCGTCGATCTCGGTCTTGAACAGATAGAGGCCGCCCGTGAGAGCCATCAGCATCAGGACGGGCAGGACCAGCAGGCCGGCGTAGAAATGCCAGCGCCAGACTGTGCGGTAGGCGCCCGAGAGGAGGCCTGGAGCGGCCGAAGCCGCTCCCGGGTTGTCGATGCCGGACATCACAGTGCGAACCGCAGGCCGACGAAGGCCGACACGCCCTCGCCCGGCCAGAAGACGGCGGTCGAGGCGGTGCGGGCGTCCGTCACGGCGCTGAAGTTTGAGACGTAACGCTTGTCCAGCAGGTTGCGGGCGTCGACGAACAGACTGGCCCGCTCGTCGAGCGTGTAGCCGAGCCCCAGGTTCACGACGGTGTAGCCGGGCGCCTTGAGGGTGTTCATGTAGTCGACCCAGCTGTCTGAAGGCGTCCACTCGACCGAGGGGGCGACGAACCAGCCGGCCGGATGATCGTAGCGAAGTTCGGCGCGGTAGAGATGCGGCGGAACGAGCGGCAGGTCGTTGTCGCCATAGACCTTGTCACCGTCGAAGGCGAAGTCCGACAGGGTGTAGGTCTGACGCAGTCTCCAACCCGGCGCGAACCGCCAGTCCAGGCCGGCCTCGATCCCCTGGTGGATCGCCTTTTCGGCATTGAAGGTCGCCGCCGGGATGCCGAGCGCCGGATTGACGACGAAGTTCAGCAGTTCGCCGTCCAGATTGGCCCGGTAGACCGCGACGTCCCACGAGAACTGCGCCGTGCGGCCGCGCAGGCCGGCCTCCCAGGTCCAGGCTTCCTGGGCCTCGACCGGGGCGAGACCGCCGACCGTGGGCGACAGGGAGCCGAAGTTCGCGGGTTCGACCGAACGGGTCACATTGGCATAGGCCTGGGCGCCCGACGCGCTCTCCCACAGGATGCCGACGCGCGGGGCGAACCAGTCGTAGTCCTTGCCGGTGGTGAGGTTGAAGGTCGTCCCGACCCCCGGCAGGGCGAAGTTCTGATAGTCGCGCTCGGCCCGACCCCAGGCGCCGCCGGCGACCAGGGCGAGGCTGTCGGTGACGAACAGCCGCCCCTCGGCGAACAGATCGAGCGCCGCGGCGTTCTGGCGGGCCTTGGCCGTCCGGGCGCCGCTGGAGCCGCGCACATTGACGAACTGCTGGGCGTCCAGATCGCCGACCCGATACCAGACGCCGCCGAAGGCGTCGGCGCGCAGGCCGAACAGTTGCCCTTCCCAGTCCAGACGGCCGAAGGCGCCGTAGTTCCGGCTCTGCTGGTCGATGACCTGGAAGATCGGGTGATGCAGGTCTTTCCAGGTGCCGTAGACGGCGCCTTCGAACAGCAACCCGGGCGACAGCCGCCAGCGGGTGGAAAGCGTGGTCCGGGCCGAGGCGTAGTCGCGCTGATAGTCGTTGGCGACATTGGCGGCGGCGGCCATGACCGGGGTGTTCAGGGCCTGCGCCAGGGTCAGGGCGCCTGGAATCTGCTGATGGATATAGGCGCCCTGCACGATCAGCCGGGCCTCGCGGTCCTCGCCGAAGGTGCGGCCGATGTTGGCGGTGATGTACTGCTGCTGACCGTTGGAGTTCTGGCGCCAGCCCTCGGCCGTCGCGCCGGTCACGCCGATGAAGCCGTCCCAGTCACCGCGGACGCCGCCGACCTCGGCGTGCAGCCGACCGGTTCCCCAGGAGCCGAAATCGGCGCGGAGGCTGGCGGTCTCGCCCGAGATCCGCCCGTTGGGGGTGACCAGATTCACCGCCCCGCCCAGCAGGGCCCCGCCGAAGCGCAGGGCATTGCCGCCCTTGTAGACCTCGGTGAACCGGGCCAGCAGCGGATCGACCATCTGCACGTCGCCGAAGCCGTCCGCCTCGTTGAACGGGATGCCGTCCTGCGACACGAACAGGCCGCGCAGATGGTTGGCGTTGCCGATGCCCGAGCCCCGGATCGAGATACGAACGTCGCCGCCCCACTTCTTCTGCGCATAGACCCCGGGCACGTCGCGAAGGACGTCGGCCATGTTCGGGGCGTAGCGGGTGTCGAGACTTTCCGCCGAGACGACGGCGACGGCGCCGGGCGTGCGCGACAGGCGGCGGCGCGCCTCGGCGACGACGGGCGGGTCTTCGGGATTGCGCGCGCCGGTGACGATGACCTCTCCAAGGTCCGTGGCGGCATCGTGGGCGATGGTCTGGGCATAGGCGGGAGCGCTCGCGGCGGCGAGCAACAGCGCCAGCGGCGCTGCGGTAGACTTGAACAACATGGGATTTCCTGAATCAGGGACAGGCGAACGCGCAGCCGGTCAGGCGCGCGTGGCGACGGTGTCGGTCTGGTTCAGGCCTGGGGCGGGGCGGTCGAGGGCGGGCGCGGCGGGCCGCGCGCGGGCGGCGGGGCGGCTTCGTGCTGGAGGACGAAGATCGAGGCCGGGCGGACCACCGCACCACGCAGGGGCGTCAGTTGCGGCGGGTCGGGGAGGGCGACCGCGAAGGCGAGGACGCAGGCGGCGCATTTCGCCCCGGCCATGCCCTTGCCCGAGCCCTGTTCGCCATCGACGCCGATGGCGATGGTCTGGGGGCCCTCGGTCGAGCAGATGACCATGGGGTGACCGGGCGTCGAGGCCGCCAGGGCCGCGAACGGCAACAGGCTTCCGAACACGATGGCGAACGTCGCGGCCAGGAAGGCCAGCGAACGCACGGTCGACCAGGATTCGGCCTGAGGACGGGTCACGGGGCGGCGATAGCGGACGATAGGGCCGCTGTGAAGCGCGGCTATTGGTCCTTCGCCGCCTGCGCCGCCTGACGCGGGCTGAACTTCGGCGCGGGGGCCAGGCGCATGACCTCGCCCTGGTAGCGTTCGTCCTCGCCCTTGACCGCGAACGGCAGGGCGTCGGCGCAGGCGTTCAGCAGGGCCTCCAGCCAAGGCTGCTCGGCCTTGTGGAAGTCGCCGAGGACGTGGGGCATGACCAGTTGCGGCTCGCCGGGGTGGCCGATGCCCATGCGGGCACGGCGGAAATCGGCGCCGAGCTGGCTGATGAGGCTGCGCACCCCGTTCTGTCCCGCCGCCCCGCCGCCGGTCTTCATGCGGAAACGGCCGGGAGCCAGGTCGATCTCGTCGTGGAAGACGATGATGTCCGCGGGCGGGATCTTGTAGAAGCGCGCCGCCTCGCCGACGGCGTTGCCCGAGTTGTTCATGAAGGTCTGGGGCTTCATCAGCAGGATCTTCCGACCCTCGATCTCGCCCTCGGAGATCACCGACTGGAACTTCGCCCGGTCGGAGCCGAACCGCCACCGACGCGCGATCTCGTCCACGGCCATGAAGCCGATGTTGTGGCGGTTCTTTTCGTATTTTGCGCCCGGATTGCCCAGGCCGGCGATGATGAGCATGGCGCTATCCGGAAATGAAAACGGCCCCGTCCGTCGCCGGAGGGGCCGTTTCCGAAAGAGAGGATCGGTCGATCAGCCTTCCGACGTCTCGCCGTCTTCTGCAGCGGCTTCGTCGCCCTGTTCGGAGGCGGGAACGTCACCGGCCTCGATGGCGGCGGCGGCCTGTTCCTCGGCGATGGTCTCTTCGTCATGGGCGGCCGAGATGGCGGCCGACGAGGTCTTGATCGAGGCGATCACGAAATCGCGGTCGGTGATGGTCGGCTTGACGTCCGAGGGGACCTTGATGTCCGACCAGCGGATGGTGTCGCCCAGCTTGTGGCCGGCCAGGTCGACGACCAGGTCTTCCGGGATGTGGTTGGCGGGGACCAGGATCTCGACCGAGTGACGGACGATCTCGAGCGAGCCGCCCTGACGGAAGGCCTTGCACTGGTCTTCGTTGATGAAGTTGACCTGAACCTCGATCTTGATCGTGGCGTTCTCGTCGACGCGCATCAGGTCGAAATGCAGCGGGCGGTCCGACACCGGGTCGAACTGCACGTCCTTGGCGATGACCGACTGGGTCTCTTCGCCGTACTTCAGCGTCACCAGGTGGCCCAGCAGCTTGCCGGTGTACAGGTTCTTGCGGAAGTCCTTCTCGTTGACCGAGATGGCGACGGGGGCCTTGTCGCCGCCGTACAGGATGCCGGGGACAGCGCCCGAGCGACGGGCGGCGCGTGCGCCGCCGGTGCCGGTGTTCTCGCGGACATCCACGTTCAGAATGATCTCGGCCATCTGGCTCGCCTCAACAACAAAAACGCCTGCGCAGACCAAAGCTGCCCGCGCGGCGGGGTCATGGACCCTCGAATTCAAGAGCGCGGGTCATTACACGCAAGAGCCCGCGTGTGCAACCGCGTCTGAACGCTGATGTCAGTTGGGCGCCGGCGAGGTCGCCGCAAGCGAGGCCGTCGCGGCCTCTACAGCGACGCCCGTGGGGGCCGGCGTGACGCCTGCGGTGGCGATCGTCGGGTCCACGGCGACGGGAATCGTCGCCGCCGTCGCGCAGGTCGCCAGGTCGCGGACGATGTGGCGGCCGACGCAGAACATGTCTTCGTAGCTGGGCCGCGAGGCGGCCAGGCACTGGAACAGGTTCAGCTTGGACATATCCAGACAGAACTGGGCATTGGTCTCGATCGACAGGGCCTCGGTATTGGCGCGGGCGTCATCGCCGGCCGCGCCCATGGCCGCCAGGGCCGCAATGGCCAGGGCATTGACGACGGCGGGCGTGTAGGGCGGCGCATGGCTGGCGGCGGGCAGGTTCAGCCCCGTTCCGCTGTTGGCGGCGGTGAACAGGCGCGCGGATTCCTCGGCCGAAGGCAGCATCTGGCCGGCCGAGATGGTCTTGGCCGTCTCCAGCCGGACTTCGCGATTCGGGATCGGCGTGACGGCCCAGCGGCGGCGCGGGTCGTTGCGCTCCTGGATCGTGTAGGCGTCCTGTTCCACCGCATCGGCGACAGCCGTCAGGGCGGCGATGTCCTGACCCAGGGTCGAAATGATCAGGCCGGCGGCCACGTTGGCGCCCGGCAGATTGGCGGCGTAGGCCGGGTCGCGGATGATGTTGGCGATCACATCGGCCCGCTGCTGCGGATCATTGGCGTAGGTGCGGACGCCCGCGACGAACTCCGGCGACTGCAGGGCCAGGATGGAGGCGTAGGCGATCATGCCGCGCGACAGGGTGGCGGGATCGTAGGCCGCGCCCTTGCGCATCGCCGCCTGGATGGACTCCGCATCCGGGAAGCCGGCCTGGATCGTGCCGACGTCGCGGATGAAGGTGACATAGATCGACGCGGCCTGGGCCACGCCCTCGTTCAGGGTCACAGCCGGGGGCGGCGGGGGCGGCGGAGGCGGCGGTGGCGGGGCGACGACGACCGGTTCAGGCGTGCTGCACGAGGCCAGGATGGCGGCCGCTACTGCGGCGGCGATAGCGAGGCCGCGACGCGGAAGGGCCAGACGCATGGTGATTTTCCCCACAAGGATGCAGCGGCGCTCTCCCGGCGCCGTAGTCATGTCAGCCTATAAGCCTTCCCCAAGGTTTTCCGATCGTTAATCACGGCCGACCGATCAACTCTCCGGCGCCTCGCGGACAGGCTTCAACCGTTGGGGCCAGAGTTCAAACGCTGGGTCGTGGTCTGTCCGGGCGGGGGGGCGACGGGGGCGGGCCGGGATGCGGGCGGCGGCGTCGGCGCGGCCCGGAGCGGCGTCGGCACGATCGAGGGCTCCGGCGGAGTCGAGGGTTGAAGCGGCTCCGGCGTGATCGCGGGCGAGCGCGTCGGGGCAGGGCTGCGGTTGCCGCTCTGGGTCGGGTTGCCCACGGTAATGATCGCGGCCGGCAGGGCGGCGCCCCGCGCACAGGTCGACAGGTCCCGGATCACATGGCGCCCCAGGCAGAACATGTCCTCATAGGTCGGGCGAGCGGCCGCCAGACACTGGAACAGGTTCAGCTTGGAACTGGCCAGACAGTCCTGGCTGGCGCGGTCGTACTGCAGGGCATCGGTGTTGGCCCGCGCGTTGTCCCCGGCGGCCCCCAGGGCCGCGAGGGCGGCCATGGCGATGGCGTTGGTCACCGACGGGGCATAGGGCGCGCGCCGCGTTCGGCCGGCCGTTACACCGAGGCCTGATCCGCTGTTGGAGGCGGCGTACAGGCGGGCGGTCTCGGAGCCTGAGGGCGCGACAGGCCGCGACAGGTCCTTGACGGCCTGCAGCCGGCCCTCTCGGTCAGGCGGGGTAGCGCGGCCCCAGCCGTTCCGCTGATCGCCGGTGTACTGGATGTTGTAGGCGTCGCTCTCGACCGAATCGGCGGCCGAACTGAGCGCGACGATGTCGGCTTCCAGCACCGACATGACGAGGCTGGCGGCAGCCTCGGCGCCGGGCAGCGTCGAGGCGTACTCAGGATTGGCGACGATGCGGTCGATGATCTGGTGCCTTGCGGAGGGCTCGGCCCCGGCCTGACGGACGCCCGAAACGAACTCCGGCGACTGCAGGGCCAGGATGGAGGCGTAGGCGACCAGGCCGCGTGAAATCTGGTTGGCGTCGTAGGAGGCGCCGCGACGCAGGGCCGCCTGCACCGCTGCGGGGCTGGCGAATCCGCCCCGTATGGTCGCCATGTCGCGGGTGAAGGTCAGGTAGACGGCCGCCGACTGGGCCACGCTGTCGTTCAGGGCGACCGGAGGCGGCAGGCGGGCGGCGATGGCTGCGGCCTCCTGCGCCGCTGCGATCGATGCGACCCGCATTTCCTCGGCCTGCAGTTCCGCCCGGCTGGGACCACAGCCTGTCAGCAATCCCGCGACGGCGAGGGCGACCAGGGCCGGGCCCTGGTTACGGAAGGAAAGGCGCATTGAGAGTCCCCGAAATCTTGCCGTGACTGAAACTTTCAGTCCGGCGGTTTTGAGGCAAGGCCAGCGACGTTTTCGTGATCAGTCGAACAGTTTCGAGACCGATTCCTCGTTGGCGATCCGGCGGATGGCCTCGCCGATCAGGGGGGCGACCGGGACCGTCCGGATTTTCGAACACGACAGCACCTCGTGCGGCTGCTCGATCGAATCGGTGATGACCAGCTCTTTCAGCGGGCCGTCGGTGACGCGCTGGACCGCCGGGCCCGACAGGACGCCGTGACTGATGTAGGCCGAGACCTCCGTCGCGCCCGCCGCGATCAGGGCCTTGGCGGCGTTGACCAGGGTGCCGCCAGAATCGACGATGTCGTCGAACAGGATGCATTCGCGCCCTGCGACGTCGCCGATGATGTTCATGACCTCGCTCTCGCCCGCCTTGGGGCGGCGTTTGTCGACGATGGCCAGATCGACGTTCAGACGCTCGGCCAGCGACCGGGCGCGCACCACGCCGCCGACATCGGGCGACACGATCATCAGATTGCCGCGCGTGTAGCGATCCCTGATGTCGTTGGCCAAAACCGGCGTGGCGACCAGGTTGTCGGTCGGAATGTCGAAGAAGCCCTGAATCTGGCCGGCGTGCAGGTCCATGGTCAGGACCCGGTCGGCGCCGGCGCGGGTGATCATGTTGGCGACCAGCTTGGCCGAGATGGGCGTGCGGCCGCCGGTCTTCCGGTCCTGACGCGCATAGCCGAAATAGGGCATGACGGCCGTGATGCGCCGCGCCGAGGCCCGGACCAGGGCGTCGATGCAGATCAGCAGCTCCATCAGGTTGTCGTTGGCCGGATAGGAGGTCGACTGGATGACGAAGACGTCTTCGCCCCGGACGTTTTCCTCGATGACCGCGAACACCTCGTTGTCGGCGAAGCGTTTCACCTGGGCCTTGGTGAGGGGCATGTCGAGGTGATCGGCTATGGCCTGGGCCAGAGACCGGTTCGAGTTGCCAGCGAGCAGCTTCATCCGGTCATCCTTTCGCCGTCATCGGGCCGCCAATGACGTCAGTTCCGTACTGGCGCGCTCTTTAGCAGTGCGTGGCCTCGTATCAAGCCGTGATTGCCCTTATCCGGCGCATGGCGCGTTGCGAACGCCGATGTTAGAGAACGCGATCTTGATACCCGGCGAGCCCCAGGGCCCCGTCCGGGCGGCGTGTGATGAGGTTCCAGGTTGCCGACTTCCTTCCAGTCTTCGTCCGTTTCGCGCCCGGTTGGCGTTGTCCTGATCGCCCTGGCGGCGGTGTTGACGCTGTCGGCCTGCAACGGCGGTCAGAATCGTCCGCGCCTTGCCTATGAGGAGCGGCCGGTCGAGCTGCTCTACAACACCGGATACGAGCGGCTTCAGCGCCACCGCTGGGCCGACGCCGTCGACTATTTCCAGGAAGTCGAGCGTCAGCACCCGTACTCGGAGTGGTCGCGTCGCTCGATCCTGATGCAGATCTACGCCTACTACCAGAACGGCAACTACCAGGAATCGATCGCTGCGGCGGACCGGTTCATCCAGCTGTTCCCGGGCAGCCCTTCGGCCGCCTACGCCTTCTACATGCGCGCCACCTGCCACTTCGAGCAGATCGTGGACGTGGGCCGCGACCAGAATCAGGCCGAACAGGCGCTGACCGGTCTTCGCGACGTCGCCCGCCGCTATCCCGGTTCGTCCTACGCCACCGACGCGACCGTGAAGATCGACATGGTCAACGATCAGCTGGCCGGCAAGGAAATGAACATCGGCCGCTACTACCAGCGCGCCAACCAGCCGCTGGCCGCCATCGGCCGCTACAAGGCCGTCATCGACAACGAGGCCTTCCAGCGCACCTCGCACACGCCCGAAGCCCTGTACCGTCTGGTCGAGGTCTACCTGACGCTGGGTCTGAAGGACGAGGCTGAGCGCAATGGCGCCGTGCTCGGCTTCAACTATCCGGGCAGCCCTTGGTACGCTGAGGCCTACGCGCTTCTGACCGAGGATGGCCGCCAGCCGGAGACCGCTCCGACCGCCGAGCGTGAAAGCTGGCTGCGACGGATCATTCCGGGCTGACCGTTCCCCGCCTGTTCTGGTCTAGAGTGTCGGCGATGCCGAATCGTTTCGCCCCATGCTGACCAGTCTTTCGATCCGCGACGTGGTGCTGGTCGATGTCCTCGACCTTGAGGTCGATCAGGGCCTGACCGTGCTGACCGGCGAAACCGGGGCGGGCAAGTCGATCATCCTCGACGCCCTTGGCCTGGCGCTCGGCGGACGCGGGGAGGCGGGGCTGGTCCGCTCCGGCGCCAAACAGGCCGTGGCCACCGCCGTCTTCACCGCCCCCGACGATGCCGACCTGATCGCGCTCATCGAGGAGAAGGGGTTCGACGTCACCCCAGGCGAAGATCTGATCCTGCGCCGGGTCCTGTCCGCTGACGGCCGCAGCCGGGCATACGTCAACGATCAGCCGGCCGGGGTCGCGGCCCTGCGAGAGATCGGCGCCCGCCTCGTCGAGGTGCACGGCCAGCATGAGACCGTGGGCCTGCTGGACTGGAAGACCCATCGCGGCCTGCTCGACGCCTACGGCGGTCTGGCGCCCCAACTGGGCGGGGTCGCCGCCGCGTCCGAACGTCTGAAGGCCGCCGAGGCGAAGCTGGAGGGCCTGCGCGCCGCCGCCGCCGATGCCGCCGCGCGCGCCGAAGAGATCACCCTGAACCTCGCCGATCTGGACGACCTCGACCCGCGCGAGGACGAGGAGACCGAACTGGCCGGCGAACGCGCCGTGCTGGGCGCGGCGGAGAAGGCGGTGGCGGATCTGGCCGACGCCCGAACCAATCTGGGCGGCGACAAGCTGAGCCAGAAACTGTCCGCCGCCCTGCGCGCCGTGGAGCACGCACGTCAGCGCGCGACCCAGGCCGGCGTCGAGGCCGATCACCCCGTGCTGGTCCGCCTGACCAGCGCCGCCGAGGCCATCGACCGCACCATGGTCGAGGCCGCTGAGGCCATCGCCGAGGTCGACGCCGCCGCCAACGCCTTCGACTTCGAACCCGGCCGTCTGGACAAGGCCGAGGAGCGGCTGTTCGCCCTGCGCGCCGCCGCCCGCAAGCTGAACACCACCGTCCACGCCCTGCCGGCCCTGCGCATCTCTCTGCGCGAACAACTGCGCCTGATCGAGGACGGGGCGGAGGCCATCACCAACGCCGCCCGCGACGCGGCCGTCGCGCGCGAGACCTATGACGTCACCGCCAGCCTCCTGAGCTCAGGCCGGGAAGCCGCCGCCGACCGGCTGTCCAGGGCCGTCATGGAAGAACTCGGACCGCTGAAGCTGGACCGCGCCCGCTTCCGTGTGGCGCTGGAACCCGTGGCCGAGGGGCGTCGTGGCCCGCTCGGCGTTGAAACCGCCCGCTTCGAGATCGCCACCAACGCCGGCACGCCGTTCGGCCCGCTGGACGCCATCGCCTCGGGCGGCGAACTGGCGCGCTTCGCCCTGGCCATGAAGGCCGCGCTGGCCGGGCGCGAGGATCAGCGGCAGCCGGTCATGATTTTCGACGAGGTCGATCAGGGCGTCGGCGGCGCCGTGGCCGAGGCGGTGGGCCAACGGCTGAAGCGCCTCTCGAACGGCGCCCAGGTTCTGGTCGTCACCCACAGCCCCCAGGTCGCGGCGCGTGGCCACGCCCACTGGAAGGTCAGGAAGGCCGACGCCGCCGGGGTCACCACCACGACCGTCGATACGCTCAGCCCCGACGCGCGTCAGGAAGAGATCGCCCGGATGCTATCGGGCGCCACGGTCACCGAAGAAGCCCGCGCCGCCGCCCGTTCCCTGATCGGCTAGACCTCAGCGCGCGCAGACACGGGATGGAGCGGAGGACTTTTCGACCTCGACCCAGCAGGCCCGATCCCGCGTGTCCCGACGATAGAAGCTTCCGATCGGGACCCGCTCTTCAGGCGAAATAACCGCGAACAGACTGCCCTCGCCGTCTGTGATGATCATGCGCAGGGCGATGTCGGGGCCGTCCAGCTGGAACGAACCGTCGCCGAACAGAGGGGTGAAGGTGCAATCGGTCTCGGCGGACGGGCCGACCTGACAACGGATCTGGCGCGCGCGACCGGGGTTGTCTTCTCGCAGGATGGCGACAGGCGTGTAGGCCCGCCTGGCCGGGGGCGTCGCGGTCTGGGAGGAGGCCGCCGTCCTGGGGGTGCCGCTGGCGTCGGCCGAGGCGTCGGTCGTCGCGGCGGGTTTGGCGCCTGCGGTTGTTTCGGGAGGTTGCCCGGAGGACGCCCCTTTCGCCGCCTCGCCGGACGGTGCGTCTTTCGACGCCGCAGGCTGGTTACAGCCGACCAGGGCCAGGACCGCCAGGCAGGCCGCTGTGGTCAGAAAAATCGCGCGCATCACATCGTCCCCCGGCTCTGCATGAACCAGGTTCACTGTCTCTCAAGCGTGGCTTTTGGTCCAGTGTCGGTCGCCGTACAGACAGGTTCCGTCAGACCCCGAGGATCCAGCCCTCTTCCCCCTCGACCTGGGCGATCAAGGCCGCGTTCGGTCCCCTTCCTGGGACCGAAGGCGGCCCACAGCTCGCCGCGCCCGTCCATCAGGGCGACCTGTCCGCCTGCACTGATCTGACCGCCAAACCCTGGGTCACTGAGGCCGGGGTGAATGTGATCGACGCGCCGTTCGTGGAGCGCGGCAATGTCGCCACAGCGGGCGGGTGTCTGGCCTCCCGGTATCTGGCCGCCTGGATGATCGCGCGGCGACGCGGAACGAGGCCGGGGAGGCGATCCGTTATGTCGCGCCGGTGGCTGGGAAGGCGGCCTATGTCGAACGGGGCATGGCAGTCGTGACGCCTTTCCTGATCGGTTCCGGCCTCTGGCGGTCGCACCTAGACGCACGGCTGGCGTGTGATAGGCTTCGAACAAACCGGGGAGTTGTCATGTCCATCGCAGCCGCCTTCGCCGCCCTCGCCCTGGTCGGCGCATCCCAGCAAGTCCCGCCGCCGCCCGCGCCGTCGCAGGATGGTGGGTCGCGGGTCGAAGACATCGACGTGATCGGCGGCCGGCCCCTGCGCGAAGCCATCGAGGCCTTCACCGACACGGTCATCGCCCCGCCGGCGGGCCGCAATCCGGCGCGCTGGCCCAAGAAGGTCTGCGTCGGCGCGGCGAACCTTGAACGTGAGGCGGCGCAGGCGATTGTGGATCGGGTGTCACAGGTGGCCCTGCAGATCGGGCTGGAGATCGGCGAACCGGGCTGCGACGCCAACATTCTCATCGTCGCGGCGGACAACGGCTCCGCCATGGCGACGGCGCTCGTCGAGTATCGACCAGTCGTCTTCCGTCCGCACTATGCGGGGGCGACTCGCGGCATGCTGCAACTCGCACGGTTCCAGCAGACGGCGGCGCCCGTCCGCTGGTGGCATGTCGCTCTTCCGGTTGTCGGGGATACCGGCCGTCCGGCCGTCCGGGTGCCGGGCAGCGATAGGGGCCCCCTGATCCCGGGGAATGGTCGGTTGCGCACCGAGGTTCGCAATGAGCTGCGCCGTGCATTCGTGATCATCGATGTCGAGCAGGTCTCTAACATCAGTTTCCAGCAGCTGACGGACTACGTCGCCATGGCCGCCCTGGCCCAGATCGACCCTGACGCCGATATGAGCGCCTTTCCGACCGTCCTGAACGTTTTCGACGATCCGGCCTCCGCCGCTTCCATGACAGACTGGGATCTGTCTTATCTGGGCGCGCTCTACGGCGCCCATCTGACCCAGCGCATCCCCGGGCACCAGGCCCGGGCCGTAGGCAACATCATGGCGCGCGACCTTCAGAGCGATCGGATCGCCACAGACTAGGTGTCGAAGCTGGACCGGATCGGCGCTCGCCTAGCGCGCGCAGATCGGCGGAGGTTTCGTCAGACGCGCGTCCCCGTCGAGTCGCAGGCCGCTCAGACCCCGAGGATCCAGCCCTCTTCGCCCTCGACCTGGGCGATCAGGGCCTCGTCGGTCCCCTTCCTGGGACCGAAGGCGGCCGACAGCTCGCCGCGCTCGTCCATCAGGGCGAAGGCTTCAGCCGTGGTGCGGACCTGGGCCTGGTCCTTGAACTCGCCCTCCGCGGCGGTGGTCGGCCACATCGACGGCCAGACCTCGGCGACCAGGACCGACAGGGGCTCGACGTCGGCGGCGTCCAGCGCGCGCCAGCCGGTGCCCAGCGGCCAGACGGCACCCGACGCCCCCAGGCTTTCCAGCAGGCGACGCACCATCGGAATGCCGACCAGGGTTTGCCCGCCGACAGCGCCGGCACCATGCATCTGCCAGTTCGACTTGGGCTGCAGCTTGCCCTTGCGCACGGCGGTCTCGGTCGCGCGGAATTCGGGGATATCGCCGGTCCCTTGCGGCGGCTTGGTCGTGGTCAGCCAGCGCTGCGCCTGTTTGGCCGGCGCGCCCCACAGTGGCCAAGCCTCGTCGGTCATCAGCCGGTTCATCTTGGCCGCGACCTGATAGCGGTTGTTGGTGTTGTCTTCCTTGTCGACGACGTTGGAAGCGATGAATTTCCACATCGCGGTCCAGGCCGGTGTGTCGGTCAGCTTCAGGCGCGCAGCCGTTCCGACCGGGTAACCCAGCGAGAAGTCGAAGCCGACGAAGACGCGGTCGCCCCGCTTCCTGTGATCGGCCAGGATCGTCTTCAGCAGGGCCTCGCCCTCGGCCCGCGTCGCGACATTGTGGGTCTCTGTGTAGAGGCGGAAGCGCACGTCGCGCTTGGCCACGCCGATCCAGACCGAGTTCTCGCCCAGCTTCTTGCCTTCCGCGGCGGTCCAGTCGGCAATGACATAGGCGTCGAACAGGCGGGCCACGGCGGGCTCCTTCAAAAGCAGCAGGCGATACAGAGGTGAGGGCTTCTAGCGCCCGGCGGCGCGCGCCGAAAGGGCGATCAGCCTTTCAGCAGCGCCTCGAGGTGCGACAGCCAGCGACGGCCCAGCCGCATGGCCTCCGGCGGAGACCCCGCATGGCCCGGCGCCATGGCGTTCCACAGGGCCAGTTCGAACTCCGGATAGCGGGCGTCGGCGAACAGCAGCCGCAGGGTCACCAGCTCGGCATCCGGGGCCATGATGTCGAGCGCCTTGCGTGGTTCGCCGCGTCGCACCCGCGCCACGACGTGGCCATCGACGATGACCTCTCCGCCCTCCACCTCGTCAAAGGCATAGACCAGCCCATGCGCGCCGCGGTCCCAAAGGACGGCAATCTGGCCGCCCTCGAAATCCAGACCCGCGGCCCGGCCCTCGGTGGCCGAGATCGCCTCAGCCTCCGCCACCGCGCCGAGCGACTTCAGCATGGCGCGACGCAACCGGCGCTCCGGCTCCATCCACCAGTTCAGCGTAAGGGCGGCGGTGGTCAGGGCGGCGGCGGCCAGCGACACCAGAAGGATGATGCGCAAAGCCTCACCCATTTTGGGCCCCGCCCATCAGTCGGCGAGCTCGATCACGACCGGCACGTGGTCGGAGGGCTTTTCCATGTCGCGGGCGTCGCGATGGGTCTCGACGCCAACGAACCGGTCGGCCGCCTGGGGCGACAGCAGGTGGAAGTCGATGCGGATGCCGTGGTCCCTCTGCCAGGCCCCGGCCTGATAGTCCCAGAAGGTGTAGGTCCCCGGCGGCTGGCGGCCCAGCTCCCCGGCTTCATAAAGCCCCAGTCCCTTCAACGCCCGGAAGGCGGCGCGGCTCTCGGGCTGGAACAGGGCGTCGTTGACCCAGGCCGACGGGTTCTTCGCGTCATCAGGCAGGGGAATGACATTGTAGTCGCCGCAGAGGGTGAAGGGCTCTTCCAGCGCCAGAATGTCGCGGGCGTGGGCGTTCAGCCGCGCCATCCAGCGCATCTTGAAGTCGAACTTTTCGGTCCCGATCGGATTGCCGTTGGGCAGGTAGATCCCGCCGACGCGGATCGGACGAGGGGCCTCGATCACCGCCTCGATGTAGCGGGCCTGATCCTCGGCATCCTCGGTCAGCAGATCCTGGCCGGGGAGGCCGCGTCGGACATCCGAGACCGGAAACTTCGAGAGCAGGGCGACGCCGTTGTACGATTTCTGCCCATAGACCTCGACGTTGTAGCCGAGGCTCTCGAACGGCTCCCGGGGGAACTTCTCGTCGACCGTCTTGATCTCCTGGAAGCAGACCACATCCGGCTGGGCCGCCTCGAGCCATGCGAGCACGGTCGGCAGGCGGGCGTTGACCGAGTTGACGTTCCAGGTGGCGATGCGCATCGCCCGGACGCTAAGCGGCGTCGCCCGGCCCGGCAAGCGCCGCGCGCCAGCCGGGCCGATCTAAAAAGGCCCTGCAAGTAATCTGTCTTACTGAGGCGCCGCCGCCGCCACCGTGGTCAGCCGGCAGCCGCCGCCGATCCGCTGGGCCTGTTCGCAGGCATAGACGTTCAGCGGCTCGAACCGGGGCGAGAAGATCACGACATAGCCGCCGCCGGCGCCGCATTTGGCTTCATAGACCCGGTTGCCGCCCGCCGAACCCATGTAGCGGCTGCCGGTCACGTCGCATTCCGAGGCCTGGCTGCCCGCCAGCCGCGTCTTGAGCGTCGCGGCGGCTTCCTCGGGGGTGGAGAACCGGCAGGTCGAATTCTGGCTGGCGATGATCGCGCACTCGGTCGTGGTCCAGCCTGTCGCGGTCTTCTCTATCCGGTAGCCGTCCAGACCGGCGCAACCGACCTCATAGATCAGGGTGTTCTCGGCCGTGCGTCCCAGGGGGGCGCCCTCGTCCACGGTGCAGGCGATGCCGGCCTCGGCGGCGTAACCGGCCACGGCGCGGGCGACGTCCTTGTTCTGGGCGATCACGCACTGGACGCCGACATCGGCGTTGGGATTGGCGGCGCGGTCCGCTTCCGCCTGCCCGGCCAGCAGGACGCAGTCACGGGCCTCGGGCGGGATGGAGTTGACGAGAATATAGCCGGGCCCGGCGGCGCAGGCCGCTTCATAGGTCACGCGCTGCCGGTCGGTGGTCTGGCCGATCACATTGGCCTCGATGACGCGGCAGGTCAGGCCGGCGGCGTTGGCGATGCGCTGGGCCGCCATGGCCGCAGCGGGCCCGGAGGTCGCCAGCGGCGCGGTGGCGCGTGCCGCACCCTCCGCTGGCGCCGGCGTGGCGCCGGGATCCTGCGGCATGCCCGATGATCCCGTATCCTGAGCGGAGGCGGGGAGGGCGCTCAGCGTCGACAGGGCGACCGCGACGGCGGCTCCGAACGCTGCGAGGGGGGAGAGATTCAACACGCCAAGGCTCCTGATCGACAGACCGGGCGTGGGGTGGAAGGCGACGCCAGGTCAAGACTTCGACGAAAGTCGGGACCGGCGGGCGTCAGGCCTGCCGGTCCTTCATCGGTTCTACTGTTCTGTCGCCGGAGCGGGAGCGGCGGGCGCTTCTGGCACGATGGTCAGGCGGCAGCCGCCGCCGATGCGCTGTGCGGTCTCGCAGGGATAGACCTGCTGCACGGCGTATTCCGCGTTGAAGCGCACGATGACGCCGTTGCCGGCGCCGCATTTCGCTTCCCAGAATGCGCCGTTGGCGTTGGCGCCCATGTAACGCCCCTCGGTCACGTCGCACGCGGCGGCCTCGCTGCCGGCCAGACGGGCTTTGAAGCTGGCGACGACCTCGGCGGGGGTGGTGAAGCGGCAGGTCGCGTTCTGCGTCGAAATGATCGCGCATTCGGTCGTCTTCCAGCCCGTCGCGATCTTCTCGATCCAGTAGCCGTCGGCGCCGTTGCAGCCGACCTCATAGATCAGGTTGCCTTCGCTCGACTTGCCGATCGAGGCGGCCTGGTCGACGGCGCAGCGGATGCCGGCTTCGGTGGCATAGGCGGAGATGACGCGGACGACGTCGGTGTTCTGCGGGATCAGGCACTGGGTGCCGACGTCCGCAGCCGGGTCGCGGGCTCGGTCGATCTCCGCCTGTCCGGCCAGCAGGACGCAGTCCACGGCCATCGGCGGGGTCGAGTTGATCACGATATAGCCCGGGCCTGTGGCGCACACGGCTTCATACGACCTCGCGCCTTCGGCGGTTTGGCCAAGGAAATTCGCCTGGGTCACCTGACAGGCGAGCGCGGCCGAGGTGACGATGGCCTGGGCGGCGGCGATGTTTTCTTCCGCGGTTGGAGGCGCAGCGGGCTCCTCGCGGCGGTTGCGATTGCGGTTGCGGCCCTGGCCTTCCTGGGTGGTCTGATTGGGCAGGCGGGACGCGTCGCCGCGCGAACTCGGCGAGGTGGCGGTGACGGAATCCGGATTCTGATAGGACCGGTCCAGCGGGGGCGGCTGGTCTTGGCTCGAAGCGGACGTCACGAACGCCATCGCCATGAGTGCGGCGCCGCCGACGGCCGCCAGGGTTTTCATGAACACGGACGCTCTCCTTGGAAACTGGTGCCAAAAGCCTTGGCGTCGCGCCGGGACGAGGTCAAGACGCACGATGCGTCTGAGGCGCTGGACGCAGCCGCACCGACCAGCCTATGGTCCGGCGCGTTGCATTTGGAGACGGACTTGGCGGACGGCGTCATCACGAGCGAGGGCGAGATCGAGCCCGGCGCCGACACCCTGCGTGGCCTGACCTATCCGCTGGGCGCCCCTCCGGGTCCCGGCGAGGCGATCCAGGCGGCGTCCGGCGTTCTGTGGCTGCGCCTGCCCCTGCCGATGCAGCTCAATCATATCAATGTCTACGCCATTGAAGACGGCGAGGGCTGGGCCGTGATCGACACCGGCATACGCACCCCGGACTCCATCGCGGGCTGGGACGCGGCGCTGGCGGGGCCTCTGGGCGGCAAGCCGGTCACCCGGGTCATCTGCACCCATATGCACCCCGACCACATCGGCCTGGCCGGCTGGCTGTGCCAACGGTTCGACGCCCCCCTGCTGATGACCCAGCTGGAATATGTCACCGGCCGGATGTTGGTCGCCGACAGCGGCCCGGCGCCCGAGTCCGGAGCGATCTTCTGGCGTGCCTCCGGCTGGACCGGGGAGCAGATCGAAGGCTGGCGCAGCAGCTACGGCCGCTTCACCAAGGGCGTCTTCCACATGCCCGCGACCTATGACCGTCTGACGGCCGGTCAGATCCTGTCGATCGGCGGCGAGGACTGGACCATCGTCATCGGCAATGGTCACAGCCCCGAACACGCCTGCCTGTGGCGCCGGTCGGACAATGTCTTCATCTCGGGCGACCAGATCCTGCCGCGGATCTCCTCGAACATCTCCGTCTGGCCGACCGAGCCCTTGGCCGATCCGCTCGACGACTGGATGACCTCGCTGGACAGGCTGGGCGACCTGCTGCCGGCCGACTGCCTCGTCTTGCCCGGCCATGGCGAGCCCTTCACCGGGGTCCTGCCGCGCATCGAGGCTCTGAAACGTGGTCATGCCGTGTCGCTGAAACGGCTGGAGCGAAGCCTGCGCGAACCGAAGCGGGCCGTCGACGTCTTCGCCTCCCTGTTCGCCCGCCCGGTCGGAGACGGCATCCTGGGCATGGCCACGGGCGAGGCAATCGCCCACCTTAACTATCTGGCCGGTCAGGGCCGTGTGCGCCGCGAACGCGACGCGGACGGCGTCGACTGGTGGAGCCTCACCGAAACGGAGACCGCATGAGCGACCCCATCCGCCCCCCAGTCGGCGTTGAACTCGCCAATGGCGTCCTGACGGTCACCTTCGCCCGCGCGGAGAAGAAGAACGCCATCACCCAGGCCATGTACGCCCTGCTGGCCGAGGCGACCAACCGCGCCCGCACCGACGACGCCGTCCGCGTCCTGCTGTTCAAGGCCGAGGGCGACAGCTTCTCGGCCGGCAACGACATCGCCGACTTCATCGCCATCGGGGCCCAGGGCGGCGGTGGTCAGGTCGTCGATGCGCCGGTGTTCCAGTTCCTCAAGGCCCTCGCCGAGATGGACAAGCCGGTGGTCGCCGCCGTGCGCGGCCGGGCCGTCGGCATCGGTCTTACCCTGCTGCTCCATTGCGACATGGTCGTCGTCGCCGAGGACGCCCTTCTGTCAGCGCCCTTCATCAACCTGGCCCTGGCCCCCGAGGCGGCCTCGTCCCTGCTGCTGCCGCTGGCTATCGGTCACCAGCGCGCCTTCGAGATCTTCGCCCTGGGCGAACCGATCGACGGCAAGACTGCCCTGGCCTGGGGCCTCGCCAGCCGCGCCGTCCCCGCCGGCGAGGTCGATGCGACCGCCGATGCCCTCGCCGCGAAACTGGTCGCCCGCGCCCCCAACTCCCTGCGCAAGACCAAACGCCTCATGCGCGACGCCGAGGCCCTGTGGGCCTTGATGCAGCGGGAGGGCGAAGCCTTCGGCTCCCAGATGTCGAGCCCCGAAGCCATGGAAGCCTTCATGGCCTTCACCCAGAAGCGGCCGCCCAACTTCGGCTAACCCTCTCCCGGGAGGAGAGGGAGCTTTGCCTTGATCCCGCCCCCCGATACCCCTAAGCGCCCGCGCCATGAGCCTCGCGCCCGCCCTTTCGAACAGTTTCCGCATCACCCCGGAGACCGACGCCGACCGTGACGAGGTCGACGCCCTGGTCATGGCCGCCTTCGGTCCGGGCCGGTTCGCCAAGACGGCCGAGCGCATCCGCGAGACAGCCCATATGGCCACCGCCTTCACGGCGCGCGAGGACGGCCGCCTGATCGGCTCCGTCCGCCTGTGGGCGATCACGGTCGACGGCCTCGACGCCCTGTTTCTCGGTCCCATCACCGTAGCGAGCGACGCCCGCCGCGGCGGGCTCGGGGCCGATCTGGTCGGCGCCTGCATCGGCGAGGCTCAACACCGGGGCGTCGCCGGCGTCCTGCTGGTCGGCGACCCGCCCTATTTCGAGCGCTTCGGCTTCCAGCCCGCGCCGGACGTCCGCCTGCCTGGACCCGCCGACCCGCGTCGCGTCCTGTGGCTGCCGGTCACCAACGCGGCTCCGTCGGGTCTCGCCCTTCCTGCATAATCCAATACGCCGTGCACCCCGGCGAAGGCCGAGGTCCAGATCACGAACTCAGGTCGCCTTGGACGACGCACCTGAACCGCATCATCGACGTCGGAGTTTTCCATCTGGACCCCGGCCTTCGCCGGGGTGCACGGTGAACTGAATGACCACCTCCGCTGAATCACAAGGTCTCGCCGCCATAGCCGCCGCAGCGAAACAAGCACCGGGTCGCGGCCTGCCGCCCGTGCATCTGTGGCATCCGGCCCATTGCGGCGACATCGATATCGTCATCCGCAGGGACGGCGTCTGGATGCATGAGAACTCGCCCATCGGCCGGGCCGAGCTGGTGCGGCTGTTCTCCACCGTCCTGCGGCGCGACCCGGACGGCTATCATCTGGTCACCCCTGTCGAGAAGATGCGGATCGAGGTCGAGGATCTGCCGTTCCGCGCCGTGACCATGTCCCGGGACGGCGACGACCTGGTCTTCACCACCGACGTCGGCGATGAGACCCGCGCCGGCCCTGACCACCCAATCACCGTCGAGACCGACCCGACGACCGGCGAACCCGCGCCCCGCGTCCATGTCCGCGCCGATCTGGAGGCCCGTATCGTCCGCACCGTCTTCTATGACCTGGTTGAAATGGCCGAGGAACGGGACGGCCGGCTACAGATCCAGTCCGGCGGCGTCTGGTTCCCGCTCGGCCCGCTGGGAGCCGGCGTCGAATGAGCCACAGGACGCTGAAGGACCGGCTGGCCGAAAAGCTGGCGCCGGCGGACGGCTGGCGGGCGGAGACGCGCGCGGTGCGGTCGGACTTCGATCTCAACCCCGGCGCCTCGCGCTGGACGCCAGGCCCGCTGAAACCTGCGGCCGTGCTCATCCCGATCATCGCCGATCCGGAGGGCGCGCGCGTCCTGCTGACCCGCCGCGCCGACAGCCTGACCAAACACACTGGCCAGGTCGCCTTTCCCGGCGGTCGGCTCGATCCCGGCGAGACCGCAATCGACGCCGCGCTGCGTGAGGCCAGGGAAGAGGTCGATCTGGACCCCGCCGCCGTCACGGTGCTCGGACTGTCCGACGCCTATGAGACCGGCACCGGCTATCTGGTGACGCCGGTCATCGGCTGGATCGACGCCCTGCCGCCGCTGACCGCTTCGCCGGACGAGGTGGCGGAGATCTTCCAGGCGCCGTGGGACTTCCTGATGGACCCGGCCAATCACAGCCGGGATCACCTGGAGGCGCCCGTCGGGGTCAAGCGCTGGTTCTGGGCCATGACCTGGAACGAGCAGTACATCTGGGGAGCGACCGCCGGGATCATCCGGGGGCTGCGCGCGCGCCTGTATGGCGACGAGCCGAATCTGCCCGCTTCGGCGGCGGAGGACGCGGCATGATCCGGCTGGAGAACCAGCCCTGGCTGACCAGCCCCGCCACGGTCGCCGTCTTCGACGCGCTGGAGGCGGCGGGCGGCCCAGACTGCGCGCGCTTCGTCGGCGGCTCGGTGCGCAACGCCCTCGTCGGACGGCCCGTGGATGACTTCGACATCGCAACCCGGCTGAAGCCCGAGGACTCCATGGCCGCGCTGAAGGCTGCCGGCATCAAGGTCGTCCCCACGGGCCTGGCTCACGGCACGGTCACCGCCGTTTCGGGCAAGAAACCCTACGAGATCACCACCCTGCGCCGCGATGTGGAGACGGACGGGCGCCGCGCCGTCGTGGCCTTCACCGACGACTGGGCCGAGGACGCCGCCCGCCGCGACTTCCGCCTCAACGCCCTCTACGCCGACCGGACGGGCGTCATCTTCGATCCGACGGGGCAGGGGGTCGAGGACGCCCTCGCCGGTCGCGTCGTCTTCGTCGGCGATCCGAACACCCGGATCGAGGAGGACTATCTGCGCATCCTGCGCTTCTTCCGCTTCTACGCCTGGTACGGCCGCGCCGAGCCCGACGCCGAAGGCCTCGCCGCCTGCGCCGCCCACGCCGAAGGGCTGACGCGGCTGTCCGCCGAGCGGGTGTCGAAGGAATTGCTGAAGCTGCTGGCCGCACCCGACCCGCGCCCGGCCGTCCAAGCGATGCGCGACGCCGGGGTCCTGACCCGCCTTTTCCCGGCCGCATCCGACCTGGCTCCGTTCGATGCGATCGTCGAGGCGAGCGACGACGCAGTCCTTCGCCTGTCCGCCCTGCTGCCAGACGATCCGCCCGCCGTCGCCGGGATCGCCCAAGGCCTGCGTCTGCCCAGGATCGTGGAGGCGCGTCTGGCCGCAGCCGCCGAGGGGCCGCTCGATCCGGCGACCGACGCGAGATCCCTGCGCGCCCTGATCTACCGCGTCGGCAAACAGGCGGTCGCCGACCGCATCCGTCGTGGAGGCGCAGTTCGACCCGGGGCCGACACCGCGACTGCGCTCACCCTGATCGACGGATGGCCCGTCCCCCGCATGCCTGTCGGCGGTCGCGACCTGACGAAACTCGGCATCGACCCCGGCCCGGCGCACGGCCGCATCCTGAAGACCTTCGAGGCCGAATGGATCGCCGACGACTTCCCCGCCGACGGTCACTTCGAACGCCTCAAGACACTGGCGGCGCGCTCCTGACGAAGCGGCTGATCACAGGCCGGTGGTCCGACCCCGTCGGCAGACCCAGCCGCCGTTCCACCAGCGCCAGATCCGGCGACCTGTAGACCTGATCGATTGTCATCCCGGCGACGGCGGGCAGGGCGGTCGGCCAGGTCCCGGGCCAGCCCGGCGCGGGGATCAACCCGCCATCGGTCTTGATGATCTTGCCGATCCGTGCGCTCGACACGCTGTTAAAATCCCCCGCCGCGATGACCGGCCCCTCCAATGACCGCGCCCACGATGAAAGCCCCTCGGCCTGACGGATCTGCTCCCACTGGATCTGATAGGGCCAGGGCCTCGTCATGTGCACGCCCGCGATCGTGACCGGGCCGAGCGGTGTTTCCGCAAGTGCGCCCACCACGTGGAGCGCGGGGACTCTCAGCCGAATGTCCCGCAAGGGCCGCCGCGAGGCGATCATCGACAGGGCGGGCCCGCTGGGTCGATCCAGCCGTCCGGTGGCGACGCGGTTCGGATAGCCGGCCAGCACCCGGTCGATGGCCGCCATCGGCGCATCGCCGACCTCGACCAGCACCACCACATCGGCATCGGCCGCCGCTATGGACGCCGCCATCGCCTCCACATCCGTGTTCAGCGCGTGCAGGTTGGCGGAATAGAGGGTGAAGTCCGGCGATCCGTCCTCAGGCTCTCCGCGCGGCGGCGCCCACTGGTGCGATCCTGACGCCAGAACGAGCAGGCAGACAATCACCGCCGCTGCGAACAGCCTGCGCCCCCGCAAAAGTCCCGCGGCCGCCAGCCCCGCGACCGCCGCGATCAGCGCCGGTCCGGTGAACTGCGCCAGGATATCGACCCAACGGTGCCCGATCCCGCTCAGGCCCGCCAGCGCGATCCCGAGCGGCGCCAGCAGCGCCACCCCGAGCGCCACGGTCGCGAACAACCGCGCATGCGAAAGGACTCTGTCAGTCACGAAGACTTGCTATCCATGGTGAACACGGGTCGATGTGGCGCGTTGACCGGTCGCTTGGAGGGCGAACATGGCGAAGCGATCCATCGGGGATATCGAGAAGATCTGGTCCAATGTCGAGGGCGTCAAGAAGCTCTCCGATCGGGCCGTCGGCTTCGGTCCCTTCGGCATCGGCCTGGACGGTCTGCTGACCTGGATCCCGGTCGTGGGCACGGTCTACAGCGTCGGCGCCGGCGGCTGGCTGCTGGTTCAGGCGGCACGAGCAAAGGCCACGCCCGGCACCCTGCTGCGGATGATCGGCTATCTCGGCGTCGACAGCGCCACGACCCTCGTGGGCGAGGCCGTGCCCTTCGCCCCCGACGTGGTCGACTTCTTCTTCCCCGGACACCTGATGGCGGCCAAGGCGCTGCAGAAGGACATCGAGTCGACCCACTGGGTCGAGGCCAACGAGCGCGACGCCCGCGCCTCGGGCGACCACGAGCGGCACCTCGCCGCGATGAGGGGCGATCCGAAGAAGCGACGTATTGTCTACCTGCACGACTGAAGCCGCTGTTTCGCTTGACGGATTGACGCAGGCCAGCCCTAGTCACCGATGATCGAGACCGCCTCCGGACGCCCTGAATGACTCCCATGCTGACGCGAGACGAACTGGCCGTGGCGCTCGGCAACGCGGGCTCCGGAGACCGCGCCGCCTTCAAAATCGTCTATGAAGCGACCTCCGCGAAGCTATTGGGAGTGTGCCTGCGTATCTTGGCTGACCGCCAATTGGCCGAGGACGTCTTGCAGGACACCTATCTCACCGTCTGGAGGAAGGCCTCGACCTTCGACCCCTCGCGCGCGAGCCCGATCACCTGGCTGGTGACCATCGCGCGCAATCGGTCGATCGATCGATTGCGTTCGGCCGCGCCGATGCGCCGCACGGCGCCGGTCGAGGACGCTCACGACCTGGCCGACGCCGCCCCCCTGGCCTCGGACGTGATCGAGACGACCGATGAGGTCAGCCGCCTGAACCATTGCCTCGAGACCCTGGAGGACAAGGTTCGCGGCGTGATCCGCACCGCCTTCATGGAAGGCGTGACCTATGACGCCCTGGCGACCCGCGAGAACGTGCCGCTCGGCACGATGAAGAGCTGGATCCGCCGGGGGTTGCTGAGGCTCAGGAGCTGCCTCGAATCATGACCGACCTTCCCCCCGACGAACCTGGTCCCGACGACGTCCTGGCCGGCGAACTGGCTCTGCGCGTCCTGTCGCCCGCTGAAGAGCGCGCCGCCCGCGCCCGTGAAGCCTCCGATCCCGCCTTCGCCGCCGAGGTCGAGGTCTGGAACGAGCATCTGGCTGGCTTCATCGCCGAGATTCCTGCGGTCCAGCCGTCGCCGCACGTCTGGCCCCGCGTCGAGGCGGGCATCGCTCCGACTGCCGCGAACGACAACCGCGCCGGCTTCTGGAAGATGTGGGCCCTGGGCTCGACCGGCATGCTGGCCGCCAGCCTGGTCGCTGTCGCTCTGCTGGCCGCGCGCCCGACCCCCGCGCCCATCGTCCAGACGGTTCCGGCCGGCGGCGTGACCCGCGTCGCCACCATCGCCATGACCGACGGCGGAACCCCGGTCGTCGCCCTGGCCTACGACAGCGCGACCGGCAATCTGTTCATCGCCCCCACCCAGGCCATGGACGGCGTCAGCGCCGTGCCGCACCTGTGGCTGGTCAAGCCGGGGGAGGCGGGCGTCCAGCTGATCGGGGCCATCGACGGCTCGGCCGCCTCGCATCACCACCTGAACGACGTCCTGGCCTCCACGGCGGGTCAGGCGGTCGCGGTCGCCATCTCGATGGAGGCGCCGGGTCACACCCCCGCCGGAGACAAGCCCGACGGCCCGGTCATCGCCACCGGCGAGCTTCAGTCGCTCTGAGCCGCATCCGGCGCCCCCGGACGTCCGTAGTTTCTGCTGACCGGGTCGTATCGGCGTGGCCTTGCGCCACGCCGTGGGTCCTGACAGCCGCGATCCGGTCAGCGGGGAGGCCTCCCAGCCCTTCCATTGGTCTCCCCGCACCCCTCGTTTCCGGCGCTACCCATCAACGGATCGACCCAGGACCCCAATGAATTCAATGGTCGGCTCTATTTAGAGCCTTTGAACGCGCGTGCCTCCGGGGCGCCCGCACACTGATCTCCGCTTTCCAACGGAGATCAAAATGCCTTCGAACCACAGCGCGCGACTGGACTTGCCCTATCTGGCGGCCGGTCAGCTGCAGAAACACGTCACCGTCAATGAGGCCCTGACCCGGCTGGACGCCCTGGCCCAGACGGCGGTGGTCAGCCGCACCGTCGCGGCCCAGCCCTACGACCCCGATGACGGGGCCCTCTACATCCTGCCCGCGATCCCCACCGGCGCCGTCTGGTCGGCCTGGGCGCAGGGCGATCTGGCCCGCGCCGAACTCGGCGGCTGGACCCGCGTGCCCGCCCCGACCGGCTCGCTCGCCGTCGTCCTCGACGAGGGCGCCCTCGTCGTGCGCGGCGAGGACGGCTGGACCCCGTTCCCAACCCGGCTTCAGTCCCTGAACCGCCTCGGTCTCAACACCACGGCCGATGCCGGCAATTCCTTCGCGGCCAAACTGAACAAGGCCCTGTGGACGGCCCTGCCGACCGGTGAGGGCGGCGACGGCGACCTGCGCTGCACCTTCAACAAGGACGGCTCCGCCGATGTCCTGTCTCTTCTGTTCCAGAGCGGCTATGGCGGCCGCGCCGAACTGGGCCTGATCGGCGACGATGATATGCGTCTCAAGGTCAGTCCCGACGGCGGGACCTGGCGCGAGGCCCTGCGCATCGACAAGGACGACGCCCGCGTCTGGTTCGCGCACGGCGCGACGCGGGCCGAGACCGTCCGCCTGACGACCGGCGGCGACTTCACCCCGCCGGACTGGGCCCGACTGCTGATCGTCACGGCGCTCGGCGGGGGCGGCGGGGGCGGCGCGGGCGCATCGGGTGTCAGCGGCGTCCGTCAGGGCGGAGGAGGCGGGGGCGGCGGCGGCCTGTCCCAAACCATCTGGCGCATCGAGGATCTGCCCGGCCACCTGACCGTAACGATCGGCGCGGGCGGCGCATCGGGCGCATCTGGCGGCGACACCCTCATCACTTCATCCGGCGTGACCCTGCTGACCGCGCGCGGCGGCGGCGCGGGCCAGTCCGGCGCCTCGGGCGGGGCAGGGGGCGCAGCCGGGCCCGGCCTGAACGGCGGCAACGGCGGCGGCGCGGCCTCGGCCATCGCGCCGGCGGGCGCAGGCCAGAGCCTGATCTGCGCCGGAGCCCCGGGGGGCGGCGGAGGCGGCGGCGGGCTCGACGCATCGAGCGTGGCGCGGACCGGTGGTGCGGGCGGCCCCGGCGGCGTGCTGACCTGTCCGGGCGACGGCGGCGCTGGCGGCGTCTCGGCGGGCGGCTCGGCCGGATCGACCCCCGCCTCGATCCTCGCTGCGGCCGGGGGAGGCGGGGGCGGCGCGGGCGCCGTCACATCCGGCGCGGGGCCAGCAGGCGGCGCGGGCGGCGGCTATGGCGCAGGCGGGGGCGGGGGCGGTGCGGGCGTCACCGCCGGCGGCGCGGGCGGAGCGGGATCGGGCGGCGTCGTCCTGATCCTGATCCAGGGATGACGCCGATGTCGCGCCGGGACGTCGATCCCTTCCCTGACGGCCTCGCCTTCTACGGAGAAGGCCCTCTGCTGGACATCGACGCGCTGGACGTCCCGCGCCGCCTGTCCCGCGACGAAGGCCGCCGCGCCGCCGGACCCGACTGGTTCTGGCCCCCTCTGACCCTCGACGAGGAACCCGACTATGATTGAGAACGACCCCCAACCCCCGATCCAGCCTCAGTCTCCGCCCCTGGCCGAGGGTCAATGGCTGTGGCGGCGACTCTATGTGTTCGCCGCCAGCTTCGCCCTGTGGCGATCCCTGTCCGCCGTCGTCGATCGAACGGAGCCCGCAGCCTTGCCCGCCGTGGCGTCCGGCCTGATGTCGCTACTGGCCCTGACCCTGATTCTCTATCTGGTCGCGCCGACGGCCCAGCAACTGGTCGCCCTCCTCGTCAATCTGCGCCTGCGCCTCGCCGACGGAGGCGCACGATGAGCTTCCGTCTGTCTCAACGCTCCCGCGCCCGGCTGAAGGGCGTCCATCCCGCGCTTGTCGGCGTGATCGAGGCCGCCATCCTGAACAGCCCGGTCGACTTCATGGTCACCGAAGGTCTGCGCACGACGGAACGACAGGCCGCCCTCGTCCGCGCCGGAGCCAGCCGCACCCTCAACTCGCGCCACCTCACCGGCCATGCGGTCGATGTCGCGGCCATCGTCGACGGAGCAGTCCGATGGGACTGGCCGCTCTATCCGCGGATCGCCGAGGTCATCAAGGCGGCAGCCAGGGCCAGGGGCGTGGCCATCGTCTGGGGCGGGGACTGGCCGCGCCTGCGCGACGGTCCGCATTTCGAACTGGACCGGAAGGTGTTCCCGTGACGCCCCCGATCCTGCGGACGCTTCAGCCGCTGGGTTGGCTGGCCGTCAGCGTCGCGGTCCTGGCGGTCGTCGCCCTCCTGCTCGGCGGCCTCGGCTTTCGCTGGGATCCCCTCGACCTCGGCCGCCGACGTCTTGACCGCGCCGAGGCCTCCGCGGCCACAGCCGTCGCGCAGGCCGTCGCCCGATCTGCCGAAGCCGAGGGGCAGGCCGGTCAGGTCGCCCGCCTCGACGCCGCCGTTCAATCCGCCGCGGCGCTGGACCGCGTCACGGCCCGATCCATCCAGATTGCGAGAACCGCCGATGACGCCTCCGTCCCGCTGCCTGCCGATCGCATTGCTCGCCTTCGGGACCATGACCGCGAGCTGTGCCGGCTCGCCCCCGACCTCGTCGGTTGCTCCGCCGCGCCTGACCTTGCCGGCGATGGCCGTCCGGCCCTGTGAGTTGCACCGCCTGCCGGACGCTCCGACCGAGGGTGATCTGGAAGTCGGCTATATGACGCGCGGTCGCCAGATCGCCGATTGCGACGCCGCCCGGCGGCTGGCGGTCGAGACACTGCTGGCCGAACGGGCGGCGGCAGACGCTGCGAGACGTCGGTGAGTTCGTCCGTTTCGTCCGTTTCGTCACCCAATTTTGCGTCCGGATGGACGAAATGCCCGGCAAAACCTGCCGGGCGCCCGGCACTTCCTGCCTCCCGGCCCTCGAAACGGCAAAACCTGCCGGGCGAGAGGCATGGTTAAGGCAAGGTACCATAGTTATTTCAACGGGTTGGCCGCTTGTCGAAATTGCGACGGCTGGCCTGCCGATTGCTTCTTGGGTCTCCGAGCAAAATGCTCTCGACGGTCAAAACGACGGTCGAACACCTTGAAACAAGGACTTTCGTCATGGCGCTGAACAGCGTGAACACGAACTCGGGCGCAATGGTCGCCCTGCAGAACCTGCAAACCACGAACGCCGAACTGGGCGTCGTGCAGGGTCGCATCAACACCGGCAAAAAGGTCAACTCGGCCAAGGACAACGGCGCCGTCTGGGCTATCGCCCAGGGTCAGCGCAGCGAGATCAATGCTCTGGGCGCCGTCAAGGACAGCCTGGATCGCGGCTCTTCGGCCGTTGATGTCGCCATGGCTGCCGGTGAATCCGTCTCCGACCTGCTGATCCAGCTGAAGGAAAAGGCCCTGTCGGCGACTGACAAGTCGCTGTCGACGGCTTCGCGCAAGGCTTTGAACGAAGACTTCAAGGCCATCCGCGACCAGATCACCACGGTGGTCTCGAACGCCAAGTTCAACGGCGTGAACCTGCTGGACAACTCGACCACGACCAATGGCTACAAGGCCCTGTCGAACACGGCCGGCTCCACCATCAAGGTGGCGGGTGAAAACCTGTCGCTGGGCGGCGCCAACGTGACCGTCGCGGCTACGACGACCATCGGCACCTCGACCCTGGCGACCACCGCTCTGACGGCCGTCAACGCTTCGATCGACAACGTGTCGTCCGCCCTGGCTCGCCTGGGCACCGGCGCCAAGTCGCTCGACACGCACCGCTCGTTCGTCGGAAAGCTCTCCGACGCTCTGGAAAACGGCGTGGGCAACCTGGTCGATGCGGATCTGGCCAAGGAAAGCGCACGACTGCAGTCGCTGCAAACCAAGCAACAGCTGGGTGTGCAGGCTCTGTCGATCGCCAACCAGTCGACCTCGATCCTGCTCGGCCTGTTCCGATAAGCCAATGGAAGGGCGGGACCTCGGTCCCGCCCGACCGTTCCCCAAGGGACGCCGGAAGCCCCGGCGTAAGGAGCCATGGACACCAATGCGAAGAGAGTAGGCGCAAGCGTTCCCCCCGTCGTCGCAACCACTTCGTCCGCGACTTCGAGCAACGACTTCCAGAAGGATCGCGCTGCCCAGATGGCCGACGAGGCCGCCCGGTATCGCCTGATTATCGAGGAGGGCCCCACCCAGGGGACCTTCGTCTACAAGACCCTGGACAGCGCCACCGGTGAGGTCGTCCGCCAGTTCCCGCGAGAGCAGGTCCTGCGAATGGCCGAAAGCGGGGGCTACACGGCCGGGGGCCTGATCGACACCAGCGCCTGATTTTCGGACGCCGGCCCAGATCTTCAGACCGCTCGGGACCGCCCGACGCGGTTAATCGTCGTGGTTTACCGCCGTTAACCATACGGGAACCGTTGCAGTCCTAGCCTCTCGGCGAACATCCCGGGGCTAGAAGACCTATGACGACGAACAGCGTTCACACCAATGCCGCCGCCGCTGTCGCGCTGCAGAACCTGTCTCGAACCAACGACAACCTGACCGGGGTCCAGAACCGGATCTCGACCGGGCTGAAGGTCCAGGGGGCCAAGGACAACGCCGCCATCTGGGCCATCGCCCAGGGCCAGCGCGCCGACCTCGGCGCCCTCTCCGCCGTCAAGCAGAGCCTGGACCGCGCCACCTCCATCGCCGACGTCGCCATGGCGGCGGGCGAATCGATATCCGATCTTCTGAACCAGCTGAAAGAAAAGGTCGTCGCGGCCAAGGACGTCTCGCTGAAGACCCAGTCGCGCCAGCTGCTGGACGCCGACTTTAAGGCCCTGCTGCGCTCCATCAAGTCAGCCGTCGACAACGCCTCCTTCGATGGCGGCAACATCCTGAACGGCTCCCTGACCAACGGGCTGAAGTTTCTCGCCAACGCCGGCGCGACCCAGTTTGTGACGTTGTCGGGCAAGAACCTCTCGCTCAGCGGCTCGATCATCTCGCTCAGCCTGACCGACAGCCTGCTGACGGTCACCGGCTCAACCACGGCCCTGACCAAGCTCGACGCCTCGATCAACAACCTGAACAAGTCGCTGGGCGACGTCGGGGCTCAGGCCAAGCAGATCTCGGCCCACAACACCTTCGTGGCGAAGCTTTCCGATACGATCGAGTCGGGCATCGGCAATCTGGTCGACGCCGACCTGGCCAAGGAAAGCGCACGTTTGCAGGCCTTGCAGGTGCAGCAGCAGCTGGGGGCTCAGGCTCTGTCGATCGCCAACCAGGCGCCGCAGATCATCCTCAGCCTGTTCCAGGGCTAAAAGCGGCTACCGGACTGGTGGCCGATCACGACGGGAGAGGGGCGGCGGCGCGGCTGGTGCGCCCTGTCTCCAAACCCGTACAACGCCAGAAGAGACTGGATAAGCGACTTCGGGAAGATCATGGCCTCGCTCCTGTCTGACGAGATCACAACACGATTCGCATTCCATCGTTCCCTGCGCGGACGTTAATCTCGCATTGAGCCCGCTCGCGTACCCTTGCGCGCGGAGGATCGAGTGGCGGTCAACAGCAGCTATCTACTGGGTTTGTATGGAGGTTCTTATGACCCCTCGACCTCGGCTGCGCTGACGAACCTCATTACGAAAAAGGCTCAGCCGACCGCGCCCTGGAGCACGTCCGCCCAGGCGACCGCGCCCAAGCCCGACGCCCTGGTCCGCGCCGCCCTCGGCGGCCGCCCCTTCGTCAACGAGGATGCCGCCCAGCTCGACGTGAAGGGCGCCTCGGCCGACTACAGGAAGCTGTTCGCCCTCTATCAGGGGCTGGAGTCGCTGAACGCCCTGGCCAACCGCGCCTCGGTGAAAGGCCTGACCTCCACCGATCTGGCGCTGACCCAGAAGCGGTTCGCCTCCGGCCTGGCCGAAATCAGCGCCTATATCGGCAAGGCCGAGTTCGACGCGCTACGGCTGGTGCAGGGGACCTCGTCTTCGACATCCAAGACCACGGCCGCCGTTCCCCGCGACAGCTCCAACTCCATCACCGGCCCGGTCCACGAAGGCTCGCTGGATACGCCGGTGAAGGCGCTCGAGGGCGACACCAGGTTCAATATCACCATCAAGGTGCCAGTGGGCCTCAGCACCCAGACTACGGCCGTCCCGATCGATCTCAGCGAGATGGGCGCGACGCCGCGGACGATGGACAACGTCACGGGCTTCATCAACGGCAAGCTTGAGGCCGCCGGCTTCCAGACCCGGATCGGCCGTGACCAGATCAAGGCGACGCCGCAGACCGTTCAGGTCGCCGGCAAACCCGTGACCCTGCCGGCCGGCCCTGATCGATGGGCGCTCGCCATTCGCGGGAGCTCGACCGAAACCGTCGGCTTTACAGCTGCGGAGAAGTCCGACGCCGTCTATGTCGTTCAGTCCGCAGGCTCTCCCGCCACGACCGTGACCACCACGGTCAATGGCGTGACGACCACCAAGACGACTGTTGCGGCCACCACCACCAACCAGATCCTCAAGTTCCAGAGCGACGGCGGCACGGCGGCCCCGCCCACCGGCGGCAACGTCGGCGAGACCCAGTGGGTCGACGGCCGTATCTCTCAGGAGAAGATGCCGGAAGGCGTCTCCGCCGTGCGCGCCAGCGCGGTCGGGCCGGACGGCTCCCTGTGGATCGTCGGCGACGTCACCTCCGGCGGCTCCAACCAGCCGATCAAGGGCGTCCAGGACGTCGCCCTGATGAAGTACGATTCCGCCGGCCGGCTGGTCGCGACCCGAACCCTGGGCGCATCGTCGACCGCCAGCGGCTACGCCATCGCCATCGACGACAATGGCGATGTCGCCGTGGCCGGCTCGGTCACCGGCGCGCTCAATACCTCGACCACGGACGCAGGCAAGGCCGGAGAGGTCGCCAACGTCGCCGACAGCTTCGTCACCGTCTTCAACAAGGACGGCGAAGAACAGTGGACCCAACGGCGCGGCGCCCGCGCAGCCGATGAGGCGACCAGCGTCTCCTTCGGCGACGACGGCCTCGTCTATATTGGCGGTCGATCGAAATCCGCCATCACCGGCGCGGTCCCGGTCGGCGGCTGGGACGGCTATGTCCAGGTCTTCAAGGCGGGTGAGCCCTATCCGACCGCCGGCATCGTCTCCAGGGCGGTGGGCCAGTCCCAGTTCGGCACCGGGGGCGACGACAGCGTCGACGCCATGACCATCGACGGCTCCAGCCTCTACACCGCCGGTGTCGAGGACGGTCACGCTGTGGTGCGCCGCTTCACCCTGGACGCGGCGGGTGTTCCGACCCTGGCCTCGACGCGCGACCTGGGCGCCATCTCGGGCGACATCGCCGGCGTCTCGGTCGCCAACGGCAAGGTCATCCTGACCGGCACCAGCCGCGACAGCGGGCTGAGCGCCGGAACGACCACCACGACCCATTCGGGCGGCAAGGACGTCTTCGTCGCCGCCATCTCCACCGACCTGACCGCCGCCGGCACCGACCGCCTCAGCTGGTACGGCGGCGCGGGCGAGGACTCGGCCGCCGATGTGAAGGTCCATGACGGCAAGGTCTGGATCACCGGCATCGCCGACCGCGACCCGGCCGCCAAGGACACCGATCCGACCAAGGCCTATCTGACCCGGCTCGACCCCCTGACCGGGGCGGTCGAATACACCCGCACCTGGTCCGGCGACGGCGACCAGGCCAGGCCCATGACCCTGGCGGTCGCATCGGGGGGCGCCAGCGTTCTGGACCGGCTGGGCCTGCCCCAGGGCGAGATCGACCAAAGCGATTCCAAGAAGCTGATCGACGCCACCGCCCTGCGCGTCGGCGACCGCTTCTATGTCTCCCCCGCCAACGGCGGCCGGGCCACGGCCGTGACCATCGACGCCAAGGACACCCTCGCCACACTGGCCCGCAAGATCAGCGTCGCCTCGGGCGGCAAGCTGAAGGTCACCGTCGCCTCCGAAGGCGGCGCGGTCACCGGCAAGGACGGCGAGACGACGACCACGACCGGCGGGGTGCAGCGCCTGTCGATCATGGCCAAGGACGGCAAGACCGGCGCCATCCTGACCTCCGGCGAGACGGGCAGGGACGCCCTGCTCGGGCTCGGCCTGTCGGCGGGCTACGTCGGCCTGGCGGCGGCGGACACGTCTGTGAAGACCTTCGGCCTCGGCCTGCCCGGCAACCTGACCCTCAACAACGCCGCCTCGATCGCCGCAGCCGGAGAGAAGATCCAGGGTGCGCTGAAGGGCATCCGCGACGCCTATCGCGGACTGGCGCCGCAGGACGCCACCGCGTCCGCCTCCGGACCCGTGCCCGCCTATCTGACCAACCAGCTCGCCAACTACCAGGCTGCGCTCGCGCGCCTGACCGGATAAGCGGGCGCCGTTTTCGCTTCTCAGTTGACGCCCCGGGGCGGGGCGGGGTTATTGAGGCCTTCAAGGCCCGACGCCCCGCGAGCTCCGCTTCATGCAACTTCCCACCGACAATCGCGTCATCATCGCCATCGGCGTAGGCCTCGCCGTTCTGGCGGCCGTGGTCCTGGCCATGGTGTTCGGCGTGAGCCACGAACCGGCCGCGCCGAAGACGATCGAGACCGAAGACCCCGGCGGCCTGACGGTCGCTGTCGGCGACGCGCCCTCGCTGGAGCCGACGCGCGAACTGCGTTGCTTCGTCAATGGTCAGTTCATCGGTATGGCGACCCTGTCAGACTGCGCCCGGCGCAACGGTCTGGCGACCGACGCCCTCGACGTGGGCCTGGACGAGTCTGGCAACCTCGCCGCCGCTCCCACCGCCTCCTTCGCCCCGCCTCCGACACTGCCGACGGCGGTCGAGACGGCCGATGTCGGCGTGTCCGATCCCTATGACGCCAGCGTCCCCGGCAAGTCCGAGACGCAGGTCCAGCAGCCCGACCCCCGCGTCGAACGCGCGTCCGGAACGCCCTGCCTTCGTTACACCGGTTCGGACTGGCGGGAGCTGGGCCGTATGAACCTCAATCAGTGCGTTCAGGCTCTCTATGCCGGCACCTGCGTTCGTCCCGGTGACGCCCAGTATGGCCGCCACGGCAACCTGACCCTGCGTCTGGTGCCCCGGCGCGTAGAACAGTCCAACGACAACACGCGCTTCCGCATCCTGGCCGATCAGGATCGCAGCTGCCAGTTCCCGAGCCTGAACTGATGATCCGTCCCATCCTGATTGCATCGATCCCGGCGATCGCGCTCATCGCCGGCTGCGCCCAGTCAGTGAAGGCCCCGACCGATGCTGGCGTCTGCTACGCCGTGGAGCGGCCGGAGGGCGAGCCGGTCTTCAACGTCGTCGCGCGCGATCAGGCCCAGATCGAGATGTGCGCCGCACGCCTTGAGGAGATGCGTCTGCGGTTCCGCAGCATGGGCATCCCGCAGGAAGAGGTCACGGGCGCCTATCAGGGCCAGTTTGTCTTCGTGGATCGCCGCGGCGTCTCGTTCGGTCGCACGCTCGAAGGGTCCCGCTTCTTCGCGCTGGCCAGAACCGGCGACGGCCGTCTGGCGGTGCCGGGGGCCATAGAGCGGGATGTCACCGAACTGGGCGTTGTCGTCGAAGAACGCGCTGCGCCCGCCTTCCCGGGGCAGTAGAACAAAGTCGGAACACGTGTTAACGGTCTCGCAGGCGCGCCTCGCGAGACCAGGATTTTAAGCCCGGTCGCAGAGACGTCCGGAGCGAGCAGAGAAAGAAATTCATCATGGCGGGAAGCGTCAACAAGGTCATCCTCATCGGCAATCTGGGTCGCGATCCGGAAATCCGCTCCATGCCGAACGGCGATCGCATCGCCAACTTCTCGCTGGCGACGTCCGAAACCTGGCGCGACAAGTCGTCGGGCGAGCGGAAGGAGAAGACCGAATGGCACCGGGTCTCGGTCTTCAACGACAACATCGTCAAGGTCGTTGAAAACTATGTGAAAAAGGGATCGACCGTCTATGTCGAAGGCTCGCTCCAGACGCGCAAGTGGACCGACAAGGACGGCGTCGAGAAATACACCACCGAGATCATAATCGGCCGCTTCAACGGCCAGCTGACCATGCTGGGCGGCCGCGATGGCGGCGGCGCTTCGCAGGGCGGCGGCCAGGGTTCGGGCGGTCGTTCGAACGACGACGACTACTCCTCGGGCTTCTCCACCGGCGGCGCCAACAAACCCTCCGGCCCGCGCGAAAGCTATGACCTGAACGACGACATCCCGTTTTAGCCCGACGGGTTCATCCAGATCGAAACGTCGGCTCATGCATTGTGAGCCGACGTTTTTGTTTGAGCGTGCGATAGGCCGTCCGTGCCCGTAACTCCCGACAAGCCTCACAGCCCGCTGACCCTGCTGGAGATCGGCGCGATCGCCGCCATTGTGGTGATCTGGGGCGCGAACAATGCTGCGGCCAAGGTGGCGACCGAGGTCATGCCGCCGCTGCTGGTCGCGACGCTGCGGTTCGCCATCGCCGCGGTCTGCCTGATCCCCTTTGTGCGGCCGCCCTTCCCGAACTGGAAAAGCCTCCTTCTGATCGTCATCCTGGGCGGCCCGATCCACTACGGCCTGCTCTACTGGGGTTTCTCCCTGGCCCAGGACGTCAGTCCGGCGGCCGTGGCCTCCCAGCTCTGGATCCCCTTCACGGCCCTGTTCGCCTTCCTGCTGCTGGGCGAGCGGCTGTCCATCTACGCTCTCGGGGGCCTGGCGATCGCCTTCATCGGGGTTGTCTGGATGTCTGCGGATCCGCATGCCTTCAACGACTGGCAGGCCATCGTTCTGGTTGCTGCGGCCTCGGCTTTCTGGGCGATCACCACGGTCATCGCCCGGCGCACCACGTCCATCCCGCCTCTGAAGATGCAGGGCCTGCTGGCCTTCGTCGCCCTGCCGACGCTCGCTTTCGGCTCGGCCATGTTCGAGCGGGACCAGGTCGAGGCGGTGCGCTCCGCCACGCCCCTGATCTGGCTGTGCCTCCTGTGGGCAGGAGTCGTGTCTTCGGTCTTCGCCACCTCGATGGTCTTCTGGCTGGTCCAGAAGCGCGAGGCCGGCCGGGTGACGCCCTATTTCCTCGTCACGCCCGTCGTCTCCATGGCCATCGGCTGGGGGTTCCTGGGCGACGTCCTGACGCTCCAGATCCTGACCGGCGCCGCCCTGACCATGGGTGGTGTGGCGGTCGTGGCCCTGGCGGAGCGCGGATTTCGCGCCGGCGCCGCCAAGGCCTGACCGACGGCTAGGAGGCCGGCTCGAACACGCCGCAGGCGATGCGATCGCCCGCCCCGCCGATCGGCTGGGACACGTGGTCGTCGCGGTTGGCGTGGACCAGGAAGGACAGGCCATCCGAATCCAGCAAGTCGTGTCCGGGGCCGTCGACCAGCCCTGCGCCTGACAGATAGACCTCCGCGTGCACGCTCCCGTCAGCGGCGGCGTAGACGTTCTGCAGGTCGCCGAGATCCGGTCCGCCGTTGGTGTTGAGCAGGCCATGCGGACGCTTCTGCGGATCCGGATGGTTCACGTGCGCGCCCGCCGAGGTGAAGCCCGGTCCCTCGCAGGTTCCGACGGCGTGCAGATGGACGCCATGCCAGCCCTCTGGCCAACCCTTGCCGTCGACAACGAACAGCATGCCGAGAGGCCCGCGATAGCCCGTGACTGTTCCTGCGTCCTCGCCTGCAGCGTTGACGAGAGAGGCTGTCACCGTGGGCGTGGGGGCAGGCGCCGGCGGGGGCACGGCGGTCTGCGCCATGGCCCCCCCGGCAATCAGGGTCAGGGCGGCGGCGAGGGTCGGTATGCGCATCAAATCGTTCCTTTCACGGATCGCGGCGGCTTGCGGCAAACTTTGCCTCGCGACGCCTCCGATGCTAGAAAACCGGACAGCGGATCACGTTCCGATTCCGGCCATCTAAAGCCTAAAATCCTTGACCGACGACAGCTACGATAACGCCGCACCGCCTCCCGTTTCCGGAGGCGGTTCCGGCGGCTCGGACATTTCCATCATCTCGATCGAGGACGAGCTGAAACGCTCCTACCTCGACTACGCCATGAGCGTGATCGTCAGCCGTGCGTTGCCGGATGCCCGTGACGGTCTGAAGCCGGTTCACCGTCGCATCCTTTACTCGATGCACGACCTGAACATGACGCCGGAGCGCAGCTATTCGAAGTGCGCCCGCGTGGTCGGCGACGTGCTCGGCCGCTTCCACCCGCACGGCGACGCCTCGGTCTATATGGCCCTGGTCCGCATGGCCCAGCCGTTCTCGATGGGTCTGATGCTGATCGACGGCCAGGGCAACTTCGGCTCGGTCGACGGCGATATGCCCGCCTCGATGCGATACACCGAGGCTCGGATGGCCCCGGCCGCCAGCGCCCTGCTGGCCGACATCGACAAGGACACCGTCGATTTCCAGCCGAACTACGACGAGAAGGAGCTGGAGCCCGTCGTCCTGCCGGCGCGGATCCCGAACCTGCTGGTCAACGGCGCGGGCGGCATCGCCGTCGGCATGGCCACCAACATCCCGCCCCATAACCTGGGCGAGATCGTCGACGCGGCCGTGGCCTTGCTGGATGACCCCGACATCTCCGACGACGCCATCCTGGACATCGTGCCGGGACCGGATTTCCCGACGGGCGGCGAGATCCTTGGCCGGACCGCGCCCCGCAACGCCCTGCGCGACGGTCGCGGCTCGGTCATCGTGCGCGGCGTCGCCTCGGTCGAGACGATCCGCAAGGACCGCGAAGCCATCGTGGTCACCGAGCTGCCGTTCCAGGTCAACAAACAGACCCTGATCGAACGCATCGCCGAAATGGTCCGCGAGAAGCGTCTCGAAGGTATCTCCGACGTCCGCGACGAATCGGACCGTCAGGGCATGCGGATCGTCATCGAGCTGAAGCGTGATGCCTCCGGCGACGTGATCCTGAACCAGCTGTGGCGCTACACGGCCATGCAGTCGTCGTTCGGCGTCAACATGCTGGCCCTCAATCACGGCCGCCCTGAACAGATGGGCCTGCGCAAGATGCTCGAGGTCTTCCTCGAGTTCCGCGAAGAGGTCGTGGTCCGACGCGTCAAGTTCGAGCTGGCCAAGGCCCGCGACCGCGGCCACGTCCTGGTCGGTCTGGCCGTCGCCGTCGCCAATATCGACGAGGTGATCCACATTATCCGCTCCTCCGCCGATCCGGCCGAGGCGCGCGAACGCCTGCAGGCCAAGGCCTGGCCCGTCGGCGACATGATCGCCCTGGTCGAGCTGATCGCCGATCCGCGCTCCGTCCTGATCGACGGCGACAGCCTGAAGCTGACCGACGAACAGGCCCGCGCCATCCTGGGCCTGACGCTGAGCCGCCTGACCGGCCTCGGACGCGACGACATCTTCGGCGAGGCGCGCGGTCTGGCCGACACCATTCAGGGCCACCTGACGATCCTGTCGGACCGCAAGAACATCATCGCCATCATCCGCGAAGACCTGCTGAAGGTTAGGGACGAGTTCGCCGTGCCGCGCCGCACGACGATCGGCGAGGGCGACTTTGAGCTGGAAGACGAGGACCTGATCCCGCGTGAGGACATGGTCGTCACCGTCACCCATGGCGGCTACGTCAAGCGCGTCGCCCTCAACGCCTACCGGACCCAGCATCGCGGCGGGAAGGGCAAGTCGGGCATGACGATGAAGGACGAGGACGCCGTCGTCGGCGTGTTCTCCGCCTCGACCCACACGCCCGTCCTGTTCTTCGCCACCAACGGCAAGGCCTACAAGCTCAAGGTCTGGCGCCTGCCGCTGGGCGCCCCGACCTCGCGCGGCAAGGCCTTCGTCAACCTGCTGCCGATCGAGCCCGGCGATTCGATCATGAACGTCCTGCCCCTGCCCGAGGACGAAACCACCTGGGGCGACTACGACATCATGTTCGCCACCCGTTCGGGCGACGTGCGCCGGAACAAGCTGTCGGACTTCGCCACCGTCAACCGCGCCGGCAAGATCGCGATGAAGCTGGAAGACGGCGACCACATGGTCGGCGTGGCCCTGTGCACCTCGGAGGATGATGTCCTCCTGACCACCGCCGGCGGCCGCGCCATCCGCTTCAAGGCCGACGACGTCCGCGTCTTCAAGGGCCGGGATTCGACCGGCGTTCGCGGCGTCCGCCTCCAGGGCGACGACGCGGTGATCTCCATGGCCATCCTCGGCCGTGTCGACGCCACGCCGGACGAACGCGCCGCCTACGTCAAACACGCCAACGCCATGCGCCGCGCGACGGACGGCGAGGACGACACGGCTGTGGTCGAGGCGGACGATGAGGTCGAAGGCTCCGGCGACGCCGCCCTGTCGGTCGAACGTATCGCCGAACTGGGCGCGGCCGAACAGTTCATCCTGACCGTCACCGAGACCGGTTTCGGCAAGCGCTCCTCGGCCTATGAATACCGTCGCACGGGTCGGGGCGGGCAGGGGCTCACGGCCCACGGCCTCGGCGGTCGCGCCGGTACGCGCCTCGCCGCCGCCTTCCCGGTCGAGGACTCGGACGATCTGCTGCTGGTCACCTCCAGCGGCCAGATGATCCGCACCCGCGTGGGCCAGGTCCGCATCGTCGGCCGCTCCAGCCAGGGCGTGACCATCTTCCGCACCGCCGAGGGCGAGAAGGTCGTGTCGGTCGAGCGTCTGGCGGACTCGGGCGGGGATGAGCCCGAGGTCGAAGACAGCGGTGACGCGGAGGCTTAGTCCTCCTCCGTCGGGGGAGGGGGACCGCGAAGCGGTGGAGGGGGCTAGCCCCAAACTCCGTTGCTCGCGGCGAGCCCCCTCTGTCTCTTCGCTCCGCTTCGAGCCACCTCCCCCGACGGGGGAGGATTAGATGGCATCCGACCTCCTCATCGACGGCCTCCCGCCGACCGACGACGACCTCCGTTACCTCGCCATCGTCAACTACGGCGCCTACACGTCCTTCCGATTGGCGGACGGCGGCGTGCGCGGTCTCGATCTGCACCTCGCCCGCCTGGACGCCTCGGCGATCGAACTGTTCGGAGAACCGGTGGGCGAGGACCGTCTGCGCGACCTGATTCGCATCGCCGTCGTCGACCGGCGGGACGCCTGGCTCCGCGTCGGCCTGTTCGCTCCGGAGATCCTGCCCCGCAGCCCCTCCGCGAAGGTCCGACCAAGGGTCATGACGACGGTCTCCGCCCCGCCGGCTCCGCTCGCGACCTCGGTACGCGCCCAGCTCCGGACCTATGTCCGCACCGACGCTCACATCAAGCACACGGCCATCTTCCCCCTCATCCACGCCCGCCGGCTGGCGCGACAGGCCGGCTTCGACGACGTCCTGTTCGCCGACGCCGACGGCCTCATCTCCGAAGGGGCCACCTGGAATATCGGCTTCCTCACGGGCGAAACGGTCATCTGGCCCGAGGCGCCCATGCTGGACGGGGTGGCCCAGAGTCTGATCCGGGCGAACCTCTGGACGGTCGGGCTGGAGAGTGTGACCCGGCCTGTCTTCGTTCGCGATCTCGACGCCTTCGACGGCGCCTTCCTGTGCAACAGCGCGACGCCCGCCTGTCCGATCACAGCCATCGGCGACCAGGTCTTCGTCGCCTCCCCGGAGCGGATCGAACGGATCGCACACGCCTGGTCGTCGAACACGCCCCAGCTGATCTAGGCCGGGCCCGCAACGCCTGCTAATCAAGCCAAAAGCCGGGGACAAAACGCATGCGGATCGGGCTCTACCCGGGGACTTTCGACCCCGTCACCAACGGCCACATGGACATCATCGGCCGGGCTGTGAAGCTGGTCGACCGGCTGGTCATCGGCGTCGCCCAGAACGACGACAAGGGCCCGCTGTTCTCGACCGCCGAACGGGTCGAGATGGTCAAGGCCGAGGTCGCCCGGCTGAATGCCGACATCGAGGTTCAGCCCTTCTCGACCCTGCTGATGCATTTCGCCGAGAAGCTTGACGCCAACGTCATCGTGCGCGGCCTGCGCGCCGTCGCGGACTTCGAGTACGAGTTCCAGATGACGGCCATGAACCAGCGCCTCAATGACGACATCGAGACCGTGTTCCTGATGGCCGACCCGCGCCACCAGGCCATCGCCTCGCGGCTGGTCAAGGAAATCGCCCGGCTGGACGGGGATATTTCCAGCTTCGTCAGCCCCGCCATCGCCGCCGCCGTGCGCGACCGCGTCAAACGCTAGAACGCCTCAGGACACTGTTTTGAAGATCACGCCTTACGTCCTCGCCGCCGCCCTGTCGGTCCTCGCCCCTGCCGCAGCCATCGCCCAGACGGCGCCTCCTACCGGCGCCCCGATCCCTGCGGCAAGCGACTGGCGCACCATCGCGCCCGAGAACCTGCTGGTCATCGATACGTCGAAGGGCCGGATCCTGGTCGAGCTTGAGCCGCGCGCCACGCCGCGCCATGTCGAGCGCATCCGCACCCTGGCGGACCAGGGCTTCTACGACGGTCTGAAGTTCCACCGCGTCATCACCGGCTTCATGGCCCAGACCGGCGACCCGCTGGGCACGGGCGCGGGCGGTTCAGAGCTGCCCGACATCGCTGCCGAGTTCACCTTCCGTCGCGGCCGCGACGAACGGTTCGCCCCGATCGAGGGCGGGGCCCCGACCGGCATCGTCGGTCTGGTCGGCTCCCTGCCGGTCGTGACCCAGCCGGACGCCCAGATGATGGTGACGGCGGACTTCAAGGTCGATGCGGGCGGCTTGTTCTGCACCGGCGTGGCCGGCATGGCCCGCTCAGGGGCGCCCGACAGCGCTAACAGCCAGTTCTATCTGATGATGGCGACCAATCCGGTCCTGAACGGCAATTACACCGCCTTCGGCCGCATCGTATCGGGCCTGGAGGTCGTCAGCCTGCTGAAGGCCGGGCCGGAGAGCGCCGACGGCGCCGTCACGGACAATCCGGATACGATGACGCACGTGCGCACGGCCGCCGCCTTGCCCGAGGGCGAGCGTCCTACGGTCCGGGTTCTGGACGCCCGCTCGGCGGCCTTCCAGGCGCATGTGGCGCAGGTCCGCGCCGCGCGCGGCGCACAGTTCACGGTCTGCGACATGCAGCCGGTGGCCGAGGTTACAGGGGGATGACGATGCGGTTGACGGCTCTGGCGATCGGTCTGGTTCTGGCGGGCGCATCCGTCGCCGAGGCGCAGGAGACGGCGGCGACGGCTCCGGAACAGGCGGCCTCAGCCCCGACGGACTGGCGCACGGTCCCCGCCGACAACCTGATGATCATCGACACCAACCGGGGCCGCGTCCTGGTCGAACTGGCCCCCGAGGCCGCGCCCCTGCATGTCGAGCGGATGCGGCTTCTGACCCGCAGGGCCTTCTTCGATGGCATCGTCTTCCACCGCGTCATCGACGGCTTCATGGCCCAGACCGGCGACCCGCTGGGCAACGGCGAGGGTCAGAGCCCTTACCCCGACATCAAGGGTGAGTTCACCTTCCGTCGAGGCCCCGAGACGCCCTTCACGCCGGTCGCGTCGCCCGCCGGCGCCATTCTGGGCTTCCTGAACAGCCTGCCGATCCAGACCCAGCCGACGACCCTCATGGCCACGACCGGCGACGGCAAGGTGCACGGCTGGGGCGCCTATTGCCCCGGAGTCGCCGGCATGGCCCGCGACGATGCCCCGGACAGCGCCAACTCGCAGTTCTTCCTGATGCGCCAGCCCTATCCGGCGCTCGACAAGCGCTACACCGTGTGGGGCAATGTCGTGTCCGGGCTGGACGTCGTGCGGGCCATCAAGGTCGGAGACGGCGACAACGGGGCGGTCACCGCCGAACCCGACCGCATGATCCGCGTCCGCATCGCATCCGACCTGCCCGAGGCCGAACGGCCGGTGGTTCAGGTGCTGGACACGGCTTCGGCCGCCTTCAGAACCCTGGCCGACGGCGTGCGCACGGCGCGGGGCGCGGACTTCTCGATCTGCGACATCGTCCTGCCGGTTCAGGTTTCGGGCGCGGCCGCCCCGGCGGTCTGACCCCCGCGACCCCGGCCGCGACGCCGCCGCTGGGGTTTGCGGGCCTCGCGCATCTGCTGCAGCAACAGGCCTTCGCGCAGACCCCGGTCGGCGACCCGCACCCGCTCGCTGGGCCAGGCCCGCTGCACGGCGTCCAGAATCGCGGCGCCCGCCAGCACCAGATCGGCGCGGTCCGGCCCGATGCAGGCCTCGGCCGCCCGCCCCTTGGGCCCCAGGGCCTTCAGCTTCTCGGCCGCCGCATCGCATTCGGTCCGTGTCATCCAAAGGCCGTCGACCCGGTCGCGCTGATAGCGCCGCAGGTTCAGATGCACGCCCGCCAGACTGGTGATCGCGCCTGAGGTCCCGACCAGATGGCCCCGGCCCGTCGCGAACAGGCGCCGGAATTCCTCGTCGTCGAACTGTCCGAGCGCCAGGGCCGCGCCCATGTCGCCGACCATCGCCTCGTACCAGTCCTCGCCCGACCCCTCCGGTTCCGGGTGCCGCTCGGCCAGTGTCACGACGCCCAGCGGCGCGGACATCCAGGCCACGGTCTTCATCTCCGCGCCCGACTTCCTCAGCCAGGACAGCTCGGTCGACCCCCCGCCGACGTCGATGACCAGCACCGCCTCGGCCTCGGGGTCGAACAGGTTCAGACAGCCTTCGACCGACAGTCGAGCCTCTTCCGCAGGATCGATGATTCGCAGCTTCAGCCCGGTCCCGCGCCGGACCCGGTCGATAAATTCCTCGCCGTTCTCGGCCTGCCGACAGGCTTGCGTCGCGACCGCGCTCAGCCGGACGGAATCGACGCCGCGTCGCACGACCCGCTCGGCGCACAGGGCGAGGGCGTCATAGGCCCGGTCCATGGCCGCGTCGTCGAGACGACCGGTCCGCGACAGGCCTTCGCCCAGTCTCACGATGCGACTGAAGCTGTCGACCACGCGAAAGCCGGTCCGCGCCGGACGCGCGATCAACAGGCGACAATTGTTGGTCCCCAGATCAAGGGCGCCGAACACGGGACCGTCGCGACCCGACGAATCCCGCATGGACGCCCGTTGGACCCGGGACCGCTCGTCGCGCCGCCTTGGCGCGCCGTCGGGTTCCGGCATGGGCCGAACTTTCAAGTGGGCGCGTCCAGAACGGGCGCCCGTCCCGATCAATCTAGTCCGGCCGATCCGTCCGCGCCAAGCCTATCTGTCGCGAAGATGAACAGGACCACGGGCATTCCGCTCAGGCGCGGGGTCGTATCCGTGCAGAATGACCCAGTCCCTGACTGCCAAATTCGGCCTCGGCCAGATCGTGCGTCACCGCGAGGAAGCCTTCCGTGGCGTGGTCGTCGATGTCGACGCCGCCTATGCGGGACCTGCGAACGAGCCCGGCCCTGACAAGCGCGACCAGCCCTTCTATCGCGTCCTGGCCATGGGCGGAGACGCGGGCTTCCTGATCTACGCCGCCGAGAATGTGCTCGAACACGATCCCGACGTCGCACCCCTGTCGGCCGCCGATCAGGCCCACTGGTTCAGCATGGACGGGAATGGTCGTATCGCACCCCGCGCGCAGCCTATTCACTGATTGGGCCTGATCCGGCCGTTGGCTCTTGGCCGTCGGGTCTCTAGACTGACGGTTCAAGGAGCGCGTGATGGCTGATTTCGAACATGTCTTTCAAACCCCGCCCGAGGGCGCGGCGGCGGACTGGACGATCTCCCAGAATTGGCGCGCCTATACCCAGGTCGAGCACGACACCTGGGACACCCTCTACGCCCGCCAGATGAACATCCTGCCCGGGCGGGCCTCTGACGCCTTCATGAAGGGCTTGAAGGCGCTGGATCTGAACACCGGCGGTATCCCCGACTTCGCCTTGATGAACCCCAAGCTGAAGGCCCTGACCGGCTGGACGGTGGTTTGTGTGCCCGGGCTGGTGCCCGACGACGTCTTCTTCGACCACCTGGCCAACCGCCGCTTCCCGTCGGGCCAGTTCATCAGGAAGCCCGACCAGCTCGACTACCTGCAGGAGCCGGACATCTTCCACGACGTCTTCGGCCACGTCCCCATGCTGACCGATCCGAATTTCGCCGACTACATGCAGGCCTACGGCAAGGGGGGGCAGCGGGCCCAGTCTCTGGGCATGCTCAAGAACCTGGCGCGCCTCTACTGGTACACGGTCGAGTTCGGCCTGATGGACGAGGGAGAGGGGCTGCGCATCTACGGCGCGGGCATCGTGTCGTCGGCGACCGAGAGCGTCTTCTCGCTGGAGGACCCGTCGCCCAACCGCATCGCCTTCGACCTGGAGCGGATCATGCGGACCGACTACCGCATCGACGACTTCCAGCAGGTCTATTTCGTCATCCCCTCGATCGAGGCCCTGAATGACGCGACGCTTGAGGACTTCGGCCCCATCTATGATCGCCTGAAGGGCGCGTCCGAGATCGGCATCGAGGCCATTCAGCCCTACGACCGCGTCATCACCCACGGCACCCAGGCCTATGCCCACAAGGGCGGAAGGTTCGCAGCATGACCCGCACGATCACCCTGGTTCTGATCGCCGGCCTGGCCGTCTCGGCCGCCGCCTGCACCGAGTCCAAGCGCGCCCGGAACGCCGCGACCTGGGGCGACAAGCCCGCCGACATCACCTGCTGGACCTATGGGACAGAGACCTTCTCCGGCCGATCAACGGGCAAGGTCGAACACAGCGAGGAGGGCCGCATCGCCTTCGTCGACGCCGCCAACGGCCGCTATACAACGGTCGATGGCGAGTGCCGGGTGGTCTATCTGGCAGAGGGCGACGCAGCCGCGCCTGCGCCGGTTGCGCCTGTGACGGCTCCGGCTGCAACCGTTGCAACGGTCCCGGCTCAGACGGAAGGCTCTCCAGCTCAATAATCCCCGTGCGCCCCGGCGAAGGCCGGGGGTGCACGGAAGGAAGCTAGTCCTCCGTGATCAGACTCTTCGCCTTCGTATCCCGCATGAGGACGTAGGTGATCAGCGAAATCCCGATCATTCCGGTGACGTACCAGAAATACAGGCTCTCGCGCCCATCGAGCTTGAACCACAGCGCGACGTATTCGGCCGTCCCGCCGAACACGGCATTGGCGATGGCGTAGGGCAGGGCGACGCCCAGGGCCCGGATATGGGCCGGAAACAGCTCGGCCTTCACGACGGCGTTGATGGCCGTATAGCCGGACACGATCACCAGCGCCGCCAGCGACAGGGCGAAGGCGGCGTAGGCGTTGGTCGTGACCGCCAGGGTGCTCATGATCGGCACGGTGCAGAACAGGCCCAGCACCCCGAAGGCGATCATCACGGGCTTCCTGCCGATCCGGTCCGACAGCGCCCCCACCAGCGGCTGGATCAGCATGAAGATCAGCAGGGCCGCCGCCGAGATCTCGGTCGCCTGCGCCTTTGTGAAACCCGAGGTGTTGGTCAGGAATTTCTGCAGATAGGTCGTGTAGGTGTAGAAGGCGAGCGTGCCGCCGGCGGTCAGGCCGATGACGATCAGCGCCTCCTTCGGATGACGCAGCACCAGCTCCAGGGCGCTCGATTTCGGGCCCGAACGTGTCTCTTCCGACTGGAAGGCCCGGGTCTCGTCCAGCCGGCGACGCAGCCAGAACACCACGACAGCCAGCGCCGCTCCCACGAAGAACGGGATACGCCAGGCCCAGGCGCTCAGCGCTTCTTCGCCCAGCGTCCGCTGCAACACGATCAGCAGCGCCAGCGCGAGCAGCTGGCCCGAGATCAGCGTGACGTACTGGAAGCTGGACCAGAAGCCCCGATGCTTCGCCGTCGCCATCTCCGACAGATAGGTGGCGCTGGAGCCGTATTCGCCGCCGACGCTCAGCCCCTGCATCATCCGCGCGATCAGCAAAAAGATCGGCGCGGCGATGCCTATGGTCGCATAACCCGGCGTGCAGGCGATCAGCAACGACCCCGCACACATCAGGCTGACCGACAGCGTCAGCCCCGCCTTGCGCCCCTTGCGATCCGAATAGACTCCCATGACCCAGGCCCCGATCGGACGCATCAGAAAACCCACGGCGAAGATGGCGGCGGTGCTCAGCAGCTGTGCAGTGGGCTCGCCCTTGGGAAAGAAGACGGGCGCGAAATAGACGGTGAACGCCGCATAGGCGAACCAGTCGAACCACTCGACCAGATTGCCGGCCGATCCCCCGATGATGTTCCGCAGGCGGCGGGCGGGGGTCATCCTGGGGTGCGCGTCGGTCATGTTGCGGTCTCCACGGGCCGGCGGACGGCAAGGGCGACGCCCACGGTCCAGGCGGCGAAGGCGATCTCCAGCACGCGCTGGGCTCCGCCATAGAATTCAAATCCGGGATGGATCAGCCAGATCGCGCCGGCGGCGGGCGCCCCGCAGACGATGGCCAGATGAAACAGGTCTCGCCCGCGAGGCCAGGATTTGGCCGCCATCCCGACAAGCGCCAGGCCCACGAGCCCGCACAGATAGCCGATGCCGCCCAGCACCTCATGCAGCAGGGCGGCAGGGCTCGGGTTCGCCAGAGAGCATTGGAAATCGCACGGGAAGACCCCGCCGAACATCAGGCCGAGACCGTTCAGCGCGCTCAGGCCAAAGCCGATCACCGCCAACGGGCTGCGCGGAAACAGCGGGATGCACATCAGCCAGAAGGCGGCCAGCAGCACCCCGGACGCCATGAAGGCATAGCTGACGCCCGGTCCCGTCACTGTCCCGGTCGCGCCCAGCTCGCTGATGTACTGGCGCAGATGGTCGTAGCCCGGATAGGCGAACCCGGCCGAGATCGTGGCCACCGCGAGGATGACAAGGCTCAGGATCGCGGCGGCGAAGGCGAGTTGGCGCAAGATCACTTTCCCCCGAAGTCGGCAGCGCCATCCTTCAGGGATTTGCCCATCCTGGCCAGAGGCACGGGCGCCCCGCCGCGATCATCCTCAAACCGCTCGATCTCGCGATAGCCGGCCGCCAGATACAGCGGCTCCCCGCCCATGGTCGCGACGAGTTCGACTGAGGTGTAGCCCTCGGCCCGCGCCGCCGCCTCGCACAGGTCCAGGATCATCCGGCCGATCCCGCGCCTGAGAAAATCGGGGTGAGTGTACATGGCCCGCACCCGCGCCGCATCGACGCCGGGCGTCAACGGCTCCGGGACCCGGCCCGGCGTATGGTCGCCGCCATAGGTCGTGATCCTCCGGCTCCATCCGCCGCAGGCCGCCAGCATGCCGTCGGCCTCCACGATGAAATAGGTGCGGTCGGCGATGATCTGGCTGTCCAGCCCCATCAGCACCCGGCTGGCCGCGACCTGGTCCGGCGTCAGGAAGTCGGCCAGCGGGCCCGAGATGGCCAGATCCATCAGGGCGACGAGCGCCGGGATGTCTGCCTCGGTGGCGATGCGGTGGGTCAGGGTCATCGTTGCGACAGCGCCGGCCAGGCGATCCAGGTCCCGACGGCGTAGCAGACGCCGTAGACCAGCACGATCAGCGAACTCCACAACACAAAGGGCGTGACGCCGCCCGGGTTGGCGATGAAGGCGGGGACCAACACCAGCCCTCGCAGCAGATAGACCGCCGAGATCAGCACCAGGGCCGTCCGCATCAGGGGCAGGCGCGCGATCAGCCCGGCCCCCGAGAAGGCATAGGCCGCCCACACCGCCAGCACGGCCGCGATGCCGAGGGTGACCAGCGTCGGCGTCAGCGATCCCCGCTCGGCCATCCGCGCCATGCCCTCGCCGGCGCCGAAGAACCGGTACCAGGACGGCCCGCCCGCGATCACCGCGAGATGCAGCAGGGACGCCGCCGCGCTCAACACGCCGCCGACGATCAGGAACGGGTTCTGCGCCATGGGATCCTGTCAGGTTCGCTGGAAGGGGTAGAAGCCGCTTCCCAGCTTAAGCAGGGCCGTGAGTTCGTCCAGAGCGCCCCGGCGCTCCTCCAACAGCGCCGGATCGGCCAGGTCCGCCGGCGGCAGCGTCTCGCGGTACCAGCGCCCGGCCCAGGCGGCCAGACGCGCATGCAGGTCGTCGGTCAGCCGCATCGCCGGGTTTGTCGCCGCCAGCTCCGCCTCGGTCAGGACGACGCGCAGACGCAGACAGGCCGGCCCGCCGCCATTCCGCATCGACTGGCGCACATCGACATACTCGACCCGCCCGATCGGCCCGTTCGAGGCGACCAGCCGCTGCGCCACCGCATGCGCCCTCGCATTGTCGCGCGTCTCCGTCGGACAGATCAGGGTCAGCCGGTTCTCGCCCGGCAGCGAGACCAGCATCGAGTTGAACAGATAGGAGGAGATCGCATCGGCCAGCGGCAGATCTTCATTCGACACCTCCACGAACACCGGCTCGAACCCGCTCGCCGCCGCCCGGATCGCGGCATGGGTCGCGGCTGTGTCCTCGAACGCCAGCTCGTGATGAAACAGCGTCTCCAGCGCCCCGACGCAGACCACGTCGTTGTGGAAGGTCCCGCCCGCGATCGCCGCCCGCGACTGCTGCGCCAGCACGACGCCCGACGCTCCATGCCGCCGCCCCACCGCCTCTGACGCCTGACGTGTCTGCCGGGCAGGGTAGGGACCGTCCCAATGCTCGAAGGCGTCCCGCCCCCAGACCAGCAGATTGACCCCCGGCTCGCCGTGCCCGGCGCACAGCCGCACATGGTTCGCCGCACCCTCGTCGGACAAGTGAGCGACGGCGGGCAGGGCGTCATGGACGGCGAACCGCTGCGGATCGGGGAACAGAGCCTCCAGCGCCCGCTTCGTCTGCGCATGCTCCAGCGACCGGTGCAGGTTGGTGTGCAGGTTCGCCGGCGTGAAATGCACCCGGCCGTCGGCGGCATCCGCGCCGGGCGTCACCGTCGCGGCGTTGGCGGCCCACATCGGGGACGCCGAACAGGCGGCGGCGGCGAAGGTCGGCGCCTCTTTCCAGGCCCGCTCCAGCACGGCGCCGTCGGTCCCTGAGAAGCCCAGCCGCCGCAGGAACGGAATATCCGGCCGCTCGTGCGGCGGCAGGACGAACTGCGGCAGCCCCAGGTCCGCGAGCCGCTTCATCTTGTCGAGCCCCTGCAGCACTGCAGCGCGCGGGTTCGACGCCTGACCCTCGTTCAGGCTGGAGGCCAGGTTCCCCGGCGACAGCCCCGCATAGGAATGCGTCGGCCCGATCAGCCCATCCGCGTTGGCCTCGACGGCGCTCATCGCAGTCCCCTGATCTCGCCCTCGATATTCTTCACCGCACCGGCCTCGAAGCTGGCGACCGGATAGGCGCAATAGTCGGCGGCGTAATACGCGCTCGGCCGGTGGTTGCCGCTGGCGCCCAGGCCGCCGAAAGGCATGTCTCCGGCGGCGCCGGTGGTCGGGCGGTTGAAGTTCACCACCCCGGCCCGGATGCGCCGGATGAACCGGTCCCAGTTCGCCGGATCGTCACTGACCAGGCCTGCCGACAGCCCGTAGCGGGTCGCATTGGCCGCCGCGATCGCCGCCTCGAAAGACCCCACCCGCGTCACCGAAAGGAAGGGGGCGAACATCTCCTCGTCAGGGACCTCGACCCCGGTCACGTCGAGGATCGCCGGCTTCACGAAGGCGCCCGGCAGGTTGTCGACCGGCCCCGACGCCCGGATCACTTTCGCGCCCAGATCGATCCGCTGCTGCAGCGCAGCCAGCGCCTGCTCCGCTGCGCGCTGGGAGATCAGCGGCCCGGCATAGGGCTCCGGCGTCGAATCCCATGGGGCAAAGATCAGTCGTTCGACAAGGGCGTTGACCGCCTCGACGATGGCGTCCCCTTGCGCCCCCTCAGGCACGATCAGTCGCCGGGCGCAGGAACACCGCTGCCCGGTGGTCACAAACGCGGACTGCACCACGATCCCGGCCACGGCCTCCGCGTCCGCCGCATCCCAGACCACCAGAGGATTGTTGCCGCCCAGTTCCAGCGCCAGGATCACATGCGGATCGTCGGCGAACTTGCGCCGGAAATGCGCGCCCGCCGCACCCGAGCCGGTGAACATCAGGGCGTCGATCGGCTGGTCCAGCAGGGCCGCCCCGACATCGCGTCCGCCCTGCACCAGGTTGAACACCCCGGCCGGCAGATCGGCTTCTGCAAGGCATTCGGCGATCAGCTGACCCGCGTGCGGCGTCTCCTCCGACGGCTTGAACACTACCGTGTCCCCGGCCAGCAGGGCCGGCACGATATGGCCGTTCGGCAGATGACCCGGGAAGTTGAACGGCCCCAGCACCGCCGCCACACCATGAGGCCGATGCCGCAAGGTCGCCGTCCCGAACGCCGTCTCGGACGTCCGCTCGCCGGTCCGCTCGTCATAGGCCCGGATCGAGAGATCGACCTTGCCCGCCATCGACCCCAGTTCGGCGGTGGTCTCCCACAGCGCCTTGCCGGTCTCGCGGCTGATCGCCTCGGCGAAGGTCGGCGCCCGCGCCTTCAACGCCGCCTGATAGCGTTTCATCGCCGCGATCCGCTCGTCGCGCCGCCGGTCGGCCCAGTCGGGGAAGGCCGCGCGTGCGGCCTCGACGGCGGCCCCGACCTGCGCCCCCGACGCCTCGTTCCCGCGCCAGACCCGCGCCTCTGTCGCCGGATCGAAGGAGGCGAACCCGTCTCCCGCGCCGTCGACCCATGCGCCGTTCAGATAGAGTTTGCCGTCGCTCATGATTTCACCCGCACCCTATCACCCGCCCGCACCTTCAGCGCCGCCGCCGTCTCCGCGGTCACGTGCACGGTCTCGCCTTCGATCGCCGCCCGCGCCCGCACGGCCCGGAACGTCTCTACGCTGTCGGTTGAGACCAGAGCCGGCAACTCGGCCTCGAATTCCTCCGACACCACGACGCTCAGCCGCCGCGCATCCCGCACCGTGCGGATGTGGTCGCGCGGACAGGCCACCGTCGGTCCGGCATCGAAGATGTCCACCAGCCCGTTCGGCCGGAACCCCTCGCTCTCCAGCAAGGCCATCGCCGCCACCCCTTGCGGATGCACCTTGCCGATCACCGCCCGCGCCGGCTCAGGCAGCAGGTCGACATAGATCGGGTGCCGCGGCGCCAGGTCGAGGATGAACTGCTTGTCCGTCGATCCCGTCATCATGTCCGCCTGATCGAACGGCATGGGGAAGAATTTGTGCGCCACATGGTCCCAGAACGGACAGGCGCCGTCTGGCGTGAACACCCCGCGCAGCTCGGCCAGAACCGTCTCGGCGAACAGCTCAGGCTGGGCCCCGATCAGCATGTACCGCGACTGGCTCAGCAACCGCCCCGCGCCGCCCTTGCGCCGGTCCGCCTTCAGGAACAGCGACCCGACCTCGGTCCAGCCCGAGCACTCGTTCACCAGCGTCAGGGTCTGGTGATCCATCCGGATGCCCAGCGACGGCGACTGCGCCGGATTGTTGGAGATGCGGAACGAGAAGAACGGCCGCTTCAGCCCCACCGTCGCCTTGACGCTGGCGATGCCGTCGACGTCGCCGGTGTCGGTCTCCTCCATCATGAGGGTGAACCATCGGTCGGGCACGGGAATGGCGCCGGTGAAACTGTCGCGACTGACGTCGAGCCGCTCCGACAACTGGTCGGGATCTTCAGGCAGGCTGGTGAAGCCGGGGCCCGACAGGATGGCCAGCTCCAGCAGGTGATCGAGGTCGGCGGGACCGGCGGGACGAACGACGAGCATCTAGACAATCACTCCCACTATTCTTTCGTCATCCTCCGGCGAGCGTAGCGAGACCGGGGGACACAGCGGCGCGCGATAGCGCGAAACTGTCGCGGACACAGACTGCCTGAACAGATCGCCTTCGGCGCCGCTTCGTCCCCCGGTCTGCGGCGCGCAGGGCGCCTTGCCGGAGGATGACGAAAGGAAAAAAGCAGGAGTCACATCGTCTCCAAACGCAGCGCCTTGAGTTTCAGCGCATCGATCTCGCCCGAGGCGATCTTGCACAGCATCAGGGTCGACAGCTGCGCCCGTTCGACGAAACTGTCGGGCCAGGCGAACTCTTCCGACGAATGGATCAGCCCGCCGCGAACCCCCAGCGTGTCGATATTCGGCAAGCCGGCGGCATGCAGGTTGTTGCCCTCGCATACCCCGCCGGACGGCGACCAGGCGATCGCCTGACCCAGCAGGGCCCCGGTCTCCCGCACCGCCTCGAACAGAGCGGTCTGCGACGCATCCATCGGCTTGGGCGCCCGCGTCATCCCGCCGTGCAGGTCCAGAGTCAGCCCCTCGAACGGCGGCATCGAAACGATCTCGCCGATCGCATCGGTGATCCAGGCGGAGGCCTGGGCATCCGGCACGCGCACATTGAACCGCACCACGGCGTTGTCGGCGACGACGTTCAGCGCCCCGCCGCCGGAGATGCGCGCCACATTGACCGTCACCCCCTCGCGCCGCCCGTTCAGCCCGTGCAGGGCCGCGGCGATCATCGCCGCCCCGGCCACCGCATTGGTTCCCTCGTGGAAGGCCCGCCCCGCATGGGCCGCCTTGCCGGTCACGATCAGGTGGAAGTTGCCGCTGCCCTTCCTCGCCCCCGCAAGTGTCCCGTCCGCCAGCGCCGGTTCATAGGTCATGCCGACATGCCCGCGCGCGCCGAGCGCGGCCAGCAGCGGCGCCGAGGCCGGCGAGCCGATCTCCTCGTCGGGCGACAACAGGACGGTCCAGCCGATCCGCTCCCGGTCCGGATGGGGCTCGAAGGCCGCGAGCGCCCCGAGCATGACGGAGATGCCGCCCTTCATGTCGGCGATCCCAGGCCCGTTCAGCGCGCCGTCGGGCCGTGTGACCACGGTCTGGAAGGCGCTGTCGGCCGGATAGACGGTGTCATAGTGGCCGGTCAGCACGACCTGGACCGGCGCTTCCGGTCGCGCCGTGATCTTCAGCGCATCGGCCCGCGCCTGCGGACGCACCGACCCGTCGTCGCCGATAGTGGAGAAGCCCTGCGTTGGAATCCGCTCGACCGTGGCCGACAAACGCCCCGCCTCGACCTCGAGCAGGCCGAGCACGGCCTCCAGACCTTCCGCATGATCGCTGCCGGAGTTGACGTTCGCCCATCGAACCGCGCGGTCGATCAGATCGGCCTCGCCCCGCCCGACCAGGTCGAGGGCGGCCTGATCCTGTGGGAGAATCCGCATGGTGGGACTTCTAGCCGGGGTGGCGGGAAAGGTGAAGGCATTGCTCCTGTGCCCCTCTCCCCTTGCGGGAGAGGGAGACGGCGCACGAGAGCGCAGCGATCGTCCTGGCGCCGGCGGGTGAGGGGTCGCACCGGCCGCTCCATTGAACCCCCGGCAGCCCTCACTCCGACCGCGGTACAACCCCTCATCCGTCCGCTTCGCGGCCACCTTCTCCCGCAAGGGGAGAAGGAAGAGCACCCCATACCCATCAACACATCCGCCCAGGACCCCAACGATTTCAACGCCCGGGTCTATTTAGAGCCTTTATGTGCGCCCCCTCCCGGGCCGGGCTTACACTGTGTCCGTCCCGTCGCATGGGGAAGGCGTCCTGGGCCCAGGACCCGGACGTGCGGCGGGGCGCGATCGAGCGGGAAACTGTATCGCTGCGCGCGGCCGAGGACCCTGATCTGGCGTTGAACCTGGATCTGCGGAGGCACGAACCGGCGCTGATTCAGGACTGTCCATGGGGTGACAAACCGTGGAGCCCGGAGGGGCCTGACACCCTCCGCCCGTCGCGGGCCGAGGTCGGACAGGGTTTAAGCGGCGCAAAGCGTGGGGGTCGAAAACGACGAAAACCTCACAGGCTGCACGAAGCCCGTCACCGGCCGCTCGCGTGAACCGGTCGCGACGGAGCCCCGGCGCGAGCCGAAAATTCTCATCCGGTCCCCGTAACGCGAAAGCAGGGGGCCATATCGGTTCCGGGCGACCGCCCAGGCTCCGTCCACTTCCCCACCCGTTCACAGCGGAAGAGCGATGACGGCTGCCCAGCCTTCTTCCTCCGCCCAGGGGAGGGAGAAGGCTGAACGATATTGCACCGGCCGTCGTCACCGTGTAAAACGTGCTTGTCATTTTGGAGGAAAGACACATGAGCAACTGGCTGAAAGCGATGAACCCCGCGAGCCCGGTGACCACGGAGGCGGAGGCCGAACGTGCGGCCAAGGCCAGCGCGATCTCGATCTTCATCGGCGTCGTCGTCGGCCTGGTCAGCCTGGCCTGGACCATCGCCAATCCGGGGGCGATGAATGACGCGCTCGCGACCGCCTCCCAGGGGGATCCGGCTGCGGCGGCCATGGCCGATGCGTCGCTTCAGGCCGGTCTCTGGATGGCTGGCGGAATGGTTGCGATCCAGCTGATCCTCGGCGTCGTTCAGTGGCGCAATCCGGGCAAGTTTATCGCCATCCTGTTCATCGTCCTGATCGCCCTCGGCATCGCCATGAGCGTGGCCTCGCCGCTGATGACCGCTTCCATGCCGAACGTGCCCGTAACGCCCATGTGGCAGATCGCGCTGTCGGTTGTAATCATGGTCGTCCAGCTCGTCCTTCACGTCACCGGCCTGAAGGGCATCAAGCAGCTGGACCGGATCCAGATGGAGCAGTCGCGCTAATCGGCGCCTGCTGAACTGTTGGGCCGTCGGTCCTGCGCTCCGGTTCCCGGGACGCGGGACTGGCGGCGCCAGCGGATCGACAGGGTGGCGTCGCCCTGGCCGCCGAACTGGGAGCTGATCGCCACGTTGCGACGCACCTGCCACTCGACATTGACCGCCGCCCCGCCCTCGCCGCCGCCGATGATCTCCAGATAGACGTCGTCGGTGATGTAGCGGCCGCCCGCCACCGTCAGGGCCGAGGCCTCCCCGCCGAACGACAGCCGGTCCAGCCCGGCCAGTTCACGCAGATTTCCGATCACATCGAACCCGCCGCCGCCCGCCAGGGAGGCGACCCCGGCCGCCAGCTGGGCCGCCTCGAACGGCGACAGCTGCGACGCCGAACGGCCGAACAGGACCTGCGACAGGATCTCGTCCTGGGGCAGGGCAGGGGCCGAGGTCAGCAGGATTTCGGGCCGCGCCGCCGTGCCGGTGACCCGGATGGTCGCGGTCAGGGCCGGGTCCTCGCGCACCGCCGACAGGTTCAGCCGGATGCGCGCCGGATCGGTGGACAGGGAGACCGAGCCACGGTCGTCGAAGACGAACCGCTTGCCCGCGAACTCATAGTCGCCGCGCACGACGGCGGCGCCGCCGGTCAGTACCGGCTGGGAGACGGTGCCGCGCACCCGGGCGTTGACGCTGAGCACGACGTTCAGCCCTCGCCCTGCCACCCGGACATTGCCGCCACGCGAACGCAGGCGGATGTCCATGCCGATCTGGGGGCCCCGGCTGGGACCGTCCGCGGCCTCGACCGGATCGCCGCCGGGACGGTTGATCTCGACCACATCCATGCCGACGATGCCGTTGGAGCCCGGCGGATTGGCCTCGATCCGGGCCTCGTCGATGTTGATCTCGCCCGCCAGGGTGATGTTGCCGTCTGCGGCCCGCACCACCGTCAGGGGCCCGGAGGCGCGGCCTTCGGCGATCTCGTTGTCGATGATCTTGAAGCGGGTCAGGTTCAGTTCGAAGTTGGAGCCCGACCCCTCCCGCAGGCCGATGCGACCATCGCCCGAGACCGTCCCCCCGGCGCTGTCGTTGGCCCTGAAGGTCTGGATCAGGGCCGTCGTGTCGTCAAACCGGCTCGCCAGGGTGACGCCGTCGAGCGTCAGGCCGATGCCGTTGTCGCGGAAACGGCCGTTCTGCAGGTTCAGCCGCCCGTTGATCAGGGGCGCCGCCAGCGTTCCGCCCAGGGTCGCCGAGCCATCGACCTGACCGGCCAGTGTGCGTTCGCCGCCGAAGAAGACGTCCCAGATCGGCTGGATCTGGCCCTGCACCTCGACCTGGCCGGACATGGTCCGGGTCCTCGCAATGGCCAGACGCAGCGGTGCGGCCGAGGACTCGACCGGCAAGGTCACATCGGCAGTGGCCCGCACTGCGTCGGTCCCGGCCGCATTGGCCTGGATGCGCAGCGTGTCGTTGACCAGGGTCGCGGTGACCGCCCCATCGACCGAGAGGCCCCGGGGCGCATCCACGCTGCGCAGCTGGGCCAGGTTGACGTTGGCCGATCCCGACAGATCGTCGCCAGAACCACGCAGGGAAATCCGGCCCGTGACCCGCCCCCGCAGGTCCGGCGCGATGGAGCCCAGCTCGACGCTGGTCAGGTCGGCCTGGATCACGGCGGCGTCCGAGTCCTGGCGCATCTCGCCGAGCAGGACGCCGCCCCCGATCGAGAGGTCGACCCGGGCCACGCGGCCGTCTCCGGCCAGGGCGACAACAGCGGGATTGCGCGTCGAGAAGGCGACATCCCGCACCTCTCCCGCTCCGCTCAGCGTGATGCTCTGCGCCTCGCCCTGTCGCGAATAGACGCCAGACCCGTCGAACGAGACGGGCGTGCCGCCACCGACGTCGGCCTTCAGGGTGAAGGGCAGGCGATCGAGCGTGCCTCGCCCGTCCAGTTCAAGCGACCGGATCACATAGGTCGAACCCGCCAGACGGACATTGGAGCCGGTCACGTCGAGAATTGCGGTGTCGTCGCCCGCCCCCTCGGTCAGGCGAATCCGGCCGTCCGCCGTACCCGAGGCGAGGAAGGCGCCGGGGCGGGCCGTGAAGGTCAGGTCGGCGCTCGACGGCGTGTTGTTGGCCAGGGCGATGGCCCCCTGCGCCGTCACGCCCCCGGCGTTCAGATCGACCTCGGTCAGGCGGATGCGATTGCCGCCGAGGAAGAAGTTCCCGGCCGCTCTGGCCGGTCCGTAGTTCGATCCGGCCGTCATGACGATCCGCCCGTCCGAGGCGTCCGCGCCCTTGCGGAAACTCAGCACCAGATCGGCGTCGGTCAGGGTCAGGGGACCGGCGGCGATGCTGCCGAAGGCCGCCGTCAGATCGACGCGGGGTTCGGCCAGGGTCCCGGTCAGGGCGCCGTCGCCCGTCATCGCCCCGTCGATGGCCACGGGCCCGACGCCGAACGGTCCCTGCGCATTCCAGTTCAGGGCCAGACGCATCCGCCCCTGCGGCTCGATCAGACCGCGCGCCGAGGCGGTGCCGGCCGCGCCGGTCAGGACGCCCTGTTCGACGGCGATCCGGCCGTCGTCGAGATTGCCCGCCAGTTGCAGCCGGGGCGTGGCGCCGAGCAGTCGATCCAGCTCGGCCATGCCGGTGGTGAGGCGACCGCCGCGACCGTCAAAGGTCAGGATCCAGGGTGCGCCGCTGCGGGCCGAAGAGGCCTGGATCGGTCCGCCGAAAGTCCCCCGTGCGCCGGGCCGGATGCGGCTGACGTCGGTGATGTCGGCCCGGCCCCGGAAGCCCAGACCGCCGGTCAGGCCGCGCCCGCCCGAACCGGTGACGGTCAGGGCCTGCCCTCGCACATCGACCTTCTGCAGCAGGATGGCGCCGTCGGCGAGCCGGGCCGCCTCGAAGGACAGGCGCGGCGCGGCGCCCAGAAGCGCGCCGACGATGCCCTGGCTGCGGCCCCCCGCCACGGCGAGGTCGCCCGTCAGTCCGATACGCCCGTTGTCGGCGGAAATATCGAGGGGACCCGCGATCGTCTGGGCCGCGTAGCTGGCGATGTCGGCGTTCGCCATCCGGATATCTCCGTCGAGCTTCCAGCGCGCCGCATCGCCTGTGAACACGCCGGAATAAGTCGCCGCACCGCCGCTCGTCGTCCCGACCAGCCGGGTGACCGATCCGGTCGAAACCGTCAGGGCCACCCCGTCCGGCGCGCTGCGATCGTCCAGATGGATCATCCCCTGGGCGCTGGATTGCAGGTTCTCCGCCGTCAGCCGCCAGGCCATGCCCTGGACCGTCTCGTCATTCGCGTCCGGCACGGAGGCGAAGCCGAACCGGGCGGTGCGGCCGATGCGTTGGACGAACGGCTCAAGCAGATCCGATCCGCTGAAATCAAAATAGCCCGAAATGCGCGAGCCTTCGGCGCCGTAGCGGCCGCGAACCGTCAGGGGCGTGAAGTCGCCGGTCCGCACCGTGGCGTTGACGATGTCGCCATTGACCAGGGCCGAGGCGAAGAAGGGCTGGTCCGGAGAATAGCCCAGCGATCCCGCGAGAGGACCGCCCTGGGCCTCGCTGGCTCGCAGGTTCAGGCGCAGATCCTCGGGCTTGGCGCCGAGCGTGGCGGCCACCCGCAGGAAGTCACCCGGTCGGTTCAGGCTGTAGGCGGCGACGTTGGCGACCTTGTCTCCATTGCGGGGAACCAGGGCGTCGCCGGTCAGCCGCCAGCGGCCGTACTCCTGCGAGAAGCCTTCCAGCAACTCGATGTCGGCGGTGAATCTGTCGATGTCGATACTGATCGGCATCGGCTGCGGCGGCCGTCCGTCCGGTGGATCGAGCTCGGGGCGTCGCAACAGCCGGATCGACTTCGCGGTGATGTCCGTGGCGTGGAAGCGGCGGGTGACCAGCGGCCAGTAGCTCCAGTCCACGCGGACGTCCCGGGCCTCCAGCCAAACGCCCTTTTCGTCGGTGATCGTAACGCGACGCAGGGTGAAGTCGTCGAACAGATCGCCCTGCAGACCTTCGACGTTGATGCGGCCATAGCGGCTGATTTTCTTTCCGGCGACGAAGCTGGTGACCAGGTCTCGACCCGGACCGGAGACCAGATACATCCGGCCGCCGAAGGCCAGGATCAGGGTCAGGACGAGCAGGCCGATCAGGGCGAACCCGCCGAAGAATGCGATGGCCTGCAGCCGGGTACGCCGGCGCTTCTCTGCCTTGGCCGGGGTTTCCACCGTTTCATGCGCGTCGGGGTTGAGCTCGGTCAAAACGCCTGACCGATGCTGACATAGACCTGGAAGCCCGCGTCGCCCTCGCGCTTGTCCAGCGGGAAGGCGATGTCGGCGCGGATCGGGCCGAAGGACAGATTGTAGCGGGCGCCGATGCCGACGGCGTAGCGCAGGTTCGAGAAATCGGGCGTCTCGTCGAAACCGATCGCACCGGCGTCAACGAAGCCGACGACGCCGAAACCCTTGCCCACGTCGTGACGGACCTCGGCCGAGACCTCGAACAGGGAGATGCCGCCGCGCGGCGTATTGTCGGGCAGACGCGGACCGACGCCCTGGTATTCGTAACCGCGCACGGACCCGCCGCCGCCGGAGTAGAACAGGCGATCCGAAGGGACGCTGAGCTCACTGCCGCCGATAATCGAACCCAGTCGCATGCGGCCGGCCAGCACGGTGCGGGCGTTGTCCTGCACCGGCATGTAGGCGGTGGCCTGGGCCTCGGTGCGCAGGAACAGGATGGTGTCCTCGCCGGCCACGGCGGTGGGCTGAACGTTCAGGGTCATCCGCCAGCCGGTGGTCGGATTCAACGGGTCGTTGGACTGATCGATATAGGCGCTGCCCCGCGCGGTCAGGATGGCGAGATCGCGATCGAAGCTGATCGGCGCCTGGGTGACCGGATCGAACCGGTTCTCGCTGTAACGGCCGGCGTCCAGACCGACGCCGTAGCTGTAGTACGAGGTCTTGCCGATCCGCTGGCGAAGGTCGGCGGACAGGACGGCGGCGGTCCGGCGATAGGCGTCCGTGTCTTCGTTCACCAGGGCGGCGGACAGGGCCAGGGTCTCGCCGGGCGTGCGCCAGTGCGGCAGGCTGAGGTCCGCGCCGATGCGGCTGTCGATATTGGCGATCCGGGCCTGGAACCGCAGGGTGTCGGCCCGGCCGAAGCGATTGTACCAGGTCCACAATCCCTCGACGCCTGAGCCATCGGCGGTCGAGAAGGTTGCGCCGGCCTCCAGGATGCGGCGCGGCCGGTCAGTCAGGGTGACGACGACCGGACGGTTGCCTGACAGCGTCGACTGGTCCGCCGCCGTCAGGGCCACCGCGACCCCGTCATAGACGCCGGTCTCCAACAGCCGGCGCTCCAGCTCGGCGACCAGTTCTGGATCGTAGCGCTGTCCCTCGTCCCAGGGGGCAAGGCCCGTGACCCAATCGGGGTTCGTCGGCCCACGGGTCTCCACCCGCACGCCGTCGAGACGAACCAGAGGGCCGGAGTTGATGTTGAAGGTCGGGGCGACAGTCATCGCCGCATGGTCAACGACCACGCGGCGCGGCTCGGTCGCGGCATCGGGATAACCTTCGCGCGTCAAGCTGGCGATGATCCGGCCCTCGCCCGCGATGACGTCGGCGGCTCGCCCCGGATCGCCGGGCTCCAGTTCAATCTCGGCCTGTGCAGTGCGAATGACCTCGGGCTCAGGCTCGGAGGCGACCCAGCGGATCACGGGCTCGGAGAGCACGAAACGTGGACCCGGGGCGATCTCGACAATCGCGACCGGGCTCTCCTCGCCCTCGACGACGTCCGCGAGGATCGGCTGATAGTAGCCTTCAGATCGCAACAAGGCCTCGGCCGAGGCCATGGCGGCTCGAGCCCGTCTGCGGGCGTCGAAGCCGTTGGTGGGCGGTCCGTCGGTTTCGCCGATGGCGCGGATCAAGGCCGCGCGCAGTTCGGCGTCGAGGTCGCCGCGGATCTGGGCGCGCGGATCAGCGGCGGCCGCACCCGCGACGCTCACTGCGCCCAAGCCAAGCACCGCCGCGACGAGCGCGGCGGAGATGCGGTGGAAAGGAGAGGACCTCGACGTCAATATGCAACCCTGATCGGCGACCTGCTCCCGACCGGAACAGTCTCGCCAGAGGCCCCCCCTCAAGCAGCGAATCGGGACGACCTTGCGGCCGATCAATAGAACAGGGTTTCGCTCTCTGGCTTGACCGTCTCTTCGGAGGAGCGCTGTTCCGGCGGCAGGGTCGAGGTGGGCGGCACGTCCGTTGGGGCCGTCGTATCTGCGGCGGCCACGCCCTGATCGGTCGCTGCGGGCGCGACGGGCGCCTCGATATGCGGCGGTGCTGTCTCGGCCTGTTGGGACGCGGGGTCTTCGCAGCCGGCGACAGCCAGACCGGCGGCGCCCAGGGCCGCGAGCAACATCAAACGCTTCATTTCAAATCTCCCCCGGAGTGCGGCGTGAAAACGCGCCGTGAACAGGCCTGTTCCATAGCTTGTCCCACGTTCCCGGTCACGCTGGATCAACAGCGTTCTGGCAACCAATCCTTCGTCTATTGGCGCGACACTCAGCTTAACGGGAGAGGGCTAAAGAATGACGGCGAACGGCTATGCCATGATCGCCCAGGTGCGGTTCCGCGAATTGAGGACGCGGATCGGCCTGGCGGCGTTCATCGCCGTAACCGCGTGGTTCCTGACGCACACGTTCTGGCCGGCCGTGTGGTTTGGGGCAGTGGTCGCGAGCCAGGCGTTGGACTGGATCGTGTTCAGGCCCCTGCGCAAGCGCCCCGAGGTTGAGCCGTCTACCGGTTACAAGGTGGCCCTCTGCACCACGGCTTCGGTCAATGTGATCGTCTATTCCGGCATCGCCGCCTATCTTTGGGGAGCGGGCGGAGACGCGGGGCGGTTGTTCGCCATGGTGCAGGTGGCCGGCGGCTTGCTGCACGTCAGCCTGCATATGCACCACGTCCGGCCGCTGCTGTTCGCGGCGGTCATCCCGCACAGCCTGTACTTCCTCGGCATGCCCATCGTCGGCGCGATCGTCGACGGCAAGCCGGAAGAGATGCTGATCTCGCTGGGCGGGATTCTGTACATGACGCACCTGGTGGTCGCGGTGCGGCAGAGTTCGATGACCACGACGGCCTTGCAGAGAGCGAACGCCGAGGCCCGGCTCGAACGACAGAAGGCCGAGGTGGCGAGCGCCGCCAAGTCCGACTTCCTGGCCGTTATCAGCCACGAGATACGCACGCCCATGAACGCTGTCATCTCGGCGGCCAACCTGTTGCGCAGGACGCGACTGGACCGTGAGCAGCGCGAGCATGTGTCGATGCTGCTGGATGGCGGCGACGTGCTGGTGGGTCTGCTGAACGACGTGCTCGACCTGTCGAAGATAGAGGCGGGCAAGATGACCCTTGAATCCTCGGTGATGGACCTGCGCGAAAAGCTGGGCTCGCTCGGCCGGCTCTGGGGTCCGAAGGCCGAGGCCAATGGCGTCCGTCTGAAGATCGAGATCGATCCCGGCGTGCCCGATTGCGTGCGGACCGATCCGCTGCGCCTGCAGCAGATGCTGTTCAACCTCCTGTCGAACGCTGTGAAGTTCACGGACGAAGGCGCAATCACCGTATCCGTCGATTGGCGGGCGGAAGACAATCGCTTGATCATCGCGGTGGCCGATACGGGTGTCGGCATTCCCAAGGACCGGCTTGCGGGCATCTTCGACAGCTTCGAACAGGTCGACGCGGGCACGACGCGGAAATACGGCGGCACCGGTCTCGGGCTGGCGATCAGCCGCCGGCTGGCCGAGATCATGGGTGGGCGCCTGACTGCCGAGAGCGTCGAGGACGAAGGTTCGACCTTCGTGCTGAGCCTGCCGATGGAGCCTGTGGTCAAGCCGGCGGCCGAGACCCGGCGTCGGGCGGCGCCGCAAGCCGGGCTGCAGGGCAAGGTTATCCTGGCTGCGGACGATCACGCCGTGAACCGGCGCATCCTGTCGCTGCTGCTGGAGCCGCATGGGTGCACGATCCTGCTGGTCGAAAACGGGGCCGAGGCTGTCGATGCGGCCAGGACCCAACGGTTCGACGCCATCCTGATGGACATGCAGATGCCGGTCATGGATGGACTGGAGGCTTCGGCCCAGATTCGGGCCAGTGGCCTCAACCGGCGCACGCCGCTGATCGCCTTGACCGCCAACGCCATGGACGTGCATCGCGCGGCCTGGGATGCGACGGGGGTGCACGCTTTCCTGACCAAGCCGATCGATCCGGTGCTGCTGGCAGCCACCCTGGCCGAGGCCTGCGCCGAGCCCATCGACGAAGACGAAGCCCGGGTCGCCTAGGCCCAGCGGGCGAGGGCGTTCTCCAGGGAGATCTCGCCTCCCGGCTCGATCGACGCGACCTGGCCGTCGAAGCGGGGGGCCGGCGAGGGCTGGGGCGGAGACCCTGAGATGGTTCCGCGAGCCTGACTGTGCGGATGGTCGGCGGCCTCGGCGAAGGTCAGGACGGGCGTGACGCAGGCTTCGGTCCCGGCGAAATGCTCGGCCCAGTCGTCGCGGGTGCGGCCGGCGAATAGTTCCGTGAACCTGGCTTCGAGCGTGAGCCAGCCGCTGAACGGGAACTGCGGCGCTTCGTCGGGCTCGAGGTCCAGTCCGGTCAGCAGGGCGGCGTAGAAGCGCGGCTCCAGAGCCCCGACCGCGACGAACTTCCCGTCGGCGCAGGCATAGCAGCGATAGAAGGGCGCCGCGCCGTCCAGCAGGTTTGAGCCACGCTCGCCGGACCAGTGGCCGCTCGCAGTCATGGCGAAGAACAGGGCCGACAGAAGCGACGTGCCGTCGGTCATGGCGGCGTCGACGACACGGCCCTTGCCGGTGGTTCGGGCCTCGATGACGGCGGCGAGCACGCCCGTGATCAGCAGCATCGCCCCGCCGCCGTAGTCGCCGACAAGGTTCAGCGGGGGGAAGGGCGGGCGACCCGGCTCTCCCATGGCGTGGAGCGCGCCGGTCAGGCCGATATAGTTGATGTCGTGGCCGACCGTCTGGGCCAGAGGACCGGTCTGGCCCCAGCCGGTGACGCGGCCGAAAACGAGTTTCGGGTTGCGGGCGGCGCAATCCTCTGGCCCCAGGCCGAGGCGTTCCAGCACGCCGGGGCGGAAACCCTCGATCACGGCGTCGGCGCTGGCGATCAGGTCGAGGACGCGGTCGCGGTCGGCGGGGGACTTCAGGTCGACCACGACGGCGTTGCGGGCGCGGTGCATGACGTCGTTGCCGACGTCGCCGAAAGAGCCGGCCTCGGCGCGGCGGAGGCGCAGAATGTCGGCCCCCAGATCGGCCAGGACCATGCCGGCGAAGGTCACTGGACCCAGGCCGTCGAACTCGATGATACGGACGCCGGAAAGAGGTTTCATTGTCGCTTGCTAGCGTCAGCCAAGAGCCCGGTCGAGTTCACGCAGGGGAAGCGGCGGGGACTTTCTCACGCCGTCGAGGGCGGAGAAACGATGGTACGTCCTCTCGGGCTCGAACCGAGGACCCTCTGATTAAAAGTCAGATGCTCTAACCAACTGAGCTAAGGACGCACATCGTGGTCGCAGAACGGCTGGGCCGTTTCGCGGTTGCGCCTTCTGGTTCATCGCGCCGGTCGGGTCAAGGGCTGTGGGCCGCCTTCCTTTTCTGATGATGTCGTTTGGCGTCGTGACTCCCGTCATGTGACCGCTATTGTGAGCGAACATAAGGGGATGGACGGGCATGCGCGGTTTCGGATTCATGGCGGCTTCTGTCGCACTCATCGGCCTTGCGGGTTGCAACCAGACCGAGGGCAAGGCGGTCGCCGCTCCGGCTGTCGCCCAGGCCGCACCGCAGCCCAGCCAGGTGATGCAGGAGACCTTCGTCGACTGCACCTGGGGCGAGACCCAAGGGTCGGGTCTGTCGGTCTGGAGCTATGCCTGTCCGCAGGCGGGCAATACGCACATGGTCTATGACGCCAGCCTGCCGGGCTTCGCCCTGGAGGGGACCTACGACGGCCAGACGTCGCGCAGCCCGGCCATCATCGTGTTCAGGAAGGCCGCTGACGCGCCGATCGAATCCGTTCTGGCCGATGCCCGGACGAAGTCGCCGGGGCCGCATACGGCACAGTGCGTGCTGGCGCGGCCGACCTATGACGGTGCCGCCGAAGGCATCTACCACCTCGTTCCGCCGGCTCCGGTCAAGGCGCAATGGGATGCCTTCTCCTCCGGCGAGGGCGACGCGGAGCCGATGGAGCCGCCGTGCGGCGATCTGGGCGAGCAGATGTCGGGCGATCACGTCTTCTATGTGCTGAACGGTGACCCGACGACGGTGCTGTGGGTCAATTTCGGCAGCGAGATCCAGCCGTTCGAGGCCGCCTCGATCCGGCCGCTGAACGCGGGCTAGGGTCTGGTGCGGTGGCGTAGCGTCCTCCTGTCGATCTCGGTGCTCGCCCTGCTGACCGGCTGTTCGGCCGCGCGGCAGGTGGGGGCGGGATTCGGCGATGCGGCGACCCAGCCGCTGGTCGATCTGAACGTGCGGCGGGACCAGATCCCGACGGTGCTGCTGCAGGCCCAGGCCAATCCCTATGACCGGCGCAATCTCAGCCAGTGCACGACCATCGGCGCCGAGGTGGCGCGGCTGGACGAGGCCCTGGGGCCGGACCGGGACGAGCCGCCCGCGCCGGACAGCCCGACCCTGAACGAACGGGCCCAGGACGCCCTGGCCGAGGCCATGCTGGACGCGATCCGGAACGCGGCGACGGACTTCATCCCCTATCGCAGCTGGGTTCGGCAGCTGACCGGAGCCCAGGCGCGCTCGAAGACGGTTCAAGACGCGGTCGAGGCGGGGCGGCTGAGGCGGGCCTTCCTGAAGGGGCTGGGTATGCGGGCTGACTGTTCGCCGCCGGCCTCGCCCGCCTGGTTCCGGCCCACGGGGCGCTCGCAGCGTTGACAGCGGGCTGTCTAGCGGCGAGCGTGATCCCAGAACCTGGAGTTGCGCCATGTCCCGCACCAAGCCGTCCCGCTTCCAGCAGATCGCCACGATCCTGATCATCGCGTTCGCGGTGCGCGCCCTTCTGGGCGACGAGATCGGCGCCTTCATGGACGGGATGATCATCGGGTTCACCGACGGGATTTAGCGGCCGGAGGTCGGGCGGCGCTTTTCGCTGCGGTCGCCCCGGATCTGCACCGTGCCGTCCTTCGCAAAAGCCTCGAAGGACGGCTTGTCGATGTTGCGGAACTCGCCGGTCCGGTCCCAGTCCCAGTCGAAGGAGATGCGCTCGCCCTTGTGCGCGAACTTGCCGGACCAGTGGGCGAAGAAGGAATATTTGTCGCCGCCGATGATGATGACGTGGCGGTGGAGCGCCGTCTCGTTGCCGTCCGGGCGGGGCGGCTCCTCGAGGTAGGTGTTGTAGGCGTGGAAGCCTGATTTCTCGATCCGCATGGTCAGTTCGAGGTGTGTCGGGCGTGAAAGTCGCGGCGGAACTGTTCGAAGCGGCCATGCTGGATGGCGTCGCGCATGGCGGCGGTCAGGGTCTGGAAGAAGGCGATGTTGTGCCAGGAGAGCAGGATCTTGCCGAGGATTTCGTCGGCCCGGATCAGGTGGTGCAGATAGGCCTTTGAATAGGTCGAGGACGGGCCGTCGATCGTGGGGTCCAGCGGATCCTGATCCTCGGCGAAGCGGGCGTTCTTGAGGTTCATCGGTCCGTCCCAGGTCCAGGCCTGGCCGTGGCGGCCGGCGCGGGTGGGCAGGACGCAGTCGAACATGTCGACGCCGCGATACACGGCCTCGACCAGGTCGACCGGCTTGCCGACGCCCATCAGATAGCGGGGACGGTCGGCGGGCAGCATGTCGGGGGCGTAGTCGAGGACCTCGCACATGGCCGTGTGGCCCTCGCCCACCGCAAGCCCGCCGATGGCGTAGCCGTCGAAGCCGATCTCCTGCAGCTGTTCCGACGACTGGCGGCGCAAATCCTCGAAGGTCGAGCCCTGCTGGATGCCGAACAGGGCCTGGGTCTCGCGCGTGCCGAAGGCGGCCTTCGAACGGGCGCCCCAGCGGATGGAGAGCTCCATCGCCTTGCGGGCCGCGTCCTTCTCGGCCGGGTAGGCCACGCACTGGTCGAGCTGCATCGAGATGTCGGCGCCGATGCGGTCGGCCTGGATCTCGATCGAGCGCTCGGGCGACAGGACATGTTTGGAGCCGTCGATGTGGCTGGAAAAGGTGACGGCGTCTTCCTTCACCTTCGAGATGCCGGCCAGGGACATGACCTGGAAGCCGCCCGAGTCGGTCAGGATCGGCCTGTCCCACCCCATGAACTTATGAAGCCCGCCGAGACGCTCCATCCGCTCGGGGCCGGGGCGGAGCATCAGGTGGTAGGTGTTGCCGAGGATGATGTCGGCGCCGGTGGCCTTCACCTGTTCGACCGTCATCGCCTTGACCGTCGCGGCCGTACCGACCGGCATGAAGGCGGGGGTGCGGATGTCGCCGCGCGGGGTCTTCAGCACGCCGGTGCGGGCGCGGCCTTCGGTGGCGGAAATGTCGAACGGGAAGGGCAAGGGCGGGTCTCAATGAGGGGAGGCGCGTCTTAGAGCGGGGGCGTGGCCTTGGGAAGGCGGGGGAGCCGGACGGCAAAACACAGTCCGAAGCGTCCGAAGCGTTCGGATCGGCGCGACTCTGAAATTGGAGTCCACATAGTCCACAGAGTCTACATCCGGGGCGGCGTGAGAGCAGGGTTGTGAAAAGTCGTGCGCAGTGTCGCACGGTTTTGAGGGGCGCCTGCGATAAAGGCTCTGGATAGGGCCGGGCTTTGAAATCGTTGGGCGATTGTGGGGATGTGTTGATGGGTATGGCTGATTTCCTTCTCCCCTTGCGGGAGAAGGTGGCAGCCGAAGGCTGACGGATGAGGGGTCACGCCGGCGGTCGGAGTGGACTTTGGCAAGGACATGCTGGTCGTTCTGGTGTGACCCCTCACCCGATCGCGCCAGGACGACGGCTGTGCCGTCGTGCGCGATCTCCCTCTCCCGCAAGGGGAGAGGGAGATTGAACTCAGGCTCTCGCCGGCCTGACCGGGGCCAGCTTCCGCCGCTGCCGCGCCAGCGCCAGCGGCGTGCCGTCGGCGGCCCAGACGGTGGCTTCGTCGACGGTCCAGCCGGAGCCGAAGTCGAGCATGCGGAACTCGAAGAAGGCCCAGCCGTCGGGACAGTGTTCGGGCGTCGGATCGGTCAGGATGTCATAGCGGAGGTCGACCGTGGCCATTCCCAGCGGCTTGTCGATGGCGGTCCAGACCGGCGGATAGAGGGCGTCCAGAAGATAGCAGAGGCCGACGGCGTCTAGCGGGCCGCCGTCGCGGATCTTCATCCAGCAGCGCTCGATGACGGGGCGGCCCGGAACCGGTTGAAGGATGTGGGGGCCGGTCTCGAACCGGTAGTCGACGTGCTGGGAGAAGCGCGGGGCCATCGGGCCCTCCAGATCACGGCCGGTCTTCAGCGCCTCCAGCGGGGGCGGGGCGGCGAGCGGGGTCATGGCCGGGCCGGGGACGTCGTCGCCGAAGGTGGCGCTGGCGTGGTTGGTCAGGCGGGTCTGGCCCTCCTTGTCCTTCTGGGTGACATCGACCTGGGCGAAGGAGGCGCTGCGGCCGCCGCGCAGCAGGCGAGGCGTGAAATGGATCGGCTGACCGAAGCGGGCCGGGGTCATGTACTGGACCGACAGGCTGCGCAGCGGTGCGGCGATGCCGAGGCCGGTCTGCATCGATGAGGCGCACAGAGCCGCGATCAGGCCGCCGAAGGGAAATCCGGTTTCCGGCGGGGCGTTCAGCCGGCCGTTGGAGAAGTCGCCGTGCAGGTCGGCGCTGAGCACGCCGTCGTCGCCGGGCGTGAGGGTCAGGGCTTCGGCGATCGTCTGTTCGGGCATGAGCGGGGTCGTAGCTCGCGAAAGGACCGGGCGGAAGCCGGAGCCGCCGCAGCTTGCTGATGGAAAGAGCGGGCGGCGGACAAGCCGCCGCCCGCAAGTCGGGAATGCAGGAACGCCGCGAGGGCTGCTCGGCACGTCCGTAGCGAAACAAGACTGACTTACTGCGTTCCTTTTGGCAACCCTCTTGCCAAACCGCTGACGCAGGGTCACTTTCCTCGCATGGGAAGAACCGCAGACTACTCAAAACAGAGCTGTTCCATCGCCGCGACGCTGGAGGTCATCGGCGATCCGTGGACGCTTCTGGTTATTCGCGACGCCTTCCAGGGCGTGAAGCGGTTCGAACAGTGGCAGGAGCGGCTGGGCGTTGCGCGCAACGTCCTGGCGGCGCGGTTGAAGACCCTTGTCCAGCACGGGGTGCTGGAGCCGAAGCTCTATTCAGAGCGGCCGCCGCGCAATGAGTATGTGCTGACGCCCAAGGGCCTGGCGCTGTCCGACGTGCTGATCGTCATGCACGGCTGGGGCTCGCAGCATCTGTACGGCGATGCGGATTCGGGTGTCAGCTTCACCCACAAGACCTGCGGCGCCGAGTTGAAGCCTCGGGTGGCCTGCGACTGTTGCGGCGAAATCGTGAAGCGGCGGGACACCGAGATCCATTTCCACGCCAACCGGCCGACCGTGGCTGAAATCCTGCCCAAGGAAGCCGCGACGGAAGACGCGGCGTGAGCGCGCCGCCGGTCACCCTGATCGGCAATCCGGTCTCGCCCTATGTGCGCAAGATCCTGGCGATCTGCGCGGTCAAGGGGATCGAGGTCGCCATCGATCCGATCACGCCGTTCCGGGGCGACGATACGTTTTCGAGGATCAGCCCGTTGCGGCGCATCCCTGTGTGGATCGAGGGCGATCTGACGCTGTGCGACAGCAGTATCATCGCGCAATATATCGAGGACACGCGGCCCGAGCCGTCGGTCCTGCCGGCCGATCCGAAGGATCGGGCCAGGGCGCGCTGGATCGAGGAATACGCCGACACGCGTCTGTTCGACGTGCTGGGGTGGAAGCTGTTCTTCCAGCTGGCGATCAAGCCGCGCATCCTCAAGGAAGAGATCGATCGGGACCTGGTCGAAAAGGCCAGGGCCGTCGAGATCCCCGAGACCTTCGACTACCTCGAGACCGTCATGCCGGAGACCGGCTTCCTGTTCGGGGAGGCGGCCGGACTGGCGGACTTCAGCCTGGCGCCGGCCTTCCTGAACGCGCGGGTGGTGGGTGTCGAGGTCGACGCCGGGCGCTGGCCGAACCTGGCCGGATGGCTGGGGCGGGTCGAGACGCAGACGCCGCTGAAGAAACTCAACGACGTGGCGATGGCCTTCATGACGACCAAGGTGGCGGACCAGCCGGGGATGATGGCCGAGCATGGCTATGTGCTGGCGGACCGGTCGCACGACGGCGGGCGGGCCATGCGCGGACCGATGTCGCCGACCTAGACTTCAGCCTTTGAAGTGATCCGCGTGCCGGGTGATCAGGGGGACCACGATGTCCTCCTCGTCCTCCAGATGGCGTCCCAACGAAGGGCCGGCCTGATCCAGCGCGTCGGCGAGGCGGGCGGCGGCGTCGCTCGCGAGGGGCGCGTTGCCGGCGACGGCCTGATGGAAGGCCAGGCCGGTCTGGAACAGGGTCTCCAGATGACCGTGGATGACGTCGTGATCGCGGTCCAGAAGATCGATACCGGCGCCGATGCGGGGCTCCACCTGACGCATGGTCGGGAAATAGTGGTGGGTCTCGATGTTGTGGTGACCGTCCAGGTGCTGGAGGAACTGCTGCAGCGCGGGGATCAGCCGGCGGTGCAGGTCGGGCAGGGCGAGAGAGCCCGCGCGCCACTGGGTCGTCAGGGCGTCCATGGACGCAACCTCGCGGCGGAAACCCGAATGCATCTGGAGCCAGAAGCGGGCCATGGCGGCGACCTCATGGCCGTGCCAGCGGTCGCGGGGGAGGTCGGCGAGCAGGTAGCGGTACTGTTCGGGCAGGCCCGAACGGGTGTGGAGGTCGTCAGACAACCACGACCGCCGTCGTCGAGGCGATGAAGCCGCCGCCCAGCAGGCGGTCGGGATCGGCGGGGTCGTAGAGGGCGCAGGCCTGCCCCGGGGCGACGCCTTCTTCGCCGGTCTCGAAGACGATCGAGATCGCGCCGTCCGTCAGCGTCAGGCGGGCGGGCGAAGGCGGGCGGGTCGAGCGGACGCGGGCCAGCACCGGGGCGTTCGCTTCGGCGGCGGCTTCGATGGAGGCCTCGTCGCCGAGCCAGTTGGTCTCGTCCAGCGTCAGGGAGGCGGTCAGCAGGGCTTCGCGCGGGCCGACGATGACACGGCGGTTTTCCGGGTCCAGCTTCGTGACGAACAGGGGCTCGCCGACGGCGACGTTGAGGCCGCGGCGCTGGCCGATGGTGTAGTCGGTGATGCCGGCGTGGGCTCCGAGCACCCGGCCGTCCATGTGCACGATCTCTCCGGCCTCGCGGCCTTGCGGGCGCAGGCGGTCGATCAGGGTGCGGTAGTCGCCGGACGGGACGAAACAGATGTCCTGGCTGTCGGGCTTGGAGGCGATCCTGAGACCCAGCGACTGGGCCACGCCGCGCACGGCGGGCTTTTCCAGACCGGCCAGCGGGAAGCGCAGATAGTCGAGCTGGTCGCGCGTGGTGGCGAACAGGAAATAGGACTGGTCGCGAGAGGGGTCGATGGCCTTGCGCATCTGGGTCCGGCCGTCGGTCGCGACGGCGCGGCCGACGTAGTGGCCGGTGGCCATGGCGGCGGCGCCGAGGTCGCGGGCGACGTCGAGCAGGTCGCGGAACTTGACCGTCTGATTGCAGCGGATGCAGGGGACCGGCGTGCGGCCTTGCAGATAGTCGTCGGCGAACTGGTCGATGACGGCGTCGCGGAACCGGCTCTCGTAGTCGAGGACATAGTGGGGGATGCCCAGCATCTCGGCGGCGAGGCGGGCGTCGTGGATGTCCTGGCCCGCGCAGCAGGCGCCCTTCTTCTTCAGCGCCGCGCCGTGGTCGTAGAGCTGGAGCGTGACGCCGACGACATCGTAGCCGGCCTTGTGCAGCAGGGCCGCGACGACGGTGGAGTCCACCCCGCCCGACATGGCCGCGACGACGCGCGAGCCGACGGGCAGGCCGACCGCCAGACGCGCGCTCTCGACCGCCGCATCCAGCTCGGCCGGAGACGACAGGGGGGCGATGTCGGGGATCGCGCAGATGGGCTCAGCCAACGTCATGGCGCGCATATAGAGGCTATGGGGGACGATTTCGAGGCCGGAGGCCGAAACGACAACGGCCGCCCCCGTCGCCGGGCGCGGCCGTTGTTCGTTCGGGGAGAGTAACGCTTACGAGCGGTAGTTCTGGATCCGCGTGGTGCGCAGGCCCTGCATGCCCCATTTGTCGATCGCCTTCTGCCAGGCGAGGAACTCCTCGGCCGTCAGACGGTAGCGAAGAAGCGCGTCGTCCAGGCTGAGCAGCCCGCCGCGCACGGCCGCCACGACTTCCGCCTTGCGACGGATGACCCAGCGGTCGGTATTCTCGGGCGGCAGGTCGCGCATCGTCAGGGGGGTGCCCGTCGGACCGACGACATACTGTTCGCCCTGCTTGTTCACTCGACGCTCTTGCAACATGGGCTTTTGCCTCATTCACCACCACCAATTGATCGTGAAGGTAGCGTGGCGCCGCTAAGGCCGGGTTTAGCGTCGTGGTGAAGGAATGGATAAAATCCGTTCCGTCCCCGAACGCCGTTTCGGCGAGATGTTGAGTAAGTCTTCATCTAATTGAACGCCGCGTTACCTGAAGATCAGCGTTTGATGCTGATGAGTTCGGCCAACATCTCATCCGCAGTGGTGATGATCTTGGACGAGGCGGAATAGGCGCGCTGGGTGGTGATCAGGCCGGTGAACTCCAGCGACAGGTCCACGGTGGAGGCCTCCAGCTGGGAGGCTCCGATCAACCCGGCGCCGCCGCTGCCGGGGGCTTTGAGGTTGTAGGTGCCGGAGCCCTGGCTGACGCGGTAGGCGTTGGCGTTGGCCACGGCCAGGCTGTCGGGGCTGGTGAAGGTGGCCAGGGCGACCTGGGCGACGCGACGGGTGACGCCGTTGTCGAAGATGGCGGTGACATAGCCCTCGTCGTCGATCTCGATGTTCGACAGGTTGCCGAAGGCCGTGCCGTTGGTGGTCACGGCCTGGACGATCGAGTCCGAGTCGTACTGGGTCAGGCCGCCGGCCGAGGCCGAGAGGTCGAAGGTGATGGTCTGGTCGTCGATGCCGAGGGAGTCGCGCCATTGCGGGGCGATCGCCGTGCCGGTCGTGGCCGGGTCGGAGGCGCCCAAGGTGATCGAGGCGACGGACGGGTCGGCGAACAGCATCGAGCCCGGGGTCGCGATATCGGCGGCCTTCATGCCGTCGACGTCCAGCCGGCCATCCTGGGTGAACAGGACGAGGCCGGACTTCAGGATGCCGTTGGAAGGCGTCGAGCCGTTCTCGATGTCGCTGGCCGGGATCACGTGAACCTCGGCGCGCCATTCGTTGGGGTTGGCGGTCTTGATGAACGAATAGGCGATGGTGCGCTGACCACCCTTGGAGTCCGAGGCGGGGACCGTGATCTGGAAGTCGGGCTTGAAGCCCGTGCCAGCCTCGGCGTCGTACATGGACATCGAGTTTGTCGCCACGTTGTAGGTGGCGATATCGGGAGAGACCTTCTGGCTAGACTGCAGGTTGGCGTTCAGCTGGGCGCGGGTTGTGGCCTCGGCTGTGCCGCCCACGGAGCCGACGTTGATCGACTTGAGCTTGTTCAGATCCGAGGGGTCGCGGACGATGCCGCCCTCAGAGTCCACGGGCCAGCCCTGAAGATAAAGACCGGCGGTGTTTTTCAGATAGCCAAAGTTATCCACGCGGAAAGCGCCGGCGCGGGTGAACAGGCGGGCGTCGCCGGCGTCCAGGCCCTCGGCCTTTTCCGTCGCGACGAAGAAGCCCTGGCCGGCGATGCCGAGGTCGGTCGAGGAGGTCGTGCGCTGAAGTTGACCGGCCTGGGAGATGTAGTTGCGGGTGGCGCCGAGGACGCCGCCAGCGGAGTAGCCGGCGCCCTGGTTCTGGGCGTTGACGACGGTCGAGAAGTCAACGGCGGTGCGCTTGTAGCCGACGGTGTTCACGTTCGCGATGTTCTGCGAGATCGCGGCCAGGGCGGCGGAGTTTGCGGTCAGACCGGACACGCCGGCCAGAAGGGCGGAATTGATGCTCACGGCGTGGGCTCCTTAGGAAAGCAACTTGAGGGGGTTCAGGGCGGAGGCGATGCGGGAGGCGAGGCTGGCCTCGCTGTCGTCGTCGGCTTCGGTGGTGGTGGCAGCGGCGACGTGATCCTGCAGTCCGAAGACGCTGGAGACGGGCACGATCGAGTTGCCGATGGTGAGGTAGGGGACGCCGTCGTACATCTCGACGCCGGTGACGCGGCCCCGGGTCAGAACCTGGGAGTCGACTGTGGCCGCACCGTTCTTGGCGGTGATCTTCAGCGAATAGACGCCGCCGTCGGGCAGCTGGCCGCCGGCGGTGGTCTTGCCGTTCCAGACGAAATCGTGGGTTCCGGTGGTGCGGTCCGGGGCGGGGCCGGTCCAGACGACCTTGCCGGTCGAGTCCAGCACTTCGAGCCTGGCTTCCGAGGCCGAGGCGCCGAGTTCGTAGGACCAGGTGGCCGATCCCTCGTCGAGCTTGGTGACCGCCCAGGCCGCTGTGGCGTCCTTGCCGATGTAGTTGGACGCGCCGCCCAGACCGCCGCCCTGCTGGGCGGCCAGCAGGCTGGTCAGCAGGTCGTTTGTGAGCAACTGCTGCTCGACGCCCGTCATCTGGGTCAGCTGGGCCGTGAACTCGTTGGAATCGAGCGGCGACAGGGGATCCTGGTTCTTCAGCTGTGCGGTCAGCAGTTGCAGGAAGGTCTCGAAGTTGGAGACCAGACTGGTCCGGCTGCCGGCGGTGCGGGTGGCCGCGTCCGTTGCGGTGATCGCGTCGACCATGGGGTCAGACCTTCATATCGACGCGGTCGGGCGTCAGGGTGAGAGGGATCCAGGCGGATGGGGTCACCCGCCGGTCGGCATCAGCCTCCAGCCGCGAGGCGGCGCCGAAGGCGCGGGCGTTGCGGGCGTCGGGGTGGCGGTCGAAGGCCGAGCCCCCCTGTTGGCCGGAGGAAGCGTCGCGCTCGGCGAACGAAAGCGCGTCCTCGGCAACGGTGAACCCGGCGTCCTGAAGCTGGCGGCGCAGTTCCTCGGCCCGGCCGCGCAGCTCGGTGGCGGCCAGAGGACTGTCGAAGGCCATCCTGGCGATGAGCTTGCCGTCGGCGTCGATGTCGAGGCTGACGTCGACGTTGCCGAGGCCCTCCGGAGTCAGGGCCATCTCGAAGCGGGTCGAGCGGCTTTCCAGCTTGCGCACGATCTGGGCGGCGATCTGGGCCGTCGTCTCGATGGTGGCGCGAGAAAGGGTGGAGAGGGCGAGGGAGACGGGGGTCTCGACGGGCCGCGCCTCGGTGGTTTGGGCCGTCGTGGCGAGCGGTGCGGCGTCGGCGGCGTTGGCGCTGACGGGGATCGGGGCCGCGGCGGGGACGGCGGTCGGAGCGGGACGGGCCGAGGCGGTTGGGGTGGCGGCGGCGTTGGGGGCGGCGGTCTCGGGAGCGTCAGATGCCGCCGCAGAGGCTTCGGAATCAGAGGACGGCGTGCCCTGGGCTTCGACCCGAACGCCTTGGGCGCGATCGATTACGTCGCGGGTGCGGGGCGCGTCGACCGGAGCGGCGCGCGCTTCGAGCGGCGCGGCTGTGGGGGGTGCGGCGACCGGAGCGTCTTCGGCCGGCACTGCTTCCCCGGAGGTCAGGGCGTCGGCGACGGGTTTGGCAGGGCGCGCGGCCGGCGCCGTCACGGCAGAGGCGACGGGAGTCGGAGACGCGGCGGGCGCCGATGCTGGAGCCGGCGCGGCGGTCCTGGCCTTTTCCGTCTGAAGAGCTGCGAGATCCGGCAGGTCGATGGACACGGAAGCGGAAGCAGCAACAGGGGCCGAGTCAGGGGTCTGGCCGGCAGCGGGCGCTGCCGCGCTGTGTCCGGAGCCTGGCGCTGCAGCTGCGTCCGGCTCACCGCCCGGGAGGGACGGGGCAGCGACGAGATCATCGGACGGAGTGGGCGCAGCCTCCGCTGCTGGCGCCAAGGTCGAGGCCTCGGGGGCGACCCCCTCGACGGCGTCCGGCGACGCGGGGGCCGGCAGGGCGGGCACCGCTTCGTCAGCGACGGGCGAGGCTACGGAGGCTTCTGTCGTGACCTCGGCGACGGCCGGAGGTGTCGGGACAGTCAGAGGAACGGGGATGGCGACGGGCGCGGCGTCAACAGCGGCTTCCGTAGCGACCTCCTCCGTAGAGCCCTCTTCCGTAGGCGCCGGAGCTGCGTCGGCTGGGGCTTCTGTCCCGCGTTTCGCAGGAACCGCGGTCGTTGCGGGCGTTTCGGCCGGAGCGGTCTCGTCCAGGATGGCGGCGAAGTCGGCGTCAGATGTCGCGGCGCCGCGCTTCGGGGCGGAGGCGTGACCCAAGGGGGGCGCGGCTGGAATGGCGAGGCTGGGCGCGGACATGCGGCGGCAGGCAATTCACGACTGGAGGACGGGGGCGCCTGCTGCGCCGGAACATTCGCATGGGCCGTCGCAAGGGTCGGGCCAGGCGCCGACGAAGCGGTCATCTCTCTGTAGTTACTGGATAATCGTGTCAGACTGGGCGAGCGTCTGAATGGTGATTGCGACGTTTCTTGCCGCGCAAAAGTCGCTTTTTGCCCGGCGCCTTTCCAGGACCTTTCGCGGTCATGGCGGCGGCCCCGGCGCGTGGCCCGCAGTTTGCGACCTGAATCATCATGAGCCAGTCGCGTCCAGTGATGTTCAAGAAAATCAAAGTGTTGCCCACGCCGTATACGCGCATGGCTGGGCAAGACGCGCAGCCTGCCGGGCAGGGCTTGCCGGGCGGAGGGTTAATCGGATGAGCCTGAGCACCATCCTGAACATCGCCAACTCGGGTCTGCAGACGGCCCAGACGCAGTTGCGCGTGGTTTCGGACAATGTGTCGAACGTCAACACGCCCGGCTACGTCCGCAAGATCGCCGACCAGGTCTCGCTGACGACCCAGGGCGTCGGTTCCGGCGTCGAGGTGGCCCGCGTGCGCATCGCCACCGACCGGTTTCTGCAGGCCGCGTCACTCAGCGCCGGGGCCGAGGCCAGCCGCCAGGGCGTGCGCTATGAACTGTACGACCGGATTCAGTCGCTGTTCGGCGACCCGGGCGGTGACACGGGCTTCTTCTCCCAGATTGACGACGTCTTCTCGGCCTTCGCCGTGGCGGCGGAGGATGCCGTGTCCGGGCCTCGACGCCAGGACGCCCTGTTCAAGACCCAGGCGATCTTCGACGAGGCAGGCCGCGTCTCAGGCCAGATCCAGGCTGTACGCGAGGACGCCGACGGCCGCATCCAGAGCGGCATCGAGAAGGCCAACAGCCTGCTGCAGCAGATCGAGACGCTGAACGTCGACATCGCCCGGGCCACGGTCCTGAACGGAGACGCGTCCGGCGCCCAGACGCAACAGGCGCGGCTGGTCGACGAACTGTCCAGTCTTATGGACGTGCAGGTGTCGCAGCGGTCGGTCGGCGGGGTGTCGATCCGCACCGGCGCCGGCATACTGCTGGCCGGGGCAGGTGCGGCGACGCTGGAGTATCATCGCGCGGGGACGGTCAATGCCGAGACCAGCTTCAACGAGATCTGGGTCACCGAGCCGGGCGGCACCAAGCGCGCCTTCGCCGACGGACTGAAGAGCGGTGAGATCAAGGGGCTGCTGGAACTGCGCGACGTCGATGCGCCGCAGACGGCGGAACGGCTGGCCGAACTGGTCGCCCACGTCGCCGACGAACTGAACCGGGCGCACAACGCCAACTCTGCCGTGCCGCCGCCCACGACCCTGACCGGCAAGAACGTGGGGCAGGATCTGACGACCGCCCTGACGGGGTTCACGGGCGGGACAACGATCGCGGTTGTGAATCCGACGACGGGTGCGATCACCACGCGCGCGGACATCGTCTTTTCGGGATCGACCTTCACCATCAATGGCGGCCCGGCAACGCCGATCGCCAACTTCCTGGCCAGCCTGAACACGACGCTGGGCGGTGCGGCGACGGCGAGCTTCACCGGCGGCAAGCTGAGCATCACGGCGGCCGGATCCAACGGCGTCGCCATCGCCGACAGCGCCACGACGCCGGGCGCCAAGGCCGGGCGCGGTTTCTCCCACTACTTCGGGATGAACGACCTGATATCGAGCGAGCGGCCCGCGCTCTACGACCTTGGCATGACGGCGACGTCGGCCCACGGTTTCACCGCCGGCGAGACGCTGAGCTTCCGCTTCACTGCCGCAAGCGGAGCCAGGATCCGCGACATCCAGGTGGCGGTCCCGGCCGGCGGTACGGTTGGCGATCTGCTGACCGCACTGAACAGCACCGTGACTGGCGTCGGCCGCTATGGCTCCTTCGCCCTGGATGCCTCCGGCGAGATGAAGTTCACGCCGCTGGGCGATCCGGCGCCGCGAATGAGCGTGCTGGAAGACACCACGACCCAGGTCCCGTCGGGCGTTTCGGCCACCGAACTGTTCGGGCTGGGCGGGGGCGTGCGGGCCTCGCGCGCGGATGGCTTCAAGGTGCGCACCGACATTCAGCAGAGCCCGTCGAAATTGGCGCTGGCGCAACTGAACCTGTCGGCTGGGGCGGGGACCGCTGCGCTGAGTTCGGGCGACGGACGCGGAGCGCTGACCCTGGCGGACGCGGGCCAGAAGACGGTGAGGTTCTCGGCGGCGGGGGACAGCCCGGGCGGGAACCTGTCGGTGTCGCGCTATGCGTCCGAATTGTCCGGCGAGATCGGCGGCAAGGCCCAGGCGGCCAAGAGCCGTCAGGCGAGCGCCCAAGCCCTGTCGACCGAGGCCGACGCGCGGCAGCAGAACCATGAGGGCGTCAACCTGGATGAAGAGCTGGTGCTGATGACGACCTATCAGCAGGCCTTCAACGCCTCGGCCCGGATGATCCAGGCCGCCAAGGACATGTACGACACGCTTCTGGGGATGATCTGATGAGCCGGGTCTCGACGAACGGAAACTATCAGTCGGCGCTGCTGAACCTGATGCAGGCGCAGCAGGCGCAGAACGAAGCGGGCGAGCGGGTCCAGACGCGCAAGAACGCTACTGACATGGAGGGCTTTGGCCGTGGGTCGGAGACCCTCACGGCGCTGAAGGGCGCCGCTGCGCGGGTACAGGGTTTCCTCGATACCGGCGAGGCCGTGGCCGCGAGACTGGAGGCCCAGGATCTGGCCATGAACCAGGTCGCAGACGCGCTGGGCGCCGCGCGCGCGGCGATCGGCAGCGTGCTGGCCTCGGATTCAATGGCGACCCTGATGCTGGACCTCGAAGGCCAGTTCCAGACAGTGACCAACGGGCTGAATCATCGCCATCAGGGCGGCTATCTGTTCGCCGGCGCCGACACGACCAATGCGCCGGTCGGGGTGGCGAACCTGACCGAGCTGGCCGCTGCGCCGACCGTGGCCTCGACCCTCGGCAACGACCAGATCAAACAGGTGTCGCGTATCGCGGAGAACACCTCGGTCGAGACGGGCTATCTGGCCGACGGTTTCAACTTCACCGAGGCGGACGGGGTCACCAAGAGCCACATTTTCCAGATCTTCCGCGACATCAAGGCCTACAACGACAATCCGGCGACAGGGCCGCTGACCGGCAAGCCGACCGAGGCCCAGAAGACCTTCCTGACCGCCCAGCTCAAGCGGCTGGACAGCGCCTCGACCTCGACGATCGACGCGGCGGCGAAAAACGGCTCCCTCGCCAACCGGCTCGATCAGATCAAGACCAGCCATGAGGCGCAGCAACTGTCGCTGGAGAAGCTGGTGTCGAGCCGCACGGACGTTGACCCGCTGAAGGCCGTGACGGACCTGCAACTCTCGCAGGTCGCGGTGCAGGCGTCAGCCCAGGTGGTGGCGCAGCTCAGCGAAGTGTCGCTGTTGAATTTCCTCAGATAAGTCGGAGTCCCGACTCTTCCACGGTCACGCTGGACGCCGTTCCCGAAAAGGAACATATCATGAACCATGGCGCAGCTGGATCTCAGGAAGAAGTTGTCGGTGCTGGCCGACGCGGCGAAGTACGACGCCTCGTGTTCGTCCTCGGGCACGTCGAAACGCGACAGCCGGGGCGGCAAGGGGATCGGCTCCACCGAGGGGATGGGCATCTGTCACGCCTATACGCCGGACGGGCGGTGCGTGAGTTTGCTCAAGATCCTGCTGACCAACTTCTGCGTCTACGACTGCGTTTATTGCATCAACCGTGTGTCCTCGAATGTGCAGCGGGCGCGGTTCAGCGTGGACGAGGTCGTCGAGCTGACGCTGAACTTCTATCGCCGGAACTATATCGAGGGGCTGTTCCTGTCGTCGGGGATCATCCGCAGCGGCGACTACACGATGGAACAGCTGGTGCTGGTCGCGAAAAAGCTTCGCGAGGAGCATGACTTTCGCGGCTACATCCATCTGAAGCTGATCCCCGAGGCGGACCCGAAACTGGTCGAGGAGGCGGGGCTCTATGCTGACCGGCTGTCGGCCAATATCGAGCTGCCGCGCGACGAGGCCATGGGCCGGCTGGCGCCGCAGAAGGATGTCGGCGTCATCAAGCAGGCGATGGCGAACGTCCGGATGAAGGTCGAGGCGGCCAGGCCTTCGAAGAAGGACAAATTCCGCCCGCAGAAGTTCGCACCGGCAGGGCAGTCGACGCAGTTGATTGTTGGCGCAGATGGAGCGCCGGACACCGAAATTCTGGATCGATCGGCGTCGCTGTACGGCGGGTATGGATTGCGCCGGGTCTACTATTCGGCGTTCAGCCCCATTCCAGATTCAAGCTCGGCCCTGCCGCTGTCGAAACCGCCTCTGATGCGGGAGCACCGGCTGTATCAGGCGGACTGGCTGATGCGGTTCTACGGGTTTTCCGCGCCGGAGATTTCCGAGGCCTCGACCGGCGGGATGCTGGATCTGGCGATCGATCCGAAACTGGCCTGGGCGCTGAACCAGAGGGCGCAGTTTCCCGTCGATGTAAACACCGCGCCGCGCGAGATGCTGTTGCGTGTGCCGGGGCTGGGGGTGAAATCGGTAGACCGGATGATTTCGGTCAGGCGCTACCGGACGCTGAGGCTGGAGGACATCGCGCGGCTGTGCCGGGGCATCGACAAGGTGCGGCCGTTCATCACGACGCTGGACTGGACCCCGGGCGGGCTGACGGACGCGGTCGATCTGCGGCAGCGGCTGGTGGGGGAGCCGAAACCCGAGCAGCTGAGCCTGTTCTGATGCCGACGGCGGAGCTGGCGCACGAGATCGATTTCGACGGGTGGCGCAAGGCCGCGCGGGCGCTCCGGCTGGCGGGGGTGGAGCCGGCGGCGGCGCGGTTCGGGGTGGAGGGTTCGACTGGCTCCGGGTCCTTGTTCGACCCCGCGCCCGAAAGCCCGGGGCCCGGCCTTTGCGGGGATGCAGGAGTGGAGACTGGGTTCACTGTCCCCAAGGCGTTCGTGGACGTCGCGCAGGAGGTGATCCTGCATCGGTCGGCGGACCGGTTTGACCTGATGTACCGACTGCTGTGGCGGCTGAGGGACGAACCGGATCTGATGAAGGTCGTGTCGGATCGCGATGTCGCCGACGCGATGGAGCGGGCGAAGAACGTCAGCCGGGCCTCGCACAAGATGAAGGCCTTCGTCCGCTTCCGGGCGGTTCAGGACGAGGAGGGCGAGGCGTTCGTCGCCTGGTTCGAGCCCGCGCATCGGGTGCTGGAGAAGACGGCGGGCTTCTTCGTTCGGCGATTCACGACGATGCGGTGGTCGATTTTGACGCCGGACGGGTCAAGTTTCTGGGATGGAGACGCCCTCACCTTCGGACCGGCCGCCAGCGCCGCCGATGCGCCCCAGGACGACGAAATCGAGGAATTCTGGAAGACCTACTATGCCTCGACCTTCAATCCGGCGCGGCTGAAGGTCCAGACGATGCAGGGCGAGATGCCGAAACGGTACTGGAAGAACCTGCCGGAGGCGTCGCTGATCCCGGAGCTGATCGCCGCGTCGCGGGCTCGCACCGAGGTCATGGTCGCCAGCCAGCCCTCTGAACCCAACGCCCGCCTCGCCAAGGCCATCGCCCGCTCGGTTCGCGACGGGGCGTGGGAGGAGGGGTTCGTCGCCGCCGACCTCGATGAGCTGCGTCATGGGGTGCAGGCCTGTCGACGGTGTCCGCTCTATCGGGACGCGACCCAGGGCGTGTGCGGCGAGGGGCCGAAGACGGCGAAGCTGATGATCGTGGGCGAACAGCCGGGCGATCAGGAGGATCTGGTCGGGCGGCCCTTCGTTGGGCCCGCCGGACAGGTGCTGGACGCGGCGCTGGAGGAGGCGGGGATCGACAGGTCCGAGGTCTATGTCACCAACGCCGTCAAACACTTCAAGCACGAGCCCCGCGGCAAGCGGCGGCTGCACAGGACGCCGACGACCAACGAGGTCTCGGCCTGCCGCTGGTGGCTGGATCAGGAACGTCGGCTGGTGAGGCCGAAGGTGACCCTGGCGCTCGGCGGGACGGCGGCGCTAGGCGTCCTGAACCGCAAGGTGGCGGTGACGCAGGAACGAGGCCAGCGGCTGTCGCTGTCGGATGGATCGGCGGCGATGATCACGGTGCATCCTTCCTATCTGCTGCGCATTCCCGACGCGGAGGCCAGGGTGCGCGAGCGGGCGGCTTTCATTCATGATCTGAAGGCTGTTCGGGAACTTCTATGACTCGCATAACGGCTGTTGCCCAAGGACGACGGCCCGGCTTTCATACGGTTTCGACACGGCTTTCGGGCATGGGCGATTCGCCCGGGCTCGTCTAAGGGTGGGCGTATGAGGACGGCCGATTTCCATATCGAGGACGCCAAGGGCGGCGCGACCGTGCTCAAGCTCACGGGCGACTGGACGACTATGGGGATCAACCAGGCCGCCATCCGGCTGGGCGACAACCTGGAAGGCGTCATCATAGAACATGTCGATCTGAGCGAACTGGGCCGGTTCGACACGGCCGGCGCCCTTGCGCTGGTGCAGGCGTCGAATTTCGCCATGCCCGCCAACGCCTTCGACACGCGGCCCGAGGCCGGGCGCATCTATGCGATGGTCGAGACGCTGGAACGCCAGAGCGCCGAGCCGCCGAAACGCCAGGCGCCGCTGGTCCGCATCTTCTCCAAGATCGGCCACGGGGTGCACGACGCGGCGGCTGAAATGCTGCTCTCGATGGCCTTCCTCGGACGGCTGATGGGGGCGACGGGTTCGGCCTTCCGCCATCCGGGCGCCATTCGCTGGCCGGCCTGGGTCAGCCAGGCGGAGCGGTCGGGTCTGGACGCCCTGCCGATCATCGCGGTGACCAACTTTTTCATCGGCGCCGTCATCGCCTTCCTCGGCGCCAACCTGCTGACACAGTTCGGGGCCGGTGTTTTCACCGTCCAGCTGGTCGCCGTGGCCGTGCTGAGGGAACTCGCTGTCCTGATCACCGCCATCCTGCTTGCCGGCCGGTCCGCCTCGTCGTTCGCGGCCGAGATCGGCTCGATGCGGATGAACCAGGAAGTCGATGCGATGCAGGTCATGGGTGTCAATCCGTTCCAGGCCCTGGTCATTCCCAGACTGGCGGCCATGCTGGCGATGATGCCGCTGCTGACCTTCATCGGCATGGTGTCGGGCTTCCTCGGCGGGCTGCTGGTGGTGTGGAGCCAGCTGGATTACGGCCCGGCCTTTTTCATCCAGCGCGTCAGCGAAGACCCGAACATGGGGACGCACCTGATGGTCGGTCTGGTCAAGGCGCCGGTGTTTGCCGTGGTGATCGCGGCTATCGGGTGCCGACAGGGGATGGCGGTTTCGGGAGACGTCGAAAGCCTCGGCCGCCGCGTGACGGCGGCCGTGGTGCAGGCGATCTTCGCCATCATCGCCCTGGACGCCGTCTTCGCCCTGATCTTCCTGGAGCTGAACCTGTGAAGGCGGTCCGGACGACAAAAGGCGCGGCCAATGACGCGTCTGGCGCGAAGAAGCCCGAGACCCTGATCGAGGTGCGCGGCCTGCTGAGCCAGTTCGGCGAGCAGGTGATCCACCGCGATCTGGACCTGGACGTCGTGCGCGGCGAGGTGCTGGGCGTCGTCGGCGGGTCCGGCACCGGCAAGACGGTGCTGCTGAACTCCATCATCGGGCTGAAGGAGCCCGAGGGCGGCTCCATCAAGATCCTGGGCCATGATGTGGGCGGCGCGACCGAGGCCGAGCGGGCCGATATCGAACGTCGCACCGGCGTCCTGTTCCAGCAGGGCGCCTTGTTCTCGTCGCTGACCGTTCTCGAGAATGTCGCTGCGCCGATGGTCGAGCACACGAAGCTGCCCAAGGACACGATCCGCGAACTGGCCGAGATGAAGATCGCCATGGTCGGCCTCAAGCCCGAAAGCCATCACCAGAAGCCCGCCGAGCTGTCGGGGGGTATGCGGAAGCGTGTCGGCCTGGCTCGCGCCCTGTCGCTGGATCCCGAACTGATCTTCCTGGACGAGCCGACGGCGGGACTGGACCCGATCGGGGCGGCGGCGTTCGACGAGCTGATCCGCAAACTGTCGGACGATCTGGGGCTGACCGTCTTCATGATTACCCACGATCTCGATAGCCTGTACGCCATCTGCGACAAGGTGGCGGTGCTGGCGGACAAGCGGGTGATTGAAAAGACCACGGTGCAGGAGCTGGAGAAATCCGACCACCCGTGGATCAAGGAATACTTCCTGGGGCCGCGCGGACGCGCTGCGACCAAGGCCGCATAGAGGACGACGATGGAACGTGACGCACATTACGCCGCGGTGGGCATAGCCACCGTCGCCCTGCTGGCGGCGCTGGCGGTGTTCGCCATCTGGCTGGCCCGGCTGCAGTTCAACGACGACTACGACATCTATGACATCGTCTTCTACGGACCGGTGCGCGGACTGTCGGAAGGCGGCGAGGTGCACTTCAACGGCATCCGCGTCGGCGAGGTCACCGACCTGAACCTGGATCCCGAAAAGGGCGACCAGGTCATCGCGCGGGTCCGACTGGACGCCACCACGCCCGTGCGGGTCACCTCGCGCGCCCAGCTGGAGCCGCAGGGCATTACCGGTCTGAACTACATCCAGATCACCGCCGGTACGGACGGCAGCGCCCTGCTGAAGACCCAGTATCCCGACAATGTCGTGCCTGTGATCCAGTCGCAGCCGTCGCCGATCGCCGAACTGCTGTCGGGCTCGGGCACGGTGCTGGCGCAGACGGTCGACGCCCTGAACCGGATCAACCGGGTGCTCTCGGACGACAATATCCGCAGCTTCTCGACCAGCGTGCGGAACGTCGAGGCGCTGTCGACCGAGCTTGAGGCCCGCAAGGGGATGTTCGAGGACCTGGAGAAGGCGCTGGAGAACGCCAACGGCGCCATCGCCGAGTATCGCGCTCTCGGCGTCGATGCGCGTCGCCTGGTCAACGAGGACGGCGCGGAAGCCGTCCAGAACATCAACGAGGCCACGGCCGATGCGCGGGCGGCGATCGCCTCGATCAACCGCACGGCCAATGCCATCGAGGGACCGGCCGGGGAGTTCGCGACGACCGGCGTGCCGCAGTTGCTGGAGGCCATCCAGGGTCTGCAGGAGGCGACGGAATCCCTCCAGGGGCTGGTGGACGACGTCCGGTCCAGCCCGCGTGACTTCATCTCCCGCCCGGCGTCCCAGGAACTGGAGGTCCAGCCGTGATCCGCACCCTCGCTCTCGCGGCCATCGCCGCCCTGTCCCTGTCCGGATGCGCGCTGCTGTCGTCGCCGGACCCGGTCCAGCTCTATCGCTTCGGCGATGCGGGAGGCGCGCTGACAACGGCCGTCGCCTCGCCCGTCCAGGTGAAGCTGCGGGCGCTGGAAATGCCCCAGGCGGCCCAGGGCGACCGGCTGCTGGGCGTGACCGGATCCGAGGCTGCCTACATCGGCGGGGCGCGCTGGGTGTCGCCGGCGCTGATGCTCTACAGCGATGCTCTGGAAGCGTCGTTCGCCTCTCAGGCCCGGGCCGTGCGGCTCATCGGCCGGCGTGAACTGACGCCGACGACGCGGCTGCTGGACGTCGACGTGCGGGTATTCGAGACGCGCTACGACTATGCGGACGCGGCGCCGACGGTCGTCATCACGGCGCGGGCCCGGCTTCTGCGCTTCCCGGAACGGACCGTGGTGTCGGAACAGACGTTCACCGTCAGCCAGCCGGCCGGCGAGAACCGGGTCGCGACCATCGTCGAGGCCTATGACGTGGCGACGCGGGACCTGAACAGGCAGATCGTGGCCTGGACCGACGCGAACGCGACGACGAACTAGGCCGCCAGGGCGATTGTCGTCTGAGCCGGCGCCGCACGGGCGGCGAGTTCGGCGCGGCGGCCCTGGGCGACCGAGAGTTCTCGACCGGCGGCGTCGATACGGTCGGTCAAGGCGAATGTGGCGTTCGACAGGCGGACGCGGTCCGGGGTGATCTTCTTCGGCCGCTTGCCCGCCATGCCGAGGGCGTCCTGCCAATCGGCGCGCCAGGCCTCCAGGCCGTCGCAGACCTGTTTGAGTGCGGCCCGGGTGCGGCAGTCGGCGTTCTGGGTCGCGCGCAGCAGGGGCAGCCGGCCGATGGCGGTGGCGCGAAGGGCTTCAAGCGTGGTCAGCCGGGTTTCCAGCGGATGGGGCAGGGACGTGACGGGTGTCGGCGCGTGAGCGGTTTCGGGCTCTGATCCGCCCTGGAGCTCTGGCTCGGCCCTGAACGGGGTCTCGGGTTCTGGTTCAGCAGAGGCTTCGTCCGCGGTCTCCGCGACTTCGACGGGCTCGGCGACTTCCGTCAGGACGACGGCTTCAGACCGCTCGATCGCTTCCGACAAGGCGGGCCCGGAGACGGCCGTTTCGACCTCGGCCTCCGTATCGACCACGACCTCGGGTTCGGCATCGGGGGCGGCGGCCTCGGCGATTTCGACGGGCTCTTCGACCGGGTCCTCGGGAGGCGAGGGCGAGCGGTCCGTCACCGCTTCGGCAACGGTCTCGACCGGCTCGTGGACGTCCTCGGCCGGTTCAGGCGCTGCGGTCTCCGCTGCGGGCTCGACGGGCTCCACGACCGGCGCGGGCGCTGCGTTCGCCAGCCAGCTTCGGGCGGCGGCGATGTGGGCGTCCAGTTCGGCGATGGCGTCGCGGGTTTCCGACCAGAGGTTCTCCAGCGCCGTGTCCTTGCGGGCCAGGACGGCGGCGCGCTCACCGATGTCGGCGGCGGATTGGGTGACGGTGGAGGCGGCGGAGGCCCAGGCGGCGCGGAAGGCCTTCAGCCGCTTGCCCCGGCTGTCGAACAGGCCGGCGAGACCGCCGCGGGGTACAAGCCGGGCGGGGTCGAGACCGGCGACGCGGTCGCGGACGTGGTCCAGCAACAGGCTGCATTCGCCGAGGTCGCCGTTGCGCGTCTCGGCCAGGGCGCGATCGTTCAACGCGGCGAGGGCCGCGCGGGCGCTTTCTCCGAAGGCGGCGCAGGTCTCGGGCTCGTCGACGATCGTGTAGCGCAGCGTGGCGACGCGTTCGGGATCCGGCTTCGGCGCGCCGCCCGGCGGACTGATCGACCCCGCAACACCCATGTCACCCTCCGTAGCCCAGCCTCTTCGGGCCGGTCGGATGAACTATGCCGCAGCTTTCAGCGATTGGGAAACCGTGTCGCTCGCCTCGGTCCTCCCGGTGACTTCCTCGAGCGAACGCTCCGGGCTGGTGAAATGAGCCGGCCTGTCCGGTTTGCCGACCCGAGGACCGGAGAATCTGCTTGACGATCTAATTCGGAAGAAATAAATCCGAATTATGAGAACGAACAGCACCCTGGAAGCTGCGCTGCACATCATGCTGCTCCTCGCCGCCTTGCCGAGGGGCAGAGAGCTTGCCGCCGGAGACCTCGCCGCTTTCCATGAGTTGTCGCCGACGACCATGGCCAAGGTGCTGCAGCAACTGTCTGGCGCAGGCCTGGTTTCCGGCTCGGCCGGTCGCTACGGCGGCTATCGGCTGGCGCGGACGGCGAGCGCGATCAGCGTCTATGACGTGGCCGCTGCGATAGACGGGGTCGAGCCGCGCTTTCAATGCCATGAGATCCGACGGAAGGGGCCTTGCTCCGGCGTAGCCGGCGTCTACTCGCCTCAATGCGTGATCGCCCGCACCATGCATGGGGCGCAGCAGGCCTGGCGTGACAGCCTCGCCGCGACCTCCATCGCCGACCTCATGGGGGTCGCATCCACAGAAGCGCCGGACGCGGTGCTGGCCATGACAGGCGACTGGATCGCCGATCATTCCCGAAATCAGAGCAAAGGAACCAGCTTGTGAGCGATCGCGAAATCAATGCGAGGATTCTCCGCCAGCACATGATCGCTGAAGCGGCGCACGACCTCGACGGCACCTTGGCTACGGTTCACCCCGACGCTCTGTTCGAGGATCAGCCTGTCGGGCTGGTGCTCAACGGGCGTAGCGCGGTCGCCAGACACTACCAGCTCTGGTGGAACGCATTCGGCCTGCATACAGACGGAGGCAGCCTGCATTGGGTCGCTGACGACCTGGTTATCGGCGAAGCCGATTTCGTGGGCGCCCATACAGGCCGTTTTCTTGGAATAGCTCCGACCGGCCGGACGATCCGTTTTCCTTTCATGGTCGTTGTGCGCTTCCGGGACGGACTCCTCTCTGGAGAAAAATTCTTCTACGATCTCAACAGTATAATGGCTCAGATCGGCGAACCGAGCTTCGCCACCTCTGAATGACCGCCATGGCTTCGCCGGCGCCGCAGTTCGATATCCTGCGCATCTGGCCGGAAGGTCGCAAGGCCATGATGGCGGTGGATGTCGTCTGTGCCGAAGAAGCGGTTCCGGAACGCCTTCTGGAATTGGTCAGGCTCTGGTGCTCGGTTCGGAACGGCTGCGGGTTCTGCGTAGCGATGCACCGGAGCGCCGCCATCGTCTGTGGGGTGGAGTTGGACTCTGTGGATCGCCTGGCAAACGGCGACCTGCCCGAGGCACTTTCGGCCGCCGAGCGGGCAGCGCTGCAGCTGGCTGGTGCATTGACAGGCGCAATCGACGCGCGGACCGTGAACGACGCGACCCGCGAGGTGGGAGAGCACTTCTCACCGCGACAGGCAGCGGTCCTGATCTACGTCATCGCCGCGATCAACGCATGGAACCGCATTGCGATCGCGGGTGGTTTAGACGCCTGATCTCTCTTGCAGTTCGGCCGGTCAGCCGACGCCGGGCGCGATCGTGTAGGTCGCCTCGGTCTTGCCCGCGACCTCCTCGAGCGTCACGCCGTCGGCCAGTTCGATCAGTTCCAGGCCTGCGCCGTCCGGCTTCACGTCGAAGACGGCGAGGTCGGTGATGATGCGGCTGACCACGCCCGTGCCGGTCAGGGGCAGGCTGCAGGCCTTCAGGACCTTGGACTGGCCGTGCTTGTTGGCGTGCTCCATGACGACCACGACGCGCTTCACGCCCGCGACCAGATCCATGGCGCCGCCCATGCCCTTCACCAGCTTGCCGGGGATCATCCAGTTGGCGATGTCGCCATTCTCGGCCACCTCCATGGCGCCCAGGATGGACAGGTTGATGTGGCCGCCGCGGATCATGGCGAAGGAGTCCGCCGAGGAGAAATAGCTGCTCTCGGGGATCTCGGTGATCGTCTGCTTGCCGGCGTTGATCAGGTCCGGATCAACGTCCTCATCATACGGGAAGGGGCCCATGCCGAGCATGCCGTTCTCGGACTGCAGGGTGACCTCGATACCGGCCGGGATGTAGTTGGCCACGAGCGTCGGGATGCCGATGCCGAGGTTCACATAGAAGCCGTCCTCGAGTTCGCGGGCGGCGCGGGCGGCGAGCTGGTCACGGGTGCGGGGCATCTCAGATTACTCCGAAGGGGATTGGGGCAGGGGGCTGACGCCCCGGTCGGCGAAGACGCGTTTGGCGACGCGCAGAGCATTGGTGGCGGCAGGGAATCCCGCATAGATCGCGACCTGCATCAGGGCCTCGACGATCTCGCGCGGTGTGATCCCGACCGAGAGGGCGCCGTTGATGTGGCCCTTGAGTTGATCGACCGGATGGCCGAGGCCGGCGAGGATGCCGAGGGTCACGAACTGGCGGCTCTTCGGGTCGAGGTCCGGGCGGCTCATCATCTCGCCGTAGCCGAACTCCACCATCATGTCGGCGAAGTCGGGGGCGATCGGGGCCATCCCCTTGCGCAGGGCCGCTTCGAGACCCGGATCCAGGGTCTGCATATAGGCCGCGCCGCGTTCGGCGCGCGGGTCGGCCACCCTAGGCCTCGACGTGCTGGCGGATGGTGCGCTGTTCGATCCGTTTTTCGAACGTGCCCAGAATGATGCGATCGACATAGATGCCGGGCGTGTGGATGTGGTCGGGATCGAGGTGGCCGGTGGGGACGATGTGCTCGACCTCGACCACCGTCGTCTTGCCGGCGGTGGCCATCATCGGATTGAAGTTGCGGGCCGTCTTGCGGAACATCAGGTTGCCTGCCGCGTCGGCCTTCCACGCCTTGACGATGGCCAGGTCGGCGACGAGGCCGGTCTCCATGACGTAGTCGCGTCCGCCGAAGTTGCGAACCTCCTTGCCCTCGGCGACCAGGGTGCCGACGCCGGTGGCGGTGAAGAAGGCCGGAATGCCGGCGCCGCCCGCGCGGATGCGCTCGGCCAGGGTGCCCTGCGGGTTGAACTCCAGTTGCAGCTCGCCGGCCAGATACTGGCGCTCGAACTCCTTGTTCTCGCCGACGTAGGACGAGATCATTTTCGCAATCTGGTGTGTCTCCAGAAGCTGGCCGAGGCCGAAGCCGTCCACGCCCGCATTGTTGGAGATAACGGTCAGGCCCTTGACGCCCGAGGCCTTTAGCCCGGCGATCAGGTTCTCGGGGATTCCGCACAGACCGAAGCCGCCGGACATGACGGTCATGCCGTCGAAGGTCAGGCCCTCGAGCGCCGCAGCGGCGTCGGTGAAGATCTTGCGCATCGTTTCCTCGTTTATTTCACCGACAGATGAATATCGGTGCCTTTGACGCTCCTTACGGCGGCAGGGGCGCGGGGGCAAGGTAGCGAGGTGACGCGGCGAGCGCCAACGGTAAGCCGACCGGCGCGAGACCTGACGATTTCCGACAGCCGGTTGTTTTCGGACAATCGATGATCTCTGATGGTCCGCGGAGCGAGGGGCTCCGCAGGGACCATAGAGATGCGGATCATTCTGGCGCTGGGCGCACTGGCGATCATTGGCCTGTCGGGCTGCGTCGAGGATCCCTATGGCTACGGTGGTGGTTACGGGCCGGGACCGGCCTACGGAGGCGGAACCTACGGCGGCGGCTATGGCGCGCCGGATCCCAGCGCACGGGCCAACTATGGCGAAGAATACCTGAGCTCGGGCTTCGACGACGATCCGCGCACGATTTCCGTGACGTCGGGTGGGGAGATCGATGCGTCGAGCCTGGGCGGAGACTGTGTCGGCATGATCTCGCGGGCGCCCGACTTCCAGCTGACCTACGACGCCGGCAGCCTGCCGCTGACGTTCGGGGTGTCGAGCTACACCGATGCGACCCTGGTCATCAACGCTCCGGACGGCAGCTGGTACTGCGACGACGATTCCGGCGGCGGGACCGATCCGGAGGTCAGCTTCTATCGACCGCAGTCGGGCGTCTACGACGTCTGGGTCGGCGCGTTCGATGGTGACGGCGGGGACGCGGAACTGTTCATCACCGAGCTTCGGTGATCGAACGGTTGTCTTTAGCCGAGCGATGATATCTGATCCGCTGGTGCGGATCTGGCGCCCTCATTCGTTTTGATGACGACGCCTCGCCCGGGCGGGACGACATTATGGCGTATGGGCGACGGGCGTCGCCTCGTGGAGAGGTAGTGTGATGAAGACCGGTTTCGGATTCGCGTTGGCGCTGGGCGCCGCTCTGGCGCTGTCGGCGGGCGCATCGGTTGCGGCTCCGCCGAGCGGGCAAAAGGGTCAGAAGAGCCAGACCCCGGCGGTGGACATCAGCCAGAACGCCACGTTCGGCTCGGTCAACCTGAGCTCCGGCTTCACGCCTGATCCGTACCGGATCGACATGTATTCGGGCGGCTCGGTGGACGCCGCCACGGTCGCCAACGGCTGCGTGGGCATGGTCGCCACCGCCCCGGACTTCCAGCTGACCTACAGCGCGGGCAGCCTGCCGCTGATTTTCGGCGTCACCAGCGACAACGACACGACCCTGGTCATCAACGGGCCGAACGGACGCTGGTACTGCGACGACGACTCGGGCGAAGGGACCAATCCCCTGATGTCCATCCCTGACCCGCAGTCCGGCGTGTACGACGTCTTCGTCGGCGCCTATGGCGGCAACGGCGCGTCGGCGCAGCTCTACATCACCGAGCTGAACGGCAACGCCTACGGAGACGGCGGTAATCAGAGCAACTATGCGGGCGCGGTCGATCCGTTCGAGGCGGCCAATTACGGCACGGTGACGCTGAGCGCCGGCTTCACGCCCGATCCGACCCGGATCAACATGCGCGCCGGCGGCACTATCGACGCCCAGAACATCGCCTCGCATTGCCGGGGCTTCGTCACGCGCGCCCCGGATGTGGAGGTGAGCTACTCGGCCGGGAGCCTGCCGCTGATCCTGAGCGTGGACAGCAGCAGCGACACCACCCTGGTCGTCAACGGACCGGACGGCCGCTGGTATTGCGACGACGACAGCGGCAACGGCAGCCTCAACCCGGCGCTGCACATCAACAATCCGATGAGCGGCACCTATGACGTCTGGGTCGGTACCTACAGCTCGGGCATGAGCCAGCCGGCGCGGCTCGACATCAGCGAACTGTATTCCAATTAACCTTTATCCTCGTGCGTGGCGCGTGCAGCATGGCGAGGTCGTCTATCGCTGCGCTATAAGCGGAACCTGAGTTTCCCGGGTCGGGGTGGGGCGTTTGCGCGCGGGTATCAATGCAGTGACGGCGGCCCTGGTCGTCGGGGTCCTGATCGGTCTGGCGCTGACGCCGGATGGTCGCGGCTGGCTGCGTCGTCCGACCCTTATGCCGGGCAGCGTGGCCAGCGCCTCCGCCAGCCCCCCGCCGGCGTCGGTTTCGCCCGCCGCCCTGCCCGCCGCCCCGGCCGCACCCGCCCTGACGCCGCTGGCCGCCCGGGCCGCGAGCGGACATCTGAGGATCGGGGTGTTCGGCGACTCGATGGCCGACGGCCTCTGGACCGGCCTCTATCGCGAGATGCGCGACCAGCCGGGTGTGACGGTGACCAAGTTCAGCGAGGTCTCCACGGGCCTGAGCCGCTATGACTACGTCGATATCCAGGCCAAGACCGCGCGCCAGATCTCCGAACAGCCGATCGATGCTGCGGTGATCCTGTTCGGCACCAATGACGCCCAGGGCATCAGCATCGACGGCGAAATCCACGACTTCGGCACCGACGGCTGGAAGGCCGCCTATGCCAGGCGCGTCGACGATCTGGTGGCGATGCTGCGGGGTCAGAATGTGGCGGTCTACTGGGTCGGGTTGCCGGCGATGAAACGGGCGAGCTTCGACGCCAGGATGATGCTGATCAACGGGGTCGTATCGGCGCGGATGGCGGCGCTGGGCGTGCCTTATATCGAGACCGAAACGATCACCCAGAACGCCGAGGGCGAATACGACGCCTACCTGCCGGAGACCGGCACGGGGCGGCGGCGGCTCATGCGGGCCAATGACGGGATCCACATGTCGATGGCCGGCTATCTGCGCATCACCGAGCCTGTCGCCGCGCGGCTGAAGCGGGACGCGGGGCTGTCGAGCCCGGTTGCAGAACCGGCGGCGTGATCCGGGCGCTGGCCCTGCTCGCCGGTCTGGCGCTGGCGGGATCGGCCGTGGCGCAGGAACGCCCCTATACGCCTCTGCCGTCGCCGGTCAGCGCGACCTGTCCGGGCGGTCTTTGTCAGCCGGAAGGGTTGATCGCGTTCTTCGCCGCCTTCGGTCAGCGTCGGCCGGTGAACATCGTCCAGTTCGGCGACAGCCATACGGCCGGCGGGGACATCACCCGCTCCCTGCTGTGGCGGCTGCAGGGACGGTTCGAGGGCGTGCCGATCCACCTCACTGCGCACGGCGTGGTCGGGGCGACGCTGAACGGCATGGCGGGGCGGGAGCCGCTGTTCGATGACGGCGAGGCGGGACCGAACCTTGTCATCATCGCCTATGGCACCAACGAGGGGTTCGACGAACTTCTGGACCCGCGCGCCTACGAGGCCCTTCTGCGGGGACAGATCGAACGGTTGCGCCGGGCGGCGCCGGGGGCGGCGATCCTGATCCTTGGCGCGCCCGAGGCCATGCGCGGCGACGGGGGCGGGCGCTGCGCCGGTGACGCCGACTATCGCTGGAAGGCGCCGGAGATGCTGTCGGTGGTGCGGGACGTGCAGCACCGGGTCGCAGCGTCGACGGGCGTCGCGTTCTGGGACTGGAGGGGCCGTATGGGGGGAGACTGTTCGGCCCATGCCCTGACCCAGGGGGAGACGCCGCTGATGCGCGGCGACCATGTGCATTTCACCGGCACGGGCGGAGACTGGATCGGGTCGCTGCTGGCCGTCGACATCCTCGCCGCCTACGACCGACGCCGAGGGGGCTGGTAGAGTGCTGTTCCCGACGCTGGCGTTCGGCGTGTTCTTCCTGTTCGTCTATTTCACCGCCTGGTCGCTGGATCGCGACAACGGGCGGCGCAAGCTGTTCCTGCTGCTGGCCAGCTGGTTCTTCTATGCCCAGTGGGACTGGCGGTTCGTCGCCCTGCTGATCGCCTCCGCCATCCTGAACTGGGGCGTGGCGGCGCTGATCGCGCGCTCGGACGAGGCCGGGCGGCGGAAATGGCTGGTCGGGCTGGGCGTTGCGGCCAACCTGCTGATCCTGGGCTTCTTCAAATACTACGGCTTCTTCGTCGAAGAGGCGGGCGACCTGCTGACGCGGTTCGGGTGGGAGCGCGACCTGCCGCTGCTGCAGATCGTGCTGCCGGTGGGGATCAGCTTCTTCACCTTCCAGGGCATCAGCTATGTCGTCGACGTGCATCGCGGGAAGACGCCGGTGGCGAAGTCGCTGCTCGACGTCATGCTGCTGATGAGTTTCTTCCCGCATCTGGTCGCCGGACCGATCGTGCGGGCGTCGGACCTGTTGCCCCAGTTCGACCGGGCGCCGCGGCTGACGCGCGAGATGGCGGCGCATGGGCTGCTGCTGATCTGCTGGGGTCTGTTCAAGAAGACGGTGATCGCTTCGGAGCTGTCGGTGCGGCTGGTCGATCCGGTCTTCTTCGATCCGGCGGCCTATGGAACGCTGGACCTGATGGCGGCGGTCTATGGCTATGCGGTCCAGATCTATTGCGACTTCTCGGCCTATTCGGACATGGCGATCGGGATCGCGGCCCTGCTGGGCTATTCCTTCCCGCGCAACTTCGACCAGCCGTATCGCGCCAGGTCGATGCAGGACTTCTGGCGGCGCTGGCACATCAGCCTGTCGAGCTGGCTGAGGGACTACCTCTATGTGCCGCTGGGGGGCGGCAAGAAGGGGCTGATCCGGTCGTGCCTGAATGTTTTCATCACCATGCTTCTGGGCGGGCTGTGGCACGGGGCGGCGTGGACCTTCGTGGCCTGGGGCGCGCTGCATGGCGGGGTGCAGGTCGTCGAGCGGCTGGGACGGGCCGCCCTGGGAGATCGCAAGGGGCCGCCGGCTTGGCTGGGGGTGCTGGTGACCTTCCACATCGTCTGCCTGGGCTGGATCCTGTTCCGGGCCGAAACCTTCCCGATGGCGATGGAGGTGCTGACGGGTCTGGGTCGGTTCGAGGCGGCGACCCTGGTGACGCCGTTCGTGCTGACGCTGATCGTCGGCGGTCTGGCCATGCACTGGTTGCCGCCGCGTGCGGCCGAGGGGATCGCGACCTGGCTGAAGCCGGCGCCGTCCCTGACGATGGGTCTGCTGGTCGGGGCGGCCATCCTGCTGGTCGAGGCCGTGCGCCCGGACGGCGTGGCCCCCTTCATCTATTTCCAGTTCTGAGGGAGGCGATATGAGCGACCGTCCCGACGATCCCGAAATCCCGCTGGAACCCTTCCCTGCGGCGATCCCGGCCAACCCCTTCCCGCCGCTGGAGGGGGAGGCCGAGCCTTATCTGGACGACCCCGTCGAGGACGTCGGTCAGAATCCCCCCCTTCCTGTTTCAGGGGCCGACTGGATCGAGACGGCCGACGCGCACGACCTGCCGACCGCGCCGGAACCGGTCAATCCGCTGCTGGCGCTGGGGCGGTTCGCCTTCCCGCCGGGAGAGCCGCCGGACGAGGAGGGTGTCGCCGCGCGCGACCGCCGATGGACCAGCCGGATCATTGTGCTGGCCACCGTCTTCCTGCTGATTTTCAACGCCGTCTCGATCCAGAACTGGTCGCGGCAACAGGCGCCGGGCTGGGTGACCACAACGGTGCGACGAATGGCCGATGTCTGGGCCGAACAGATCGCCCAGCTGGGCGCGGACCAGCCGAGACAGGCGGTGCGCGACGGCTATGAGGCTTCGCGCGACGCGGAGTGGGCGGGGACGCCGAAGCGCTAGAGGAAGCCCAACCCGCGCGTGACCATGTTCCTGAGGTTCGGGAAGATGAGGTCGAGGTTGGTCTCCGACACCCCCATCCAGCGGCCGAAGGTGGCGGCGTACTGGTCCACCGAGGTCGTCGGGATCAGGTAGGACGAGGTCATGTCCGGGTTCCGGAAGCTCGTGCCCTGATCCATGCCGATGGTCGGGAACTGGCCGTAGATGTCGCCGCCCCTGACCGACCCGCCCATGACGAGATGGTGGCCGCCCCAGGCATGGTCGGTGCCATCGCCGTTGGTGGTGAAGGTGCGCGAGAAGTCCGAGGCGGTGAAGGTCGTGACCGCCTCGCGCATGTTGACGCCGCCGAGGTTGCCGAGCGCCTCGTCGAAATAGGCGAGGGCGGAGGCGACCTTCGACAGGTTGTTGGGCTGAGCGACGTTCTGGACGTCGTGGCTGTCCCAGCCGCCGAGGCTGACGAAGAAGACCTGGCGCTTGATGCCGAGGGTCGGGCCGGCGGCGATCATGCGGGCGACCGTCTGAAGCTGGACCGCCAGGGAGTTGGTCTCGGTCGCCCCGCTGATCGGGTTGCGATAGGCGGGCGCCGCCAGGACCCCGGTGACGGCGGACGAGGCGAAGGTTGCGTTCAGGGACGTCGCCGCGCCGAGGGAACGGTCGGTGGTGGTGGCGTAGTCGGCGGCGAACAGGCTGGCTGATGACGTATCCCGGATCAGGTCGCGCACGCGGCCGGGCGCGACGGTGGAGCCGAACAGGCTGGTCCCCGATTGCCCGTTGATGACGACGGCGGGCTGGGCGCCCGTGCTCATCTGGTACTGGACGACGTCCCGGCCGGACAGGAAGACGGCGTTGCCGGCCGTTGAGACGGCGGTGAACAGGGCGTTCGTCCCGTTCATTCCGGTCAGGAGGTCGCTGAACGACCCGCCCCAGCCCCGCTGGGCGCCTTCCACCCGTCCGGCCTGCCAGGTCGACTGCTGGTCGTTGTGGGAGAAAAGGTTGGTGGGCAGGGTGACGCTGCGCGCCTCGTACTGGGCGCGCGTGACCGGGCGGATCAGGGTGCCGATATTGGCGACGACGGCCAGGCGACCGGCGTCGAACAGGGTCTTGGCCGGGCCCATGAAGGGATGCAGGCCGAAGGTCCGGGTCCCCCCGCTGGTCGGAACGGTCTGTATGGTGCGCGGGACAATCGGAAGGACGCCGCCCCACGCGTCGGGCGATGCTGCGGTCGCCACGCGTCCGGTCAGGGGATTGGTCGCTCCGACCGCGGTGGGTGCGGTCCCGACGGGCATCAGGGCAATGGGGTCGGCGCCGGTGTTCCGGGCGCTGAAGTAGCGTGTCCAGGAGCTTTGATCGGTCGCCAGGACCATGTTGTTCGCGTCATTGCCGCCGAACAGGAAGACGCAGACCAATGCCTTGTAGTCGGGCGCGCTCTGGCTGACGGCGGCCCCGGCGGCGGCGAGCTGCGCCGCAAAAGGCGCCGCGGCGCCCAGGATGGACAGGCCGCCGCCGACACGCAGCAGCTGACGACGGGTGTGGATTCCGTGGCTCATCGCTGCACCAGATATTCGGGGGAGACCATCGTCATGTAGACGGCGAGCTTGGCCCGGTTGAGTTTGGCCGTGGCGATGGTCGCCGCATTGCTCGCAGTGGGCGCCGGGATCGCGATGCTGTTCACGCTCTCGACGAGACGGGCACGAAGGGTTGGGCTCATCTCGCCGTACAGCAGCATCCGATCCATGCGATCGACAAGGGTGTTGGCGTCCGCAGCGATGGCGATCTCGTTCACATAGGCCGAACGAACGTCCGAGCCCGAGCCGATCCCTGTGCCGATCGCGGTCTGCATGGTGTTGGCGTAGCCGGCGACCGTGACCTCGTCGACGATCTGGAACTCCGGCGCCGTCAGGCCCTGGGCTCCCAGGCGGGTGTTGGGCGGGACATAGCCCGGCCGGTAGAAGTTGAAGACCGAAGGCGAGGTCAGCGGTGACTGCCCGAGGGAGGTGTTCGCGCTGGTCGAGGTGATCAGATAGTTGCCGCTGATCGAGGTCGCCCCGAAGGCGCGCATCCAGTTGGTCAGACGGATCATCGGCTCGCGCACCTTGCCGAAGCTGGGGGTGGAGGCGAGGGACGAACTGCGTGCTTCGGGGTCGAGCAGGATCGCCCGGATGACGGCCTTGAGGTCGCCGCGCACGCCCGAGCCGTTGTTGATGAACACCGCCGAGCAACGCTCGACATAGGCCGGCGTCGGGTTGGAGGTGACCAGCCGCTGGATGATGCGGTGGCACATGAATGGCGGAACGTTCGCGTGGTTGAAGATGGTGTCCAGCGCGATCGTCAGATCGTTGGCGCTTGCGGCGCCGGCCGGGATCGTCGTCCCGAGGAAGGTCTTGGCCGTGATCGAATGATAGTTGGCATAGAAGATCATCGGCCGCACCGAGGCGTCGACGTTGCGCGACCCACCGGCGAAGGTGGTGTTCGTCGGCGTCGGGCTATACCAACTGTAACCGGTGAACACCTTGGCGAGGTTGGAGACGTCGTCCGAGGTGTAGGTCGGGATGGTTGCACCGGCGCCGTCGCGGCGGGGCGTCCCGTCGTTGTTCATCTGGTAGGTGCCGATGGACATGAGCTGGAGAACTTCGCGGGCGAAGTTCTCGTCCGGCTTGCGGCCTGAGGTCGTGTCTTCTTTCTGGTTCGCCAGATGAGTCAGGTAGCGACCCATCATCGGGTGCAGCGCCACCTGCTCCAGCAGGGTGCGGTAGTTGCCGAAGGCGTTGGCGCCCAGCATGTCATAGTAGGAGGCGGCGCCACGGACATCGACCGCGGCATCCACCAGGGAGATGACGAAGATCTCCGACAGGGCCAGCTTGGTCCGTTCGCGTAACTGGGCCGGGCTGGTCGCGGCGTAGAGCCAGTAGCTTTCGTAGAACTGGTTCGCGCTGAGGCTGGCCGACGGATTGGTCAGCCGCATCTGCATCAGGCGGTTGTCCATATAGGCCAGATGCGACGAGGAGACGGCGTTCAGCTGGCCGTCCAGGTAGGCCCCGTAGCCCTGCGCCAGGACGGTCTTGATGTCGTTGTCGGTCGGCCCAAAGGTCGTCTGGGTCAGGAAGCGCGCCGCCGTCGCCGAGTTCAAGACAGCGTCTTCGACAGGCGTGGTGCGTTCACCTGTGCCGCCGAAAACGGACAGTGTTCGACCGTCTCCACACGATGAGAGGCCGGCGACAAGCAGCACCGAGAGCGCGCAGGCGCGAATGCGTTTCAACACCAATTCAGACACGCACAGGTCCCCCGACCGATCTTCGCTATACTTTAACGACAGCCTTGATTGCTCTTGGTCTTACACCGTTACGGTGAATCGTTCCCATAGAACAGTTTCACGAAATCGTGCGCGGCCTGGCCTTTGGCGCGGGCTCTCGCCAAAGCCCGGGACGATGCCTTACACAATCGTGCGAGAGTGTTTTGGGGAACTTCCTATGCTGATGCGTGTCGTGCTGAGCGCCGTCGTGGCGCTGTCCGTGGCCAACACCGGGTGGGCCCAAACCGCGACGCCGCCGGCGATCGCGCCCGCCGCTACGCTGGCGGAGGAGGCTGAGGCCGAAACGCCCGAATGGGACGTGCAGAACCCGCCCGGACCTGCGCACGACGCGGCCATCGACGTCACCGAAGGCACCTGGATGGCGCTGGACGTCAGCCCGGACGGTCAGGAGATCGTCTTCGACATGCTGGGCGACATCTATGTCATGCCCATCGGCGGCGGTGAGGCCCGGGCCATCGCGTCCGGCGTCGCCTGGGACATGCAGCCAAAATATTCGCCGGACGGGACGAAGATCGCCTTCACCTCAGACCGCGACGGCGGCGACAACATCTGGGTCATGAACCGCGACGGGTCGAACCCGACGCAGGTGTCGGACGAGAGTTTCCGCCTCTTGAACTCGCCCGACTGGTCGCCCGACGGCGAGTTCATCGTGGCGCGCAAGCACTTCACTTCGGCCCGCTCGCTAGGGGCCGGCGAGATGTGGATGTATCACCGCTCGGGCGGTGGCGGGGTGCAGCTGACCACGCGCCGGACGCAGCAGAAGGACTCGGGCGAACCCGCCTTCTCGCCAGACGGCCGCTATCTGTATTTCTCGGACGACAATACGCCGGGTGAGACCTTCCAGTATTCCAAGGACGTCAACACCGAGATCTATGTGATCCAGCGGCTGGACCGCGAGACGGGCGAGGTCGAGGAATTCCTGGGCGGACCCGGCGGTTCGATCCGGCCGACGCCCTCGCCGGACGGCAAGAGTTTGGCCTTCATCCGGCGCGTCCGCTACCAGTCGACCCTGTTCGTGATGGACATCGAGAGCGGGCGCGAAACGGCGATCTACTCAGGCCTCGACCGCGACATGCAGGAGACCTGGGCGATCCACGGTGTCTATCCGGCGATGAGCTGGACGCCCGACAACTCGGCCATCGTTTTCTGGGCCGGCGGCAAGATCCGGCGCATCGACGTGGCCTCGCGCGAGGTCGCCGACATCCCGTTCCACGTCGCCGACACGCGTCGTGTCGAGGAGGCCGTGCGCTTCCCCGTGGACGTCGCGCCCGACACCTTCGACGTGAAGATGATCCGCTGGGCGCGGACGTCGCCGGACGGATCGCGCGTGGTCTACGAGGCGCTCGGCAATCTGTGGATCAAGGATCTGCCCAATGGAACGCCGCGTCGCCTGACGCGCCAGAACGACCATTTCGAGCTCTATCCCAACTGGTCGCGGGACGGCCGGTCGATCGTCTACACGACGTGGGACGACCAGGACCTTGGGACCGTGCGCGTGATCCCGGCGGGTGGCGGTGAAGCCCGCGTCGTGACCTCCAACCCCGGCCACTACATCGAGCCGACCTTCTCTCCGGACGGACGGACCATCGTCTATCGCAAGGTGGCGGACGGAACCCTGACCTCGGGTCTGTGGAGCCGCGAGCCCGGCATCTATCGCATCCCGACGGCGGGCGGCGACGCGACCTTCGTCACCGACGACGGCACCGCGCCCCAGTTCGGGGCATCCAACGACCGCATCTATTTCACCGGCCGGGTCGACCGGAACTCCGCCCTGAAGTCGGTCGATCTCACGGGTCACGACGAGCGGGTCCACCTGACTTCGGAATGGGCGGCGGACTATGTCCTGTCGCCGGACGAGCACTGGATCGCCTGGACCGAGCGGTTCAACGCCTTCGTGGCGCCGTTCGCCCGCACGGGGCGACCCGTGACCCTGTCGTCGGATGGCAAGGCCCTGCCGCAGACCCGGTTCACGCGCGATGCGGGCGACTGGCTGACCTGGTCGGGCGATAGCAGCAGCCTGAGCTGGTCGCTCGGGCCGCAGCTGTTCAGCCGCGACCTGAACCAGGGCTTCGCCTTCGTCGAGGGTGCTCCGGAGGAACTGCCCAAGCCGCCGGAGACGGGGATCAACCTCGGCTTCCAGCAGGCCGCGGACCGGCCTGAAGGACGCCTGGCCCTGACCGGTGCGCGCATCGTCACCATGAACGGTGATCGCGTCATCGAGGACGGCGTCATCGTCACCAACGGCAACCGCATCGAAGCTGTCGGCCCCCGCAGCGAGGTGACGGTTCCGGCCGGCGCGACCGTCGTTGACGTCACCGGCAAGACCATAATCCCCGGCATCATCGACGCTCACTGGCACGGGTCGATGGCGTCCGACGAGATCATCCCGCAGCAAAGCTGGGTGAACTATGCGGCGCTGGCCTTCGGGGTGACCACGATCCACGACCCGTCGAACGACACGTCGGAAATCTTCGCCCACTCCGAGCTGGCCCGCGCCGGCCGGGTGGTGGGGCCGCGGATCTTCTCGACGGGGACGATCCTGTACGGCGCGAACACCAACTTCACGGCGGTGGTCAACAACCTGGACGACGCCCTGTCGGTGCTACGGCGTCAGCAGGCCGTCGGGGCCTGGAGCGTCAAGAGCTACAACCAGCCGCGCCGCGAGCAGCGCCAGCAGATCATCGAGGCCGCGCGCCAGCTGGGCATGAACGTTGTGCCGGAGGGCGGGTCCCTCTATCAGCACAATATGACGATGATCGTGGACGGCCACACCACGATCGAACACTCGATCCCGCTGGCCCGGATGTACGACGACGTTCACGACCTGTGGCGTCAGTCGGACACGGCCTACAACCCGACCCTGGTCGTCTCTTACGGCGGGTCGTCGGGCGAGAACTACTGGTACCAGGAGAGCGAGGTCTGGAACCACCCGATCCTGACCCAGTATGTGCCGCGTCGCCTGCTGGACGCGCGCGCGCGCCGGCCGGTGACCCAGCCCGCCAACGAGTGGAACCACATCCAGATCGCGGAACAGGCGAAGGCGCTGAATGACCTCGGCGTCGTTGTCGAGATCGGCGCCCACGGCCAGCGTGAGGGTCTGGGCGCGCACTGGGAGATGTGGATGCTGGCCCAGGGCGGGATGACGCCCATGGAGGCGTTGCGGGCCGGCACCCTGAACGGCGCCCTGGCGCTGGGTCTGGATCGCGACGTCGGCTCGCTGGAGGTGGGCAAGCTGGCCGATCTGGTGGTGCTCGATGCCAACCCGCTGGAGAACATCCGCAACACCACCTCGATCCGTTACACCCTGGCCAACGGGCGGCTCTACGACGACCACATGGACGAGGTCGGTCTGCGTCAAAGGGCAAGGGCGCCGTTCTGGTTCGAGAACGAGAGCGACCAGGGCTTTGCGGTCGGGGCGACGGACGCCGAGGGACACGGCCACAGCGGGGATTGATGTTCGGCGAAACGCCGGCTCATGCCTGAGGACGATGGAACGCCGCGCCGACGCGGGCATGATGCCCTGCGCCGAATGGCCCAGCCCGAGGCGGTGGCCAAGCGATCATCGCCGCCGCCGGGCGCTGAGGGCACGATATCCGGGAACCGTCGGCGGCGGCTGGGCTTTTCGTCCTGCTGATCCAGCGCCGCCGACGGAGACCTGTATGCCCCGATACTTCTTCCGCCTCCGCAACGGGGAGGTGATCCGGGACGAGGATGGCGAAGAGCTGGCCGACAACGATGCGGCTTGTGCGGCCGCGCTTGAGGTGTTCGCCGAGACGATTCCGTCCAGGCGAGAGTCGCTGATGGGCGGCGGCGACTATGAGGTGATGGTGACCAACGCCGACAACGGGCAGGTTTACAGCGTCACGGCGCAGGGTCGGCGGTTCTGATGGTGAGCGCTGCAGAGGATCCGAACGCCAACAGCCTGTGGGCGGCGATGGCGGCGGAGGACAAGGCGGCGTTGCGTCCGCAATTGATTCTGCGCCATCTGCCGCAGGGCGACGTGGTCACACGAGCGGGTGAGCTTGTGGAGGTGGTCTATCTGCCGGTCACTGCGGACCTGGCCAATGTCATCCGGTTCGAGGACGGGCGTTCCGGGATGGCGACCAATGTGGGCCGTCAGGGCGTGACGGGACTGGCGGCCTTCCTGGCCGACGAACCCTGCGGCTGGGACGTTGAGGTGCAGATCGCCGGCGACGCCTGGGCCCTGCCGGCCGATGCGCTGCGGCGGCGGGTGCTGGAGAGTCCCCCGCTGTTACGGGTGCTGATGCGGCTGACGCACAACAACCAGGTCGAGGCGGCGCAGAACGCGGTCTGCAACGCGGTGCATACAGTGACGCCGCGACTGGCGCGCTGGCTGCTGACCATCCAGGACCGGACAGGGCAGGACGCCTTCAAACTGACCCAGGACGACTTGGCCACCACGATGAGCGTGCGGCGGACGACGGTGAACGCGTCCTGGCAGGAGCTGGGGAAGCTCGGCGGCATCAAGGCCTCACGCGGCGTCGTGCGGATCGCCAGCCGCGACGTGCTCGAGCACGCCGCCTGCGAGTGCTACGGCGCGCTGAGGCGACGGATGGTGGCGGTCGACTAGGCTCAATCGACATTCAGGGATTCACGCGCGGCCCGATGCATGATTCATAGGTCTCCGCTTTGGCGGAGGTCTGTGATGGTCGTGAAGCGCTACGAACTGGATGAGGCGCAATGGGCTCGTATCGAGCCCTTGCTGCCGGGGAAGGCGTCGGATCCTGGTCGGACGGGATCGGACAACCGGCTGTTCGTGAACGGCGTCCTCTGGGCGCTGCGATCCGGCGCCCACTGGCAGGATCTTCCCGAGCGCTACGGCAAGTGGAAGACGGCGCACAAGCGCTTCAGCCGATGGGCGGCGGCGGGGGTGTGGGAGAAGGTCTTCGCCGATCTCGTGGAGGATCGGGACAACCAGTATCTGATGCTGGACTCGACCCTGGTGCGGGCTCACCAGCAGGCGACGACCGGCCGGGGCAGCGGCTCAAAAACGTATGGCTCGCCCCGTCGGCAAGCGGTTTGTGCTGATGTTCTAAGCAGTCTGCGAAAACGTATCCGGCCTTTCGACATGAGGTCGTTGGCCAAGATGGAGATCCGCGCGTCCTGGTCCTCATAAAGGGGCCGGCATCGAGTGCCATTTTTAGCCATAGGGTTCCAGGACACCGGTCGACTGTCAGGCCATCTTTCACTCACCTCCCGCAGACATCATCCAGCCGGATGCATGGTGCATCGGCCGATCTTGTTCACACCGCTTTGGCGATCGGATCGTAGTCGCGTTCATGACGCAGCAGTGCCCAGACGATCCTCGCCATCTTCGCGGCCAGCGCTACGACGACTGTGTTGGAATGGGAGCGCGACAGCAAACCGCGCAGCCAGGCACCAAGTCGCGTGTTGCTTTTGCTCATTACGGGCAGTGATGCCCGAGCGCCCTGGATCAGGTTCTTTCGCAGATAGCGGCTCCCGCGCTTGGTGATGCCAAGCAGCCGTGGCTTGCCACCTGTCGTCGCCTGCCGCGGAACCAGACCGAGCCAAGCGGCAAGATCGCGACCACGGCCAAAGGTTCGGGCATCACCGACAGCGGCCACCAGCGCGGTTGCATTGAGCGCTCCTATACCGGGGATGGTCAGCAACCTCCGTGTCCGTGCATCCGTCCGGGCCGCATCGGCGAACTCGGCGTCAAGCTCTCCAATCCGATCGTCGAGGGCGGTCCAGCGCAGGCGCATGTCGCTCACGAGCCGATGGATGCGTGGGCCGAGCACCGGTGCGCTGTCGTCCAGCATCTCACCTAGCCGGACAGCCAGCTTTGCCCGACCTTGAGGCACGATGTGACCCCGCTCGAGAAGAAGGCTTCTGATCTGATTCATCAGTGAGGTGCGGTCCCCGACGAGCTGGTCGCGGATGCGATGCAAGGTCTGCATGTCGAGCTGCTCCTCAGACTTCAACTCGACGAACCGCATGGTCGGCCTGGTTGACGCTTCCGCGATCGCCTCGGCATCCCGGTCGTCGTTCTTTTGCGCCTTGACGTAGGGACGGACATATTCCGGCGACATCAACCGTACCGTATGACCTTGCCGTGCCAGAGTGCGTCCCATGTGATGCGCGCCGCAGCAGGCCTCCATCGCCACGAAGCAGGCGGGCAAGGTCGCCGCGTAGGTGATGACCGTCTCTCGCCGCATCCGCCGACGGACGACAACCTTGCCCGTTGAGTCCAACCCAACGACGCTGCAGCTGTTCTTGCCCAGATCGATTCCAAGAACCGATACGTCCATGACCTTCGCTCCCTCTTCAAACGACCCTCTGTCGTGCGGCACCAACGATACAGTGAGGGGCGAGCCATCCATAAAGGGGGCCTCAATCCGGCTGTGGGGCGTTCCCGAGGCGGACTGACGACCAAGGTTCACATGGCCTGCGACACGCTCGGACGGCCGGTCCGCTTCCTGATCGCACCGGGACAGAGCCACGACATTCTCGCTGTGCCGGCACTTCTGGAAGGTCACCAGCCCAAAGCCGTCCTCGCCGACCGGGCCTATGACGCCAACAGCCTGCGCGCCCACCTGGCCGCGATCGGCGCCGAAGCCGTCATCCCATCGACCCGTTCACGCAAGACCCCGATCCCGCATGATCCCCTGATCTACCGCCTAAGAAACCGCGTCGAGCGCTGCTTCAACAAGCTCAAGCACTTCCGACGCTTCGCCACACGGTTCGACAGGCTCGCTCGCCACTACCTCGCCTTCGTCCACATCGCCGTTTCCATGCTCTGGATGCGCTGAATGTCGATTCGTCCTAGAGGTAGGGGCCCCACATGAAGGCCACGGTTCCGAAGACGCCGAGCGCCGTATAGGCGGCGGCCGCGACGACCACGACGGCGGCGATGACCTTCAGCGCGGCGCCAGGATGGCGCTGGGCGGCGAAATAGAGTTCCAGCACGGTGAGCGGGATCAGGTAGCTGCCGAAGGTCATCACGCTGTCCACGGGACCGCTCATATCAGCGGTCAGGCCGGCGGGGCCGCGGTTGAGCACGACCCAGCCCATCAGCCCGACCCGCAGGAACCAGACCCCGCTGACCACCATGAAGGTGCGCATCGCCCACATTCGATGCTGCTCGAACCTGCGCTTGATCGCGTTTCGCCAGGCGAGGCCGGCGAAGACCAGGATCAGCACGGCGTTGATAAGGATGGCGACGTTGGAGATGGTGGACAGATAGGTCCCCCTGACGAGGGCCAGCCAGACCCCGCTCAGCGCCATGAGGATCGCGATGACGAGGAAGGTGCGGCCGGTCCAGCGGTGCAGGCCTGGCCATCGGCGACGAATGGCGGGGATCAGCTGCATCAGCCCGCCGAGCGTGACAACGGCGGCGAGCAGGACGTGGGCGGCGAAGACGATGTTCCCCGTGTCGTCACCGGCGATGTAGCCGTCGATCAGGGGCTTGTCGTTCCAGCCGGCGAAATTCCCCGTCGCGGTGCGCACGCCGTAGTAGGCGACGATGAAGCCGATGAAGGCCGTCTGCCCGATGGCGGCGATCAGGAACCATAGAAGGCCTGCCCAACGCAGGGCCTTTGCGGCGAGGCCGCGTGAAGGCGACGAGGAAGCGACAGGCGACATGGGTTCTCCCGACAGGTCTCTAGCTTGAAGTCGTCGGCAGGGATGCAGGCCGCCCGGGCGCGGCGTCTCGCCGATTTGGAATTCGGCCAGAAGTTCTTGTTTCGGGGACATGGCCCGGTCATGAAACGGGTCCGGGGAGGGACGCGATGTCCACGACTGCAGGCTTCAGTTCGATCGCCGGCCTGACCGGGCTGCGGTTCCGGCCCCCGGACCGGTTGCGCGCCTATGCGGCGATCGCGGCGTTCTCCTTCGGCTGCTTCATACTCGCGCGTGTGGTGGACGGCGGGTTCGGGACGGCGTTCCAGGCCGTGGGCGTCGGGTCCTGCGGCTGGGCCTGGCTGTTGACACGGGCCCTGTTCGATCCCGCCCCGCGCGACGCCTGGTGGCCGCGCATCGTCGGGCTGATGGTGGCCGTGAGCGGAGCGCTGGCGGTGCTGATGCCTGAGGGCGGCGTGGCGTCGCGTGTGACCGGCAACATCTATGCGATCGGCGGCTCCGCGGCCCTGCTGCTGGCATTCGTCGAGCCGTTCAATCGCTATCGTCGCGACATGCCGGGCGGGGAGAAGCGGTTTCGCCTCGCCTTCCTCGGAGTCTATGCCGTGCTGGTTTCGGCCTCGATGCTGGGCTTGTGGGCCTCAAGCGGCAGTCCGCAGGACGTCTTGCGGGACGATCTGATCAAGGGCGGCTCGGCTGCCGTCGGGTTGGGCGCGGCGATGGCGGCGGTCTGGTTCCGTCTGCGCCATCCGCTGACGGAGCCGGCGCCGGTTCGTCGTGCGCCGACGGCTGAGGACGCCCGTCTGGCCGAGAGATTGCTCCGGCTGCTGAAGGACGAGGAAATCGACAGCGATCCCGACCTGAGGATCGGGGACGTCGCGGCCCGGTTGGGGGAGCCGGAGTACCGGGTGTCGCAGTGCATCAGCGCGGCGACGGGGTTCCCGAACTTCAACCGGCTGATCAACCACCACAGGGTCGAGCGGGCCAGGGCGAGGCTGACCGACCTCGCGGACGACGCTTCGATCCTCGAGATCGCCTTCGACTGCGGCTTCGGCTCGATCGGGCCTTTCAACCGGGCCTTCAAGGCCCAGGTCGGACAGACGCCCCGCGCCTGTAGATCTGCGCGCCGCCAGTCTGTCGTGATCTGAAAGGGGACGATGGTGGGTGATGTAGGGTTCGAACCTACGACCCGCTGATTAAGAGTCAGCTGCTCTACCAACTGAGCTAATCACCCGTACCATCGTCGCACGGTCGTCATGGACGTCCGGCGAAGGGGGCGGAAATAGAGACATCGGCCACGGGATGCAAGGGTTTTCCGCCCGGTGTTTCGGATCGTCGCAGGGCGGTCTAGCATCCCCCGGATTCGGTCCGCAAAGGGCCATCGGGGGAGTTAAGCGAATGGCCTTCTGGAACCGGCGCAAGTCGATCGACGCGATGCACCAGGCATCTGATGGACCGAGGCTGAAGGCGACTCTGAGCTGGCCGCACCTGCTGGCTCTGGGCGTCGGAGCCATCGTCGGCACCGGGATCCTGACCCTGATCGGCGTCGGCGCCGGGCTGGCGGGGCCGGCCGTGATGATCAGCTTCGGTCTGGCCGGACTGGTCTGCGCCTGCGCCGCCCTAGCCTATGCCGAGCTCTCGACCATGATGCCGCAGGCGGGCAGCGCCTATACCTATTCCTATGCGGTGCTGGGCGAACTGATCGCCTGGATCGTGGGGTGGAGCCTCATCCTTGAGTATTCCCTTGTGGTCTCGGCCGTGGCCGTGGGTTGGTCGGGTTATGCCGTCGGCTTCCTGACCGGGTTGGGGATCGACCTGCCGACGGCCCTGACGATGGGACCTCACGTCGAGGGCGGCCTGATCAACCTGCCGGCCGTGGCGATCATCGGCGTGGTGACGGGGTTGCTGCTCCTGGGCACGCGGGAAAGCGCGACGCTGAACGCGGTGCTGGTGGTCATCAAGGTCGTGGCCCTGATCGTGTTCGTGGCCATCGCACTGCCGGCCTTCGACGCGGCCAACTTCACCCCCTTCATGCCGAACGGCTTCGGGGCGCCAACCCTGCCGTTTGCGGAGCTGATCACCGGCCAGCCGGTGGTGCAGACCGGGGTCATGGCGGCGGCGGCGATCATCTTCTTCGCCTTCTACGGCTTCGACGCCATCTCGACGGCGGCGGAAGAGACCAAGAAGCCCGAGCGCGATCTGGCCATCGGCATCGTCGGTTCGATGCTGATCTGCACTGCCCTGTATCTGGTCGTGGCGGCGGCGGCGATCGGCGCGCGGCCGGTGGCGAGCTTCGCGGCCAGCCCGGAACCTCTGGCCCTGATCCTGCGCGAGATGGGGCAGGGGACAGCGGCTCAGTGGATCGCGGCGAGCGCCGTGATCGCCCTGCCGACCGTGCTGCTGGCCTTCCTGTTCGGCCAGAGCCGCATCTTCCTTGGCATGGCGCGCGACGGCCTGCTGCCGACCTCGCTGGCGAAGATCTCGTCGCGTGGCGTGCCGGCAGTGGTGACGGTGTTCACCGCCATCGTGGTCGCGGCCCTCGCGGGCGTCATGCGTCTGGACGAGCTGGCGTCGCTGGCCAATGCGGGGACGCTGGCGGCGTTCGCGGCGGTGGGCGTCAGCCTGATCGTCCTGCGCCTGCGCGATCCGAACCGGGTGCGGATGTTCAAGGCGCCCCTGTGGTGGCTGGTCGGTGCGGTCACGATTGTCGGCTGCATCGTCTTCTTCTTCAGCCTGCAGACCCGGACCCAGCTGTACTTCCTGTACTGGAACCTCGGCGGACTGGTCGTCTACTTCCTCTGGTCGTCGCGGAACGCGCGTCTGGCCAAGAACCCGGATCAGGCCGCCTGATGTCCCGCCGCGACCTGTCGGGCGCCGTCGACTTTTCGGTCCTGGACCGGACGACGGGCGGCGACGACGGGGTCGCGGAAGAGGTCCTCGGCCTGTTCGTGCAGCAGGCCGGGATCTGGTCCCCGATGCTGGATGCCCGGATCGAGGGCTGGCGCGACGCCGTGCACACGATCCGGGGGGCGGCGGCTGGGATCGGGGCAGGCGTGCTGGCCGGGGTCTGCGCCGAAGCCGAGGCGGCGGAAAAGGACGTGGCCCCGGCCAAGCTGGACCATGTCCGTGACGCCCTTGGCCAGGCCCTTGCTGATGTCGCAGCCTGGCGACACGAGCTGATGCTGAGGTCGCTGCGGGGCTAGCGCCGCGTGCGGTCGTAGACGCCGAACTCGTGGGCGATGCAGCGGTCGATCAGCAGGCGCCAGACCGGTTCGGCGATGTCACGCGAGAGGTGATGAGCGTCTGCGGCCGCAAGAACCTTGGACACCACGTCCTCGATGCGGGCATCGTCGTGGACGGCGTCGCGATCGGGCTTGATGCGGGCGGCGGCGTCCATGTAGCGCTGGCGTTCGGACAGCAGGGCGACCAGGGCGCGGTCGAGGGCGTCGACGCCCTGGCGAACCTCGACCATGGTCTCGCAGGCTGCGGGATCCACCCGCGCATCCACGGCCACGATCTGCGGGTGGTGTTCAACCGACAAAGGCGCGCTCCAGTACGTAGTCGCCGGGCTCTGCGTTGGAGCCCTCCTTCATGCCGAAGCCGTCGAGCAGCGCGGCCGTTTCCTTGATCATCGCCATGGAGCCGCACAGCATGACGCGGTCGCGGTCGGGCGAGAAACCCTCCGGCAGGCCGAGGTCGCGGAAGATCGCGCCCGATGAGATGCGGTCGGTGATCCGGCCGGGGGTGTCGAACGCTTCCCGGGTCACGGTGGGATAGTAGGTCAGCTGGGCCTTCGCCTCGTCGCCGATCAGGGGATCCTCATGGATGCCTGTGGTCAGGAAGTTGCGGTAGGACAGGTCGGCGACGTTGCGGACCGTGTGGCAGACGATGACGCGGCCGAAGCGGCTGTAGGTGTCGGGGTCGCGGGCGACGCTGAGCCAGGGCGCCAGGCCCGTGCCCGTTCCGATCAGCCACAGGGTGTCGCCGCCGGTCAGGGCGTCGAGCACGAGGGTGCCGGTCGGCTTCTTGCCCATCAATACGGTGTCGCCGGCCTTGATGTTCACCAGACGCGAGGTCAGGGGGCCGTCGGGCACGGCGATGGAGAGGAACTCCAGTTCTTCGTCCCAGCTCGGGCTCGCGATCGAATAGGCGCGCAGGACCGGCTTGCCGCCGTCAGCGCCGGGCAGGCCGATCATCACGAACTCCCCGGAGCGGAAGCGGAAATCCTCGGGCCGGGCCACGCGGAAGCTGAACAGCTGGTCGGTCCAGTGATGGACCCACTGAACCTCGAGCTCGTGGAAGGCGGAGGGCTTGGGCGGCGGCGGGGAGAGGGCGGCGTCGGTCATTGCGGGTCTTCTAGGCGGACGGGCCGCCGGGTGAAAGGTCGTCAGGGTCGCGGAAGCTGGACTCCTGTCCAATGAGTCCAGCTTGTCCAATGAGTCCAGATCGCGCCCCGCTGGATCGAAGGCCTGGCAGAGGGATACGACAAGGTGGGTCGCAGGGGCCGGAATGGAAGGGGCGTGACGCCGGGAGATTCCACCGCTAGCGTCCGCGCCCATGCGCACAGTTCTTCTTGCTTCCGTCTTCGCCCTGACGGCCGGTTCGGCCTTCGCTCAAGCAAACCCCGCGGTGCTGACGCCGGAACGGGTGTTCGCCAACCCCAGCCTGAACGGCCCGGTGGCCCAGGGGGTCAGCCTGTCGCCCGACGGTGAACTGGTCGCCTTCCTGCGGGCGCGCGAGGACGACGTCTCGGTGCTGGACCTGTGGGCCGCGCCCACGGGAGCGGGAGAGCCGTTCAAGCTGATCGACGCGCGGGCGCTGGTCCCCGACGCCGGCGAACTGTCCGAGGCCGAGAAGGCGCGGCGCGAGCGGATGAGGATCAGCCAGCGCGGCGTGGTTGAGTATTCCTGGGACGAACAGGGGCGCTACATCCTTGCGCCGCTGGAAGGTGACATCTTCCTGGCCAGCCGGGAGGGGGGCGAGATTCGCCGCCTGACCGAGACCGAGGCCGACGAGATCGACGCCAAGGTCAGCCCTGAGGGCAACTACGTGTCCTTCGTGCGCGACCAGGATCTGGTGGTGCTGAACCTCGCGTCCGGGGACGAGCAGGCCGTCACGACAGACGGCGAGGGCCTGATCACCTGGGCCACCGCCGAGTTCATCGCCCAGGAGGAGATGGACCGCGACACCGGCTACTGGTGGAGCCCGAACGAGAAATACATCGCCCTGCAGCGAACCGATGAATCGACCGTCGATATCGTCCCGCGTCTGGACATCACCGGCGGCGGCGCCAGCGTGGTCGAGCAGCGCTATCCGCGCGCGGGCCGGCCGAACGCGGTCGTCGAACTGTATGTGCAGGACGTGGCGGCGAACCGGCGGGTCAAGGTCGACCTGGGCACGAACGCCGACATCTATCTGGCGCGGGTGAACTGGTCGAAGGACGGCGGGACCCTTTACGTCCAGCGGCAGTCGCGGGACCAGCAGACGCTTGACCTGCTGGCGGTCGATCCGGCGACCGGGGCGTCGCGGGTCATCGCAACCCAGCGGTCGGACGCCTGGGTGTCCCTGAGCCACGACTTCAAGGCGCTGGAGGACGGCGCCTTCATCTGGTCGTCGCAGGAGAGCGGCTGGCGGCACCTGTATCTGTACGGCGCCGACGGACGCGTGATCCGGCCGATCACGCAAGGCGACTATGCGATCAAGAGCCTGAGCGGCGTGAATGCCGAAACGGGCGACGTCTATTTCACCGCCTCGATGCGCGACGGCGAGGAATATCCGATCGAGCAGCAGCTGTTCCGCGCCAGCCTGAACCGCACCGTCGAACCCGTGGCGGTGACGCCGGCGGGCGGATGGTGGTCGGCCAGCATGAACCGGACCGGCACGGCCTATGTCGGCAACTACACCGACCCGACGACGCCGATGCGGTCGGGCCTTTATCAGGCGGACGGGACCTTCGTGCGCTGGATCGAGGAGAACGCGCTGGACGCCGATCACCCGTTCGCACCCTATGTCTCGCGTCGCCCGGTAACGGAGTTCGGCACGCTGGAAAGCCACGGGGAGACCCTGGTCTGGCAGATGTCGAAGCCGGTCGATTTCGATCCGTCGAAAACCTATCCGGTGGTGATGCAGGTCTATGGCGGACCCGGCGGCGGCGGGGTGAAACGGGGCTGGCAGCCGGCGACCAATCAACTGTTGACGGAGGCTGGATATATCGTCTTCCGCCTCGACAACCGCGGCGAGGGCGACCGGTCGGCGGCGTTCAAGGAAGCCCTGTATCTGAAGATGGGGCAACCTGAGATCGAGGATCAGGTTCTGGGGGCTGAGTATCTGAGATCACTGCCTTATGTTGATGACGCCCGGATCGCCATGATGGGCTGGTCCTATGGCGGGTTCATGAGCCTGATGGCGCTGACCGAGCCGGACATGGGGCTGGCGTCGGCGATCGCGGGGGCCCCGCCGACGGAGTGGAGCCTCTACGACACCCACTATACCGAGCGGTTCATGTCGACCCCGGAAGCGAACGCGGAAGGCTATGCCGCCTCGGACGCCATTCCGCGCCTGGACAATCTCACTGGCCGGCTTCTGCTGATGCACGGCATGGCCGACGACAACGTCATTCTCGAAAACTCGACGCGGGTCATCGACGCGCTTCAGGCGAAATCCATTCCGTTCGAACTGATGCTCTATCCCGGGCAGCGGCACGGCGTTCGGGGCAACGAAAGGCAGCTGCAACAATGGCGCACGTATCTCGACTTCCTCGATCGCACGATCGGATCGCGGGCGCCGTCGGGGGACTGATCCTCGCGGGGCTGGCGGCGCCGGCGTTCGCGCAGGACACGGCGCCGATCCTGGCCGCGCAAGCGGCGGCATCGGACGTGGAGTGCGGCGCTCTCGCGGCGACGCGGGGCGCGGGTCCTGTCCAATCCGCCGCGTTGGTCCAACTCGCCAAATGCTACTCCGACGCGGCCAACTCCCACGCGGTCATCCGTTGGACTCCGCTGCCGGACGTCGCGGCGTTCGAGGCGCGCGGAGGGGACGGCCTGTCCATCCTGCTGAAGGACAATATCGAGACGGCCGACATGCCGACGACGGCGGGCTCTCTGGCGTTGGCGAACAACGCGCCGGGTCGCGACGCGCCGCTGGTCACGCGGCTGCGCGAGGCGGGCTTCCTGATCCTCGGCAAGGCCAACCTCTCGGAGTGGGCCAACATCCGTTCGAACCGGTCGATCAGCGGCTGGAGCGCTGTCGGGGGGCTGACGCCCAATCCCTATGATACGATGCGAACATCCTGCGGATCGTCGTCGGGCAGCGCCGTCGCAGTGGCCGTCGGACTGGCGCCCGTCGCCATCGGGACGGAGACCAACGGCTCCATCGTCTGCCCGGCCTCGGTCAACGGCGTGGTCGGGTTCAAGCCCACCGTGGGGCTGGTCAGCCGCACCCACATCGTGCCGATCAGCCATTCGCAGGATACCGCGGGCCCCATCGCCGACACGGTGGAGAACGCCGCGCGGGTGATGAACGCGATCGCCGGGTCGGATCCCGCCGATGCTGCGACGGCCGACGCCGATGCGCGCAAGGTCGACTATGTCGCCGCACTAGATGTGAACGCCCTGCGGGGCGCGCGGATCGGGGTGCTGCGGTTCCTGGCGAACAACTTCTCGGACGACACCAAGGCGGCGTTCGAGCGGTCGCTGCAGGCCATGCGCGACGCCGGCGCCGAACTGGTCGAGATTACCGAAGGACCGGACATGCGGGCCATCGGCGGGGCGCAGCTGACGGTGTTGCTGACAGAGCTGAAGGTCGACCTGAACGCCTATCTGGCATCGACCGACCCGGAGCAGGTGCCGACGCGAACCCTGGCGGATGTGATCGCCTTCAACGCCGCCGAGCCGCGCGAGACCGTCCTGTTCGGACAGGAGCTGTTCGAACGGGCCGAGGCGACCGGCGGGCTGGAAGACCCGGCCTATGTGACGGCGCGCGAGACCTCGCTGAGGTTGTCGGGCGTCGAGGGGATCGACAAGATGATGGCGGAGAACGGGGTGGTGGCCCTGGTCTCGCCGACCACCTCGCGCGCCTGGACCAACGACCGGGAGGATGACGACGAGGGGCAGGGGTCGGCCAGCACCCTGGCCGCCGTCGCCGGCTATCCGCACCTGACCGTCCCGATGGGGATGGATCGCGGCATGCCGGTCGGGATCAGCTTCATGGCCGGCGCCTGGCAGGACGCGACGGTCCTGTCGCTGGGGTATGCGTTCGAGCAGAAGACGCATGCGCGGGTGGCGCCGCCGGCGAACTGACCTTCGCAAGGTCCGCTAAGGGTGGGAAGCGGACATGCAAACGGCCCCGCTGTCGCCAGCGAGGCCGCCAAGTCTTTCTGGTGTTACGACCAGGCCGTCAGCTGTCGTCGCTGAAGGTGTAGCGCCGCGACGCCCGCCAGCGTCAGGCCCAGCAGGATCATCGCCCACTCCGACAGGGTCGGAACCGGCGCCGGCGCAGAGAAGCTGGCGGAGAACCGCAGGTCGGAGAGGCCGACACCACCCCCTTGAACGCTCGGAGGGTCACCGAAGATTCTCGATCCCGGGGCATAACCGCCCGCGTTGTTCTGGGCATAGCTGCCGGCCTCGACGCCGGGACTTTGAAGTCTGACGGCAAGCACGTAAATTTTGCTGGGATCCAGGGTGATGCCGCCGGTCGGGATTACGACCGGAGCGCTCGTGGTGCTGGTGATCGAGACCGGAGCGCCGGTCCAGACGATGTTCGGCGTGTAGTTGGTTTGCGGATCACCGGTCCACTCATAGACGAACGGGACGACCGACAACGTCGCCGTGGTTCGCCACACATACAGGGTGTAGCTGTTTAGGATTGCAGCGGGTGGCGAGACGGATTGGCCGATGACGGTCTGAAAACCCTGCTGAACAGGAAAGTCATTGGTGCTCGCCGCTTCGCCGATCGTCTGGGCCCCAGCCGGGTTGCCGAAAGCGAGAAGGGCTGCCGCAAGAGCGGTCGCGAGGATGAGCTGGACGGTTTTGAACACGTATCCCCCAAATGATGCCGCACGCATCGGCGGCCGGTGCGTCAACCGCGAAGCTTACCGCGTTGAGGGACGTTCGCCACTGGACACTTTTGGTGCACTTCGATCGGGGCTGGTGGTAGACCTCGGATGGTCCGCTTCGGGCCGGAAGCGGTCCTAGGCGATCTGCCCGAATGCAGACTCAGGAACCGTCGCCAAGCTTGGCCGTTCCGCCCGCATGGAAAAGCTGTTCGTCCGTTTCGCCACCCTGACCGCCAAGATCGCGGGCAAGCCGTGGACCTTCATCACCTGTCTGGGGATCGTCGTCGTCTGGGCGGCGACCGGGCCGATCTTCGGGTTCAGCGAGACCTGGCAACTGGTGATCAACACCGGTACGACCATCATCACCTTCCTGATGGTCTTCCTGATCCAGAACACCCAGAACCGCGACGGGGCGGCCATGCAGGCCAAGCTGGATGAGCTGGTCTATGCGGTGAAGAAGGCCGACGCGCGGTTCATCGGCATCGAACACCTGACCGAACGCGAGCTCGACAAGATTCTGGAGGAGGTCGAGAAGCGGGGGCTGGAAGTCCATGCGGGCAAGCCTGCACGCGCCATCAAGGGCAAGCCCGCGGTACGCGCCGAAGACGTGGAGGCGCTCCAGCCCAGGGCGGCGACGCCGGCCGCAGAACGCAAACCGGCCGCCAGATCACGCGCCAGGTCCAAGGCGTGAGCGACCTGATCGCCAACGTCTTCGGCACGGCCGCGGCGGCCTGTTCGATCGTCAGTTTCGCGCCGCAGATGATCAAGATCTGGAAGGATCGGGACGCCTCGTCCGTGTCGCTCAAGACCTATTCCCTGACCGTGACCTGTTTCGTGCTGTGGGTCGTCTATGGCGTGCTGACCGAGGCCTGGCCGGTCACGATCGCGAACGCCGCCGCCCTGGTCATGGCGAGCGGGGTGCTGGCGATGAAGTGGCGGTTCCGGGACGGGGACCCGGACAGGGCCTAGGTCGCGAGACTGTTCAGCCAGTCCTCGAGGTTGGTGTAGCCGTCGCCGTTGCGGTCGGCCGCGCCGTCTGCGGTCGCGGGATCGAGACCGTGGGCGGTTTCCCAGTCGTCGGGCATGCCGTCGGCGTCGGTATCGATCCAGGGCGTTCCGGGGGCGAGATCGGGCCAGCCGCCGACGTCGGTCTGGCTGTTGATGATCCGGCCCGTGCGGTCGGCGACGCCGGCGAGGATGCGGGCGTCCACGGCGTCCCGGGCGCGCGAGGCGCCGGCTTTCGCCAGCACCGACGCATAAGCCTGATCCGCCGTCTCGGTCGCGCCCATGGCCCAGTCGGGGAGGGCGGTCAGGCGATAGCCGGGGGCGTCGTCGCCGGTCACCGGCTCCCACGGATCGGCGGGCGTGACGCCGTCGATGCTGTTGCCCTCGAACCAGGCATGGGCCGCCGGGGACTCCTCCTCAAAGATCACCGCGCCGGTCGAATCCGGGCCGCGTCTGTAGGCGTTGCCGGCGAAGACATAGGTCGAGATCGTCGCCGGATCCTTGTCGGCGTTGTAGCCGGCATGGCCCTGACCCCAGTCGTAGAAGACGTTGTTGGTGAACTCGAAATACGGGCCGACCGGATCGATGTCGGGCGTCAGATAGTTGCCGGGCCGCGGCATCCTGGCGCGGTGGGCGGCCCAGAGGTTGTGATGGAAGGTGAAGCGGGCCCCGCGATTGCCGCGCACCAGCGAGCCATAGCCGTGGTCGCCCTTGGAATGGGCCGACAGGTTCAGGCTCTCGGCGATAATCGACCACTGGACGGTGACGGCGTCGATGACGCGGTCGCGGCTGCCGATCGACAGGGTCTCGTCCACCGACCAGGAGGCGGAGACGTGGTCGAGAATGATGCGCTGGCCCCGGTCGATGGTGACCGCGTCGGTCTCAACCCCGTCCTCGTCGCCGAGGCGCGAGCGGATGTAGCGGATCACCACGTCGTCCGCCGAGATCAGCAGGGGCTGGCCGCGCAGGGTGATTCCGCCGCCGGGCGCCGTCTGTCCGGCGAGGGTGAGGCGCGGCTCGCGGATGCGCAGAGGCGTCGTCAGCCGGATCGTGCCGCCGATGTCGAAGACGACCGTGCGCGGGCCGTCTGTCTCGACCGCGGCGCGCAGGCTGCCGGGGCCCGAATCGTTCAGGTTGGTGACGCGAAGCACCGCTCCGCCGCGTCCCCCGACGGCCGCCCGACCCGCGCCGAGCGCGCCCGGGAAGGCGACGATCTCCGCCGCGTCAGCCTGTCCAGGCGCGGCGGCCGTGGCGCATCCGGCGGCTGTGGCGAGAATGCCAGCCGCCACGCTTGCCTGAACGAGACGGGTTGCAAGATCGGTCTTCATCGGGTTAGGTTCGCTATTGATACCGGTGTCAGGTCGTTTGTCGGCTGTAAATGATACCGGTGTCAATCGGTCACGGGGAAGGCTCCGGATCGGCAATAACAGATCGGCGACAAGCCGGCGTCATGACATTCCTTGGGAGGAGGCACTATGTATCAGTATCGTCAGGGGCGCCCGTGCGCTCTTCGTCAAGGGCTTGTGGCCGGTGTATCCGGTCTCGCCATCGCGCTGACCCTTGGGGTGGCGTCGGCGTCTGCACAGACCGCACCCGCGCAGGATGATGAGGCGACCCAGGTCGACGAAATCGTCGTCACCGGCTTCCGCGCCTCGCTCGACGCGGCGCTCGGCATCAAGCGCCGTGAAGCGGGCGTCGTGGACGCCATCGTCGCCGAGGACATCGCCGACTTCCCCGACCTGAACCTGGCCGAAGCCGTCCAGCGCATTCCGGGCGTCTCGATCGACCGCGACGCCGGTGAAGGCCGTTCGATCACGGTCCGCGGCCTGTCTTCGGACTTCACCCGCACCCGTATCAACGGCATGGAGGCCCAGGCCACCACGGGCGGCACGGACTCCTCGGGCGGCGCAAACCGCGGCCGCGGCTTCGACTTCAACGTCTTCGCTTCAGAGCTTTTCAACTCGATCACCGTGCGCAAGACGGCCGCCGCCGAGACCGAAGAGGGCTCGCTGGGCGCGACGATCGACCTGCAGGCCACGCGCCCGTTCGACTATGACGGCTTCACCCTCGCGGCCTCGGTCCAGGGCGGCTACAACGACCTTTCGGAAACGACCAACCCGCGCGGCGCGCTGCTGCTGTCCAACACCTGGAACGACGGCATGTTCGGCGCCCTGGTGTCGGTCGCCTATTCCGAGCGCGACCTGTGGGAAGAGGGCTTCAGCTCCGTGCGCTGGGCCCCCGCCGCAGCTCCGGGCTCCAGCAACTCCGGCGGCTTCTGCTCGCCGCTGGGCCTTACCCCTCAGAACCCCGGCAACAGCACCGCCAACGGCACCACGGCAACGACCTGCGCCACCGGCGTGAACCGTCCGGCCGGCACCGCCGAGAACATCGCCGCCTACAATACGGCCAACCAGGCGGGCGTCTTCATCCCGCGCCTGCCGCGCTATGGCCGCCTGACCCACCACCAGGAGCGGCTGGGCGTCACCGGTTCGTTCCAGTTCGCGCCCGATGACGACACCGTCATGAGCCTCGACATCCTCTATTCGAAGCTGGACGCGACCCGTCAGGAAGACTTCCTGGAATCCCTGTCGTTCAGCCGCAACGCGGCTGCCGGGGGCCAGACCCAGATCGCCGTGCGTCAGGCGGCCGTCGAGAACAACGCCCTGGTCTATGGCGTCTTCGACAACGTCGATGTCCGTTCCGAGCAGCGCTATGACGAGCTGTCGACCGAGTTCACCCAGGTGAACTTCACCATCGATCGCCAGTTCACCGACACCCTGCGCGGCAAGTTCTACGTCGGCCGGGCCCAGTCGGAGTTCTCCAACCCGGTCCAGACGACGGTCACCCTCGATCGCCAGAACGTCCAGGGTTATTCGTTCGACTTCCGCAACAACCCGAACACCCCGGTCATCAACTACGGCTTCGACGTCGCCAATCCGGCCAACTGGGCCTGGCGTGACGTCAGCCTGGGCACGACCCTGGCCAGCCTGCCGCGCTCGGAGATCCGGCTTCGTCCGAACGGCGTGGACACCACCTTCGAAGCCGTATCGGGCGACATCGCCTGGGACGTCAACGACTGGCTGACCCTGAAAGCCGGTCTGAACGGCAAGACCTATCTGTCGGACTCCTATGAGTTCCGCCGGACGGACGAGACGGTGGTTCCGGCCCTGCCGGCCGGCACGACGATCGCCGGCATCACCAATCTGCTGACCGGCTTCGGCGCCGATCTGATCCCCGCCGGCACGGCCTCGTCCTGGGTGCGTCCGAACCTCGACGCCATCGCCAGCCTGTTCAACATCTACTGCAACTGCAACACGGGCGTGGCCGGCGGTGACTTCACCCTGACCAGCATCACCAACGGCAACGCCCGCGGCGGCAACCGGACGATCGAGGAAAACGACTTCGCCTTCTATGTCCAGGCGGACTTCAACACCGACCTCGGCGGCATGCCGTTCCGCGGCAACATCGGCGTTCGCAAGGCCTATACCGAGCTGATCGCCGAGGGTTACTCCTCGACCGGCGGCGGCACGCGCGTCCGTGGCGAGAACAAGTACGACGACGTCCTGCCGTCGATGAACCTGGCCATCGAGCCGATGGAGGACCTGATCGTCCGCTTCGGCGCCGCCAAGGTGATGGCGCGTCCCCAGATCGGCAACACCCTGGCCGGGACCAACTATCTGGTGCCGACCACATCGCTGTCGACGACGGGCCCGAACTTCACGGCCTCGATCGGCAACGTCGGCCTGGAGCCGTTCCGCGCCAAGACCTACGACTTCACTGTCGAATGGTATTTCGCGCCGGAAAGCCTGCTGTCCTTCGCCTACTTCTACAAGGACATCGACACCTACATTCAGATCATCCGTCAGGACCTGCCGTATACGGCCCTGACCGGTCTGAACCCGTCGGCCTTCGATCCGGCCTTCTGCACGGGCGTTTGTTCGGGCTCGACCGTCTTCCAGCTGACCTCCGCGGTGAACACCGAAGGCGGCCCGCTGAAGGGCTTCGAGATCAGCTACCAGCAGCCCTTCCGCTTCCTGCCGGGCTTCCTGGAGAACACGGGAATCCAGCTGAACTACACCCACGTCGAATCCGAAATCGACTACTGCAACGACGCGCTGTGCACGACCTTCGTGACCAACGACCTGATCAACCTGTCGCCGGAAGCTTACAACGGCACCCTGTACTACGAGGATGACCGGTTCTCGGCGCGGGTCTCGGCTTCCTACCGCCAGCAGTATCTGCAGAACGTCCCGGGCCGGAACGGCAACCTGATCGAGGGCAAGAACGAAACCCTGAACTGGGATGTCTCGTCGTCCTTCAACCTGACGGAACAGGTCAGCCTGACCTTCGAAGGTCTGAACCTGACGGACGAGGAGAACCACCAGTACGTCGGCGACGGCAGCCGCCAGTCGACGTCGGTCTATCACCACACGGGCCGCCAGTATTACTTCGGTGCGCGTTACCGCTTCTAGGATCGTTCACTCCTGAACGCGACCTGGGCCGGGGAAGGGAAACCTTCTCCGGCCTTTCTTTGTGCGGCGGCGCCGGAAATCCAGGCGCGGTTGAAGCGGCGCAGGCGAAGGGCTGACCTCAGCCCGCCGTGCGGCGTCGGCCGGTCACCACCACATCGACCGTGCGGTCGCGGCGGATGCGGGCGATGCGGCTGTCGAGCGCCTGGGTCACGTCGCCGACGGTGACGGTGGTGATGACGCGGTAGTGGTTCGAGGTGAAGCCGGTCCCGGCCAGGGTCGGGGCGCCCTCATTCGCGAGGTCGGCAGGGGTCAGCAGGCCATTGCGCGCGCGGACCTCGATCAGCTTGCGCGCGACTTCGGGGTCCTGGGTCATCAGCGACAGCAGCGGCAGGCCGACGGTGTTCAGGTTGATCGTCGCGCCCTCCGGCAGAATGGCGACCCAGGGCCGGAGCGTGTCGAGGTCGGCGCGGGGCACGCCGGCGGCGACGATCAGGCTGTCGTCGGTCAGGGGACCGGCGACGCGGACGACCGAGGCGATGCGGATCATCGATGCGGGGTCGATGTTCAGGCTCGCGCCGATGGCCTGGAACAGGGCGATGGGCGCGGCCTCGCCGGAGTGCATGGCGTTGAGGTTGAAGCGGGACTGCTCGTCCTCGATGGCGAGGGCGAACCGGCCGCCGGGGACGGAGATGTCCTGCTGGCCCAGTTGGGCCCAGGGTTCGGCGAGGTTGTCGGTCCCGGCGGCGACGAGGGCGTCGCGACGCAGGGTGGTGACGGCTGACAGTTCTCCGGCGCGGGCGTAGGCGTTGGCCTGGGCCGCGTCGCGCAGGCGGGTCGAGCGCTGGACCTCTATGTCCTGGGTCGAGACCATGATCAGGACCGCGACACTGGCGACCGCGAGGACCAGCAGGACGTTGAGCAGGATCATGCCCTCGCGGCGGGTGAGTTTGATCCTCATGGCGCGGCGGCCGGGGGCGGGGGATCCATCAGGGGGATGGAGGCGACGCGGCGCAGGGTGGCCGTGGGCTGGTCGTCGAGACCGGTCAGGGTGATGTCGAGGGCGACGGCGGTGACGCCCTCGTCGGGCGCGGGACCGGACGCGGGGATCGTACCGTCGGGGGAGGGAACGGGAGGCGCGACAGGCTGTGCGGGCTGGGGCCAGTTCTCCAGCCAGTCGCCGCGACGACGGTGGAAGGTCCAGCGCAGGGCCGAGACCCGGGTCAGCAGGGTCTGGACCCGTTCGCCGCCCGCGCCCGTGACAGTGCGCGTCAGGGCGTCACCCGCGAGCTCATACCGAACGTTGACGATGCCGCCCGTGATATCCGCCTTCTGTAACGACAGGGACGAACCGCCGCCGCCCAGCGAACCGGTGATCTGGTCGAGGTCGGAGGAGACGACCAGCATGGCGCGCTGGATCTCCGCCATCCGGCCGAGGCGGGTGTCGGTCGCGTCCTGGGTGCGCAGCACGCTGTTCAGCAGGGTAAAGCCGGCGACGCCGATCAGGGCGAACAGGCCGAGGGCGATCAGCACCTCGATCAGGGTGAAACCTTTGCGACGGCGCTTCGCATGGCGCGCTCGCGTGTTATCCGGGGACGAACGGAGAGACGCCGATGCTGAAGGTCTGGAGAACACGCGAGGGCGAAGGCGGCCGGGCTGCGGGCGCATTTCAGTTCGAGCGGCTGACGGTGAAGGTGACGCGCTGGCGCGTGGTCCTGGCCGGCGTCGGGATCGGCGCATATGCGCTGGGCCTCATCGCCATGGCGCCGTCGGAGATCATCGTGGCGCGGTCCTCCAACGGAGAGAGGCAGGCGGTCGGGACCATCTGGGCGGGTGAACGGGCCATGCCGGGCGGGTTCGGAGCGCGCTGGGCGGTGATGCCGTTCAGCTCGATCCTCCACCTGTCGGGCGCGCTGCGGCTGGGTCTGCGCGGGCCGGACACGGCGGCCACGTCACAGGTGCTGGCGCGGCCGGGACGGGTGCTGGTGCGCGACCTCGAGGGGACGGGCTCGATGCGGTTGCTGAACGCCGCGGCGCCCGGCTTGCCGTTCGCATGTTCGTCGGTGATGCGGTTCGACGTGGCGCGGCTGTCGATCAAGGGGACGCCGGAAGGGGCGGGGACGATCGCCGTCTCGCCCGGCGACTGTGCGCCCACGGGCGGCGGGGCGTCGACGCCTTTGCCGGCGTTGAACGGGACAGTCTCGGCCGACGGGGCGGCGACCACGGTCGTGTTCGCGCGGGCGGACTCGGCGGCCGAGGTGATGAAGGCGCGGGTGCAGGCGGACGGCGGACTGACGGCCTCGATCGAGCCCGGCGGCGTCGGCCTGATCCCCGGCGTCGGCGCGCCGGTGTCGATCGAGACCACGCTGTAGGCGGTCTGGCTCACAGCCCGGCGAGGTTGTTGAGGTTCACGATCGGCATGAGGATGGCGAGCACCATCAACAGGACGATGCCGCCCATCACCAGAAGCACGCCGGGCTCGACCAGCGAGACGAGGGCCTGGACGAGCGAGTCCAGCTCCTGCTCCAGGTCCTGGGCCGCGCGTTCGAGGCCGTGGCCCAGCTTTCCCGACTGTTCGCCGGCCGCGACGATGGCCAGCAGCAGGGGCGGGAAGACGTCGGCCTCGGCCATGGCGCGGCGCAGGGACGAGCCCTCGCGCACCCGGGCCGCGACGAGGATGGCGCGTTCGCGGGCGAAGCGGTTGGGAGTGACGGCGGCGGAGGCTTGCAGCGCCTCGACCAGAGGCACGTCGGACTTGACGAGGGTGGCCAGCGATCCCGCGAACCGGGCGGCGTTCAGGTGCTGGACGAAGCCGGCGAAGGGCGGGGTCTTCAGCAGGAATTCGGCGAAGCGGCGGGCATTGGCTGGGACGACCAGCCAGCGGTTCCAGGCGATCCCGGCGACGACGAGCGCGATCAGCACATAGACGCCGAAGGTCTGGACGAAGGCCGACAGTGCGATCAGGGCCCGCGTGAGGAAAGGCAGTTCGGCGCCGCGCGAGACGAACACTTTCACGATGTCCGGCACGACATAGATCATCATCAGAGTGATCATCAGCAGGGACACGCCCGCCAGCAGGGCCGGATAGAGCAGGGCCAGCTGAACCTTGCGGCGGGCCTTCTCCTGATTGCCGACGAACTCGGTCAGGTGGGCGAGCACAGTCGACAGCTTGCCTGACTGTTCGCCGGCGGCGATCGAGGCGCGGTAGAATTCGGGGAAGACCTTGGGGTGGCGAGCGAGGGCGGCGGCGAAGCTGCGGCCTTCCAGGATCGCCGAGCGCACGTCGGTCAGGACCACGCCGATGGGCTGGCCCTCAGTCTGCTGGGCGGCGATGCGCAGCGCCTCCTCGATGCGGATGTCCGAGCCGATCAGGGTCGAGAGCTGGCGGGTGACGGCGGACAGGGTCTTCGAGCTGATGCCCCGCTGGAAGATAACGATGCCCCTGGACAGGTCGGTCTTGCGACGCTCTCCGGCCAGGGCGACGGCGGTGGGGAGCAGGCCCCGGTCGCGGACCAGCTGGCGCGCGCCGACATCGGAGGCGGCCTCGATGGTCCCCTTGTGCGGGCGCCCTTCCGCATCCACGGCCTGAAAGGCGAAGACGGGCATCAGGCGTCCTCGCGGACCACGCGGGCGACTTCCTGGACGGAGGTCTCGCCGGCCAGGGCCTTGGCGGCGCCGTCTTCCAGAAGGCCCGGACCGCGCTGGCGGGCGAGACGGATCAGGTCGGCCTCGGCCGCGCCGTCGTGGATGGCCTGCTGCATCTCGCCGTCGATCTCGATGACCTCATAGACGCCGAGCCGGCCCTTGTAGCCCTCGCCCCGGCACTCGGGGCAGCCGACGGGGCGGAAGATGCGGGCGCCGATCGGGACCACGCCGCCGGTCATCTCGCTGTCCGCCGGGGTGGCCTCCGCGGGCGACTTGCAGTGGGGGCAGAGGCGACGGACCAGACGCTGGGCGATCAGGCCGGACAGCATGGGGGCCAGCAGGTAACGCTCCACGCCCATGTCGATCAGCCGGGTGACGCTGCCGACGGCCGTGTTGGTGTGCAGGGTCGACAGCATCAGGTGGCCGGTCATGGAGGCGCGGACGGCGACCTCGGCCGTCTCGTGGTCGCGGATCTCGCCGACCATGATGACGTCGGGGTCCTGACGCAGGATGGCGCGCAGGCCCCGGGCGAAGGTCAGGTCGATGCGGGCGTTGACCTGCATCTGGCCGATGCCGTCGAGCGCGTACTCGATGGGATCCTCGACCGTCATGATGTTGCGGCGACGATCGTTCAGCCGGGTCAGAGCCGAATAGAGGGTGGTGGTCTTGCCCGAGCCGGTCGGGCCGGTGACGAGGATGACGCCGTGCGGACGGGTGATCATCCGCTCGAACGCATCAAGGTCGCGGGGGCTAAAGCCCAGCTGTGCCAGATCCAGAGAGGTCGAGCCCCGGTCGAGCAGACGCAGGACGACGCGCTCGCCGTGCTGGGACGGGATGGTCGAGACGCGGACGTCGACATCGAGGCCGCCGATGCGCAGGGTGACGCGGCCATCGTGGGGGACGCGCTTCTCGGCGATGTCGAGACGGGCCATGACCTTGATGCGGCTGACCAGCAGGGGGGCCAGGGCGCGGGCGGGCTGGAGCACCTCGCGCAGGACGCCGTCGATGCGGAAGCGGACGACGAGCCGCTTTTCCTCGGCCTCGATATGGATGTCGGAGGCGCCGTCGCGGATGGCCTGGAGCAGAAGGGCGTTGATCAGGCGAACGACGGGGGCGTCGTCGCGGCTGTCCAGCAGGTCGTCGACGGCGGCGGCGTCCTCGGCCAGGGCGGCGAGGTCGTCCTCCGAGGCGGCATAGTCGGCGGCGGGCGCGGCCTCGCCTCCCGTCTGTTCGCGCAGGATGGCGTCGAAGCGGTCGTCGTCCACGGCCTCGAAGGCGATGTCGCCGCCATTGACGCGGCGGACCTCCAGCAGGGTCTCCAGCGTAGCGCTGCGACGGTGCAGGCAGATCGGTCGGTCTCCGCCGCGCAGGATCATGGCGCCGCGCCGGCGGGCGAAGCCGTAGGCGAGGCTGGCGGCGGGGGCGGCGGTGTCTTCGTCGAGGCTCATGGTTGAAGTACGCGCAGGGTGACGTCCACGACGCCTTCGGAGGCGCCGCGCCGGATGTTGACGCTCGACAGGGTCGCGCCGGAGGCTTCCAGCGCCGCCAGCCAGGGGATGACGGCGTCGTAGCGGGCGCCGGTGACACTGACCTCGGCCGAGCTCTCGTCGCCGGTGACGTTGGGGACGATGCCGAAGGTCGCGGCCTGGACCGGAATGGCGGTCTGCAGCGGACCGGACAGGGACGTGGTCGGGGCGACCACGCCGCCGGCGGTGCGGACGTCGACCATGACCTGTTCATAGGCGGCGATGCGGCCGATGGCCGTAGCGCGGGCGTCGAGCAGGGGGCACAGGATGGCGAACCAGACGATGGCGATCACCAGGACGCCGCCAAGGAAGGCGATCAACGCCTGTTCGCGACGCGAACGCGACGCCATCCAGGCGGCGGCGTTGTCGAGGGCGGGGGAATTCATCCGGCGCCTCCGGGTGTGATCTGGATGGTGGCGTTGAGGCCGTTGGTCGCCTGGGTCGCATCGACGGCGGCGGGCGCGCCGGTCGCGGTCAGGCCCGAGGCGTTCAGGGCGGCGACGGCGCGGTCAAGGGTCGCGGCGTCCGAGACAGCCACGCCGAGATCGAGCGACCCGGGCGCATAGACGGCGGAGTTGAAGGCCACGGCGCCCGCGCCCGGCAGGGCGCCCGAGGTCTGGGCCAGCAGGCGGGTGAACGGACGGACGCCGCCCCCGGCCGAGGGCAGAACGCGACCGGCTGCGGCGATCAGATCGTCCTCGGCCGCGATCTGGGGCGCGACGGACTGGAGTAGGGTGCGGGCCTCCGCCTCCTTCTTCTCCGCCATGGTGTGGAGCAGCAGGGTGTCGATGCCGAGGATGCCGATGTGAGCGAGGACGCCGATCCCGGCGACGAGGGCGATCGTGCGGGCGGCGGTCGGGGCGCCGGAGCGGGTGGCCGCATAGACGCCCTGACGCAGGTCGAGCGGCGGCAGGACGGCGACCGTCTCTCCCATCGAACCGAGCAGGGCGGCCTCGTGCTCCACGCCATCGGCCAGGGCCTCGGGCAGGGGATCGCCGACCGTCTGAATCCTGGGCTTGCCGGCGGCGGTCCAGGCCGCGTCGATGGCCGACAGGGGCAGGGCGAAACCGGCGCCGTTGTCGGTGCGGACGAGGGCGCGGTCGCCTTCCGCCTTCACCACCCATGCGCCCGGTGACGGCATGGGCAGGGTCAGGGCGTCGGGCAGCAGGATCGACACATCGAGCTCGGCCTCGGCCAGCAGTGTGATCCACGACTGCATTCGCGCGTGGCGGACCACCCCGGCGATGTGGCGGCGGGGGCCGACCTCCATGCCCAGGGCGAAATGCAGGGTCGCCAGCGGCTCGCCGACGGCGTCCTCCAGCGCATAGGCCAGGTTGGCGACCCGTTGCGCCCGCGTCGGGAACGGCAGGTCGACCGTCAGGGTCAGGACGTCTTCCGAAGGGACCAGAACCGTCGTCGGACCGGCGTAGGACCGATCGACTGCTATGATTCTGTCATCGACGATGCGCCATAAGCCTCGGCTCGGAAGGTTCGAACGGGCGGGTCGACCGAGCATTGGCGAAACTCAATAGAAGGGCGTGGTCGGAGGCGTTGACCCGGTCTATAGCAGCGAAAACAAGCCTGTCGCCACTGGCTGCGTTGTCGAGAAAAAGTGTCATGATTACTTTGTCCGAGCGTCACAAGCTTAACCGTCGTCTTGATACGCGCCGCGCCGGTCTGACCCTGGTGGAGATGATCGTGGTGCTGGCCATCATCGCCGTGGTGGCCGTTCTGATCGTGCCGAATGTCATCGGCCGCCCGGACGAGGCGCGGGTGACCGTGGCCAAGACCGATCTGAAGACCGTCGCCACGGCCCTGCGGATGTACCGGCTCGACAACGGCGACTATCCGACGACGCAGCAGGGGCTGGCCGCCCTGGCGGGTCGACCGACGTCGCCGCCCGAGCCGCGCGCCTATCCGGCCGAACCCTATCTGACCGAGGTTCCCACCGATCCGTGGGGCAAGGACTACATCTATCGCAGCCCCGGCCTGAACGGCCCTTACGACCTGTTGTCCTATGGCAAGGACGGCGAAGAGGGCGGCGAGAAGCTGGACGCCGACCTGACCGAACGAACGCGCTGATGACCGCTGTCGGGGGACAGATATTGAAGCGTCGGTCCGGCATGACGCTGGTCGAGATCCTGGTGGTGCTGGCCATCGTCGGGGTGATGGCGGGCGTCGTGACGCTCGGCGTCGGCGCGGCCGATCGCGGCATGGGCGTCGAGACCGAGGCCAACCGTCTGGCGGACCGGCTCAGGCTGGCCGCCGACGACGTGCTGGTGACGCGCCGGCCCCTGTCTCTGGCCTTCGACGGCGAGGGGTATGTCTTCGTGCGCGGCGACGCGGGCGCGACGGGCGTGGTCGACGCCCTGGCCGAGCGACACGCCCTGCCGGACGGCGTCCGGATGGTCGGGCTGGGCGTAGCTTCCCCCGTGTCGATCGACCCCGACGGCGCACAGCCGGTCGCGGCCTTCGGTCTGGCCAAGGGAGACCGACGCTGGCGCGTAACCTTCGACGGACTGAACGCCGTGGCCGAGCCCGTGAGCGAAGAGGCGCCGGCATGAGGCGGCCTGTTTCGATCCGGGAGGGTTATTCCCTGATGGAGGCGCTGGTCGCCCTGTTCATCCTCGCCATAGCGACGGTCGGGCTGACGCGCGCGACCCAGGCCCATGTCGACGGCGTGCGCGGGCTTGAGCAGCGGGTCGTGGCCCAGTGGGTGGCGGAGAACCGCCTGGTCGAACTGAACCTGGAAGGCCCTGCGCAGACGCCGGACGTGTCGGTGGTTCGCATGATGGATCGCGACTGGGACGTGCGGGTCGCACGCCGGAACACCGACGATCCGGACCTGGTCGCCGTGGACGTCGCCGTCTCGCCGGCCGGGTCGGGTCGTGAGGCCGTGCGCCTGTCGGGCTTCGTCGATCGGGGAGTGTCCGCATGACCCCCGAACGCAGGGACGAGATCGCGCTGAGGGTCGTCAGCGTCGTGGTGACGGGATCGTTGGCTCTGGCGCTGGCGGGCCTGACCTGGCGGCTGACCGGATGGGACGACGGCCGGGACAAAGTAGCCGTGGCCGGGACGCTCGCGCCTCCGGGCGGAGCCGCGGCGCCCGGCGCGGACGCTGACGTGGCTCGGATCGTGTCGCTGGCGCCGTTCGGCGGGGCGGCGGCGGCCGGCGGCCTGCCGGCCTCGACGCTGGGCCTCGTGCTCAAAGGCATACTGATGGCGTATCCGCCCAGCGCCTCGACGGCGCTGATCGCGGTCGGCGAGGGACCTGCGGCCATCTATGGCGTTGGCCAGACGCCGGTCGGCGACGCCGTGATCGAGTCCATCGAGGTCGACCATGTCATTCTGACCTCGGGCGGTGCGCGCCAGCGACTGGACTTCCCGGAGCCTGTGGCGGTCGATCCGGCCACCGTGTCCGGCGCGACGCCGGGAGCCGGGATCACCGTGACGCCGGTTCAACCTGCGCAGTCGCCGGAAGCGGCGGCGGCGCTCGCCATGTCCTCACCCGTGGCCAGCGCGGCCGCAGCGGCTCAGCAGGCGCCGCGCGTCGCCGATGCGGGGGCCACGCCGAACGTGGCTGCAGCCGCGGGAGCCGCCGGTGTGACCGCGACAGCCGCCGGCTATCGCATCGGCCCCAATCCTTCGCCCGAACTGCGTCGCTTCGGCCTGCAGCCCGGCGACGTGATCGAGACGCTCAACGGCCAGGCGGTCGGCGGGGCGGCCAACGATCAGCAGCTCATCGAACGCGCCCGGTCCGCCGGACAGGCGCGCGTTGTCATTCTTCGGGAAGGCCGCCGCCTGACCGTCAACCTTCCCCTTCGCTAGGAGCCCGGCGTGACGAAGTTTCTCCGCCTGACCACCACCAGCGTGCTGGCCCTCAGCCTCGCCGCCGGCCCCGTGGCCGCTCCCTCATTGGCCCAGACCGTCGCTCCGGCGCCGGTCGCCATGCAGGACGTGGTCATCAACATGCGCGGCGCCGACATCAAGGACGTCGCCGAACAGGTCAGCCGCATCACCGGCCGCACCCTGGTGCTGGACCCGCAGGTGCAGGGTGTCGTGAATGTGGTCTCGGCCGAACCGCTGAGCCGCAACGGGGTGTGGGAGCTGTTCCTGTCGGTACTGCGAACCTCGGGCTTCGCGGCCGTTCGCAGCGGCAATGTCTGGCGCGTGGTGCCCCAGGCGACCGTGGTCCAGAGCGGTGCGTCGGAGACCGGCGCGGCCAGCTCTAACCAGCAGATCGTCACGCGCCTGATCCGCCTGCGGAACCTGCCCTCGGATCAGGCTGTGCGGGCCTTGCGTCCTCTGGTGTCGTCCTTTGGCGCCATCGAGCCCCTGACCGAGCCGAACGGCGTCGTCGTCACCGACTACGCCGAGAATATCCGCCGCGTGCAGCAGCTGGCCGCAACTCTGGACCAGGGCGGGGGGACATCGTTCGACAGTATCGCCCTGCGCCATGCTTCGGCGACCGAGGTGGCGGCGTCGGTCAGCGCCCTGCTGGGCTCGGACGCCGGCGGTCCACGCGTGACGGCGGACGAGCGGTCGAACGTCCTCCTGATCCGCGGCGACGCGGCCGATCTGGCCCAGGCCCGGTCGATCGTGCAGGCCCTCGATACGCCGGGCGGGGCGACGCCGGTGACCCGGGTCGTGCGTCTGCGGAATTCCGACGCGGAATCGATCACGGAGATCGTGCGCGGTCTGCTTGGCGGGGAACCGTCGGCGACCAATCCTGTGGCGCGGTCGCTGCGCAACAATACGGGCCTCGCCAGCCTCAGCGCATCAAACCGCGACACGGCGGCCCAGGCAGCCAGTGCGATGTCGTCGTCGGGCGACGGCGCGGCGGCGGCCCCGGCAGGGGCAGCGGCGCGGCCTGAAGGCTTTACCGCGGACGGCGTGACGGTTCAGGCCTCGCCCGAGCTGAACGCCGTCGTCATGCGGGGTCCGCCGGCGACCGTGGACATGCTCGAGGACGTCATCAGCCAGCTCGACCTGCGTCGCGCCCAGGTGAAGATCGAGGTCGCCATCGTCGAGATCACCGGCGAACTGGGCGAACAGATCGGAGTGCAGCTGGGCCTCGGCGGGGCGGTGCCGGACGACGGCGTCATCGGCGGCACGGGCTTCTCCAACGCGGGGACGGATCTCGGCACGGTGTTGACGGCGCTCGGCTATCCGGCCGGGCGTCTGCTGGGCGCGGGCCTGTCGCTGGCGGCGGGGTCGGAGGGCGACTTCGGCCTGCTGCTTCAGGCCGTGGGCACCAACAACGCGGCCAACCTGCTGTCCTCGCCCAGCATCACGGTTCTGGACAACGAGGCGGCGGAGATCGTGGTCGGCCAGAACGTGCCGTTCCGCACCGGCAGTTTCGCCACCGACGGCAACTCGACCAACCCCTTCACGACCATCAGCCGCGAGGACGTGGGCCTCACCCTGCGGGTCGTGCCGCGCGTGCACGAGGGCGGGGTGGTGCGTCTGGAGGTCTCGCAGGAGATTTCATCCCTGGTCCCGACGGCCGTGATCGGCGCGGCGGATCTGGTGACCAACCGGCGCAGCCTGCAGACCTCGGCCCTGGCCGACGACGGCGAGACCATCGTGCTGGGCGGGCTCGTCACCGACGACCGCCAGACCGCCAACAGCCGCGTGCCGGGTCTGGGCAGCCTGCCGCTGGTCGGCGCGGCCTTCCGTTCGCGCCGTGACAGCCAGACGCGCCGGACCCTTTTCATCTTCCTGAAGCCGACGATCCTGCGCGACAGCGCCTCGGTCGCGGCTGATGCGCAGGACGCCTACGACCGGCTGCGCCGTTCGGAGCCGGTGCGGCTTGATCCGACGCGGCCCGAGCCGATCGCGCGCGATCCGCGTCTTCAGCCCGAGGTGGACGAGGTCTTCTAGCCGCGTTTTTCGTTGAAGCGAGGAATGACGAGGTCCGGATCCGCCTCGGCGCCTTCCGGCGGTCGGGCGAGGGGCTGGCGCTGGTCCGTGATCCGCAACACGGGCGCCGCGATCCGTGTCCGTTCCTCGGCGCGGCGGTAGACGGTCTGGCCGCCGAACAGGGCCCCGGCGCCGGCCAGCGCTCCGCCGAAGAAGATCAGCAGGGCGGTGAACGCCCCATCCCACCAGCGGTCCTTGCCATAGATGGCGGTGGGGGCGGCGGCCGTGGCGGCGGGGACCGGCGGGCGCGCCGTGACCGGCTCGGCCAGGGTCATCAGCGATCCGCCGCGCGCCAGCATCATCGGCACATTGGCGCGCGGGATGACGGCATAGGCGCCCGGGGCGGTGCGCATCAGGGCGATGTCCTGGTCCAGCAGGGCGGCGCCGAAATCCTTCAGCAGGGCGTCCGAGGAATACCAGCCGTCGGCGCGGAAGGTGACGATGCCGTCGATCGCCGGATCGATGGTCAGGTCGTAGGCCAGGGCTCCGCCGACCACATCCTGGGCCGCTTCGGCGACGGGGGTGTCGGTGAAGCTGAAGACATAGAACTGCAACGGCTCGGCGGCGGCCGGGATCGGCGCGGTCGCGGGCGCCCGGGCGAGCGCCGGGGCGGCGACCAGCATGAAGACGAACAGGGCGGGGCGGAGCAGACGCATCGGGAGTCTCGATACCATGCCGACCTCATGCGGACCTAAGACGACAGGACGATGAAATCGCGCCCCGCCTCGTCTAGGGTGATCGGGCACGAACCTCACCGTGCGATTCAGGAGACCGACGTGGTCCAGGTTCCCGGCGCCGCCCGACGCGCCGCCGCCTTCCGCCGAATGCGCGACGCCCGCTCCAGCGAGGTCGCGGAGGACTATGTCGAACTGGTCGGCGACCTGATCGCGGAGACGGGGTCGGCGCGGCTCACCGATCTGGCGGACTGCCTCGGCGTCGCCCCGGCGACGGCGGCCAAGGCCCTGCAGCGACTTCAGCGCGATGGACTGGTGGAGACCAAGCCCTATCGGTCGATCGCCCTGACGCCTGAGGGCGAGACGATGGCGGCGGCGTCGCGCGAGCGGCACCGGATCGTGCACGAGTTCCTGATCGCGCTCGGGGTGACGGGAGAGACCGCCGAAGCCGACGCGGAGGGCATCGAACACCACGTCAGCCCCGAAACCCTGACCCTGTTCGAAAGCATGACGAAGCGGCTGCGCGAGGGCGGCTAGGGCCGCCGGCCACACTCCGTCTTGCGCAGGCGCCTAGTAGACGTCGCGGCGGTAGCGGCCTGTCTCGACGAGGTCGCGCAGGGTCTCGAGGCCGAGGGCGGTTTCCAGCGCGGCGTTCACCCCGCCGGCCATGCCTTCGAGGCTGCCGCAGACATAGAGGACGGCGCCGCGCGCGACCCAGTCGCGGACGGTCTGCGCCTCGGCGTCGATCACGGCCTGCACATAGCGGCCGTCGCCGGGGTCGCGGGAGAAGGTTCGGTCCAGCCGGGTCAGGGTCCCGTCCGCCAGCCAGCCCTGCAGTTCGGCGTCGTGGAAGCTGTCGTGGGCGGCGGTGCGCTCGCCGAACATCAGCCAGGCGCCGCCGCTTGTTCCGGCCGCGGCGCGCGTCTTCAGGTGCGAACGAAGCCCGGCCATGCCCGTACCGTTGCCGACCAGGATCATCGGGGTCGCCGCGTCCGGGCCGTGGAAGGCGCGGTTGGCGCGGAGACGCATCGGGGCGATCTCTCCGACCTGCAACGTCCCGGTCAGCCAGCCGGAGGCGAGGCCGGGGGCGCCGTCCGGTCGACGGATCAGGCGGATCAGGAACTCGACGCGGCCGTCGGCGGGCAGGGAGGCGACGGAGTATTCGCGGTGAGCCAGGCCGCCCTCGGGCGAGGGAACGCCGACCTCGGCGATGTCGCCGGCGACCCATTGCAGGACGCCGTCGACCGGCTCGAACGCCAGATGCCAGGCGCCCTCGCCGGGGCTGCCGGGGTTCAGCAGGCGACGCTCGACCAGACGCCAGTCGGCATAGGCGGGCGGGGCCCAGTCGGGGGCGGCGACGCTGCCGGTCAGGCGGCTGAGCTCGCCCTGCCAGTGGCGAATGGCGGCGGCGTCGCCGTTGTCGACCTCGACCGGGTCGAACAGGGGCTGAGCTCCGGCGGAGCGGAGCCAGCCGTCCAGCGCGCGGCCGAAACCGCAGAACTCCGAATAGGTCCGATCGCCGAGGGACAGCAGGCCATAGCTGACGCCCGTCAGGTCGGTCTGGCCCTTCATCACCTTGCGGACGAAGCCGGAGGCGCTGTCAGGAGCGTCGCCCTCGCCCGTGGTCGAGGCGATGAACAGGACGCGCGCTGCGGCCGTCAGGTCGGCGGACTCGATGTCGGCGAAGGACTTCACCTGCACCGACTGGCCGGCATCGGCGAAGGCCTTCGCGGTCATCCCGCCCAGTTCGTCGCCGAACCCGGTCTGGCTGGCCACGGCGATCAGGGTCGCGCCGGGCTGGGCGGCCGGTGCGGGCTTCGCGCGGAACCGCCAGATCGTCCAGCCGGTGAAGACCAGCCAGGCGACGACGGTCAGAGCCGCCCAAAGCCAGCGGACGGAGTCGTCGCTCACGCGGCGTCGTCCTCGTCCATCATGGCGACGAAGGCGGGGGTCAGATGTTCGACGACGCCGTCGGCCGTGCGGACCACCATCTGGGCGGCGAGACCGTAGGCCTCGGCGAGGCCCGGACCTTCGTTCGGGCCCATCACGGTCAGGGCGGTGGCCCAGGCGTCAGCAATCATGGCGCTGGCGTGGAAGACGGTGACCGAGGCCACGCCGTTGTCGATCGGCCGGCCGGTGCGGCCGTCGATCGTGTGCGGATACAGCCGGCCGTCGTGCTCAAAGGCGCGACGCCAGTCGCCGGAGGTGGCGACGGCGATGTCCACGAGCGCGGCGACGGTGCGGGTCGAGGGGGCTCCCGGCGGCTCCTCCAGCCCGATCCACCACGGCTGGCCGTCCGGCTTGACGCCCTTGCCCAGCATCTCTCCACCGATCTCGACCAGATGCGAAGTGGCGCCCAGACGGGTCAGGGCGGCGGAGACGCGGTCGACGGCATGACCCTTGGCGATGCCGGAGAAGTCCAGCTTCATGCCGCCGGGCTGCATAGCGCCCCGCGCATCGCGGTTGAGGCGCAGCTTCTGCCAGCCGCTGACGGTCAGGGCCTCCGCGATCTCCTCGTCCGAGGGAAGGACGGCGCCGATACGCGGACCCGGAGGGCCGAAGCCCCATAGATCGACCAGTGCGCCCAGGGTCGGATCGACCGCGCCGTCGGTGTCGTCTGCCAGGTTCATTGAGGCTTCGAGCACCGTCCAGAACGTCTGCGACAGCGCCCAGATGCCGGTTGGCGCGGCGTTGAAGCGGGAGATTTCGCTGCTGCGCTCCCAGGGGCTGAAGACGGAGACGACCGCGTCCAGTTCGGTCTGGACGGCGGCGGTCAGGGCCGCATCGTCGAGCCCGGCCGGAGCGACGGCGCGGACCGACCAGGTCGTGCCCATGGTCGCCCCGCCCAGACGCCGGACGTCATCGCCGGGCGGCCGGGACGGCGGAGCGTCCATCGGCGGGATCAGGACGCGGGTCGCCGACCGCTCGTCCGCCTCGCGGAGATCGAGCGGCGGCGGGGCGCCGCGCGACCCGCTGCGGGTCAGGGCAGGACCTGCAGGACGGCCGTGTATTGTGCCGAGGCGACCGGCGGGCCGTTGCGGCCGCCGCCGGCCGGCGCCGACGGGTCGCGCCACGCGGTGTTGACCCAGTACAGGCCGGCTTCGGGCCAGGTGATCGAGACCTTGCCGTCGGCGTCGGTCTTCGCGGCGATCTCCTCCGGGTTGTCGCGGTACTGCAGGCCGCCGCGCGCCACGATGACGTCGGCGTTGGCGTAGGGCTGGCCGTCGCGAAGGAACTGGAACGTGCCCGCCTCGCCAGCGACCAGATCGTTCGGGTGGGTCACCGGGACCATCTCGATGCCGACGCCGGTCGGCGCGAAGACGGTCACGGTGGGTTCGCCGAGGGTCACGAAGGTCTCCAGGCGGTTGGCGCTGAAGGCCGAGACGACGTCGGTGGCGCCGGCCGGGATGTTGGCGGCCATCTCGGCCTGGGGCCCGCGCCACCGGCCGGGTTCGCCGTTCAGGGTCCAGGCGGCGTTCATGCCCGCCGAGGCATTGGCGATCTTCCAGGTGCCGGGCTTGTTGATCTCGACGTCGAAGGTGGTGCGATAGGCGCCCTGCATCAGGTTGGCGGCCGCGCCGGCCGAGCCGTCGGGCGCGGTGATCGACAGGGTCTGGGGCGACAGGCGCAGCGGGGCGTGGTCGGCGATGAAGACGCCGTTCGAGGCGCCGGCGTCGAAGGCGACCCAGGCGGAGTCGCCCGACAGGACGGTCGAGGACGGCATCAGCCAGCCGCGGTGCGCCTGGGCGGGCATGGGGGCGGCGACGGCGGCCATGACAGCGAGAGCGGGGAGGATGAACTTCTTCATTGCGGCTGATCCTTAGCGGGTGACGGCGACGCGCACGGCGCCCAGTTCGGAGGTTCCGGCGGCGGAGGCGGTGTTGGCGGCGCCGCCCCAGGTGAAGGGCACGCGGACGATCTCGCGGCCGCCCTGTTCGCGTGCCGCTTCGACGACGACGACATACTGGCCGGCCGGAAGGGCGGACATGCGGCCGGCCGGGGCGGTGATGGTCTGGCGGCCCGGCGCCCGGGTGGGGCCGGTCACTCCGTCGATCGGCAGGGTGGTCGCGCGACCACCCTTGCGCCACCAGGTGCGGATGTCCTTCAGATACTGTTCGCCGTCGCCGTCGCCGCGCGCCGTGGCGCCGGCTTCGTACCACAGGCCGATGGTGTGCATCGGAACCTGATCGGCCGCGCGCTCGATCCACAGTGCGACATAGGGGCGGTGGTAGGCGGCGGTGGCGATCGTCGGCACCTCCACCGTCACCGTCAGGTCGGCGGCCAGGGTCGGGGCGGCGATCGCGGCGGCGCCGGCGGCAAGGATCAGGGGCAGGGGACGCATTGGGGGAGAACTCGTCAGTGGATGAAGATAAGGGCGATGATGACCGGGATGGCGATGCCCAGCCCGACCAGGGGCCAGGTCGAGGCGCGGGTCCGGGCGTGCAGCCAGAGCAGGGTCAGGCCGGTGACGGTGAAGACGATGCAAGCCACGGCGAAGACGTCGATGAACCAGTACCAGACCGGACCGGTGTCGCGGCCCTTGTGCAGGTCGTTGATGTAGGCGACCCAGCCGCGGGTCGTGGTCTCGCGCAGGGCCTCGCCCGAGGCGCGGTCGATGGTGACCCAGCCGTCGGAGCCCGGACCTTTCAGGGCGACATAGATTTCGTCGGGCGCGGTCTCGGTCGGCTTGCCGGCGACGGAGACGTCCAGCTCCGAGGAGACCCAGCGGGCGATGGCGCCGGGCACCGGATCGGTGGTCTCGTCAGGGAAGTCGGACAACCGGGCCAGCAGGGGGGCGGGCAGGGTCGCGGTCAACTCCACCGTCACCGGCTCGGCCGGGATCTGGGCAGCGTGGTTCAGGGTGATGCCGGTAATCGCGAACAGCAGCATTCCGGCCAGGGACAGGCCCGCCGAGATCCAGTGCCAGCGATGCAACTCCTTCAGCCAGAAGGCGCGGGCGCCGTTCATCGAGCGCGCGCGGGGCGCGGCCTTGTCGACAGGTTTTGCGGCGGCGTCGGTCACGGACGGGCTGTGCCAAAGCTGAGAATGATTTGCAAGTGCCTCGACCGAGGTTCGCTTGTTGCAGGCAGTCGGGCGACACGGCGAATCCCGGCTGATAGGGTCCCGAAGTATCGACGAGGAGCAACCTGATGCGGCGTATCGGTCTGGCGGCGGCGATGGCGGCGTGTCTGGCGGGGCCCGCATGGGCACAGGCGTCCGATCCGGTCGAGGCCGTGGACGTCTTCATCGGCACGGCGGGCAAGGGTCACACCTTCCCGGGGCCGGTCGCGCCGTTCGGCATGGTCCAGCTGAGCCCCGACACCGACTACCGCTATTTCCGCCAGTCCTATGACTGGGCCTCGGGATATCGCCACGACGACCCGACCATCATGGGGTTCTCGCATACCCATTTCTCCGGCACCGGCCACTCGGACCTCGGCGACGTCCTGATCACGCCCCAGACGGGCGACGTGGTGAAGTGGGACGTTGGCGACGTCGCCACGCCCGGCTCGGGCTACCGCTCGCGCTACGACAAGGCCTCCGAGACCGCCGAGCCCGGCTACTATTCGGTCCAGCTCACCGACACCAACGCCCGCGCCGAGCTGACGACGGGCGTGCGCACCGGTCTGCACCGCTACACCTTCGCGGAAGGGGAGCGCGCGCGGGTGCTGCTGGATTTGCGCAACTCCATCTACGACTATCCGGGCAAGGTCCTGTGGTCGCGCATCCGGGTGCATCCCGACGGGACAGTGACGGGCTTCCGCGAACTGCGCGGCTGGGCGCCGGGGCGTCAGCTCTATTTCGCCATGCGGTTCTCCGCCCCGATGGTCGGTCACGAGATCCAGAACCGCGAGACCGACGTCCCCTACAACGGCTTCCGCCAGCCGGGTCGGGCGCTGGATGACCGCCAGCAGGTGCAAGGCCGGGCGCTGGAGGCCGCGTTCGACTTCGGCACGCTCGACGGCCCGCTGCTGGTCAAGGTCGCCATCTCCTCGGTCGACGAGGCCGGGGCGATCGCCAATCTGGAATCGGAGGGCGAGGGCTTCGACTTCGACGCCCAGCGCGCGGCGACGCGCGCGGCCTGGACCGAGGCGCTCGGCGTCGTCGATATCGAGGCCGAGCCCGAGCTGCGGACGACCCTCTACACCGCGCTCTACCACGCCCTGATCGCGCCCTCGGTCCACTCCGACGCCGACGGTCGCTGGCGGGGGCCGGACAATGCGGTGCACAGGTCCGGCTTCACCGTCCACTCGACCTTCAGCCTGTGGGACACCTTCCGGGCCGAGCATCCGCTCCTGACCCTGCTGGCCCCGGCACAGCGCAACACCGATATCGTCAACTCGCTGATCGCGGCGCAGCAGGTCAGCCCCTATGGCATCCTGCCGGTCTGGTCGTTCCACGGTCAGGAGACCTGGACCATGATCGGCTATCACGCCGTGCCGGTGATCGCGGATGCCTACCTGAAGGGCATCCCCGGCATCGACGGAAACGCGGCGCTCGACGCCATGGTGGCCTCGGCCACCTACCGTCCCTACGGCGGGCTCGGCGACTATATGGACCTCGGCTATGTCCCCATCGACCGCGAGCCGGAGGCGGCGTCCAAGACGGTCGAATACGCCTATGACGACTGGACCATCGCTCGCATGGCCGAGCGTCTGGGCCGGACGGACGTCGAGACCGAGTTCGACCGCCGCGCCGGCTTCTGGAAGAACACCTGGGATCAGGAGACACGTTTCGTCCGCGCCCGTCTGGCCGATGGCTCCTTCCGCGAGCCCTTCGATCCGGTCGCGATCAACTATGGCTCCGACTACACCGAGGGGAACGCCTGGCAGTATTCGTGGTTCGTGCCCCAGGACATGGCCGCCCTGGTCGACGTCATGGGCGGCGACGAGGCGACGGTCGGCAAGCTCGACGCCATGTTCGACTACGACAACTCCGGCCTCGACTATTCCCACGCCGAGGACATCGCCGGCCTGATCGGCCAGTACATCCACGGCAATGAGCCCAGCCACCACTCGGCCTATGCCTATGTCTATGCCGGCCAGCCGTGGCGGACGCAGGAGCGGCTCAAGCAGATCGTCGAGAGCCAGTACCACTCCCGCCCCGACGGCCTGGCCGGCAATGACGACGTGGGTCAGATGTCGGCCTGGCTGATGTTCACGGCCCTGGGCTTCTATCCGGTGACCCCGGGCTCGGGGCAGTATGTGATCGGCCGCCCGTTCACCGTGCGCACGACGCTGAACCTGCCGAATGGTCGGAGGTTCGTGATCTCTACGGCCGGGCTGGCGGAAGGGAACCGCTACATCCAGTCGGTCACCCTGAACGGCCGCCCGCTGGACCGGACCTGGATCGGGCATGACGAGATCACCGCCGGGGGCGAACTGCACTTCGTCATGGGCGCTGAGCCGAACCGGACCTGGGGCGCGGGCGAGGCGGCGCGGCCGTATTCGATGTCGGCGGAGTGAGGGGAATCAACGCCGAAGAAAACTTTCTATTCGACGTCGAAAACCTGATCTGGTCAGTGCTGGCGGGACGTGTGCTGCTCCGAGCGCGCCTTGGTATCGCGGCGCCCTATAGTGCGCGGTCTCGGTTCTCGGAGAGAGCGAACACCGGATTTCGTCCGTTTCGTCCGTTTCGTCAGGGTGTTTTTCGTCCGGACTAACGGACGAAGCCCTGCAGCACATTGGCCTCGGTCGACAGGACCAGCCGGTCGATGTCGATCCGCTTCGGCTCGGCGAACATCAGGTAGTAGTATTTCATCTGCTCGGACCACCAGTAGCCGGGGCAGTTGTCGCCCTGTGCCATCGGGCGGGTCGTGATGTCGGTCAGGGCCGTGTAGCCCCAGGCCGCCTTCGAGCTCGCTTTCATGTTGCGATAGTGGGTCGCGGCGATGGCCCGGTAGCGGTCGTCGCGGTCGTGCTGCCACAGGTTCAGCGCCGCATCGGCCACCTCGGGCCTAAGGCCGGTGCGCAGGGTGCGCGGGCGGGCGGTGGTGACGTCTGTCGATTCGGGGACGATCAGATACCGCTCCTGCATCGTCGTGTAGGTCTTGAGGAAGTCGTCGCCCTCGGCCTTGAACCCGGCCTGACCCAGCAGCCCGGCCAGATAGGCGCCCAGCACGGTCTGGGACGTGCCCGTCACCTCACCGGTCTCGAAGTCGACCATCGGGAACCACAGAAGGCCGTCGTAGCGCCTGCCCTGATGGTCGATCATGGCCTCAAGGCACTGCTCCGCAGCCAGCTTCAGCTCCGCGTCGCCGAACAGTTCCGAGGCGTCCCACAGGTATTCGTAGAAGCTGTCGGCATAGACATCGATCGAGGCGTTGCGGCTGATGAACTGGCCTGTCTCGGCGTGGATGTTGGCCGCCATCAGCCCGATCGGCGAGCGCAGGTTCAGGGCGTGCATCATCGCCCGCCTGGCCGCCGCATAGTACCGCTCGTCGCCGGTCAGTTCGCCCAGCACCCCGAATTCGGTGATGTAGGTGCCGATCTCGGCGAGGTTGGTCTCGGGGTCGCGCACCGCTCCGGTCTTCAGGTTCACATAGCGATACGGCAGGCCGTGCGGCGAGGCGTCGAACGCCTTCAGCAGCCGGTCGGCCAGATCCTGGGCCTTCTCCAGCAGGACCGGATCGCCACAGGCGAGGAAGGCGGACAGCAGCCCGCCGACGAGCCGGATATTGGTCTCGAATACCTGGGCGTAGCCGTCGATGTCGAAGCTCAGGTTCGCCTTGACCCAGTCGACCCCGGCCTGGAACTCGGCGTCCAGCTCCATGATCCACAGGGTGTCCAGCGCCTCGACCAGCGACAGGCCCAGGTCGTGGCCTTCGATGAAGAAGGACTGGGACGTGCCGGAGACCGGATTGATCTCGTCCTTGCCCCAGGCGCGGTCGACATAGTGATCCCAAGCCCATTTGAACTCGGCCTTCACATCGGCGCCGAGCGCGGCCCAGTCCTCGGATTGCGCGAGTGCGGGCAGGGGAGCCAGACTGGCCAGCAGACCGCCTCCGGCCAGGGTCAGCGCCGAACGACGGTGCAGGGACAGGGTTCTCATCGCCGAACTCTCCGATTCACTCCCGCCGCACCATGCCGGTGGCTTCGGCGTTCCGCCAGCGGGGCCTGACATGGTCGAGGACTTGCTGTCATGGTGGCGGCGACGGGCGCCTTGGGGGGCGATTCCGATGCGGCCGATAACGAGCCTGCCGGGAGGGGACGACCATGACGGACACGACCATCGAGGCGCCGGCGGACCCCGACCACAAGGTCGACCGCAACGACCGGCTCGTGATCCTGGCCTCGTCGGTGGGGACGGTGATCGAATGGTACGACTTCTATCTGTACGGCTCCCTGGCGGCGATCATCACGACCCAGTTCTTCTCGGGCGTGAACGAGACGACCGGCTACATCTTCGCCCTGATGGCCTTCGCCGCCGGGTTCGCAGTGCGGCCGTTCGGGGCCATCGTCTTCGGGCGGCTGGGGGATCTTTGGGGCAGGAAGAACACCTTCCTGGTGACCATGTTGCTGATGGGCCTCTCGACCTTCGTCGTCAGCCTGCTGCCCAACTACGCGACCATCGGCATCGCGGCGCCGATCATCCTGGTGCTGATGCGGCTGTTGCAAGGTCTGGCGCTGGGTGGAGAATACGGCGGCGCGGCCACCTACGTCGCCGAGCATGCGCCTCCGGGCAAGCGCGGCTTCTACACCTCCTTCATCCAGATCACGGCGACGGCCGGTCTGATGATCTCCCTGCTGGTGATCCTCGGCGTGCGGTTCGCGGTGGGCGAGGAAGCCTTCCTCGACTGGGGCTGGCGCATCCCGTTCCTGCTTTCGATCCTGATGCTGGGCGTGTCGTTGCTGATCCGCCTGAAGCTGGCCGAGAGCCCGGCGTTCGCGAAGATGAAGGCCGAGGGCAAGGGCTCGACCACGCCGTTGAAGGACAGCTTCGGCAAGTGGCCCAATCTGAAGCTGGTGCTGATCGCCCTGGTCGGTCTCGCCGCCGGTCAGGCCGTGGTCTGGTACACGGGCCAGTTCTACGCCCTGTTCTTCCTGGAGCGGGTGCTCAAGGTCGACGGCGCCCTGGCGAACATGATGATCGCCGCGGCCCTGTTGCTGGCCACGCCCTTCTTCGTCTTCTGGGGCTGGCTGTCGGACAAGGTCGGTCGGAAGCCCATCATCCTCGGCGGCTGTCTGATCGCGGCCCTGACCTATTTCCCCCTGTTTCACGCCCTGACCGGGGCGGCCAATCCGCAGCTGGCGGCGGCCACCGCCTCGGCCCCGGTCAGCGTCTACGCCGACCCCGCCGACTGCTCGGTCCAGTTCGATCCGATCGGCAAGACGGTCTTCAACACGTCCTGCGACCTGGCCAAGTCGTATCTGGCCAAGGCGGGCGTCACCTATGAGAACGTCGCCGCCCCGGCCGGGGCGGTCGCCGAGGTCCGCATTGGCGAGGCGGTGGTCCAGAGCTTGCGCGGCGAGGCCCTGTCCACCGCCGACTTCAAGACGGCCAAGGCCGACTGGGACAAGGGGCTGGGCGAGGCGCTCGCCGCCGCCGGCTATCCGGCCAAGGCCGACAGCGCCCTGGTGAACAAGCCGCTGGTCATCGCGATCCTGTTCATCCTCGTCTTCTATGTGACCATGGTCTACGGGCCGATCGCGGCGGCCCTGGTCGAGATGTTCCCGACCAATATCCGCTACACCTCGATGTCGCTGCCCTACCACATCGGCAACGGCTGGTTCGGCGGCTTCCTGCCGACCACGGCCTTCGCCATGGTCGCGGCCACGGGCAATATCTACTACGGCCTCTGGTATCCGATCGTCATCGCCCTCGCCACGGCGGTGCTGGGCTTCCTGCTGGTCAAGGAAGGCAAGGACGTGAACATCCACGCCTGAGCCCCGAGGCGATGACGGGCGGGTTATCCGCCCGTCGGGGCGCTGCCGAAGTCGAACTGCGGATCCTGCTGACGACGGGGGCCGGAGCCGAAGGTCCAGGTCAGGCCGACATAGGCGGCGCGGCCGCCGAACTGTCGCTCCGTGCGGTCGCGGAAGGTCGGGGTGTCATAGGTGGTGACGTCGCCAAACTCGTCCAGAAGGTCACGGACGGTCATCTGGAAGGCGACGGTCTCGGTGAGTTTGCGACGGTAGCCGAGGTTGATCATGGCCCGGCTCTCGCGGGTCCCCTGCGCCTGAAGGGTGTCACCGTTCCACTGTCCACTGATCTGGAGGAAGTCCCTGGCTGTCGGCTGCCAATTCAGGTTCAGGCGACCCGAGACGAGGGTGCCAGACCTGTCCGTCGCTCCGGAGATGCCCGAGGCGTCGATCTCGGAGCGGTAGACATTGATGCTTGCGTTGTAGCGCAGCGTCGAGGTCAGCCGGCCGTTGGCGACCATCTCCACACCTGTATCGCGACGGGCGCCGAGGTTTTCGGGGCGGGTCAGGAGGACGCCGCCGCCCACATCCGTCGCGATCTCGGTGAATGCCTTGGTCGTTTCGCGATAGTATGCGGTCGCCTGATAGAAGGTCTGACCCGCCCGCATCTGCCACTGCAGTTCGAAGGCATCCGTCTCCTGCGGCTGCAGGTTCGCGTTGCCCGAGCGCAGGTTCAGCGGATCGACGTAGGACACGAAGGGGTTCAACTGGAAAGGCGCGGGCCGCTGGATGCGGCGCGAGTAGCTGCCGCGCAGGGTCTGGCTCTCGGCCAGTTGGTACTGAAGGTGCATGGTCGGGTAGGCGCGGAAATAATCCTGCGAGGCGCGCACGCCAGTCGTGATCGAGTTGACCTCGATGTCCGCCTGCTCCAGCCTCAGCCCGAACTGGGCCGACAGCTTCTCGCCGAACGGCCGTTCGTAGGTTGCATATAGGGCATGCACCGCCTGCTCGGCCTCAAAGCGGTTGGTCAGGCCGGGAACCACGACGGGCAGGCCCGAGATCGTTCCGCGCCGGACGACATTGTCCTGTTTCGGCTGTCGAATCTCCAGCTCATAGCCGAGACGCAGCTTGGCCAACTCCCCGATCGGCCGGACATAGGCGCTCTTCAGGAAAACGCGGGTGAAGGGACTGTCGGTCGTGACCTGTTCAGACGCCGTCGGGCCCGCGGGAACACCGGGCGTGGTGGTGCTCATCTGGTCGAGAGAGTTTTCGCCTCGGTCGAACTGAACCTCGTTGCTCCATTCGTGGCCCGCGTCATCGAACTGGTGCAGCACCCGCGCGGTCGCGCCATACCCTTCCCACCCCTGCTCGATGTCGCTGTCCCGGCGATATGATGACGCGACCCCGCCCGTGACGTTCTGCGCCTGGAACAGCTCCATGCCGTCGCCCGCATTATCGAACTGGCCGCCGCGCGCTTCCAGCGTCAGCAGGGTCTTGTCGGTCAGCCGATACTCCAGCCCGACGTCGCCGTAGTAGCCGTCGGAGGTGAAATCGACGTTCTGGTCCTGGGTGCTGGGCACGAAGCGGCCCGACGCTGTGTCGAGGCGCTCGCGCTCGCGCCGTATGACTTGCTCGCCCGTGTCGTGGCGCACGCCGAGATTGCCCGATAGCGTCATCCGCCCGGATGTGCGCGAGCCGCTGAAGCCCAGGTTCCAGCGTCCGTCCTCGCCGACGTTGGCGCTCACCGAGCCGGTCGAGACAGTGCCTGGCCGCGGCTGGTTCGGCTTGGTGATCAGGTTGATGACGCCGCCCGATCCCTCCGGGCTGTAGGCGGCGGACGGGTTGGTCATCACCTCGATCCGGGCATACTGGCCGGCCTGCATCTGCTGCAGGGCCAAGGCGCGCCCTTCACCAGACAGGACGCCGGAGGGGCGCCCGTCCACCAGGATGGTGACATTGCCGTCGCCGCGCAGGGAGACGTTGCCCTGGGGGTCGACATCGACGGACGGCACGTTCCGGAGCGCGTCCGCCAGGCTGCCGGTCGTGGCCTGCAGATCGTCGGCGAGGCTGTAGCTGATGGAATCGATCGAAGCGCGCACATCGGTGGTGCGGGCGGTGACCGTGACCTCGTCCACCGTCGTCGCCTCTTCCTCGGGCGTCACCTGCGGTGTCGCGGCCGTAGCGGGCCTGTTCTGCGCTGTCGCTGTGGCGGGCGTCGCCGCCTGGGCCAGCACCGGCGCGGCCGGGAGCGCGAGGGCCGTGGCGGCCAGCAGGCGCAACTTCAAAGACGTCATGATCAGAACCCCGTCGACCCGCTTGTCGGCATCGCCCCGCCTCACTCGGTCATTTCGAAGGTGAGCGGCATGAGCGCGTTCTGAGGTCTTGCTAAAAAGCACCCCGGACGACGATCAGGCGGGCGAGCGAGCCAGTGGCGGCGTGGGTAACATCCGTCTGGGGCAACCGACAGTTACATCGGCTTCATGACCTGGACGTGATGCCCTTGGCCGAGTTGGACGGCCGAACCCTAACCGTATTGCGCCGCCAACACCTCCGCGACATCTCCGATGAGGTCGACGGGGATCGGGTCCTTGTGGGGGAAGATCAGATTGCCCTTGGGCCCGCAATACGGCGCCAGTCTGGCCATCAGTTCATCAGGCCCATCCACTGGCGGGTAGACGCCGATGTGCCGCCTGAAGCCCGCGAAGTAGAAGAAAATGCGGCGCAGACGCCAGGCCGGCATCTTGTAGCCGATGCAGCGCGTCGCGCCCGGAACGCGACGTTCGACCTCGGCCTGGATCGCCAGGAGCCTTTCCCTGACGGCCGGGTCGCAGGCGGCGAAATGGGCGTCGTGTGTCGTGTCGTTCACGTCTCAATCTCCCGACGGCGCCGGCGACACTACGGCCCGCGCGCACGACCCGATACCGTTGCGACCTGTGTGTGTCCTCCCGTACAAAAATTACAAATCGAACGCATAGGATTTGCGTTCCCTTGCGTAACCCTATTGGTTGTCCAGGGGCGAACCGATGAACAACCTTGAGCAACTCACCACTCGAGAACGCCAGTGTCTGGTCGGCGTGGCGCAGCATCGCCAGTCGAAAGAGATCGCGCGCGATCTCGGCATCTCCTCAAAGACCGTCGACAAGCATATCGAGACCGCGTGCAAGCGACTGGGCGTCAGCTCACGCCGTGACGCGGCGCTTCTCTTGCTGCACGCAGGACTACGGAATGAACCCGTAGGGGAACCAGCCCGAGTAGCCGAAACGGCCTCGGGCGACGCCTTCTTTCATACGAAAGGAGGCCCCATTGACCCTCACACTTCCGAACTGGACCTGGGACTATCTCGAGACCGTCTTCGAGGATCTGGCGCAGACCCCGGCAGAGAAAGCCGCAGTTCTGCATCTGGTCGCGGTGACGCGAGAGATGAGCCCATATCTCTCGAAGCTCGATCTGCTGCGCGAGATTATCTGCATCGGGCTCGTACTGTTGCCCGATCACGATCGGCCGCAGAGCGCGGCCCAACTTCGATCGTCGAGTACAGCCGCGTCGGGCGGGACCTGTTGATGGTGATCGTCTTGACCTGCGGCATCGCCCTTCTGCTCGCGGGAGCCATCGGCGCCACCCTGATGATCCAGCAACTTCTGCAAACGGCCGATCAAGCCCAGCGACTTCGCTGACCTGAACCGACCTCACAAACAAGGCCCACCACAGCCCCCGCGAAGCGGGAGAAGGATCCCCCATGCAACGTCGTGAGTATGGACAGAAGCTGGCCACGGCTCTGTTCGAAACCGAAGACGCCATTGATGCGGCCCTTGAAAAGGCCGCCCATCTGATCGCCGCGATGTCGTCCATTCGTCGCGAGAATGGTCTGTCGGCCGTGCTCGGCAGCCACGCCATGACCGGCGTCACCGGGTCGGTGCGTGCGCTGGGTGAAGCCCGGGACCAGATCGTCTCCGCCCACCACGCGCTTCAGACCGCCGCACCGCAGGTGGGACTGGGCAACACCGTCATGCAGGGCACGGGCGCCGGAAAGCCTGAAGAGAGCCTGCCGCGGCCGACCGGTCTCAAGGTCGCCGCATAGTGCTATGCTCGCGGCGCGCTCCGACAGCGCGCCGCGAGCCTTTGCATGTTCAACGATAATGTCCTGTTTCTGGCCACGGCCGCCCAGATCGGCGGCTTGATCCTGACCATCCTCGTGTGCGGTGCGGCCATCTGGAAAGGTGCGCATACGGAGCGGGTCGCCGCCATTTCGATCGTTGTCGCCTCGATCCTCACGCCCCTGGTCCAGAATTGGACGGACTGGACCTCGCCGCAGTGGAACATTCTGATCATCGACGCCGCGAATCTCGGGGTGTTTCTATATTTGCTCGTCAGAACCCACAGGGTCTGGCTTCTGTTCGGCTGCGCGTTCCAGCTCCTGGCGGTCCTGAGCCATTTCGGCATGGTGATCGACCCGCGCATCATGTCGCACGCCTATATCTCCACCCTGTACGTGATGTTCTACGGTCTCATGGCCGCTCTGGCTGCAGGAATCTGGGAGGGCCGGCGGCGCGATTCGCGCGCGCGAGTTGCTTCGGCAGAGCGGAATGTTCTAGCTTGAGCGTATGAGTTCCCCGACGCCTAATCCGATCGACATCGCCGTGGGGCAGCGTGTTCGCGCCATACGCGAACTGCGTGGCCTCACCCAAACTGATCTGGCCAAGGCCACGGGCGTGACTTTCCAGCAGATACAGAAATACGAACGGGGCACGAACCGCGTCTCGGCCTCACGTCTGATGCTCATTTCGCATGCGCTCGGTCAGCCGGTGAGCGCGTTCTTCGACGCTGAGGAGCCCGGAGCCAGCGATGGCCTGGACCTGTTCGCGGTCAGCGGCTCGAAAGCTCTGCTTGAGGCCTACGGCCGGATCGAAACGCCCGATCAACGCCGCATTGTCGTCGCGCTCGCGCGTTCGCTCGCGGGCGAGCCATCCGCCTGATTCATTCGGAAGATCCGACAGGGGCGGGGCCCGGCCGCTATTGGCCAGGCCTTGCGGGCTGAAAGTCCCCGACCGTCCTCGTGCCAGCGCGAGGCGGCAGTGGCGGCCTGACCGGCGAGCGTGGCCGCCGTTTCAGTGATTGTCGCGGGGCAGGCCGAGCGTATCGGTGATCCGGTGGAATCGCGTCGTGCTCTCGAGCACGGCGCCGGTCTGCAGTCGCCGACGAGTCCGCGCTGGATTTCCTGTCATGGAGTCTGGGAGGCCGGATACCTGTAACCTCCGGCGTCCTCCAGGTCGCGGCGACGTTCGGACAGTTCCTCGTTGTTGAGGCCTACATCGACCCGGGCGCGAGCAGATCGATCCGGATCCCCTGTTTGATCAGGCAGGAGGGCGGACGCAGGTTCACGACCTCCGCCGCGCCGGTAGCCGACCGGACCCGACCCGCGCATCAACAGGACGGTTTCCGTCGTGATCGCCTCGGCCGGATCATCGATGTGCCGGGCGGATCAGGTTCGTGCGGCTACAGAGAGAGGCCCCGGTTGATGCGCGTCCTGCCCGATAAATCTCTGTCGGTTGCTTCGCACGGCTTCGATGATCAGGCTCGTGACCGCCCGGATCCGCGCGAGACGTCGGAGATCGGCGTGGGTCACAAGCCAAAGGCTACGCTCCAGTCGCACCGCCTCGGGCAGGACCTGAACGAGAGCCGGTTCCTGTGCGGCGATGAAATTCGGCAGGACGCACAGACCGGCTCCGGCCAGGGCTGCCTGCAGCTGGGCGATCAGGTTGGAGCTCTGCAGTCGAACCACGACTTCCACGTCCGGGGCCTGCATGTAGTCGAGCTCGGGGGCGTAGAGCAGGTCGTCGATATAGCCGATGAACCGGTGCCCGCTCATGTCGGTTCGCTTCAGGATCGGCGGTCGTGCCTCGAGATACGCTGCCGACGCATACAGGCCGAGCCGGTAGTCGGTCAGCCGCCGGGACACCAGTCGGCCCTCGCGTGGCGCGCTGAGGCTGACGGCGATGTCGGCTTCCCGCTTGGACAGGTTCACCGCACCGGCCATGGCGACCAGCTGGATCTCCAGCTCCGGATGGCGATCCGCCAACGCCGCCATCAAGGGGGCGATGACATAGCTGCCGAAGCCTTCGGGCGCGCCGATGCGGACCGTTCCGGTCAGGGCCTGATCGGCCTGGCCGAGTTCGCCGGCTGCGCGGATTGCGAGGGTCTCCATGGCCTCCGCCGTCGGCATCAGGCGTTCGCCGTGCGCCGTCAGAACGTGACCGGCAGGCGTTCGATCGAACAGTTGGGCGCCCAGTTGAGCCTCCAGAGCGCCGATCCGTCGTCCTACCGTGGTGTGATCCGCGTCCAGGCGTGAAGCGGCCGCGGTTAAACGCCCGGTGCGCGCCACTGCCAGAAAAGCCCTCAGATCATTCCAATTGAACTCGGACAACGTGGCTCCTGTGCAAAAATGCACGGCGGTTGGGTATTTCGTAGCATGGTTATGCGAAAATCTCCATGCGATAGGGCGATCGACACGCCCGTTCGAGGAATTCAGCCATGGCTTTCGACTCTTTCGTCGCTCCCCGCACTCCGCTTTCCGCCGACATGACCGCCGCCGAGGTGATTGATCGGGCCGGCGCGCCTTGCCCCGTGTGGACCGCCGAGAACCCGGACCGCGCCCTGGCCTGGCTCTATGTCGCGCCGGCCGACTGCATGGCCGTAGACATCCTGACCGCCCGCTGATCTGAGAGCGCCATGACCACGACGACCGGCGACAAGCCCCCGTTCGATTTTCCGATCCCGATCCTGCCGGACCCCGAAGTCGCGGCGGAGGCCATGATGCGTCTGGCCGAGGTCGCAGCGGCTGCGGCCCGGACGACCGCCGCCAGGTCGATGCAGCCGACGGCGCTGCCCTATGATCCGACCACGCTGGTGCGGGCGGTCGTGGACTTCAACCTGGCGGTGATGGCCCGGCCCAGCGCCCTCCTGGAAGCCCAAACGAAGAACTGGACCGACTGGACCAACCTGTGGACCTCCACCGCCCAGCGCGCGTGGGGCCTGGCCGCCGATCCGGTCGCGGCGCCGATCAAGGGCGACCGCCGCTTCTCCGGCGCCGACTGGAGCGAGCCGGCCTATGACGCACTGAAACAGGCGTATCTGCTGGCGGGCCGCCAGCTTCAGGACTTCATCGCCACCGCGCCTGTCAGCGACGAGATCCGGGGCCAGGTCGACTTCCTGGCGCGCCAACTCACCAACGCCCTGTCGCCCGCCAACTTCGCCCAGACCAATCCCGAGGTCGCACGTCGTGCGATGGCGACCGGCGGTATGAGCCTTGTCACGGGCCTGACCCATCTGCTGGAAGACGTGGCCCGCGGCGACGGACTGGTCGGCCGGCGCGCGCCCAACGACTTCGAACTGGGCGTCAACATCGCCGCCACGCCCGGCGCAGTGGTGTTCAGGAACCGGCTGATGGAGGTGATCCAGTACGCGCCGACGACGGAGACGATCTATCGCCGCCCGCTGCTGTTCGTGCCGCCGCTGGTCAACAAATTCTATCTCTTCGACCTGACACCCAAGGCCAGCTACCTGAAGTGGCTGGTGGATCAGGGCCACACCGTCTTCGTGATCTCCTGGGTCAATCCGGACGCCAGCCACGCCGATGTCGGCCTCGACGACTATGTGACCGAGGGCATCGTGGCGGCCATGGACGCCGTCGAACAGGCGACAGGCGAGCCGGACGTGGATCTGGTCTCCTACTGCCTGGGCGGGACGTTGTCGGCCATGACCCTGGCCTGGCTCGCCCAGACGGGCCGCGCGGATCGCGTCGCTTCGGCCACACTGATCGCCAGCCTGGTCGACTTCTCCGAACTGGGAGAATGGTCGGTCTTCACCGGCGAGAACGACATGAAGGCCTTCCACCGCTATCTGGACGAGCGCGGATATGTCGAGGCGCATGACCTCGCGAGGCTGTTCTCGACGGTTCGCGCCAACGACCTGATCTGGTCCTCCGTGGTCCAGCACTATTTGATGGGTGACGATGCCCGCGCGTCCGACCTGTTGTGGTGGTTCGACGACGGCGCCCGGATGCCGGCGCGCACGCTGAAGGAATACGGTGACTGGGTTCTTCGACAGAACAAGCTCAAGGAACCCGGCGGCGTGTCCATCGATGGCGTCGCCCTGGATCTGAAGGCGATCGAGACCCCGGTGATGATCGTCGGCTTCCACGACGACCACGTCTCGGCGTGGCGTGCAACCTACGCCCAGCGCGGCCATTTCGGCGGGGACACCCGGTTCATCCTGGGCGGTTCGGGTCACAACGCGGGGATGATCAATCCGCCCGCCGCGAACAAGCACGGCTACTGGACCAGCGACGAAACTCCGGCAGAAGCCGACGCCTGGTTGGCCGGGGCGGAGAAAAAGCCGGGCTCCTGGTGGCCCGAGTGGCAGGGATGGCTCGACGCGGCCGCGGTCGACGAGAAGGTCAAGGCCAGGAAAGTCGGTTCCGGCAAGCTGAAGGCCGGCGATCCCGCCCCCGGCACCTACGTGCGCGTTCGCCACTAAGGCCCATGCGGCAGCGGACGGGCTACGGCCGAACGCTCCGCCGGAACGCCGGACCCGCGTAGGCGGCCATGCTGGCGGCGAAGAAGCCGGTCAGGTCAGGACTTGGTTACTCAAGTCTGAACTGTGTTAAGACTCATGTAAAACAATGTTCGACAAATATTAGGTAGATCTACCTATTGTGCAGGACGGGCAAAAAGCTCTCGGACGTCAAAATGACGCCCGGAACCTGCGAATAGGAACATCGTCATGGCGCTGAACAGCGTGAACACGAACTCTGGAGCGCTGGTCGCGCTCCAGAACTTGCAAACAACCAGGGTACAACTCGACACGGTCCAGAGCCGCGTCAACACTGGCAAGAAGGTCAACAACGCCAAGGACAATGGCGCCATCTGGGCTATCGCCCAGGGCCAGCGCGGTGAAATCTCGGCTCTGAACGCCGTCAAGGATAGCCTGGATCGCGGTTCGTCCGCCGTCGACGTTGCCATGGCCGCCGGTGAATCGGTTTCGGACCTGTTGATCCAGCTTAAGGAAAAGGCCCTGTCGGCGACTGACAAGTCGCTGTCGACGGCTTCGCGAAAGGCCTTGAACGAAGACTTCAAGTCCATCCGCGACCAGATCGGCACGGTCGTTTCCAACGCCAAGTTCAACGGCATCAACATGCTGGACAACTCGACCGGCACCAACGGCTTCAAAGCTCTGTCGAACACGGCCGGCTCCACCATCAAGGTGGCTCCTGAAAACCTGTCATTGGGCGGCGCCAACGTGACCCTGGCCGCGACCGCAACCATCGGCACCTCGACCCTGGCGACGACCGCGCTTGCCGCCATCAACACCTCCATCGACAATGTGTCGTCCGCCCTGGCTCGCCTGGGCACCGGCGCCAAGTCGCTCGACACGCATCGCTCGTTCGTCAGCAAGCTCTCCGACGCCCTGGAAAACGGCGTGGGCAACCTGGTCGATGCGGATCTGGCCAAGGAAAGCGCACGACTGCAGTCGCTGCAGACCAAGCAACAGCTGGGAGTGCAGGCTCTGTCGATCGCCAATTCCTCGACCTCGATCCTGCTCGGCCTGTTCCGATAGGCGTGCGGCGCGGGGCGCTGTGCGCCTCGCCCGCATCTGCGAACGACACGATCCCGGGGAAGCTCACGACGGTTACGCGGAACCACTAACCGCTGACGCATTCAGGCGGGAGAGACATCGGCGCACGGACTGGGGGCTCCGCGTCAGCTCCAGGAGTAGGCGGTCTTGGTCTGGGTGTAGAACTCAACGGCTGCGAAGCCCTGTTCGCGCGCGCCGTAGCTGGAGGATTTCGAGCCGCCGAAGGGCACGTGATAGTCGACGCCGGCGGTCGCCAGATTGACCATGGTCATGCCGGCGCGGGCGCGGCGCTGGAAGTCGCGGGCGTGTTTGAGGCTGGTGGTCACGATCCCGGCCGACAGGCCGAACTCGGTGGAGTTGGCGACGGCGAGCGCCTCCTCGTAGTCCTTGACCCGGATGGTCGAGGCGACCGGGCCGAACACCTCTTCGATGTTGATGCGCATCGACGGATCGGTGTTGGCGATCAGGGTCGGCTGGACGTACCAGCCGGGCGTTGAGAGACTGAGCCGTTCGCCTCCGGTGACGATCCGGCCCCCGGCTTCGCGAGCGATGTCTATGTACTTGTAGCTGGTTTCCATCTGGGCCTCGGAGACCGCCGGGCCCATCTGGGTGTTCGGATCCAAGGCGTCGCCGACGCGCAGGGCGGCGACCTTTTCCGCCAGCAGGGCGACGAACCGGTCGTGGATGGCGTCGGTGACGATCAGGCGGCTGGAGGCCGTGCAGCGCTGGCCGGTGGCGAAGAAGGAGCCGTCCAACGCGACCATGACGGCCCGGTCCAGATCGGCGTCGTCGAGCACGATGAGGGGGTTCTTACCGCCCATCTCGAGCTGGACCCGGGCCTGACGCCTGATGGCGCCCAGGGCCACGCCCGCGCCGACGCTCTGCGACCCAGTGAACGACAGGCCGTCGACGTCCGGGTGATCGACGATCGCCTGACCCACGCCCCCGCGACCGATCACGAGGTTGAACACCCCCTTCGGCAGACCGGCCTCGACGAGGATGTCGGCCAGGGCCGAGGCGGTCGCCGGGGTGGGACCCGCCGGCTTCATCACCACGGTATTGCCGAAGGCTAGCGCGGGCGCGGCCTTCCAGGCCGGAATGGCGATGGGGAAGTTCCACGGCGTGATCAGGCCATAGACGCCGACCGCCTGACGATAGGTCTGGATCTCGACGCCGGGGCGGACGCTGTCGAGGTTCTGGCCGTGGCGACGCAGGGCCTCGCCGGCGAAATACTTCAGGATGCGGCCGGCGCGGACAGTCTCGCCGATGCCCTCGGGCAGGGTCTTGCCCTCCTCGCGCGACAGCAGGCGGCCCAGCTGTTCGCGCCGTTCCATGACGAGCGTCCCGGCCCGGTCGAGCACGTCGGAGCGGACCTCGGGCGAGGCCTCGGACCACGACGGGAAGGCGGCCTTCGCAGCAGCGACGGCGGCGTCGACCTCGGCCTGACCGCCGTCCGGCGTGCGGGCGACCACCTCACGGGTGTTCGACGGGTTGAGGCTCTCCGTCGGCCGGGCGACGTCCGCGCGCTCGCCGTCGATCAGATGGCTGAGGTTCAGGGTGGCGGTCATGGGTAGGTCCTTCGGCTGTCTCAGGCGGTTTAGAGCCTGATCCATGCGCTGCGAACACCGAAACACGCATGGATCGAACCGCAATGTGCATCGATCCAGGCCCGCTCCCGCGCCTGTGAGCGCCGATCAAGCCAAAACGCGTATCGGTCGATAGCTCATTTGGCTTAGACCCGCATCGAACCCCCCGATACCGTTTGGACAAGGCGCGGCAATGGCGCCGGGCGGCGAGGCCGTCGAACAGTGAGGGGAATCCCATGTCCAGAATGACGCCCGCGGAAATGGCCGCGACGATCGGCGGCGGTTTGCTGTCGTTCCCCGTGACCCATTTCGACGGCGCGCATCAGTTCGTTGAAAAGGACTACCGCGAGCACTGCGGCTGGATGCTGGAGTACGAGCTGGCCGGCCTGTTTGCCGCGGGCGGCACGGGCGAGTTCTTCTCCCTGACGCCGGCCGAGGTGACCGCGGTGGTCAAGGCGGCCGTGGACGAGACCGCCGGCAAGACCCCGGTCGTGGCCGGTTGCGGCTACGGCACGGCGATCGCGGTCGATCTGGCGAAGTCCGCCGAGGCCAACGGCGCCGACGGCGTCCTTTTGCTGCCGCCCTATCTCATGGTCCCCGGACAGGAAGGCCTGGCGGCGCACGTCGAGGCGGTCTGCAAGGCCACGAAGCTGGGCGTCATCGTCTACAACCGCGACAACGCCGTGCTGAACGAGGATACCCTCGAGAAGCTGTGCGACCGCAACCCGAACCTCGTGGGCTTCAAGGACGGCGTCGGCGACATCGAGTTGATGATGAAGGTCTATGCCCGGATGGGCGATCGCCTGACCTATGTCGGCGGCCTGCCGACGGCGGAGACCTTCGCGCCGGCCTATCTGGAGATGGGCGTGACGACCTACTCGTCGGCGATCTTCAACTTCGTGCCGGAGTTCGCGCTGGACTTCTACAAGGCGGTCCGCGCCCGCGATCATGCGACGATCATGGCGGGTCTGCGCGACTTCGTGCTGCCGTACATCGCCCTGCGCAACAAGGGTAAGGGCTATGCGGTTTCGATCGTGAAGGCGGGCATGACCGCCATCGGTCGCAGCGCCGGGCCGGTTCGGATGCCGCTGGTCGATCTGTCGGAGGCCGAGCTGGCCGAGCTGTCGGCCCTCATCGCACGGGTCCAGCCGGCGGCGCCGAAGCTGGCGGCGAACGGATAAGAACCGTGGCCTGTCCGGCCCGGTCCGGAGCGCCTAGCATGGTCCGCCTGAAAAAGGGCGGGACCGATCATGTTTGAGCTGAGCCAGCTGCGGTGCTTCGTCGCCGTCGCCGAGGAACTGCATTTCGGGCGGGCGGCCCAGCGACTGAACATGACCCAGCCGCCGCTGAGCCGTCAGGTGCAACTGCTGGAGCGGATCCTAGGCGTGGTCCTGCTGGATCGGACCAGCCGGTCGGTGCGGCTGACGCCGGCGGGACGGTCGTTCCTGATCGAGGCCAAACGCATCCTGAGGCTGGCCGAGAGCGCGGCCCTTGCCACGCGACGGATCGGCAAGGGGGATGCCGGGCGGGTCGCGATCGGGTTTACGGCCGCCTCGGGCTACAGCTTCCTGCCCAACCTCGTGGATCTGGCCCGCACGAAGCTGCCGAACGTGGACCTGGCGCTTCGGGAGCTGGTCTCGGGCGAGCAGGTCGAGGCCTTGTTGACCGGGCGCATCGACCTCGGCCTCGTCCGACCGCCCCTGACCCGGCCGGAGTTCGACAAGGTGCGGGTGCTGACCGAACCCCTCGTCGCGGCCCTGCCGAGCGGCGATCCCCGGCTGGAGAAGGAGCGGTTGACCCTGGCCGATTTCGACGGCCTGCCGATGGTCACCTATGCGCCCGAGGGCGCGGGATACTTCCACACCATGCTGACGGCGATGTTCGACGAGGCCGGGGTGTCGCCGAACTATGTCCAGCACATGGCCCAGATCCACTCGATCCTGGCCCTCGTCCACGCCCGGATCGGGGCGGCCGTGGTGCCGGAAGCCGCGACCAAGCTGCATTTCGAGGGGGTGGAGTTCCGCCCGCTGGAGACCGTCCCGGAACGCCCGGTCGAGCTTTTCGTGGCGTGGCGCAAGGACAACGACAATCCGAGCCTGAAACCGCTGCTTGAGCTGATCTCGGCCCAGGTGGAGGACGTACAGGCCCCCTAGAAAGGACACCTCCATGCCCACCCGCCGTACCGTCGTCGCAGGAACTGTCGCCCTGGCGGCCCTGATGCCCGGAGGCGTCCACGCGGAGGGGGCGGCGCCGGTGGCGATGACCCGGCACGGGCCGGTGCGGGGTTATCTCGATCAGGACATCAAGGTCTTCAAGGGCGTCCGCTACGGCGCCGATACGGCGGTGCGGCGGTTCCGGCCGGCGGTGGCGCCGGGGCGCTGGACCGAGGTGGTCGAGGCGACTTCCTATGGCGCGGCCAGCCCGCAGAGGTCGGACGAGGCGAACCAGTCGGAGGACTGCCTGTTCCTGAACGTCTGGACCCCGGCGCTCGACGATCGGAGGCATTCTGGTCGAGGGGGGCGGCCGGTCATGGTCTATGTCCACGGCGGGGCCCACGCCAACGGCTCGGGATCGAGCCCGCTGTATGACGGCGCCGCCCTGTGTCGGCGGGGGGATGTGGTCGTGGTGACCCTGAACCACCGGCTGAACGTCTTTGGCTACAACGGGCTGGGGCAGGTTCTGGGCGGCGACTTCGCCAGGTCGGGCAGCGTGGGCAACCTCGATCTGATGCTGGCGCTGGAGTGGGTCAGGGACAGTATCGCGGCCTTCGGCGGGGACCCGGACAACGTGACCGTCTTCGGCCAGTCCGGCGGCGGGGCCAAGCTGGTGACCCTGATGGCCATGCCGTCGGCGGCGGGGCTGTTCCACAAGGTCATCACCATGAGCGGCCAGCATGTGACGGCCATGGGGCCGCAGCATGCCGAACTCAGGATGCGGGCCTTCCTCGACCATCTAAGCTTGACGCCGGAGCGGGCGGGGGAGCTGGCGACCCTGCCCATGGGCCGGCTGGTCGAAGCGCTGTCGATGGACGATCCGATCGAGAAGGGCGGCATCTATTTCTGGTCGGTGATGGATCACGACACCCTGCCGAGGCACCCCTTCGTCCCCGATGCGCCCAGAGAAAGCGCACATATTCCGATGATTATCGGAAACACCCACGACGAGGCGCGCGCCTTCACCGCGAACGACGAGCGGAACTTCAGCCTGACCTGGGACACGGTGGCGGCCAAGCTGGCGCCCGAGTTCGTGGTCGACCTGAACGCCCAGTATGTCGTCGACTGGTACCGGGCGAGGTTCCCGCAAATGAGCCCGGTCGACGTCTTCTTCGCGGCCGCGACCTGCGGCCGGTCCCGGCCTGGCCATCTGATCCAGGCCCAGGAGCGTGCGCGGATCGGGGACCGGACCTGGATGTACCAGCTCGATTTCGGCTCGCCGGTCGAGCCTAGGCTGGGCGCCTATCACTCGTTCGACATCGCCCTGGCCTTCGACAACTGCCACCAGCCGACGTCGAAGACCGGAACAGGGCCCGAGGCGATCGAGGTGGCGCGAAGGATGAGCGAGACCTTCATCGCCTTCGCCCGCACCGGCGATCCGAACAATGCCGCCATCCCGGCCTGGGCCCCCTATGACCTCGAGCGGCGGCCGACGATGATCTTCGATGTCGACACACGGCCGGTCGATGACCCGCGCGGCGACGAGCGGCGGCTGTTCCAGGTGGCCCCCTTCCTGAAGCAGGGGACGTGATCGACTCCATTCCGGCAAAATAGAATCGGGCTCGACCGCAGAGGCGGCAAAATGGAATGGGGCTGGAGCGCAGAGTCGGCCCAGACGGCACATCTTCGATGAAGTTTGCTAGTCGCAGACATCGAGCGAAATGGCCTGCGCCATCGCCGCGTAGCCCCCGTCCGACGGATGGAGTTTGTCGCCGCTGTCGTTGGCGGCGAGGAGGCGGGTGGAATGCTCCGGGTCACGGACGGCGGCGTCGAAGTCGATGACCGCGTCGGGCTCGCCTGAGGTGCGGATCCAGGCGTTGGCGGCCTGACGGATCGCCTCGCCGGTTTCGGTGAAATAGTTGGCACCCTCGTATGGGGGCAGGGTGGCGAGGATGACGCGGAAGCCGGCGGCATGGGCGCGAGCGATGACCTGTCGGTAGCCGGAGATCAGGTCTTCGGCGGTGATGGCCTCATGCGCGTACTCCGGTCGTGCCGGGCGGCCGAGGTCGTTGATCCCCTCCAGCAGGATCAGACAGCGGGCGCCGGAAATGACCAGGGCGTCGCTGTCGAGACGCTGGAGGCCGGACGGGCCGGAGCCCTGGTACAGCAGGCGGTTACCGCCGATGCCGGCGTTGACGACGGCCCAGGGGGCGTGGGCCTCGACCATCCGCCGGGCCAGCCGCTCGGGCCAGCCGCCGGGGCCGGAGGGAAGGGAGCCGGTGCCCTCGGTGATGGAATCCCCGAAGGCGACGATGACGTTGACCGGGGCGTCGGTCTCGACCTCGACGGCCGTGATCGGGGTGCCGAGACGCAGGGGCGAGGCGTCGGCGGGGACGGCCGAGCCGGTCGCGTCGCCGTCGCGCAGGACCTGGCGGATGCGGTGGACGGGCAGGGGCGTGGAGTCCGGCAGGTATGTGCTGATGGTCAACCGGTCGAGCGCATGGACGGGGAGGGCTACGGGATCGGACAGGCGGGGGACGCCGGCCGGGAGGGTGACGCCCGGGGCACCGTCGAAGGTGATCGGAACGGGCGCGCCGTCGCCGACCGCGACGCTGGCGGCGCCGATGCGGACAGGGGCGGCGCCGTGGAGGTTGGAGAACCGGACCCGGATGCGGTCGCCGTCGGCTGCGACGACAAGGGTCTGGCTGAGGGTCTGGTCGGAGACCTCGGAGGGACCGAGCGGGCCGCGCACGTCGTTGGGATTGGGCAGCGATGCTGCGACGACCGGGCCGAGACTGGCGGACGGCGCCCAGGTCCAGCCGGCGATCCAGCGATCCTGGGCGGAGGCGGGCGTGGCGAGCGCGAGGGTGAGGGCGAGGAGGGCCAGGGGCTTGTGCACGATCCCATTCTAACCGGACTTCGCGAAGGTCGCCTACGGGTGGTTTTCAGACGTTACCGCAGCCGGTCTCAAGACCCTCGACTGACCGCCCCCAGCCGCCTCACCACCTCGGCCCGGCGAGATCAGAGTCATAGGTCGCCCGGCTCCGCCGGATCCCGGTCGTGCCCGCGTTTGTCGCGGGTTGGCCCGCACCGGCACCGCGGCCGCCGGTGCCGGTGCCGCCGAACGGGTTGCGACCGGCCCTGTTGTTCCTGTCCGCACGCCATCCGGCTTCCTGCTCGGCCTCCAGGGCGGAAATGGCAAGGTCGCCGTCACTGCCACTCCTTAGTTGGTTGGTGTCGATAAGTTCCCGACGCGCCACAATAAGAGTAATCAACAATTGCTCTTCTGACAGTAATCTACCAACTGTGTTGAGATTGTGATGAAGGTAATCTTGCAGATGGCGCTTGATTCTCTGTTGCGCGGGCTCTCCGCTCAGGCCATCGTCCTCAGCCATGCCCACGATCGACAGGATTTCGCCCATCACATTTTCCACCCGTGCGCCTGAAACCTCCGCACTGCCACTGAGGAGTCTTCTATCGATCGGCGGTTGAGACTGCATGACAGGCGGTGCGGAAGCCGCCACTGCCCCTGCCATGGCCGCCATCGCGATCACGGCAGCGCTGACCAGACCTATGTTCCGCATCCCAGGCTCCTGCAAAGTTGACCAAAGATACACGGCGCAAGCGCAGAAGATAGCCGTCGGAAGCGTCCGCTAAGGGTCGATAGCGGTCATTTGACCCCGGGCGGAGAACCGACACGTGCTCTAAGGCGACCCCCAGTGGAGTCGCCTATGGCCGTCGAGACCGTCTACATCATTCAGACCTATGTGCAGGGTCGCGGAAAAGGCCTGAAGTCTGAGCAGCAGCAGGGTTGCAAGACCGCCGAAGAGGCTCGACGCAAGGCCGAACGTCTTGCACCTTTGCGGCTCGGCGTGGTCGCATTCGCCGCGTCAGCCGACACAGAGATGGGGGACTACGATGAGAACCCCACGATCCTGTTCAAGGCGGGTCAGTTACCGCCCCCTTGGGACGAGGAATAGGCTAGGGCTGGCGCGTCGCCCTTCCTCACCCTCACTGGGACCTCGCACAATGATGACCGACCCCGAACGCATTGATGCGCTCCTCGACATGGTCGATCCCGCTCGCCCGCCGAACGAGAGCCGGGGACCGGAACTCACCGTTCTCGGGCTGGCCGTCGCGAAAGCCAAGGGCGGTTATGAGCCGACGAATGCCGGCTGGGTGATGATCGGAAATCGCGGCAGGGCGTTTCAGCCGCGCAAGTAGCGTCTTTCTGTTCGCCATCGTTCGGGTCCTGAAAAGCCTGACCCGGCGCTGGAGGGCGGCTGGGGTCCGCGCGGAACGCGGACGCAGTGAACGACCGCCGAGGCTCGGAAGCGGGGATTGGACTAACGGTGTCCCCGGACCCTACCGATCCCAAGGGAAGCGCAGCGTCGGCGGGTTCACATGCCGGTCCATCGCCAGCACCAGACGCGCGCCTGCCCCCGGGGCGAGGGTGACGGTGAACGTCGCCGCATCCACCGCCTGACGCGCGTCTCCGATCGTGACCGAGCGGATCCGGTGCTCGCCGTAGCCGCCGCCTTGCACCGTGACGGTGCGGGCCTCGGTGACGTTGAGATTGACCAGGGTGACGGCGGTTTCGTCGTCGGTCATGCGGTCGACGAGGGCGGCGACGTCCAAGGGCACGCCGGCGCGGCGCTCGACCGGGTCGAAGTAGCGCAGGCGGGCGTAGAGGGGCGAGCCGCCGGCGTTGGCGGTGGTCGGGGACCAGCCCGGGCGGCCGATATGGATGGCGCCCATCATGGTCTGCATCAGGGCGGTGACCCGCGCCGGATTGATGTCGAGGACGGCGTCGGCGAGGCGGGTGTCGGGCGTCGTGGTGTCACGGCGCTGCAACTCCGCGCGGGCGGCCACCTGGGCCAGCCCGTCGCGGAGCGCCGCCTCGGGGAAGTCGGGATTGCGGCCCTCCAGATACGCGACCCAGGGATGGTCCGGCGCACGCGCGCGGTCGGACGCCTTCATCGAGAACCACCAGATGTCGAGGCTGTTGGTCTGGTGCAGGCCGTTCTTCCAGCCGTACCAGCCGTCGGGGCCGTACATCGTCGGGGTCTGGACCTGGCCGTCGACGGTGCGTTTCTCAGCGTTCAGCCGGTCAGCCTGTCTGCGCCAGGTGTCGAGGTATTTGTCGTCGCCGGTCAGCAGGTAGGCGTTGAAGAAGCCGAGGATGGTGCGCAGCACGCGGCTGCGGTCCTCGCGCAGGCCGGTGACAGGGTTCACGGGGGAGAAGCCCCAGCCGTAGGTCCCGCCCCACCAGTTGCCGTCCGCGGCCGAGCCGATGACGCCGTCGAGGCCGACGTTGGAGGGGAGCAGATCGTCGTTCTGTTTCGCCCGCTCGGCCCAGGCGTCGACATAGCCGAGCAGCCAGTCGCGGTATTTGGGCTCGTGGTCGATCATGAAGGCGTTGAGCGCGAGCGTCGTGGCGAACAGGTTCAGCGGGTGGTCGCCGACCACGTCGGTGTATTCGTCGTAGTGGTGCAGGGTCTGTTCGTAGGTGTCCTCGCCGTGCTCCATGAAGAAGCCGGCGGTGTCGAACGGGTCGCCGGCCCAGTCCAGGGCGGTGGCCTTGCGCAGCATCGGGCCGCGCGAACCGTTCATCAGGCTCCTGATGATCCTGTGCTCGGGATCGTAGTTCGGGGCGTCGGCGTCCTCGCCCATATACATCGCGCTGAAGCGTCGGGCGCGGTCGTGGAAGCGGGGATTGTTCGGGTCCGACAGGCCCTGGACGTGGAACAGCGTCATCTCCTCGGCATGGTGCTGCCAATCGAGTTGGACGTTGAATTCCTTGTAGAACATGCCCTCGCGGGCGATCTCGACCTCGGTGGTTTTGGCCGCCGTGAACTGGCGCAGGTGGCCTTCCCAGCCTTGCGTGTACATCGACTTGACGATCTCGGCGCCGCCGAGGGCGTGGAGCAGGGGCCAGTCGTTGAAGTTCTCGATCGCGTCGTCGGGGCCGTCGTTGGCGCCCCAGCGTTCGAAGCAGAGGAAATAGCCGCGCTCGTCGAAATAGCGTTCGTAGAAGACCTGGCAGGCCTCGGCGTTGGCGTGGAGAAGCTGGCGCTGGAGCAGGGCCCAGTCGGGCGGCGACATGGGGGTGGAGATGCGCAGGGTCGTCGCGGCCTTTGCGCGCGGGGCAGCGGCGAGCGCGAGGGCGCCGGCGGCGGAACCGCCAAGGAAGGCGCGACGACTGGCGGCCATCAGGCGGCGCTGGCGGGCTTGAGCGTCAGGCGCTCGATCTTGCCGACGATCAGGAAATAGGCGGCGACCACGAGGATGCAGTGGAGCCCCACGAACCACAGGGCGCCGTCGAAGGAGCCGGTGGCTGCGACGATGTAGCCGATGACGATCGGGGTCACGATGCCGGCCGAGTTGCCGAAGGTGTTGAAGATGCCGCCGGTGACGCCGACCAGCTCCCTGGGCGAGGTATCGGAGACGACGGCCCAGCCGAGCGAGGCGATGCCCTTGCCGAAGAAGGCCACGGCCATGACCACCACGATCAGCCACTCCTGCTGGATGTAGACGCAGGCGATGATGGTCGAGGCCAGGATCATGCCGATCAGGAGCGGAGTCTTGCGGGCCAGGGTCAGGGAGCCCGTGCGCTTCAGGATGGCGTCGGAGATGACGCCGCCGAGGACGCCGCCGACGAAGCCGCAGAGCGCCGGGGCGGCGGCGGCGAAGCCGGCCTCGAGGATGTTCAGGCCGCGCTCCTTCACGAGGTAGATCGGGAACCAGGTGACGAAGAAATAGGTCAGGACGTTGATGCCGTACTGGCCGATGAAGACGCCGATCAGCATGCGGCTGGACAGGACCTGTTTGACGTTGGGCCAGGTGAAGGCGGAGGCCTTCACGACCTTCTCCTCCATGCGGATCAGACCGCCGCCGGCTTCGATGTAGTCGAGCTCGGCCTGGTTCACGGAGGGGTGCTCCACGGGGGAGTGGATCAGCTGCCAGAAGACGACGGCGGCGACGAGACCCAGGCCGCCCATGACGAAGAAGACCGAATGCCAGTCGTAGGTGTGGACCAGCCAGCCCATCAGGGGTGCGAAGACCACCAGCGAGAAATACTGGGCCGAGTTGAAGACCGCGGAGGCGAAGCCGCGCTCCGAACCCGGGAACCAGGCGGCGACGAGGCGGGCGTTGCCGGGGAAGGAGGGGCTCTCGGCCAGGCCCACGGCGAAGCGCATGGCGAACAGGCCGACGAAGATGGCGCCGCCGGTCAGGAAGCCGGAGAAGCCCTGGACCAGGGTGAAGAAGGACCAGGCCGCGATGGCGATGGCGTAGATCAGCTTGGTGCCGAACCGGTCGAGCAGGGCGCCGCCGGGGATCTGGCCCAGCACATAGGCCCAGGCGAAGGCGGACAGGATGTAGCCCATCTCGACCGGGTCCAGGCCGAGGTCCTTCGACGCCGCGTCGCCCGCGATCGAGAATGTGGAGCGGTCCGCATAGTTGATCGTCGTCAGCAGGAAGATCAGCAGCAGGATCAGGAAGCGGACCCGGGTGCGTTTGGCCTGGCCAGAAACGGGGGCAGGTGCGGTGGTGTCGGTCATGGTCTCGGCCTCCTCCTCGGTGCGGCGGGATGCGATGACCGGAATACGGAACGGAAGTCCGACCCCTGAGCGCTGCGCGTTCCCTTTGGCGTCATGTGACGCCGGCCGCCGCCTCTGCGGGCGTTTGATCCAGGGGAACGATAGGGGGCGGGTATCGGACGGTCCAAGCCAATCCGGCTATCGACCGATCCAGAAACGGCATGAATGCGCGACATTTCAGCGCGATCGGCTATGGATCGCCAACCGTCTGACTCTGTCATCTATGCGTCAGGCGTCAATCGGGAGCTGGATTGGTTCACGTCCTGCATCGGTCCATGCCCGATTGGGATTGGCTTACGCCGGTTTCCCAATCCTACAGTCCACTCGAAGCTACGCGGACCAGCAAGGTTTGCGGGATCAATGGGCGCCTCGGCGTCGGCCAAAAACGATCCGCGACAGCGGGCGACCTGGGGAGGATTTATCGATGCGCACGTCGCAGCAGTTCCACGTTTGTCTGAAGGCCGGAGCTTCGGCTCTCGTGCTGGCCATGGCCGCCGCGGCCGGCGCCGCCCAGGCCCAGGACGCTCCCGCCGCCGATGAGCAGCAGGCCGACCAGGTCGACGAGATCGTCGTGACCGGCTTCCGCGCCAGCCTTCAGAGCGCCGTCGCCGCCAAGCGGCGCGAGAGCGGCGTCGTCGATGTCATCAAGGCCGAGGACATCGCCGACTTCCCCGACCTGAACCTGGCCGAGTCGCTGCAGCGGGTTCCGGGCGTCACCATCTCCCGGTCGAACGGCGAGGGCCGGCAGATCTCGGTGCGCGGCCTGGGTTCGGAATACACCCGCGTCCGCGTCAACGGCATGGAGGCGATCGCCACCACCGGCGGCACGGTCAACTCGGGCGGCACCAACCGCACGCGCGGTTTCGACTTCAACATGTTCGCCTCCGAGCTGTTCAACAGCCTGACCGTGCGCAAATCCGCCTCGGCCGATGTCGAGGAAGGTTCGCTGGGCGCCACGGTCGATCTTCAGACCGCGCGGCCGTTCGACTACAGCGAGCCGACCCTCGTGATGGGTGTACAGGCCAGCTACAACGACATGGCGCGCGACGTGCAGCCGCGCTTCACCTTCCTGGCCTCCAACACCTGGATGGACGGTCGTCTGGGTCTGCTGGTTTCCGCAGCCTACGAACAGCGCCACATCCTGGAGGAGGGCGCCAACATCACGCGCTGGACCTTCGGCGGCGCCAACGGCGGCTTCAACACCGCCTCGACGCTGAACGGCTATACGATCGGCCAGATCAACGACTCCAACACCGCGACGGCGCTGTATCACCCGCGCATCCCGGCCTACGTCCAGTACGACCACAATACCGAGCGTCTCGGTCTGACGGGCTCGCTGCAGTTCCGGCCGGACGACCTGACCACCATCAGCCTCGACGTTCTGTACTCCGACGTCCAGGCGACCCGCGACGAGGCCCAGCTGCAGGCCATCGGCTTCAGCCGCGCCGGCACCGGCAAACCGCAGACGATCATCCGTTCGGGCACGGTCGTGGGCCGTAACCTGGTCCAGGGCGTGTTCGACGCCGTCGACGTGCGGACCCAGTCTGCCCATGACGAGTTGCAGACCCAGTTCCAGCAGTACACGCTGACCGGGACCCGCAACTGGTCGGACACCTTCCGCACCGGTTTCGTGGCCGGCTATTCGCGGTCGGAGTTCTCGAACCCGGTTTCGACCATCGTCACCTTCGACCGCGCCAACACCAACGGTTTCTCCTACGACTTCCGCTCGCGGATGCCGAAGTTCGACTTCGGCTTCGACCTGACCAACCCCACCAACTGGTCGATGATCACCGGCACGTCGGAAGTCCGCATTCGTCCGAACGAGGTCATCAACACCTTCTCGACCGCCAAGGCTTACGGCGAGTGGGACGTCAGCGACAACATCACCCTGAAGGCCGGCCTCGACTATCGTCGCTTCCACTTCGACTCCGAAGGCCAGTACCGCACGAGCGAGACCGTGGTGCAGACCCTGACACCTCAGCAGTTGGCGGATGTGTCGCGGGTCTTCTCGGGCTTTGGTCGCAACGCGGGTCTGCCGGGCGGATCGCCGACAAGCTGGCTGGCCCCCGACCTCGACCGGTTCATCGCGACCTACAATATCTATTCCAACACCGGCATCTATGCCCTGACGGGGCTGAACAACTCCTCGGCGCGCGGCCAGTACATCACCGTCGACGAGAAGGACATGGGCGCCTACGGGCAGGTCGACTTCCGCTTCGACGCCCTGGGCATGCCATGGCGCGGCGACATCGGCGCCCGCTACGTCCTGACCGAGCAGTATTCCGACGGGTTCGCTGCAGTCGGCACGACGATCGACCTGGTCCGCGCCCGCCGCGACTACGACATGTTCCTGCCGGCCGCCAACCTGGCTGTGGACCTGACAGAAGACGTCGTGGCCCGCCTGTCGGCCGCGCAGACGATCGCCCGGCCGTCGATCGCGGTCCTGACCCCCGGTGGCGACGTCGGCATCCAAGGCGCGAACCGCAGCTTCTCGTCGGGCAACCCGAACATCCTGCCGACCAAGTCCGACAACGTCGACTTCTCGCTGGAATGGTACCCCGACGCGGACAGCCTGTTCGCAATCGGTGTCTTCTACAAGAAGATCAACACCTTCGTTCAGACCCTGCGTCAGGACATCCCGTTCAACCAACTGGGTCTTCCCTCCAGCCTGCTGACCGGCACCACCGCCCTGCCGACCGACCTCTTCGTGGTGAGCCAACCCGTGAACTCGCCCGGTGGCGATCTGACGGGCTTCGAGATCAACGTGCAGAAGCGTCTCGACTTCCTGCCCGGCTGGCTGGAGAATTTCGGCGTCCAGGCGAACTACACCTTCGTGGACTCCAACATCGAGTATCTCACCTCGACGACCGCCGGCGCGCCGACGATCAACGAGACCCTGGTCGGCCTGTCCAAGAACGCGGCGAACTTCACCCTGTACTACGAGACCGACCGGTTCTCGATCCGCGGGTCGGCCGCCTATCGCGCGGGCTATCTGACCCAGGTTCCGGGCAACGACGGCAACTCGGTGCACGGCACCAATGAGACGCTGAACTTCGACGCCCAGGCTTCGTACAACATCACCGAGCGGCTGAAGGTCTCGGTCGAGGGCATCAACCTGACGGACGAGTTCAACGACCAGTACGTCGACGCCTCCAACCGCCTCAACGTCTACAGCCACACCGGCCGCCAGTTCTTTGCGGGGTTGCGCTACACCTTCTGATCTCTTTCGCAGGCTTCTTCTCCCAGCCAAGCGATCCAGGGCCGGCCCTCCGACGAGGGTCGGCCCATTTTTCTTGCCCGCGGGTGCGTGGGGGGCCGTCGGGCGTTACCGTTGCGAATGGACTCATCAGACGCTTCTGCCGAGGCCGCCCGGTCGCCATGGCGATCGCCGATCTTCCGGTCGGTCTGGACCGCCAACCTGGCGTCCAACTTCGGCGGGTTGATCCAGACCGTCGGCGCGGCCTGGATGATGACGGCGCTCGGCGCCTCGTCCCAGCTCATCGCCCTGGTTCAGACCGCGACGGTCCTGCCGATCATGCTGCTGTCCTTGCCGGCCGGAGCCCTGGCCGACAGTCACGATCGCCGCATCTTGATGCTGATCGCCCAGATCTTCATGCTCGTCGTGTCGGCGGCTCTGGCGATCTGTGCGGCGTTCGGCGTGCTGACGCCCTGGCTGCTGCTTGGTTTCACCTTCCTGATCGGCTGCGGGACATCGCTGAAGAACCCGGCCTGGCAGGCGTCGGTCGGCGACATGGTGCCCCGTCCCGCCCTGCCGGCCGCTGTGGCCATGAACGGGATGGGTTTCAACATCGCCCGCAGCCTGGGCCCCGCGATCGGAGGCGTCATCGTCGCCGCGCTGGGCGCCGCGGCGGCCTTCGCCATCAACGCCGTCAGCTACATCGGACTGATCGCGGTCCTGGCCCGATGGAAACAGCCGCCTTCGCCCAAACTGTTGCCGCCCGAACGGCTGGGCCTCGCCATCGAAGCCGGGCTTCGCTACGTGGCCATGTCGCCGAACCTGCGGGTCGTGCTGATCCGGGCGGCGACGTTCGGCGTGGGGGCCAGCGCCATCCCGGCCCTGATGCCCCTGATTGCGCGCGACCTCGTCGGCGGCGGGGCCCTGGTCTACGGCCTGCTGCTCGGCGCTTTCGGGATCGGGGCGGTTGGCGGAGCCTTCGGCCGCAACCGGTTGAGATCGCGGATGTCCAACGAGGGGCTGGTCCGGTCGGCCGGCGTCGCGCTGGCTCTCGGGGCAGGAGTCTCCGCGATCAGCCCCTGGGCGTTCATCACCCTGCCGGCGCTTGCCCTCGCCGGAGCGGGCTGGGTGCTGGCCCTGTCGACGTTCAATGTCTCGGTGCAACTGGCCTCGCCGCGTTGGGTCGTCGCCCGGACCCTGTCGATCTATCAGATGGCGGTCTTCGGGGGCATGGCGGCGGGCAGCGCCCTGTTCGGCTGGCTGACCGACACGCATGGGGTGGCCTTCAGTTTGCTGGTCGCCGCCGGCGCGCAGATCGCCGCCGTGGCGCTGGGCTTCGCTCTGTCGCTGCCTGATGCGGAGGCGCTGGATCTCGATCCGCTCGACCGGTTCAGGGAGCCGGAGACCGATGTGCCGATCGAGCCTCGCAGCGGACCGATCGTCGTCACGGTGGAGTACAGGATCCCGGAAGACCGGCTTGTGGCCTTCCTCACCGCCATGTCGGAGCGCCGGCGCATCCGTCGCCGCGACGGGGCGCATGGATGGCGGCTGCTGCGCGACCTCGGCGATCGGGGCCTGTGGGTCGAGCGCTATCACGTTGCGACCTGGCTTGATTACGTGCGGCACAACACGCGTCGCACCCGGGCGGACCTGGCCAATATCGAACTGCTGCACGCCCTGCAGGACGAGAACGAGCCGATCCGGGTGCATCGGATGATTGAGCGCCAGACCGGGACCCTGCCATGGACGCGAGGCGCGGATGCGAGAGAACTGGCGGCCGACGATCCGACCGCGAACGCGTGACGATCAAGCCGGATCGGCGGCCGGCTGTGGTCCTGCCAGCGCCGCCTCGATGGCCTCGCCCCCGTCCGATGACGTCGTTGCAATGGCCCTCGCGCGTCTCGGTTTACGGGAAAATGATGCGTGGGCCGCCGTTCCGCATGGCGACGTTACGTCCATCGGGCGTTGGATGCGGTCTCTGAAAGGAGACTGCGCATGACGCGGATCAGTACGCTTTCCCGGCTGGCGACTTCAAAGGAGCCTCCCCCTTTGAGCGTGTGGCGAATGACGATGGCGGTGCTTGGGGCCGCCTTTGGCGCCGCATCCTCGCCGAGGCGGGCTCCGCGGAGGCTGGACCGATGATGACCGGCTGCGTTGACTATCCCGTGGCAGGAAGCGCGCCCAGGCCGAAGGTCTATACGGTGATCGCCCGTTGCGGAGGCTGGAGCGTCCGCCTGAACGGCGCCTGCACCCGGCCTTTCCGGACGCGCAGCGCGGCGAACCGGATCGCCCGGCTGCTGCAGCGCCAGGCCGATGCCTTGTCGGACGGCAGGCGATGAGCCTGATTATCGACGTGCCGCCGGCCATCCTCGAAGTCCTGCCCGAGGGCGGTCGCTGGCGGCTCCGATCCAGCGACAACCTGTTCAGCGGGATATTCATGGACCGGAGGACGGCCCTGAGACACGCGGAGGCCGAGGCGGACAGCCATCCGGGCCACATCGTCATCGTCACCGAGCGCTGACCCATCGACCCCACGCCCGGCGCCCTGCGTCGGGCGTTTTCGCATGCCGAGCCGACGCGCCGCCGTCGGATTTTATGCTCCCGTTATGCGCCGCCGGGAGACTCGCATGGCTCCGTTATGCGGCTTCGTGGTCCTTCCGCCTCCTGAACTTCTGGAGTCGCCTCACATGGCCGATCTGTTTTTCCTGGCGCTGGGCGGCGGGGCGTTCTTGCTCTTCGCCGTCCTCGCCTCAGCCTTGCGGAGGGTGTGACGATGATCGCCCTTCTCTGGGGAGCCGGCGCCGTCGTGGTCGCCGTCTACATGATCGTGGCGCTCGTGCGCCCCGAGCGGTTCTGAAGGAGCCGCCGCAATGAATATTCAAGGCTGGGCGGAAATCGCCCTGATCCTCGGCTTGTCGGTGCTGATCGCATGGCCGCTGGGGATCTATCTGTCGCGCGTCTGGAACGGCGAGCGTACCTGGCTCGATCCGGTGCTGCGGCCTGTGGAAGGCGTCTTCTACAAGGCCTCGGGGGTCGACCCGAAACGCGGTCAGGGCTGGGTCGGCTATGCCGGCGCCCTGATCGCCTTCAACGCCGTCGGCTTCTTCCTGCTGTTCGCCATCCTGCGTCTGCAGGGCCTCCTTCCGCTAAACCCGCAGGGGTTCGCGGGTCTGTCGCCGCATCTGGCGTTCAACACGGCCGTCAGCTTCGTCACCAACACCAACTGGCAGAGCTATGGCGGTGAAAGCACCCTGTCGACCTTCAGCCAGATGGTCGGACTGACGGTGCAGAACTTCCTGTCCGCCGCCACCGGCGCCGCCATCGCGGCCGCCCTGGCGCGCGCCTTCGTCGCCAACCGCGGCGAGGGTGTCGGCAATTTCTGGGCCGACATGACCCGCACGACCCTCTACCTGCTGCTGCCCGCCGCGCTTCTGCTGGCAATGGTGCTGACCGGTCTCGGCGTGGTCCAGAGCCTGGCGGCCTCCGTCACGGCCCGGGGCCTCGAAGGCGGCGAACAGACCCTGTCGCTGTTCCCGGTCGCCAGTCAGCTGGCCATCAAGCAACTGGGCATCAACGGCGGCGGCGTCTTCAACGCCAACTCGGCGCATCCGTTCGAGAACCCTTCGGCCCTGACCAATCTGATCACGGCCGTGTCGATCAACGTCCTCGGCTGGGCGGCCTTCTTCGCCTTCGGCCGCAGCGTGCTGGCGAAGAAGGATGTCCGCGCCCTGGTCATCGCGGCCTTCGTCCTGCTGGCCGCCTGCACGGCCGGCATCTACGTCGCCGAAAGCCAGCCCGCGCCGGCGCTCGTCGCCGCCGGGATCGATCAGCCCGTCAATATGGAAGGCAAGGAAACCCGCTTCGGTCTGCCCGCCTCCGTCGCCTGGGCTGGTCAGACGACCGGCGCCTCGAACGGCTCGGTCAACGCCATGCACGGCAGCTTGATGCCGCTGTCCGGCGGATTGACGATGTTCCTGATGCAACTGGGCGAGATCCTGCCCGGCGGGATCGGCTCGGGCATCGCGATCATGGTCGTGATGGCCATGCTGGCGGTCTTCATCGCCGGACTGATGGTCGGCCGGACCCCGGAATATCTCGGCAAGAAGATCGAGGCGCGCGAGATCCAGTTCGCCATGATCGCGGTGCTGGTGCTGCCGCTCGCCATCCTGGGCTTCACCTCGATCGCCGCCGTCTTCCCGACCGCGATGGAGGGGCTGCTGAATCATGGGCCGCATGGTCTGTCGGAGATGCTGTACGCCTACACCTCGGCGGCGGCGAACAACGGTTCGGCCTTCGCAGGGCTCACCGCCAACGCTCCCTGGTGGAACACGACCCTGGGCATCTCCATGCTGATGGGCCGGTTCATCCCCGCCGTCGCCGTGCTGGCCCTCGCCGGCGCCCTGGTGGTCAAGCCCAAGCTTGCGCCCTCGACCGGCACCCTGCCGACGGACGGCCTGCAGTTCATCGGCCTGCTGATCGGCGTCATCCTCATCCTGGGCGGGCTGCAGTTCTTCCCCGCCCTCGCCCTCGGACCCATCGTCGAGCATTTCCAGATGCTCGGCGGGGTCCAGTGATCGGACATCTGACATGACCTTCGCAAACCCCGAGATCGGCGAAAGCCGGCCCTCGACGTCCAAACTGGGCGGCGGCCTGACCGGCGCCATGCTCGGCCGCGCGTTCGGCGACGCCTTCGTCAAGCTGAACCCGCGTCACCTGCTCAGGAACCCGGTCATCTTCGTCACCTGGATCGTCGCCCTGCTGGCGACGGTCTCGGCGGCGGGGGCGATCGCGTCCGGTCAGTCGGCGGGCTTCGCCATCCAGCTGGCGCTCTGGCTCTGGGCCACGGTTCTGTTCGCCAACATCGCTGAAAGCGTCGCCGAAGGGCGGGGCAAGGCGGCGGCGGACAGCCTGCGCGCCACCCGCGTGACGACGCCCGCCAAGCTGGTTGATCCGACGACCGGCGCGGTCTCGCAGATGCCGGCCGGTGACCTGACGGTCGGCTCCATCGTCCTGGTCGAGGCCGGCGACGTCATCCCCTCCGACGGCGAGATCGTCGAGGGCGTGGCCTCGGTCAACGAGGCCGCCATCACCGGCGAGAGCGCCCCGGTCATTCGCGAATCTGGCGGCGACCGTTCGGCCGTCACCGGCGGCACCACGGTCGTGTCCGACTGGCTGAAGATCCGCATCACCTCGGCGCCCGGCTCGACCTTCCTCGACCGCATGATCGCCATGGTCGAGGGCGCGAACCGTCGCAAGACGCCGAACGAACTGGCCCTGTCGGTTCTGCTGGCCGGCCTGACCCTGGTCTTCCTGATCGCGGTCGTGACCCTGCTGGGCCTCGGCGCCTATTCGGGCGTGAAGCTGGATCCCATCGTACTGGGCGCCCTGTTCATCACCCTGATCCCGACCACGATCGGGGGACTGCTGTCCGCCGTCGGCATCGCCGGCATGGACCGGTTGCTGAAGGTGAACGTGCTGGCCACCTCGGGCCGTGCGGTGGAGGCGGCAGGCGACGTCGACACCCTGCTGCTCGACAAGACCGGCACCATCACCTTCGGCAACCGCATGGCGACCGAGGTCATCCCGGTCGCCGGCGTCCGGCCCGAAGCCGCCCTGCGCGCCGCCGTCATGGCCTCGCTGGCCGACGAGACGCCGGAGGGTCGCTCGATCGTCGAGCTGGGCAGGAATGCCGGCGTGGTCGCCGAACTGCCCGATGGCGCCAAGGCCATCTCCTTCACCGCCGTGACCCGCCAGTCGGGTGTGGACGCCGGAACCCTGTCCTGGCGCAAGGGGGCGGTCGACGCCGTACTCAAGTCGCTGGAGAAGGGCGCCGTCGCCCCGGCCGAGTTCACCGCCGCCGTGGACCGGATTGCCCGTTCGGGGGGCACGCCTCTGGCCGTGACCGAGAACGGCCGTCTGGTCGGGGTCATCCACCTGAAGGACGTCGTCAAGCCGGGGGTCAAGGCGCGCTTCGCCGAACTCCGCGCCATGGGCCTGCGCACCGTGATGATCACCGGCGACAACCCGGTCACGGCCGCCGCCATCGCCTCGGAGGCCGGGGTCGATGACTACCTCGCCGAGGCCACGCCCGAGGACAAGATGCGCCTCATCAAGGCTGAACAGGCCAAGGGTCGGCTGGTCGCCATGTGCGGCGACGGCGCCAACGACGCGCCTGCGCTGGCCCAGGCCGATGTCGGCGTGGCCATGCAGACCGGCGCCCAGGCCGCCCGCGAAGCCGGGAACATGGTCGATCTGGACTCCGACCCGACCAAGGTCATCGAGATCGTCGAGGTCGGGAAACAGCTGCTGATCACGCGCGGCGCCCTGACGACGTTCAGCATCGCCAATGACGTGGCCAAGTATTTCGCCATCATCCCGGCGATGTTCGTGGTCGCCCTGCCGGCGCTCGGCGCGCTGAACGTCATGCAGCTGGGTTCGCCGGAAAGCGCCATCCTGTCGGCGGTCATCTTCAACGCCCTGGTGATCGTGGCCCTGATCCCGCTGGCCCTGCGCGGGGTGAAGTACCGGGCGGTCGGCGCGAGCAAGCTGCTGGGTCGTAACCTGTTGATCTATGGCCTCGGCGGGCTCGTCGCGCCCTTCGTCGGCATCAAGGCGATCGACCTGATCATCACCGGTCTCGGCCTGGCGTGAGGACGATCGCCATGCCCCGCCGTTCCCGGTTGAAGGCCGCCGGCAAGAACGATGCCTGGTTCGCCGTCTTCTTCATCGCCGCGATCGTGATCGCGGCCCTCATCCCCCGACATGACTACGCCGGATCGTCGGCTCGTCCCGCGCCGGTCCCGGCCGCCCAGATCAAGGAATAGACAATGCAAATCCAAACGCGCTCCGCCGTAGCGATCACGGCGCTTCTGACCCTCGGATCTATCGCATCGGCTGCCGCCGCCCAGACGTCCGGACCCCGGTGGTCGTTCAACGCCGCCGCGACCTCGGACTACGTCTTCCGGGGCGTCAGCCAGACGGAAGAGGACTTCGCCCTCTCGGCCGGAGCCGATGTCACGGCCGGCCAGTTCTACGCCGGCGGCTGGGCCTCGAACGTCAGCTTCCCCGGCGACGACGACACCAATGCCGAGATCGACCTGTACGGCGGCGTCCGTCCCGAGGTCGCCGGCTGGAACCTGGACCTCGGCGTCGTCGGCTATTTCTACACCGGCCAGCCCGACGCGGCGGACTATGACTACGTCGAGCTGAAGGCTGCCGCCTCGCGCGCCATTGGCCCGGCCACGGTGGGTGCGGCCGTCTACTGGTCGCCCGACTTCTTCGGCGCGTCGGAAGACGAGGCCACCTACGTCGAGGCCAATGCCGCCTTCAGCCTCGCCGACAAATGGACCGTCAGCGGCGCGGCCGGCCGCCAGTTCCTGTCCTCGGACTTCGACTACACGACGTGGAACGTCGGCGCGGCCTACCAGCTGACTTCCAACCTCGCGGTCGATGTCCGCTATCACGACACCGACGAGCACGACTTCGGCGACATCTACGGCGCGCGCGCCGTGGCCTCGCTGAAGGCGGTTTTCTAGGGAGCGACACAGATGCTCAACCACCTCCGTCCAGCCGTCGTCATGATGGCCCTGTTCACCCTGGTGCTGGGTCTGGCCTATCCGCTGGCCATCACCGGCTTCGCGCAGGGCGTCTTCCCGGTGCAAGCCAACGGCAGCCTCGTCCGCGGCGCCGACGGCGTGGTCCAGGGGTCGTCCCTGATCGGCCAGCCCTTCGCCGAGGCCCGCTACCTGCATCCCCGTCCGTCAGCGGCCGGCGACGGCTACAACGCCGCCGGATCGTCCGGCTCGAACCTGGGGCCGTTGAATCCGGACCTCGCAGCTCGGATCGCCGCCGATGCGGAGGCCATCCGGGTCCAGACCGGCGCGACCGCCATTCCGGCGGACGCGGTGACCACCTCGGCCTCGGGTCTCGACCCGGACATCAGCCCGGCCTATGCCCGTCTTCAGGCCGCCCGTGTCGCGACGGCCCGGGGTCTGACAGTCGAACAGGTGCAGCGCGTGATCGACGACCACACCCAGGGCCCGCTGCTCGGCTTCATCGGTCAGCCGCGCGTCAACGTCCTGATGACCAACCGCGCCCTCGACGCCCTGGCCGGCTAGTTGGCTGAGCCCGCGACAATCGACGATCCACGGCCGGCCTCGCGCAAGCGGGGCCGGCTGAAGGTCTTTCTCGGCATGTCACCCGGCGTCGGCAAGACCTATGAAATGCTGCGCGCCGCCCGCAGGCGAAAGGCCGAGGGTGACGACGTCCTGGTCGGCCTGGTCGAAACCCACGGCCGCCGCGAGACCGAGAGCCTGCTGCGCGGGCTCGATGTGCTGGCCCGGAGCCCCGTCGACTACAAGGGCCGCGCCCTGATGGAGTTCGACATCGACGGCGCCATTGCCCGCCGACCCGCACTTCTGCTGGTCGATGAATACGCCCATTCCAACGCGCCGGGCTCGCGCCATCCCAAGCGCTGGCAGGATGTCGAGGAGATCCTGAAGGCCGGGATCGACGTCTGGACGACGCTGAACGTCCAGCATCTGGAGAGCCTGTCCGACGTCGTCCTGCGTATCACCGGCGCCCGCCAGCGCGAGACGGTCCCCGACAGCGCTCTCGCCAAGGCGGACGATATCGAGGTGGTGGACATCACCCCCGACGAACTCCGCAAGCGGCTGGCCGAAGGGAAAGTCTACGTCCCCGAGACGGCCCGGCTGGCCTCGGAGAATTTCTTCAAGGTCGAGAACCTGACGGCGCTGCGCGAACTGGCGCTGCGGCGCGCGGCGGAAACCGTGGATGACCAGCTGCTGGTGCATCTGCGCGAGAAGGGGGTGCCCGGGCCGTGGGCTGCGGGGGCGCGCATCCTGGTGCTGGTCGGGGGCGACGGCATGGCGGCGTCTCTGGTGCGCGCCGGGCGGCGGCTGTCCGGCATGATGATGGATGCGCCCTGGACGGTCGCGACGGTCGATCGGGCCGTCGCCTCGGTCGAGGCGACCACGCGGCTCAGTGAGGCGCTGAAGCTGGCCGAACAGCTCGGCGCCCGTACCGTGACCCTGACCGGCGACGACGTCGTCCGCACCGTGATGGACCACGTCCAGCGCAACCATGTGACCCAGATCGTCGTCGGCAAGGGCCGCACGAGCCGGTTGCGCGACCTGATGGGGCAATCGCTGTCTGTCGCCCTGCTGCGTTCCGCCAGCGGGGTCGCGATCCATATCATCACCGACGAGGCCGAGACCCCGGCCCCGGCGCCTCGGCCGGCATCCGCCCCCATGGCCTGGCGTGGATACGCCATCGGGGCGGGCTTCATCGGCCTGGCGACTGTCCTGGCCCTCGGTCTGGACCAGACATTCGAGCGGGTCGATCTGGGCGTCATCTATTTGACAGCAGTGGTCGCGGCGGGCGCGCTCCACGGTCTGCGGCCCGCGCTGGCGGCGGCGACGACGGCCTTCCTGATCTACAACTTCCTGTTCCTTCAGCCGCGCTACAGCTTCGCCATAGGCTCGCCCACCGACGTGCTGACGCTTGTCGTCTTCTGGGGCGTCGCCCTGCTGACCGGCGTGCTGGCGGGCCGCGTCCGCGAACAGGCCGGCCGCACCCAGAGACGCGCCTCCGCCGTCTCGGCCCTGCTCGGCGCCAGCGAGGCCCTGGCCGGGGCCGATGACCGTCAGGCGACGGCGAAGGTGCTCGCCGAACAGGCCGCCGAGGCCGCCAGCGCCAAGGCGGTCGTCCTGCTGCCCCTGGGCGACGACCTCATCATCGCCGCCGGGGCGCCCGAGACGCCGACCCTCGGCGCAGCCGCCATGGCAGCCGCCCGCTGGGCCTGGGAGCATGGCGAGGCGGCCGGCTTCGGCACCGGCACCCTGCCGCAGACGAACTGGACCTTCCGCCCGCTGCAGGGCGTGCGCGGCCGGGCGGGTGTCGCGGGCATCGAGGCCGATGCGCTGGCTCCCGGCTCCGACGAAGAGCGACTGACCCTCGCCCTGCTGGATCAGGGCGCCGTCGCCATCGAGCGCGCCGACCTCGCCAGCCAGTCCGTCGAGACCGAGACCCTGCGCCGCGCTGACCGCTTCCGCGCGGTCCTGATGAACTCGGTCAGCCACGACCTGCGGACCCCGCTGTCGACCGTGCTGGGATCGGCGACGACCCTGATCGACTACGGCGAAGGCCTGTCGCCCGCCGTCCGCGCCGACCTCCTGCTCAGCATCCGCGAGGAGGCGGAGCGGTTGAACCGCTATGTCGGCGACCTGCTGGACATGACCCGGCTGGAGGGTGGCGCGCTGCAGGTCCGGGCCGAATGGATCGACGTCCGCGACATCTTGAACGCCGCCGCCGAACGTGTGTCCCGCCGCCTCGGCGACCGCACAATCCGACGCGACTTCCCCGCCGAACTCAGCCTGGTGAAGGCCGACGACGGGCTTCTGGAGCAGGCACTGGTGAACATTCTGGAGAACGCCATCGCCTACAGCCCCGACGGCTCGACGGTCGAACTCGCCGCCTATGAGGATCGCGGCTCGGTCGTCATTTCGATCGAGGACGAGGGCAGGGGCATTCCGACCGAGGAACTGGAACGGGTCTTCGACAAGTTCCAGCGCATGGAGGAATCCACCGACCGCGCCAAGGGCGTGGGTCTGGGCCTCGCCATCGCCAAGGGGTTCGTTGAAGCCATGCAGGGTCGCATCGCCGCCGCCAGCCCGATCCATGACGGCGATGAGGAGCGCCCCGGAACCCGCATCCTGATCCGCCTGCCCAAGGCCATCGTCACCCACCGCGAGCTGCTGTGATGTCCGCGCTGCGTCCCCAGATCCTCGTCATCGACGACGAGCCCCAGATCCACCGCTTCCTGTCCCCCGCGCTGGACGCCGCCGGTTATGACGCCAAGCGCGCCGACAGCGGTCAGGAGGGTTTGCGCGGCATCGCCCTGTGGTCTCCGGATGCGGTGGTCCTCGACCTCGGCCTGCCCGACATGGATGGCAAGGAGGTGCTGCGCCGCGCGCGCGAGTTCTACGAAGGCCCGATCATCGTCCTGTCCGCCCGCGACAAGGAGGCCGAGAAGATCGCAGCGCTTGATCTCGGCGCCAACGACTATGTGGAGAAGCCGTTCGGCGTCGGCGAACTGCTGGCCCGCATCCGGGCCGGCCTGCGTCAGGGCGCGCTGAGGCCTGTGGCGTCCGGGGTGGTCACAGCGGGTGAGGTCTCCATCGACCTGGACCGCCGCCTTGTCACTCGCGGCGAGGAGCGGCTGAAGCTGCGCCCCAAGGAGTACGACGTGCTCGCCTATCTCGCCCGCAACGCCGGCAAGGTCGTCAGCCACACCGGCCTGCTGACCGCCATCTGGGGCCGGGCCCATGCGGACGACGTACAGTATCTGCGGGTCGTCATCGGGCAGTTGCGCCACAAGATCGAGAGTGATCCCTCACATCCCGCCCTTGTCCTGACCGAAGCCGGCGTGGGGTATCGGCTGGACGCCTGAGTCCGACGACAAGGCTTGGCACTGGATTTCCGGCGCGGAACGCGACGGTCGTCACTCCATCGCAAGAACGCCGAGGGTTCCGCGGATCTCGACCCGGCCGCCCAGCGCAGCCGATTGCGCCGCCAGGCGCGCGAGGATGTCCGCGGCGTCCCGATCTCCGGCCAGGGTCGGGAAGCCCCGCGTGGCCTGATCTTCGGAGCCGTTCAACCCGACTTCGTTCATGACGACAGGGGTCAGCTCAACCCGGATCGGTCGGTCGCCGTCGATCGTGAGCGAGGCGATGACGCCCTGCCAGGAGGGCGGCGGATAAGCACCCTGCGGCTTCTCGGTCTGGAAGATGAAGTTGCCGAGGCCGAACAGGAGAGGGCGACGGCGGTGTGTCGCCATGCCCTGCAGGACGGGCGAACCGTGGCCTGCGAAGACGCTCGCGCCCGCATCAATGCAGCGTCGGGCGAAGGCCTGTTGCCAGACGGGGACCCGGCTGTTGTCCGGCTCCCAGTCGTGGTTGTGATGGCAGGCGATCACGGCGTCGGAGCGGGATGCGGCCTCACGGATCGCGGCCAGGATCCGCGCCTCGTCCTCTGCGAGGGGGGCGCCGGACGCATCGCGCCGCAACTCGTTGACGCCGGGATGACCGGGCGCAGCGGCGCCGCCGGGGCGGATCTTGCCCGTGGCGAAGCCGATCGCCGAGACCTTGCCGGCCGGGGTTTCGACGGTGGCGGGGGCGGTCGCCCGGGCCAGGTCCGCGCCGCTGCCTGTCGTGCGAAGACCCGCCCCCTCGATGGCGGCCAGGGTGTCCAGAATGCCTCCGCTCCCGAGGTCGAAGGCGTGGTTGTTCGCCGTGTTGAGCAGGTCGACGCCGGCGTCTTTCAGGGTCTCCAGAATTTCCGGTCCCGCGGCGTGCAGGGTCAGCAACTCCCGTGTCGGCGCCCCGGCGCGGGGGCCGCGGATGACAGTCTCCAGATTGGTGAAGACGGCATCGGCGCCTTCCAGCACGCCGACCACGCCGGCCCTTCCAGGCCATTCCGCAGAAGTGGGCGCATGTTCGATCAGGGCCTGACCCAGAAGGTCTATGCGCAGGCCTGTCGGGTCCGGCGCCGTCCCGCACCCCGACAGACCCGCCAATGCGCCCATGCCCCAGACGAGTTGTCGCCGATCAATCGCCATGTACGCCTCCGGACCCGACCATACGTTTCGCCGAGCGTTGGTTCATAGATCATGCGCCCAGAGCATGACGTGATACGAAATCGCCATATTCTTGCAGATGTGGCGAACCCGCTGCGACTGTCCCCTCCAGGGGGCCGATCCGCGATCAAGGACCGGCAAGAACAACGGGGACCATGAACATGGCGACGACGACTTCCATCCGGACACTGTGCCTGACCGGCTCGGCGCTGGCCGCACTGACGCTGGGCCTGCTGGCATCGCCGGCTGCGGCGCAGACACCGGCCGCCGCACCTCAGGACGACACGTCGTCGGTCGACGAGATTATCGTGACGGGGTCGCGCATCCAGCGTCGCGACGCCGACTCGGTCGGGCCGCTGCTGACCCTGACCGCCGAGGACATCAAGAACTCCGGCGCCGTGTCGGTCGGCGACCTGCTGCAGCGTCTGCCGTCGGCGGGCGTCAGCCTGAACAGCAACGGGACGCAGGGCACCTCCTACGGCGCGTCCTCGATCAATCTGCGCTATCTCGGCGGGGCCGAGGGCAGCGGCAACCGGGTGCTGGTCCTGGTCGACGGCCATCGCTGGGTCGACGGCGTGGGCCAGCGCGGCTTCCGCGACTTCGTCGACCTGAACACCATTCCGCTGGGCATGATCGACGGGATCGAGGTGCTGAAGGACGGCGCATCGGCCATCTATGGCGCCGATGCGATCGCCGGGGTGGTCAACATCCGCACCATCCGCGACTTCGACGGCCTGCGCCTGAACACCCGCGCGGGGATCACTTCGGAAGGGGACGGGGAGCAGTATTCGGCCGTCGCCAACTGGGGTCGCCGGTTCGAGAACAGTTCGGTGGTGCTCTCGGCCAGCTATGCGCGTGAAGACGAGATCCTGACGTCGGACCGCGACCTGACCACGCTCAGCCTGGTGCCCCTGACCGCGCCCGGCACCAGCCCGCGTGGCCTGTTCATCCTGCCGGGCCTGTCGAACAACGCCTATTTCGGCACGCCGACCGGCTTTGGGGCGGCCGCGACGCCGGTCACGCAGATCGCGCTCGGCGGCTATGGCGCGGGCAATCTGGCGGACAACAGTTTCCGCACGGCGACCCTGCCGGAGGACTTCTTCAACACCCAGGCCCAGGGCATCTATTCGGCGGGACCCAGCGAACGCTACGGCCTGTATGGCCGCTTCCGCGCTGACCTGTCGGACAATGTCTCGTTCCACGTCGAGGGACTTTACAACCGGCGTCAGTCGAACCAGCTGTTCTCCCCGGTGTTGCTGGATATCGGCGGCACGGCCGGGACGATCCGGGGCTATTCCCTGGCCAACAACCACCCGTTCAACCCGTTCGGCACGGCCAACGGCGTTCCGACCGCGAACGCCGTGGCCTTCGCGGCCACCTCCGCCTGGCGGGTGCGCAAGGTGATGACGGACCTCGGCAATCGCGACAACATCCAGGACGTCGAGACGTGGCGCATCGGCGCCGGGGCCGAGGGGACCTTCAACGGCTTCGGTCGCGAATGGTCGTGGGACCTCAACGGCAGCTGGTCGCGCAACGAGATCCAGTCTTCGGCCCTGAACGGCGTGAACTACGAACGGCTGTTCCAGGGGCTGGGCAATCCGGCCACCTGTCTCGCCTCGGCCGGGTGCGTGCCGATCAACCTGTTCGGTCCGATGACGGCGCAGATGGCGGACTACATCCGGTTCACGACGCGGGAGTCCAACTCGACCGAGCTGTTCGACGTGACCTACAACATCACGGGCGAACTGTTCCAGCTGCCGGCCGGGCCGCTGTCGGTGGCGGCGGGCTATGAGTATCGCCAGAACAAGGCGACCGACACGCCGGACGCCTATGCCAACTCCACGCCGGTGTTCCTGTCGAACATCTATACGACCACGACGGCCCAGACGCGGGTGCCCACGGTGGGCGAATACAGCCTGCACGAAGGCTATGTGGAGTTCGCCATTCCGCTGCTGGCCGACATGCCACTGGCGCACAGCCTCGATCTGAGCGTGGCGGCCCGCTATTCCAACTATGACACCGTGGGCGACGCGACGACGATCAAGGCGGGCGTGGGCTGGCGGCCGGTCGAGCAGCTGCTGCTGCGCGGCACCTATTCCCAGGGCTTCCGGGCGCCGTCGATCCTGGAACTGTTCCAGGGCGGGCGCGAGGTCAGCATCCAGGCCATCGATCCGTGCAACGGCGGGGCCGCGGCCCGTCCGACCCTGCCGGGCTGCGCCGGCATTCCGGCCAGCTACAACCAGGCCAACTTCAACCTGAACGGCCTGATCCCGGGGACCACTTCCGGCAACCGCCAGCTGGAGCCGGAAACGGCCGACACCGTCAGCCTCGGCTTCGCCTTCCAGCCCGACGCCATTCCCGGATTCACGCTGACCGCTGACTGGTATGACATCAAGATCCAGGACGCGATCGCCTCCCAGGCCGCGGCCCAGATCCTGGGCCTGTGCGCGGCGCGCGGCGGGGCCTTCTGCGACCTGGTGACCCGAGACCCGGTGACCGGCGCCGTGACCCGCCTGACCCAGGGATCGCAGAACCTTTCAGAAATCCGCACCTCGGGCATCGATGCGACGATCCGCTACGAGTTTGACACCGGCATCGGTCGTTTCGCAGCGGTCGTCGATGCCTCGTATCTGGACGAGTTCACGACCGTCAGCCCCGATCCGACCGGAGGTCCCGACATTCTCGATGAACGCGCCGGGAAAGGCGACCGGGCGCGCTCGACCTATCCGCACTGGAAGGGCCAGAGCTCGCTGCGCTGGAACAACGGCGCATGGAGCGCCCTCTGGCGCGGACGCTACATCGGCGAGAGCACCGACATCGTGAACACGGTCAAGGACGATGTGACCGCCGCCATCTTCTACAACGATCTGGAGGCCAGCTACGCCTTCGACATGTACGACGCGACGGTGTCGGTCGGGGTCAGCAACCTGTTCGACGAACAGCCGCCCGCCTCCTATGCGAACGCCCCGATCAACTACGACATCTACACCTATGACGCCCGGGGTCGCAGCGCCTACATTCGCCTCGGGCTGCAGTTCTAGGATCCGGGTTCCGGCATGACGGACGTGAATGGCCCATCCCCGACCGCGCGTCGGGGATGGCTGGACCGGGTGGAACGGCTGGGCAACGCCTTGCCGGACCCGGTCTTCATCCTGGCGGGATGTATCGTGGTGCTGGTCATCGTGTCCGTCATGGCGGCGGGCGCGGGCTGGAGCGCGGTCAATCCGGTGACGGGCGAACAGCTGGCGACGCAGAGCCTGCTGTCGTCCGAAAACGTCGCCAGGCTGTTCGTCGACATGCCCGAGACGCTGACGCGGTTCCCGCCACTGGGTCTGGTCCTCGTCGTCATGCTGGGGGCGGCGGTGGCCGAGCGGTCGGGGTTGTTTGCAGCGCTGCTGGGCGGAGGCGTGCGGCGGTTGCCGACGCGGTTCCTGAGCCCCGCGGTCTTCGTCATCGGCCTGTTCTCGCACCATGCGGCGGACGCGGCCTATGTGGTTCTGATCCCCCTGACGGCGCTGGTGTTCGCGCGAGCCGGACGGCATCCGCTGGCGGGGGTGGCCATCGCCTATGCGGGCATTTCGGGCGCCTTCGCAGGCAACATCATACCGGGCCAGTTCGACCTGTTGATGCTGGGGATCACGGCGCCGGCCGCGCAGCTGATCGACCCGAGCTATGGCGTCAATCCTCTGGGGAACTGGTGGTTCACCCTGGCCATCGGCGTCTTGTTCACCCCCATCGCCTGGTTCGTCACCGACCGGATCATCGAGCCTCGCCTCGGAAAATGGTCGGGTCAGCTGCCGGAGGGCGTGGCCGAGGCTGATGACATGGGGGTGCTGAATGGGCGCCAGCGGCGGGGCCTGATGCTGGCCGGTCTGGTGGCGCTGGCGGTGGTGGGACTGTTCGCGGCGTTGACGATGCTGCCCGGTGCGCCGCTGATCGATGCCGAGGCGGTCGGGCCCAAGCGGCTGGCGCCCTTCTATGGCGCCCTGGTGGCGGCCTTCATGCTGCTGTTTCTCGGCTGCGGCTGGGCCTATGGCGCGGCGGCCGGGACGGTGACCAGCCACCGGACCCTCGTCCGGATGATGGGGGAGGGGATGCGCGACATCGCCCCCTATATCGTGCTGGCCTTTTTCGCCGCCCACTTCGTGGCGATGTTCTCCTGGTCGAACCTCGGACCGGTTCTGGCCGTCAAGGGGGCCGAGGCGCTGACGGCCCTTTCGATGCCCAAACCGCTGTTGCTGGTGTCGTTGCTGGGCATGTCGTCGGGGCTCGACCTCGTCATCGGTTCGGCCTCGGCCAAGTGGAGCGCGATGGCGCCGGTCGTCGTGCCCATGATGATGCTGCTGGGGATCTCGCCGGAGATGACCACGGCCGCCTACCGGATGGGCGACTCGATCTTCAACATCGTCACGCCGCTGGCCTCGAACTTCCCGCTGGTGCTGATCATCAGCCAGAGGTGGAAGCCGGACTTCGGCATCGGCTCGATGATCGCGTTGATGCTGCCCTACAGTATCAGCTTCGGTCTGGCCGGGATCGCCCTGGTCACACTGTGGGTTTCGCTGTCCCTGCCGGTGGGGCCGGGCGCGCCCGCGACCTATACGTTGCCCCCGGCCGCCATCGCCGCACCGGCGATCCCGTGAGCGCCGTTCCTCATCCCCGGCCGGGCGAGGACATCGTCGTCCTGCGCGACGTCATGGCGGCGATGCGCGACGGCGTGCGTCTGGCCGCCGACGTCTATCTGCCGGCCGGCGCGGGTCCGTTCAGCGTCATTCTGGAGCGGACCCCCTATGACAAGCGGGGGACCAACCACGCCGACCGGACCGCCGTCGATCCGACGCCGCGCTCCAAGCCCGAGGTCGCGGCCGATTTCGCGCGCGCTGGATACGCCTATGTCCTGCAGGATTGCCGGGGGCGGTCGGCGTCCGAAGGCGTCTTCTCCAAATACCTGAACGAGGCCGACGACGGCTACGACACCCTGAGCTGGATCGCGGATCAGCCCTGGTGCGACGGGCGGATCGGCATGACCGGCCTGTCCTATTCCGCCCACGTCCAGGCGGCGGTGGCATCGTTGGGGCATCCGGCGCTGGCGGCGATGTTCATGGATTCCGGGGGCTTCTCCAGCGGCTATCACAGCGGCATCCGTCAGGGCGGCGCCTTCGAGCTGAAGCAGCTGACCTGGGCCTACAAGCACGCGCTTCAGGCCCCGGCGACCGCCGCCGATCCCATGCGCCGCGCCGCGCTGGAGGCCGAGGACATCGGCGTATGGGCGCGCGTGAACCCCTGGACCCAGGGTCATTCGCCGCTCGGAGCCGCGCCGGAGTACGAGGACTTCGTCGTGCGCATGTGGGCGCGCGAGACCTTTGGCGACTTCTGGACCCAGCCCGACCTTTGCGCCTCCGCCCACTACGAGCGGTTCACGGACACGCCGATGGTGTTCATGAGCAGCTGGTACGATCCCTATGCGCTGGCGGCGACCGAGAATTTCGCCGCGCTCAGCCGGATGAAGACGGGGCCCGTGCGTCTGGTCATGGGGCCGTGGACCCATGGGCAGCGCTCGGTGACATGGGCCGGAGACGCGGATTTCGGACCGGAAGCGACGCTGGACGGCCATGTGGCGGACGACTACCTGCGCCTGCGGCTGGACTGGTTCGACCGACATCTGCGCCGGGACGCGGACGTCGCCGACCCCTTGCCGTCGCCGGTCAAACTGTTCGTCATGGGCGGAGGGACCGGTCGCAGGACCGAACAGGGTCGACTGGATCACGGCGGGCGCTGGCGCGACGAGGCGGACTGGCCGCCGCCCGAGGCGGAAGCCACAGCCTTCCATCTTTCGAGCGACGGGGGACTGTCGCGCGCCGTTCCCGAAGCCGGTCAGCGCGCCTGGCGGCACGATCCGGCCAATCCCGTTCCCACGATCGGCGGCGCCATCGCCTCGGGCGCGCCGCTGATGGAGGCCGGCGGCTTCGACCAGAGGGAGAGCGTCGATCTGTATGGCGCCTCCGAACCGGGCAGGGCGCTGGCGGACCGCGACGATGTCATTTCCTTCCAGACCGAGGTCCTGAGCGAGGCGGTCGAGGTCACCGGTCCCGTGTCGGCGCGGCTGTGGATCTCGGCCAGCGCGCTGGACTGCGACGTGATGATCAAGCTGGTCGACGTCTACCCGCCCAATGCCGACTATCCCGAGGGCTATGCGCTGAACTTGACCCACGGCGTGCTGCGCCTACGCTTCCGCGACGGGTTCGAGGCTGCACATCCGATGCGGCCGGGGGAAGTCTATGGCGTCGACATCAAGGCCTTCCCGACTTCCAACCTGTTCGCGGCCGGGCATCGGATCCGGCTCGACGTCTCCGCCAGCAACTTCCCGCATTTCGACGTCAATCCGGGCACGGGCGTTCCGGCCGGGGAGCCCAGCGAACCGGTCGTCGCCATCTGCTCGGTGCATTTCGGACCCGACACGCCGTCTCGGATCGTGCTGCCCATCCGGCCGGTCGCCTAGGACCCGGTCATGACGCCGGACGCCGAGGGCCGTCAGACGATCCGCCTCAGGGCGCTGCGGATCTTCCACGCCATCGTCCGGCTGGGTTCGGTGACCAGCGCCGCCCGGTCGCAGGATCTGAGCCAGCCGGCCGCGAGCCGGCTGCTGGCGCAGCTCGAGCGGGACGTGGGGTTCGAGCTGTTTCACCGCGACCGCGGGCGGCTGATGCTGACCGCCGATGGGCTGCTTCTGCATCAGGAGGTGGAGCGCGCGCTCGACAACGTCGATCGCGTGCAGTCGCTGGCGCGCGACATCTCGGACTTCCGCGTCGGCCACCTGCGCCTGGTCGCGCCGCCCAGCATTCTGGAAGCGATCCTGCCCGACATGATCCAGCGCTTTCTGGAGCAGTACCCGCAGGTACATCTGTCGATCGACTCCCACGGAGTCGAGGTCGCCAAGGCGATGATCGCCTCGCGGGCGGTGAACGCCGGCTTCGTCAAACTGCCCCACAACCGGGCGGACCTGAGGACGGAGACGGTGCTGGTCAGCGAGAGCGCCTGCGTCCTGCCGTCCAGCCACCCGCTGGCGGCGCAGGAGACGATTGCGGCGGCGGACATGCGCGGCGTTCCGTTGATCCTGCTGGGTCAGGGCCAGCGGTTCCGGGCCCAGGTCGAGGCGGCCTTCGCCGACGCGGGCGTGGTGCCGCGGGTCAAGGTCGAGACCCATACGATCGCGTCGGCCTGTGCGCTCGCGTCGCGCGGCGTGGGCGTCGCCATCGTCAACGAGCGGCTGGCCAAGCCCTATGTCCGCGACGGCGCCGTCCTGAGGCGGTTCACGCCCGGCATTCGCCATGAGTACGGCTTTGCGACCTCCGCCAACTCCGGGCCGGATCGCCTCGCCGATGCGTTTCTGGGCGTCGTGAGGGCCAATCTTCCGAAGCAGGATTAGGCTGGTCGATCGGACCGCTTCTTGTGCTTCCAGGCCTATCGTTACATCACCGGCGCGAAATCCCCGTCGATGGCGGCATGCACCTTTGAAGGATCCAGTCTCATGCAGTTTCTCATCATCGGCCGTGACGGCACGGACGCCGAAGCCCCGGCGCGTCGCCAGGCCACGCGGCCGGCGCATATCGAGGGGTTGAACGCTCGCAATGCGGCCGGCGAGATCGTCAAGGTGGGCGCCTTGCTGGACGACGCAGGCAATGCGATCGGCTCGGCGATGATCGGGGAATTCCCGGATCGGGCGGCCGCGGACGCCTATGTGGCGAGCGAGCCCTACACCAAGGCGGGCGTCTGGGTGACGACCGAGGTCACGCCGTTGCGGCTCTTGAGCTTCGACTGATCAGATCGCCTGAGCGGAACCCAAGGGCCGGCCCCCGAGCGTCCGCCCTCAGATGGCGCCGATCCAGCGACGTTCTTCGAGCAGATCGAGGATGCGTCGCGCCGCAGCCTCTGGAGACAGGGTGAGGGTGTCGACTACCAGGTCGGGACTGCGCGGCGCCTCATAGGCGGCATCCACGCCCGTGAGGTCTGCAATCTGCCCCGCATCGGACTTCGCATAGAGCCCTTTTGGATCCCGCGCCCTGCAGGCGTTGATGGGGGCGTCCACGAAGACTTCGAGGAAGGCTCCAGCCGGGAACCGCTCCCTTGCGGCCTGGCGGGCGGCTGCGCTCGGGGAAATGAAGGCGCAGAGGCTGATGACGCCTCCATCCGCGAACAGTTTGGCCACCTCGGCGGCGCGACGGACATTCTCTGAGCGATCCTCCGGCGAGAAGCCGAGGTCGCGGTTGAGGCCGTGGCGCAGGTTGTCGCCGTCCAGCAGGATGGTGCGAACCCCACGGGCGTGAAGCTCTCGTTCCAGCACTGCGGCGATGGTCGATTTCCCGGATCCTGAAAGCCCGGTCATCCAGATCGCGCCGCCCTCGTGTCCGTTCATCTGCGAGCGTTCGCGCCGGGAGACGGCCCCGGACGTCGGGTAGATGTTGCGCGATTGATCCAGGGCCTGTTCGGCGACGCCGGCGGCGACAACCGCGCCGGTCTCCCGGTCAATCAGAACGAAGCTGCCCAGAGCGGGGTTGTCCGCGAAGGAGTCGAACGGGATCGGCGAAGAGAGGCTTATGGCCGCGCGCGCGATGTCGTTGGGCGCGAGCGTCGCGGCCGCACCGACCTCTGCATCGACTAGGGCGACGCGTACCGATGCGGTCCTGGATCCGATGCGGATCCGCAGCGCGCGGTCTGGAGAGAACGGCGTGTCGTCCATCCAGAGAAGGCTGGCCGAGAAGCGGTCCACGGTGGCGGGGCGGGCGAAGGGCAGGGCGAAGACGTCGCCCCGGGCGATGTCCACGTCTTCCTTGAGCACGAGCGTGACCGCTTCACCGGTCTCGGCGGAGGTGAGATCTCCGTCCCAGGTCACGATGCGAGAGACCGTCGCTGTACGGCCCGATGGGCTCACCGCGATCTGATCTCCTGCACGGATCCGGCCGGAAGCCACCGTGCCGGCGTAGCCCCGGAAGCTCTGGTCGCGACGATTGACGTACTGGACGATGAACCGGAACGGGCGGGCGGAACGACCGTCTTCGACCGGGAGGCTTTCCAACGCCTCGATCAGGCTCGGTCCTTTGTGCCAGCTCAGGGCCGGGCTGCGCTCGACGATGTTCTCGCCATGGCGGGCGCTGATCGGGACGGTGATCACCGACCGGAACGCCAGCCCCGCCGCGAAGGCGGCATAGGCGGCCTCGATCTTGCGGAAGACCTCGGGATCATGGTCGACCAGGTCAATCTTGTTCACCGCCAGGATGACGTGCCGGATTCCGAACAGGGAGACGATCCGGCTGTGGCGTTCGGTCTGGGCGGTGATGCCGCGCGTGGCGTCGACGAGGATCACGGCCGCGTCTGCGCCGGACGCGCCGGTGGCCATGTTGCGCGTGTACTGCTCGTGTCCGGGCGTGTCGGCGACGATGAAGTTGCGTCGCGCCGTCGAGAAATAGCGGTGGGCGACATCGATGGTGATGCCCTGTTCGCGCTCGGCCTCCAGGCCGTCCAGCAGGAGGGCGAAGTCGAGGTTGTCCCCCGTCGTGCCGAAGCGCGTACTGTCGCGCTTCAGCGTCGCCAGCTGGTCGTCGGCGATCTGGCCGGTGTCGTGAAGCAACCGGCCGATCAGTGTGGATTTGCCGTCATCGACCGAGCCGCAGGTGAGGAAACGCAGGTGATCGCGGAGAGGGCGATCCGGATCGATGCGGCGAAGGGTCAAGAGTTCGCCGTCCATCAGAAATACCCCTCGCGCTTCTTGCGCTCCATCGAGGCGGTCTCGTCAGCGTCGATCAGACGTCCCTGACGCTCCGAACTGCGGGTCGCCCTCAGTTCGGCGATCACTTCGTCGATGTCGTCGGCGTCGGATTCCACGGCCGCGGAAAGCGGGTAGCAGCCCAGCGAGCGGAACCTGACCTTCCGTGTTTCGAGCACCTCGCCGGCGGCCAGAACGAGCCGGTCGTCGTCGCGAACGATCAACGAGCCTCCCCGGACCACCACAGGTCTGGGGGCGGAGAAATAGAGCGGCACGACCGGGATGCCCTGCTGGCGCGTGTATTCCCAGACGTCGAGTTCGGTCCAGTTGGAGAGGGGGAAGACCCGCAGGGATTCGCCCGGCATCAGGCTGGAGTTCCACAGCGTCCAGAGCTCCGGCTTCTGACGGCGGGGGTCCCAGGTGTGACCCGGCCCGCGAACGGAGAAGATGCGCTCCTTGGCGCGGCTCTTTTCCTCGTCGCGCCGGGCGCCGCCGAAGGCGACATCGAACCCGTGCAGGTCCAGGGCCTGCTTCAGGGCGTCGGTCTTCATCACCTGGGTATGGACCGAGGAGCCCGACGCCAGGGGCGAGATCCCCCGCTTCACGCCGTCCTCGTTGATGTGGACGATGAGGCGAACGCCATAGGTGTCGGCGACCGTGTCGCGGTGGCGGATCATGTCCCGGAACTTCCAGGTCGTATCGACGTGCAGCAGCGGGAAGGGGGGCGGGGCCGGGTAGAAGGCCTTGGCGGCCAGATGGAGCAGGACGCCGGAGTCCTTGCCGATCGAATAGAGCATCACCGGATTGCGTGCGGTCGCAGCGACCTCGCGGAAGATCTCGATCGCCTCGGCCTCGAGCCGGCGCAGGTGTGGCGACAACTGTCCGCGCGCTTGCAGGCGCACGGGTGGCGTGTCGATCAGTCGGGCAAGCGGTGCGATCTGCGTCATCGGATCCTCTACGGTCGTCCACTCAAGCGTTCACCGACAGACGGGTCGAACGATATGAACTGGACCAACCGGATAGTTTTTCTGGGGTCAGCCGACGAAGGCGCGTTCGAGCACGAACTGGGCCGGAGCCGCGTTCGATCCTTCGATCAGGCCCGCCTCCTCAAGTCGGGCGCGGACGTCACGGATCATGGCGGTCGAGCCACAGAGCATGACGCGGTCCACGGACGGGTCGAAGCCGCCGGTGATGTTGAGGTCCTCGAACAAGGCGCCGCTGTCGATGCGCTCCGTGATCCGGCCGGTGCGGACGAAGGGTTCGCGGGTGACGGTCGGATAGTAGAGCAGGCGATCGCGAGCGAGGTCGCCGACCAGCGGGTCGTCATAGATGTCGACGGTGAGGAACTGGCGGTAGGCGAGGTCTTTCGCTTCGCGAACGGTATGGGTGACGATCACCTCGTCGAACCGCTCCCAGGTCTCGGGATCCCGAAGCACGCTGAGCCAGGGCGCCAGGCCCGTGCCGGTGGCGATCAGATAGAGGCGGGCGCCGCCAGTCAGTGCGTCCAGCACCAGGGTTCCGGTAGGCTTCTTGCCGAGCAGGACCCGGTCACCTGTGTCCAGGAGACCCAGGCGAGACGTGAGGGGGCCGTCCGGGACCTGGATGGAGAAGAACTCGAGCTCGTCGGCCCAGGCCGGACTGGCGATCGAGTAGGCGCGTAGGGTTGGCTTGCCGCCCGGCTGCTCGGAGGGCAGGCCGATCATTACGAACTCGCCGGACCGGAAGCGGAAGCTCTCCGGTCTTTCGATCACGAAACTGAACAGCCGGTCGGTCCAGCGCCTCGTCCAGAGGATCGGCTGATCGTGCCAGGCTGCGGATACGGCGGGCTTCTCTAGAAGGACGGCGTCGGTCATGCGGGACCCCAGGATGAGAGCCCGCTGTTAGGAGACGGTCACGCTCTGGTGCGAACGACTTCTTCTAATCGTTCCAGGCAGAAAATCTGCCGTGGTCCGTTCTGGGCCTAGAGCTGATCCAGACCGCTGTCATGGAAGGCCGCCTGTTTTTTCAGCCATCCGGTGAAGGCCTGTGCGCTCGGCGACAGGGGGCGCGTCTTGGGATGAACCACGTGATAGGCGAAGCCGACGACCGCCCCGCCGTCGTGGAACGGGGCGATCAGCCGTCCGGCCGCAAGGTCCGCCTGGGCCAGTGTCCGCTTGGCGAGGGCCACGCCGCGTCCGGCGACGGCCGCCTCGATCAAAAGGGCGGACTGGTTGAAGCGAGACCCTCGACGGGGGTCGCCATGCTTCACGCCCCGCGCCATCAGCCACATCGGCCAGTCGGGCCGGCTCGCGTCCCCGTCGCCGGACATGTCGTGCAGGAGCACATGGCCGCTCAGATCCGCCGGGACCCGGATGGGGTTCGGCCCCTGCATCAGCGCCGGGGCGCAGACCGGGAGAACGGTCTCGATCAGCAGCCTGTAAGAGACATGGCCGGCGTAGTCGCCGGCGCCGTAGCGGATCGCCAGATCCGTCGTGCCGTGGTCGAAGGCGACCGGCTCCATGTCGGCCGAGACCCAGACCTCGATGTCCGGGTGGACCCGGTGGAAGTCGTCCATCCGCGGCATCAACCACTTGGATGCGAACGAAGGGGTGACGCTGATCGAGACCTGACGCCGGCGCGGCGGCTCGCGCATCAGGGTCGAGGCATCCCTCAACCGGTCCAGCCCTTCCGCCACGAGGGGCGCAGCCGAGCGGCCAAGGTCGGTGAGTTGCAGCCCCTTGGTTTCACGCTTGAACAGGGGGGCGCGGATAATGTCTTCGAGCTGGCGGATCTGCTGACTGACAGCGCCCGGGGTGACGCCGAGTTCGTCCGCCGCCCGCGAGAAGCTCAGGTGGCGCGAGGCGCTCTCGAAGGCTCGAAGGGCGTTCAGCGGGAGGAGGGTGCGGGACATCCTTGATAGAAATCCTATCAGCTACCCAAAGACAATATCGTTTGTTGGCGAATAGCCCCGCTCGTAGGCCTCGGTTCGAAAGCCTGGCCATAGGAGCGCCAGGGCTGGTCCGATGCGCGTCTTCCTTGCTTCCATCCCCTTGCCCGGCACGACCGTCGTGGTCGTCGGAGAAGGATCGGCCGCGGCCGCAAAGGCGCGGCTGTTCGACGGCTCCGGCGCCGATGTCCGCTGGTTCTCCGGTCCGGCTGCCCAGGCCGAAAACGCCATCCCGCGCTGGCCGACCGAGCCGGACCTGAACGGAGCGCGCCTGGTCTTCATCGCCGTCGCCGACAATGACCTGCGCGATCTCGTGGCGACCTGGGGTCGAGCCTGCGGCGCACAGGTGAACGTGGTCGACCAGCCCGCGCTCAGCGACTTCCACACCCCGGCGCTGATCGACCGCGACGGCGTTGTCGTCGGTATCGCCACCGGGGGCGTCGCACCCGTCCTGGCGCGCGAAGTCCGGTCCCGGGTCGAGGCCGCCCTGCCGGCCGGCCTCGATCGGTTGGCCCAACTTGCCGAGGGTCTTCGCCAGACAGTGATCGCCACCTTGCCGGACTTCACGGCGCGTCGCCGGTTCTGGGAAGCGGCCTTCCGCGGACCGGCCCGCGATCTCGCCGTCGCGGGGCGCACGGCGGAGGCGCGCCGGCACATGCTTCGTCTGCTCAACACCAGCGATGCGTCGCCGGGCGTCGTGCACCTCGTCGGCGCGGGGCCGGGTGATCCGGAGTTGCTGACGCTCAAGGCCTTGCGCGCTCTTCAGGACGCCGACGTGATCGTCCACGATCGCCTGGTGCCGACGGCCATCCTCGAACGCGCCCGCCGCGACGCCCACCGCATCTATGTCGGCAAGCAGAGGAACGACCATTCGGTCCCCCAGGCCGAGATCGCGGATCTCCTGATCGCGGAGGCGCGCAAGGGTCACCGGGTGGTCCGGCTCAAGGGCGGCGATCCCTTCGTCTTCGGACGAGGCGGAGAGGAGCTTGAAGCCGTCCGGGCGGCGGGCGTCGACGTTATCGTCGTGCCCGGCATCACCGCCGCACTGGGTTGCGCGGCGGCGGCCGGCATTCCGCTGACCTACCGCGATGAGGCCCAGGCTGTGACTTTCGTCACGGCCGAGACCCGGCCGGGGGGCGCATCCGCTGACTGGTCTGCCTTGTCAGCCCCGAACCACACCCTGGCGATCTATATGGGCGTCTCCGGCGCCCGGAATGTTCAGGATCGACTGATCTCGGGCGGTCGTGATCCGCAAACGCCGGTCGCGGTGATCGAGAATGGCTCCCGGCCCGATCAGAGGACCTTCACAGGCCGGCTTGCAGACCTCGCCGAACTGGTCCGGCGCGAAGCCATCGCCAGCCCGGCCCTGCTCGTGGTCGGAGAGGTCGCGGCCTGGGCGGAGCCCTCAAGCCGGCTCCTGTCGACGGAAGTCGCGGCATGAAGGTCCTGACCGCCAATCGCCTGTCGGACGGACGAGTCATCTATGTCGGCGTCGCTGGCCGACCGGTCTCAAGCTTCCGCCAGGCCGCCCGGTTCGCCGGTGAAACCGCCGACCGCGCTCTCGAGCGCGCTCTCCTTGAGCCGTCGGAGTTTGTCGGGCCCTACCTGGTCGAGGTCGAGCTCCATGGCCCTTCCGGTCGCGACCGGCTCAAGGAGACCATCCGCGCCCAAGGGCCGACGGTCGGTCACAGTCTGGATCACGCCTGATGTATCGCTACGACGAGTTCGACGCCGCCATTGTCCGCGAACGGATCACCGAGTTCAGCGACCAGGTCGCCCGGCGGGTGTCGGGAGCCTTGACCGAGGACGAGTTCAAGCCGCTGCGACTCATGAACGGTCTCTATCTGCAGCTTCACGCCTACATGCTTCGCGTCGCCATTCCCTACGGGACCATGGACGGCCGCCAACTCCATTGCCTGGCCCACATCGCGCGGACCTATGACAAGGGCTACGGCCATTTCACGACCCGGACGAACATCCAGTACAACTGGCCGGCCCTGAGCGATATTCCCGCCCTGCTCACCGATCTCGCCGAGGTCGAGATGCACGCGATCCAGACCTCGGGGAACTGCATCCGCAACGTCACGACCGATGTCTTCGCCGGATGCGCGGACGACGAGATCGAGGACCCGCGTCCGTGGTGCGAGATCCTGCGCCAGTGGTCGACGATCCATCCCGAGTTCTCCTTCCTGCCGCGCAAGTTCAAGATCGCCGTGATCGGCGCCGCCAAGGACCGTGCGGCGATCCGGACCCACGACGTCGGTCTGCAGATCGTGCGCGGGAATGACGGCCAGACGGCATTCCGCGTCTTCGTCGGCGGCGGGCAGGGGCGTCTGCCCCACATCGCCCAGGAGATCGCACCGGCCGTGCCCGCCAGGGATATCCTGCCCTATCTGACAGCGATCCTGCGCGCCTGGAACCTGCTTGGTCGCCGAGACAACATTCACAAGGCGCGGATCAAGATCCTGGTCGCCTCCCTCGGCATCGACGCCTTCCGCGACGAGGTTGATCGCCACTTCGCCACGCTCAAGCGGGAGGACCTGCGTATCCCTGACGAAGAGGTGGCGCGCATCCGGACCTACTTCGCTCCGCCGGCTTTTGAGCGTCTTCCCAGGGAAAGCGACGCCTTCGACAGTCTTGTTCTGGCCAACCGCCAATTCAGCCGGTTTGCGCGCAACAATGTGCGACGCCACAAACAGCCCGGCTATGCGGCGGTGATTATCTCACTCAAGCCCCGCGGCGGGGTGCCCGGCGACGTCACGGCGGACCAGATGGACGCGGTCGCCGATCTTGCGACCCGGTATTCGTTCGACGAAGTCCGGGCCGCCTATGAGCAGAACCTGGTCCTGCCGCACGTCAAGCTCGACGATGTTCCCGAGCTGTGGCGGCGGCTGTCCGAGCTTGGCCTCGCGACCCCCAATGCCGACCTCGTGACCGATATCATCGCCTGCCCGGGCCTCGACTACTGCAGCCTCGCCAACGCCCGATCGATCCCGGTCGCGCAGGCCCTGTCCGAACGTCTGGCGGATCTCGACTTCCAGGATCGGCTCGGACCGATCCGCGTCAACATGAGCGGCTGCATCAACGCCTGCGGCCATCACCACGTCGGTCACATCGGGGTTCTCGGCGTCGACCGGAAGGGCGAGGAATACTACCAGATCACCCTGGGCGGTTCGCCGGACGAGACGGCGGCGCTCGGCGAGATCGTCGGCCGAAGCCTGCCGGCCGATGACGTGGCGCCCGCGGTCGAGCGGGCGCTGAGGCGGTATCTGGAAATTCGCAACGAGGGTGAGGCGTTCCTGGCCGCCGTGCGTCGTACTGGAGTCGAGCCCTTCCGGGACGCAATCTATGAGACCGTCGATGCAGTGGCTTGATCAGGCGCCGCAGGGCGTTCGCCTGCCCGTGACCAGTCCGCTGGATGAGGTGGAGGCGGCCGCCGCGACCGCCGAAATCATCATCCTGGAGTTCGACGCCTTCCGCGACGGGCGGGGGTTCTCGTTGGCCTCGGTGCTGCGCGAGCGCGGGTTCACCGGCCAGTTGATCGCTGACGGCCGCCTGATCCCCGACCAGGCGCGCCATCTTCGCCGTACCGGCTTTGACGGCGTGGTCGTCGGCGCGAACGCCGACGTGGAGGCCTGGCGTCGCATGGACGGGGTATTCAGCGCCGTCTATCAGCCCGCGGCCACACGGGAGCTTCCGATCTGGCGAGGTCGCCGGGCGGCCGCGCCTGTCGCCCCGGTTCCCCCTCCCGGGACGCCCGGCACACCTCGGCGCGCCAGCGCCATGGTGGCCGACGACTTCAACAACCGCGTCCGCGAAGATCGTGCGGATAACATCCTGTGGGTCGCCCTCAAGGACAACCAGGGTCTTCGCCCCGCCGTCCTGTCATCTTTCGGGGCCGAGTCCGCCGTTCTCCTGTCGCTGGTCGCCCGTATCGACCCGACGACGCCCATCGTCTTCATCGATACCGGCATGCATTTCTTGCAGACGCTGTCCTACCGGGACCTCCTGACGCGACACTTCGGCCTGACCGACATCCGGATAGCGACAGCCTTCAAGGGAGAGCTGGAAGGTGTCGATCCGGACGGGTCTCTCTGGAAAGCCGACACCGACGCCTGCTGCGACGTTCGCAAGGTTCGTCCGCTGGATCGTGCCCTGGCCGATATCGATCTCGTCATCACAGGTCGGAAGCGGCACCAGACCGATGATCGCGCGAATATGAAGCCGTTCGAACTCTTCGAAGGTCGCGTGCGCGCCAACCCCCTGATGCGCTGGTCGGCCGAACAGATCGAGGAGCGGTTCGTCGCCGAGCAGCTGCCCCGGCATCCCCTGAGCCTGAACGGTTTCCCGTCGATCGGCTGTTGGCCCTGTACGAGACCGGTGGAAGCGAACGACGCACCTCGCGACGGACGCTGGTCCGGAGCCGCAAAAACAGAATGCGGCATTCATCTCGTGCGTCAGGCACAGTTCGCCGGCTGATCCAGCCGACACCCCGAATTCAAGAGTATTCCCGTGACGTCTCAACGTTCAGTCCTCGACCTGATCGGTCGAACCCCGCTCATACGCCTCAACCGGTTGTCCGAAGAAACGGGCTGCGAGATCCTGGGCAAGGCGGAGTTTTTAAACCCCGGCCAGTCGATCAAGGACCGCGCCGCCCTGTCGATCATTCAGCGGGCCCGCGCTTCCGGCGAGCTGCGGCCGGGCGGAACCATCGTGGAAGGCACGGCCGGCAACACCGGCATAGGGTTGAGCCTGGTCGGCGCCGCTCTTGGCCACCCGGCGGTCATCGTCATGCCGCGCACCCAGTCCGAGGAGAAGAAGCAGGCTCTCCGGGCCGTCGGCGCCCGGCTGGTCGAGGTCGATGCCGCGCCCTTTTCGAGTCCGAGCCACTTCGTCCACCATTCGGCCAGGCTGGCCAGGGAGCTCGACGCCTCCCTGCCGCACGGAGCCTTCTGGTCAAACCAGTTCGACAACCTGTCGAACCGTCTGGCCCACTACGAGGGCACCGGCCCGGAAATCTGGGAACAGACCGAGGGCAAGGTCGACGCCTTCGTCAGCGTGGTCGGGTCTGGCGGCACGCTCGCCGGGGCCGGGCGCTTCCTCAAGGAACGCAATCCGCAGATCCACACGGCGCTTGCCGATCCGGCCGGAGCCTCCCTGTTCAACTGGTTCACCAGGGGCGAGATGACGTCGGAAGGCACCTCGATCACCGAAGGGATCGGCGTGGGCCGTATCACCGGCAATATCGAAGGCTTCACTCCGGATCACGCCTACAGGGTCGAGGACGCGGACTTCCTGCCCATTCTGTTTGATCTCGTCGCCGGGGAGGGCCTGTCGCTCGGCGGCTCCAGCGGCGTCAATCTCGTGGCCGCCATGCGGCTCGCACGGGAACTGGGTCCCGGCAAGACGATCGTCACCATCCTTTGCGACCCCGGCGGCCGCTACGCGTCGCGTCTGTTCAATCCCGAGTTTTTGAGCGCCCGGGGCCTGCCGACGCCGCCCTGGCTCAATCCTGTCTCCGGAAGCCAATGATGCAGGACTTTCTCCTGTTTCTGCTGGTCGGGTTTGCAGCACAGATCGTCGACGGCGCCCTGGGCATGGCGTTCGGCGTCATCTCCTCGACCCTGCTCCTCAGTCTGGGGACGCCGCCCGCCGCGGCCTCGGCCAGCGTCCATGCCGCGAAGGTCTTCACCGGCACGGCGTCGGGGGCTTCCCACTTCATCAACGGCAATATTCGATGGGCGCTGTTCTGGCCGCTTGCGATCGGCGGCGTGATCGGGGGCGTCGCCGGGGGCATCCTGCTGACCTCCATCGACGGCAAGGTCATCAAGCCGTTCGTGCTCGGCTGGCTGGCGTTGATGGGGCTGGTCATCCTTTTCAGGGCCACAAAGGATATCCGCATCCGGCTGGTGCCTCCTCCGGGCGCGGCGCCGCTCGGCGTACTCGGCGGATTCCTCGACGCCCTCGGGGGAGGGGGCTGGGGTCCGACGGTCACCACCACGCTGGTCAGCGTCGGCGAGCCGCCGCGCCAGGCCGTGGGTACGGGCAACGCCGCTGAAGCCGTCGTCGCCATAGCGGTTTCAACGACCTTCCTGACGGCGCTGCTGACCGGCCACTGGGGAGATGTCGAGGAGTTGCGGCGCTACGGGACCTCCGTCGCCGGCCTGATCTGCGGCGGCGTGATCGCCGCGCCGCTGGCCGCGCGTATCGCCAGGGTCTTGCCGGTCCGGCCCTTCGCCCTGGCCATTGGCTTCCTGATCCTCGCCCTCGCCGCATTCCAGCTCGCAGGACCGTTGTTCAACTCCTGAGGAGAGGCGGCTGTCCGTCGGCGCGTCAGTCTCGCCAACCTGTTTCCGGTTTTTCCGATGGAAAGTGCATGTATCTGTTGAGAGCAGTCGATGACCAAGGCGAGGTTCTGGACCCTGTCGTCCAGAACCGGCGGGAGACCGAAGCCGCCCTGAAGCTGCTCCGACGGCGTCTCCGAAATCAGCCTGTTGAGCCTCAGCTCAGCACGACGGACGGGCTGGCCTCCTGCCTTGCTGCCCTTGGATCAGCTCGAGCTGCGTCATTTCCATCGACGAGTTCGGCTCCTGAACAAGGGAAGGGCAGGGGCCTTTTCGACCACGCGAGTTTACCCTGACAGCACCAATCGGAATCTGACCCCTGCTGTCCGCTTCATGACACGGAGACCTTCCATCGCTACAGCACGACGGGTGGCGGTCCATGGCTGTCAAACGTCCTTGGGGAGGGGTCGTGGCAATTGAGGAACGCCGATTGCGGGGCTGGAAATCCATCGCCGCCCATCTCAACGTCAATCAGAGCACGGCCATTCGCTGGTCCAAGCGGGATGGTTTTCCGGTCATCCGAACGCGCGATGGCGGGTCTGTCTATGCGACGCGCGAAGCCCTCGACAGGTGGCTGGAAGCTGAAGGGGGTGATCGGGGTCAGACGCCGGCAAATGACATCGACGATGTGGCAAGCCAGAATGTCCCTGACCTCGCCAGCCCGTCGGTATTGCCGTCCCGCGGCCCGCTCAACCGTTTGGGGGTCGCGGTGGTTGCCCTTTTGGGGGTGATCGCGATCATTCTGGTCGTCGCCTTGTCGTCCCGGTCGGTTGAGCCCGCAACGGTCGAGCCCATCCGCGATCCTGCCCTTCGCACCCTGTATCTGAGTGCTCGCTCCGACTGGGCCGAACGGACACCGCAGAGCCTGTCCAAGGCCATCACCAGGTTTCAGCGGATCGTTGCGCTCTATCCCGATTTCGGGCCTGGGTTCACGGGGTTGGCGGACGCCTACATCCTGTCGTGCGAGTTCAACTCCGTTGACCGGGACGAGGCGTTCGGGCGGGCGCGTGCGGCGGTGTCCACCGCGCTGGCCCTCGATCCTGATGATCCGGATGCAAACCGGGTCATGGGCTTCCTCGCATATTGGACCACACGCGACCTGTCGGCGGCCCGGCCGTATTTCGTCCGGGCTTTGAGAGCCAGACCGTCCGACGACCTTATCCACCTGTGGTTCGGCAACGCCCTGATCGACGGCGGCGACACGCGCGCGGGAGTAGAGCACCTCCGTCAAGCCGTGATGCTTTCACCTGAATCGCCTGCCGTTCAGACCGACTATGCGATCGGCCTGTGGCAGTCGGGCGAGAACACCGAATCGCTGGAGCTGCTGGCCGATGTTCAGCGCCGCTTTCCCACAAACTCTGCGGCGCCAGGGGCGGACGCCTTGTTCCGGCTAAGCACGGGGGACGTCGAAGGCTATCTGCGAGCGTCGCGTAAGTGGGCCTCCCTGATCGGCGATCAGAAACAGATAGATCGAGTTTCCAGGGAGGAGGCCGCGCTCGCCGCCGGCGGGGCGCGACGCACCCTGGAGATGATGGCGCGCGACCCGGCCATCGATAGCCCGTTCTGGCATGGCGGCAATCTTACCGCCGCGTTGGCGGCGTCACTGCTGGGCGATCGCGATGCACTGCGCGCACGGTTGACCCAGACAGCAGCCAGAAATGAACGATGGCGCAATCTGCCGTTTCCCCGGGCCGCGTTCATGCGGTGGAACGATGACGCGGAGATCGCGCCCTTGATTGCGGAAATCTTCGGCGCGTCCGAAGCGACAGGCGCCACGAGCCGATAGCGGCACGCCCGTCCCACTGCGCGTATATCTGTTCTCACCCGCTTCGATGGGTTGTCAAATGTGCGCATTCGCAGACTGAGGAGTGTCTCCCTGGACCCAATGTTGGCCAAAGAGAACGGCTGTATTGCCCTGAGGGGCGGGGGGATTCGGATGTTCAACACGATTGGCCGCAAAGGCCTGGGCTATTTCACGAGCGTATCGGCTGTGGCGCTGATGGTTGCCGCCGGGCCGACGGCAGCCATCGCCGAGGAGTTTGATGCCCGCGTCACCGAAGCCACACCGGTGGCCGTGTCGGGTTCCGGCGCCCAGGTCATGGCGCTGAGCACGATCGCCGCCGATCTGGTCGCCCATCCCGATGACATTCGCACGATCGTCGCCGCCAATGATCATCTGCTGATCGACGAGTCTTCCGCCGACTACGAGGCCTTCATCGGCGATCTCGAAACAGCCGTTGCGACGTCCGAAGGGTCTGCGGTCGTTTCAGTTCTGGCGCGAAATGTTCAGCCGGCCGTCGCCGCCGCTGGCGTGCAGGTCGGGACGGGCGTCGTGCTGGGAGGCGTGATCGCTGTCGCCGCGATCGCGACCGTGCTGTCGTCCGAGGACAACAACAGCGATACGACGCCCACGCCCACGCCCACGCCTACTCCGACGCCTACGCCTACGCCCACGCCGACGCCTACGCCCACGCCGACGCCTACGCCCACGCCGACGCCGACGCCGACGCCGACGCCCACGCCCACGCCCACGCCTACTCCAACGCCTACGCCTACGCCTACGCCGACGCCGACGCCCACGCCTACGCCCACTCCGACGCCTACGCCGACACCCACTCCGACGCCGACACCCACTCCGACGCCGACACCCACGCCGACACCCACGCCGACGCCGACGCCGACGCCGACGCCTACTCCGACACCCACGCCGACACCCACGCCGACGCCTACGCCGACGCCGACGCCGACGCCTACGCCGACGCCGACGCCGACGCCTACGCCCACGCCGACGCCTACACCCACGCCGACGCCTACGCCGACGCCGACGCCTACACCCACGCCGACGCCCACTCCTACGCCGACACCCACGCCGACGCCTACGCCTACGCCGACGCCGACGCCTACGCCGACGCCTACACCCACGCCGACGCCTACGCCGACGCCGACGCCGACGCCTACACCCACGCCGACGCCCACTCCTACGCCGACACCCACGCCGACGCCTACGCCTACGCCGACGCCTACACCCACGCCGACGCCCACTCCGACGCCGACACCCACGCCGACGCCGACGCCTACACCCACGCCTACGCCTACGCCTACGCCTACGCCGACGCCCACTCCGACGCCTACGCCTACGCCCACTCCGACGCCTACGCCCACGCCGACGCCGACGCCTACACCCACGCCTACGCCTACGCCTACGCCGACGCCCACTCCGACGCCTACGCCTACGCCCACTCCGACGCCTACGCCCACGCCTACGCCGACGCCTACGCCCACTCCGACGCCGACGCCGACGCCGACGCCCCCGCCGCCGCCTGTTTTTGCGCCGACCACCCGGACGCTGGACGCCACGCTGGCTGAGACCCGCCGGACGGAGACAGAGTTCCGGGGAGTGACCCAGAGCCCGAACCGGATTGCCCTGGCCGGCAACACGACCGAAGCCACCGGGGCGACCAACCCCTATGAGCGGGCCAAGATCCACATCGCCTACGGCTATGGCCTGACGGGCGCCGGGGTGAAGGTCGGCGTGGTCGACTCAGGGTTCAACCTGGTCGGCGGCGTTGCCACGCACCAGGATTTCGACAATCCGGGGCACATCGTCCTGCTGACCTCGACGGGGCCCATCGTCACCGACTCGCATGGTATCCACGTGTCCGGTTTGCTGAGCGGTGAGCGTGACGGGCTTGGGACGCATGGCGTTGCCTACGGCTCCACGCTGTATCTGGGCATGTCGCCGAGCAGCGGGACCGGCTTCCGCGATCTGTTCAACGAGTATCGAACAGTCGGCGTCATGTCCTCCAGCAACTCGTATGGCATTCCGATGCCGACCGCTTCGGCGACGTCGCCGTGGAACCCGGTCCTGACCGAACCGAATGCCGACCCGGCCAAGGCAACGTGGGAGGTCACCGCGAGGAACGCCCTGGCCTATCGCGACGCTAACGGTCTCACGAGCGGCCAGATGATGGCGAACATCTTCTCCGGCTCGGGAACGGCAGCGGACTGGGATGCCGCAGTGGCGTCGATGGCGGCCTATCAGGCGGCCGGCGGCGTGATCGTCTGGGCCAACTCCAACTATGGCACCAACGCCACGGCCAACGGCTCCGGCGGTCTCAACGACGCCGACCTGGGCGCCGCCTTGCCGCTGGCCTTCACCCAGCTGTCGGGTGCATGGATCACCGTGGTCAATGCGACCTCGCGCGGCCTGGCGGTGCAGAGCAACGGGGCCGGCTACGTCGCCGCCTCCACGGCCATCGAGAACAACATCTTCCTCAACTCCGCCCCTTGCGGACTGGCAGCGAACTTCTGTCTGTCGATGGATGGCCTGGACGTCTGGTCCGGGTCTAATACCGGGGCCACCTCCTACGAATCCCAGGGTGGCACGTCGCAGGCGACGCCGCAGGTCGCGGGCATGGTGGCGCTGCTGCGCGAAGCCTTCCCGACGGCCAGCGCGGCCGACCTGACCGCGCGCCTGCTGTTTACGGCGAACAACAGCTTCTTCACGACGGGAACCACGGTCTCCACGATCACCACGGCGAGCTATACCAACGCCAACGGCACGATCACCCACCGGGTCAGCAACATCTGGGGCCACGGCTTCCCGGACATGCAGCGCGCCCTCAACCCTGTGGGCGTGACCGCGACCAGCACCGAGCAGGGCCAGAAGGTGTCTGTCGCTGAACTGGTCGGTTCCCTGTCGCTGGGGGCCGCATTCGGCAACGGAGCCGGTCTGGCTGACGCCAACTTCCTGTTCAACGACCAGCTGAACGGCGTCTTTGCCGCCAGCGCATCGACCTTGCTGCAGAGCGCCTCCAGTCAGGGGGTAAGCGGCATCGTCGCCGACCAGGCGGTCGCTCAGGATGCGATCGTGATGCAGAATGGAAACGGGCTGCGCCTATCCTTCAGCCAGCGGGTGCAGGGTGGCGGATTCGGAGAGCGGGCGCAGGTCCGACGCGCCTTCTCAATGGCCTCACCGGTCGGCGAGAACGCGGCGGCCAGTGTCGGCTACGGCGTCAGCATCGGCCAGAGCCTGGGCTTCTCCGGGGACAGCGCGATCGGTTCGGCCAGCTTTACGGACCGCATGATGTCCATCCCCGTGCTGGACTTCGGCAAGGACCGTCAGGCCTGGGGCTCGGCTTCCTTCATCGGCAAGGGTATCCGCGCAAGCTTCGGCATGTTCGGCACCACCGACATGGGTCTGGCCGAGATCGGGTCGCGGGTCCGGTTCAATGAATCGGACGCCTCCGGCTCCGTCATGGACGTCGTGTTCGACGGGCCGATGGGGTCGCAACTGAACGTCACCTCCGGTGTCGTCGATGAAAGTCAGTCCTTCCTGGGTTCGACGTTCCGGATGAACGGCGGCCTGATGGAGGCGGCGACGCGGTTCAACCGCTTTGCCATCCGCACGCCTCTGTCGGATCGCATCACCGCGACGGCGAGCATGACGATGGCTGAAACCGACGTCACGGACGGTGGAACCGCCCTGATCGGTGGATTCAGCCGACTGAGTTCGGATGCGATGGCGATCAACGTCGAGTTCCGGGACGTCATCGCCCCGGGCACACGACTGAGCCTGGGTCTGTCGCGGCCGATGGGGATCTCGACCGGCGAGGCCTCGCTGAACCTGCCCAGCCAGGTGTTGATCAATGCGCCGGGTGACTACAGCTACCTCTACAGCGATCGACGCATATCACTGGCTTCAGGGGCCCGTGAGGTCGACCTGGTGGTCGATGTCGATCGCCAGATCAGCAACGGTCTGTCTTTCGGGGTCGGCGCCATGCTGATGTCGAACCCGGGTCACGTCGCCGATGCGCCGCTCGGCTTCGCGACCACGGCCCGGATGCGGTTGACGTTCTGATCGCACGGGGCTGACTCGTTTGAGGCGGAGCCGCATCGCGGCTCCGCCGAAAGCGTGAATCGCTTAAGGATCGCGTCATGGAACTGCTCTGCTATCTCTATGAGGGCTGGAATCCGCGTATCCGGCCGGCGTCCCAGCGCCGCGACTGGATGGATGCGACGCCCGAGGCTTTTGCCTATCGCTGCCTGCCATTGAACATCGCCAATGCCCACGGCTGGGAGATTCTGGCGCCCTGCGGATTCGAGGCTGAGTGGAACGGGGGGGCAGGGGCGGACGACGTCGTCATTACGCCTGATGCGGGCACTGAACCCCATGACCATCCGGTCGCCCTGTTCGGACAGGGCACCTTCACCTTCCACATCCAGGCGCTGTTCCGCACGCCGCCCGGATGGAATCTGTGGGTCGGCGGGCCACCGAACGGGATGCGCGACGGCGTGGCCCCGCTGGGCGGCGTGATTGAGACCGACTGGTCGCCCTATACCTTCACCATGAACTGGCGCTTCACCCGGCCGAATCAGCGGGTGCGGTTCGAGGCGGGAGATGTGATCTGTCATCTGTTCCCCGTCCAGCGCGATGTGATCGATGGGGTCGAGCCCCGATTCCTGCCGATAGAGTCGGAGCCCGAGTTGAAGGCTGCGTTCGAGGCCTGGAGCCGGTCGCGCGACGCCTTCCAGATCGAGGTCGAGCGGAACCCGCCGACACGTCCAGCCGAGAAGTGGCAAAAACTCTACTATCGCGGCGTCATGCCCGATGGTTCGCCAGGACCGCAGGATCACCATTCCAAGCTGCGCCCGCGCGCGTTCACGCAAGGGCAGGGCAGTGCTGCCGTATGCCCGGTGAGCGTCCCCCCCGCCACGCCGCCCCGGAGCGTCGCAGACACCGGGACGGCCACGACCCTGGCCAAGCGGGACTGGATGCTGCATGCCCAGAGCCGGATGCGGTCGCTGTCGCCGCGCGCCGATGGTTTGTTCCGCTACGAAGGTCTGACGCCCCAGGCCTTTCTCGACGAGTTCTACGCGGCCAACCGACCGGTTGTGCTGGGCGGCGCGGCGGCGGCTTGGCCGTCATCTGGACGATGGACGCCCGACTATCTGCGACAAGCCGTAGGCGCCGCGACGGTGGAGGTTCAGGCGCGTCGTGCGTCGGACAGCGAATACGAACGCAACAAGGACGCGCACAAGGAGACGATGCCGTTCGACGCCTTCATGGATCAGGCAGCGACGCCGGGCGCCGACGTCTATCTGACAGCCTACAATGCGTCGTCCAACCATCAGGCCCTGGCTCCGCTGCAGGCCGATCTTGGCAGGCTCGATGGCATCCTGGATGCCCAGGGGGCGGCTGCTGGCATGATGTGGATTGGCCCTCAGGGCACGTTCACGCCCCTGCATCATGATCTGACCAACAACGTCCTGTTTCAGATCACCGGCCGAAAGCGGGTCGTGCTGGTTGCTCCGAGCGAGACGCCGAAGCTCTACAACGACCGTCACGTCTTCAGCGAAATCAAGGACATCACCGATCCGGCGCTGGACTTCGACCGGTTTCCCCTTGCCCGGGGCATAAAGGTCCAGACCCTTGTTCTTGAACCCGGTGACGCCTTGTTCATTCCGGTCGGCTGGTGGCACCAGGTCCGGTCGCTGGACTTCAGCGTTTCGCTGACCTGCACCAACTTCACCTGGCCCAATGACGTATGGGAGGCGTATCCCCCGGACTGATGCGGCTGTTCACAAGCCGCCGGCCCGTATGGAGTCTCGCCTGGTTCGGGACTCATAGCCAGACGAGTACGGTTGCCGCGAGGGCGATGGAGGACAGGAAGACGGTCCGGAGCCTGTGGGGCAGCGCTCGACCGGCCTCAGCTGCGCCAATGTATCGACCCGGCCGATTTCGGGAGAACAATCGAGCGAAGAGCTCCCACCTTCCGATCAGACGGCGGGAACGCCAGCAGCCGGGGAAGTGTGGTTGCCGGCCTGGCGCGGTCAGCCTGACAACGGACGGCCATGTTGAGAGCGTCCAGGGCGATCTCGGTATGCAGGGTCTGGCGCATGGACCAGCCGACGATCCTGCGGGTGTGCATGCCCAGGATGGCTGGGAGGCAGGACCAGCCTTCACCGGTCGGGATGCAGGTCAGGTCGGCAAGCCAGGCCTGACCGGGAGCCGCCGCTTCGAAGTTGCGGGCCCGCCTGTTGGGTCCGCCTGTTGGGCCCGATCGGACAGCCGTGGCGGCTGTCGGTCGTCCGGGCCCGACGCGGCAGGGCGGCCAGCCCTCGCAAGCCGGCGCGGCGCATCAGGAGGGCTCGAGCCGGTGTTCAGGTCACCCGGAGCTTCTGAATTCTCTTTTTTCGCACGAACACGAAATGGCCGCTTGACCGGAACGCCGCCCCCGCCTAAATCCCCGCCTCCGCCGGACACCGGCGCAAAACAGTGTCTCCGGCGGGTTCGCCGGATTGGTCTTTGAAATCGTTGATTTGGAAAGAGAAACGCAGGCGGCGGTGTCCTAGCGATGACCAGTGATGGTCATTACGACGATACTGACACTCTGCGGTCTTTTTGAAAGATACAACCATGTCGGTTGGCCTTTTGGGTCGATCGAAGTGGTTCTCGTCAAGAATACGTAGAACTAATGCCAATCCGGTTTCGACCGGATCTGCTTTAGTCAGATAGTCAACTCAACCTGAGAGTTTGATCCTGGCTCAGAGCGAACGCTGGCGGCAGGCCTAACACATGCAAGTCGAA
>NZ_CM178742.1:0-2140000 GCF_058681545.1 Brevundimonas sp. AVps7 | reverse complement strand
AGTACCGTGAGGGAAAGGTGAAAAGCACCCCGACAAGGGGAGTGAAACAGATCCTGAAATCGGAAGCCTACAAGCAGTCGGAGCCCCCAAGCGGGGTGACGGCGTACCTTTTGTATAATGGGTCAGCGACTTCATGTGTCGAGCAAGCTTAAGCCGTTAGGTGTAGGCGCAGCGAAAGCGAGTCTGAATAGGGCGCTAAGTTCGACGTATGACGACCCGAAACTAGGTGATCTATCCATGAGCAGGATGAAGGTAAGGTAACACTTACTGGAGGTCCGAACCCGTGAATGTTGAAAAATTCTGGGATGACTTGTGGATAGGGGTGAAAGGCCAATCAAACCTAGACATAGCTGGTTCTCCGCGAAATCTATTTAGGTAGAGCGTCCGACGAATTCCTCAGGGGGTAGAGCACTGGATGGTTGCGGGCTGCGCGAGTGGTACCAATACTAACCAAACTCCGAATACCTGAGAGAACTATCGGGCAGACACACGGCGGGTGCTAACGTCCGTCGTGAAAAGGGAAACAACCCTAACCATCATCTAAGGCCCCCAAGTACTGGCTAAGTGGGAAACGATGTGGGATTGCTTTGACAATCAGGAGGTTGGCTTAGAAGCAGCCATCCTTTAAAGAAAGCGTAACAGCTCACTGATCAAGCGATCCTGCGCGGAAAATGTAACGGGGCTCAAGCCAGTCGCCGAAGATATGGGTTCACGTAAGTGAGCGGTAGCGGAGCGTTCCGTAAGCCGGTGAAGGTCAGGCGTGAGCCTGGCTGGAGGTATCGGAAGTGAGAATGCTGACATGAGTAACGATAAGGAGTGTGAGAGACACTCCCGCCGAAAGACCAAGGGTTCCTGCGTAAAGCTAATCTGCGCAGGGTTAGTCGGCCCCTAAGGCGAGGCTGAAAAGCGTAGTCGATGGGAAGCAGGTAAATATTCCTGCACCAGCTGGAAGTGACGGATGGCGCAACTTGTCAGGGCTTATTGGATTGTCCTGGCAGGGAAGTTGTCCCTGGAAATAACTCCAGCAGAGACCGTACCCGAAACCGACACAGGTGGTCAGGTAGAGCATACCAAGGCGCTTGAGAGAACTGTGCTGAAGGAACTCGGCAAATTGCACGCGTAACTTCGGAATAAGCGTGACTCTGCTTAGGGCAACCTTTGCAGAGTGGCACAAGCCAGGGGGTAGCGACTGTTTAGCAAAAACACAGGGCTCTGCGAAGCAGCAATGCGACGTATAGGGTCTGACGCCTGCCCGGTGCCTGAAGGTTAAAGGGAGTTGTGAAAGCGACGAACTGAAGCCCAGGTAAACGGCGGCCGTAACTATAACGGTCCTAAGGTAGCGAAATTCCTTGTCGGGTAAGTTCCGACCTGCACGAATGGCGTAACGACTTCCCCACTGTCTCCAGCACAGGCTCAGTGAAATTGAATTCCCCGTGAAGATGCGGGGTTCCCGCGGTCAGACGGAAAGACCCTATGAACCTTTACTATAGCTTCGCCTTGGCGTTAGCGACCGTATGTGTAGGATAGGTGGGAGGCTATGAAACCGGGGCGCCAGCTCTGGTGGAGCCATCCTTGAAATACCACCCTTACTGTCGTTGACGTCTAACCGAGGGCCGTTATCCGGTCCCGGGACATGGCGTGGTGGGTAGTTTGACTGGGGCGGTCGCCTCCTAAAGTGTAACGGAGGCGCGCGATGGTGGGCTCAGACCGGTCGGAAATCGGTCGTCGAGTGCAATGGCATAAGCCCGCCTGACTGCGAGACTGACAAGTCGAGCAGAGACGAAAGTCGGCCATAGTGATCCGGTGGTCCCGCGTGGAAGGGCCATCGCTCAACGGATAAAAGGTACTCTAGGGATAACAGGCTGATTTTGCCCAAGAGTCCATATCGACGGCAAAGTTTGGCACCTCGATGTCGGCTCATCACATCCTGGGGCTGGAGCAGGTCCCAAGGGTTCGGCTGTTCGCCGATTAAAGTGGTACGTGAGCTGGGTTCAGAACGTCGTGAGACAGTTTGGTCCCTATCTGCCGTGGGTGTTCGAAGCTTGAGAGGATCTGTCCCTAGTACGAGAGGACCGGGATGGACATACCTCTGGTGGACCTGTCATGACGCCAGTTGTGCAGCAGGGTAGCTAAGTATGGAATAGATAACCGCTGAAAGCATCTAAGCGGGAAACTAACCTCAAAACAAGGCTTCGCTGAGGATCGTGGAAGACTACCACGTTGATAGGCCAGGTGTGGAAGCGCGGCGACGCGTGAAGCTTACTGGTACTAATAATCCGATCGGCTTGATCGTTTCTCAGCAAAACTCATTCGATTTTTCGAATACGACAATGTCTTCTCGTCACAATCTACATATCCGCTTGGTTGACCTGGTGGTTATGTCGGAGGTTCCCCACCCGATCCCATCCCGAACTCGGTCGTTAAGCCCTCCAGAGCCAATGGTACTATGTCTCAAGGCATGGGAGAGTAGGTCGCCGCCGGGTCTACCAAGCGGATATGTGGATTGTGACGTCTGTCCGGGCTAACGCGCTTTGCGCGACTTCAGCCCAGTGTCTCTCGAACTTCTTCCTTCACAAAGCCGCTCTTGCCGCGGGATGGAGCAGCCCGGTAGCTCGTCAGGCTCATAACCTGAAGGTCGCAGGTTCAAATCCTGCTCCCGCACCCAAGATCTCAAAGCCCCGTCGGTCACCCGCGGGGCTTTTTGCTGTCTGGGCGTCAGCGCAAAGCCTGAGCCTGAAGCCAAGATCTCAAAGCCCCGCTGGTTCGCCACGGGGCTTTTTGCTGTCTGCAATGCTGTGGTGCAGGCTACCGGCCCAGGCCGACGGTCCGGAAGCCGACGTGAGAGGCGCCCAGGGTCAGGTCCTGGGCCTGGCGCGCGCCGGGGCGGTACCGCATGCAATAGTTCGGCGCGCACAGGTAGCTGCCGCCCTTGATCACTCCGACGGGAACCCCCGGCTGGCGGGGGTCCTGTCCGGCGTCGCCGGGGGCGAACGCTACCGGGCGGGTCTGTCGGTAGGGATCGGCGGTCCATTCCCAGACATTTCCGATCAGATCGTGGACCCCCAGCCCGTTCGGTTTGAAACAGGCGACCGGAGCGGCGCCGGAATAGCCGTCTTCGCCGGTGTTCCTTGCCGGGAAAACGCCCTGCCAGGTGTTGGCTTCCGATGGCTGGCGGGTGGAGTTTTCGGCCGCAGGGTCGGCTGATCGGGCCGCCCACTCCCATTCGATCTCGGTCGGCAGGCGACGCCCGGCCCAATGCGCATAGGCCAGGGCGTCGGCCAGGGCGATATGGACCACAGGCAGGAAGTCACGTCCCTTCAGATCGCTTCCAGGACCCTCGGGATGGCGCCAGGACGCGCCGGCCACGAAGACCCACCACGTCGAGGCGTTGCCGGGATCGAAACGCACGCTGTTGAAGCTGAAGACCGCCGAGCCTGGCTGGACTGCGTCGGCCGGCATGCCCGGATACAGACGCGGATCGACCGGCCGTTCGGCGACCGTGACATAGCCCGTTTCCTTCACAAACCGGGCGAACTGAACATTGGTCACCTCTGTCGCATCGATCTGGAAGGCGGCGACCGTCTCGACCCGCGGCGGCCCCTCGTCCGCATAGACGTCGTCGCCCATAAGAAAGCGACCGGCCGGCACGTCGACAAGACGTCCCGGTGCGTCCGATCCGGGCGTGGCGGGGCAGACCGCGGGTTCGACCCTGCGCGTCGGGGTGCAACCGGCCGCGCCCAGAAGGACGGCGACCGCCGCCGGGACGGCCCAAACCTGTCTAGTGATCATAGCCGCAGAGCTCCGGAGACGATCTCGTCGTGAACCGCCTCTGACAAGGACACATAGGCCCTGTGCCGGGGGTCATCGAACATCAGGGCGTCGCCAACTGTACGCGGATCAAAGCCTTCTCGGATGGCTTCGGCCTTCTTCTGCTTGAAAGTTCCCGTCGTTTCCATGGCCCGGGTCAGGCGGAGAAACAGGGGACGGGCATAGCCGGGCAGTCGGGCGTGCACGGCCTCGCGCACATCCGCCGGATCGAACCGGGCTTCATCCACCACCAGGCTGGCCATGCCGGCACGCCCGCCGAAGCCGGGAACCTCTACGCCGTAGACATTCACCTCGAAAATCCCCGGCACGGACGCGATGACCTCGGCGACCTCGGTGGTCGAGACGTTTTCTCCCTTCCAGCGGAAGGTGTCTCCGATCCGGTCGACGAAATAGAAATAGCCGAGACGGTCGCGTCGCATGAGGTCGCCGGACCGGAACCAGGCGTCACCCGGTTGCAGGACGCCCCGGAGGACCTTGCTTTCCGTCGCCTCGGCATCGGAGTAGCCCTCGAACCGCATCTGGGCCCTCGCCGGATCGATCCGGGCGATGGCCTCGCCGATCTCGTCGTCCGGACAGGGGATGCATCTGCCAGAGGCGTCACGGATCGGTCGTTCCGCCACGGGGTCGAACCGGATCAGCGCCACATTGACCGCGGATTTCATATAGGGCGGCGCCCGGCCGATGGCGTGGGGTCCGCCGTCGAAGTTGAACAGGGTCAGATTGCTCTCGGTCGCGCCATAGAACTCCAGAATTCGGGGGATCGCGAACCGCTGCTGGAACCGATCCCAGACATCGGGTCGGAGGCCGTTGCCGACCGCCAGTCTCAGTCTGTGCCGTCGCTCGTCCGGCTGAGGCGACGCATTGAGAAGATAGCGGCACAGCTCGCCGATGTACTGGAACAGGGTGGCTTCGAACCGGACGCAGTCGCTCCAGAAAGCGCTTGCCGAAAACTGCCTGCGCAGGGCGATGGCGCCGCCGACCGTGAGGGCGATGCCCGGGGCGCAGACCCCTCCCACGGTATGGTAGAGGGGCAGGGGCGCATAGATCACGTCCCGCGCCGTCGATCCGCTGGCCGCAGCGAACGAATGCATGGTCAGCAGCATGCGGAGATGGGTGATCCGCGCGGCTTTCGGCAGGCCGGTGGTGCCACTGGTGTAGATCAGGAGAACCAGATCCTCGGCCCGGCTTTCGGCGCGCAATCGCCGGTCTGGCCGCCCGGACGATCCCTCCGAGAGCACCTCGTCGAGGCGGCCGAAATCGTCGGCCACGCCACCGGACAGCCAGGCCGAAACCTCGGCGCCGACATGAGACCGCGCCGACCGCCAGGCCTCGGCGAGGGGCGCATCGACGATGATGTGATCGGCGCAGGCCGTGGCCACGCAATGGGCCAGCCCGGTCCCGGTCAGCTGGGTGTTGATCAGAGCGGTGGCGATGCCGACCTTGGCCAGGCCGAACCAGACCGCCAGATAGTCGGGACGATTTTCCATGAACAGGGCGACCGTCGCTCCCGGGTCGATCCCCTGGTCCACGGCCCAGGTGGCATAGCGGTTGGCTCTCTGCTCAAGGTCGGCATAGGTCCAGCGTTCGTTCTCGAACAGGATCGCGATGCGTGAGGCATGGCGGTCGACGGCGCGTTCAAGGTCGTCGGCGACATTGACGCGGGATCCCGGCTTCAGACGGTTGACCCGGGCAAGCGTCCGCAGGCCGCCTCGCAGAAACCGGACCTCGCGACGCAGCGCGGCCAGCATTCCGGTCACGCCTCGGGCTTGCCCATGTTGACCAGTGTCCGGCCGCCCGCGGCAAAGGTCGCGGACGCCGCTTTCGTGGCCGCCATGGCGGCTTCCAGGTCGAACGGCACCTTGATCCCGGCCTGGGCTGCGGGCCGCGTCGCGATGGCTGCGACCCAACGCTGAAGGTGTTCGAAGGGCGCGATGTCGACCCCGGACCATTTGTGGGTCCTGACCCAGCACCAGTTTGCGATGTCGGCGATCGAATAGTCGCCCGCGAGCCATTCATTGTCCGCGAGCCGGCGGTCGAGCACGCCGAACAGCCGGCCGCTCTCACCTTGGTAGCGATCAATAACGACCTGTATCTTCTCGGGGAAATAACGATGGAAGACATTGGCCTGACCCATCATCGGGCCGATCCCGCCCATCTGGAACATGAGCCACTGGAGCACCAGACTGCGTCCCTTCGCGTCTGCCGGCATCAGCCGCCCGGTCTTTTCCGCAAGGTAGATGAGGATTGCTCCGGACTCGAAGACGGCGAAGTTTCCTTCGTCACGATCCACGATCGTGGGGATCCGCCCGTTCGGATTGAGCGCGAGGTAGTCGGGCGCCCGCTGGGCGCCGGACAGCAGGTCGATGGCATGGACCTCATAGTCGAGGCCCAGTTCCTCGAGCGCGACAGAGGCCTTCCAGCCGTTCGGGGTCGGGGAGGTGTAGAGGTCGATCATGGTGTTTCGTCCAGACGGGAGGGGAGATCCAGGGCGCATCGAAAGCCGATGTGTCCGGTCGAGGTTTCCGGGGTCAGCCCGATCCGCGCCGCCGGCCGGTAACGCGCGCAATACTCGCCGGCGCAGAGATACGATCCGCCCTTGAGCGTCCGGAGATCATCGCCGGCCGCCGGACTGCTGCATCCGCAGGTCGACGTCCGGTCAAACCGGTCCGACGTCCATTCCCAGACGTTGCCGATCATGTCGAACAGGCCGTAGCCATTGGCGGGGTAGGCGCTCACGGGCGTGGTGCCTGGTCCGGGCGGCTCGGACCACCACGGAAAGGCGCCGCGCCAGAGGTTCGCCATTGGCCGCTCGTCCGGAGCGAAGGTGTCGCCCCAGGCGTAGACCGCATCCTCCAGCCCGCCCCGCGCGGCGACCTCCCATTCGCCCTCGCCCGGCAGCCGCTTGCCGGCCCAGTCGCAATAGGCGAGGGCGTCCTCGAGAGAGACGTGGGTCACAGGATGGTTGTCCAGATCGGCGGCTGCCGATCCTGCCCCCTGCGGACTGTGCCAGGCGGCGCCGTCGACGAAGCGCCACCACAGGTCGGGGCGGCTGAGGTCCACCGGCCCCCCGGTCATGGCGAAGACGGCGGACCCTGCGGGTTCGAGACGTTCGGCGGTGGTGACCCATCCGGTCTCCGCGACGAACCGGGCGAAGGCCGCGTGGGTCACCGGAGTGACGTCGATGGCGAAGGCGGACACCTCGGCCCAACGCGCGGGACGCTCCTCGGGATAGTGATCGTCTGACCCCAGACGATAGCGGCCGCCGGGGATGATCGCCATCGTCGCGGTCGTCCCCTGCGATCTCATACGGTCATGCCCATCCGGTCGAGGAACCTCCGGGTTTCCAGCGGATTCGTCGGCTTGTTGTCGACCTCGATCAGCACCCGCTCGATACGACCACCGAAGGGATTGGGCCCCTGATATCGCGTCGAGACCTGGTTCCCGAGGTCGGCGCCGATCGTGAATCCGTCATAGCCGGTCGAGAACAACGCCTGTTCATAGGTGCGCTCGCCGACCTTCCGGTCGTTCACGAACAGGGCGCCGCCCCCGTCGAAGGGACGAGCCGTCATGGTCTGTCGATACCGCACGACGTTCCGGCCCGCGCGAAGCGGGCTGTCGGCGACGATCCGCTCGCTCCAGGGCACGAGGCTGTACTCATAGGATAGTCGACCGTCCTCGACATAGAGGACATAGCCGGCATGCCTGGACCCCGAGGCCACCAGCACGCCGTCCTGACCGGGCGCCCAGTCCAGCTCGACCGTGATCTCGTGGTCGAGACCGCAGACCAGCGGAGCCACGTCATGGGTTATCCGCTCGACCGGCGGGCGAAACTCCCAGCGGGGGCGGATGCCTTTCGACTGGCGGTCCTGCACCAGTTTCAGCATCAGGCTGCGGTCGTCGAGCGGGAAGACGCCATACTTCTCGGCATCCGCCTGCCATGCGGCCCGAAGCCGCTGGACGATTTCGGGATGGGCGGCGGCGAGATCGCGGCTTTCATTACGATCCAGGCTTAGGTCGTACAGCTCCCAGACGTCCTCGTCCTGGCGCGTGCCGCGCGTATGCCGGCAGACCAGCCTCCAGCGCTCGTCCTCATAGGCCCGGTTGCCGCCCAGTTCATAGTACTGGCCCGTGCGGGTCGCCGCGTCCGCCGACAGCAGGTTCGGCAAGAAGCTGGCCCCTTCCAGCGGCTTTTGAGCTGCGCCGAGCCAGGTTTCCGGGCGGGTCACACCGGCGGCTTCCAGCAAGGTCGGCATGACGTCCACGACATGGACGAACTTTTCCCGGATCTTGCCCTTGTCGCGGATCCGGCTGGGCCAGGACACGATCAGGGGGTCAGCGACGCCTCCGAGGTGGGCATACTGTTTGTAGAGCCGGAACGGCGTGTTCGACACACAGGCCCAGGCCATCGGATAGTGGGGGAAGGTGGCGTCCTCCCCCATCACATCATAAAGCTCGGCGGCCTTTTCGATCGGGACCGGCCGTCCGAAGGCCGGCGCGAAGACATTGGGCGAACCGTCGGCTGTGCCTTCGCCTGATCCGCCATTGTCGGACATCACCAGGATGACGGTGTTTTCGGCCTGGCCGAGGTCGCTCAAGGTCGCCAGCAGCCGGCCGACATTGGCGTCCATGTTGGTGATCATGGCGGCATAGACCTCCATGTAGCGGGCAAAGACCCGCCGCTCGACCGCGTCGAGCTCGGCCCACGGACGAGCCCCGAATGACAGGGGGGGCAGACTGGTGGTCGCGGGCAGGAGCCCCATCGCCTTCTGGCGCTGGAGCCGGGCAGCGCGCACGGCGTCCCAGCCGGTATCGTAGGAGCCCTTGTAGGCGTCGCGCTCGCGGCCCCTGGCTTGCAGGGGGGAATGGGCTCCCGGATAGGCGAGTTGCAGATGGAAAGGCTTGTCCGGAGACATCGCCTTCTGCGTCCGGATGTAGCTGATCGCCCGATCGGTCAGATCGTCACAGACATAGTAGTCGTCGGCCGTGGGAGGCTCGATCGGGGCAACGCCGTCATACAGTTCAGACGGCTTGAAATAGTCGGTCGAATGGCCCTGGAACCAGTAGGCCCGTTCGAACCCGCGCGAGGTCGGCCAGTTGTAGTAGGGGCCGTTGGGCCCGCTGCTGGCAGCGTTGTTCAGGTGCCATTTGCCGACGAGGAAGGTCGACCAGCCAGCGTCGCGCAGAACCTCCGGCAACGTCGCGGCCTCGCGCGTCAGGTCGCCGCGATACCCTGGATAGCCGCTGTCGATGTCCGCCAGCCAGCCCATCCCCGCAGAATGGGAGTTGAGGCCCGTCAGCAGTGCGGCCCGAGTCGGCGAGCACATGGCGCAGGTGCGGAAATTGGAATATCGCACGCCCGCTTCCGCCAGGGCGTCGAATGTCGGCGTCCGGATCTCGCTTCCGTAGCAGCCCAGGTCAGAGAAGCCGACGTCGTCCAGAACGATGGTGATGATGTTCGGGGCGCCCTCGGGGGCCGTCGGAGAGCCGGCGTAGGAGGGCCGCGAGTCCCTGAACGATTCGCGCACGCGCGCCGCCTGTCCCTTGGGCACGGCCGAGGGCGTCACATAGGGGGCCATGGCCTCGCGGATCGCACCGAAGGCAAGGGCGCCGCCGGTCGCGGCGACAGTCCCCGCCGCCGCGCCGATCAGAAGGGAGCGTCGATCCACCTGGCGCCGCGGCCGCTCGTTCGGGGGAGTGTCCGTCATGCCGCAACGCCTTCTGAATGATGGCCCGTGAGCAAGGGCAGGCATCCGGTCTCCGCCAGAAGCTTGTCCAGTCGGGCCTGTGTCTCGCGATCCAGGCCGGCGAAAGCCTCCAGGATCGCCCGCAGGCATTTGGTCAGATATCGGTCGGTCGGCTGCTCCAGGTCGACTCCCCCGGCTCGATATTGAAACTGTGTCTGTCCTGACTGAACGGCGGAGGCGTTCGCGGTCAGAAGTGGAAGGTGGTGGGTCGCGCATTCGACGAGCAGGGCCCGCAGGGCTGGCGAGTCGACCTCGTCGTCCCACTGGCCCTCGGCGTCGCCCGACAGGTCGTCGGTTATCTGCACCCAGCGGAACAGCCACGGATACCGGTCCCGCATGAGCGCCTGGGGCGTCGGGTCAGTGGCGAGCTGGGTGAGCTGGCCGTAGAAAGCCATGTCGGCCGCGCTCGGACGGTCGCCAAACAGGAACCCCCGCTCGACCGCGCGCTGGTCCAGTGCGGACATGATCCTGGCGGCCGAGGCCTCGATAACCGGTTGCGCCGCCTCGCCGACCCCTACGATGTCGCGTCGCTCGACCTGCCTGTCCCGCCACATCTTCGCCTGTTCGAGAATCATGGCCTCACCCACGCCGCGCAGGGCGTCGAAGGCCAGCCAGCGACTCATCTGCTCCTGGTCCACCGGTCGGGCCCACCGGTACACGTACATGGCCTTCGAGAGCCATTCGTCGGCCAGGTCCTCGAGCAGCAGCGACAGGAAGGCCACCGCCGGATCAGTCGGGACAAGGCTGCGCGCGCCGGGGTGCCAGGCCTCAAGTCGCTCGATCAGCAGGGTGGAGTCGTTGCAGGCCTCGCCCTCCGGCGTAACCAGCACGGGCAACACCTTGGCCTTCATCGCCTGGGCGGCGATGAACCCGACCATGCCTCCCTGCCAGACGAACGGAATTCGCCGATACCGCAGGACCGCGCGCATCTTCATCGAATAGGGCGATCCGATCGCCCCCTTCAGCTGATACAGGCCCGAGCCCGCCAGATTCTCGTGCACGCGATACCTCCGCCGTGAACCGTTGGATCGGTCTACTATTGGCATTCAAGATGCCATAATGATGGGAGCGGGAAGGCCGGTCAATCGAGCTGGCATGGAGCGGTTCGATGTTCGTCGTCCACGGTCTGGATCTGTCGTATTTCACGGGCAAGCTCGAAGCCTATCTGCGCGCCAGGGGCCTGCCCTATCGGCTCGAGGAGATGGATACGCGCGCCTTCAAGAGCCTGGCCCGACATACGGGCGTTCGACAGATGCCGCAGCTGGAACTGCCGGACGGGCGCTGGATGACCGATACCGTCCAGATCATCGACACCCTCGAAAACGAGCTGCCCCAGCCCGGCATCACGCCCTCCGATCCGGCTTGCGCCTTCCTCGCCGGATTGATCGAGACCTATGCCGACGAGCACCTGTGGCGACCGGCCCTCTACTACCGGTGGGCCTTCGACGACGACGCACGGCTGATGAGTGCGCGGCTGGCGCGGGGGATGCTGCGCGATATCGCCGCCCCCTTCGCGCTGAAGCGGCAGTTTATCCTGCTGCGGCAGCGGGCCCGCTATCTGCGCGGCGAGGGTGTGACCTCCGCCAATCGCCATCAGATCGAGGCCGACTATCTGGACCTTCTGGACGCCCTGGATCCCGTTCTGCGTCGGCGGGACTGGGTCATGGGACCTGGCCCGACGCGAGCTGACATCGGTCTCTTCGGCCCGATGTTCCGTCATTTCCATTGTGACCCGACTCCGGGGCGGATCATGCGCGCGCGGGCTCCGGCGGTCGCCGCCTGGATCACCCGACTGTGGGCGCTTGAGGGCCCTGTCGGACCCGGTGCGCGATCAATGACGTCCGTGCCCGACGACCTGGAAGATGTGTTCCGCCTGATCGCGGGTCGCTGTCTGCCGGAGATGGCAGCCAACGCCGCAGCGGCGGCCGCGGGGCGGGACGAGACTGTGCACCGGGCCGGCGACGCCGTCATTCGCTATCGGCCTAATCCCTATCGCGCCGGGCGTCTCTCGCGCTTGAGCCGCGATTTCGAGGCGCTTGATCCGACGGCGAGGGGGCGGGTGGCGTCGGTTCTGGGCGAAGACGGAACACGCGCTCTGTCAGGCACGAACTTCACAGGGATCGCCTTGGCCGATCCCTCCCGCATCCGCGATCGCTGGGGTCGCGACGTTCGATGAAAAGGTAGATCCATGACGGCGACCTACATCCTGTACGGCATGCCTGTGTCGATGTTTACGGGCAAGGCGCGCGCCTATCTGAGAAAACGCGGCGTGCCCTTCGTCGAACGGCTGATCAGCGATCCGCGGTTCGTCGCAGAGATCGCGCCGTCGGTCGGCCGTCTCATGATCCCGGTCCTCGAAGCGCCCGACGGGGCGATCATCCAGGATACAGCCGACATTCTCGACTACGTCGAAAAGGTCCTTCCGCCGGCGGTCTCCATCTATCCCGCAGGCGCGCGCCAGTCCGTCATCGCCCGGATTTTCGAGCTGTTCGGGGACGAGGGGATGATCCGGACCGGCATGCACTATCGATGGAACTATCCCGAACAGAACCTGGACTTCCTGCGCACGGCCTTTGCCGCCGGAATCGCGCCGGCCGTCGATCCGTCGCAAGCAGCTGCCGTGGCTGAGGGCGCAATGGGCAAGATGCAGGGCTATCTGCCCGCCCTCGGAATAACCCCTACCGTGATCCCGGCCATTGAGGCCGCCTACGAGAACCTGCTGGCCGCTTTGGACGCCCATTTTCGCGTCTCGCCCTATCTCCAGGGCGGCGCGCCGAGCGTGGGCGATTTCGGGCTTCTGTCGGCCTTCTACGCCCACCTGGGCCGAGACCCCTATCCGGCGGAGCAGATGAAGCGGCGGGCCTATTTCGTGTGGCGCTGGGTTGAGCGCATGAACGCGCCGGACACCGACATGCCAGAGTTCGCCGGACTGGACCCTGTGTTCGCCCCTGACGACGAGGTGGCCGAAAGCCTCGTGCCGGTGCTTCGGGCCGTCGACCGCATCTATGGCGCCGAACTGGAGGCGCAGGTGGCTGCCCTGGACCTCTGGCTGGGTGAACACCCCGACATCGTCGCAGGCGACCCGGTCCAGTCGCCGGAGCGGGAGCGTCGCCCCCGGGGGAAACTGACATTCGATCTTCTGGGGACGCCGGTCACGACGTCCCTGAGAGCGTTCAGCGTCTTCAAACTGCAGGCCGTCACGGACACGTTCGCGGCGCTGGATCCCGAGAAACAGGCGTCGGTCAGGGCCTGCCTCGCGCCGCTGGGGCTGTCCCGGTGGCTGGACCTCCGGGCTAGCCGCAGACTCTCACGGGTTCAGAACCGCGAGGTTTGGGGCGATCGCTCGACCTGAGCGACCGCCTCCGGACCACCTAGTTCAGGATGTTGCCCAGCTGCATGGCCAGGCCCATGTCGCCGTCGATCTTGATCTTGCCCGACATGAAGGCGGCCGTTGGGTTCAGCTTTCCGGCGGCCATCTCGAGGAAGTCCGATTTGGAGATCTTGACCGTGCAATCGGCCGCACTGTCTTCGTTGTCGACGACGACGGCGTCACCTTTGGCGTCGATGCGGATCGCGCCGTCGTCGCCGAAATGGAACTTCACCGTCTTGCCCCTGATCCCCCCGTTGGCGGCGACCCGGCCCCGGATCTCCGAGGTAATTTCGTCTAGCGTCATGTCACTGTCCTCCGGTATGTTGATGGATCACCCGGTGGCGCAATTTGCCACCGGAAGTGCCTAATGTTACGGCACTCATAATGTCAATATTTGGAGCGTGCCTTGGCGGGATCCGCTGATGACCAGCCCTTTGTCGACGGCCGTCGGGTGCGCAGCGAACGGAGCCGCCTCGCCATCGCCAGGGCGCTGCTCGACCTCGTCCGCGAAACCCGCCAGATGCCGACGATGGATGCGGTCGCCGACCGCGCGAATGTGTCGCGACGTTCCGTCTTCCGCCACTTTTCCGATACCAACGAGCTGATCGTCGCAGCGACCCACATGCAACGGGACGAGGTGTTTGCCCGATTCCACTCCCGCGACATCAGCCTGTTGCCGGAGTCCGAACGGGTTACCGCCGTGGCCCAGCGGCTTGGGCGACTGTGGGAATACGTCACGCCCGCCCGCGCCGTCGCCGGTTCAATGCGGGCAGAGAACTCCGTCATCGACCGGATGTTGCGAGAGGACGATGTGACCCACAGCCTCTATCTGAGCACCGTCTTTTCCGCCTCGCTCCATCCGCTGGAAGAGACGGATCGGTCCTTGTTCCTCCAGTCGATGGTCTCCGCCTCTTCCTGGCCGACATGGATCGGACTGCGTCGGGACCAGCACCTGACCGTCGTCCAGGCCCGGAGGGTCATGGAGCACATGCTGCGGTCGCTGCTCATGGCCGCCCGGCTGAGCTCGAACTGAACTAGAACAGCCGCCGGCGAATGATCCTGTCGCCGCCCTGCGGCAGGCTGAACAGCATGCCGTCCTCGCCCACGGTGATCGGCCCGTCGAAGTGCTTCTTCGCATCACCCAGAAAGGCCGGATAGCCATAGGCGAGGGGTTGTGGCGGCACCAGGTGGTTAAGCACCAGCGCGTCCACGCCAGCCGCCTTTGCGGCGTCAGCCGCCTGTTCCGGGGTGGCGTGGTAGTCCACGATATCGCGCATGACCTGGGCGAGGCTGGAAAGGTCCTGCTCGTCCAGTCGATGCTCGATGGCCGAAAGCAGGGTCGGTTGGAGCGCTTCATGGACCAGGAGGTCTGCTCCCGTGGCCATGGCGTTCAGATGCGATGAAACGGCCGTGTCCCCGCTGAAGACGACGCTGCGCCCCCCGTAATCGAAGCGGTAGCCGACGGCCGGGCTGACGGGACCATGATCGACCGTGAAGGCCCTGACGATCAGGCCGCCTTCACTGTAGACCACCACGCCGTCCGGCGCCGCGGCCGCTTCTGCGCTGAACACCATGGGGGCGGCCCCGTGTCCGGTCGGCGGCGCGATCGCCGGACCATGGTGGCCGGTTCGATACCCGGAATCGAGCGTGTAGGCGGCGTTGAATCCAGCTGCGACCGCCTCGACTCCCTCCGGCCCGAACAGGGGGGTGGGTTGAGCGTGTGTCCCTCCGACCCAGCGCTGCAGGAGGACCGGGGGGAGGCCGTCGATGTGATCGGAATGGAAATGGGTCAGGAAGATCGCCTCGATCCGTCCGGCGGGAATTCCCATTCTGGAGAGATTGCCGGCGGCCCCTTCGCCGCTGTCGACCAGGAAGACCTTCCCGCCGACGATTACAGCGCTGCAGGGGCCGGCCCGCGTCGGATCCGGAAGAGGGGAGCCTGTGCCGCAAAGCGCGACGTTGAGACCGTCGGGCATGGTGGTGACGCTGTCGCGTCCGACCTGGGTGTCGGCGACCTTGCCCAGCACCCGGGCCCCGATCGGTCGCTGGAACACGATCAGTATGCCCACGGCCAAGAGGATGAGGGCGAGGGCGGCGAGTGCGACGCGGCGAAGGGTCATGAGGCTGTCCTGAGACTGGTCTGGGGTTCGGCCCTGCGGGGGCCGCCGATCGCTTCGACTATGGCCTTCTCGACCAGCCAGAGGCGGTCCTGGCCCCAGGTCGACAGCTTTCCGAACCGGAAGGACGGCACGCCCCACAGATCGTCAGCGAACATCGCCAGTCGATTGTCTTCCACCGCGGTTCGCCAGCCGTCGTCCGTCATCCAGCCCTGGGCCAGTCGCCAGTCGAGACCGGCTCGCTGGACCAGCGCCCGCAGGCCCCGGTCCGACCCGGCGTCGACGCCTTCTGCAAAGACACCGCGAAGGAAGGAGGTCGCAAACGCGGGGCCCTCGCCTGCGGCGATGGCGCCGTGCAGTATGGCCAGCCCCCGCTCGACCGGACGCCCGACCGGATCGGCGACCCTGCCGAACGGGAGGCCGAGCCGCTCGGCCTCCCGCTTGCAATCCCGAAGGATGTAGTTCCGCTTGGCGGCCGGAACGGGCAGTCCTCGCATGACCATCGGCAGGACGGGACGCAAGCGAAGCTCCACGCCGTAGTGGGACGCCAGTGCGATGGTCCGGTCCATCGCCAGATAGGTGTAGGGGCTGCGAAACGAGAGAAACATCTCCAGCGCCGGCGTCGAGGCGGCGGCCGAACGGTCCGTGCCCACGAACCCGAGCTCGGGGCGGGCAGCGATCATCCGTTCCGCGAACTCGCCGCCACACCCCAGGTCCTTCAGACGGGCCTCAAGGTCACCCAGACGATCGAGCCCCCAGTACCACTCGCCGGCATGAAACAGGGTCGCGCCGAGATAGTGACCGAGGCGGTCGCGCAGCTGGCTTCCCTGTATCAGGGCCGCCGCGACGGCGGTCGCGTCCGCATTTCCGAAGGCGATTGCGGCCTCGTCGAGCGAGAGCCCCCGGGTCAAGGCGCGGCTGACGACCGGCGCGGCCGCGAGGAATCGCCCGCTGGTGATGGCGGACTGGAGCACGGCCTGGGCCCGATTCACCTCCTGCATCCGCGGCGCGGCGCGGTCCTCATAGTCAAGCCCGTAGGCAGGGGCGACCTGTGACGCATCGCGTCGGGCATAGGCCTCCAGCTTCCCACGTTCCGGAGCCGCCCAGTCCGGAGGGGGCGGGACCAGATGGGGCGTGATCACCACGCCGTAACGCGCGGAGACCTCCGCGAGCCGCTCGGCCATCAGGGCGGAATAGGGATCATCCGCCTGGTGGAAGTAGAGAATCTCGTGCGGCTGCCCGCGACGTATGCGGGCGGCCTCGAACCGACGCCGTTGATCGTCGCGGCGCCGGGTCGATGTGATCGCCTGCGCGACCAGGGGCCCGATCGCCGCCCTGAGGCCCATCGTCCCGTCCTCAACCTGCCGGGGTCAGAAGTTGCGACGCAGGGTGATGCCGGCCGTGCGCGGCGGTTCCATGAAGGCGCTCTGGCTTCCCGCTTGATAGGTCGTGTCGAAGATGATGTTGGCGACACGTTCGTCGGTCAGGTTCCGCACCCAGATTTCCGCCCCCCACGCCTTGTCGAGAGTGCCAAGACCGAGGCTGGCGTTGAGCAGGACATACCCGTCCTGGAGGGACAGCGGGTCAAGATCCTGGGCGGTCGTGTAATCGGAGCGATACAGATAGTTGAGGTTGGCGCGCAGACCAACGGAGCCGTTCAGGGGCCTGGCGAAGGTGATCCCGCCTGAAATCAGGACATCGGACACGAAGTTCGGGGTCTGGCCGCTCAGATCCTGTACCGTTCGGCCGGCGACGATCTGGCCGGCCGTCGGACTGGCGTTGGCGAAATCGGTGTACTGGGCGTCCTGGAGCGTGCCGCCGCCGTCGAGGGTGATGTCGTCTGTCAGCTGGACACGGTAGTCCCACTCCAGGCCCTTGCTCTCCAGCCCGCCGGCGTTGACGATTCTGAAGGACGTCCCGTCGAAGGCGTTGGTCTGATAGTTGTCCAGGGTCTGGAAGAAGACGTTGGCGTTGATCTGGGCCCGACCGTCCCAGAAGCGGAACTTCGCACCAGCCTCATAGGCATCGACGGTTTCGGGATTGAAGACGACCCGGTTCGGGTCGGCAACGGAGTTGCCGGGCGTCGTCTGCGCCGCCGTTCGGCTGAGGTTGAAGCCGCCTGACTTGTAGCCTCGCGCATAGCGCGTGAACAGGTTCACCCCGTCGGACAGTTCATAGGCTGCGCTGACCGTCCCCGAAACGTCGTCGTCGGTGAACTCCGTCGAGAAGGGGTTCACCGCCGGGAAATTCTGCAAGGCCCGCAGCGCGGCGAAGGGAGCCAGCGGACCCACGAACTGGATCTGCGACAGCTGATCGAACGACTGGATCCGGTAGTCGGCGCTCTTTTTCTCACGCGAGTAGCGAAGGCCGCCGGTAATCGAGAGCCTCTCGGTGGCGTTCCAGGTGGCCTGTCCGAACGCAGCGGCGCTGCGGCTCTGATAGTCATAGTCGTCGTTCACCGCGACGCCGGCCGCGCTGAACGTGCCGACGGGCCGCCCTGTCGCCTGCTCCAGACGCGTCAAAATGGGGACAGTCACTCCCGGTGCGACCGTGACGCGAGGGGTGATGGCCTCAAGATAGGCGCGGAACTGGGTTCCATAACGCAGTTCCTGGTCGGCGAAGATGTCCTGGTTGAACAGAAACCCGCCGATCAGCCACTCCAGCCGAGCATCGGGGTCTGCCGAGGCCAGACGGATCTCGAGGGAGCCCTCCTCAATGTCCTGCCCGGTCGTCTGGGTGAGCAGATTCAGGCTCGTAAAGTCAGCGTCAACCGTCGGAAGGGTCTCATACGTCCGCCGGGATGCGATGACGGTCAGGTCCATCGATCCGAGGTTCCAGTCCAGCTGGCCCGAAATGCCTTGGTCCTTGGACGAGTCGCTGACGGGTTGGGTAGCCGGGTTCAGCGCCACCTCGTAGCGGCTGTTGTCGACGAAGGTCCCGGCGACTCCGCCATAGGTCCCGGCCGTGCCTGTTCGCCGGACGCCCCCCAGCGCCGAGATCGCCGCGCCTGTTGGACCGTAAAAGACGGGCACGGCGACACAGCAGACCTCATCCGTCTCGGACCGATCGGCGATCAGTCGCAGGGTCGCGCTGGGGGAGATATCCCAGAGGAGTTGCCCCTTCACCGACCAGCGTGACCGGTCATTGTAGGTTCCGCCGGAAACGATGTCCTCGACGTAGCCCTCCCGTTGTTGGGAGGTGGCGGTCAGCCGTCCGGCGACAGAATCGCCCAAGAGCGGGCCCGTCACGGTTCCGCGGATCTGGCGGTAGTTGTAATCGCCCAGCGAAGTCTCGATCTGACCGCCGGGGACGAACTGAGGCATTTCCGTCTGCACGCTGATCACGCCGCCGGACGTGTTCCGGCCGAAGAGCGTGCCCTGGGGGCCGCGCAGGACCTCGATCTGGCTGACGTCGGCCAGGTCGCCCAAGGCCGCGCCCGGGCGCCCCCGGTAGACGCCGTCTATGAACACCCCGACCGACTGCTCAAGCCCGGTGTTTTGTCCTGGCGTGCCGATCCCGCGGATCGTGAAAATGGTCTGGGTCGACCCGGAGCTGGAGTTCACGACCAGGGTGGGCGCGACGATCTGAAGGTCGCGGACATCGCGGACCTGGGCCGCCTGAAGCTGCTGGCTTGAATAGGCCGTAACGGCGACCGGTACGTCGAACAGGCTTTCGGGACGCTTCGTCGCCAGGACGATAATTTCGTCCAGCGTGACCGGATCGCTGTCCTGCGCGGCCTGCGCAAGAGCATTGGTTCCAGTGACCATGGCCGCAGCGAGTGCGAGCAGCGAGACTCCGAGTCCGGTCTTGGCCTTCATAGCTTCTCTCCCCCATGGCTGCGTGCGTGATGAAAGCCGCAGCCTTTGCTTGTCCCGTCTCGCGTTACACGGCGGACTTGCGAACTACGTTAGCACTATGAGTGCCAAAATAAAGCGGGATTGAGAGGATTGGGTCTTGCGGCCGATGCGGCCCCCGCTATGCAGGGTTTGCGCCCGGATCCGTCCGGTGTGGAACGTCGTCCTTTCACCATCCCTGCCGGAGGGCATCCCTTGAATACAATCGTCCGGATCGCGCTCTTCCTGACGGGAGGACTGACTTTGCCGCTCGCCGCCGGTTTCCTTCTGATGCCCGCCCGGGCGGCCCTGCGGCTCGGGCTGGAAGCCGCCGGGCCGGTCGGGATGTCCACCCTGCGTGGCGACTTCCTGGGGATCTTCGTCATGATCGGCGGGTCGGCGATCTATGCGGCGGTCCGCAACCGGTCGAATGTATTGATCATCCCTCTGATCATGCTTTCGGTCATCATCGCCGGCCGCCTGGTCAGCGCCGTACTGGATGGAAGCGGCCGGGACGCGCTGCCCCTGATCGGCGCGGAGGTCATGATGCTGGCGGTCGTCGTCCTCGGCTATCGCACACTGCCCTAGTTCAGGATTTCAGGGCCAGCGACGCGGCGAACCGGTAGGCGGCCCCATAGGGCGGCGCGATCAGGCGGCTCGAATGCCAGCGCCCCGCAGCAAAAACACTGCGGGCGTGGCTGAACTCCTCGAACCCCCGCAGTCCGTGATACGCGCCCGATCCGCTCTCGCCGACGCCCCCGAACGGCAGGTTTTCGTTGGCGAGATGGAGCATGGTGGCATTCACAGTGACGCCACCGGAGTGGGTTGTATCCAACACCTGTCGGACCACCCGGTGGTCATCGCTGAAAACATAGAGTGCAAGAGGGCGTTCGCCCGCGCCGACTTGGGCGCACGCGGCCTCAATCGACGCGCTGGTGAGAACAGGCAGCAGCGGCCCAAAGATCTCCTCGCGCATGACTGCCAGATCGGCGGGCGGGTCGATGATGACCGTGGGGGCGATCCGTCGGGCCTGGGCGCAGGCCGCGGGGTCATGCCGGGGCTGCAGAACCTGGACGCCCCTGTGCAGCGCCTCGTCGATCATGGCGGTCAACCGGGCATGATGCCGGTCCGAGACAATGGCCGTGTAATCCGGGTTTGAGGTCACGTCGGGATAGAACGTCTCGGCCTGCCGGATCACGGCCCGGCCGAGCGCTTCGGTACGGCCTCCTGTCGCGAGCACATAGTCGGGGGCCACGCAGGTCTGGCCCGCGTTCAGGAACCGGCCCCAGGCCAGGGGGTGGGCAACCCTGTCCAGAGGGATTGCGGCATCGACGATGACCGGAGACTTTCCCCCCAGCTCCAGTGTGACCGGCGTCAGATGACGGGCCGCAGCCTCGGCCACCGATCGTCCGACCCGGGTCGAGCCGGTATAGAACAGATGGTCGAACCTCTGGGCGCAGAAGGCCTCGGCGATGTCGGCTCCACCCGTCACGACCGCCACTTGGTCGGCAGGGAAGCGGTCGGCGAGCAGGGCCGCCATCAACTGGCTGGTGCGGGGCGTCAGCTCCGACGGCTTGATCAGCACCCTGCAGCCGGCGGCCAGGGCGGCGACGAGCGGGACCAGGGTCAGCTGGACCGGATAGTTCCAGGGCGAGACGATACCGACGACTCCCTTGGGTTCATGCCGGATCAGGGATCGCCCCGGCCCCGCCGTGGCGGGGGTGCCCACGCGACGGGGCTTCATCCAGGCCGCCAGCGCCTTGCGGGCATGACGCGCCGCCTGGGCTGTCACGGCGATCTCGAGCAGCCGCGTTTCCTGCCTGGATCGACCGCCGAAGTCAGCGTCGATCGCGTCGGCGATGGCCGCTTCGTTGTCGAGCACCAGACGCTCGATAGCCTCCAGGTCGCGGCGCCGGTCGGCGAGGGAGCGGCGGGGTTCCCGCGCGAACGCCGCTCTCTGGGCCTCGATGACGGATCGTATCATTTCACGGGTCTCTGCGACGTCGGGGGAATTCGTCATCGGGCGGTTTCCAGGATCATCGGGGCGGCACGGGTGGCGATCATGATCGTCGGGGCGTTTGTATTGCCGCCGACCAGTCTGGGCATGACCGAGGCATCGACGACCCGCAACCGTTCCACGCCCCGGACCCTCAACTGCGGATCGACGACGGCCAGTTCGCCATGCCCCATCATGCAGGTGCCGACAGGATGATACAGGGTTTCGGCGCGGGCCCGGACATCGTCCATCAGGTCCGAACGGCTGGTCTTGTCCGGCCCGGGAAGCAACTCGGCGCGACGGTCGAACTCGAACGCGGCTGAGCCGAGCAGGGTACGGACGATCTCCAGCCCATCGGTCAGGACCTCAAGGTCGCGGGGCGCGGTCAGATAGGCGGGATCGATCGCCGGCGGCATGGCCGAGTCGTCCGAGACGATCCGGATCCGTCCGCGACTTTCCGGATAGAGCACGCAGGCGTGCAGGGTGGCCCCGTGACCGAGCGGCATTTCGCGGCCGTGCGGCGCCGCCAGGCCCGGCGTGAACACCAGCTGGATGTCCGGAAGATCGCCGGCCTGTGAAGACCGGACGAAGGCTCCGCCCTGGATCGGATTGGTCGACAGGGGACCGGCCCGGCCACCCAGCCAGGCGGCGACGCCGCCGATCAGGGTCGGCAGTGCGCGCAGCGACAGTCCGATGGATGTTGCGCTGCGGGTCGCGATCTGACCGATGATGTCGATGTGATCCTGCAGGTTTCGGCCGACGCCCGGCAGGTCGACCTCGGGCGTGACTCCGGCATCGCGGAGATCGCCGGCATCGCCGATGCCGGACAGTTGCAGAAGCTGGGGAGAGTTGACGGCGCCCCCACAGAGGATGACCTCGCGCCGGGCCATGGGCCGCTCGCACAGACCGCCGACGTGGACTTCCACCCCGCGCGCGACGCCGGCCTCCAGAAGGACCCGTCGGGTGAGGGCGCCCGTTCGAACCGTCAGATTGGGCCTCGACAGGGCGGGCTTCAGAAAGGCGTCGGCCGCGCTCCAGCGCCGGAGGCCGCGCTGTGTGACCTGATACGGACCGAACCCGAGCTGTGTGGCGCCGTTGAAGTCCGGATTGCGCGGATACTGAAGCAGGCTCCCGGCCTCGAAGAACGCCTGGGTGAGGGGATTGAGTGGCGACACGTCCTGAACCGTCAGCGGCCCGTCGGCGCCATGGTAGGCGTCAGCGCCTCGCGTCTGACCTTCGACTTCGCGGAATGCCGCAAGGGCGGAGGCCCAGTCCCATCCCTCGCAGCCGTAGGCGTCGCGCCACTCATCGTAGTTGTCGGGCGCGCCCCGGATATAGTGCATCGCATTGATCGCGCTCGATCCGCCGAGGGTTCGCCCTCTCGGCCAATAGAGCCGACGATCATTCAATTCGCCCTGGGGCTCGGTCTCATAGTGCCAGTTGTAGACCCGCGACTGGATGGCCAGCCCCATCAGCATCGGCGTGCGGATCACGGCGGCATCGTCTGACCCGCCGGCCTCGAGGAGCAGAACTGACTGGCCCGGATCGCGGGAGAGTCGTTCGGCCAGCACGCACCCGGCGGATCCTGCCCCCACGACAATGAAATCGAAGATGTCCGTGCTCATGGTCAGGCGATGAGCTGCAGTATGAGGGACTCGGCTGTCAGGGCGGGCTTGTCGATGCCCCTGATCTCGACCGAGATCTCGTTGCGTAACAACCAGCCGGACCCTCGCGGGGTCGCGCCCAGGAATCGATGGCGGGCCCGGATCTCGGAGCCCGCACGGACCGGTGCGATCAAGCGGACCTTTTCGAACCCGTAGTTCACGGCCATGACCAGACCCTCCACGAGAAGATAGCCCGGGGGCAACATGGCGATTGCCATGGACAGGGTCAGCATGCCGTGCGCGATCGTTCCGCCGAACGGGGTCTGCGCGGCCGCAACGGGATCGACGTGGATGAACTGATGATCGCCCGTCGCCTCCGCGAAGCGGTTGATGCGGTCCTGATCGACCAGGACCCAGTCCGACGCGCCGAGATCGTCACCGATGCGGGCGGCCAGGCTCTCGGCTGAAATGATTTGTGGCATGCGTCTCCCCGGGGGCTTTCGACGGCACGACTGGCCATCTATCGGCACTCATGGTGCATTATGGGTGACGGGAGTTGAATCACGAAACCCGCCAGAAGGCCAGACGACAGACTCCAACGGCCGCGCCTGTCGACCTGGCGGAAGCATGAACCTGCGGGCAGGAGGTTCAAATGAACCCGTTCAAGCTCGGGCCGTCTATCGTCCTCGGCCTGTTCGCCCTGATGAACCTGGCGGGCGACGGGATCCCCGCCTTCAGTCCGGACGGGGTCGCGGGCACGATCGCAAGACTGGACCTGGGCACGTCGGCGGACAGGATATTTTCCCGGTTTTGCTCTGATCTGGGTCGGACTGGTCGCGGTCCATGAAGGCCGCAGGTCCCGGCTCGGCGCGCGCTAGTGGATCTGGAGTTCGGCGCGCGAGAGCTGGCCATTCCGATCGCGATCAACGCGACCGAAGGCCATGTCATAGGCGTTATTGTTCCGAACCATCACCGCCCGGGGGCGTCCGGCCGCAACACCCAGGGCGATGAAGCGGCGGAATTCAGCGGCGTTCAGCGTGCCCGAACGGTCCGCGTCGCTGGCGACGAAGTCCTCGGCAGGGGTGCCCGCATTGGCGTGACCCGGCGCAACCGCCAGACCCGCTGCGAACAACGTGGCTGACAGCAGGGTTCTGTCGAACATCACCAATTCTCCTCGCTGCTCTCCGCCCTTTACACAGGCTCCTATATATTGTCATCCTGCATGACAATATATACCGGTTCCGATGCGGAGGGCCGGACGGGGAGTGATCATGAAGCGGGCCGTTTGGATCGGTGGAGCCCTTGCCGGGCTGCTCGTGCTTGGGTTCGGCGGGGTCGCGCTCAAGGACTATGTCATCCTGCATATCGCGGGCTGGCGCGCGCCTCCTGTCGGACCGAACCGCCCGGTGGTGTGGGAACCCGGGCCCGCCTCGCCGGATGCCGCCACGGCGGATCGTCCCCCCAACGTCATTGTCATTCTCGCCGATGATCTGGGGTTCAACGACGTCAGCCTGAACGGCGGCCTGGGGGAGGGGACCGTCCGCACCCCGAACATTGACGGCCTGGCGCAGGGGGGGGCGGTGCTGGCCTCGGGCTATGCGGGCAATGCGACCTGTTCCCCCTCGCGGGCGGCGCTGATGACCGGTCGCTATCCGACCCGGTTTGGCTTCGAGTTCACCTCGATCCCTGTCCAGATGGCCCAGCTGATTCCGACCCTCGCGCCGAGGGATAGGGAACTCAGGCCGGTGTTCCGCCGTGACCGGGTCGATCAGACTCCCTCCTATGAACGGATGGGCGTGCCGGCCGAAGAGATCACCCTGGCCGAACTCCTCAAGACCCGTGGCTATCACACGATGCACCTCGGCAAATGGCACCTCGGTGAGACCGCCGGAATGCGGCCGGAAGACCAGGGTTTCGACGAGAGCCTCGGCTTCATGGTGGGCGGCCAGATGTATCTGCCGGCGCGGGATCCCGATGTCGTCAACTCGCGGCAGGACTTCGATCCGATCGACAGGTTCCTGTGGGCGAACCTGCCCTACAGCGTCCAGTACAACGGCGGAGAGCGGTTTCATCCCGACGGCTACATCACCGACTATCTGACGGACCAGGCTCTCGCGGGTATTCGAGCGAACCGGAATCGTCCGTTCTTCATGTATCTGGCCTACAACGCGCCCCACACGCCCCTGCAGGCGCTGAAGTCAGACTATGACGCGCTCTCCCACATCACCGACCACCGTGAACGGGTCTATGCGGCGATGATCGTCGCGCTCGACCGCGGCGTCGGGCGGATCATGGCCGAACTGAAATCCCAGGGCCTCGACGACAACACCCTGGTTGTCTTCACCAGCGACAACGGCGGGGCGAACTACATCGGCCTGCCCAACATCAACAAGCCCTTCCGCGGCTGGAAACTGACCTTCTTCGAAGGCGGCATCCGCGTGCCCTACTTCATGAATTGGCCGGCCCGGATCCCGGCGGGAACACGGCTGACGGCCCCTGTCTCCCATTTCGACATCTTCGCCACGGCCGCCGCTGCAGCGGGCGCGTCCTTGCCTGCGGACCGAGCGATGGACGGGGTGGATCTGTCTCCCTTCCTGTCGGGTCAATCGTCCGGTCGCCCGCACGAGGCCCTGTTCTGGAGGTCCGGCGGCTATCGGGTCGTGCGCGCCGGGGATTGGAAACTCCAGGTACTCGACCGCCCGTCCCGCACCTGGCTGTTCGACCTCGCCTCGGATCCAACCGAGCGCAATGACCTTGCCGCCAGCCGACCCGAGGTGGTCGCGGCCCTCAGGGCCCGGCTCGAAGCCCACGACAGGACCCAGAAAGCGCCCATGTGGCCGGCCCTGGTCGAGGCGCCCGTCGGTGTCGACAGGACGGGCGAGCAGCCCATCCAGACGGGCGACACCTACGTCACCTGGTCGAACTGACGTCGGCGATGGACGTTCGACCCTGGATGATCTGGATCGCAGCCGCGATCCTCTACGCGGGCTTTCGCCTTTGGTATGACAACTGGCGGGGGCCGATCCGACGGCACGAGATCGAGGCGCTGATGTCCCGGGCCGAAGCGATCTGGCCGCCGGGGCTGAACGACATGGCCCAGATCCGGCGTTTCCTCGAAGAGGATGACGGGCGCGACTTCCTGATGGTCAACCTGATCCGCGTCAGGCCCGGAGCGGTGACGGATCCGATCTCGGGGGAGAGCCGCAGCGGCCCATCCCTGCTGAAGGCCTATTTCGCCGTCTTTGCCCCCACGCTGATCGCAAACGGGGGGCTTCCACTGCTGAGCTATCGCAAGATCTCAGGCTATGTGGATGCCCTCAACGTGCCGCCCGACCCAGGCTGGAGCATCGCCGGATTGATGCGCTATCGCAGCCGCAAAGACATGATGAAGCTGGCCACCGATGAGGCCTTCCTTCGCGCACACGGGTTGAAGATGGCGGCACTGACCCACGCCATGGCTTTTCCCGCCCAGCCGATCTCAACCCTGGTTGCGGGCCCGCGGACGGCGGTCGCCCTGGTGCTGGCCCTGGGGGCCGCCCTGCTTCAGCTGTTCTGGCCGACCAGCTGACGCCGGGGTGGTGTCTGGTTGAAGCCGCAATGGATGTCAGAGATTGAATTAGGCTCTGAAACCCTTCGTCGCTTCCGCGCCAAGGCGGCTGCCATTCGGGCGGCGGCGGTCGCCTGATTCTGGAAGGGGAGGGGAGCCTCTCAACCCGGCGCGGCTATCCTGACAGCGCCATCCAGGTGCGCTGTGATGGAGCCTCGGTGGTTCTCAGCACGCGCAGCCATCGTGTCACGGGGTCGAGAAACGCGTCATTATTGGACAGGTCTCCGAAGACGTCTGTCATCGCGAGAAGCTCAGGCTGGTCGACACCACCGGTCCTCGCGCGCGACCTCAGCTCGTCGGCAAGAGGGTGGCGGAGGGCCAGGGTATCGTCATCGATCAGGGCCAGTCGCTGGATCCAGGCCGCGACAGCGAGGGCGAGACGTCTGATCGGCCTGCCTGCGGCCAGCCTGTCCCGGATCGGGTCCAGCAGCAGGTTCAGCGACGCATCCGTATTGATCCGTTCGACGGTGTCTCGCAGCGTGCGGTTGGAGAACCGGGTCACCAATCGATCCTGATACGCCGCCAGATCGACCGGCAGGTCCGCAGGCAGGGTTGGCGCCAGTTCCTTTTCCATCAAGGCGCGGATGTAGCGCGCCAGTCTCGGGTCGCGCATGGCCTCGGCGACCATGCGATGTCCCCGCAACCAGCCCAATGAAGCCAGGGCCAGATGACTGGCGTTCAGCAGGCGCAACTTCATGCGCTCGAACGGTTCTACGTCTTCCGTGAACTGGACGCCGACGTCCTCCCAGTTCGGGCGACCGTCCGCGAAATCATCCTCGATCACCCATTGGCAGTACGGCTCGCAGATGATCGGCCAGGCGTCGATGAGTCTCCACGTCTGGTCCATCTTCGCGACGTCGTCCTGGCGCGTGACGGGCGTGATCCGGTCCACCATGGCGCCGGGGAATCGTGCATGCTCAGCGACCCAGTCGCCCAACCCGGCATCGACCAGACCGGCGAACTCCAGCACCGCAGCCCCGAGCAGGCCGCCGTTGCCCGGCAGGTTGTCGCAGCTCAGTGCGGTGAAGGCCGTGCGGCGGGCGTCCTTCCGTCGTCGATAGGCCTCGACCAGCAATCCAATGACGCTGTTCGGGCTTCGCGGGCGGGCAAGGTCCGCGACGATGACGGGGTTGGAGCGGTCCAGCCGCCGGGTGGCGGCATCGAGGCAGTAGCCGATCTCGCTGACGGTGAGACTGACGATGCGGATACCGGGTGCATCGATCAAGTCCAGGATGATCTCGGCATCTCCCGGAGTGACAATGTTGACGATCGACCCCACGACCTGAGCTGTCGCCCCTTCGTCGTCGCGCTCGACCAGAGTGTAGAGCCAGTCCTGCGGAGCGAGCGCCTCGTGCACGCCGGCGTCAAAAGGCGTCAGGCCTGCGCCGATGATGCCCCAGTCCATCGCCTGGCCTCGGGCCATCAGGGCGTGGACATAGCGGGCCATGTGGGCGCGGTGAAAGGCGCCCGGCCCGAGGTGGACGATGCCGGCCGTGATCCGCGACGGATCGTAGGTCAGGCCCGCGACCCCGCCAGGCAAGGAATCCAGCGTCGCGCGACAGAGCGTCGGCGAGATCACGTATGCTTCGGCGCCGCCTTCGCTGCCAGGGCGAAAGCGATCAACGACAGGATGCTGGACGTCACGCCAACACCCGCCAGCGCCGACGCCAGCGCCCCCTCGCCTCCAACACGTTCGCTGATGATCGTCACCAGCGAAGGCGCCACGCCAAAGCCTATGAACGATCCAACGACCACGAACGAGCCCAGGCAGAGCGCGCGGAACTGGTTGGGGACCAGCACCGCGATCGCGGTCGCCGTAATCAGGCCCGTCGCCGTGCCCGCCAGCAGCAGGGCGGTGAGCAGGACGGCGAACCCGGGCACGCCAGGCATGAGCGGGAACAGGGCAGCCGGCACGCCGATGGCGGAGGCGACAACCGCGCTGAGCAACAGCCCCCGGCCGCCACCGCGCTTCAGGCCGGCGTCGGCGGCTATGCCGCCCGCGATCGTGCCGACGAGGCCGGACCCCAGCAGCACCAGTCCCATCCAGCCGCCGAACTCGGCGGGCTGAAGGCCGTAGGTCCGCATCAGAACGGGCGTTGCCCAGATGCTGGCTGAGGCGTCCGCCATGATGACGGTGATCTGGCCCGCGAACAGCGGGGCAAGAAGGCCGCGCCTCTCCCACAGCGCCTGCATGGACGCTCCAAAACCCGCGCCCGAGCTGGCCACTTCCTGCCGGACCGGCTCGCGTAGCAGCAACAGCGGCAGCACCAGCAAGGCGCTGGCGCCCGCGAAGATCAGCTGGGTGGCGCGCCAGGCCGCCATACCGAACAGGGGCTCGGTCCGCGCCGACAGGACGCCGAACAGGGCGCCGCCCAGTGCGAATGCCAGGGCGATGCCGAACACCTTGCCCATGGAGAGCATCAGCAACGACCGTCCCCGCTTGTCCGGCGGGCAGAGATCGGCGGCGATGGAAATGGCGACGGGCAGCACGACGGTCAGGCCCAGCGCCGACACCATGCGGGCGGCGAACAGCAGCTCGAACGAGGTGGCAAAGGCGCTGGCGGCGGCTCCCGCGCTCCACAGAACAGCCAGGACCAGCATCATGCGGACGCGGTTGCTGTGATCCGCCATCCATCCGACAGGGATCGAGAGCAGGCCGGCGGGAATGGCGACCGCCATGCCCTGGACCAGGCCCATCTGCAGGTCGGTCATACCGAGATCGGTACGGGCGAACTCCTGTACCGGACCGAAGGCCGCCTGCACCGCGCAACCCGCGGCGATGCTGAGCGAAAGGACTGTCAGGGTCAGACCCAGTCCGCGCGGACGGGCGACAGGGGCAGCCGGCCGGGGCGGAAGCAGGGTATCGACGGCGGTCGGATCATACATGGGCCGGCTCCGGGTTCGCGAGGCCGCGCAGGATGTCCCCGATCGAGGCGTCGAAGTGGGCGTCCATCGCCTGGACGGCGGCATCGGCATCGCGATCCATGATGGCGCGGGCCAGGGTGCGGTGACGCTCCAGCGTCGCCGCGCGGTCTTCGGGGCCTTCGCGCGTCTTCCAGGCCGCGGGCACGGCCTCCTGCATCAGCGGTGCGAAAGACGAGACGATCTGGACGAACAGGGCGTTCTTGCCCGCCCGGGCGATGGCGTCGTGGAAAGCGATGTCGTGCGCGGCGACTTTCGCCATGTCGTCGTGATCGCGGTCCATCGCCTCGGCCAGGTCGACGATCGCCCGGGCCTCGGCGTCCGTGCGGTTCAGGGCGGCGAGGGCGGCTGTGCGGATCTCGATGGTGCGGCGCACGTCCCAGACATCGGCCACGGAAATCTGGGCCGTGGACACGGCGTGGTCCAGCGAACTCGCGATGACGGCGCCGTCGATCGCGCTGACGCGGGGCTTGCGGCCGTTTCCTACATCGATGAGGCGGAGCGCCGCCAGAACGCCGAACGCCTCGCGCATGACCGCGCGGCTGACGCCCAGCTTGTCGGCGAAATGACCTTCGCCCGGCAGGCTGTCGCCGACGCGCAGCTCTTCGGTGCGGATATGGGTGCGGACCGCATCGATCGCCCGCTGAACCAGGGATCCGCCTTCGACGCCGGTGCGGCCGCTCATGGTCAGGGCGCTCATCAGGCGGCGACCCGCGCGGCGCGATAGTCGGACGGCGACAGGCCGAACCGCCGCCCGAAGGCGCGCGCGAAGCTGGCGTTGTTCAGGTATCCGTTCTCGTAGCCGATCGAGGAGACGGGCAGGTCGGTGGTCACCAGCATGCGGCTGGCTTCGGACAGGCGGCGCTCCGCCAGCGCTTCGGCGACGCTGCAGGCGAACATCTTGCGAAAGCCGCGCGTCAGCTTCTCGCGGTTCAGGCCGCAGCAGGCAGCGATACCGTGCAACGACAGCTTCTGGCCCCACTGTTCATCGATCAGCCGGCGCGCCTCCAGCAGACGGCGACTGTCGGCCAACGACAGGTCGCTGTCGCCGGCGACCGGGATCAGGCCGCCACTGTCCAGGGCGGTCCAGGTCTCGCACAGAAGCTCGATCGCCTTGGCGGAGCGGTAGATGTCGCCCGCCTCACTGGCGCGATCGCAGTCGCGCAGCGCCAGGGCGATGGCGCGCAGGGGGCTTGGAAGGTGGAAATCGAGGCGCTCACCCGCTTCCGGACGGGTTGCGGCGCTGATGCGCGCCAGGCCCGAGGGAGCGATCAGGAGCACGATACGGGTCACGCCCGTGTCCTCGGACATCAGCTGTTCGGCTCCAGCGGGCCCGACAAGGCTCAGAGTCGCCGGCGCGTCGATGGCCCCGAAGCCGAAGGCCATGGCAAGGGCCTCCGGCGGTATGGCCGCCTCGGCAAAGGGACCCCGCCCGGTCAGGACAGTGAACTCCGGTGAGACGACCAGGCAGCGACGCGCGACAGGCGCGGTGTTCGACGTGATCATGAAGTCCTCCCGCCTCTCTGACGGAGGCTGAGGTTTGACGATGTACCTATCTGACAGGTTTGGCAAGAGCTATCAGATAGGTCTGCCTTGTCCGATCACAGGCTGAAAATCTTGCCCGGGTTGAACAGGTTCTGAGGGTCCATCGCCCGCTTCAGGGTGCGCATGATGTCAACCGCGTCGCCGAGCTCGGCAACCAGCCAGTCCTGCTTGCCCAGCCCGATGCCGTGCTCTCCGGTGCAGGTACCGTCCATGTCCAGCGCCCTCTGGACGAGGCGACGGTTCAACGCATCGGCCTCGGCGGCTTCTTCGGGCTTGTTCGGATCAATGACGAAGACGACGTGGAAGTTGCCGTCGCCGACGTGACCGAGGATCGGGCCGGGAATGGAGGCGGCCTCCAGATCCTTCTTGGTTTCGGTGATGCATTCCGCCAGACGGCTGATCGGCACGCAGACGTCGGTGGGCCAGCCGACGCAGCCTTTGCGCAAGCCGATCGCGGCGTAATAGGCTTCATGCCGCGCCTTCCACAGCCTGGCGCGCTCCTCGGGCAGGCTGGACCACTGGAACGCGCCACCGCCGTTGTCCGACGCCAGGGCCGAGACCGTCTCGACCTGTTCCTGGACGTACCGCTCCGAGCCGTGGAACTCGAAGAAGAGGGTCGTCTTCTCCGGATAGTCGAGTTTGGACCAGGCGTTGACCGCCCGCATCTGGACGTCGTCCAGAATCTCGACCCGCGCCAGCGGCACGCCCAGCTGGATCGACTGAACGACCGTATCGACGGCCCCGGTCATGGTCTCAAAACTGCACACGGCCGAAAGGATCGACTCCGGAATGCCGTGCAGTCGCAGGGTGACCTCGGTGATGATTCCCAGCGTGCCTTCCGAGCCGATGAACAGCCGGGTCAGGTCATAGCCGGCCGCGGACTTCCTGGCCCGTCGGGCCGTGCGGATGTCGCGCCCGTCCGGAGTGACGACCCGAAGCGACAGCACCGCCTCGCGCATCGTGCCGTAGCGGACGGCGTTGGTGCCCGAGGCCCGGGTCGAGGCCATGCCGCCGATGGTGGCGTTGGCGCCCGGATCAATCGGAAAGAACAGGCCGACGTCGCGCAGATGGGCGTTCAGCTGTTCGCGCCGGACCCCCGCCTGGACCGTGACGTCGAAGTCTTCGGCGTTCACCTGGACGATCTGGTCCATCAGGGACAGATCGATGGTCAGGCCGCCGTTGACCGGGGTGGTGTTGCCCTCGATCGAGGTGCCGGCCCCGTAGGCGATAATCGGCACGCCAGCTGCCCCGCATAGCTTGACGGCCGTCACCACGTCCTCGGTCGACAAGGCGAAGACGACAGCGTCAGGGAGGACGGTGTCGAAATGCGCCTCGCTGGAGCCGTGCTGGGACCGCATAGCCTCGCCGAGGTGAAGGCGGTCGCCGAACACCTCCCGAAGGCTTTCGACAAAGCCTTCGGGCAGGCGGGTCGTCCCGATAGAGAGAGGCAAAGCGTTCACTGTCGGTCCAACTCAGGCTGACGCTAGAAACTATAGCCCACGCGCACGCCGACGCGCCGTCCGTCGCCGATCTGCCCCAAACTGCCGAGCGCCGGCAGGCCGGCAGCGGTCAGGGTGGAGCTGTCGATGTAGGATTCGTAGTACTCCTCATCGAACAGGTTGTTGGAGAAGACGGCGAATTCCATGCCGTTGACCCGATACGAGATCGTCGCGTTGGCCAAGAAATAGCTGTCCAGCTCCGGCGCAAAGGTGCTCGACAGGCCCGCGCCGATCCGGTCGCCCTTCCCCACAATGCCGCCCGAGAATGTCAGGTCACCGCGGCCGAGCGGCACGACGTAATCGCTCTGGAGACTCAGGGTCCAGTCAGGCTGGAACGGGATGCGGTCGGTCGGAAGCAGGCGGCCGGTCGTCTGGCGATAGCGTGTATCGTCGGTGATCCGGGCGTTCTGAAGCAGGCCGCTGGCGCGGATCGTCCAGGCGTCGGTCAGATCTGCGGTTACTTCGGCCTCTACGCCGTAGGAGCGCGCGTCGCCGGTGTTCAGGTTGATGCCGACGATGCCGGCCCCGGTGGTCGAGGGCGCCAGGCTGTTGGCGGCGATAATGTCCTTGTAGTCATTGTAGAAGACCGCTCCCTGCAACGAGACCCGTCGGTTGTCGGTGCTCAGCTTGGTCCCGATCTCGTAGGTCCAGACCGAGTCGCCGTCATAGGTCAGGTTCGGCGCGCCGGGGCCATTCGTGCCGCCCCCGCGGAAGCCGCGCGCGATAGAGGCGTAGATCATGTGATTGTCGTCGAGGCGTTTGCGAAGCGCGATCCGCGGCTGGACCTCTTCGGCCTCGTAGCTGGAGTTACGCGCGCTCTGGAAATCGATCTGCTGGCGATCGTAGCGCAGGCCGACGGTCAGCTCCAGGTCGGGCTGGATGTTCCAGAAGGCGGTACCGAACACGGCCCAGATGTCCGCGTCGGAGTTGGCGAAGGCCGGAACGCGAAGGTTCGCCGGCACCACCAGGGTCGCCGAGGTCTGGTCCTGGGTCTGGTTCGATTTGAATACGCCGATCACAGAGGTGATGTCGTCGCTCCAGCGGCTGTCGATGCGCGCTTCGACGCTCGTTGTCTCCAGTGTGTTCTCGCCGGTCGAACGGAACAGGTTGATCGGCTGGAAGTCGCCGTCGCTGTCGCTGTCCGCGTCGCGCTTGTCGTAGGAGGCGACGACGGTCAGGTCGTGCTGCTCGTTCAGCGGCGCCTGCAGACGGCCATTGACCCCGCTGTACTCGTAGTTGGCGATGCTGCGGAAGTTGGTCTGGGCGTCGTCGACGTAGACGGTCGGGCCCGTAGTGACGGCGTAGAGCGGGTTGGTGCCGTTCACCTCGTCATAGTAGGCGTTCAGATTGATGACTGCGGGCCCGGCCTGCCAACGCAGCGCGCCGCGGATGGTGTTCTGCTCCAGCCGATTGGCGTCGTCGAAGCCCAGCAGGCTATTGTTGATGAAGCCGTCGCGGCTCTGCGTGCCGACGGACAGGCGACCGGCCAGGACGCCTGGAACGATCGGTCCCGCCACCGTGGCCCCAACGATGTAGTAGTTGTCCGGCCCGGCGTAGGTCGCCGTCAGCCTGCCTTCCAGCACGTCCGACGGCTGCTTGGTGGTGACGTTGATGGCGCCGCCCAGTGTGTTCTGACCGAACAGGGTCGACTGGGGCCCGCGCAGGACCTCGATCTGTTCGACGGCCAGGGTCGGGCTGTTCAGGTAGGAGGTGTTCTGCTGGTAGACGCCGTCCACGAAGATGCCGACGCCGGGCTGGACCGTGTCCAGAAGGGTCGTGCCGATACCCCGGATGGAGATGAAGGCGCGTCCGGCGGCGTCGGAGTTGATGTTCAGGCCTGGGGTGACCGCGGCGATGTCGCGGATCGAAGTGAACTGGCGGTTCTCAAGCGTCTCGGCCGTGACGGCGGTGACGGCGACGGGCACCTCGATCAGGCGCTCGGAGCGTTTGCGGGCCGTTACTATGATGTCGTCGACCGAGGAGGCCTGTTCGGCGTCAGCTGGAGGGGCCTGCGTCGCGGTCTGTGCCGAGGCGATGCCGCTGGACATGGCCGCCAGACCGACGCCGGCCGCGAGGAGTGTGATGAAACGCATTTTTGGTGTCTCCGCCCTGGAAGCGCCGGATCTGCTCCGGTCGTTAAGGAGAAGGTGCGCGCCTTTCGACCTATCTGAAAGGTCGGCGAGTGTGCCGATCCGCAGTCAGGCTTAGCGCGATGCTGCTTCCCCGGCGTCGATCGCCAGCGCCAGCGCGCCCAGCGGACCTGCGCGGTGGCCCAGGCCCGGCTGGACGATGAAGTCGTCGATGGCCGCTTCGATCCGGTCCGCGACGCCGTAGCCGTTGAGGCTCGCCAGCAGCGCGGCGCGGATGCGCGGCAGAAGATGCGGCTGTCCCATCCCCAGGCCGCCGCCCAGCAGAATGCGCTGGGGGGCGGTGGTCAGCACCAGATTGTGGAACAGGGCGGCCAAGGCTGACACCACCAGGTCCCAGGCCGCGTCCGTCCTCGAAAGCTGCTCTGCAGGCAGGCCCGCGTGCGCCAGGACGGCGGGCCCGGACGCGAGGCCTTCCACGCAATCGCCGTGATAAGGGCAGACGCCGGCGAAGGCCGATCCGGGCGGACTTGGAATACGAAGGTGTCCGGCCTCGGAGTGGCCCAGCCCGCGGACCGACCGTCCGTTGACGATCGAGCCCACGCCGATGCCTGTGCCCACCGTGACATAGGCGAATGACTCAAGCCCCAGCGCCGAGCCCCAGCGCCCTTCGGCCATGGCCGAGCCATTCACGTCCGTGTCGAACCCGACCGGTACGGCCCAGCAACGGACGCGTCGCAGGATGTCGAACCCGCTCCAGCCCGGCTTGGGCGTGCTGATGACGCAGCCATGGGTCGGCGATCGCGGATCAAGATCCAGCGGCCCGAAACTGGCGACGCCGACAGCCTCGAAGCCATGCCGGTCCCGCCATTGGCGGAGCAGGTCGTCGATCGCGTCCATGGTCTGGTGCGGACCCAAGGTCTCGATCCGGGCCTCCGCGCGGATGTCGTCCGGACCCGTTCCCAGCAACATCGCGCATTTCGTCCCGCCCAGCTCGATGCCGACCTTTAGTGGCGCGGCCTTCGCCGGACGGCTCATTCGCGCCACGTCGCCGCGATCGGAAAGTCCGTGTCGGGCTCGGCGTGACCCTTCGCCAATTGGTAGACTTGCCGCGTCCGGGCCTCGTACTCCGGCCAGGGCGCCGTACCGTCGCGCGCGAAGTCGATCCAGACCTTCTGAATACTGTCGGCCAGGGCCTGGGGCGGCGAAGTCTGGCCAAGGACGCCCGTCGGCCCTGTGGCGGTCGCGAGGGTGTTGAACACGAACGGCACGTCCACGGCATGACAGGCGCCAAGCTCTCCGCCCAGAGCGGGCGAGCGCCAGTCCATCTCATAGAAGTGGGTGCGGCCCTGATGCGCCAGGGCATAGGCCCGCGCCGGCCACCGGAACACCAGATCGGTCAGGGCCCGCGTCAGGGCCGCGCCGCCCGAGACGCCGCTTCGCCCCAGTCCATAGCGTTTCAGAATGCCGAGCGCGCCCCGCTCGGTCCGGCCGAGCAGGAACCAGGCCAGTAACCGACCCAGTTTCGCCTTCACACCCGTCGGCACGAAATACAGGTTCATCTCCTCGGCGTTCGTCCCGATCAGCAGATCCACCTGCGCGCCCGCGCCCTTTGCCAAGGCTTGCAGGGGCGGGACCGGGATCACGTCGTCGCCGTGAACCGGCAGGAATTTGCTCAACCCGTAGGCGGTGTCGCGACCGTTCTCGCCGCGCATGTCCAGGCCTGAGGTCGGGGCCTGCACGACGTCCTGCGCGTCGAGCCCCGCCTTGAGGGTGGTCGAGCGGAAGCCTTCAGCGTCGGCGGACACGCCCAGAACCTTCGCCAGCCGATCCACGACCTTTCGCATCGTCCGGACCGATCGGACCATCGATCCGTGGCCGCTTTGCAGGATAGCGCGTCGGAACAGGCCGCGCGCCAGCGGCGAGACCACCAGATCGCCGATCGCCATCGCGCCCGCGGATTCGCCGAAGACCGTCACGTTTTGCGGGTCGCCGCCGAAGCCCGCGATATTGTCGCGCACCCACTCCAGCGCCGCGATCATGTCGCGAAGTCCCAGGTTGGTCGGAACCCCGGGAATGGGCAGGAACCCCTCGATCCCGAGACGGTAGTTGATCGTCACGCAGACGACGCCGTTTCGGGCGAAGCTGGCGCCGTCCTGCGCGGGCGCGGAACCCGCGCCTCCGACGAAGGCCCCGCCGTGAATGAAGACCATGACTGGCAGGCCGGCGCGGGCCGTACCCTCGGGCGTCCAGATGTTCAGGTTCAGGTAGTCGTCGCCCTGCACCCAGCCCGATCCGACCAGCGGGGTCAGGTCGAGGATCGGAAAATCCCTCAGTTGATAGGGCGCTGTCGGCCCGAAAGCGGTCGCATCCCACGGATCGTCCCAGGGGGCGTGCGGCTGCGGCAGCAAAAATCGGAGGTCTCCGACAGGCGCCGCGGCATAGGGAATACCCAGGTATCGAGCGACGCCATTGATCCTTCGACCCTGCACTCGGCCGCTGGACGTGTTCGCCATGACGGCATCGGAGATCATCGACATGGGATTCACTTTGGACCGGGCGGGCAGGATCCAGAAGGCCGCCTGCTTTGCTGACAGGCCGTTTTCATTGACCGATCCGCAGCCGCGAAAGCCGGGCGCTTTGGCGAGACGGCGGCGACGCTACGACGGCCTGCGTCTGATGTGGCGTCGCGCCAGGCTCTGTATGCCTGCCACGCCCGCCAGGGCGAGGGTGCGTGTGAACTCGTCGCGCAAGATCTCGAGGGACCGAGCGACGCCGGCCTCGCCGCCTGCCGCCAGGCCGTAGAGATAGGGGCGGCCGATGGAACAGGCGGTCGCCCCCAAGGCCAGCGCCTTGACGATGTCCGAGCCGCGTCGAATGCCCCCGTCGCATATGACATCCGGCCCATCGCCGAGCGCATCTCTCACGGCTGCGACCTGATCGATCGGCGCAGGCGCACCATCCAGTTGCCGTCCGCCATGGTTCGACAGGATCACCCCGGTGGCGCCCGAGGCGATGGCGCGGGTAGCGTCCTCGGGCGTCATCAGTCCCTTGATCGCAAGAGGACCGTTCCACTCGGAGGCGAGCCATTCCACGTCGCGCCAGGTCAGGCCGGGGTCGAACTGACGGCCGATGAAATCGAACAGGCTCATCGGGTTCGTCGACAGTGCCTCCGTCCGGTGACTGACGTTGGCCAGATCGAACGGGGCGCCCGTCAGCGCAGGGATCGACCAACCGGGATGCAGGGCGAAATCGAGCAGAGAGCGCGCTGTCAGCCTCGGCGGCAGAGACAGACCGCTTCGCCGATCGCGCAGCCGATTGCCCGCGACGGGCGTGTCGACCGTCAGACAAAGTCCGGCATATCCGGCTTCGCGGCATCGGGAGACAAACTCACGCGTGAGCCCGCGATCCCTGAACACATAGATCTGGAACAACATCGGGACGGGGATCGCTGCGGCCAGGTCCTCCAGCCGCGTCGTGCCCATCGTCGACAGACAGTAGGGGATGCCTTGAGCGGCGGCCGCGCGGGCGACGGCGGGCTCCGCGGAGCCGTGGAACATGCGGGTAAGGCCCGTCGCGGAAAGCATCAGCGGCCACGCGACCGGCTGGCCGAATATCGTCGTGGCGGTCTGGATCGATGACACATCCGTCAGGACGTCCGGGACGATCTCGTAGTCCCGGAAGGCATCGACGTTGCGAGCCAGAGACCATTCCTCGTCCGCGCCGCCGTCCAGATAGTCGAAGATTGGACGCGGCAGTCGACGACGGGCGCCAGCTCTGAGGTCGTCGATGGTGTGGGTCTGATCGATCGATGGCACCCGCTTTTGTACCCAATGCCGTCAGTGACCGGAAGCGGAGTTCCCGGCATCCAGGTGATGAAAGCCGGCGCCGGAGGCCGTGCACAACTTTGGTGTCGATCGGCACAGCGTGCAGAACGGCTCCGCAGGTCAAAAGGGCCGTGTCTGTTCGCCTGGCCGTCCAGAAAATCCGTCGGGGCCCTTCGCGAACGTAGACGACAAACCCGTCTGCTAGAAACTGAATGCCGCGGGTGCTGTCAGTCTAGCGCTAACCTGTCTCCACTGAATGCCGTTGTAATCGGCTGATTGTGGGTGGGTTTCTTGACGCCGCTGTCCTTGGCGTATTGAGCGGTGCGGCCGGCGGATCGACGCGACAGGTCGAGCTCATGCCCGTCCGGGAAGGTGATGAAGCGTGGATGGTTGCCTGCGCTGCCGTCGCCGTGCTGGCCTGCGGCGTGTCGGGCTGCCAGACCGTGGCAGCCTCCCAGGGTGGCGAGGTGGCCGCCGTCGAAGGCCGACCCACGTCCCTGCGGCCTGGTGAATTTCTGTCGGTTCGGCTGCCCGCCAATCCGAGCACCGGCTACGCCTGGTTTCTCAAACCTTGGAATGGGGCTGTCCTGGCCCCTGCGACATTGCGGATGACGAACAGGTCGCCCGGCTCAGCGTCGAAGATGGTCTGGGGATCGATCCGGGCGTCGGAACAGGCGATGACGGCTGTGGTGGGCTGCTGACGTCGTCGCGCGAGCTGAGCATATCGCTGAACCTGGCCGGGCCACACTCCCGTTCGGAAACGTTGGTAGCCCGCGATCAGGGGGTCGTCTGGACGGACCGTCATGCCGCATCCGGACGACGAAAGTTCATCCGCGTGAGCCGGCGCCAGCACACGCCCCATGATTGATCTGGGTGTCCAGCCGCAGTCGGGTCACGGCTGCAAAACCAGTCCTCCGGCCCTGACGCGCGGTCAGACACGGATGTCGAAGGTATGCCGGCTGGGTCGGCGGATCCCGGTATCATCGTTGATGGCCCGCGGCGGATCGACGGGACGATCGGTGGGCGTGCTCTGATGCGCCGCCACGCGACCGGTCATCTGGGATAACTGAAGAGCCCAGGCGTGTGCGGCAGGATTGATTGAGGGGCCGACCTTCATCGTCGATCTCCTTCACGTGACACCAGGTCGAACGACGCCGGATCGACGTCGAGGAGCGTGCAAAGCCGCAAGATCACCGCCCGCTCCTCGGCGTCAAAGCCGCCGTCGGCCTCGGCGACCGCACAGGCGGCTTCTATCAAGGCGCGAGAGGGTCCGGACTGGCCTCGGAGGCGTGAGACGGCCACCTCCGCCGTCGCCTCGCCATCGTCCGGATCCCGATCGAAGCGCAGGTTCAACGCCTCGAACAGGACGAGCACGTCGTCGACGCCAAAGAAGGCGATGGTCGGGGAGTTGCGCATTCGATCGATCATGCCCTTGCGTTCGTCCGGCGTGACCCAGCCGTCGGCCTGGGCCACCATGGCGCAGCCCGCCACGACGGCGTCCATCTGAACGACGTCGCCGGGGGTCCAGACGTCATCCGGGTCGATCGAGGCGCGTCGTCGCAGCAATCTGTTTGATCTGGGCATAGGGACCTCACGTCCGGTCGCCGGCGAGCGGCGAAGCATGTTGATGTCGGGGAGCGATCAGGGTCGGCGGCGGGGGCCGCCGCCGACCCTTGCGGCGGCTAGCGCGATGCAGGCGGCGCCTGATGTCCATCAAAGACGGCGAGCCGGTCCTTGATGGCGAGCTTCTTCTTCTTGATGCCTGCAACAGTGCGGGCGTCAGGACGCGGTCGCGTCCGCTCGTCCTTCAGCGCCATTTCCAGCAGGGCATGAAATCCCCGTAGCCGGTGCGCCAACACGTTAGACATGGAGCCTCTCCTTCTCTGAAGGGGAGCGCCCGACGCCGAAGCCGTCGTTGCGATGGGGGAATAGCAGCCGGACCCCGTCATCGAGCGCACCCGATGCGGTCCGACATCACGATCACCATCGATCGTCAGAGGGGCCCGGGCCGCAGACAGACGCTGCTCTCTCGGCGAAAAACACGCCAATAAGAAGTCCTTATGCAGCCAATGAAAGAGTATAATGGGATCGCCTTACAGATGTTAAGATCCGGAGCCGCAGATCGGGTTCTCAAGCGAACCGCAGACAGGATGAGCTGAGGATCGGGACCACTGTATCGGCAATGTCATAAGCTTGAATTGGGATAGCAAACGCTCAGGCAGGTCTTGACGCGGCGAGGCTCTGCCTTCATTAGCGCACCCTCCACGGGTCCGGGCCCCTCTGGCAGTCGAGGCGTCGGCTGCGATGTCGGATCCCCGCATGGACGGCGCAACGCAACGCCATTTTCCACTATTCGGGGGTGCGGGATGTTTGAATCCCTTCCGCTTTTGGCCGCGACCTATGTCGGTCAGCCCATATGGCTCTGGATCGCGTTCCTGGCCTTCATCGGTCTTCTGCTGTGGCTCGACCTCGGGGTCGTGAACAACAAGGACGGGGTCGTTTCAGCCAAAAAATCGGCGGCCATGTGGGCGTCCTTCGCCTCGATCGCCATCGCGTTCGGGGCCTACGTCTATTTCGTGTATGAGCCCAATCCGCGCTACTACATGAGCGCGGAAAATCTTAACCAGCAGGCCGTTCTTCAATACTTCACGGGCTATCTGCTCGAAACGGCGCTGGCGTTCGACAACATCTTCGTCATCGGGATGATTTTCACCTTCTTCGCGGTGCCGCGCCAGTATCAGCACCGCGTGCTGTTCTGGGGCATCATGGGTGCGATTGTCTTCCGGGCGATCTTCATCTCGCTCGGTGCGGCGATCGTGAACGAATTCACCTGGGTTCTGTTCATCTTCGCCGCCTTCCTGATCTTCACGGGCTGGAAGATGATCTTCGGCGGCGATCACGCGATGGATCTCAATCAGAACCCCGTCCTGAAATTCCTCAGGAAGCGGATGCGGATCACCGACACCATCGACAACCACAACTTCTTCGTCAAAAAGCCCGATCCCAAGGGTACGGGTCGGCTCGTCCTGTTCGCGACCCCGCTGTTCCTGGCCCTGGTCATGGTCGAGGTGGTGGACGTCATCTTCGCGGTCGATTCCGTGCCGGCGATCTTCGCGGTCACGAAAGACCCCTTCATCGTCTACACCTCCAACATCTTCGCGATCCTGGGGCTGCGGTCGATGTACTTCATGCTCGCCGAGGCCGTCGCTCGCTTCAAATATCTGAAGTACGGCCTGTCGATGGTGCTGGTGCTGATCGGGGTCAAGATCATCTGGAACTTCGGCCTCTACAAGGCCTGGAAGGACATGACGGGCGAGGCGCTGGTCCCCTATATCGAGCCGCAGTGGTCCCTGATCGCGACCCTGGGCCTGATCGGCGGCTCGATGCTCTATTCCTGGATCAGGACCGGCTACGGCAAGGACGGGCTGTAGGCCCGAGCCACTGAGCTTCCCGGTCAGTGAGGTCGATGGTGTTGGTCCTTACGGACCGGCATCATGCCGGGATGGGGCCTCGCTCCAACGCCCGCAGGACCTCCTGCGCAAGCAGCCCGGCCGGCCCGCCGGCGCCTCTTGCGGAAACCAGGGCGATCTCGCTGTCCGAGAGCGCGGGGAGTGGCGGCCCCAGGACGGCGAGGTCACGGGGCGCCATGGCGGCGGGAAGCACGCCGACTCCGAGACCGGCGCGCAGCGCCGCCATCTGACCGGCGAGACTCGGCGAGGTGAACGACGCACGGAAATCGATGCCTGCCTCGGCCAGGGCGCCGAGGGCCCGTTTGCGATAGATGTCCGGAGCGGGCGCGATGATCAGCGGCAGCGGCGACGCCTCAACGATCGAGGCGTCCAGCGCCACCCAGACCAGGTGCTCGCTCCAGACGCGAACCCCGAGCTCGGGCCCAACGGGCTCGCGCTTGATCAGCGCCAGATCAAGCATGCCGCGCGACATCTGGTCGAGCAGGTTGGCGGTGTAGTCGCAGGTCACCGACAGCTTGATCCGCGGATGGCTGCGCGCGAAAGCGCCGAGGATGCCGGGGAGATGCATCGTCGCGATGTCCTCAGGCGCCCCGAACCGGACCTCGCCCTCAAGGTCTCCCTCTCCAAGCGTCGACACGATCTCGTCGTTCAGCCGCAGCAACCTGCGGGCCTGCGGCAGCAGCGCCGCGCCCTCCGTCGTCAGGCCGACGCCCTTGCCTCCGCGATCGAACAGCGGGGATCGCAACTGATCCTCCAGCCGGCGGATCTGAAGGCTGACTGCGGGCTGGGTTCGGCCGAGCAATGCCGCCGTGCGGGTGAAGCTGCCGGTTTCGACCACCGTCACGAATGCGCGCAGCAGGTCGATGTCCAGGTTGACCTGTCGATCAGCCATGTCATTAGCGTCCGTTATAACCTGCATTAGGTCAATAAACTGGATCGCCGCGCCGGTCGAGGTCACTCCGACCGACCTTCAGCGGACCGGTTGACGCATGCCTGACTTCTCCACCAGCCTGGCGCTTCTGACGTCGCCGGCCATCCTGTTCTTCTTCGTCGGCGCTGCGGCCGCGTTCGCCCGGTCGGACCTCGCCATTCCCGAGCCGGTCGCCAAGGCCCTCTCGCTCTACCTGATGCTTTGCATCGGCTTCAAAGGCGGGGTGGAAGCGCGTGCGGCGGGGCTTAACGGGGATTTCCTGTCGGCGGCGGCCATCGGCGTCGCACTCAGCGCCCTCATGCCGCTGGTCGCGTTCTTAATTCTGAAACGCGTCCCGAGGCTTGATCGTCCGACCCTGTGCGCGCTGGCGGCCACCTACGGCTCTGTTTCAGTCGTGACCTTCGCCGCCGGCCAGCAGCATCTGGCGGCCATCGGCCTCTCGTCCGGCGGCTATATGGCGGCCGTGCTCGCCCTGATGGAGACCCCCGCCATCCTGACAGCGCTTGTTTTGCTGAACGGCGCGGGTCGGGGCGAGCCGGGGCGGCGCAGAACGATCCTGCGGGAGGTGTTCGTCGGCGCGGCTTCCGTAATGCTGCTCGGCAGCTTCCTGGTCGGGTTGATCTCCGGCGAGGCCGGCATGGCCCGGCTGGACCTGTTCGTCGGGCCGTTGTTCCAGGGCGCCCTGTGCTTCTTCCTGCTCGACATCGGCTTGATCGCCGCTCGCAGGCTTATGGAGGGAGGCCGCAAGTTGACGCCCGGCGTCATCGGTTTCGCCCTCGGATTTCCGTTGCTCTCGGCGGGCGTCGCCCTCGGACTGGCTCATCTCGCCGGACTGGAGGCAGGCAATGCCGCTCTCCTGACCATTCTCGCGGGTTCTGCGTCCTACATCGCCGTGCCGGCAGCCATGCGGCTGGCGGCCCCCAAGGCCGACGCCGGCGTGTTCGTCACCGCGTCCCTGGCGATCACCTTCCCTTTCAACCTGACGCTCGGCATCGCCCTCTACACCGCCGCCGCGGTTTGGCTGTGGCGATAACGTCGGTGATGTCGTGTTTCCGGCGCTGAGTGAATGGCCGCTGCGGGCGCATTGCAGTCCTGGGACACGCACCCGATCTGCCACTTCGATCCCTTACACTCTGAACTTACGAGAGGTGTGAGGTGCGGATCAAACCTCAGTTGACCGGGAATGCGACGGCGTAGCCGCTCTACGGCACGTCAACCTGCCGACCAGTAGCGGACAGTTATCCGAGACGCGGCCGCAGCTTGACCAGTGATCGAATTCGTGGCGAAGCGGGGCTTCGGCACGGCGACATCGCGTGACTGATCACCGCTGACCGCGCCGTCCATCGGAGATTGCCCAGTGAAACGAGTTACGCTGATCGTCTCGGCGGCGTTGGCCGTGGCGGCTTGCGCGTCCGCGCCGGCGACTGCGCCCAAGCCAGATGCCCGCTCCTATCATGTGAGCGAGAACGCGTCGGCCGACGTGGACGCAGCGTTGGCGCGGGCCAGGCAGTCGGGCAAACGGGTCCTGTTGGTGATGGGAGCCAACTGGTGCAGCGACAGCCGCGCCCTCGCCGGTTGGCTGGCTACCGATCGCTTCGCCGAACTGATCGAACGCAAGTACGAACTGGTCTTCGTGAACATCGGAATGCCAAGAACCGGTGACGGACATAATCTGGGCATCGCCTCCCGGTTCGGCATTCAGGAGTTGCCGGGTCTGCCGAATGTGCTGGTGCTTACAGGTGACGGAGTCCTGGTGAACCCAACGACGGCAACCAGTTGGCGGAACGCCGAGAGTCGCACGGGTGACGCAATCTACGATGAGTTGGCGGCCCTGGCCGATTTGCGAGTCTGAACCGCCCGCGCTCTGCCTTGATGGGGGACAACAACACCTGGTCGCTCAGCGGGCGCCAGGCGCGCGTCATGGCCGACGAGGTGTCGTGGCGTAATGCCTCTCGGTTATGAAGCCGCCGGCCGGACGCTGACCATCAACGAGGCGGAGGCCAGGACCGTTCGCTGGATCTTCGAGCGCTACCTGAAGCTCGGCTCTGTCCACGCGGTGATGCTTGAACTGGAGGCGGCCGCCGTCAGGTCGAAGCGCCGAACGACCAAGGCGGGAGCGGAGAAGGGCGGCCAGGCGATGGATCGGGGGCGGTGTTCCACATCCTGCACAACCGCATCTACATCGGAGAAATCACCCACAAGGGCGCCAGCTATCCAGGACAGCATCACCTTCAACATGCAACGCCATCTGATCAGCAGACCTACTCTTCGGCGCTTCCGCGCCGAAGCCGATGCGGTATGGTCGGCTGCGGTCGCCTGATTTCGGGTACGACAGCGGCGTTTTCGACTTCGCGCGGTTAACCTGTCAGGGCCGTCACAGCTCAGAGGCCGCCGCTCTCAGTTCCTCAATGAACTGTTGCGTCAGAGGGCCCGGTCGGCCGCCTCGGCGCAGCTTGTATCCGATGCGCCGCCCGCCGGCCCCCTGCAACGGGATCACGCGAAAGGGCTGAGCAGGTTGCGTCAACTGGGCTCGGGACACCAGGGTGATGCGTGACGTGTGAGCCACGAGGCTTTCAAGCAGGGGCAGGGCGTTCACCAGGATGCAGTCCCTGGGCCACGCGACGCCAGCCGTCATGAACAGAGCCTCGACGTGGCGCCGATAGGTGCTCCCTTCCCGCGGCAAGGCCCAGGGCGCGTCCGCCAGTTCTGTCAGTGAAAGCGATTTCGCGTGGTGGAACGGGCTTGCCGGGCCGACGGCCAGCCAAAAGGGGTCTTCGAACAGAACGGCTTCAACCACATCCTCGGTGCCGCCGAGCATCTCGTCCACGGGACCGACGATGATGTCGATTTTGCCGGATCGCAGCATTGGTACGAGCCGTCCGTCCAGCCCATCGACGATTTCGAGGTCGAGCGGCGTGTCGCCATTGTCCAGACGCCTTAGCGCCTTGGGCAGCAGGCTGGCGAGTACACTGGGTGTGGCCCCGATCCGCAGCGGGCCCGAGATGCCGGCGGCGTGACTGCGAACTTCGGCCTCAGCGTCAGACAGCAAAGATTGAACGCCCTCGGCCCGGCGCACCAGGATTTCGCCGAAGGTTGTCAGCGTTGAACCGCGACGACTGCGCTCCAGCACCTTCACGCCCAGGCGTTGCTCGAGCAGGGCGATGCTGTTCGACAGGGCGGGCTGAGACATGCCCTTTTCCGCCGCGGCGCGGGTGAAGGAGCCGTGGCGGGCGATCGCAAGCAGGTTGGCGATCTGGGACGCTTCGACAGCCATAAGGAAAACGACCCACTACCCCAATTTCGATCATTTGACGGAGGGTGTCGGCGACTGTCAACACGATGACAACGAGAAAACCGAGGGACGGAACCGCGTGCTGGACTACGATGTCGTCATCATCGGCTGCGGACCGGTCGGTGGCTTGGCGGCCAATCTTCTCGGCAAGGCCGGGGTGAGGACGCTGGTCGTCGAACGGGTCGCTGAACCCCATCCCTTGCCGCGCGCCGTGCACATCGACCACGAGGTCATGCGCCTGTTTCAGAGCGCCGGCCTGGTCGACCGCGTTTCGCCACTCATGCGCGACACTCAGGGCCATATGCATATCGGCGCCGACGGCGGCGTCATCCGCTACATGGGGACCGCAGGGCGACCCCGGCCTTTCGGCTGGTCTGGCGACTATTTCTTCTACCAGCCAGAGCTCGAGGCCGTACTTCGCGAGGGGCTCGGCCGGTTCGCAGAGATCGATCTGCGCCTCGGCGTCGAATGCCTCGGGATCGACCAGGACGATCGGGGCGTCCGGTTGCGGTTGGCCGCGCCGGAGGGCGAGACCGTCGTTTCAGCCCGCTGGGTGATCGCCTGCGACGGGGCCAGCAGCCCGACGCGCAAGGCGCTTGGCGTGGTCCTTGATGATCTGGGTTTCGAGGAACCCTGGCTGGTGGTGGACGCCGAGGTAGACGGGCCCCTGGTGTTCCCGGGCTTCCACCACGTGCCCGAAGGCGCGGATTTGCAGCAACTGTCCATCATGCTGTGCGACCCGCGACGGCCCGCGACCATCGTTCCCGGCAGAGGCAATCACCGCCGCTGGGAGTTCATGCTGCTTCCCGGGGAAGACGAGTCGACGCTGGACGCTGACGCCGTCGAGGCCTTGGTGGCGCCCTGGGTCGGATCGGCGCCCAGCCGGATCGTGCGCGCGACCACCTATCGCTTTCATGGCCTGATCGCCGAGACCTGGAAGGTCGGCCGGGTGTTTCTGGCCGGCGATGCGGCGCATCAGACCCCGCCGTTCTTTGGTCAGGGCATGTGTCATGGCATGCGGGATGTCGCCAATCTGGCCTGGAAGTTGGAGAAGGTTCTGTCCGGTGGTGCTCCCGACGCTTTGCTGGACGGCTATCAGCAGGAGCGTGAACCCCAGGTCCGCTCGGTAATCGCCAGCGCGGTCGAGGCCGGGCGCTATATCTGCATGCTCGATCCGGTCCGTGCCGCCGAACGTGACGCCGAAATGCGTGCGAGGCAGGGCGACCCCGTGCGGACCGCCGCCGACCTGATCACGCCGATCCGGGGCCTGACGCTCGACAGCCCCGGCGCCGGGAAGCGGTTTATCCAGCCCCGTGTTCGTCATGAGGGACAGGATCAACTGCTGGACGACGCAACCGGCGGCGGGCTGGTGATGCTGTCGCGGGGCGAGGAGGCGCGGGTGGAGCCGGCGGTGGCCCGGCCTCTTGGCATCCGTCAGTTTCGCATTGGAATGGATCTGGAAGACGTGACTGGCGATCTCGGTCTCTGGCTGGACGAGCATCAGGCCGACGCCGTCCTCCTGCGCCCTGACTTCTACGTTTTCGGCACGGCGAGCGGACCGGGCGGGGCGTCGGCTCTGCTTCGCGCCTTTGACCGCGCTGTCGCCACTGAGGAGACCCTATGTCCGGCCTGACGCTCGATCTCGCCCTCACCATCACGCAAGCCGCCTTCGCGAAGGCGCGGGAGGACGGAGCCAAGCCGCTCAGCGTGGTCGTCCTCGACAGCGGCGGACATGTCCTGACGATCCATCGTCAGGAGACGGCCAGCCTGTTCCGCTCGGCGATCGCGACGGCGAAGGCCGCCGGAGCCCTGGGCATGGGAATGGGCAGCCGGGCCATCGCCGCGCGCGCACATCAGTCGCCGGCCTTCTTCGCCTCCCTCTCGGCCGTGACGGAGGGTCAGATTGCACTCGCGCCCGGCGGGGTGCTGATCCGCGATGCCGCTGGCGCGATCCTTGGGGCGATCGGGATCAGCGGCGACACCTCCGACCTCGACGAGCGCTGCGCGGTCGCCGGCATCGTGGCGGCCGGGCTGATCGCCGATCCGGGTGCCGCCCCGGAGGCCCGGGCATGACCCGGCTCCGCAGCATCGAGCTTGCGCTGCCGGGCGCCGAGGCGGCCGCTCGCTTCCTGACGGATCACTGGGGCATGGCGCCGGCGACGCGTGAGGCCGACACCTGGCGTCTCCGCGGAGCGGGAGACGACGCCTATCTGCTGGCCCTGACCGAGGCGACAGAGCCTTCGGTCCAGTCGGTGACCTTCGCCGCGTCGGAAGCCGAGATCGATCGGATCGAGGCCTCTGCCAGGGCGGAAGGGGCCCCGGTCGGGCGGGTCGATGTCAGCGGCGAACCCGGCGCGGGCCGAGGGATTCTCGTCACGGCCCCGGACGGCGAGCGTTTCCGCTTCCTGTCCGGCGTCGCGCGCAATGAGCGGCTGGAGGGCTGTCCTGACATGCCGAACCGTTTGACTCATGTCGTTTTCAACGCCCGGGACGCCGAGGCCTCCGGCGATTTTGTCGAGCGGGTCCTGGGCTTCCGCGTCTCGGACAGGACGAAGGGCATGGTGTTCGTGCGGTGTGACGACTCACATCACTCGATCGCCTTCGCCCGCGCCGGCGTGGCCACGCTCAATCACATCGCCTTCGAGATGGCCGATATCGACGCGGTGATGCGCGGCATCGGACGGATGCGGGACTACGGCTTGACGGCCGCGTGGGGGCCCGGACGCCATGGTCCAGGCGACAATGTCTTCGCCTACTACATCGCCCCCTTCGGTCCCGTGATCGAGTATTCGACCGCGGTCGAGAAGGTCGGAGACGACTATCGGACCGGTACGCCCGAGGACTGGACCTGGCCGCAGAACCGCATCGACCAATGGGGTGTCACCGACAAGGACGTCGCCGCCCTTGCCGTCGCCGAACGTAAATTCCGTTTCCCCGGCGCGCCTGCGCTGCCGATCGCCTGACAGGAACCGACCCGTGAAGATCGTCAGTTTTGAACACCAGGGCCGCGCCGGTTACGGCGTGCTTGAAGGCGACCGCATCGCGGTGGCGGCGGCCTCCGGACCCGCCGATCTGAAGGCGGCCCTGGCCTCGGGCGGCGTCGCCGCAGTCATCTCGAGCGGCGAGTCGATCGCACTGTCGGATGTGACCTTGCTGCCGGTCTTGCCCAATCCCGGCAAGATCCTGTGCGTCGGTCACAACTACGAAGATCACCGCAAGGAGACCGGCCGGGCCAAGGTCGATCATCCCTCGATCTTCACGCGCTGGGCCGACACCCTCATCGCCACGGGCCAGCCCATCGTGCGACCGCGGGAATCCACCGATCTCGACTACGAGGGCGAACTGGCCGTGGTCATCGGAAAGGGCGGGCGACGCATCTCGCGGGACGCGGCCCTCGATCATGTCGCGGGCTACGCCGTTGCCAACGACGCCTCGGTGCGAGACTGGCAGTGGCACACGCACCAGTTCACGCCCGGAAAAAACTTTCCGGACACCTGTGCGCTCGGCCCCTGGTTGATGACGCCAGATGAAATGGGCCCGCTGGATCGACAGCGGATCACCACCCGGGTCAACGGCGAGGTGGTGCAGGACGCCGGTTTCGACCAGATGATCTTTTCGATCGCCGACATCGTCGCCTACTGCTCGGGCTTCACGACCCTGAGCCCGGGCGACGTCATCCTGACGGGGACGCCGGGCGGGGTCGGGGCCAAGCGGACGCCGCCGCTCTGGCTCAAGCCCGGGGATGTGGTCGAAGTGACCGTCACCGGCCTCGGCGTCCTGAGCAATCCGGTTGCGGAAGACGCGTCCGCCTGATCATTCATCCGCGATCCGGCGCAAGACCGGACGCCTCCAGAGGAAACGAAGCCATGAGCGAACCGGTGATCGACGTCGCCGCCGAAATGCGGGACGCACCGCTGTCCGGCTTCCACATCCGGTTCGCCGTGCTGATCGGAGCCATACTGTTCCTCGACGGCTATGACCTGTTCAACGCCGCCTATGTCGCGCCCTATGTGCGGCAGGAGTGGGGGCTGGGGGCTCCGCAGATCGGCATGATGCTGTCGATCGGTCTGGTCGGGCTGGCGACCGGCGCTCTGCTGCAGGGGCCGCTGGCGGACCGGTTCGGGCGTCGCGCGACCACCTTGGGGGCGGTCTGGCTTCTCGGTCTGGCGAGCCTGGCTCTCGCGATCTTCGCTCATTCGTTTGAAGTGTTCTGCGCCATCCGCCTGGCGCTCGGGGTCGCGCTGGGCATGCTGTCGCCTCTCGCCTTCGTCTATATCAACGAGTGGGCGCCGACCCGGTGCGCCAATCGGTTCGCGACCCTGGCCTTCGTCCTGCCCTTCTCGCTCGGCGGCATCGCCGCGGGTCTGGCAGGCCTGCTGATCGCTCCGGAATGGGGATGGCGCGCCCTCTATCTGATCGGCGGCCTCGCGCTTCCCGTCGCCCTGATCGCCCACGCCATGCTGCCGGAATCGGTGCGGTTCCTGGCGTCCCGCGAGCGGTGGAGCAAGGTGGCGCAGATCCTGTCCCGCGCCCGCCCCGACCGCGCCGCCGCCTATGTCGGCGCGGCCTTCCAGTCCGGCGAGACATCGAGCGGGAAGGGCGCTTTCGCCAGCCTTCTGGCGCCGCGCTACCTGCGCACGACCGTTTCGATCTGGGTGGCGGGTGCGCTGAGCCTGCTCTGCATCCACGGCCTGACGGGCTGGCTGCCATCGATCGTCCTCGCGGAAGGGGCAGGGGTACGCACGGCCTTCGGCTATGGCTCGCTTCTGATGACGATGCAGATCTTCGGCGGTCTTGCGGGCGGCTGGCTGGCCGATCGGTTCGAGCGGGTCCCGGTGATCTGCTGGGGGTTCGTCGGCGGCGCCCTGTCGCTGATCAGCCTGGCGGCGACGCTGAACACGCCCTTCGCCATGGTCGCTGTCGCCGCCACCGGCTTCTTCATCTTCGGCGCCCAGGCTGTGCTGAACAATCATATCGCCATGAGCTACGAGACCGGCCTTCGCAGCACCGCCGTCGGCGTGGCCGTGGCGGTCAACCGGATCGGCGGCGTGGCCGGCCCCATGCTGATCGGCTTCACCCAGGGCCTGCCCGCCGCACTCTGGGCGACGCTGGGCATGCTGGCGGTCGCCCAGTTGCTGGCGGCCGTGACCCTCGGAGCCCGGAGGCCGTCGCCCCCATCGTCGCGATCCGCGCCTGAACCGTCCGTGGCGTGAGAGCGCGCAAATGAGACATCTGACCGTCCTGGCCCTCCTTGGCGCGGCCATGTCCGGCTGTGCATCCGCTTCGCCCGACAATTTCGGCAGGAGCGTCAACCCGCCGGATCTGGGCGTTCGAAGCGCCACCGTGCTGACGGTCGACGGTCTGCGGTTCAAGGATCTCGATCGCGACGGCCGGTTGACCCCCTACGAGGACTGGCGGCTCCCCGCCGCGGCCCGGGCGGAGGATCTCACGGCGCGGATGACCCTGCACGAAAAGGCCGGTCTGATGGTGCATGCCTCGCCCCCGACCATCGGGGGCGTGCTCAGGGCGGAATGGGACCTCGCCGGCATCGAACCGATGATCCGCGATCAGGACATCCGGTTCATCATCCATCGGGTGAGCAGCAACGACGCGGGCGCGCTGGCGGAAACCAGCAATACGGTCCAGGCCATGGCTGAGGCCAGCCGGCTGGGCATACCGCTCACCCTCAGCTCGGATCCCCGAAACCATTTCCAGACCACCTTCGGACTGAGCGTAGCCGCCGGCGCCTTCTCGCAATGGCCGGAGACGACCGGCTTCGCCGCCATCGGGGACGTCGATCTGGTCCGCCGCTTCGGTCAGATCGCATCGGAAGAGTATCGCGCCATCGGGGTCCGGATGGCCCTGTCGCCGATGGCCGATCTGGCCAGCGAGCCACGCTGGCCACGGGTCAGCGGCACCTTCGGCGACGATCCGCTCAGGGTGTCGGACATGGTGGGCGCCTATATCGAAGGCTTCCAGGGCGGGACATCCGGCCTGGGACCGCAGAGCGTCGCCGCCGTGGTCAAACACTGGGTCGGCTATGGCGCCCAGCCGGAGGGTTACGACGCTCACAATCCCTACGGCCGGGACATTGTTTTTCCTGCGGGTCGTTTCCAGGACCACCTGAACGCCTTCGACGGCGCCTTCAGGGCGCGCGTCGCCGCGGTCATGCCGACCTACGCCCGCCCGCCGGAGGGCCTGGAAATCAACGGTCGTCCGGCCGAGCGGGTCGCGGCCGCCTTCAGCCGGCAGATGATCACCGAACTGCTGCGTGAGGACCGGGACTTCGACGGCGTCGTGCTGACCGACTGGAAGGTCACGGACGACTGTTTCGCGGACTGCGAGGCGGGGACGCTCGACTATCGCCGTGTCGGCATGCCGTGGGGCGTCGAAGACCTGACCAAGTCGGAGCGGTTCGCCAAGGCGATCGAGGCGGGTGTCGACCAGTTCGGCGGGGTGGCGGACACCGCCGTCATCATTGATGTCGTCGCCTCAGGACGGATCCCGGAAGCGCGGATCGACCAGTCTGTACGGCGACTGCTGATCCAGACCTTTGAGCTGGGTCTGTTCGAGAACCCGTATGTCGATCCGGAGGCGGCGCGGCGCATCGTAGGTTCGCCCGGACATCGCCAGGAGTCGCTTGAAGCGCAGCGGCGTTCGCTCGTCCTCCTGGAGAACCGTGACGGCGTCCTGCCGCTTCAGTCGGAAGCGAGGAAGGTCTGGCTCTGGAAGGTGTCACCGGACGAGGCGCGCGCGCGCGGCTTCACCGTTGTCGAGGATCCGGCCGAGGCAGACCTCGCCCTGGTCCGGATCGCCACGCCCTTCACCAGCCATCCAGCCTACTTCTTCGGCCAGCGACACCACGAGGGCGCGCTGGACTTTCCGGTCGACAACGCCGACCTGCTGGCTGTGCAGAGGGCGAGCGCAGTCACGCCAACGGTCGTCAGCATCCACCTCGACCGTCCCGCCATTCTGGCGCAAATCAGACCCTTGGCGACCGCGTTGATCGGAGAATTCGGCGTGTCGGATGCCGCCTTCTTCGCCTTCATCACCGGTCGGGCGACGCCGCAGGCGCGGCTGCCCTTTGAACTGCCCTCGTCCATGAACGAGGTGGAATCCCAAGCGCCGGACGCCGGTTCGGACACGTCGCACCCGCTTTACCCACGGGGATACGGCCGTCTCGGCTGGTAGGGGATGCCGTATGCTCAGTCATAAGTGAAATGATGCACGTAGCCATTATCAATCATTTGACGATGGGACCCCGCTCCGTCCAACCATAGGTCAACAACAACCGCTGCGCTCTGGACTTCTCCAGGCGACAGCGGGCAAGCAAATGGGGAGCCACCATGCAGTTTCACGTCAGCCGCCGCCTCATGGCCAGCGCCGCCGTCCTTGTTCTCGCCGCAGCCGCCGCGCCGGCGTTCGCTCAGGACGCCGCGCCTCAGTCTGAAGACACCGCGCAGGTCGAGGACATCATCGTCACGGCGCAGAAGCGCAGCCAGCGCCTGCAGGATGTGCCCCTCGCCGTAACGGCACTGAGCGCCGAGACACTCAGCAACTCCCAGATCACAGGGACCAGCGGCCTCGCCAATCTGGTGCCGTCCCTGACCTACACACAGTCCACCAGCGATCTGAACAACAACGTCCGGATCCGCGGCGTCGGCACGGCGCTGTTCAACACCGGACTGGAATCGGCGGTGTCCTTCGTCGTCGACGGCGTGGTCATGTCGCGTCAGGGACAGGGCTTTCAGGAGCTGATCGACATCGAACGGGTGGAGGTTCTGCGGGGACCGCAGGGCACCCTGTTCGGCAAGAACGCTACGGCCGGCGTCGTGAACGTCGTCACCCGACGCCCGACCGACTACCTTTCCGGAGCCGCCGAGATCACTGCCGCCGAGCACGGAGAATATCGTTTCAAGGGTACGGTCGCCGGCCCGCTCACCGACACCCTCGGTGGCCGCCTCACCGGCTTCTACACTGATGATGAAGGCTATGTTCAGGACACCGGAACAGGTCAGACGGTCTACGGCAGCGAAGTCTTCGGCCTGCGCGGCAAGCTGGAATGGCAGCCGAGCGAAGAGCTGAACCTGCTGGTCTCGGCGGACTATCGCGAAAGCGACAGCACCTGCTGCCAACTCGTGCCCTATCTGACGACCAACGCTGTGCTCGCCGGGATCCGCGCGCCGATCGTGGCCTCGCCGACGAACCGTTCGGTGGAAACCGACGGAACCACCTTTGCCGACAGCAAGTCGTCGGGTGTGTCGCTTGAAGGCAACCTGTCCCTCGGCGACTACACCCTGACCTCGGTGACCGGTTATCGGACCTGGACGCTCGAGAACAACGTCGAGGTCGACGGCTTTCGGTCGGCGACGCCGCTCTATGTTCCGTTCGGCAACGGCTATTTTGGCATCAACGGAGGGGGGCTGGATATCGGCCAGTTCACCCAGGAGCTGCGCCTGACCTCGCCGTCCAATCAGCCGGTCGAGTACACGGTCGGCGTCTTCTACTTCAATCTCGACCTGGATCGCGACTTCCGTCGCCGGGTCGGCGGCTGCGTGACCAATCCGGCCGCCTTCGGTCAGGCCTGCCCGACCTTCTTCTTCTCCTCCGCCGCCCACACCGCCAACACCCAGACGGAGAACGTGGCGGCGTTCGGCCAGGCGGAATGGCATCTGACCGATCAGCTTTCGGCCATCTTCGGAGCCCGTCTCCAGCATGAGACGGTGAGCTACGAAGGTCTGCGTCTGAGCACGCCGCCATTTGCTGGCGATCGGCTACTCTTTGCGGCGTCATCCGGTCGGGGCGAGGTCGCCGACACCGATCTGTCCGGCAAGCTCGGCCTGCAGTACCAGTTCAGCCCTCAGGCCCAGACCTATCTGACCTGGTCGCGCGGCTACAAGGGCCGGGGCTACGACGTCGAGCTGACGGCAGACTTCGCGACCCAGGTGGCGGTCCTGCCGGAGACGGTCGAGGCCTGGGAACTGGGCTACAAGGCCCAGGGTCTTGATGGGCGGCTGAGCGTCAACACGGCGCTGTTCTATGCCGACTATCAAAACCTTCAGGTGCAATCGACGGTCGCTCCGAACGTTTCCATCCCGACGAACGCAGGCTCCTCGGTGTCCAAGGGCGCTGAAGTGGAGTTCCAGTTCGCCCTCACGGATCGCATCACCCTGGGCGGCGGCGTCACCTATGCGGACGCCACCTTCGATGCGACCGGTCTCTCATGCCCGCTGACCGCCCAGGCCGCCGCGATCACACTCGCCGCCGGCCAGGCCCAGCCCTTGAACACCTGCTTCCGGATCGGCAACGGTACCGCACAGAACGTTGTCGACGGGCGACTTCCCAATGCGCCGAAGTGGCGGGGTAATCTGTCGATCCGGTACGACGACACCATTCCCGGCACGGACCTGAACGGATTCATCCAGCTCGCCGCCACCCAGCAGAGTGAGGTGACCTTCTCGCTCGAGCAGGACCCGGGCCTGGTCCAGGACGGCTACGGCCTGGTCAATCTGACGGTCGGAGCCAGCACTGCGGATGATCGCTACACGCTCAGCGTCTTCGTCCGGAACCTGTTCGATCAGGACTTCGTCAACGGCATGCAGCGCGAGTCGATCGTCACCAACGCGGCCAACCCCGGCAACATCGCCTATTTCCCGGCCAAGGACGCCGAACGCTACGTCGGTGTGTCCCTCCGCGCGAACTTCTAGGGTCTCTCCCTCCTGAACGCCTGGCCCCGAAGTCCCTCCGGCTTCGGGGCCTCTTTCGCCACACCACTGACGGGGATCATACTTCGTGAAGCCGATTTCGGTCAGGCGTCACCGGTTTCCGGCAGATGTTATCCGCCATGCCGTCTGGCTGTGGGCGTCAGTTACGAGATGATCCGGTGCTGGACCATCAAGTTCGGCCCCTTGATCGCCCGGCTGCTGCGGAAGCGGCGATGGGCCCCGTCGCCGCGCTGGCACCTGGACGATATGGTCTGCTGGATCGGCGGCAAGCGGATTTATCTGTGGCGTGCAGTGGATGATGAAGGCGAGGTCCTGGATCTCGTGGTCCAGCGCCGGCGGGACACGGACGCGACGCTGAGGCTTCTCCGACGCCTGCCCCACAACCAGCCGGTCGAGCCGCAGTCGATCACGACGGACGGCCTGGCCTCATACGGCGCGGCTCTGGATCAGCTGGATCTGAGAACACCTTCAGCATCCAGCGCCATTTGATCAGCAGACCCACACTTCGGCGTTTCCACGGCGATGCGGCGACCGCATGGCCGGCCGCCGTTGACTGAATCTAGACGGGCAGGAGACTTTTCAGCCGAAGGAGTTTTCCCTGACAGCGCCTCTCGATCGGGTCGAGACGCTGCTGTCGAATCAGTCCGACGAGGTCGAGCGATGGCGGGAGGTGTTCGGCCGCGCGGCGATTCAGGCCGTCGCCGATCGGTAGACGCGGGCAGCGATGGCCGGGCGGATCCGGCGGGCGCCAAGCTGCCGCTAGACGGTCGGCTTGGCGCCCAGGGGCAGTCCTGGTTCGAGGCCTCCCGCGAGAAGCGCATCCCAGGCTTCCACGGCGGTCTCTGCGAAAGCGAACAGGTCGAGATCGGCGCGGGCCACGAAGCCTTCCGTCACAAGGGTTTCGAAGCCGATCGCGGCGCGCCAGTAGGCCTGATCGATGAGCACGACCGGGATCGGCGGCGCCTTGCCGGTCTGGCGCAGCGTCAGGATTTCGAACAGTTCGTCCAGCGTTCCGAATCCGCCCGGGAAGACCACCAGCGCATTGGCGCGCATCGCCAGATGCATCTTGCGCATCGCGAAATAGTGGAAGCGGAAGGTCAACTCCGGCGTGGTCCAGGAATTGGGCTCCTGCTCGCCGGGCAAAGTGATGTTGAAACCGATCGACGGTGCGACCGCCTCTGCCGCGCCCCGGTTGGCGGCCGCCATGATGCCAGGACCGCCGCCGGTGGCGATGACGTTGTCGCGCACCCCGCCGTCCTCCTGAACGGCTCCGCCCTGAAGTGAGGCGAGGGCGCCGAAGCGTCGCGCCTCATCATACCAGCGGGGCTGCGAGCCCGGACCATCCTCTCGGACGCGGGCGCTGCCGAACACCACGATCGTCGATCGCACGCCCCAGGTTTTCAGCGCGCGTTCCGCCTTTTCGAACTCCAACTGGAAGCGCACGCCGCGCATCGCGTCGCCGAGCAGGAAATCCTGGTCGAGGGCCGCGAGGCGATAGGACGGTGAGGCAAGCTGCGCCGCGTTCGACGGGTCGGCGGTCATGGCCTCGCCTCAGACGGGGGCGCGACCGACCTGGCGAGATCCGCCAGCAGGGCTTCTCGGTCTGCGTCGCCCGGCAGGGCCTGCAGCCGTTCGTTAAGCGCTTCCAGGAGGCGGGCCCGCGCATTGTGCCAGTCGGGTCGGGCCGCCGCGCCGGGGATCAAACGGGCATCGGGCCCCTCCAACGGGGTGACCGTCGATGCCGTCAGGCGGAAGCCCTGGTCGAGCTGCGGAATCATGACCGCGTCGGGCGCGCGTCCGGCCGTGACCAGTCGGGTTTTGAGACCCTCAAGACCGCCGGGTTCACCGTGGGCCAGGAAGACGCTTCCCGATACTGGTTCGCGTGCCGACAGCCAGGCGGCCAGCGACGCCGCATCGGCATGGCCGGAATAGACGTCCAGTTCGCGAATGCGGGCGCGGACGCGCACGTCCTCGCCCTGGATCCTGACCATCGAAGGATGCTCCAGAAGGGTGCGCCCCAGCGACCCCGCGGCCTGGAAGCCGGTGATCAGGAGCGTGGTCTCCTTGCGCCACAGCAGCCGCTTCAGATGCCTGCGAATCCGGCCGGCGTCGCACATGCCGCTGCCGGCGAGGATGATGTGCCAGTCTCGAAGTCGCTCGAGACCGTCGCTGTCCTGGGGGCGCAACAGGGTGTGGAGGCGGGGGGCGTCGCGGAGCGCCAGATAGGGGTTCTCGGACGCATCGCTGTTCCAGCCCCGGCGCAGAAAGACTTCGGTCGCCTCGATGGCGAGCGGGGAGTCCAGAAAGATGTCCGTCGCCAGCTCCGGCTCGTCCTGCATGATCGCCAGGATATCCAGGATCAGCTCCTGCGCCCGGCCGACGGCGAAGGTCGGCATGAGCAGCGGTCCGCCCGCCGCCTTGGCCTTACGCATCTCGTCGGCCAGGAGGGCCCGACGATGCGACAGGTCCATGTCGTCGCGGAGCCGGTCGCCGTAGGTCGACTCCAGGATGACGTGATCGACGCCCCTGGGTCCATCCGGGCGGACGAGGTAGGGCTGCTCGCCCGATCCCAGGTCACCCGAGAACAGGAGCCTCACCGTTTCCGCTCCGTCGCCGACCTCCAGCTCGATCGACGCCGCGCCAAGGAGATGGCCCGCGGGCCAGTAGCGCGCACGCAGGTCGTGGCGCACCTCGACCCAGTCGCCGAACTTGACCGTCTGGAAGAGCGCCAGCGTCGGGGCCACGTCCTCGGGACCATAGATGGGCTGGACCTTCGGAATGCCCCGGCGCTCATTGCGGCGGTTCAGGTGATCGACGTCGCCCTGCTGGATGTCGGCGGAGTCCGCGAGCATGACCTCGCACAGATCCCGCGTCGCCCGGGTCGCGAAGATCGTTCCGCGAAACCCCGCGCGCACCAGCTTGGGCAGCAGGCCGGAGTGGTCGATGTGGGCGTGGGTCAGCAGCACCCCGTCGATCGTCGCGGCGTCGAAGGGAAAGGGCTCGTGGTTCAGGGCCCGGAGCGTCTTCGGCCCCTGGAACATGCCGCAGTCGATCAGGAAGCGACCCTGGTCGGTGGCCAGAAGGGCGCAGAAGCCGGTCACGCATCCGGCGGCGCCGTGAAAGGTCAGGGTCAGCATCTGTTCGCGCTCCGTTGGCGACGGCATCAATGCGACAGCAACAGCGAAGGGCCAGCGACGTCGTCCAGCATCGCTCGGGTCGCGCCGCCGAAGAGGGCTTCACGAAGGCGGGTGTGCCCGTAGGCGCCAGAAACAAGCAGGCCGGCTTTCAACCGCCTGGCCGCCTGCACAAGTCCCAAGGTCTCTGATCCTGCCTCGATCACCTCGCTCCGGACCTCGCCGGCGCCGTGGGCATTCAGATAGTCGATCAAGGGGTCGAACGACGGATCGGCCGCAAGCTTGTCCAGCCCCTGGCGGCATTGCACAGCAACGGTTCCGGCTCCCGTCGCGATCAACGGCAAGGCCTGTCTGACAGCCCGTCCGGCCTCCGCGCTGCCGTCCCACGCGATCATGACCTGTCCCGCCAGGTTCGCCGGTTCGCCCCGGCAGAGCAGCACCGGCAGGCGTTGCCGCAGCAGAACCTGGGCGAAAGCCTCACGGGCGGCGACCGATTCCGTCAGGCTCAACTGGCTGATGATCACGAGATCAGTCAGGGCGATGGCGTGGCTCAGCGCCGTTTCCGGGCGTCCGACGGGTCGGGACAGCGCCATTCGCGGCCTTCCTTCGCCTGGGCCGAAGATCAGATCGGCCTCGTTGCAGATGTTTCGGCAAAGGGCTTCCAGGTGTTTCCAGGTCGCCTGCTGGCTGGCCAGGACCGCTTGCGCCGTTTCGGCCGGCAGGGTCGTGCCGAGCAACATGCCGTAGCTGACAAGATCCAGGGCCGGATCCGGCAGATAGGGAAAGACCGCGACGTGAGCCTTCTGATCGACCCCGAGGTGGGCCGCGAAGGCCAGCGCCTGGGCGTCCCCTTCATGGCCGAAAGTGAGGGCAGTCAGTGCACGATAGCTCATGCGATTTCTCCGATACCAAAGGCGCGGTATCCTGCAGGACGCCGCGCAGTGGTTTTCAGGCCGCGACCGTGAGGTGACCGATCCGGGAAACACAACGCTCTTTGACCACACGGCGCTTTGATCCAGATCAGAACCCCGTCGGATCAAGACATGAGGCTGGACGCCAGAAGCGTTCCGACACGGGCGGATCGATGCTTTCCGTGCGCGGAGACTGATGGCAGAACGACCGCGCCTTGCTGCGTCCGTCATTCACGCCGACGGTAGAAATTGTCTCGGGGCGAAGGTGGACGACAGCGACGGAGTCGGCGCCGGGACCGAAAACCCACGGGTGGGCATAGCGGGCTAACACTTTTTGATTCAGCCGTCCGACCAGGGCGGGATCCGTCACGTCTTCGGCCGCCGCCAGCCGCCACCACGCTAAAATCGCACAGTCGGCTACGACTTGCGCTTCAGCACTGTCGGGGGCACCGGTATCACCTCAGCTGCCAATGCCGCCGAAACGGGATCCAAGCGTATGTCGCTCACAGGACGAGAACTACGGTCAACAGTCTCTGGCGGCACATTGAGGCTGTCACTCGATGAGTTCGCCATCGGAGATCTGGCGCCCGACGAAATCGTGGTGAGGGTTGAGGCGGCTCCGATCAACCCGAGCGATCTCGGGCTGCTGCTCGGCCCAGCTGACGTTGCGTCGATGCGTTCAGAGGCGTCCTCGGATCAGCCTGAACTGGTTTTCGATATTCCAGAGGCCAGGCGTCCCGGTGTCGCTGCACGCGTTGGCCAATCGCTGAGCGTTGGAAACGAGGGAGCCGGCACGGTCGTTGCGGCAGGCGAGCAGGCCCAGGAGTGGTTGGGGCGATGCGTTGGAATGGTTGGGGGAGGGATGTACGCTGACCTTCGCAAGATCAGATCTCGCGATGCGCTCCCGCTTCCGGAAGGGGTGACAGCGGCCGAAGGGGCTGCGCTGACGGTCAATCCAATGACTGCACTCGGCTTTGTGGAAACAGCGCGTGCCGAAGGTCACTCAGCGATCGTTCACACCGCTGCAGCGTCGAGCCTCGGTCAGATGCTGCAGAAGATCTGCGCCGGCGATGGCATTCCCCTCATCAATATCGTTCGATCTGATGAACAGGTCCGACTGCTGCGTGACATTGGCGCGACCCATGTCCTCAACAGCCGTGCCGCAGACTTCAAAACGCAACTCGTCGACGCAGTCGTTGCGACCGGTGCGACCATCGCGTTCGACGCCATCGGTGGGGGTTCGCTCGGTAGCGACATCATGCGTGCGATGGAGAAGGGAGCTGTCAGTCGAATGACAGAGTACAGCCGATACGGCTCGTCTAGCTTCAAGCAGCTCTACACCTACGGTGCGCTCGATCTCTCACCGATGGTTTTGGATCGCCTGGCGTTCGGCTTTCAATGGAGCGTATCAGGATGGCTGCTGACGCCATTTCTGCAGAAGGCAGGCGCTGAGACGGTAATGCGTATGCGCAAGCGCGTATTTGATGAGCTGACCACCACGTTCGCGACGCACTACACCAAGACGATTGGACTCAGTGAAGCGCTCGAACCTGAGCTCCTGCGAGCCTACGAACGTAAAGCGACGGGTGAGAAGTTCCTGATCAATCCGACGCTGAACTAGGCTGTCGCACCGTTGTTTGGGCGAGGCCTTGGCCGGCCGATGAAAACGCCTTTTGCGTCGGCGATGGTCAATAATCCTGTCATTGTAAAACCTGAGCAGGGAACGGTCTGGGACTGGCGCCTAGGCGCATATCACTCGCTTGCGTTCAGCGGTGAGTTGCGGCCGCGTTGGGTTTTCCTCGCCGGGGCGCAAACTTCTCTCACACACTCACGTAGCCAACGGTGTGCCGGGTCTGCGTCCATCCTTGGATGCCAGAGCATCGACACTGTGAACTCGGTCGTCGGCATAGGCAGTGAGAACGTCGTCATCCCCTTTCGCAGCTTGACCGTATGAAGGTCGGGAACGGTCGCAACCAGATCAGAGGCGCGGGCAACGGCAAGCGCCCCCGAGAACCCGCTGACGATGCTCGCCACATGGCGGCGGGTTGCGCTGCCGAGGTAGGGCAGGTCGAGCGCACCACTCTCAGCGCCGGTTCGCGACACCACCACGTGCTCAGCCTCGGCGTACCAGTTCTGAGTGATCTTTTTGGTGTCGATGGGATGGCCATCGCGGACAACTCCGACCAACCGGTCCCGGAACAGGGCCTGGGTTCGCACTTCCGGACCGAGTGTCGCCTCGACGACCCCGGTCTCAAGATCGACGACGCCGTCGCGTAGCGGCGTGCTGTCCTTGCTGGGCTTCTGGATGAAGTTGAGGCGAACGCCGGGAGCCTCGCTGCGAACACGAGCGATGAGACTGGCCCCGAAATTCTCGACGAAGCCGTCGCTCGTTCGGATCGTGAAGGTGCGTGACAGGGCGTTGAGATCAATCGCCTCGACGGGCCGGAGGATGGCCTCGATCTCTTCGACCAGTTTGCGAACTGGCTCACGCAAGGCGGCGGCGCGCGGGGTGGGCACGAGTCCCCTGCCGGCCCTGACGAGGAGTGGATCGCCCATCTCTTCACGCACGCGAGTGAGCGCACGGCTCATCGCCGACGGGCTCAATCGCAAACGTCTGGCAGCTCCGACCACGCTCCCCTCGGTGAGGACTGCATCGAGGGTGATCAGCAGGTTGAAGTCCGGCGGCACCATCCGGGAAGCTTGGCAGAAAGTGTGCCTTTGGCATAGCGTTGACTGCAGTGTTGGAGTGCAAATGCTGCGCGTTCCGCACCTATCGATGAATGGCTAGGCTTTCCTCGATCGAGAGGACCAACCGCCATGCAAGACAGTTCGCTTCATCGTTTCGTCTCTTCCGTCCACGCCGGATGGGGGCCCTTGAGCACCAGCCTCGTCGAGGATTGCCAGGCCCAGCTTGCGCAGCTCCTGGATGCCGACCCGGCGGAGCCGTGGCTTGCGGCCCTTCGGCAGGACAAGCCAGTCAACGAAGAACTCTACCGGGACCCGGACCATGGGTTCGTCCTCCTTGCGCACACCGAAACCGAGGGGCTCTACCGCCCGCCGCACGACCACGGCCGAGGGTGGGTGATCTATGCCATGCAGGACGGCGAGATCGAGATGGGGACCTATGGTCGTGTCGAAGACGCGGACGGCGTCCGCCTCGTCAAACGCAACACGACGCTGGTCCGCGCCGGTCAGGTCCAGGTCTACCTGCCGGGTGACATCCACGACACGCGATGCATGAGCAAATCCGCCTTGCTCTTCCGCTTCACCGAACGGGACTTGCGCGTCGAAGACCGACAAGAGCACCGCGTCACACGCTACCATGAGCGCAACGGGGTCTGGACGTCGGCCAGACAATGAGCAGGGCCGGCTCTCCCCACATGACTGACGCCCAGCGCTCGGGGTTGCCGCAGCCTGCCCGGCGCTTCGCGATCACGGCGGTCCTCGCGGCCATGAGCCTCGTCGTTCTCGATGCGGGGATGGTCAACGTCGCCATGCCGTCGATCGCCGACGCGCTGGTGGCGAAGCCAAGCGAGGTCGTGCTCGTCGTGATCGCCTACCAGGCTGCCCTCGTCATGGCGCTGCTGCCTTGCGCCGCGCTCGGCGAACGCTTCGGCAACCGCCGGGTCTTCCAGGCCGGCGTCTGCCTGTTCCTGCTCGGATCATTACTTTGCGCGGCGTCCGGCTCACTGCCCTGGCTCATCGCCGCGCGCTTTCTACAGGGCTTGGGCGGCGCGGCCGTTATGGCCCTTGGGATCGCGCTACTGCGGTTCACAGTGGCGCACGACCGGCTTGGAACCGCCGTCGGCTGGAACGCGCTCACGGTCGCCCTGTGCTCCGCTGCCGCTCCCACGATCGGTGCTGTCATCATCGCTCAGGCGGACTGGCAGTGGCTCTTCCTGCTCAGCGTCCCGACGAGCCTGGTCGCTCTCTTCGCCAGCCGCTTCCTTCCCACTACGGCGCCGGGTGGGAAGGCGCTCGACCTTCCAAGCATGGCGCTCAACGCTGCCGGATTTGGTCTCCTCGTTCTCGCAGTCGAGGCGGTGCATCACGTGCCCTTCTCGGCTCTCGGCCTCGGAACCGGCGCTGTCATTGCCTTCGTCCTTTTACTGCGCCGCGAGGGCAACAAGTCCGCACCATTGTTTCCCCTCGACCTCTTGCGCGAGCGGTCGTTCGGCCTGTCCGTGGTGGCGTCCGTCTGCTGCTTCTCAGGCCAGACCGCAGCCCTGATCGCGCTCCCCTTCTATCTCCAGCATGGGCTCGGTCTCAGCCCGCTGACGGTGGCGTTCTATCTCTCGCCATGGCCTATTGCGGTCGCTGTAACGGCGGGTATCGCGGGCCGCCTGTCCGACCGCATTCCGACGGCCCAGCTCTGCGCCTTCGGAGCCGGGCTGCTCGCTTCGGGTCTGGCGGCGATGGCGGCGTGGCCCCTCTCGGAAACGCCGGTGCCATTGCTTGGCCTGTCTGCATTGTGCGGTGTCGGCTTCGGGCTTTTTCAGGTCCCCAACAATCGCAACATGTTCCTCAATGCGCCTCCGCATCGAAGTGGTGCGGCCGGAGGCATGCAGGGAACGGCGCGTCTGACGGGGCAACTATCCGGGGCCATTCTCATGACCGCCCTGTTCGTCGTCACGCCGCTCCTGACCGCTCCGCGTTGGGGATTGGCGCTCGGAGCCGGGTTCGCTCTTGCCTCTGGCGTGGTGAGCCTCATCAGAACCTCCAGCAAAGAAGGAGCCGCCCATGCTGCGCTCTAGCACCTTTCGACTTGCGCGCCTCCCGGTCCCGCAAGTCTTCCTGACCAAAACGGCCTCCGGACTGCTCTCCGGCGAAGCAGCCTCGCTCAAGGAGATCGCGCGCGTCGAAAGCGTCACGCCGGCCTATGCTCGGCGGGTGATCCGGACGGCCTTCCTCGCCCCTGATCTGAAGGCCGCGATCCTCGACGGATGCCAGCCCGCAGGCCTGTCGCTCGAGGCGGTGATTCGGAGTGAGATGCCCCTCGACTGGGACGCCAGCGAGTGCTCTACGGCGCTGCCTGATCGGCGCGCGGCGCTGCCCCTGATCCGCGCTTGAGGCTTCCCTGTTCCGGCGAAAGTATTCCCTGTTCGGTGCGGACAATTTCCCTGTTCCGTCCGCGGGAATTCTGAACACCGCCAGCCCCCCACTCCAGGCGTGGTGGGCATTCGGGGGGCGTGCCTGCGTCGACTGCACCCCTGCTTGGTCCGGTTTTCCCTGTACTTCCCTGTTAACAGGCTGCGCCCAACCACCCGAAAGGGACCCGTCGCTAGGGCTGCGGAGACCTGGGCCGCTAAACGCCCAGTAATGAGGCACGGGGCCTCGATTAGAGACCGGGTTCCGGTCTCTGGGGATAAGCAAGGCTCGGTAATGTCGGGGAATATTCCCTGAGATCAGGGGCACGGCGGCTACCCGTGAAGTGTGTGGCGGAGACGGAGGGATTCGAACCCTCGATACCCCTTACAGGGTATGACGATTTAGCAAACCGTTGCCTTCAGCCACTCGGCCACGTCTCCGGCAGGCAGGCTCGATAGCGGAGCCCGCGACGCGGCGCAATCCGCCGTTTCGGAATGTTGTGATCCAGATCGCCTGACAGACGGCCGCAGTTTCCCCGACGTGATCTTGTGAGGCGACCCATGGAGGGATAGGGCTTCGGCTCCACCTTCTCAGGGAGACGCTCCATGGCCGATCTGGCTCAAGTCACCGAACACATCCGCGGCGCCGTCGGCGATAACTCCGGTCTGGGCAAGACCGTGAAGATCGACCTGGGCGATACCGGCAAGATCTTCATCGACGGCGCGTCGGTTCCGAACACCGTCACCAACGACGACAAGCCCGCCGACACCACCGTGACCGTGTCGTGGGACGACTTCATCGCCATGTCGGAAGGCAAGCTCGACGGCATGATGGCCTTCATGCAGGGCAAGCTGAAAATCGCCGGCGACATGATGATCGCCCAGAAGCTGATCCCGCTGCTGAAGCGCTAGTGGTCGGCTAACAAAAGCTATACGTCACAACGGCGCGGTCCCTTCGGATCGCGCCGTTCGCATATCGGGAAGGACGACGACCATGGACTTCAAGCACAGCGACCGCGCGCTTCACTGGCAGGAACGGGTCAACCGCTTCCTCGACGACAAGGTCCTGCCGCGCGCCGCCGACTACTGGGCCGATATCCATCGCGACCACACGGTCCAGTCCCCGACCATGGAGACCCTGAAGGCCGAGGCGCGCGACGCCGGCCTGTGGAACATGTTCCTGCCCGGCGACCACGGCGCGGGCCTGACCAATCTGGAGTATGCGCCGCTGGCCGAGGCCATGGGTCGCGCCGGTCTGTGGACCCCCGAGGTGTTCAACTGCAACGCCCCCGACACCGGCAATATGGAGGTGCTCCATATGTACGGAAACGAGGCCCAGCAGGACCGTTGGCTGAAGCCCCTGATGGCGGGCGAACTGCGCTCGGCCTTCCTGATGACCGAGCCGGCCGTGGCGTCGTCGGACGCGACCAACATCCAGACCTCGATCGTCCGCGAGGGCGACGAGTATGTGATCAACGGCCGCAAATGGTGGTCGACCAACATGGGCCATCCGAACGTCGGCATTTCCATCGTGATGGGCAAGACCGACACGGGCGCCGCCACCCACCAGCAGCAGTCCCAGATTCTGGTGCCGACCGACACCCCCGGCTTCCGCGTCGAGCGAATGCTGACGGTGTTTGGCTATGACGAGCGACCGATCGGCCACGCCGAGGTGGTGCTCGACAACGTGCGGGTGCCGGTCGAGAACCTGATCGCGGGCGAGGGCCGGGGCTTCGAGATCGCGCAAGGGCGCCTTGGGCCGGGCCGTATCCACCACTGCATGCGCGTGATCGGCGCGGCCGAGAAGGCTCTGGAGCTGATGTGCGAACGTCTGCTGACCCGCACCGCCTTCCGCAAGCAACTGGCCGAGCATTCGGTCTGGGAACAGCGCGTCGGCGAGGCCCGCACCAATATCGAGATGTGCCGCCTGATGGTGCTGAAGGCCGCCTGGATGATGGACAACGGCGGAGCCAAGAACGCCAAGTCCGAGATCGCCCAGATCAAGGTCGCGGCGCCCCGCATGGCGCTGCAGATCATCGACGACGCCATCCAGGCGTTCGGCGGCGCGGGCGTCTCGGGCGATACGCCCTTGGCAGAGATGTACGCCACGGTCCGCACCCTGCGCCTCGCCGACGGCCCGGACGAGGTGCACAACCGCACCATCGCCCGTCTCGAATACGCAAAGAACGGAGGCCGTCCGGTTCGCTAGACTCCGGCATGGATATAAGGGCTAGCCCTTAGTCGGGGCTAAACGTGCGCGTAATACGTGTGGCCCTAGTTTGGTTAATCGGCGGACTTTCGCCGTAGCTGGACTGTGTGTCGGCAATGTTCGGGTCTTCCAAAGTAATTGGCGGCCTTGAGGTCGCAAATCGGGATATGAGCGGGAAGCTTGCTGCGATTGATCGATCGCAGGCGGTGATCGAGTTCGACCTTGATGGCACGGTCATCACGGCGAACGGGAACTTCCTGGGTTGCCTGGGCTACACGCTCGCGGAGATTGTCGGCCGACATCACAGCACCTTCATGGATCCGGACGAGGCGGCCGGCGAGGGCTATGCCGCCTTCTGGCAGAGCCTGAGAGAGGGACAGTTTGTCGCCCGGAAGTTCCGGCGCATGGCCAAGGGCGGCCGGGAAGTCTGGATCCAGGCGTCCTACAATCCGATTCTCGACGCGGCAGGCAAGCCACACCGGATCATCAAGCTGGCCGTGGACATCACCGAGGCCGAGCAGGAGGCCGCACGGCGGGAAGACGCTCGCTGGCTGGCCGAGGACGCCCAGAACGAACTGGTGCAGACCCTGGCCCGGACCCTGGCTCGACTGTCGGAAGGCGATCTGACCACGCGCATCGATGGCGTGCGCTCCGGCACCCACAAGACGGTCCAGGAGGACTACAATTCTGCGGTCGAACGCCTCCGGGCGGCAATCGACGAGGTCTCGCAGAGCGTAGGGTCGATCCGGACCGGATCCGACGAAATCGCCGGGGCGTCCGAAGACCTCTCTCGTCGGACCGAACAGCAAGCCGCCAGCCTGGAGCAGACCGCGGCCGCCCTGGATCAGATCACCGCCACTGTCCAGCGCAGCGCGGCGGGCGCGAAAAAGGCGGCGGAGGTCGCGGGCAGCACCCGTTCCGACGCTGAACGTTCCGGCCAACTCGTCCAGGAGGCCGTTGCGGCCATGGGCGAGATTCAGCAGAGCTCGAACGAGATCGGTCAGATCCTCGGCGTGATTGACGAGATCGCCTTCCAGACCAACCTGCTCGCCCTCAACGCCGGTGTCGAAGCCGCCAGGGCCGGAGACGCCGGGCGCGGCTTCGCGGTCGTCGCCTCTGAGGTCCGCGCCCTGGCGCAGAGGTCGGCGATCGCGGCCAAGGACATCAAGAGCCTGATCTCCGCGTCCACGTCCCAGGTCGCAAAGGGCGTAAAGCTGGTCGGCGAAACGGGTGAGGCCTTGACGTCCATCGCCAGCCGGGTGGCCGAGGTCGACGGTCTTGTCTCGGAGATCGCCAGTTCGGCCGTTGAGCAGTCGACGGCCCTGGCCGAGGTCAATACCGCGGTCAACCAGATGGATCAGTTCACCCAGCAGAACGCGGCAATGGTCGAGGAGGCGGCGGCGGCGGCGGACACCCTCAGGACCGATGCCGGCCAGTTGTCCAGCCTGGTGCAGCGCTTCCAGACCGGTTCCGAGGCCTCTGTGGACGGTCCGCCGCTGCAGGCCGTCAGGCAGCAGCAGGCCCGGATCGAAGCCTTCGCCCGGAAGGTGGCGTGACCCGACCGCTTGCTGGTCGCCGCGCGTAGCGGCTGACCGGCGTCCCCAGCGACAGCGTTGAGATGACCGCTGCTGCCACCCTTGTGGCAGCAGCATCGGCTGAGACTGTTCCGGGGCCTTGAAGGCAACGAAGCCGGAACAAATGTGTTAGGTCGCACGCGGACGACCAAGAAGGCCTGTCTCGCGCTGCTGGAGCCAGTCCGATGAAGCCATCTGCGCGAGCCGTCTCGCTCGAGACGGACGACCTGGGGCGCTATCGCGCTATCCGGGCCGCTATGCCCGCCCTGGCCGCCGGTCTGTCGGCGGAGGATCTGGCCGCGCAGGCGATGCCGGACGCCAGCCCCGGCAAATGGCACCTGGCCCACACCAGCTGGTTCTTCGAGGCCATGATCCTGGCGGCCCAGCCGGGCTACGAGCCGGTCGATCCACGCCTGCAGCAGCTGTTCAATTCCTACTACGAGAGCCTCGGTCGTCGGGTCGAACGCCATGACCGCGGCCTCATGACCCGTCCATCGATCGACGAGGTCCTGGCCTATCGAGCCGAGATCGACCGCAGGATGGCCGAGCGGATCGAGCGCGGGTTCGACGGACTGGACGAGTATCTGTTCATCCTCGGCCTGCAACACGACCAGCAGCATCAGGAGCTTTTCCTGATGGACCTGCTGAACCTGATGTCGCGGTCGCCGCTGGACCCGGCGGCCTGTGACGCCGAGCCGCGTCCGGGCGGGCCGTTGCAGCCGGCGCGGGGAGGCCAGACGCGGTTCGAAGGCGGGCTGGTCGATATCGGCCATGACGGCGTGGGCTTCGCCTTTGACAATGAGGGACCGCGCCACCGGGTGTGGCTGGAGCCTTTCCTGCTGGACCACGACCTGGTGACAAACGGCCAGTGGCTCACCTTCATGGCGGACGGCGGATACCGGCGGCCTGAGCTGTGGCTGGCCGACGGCTGGGCGGTGGTGAAGGCCGAGGGCTGGGACGCGCCGCTCTACTGGCGTCAGGACGAGGGCGAGTGGACTGTGCTGGGCCTTGCCGGTCGCGCGCCGGTCGATCCGGACGCCCCGGTGCGTCACATCAGCGCCTATGAGGCTGACGCCTATGCGCATTGGGCCGGCAAGCGACTGCCGAACGAGGCCGAATGGGAGAGCGCGGTGGCGACGGCGCCGGACGTCTTCTCCAACCTGTTCGGCGAGGTGTGGCAACACACCGCCAGCGCCTATTCCCCCTATCCGGGCTTCAAGCCGACGGAGGGGACAGCGTCGGAGTACAACGGGAAATTCATGGCGAACCAGCGGGTTCTGCGCGGCGGTTCGTTCGCCACGCCGACCGGTCACAGCCGCGCCACCTACCGCAACTTCTTCTATTCGCATCAAAGGTGGGCCTTCATGGGACTGAGGCTGGCGTCTGACGCCGCGGCGGGCGAGCGCGCCCGCATCGAGGATCTGGAGACCGCGCGGTTCCGCGCCGAACTGGTCGCCGGCCTGTCGCGGCCGCAGAAGTCGGTGTCGCCGAAATGGTTCTACGACGCCGCCGGGTCGGAGCTGTTCGAGGACATCACCCGCCTGCCGGAATACTATCCGACGCGTCAGGAGGCGGCCCTGCTGCGGACCATGGCGCCCGGCCTGACGGGGCATTTCGGCGACAACGCCGTCCTGGTCGAGTTCGGCTCCGGGGCCAGCGAGAAGACCCGCATCCTGCTGGATTCCGCGCCGACGCTGCAGGCCTATGTGCCTATCGACATCAGCCCCGACGCCCTCAACGCCGCCGCCGCCAGCATTGCGGAGGCCTATCCGCACATGGAGGTGGCGCCGATGGTCGGCGACTTCCTGAACCTCGCGCCATTGCCGGAACTGGGGCGCGGGCGGCGGGTCGGTTTCTTCCCGGGTTCGACGATCGGCAATCTGGAGCCGGATCAGGCCGTGGCCTTCCTGACCAACGCGCGGGACCGGCTTGGACCCACATCGCTGTTCATCCTCGGCGTCGATCTGGTCAAGGATCCAGCCGTGCTGGTCGCCGCCTATGACGACGCCCAGGGGGTGACGGCGGCTTTCAATCGGAACCTGCTGGTCCGCGCCAATCGCGAACTGGGGGCCGATTTCGATCTCGACGGGTTCGAGCATCTCGCGGTGTGGAACGTCGAGCAGTCCCGGATGGAGATGCACCTGCGCGCCACGCGGACCATGGCGGTCCATATCGGCGCGGTCGTGATTCCGTTCGTGGCGGGCGAGACCATCCATACCGAAAGCTCACGCAAGTTCACCGAACGCAGCGTGACAGCGATGGCCGAGGCCGCGGGCTGGCAGGTGGTGTCTTTCGAGCAGAGCCCTGATCCGTCCGTAGCCCTGGTTCTGCTCGCGGCCTGACGCTCCACCTTAAGGCGGTATGCCCGGACGGCGCGTCGGATCATGTCGAACAAATATTTCTGTGCGACGCCGAAATCCCGGGTGGGTCAGGCGTGGCGGGCCTCCGCCTGCTCCGAATGCGCCCTGGTCCAGTGCGGGTGTATAGTCCTGGATCACGGCTGGCGGGGAGAGTGACGCCCGATTTCGTCCGTTTCGTCCGTTTGGTCCGTTTCGTCAGGGTGTTTTTCGTCCGGACGAACGGACCAAATCCTGAAGTGCCCAGCCTCGGGGAAAGCCGGCAAACAAAAAAGGGCGGCCGGTTCGCACCGGCCGCCCTTCATTGTTTGCGGGGCCGAAACCTACTCGGCCGGGCCGTCGACAGCGTCTTCGGGCCGTCGCGATCCGTGAGAGGCTTCCCCGCCCTTGCGCCCGGCCTGGGCGGCCAGGCTGCGATCCTGAGAGAAGCTTCGCTTCTCGCTGGGGACGCTGGCGCCGCCCTTGCGCGCGATTTCGCGCTGTCGCTCGGGGTCCATCGAGGCGAAGCCCCGTTTGGAGACTCCGGAGGGACGGGTGGGCTGACCTTGGGCCATGCGAGGCTCCCTTTCGACTTTATGCTGGCGGTTGTTGATCAAACCCCGAAGCGGGGGAGGGGTTCCAAAACCGCGCGATATCAACAGTGTGCGAATCAGTCAGCGCCTGGTCTTTCGACCTCTCCATCGTTGTCGCCGGGTTGGGGCGGCACCTCGTAAGGCGTGCCCGCGGGGTCGATTTCCGGCTGCGGCGACGGCGTCATCGGCGGGGTGATTTCCGGCTGGGGCGTGGGGTCGGTCATGGTGTGATCTCTCCGCCCGGATTGGGCTTCATCAAACGGAACCGCCGACCGTCGCCCGGGTTCAATCGAGCTGATCACAAGCCCGGCAGGAGCCCGCCATGACCGATATCAATCCCACCGCCCTCAGCGCTGAAGACATCGTCGATGACGCCGACGATCAACGCGCTCGCCTGGATCGCGCCGGCGATCGCTGGATGGCCGACGCCGAGACGCGCACCTTCGCCCGGGAGCAGGGTCTTCGCGGAGCGGTTCGCTCCGATATCGAGACCGGCAGGGACTGGGCGCGCGAGCAAGCGTTCCTGGCTCGCACCCGGATCGAGGAAAAGCCGTTGAAGGCGACCGTCTACGCGCTGGGCGTCGGTCTCCTGATCGGCCTGCTTCTGCGCCGCTAGGCCGGGCCTGAAGGCGCGCGCGCCAGCGGCGTGCGCGCCACGGCGGCGTCGGACACGAACGGATTGGTGCGGCGCTCCTCGCCAAAGGTCGAGATCGGGCCGTGGCCAGGAACGAAGGTCACGTCGTCGCCCAGCGGCCAAAGCCTGGTGACCACCGACCGGATCAGGGCGTCCGGGTCGCTGCGCGGGAAGTCGGTGCGCCCGACCGAGCCCTTGAACAGGACATCGCCGACCTGGGCGAACCGGGCGGCTCGGTTGAAGAAGATCACATGGCCCGGCGTATGGCCGGGGCAATGCGCCACCTCCCAGGTCGTCTCGCCCAGCGTAACGGTGTCGCCGTCGTCCAGCCAGCGGGTCGGGGTAAAGGTGCGGGCGTCGGGAATGCCCCAGCGCTGACCATGCTCGGGCAGGTCGGCGATCCAGAACTGGTCCTCTTGGTGCGGCCCGATGATCGGCGCGCCGGACTTTTCCGCCATCTCGGCGGCGCCGGCCGCATGATCGAGGTGTCCATGGGTGATCCAGATCTGATCGAGCGCCAGCCCACGCCGCGCCAGTTCGCCGATGATCTGATCGACCGAGCCGCCCGGATCGATCACGGCGGCCTTCATCGTCGCTGTGCACCATACAGTGGTGCAGTTCTGCTGGAGCGGCGTCACCGGGGTCACGAACACGCCGACGGGGGAGGGAGGCTGGGTCATTGCATCGACATAGCGGCCCCGGGCGTCCGGTGAAACAGCCTCCGCGTTGACCTTTGGGGCTCATCTCATCATAAGGGCGGGCTTCGAGGCGCCGCTCCGGATGGGGCGGCCCTTTCTGCTTTTCCATCTTCGCGCGCGCCGATGCCCGGCGCCGCCCCAGAGCGTCAGATTCGTCCCATGCAAGTCGTCCAAAACACCACCGAAGGTCTGAGCCGCGTCATCACCGTGACCGTGCCGGTCGCCGAACTGAATGCCAAGCTGGACGCCAAGCTGGCCGAGATGGCCCCGAAGATGAAGCTCAAGGGCTTCCGTCCGGGCAAGGTGCCCGCGTCGCACGTCAAGAAGACCTTCGGCCGCGACATGATGGGCGAGATCGTGAACGACGCGATCAACGAGTCGAGCCAGGCTGCGCTTGACGAGATCAAGGTGCGCCCGGCCGCCCCGGCCGACATGAAGCTGACGTCGGACATGGACAAGGTTCTGGCCGGGTCCGACGACCTGGCCTTCGAAATGGCCCTGGAAGTCATGCCGGACTTCACGCCGGTCGACCCCAAGACCCTGAAGCTGGACCGCCCGGTCTATGAGGCCTCGGACGAGGACCTGGACGAGGCGCTGAAGGAACTGGCCGGTCAGGCCAAGTCCTATGAGGACAAGAAGGGCAAGACCGTCAAGGCCGCCGACGGCGACCAGGTGACCATCGACTACCTCGGCAAGCTCGACGGTGTCGCCTTCGATGGCGGTACCGCGGAAGACGCCGATCTGGTCATCGGTTCGAACCGCTTCATCCCCGGCTTTGAAGAGCAGCTGAAGGGCGCCAAGGTCGGCGAGGAGAAGACCATCGAGGTTACCTTCCCCGAGAATTATCAGGCCGCCAATCTGGCCGGCAAGCTGGCCACCTTCGACATCAAGGTGAAGGCCATCAAGGCCGAGGCCGAGAGCGTCGTCGATGACGAGTTCGCCAAGCGCATCGGCCTGGAGTCGCTGGACAAGCTGAAGGACCTGCTGCGTCAGAACCTGAACCAGCAATACGTCGGCGCCGCCCGCTTCAAGCAGAAGCGCGCCCTGCTGGACCAACTGGACACCGCCCACTCCTTCGACCTGCCGCCCAAGATGGTCGAGGCCGAGTTCGACGGCATCTGGAAACAGGTCGAGGCCGACAAGGAAGCCGGCAACCTGACGCCGGAAGACGCCAAGAAGTCTGACAAGAAGCTCAAGGAAGAGTACCGCAAGATCGCCGAGCGTCGCGTGCGCCTGGGTCTGGTGCTTGCCGAGATCGGCCGCACGAACAACGTCGGCGTCACGGACCAGGAGCTGAACCAGGCGATCATGGCCGAGGCCCGCAACTATCCGGGTCAGGAGCGTATGGTGCTGGACTTCTACCGCCAGAACCCGAACGCCGCCGCCCAGATGCGCGCCCCGATCTATGAGGAGAAGGTCGTCGACCTGATCTTCGATCAGGCCAAGGTGACCGACAAGCCGATCACCAAGGAAGAGCTGCTGAAGGAAGAAGACGAGGGCTGAGCCTCGTCTGCCGCCCCGCGGTCGCGTGTGTGACCGCAGGTTACAAACCTGACAGATTTCGCCTTGTTAAAGCCATCGCCGGTCGCTTAACGGCGATGGCCCAATCAGGCGGGCGAGTCGAGTGAGGGTGGGTGATGTCGGTGTCTCTTGGAATGATCGCCTTGTTGGCGGCGCTGCACACGGCGCCCGTCGCGCCTGCTCCCCCGCAGGACGAAACGCGGCTCGGCGACATCGTCGTCAATGGCCGCCCGCTGGACGAACTGGTCGGCGATTTCGTCGACGAGATATCGAGGCCTGCAAGTCAGCGCGGTCTGGCCCGTTGGCAGGGTCGCGTTTGTGTCGGCGTGGTGAACCTGCCCGCCGCCTACGCGCAGACGATGGTCGACAGGGTTTCCGACGTCGCCGCGCGGGTCGGCCTGGAGCCTGGTGAGCCGGGGTGTCGGCCAGGGATCGTCATCGTGGCGACCGACGACGGCTCGGCTCTCGCGACGGCCATGGTGCGTCGGCGCAACAGCGGCTTCGACATCGGAAGTCATCAAACCGACGCCGGGTCGCGGGCGCTCAGGGAATTCCAGACCTCCGACCGCGCCGTGCGGTGGTGGCATACCAGCCTTCCGATCGATTCCAACAACGGCCAGGTCGCCATCCGGCTGCCCGGCATGACCGGTCCCGACGGGCAGCCGTCCTATCCCCAACTGAGTGTCTTCGCCGCGTCGCGCCTCAACACCCAGGTTCGCGACAACCTGGCGCGGATCGTCATCATCGTCGATGTGACCAAGCTGGGGGATACGACCTTCGACCAGTTGAGCGACTACGTCGCCCTGTTGTCCCTCGCGCAGATCGATGCCGACGCCCAGACAGGGAACTTCGACACGATCATGAACATCTTCAGCGACGCGGGCGGTCCCGCCACACTCACAGACTGGGATATGGGCTACCTTGAGGCCCTCTACTCGACCCATCCAGACCGGATCGATCCGAACGCCCTGACGCGCTCGGTGGCCGGCGAAGTGGCGCGAGGCATCCGCGCGAACCAGGCCGAACCGGAAGGCTGATCGGCTTTCCGGGCCGCCCCGGCTTGTATCGCTTGCGCCGGACCGCAATATGAGAACGGAACCGCGACCGACCTGAGTCGCGGGCCTCCTGCATCAGCGAGATCCCATGCGCGACCCGATCGACTACATTTCCTCGAACCTTGTCCCCATGGTGGTGGAGCAATCCAGCCGCGGCGAGCGAGCCTTCGACATCTTTTCCCGCCTGCTGCGTGAGCGGATCATCTTCCTGACCGGACCATTCGAGGACGGCATGGCCAGCCTGATCTGCGCCCAGCTGCTGTTCCTGGAATCGGAGAACCCGAAGAAGGAAATCAGCATGTACATCAACAGCCCCGGTGGTCAGGTGACCTCGGCGCTCGCGATCTACGACACCATGCAATACATCAAGTCGCCGGTCTCGACGGTGGTGATGGGCATGGCGGCCTCGGCCGGCTCCCTGATCCTGACGGCCGGCGAGGCGGGCCAGCGCATCGCCCTGCCGAACGCCCGCGTCATGGTCCACCAACCCTCGGGCGGGTTCCGCGGCACGGCCTCGGACATCGAGCGCCACGCCGAGGACATCATCGCCACCAAGCGTCGCCTGAACGAAATCTACGTCCACCACACCGGACGGACCTATGAGGAAGTCGAGCGCACCCTGGACCGCGACCACTTCATGACCGCCGAGGAAGCCAAGGCCTGGGGCATCGTGGACCACGTCTACGACAAGCGCACCGAAGCCGAGGCCGACGGCATCAAGACCCTCTGATCCGTTCGGACCAATGACCAGAGAAGGGCGCGCCGGGATCGGCGCGCCCTTTTCGTTTGTGCTATCAGCCCCCCATGCAGCACACGCGAGACCTCAAAGGCGTCGTCCAGGTCGACGGCGAAGACTATGAATGGGAAGTCCGCCGCCAACCGCAGCGGACCACGGGCAACAACTGGGACGGCATCGGCATCGCCCTGAAGCTCGTCGAGGGCCAGCGCGAGGCCATCGTCCTGTTTCCGATGGTGATGCGCGCCAACGGCTCGCCGAACTTCGAACGCCAGCGGATCAATATCGAGAGCGTGAAGAACGCCATCGCCTCGGCCATCGCCGCCGGCTGGGACCCGACCTCGCGCGGCAAGGTCGTCGTCTTCGATGTGGACGCAGACGGCAACTGAGCCCCGTGCCGCGGTCGGGTTTCGTCAGCCCTACGTCTGACCGGCCCGTTGCGATCAGTCCTCCCGATGGGCTAGCGTCGTTCCAATAACGGGGGTGGGCGTGACGGAACCGGATTCGAGCCCTAAGCGGCTGACGAACGTAGCGGGGGTCATCGGTCTGGCGACGGCCGTGCTGGGCCTCGTGGGCACCGGAGTCACGGTCTGGAGCAGCACGCGCTCCGACGACAAGGCTGAGGCGGAGGTGGTTTCGACAGCCGCGCCGATCGAGGAAAGCCTCGACAACCTACCTGCCGAGATCGACGGCTATATGAGCGGCCCGACCTACGTCGACTGGCAGTCGGCGCACCTGCTCTGCTACCAGAAGGACACGGACGGCTCCTGCATCGTCACGGCGGGGGTGGAACAGCGAGGACCTCGCGCGATCCGCATGCGGGAAACGTTCTTCACGCGACTGCCCAGCCCCGCCTACGAGCCGCTGGATCTGATCGTCGCCGACGACTTCGCCGAGCATGACCGCAAACGTCCGGACGGCGTGGCTCGTTTCGATCTGGTCGATTACGTCGTGACGCGACAGGGCCTTTGCATCAACCGGGACACGCGGTCCGCAGGCGCGGCCCGGACCCTGGTGTTCGGCATCTACGAGGGCGAACAACTGGTGCCTGTCTCTTCCACGGCCCTGACCGCCTTCCGCACCCAGTTGCGCGAGGACCTCGCCGGCGAGGCTGTCGGCGACAGCCAGTGCTGGCGCTTCAAGCTCGAGCGCGGCCAGTTGCGTCAGGACTATTTCATCGACGGCGTCATCCAGCCCGACAGGATGGTGATGTTCGACTTCCTTCCGGCGGGCGATCGGCCGTTCCTGCGCATCCCGACCTAGGCGGGCCGCTGGCGAAAGACGCGGAAGCCCGGCTGTTCGGCGATCGCCAGCATCTCGGTGTCGCCCGAAGTATCACCATAGGCCGCGGCCAGCTTCAGATTCGGTCCGAAAGCAGCGTGGAGGCGCCGCACCTTCTCCTCACCGCGGCAGTTGGGGCTGGAGAAGGCGCCGGTGATCCGGTCCTGGTCGTCGAAGGTCAGATGGGTGCCCAGAAGGCCCTCGGCCCCCAGCCGACGCGCGAACGGAGCCACCGTAATCTCGGGCGACGCGGTCACGATCACGCGATCAGCGCCGTTCCGGCCCCAGTCCTCCCAGACCTTCAACGCGTCAGGCCGCATGAACCGGTCCCAGACGTGGTCGGCGAATCGCGCCGCATCCGCCTCCAGCTCGGCCCGGGTCACGCCCTTCAGGAACACCCTCACCGACGCCGCCTTGATCGCCCCCCGGTCCCGATCCTGCGCATAGGCCGCCGTGGCCTTGGCCATCCTGACCAGGCCCAGCGCCCAGCCGCCCGCGCCGGCCCGCCAGCGCAGGAACTGGGTGAAGCTGTCGCGGACCGTCAGCGTGCCGTCGAAATCGAACGCGACGATCGGCCGCGCGGGATCATCGGACTGGCGAAAGCCTGCCGTGGCGCCCATGTCACCCATTCGCCGTGATCTCCATCCCGCCTGAACAGTCCACGTCAGTCGCGCTTCGCCGGTGTTCGGCGGGGTTGTGGCGGGCGTTCGGATGGTTGATTGTCATTTTTTGAATATCTTCGCGTCCATAGTGGTGGAATCAACGCGGGGAAAGCGCGCCCGTCTCCCAGAACGGCGCGAGAGTGAGAAGGGTCTATGACCAAAGCAGCCGGCACCGACGCCAAAAGTACGCTCTACTGCTCGTTCTGCGGCAAGAGCCAGCACGAGGTGCGCAAGCTCATCGCCGGACCGACGGTGTTCATCTGCGATGAATGCGTCGAGCTGTGCATGGATATCATCCGCGAAGAGCACAAGATTGGCTTCGTCAAATCCAAGGATGGCGTGCCCACGCCCAAGGAAATTCGCGAAGTCCTCGACGACTACGTCATCGGCCAGAGCCACGCCAAGAAGGTCCTCTCGGTCGCGGTGCACAACCACTACAAGCGCCTGAACCACGCGACGAAGAACAACGACGTCGAGCTGGCCAAGTCCAACATCATGCTGATCGGGCCGACCGGCTCGGGCAAGACGCTGCTGGCCCAGACGCTGGCCCGCATCATCGACGTGCCGTTCACCATGGCCGACGCCACGACCCTGACCGAAGCCGGTTACGTGGGCGAGGATGTCGAGAACATCATCCTGAAGCTGCTCCAGGCGTCCGACTACAACGTCGAACGGGCGCAGCGCGGCATCGTCTACATCGACGAGATCGACAAGATTTCGCGCAAGTCGGACAACCCTTCGATCACCCGCGACGTCTCCGGCGAGGGCGTGCAGCAGGCCCTGCTGAAGATCATGGAAGGCACCGTCGCCTCCGTGCCTCCGCAGGGCGGCCGCAAGCATCCCCAGCAGGAGTTCCTGCAGGTCGACACCGCCAACATCCTGTTCATCGTCGGCGGCGCCTTCGCCGGCCTTGAAAAGGTGATCTCGGCGCGCGGGGCAGGGGCCTCGATCGGCTTCGGCGCCAAGGTGTCGAATGTCGATGAACGCCGCACCGGCGACATCCTCAAGGGCGTCGAGCCTGACGACCTGATGCGTTTCGGCCTGATCCCCGAATTCATCGGCCGTCTGCCGGTTCTGGCGACGTTGGAAGACCTGGACGAAACCGCCCTGGTCACCATCCTGACCGAGCCGAAGAACGCCCTGGTCAAGCAATACAAGCGCCTGTTCGAGATGGAGAACGTCAACCTGACCTTCACCGACGACGCGCTCAACGCGATCGCCAAGAAGGCCATCACGCGCAAGACCGGGGCCCGCGGCCTGCGTTCCATCCTGGAAGGCATCCTGCTGGAGACGATGTTCGAACTGCCCACCTTCGAGGGCGTCGAGGAAGTGGTCGTCAACGCCGAGGTCATCGAGGGCAAGGCCCAGCCCCTGCTGATCTACGCCGAGAAGAAAAAGGCGGCCGACGGCGCCGCGTAAGGCGGGTCCAAGGCCGAAAGAACAGGGGCGGGGCCTTTACGGCTCCGCCCCTTTTTCATGCCCGGCGGGTCAGTTCGTCGGCGGCTTGGGATGCAGGTTTGTTTCTTCCGCCGCTGTCTGGGCGTTGGCGCGGGTGTCGTCGGTCACCGGACCGACACCGGCTCCGGTCGGGGCAGCCATGCTGGAGTCCGCGGGGGCCATCGTTTCCGAGGCGGCGTTGCCGCTGGTCGCAGCGCTAGACGGAGCGACGGGCGCGCTGGTCGAGGCGTCCGACCCTGCGCGGTCGGCGGACATCGCATCGGCGCTCGCTGTCGCGTCATCGACCGCCGGGGCGGTCTCGGTGTCGCGGTTGCAGGCGGCCAGCGCGAACAGGGATGCCGTCGCCGCCAGAGTGATGATCTTGTACAAGAAAGCCTCCCAATCATTGTTATCGGTGCGACGGCAACGGCCACGGTTGGGTTCGGTTGCCGACGACGGACGATGTTGAGGCGCGCGCGCCACAGGGGTTTGACCGGCCCCATGTCGCGCTTTTGGTCTCCGAGGGTCGAGCCGACCCCGGCCACCCCGGTCGCTCACACGGATCATGCAGCTTGACCGGACTTGCACGCGACTGTGCATCGTCCAGCCGCAGCGCTTGAACCCCGGTGGCAAGGGGCCACATACTCACACGAACGCCGTCGGAATCGACGGGCCTCTCCAGGGTGTCGCTGCATATCGCGGGGCGCCAGGGGTGGGCGGACCGGAGATGATCAAAGGTCCAGGAGCGCATTATGTCCGAGAGTAAAATTCTGCCCGTCCTGCCTCTGCGGGACATCGTCGTCTTCCCCCATATGGTCGTGCCGCTCTTTGTAGGGCGCGAGAAATCCGTGCGGGCGCTCGACGAGATCATGAAGGGTGAAAAGCAGATCCTGCTGGCCACCCAGAAGAACAGCGTGGACGACGATCCGGCGCCGGACGCCATCTATCCGGTCGGTGTGCTGGCCACCGTTCTGCAGCTGCTGAAACTGCCCGACGGCACCGTAAAGGTCCTGGTCGAGGGCAAGGGCCGCGCCCGCCTGACCCGCTTCACCGACCGCGAGGAGTATTTCGAGGCCGAGGCCGTAGAGATCGAGGACGACCTGGGCGAACCGTCCCAGGCCGAGGCCCTGCTGCGCGCCGTTGTCGAGCAGTTCGAGAGCTATGTGAAGCTGAACAAGAAGGTGCCGCCCGAGGCCCTCAGCTCCATCCCCCAGATCACCGATGCGTCGAAACTGGCCGACAGCGTCGCCGCTCATCTGTCGGTCAAGATCGCCGACAAACAGGCCTTGCTGGAGACCATCGCGGTCCCGGCCCGTCTGGAGAAGGTCTACGGCCTGATGGAGGGCGAGATTTCCGTCCTGCAGGTCGAGAAGAAGATCCGCTCGCGCGTGAAGCGCCAGATGGAGAAGACCCAGCGCGAATATTATCTGAACGAGCAGATGAAGGCGATCCAGCGCGAGCTGGGCGAGACCGACGACGCCCGTGACGAGATCATGGAGCTGGAGAAGCGGATCCGTAAGACGCGCCTGTCCAAGGAAGCCCGCACCAAGGCCGAGGCCGAGGTGAAGAAGCTGCGCAACATGAGCCCGATGTCGGCCGAATCCACGGTCGTGCGGAACTACCTCGACTGGCTGCTGTCGATCCCGTGGGGCAAGACCAAGCAGAAGCCCATCGATCTGAACAAGGCCGAGGCCATCCTCGAGGAGGACCACTACGGCCTCGAGAAGGTCAAGGAACGGATCATCGAGTATCTGGCCGTCCAGGCGCGCACCAACTCGCTGAAAGGCCCGATCCTGTGCCTCGTCGGCCCTCCGGGCGTCGGCAAGACCTCGCTGGCCAAGTCGATCGCCAAGGCGACGGGGCGTGAATACGTCCGCATGTCCCTGGGCGGCATGCGCGACGAAGCCGAGATCCGGGGCCATCGCCGCACCTACATCGGCTCCATGCCGGGCAAGATCATCCAGTCCATGAAGAAGGTGAAGACCACGAACGCCTTCATCCTGCTGGACGAGATCGACAAGCTGGGCGCCGACTGGCGCGGGGATCCTTCCTCGGCCCTGCTGGAGGTGCTGGATCCGGCGCAGAACAACGCGTTCGGCGATCACTATCTGGAGGTCGACTACGACCTGTCGAACATCATGTTCGTCACTACGGCCAACAGCCTGAATATGCCTCAGCCCCTGATCGACCGGATGGAGATCATCCGGGTGAGCGGCTACACCGAGGACGAGAAGGTCGAGATCGCCAAGCGTCACGTCCTGCCCAAGGTGACGACCGACAACGGCCTGACCCCGGCCGAGTTCGTGGTGCCCGACGAGCAGATCCGCAACCTGATCCGCTACTACACCCGCGAAGCCGGCGTGCGGTCGCTGGAGCGGGCCCTGGGCGGTCTGGCCCGCAAGGCCGTCCGCGAGATGTCCAAGCAGAATCTGCTCTCCATCACCGTCGATGAGGCCAAGCTGGCCGAATACGCCGGGGTGAAGAAGTTCCGCTACGGCGAGACGGACGAGGAGGATCAGGTCGGTATCGTCACGGGTCTGGCCTGGACCGAGTTCGGCGGCGACATCCTGACCATCGAGGCGATCAAGATGCCGGGACGCGGTCGCATGACCGTCACCGGCAACCTGAAGGAGGTCATGAAGGAGTCCATCTCCGCCGCCGCCTCCTACGTCCGCGCCCGCTCGCTCAGCTTCGGCGTCAAGCCGCCCGTGTTCGAGAAGACCGACATCCACGTGCACGTGCCGGACGGCGCGACGCCCAAGGACGGCCCGTCGGCTGGTGTCGCCATGACGGTGGCCATGGTCTCGGTCCTGACCGGCGTCCCGATCCGCAAGGACATCGCCATGACCGGCGAGATCACCCTGCGCGGTCGCGTCACCGCCATCGGCGGCCTGAAGGAGAAGCTGCTCGCGGCGCTTCGGAGCGGCGTGAAGACCGTGCTGATCCCGCAGGAGAACGAGAAGGACCTCGCCGACGTGCCAGACAATGTGAAGGGCGCGCTGGAGATCATCCCGATCTCTACGGCGGACGAGGCTCTGAAATGGGCCCTGACCGGCTCCCTGACCGCGGTGGAGTGGGATGAGGTGGCCGAGCCGCTGAACCCGGCTCCGCAGGCTCCTCCGGCCTCCGACGGATCGACTGTCGTCAGCCACTGACCTGAACAGCCTCCCCGCCCACCGGCGGGGAGGTTTTTCTTTGGGCGGAGCGACTTGAACCGGCGGGCGGGTGAGGGCACAACCCGCCTCCGTGGTGAGGGCGGCTAGCTCAGCTGGTCAGAGCATCTCGTTTACACCGAGAGGGTCGGCGGTTCGAACCCGTCGCCGCCTACCACCGGACACAGAAAAGGCCGCCGGATCGCTCCGGCGGCCTTTGTTTTTGCGTCGTCAAATCGACCAGGATTCACGACCAAATCGACCAAGGTTTACGACCAACCTTGTCAACCTGATCAGAACCGGAAGCTGGCTCGCAGCAGCAGGGTGTAGCGGACGTAGTCCTCGATCATCTCGGCGTCCGCGCTGACGGAAATCTTGCCGAGCTCGTTGCCGACGCTGAGGTGGAAGCCCGCGATCGGACCGCCGCCCTCGATCGAGTCGGGCGTCAAGGTGAACGGCGAGCCGCCCGAGGCGAAGCGGGCGATGGTCTCGCCCGGATCGACGGAGAAGTTCTGACGCCAGCCGAGGCGGACCTCGGGTCGGATCCAGCCGTTCTCGCCGAAGCCGTAGCCGATGTTCACGGCGGCGACGCCGGTGAACATGTGGCCGTCGCGGTCCTCGATATCCAGGTTGAAGCCGGGCTCCAGACCCACCTCGGTGTGCGCGTCCTCGCTCAGCGAGAAGTACTCGGCGTAGACTTCCGGCCGGATGCTCAGGCGACCGAAGTTGCGCTCATAGGAGGCGCCGCCGCCCAGCGACAGCGTGAAGCCGTTCCAGCTGGAGGTGTTGATGAGGTTGATGCTCTGGGTGACCAGCTGGCGCGTCGAATCGAAGGTGGCGTAGCCGCCCGCCGCGCGCGCCCAGGTGCTCCAGGCCTGGCCCTGGGCCCGCCAGTAGAGGCCCAGCTCGACGAGGTTGGCCGAGAGGATTTCCTCGGCCTCGGCCTCGGGATCCTCGATGTCCGACGAGGTGAAGGCGAGGGATACGCCGACGGCGCCCAGGCCCGTGCCGCGCTCGATCCCGCCCGCAACGCCGAAGCCCTCCGAACGGAAGCCATAGGTGTCGGTCTTGTCCTTGTCGGCGTAGAAGTTGATTTCCTGCAGCCAGGCGCTGGTCTCGCCCGGCTCGACCGTCGCGTTGCGGCCGGTCAGGGCGCGGGTGACCGCGTCCACGCCCGATGCCAGGGAGAGCAGGGGACCGCCCGAGTGGTCCGGCAGCAGTTGCTCGTACAGGTCGATGAAGCCTTCACGGCCCGTCTGGGACAGGAAGGCGTTGCGCAGGGCCGTGCTGGAGCTCAGCGCGCCGTAGAAGGAATCGAAGATCTGGCCTTCGACCGCAATCAGGTTCGCCTCGGCAGCGGTGCGGCGACGGGCGTCGATGTAGACGTCGCCGGCAGCCACGTCGGCGCCTGCGCTGACGACGTAAAGATAGGGCGAGTTCGCCTGCACGGCCGTCTGGTCGATCGCGCCTATGGTCAGGGTGTTGGCGTCGATGACGGTGAACCGCTGTGGTCCTGTCAGCAGGGAGTTGAACCGCACGCCCAGGCCGGCCCCGGTGGCCAGGCTCGCCGCGCCGTTGACGCGGAAGCCTGCGCTGGTGGTGCTCGCGGGATCGATCGTGACGATCAGATCGCCCGCTGCGCCGACATTCAGGCTGGTGACCGTGGTGCGCGTCAACTGGCGCGCATCCAGCGTGCCGTTGGTCACATTGATGTCCAGACGACCGTCGGTGTCGGTGATTGCGCCGGTCAAGATGCCGCCGCCCGTGATGTTCAGCCGGTCCGCGCCGGCGCCAAACGAGACATCGCCGGTCATGAAGCCGTTTTCGAGGTTCAGCGCGTCGGCGCCCGAGCCGAAGCGGACCGCACCAATCAACGCGGGCTCGTTCGAATCCGTCACTCCGTCGCCGTCTGTGTCGGGATCGGTTGTCGAGGGCGTGCTGGTCTCGCCGTACTGGCGATAGGTGACGCCCGTCGTGTTGGCGGACACGTCGATCGCCGTCGCAGTGCCGGTGAGCGCCGCGCCGGCCGCGTTGGGAGCCAACGCCGCCGTGATGGAGCCGGCATTCTGAATCGAGGCGAGGGTGCCCGACTGGTCGCGGATCGCGTTGACGGTCGAAATGCCACCGCCTGCCGTGGCCAGGATCGCGCCATTGTTGAACAGGACAGGCAGGTTGGCGCCGACCGCGATGTTGACGCCGGTCGTAGGTGAGTTCGCCAGTTCACTGGACACGCCCGCCGTGATCGTTCCGATGTTGTCAAAGCGCGGGGTGGTGACGCCAGCCCCGATCGAAACGGCGGTCGCGCCGCCGCCGCGGCCCAGGGCCGTGATGGAGCCTTCGTTGCGAACCCCGCCGGCGATAGCTACGGTCTGCCCGCCCGCGACGCCCAGCTGCATGGCCAGGCCGGTGACGTTGTTGTACACGCCGTCGCCGGTGATCACGCCTCGATTGATCAGGCCGTAGTTGGTGGTCGCGGTCGTTCCAGCGGCGCCCAGGGTGATGCCCCGCGTGGAGGACCCGACGGTCAGGGCCGCAGCGCCCCCGAAACTGTTGATGACCGAGCTGTTCTCCGACAGGTCGGCGATGCCGTCGCCGTCCTCGTCGGTCGTGGTCGAGTCCGTGGCGACATCGGTGATCAGGTCCGTCGGGCGGATATCCAGCACAACGCCGCGGGCGACGTTGCCGCCGATGACGACGGCCGAGGCGCCCTGCAGCAGGTCGTCCGCGTCCAGCAAGGCCAGGGTCGTGTCGCCGGGCCGCTGCGTATAGCGATAGCCGGTCGCGGACATGTCGCCCTGAAGGGTCAGGCGGCCGCCGACGTCGCCCTGGACGTTGACCGCGCTGGCGCCGAGGCCCTGGGCGGTGATGGGACCACCCAGATTGACCGCCCCGGACACGTTGCCGGTCTGGGAGTAGCCGATGGCGTTGTCGCCTACGGCGCGAAGCGAGCCGTAGGCGGTCACATTGCCCGTCAAACCGCGCTCGATCGATATGGCGCGTGAGTTCGCGCCTTCGACCACGACGGCGCCGGAGCTCTCCACCAGAATATTACCGGTCAGGGGCGTGGCGCCGGTGAGACGCAGGCCGTAGCGGTTGGCTCCGGCGGCGATCGGACCGTCCAGGTCGCCGTCGTTGTCGCTGTCCGGGTAGGTGTCGATGCTGTCGGTGACCGTGATGGTCCCGCCGATGATGATGTTCGCGGCTGTCGAACCCGGGCCGACGAGGATCCCGGTCGATCCATCGGCCGAGTTGGCCATCGTGATGCTGGTGCCGCTGTCCAGATCGATGTTGTTGTTCGAATCGACCGTGATCGCAGCGCCGGTGTTCACGGCGATCGAGCCGCCGGTGCCGATGCGGATGTCGTCGCGCGCCGTCCCGGTCGCGAGGGAGGTGACGATGGGCGTCGTGCGGGCGGTCGAGATCACGACCTCGGCATGCGCTCCTGCGGCCGTCATCAGAGGGGCAAGCGCCACCGCGGTCGCAAGCAGTCTACGCATTCGGAAATTCACCCCAAGTGGACACGCGCACGGGCGCCGGGCGCCTTCTAACAGGGGCGTCCCGACCTGTCTCAAGTTTCGCGAATTTGAGGCGAATGCAAGGCCGAAAGCGATGTGTCGGGCGACCGGAGGTCACCGAAAGCGTTGCGGTGCGGCCCGGAAAGTAATATCATTTTCATATCGAAATGGAGGGCAAGATGACCGACCAACGCACAATCTCGCAAGAACGGCCCGCACAGACGGCCAACGGCATACTGATGCTGCTGGTCGGGCTGGGCCTGATCATCCTGGCGCCGGTCCTCATGGTCCAGAGCCCGGATACGGCGCTTTACATCGTCGGAGGCATACTCCTCGCCCTGATCGGCCTGTTCCTGTTGTGCGGTCTTTATGCCCTCCAGCCGAACGAGGGCGTAGCCATCATGCTGTTTGGATCCTATCGCGGCACCGACCGGGCGACCGGCCTGCGCTGGGTCCTGCCCTGGTACAGCCGCAAGAAGATCTCTCTCCGGGCCCGCAACGTCACTTCGGACAAGCTGAAGGTGAACGACAAGCGCGGCAGCCCCGTCGAGATCGCCGCCAACGTTGTCTGGCGCGTCGAGGATTCGGCCCAGGCCCTGTTCGACGTCGATGACTATCAGGCCTTCGTGAACATCCAGATCGACACGGGCCTGCGCGATATCGCCTCCCACTACGCCTACGACCATGGCGAGGAACAGGAGGGCGTCGAACAGGAGATGACCCTGCGCGCCGATGCCGAGGACGTCGCCGGACGGCTGCGGGACGAACTGGCGAACCGCGTCCGCGTGGCCGGGGTGGCGATCGACGAGGCCCGCCTGGCCCACCTGGCCTATGCGCCGGAGATCGCCGGAGCCATGCTGCGCCGCCAGCAGGCCGAGGCCATCCTGTCGGCCCGTCGCCTGATCGTGCGCGGCGCCGTCGGCATGGTCGAAAGCGCGCTCAAGGATCTGGGCGAGCGCGAGGTCGTGCATCTGGACGAGGACCGCAAGGCCGCCATGGTCTCCAACCTGCTCGTCGTGCTGTGCGCCGACCGCGAGGCCCAGCCCGTGGTCAACACCGGCACCCTCTACGGCTAGGGCGTGGCGAGGGTCCGCAAACCCTTCCTGATGCGCGCCTCCGCGGGCGTGATGACGGCGGTCGAACGGCTGGCGGCGGCGGAGCTGCGCTCGGTCAACGCCCAGCTGGAGATTCTACTGAGGGAATCGCTGGAGCGGCGGGGTGTCCGCATCCCGCCGCCGGGCGACACCGATGATGAGGCTTGAGCTTCATTGTCCGCGAGCGTAGGGGCGCTTCATGGCCCGGCCCAAATCGTCCGCACGCATCCCAAAGTCCCGGACGCGCGTTAAGCCTGCGCAGTCCCCGGAGCACGACCCCATGAGCATGACGGATCTCGACGTTTCCGAAGGTGAGCTGCGGCTCATTCCTGGCTGGGACGAAGAGGTCGCCGAGACGCTCAGGGTTCTGAAGGCGTCCACCCAGGATCCGCGTCCGCGCATGGTCGACACGACCATGCTCTATGCGCCGCGCTCGGGCGGGGTGAAGCGCTATCTGCTGTCCAAGAAGGCCTGGCTGGAGGCGAACCGTCCGGGCGTCGCCCACTCGCTGGTCGTGCCTGGCGCTCAGCACAAGGCCGGGCGGGATGGCATCATCCAACTTCATGCGACGAAGCTGCCGTTCGGCGACGGCTATCGCTGGCCCAGTTCAGTGAAACGCTGGGGCGCCTGGGTCGCCTCGATGAAGCCCTCGCTGATCGAGGCGGGCGATCCCTATACGCCCGGGCAGGGCGCCCTGGAGGCCGGCCAGCGCGCCGGCTGTCCGGTCGTCGGTTTCTGCCACTCCGATCCCGCGGGTCTCGCCGCCCTGCACTTCGGCGAATGGGCCAAGAAGCCGGTCGAGAAACGCTGGGCCCGCCTGTTCGGCCAGTTCGACCGCGTCATCTCGCCCAGCCGCTTCATCGCCCGCCGCCTCGAAGAGGCCGGCATCCGGGACATCGTCATCCGGCCGCTGGGCGTGGAGATCGACACCTTCCGGCCCGACCGTCGGGATCGCGACTGGCTGCTGAAGAAACTGGGTCTGCCCGCCAGCGCCCGTCTGCTGTGCTTCGCCGGACGTCCGGCTCGCGAGAAGAACATCGATGTCCTGATCGAGGCGGTCCAGAAGCTGGGCGCCCCCTATCATCTGGTGCTGGTCGGAGCGGGGCAGGGGATGCCCGCCGAGGACCGCGTCATCGCCCTGCCTTACGAGCGCGACCCCAAGGCCGTGGCCCGGATCATCGCCAGCTGCGACGCCTTCGTGCACGCCAACGACAAGGAACCCTTCGGCCTGATCGTGCTGGAGGCCATGGCCTGCGGCCGCCCGGTCGTCGGCGTCAACGCCGGCGGCGTGGCCGAGACGGTCACCAACGACGTCGGCCAGTTGGCCCGCAGCGCCGACCCGTCAGATTACGCCGAGGCCATCGAGGCCCTGTTCGCCCGCGACATCGAGGCCATCGGCGCGGCGGCGCGGGTGCACACGGTCGAGACCTTCGCCTGGAACCGCGTGTTCGAGGACCTGTGCATGACCTATGGCGAGGTCAGCGGCCGGCCGGAGTTCGTGCAGCCGGGTGAGGAACTGGCGGTTCACTGACAAGTCAGCGGCCCCAAGTATTGCGACAATCCAGCGATCTAGCCAAAGAACTGCAGCGCCAGCGTAGCGAAAGCGGTGTCTGCATCCGTGGGCAAATTGATAGCCGTTTGAGATGTGCGTGTGAGCTCGCGAGCTCGGCGCATCATCTCTTGCGAACGATAGTGCTCTTCGCGATAGGCCGTTAGATAGACCTCTTTTGGTCCAAGAAGCCCAGTGTTAGGCTGCAATAGTTCGACATTCTGCGCGTGAAAAGCGAAGCCTAGAAACAAAACTTGGCTTGCTTCAATAATGGCTAGATGCATTTCGTCGATTGCATGTGCATCGCTGGGCCCGTCACCTAGCGTCCTAATTTCGTGTGAGAGGGCCCAGAGACGATCCGGTGCGGCAGGCCCGCCGAATCTAATTTCCGCATCACAATCCTGCTCCCATTCGAGTTGGCCTACCCGCCCGTACGGATGGATTATGTTCAAGCTTGATATAGCTTTTGCAGTATCTCGACTATTAGTTGCAAAAACGCGTCGGACAAACATAAATAATAGTTGCTCTACGCATCGATCATAGTTGAAGTTTATTATTGTTAGATTTTCGAATAGTTGGGTCAAATCTGACGGTGTTCTTCCGGCGGCGAGATGTGCAGTCAGCCGGCCGATCCAGGTCCCAGCCAAATCTTGAACGATCGCGTCGTTCCGCCCCAACGAGGTTCCCAGCCCCGACAGACGAGCCGCGGTTTGCTCCGACCTAAGGATTGCGTATGCGATCGCGAGTTTGCCAAGCCGAACCATATGTTCGTCATGTCGATGGCTAGCCAGAAACTCGTCTATCGACGTCGAAATTAGTAGGCCTTTGGCAATTCGATGGCCAGCTTCGAGGTAGTCTTCAAAATCGGTTGAGCCATTGGCGCGTACCGCTTCGAATATATCTGCCGCGTGTGTGCTGCTACCGTCAGCATCTCGAGCTCGCGTATTAACTGCTTTAACCACCATTCGCATCAGTTGATCGCCGGAAGGCAACCCAAGGCCGCAGCTTGCGCCGGCCCCCACGACCAGCAACGTCTTTCTCTTCAACATTCGGCGCTGTCCCCAGATGGTCTTGGCTTAACCTGCAACCCTGCAGATTTGTAGGGATAAGGCATCAGACGATTGCTAGGCGCAGCAATACGCCAACGATGTCGATGAGCCGCTGACTGGAAGCCGCGTTAGCTGGAGTGTCGCACGTGAATCGTCGCCGATCCGGTATTCCTCGCCGCTGAGGTAAACTGCCTGATGGCACTTGCCAAACCCGAGGAACACATTTGGGCGGGCGCGCCACTTTCTGCAATCACAGAAAGTGGCGCGAGTGACGGGACTCGAACCCGCGACCTCCGGCGTGACAGGCCGGCACTCTAACCAACTGAGCTACACCCGCGTTTCCCGCCGCGTCGTTTCCGTCGCGGCGAGGGGCGTCGTTTAGGCGGGGGGTCCCCCGGGTGTCAAGCGACCTTTCGGGCCTTTGCGACAGTTTTCTTCGCGCGCCTCACGTCGCAGAACGCAGGCTTCTCAAGACCGGGTTTGTGCGAACCGTTCGCAAGAAAAATCCTTTGGCCGCTTGGGTTTGAACCGTCGCCGGGTTGGGTCTAGAAAGCGCCGAATCCGCCGCCCTCCCACGCGGCCCGGACCCAATTCTATGAACGCATTTCTTCTTCAGTATCTGCCGATCGTGATCTTCGTGGGCATCGCCACGATCATCGGCGTCGGCTTCATGGTCGCCTCCTGGGCCATGGCCCCGTCGAGCCCCGACTCCGAGAAGCTCTCGGCCTATGAGTGCGGCTTCAACGCCTTCGACGACGCGCGGATGAAGTTCGACGTGCGGTTCTATCTCGTGTCGATCCTGTTCATCATCTTCGACCTGGAAGTGGCCTTCCTCTTCCCCTGGGCCGTGTCGATCTTCGACCTGACCCGTGGCGGCATGATCTTCGCCTTCTGGTCGATGATGGCCTTCCTGGGCGTCCTGACCGTCGGCTTCATCTACGAATGGAAGAAGGGCGCGCTGGAATGGCAGTGATTTCCCCCACCGGCCTCATCGCCCCGTCCTCGCCGCTGCCGACCGCCTTCGGTCAGGGTGCGCGGTCGACGGTCCAGGGCTATGACCCCAAGCTGCACGACAAGTTCTTCGAGGCGGTCAACACCGAGATCGCCGAGCAGGGCTTCCTGACCGCGTCGCTGGACGACGTCATCAACTGGGCACGCACGGGTTCGCTGATGTGGATGACGTTCGGTCTGGCCTGCTGCGCCGTGGAGATGATCCAGGCCTCGATGCCGCGCTATGACCTGGAGCGCTTCGGCATGGCCCCGCGCGCCAGCCCGCGCCAGTCGGACCTGATGATCGTCGCCGGCACCCTGACCAACAAGATGGCCCCGGCGCTTCGTAAGGTATACGACCAGATGCCGGACCCGCGTTACGTGTTGTCGATGGGTTCCTGCGCCAACGGCGGCGGATATTATCACTATAGTTACAGTGTGGTTCGCGGCTGCGACCGCATTGTGCCTGTCGATGCTTACGTTCCCGGCTGCCCGCCTACTGCCGAAGCTCTAATCTACGGCCTGCTGCAGCTGCAGAAGAAGATTCGTCGCACCGGGACCATCGAACGATGAGCGTCCCTTCGATGAACGGCCACCTCGCGACGGTCGCACGCAATACCGAGACCCTGACCCCGCTGGGTCAGGAGATGGTCGCCGAGCTGCAGGTCGATGCGAGCCTGGCCTGGGGCGAGCTGACGATCGCCTGCCACCGCGACCGGATCATCGAGGTTCTGACCTCGCTGCGCGACCGGTTCGGCTTCCAGCAACTGCTGGACGTCTGCGGCGTGGACTATCCGGATCGGGCCGAGCGGTTCGACGTGGTCTATCATCTGCTGTCCCTGACGCGGAACGCGCGCCTCCGGGTCAAGGTGGCGACCGACGAGGTCCAGCCCGTCCCCAGCGTGATCGAGGTCTATCCCTCGGCCGGCTGGTTCGAGCGCGAGGCGTTCGACATGTACGGCGTGATGTTCTCCAACCACCCGGACCTGCGCCGGCTCCTGACCGACTACGGCTTCCAGGGGCATCCGCTGCGCAAGGACTTCCCGATGACGGGCTATGTCGAGGTCCGCTACGACGAGGAGCAGAAGCGGGTGGTCTATGAACCCGTCAAGCTGACCCAGGAATATCGCAACTTCGACTTCCTCTCCCCCTGGGAAGGCGCCGAGTATCCGGCCCCGGTCCTGCCGGGCGACGAGAAGGCCGTCGGCTCGGCCGGAACGCCTTCGGGAGGCAAGGCCTAATGGCTGACGGACACCCCATCGCGAACAAGACGCCCGACCGCGCCGACCTGAACGTCGTCGTCGACGACCTCGGTCACATCGCTTTCGACGACGGCCGGACCGCGCATGCGCGCGAGATGGACGACCGCAAGTTCACCATCAACTTCGGCCCGCAACACCCGGCCGCGCACGGCGTGCTGCGTCTGGTGCTGGAGCTGGACGGCGAGGTCGTCGAACGCGTCGATCCGCACATCGGCCTGCTGCACCGCGGCACCGAGAAGCTGATGGAGGCCCGCACCTACCTCCAGAACGTGCCCTATCTGGACCGGCTCGACTACGTCGCACCGATGAACCAGGAGCATGCCTTCTGCCTGGCCATCGAGCGGCTGCTGGAGATCGAGGTCCCGTACCGCGCCCAGCTGATCCGGGTCCTGTACTCGGAAATCGGCCGCATCCTGTCGCACATGCTGAACGTGACGACCCAGGCCCTGGACGTCGGCGCCCTGACGCCGCCGCTGTGGGGCTTCGAGCAGCGCGAGAAGCTCATGGTCTTCTATGAGCGGGCCTGTGGCGCGCGTCTTCACGCCAACTACTTCCGTCCCGGCGGCGTCCATCAGGACCTGCCGATGGCGCTGATCGACGACATCGGCCGCTGGTGCGCAGAGTTCCCGGCGGCGCTGAAGGACATCGAGAGCCTCGTCACCGAAAACCGCATCTTCAAGCAGCGGAACGTCGACATCGGCGTGGTGTCCAAGGAAGAGGCGCTGCAGTGGGGCTTCTCCGGCGTGATGCTGCGCGGGTCCAACATCGCCTGGGACCTGCGCAAGTCGCAGCCCTACGAATGCTATGCCGAGCTGGAGTTCGACATCGTCGTCGGCAAGAACGGCGACTGCTGGGACCGCTACCTCGTGCGCATCGAGGAGATGAAGCAGTCGGTGCACATCATGGAGCAGTGCATCCACAAGCTCCGCAACTGCCCCGGCGATCCGGTCATGGTCGAGGACAACAAGATCGTCCCGCCCAAGCGCGGTGAGATGAAGCGGTCGATGGAAGCCCTGATCCATCACTTCAAGCTCTACACCGAAGGCTTCCACACCCCGGCCGGCGAGGTCTACGCCGCCGTCGAGGCGCCCAAGGGCGAGTTCGGCATCTATCTGGTCTCGGACGGCACCAACAAGCCGTACCGCGTCAAGATCTCGGCTCCCGGCTTCCGTCACCTTCAGGCGATGGACTGGATGAACCGCGGCCACATGCTGGCCGACGTTTCCGCCATCCTGGGTTCGCTCGACATCGTCTTCGGCGAGGTCGACCGCTAGTGACCGAACTGTTCGCCGACATCACCCTGGGGACGGTCATCGTCATCGGCTTGCTGATATTCGGCGGCGTGATCTTCGTCGCCAACATGAACGATCCCCGGAATGCGATGCACCCCGGAGGCCGCAAGGGTCGCATGCTGGACGAACTGCTCGTCGTCGGCCCGCTGGCGCCGCTTCTGGTGATGATCACCGTGGGCGGGTTCCTCCCTGACCTTCGGGATGCGGCCTGGTGGTTCCCGATCCTGCTCGGACTTTCGGTCATCGGCTTTGCCGCCAGCTTCCTGCTCCCGCCCGTCCGTCGTGCGCGAGATCGTGTCGAGGCCCTGCGCAAGAAGGCCTTCTCATGAGCAACACCCCTCTCAGCGACCTCGTCCGCCAGGGCTGGACCGTGGTGTCCTATTCGGTGACCGACAGCGGCGGCGAGACCTGGCAGCACAACGTGCTGCTGGCCCGGCAGGGTCAGCATCGCATTCTCACCCTGCGCAAGAAGATGATCGGCGACGGCGTCGTCGCCTCGGAAATGGACGTCTGATGTCGGTTCGCCGCCTCGCCAAGGAACAGCCCGCTTCGTTCGCCTTCTCGAAGGACACGATGAAGAAGGTCGAGTGGTGGATCGCCAAATATCCGGCGGACCGCGCGCGCTCGGCCGTGATCCCGATGCTGTGGCTGGTCCAGAAGCAGGAAGGCTGGGTCTCCGAACCCGCCATCCGCGCGATCGCCGACAAGCTCGACATGGCCTACATCCGGGTGCTGGAGGTCGCGACCTTCTACACGATGTTCATGCTGGAGCCGGTCGGCTCGGCCGCCCTGATCCAGGTCTGCGGCACGACGCCCTGCATGCTGCGCGGCTCGGGCGACCTGATGAAGGTCTGCAAGGACCGGATCGGCCCGAAACAGACCCTGTCGGCCGACGGCAAATTCTACTGGGAAGAGGTCGAGTGCCTCGGCGCCTGCGTCAACGCGCCTATGGCCATGGTCAACGACTACTATTTCGAGGACCTGACGGCCTCGGACATGAACCAGATTATCGACGACTTCGCGGCCGGCAAGACGCCCAAGCCGGGCCCGCGCGTCGACCGCGTCAATTCGGCGCCGGAGGGCGGGGCCCTGACCCTGACCGATCCGAAGCTCTATGACGGCTCGGCCGCCAAGCCCATCACGAAGCTGCCGAACGCGGAGCCGGTGACGGCATGACCGAACCTGTCGATCCCAAGTCGGGCAAATCCCTGAAGAACTCCGACGCCTTCTTCGCGATCGGGTTCGTGTTCTTCGTCCTCGGGTTGTCCGGCGACAACAACGCGGCCTTTCTCGCGATCGGCCTCGCGTTCATCGCCATCGGGGTGGCCGGACGGGTGCGCAAGCCCAAGGTCAATAAGTGATATGGGCGCTCAACCAGCAACCTGTCGCCCGGGCGGGGTCAGCGCATGACCGACGCCAGGACCGACGAGAAAGTGGCCGCCTATCGCGCGGAAATCCGCGCCGTGGGCCGCAACCAGCGGCTGGCGGGCTTCGGCCTGGTGCTGCTCGGTGCCATTCTGGTCTGGGGCGCGACACGCGCGGGCGGGCTCTCCGAATTTGTGCAGATGGCGGGCTATGCGGCGCTGGCGGCCGGTTGGGCGCTGATGCTGGCGGCCATCTTCCTGCGCACCCGCTATCATCGCCGCCGCATGGCCGAGCTGGATGGAGGCGCACAATGAGCGCCTTGCTTCTCGCCGCCGGCGAACCGTCGCGTGATTGTCCGACGACCGGTGCACTATTCATGATCTCAAGGCGTTCGGGGGACCGTCGTGACATCAAAACCATCTGGCAAACCGCCGAAGCGCAACGTCGCCGGCCTGTTCATGGCCAATCTGATGGGCGTCAGCGCTCTGCCTCTGGGCGGAGCCTCGGCACAGCCTGTCCCCGCGGCGCCCGCCGCGCCGTCACCTCCGTCTCCTCCCGCCGGTTCCCCGAATGCGCCTGATCAGTCACCCACGAATTCAGGCGGCCAGCGTCCGCCGCCGCCAACCGAGCGCCCGACCGGCGATCGTCGCAGCGAACTCTCTCGCCCGCGCGGCAAGGGCGTCGGCGGCTCAGGTCGTGGAGGGACCCCGCTGATGGTCGGCCTGCTGCAAGACAAGGATCGCATCTTCACCAACCTGTACGGGCTCCAGGACTGGGGCCTCGAGGGCGCGAAGACCCGCGGCTGCTGGAACGCGACCAAGGATATGCTGGACATGGGCCGCGACTGGCTCATCACCAACGTGAAGAACTCGGGTCTGCGCGGACGCGGTGGCGCCGGCTTCTCGACGGGTCTGAAGTGGTCCTTCATGCCCAAGGAGCTGAAGGATCGTCCTCACTATCTCGTCGTCAACGCCGACGAATCCGAACCGGGCACCTGCAAAGACCGGGAGATCATGCGCCATGATCCGCACCTGCTGATCGAAGGCTGCCTGATCGCCTCCTTCGCGATGCAGGCCCACGCCTGCTACATCTATCTGCGCGGCGAATATGTGCTCGAGCGCGAGCGTATGGAGGCGGCGGTCAAGCAGGCCTATGAGGCCAAACTGATCGGCAAGAACAACGTCCATGGCTGGGACTTCGACGTCTACATTCATCACGGCGCCGGCGCTTACATCTGCGGCGAAGAGACCGCCCTGCTGGAAAGCCTTGAAGGCAAGAAGGGCCAGCCGCGCCTGAAGCCGCCGTTCCCGGCCGGCGCCGGCCTCTATGGCTGCCCGACCACGGTGAACAACGTCGAGTCGATCGCCGTAGTCGGCACGATCCTGCGTCGCGGGGCCGAGTGGTTCGCCGGCTTCGGTCGCGCCAACAACACCGGCACCAAGCTGATGTCGATCTCGGGCCACGTGAACCGCCCGTGCAACGTCGAAGAAGCCATGTCGATCCCGCTGCGTCAGCTGCTGGAAGAGCATTGCGGCGGCGTCCGTGGCGGCTGGGGCAACCTGAAGGCCGTGATCCCGGGCGGGGTCTCCGTGCCCCTGATCACCCGCGAGATGTCCGAGACGGCGTTGATGGACTTCGATTCCTTGCGCGACATGAAGTCGGGCCTGGGCACCGCGGCCGTCATCGTCATGGACGAGTCGACCGATCTGGTGAAGGCGATCGCCCGCATCAGCTACTTCTACAAGCATGAGAGCTGCGGCCAGTGCACCCCGTGCCGAGAAGGCACCGGCTGGATGTGGCGCGTGCTGGAACGCATGGCGGTGGGCGAGGCCGATCCGTCGGAGATCGACCTGCTGCTCGACGTCGCCGGTCAGGTCGAGGGCCACACCATCTGCGCCCTCGGCGACGCCGCTGCATGGCCGGTCCAGGGCCTGATCCGTCACTTCCGTCACGAGATCGAGGACCGTATCTCGGCCTACCGCTCACGCCGCGCGAACTTCGCCGGCCACGCCATCGCGGCGGAGTAGGGGATGCGGAGTGCGCTCACCCTGACCGTGGCGATCGCCGCTCTCGCCGCCTGCAACCAGGCACCGGAGAAGGCCGAGCCGACGCCGACGGAGATCGTCGCCGCCGAGGCGCCGGTGTCCGACGCGGTGGCCCGGACGCCGGCCGTCCTGACGGCCGTCGACCTGCGCCGCGTGTGCAAGGCCGGCCTCGCCGCCATCCACGGCCAGGAGGTGGCCTCCATCGAACTGACCGGCATCGAAGGTCAGGTCGTGAACGCCCAGTGGCGCGCCCCGGTCGACGGCGGTCTGATGAAGGCCCAGTGCCGCGCCGCCGACGGTCTGGTCGTGTGGAAGCCGCTCGAACTGCCCGACCCCGCCTCCGTGCGGTGGATGAATGAATCCGGCGATCCGGTCGTCCGCTACGCGATGCGCGGCGACGAGATCGAGATCACCCAAACGCTGCCTGACGGCACGACGCAGACGGCCGCCGAGGTCGTTCGCGCTGAAGAAGAGGTCCGCTGATGCCCGTCGCCAAGGTCAACGGCGTCGATGTCGAGTTCGAGCCCGGCATGACCGTGCTCCAGGTCGCCGAGCGCGCCGGACACGAGATCCCGCGTTTCTGCTACCACGAACGACTTTCAATCGCCGGCAACTGCCGCATGTGCCTGGTCGAGGTGAAGCCCGGACCGCCGAAGCCCCAGGCGTCGTGCGCCCTGCCGGCCGCCGAAGGTCAGATGATCTTCACCGACACGCCGATGGTGAAGAAGGCCCGCGAAGGGGTGATGGAGTTCCTGCTCATCAACCACCCGCTGGACTGCCCGATCTGCGACCAGGGCGGCGAGTGCGATCTGCAGGACCAGGCCATGGGCTATGGCCGCGACGGTTCCCGCTATGCGGAGAACAAGCGCGCGGTCGAAGAAAAGCACATGGGGCCGACGATCAAGACCTTCATGACGCGGTGCATCCAGTGCACCCGCTGCGTGAGGTTCATCTCGGAAGTCGCAGGGGTGCCGGACATCGGCATGATCTCGCGCGGCGAGGACGCCGAGATCACGACCTATCTCGAACAGGCGGTCAACTCCGAGCTGTCGGGCAACGTCAACGACCTGTGCCCCGTCGGCGCCCTGACGCACCGGCCCTGGCAGTTCCACTATCGTCCGTGGGAACTGAAGAAGACCGAGACCATCGACGTCATGGACGCCCTTGGCTCCAACATCTCGGCCCAGTCCAAGGGCGCCGAGGTGATGCGCATCCTGCCGCGCGTGCACGAGGGCATCAACGAGGAGTGGCTGTCTGACAAGAGCCGCTACGTCGTCGATGGCCTGCAGGCGCGTCGTCTGGACCGACCCTATGTGCGCGAGAACGGCAAGCTGCGCGCCGCCTCGTGGGACGAGGCGCTGAACGTCGTCGCATCGAAGCTGAAGGCCGCCTCTGCGGACAAGATCGGCGTCATCGCCGGCGATCTGCAGGACGCGGAATCGATGAAGGCCGCGCTGGACCTCTTCCGCGCCCTCGGCTCGAACAACACCGACTGCCGCCAGGACGGCTCGGCCATGGGCTACGGCCCGCGCGAGGGCTGGCTGTTCAACACCGGCCTGCAAGGGCTGGAAGAGGCTGACTCCATCCTGCTGGTGGGCGTCAATCCGCGCACCGAGGCGCCGCTGCTGAACCAGCGGATCCGCAAGAGCTGGCTGGCCGGCAAGACCCGCGTCGGCGTCATCGGCGAGTCCGCCGACCTGACCTACGACTACGATGTCGTGGGTCGGGGAACGAAGACCCTGGCGAAGCTGCCGAAGGCCGCTGCAGACGCCCTGTCGAACGCCGAACGTCCGGCCATCGTGGTCGGCGCCGGCGCCCTGTCGGGTCCGGACGGAGCCAGGGTGCTGAACCAGCTCGGCAAGCTGGCCGCCAAGGTCGGCGTCGTGAAGGACGGCTGGAACGGCTTCAACGTCCTGCATCACGCCGCCGCTCGCGTTGGCGGCCTGGACATGGGCTTCGTGCCTGCGGCGGGCGGACTGTCCGCCCACGCGATGGTTCAGCGCGACGCGCTGGACGTCCTGTTCCTGCTGGGCGCCGACGAGATCGAGACCGGTCCTTCGAAGGCCTTCAAGGTCTATCTGGGCAGCCATGGCGACCGCGGCGCGCACACCGCCGATGTCATCCTGCCGGGCGCCGCCTGGACCGAGAAGTCGGGCCTCTACGTCAACACCGAGGGCCGGGTTCAGATGGGCGAACGCGCCGTCTTCCCGAAGGGTGACGCGAAAGAGGACTGGGCCATCATCCGCGCCCTGTCGGAACGCGTCGGCCACACCCTGCCTTACGATACGCTCGACCAGCTTCGCACGAAGCTGATGGCGGACCACCCGACCTTCGGCCGCATCGACTACCTGGCTCCAGCCGCGTCATTCGAGGTCGCCAGCCTGGGTCAGAAGGGCGAGCTGGGCGATGTCGCCTTCGCCTCAGCCGTGGTCGACCCCTATCTGAACAACCCGATCGCGCGCGCCAGCGCGACCATGGCCGAGCTCAGCGCCCAGCGCATGTCTCCGGCCCTGCTGGCGGCGGAGTAGACGCATGGAATCGACTTCCTTCTGGACCACGCCGCTCGGCTGGACCCTGGCCACGACCGGGGCTGTCGCCCTGATCACCGTCGGGGTGCTGATCGCCGTCGCCTTCCTGCTGCTGGCCGACCGCAAGATCTGGGCGGGCGTGCAGATGCGGAAGGGCCCGAACGTCGTCGGCCCGTTCGGCCTGCTCCAGTCCTTCGCGGACATGATCAAGTTCGTTCTGAAGGAGATCGTCGTCCCCGCCGGCGCGGACAAGATCGTCTTCCTGCTGGCCCCGGTGATCACCGTAATCACAGCCTTCATCGTCTGGGCGGTCATTCCGTTCGCGCCCGGCTGGGTCGTGTCCGATCTGAACGTCGGCATCCTCTACGTCTTCGCGATCAGCTCGATGGGCGTCTACGGCATCATCATGGGCGGCTGGGCTTCGAACTCGAAGTATCCGTTCCTCGGTTCGCTGCGGTCCGCGGCGCAGATGGTGTCCTACGAGGTCTCCATCGGCCTGATCATCATTAACGTCATCCTTCTGGCCGGGACCATGAACCTGTCGTCCATCGTGGCGTCGCAGGAAGGCTGGATCTGGAACTGGTACGTCTTCGGGGGCGGCGAGGGGACCTGGCCGCTGTTCGTCGTCATGATACCGATGATGGTGATGTTCTTCGTCTCGGCCTTGGCCGAAACCAACCGCCCGCCGTTCGACCTGCCTGAGGCCGAGTCCGAACTCGTGGCCGGCTATCAGGTGGAATACTCGTCGACGCCGTACCTGCTCTTCATGATGGGCGAGTACGTGAACATCATCTTCATGTGCGCGATGATGAGCATCCTGTTCTTCGGCGGCTGGAACCCCGGCTTCCCGATCGACTTCGCCGCCGACTGGCCCCCATTCCTGCTCAACCTGCTGCTGTTCCTGGTCTTTTTCGCCAAGATCGTCTTCTGGTTCTTCATGATCTCGCTGGTGAAGGCCTTCGTGCCTCGCTACCGCTATGACCAGCTGATGCGTCTGGGCTGGAAGATCTTCCTGCCGACTTCGCTTGTCGCGGTTGTCATCGTCTCGGCCTGGCGCGTCTTCGCGGTGGGGGCATGATCCGTATGACCCTCCTCGCCCTGACTGCTGTCACATTGGCCGGCTGCGCCTTCCCGGCGCCGTATGAAGCCGACCCCACCTCGCCCTATCAGTGGCAACGTCGCCAGGAAGGCATCGAGCGCCAGGAGGCCGAGCGCGTCCGCCTGTGCGCCATCATGAACAAGGACACGGATCGCTATCGTCGCGACTGCTCGCGTCCGGGAGACCCCGTCCGATGATCACGCGTATCGCCCAGGCCGCCAAGGGCGCGATGATGCTGGACCTGCTCGGCGCCATCGGCCTGTCGCTGAAGTACATGGCTCGCCCCAAGGCGACCGTGAACTATCCGTTCGAGCGCGGCCCGCAATCGCCGCGTTTCCGGGGCGAGCATGCCCTGCGTCGCTATGCGAACGGCGAGGAGCGCTGTATCGCCTGCAAGCTGTGCGAGGCCATCTGCCCGGCCCAGGCTATCACGATCGAGTCAGAGCCGCGCTCGGACGGCAGCCGCCGCACGACCCGCTACGACATAGACATGGTCAAATGCATCTACTGCGGCCTGTGCCAGGAGGCCTGCCCGGTGGACGCCATCGTCGAGGGACCGAACTCGGAGTTCGCGACCGAGACGCGCGAAGAACTCTACTACGACAAGGCCCGACTGCTGGATAACGGCGACCGCTGGGAACGGCAGATCGCGAAGAATCTGGAACTCGACGCCCCCTATCGCTAAACGAAGCGCGCGAATCCCGACGGGTTCGCCGCCCAACCGACTGAAAGGGGCATCGTCCCTCCCATGCTGCAAGGCATAGCGTTCTATCTGATGGCGGCGACCGCCGTTCTGTCCGGCCTTCTGGTCGTGACGGCGCGCAATCCCGTGCACTCGGTCCTGTGGCTGATCCTGGCCTTCTTCTCGTCGGCGGGTCTGTTCGTCCTTTTGGGCGCGGAGTTCCTGGCGATGCTGCTGGTGGTCGTCTACGTCGGCGCCGTCGCGGTGCTGTTCCTGTTCGTCGTTATGATGCTGGACGTCGACTTCGTCCGCCTGCGCGAGGGCTACGCTACCTATCTGCCGCTGGCGGCGATCGTGGCGGGCATCCTGCTGGCCGAGATGATCATGATCTCGATCGTGGTGGTGCAAGGCGGTGCGGCCGCTGACGCCGTGGCTCCGTCCGCCGCGACCCCCGACGCCTCGAACGTCGAGGTGATCGGGCGTGTGCTCTACACGGACTACATCTACTTCTTCCAGGCGGCCGGGATCGTGCTGCTGATCGCCATGATCGGCGCCATCGTCCTGACCCTGCGCAAGCGGACCTCGGTCCGCCGCCAGGACCCGGGCGCCCAGACCAACCGCGACCGCAAGACGTCGGTCGAGATCAAGGGCGTCGTCACCGGCGTCGGCGTCACCGGCGAGGAACTGCGCTGATGGAAGTCACCCTGCAGCACTATCTGGCGGTGGCGGCGATGCTGTTCACCATCGGGGTCTTCGGCATCTTTGTGAACCGCAAGAACGTCATCATCATCCTGATGTCGGTCGAGCTGATCCTGCTGGCCGTGAACATCAATTTCGTCGCCTTCTCGGCCTATCTGCACGACGTGCAGGGGCAGATCATGGCGATGTTCGTCCTGACCGTGGCCGCCGCCGAGGCCGCCGTAGGCCTCGCCATCCTGGTGACCTTCTTCCGCAACCGCGGCGATATCGCGGTTGACGACGCCAGCGTGATGAAGGGCTGATCGTGTCTCTCGAACTGCTCGTCACCCTGGGCGTCTTCGCCCCTCTGCTCGGCGCCGCGATCGCCGGCTTCTTCGGCCGCCGCATCGGCGACATCCCTTCGCAAGCCATCACGACCGGCCTGCTGTTCTTCTCGTGCGCCGTGGCCTGGACCGTGTTCAGCCAGTGGACCTGGGGTCACCTGGAGCCGTTCACGGTCGTCGTGTCGCCCTTCATCACCGTGGGCGATTTCCAGTCGAACTGGTCGATCCGCGTCGACGCCCTGTCGGCGACCATGCTGGTCGTGGTCACGACGGTCTCCTCGCTCGTGCACCTGTATTCCTGGGGCTATATGGCCGAGGACGACAGTAAGCCGCGCTTCTTCGCCTATCTGTCCCTGTTCACCTTCGCCATGCTTGCGCTGGTCACCGCCGCCGACTTCATGCAACTGTTCTTCGGCTGGGAAGGGGTGGGCCTCGCCTCTTACCTGCTGATCGGCTTCTGGTTCAAGAAATCGACCGCCTCGGCCGCCGCCATCAAGGCCTTCGTCGTCAACCGCGTCGGCGACTTCGGCTTCGCCCTGGGCATCATCACCGTCTTCTGGATGTTCGGCACGATCGAGTTCGCCGAACTGTTCCCGATGATCGCCTCGAAGGCCGGCACGGGCTGGGAGTTCCTGGGCTACACCTGGTCGGCGCTCGACCTGGCCGGCGCGCTGCTGTTCATCGGCGCCATGGGCAAGTCCGCCCAGTTCTTCCTGCACACCTGGCTGCCCGACGCCATGGAGGGCCCGACGCCGGTCTCGGCCCTGATCCACGCGGCGACCATGGTCACCGCCGGCGTCTACATGGTCTGTCTGCTGAGCCCGATCTACGAGTATGCGCCGACGGCGTCCTTGCTGATCGCCATCACCGGCGCGGTCACGGCCCTGTTCGCTGCGACGGTCGGGCTGATGCAGAACGACATCAAGCGGGTCATCGCCTATTCGACCTGTTCGCAGCTCGGCTACATGTTCTTCGCGGCGGGTGTCGGCGTCTACGAATCCGCCATGTTCCACCTGTTCACCCACGCCTTCTTCAAGGCCCTGCTGTTCCTGGGCGCCGGCTCGGTGATCCACGGCATGCATCACGAGCAGGACATGCGGAAGATGGGCGGACTGTGGAAGCTGCTGCCCGTCACCTATGCCGTGATGATGATCGGCACGATCGCCATCACCGGCCTGGGCATCCCCGAAATCGGCGGCTTCGCCGGCTTCTACTCCAAGGACTCGATCATCGAGAGCGCCTATGCGGCGGCCACGACGGGCCATTCCGCGGCGGGCTATTTCGCCTTCGTCGTCGGCATCTTCGCCGCGGCCCTGACCAGCTACTATTCGTGGCGGCTGATCTTCATGACCTTCCACAACAAGCCCCAGTGGACGGAAGAGGCGATGGCTGCGCACGCGCATGATCACGCCGACGATCACGCCTCGCATGCGCAGATCGAGACCCATTCCGAGCCCGACGCGCATGACGATCATGCTCACGACGACCACGGTCATCACGGCCCGCTGAAGCCGCACGAGAGCCCGTGGATCATGCTCGTGCCGCTGATCGCCCTGTCGGTCGGCGCGATCGCGGCCGGCTTCGTCTTCGCCCCGAGCTTCATCGGCCACCACGAGGCCGAGTTCTGGCGCGGCGCCATCTTCAACGGCCCGACCAACCACGTCCTGCACGACAGCCACGAGGTTCCGAAATGGGTGAAGTGGTCGCCGCTGGTGGTGACCCTGCTCGGCGCCTTCATCGCCTTCTACTACTACGTCCTGCGCGAAGGCCTGGCGAAGCGGATGGCGGCCAACCAGGGCCCGCTGTGGAGCTTCCTCTACAACAAGTGGTACTTCGACGAGATCTACGACTTCATCTTCGTGCGCGGCGCCAAGGGCCTTGGCGATCTGTTCTGGAAGATCGGGGACGTGAAGATCATCGACGGGCTGGGGCCGAACGGCTTCGCCTGGGCGTCGCTGAAGTCCGCCGCGCGACTGGCCAAGATCCAGTCCGGCTATGTCTATCACTATGCGTTCGTGATGCTGCTCGGCGTGGCCGGTCTGCTTGCGTTCGCCATCTACACCTGGGGCGCCTGAGTTATGGGTACGATCCCCAACATCCTGAGCGTGGTCACCTTCCTGCCGCTGGTCGGCGCGGGTCTGATCCTGCTCGCCAAGCTGCTGGCGAAGTCCAACCAGGACAATATTGCCCGCTGGGTCGCCATGGTCATGACGCTTGTCGTGCTGGCCGTCTCGACGTTGCTGGTGCTGCAGTTCGACAGCTCCAACGCCGCCTATCAGTTCGTCGAAAACTACGTCTGGTTCGCGGGAGCCGGCTATCACCTGGGCGTCGACGGGGTCTCGATCCTGTTCGTCCTGCTGACCGCCTTCCTGATGCCGATCTGCATCCTGGCCAGCTGGAAGTCGGTCGAGACGCGCGTCGGCGACTACATGATCGCCTTCCTGGTGCTGGAGACCCTGGTCATCGGCGTCTTCACGTCGCTGGACCTGTTCCTGTTCTACATCTTCTTCGAGGGCACCCTCGTTCCGATGTTCATCATCATCGGCGTGTGGGGCGGGGCGAACCGGATCTACGCCGCCTACAAGTTCTTCCTCTACACCCTGCTCGGGTCCGTTCTGATGCTGCTGGCCATGCTGTGGATGGCCAACGAGGCCGGCACGACGTCGATCCCGGCGCTGAAGGAATACGCCTTCGGTCCCTGGGCCCAGTCGATCCTGTGGCTGGCCTTCTTCGCCTCCTTCGCGGTCAAGATGCCGATGTGGCCGGTCCACACCTGGCTGCCCGACGCCCACGTCCAGGCGCCGACGGCGGGCTCGGTGATCCTGGCCGGCATCCTGCTGAAGCTCGGCGGCTACGGCTTCATCCTGTTCAACGTGCCGATGTTCCCGGATGCGTCGGTGCTGTACCGGCCACTGGTCTTCACCCTGTCGGTGATCGCCATCGCCTACACCTCGCTGGTCGCCTTCCGTCAGACGGACATCAAGAAGCTGATCGCCTATTCGTCGGTCGCCCACATGGGCTTCGTGACGATGGGGATCTTCGCCGGCAACGCCCAGGGCATGCAGGGCGCCGTCTTCCAGATGCTGAGCCACGGCCTGATCTCGGGCGCGCTCTTCCTCTGCGTCGGCGTCGTCTATGACCGGATGCACACCCGCGAGATCGCCTTCTACGGCGGCCTGACCAACCGGATGCCCTGGTACGCGGCCATCTTCCTGATGTTCACCATGGCCAACGTCGGCCTGCCGGGGACCTCGGGCTTCGTCGGCGAGATCCTGACGATGACCGGCGTCTATCAGGCCTCGACCTGGGCTGCCTTCGTGGCCGCGACGGGCGTCATCCTGTCGGCGGTCTATGCCCTGACCCTGTATCGCAACGTCATGTTCGGCGAGATCACCAACCCGGCCCTGGCCACGATCAAGGACATCGACCTGCGCGAGCTGGTCATCTTCGTCCCCCTGATCGTCGGCACCATCTGGCTGGGCGTGCAGCCGGACCTGGTCCTGAACTACACCGCAGCCTCCGTCGACGCCGTCGTCAACGGCTGGCAGCTCGCGACCGGCGGGTGAGAGAATAATGCCTGACCTGTCCTACGCCCTGAACCTCGCCGCCTCGGAGCTTACGCTCGCGATCGGCGCCCTCGTCCTGCTGATGCTCGGCGCCTTCATCGGCGAGAAGTCGGCGCGGCTGATCTCGATCCTGTCGGTGGCCCTGCTGGTCGCCGCCGCGGCCGTCGCCGCCACCGGCCCTCTGGGTCAGGCCTTCAACGGCGCATACGTGGCAGACCCGCTGGCCATCTACGCCAAGGTCGCGATCTACATCGCCTCGGCCTTCGCCGTCGTCCTGGGCGGCGGCTGGATGCAGCGGATGAACATCGCCCGCTTCGAGTTCCCGATCCTGATCGTCCTGGCCGCCGTCGGCATGGGCATGATGGTGTCGTCGGGCGACCTGATCTCGCTGTATGTCGGGGTCGAGCTGCACTCGCTGGCCCTCTACATCCTCGCCGCCTACCACCGCGACGACCTGAAGGCCTCGGAAGCCGGCCTGAAGTATTTCGTCCTCGGCGCCCTGTCGTCGGGTCTGCTGCTCTACGGCTCCAGCCTGATCTACGGCTTCGCCGGCTCGATGCGGTTCGAGGACATCGCCGCCTACGCCGCTGCAAACCCCGGCCCGGGCCTGATCTTCGGTCTGGTGTTCCTGATCTGCGGTCTGGCGTTCAAGGTCTCGGCTGCGCCGTTCCACATGTGGACGCCCGACGTCTACGAAGGCGCGCCGACGCCGGTCGTGGCCCTGTTCGCCACCGCGCCGAAGATGGCCGCCATGGTCCTGTTTGCCCGCGCCCTGTCGGAAGGCTTCCTCGGGGCCCACGACCAGTGGGCCCAGGTCCTGATCCTGATCGCCCTGGCCAGCTTCGTGGTCGGCGCCTGGGGCGGTCTGGCCCAGAAGGACGTCCAGCGCCTGCTGGCCTATTCCTCGATCGCCAACATCGGCTACGCCGTCCTCGGCATCGCCGCCGGCACCGAACAGGGCCTGCAGGCCATGATCACCTTCATGACCCTGTACATGATCGACACCATGGGCTTCTTCGCCATCCTGCTGTCGCTGAGCCGGAACGGTCGTCCGATCCGCAAGATCGCTGACCTCGCGGGCCTGAAGAACGATCGACCGCTGACGGCGCTCGCCATCACCATCCTGTCGCTGTCGGTCCTGGGCATGCCCCCGTTCTCGGGCTTCTGGGGCAAATACTATGTCTTCGGCGCCGCCGCCTCGGCCGGCTACTGGATGGTCGCCGCCGCCGGTCTGGTGGCCTCGGTCGTGGCCGCCTTCTACTATCTGCGCATCATCAAGCTGATGTGGTTCGACGCGGCCCCCGAGGGCACGGCGCCGACCGACAAGGCTCCGGTGGAAGCCCAGTGGATCGGCTGGGCCTGCGCGGCCTTCTCCTTCCCGCTGGTCATCGTCGGCCTGACCTGGCTGGAGCCCCTGACCCGTATCGCGGCGACCGGTTTCGGAGCGGGGTAGGGCGGTGACGCCTGCCATCCACCTGCTCGACGAGATCGATTCCACCAACGCAGAGGCCCGCCGCCGGGCCGAGGCCGGGGAAACCGCGCGTCAGTGGATCGTCGCCCGCCGCCAGTCCGCCGGGCGCGGGCGTCGGGGGCGCGAGTGGAACAGCGACAGCGGCAACCTGTTCGCCACCCTGCTGACCCTCACACCCAAGTCTCCCGCCGAGGCGGCGCAGGTGACCTTCGTCGCCGCCCTGGCCGTCGCCGACCTGCTTGACGCTTTCGCCGTTCCCGGCGTGGTCTCGATCAAATGGCCCAACGATGTGCTGATCGCGGGCGACAAGGCTTCAGGCATCCTGATCGAGTCCGGCGTCCACGCGAACGGCGCCCTGTGGCTGGCCGTCGGTATCGGCGTTAACCTGGCTCATGCGCCGGAGGGGACCGAGCGGCCGGCCACCAGCCTCGCTGCCCACCTGCGCGCCGACATTGCCTATCCGCCCCCGGTCGAGGCCGCCGCGACCGTCCTGGCCGAGGCCTTCGCCGTCTGGCAGGCGCGCTGGGAGAGCCTCGGTTTTCAGCCCATCCTCGACGCCTGGATCGCGCGCACCAACGGCCTGGACGGCCCCTGCGTCGCCCGGCTGGGTAATGAGACGGTCGAGGGTGTCGCCGAGGGCGTGGCCCCGGACGGCGCCCTTCGCCTGCGCACGTCGGACGGCGCCCTGCGTCTCGTTTCGGCGGGCGATGTCTTCTTCGGTTCGGACGCGCAGGGGAGGGCCGCCTGATGCTTCTCGCCATCGAACAGGGCAACACCAACACGCTGTTCGCGGTCCATGACGGCGAAAGCTGGATCGCCCAGTGGCGCACCGCCACCGAGGCCAGCCGCACCGCCGACGAATACGCCGTCTGGCTGACCCAGCTGCTGGCCATGCGGAAGATCGATCTCGCGTCCCTGACCGGCTGCATCATCTCCAGCGTCGTGCCGCAGTCGATCTTCAACCTGCGCAACCTCGCGCGCCGCTACCTGTCGGTCGAACCCCTTGTCATCGGCGACAATGTCGAACTCGGCATCCCGGTGCGGATCAAGAAACCCAGCGAGGCGGGCGCCGACCGGCTGGTCAACGCCATCGGCGCGCATCTGGTCTATCCGGGCGACCTGATCGTCATCGACAGCGGCACCGCGACGACCTTCGACGTCATCGCCGCCGACGGCGCCTTCGAGGGCGGGGCCATTGCGCCCGGCATCAACCTGTCGCTCCAGGCTCTTCACGAGGCGGCGGCCATGCTGCCGCGCATCGCCATCCAGAAACCGGACACGGTGATCGGCAAGGACACCGTGTCCAACATGCAGTCCGGGGTTTTCTGGGGCTATGTCGGCCTCATCGAGGGCATGGTCTCGCGCATCAAGGCGGAGTGGGGCAAACCCATGACCGTCATCGGAACCGGAGGCGTCGCCTCCCTGTTCGAGGGGGCGACCCCGGCCATCGACCGGTTCGATCCGGACCTGACCATCCGCGGCCTGCTCGAAATCTGGCGCCGCAATACCCATCTGACGGACACATGACAAAAGCAAAACCTAACGACGAACTCGTCTTCCTGCCGCTCGGCGGCTCGGGCGAGGTCGGAATGAACCTGAACTGCTACGGCTACGGCCCCGAAGACAATCGTCAGTGGATGATCGTCGACGTCGGCGTGACCTTCGGCGACCTCTCGACGCCCGGCGTGGACATCATCGTTCCGGACCCGTCCTTCCTCGAGGGCGAGAACATCCGCGGGATCGTCCTGACCCACGCGCACGAGGACCACATCGGGGCGCTGCCCTGGCTGTGGAGCCGGATCAAGGCGCCCCTGTACGCCACCCCCTTCACCGCCTTCCTGATCCGCGAGAAGTTGCGCGACAACGGCGTCAAGGACGTCAAGATCATCGAAATCCCGATGGGCGGGCATGTCGACCTCGGCCCGTTCCAGGTCGATTTCGTCACCATGACTCATTCGATCGCCGAGCCGAACGGCCTGAAGATCACCACGCCCCTGGGAACGGTCTTCCACACCGGCGACTGGAAGCTGGATCCGGCTCCGGTCATCGGTCAGCCGACCGACATCGCCACGATCACGAAGATGGGTGACGACGGCCTGCTGGCCATGGTCTGCGACAGCACCAACGTCTTCGTCGAGGGCGAAGCGGGTTCGGAAACCGAGGCGCAGGACGGCCTGATCGAACTGATCGGCAGCCTGAAGAAGGGTCGTATCGCCGTCGGCTGTTTCGCCTCCAACGTCGCCCGCATGGTCAGCGTCATCAAGGCCGCGGACAAGGCGGGGCGTCGCGTCGCACTGGCCGGTCGCTCGATGCACCGCATCACCGCCGCCGCCCGCCACGTCGGCCTGTTCAATGACAGTCAGCGCATCCTGACCGAGGACGAGGCCCGTCACTGGCCGGCGGACGAGATCCTGTATCTGTGCACCGGCAGCCAGGGCGAGGATCGCGCCGCCCTGTCGCGCGTCGCCGACGGGTCGCACCTCTTCATCAAGCTGGGGCTGGGCGACCACTGCATCTTCTCATCGCGGGTCATTCCTGGCAACGAACTGGCCATCGCCAACCTGCAGGACCGGATGGCCGACCGGGGCGTGCGCCTCTACACCGAGAAGGATCACCCCGGCATCCACGTCTCCGGCCACCCGTGCCGCGACGAGATGAAACAGATGTACGCCTGGGCTCGCCCGCGCATCTCGGTCCCGACCCACGGCATGCGTCGCCACCTGATGGAGCATGCCGCCTTCGCCCGGGATCTGGGCGTCGAGGAGACGGTCACCCCGCGCAACGGCGACCTCGTTCGTCTGGCTCCCGGCAAGGCCGTGATCATCGACGAGGTGCCCAACGGCCGCCTCTATGTCGACGGCGGCATGGTGGTGACCGAGAAGGGCGAGGCCCTGCGCGAACGTCGCCACGCCTCGACCAACGGCGTGCTGGTCGTCAGCTTCGCCATGGACAAGCGCGGCAAGATCGTCAGCGACATCGACGTCCGCGCCATCGGCCTGCCGGGCGACGAGGTCACGCCTCTGGGTGACGCCCTGGACGATCTGGCCGAGCGCGTTGAACAGGTCGTGGGCTCGCTGAAGAACGAGGCCCGCGACGACGATGATGTGGTCGAACAGGCCGTGGCGCGGGTGCTGAAGAAGGCCTCGCAGCAGATCTGGGACCGCCGCCCGATCGTCGAGACGGTGATCCTGAGGCTGTAATCGATGCGGCGCCCTTCGTTCGAATCCGTTCGGGACAGAGGGCGCCGCTTCAAGGATCGCGTCAGAAACGCCCGTTATCCGCTCACCGGCTGGCGCAAGTGGTCGGTGATCGCGGGGCAGGGGCTGGCCGGGTTTGTCGTCCTGTTCCTGGCGATCAATCTGGTGCTCAGCCTGTCGACCTTCCGGGGCGAGGACCCGGGGTCGCGGACAGCGCACGAACTGGCCGTCCTGTGGTTCAGCACGACCGGCGAGAGGCCGACCCCGGACGAGGCCTTCCGCATCATCCACGGCGGGAATCTGGGCGACAATCCCTCAGCCGGCCAGATCCGGGCCCATTTCGAGCGGGCTTCGGAGGGCGGCACCTTCCTGCTCGATCAGGTGATGGTCGACCGGATCCAGGCCATCAACGGGCGTATCGACAGTCGGGTCTTGCCGCCCGGCGTCTATGTCGGCGCCCATGCCCTGGGGCCGGACGATGCGCCTCTGGTCTGGGTGACCAAATGGATGGGTCAGTATCTGCTGTTCCCGCGGCATGCGTACATTCTGGTTGTTCCGGAGGAGGGCGTGGCCCTTGCCTTCTCGGCCAGCCAGGAGGGCAAGTTCCCCGGGGACACTGACGCGCCCGACCGGTTGTCGGCCCGACTCGCGCCCTATGACGACGCCGCCTACGACTTCCCCAGTTCGGGCGAGGCGCTGCACGAAATGACCATTGTCAGCCGCGACCCCGCCGTGGTCGCGGAGGCCCCGGCCGCGCTGGACCGCGCACGCCGCGACCTCGAAGCGTTGAACGAGCCTTACGGCCTGCTCGCGCCCAATTCCAACACCGTGGTCGGCTGTATCCTCGAGGGGGCCGGCCTGATGTCGGCCGAGGTGCGACGATCCACCCTGCTCGCCTTGCGGGCTCCGGGCATGGGGGCGGCTTGCCCGTGATCGGGGGAGGGGCCATAGCGACAGCATGATCGGCAGACTCAACCATATCGGCGTCGCGACCCCCTCCATCGAGGCCAGCGTCGCCCTGTACCGCGACATGCTTGGCGCGACCCAGGCGGGCGAGCCGTTCGACCTGCCGGCCCAGGGCGTGCGTGTCTGTTTCATCGATCTGCCCAATTCGCAGATCGAACTGATCGAGCCGCTGGGCGACGACAGCCCGATCCACGGCTTTCTGGCCAAAAACCCCAGGGGCGGCCAGCACCACGTCTGTTTCGAGGTCGAGGACATTCTCGTCGCCCGCGACGCCATGCGGGCGAAGGGCGCGACCCTGCTTGGCACGGGCGAGCCCCGCATCGGCGCCCACGGCACGCCCATCCTGTTCCTGCATCCGAAGGACATGGGCGGGGTGCTCGTCGAACTGATGGAAACTCCGAAGGAAGCCCACTGATGCCCATCGGCCCGATCACCATGTTCGCCATCTACATCGTCGTCTGGTGGGTGGTGCTGTTCACCGTCCTGCCGCTGGGCACCTCAAGCGAGACGCACGAGCCGCCGACCGACGGCAGCCAGTGGGGCGCGCCCAGGACCCCGGATCTCAAGCGCAAATTCATCACCACGACCTGGGTGTCCTTCCTGCTGTGGCTGTTTGTGATGTGGCTGGTCTTCATCGGCTGGATGCCCCTGCCGGACCTGGCGCCGCCGGTTCCCTGATCCCGCCCTTGGCCGCCTAGCTTTTGCCCCGCTGTCCCGGCTAAAGCTGACCACCCCTGACGCCTTCCGAATTCGAGACGCCCATGCGCCTGTCGCGCTATTTCCTGCCCACGCTGAAAGAGGCGCCCTCGGACGCCCAGATCGTCTCGCATCAGCTGATGCTGCGCGCCGGGATGATCAAACAGGAGGCCGCCGGCATCTATGCCTGGTTGCCGCTGGGCCTGCGCGTCCTGAACCGCATCGAACAGATCGTGCGCGAGGAGCAGGAGCGGGCAGGGGCGGTCGAACTTCTGATGCCGACGCTGCAACTGGCTGACCTGTGGCGCGAGAGCGGCCGCTACGACGCCTATGGCCCCGAGATGCTGCGCATCACCGACCGGCACGAGCGCGAGCTGCTGTACGGGCCCACCAACGAGGAGATGATCACCGACATCTTCCGCAGCTTCGTCAAATCCTACAAAGCCCTGCCGCTGAACCTCTTCCACATCCAGTGGAAGTTCCGCGACGAGCGCCGTCCGCGTTTCGGCGTCATGCGCGGTCGCGAGTTCCTGATGAAGGACGCCTATTCCTTCGATCTGGACGAGGCGTCGGCGCGCACCGCCTATAACCGCATGTTCGTCGCCTATCTGAACACCTTCGCCCGCCTGGGTCTGAAGGCCGTGCCGATGCGCGCCGACACCGGCCCGATCGGCGGCGACCTGTCGCACGAGTTCATCGTCCTGGCGGAGACCGGCGAGAGCGAGGTCTTCTGCGACAAGAAGCTGGTCGAGATGGCCGCCCCCGGACACGACTTCGGCGCCGAGGCCGTACAGGCGGTCTTCGACGAGCGCACGGCCCTCTATGCCGCGACCGAAGAAATGCACGACGCGGCCCGGTTCGAGGCCCAGACGGCGGAAGGCGACCGCCTGTCGGCGCGGGGCATCGAGGTCGGCCACATCTTCTACTTCGGGACCAAATACTCCGAGCCGATGAAGGCCAGGGTGGCCGGGCCGGACGGCGTCGATACCAACGTCCACATGGGCTCCTACGGCGTCGGCGTGTCGCGTCTGCTGGGCGCGATCATCGAGGCCAGCCACGATGAGGCGGGCATCATCTGGCCCGACGCCGTGGCTCCGTTCGACGTGGTCGTCATCAACCTGCGCGCCAGCGACCCGTCGGTCTGCGAGGCCTGCGAGGCGGCCGTCGAGGCTCTGGAGAAGGCCGGCAAGTCGGTCCTCTATGACGACACCGACGAGCGTCCGGGCGGCAAGTTCGCCACCGCCGACCTGATCGGCATTCCGTGGCAACTGGTCATCGGTCCCAAGGGCGTGGCCGAGGGCGTGGTCGAGCTGAAGCGTCGGGCGACCGGCGAGAAGTCGACCGTGGCCCTGGACGCCGCTCTGGAGGCCATCGGTTGACGGTCAGCACGACGACCCCTCCGCCCAAACCCGCCGGCGCCTTCTCCGCCTGGGAGATCGGTCTGGCCCTCCGCTACCTGCGCGCCAAGCGCAAGGAGGGCGGGGTCGCAACCATCGCCATCATCTCCTTCATCGGCATCATGCTGGCCGTCGCCGTGCTGATCAGCGTGATGAGCATCATGGCCGGGTTCCGCAACGAACTGCTGGGCCGGATGCTGAGCTTCAACGGCCATATGTACGTCCAGGGCGACGTGCTGATCGCGCCGAACCGCGACGCCATCGTCGATCGTCTGCGCGGCGTCGAGGGCGTCGTCAGCGTCACGCCGCTGACGGAGTCCCAGGCCATCATCCGGGCGGGCGGCCAGACGACAGGCGCCTTCGTGCGCGGCATCGCCCCGGCCGACCTCGACACCATGCAATACGTCAACGCCAGCCTGTCGGACCAGGCGCGCGCCAGTTTCGGCCAGGGCGCCTACGGCGGCGACAATATCCTGATCGGCCAGGCTCTGGCGGATGCGCTGGGCCTGCGCGTCGGCGATCCGATCGAGCTTTATTCGCCGACCGGCGCCGACTCGGCCTTTGGCAATCTCGGCGGCCTGAACAAGACCTACACCGTCGGCGGGACCTACTCATCGGGCACTGCCGACTACGATCGCGCCTTCATCTTCATGCCGCTGGAACAGGCCCAGCTCTTCTTCGGCAAGGAAGGCGTCTGGGACGTGATCGAGATGAAGGTCCAGGACCCGGACCGGGTCGGCGAGTATCTCGCGCCCGTGCGCGAGGCGGCGGGACCCGGCGGCTTCGTCGTCGACTGGCGCGACAAGCTGGCCGCCTTCTGGGGCGCGTTGAAGGTCGAGCGGGTGGCGATGTCGATCATCCTCGGCCTCGTCGTGGCCATTGCCGCCATGAACATCATCTCCGGCATCGTCATGCTGGTGAAGAACAAGGGCAGGGACATCGCCATCCTGCGGACCATCGGGGCCAGTCCGTCGTCGATCCTGCGGGTCTTCTTCATGGCCGGGGCGACCATCGGCGTGGCGGGGACGCTGGCCGGTCTGATCCTGGGTCTGTTGTTCTGCCTCAACATCGGCTCGATCCAGCATTTCCTGGAGGCGATCACCGGGGTCCAGCTGTTCAACGCCGACGTCTATATGCTCGACGCCATCCCGGCCGAGGTCGATCCCGTCGACGTCATGTGGGTGGCCTTCTGGTCCCTGCTGATGAGCTGTTTCGCCAGCCTGCCGCCGTCATGGAATGCGTCGCGGATCGATCCGGTGGAGGCCCTGCGCTATGAATAGCCCGGTCCTCTCCCTGCGCGGCGTGACCCGCACCTACACCACCGGCACCGGCGATCTGACCGTACTCAAGGGCGTCGATCTCGACATCTTCCCGGGCGAACTGGTCGGGCTGATCGGCCCGTCGGGGTCCGGCAAGTCGTCCTTGCTGCACGCCGCCGGCCTGCTGGAGCGCCCGACCTCAGGGGAGGTCCGCATCGACGGCGAGGATGTCGGCCAGCTCGACGAGCGCGCCCGCACTCGCCTGCGCCTCAGCCGCGTTGGCTTCGTCTACCAGTTCCACCACCTGCTGCCGGAGTTCGACGCGCGCGATAACGTCGCCCTGCCGATGCGGATCGCCGGCTACTCGCAGGACCAGGCCCGCGCCCGCGCCGAGGAAGCGCTCGGGTCGCTCGGTCTGTCCGAGCGCACCCTGCACCAGCCGGCCCAGATGTCTGGCGGGGAACAACAACGTGTCGCCCTGGCCCGCGCCCTGGCCAACAGGCCGCGCCTGCTGCTGGCCGATGAGCCGACCGGCAACCTCGATCCGGCCACCAGCCAGACCGTGTTCGAGTCGCTGCAGAAACTGGTCAAGGAGACCGGTGTCGCCGCCCTGATCGCCACCCACAATATGGAACTGGCCGGCCATATGGACCGCGTCTTCGCCCTGAAGGACGGCCATCTGGAAGAGCGCCTGGCCGAGAGCCGGGAATACTGACGCAGGCGCAAGGCTACGCTTCACCTGACGGGGTTCACGTCCTAGAACGTCGCCATGAACACCGAAGACGTCCTGAACGAGTTCCGCGCCGCCGGCGCCCTGCGCGAGGGGCATTTCGTCCTGTCGTCGGGCCTGCACAGCCCGGTCTTTCTGCAGAAAAACCTGGTCTTCATGGACGGCACCCGCTGCGAGCGGCTGTGCAAGGCTCTGGCGGAGAAGATTGTCGCGACTGTCGGACCAGTCGATGTCGCCATCTCGCCCGCCGTCGGCGGCATCATCCCCGGCTATGAGACCGCCAAACACCTGGACGTGCGGTCGATGTACGTCGAGCGTGAGGGCGGGGCGTTCAAACTGCGTCGGGGCTTCCACGTCGAACCGGGCGAGAAGGTCGTCATGGTCGAGGACATCGTCACCACAGGCCTGTCGAGCCGGGAGTGCATCGCCGCCATTCAGGAGGCGGGCGGCACGGTCGTCGCGGCTGCCTGCATCGTCGATCGCTCGGGCGGCAAGGCCGATGTCGGGGTGCCACTGGTCGCCCTGGCGTCGCTGGAAGTGCCTGCATATCCCGCCGACGCCCTGCCGCCCGAACTGGCGGCCCTCCCGGTCGAGGATCCGGGCAGCCGGCGGTTGTCGAAGTGATGCGCTCGCCCGTCCGCCTCGGGGTCAATATCGACCATGTCGCGACGGTCCGGAACGCGCGTGGCGGCGTGCATCCCGATCCGGTTCGCGCGGCCGAGGAAGCGATCGGCGCCGGCGCGGACGGCATCACCGCCCACCTGCGTGAAGACAGGCGCCACATCGGCGACGCCGATATCGACGCCCTGACCGCCGTCTGTCGCAAGTTCGGCAAGCCGCTCAACTTCGAGATGGCCGTGACCGACGAGATGCTGGCCATCGCCCTGAAGCACCGCCCGCACGCCGCCTGTCTGGTGCCCGAACGGCGCGAGGAGGTCACCACTGAAGGCGGCCTCGCCGTCGCGGGGCATGAGGCGCGCATCGCTCCGGTCGTAAAGGCCCTGTCGGACGCCGGCATCCGCGTCAGCCTGTTCATCGAACCCTCGGCCGAACAGGTCGAGGCCGCCGCCGCCGTCGGCGCCCAGGTCGTGGAGTTCCACACCGGCCGCTACTGCCATCAGCCCTTCGGCGAGCGCCAGGCGGAGTTCGACCGCCTCGCCGCGGCCTGCGCCCAGGCCGACATCCTCGGGCTGGAAGTCCACGCCGGCCACGGCCTCGATTACGACACCGCCGCCGAGGTCCTGGCCATTCCCGAGATCCGCGAGCTCAACATCGGCCATTTCCTGATCGGTGAGGCGGTCTTCGTCGGTCTCGGCGCCGCCATCTGGCGCATGCGGGACGCGATGAACGAGGCCGTCAATGGGCCCGATGAGGGCGAGCCGATCGTCATCGACCTGTGATCATCGGCATCGGCGCGGACCTGTCGGACATCCGGCGCATCCAGGCGTCGATCGACCGCTTCGGCGACCGCTTCAAGACCCGCTGCTTCACCGAGATCGAACGCACGCGTTCGGAGCGCAAACCCGACGCCGCCTGGAGCTACGCCAAGCGGTTCGCGGCCAAGGAGGCCTGCGCCAAGGCTCTGGGCACCGGCATGCGCCGCGACGTCTACTGGAAGGACATGGGGGTGGTGAACCTGCGCTCCGGTCAGCCGACCCTGGCCCTGACCGGACCCGCGGCGGAACACCTCAAACGGCTGACGCCGCCGGGCCATACGCCGCACATTCATCTGACCCTTTCCGACGAACACCCCTACGCACTCGCCTTCGTGGTGATCGAAGCCTTGCCCACGGCGTAATCGGGCTATACCGCTGCGCGGATACGAGCCGCGTTCGGCGGCCGGGGACGAGCTTTCACACGATGAGCGACAACAAGCCCGAAGACGGCGAGAAGCCCGTGGTCGATACGACGGATGCCGAGTCGTCCTCGGTCGTGAGCCATGACGTCTCGCCCGACGACGTCGATCTGACCCCGGTCGAGTCCGAGGTCGCGGGCGCCGGAGACGTCGACGCCGCCGAAGCGGCCTTCGCCGCCTCTGAGACCGGTCTCCCAGTCGAAGCCGACAGCGCCGTTGCCGGGGAGTCTGCACCCGTCGAGGCCGCACCGATCGCCGCCGCGGCCGCCGCCGCGTCTCGCCCGATCTGGAGCGACGCCGGCGACGCCCCGTTCGACGACCGCAAGGTCAAGATCCCCGGCCCCGCCAAGGTCCGCGTCAAGGATGACGACGACGACGGCGGTTCGGCCGCCTCGGAGACGCTGGAGATTGTCAAGACGGTGGTCGTGGCCTTGGCCATCGCCTTCGTCCTGCGCGTCCTGCTGTTCCAGCCCTTCACCATCCCGTCGGCCTCGATGGAGCCCAACCTCTACGAGGGCGACTACATCGTCGTGTCGAAATGGGCCTACGGCTATTCGAAATTCTCGTCGGGCCTTCCGATCAACCTGCCGCTGGGCGAGGATCGCGTCTTCGGTCGCGCGCCGGAGCGGGGCGACATCGTCGTCTTCAAACTGCCCCGCGACGACAAGACGGACTACATCAAGCGCGTGATCGGCCTGCCCGGCGACACGGTCCAGATGATCCAGAACAAACTCTACATCAACGGCCAGCCGGTTCAGGACGTCGTCGTCAGCGCCGGCGAGGTCAACGACATCTTCGGCCCGCGCCCGGTGACCCAGGTTCGAGAGACCCTGCCGGGCGGCAAGACCATCACGATCCAGGACTTCGGCCCTGGCGGCGATCTGGACGACACCCCGGTCTACGAGGTTCCGGCCGGCCATTACTTCATGATGGGCGACAACCGCGACAACTCGATCGACAGCCGTGTGGAGCAATCCGCCGGCGTGGGTCTGGTCCCGGACGAGAACCTGGTCGGCAAGGCCGAGATCATCATGTTCTCGTGGGAGCCGGGGGCCTCGCTGTTCAACCCTGTCAGCTGGTTCGCCAACGTCCGGCCCAGCCGCTTCTTCCGCGTCCTCGACTGATGGCGAATGCACGGGCCGAGGCGGTGACCGCGTTGGTCGACCGCATCGGCCATGTCTTCCGCGACCCCGCTCTCCTGGAGCGGGCGCTGACCCATTCCAGCGTGGGGGAGGGGGCCGACAAGGCCGCCGGCAAGCCTGCGCGTCACAACGAACGGCTGGAGTTCCTGGGCGACCGCGTCCTGGGCCTGCTGGTCGCCCAGCGGCTGCACAATGACTATCCGTCTGCGGACGAGGGCGAACTGTCGTCGCGGCTGCACGCCCTCGTCGACAAGCACGCCTGCGGTCGTGTGGGGGAGCGTCTGAAGGTCGGTGACGCCCTGCGCCTGTCGCCCGGCGAGACCAAATCCGGCGGCCGTCGCAAGGAGGGTGTCGTCGCCGACGCCGTCGAAGCCCTGTTGGCCGCCGTTTTCCTCGATGGGGGGCTCGACGCCGCCCGGACCCTGTTCGACCGCGCCTGGGCCGAGGAACTGGCCACGCCGGCCCCGCGCGCCCTGAACAATCCCAAGTCCGCCCTGCAGGAGTGGTCGCAAGGGGCTGGCCGCCCCCTGCCGACCTATCGTGTCGTGGGCCAGACGGGCTCCGACCACGCCCCGACCTTCACGGTCGAGGTTTCCATCGAAGGGGTCGAACCCTTGACCGCGCCCGGACGTTCGCGTCAGGACGCGGAGAAAGCGGCCGCCATGGCCATGCTCCAACGTGAAGGCGTGATTTGACCGATACCAACCCCCAGCAGAACCGCGCAGGCTTCGCCGCCATCATCGGTGCGCCGAACGCCGGCAAGTCGACGCTGGTGAACCGTCTGACGGGGTCCAAGGTCTCCATCGTGACCCAGAAGGTCCAGACGACGCGCTTTCCCGTGCGCGGCATCGCCATCCAGGGCGACGCCCAGATCGTGCTCGTTGACACGCCCGGCATCTTTACCCCGCGCCGTCGCCTCGACCGCGCCATGGTCGCCTCCGCCTGGGGCGGGGCTTCGGACGCCGACGTCGTCGTCCACCTGATCGATGCGGCCTCCCACATCGCCTCGGAAGGCAAGGACGGCACGGGCGCCGACCGCAAGTCGGCCGAGGACACCGAGACCATCATCGCCAACCTGAAGTCCACCGGGACCCAGGTCATTCTGGTGCTCAACAAGATCGACGGCATGCGCCGCGACACGCTTCTGGCCCTGTCCCACAACCTGTTCGAGACCGGCGTCTATTCCGAGGTCTATATGATCTCGGCCCTGTCGGGCGACGGCGTCGACGACCTGAAACAGCGCCTCGCCCTCGGCATGCCCGAGGGGCCGTGGCTCTATCCGGAAGACCAGTCCGCCGACGTGCCGATCCGCGTCCTTGCCGCCGAGATCACGCGCGAGAAGGTCTATCTGCGCGTCCACGAGGAACTGCCCTATTCGGCGGCCGTGGAGACCACCGCCTTCGACGAAAAGGCCGACGGCTCGGCCCGCATCGAACAGACCATCTATGTCGAGCGCGAAAGCCAGCGCCCGATCGTCCTCGGCAAGGGCGGCCAGACCCTGAAATGGATCGGCCAGAAGTCGCGCGAGGAGCTGACCGAACTGCTGGACCGTCCGGTCCACCTGTTCATCACGGTCAAGGTCGATCCGAAATGGCAGGACAGCCGCGCGCTCTACGCCCAGTTCGGCCTCGACTTCAACGCCTAGAGCCTGATCCGACGCTCGCGCGGAAGTGACCGCGTGAACGTCGGTGCGGGGTGACGAATCGTCCGGACCCGTTACCAAGCCCCGATGTTTGATGTTCCGCGTACCGCCGGGAACCACCCCCGGCTTTTCCTCGGCCTGATCGCGGCCGTCGTCCTGATCGGCGGCGCGGGCCTCGCCGCCGTCCTGAGCAGTCAGCCGCTGCCGACGGCCTCGTCGCGGCTCGCCCCCCTGTCGCCACGCCCGCCGCTCGAGATCGTCGAGGCCCTGCCGCAGCTGACCGCCCGCCTGCAACGCGAGGCGGACGCCGGCCGGTTCATGGGCGCGGTCCTGGTCGCGCGCGGCGACGAAATCCTGTTCCGCCAGGCCTACGGGACCGCCGATGTCGCCACCGGCGCGCCGCTGCGGATCGGCTCGCGCTTCCGCCTCGCCTCCATCTCCAAACAGTTCACGGCCGCCGCCATCCTCAAGCTGCAGGACGAGGGGAAGCTGACCATCGGCGATCCGGTCTGCCAGTGGATCCAGCCGTGCCCCGCCGCCTGGGCGCCGCTCAAGATCCACCACCTGATCTCGCACACCTCGGGCATCCCCGACCTGATGGCCCGGCCCGGCTGGGGCAATCGTCGCACGACACCCGCAACGCTCGACGAACTGACCGAGGACTCGAAGCTCTTCCGCCTGTCGTTCGAGCCGGGGACGAAGGTCCGCTACAACAACGCCGGCTTCAACCTGGCCGCCGCCATCGTCGAAAAGGCCAGCGGCCAGCGCTTCGCCGATTATCTGCACACGACCTTCTTCGAGCCCCTGGGCATGAAGGACACCGGCTTCGACGACGACTCCGACCTCGGCATCGTCACCGGCCACGCGACCTTTCCTGAAGGCCTGACCGCCCAGCGCAATCCGAACGTCTCGATCGTCGCGGGCGCCGGGGCCCTCTATTCGACGCTGGACGACCAGCTGGTATGGGAACAGGCCCTGCACAGCGGCCATGTCCTGAGCCCCTACAGCTACGCCCAGATGATCATGGACCATTCCCCGGCCGATCAGCCGAACGAGCGGGGAGGGCGACCGCACCGGGCCTGGGGCTATGGCCTGATGGCCAACCGGCTCGGCACGCGGGTCACGCCCGCCTTCCAGGACTGGGAAATCTACCACACGGGCAGCTGGTCGGGCTTCCGCAACATCGGGATCTGGCAGCCAGATCAGCGGATCGCCGTGATCGTCCTGTCGAACAACTACCACCAGCAGGAGCAGGTCCTGCTGATTTCGCAGCAGGCCATGGCCGAGGCGCTCGGCCATGCGTTCCCCACGGCGCTGGCGGACTAGGCTCGCTTCGCATGGAGTGTTTGAATTCGATCGCGGTCAACGGACGTGGTCCGGACTGAACGGTACTGGCTGGGCGTCATGCCCCTGTGCTTGAGGAAGGCCGCGTTGAAGGTGGATTTGGAGTTGAACCCGACGGCCTCGCTGATGACGAGCACACTATCTGCGCCCGCCACCAGCCGGTCGCAGGCCTCCTCGATGCGTAACCCGTTGACGTAGTCAAAGAAGTTCCGCCCCAGACCGACGTTGAGCGCCTGGCTGACCTGGTGTGGCTTGACCGAACAGGCCTGGGAGAGCGTGGCCATGGTCAGGAACGGGTCGCGCCAGAGCGCGTCTTGCCGGATCGCCCGGTCAATCCTGGCCAGAATCCGCTGACAGTCCTGTTCGTCCAGTCCGGAGCGGGCGTAGGCCGCTTTCGTGCGATCGCCACTGGCGTCCCCCCCGGGCAGAGGCTGCTCTGGTTCAAGAGCCGCGCCGAGAGTTAGAAGCGTAAAGCTCAGGGCCAGGATCGCAACATACAGGTCCGAGCTCCACTCCGGCCAGGCCGCCCCGCCGACGAGTACGAGGACCTGGTCGATGATGACCAGCGCAATGCCGGCCGCACAAAGCCAAAGCAGTCGTCTGATGGGCGAAAGGCCCAGCCCCTCGAAGGTCGAGACCTGTGTGCGAAGCCAGCGCTCGCGCCGGATGAGGCGGCCCACCATCGCCACCCCGGCCCAGACGAGCATGGTGAGCCAGGCGAGCCAGTAAACCAGGACGCCGACAACAGCGACCACCAGCAGGGTGGCCTGGGTGATCTCCGGAAGGTCCTCTCCCCCCGTGAACGCCGCCTCCACAAAGACGGCCCGTTTCAGGTCTCCGTCCAGAAACACCAGCGGGATCAGAAGCGCCCACAGACCCGCCACACTCGCCCAGGGCCAGAGGACAGGCCCTGGCGTCCCTTCACCCGAGACAGCGTTCCCGGTCGGTGTGACCAGCCGGACATGCATGTAGAGGGCCGCGACCAGAAGCGGCAGGTGGAGGAAATCGATGCCGATCAGCACCGGGGCGCGGGTGATGAGGCCAAGGCCGTCAGCCAGCTGAACGACATGGTCATAGCCGAGGAGCCCGATGAAGAGGGCCATCCACAACCGTGCCTGCCGCACCGGCTTTTGTCCGACGCCGCGGGCGACCGCGAACGCACCAAGGCTCGCCACGACGACGCCAAGTCCGACGGCATTGAGGATCAACGAAACGGATACGGTCACTCGATCCTCCTCCGGGGCTCGGGCTGGTTTTCACTGGGGGATCCGCAGGTGAGGGTGCAGTCGAGCCACACCCCCCCCCCCACCTACGCATCCAGATCAGAACTGTGCTGCGATGGAAAGCCGGGCGACCTGGCTGTCGCGGTCATCCCCGGCCAAAGCCCGTTCATAGCTGACGCCGAACTGCCAGCGGTCATCGAGCGAGGCCTCCAGTCCGAGCCGCACCTGCGCGCCCAACCGGCTCGACAGACCCGAACTGGTGATGGCGGCCTGTGCGCTGTTGTCGATCAGCCGGGAAGTCAGCGCGTGGCGTCGGCCAAGAACCCGGTCCGAGATGGTTACGCCCGCGAACGGCGCCAAAACCAGCCGATCGCTCTGATAGGCCGTGAACCTCATTTCCAGATCGTCAGCCAGAACAAGCTGTTCGTGGGTCTGCTTGTTGTAGGCCAGGGCGAGGCCATCTGCACCGCGCTCTTCGGTCTTCCCGAGACGGGTCTGCATATAGTCGGCACGGCTTTCCCAAGACATGCGGACGGGCCCCAGCGAGAAGGACTGGCGCAGGGCCAGGCCGGCTCCGAAGGTGCGCGTGTCGAACTCTGCTTCCGCAATGAGGCCGGGGAGTCCGGTCTCCCGGCTCAGTTCATAGGTCCCCAAGGCATAGGAGGCCCGGGCGATCGCGTCCACACCCCAGAACCGGTGCTCGGCGAAGGCTTGAACGCTGCCGTTGCGGCTTTCAAACACTGAGCCCTCTGCGAAATCCCCTTCCCCGCCGACCCAGCCGGCGGCCACCCCCAGCCGCGAGCGGCCGGGATCGACCCACTGCAGCGTCATCCGGGCCCCGCGCGCGGAATGCGACAGCGAAGGCGCGCTGCCGTTCGAGCGCATCTCCCGCCGACCGTAGAGCGGGCTCAGGCTCAGACTCAAGCCCGATGAGGCGACCTGTTCCGGATCCAGTCCGTCCGGGCCGGCAACCAGCCAATGGTCAGCCTGGGCCAGGTCGGGCAGGCGTGCGGCCGGTTCCGCCGCGCGCCCTTCCGCGCCATCACGGGTCGCCAGGTACCAGCGCGCCAGCAGGTCGTGGGCCCGGCCGCTGAAATGGTTGGTATCGAAAAAGACATACCTGTCCTGCTGTGCGCGATCGGTTGTGCAAAGCGTCTCGCCATCGAAACACGCGGTGTTGAGCGGGGCATCAAACCCCAGCATCCGGGCGTTGTCGGCGACATAGTCGATGAAGGCGTTCTGCCGGACCTGCACGATATGGACCGACTGGTTCGAGCGCGACGCAGCAATCGAGTCCAGCTCCCGATTGATCCCGGCGACCAGCCCGGACACTTCCGCGGCAGTCTGAGGCGTGACCTCCGCCAGCATGGGCAGGCGCGAGACGTCCTGGACGTCAGCGAGATAGATCGTGCGCGCGCCAAGCCCGGCCAGGGTGTCGATGTTTGCGCTGGTGGCCGCCAGCAGAGCCTCGCCCACGAGATCAGAGCTCTCGCCAGTCAGCAGGCGGGTTAGATCATTGGATCCGGCATGGAGATAGAACCGGTCGTCCGGTCTGACCGTGAGCTGTCGGGATTCGACCATGTCCGCGAACAGGGCGATCTGGTTGGCGACTCCGGTGCCGTCGATGGAGCCACGATCCGTCATGTGGGCGCCGGAGACCGCGAAATTCACGCCGTCCCGCCCGACAAGGCCGGAAAGGACGGGACGGATCTCAAGGCCCAGTCGCTCAACCCAGACCGGGCCGTTGGAGTCCCGGCACAGGCCGCCGTCGCAGAAATAGGGCGCGAGGTCCGCTTCCGTCTCGCCCGAAAGGAGCTGGAAATTGCCCTGTTCAAGATCGGAATCGCCGAAAAAGACGTGCTGGGGTCGGGGACGGACGTCCTGGGCGAGGGCTGCAGCACCGGCACTGGAAGCGGCGAGAAGGGTAAGGGTGAAGGCCAGGGTATTGGCGGGTTTTGACATGGAAAGTCCTCAGGTTCGGGTCCGCCGTCCCGATGCCTTTGCGCCGTCCGTGGATCGACCGATCCCATGGGCCCGGACGTGATCGCCTGAGGTTGTTTCCCGCCAGGCCCGGTCGCGGACAGGTCGCCGGTCACGCAGTCACGTCCCGCCTTTCAAGGCTGAGAGATCGATCATGCCGGCAGCGGGTCGGGTTGCAGCTACATCGTGACATGGCCGCCCGATGCGCGGACCGCCGTGATCGTGCTGTCGAAAAATGCCCATCAGCAGGCCATGGGCGGGGCCCTAGGCCATGAGTTCCCCGCGGCGCTGGCGGACTAGGCTCGCTTGGCCGCCTTCGTGGGATCGCCGAGTTCGGCGTTCAGGTCCACGGCCGCCCGGGTCAGGGCGGTGACCGTTGCGGGGGCCAGCGCCTCGCCCTCGACGAGGCTGGCGGTGGCCATCTCGAACTGGCCGCCGGCCTTCAGTTTCGGCTCCCGGTCCAGCAGCCGCTGTCCGCGCCACAGGCCGAACAGCACCCGCTTGCCCTCAGCCCGGATCAGGCAGACCGGTCCGTTCGAGAGGTAGACGAGGTGGCCCCATTTGATCACCTCGTCCATCGATCCCGCCGCCCGGACCGCAGCGCGCAGTTCGGTGACCCGGTCCTTCTGCCAGCCGGTCAGGCCGGCGACATAGGCGTCAGGGCTGGCGGCGGCGAACTTTTCCATCTCAGCGCCGGAAGGGGAACAGCGACCTGAGCCGCTCGTCCCGCAGCCACAGCCCGCCCCACATGACGAGGCCGAGATAGAGGCTGAAAAGCTGGTGGCTGAACAGGGGGCTGTCGACGCGGACCTGGGTCGCCATCGCCCCGCCGAGCAGGCCGGTCATCATGACCGCTCCCAGCACGCTGGTGCGTGGATAGAGGTAGAGGGCGAGGAAGCCGAACTCCATCAGCCCGATTGGCAGCACCCAGTCGGGCGACCAGCCCAGATCGACGAGGGTCTGGGTCGCGATCGGCATGCCCATGAACTTGGGGGTGACCGAGGCGCCCAGCATGAACAGGGCGAACAGACCGGTTAGCATGCGGCCGGTCCAGACCATGGGCGAGGCCTTCATCGTTCAAGCTCGTCGTGCGGCATCGGCGACCGCGAAATGAGCCATCTGGTCAGCGTGGGCCTTTTCAAAAGACGGCCGCGCGGTGATCCGGGCCACATAGGCCTCGGTCGCGGGTCGGTCCCCGAACGCGCGGACGTCCGGGACGCGCAAGACGTCCGCCATGAGCAGGTCGGCGGCCGTGAACCGTCCGGCCGCCAGCCACTCCCGGTCCTTCAGAACCGTCTCGATGTGGCCGAGACGCTTACTCAGCCAGTCCGTCAGTCCATTGTCTGCGGTTCCCGTGATCTTAAGGAACCACCAGGGCACGCTGACCATCTCGACGGAGTTGAGCGCGGCGAAGATCCATTGGACCGTCGCCGCCTCTCCCGCCGGATCGCCGGGCATCAGGGCGTCGCTCTTTTTCGCCAGATGCAGCAGCCCGGCTCCGCTCTCGAACACCTCCAGTGCACCGTCGCTCAGGAACGGGATCTGGCCGAACGGCTGGTGAGCCAGGTGCTCGGGCCCTCGGCCGTCGAAGGGAACGGTCCCGGTTGCATAGGAGAACCCGGCCTCCTCGCACGCCCACCTTAGTCTGAGATCGCGCACGAAGCCTCGCGGCATCTCTGGAACCCAGTCATAGGTCCAGATTGTCAGGCCGCTCATGAACCGGGTTTCCAGCCTTCGGCAGGCAATACGTTGACCATCCAGGGAATACCGAACCGATCCGTCAAACTGCCGTACCCGGGCGACCAGAAGGTTTCGCCGAAGGCCATCCCCACCTTGCCGCCTTCGGCGAGAGCGTCGAACACCCGCTGGCCTTCCTCCAGACTGCTGGAATGGAAGGTCACGTCGAAGCCGTTCTTGGGCTCATTGATCTTCGTCGCCCAGTCCGAGTGCATGTCGGAGCCCATGATCGCCTGGTCGCCGACCTGCAGCCAGCAGTGCATCAGCCAGTCTTTCATCTCGGGCGGCATGTGCATCTCGGGCGGTGCGTCGCCGTACCGCATCGCGGCGGTGATCTCGCCGCCCAGAACCTTGGCGTAGAACTCGAAGGCTTCACGACAATTTCCCGCGAAGCTCAGACTCGTCACGATCTTCATGGTGGCTCCTCCTTGAAATGGTCAGTCCGGGTTGGCGGCCAGCCACGCCTCGAGCCTGTCCAGCGTCGAGGTCCAGCCGTGGGTGTGGCCCGTCAGGCTGCGTTCGGACTTCAGGCCCTCGTGTGTGAACTCCATTCGGGTCTGGCCGTCCGCCGTCTCATGCAGTTCGACGGTGACCAGGGTGTCGGCCGGCGGTCCGTCCTCGTGGCTTTCGTCCCACTTGAAGGTGAAGACCAGCCGCCGGGGTTCGTCGATCTCGCGGTAGTGACCTCCCTGCCAGAGGTCTTCGCCCGTCTCGACCGACCGCAGACAGGCCCGCCATTCGCCGCCGACGCGCAGGTCGTTGGTCCCTGACACCATCGGCCATTCGACCGGGCCCATCCAGTGAACCCGCATCTCCGGCCGGGTCCAGGCGGCCCACAGGAGCGGCCGTGGGGCATCGAACGTCCGGCTCATGTCGAGACGGCGCTCCAGCAGCGTCGGCAATGGCGGCAGGAGGGTTTCGACCTGCGCCATGTCAGAACGTCTTCACGATTTCGGCCAGTTGGTCGGCGACCGTGCCCCAGCCCTCGTGGAAGCCCATCTGTTCGTGCTGCCTCATCGTGTCAGCGTTCCAGTGGCGGGCGACGGCCGTGTATTTCGTCTTGCCGTCGGCGGTCGGCTCCATGTCGACCTGGGCGACCATGAAGGGCTGGCCGGCCGGCTTCCACTCGGAGGTGAAGGCGTCGGTGGTGATGATGCGGCGGTTCGGAATCACCTCCAGGAAGACGCCGCTGTTCGGGAACACCTCGCCATCGGGGCCGTGCATGGTGAAGTTGAAGCGGCCGCCGACGCGGGGTTCGATGATCGGATCGACGACCTTCCAGGGCTTGGGCGCGAACCACTGGCTCAGGATCGCGGGGTCGGTATAGGCCTTGAAGACCTTCTCCGGCGACGCGTCGATGAGGCGTTCCAGCTTCAGTTCAAACGCGTGTGCGGCGCCGTCCGTATCGCAGGGATTGGTCTCAGTTTCGTTTGCCATCGTCGTTTCCTTTCTGAATCTTGCGCAGATAATCTTCCAGGCGGTCGAAGCTCTTGTCCCAGTAGCGGCGGTAGTGTTCCAGCCACTCGGCCACGCCCTTCAGGCCCATCGGTTCCAGTCGGGCAGGGCGCCATTGGGCCTCCTTGCCGCGAGAGATCAGTCCGGCCTTCTCCAGCACCTTCAGATGTTTGGAGACCGCCGGCAAACTCATGTCGAACGGTTCCGCCAGATCGCTGACCGAACACTCGCCCTCGGTCAGCCGCGCCAGGATGGCCCGACGGGTCGGGTCGGCCAGGGCGGCGAACTTGGCGGAGAGGGGGTCGGTCTGCATGGCGGGTTTCGTGTTGAACTGATCGGTTAAATGCTCTGATCGGACCGTGTTGTCAACCGTCCGGTTAAATGCGGTTCCTCTTCTTTCGTCATCCGGGAACAGGCTCAATCACCGTCCGTTCTCTCGACCCAGCCCGGAGAACCCCATGCGCGCCGTCGTCCTGAACTGCACCCTCAAGCCCTCGCCCGGCGTCTCGAACACCGAGGCCCTGGCGAAGGTCGTCATCGCCGAGCTGGAGAAGGGCGGGGCCGAGGTCGAGATGATCCGGCTGGTCGATCTCGACATCAAGCCCGGCGTCAGCGCCGACGAAGGCGACGGCGATCAGTGGCCCGACGTCGATGCGAAGCTGAAGGCCGCCGACATCGTCGTCTTCGCCACCCCGACCTGGCTGGGCCAGATGTCCAGCGTCGCCCTCCGCGCCCTCGAACGCATGGACGCCTGGTTCGGAGAGACCGACGACACCGGCCGCCCCGTCGCCTTCGGCAAGGTCGCCGGCATCGTCATCACCGGCAATGAGGACGGCGCCCACCATATCGTGGCGACGATCTCGCAAGGCTTGATCGACATGGGCTTCACCATCCCGGCGCAGAGCTGGACCTACTGGCACCTCGGCCCGGGACCGGGCCCCGACTATATCGAGACCGATCAGGGCCACGACTGGTCCGACCGCGTGGGCCGCAACGCGGCCCGCAACCTGATCGCCCTGTCGAAGGTACTGAAGCCTGACACCTATCCGGTTCCGGAAAGCGGCGAGTAGGGTTACGACTGGGGTTCACCCTTCGGAGGCCCTGATGTTCGCAGCCATCGCACTCGCCATCGCCGTCCAGGCCACGCCCGAGGCCGAGGTCGCCGCCGTCCTCGACCAGTTGAACGTCGCCTCGGCCGCCGCCGACGCCGACGCCTATTTCGCCCTCTATGCTCCCGAAGCCCGGTTCGTGGGCACGGACGCGGGCGAGCACTGGACGCTGGAAGAACTGCGCGGCTACGTCGGCCCCTATTTCGCGCGCGGTCAGGGCTGGTCCTATCCGGCGACGTCGCGGGTCATCACCCTCGCTCCGATCGAGTGCCGCTGCATCGCCTGGTTCGAGGAACAGCTGACCAACGACAGCTACGGCCGCACACGCGGTTCGGGCGTCATGCGGCTGACGGACGACGGCTGGAAGATCGAGCAGTACGTCCTCAGCCTCGCCGTCCCCAACGACCTGGCCAGCCCCATCGCCCGCATCATCAAGACCTACGAGGCGGCCAGGGAAGACCCGGCGCCCTGATGGAATTCCACGAAGAGGCCTTCGTCCTGTCGGCGCGGGCCCATGGCGACACCGGGGTGGTCGTCGACCTGCTGACCGAGACCCATGGCCGTCACGCCGCCTTCGTGGCCGGCGGTGCGTCGCGGCGCATGAAGCCCTTCCTGCAGCCCGGCGCGCGGGTCATCGCCGACTACCGCGCCCGGACCAGCGACCATCTCGGCTCGGCCCGTCTGGAGTCGGTCGGGGAGGGGCCCAGCGCCCTGTTCGACGATGGCCTGGCCCTGACCGGCCTCGCCGCCGCCGCCGCGGTGGCGCAGGGCGCCCTGCCGGAACGCGAGCCCCATCCCGGCGCCTTCCTGGCCTTCGAGGCCCTGATGGCGGCCTTCCAGATCCCGTCCGTCTGGCCCGCCATCTTCGTGCGCTTCGAGGCGGGCCTGCTGGAGGATCTCGGCTTCGGCCTGGACCTCAGCCGCTGCGCCGTCACCGGCACGATGGACGACCTGATCTGGGTCAGCCCCCGCACCGGCCGCGCCGTGTCGCGCGAGGCCGGCGCCCCCTATGCGGACAAGCTGCTGACCCTGCCGCCCTTCATGCTGGGCGCCCAGGCGGGCCTGTCCGAGGGCGACGTGCGCTCCGGCCTCGACCTGACCGGCCATTTCCTCGAGCAGTTCGTCTTCCACCCCCAGAACAAGCCGATCCCCTCGGCCCGCGCCTGGATGGTCGACAAGCTGGCGGAGCAGGGGCGGCTCTAGCGCGCCACGGCGGCTCCCGCTAATCCAGAGCGACACGGAGACCGCCCCCATGAAAGCCATCCTCGAACAGCTCGAAACCCGGCGCGAAGCCGCGCGTCAGGGGGGCGGCCCCGCCCGCATCGCGTCTCAGCACGCCAAGGGCAAGCTGACCGCCCGCGAGCGGATCGAGGTCCTGCTGGACGAGGGCTCGTTCGAAGAGACCGACATGTTCGTCGAGCACCGCTCGCACCAGTTCGGCATGGAGAACCAGCGCGTCCCCGGCGACGGCGTGGTCACCGGACGGGGCACGATCGGCGGCCGTCTGGTCTATGTCTTCTCCAAGGATTTCACCGTCTTCGGCGGCTCTCTTTCGGGCGCGCATGCGGCCAAGATCGTCAAGCTCCAGACCATGGCCCTGACCAACGGGGCCCCGATCATCGGCCTGTTCGACGCCGGCGGCGCCCGCATCCAGGAGGGGGTCGAGAGCCTCGCCGGCTATGCCGACATCTTCCTCCAGAACACCCTGGCCTCGGGTGTCATCCCCCAGATCAGCGTCATCATGGGCCCGTGCGCCGGCGGCGACGTCTATTCCCCGGCGATCACCGACTTCATCTTCATGGTGAAGGACACCTCCTACATGTATGTGACCGGCCCCGACGTGGTCCGCACCGTCACCAACGAGGTGGTCAGCCACGAGGACCTGGGCGGCGCCCGCGTCCATGCCGGCAAGTCGGGCGTCGCCGACGGCGCCTTCGAGAACGACCTCGAGGCCCTGTCGGAGGTCCGCCGTCTTATCGGCTTCCTGCCCCTGTCCAACCGCGAGAAGCCGCCGGTCCGCGACAGCTACGACGACCCCGACCGCGACGAGGCCTCGCTCGACACCCTGGTCCCGGCCAATCCGAACCAGCCCTATGACATCAAGGAGCTGATCCTGAAGACGGTCGACGAGGCCGACTTCTTCGAGATCGGCGCCGATTTCGCGAAGAACATCGTCTGCGGTTTCGGCCGTCTGGACGGCCAGCCGATCGGCATCGTCGCCAACCAGCCCCAGGTCCTGGCCGGCGTTCTCGACATCGACAGCAGCCGCAAGGCCGCCCGCTTCGTCCGCTTCTGCGACGCCTTCGACATCCCCCTGGTGACCTTCGTCGATGTCCCCGGCTTCATGCCCGGCACGCGCCAGGAGTACGGCGCCCTGATCAAGCACGGCGCCAAGCTGCTGTTCGCCTATGCCGAGGCCACGGTGCCCAAGCTGACCGTGATCACGCGCAAGGCCTATGGCGGCGCCTATGACGTGATGAGCTCCAAACACCTGCGCGGCGACGTCAACTACGCCTGGCCCTCGGCCGAGATCGCCGTCATGGGCGCCAAGGGCGCGGTCGAGATCATCTTCCGCAAGGAGGCTGGCGACCCCGAGGCGCTGGCGGCGCGCGAGGCCGAGTACAAGGAACGGTTCGCCAACCCCTTCGTCGCGGCGGGGCTCGGCTATATCGACGACGTGATCATGCCGCACGGCACGCGGCGGCGGCTGATCCGGGCGCTACGGACGCTGAAGAACAAACAGCAGTCGAACCCGTGGAAGAAGCACGATAATATTCCGCTGTGACAATCTCCCCTATCAATCATGTCCTAGAAATCGCCAGAATGGTGCGTGACGGCGCGAAAACCCGCGCGTCGCCCAGCGCTATAGCTACAATCGAGGCGATCAAGGGCATCACGCCGGAGAGTCCGGAGTTTTTTCCGTTCCTGAATGAGGTTCAGCGGCAACTGACTGCGGCAAAGTATGTCATCGAAAACGATGAGCGCATGGAAGCTGAGGGACGAGACGGCTTAATCCAGCAGATCAACCAACTGAGATCGGTGTTCGGCCCCGGCGGTCTGAATACCACGACGGCGTCCTACGTTGCGAACCCCGACATCCTTGTCTCTCAGTTTGCAATCATTGTCGGATTCTACGGTCCAACAACTGCTCCATATCTCGTCGCTAAGCCGGAACTCGCGGAGATTGCAGCGGAAATTGATGCTCTGGCCGGTCTAGTTGCTGCGTCAGATCAGGTTGGACAGGTAAAAAGTACCTTAGAAGATCAGCTCATGGCTCTGAAATTCTTTGTGCTAAACGTCGATATGTTGGGATTCGATGCTGCGTATTCAGCATACTTTGACTTAGTAATCAGATTGCGTCGGATAGAAAAGACGAGTCCGTCTGCGACCGAATTTGTAGGCCAAATCTGGCCATCCATCGAACGTTGGGCAGGTCGGATCGCGATAATCGAAGGCCTAGCTGCCAATTCTGAAAAGTTGATCGAGACGGCTGGTCAAATCCAAAAACTGATCACGTAAGCGCGCTGACCAACCTCTTCTTCCTCTGCTCCCGCAACCGCCTCCGCTCGCCGACGGCCGAGCCGGTGTTCGCCGCCTGGCCGGGGGTGGAGACGGCGTCGGCCGCACACTCCGGTCCTTCTCCCCTTGCGGGAGAAGGTGGCTGAGCGAAGCGAAGTCGGATGAGGGGTCGCGCTGACGTCGAAAGTCAGCATTGTCCCAGCCCACTCCAGCCGCCGGTGTGACCCCTCATCCGTCAGCCTTCGGCTGCCACCTTCTCCCGCAAGGGGAGAAGGGCTAGAACAGCCTATGGATGAATGGCTCCATGATCGCGCGAAGCTGATGCGGCGGGAGCCGGTGCTCTATGAGCGCCGTCTGTGGAAGCTGCTGCGGGATCGCCGGCTGGAAGGGTTGAAGTTCCGGCGACAGGTCGTGATCGGCCGCTACATCGCCGACTTCGTCTGCCTGCGTCACCGTCTGATCGTCGAAGCGGACGGCCCGACGCATGACGCCAGTCTTCATGACGTCGAACGCGACGCCTTCCTGCGCGAACGGAATTTCCGCGTGCTACGGTTCGCCAATGCCGACATCGAGAACCGGCGGCACGAGGTTGTCGCTGCAATTCTCGCTGCCGTGAGAGGCGATCCCTGCCGAAGCGGTCCTTCTCCCCTTGCGGGAGAAGGTGGCTGAGCGAAGCGAAGTCGGATGAGGGGTCGCGCTGACGTCGAAGGTCAGCGCTGGCTCAACTCACTTCAGCTGCCGGTACAACCGCTCATCCGTCAGCCTTCGGCTGCCACCTTCTCCCGCAAGGGGAGAAGGAAATCAGCCCCATACCCATCAACACATCGTCCGAATCCGCCTTTGAAATCAAAGTCCGGCTCTGACGATAGGCCTTTTATCCATCACCCCCTGAAACACCCCCATACTGATCCCTTTCGTGCGGAGGGGATCACCATGGGCGAACGCTTCGGACGCATCGGACGGTGTTTTCGCGTTCGGGCCGGCCGGACTCAGTGGACGATCTGTACTGAATTCTCCGGAGTCCCGAAGGCCCGGACCCCGCCAGCCGGAGCCGGCGGGAGCCCGACGACTACTCCGCCGCCGCCTTCTTCGCGGCGGGCTTCTTCGCAGGAGCCTTCTTCGCGGCCGGCTTCTTCGCGGCCGGCTTCTTCGCTGCGGGCTTCTTCGCCGCAGCAGCCTTGGGGGCCGCCTTCTTCGCCGGCGCCTTCTTGGGCTTGGGCGCGACCAGGGCGCGGGCGGCCAGCAGGGGCACAGCCACGTCCATGGTCATGTCCTCGGGCGCCGTGCCCTTGGGCAGGGTGGCGTTGATCTTGCCCGACTTCACATACGGCCCGAAGCGGCCGGCCATGACGTGGACCGGCTCGCCCGTCTCCGGGTGGGCGCCGAGGTCCTTCAGCGGCGCGGTGGCGGCGCCCCGGCCCTTGAAACCGCCGGCCCGCTTTTCGGCCAGCAGGACCACGGCGCGGTTCAGGCCGATCTCGAACACCTCGTCGATGTCGGCGACATTGGCATAGGTGCCGGCGTGCAGGATGAACGGCCCATAACGACCCAGGCCCGCCGTGATCGGCTTGCCGTCCTCGGGGTGGTCGCCCACGGGACGCGGCAGGCCCAGCAGCCTCACCGCCTGGTCCAGCGTCAGGGACGCCGGGCTCCAGCCCTTGGGCAGGGAGGAGCGTTTCGGCTTCTCCTCGTCGGGCACGGCGGTTTCGACATAGGGGCCGAAGCGTCCGATCTTCAGCTGCACCGGCAGGCCGGTCACCGGATCGACGCCCAGCTCCCGGTCGCCGCCATCGGCGCCGCCGTCGGCCGCATCGGGGGCCGCCACCGGCCGGGTGAACTTGCAGTCGGGATAGCGCGAACAGCCGACGAAGGCGCCGAACCGGCTGGTCTTCAGGCTGAGCTGGCCCTGTTTGCACAGGGGGCATTCCCGCGGGTCCGAGCCGTCTTCCTTCATCGGGAAGATGTGCGGGCCGAGGCTCTCGTTCAGGGCGTCGAGGATGGCCGTGGTGCGCAGCTCGCCCGCCGCCTGGGTGGCGACATGGAAGTCGGTCCAGAACTCGCGCAGCAGCACCTTCCAGTTCAGCTCGCCGGCCGAAACCTCGTCGAGGCGCGTCTCCAGCGCCGCAGTGAAATCGTATTCCACCCACTTGCGGAAGAACTGCTCCAGGAAGGCCGTGACCAGCCGTCCCTTGTCCTCGGGATAGAAGCGGTTCTTGTCCATGCGGACATATTCGCGGTCGCGCAGGGTCGTCAGGATCGAGGCGTAGGTCGAGGGACGGCCGATGCCGAGCTCTTCCAGCTTCTTGACCAGGGTGGCTTCCGAGAAGCGCGGGGGCGGCTCGGTGAAATGTTGTTCGGTGCGGATCGCCTCGACCTTCGCCCTGGCGCCTTCCTTGAGCGCCGGCAGGCGGGTCGAATCGTCGTCCTCCTCGGATTCGGCGCCCTTCTGCTTCTCGTCGCGGCCTTCCTCGTAGACGGCCAGGAAGCCGTCGAAGGTCACGACCTGTCCGGTGGCGCGCAGGCCGGTCTGTCCGTCCGGGGTCTCGACCTCGACCGTGGTCCGGTCCAGACGCGCGGCCTCCATCTGGGAGGCGACCATCCGCTTCCAGATCAGCTCGTACAGGCGCTGCAGGTCGCTCTCGAGCCGCAGGCTGTCGGGGCGGCGGGCGATGTTGGTCGGGCGGATCGCCTCGTGCGCCTCCTGGGCGTTCTTGGCCTTGGTCTTGTAGTAGCGGGCCTCGGCCGGGACGAAGGCCGGTCCGAAGGTCTCGCCGATGACCTCGCGGGCCTGGGCGATGCCCTCCGGCGTGGTCTGGACGCCGTCGGTCCGCATATAGGTGATCAGGCCGCCGGTCTCGTCGACGCCCTCGTACAGCTTCTGGGCCGCGCGCATGGTGCGCTGGGCGTCGAAGCCCAGCTTGCGCGACGCCTCCTGCTGCAGGGTCGAGGTGGTAAAGGGCGGGGAGGGGAAGCGGCGGACCGGCTTCTTCTCGATCGACCGGATGGTGAAGTCGCCGGCGTTGATGGCGTCACGCGCCGCGAAGGCCACGGCCTCCGACGGGATATCCAGACGCTGGATCCGCTTGCCTTCGTGCTTGACCAGACGGGTCGTGAAGGGCGGGCTGTCGGCGGCCAGATCGGCCTCGATCGACCAGTATTCCTGGGCCTTGAACCGCTCGATCTCCATCTCGCGGTCGACGACGATACGCAGGGCGACCGACTGCACCCGTCCGGCCGAACGGGCGCCCGGAAGCTTGCGCCACAGCACCGGCGACAGGGTGAAGCCTACCAGATAGTCCAGCGCGCGGCGGGCCAGGTAGGCCTCGACCAATTCCATGTCGAGCTGGCGCGGATTGGCCATGGCTTCGAGCACGGCCGCCTTTGTGATGGCGTTGAAGGTGACGCGCTCGACGTGAGTGTCCTTCAGCGCCTTCTTCTTGGTCAGTACATCGAGCACATGCCAGCTGATCGCCTCTCCCTCGCGGTCGGGGTCGGTCGCCAGGATGACGCGGTCCGCGCGCTTGGCGGCCTCGGCGATTTCGGACAGGCGCTTCGACGCCCTGGCGTCGACCTCCCATTCCATGGCGAAGTCCTCGTCGGGCTTCACCGACCCGTCCTTGGACGGCAGGTCGCGGACGTGCCCGTAGGACGCCAGAACCTCGAAGTCCGGGCCGAGGTATTTATTGATGGTCTTGGCCTTTGCGGGGCTCTCGACGATGACGAGATTCATTACGGCTCAGTCTGGGAGGAGGGGGGTGGAACGTGGTCAGGGATGCGAACCCTGTCAACCGACCAATCTGCACAGGCCATCGGCGGGGTAGTCCATGTCGGTCTAGATCGACGCCGATCCGCCGGGCAGCAATGTCGCCCGCCCGACCAGACTGAGTTCCAGAAGGGCGGCGGCCACCTCTCCGATCGGCGCGTTCAGGGCGCGGGCGATCTCGTCGCGCGGCGTCGGCGTCGGCGACAGCAGATCGGCGACCCGGTCCAGGAATGCGGCGTCGATCTCGTCCGGAGCCCCATCGAAGGGCGTGCCGGCTGGCGGCTCGCTCAGGGTCCTTAGCGTCTCGAAGGCGCGGCGGACGTCGTCGATGCCCTCGCACAGGATGGCCCCCTGACGCAGCAGTTCGTTCGGCCCCTTCGACCGGGGATCCAGCGGCGAGCCGGGCACGGCGAAGACATCGCGTCCCTGTTCATTGGCCAGACGGGCGGTGATCAGGGAGCCCGACCGCAGTTCGGCCTCGACCACGATGATGCCGCGCGACAGGCCGGAGATGATTCGGTTCCGCCTCGGGAAATCCCGCGCCTGGGCCCGCACGCCCATCGGGCTTTCGGAGACGACACAGCCCTGCTCGACGATCTGCTTGTAGAGGCCCGCGTTCTCGGACGGATAGACGTCGTCCACCCCGCCGCCCAGCACCGCCACCGTGCCCGTCTCCAGAGATCCGGCGTGGGCTGCGGCATCGATGCCTCGTGCCAGACCGGAGACGACGACGAACCCGGCCTGTCCCATTTGCTGGGCGAGGCCGCGCGCAATCCGCTGGCCGCCCGCCGAGGCGATCCGGGCGCCGACGACGCCGACGGCCTCTCGCGAGAGCAGGGCCGCATCGCCCCGGGTCCACAGAAGGGGCGGCGGCGGATCGACGGCGGCGAGCATCGGCGGATAGGCGGCGTCGCCCAGCACCAGAAGCGCCGCTCCGGCGCGGTCGCCGGCGGCCAGTTCCTGTTCGATCTGCTCGACGGGCGGCAGGCTGTAGCCGTGGCCGCCGCCTTTTCGGATCAGGTCGGGCAGGGCCTCCAGCGCCCGCTCCGCGCTGCCGAACCGGTCCAGAAGCTGGCGGAAGGAAACCGGGCCGACCCGCTCGGCGCGCGCGAGGCGCAGGCGGGCGAAGCGCTCGGCTTCCGGAAGGCTCACGTCTTCGCGGCGCCGATGCGAGGTTCGGCCCCTTTCAGCAGACGGCCGATATTCTCGTGATGGCGGATGTAGATCAGCACGGCCGTGACGATCGCCAGCACGAAGATCGGCTGCGGCGCGGGCAGGCCGAGGGCGGTGATCGGCAGCAGGGCATAGACCGGCGCCGCGGCGGCGGCCACGAGCGCGGCCAGCGACGAGTAGCGCAGCACGAAGGCGACGATCAGCCAGGTCGCCCCGGCCATGAGGCCCAGCGGCCAGCACGCGGCGATCAACAGGCCGAAGAAGGTCGCCACCCCCTTGCCGCCCTTGAAGCCCAGCCAGACCGGGAACAGGTGGCCCAGGAAGGCCGCGCCGCCCGCGATGGCGCCCGCGGCTTCCGATCCGAACAGATGACGGGCGATCAGCAGGGCGGCGGCGCCCTTGCCGGCGTCGAGCAGCAGGGTGGCCAGCGCCAGGTCCTTGCGGCCTGTACGCAGGACATTGGTCGCGCCGATATTGCCGGAGCCGATGTTGCGCACGTCGCCCGCGCCGGCCGCGCGGGTGATCAGCACGCCGAACGGGATGGACCCCAGCAGATAGCCGCCGACGGCGACGGCCGCGAGCGTGCCCAGGGCTGGAGCCACAAGATCCTGCAACCGATTCTCTCCCGATATCCGTTGGCCGCGAACATGCGTCGGCCCGCAGGCTCGGGCAAGGGATGTGGCTGTCTTACGCCCGTCGATCCGGAGGGCTATGAGGACGATCCCGATCGTACAGGCTGCCTCATGACACGCTTCCTCGCTCCTGCGCTGATGACCGCCCTTCTGGCTTCCGGATGCGCGGCCACGCCGATGCGGAGCGCATCCGGCGATCCGGCCCTTGCAGCCTATTTCGACTGTGTGAGACAGGGCGGCGGCGTTGCCGTGTCCGCCCACCGTGCCCAGTCGGCAGACGACCAGCCAGAGAACTCCATCGCCGCCATCGAGGCGACGGGGCGGGCGATCCCGGGCGCGATCCTGGAGATCGATGCGGCCCTGACCCGTGACGGCAAGCTGGTGCTGATGCACGACGAGACCATGGAGCGGACCTCGACGGGGACTGGCCGGGTCGCGGACCTGACATTTGCCGAGGTGCGCGCGGCGCGACTGGAGGCGACCAACGGCGAGGTGACCGACGCGGCGCCGCCGACGCTGGGCGAGGCGCTGGATGCCGCCGGTCGGGTCGGAGCGATCGCGAGCATAGACCTGAAGCCCGCCGACGAAGCGGCGACGATCACCCTGGCGCGGGCCGTGATCGCCGAGGTGCGGGCTGCCGATGCGCAGGACCGGGTCATCCTGATCACCTATTCGCCGGAAACGGCGCGCGCCGTGGCGACCCTGGCGCCCGAGATGATGATGTCCGCCGGGCTCAACGATCTGGCGGGGCTGGAGGGACTGAACCCGCCGCAGATCCTCGCCTGGACCGGGACGCGCGAAGTCCGGCCGGCGCTGTGGCGGTCGCTGGCCGAGGCAGGCGTCGAGGCCCAGTTCGGCACGCTCGGCGCACCGGGGCGGCGGCTTGACGACCAGTATGCGGCGGATGGCGATCCGTCGGAGTATCGCGCCCTGTTCGACCAGGGTGCTGTGGTCATCGCAACGGATACGCCCCTGGTCGTGAAGTCGGTGCTGGCGGCCGAGGTCGCCGCTGCCGCCCGTTGCCCGCGACAGATCATTCGGCAACCGGCGCCAGGCTGATCTGAACGCCTTCCTGAAGCCCGTTCGAGTTGGCGTTTGAAGATCCGATCTGCATGAGGGCCCGACCGCCGCGCTCGACCAGCAGACGGGGCTGTGCAAGGTCCTCGCCGTCACGGTTGACGTAGGCCTCGAGCATCAGGCGATCTTCGCCGCCGTCGCCCTGCTCAGGCTGGAGATCGGCCGTGAAGGTGTAGGCACCGTCGGCCGCGACCAGATTGATCTCAGCCTGTCCGCCTTCCGCGATCAGGGCGCGGGCCGAAGCGACCGGGGCACCGTCCTTCATTACCGAGAAATCGATCGTGTACCTTCGCGCCGTCTCCTGAGCGGTGGCCGGTGCTGTGATGGCAATGGCGGCGAGGGCGAGAAGGACGACAGTGCGCATGAGGTGGTCTCTGGGGTTCCGACAACCAAAGGTATCTGATTCCCGGGCCCGTACGTGACCGCCTTCCTTAACGTCCCGTTCAGTTTGAGTTCATGCCGGGACGACGAAACTTCGTCTCAAGGTCGGGCATCTCGCGCTTCACCTCGCGCACCCGTCCAAGGAGGAGTGCTATGAAGAAGACCAATCTTTTCGTCATCGGCGCTGTGGCCCTGGCCACGCTCGCCGCGCCCGTCGCTGCTTCCGCCCAACAGTGGCGTGGCGGAGACCGTGACCGCGACGGCCGCTACGAGCGCTGGGAGCGGCGCGAGGATCGCCGGGACGATCGACGCGACTATCGCCGCGATCGCCGCTACGACGACCGTCGCTATCATGCCCCGCCGTATGGCAACGCCTATGGGTATCGTCAGCAGCGCTACTATCGCGGCGGAACCCTGCCCTACGAGTACCGCAGTCGCTGGTACGTGCGGGACTACAACCGCTACGGCTGGCGCCAGCCCCCGCGCGGCTATGGCTATTACCGCACGGACACCGGCGACGTCGTTATCGCGGCCCTGGCCACCGGCGTCATCCTGTCACTGCTCGCCAACTAGATGCCGTTGGACTGAAGAAAAGGCCCGTCCGGAGCGATCCGGGCGGGCTTTTCTTCGTCTTCAAATGGCGTGGATCCAGCCTGTCACGGAGTGTCGGGGCGCTTTCGCGAGCCGGGAAACGACCGAGACGGCATGCGTCTGCGGTACGGCGAAGACGTTCAGCGCGTTGAATCGCGGCACATAGCCCTCCGCGACATGGCCGTCCTGGTCGAGGAACACCAGCACTCCGCCCTGGTCGGCATGCCAGCCCGGCGTCAGGTTCAGGACGTAGGCATAGAGCCGTTTCGCGTTCGGCAGTTCGTCCGCGTGGGCGCTGGCGAAATGACCAGTCAGATAGCGCGTCGCCATCACGTCGGCCCTGGCGATACGCGTGTCGCCGGTCAGCCGACGAAAGAAGTCCAGAAAGGCGGGGCCGTTGACGAAATCGTGGATCGCACGCATCGGCGATGCGACGCCGCCCCCGCTTCCAGCTGCGAGCTTATGCGGATCTTGTCGAAGACGTATTTGATGTGGTCGGTCGAGGAATCGACCAGCGAATGCTCCAGCGCGACCCGGTCCGACTCGGTCATGGCGTCCAGTTCCGCCATGGTGATGTCGACATCCTGATCCGCCGCCAGGTGGATGCACCGCACCCAGTCTTTGGCGTCCACCAGGGTCTGGTGCAGCTCCCGCGCCGAGCGGGGCGTGAGAATCTCGGGCACATGCAGCCGCCGGTGCGCCGCAAAGGCAGCACGCCAGGCGTCGGGGCGCAGCGTGCCGTTCAGACGCAGGGTCGGCGGCTGATCAGCACGCATCGCGATCTCAGAGCCCCAGCTTCGCCTTCAGGATCTCGTTCACCGAGGCCGGGTTGGCCTTGCCTCCGGTAGCCTTCATGACCTGGCCGACGAACCAGCCGAGGGCCTGGGGCTTCTCGGCGACGGCGGCGGCCTTGTCAGGGTTGGCGGCAATCAGTTCGTCGACGGCCTTCTCGATGGCGCCGGTGTCGTTGACCTGGACCAGGCCGCGCGCCTCGACGACGGCGCGGGGCGAACCCTCGCCGTTCCAGACGTGGTCGAAGACCTCCTTGGCGATTTTGGAGGAGATGACACCCTCCTCGATCAGGGCGACCAGTTCCGCGACCTGAGAGGCGGGCAGGGGGCTCTCCGAGAAGTCCTTGCCGGCGGCGGCGAGGCGCGCCGACAGCTCGTTGGTGACCCAGTTCGCGACCAGCTTGGCGTCACGGCCTTTGGCGGCCTCCTCGAAATAGTCGGCCTTGGCCTGTTCCGAGATCAGGACGACGGCGTCGTATTGCGACAGGCCGTAGTCGGCCATCAGGCGCCGGCGCTTGGCGTCCGGCAGTTCGGGCAGGTCGGCCTTGATGGCGTCGATCCAGGCCTGTTCCAGCTCCAGCGGCAGCAGGTCGGGATCGGGGAAGTAGCGGTAGTCGTTCGCCTCTTCCTTGGACCGCATCGAGCGGGTTTCGCCGGCCGTCGGGTCGTAGAGACGGGTCTCCTGAACGATCTTGCCGCCATCCTCGAGAATCTCGATCTGGCGACGGGCCTCGTAGTTGATGGCCTGGGAGATGAAGCGGAACGAGTTGACGTTCTTGATCTCACAGCGGGTGCCGAGGAACTTGAAGTCCCCGGTTTCCTTGAACTTCGCGTAGTTCCCCGCACGGCAGACCGAGACGTTCACGTCGGCGCGCAGATTGCCCTTCTCCATGTCGCCGTCGCAGGTGCCGAGGTAGATCAGGATGGTGCGGATCTTCTTGACGTAGGCGACGGCCTCTTCGGGCGAACGGATGTCGGGACGCGAGACGATCTCCATCAGGGCCGTGCCGGCGCGGTTCAGGTCGACATAGGAGGCGACCGGCGAGAGGTCGTGGATCAGCTTGCCCGCATCCTGTTCCAGATGCAGGCGCTCGATGCCGACGTTGAAGAAGGAGCCGTCCTCGGCCTCGACCTCGACGACGCCCTCGCCGACGATCGGGAAGTAGAGCTGCGAGATCTGATAGCCCTGCGGCAGGTCGGGGTAGAAATAGTTCTTCCGGTCGAACTGGCTCTTCCGATTGATCGCGGCGTTGAGGCCCAGGCCCGTCTTCACGGCCTGTTCGACGCAATGCTTGTTCAGGGTCGGCAGCATTCCGGGGAAGCCCGCGTCGATCAGCGACACCTGCTCGTTGGGGCCCGCGCCGAAGCCGACGGCGGCGCCGGAGAACAGCTTGGCCTTCGAGGCGACCTGGGCGTGGATTTCCAGGCCCATGACGATTTCCCAGTCGCCGGTGCGGCCCTGGATCAGTTTCGAGGAGGAGAGGGTGTCGGTCATCCGGCTTTCCTAGCGCCGCGTGCGTCGCAGCGAAAGTTCCTGTCTTGAGCCCGTCGCGATTTGCGGGTCATCTGACTGCCTTTCCCTGCCGGAGTGTTTCCATGATCAAAACCGTTCTCGCCGCCGCCGCCCTCGCGGCCCTTTCCACCACCGCCTTCGCCCAGACTGCGCCGACCCCGGCCCCGCCCGCTCCCGCGACGGCGGCCGCCCTGCCGACCATCAACAGCACCATCAAGGACCTGCTGGCCAATCCGGCCACCGCCGCCGTGGTCGAGAAACACCTGCCGGGAGTCTCGCAGCATCCGGCCCTGCCGCAGTTCCAGGACATGACCCTGCCCCAGGTCGCCCCGATGTCGGGCGGCGCTGTCACGCCGGCGATAATCGCTGCCATCGACACCGATCTGAAGGCGTTGCCGGCGACTTGATCCGATCGCGGTATTTTCCCTCCCCCGCGGGGGAGGGAAAATGCTGGACGCGATTCATCGCTCTTCCGCTGTGAACGGGTCGGGGAAGTGGACGGAGCCAGGGCGGTCGCCCGGAACCGATGTGGCCCCCTGCTTTCGCGTTACGGGGACCGGATGAGAATTTTCGGCTCGCGCCGGGGCTCCGTCGCGACCGGTTCACGCGAGCGGCCGGTGACGGGCTTCGTGCAGCCTGTGAGGTTTTCGTCGTTTTCGACCCCCACGCTTTGCGCCGCTTAAACCCTGTCCGACCTCGGCCCGCGACGGGCGGAGGATGTCAGGCCCCTCCGGGCTCCACGGTTTGTCACCCCATGGACAGTCCTGCATCAGCGCCGGTTCGTGCCTCCGCAGATCCAGGTTCAACGCCAGATCAGGGTCCTCGGCCGCGCGCAGCGATACAGTTTCCCGCTCGATCGCGCCCCGCCGCACGTCCGGGTCCTGGGCCCAGGACGCCTTCCCCATGCGACGGGACGGACACAGTGTAAGCCCGGCCCGGGAGGGGGCGCACATAAAGGCTCTAAATAGACCCGGGCGTTGAAATCGTTGAGATCCTGGGGGGATGTGTTGATGGGTATGGGACGATTTCCTCCTCCTGCGGGAGAAGGCGGCAGCCGAAGGCTGACGGATGAGGGGTCGCGCGGGCGCCTGAGTTGGGATTGGACCGTGCTCACCGGCGAGGGACGGAATCACCCCTCACCCGCCGGCGCAAGAACGATCACTACGCTCTCGTGCGCCGCCTCCCTCTCCCGCAAGGGGAGAGGGGCGGGGAATCATCCCCCCGGGCGGACCACCATGCAGGTGACGCGGCGGGCGTCGAGGGCTTCGCAGGCGCTGCGGGCGGCCGCTTCGGTCATGCCGGTGAAGCGCGAGCGATGCCAGCCGGCGACGGTCACGACATCACGTCCGGCGCTGGTGAACTGGGCGCGGAACCGGCGATTGACCTCGGTCAGCCAGCTGCCGGCCACGGTCTCATCACGGAAGGCTCCGACCTGGACCGACCAGCGGCCGGCGGGCGGCGTCGCTGCGCGCGCCGGGGGCGTTGCCGCCGGACGCGGCGGATTGGCGACGGCGCCGCGGTTCATTGTTGAGGCCGAGCCGGCGGGCGGGGCGACGCCTCCGTTGAGGCTGGCAGTCAGGTTCCCGTTGCGCGGTGGCGTTGCGACCTCGGCCCGGCGAACGGGCGGCGCGGCAGGCGCGGCTGCGGGCGGGACCGGCGTGGCGCGGGTGTAGCCCGGCGGCGAGGTGGGCTGCGTCGGCTGGGACGCCGGGGTCGGCAGAGCGGTCCATGCGACGCTGCCGGACCCCTGGCCTTCCTCGACCTCGGCCGGCGCGCCGTTGAGGGCGGCGTAGGCGACCGCACCGCCGGTGTCTGGACCGCCAATGCCGAAGCCGCGCGCCTCGAAGAAGGTCTGGGCCGTCTGGATACGCTCGCCGGCGGCGCGCCGGTTCTCGACCTCGAACCCTGTGTCCATCAGGGCGGCGACATGGGCGTTGCGGGTCGGGCTGGACCGGCCGCCGAGCACGATGGTGATCACGCGCTTGCCGTTGCGCACGGCCGAGGCGGCGAGATTGTAGCCCGAGGCGTTGGTGAAGCCGGTCTTGATGCCGTCGTAGCCCTGGCCGCTCAGAAGCAGGCCGTTGGTGTTGCGGTACTCACGACCCTGATAGTTCCAGTCGTGCAGGCCGAAGTAGCTGTAATACTGGGGGTAATCGCGCATGATGGCGCGGGCCAGGATGGCCAGGTCACGAGCCGATGTCAGCTGGCGGCTGTCGGGCAGGCCATTCGGATTGACGTAGCGGGTCTGGGTCATGCCCAGCTCTTCGGCCTTCAGTGTGGACATGGAGGCGAAGCGGGCCTGGGAGCCGCCGATGTGTTCGGCGATGGCCATGGCCATGTCGTTGGCGGACCGGACCGTGGTGGCGCGCATGGCGTCGTCGAGGCGAATCGTCTGGCCGGCGGCGAGGCCCAGCTTCGAAGGCGGCTGGGAGGCGGCCAGCGGCGACACGGTCAGGACGTCGTCGAGGGTCGCCGAACCCTTCTCCAGCGCTTCGAACGTCAGGTAGAGGGTCATCATCTTGGTGACCGAGGCCGGATAGCGGCGGCTGTCCGCGTGGCGAGCGAACAGGACCTCTCCTGTCCCGGCGTCGACGACGATGGCGGCGTAGCGGCTGTTTTCGCCCGACTGGGCCTGAACCCGGCTGAGGCCGAGGCCGGCGAGGCCGACCAGCATGGTCAGGGCGCAGAGCCCTGCAATCACGCGGCGCATGGGGGTCGATCCGTTACGCATCATCGCCAAGCGAAGCCTCTCAATCCCGTGACGCGACGACGGCCCCCCGGCGCGACGCAAGTGATGAGCCTAGCATGGGGCCGTCAGGTTTCACGGTGGTTAAGCAGGTATCAACGCGGATTTGAACGAACCAATCCTGACGCGCGAACCGGGCCGGACAGGGTTATCGCTGATAACATGTTGCAGTGCACAAAAGTCCTTGACGCGTGTTCGCACTTGCACCATATGAGCGTCATCGAACCGGGACTCGCCCGGGGAGAGACACATTCAGCGGGGCCAACCCGCGATCCATCTGGTTCAGGAGACTACCATGACTGACACCGCCGCCACCGTGAAGAAGACCATCGAGCAGGCCACCACGACCGCCAAGGTCCAGGGCGAGCAGTTCAAGGCGCAGGCCGAGCAGTTCCAGGTCAAGGGCACGCAAGCCCTGCGCGAAGGCGTCGAGAAGACCTCGGCCACGATCGCCGAGCTGTCGGCCCAGTCGAAGCAGAACCTCGAAGCCCTGACCGCTTCGGCCGCCGCCGCCCAGAAGGGCGCCGAGGCCCTGTCGGCCCAGGTCGTTTCGTACTCGAAGTCGAGCTGGGAGAACGGCGTCGCCGCCGCCCAGACGATCTCGCAGGCCCGTTCGATCCAGGAGCTGATCGAGCTGCAGACCAACTTCGCCAAGTCGGCGATGGAAACCTACCTCTCGGAAGTCACCAAGATGACCGAGACCGTGACCGGTTCGGTCAAGGACAGCTTCAAGCCCATCAACGAGCGCGTCACCGCCTCGGTCGAAAAGTTCCAGGCCGCCCGCTAAGGCGACCACAGTAGCGTAGACTGCCGAAGGCCCCCCGGAGCGATCCGGGGGGTCTTTTTGCTTGTCCGGCGATCAAGAGCCGCAGCCTGTTCACGACAGCCGTGACTGGACGCGACTCCAAAACCGGCTGACACTTCCTACATAGCGTTTCGACTCCCCCGAAATGACGGACGACGATGCCAACCAAAAGGCCAGGTGAAGGACAGGATCAGGGCTTCGGCGCTGGCACGATCACCGAGACGAAACCCAAGCTTCAGAAGCCCTCGCTCTATCGGGTGCTGATCCTGAACGACGACTACACGCCGATGGAATTCGTCGTCTATGTGCTGGAGCGGTTCTTCCAGAAGAGCCGCGAGGACGCGACCCGCATCATGCTGCATGTGCACCAGCATGGCGTCGGGGTGTGCGGCGTCTTCACCTACGAAGTGGCCGAAACCAAGGTCGCCCAGGTGGTCGAGACGGCGCGCCGTCACCAGCACCCGCTGCAATGCACTATGGAAAAAGACTGAGAGGATCCTCCCATGCCCTCGTTTTCACGTCCTCTCGAAGAGACCCTGCACCGCGCGGTCTCCTACGCCAACGAACGCCGCCACGAGTATGCGACGCTCGAACATCTGCTGCTGGCCCTGGTCGATGACGCCGATGCCTCGGCGGTGATGAAGGCCTGCAATGTCGACCTGACTGCGCTGAAGACGGCGCTGACGCTCTATGTCGACACCGACCTGGCCGCGCTCGCGACCTCGGACGGCGAGGACGCCAAGCCGACCGCCGGCTTCCAGCGCGTGATCCAGCGCGCGGTGATCCACGTCCAGTCCTCGGGCCGCGAGGAGGTGTCCGGCGCAAACGTGCTGGTCGCGATCTTCTCGGAGCGCGAGAGCCATGCCGCCTATTTCCTGCAGGAGCAGGACATGACGCGGTACGACGCGGTCAACTACATCGCCCACGGCATCGCCAAGAAGGCGGGCATGAGCGAACAACGCCCGGCCAAGACCGGCGGCCAGTCGCCGGAAGAGGCGGAGGACGCCGCCGCCGTGAAGTCGGGCGGAGAGGCTCTGGAAGCCTACTGCGTCGACCTCAACGAGAAGTCCAAGAACGGCAAGATCGACCCGCTGATCGGCCGTCACGCCGAGGTGGACCGGGCGATCCAGATCCTGTGCCGCCGGACCAAGAACAACCCGCTGCTGGTCGGCGAACCGGGCGTCGGCAAGACGGCCATCGCCGAGGGCCTGGCCCTGAAGATCGTCAAGGGCGAGGTGCCGGACGTGCTGAAGGGCGCGACCATCTACTCGCTCGACATGGGCGCCCTGCTGGCCGGGACGCGCTATCGCGGCGACTTCGAGGAGCGGCTGAAGCAGGTCGTGAAGGAGCTGGAGAGCCACGAGGACGCGATCCTGTTCATCGACGAGATCCACACGGTGATCGGCGCTGGCGCGACCTCGGGCGGGGCGATGGATGCGTCCAACCTGCTGAAGCCGGCTCTGGCCTCGGGGACCCTGCGCTGCATGGGGTCGACGACCTACAAGGAGTACCGCCAGCATTTCGAGAAGGACCGCGCCCTGGTGCGGCGCTTCCAGAAGATCGACGTCAATGAGCCGACGGTCGAGGACACGGTCAAGATCCTGAAGGGGCTGAAGACCGCCTACGAGGGGCATCACAAGCTGCGCTACACCGACGCGGCGATCCGCTCGGCGGTCGAGTTGTCGGCCCGCTACATGACCGACCGCAAGCTGCCCGATAAGGCGATCGACGTGATCGACGAGGCGGGGGCGTCGCAGATGCTGCTACCCGAGAACAAGCGGAAGAAGGTCATCGGTCAGAAGGAGGTCGAGGCCGTCGTCGCCAAGATGGCCCGCATCCCGCCGAAGTCGGTCTCCAAGTCCGACACCGAAGGCCTGCGCGAGCTGGAGAAGGACCTGAACCGGGCCGTCTTCGGTCAGGACGCGGCGATCGAACAGGTGGCCTCGGCCATGAAGCTGGCCCGCGCCGGTCTGCGCGATCCGCAAAAGCCGATCGGGTCGTTCCTGTTCGCCGGCCCCACCGGCGTCGGCAAGACCGAGGTGGCCAAGCAACTGGCGTCGACCCTGGGCATCGAGATGCTGCGCTTCGACATGTCGGAATATATGGAGCGGCACACGGTCAGCCGCCTGATCGGCGCCCCTCCGGGCTATGTCGGGCATGACCAGGGCGGGCTTCTGACCGACGCGGTCGACCAGCATCCGCACGCCGTGGTTCTGCTGGACGAGATCGAGAAGGCCCACCCCGACGTCTACAACATCCTGCTCCAGGTCATGGACAACGGGATGCTGACGGACGCGGTCGGCAAGAAGGTCGACTTCCGCAACGTGGTCCTGATTATGACCACCAATGCGGGCGCCGCCGACAACGCCCGGGCCTCCATCGGCTTCGGTCGCGGCAAGGTCGAGGGCGAGGACGAAAAGGCCATCCAGCGCCTGTTCGCGCCGGAGTTCCGCAACCGTCTGGATGCGGTGGTCTCGTTCAAGGCCTTGCAGCCGGACGTGATCCGTCAGGTGGTGACCAAGTTCGTCCTGCAGCTGGAAGCCCAGCTGGCGGATCGCAACATCACCATCGAGCTGACCGACGATGCGGCCGACTGGCTGGCCAAGAACGGCTTCGACGAACTGTATGGCGCGCGCCCCCTGGGCCGGGTCATCCAGGAAAACATCAAGAAGCCGCTGGCCGACGACATCCTGTTCGGACGTCTGACGCGCGGCGGCCATGTCAAGGTCGAGCTGAAGGACGGCAAGATCGTCTTCGACGTCAAGGCCGCCAGTGGCGGTCCGGTGAAGGAGACGGTCGACGGGGTGGCGGTCTAGCGACCGCCGCCTCCGCCCAAAGCAAAAGGCCCGGGAGCGATCCCGGGCCTTTCGTTTGTCCGGGCGAATGCGCCTAGTAGCGGCGGCGCCCCGAGCCGGCCATCAGGAAGGCGATGCCGGCGAGGATGCCGGTGGTCAGGAGCGGCTTGCGACGGGCGAAGTCGAGGCCGGTCTTGACCGGGCCGCGCAGGTCTTCGGGGGCGCGGTCGGAGAGGGTTTCCAGCTGGTCGATGGCGCGGCCGTAGTAGTCCAGGGCCTTGCCCTTCACCTCGTCGAACTTGCCTTCAAGCTGGAGCTTCGTATCGCCCGTGAGATTGCCGAGGCCGCTTTTCAGCTTGCCGTTCACGCCGGTCACGGCGCCTTCGATGCGTTCGTCGGTCATGGTTGAAATCCTTGCTGAGAGTGTGCCGGGGAGGCGTGTCGGGATAGCGCGCGCGAACCGCTCAGGTTCCTTGAACATTGGTCCTTGCGAGCCTGTTAAGGCATGGCGATATCAAGCGTGACGATAATGGCGAAACCGGGAACGACGAGATGCTGAGATTCATCCTTCAGGCGGTGGTGACGGCCCTGGGACTGTGGCTGGCGGCGTATCTGGTGCCGGGGGTGGAGTTCCTGTCGACCGGGTCGCTGATCGCGGCGGCGGTGCTGCTGGGGCTGGTCAACGCCATCGTGCGGCCGGTGCTGGTGTTCGTGACCTTCCCGCTGACGGTGATCACCTTCGGGCTGTTCCTGCTGGTCGTGAACGCAGCGACCATCGGGATTGTGGCGAGCTTCCTCGGCGGGTTCGTGGTCGACGGGCTGTGGGCGGGCGTGGGCGCAGCGATCGTGACGGGCGTGGTCAGCTGGATCGCAGGCTCGATCATCCCGGATGACCGGCGGCCTGTCGCGCGGGATTAACCCGGGCGATATTGACGGCAAGGTTTCGTCCGGGTAAATTCAGCCTCGATTTCGAGGAAAGCCCGTCATGTCCGCCGCATCCGTCCAGTCCTGCACCGCCTTCGCCGGCCATCGCCTGATCGCGTCCGGCTCGCCGCGCGAGATCGTCGGCGCGGTCAAGGCCGCGACCGAGGCGGGGGAGAGCGTGCTGGTCTTCGACGACGCCGACGCCCGCCCGATCGAGTTCGACCTGCGCGGCGACCTGGAGGCCGTGCTGGAGCGCCTGGCGCCTCCGGTCGAGGAGAAGCGTGGTCCCGGGCGGCCGAAGCTGGGGGTGACGGCGCGCGAGGTCACCCTGTTGCCGCGCCACTGGGACTGGCTGGCCGGCCAGCCCGGCGGGGCGTCGGTGGCGCTGCGGAAACTGGTCGAAGGCGCCCTGCGCGAGGCCGAGGGGCCGGACCGGGTGCGCAAGGGACGCGAGGCGGCCTATCGGTTCATGACCGCCGTGGCGGGGGACCTGCCGGGGTATGAAGAGGCGACGCGGATGCTGTTCGCGGGGGACTGGACCGCGTTTGATGCGACGGTCGAGGCGTGGCCCGAGGGGGTGCGGGAGCACGTCCGGATGCTGGCGGGTCGGACCTGGCGGAATGGAGCGGCGGGCTAACCCCCTCTCACCGTGCACCCCGGCGAAGGCCGGGGTCCAGATGGAGCAGACTGTCGCTTGATCGGAATCACCGGTGGCCCATCCCAGCGCCTGCACGCGTGATCTGGACCCCGGCCTTCGCCGGGGTGCACGGATGTGGGGGAGGGGTCAGCCAAGGTAGTGCTCAAGCATGTCCGACCAGGTCGGGTTCTTCTGCTCGATCAGGCGCAGCTTCCAGGACCGCTTCCACTCCTTGATCCGTCGCTCGCGACGGAAGGCGCCGGCGCGGGTCTCGTGCCACTCCGCCCAGACCAATGTCTTGCAACCGTACTTCCGCGTGTAGTCGGAACCCGTCCCGTTGCGATGCTGATGGACTCGACGGCCAAGGTCGTCGGTCTGGCCGACATAGGTCGTGCCGTTGCGCTTGTTGGCCATGATGTAGACCCAGAAGCCGATGGGACCGCCGTCGCGCCTCATGCCGACGAGAACCTGACGCGCCATTCCATCCTCCCGTACATCCCGGCGAAGGCCGGGATCCAGATCACAGGACGAATGGTAGGAAAGCAAGTCAAGGTTGCATGCCTGCTTGAGCCGGCGGAGTGTGCATCTGGACCCCGGCCTTCGCCGGGGTGCACGGAGGGTGGTGATGGCGTCGGTGAAGAAGGGCTATCTGGCGACGCCGCCGAGCCTCTCGGCGTGGTGGAAGCATCTGCGCGATACCAGGCGTGCGTTCTGGAAGCGGAACCGGGTGGCGGAGCGTGCGGATGTGAAACGGCAGGTCCGCGAACCCTGAGCAGTCAGACCGGCCGGGCGGCCTTATCCCCTCACCGTGCACCCCGGCGAAGGCCGGGGTCCAGATCACGGGCCAGTTGTGGAAGGGTCGGCCGGTTTTCGTGCCTCCTTCAGCCGACGGAGTGTGCCTCTGCACCCCGGCCTTCGCCGAGGTGCACGGTGAGGCGGAGGGGGATGGGACCCTTGGGATTGGGCCTGCGCTGGAGATGATTACGCCTAGGGCGGCTTAGGCGCTTGGTTCTCATACGAGTGAGGGAGCTTCAGCCTGATCAAGTATCTCCGCTACGTCTATCATCAGCAGAAGAAGGTCGGGAACGGTGAGGAGTGAGCCGATTATGTGTTGGCGAGTATCGGCGGACGATAGAACCAATCCGCGCCATTCTACAGGCTTGGAGTTTTTATTGGTGATCGTGACGTAGCCGCCGTGGGATACGGCATTTCTGATCAATCTCGCGAAGTTTATCGTCTCTGGCCAGCGCGTTGTATCGGAACCATAGAAAGATTTAATCCAGTCCAAGTGTTCTTCAATGAAAATCAGGAACTGGGTTCCCATGATGTTGCCGAAGATCGGAAGAGCCACTTGGGCACTGTAGGCGGCCAGGACTTCGTCCGGTGGCCCCAGTCCACTGGTGATCATGAAATGGATGCGTTCAGGATACCTCCCCTTGGTGGCAGCCTCGACGTAGCCCCCGATCGGAAGACTGATCTGCATATCGACCGCACGACTGGCGAAAACCATCTGTTGAGGCGTGGCCCCTGGGGCCGAAAGGCTACGGTGGGCAGCGGTAAGATAGGCCTCGATCAAGAGGGATAGTTGGCAAAGGTGCCTGTGAAGCCTGTCCGAAGATTCCAAGAAGACGAAGAACTCTACCTTTGCCAACTTGCAGCGTCCTTCTTCTGCGACTTAGCCGCTAGATTGGTCAGCCTACCCCACCTTCACCCGCGTCGCCGCCTCGGGAAGATCCTCCCCGAACGCCCGCTGGTAGAACTCCGCGATGGTCGGCCGTTCCAGCTCGTCGCACTTGTTGAGGAAGGTCAGCCGGAAGCTCAGCCCGAGGTCGCCGCCGAAGATGGTGGCGTTCTGGGCCCAGGTGATCACGGTACGCGGGCTCATGACGGTCGAGATGTCGCCGTTCATGAAGGCGTTGCGGGTCATATCGGCGACGCGGACCATGGCGGCGATGGCGCGCTTGCCGTCGGCGGTGTTCCACTCGGGGGCCTTGGCGGCGACGATCTCGGCCTCAACGTCGTGGTCGAGGTAGTTCAGGGTGGTGACGATGTTCCACCGGTCCATCTGGCCCTGATTGATCTGCTGGGTGCCGTGATACAGGCCGGATGTGTCGCCCAGACCGATGGTGTTGGTGGTGGCGAACAGGCGGAACCACTTGTTGGGGCGGATGACGCGGTTCTGGTCCAGCAGGGTCAGGCGGCCCTGGGCCTCCAGCACGCGCTGGATCACGAACATCACGTCGGGGCGACCGGCGTCGTATTCGTCGAAGCACAGGGCGATCGGGCGTTGCAGGGCCCAGGGCAGCATGCCCTCGCGGAACTCGGTGATCTGCTTGCCGTCCTTCAGGACGATGGCGTCCTTGCCGACCAGGTCGATGCGGCTGACGTGGCTGTCCAGGTTCACCCGGATCGTCGGCCAGTTCAGCTTGGCCGCGACCTGTTCGATATGGGTCGACTTGCCGGTGCCGTGATAGCCCTGGACCATCACGCGACGGTCGAAGGCGAAGCCGGCGCAGATGGCCAGCGTCGTCTGGGGGTCAAACTTGTAGGCCGGATCGACCTCGGGCACATGGCTGTCGACCGTGTCGAACATGGGCACGACCATGTCGGAGTCGATGCCGAAGACCTCGCGCACGGAGACCTTGCGGTGGGGTTCGAACGTCAGCAGCGGATCGGGGGTCGCGTCGAGGAGAGGAGCCATGGGCCTCATCTAGAGGCGCCGCGCGCGCGGCTCAACACGCGCGCGGCTCCGCTGGTCAGTTATTCCGCCGACAGGTCCACGTCGACGTTGCCGCGGGTGGCGTTGGAATAGGGGCAGACCAGGTGGGCCTTGGCGATCAGGTCGTCGATGGTCGCCTTGTCGAGGCCGTGGTCGGTGACCTTGATGGCGATGTCGAGGTTGAAGCCCTCGCCGCGCGTGTTCGGCCCGATGCCGACGCTGGTGTGGATCTTCGTGTCCGGGCCGACCGGCGTGCCCGCCTTGCCCGAGACCAGACGCAGGGCGCCCATGTAGCAGGCGGCATAACCGGCCGCGAACAGCTGCTCCGGATTGGTGCCCGCGCCGCCCTTGCCGCCCATTTCGGCGGGCAGGGACAGCAGGACGTCGATCTTGCCGTCGTCGGTGGTCGAACGACCTTCGTCGCGACCGCCGCCGGTCGAGGTGGCGTGGGCCGTGTAGAGAATGTTCATCGGGAGGCTCCTGAGTGTGAGGAGCCCTAGATAGTGACTTCCTCTCCTTGCGGGAGAGGGGCGTCAGGCGGCCAGGCCCGCCTTCTTCAACGTCTTGTAGGCCTTGATGACGCGCTGGAGCTTGGCTTCTGCGCCGCGGTCGCCCTGGTTCAGGTCGGGGTGGAAGCGTTTCAACAGCTCGTGATAGCGGGCCTTGATGCCCGGCTTGTCGGTGCGGAGGTCCAGATCCAGGTCGGCCAGGGCCTGGCGTTCCAGCTTGCCGATTCGCAGGCCTTCTTCCTCGCGCACCGCCTGTTCGCGGACGCGGCGGCCGAACAGGCCGAAGCTGTCCTGCCAGGAGCCGGCGGCGCCTTCCGCCCGGGTGGCGCCCATCTTGGAGGCGAAGGCGGCGGCCTCACGCGAGTTCTTGCCGGCCTTCATTTCCCAGGTGGGACGGCCGCCGGTCATGGCCTCGTTTTCCTTGGCCGCGCGGACCTGGGCCTCGTTCATGCCGGCGTAGAAGTTCCAGCTCTTGTTATACTCGGCCGCGTGCGGCTGGCAGAATTCATAGAAGTCGTTCAGCCGCTCGCGCGACTTCGGCGCCCTGGCCGTCGCCGCCTTCAGGCAGTCGGGATAATCGCACGGCTTCTCGCCGGGCTTCAGGTGCAGAACATCGGCCTCGGCTTCGGCTTCGCCGGCCTTGGGCGGTTTGATCCGCATGTCCTTGAAACGGGGTTTGTAATCGAATGACGCTGGCATTGACCCCAGTGTAGGGTCGAATTGGTCACCATCAAGGAAACCCACATGCCGGAAGGCCCTATCGCGTCGATTATGCGGGAAAAACTCACAGCCGCGTTCCAGCCGACACGGCTTGAGCTCGAAGATGACAGCGCCAGGCACGCCGGACACCATCACGAGGGCGGCATGGACGCCAAACCGGGCGGCGAAAGTCACTTCAACCTCACTATAGTGTCACAGGCGTTCTCGGGAGCCGGGCGGGTGCAGCGCCAGCGCTCGGTGAACGCCGTGCTGGCCGAAGAGCTGGCGGGGCCGGTCCACGCCCTGTCGATCAAGGCCCAGACGCCTGATGAAGCCGGGAGTTGAGGACACGCGAACGTTCACTTCGTCTTAGAACGTTCGTCCTAGCGTCACGTCCGTTAGCTTCTGGGACGTTGGGGGACGTATGGTCGGATCCGAGGATATCGGCAAAAGCCTCGACTCGGGTCGGTCGGCAGGAGTCAGCGCCAGCGAGGCTGCGCAGGCCCTGACCGCGATTCTGCAGACCCAGTATCTGCGCTACATCATCATCGGCAGCTGGGCGATCGGCCTGCTGGGCACGGTTGGCTGGGGCCAGGCGATCGTCTGGTTCATCGGCACGATCGGCGCCGGGGCCATCCGCGGCAAGTTCGAAAAGAGCATGGCCGGCCGGGTCGACGCGGGCTGGGGCCTGCTGTTCCCCGCCGTGGCCACCGTGACCACCGCCGCCTGGGCCTCCGCCCCCCTGATGGCGTGGTTCGCACCCCATCCATTCGGACAGCCGCTTGCCGTGGCCCTGCTGGTCAGCGGCTATGTGCTCGTCTTCGCCCAGCTTAGAAGCTCGCCGAAACAGGCGATCGTGATCTCGTCGCCCTATACGGCGGCGGCGCTCATCATCGCGGCCAGCCTGTGGGGCGGGCCGCTGTTCTGGCCGTTCGTGGCCATCATGCCCTTCACCTCAGCCGGCATGTTCGTGCTGGTGACCATGACCATGCTGCGCGAGGAGCGGATCAAGGCCTTCCAGGAGCATCAGGCCCACCTGATCGAGGAACTGCAGACCGCCCGCGACAAGGCTGACGCCGCCAACCAGGCCAAGTCGAACTTCCTCGGCGTCATCTCGCACGAGCTGCGCACGCCGATGAACGGCGTGCTGGGCGCGGCCCAGCTTCTGGGCGCGACGCGGCTGGAGACGACCCAGCGGGAATATCTGTCGATCATCCGCAACTCGGGCGACAACCTGCTGAGCCTGCTCAACGACATTCTCGACATGACCAAGATCGAGGCGGGCAAGATGACCTTCGAGATCATCGACGTCTCGCTCGACGACCTGCATCGCCGCGTGACCGGACCGTTTGTGGCCCAGGCCGAGGCCAAGGGTCTGGAGTTCCGCTCGACCTTCATCGGCGAAACGCCGGCCGTGGTGAGGGGCGACCCCCTGCGCGTCTGCCAGGTGATCCAGAACCTGCTGTCCAACGCCGTGAAGTTCACCGACGAGGGCGTGATCGACTACCGCATCGAATCGACCCGCATCAACGACCGCCGCGTGGCCTTTGCCTTCTCGGTGACCGACAGCGGTGCGGGCATCGCCGAGGCTGATCTGGAGCGGTTGTTCCAGCCCTTCACCCAGGCCGACGCCTCGTCGACCCGCCGGTTCGGCGGCACGGGCCTGGGCCTGACCATCGCGCGGCGCATGGCCAACATCATGGGCGGGGACATCACCGTGACCTCGACGGTCGGGCAGGGCTCGACCTTCACCCTGGTGGTCGAGGCGGACGTGGTCGAATGGCAGGCCGTCACCGAGGCCGAGGCTATTGATGCGGACGTCGGCGACGGCGAATGCCTGAGCGTGCTGGTGGTCGAGGATCACCCGGTCAACCGGATGATTCTGGAAGCCTGGCTGGGCTCCGCCGGGCATGGCACCGCCACCGCCGAGAATGGCCAGATCGCCGTCGACATGGCGGGCCAGCAGCGGTTCGACCTGATCATCATGGACGTCAACATGCCGGTCATGGACGGTCTGAGCGCGACGCGCCTGATCCGCACCAGGGGCGTCAACACCGAGACGCCGATCGCCGTCCTGTCCGCCTCGGCGCGGAACGAGGACCACGAGGCAGGCCTTGAGGCCGGGGCTGACGCCTATCTGAACAAGCCGATCGACTTCGCGTCGCTGGCGCAGCTGATGCAACGCGTGCGGGGCGGTCGGGCGAGCCTGCGGGCAGCGGCTGAACTGGGCGAAACTGCGGCGGCCGCCTGAACCTGAGGTGAGCGGCGTCGTTCAGACGCGGCTCAAACGCCGGATCCTAGTGTGGGGGCAAGTCGGAAGTCCCCGACCATTAGGAGAGTTCGCCGTGAAGAAGTTCACCACCGCCGCACTGGCCGCCCTGATCGCCGCCGGCTCCATGGGCGTTGCTTCGGCCGCCGACGCCCAGTCGCGCTACGAGCGCAACGACCGTCAGGAACAGCGTCAGGACCGCCGTGACGACCGACGCGATGATCGTCGTGACGACCGCTCGGACCGTCGTGACGATCGCCAGGAATGGCGTCAGGACAACCGCGACGACCGCCGCGAGTATCGTCAGGACGTCCGCGCCTATGACCGCTGGCAGCGGTCGGAGCGTCGCTACAACGCCGGCCGCTACGCGCCGCCGCGCGGCTATCAGGTCCGCCAGTGGAGCTATGGCCAGCGCATGCCCAGCTACTATTCGCGGGGTTATGTCGTGAATGACTACAACCGCTACGGCCTGCGCGCGCCGCCCCGCGGATACCACTATGTCCGCTCTGGCAATGACGTGGTCCTGGCCGCCGTCGCCGGTGGTCTGATCACTGCCGTGATCGCGGGCCTGTTCAACTAGGAACATTCCTGCAGGCCTACCGCGCTTCGCGCTACTTGAGGCCGGTTCGCCGAACTTGATTTCGCCCCGGAGGGAGACCTCCGGGGCGTTTTCGCGTTTGGTGTTGGCTGTGCCGTTACGAGGTTGAATGCGCGCCTTCGCCGAACTGCTGGACCGCCTGGCTCTGACCGGGTCGCGGAACGCCAAGCTGGTGTTGCTGCGGGACTATCTGCGCGCGACGCCTGATCCGGACCGGGGCTGGGCGCTCGCAGCGCTCACCGGAGAGCTGGTGTTCGACGCGGCCAAGCCGGCGATGATCCGCAAGCCCGTGGAGACCCGTGTCGATCCGGTGCTGTTCGGGTGGTCCTACGACTATGTCGGCGACCTGGCCGAGACGGTGGCCCTGATCTGGCCGGCCGATCCGGCCTATCGACCCAACCGCGAGCCGGAACTGGGCGAGGTCGTTGATGCGCTCACCGCCGCCAGGCGCGGCGAGGTTCAGGGGCTGATAGAGGGCTGGCTGGATGCGCTCGCGCCCAAGGGGCGATGGGCCTTGCTGAAACTGGTCACCGGAGGGATGCGGGTGGGTCTGTCGGCCCAGCTGGCGCGGACGGCCGTGGCGATGATGCGGCCTGAGGCTTTGACCGGACCGCCGGAGCCCGAAGGCGGGGAGGCGACCCAGCCGCTGGAGCCCCTGACCGCCGCCGACATCGTCGAGGTCTGGCATGCGGTGAAGCCGCCCTATGCGGAGCTGTTCGCCTGGGTGGAGGGCCGGGCCGACTGTCCGGACACCGAGGCGCCCGGCCGATTCCGGCAGGTCATGCTGGCCGTGGCCATCGATGAGGCGGTGGATTTCAACAGGCTCGATCCCGCCGACTACGCCGCCGAATGGAAATGGGACGGCATCCGGGTGCAGGCGGTGCGCGAGGACGGGGTGGCGCGTCTCTATTCCCGGCATGGAGATGAGATCACCAACGCCTTCCCCGACCTGATGACCGCACTGACGTTCGAGGGGGCTATCGACGGGGAATTGCTGGTCATGCGGGACGGAGCGGTGGCGCCGTTCGGAGATCTGCAGCAGCGGCTGAATCGGAAGACCGTGGATGCGAAGCTGATGGCCGCATATCCGGCCGCGCTCTACGCCTATGATCTGCTGGGGGCGGCGGGGGAGGACCTGCGCGGCCTGCCGCTGAATGCGCGCCGGGCGCGGCTCGAAGCGGTGGTGGCGGCGCACACGGGCGAACGGCTGCATCTATCGCCGGTGGTCGATTTCGACAGCTGGGACAGTCTGGGCGTGCTGCGGGCCGATCCTCCGGTGGGGGCGGCGGCCGAGGGGCTGATGCTGAAACGCTGGGACAGTCCGTATGTCGCGGGACGTCCCAAGGGGCCATGGTTCAAGTGGAAGCGCGACCCGCACACCGTCGACTGCGTGATGATGTACGCCCAGCGCGGGCACGGGAAACGGTCCAGCTTCTATTCCGATTACACTTTCGGGGTCTGGACGACGGAGGGAACGCTGACGCCCGTGGGCAAGGCCTATTTCGGCTTTACCGATGAAGAGCTGAAACAGCTCGACAAGTTCGTGCGCGACCACACCGTCGAGCGGTTCGGGCCGGTCCGGTCGGTTCGGGCCGAACGGGACTTCGGCCTTGTGCTGGAGATCGCCTTCGAAGGCTTGCAACGGTCGCCCCGGCACAAATCCGGGGTCGCCATGCGGTTTCCGCGCGTCAGCCGTATCCGCTGGGACAAGCCGGCGCGGGAGGCCAATACGCTGGACGATGTGATGGACCTGCTCGACTCGCTGGAGAGCGGCGGCGGCCGGGTGGCGAAGGTCTAGCCGAGCCTGCGCCGCGTGCGCCAGGCCTTGTCGATCTGATCGGTGACGCCGCACAGCTGCAGGAAGGTGATCACGGCGACCGGCGCGGCGACGGCGGCTGCAGCCATGAGCGCGAACCCGGCCGGAAGCGGCGCGACGGCCTCGATCATCAGCGGGATCAGGCCCCAGCGAGCGGGAAAGGGTTGGACGTCGATGGCCGGTTCGGCGCGCAGATGGGGGCAGTGCATCAGCGACAGGTCCGAGCACCGGCGATGCAGGGGCGCGATGGCGCCGGCGTCGACAATGACCCGTTCGTCGGCGATGGCCGGCGGAATACCCGACGCCCTCCCGGAAGCGCGTAGCTTGCCGGCCGCCAGTCGGCGCGCGACCTGGGTCACCCGATCATCCTGCGCTGTGGGCTGACCGCACATGGGGCAGAGCATCCGCGTCATGCTGAGCCGCTGACGCAGCAGGTGGTTTTTCGAATACTCCGGCTTGCCGAACCCGGCCTGTTCTGCCTGGACCAGAGCCAATTGGCTGCCGACAGAGGCGCAGGGGCGGACGCCCTCGATAGGCTCGGCGGTCCAGCTGGTGACCCACGGCACATCGCCGCCGACGACCAGTGATGATTGACGCAAGGCCTTGCTCCTCCCCAGGAATTCCTACCCTGCGCCGGGCGATGCTCGGCGTCGAGAGGGGTTAAAAGTGAAGCTGGCGGGTTCCAAATCGAGGGACAGGCGTTAGACCCCGCTCATGTCTTCAAGCGCCGCCACTCTCGACACCCTCATCGCCACCGGACAGCAGGCCGTCGCCGTCGATACGGTGATGCTGGCCAGGCTGACCCAGATCGCTGGCGATTTCGCGGTCAACCTGTCGGTGGCCCTGATCATCCTGGTCGCCACGGTGTTCGCGGCGCGCTGGGCGTCGTCGGCGACGCGCAAGGCCCTCGGCCGCGTGCGCGGATTCCGTCACGACCCCACGGTGCTCAGCTTCGCCGTGCAGGTGGTGCGGGTCATGGTCTTCCTGATCGGCTTCATCGCCGTGCTGCAACGACTGGGCGTGCAGACGACCTCGATCATCGCCGTGCTGGGCGCCGCCTCGCTCGCCGTGGGTCTGGCGCTGCAGGGGACGCTGTCGAACGTGGCCGCAGGGGTGATGCTGCTGGTGCTGCGGCCCTATCGCGTTGGAGACCTGGTCAATATCGGCGGCAATGTTGGCAAGGTTCAGCGGCTGGACCTGTTCTTCACCCAGCTGTCGGACGCCAACAATGTGAAGATCATGGCTCCGAACGGGAAGGTGTTCGGCGACATCATCCTGAACCTGTCAGGCCAGCAGACGCGGCGGATGGAGCTCAAGATCAGTGTCGGCTACCGCGACAATCTGAATACCGCCCGGGAGGCTCTGGTGGGCGCCGCGGCGAGCATCGAGGCGGTCCTGCCCGATCCGGCGCCCTGGGCCGGTGTGACCGACCTGCTGGACAGTTCGGTCGAGATGACCCTCGCAGCCTGGGCGAAGTCCGAGGACTATTGGCAAGCGCGGGCGGATGTCTTCCAGGCCGCCAAGGAGGCGCTGGACGCCGCCGGGATCGAGATCCCGTTCCCGCACCAGGTGGCCGTGCCCTATGGCGACGAGGATGCGCTCATGCCGAAGGCGGCGGAGGGGCGGCACGGTTTGCGCGGCCGGACGAATCCCCGCAGCGCCGGTTTCCAGACCCACCCCGACGAAGACCAGAACGAGGCCTGATCCGCGATGCGCTACGACTTTGGATCGGACAACACCGCCGGCATGGCGCCCGCAGCCGTGCAAGGGCTGATCGAGGCCAATGCAGGGTATGCCCGGGCCTATGGCGCGGACGACATCACCGCCCGCGCGGCCGATCAAATCCGGCGCAGACTGGATGCGGACGCCGAGATCCGGTTCGTCTTCTCGGGTACTGCGGCCAACTCCATCGCCCTGTCGATGCTGGCGTATCCGCACGAGGCGGTGCTGGCGCATCATGCGGCGCACGTCTGCACGGACGAGACCGGCGCGCCGGGCTTTTTCGGCCAGGGTGTCGGCCTGATCGGCCTGCCGGGGCTGTCTGGCAAGATCGATCAGAAGGCGCTCGAAGCCGCGCTGGACGAGCCGGAGGTCGGGCATCGCCAGCCGCCGGCCGCCCTGTCCCTGACCCAGTCCACGGAATACGGCACGGTCTACACAGAGGAAGAGCTGCGCCATCTGATCGAGCCGGTGAAGGCGCGGGGATACGGCGTGCATCTGGACGGCGCGCGACTGGCCAATGCGGCGGCGGCGGGCTTTGACCTGACCCAGATCGCGCGTCTGGGCGTCGACGTGCTGGTCTTCGGCGGGGCCAAGGCCGGCGGCCTGTGCACGGAGGCGATCGTGATGTTCGACAAGACCCTGGCGCGGCGCGTGGACAACCGGCTGAAACAGGCCGGTCAGACGGCGTCGAAGGGCCGGTTCCTGGCCGGGCCCTTCCTCGGCTTGCTGGAGACCAACGCCTGGGAGGACGGCGCCGCCCACGCCAACCTGATGGCGGCGCGGCTGGCCGAGGGGATCGCCACTCGCTCGCCCTGGGTTCTGGCCCATCCGGTGGAGGCCAACGCCGTGTTCGTGCGCATGCCGGCCAAGGCGCATGCCAAGCTGAACGCTCTCGGGTGGGCCTGCTACCGCTTCGACGACGGGTCGGTGCGTTTCGTCTGTTCGTGGGCGACCGCAGAAGCGGCGGTGGATGAAGTCGTTGAGGCGATCGCGGGCCTTTCGTGAGCCACCGGCGCAGTCCATATCGGTCGCATGGCGCGTGGTGAACGATCGGGACAGCGAAGCGGCAGGGGCGGCATAGAGGCCAAGGCGCAGAACGCCGGCGCCGCAGCCGAGGCGCCCGTCGACCCCAGGACGATCCCGGCGCTGATGGATCTGATCCGGCTGGTGGGCCGATCCGGCGCGCCGCATCTCCGGCTGCGGCTGGTCGTTTCGATCCTGCTGACCATCGCCGGCAAGGCCTTGGGCGTGCTGGCGCCGCTGGTGCTGGGAGCGGCGGTCAATCACCTGGCGGCGGATCAGCCAACCGGGGTTTCGATCGGGCTCGGATTCGCCGGCTTCGCGGTCGGCTGGGCGGTGGTGCGGTTCCTGTCATCAGCGGCGCCCCAGCTGTCGGACGTGGTGTTCGCCCCCGTGCGGGCGGCTGCGCAGCGAACGGCGGCGACGGAGACCTTCGCCCACGCGCTGAGCCTGTCGCTCGATTTCCACCAGACCAAGCGCTCGGGCGCCCTGTCGCGGACCGTGGACCGTGGGTCGCGGTCGGTCGACTTCCTGCTGAGAATACTGGCGTTCAACCTCGTGCCGACGGGGCTGGAGCTGATCCTCGCCGCAGGTGTGCTGGGGGGAGCCTATGACTGGCGGTTCGCGGCCGTCGCCGTGGTGGTGGTGATCGTCTACACGGTCTTCACCTTCTCGATCTCAAACTGGCGGATCGAGCATCGGCGGACGATGAACACCGCCGACACCGAGGCGGCCGGTCAGGTCGTGGACGCCCTGATCAACTATGAGACGGTCAAGTCGTTCGGGGCGGAGACGCGGGCGGCGCTCGGCTATGACCGGGCTCTGGGCGCCTACAACGAGGCCGCGCTGAAGGCGAACAGTTCGCTGGCCCTGCTGAATGCGGTGCAGGCCCTGATCATGAATGTGGGCCTCGGCGTCATGGCCGTGATGGCCGGGTTCGAGGCGGCGGCCGGGCGGATGGGCCCGGGCGACGTGACGGCGGCGGTCCTGATCCTGATCTCGCTTTATGCGCCGCTGAACATCCTCGGCTTCGCCTATCGCGAAATCCGCCAGTCCTTCATCGACATGGAGGAGATGCTGAAGGTCACGCGCCAGACGCCCCAGGTCGCCGATGCGCCGGGCGCGGCGGACCTGGTGCGGCCCGAAGGACAGAGGGGCGGGGCGCTGGCGTTCGAGGACGTGTCCTTCCGCCACGATGCGCGGGCCAACGGGCTGGAGGATGTGTCGTTCACGGTGAGACCCGGCACGACGACGGCCCTCGTCGGACCGTCGGGCTCAGGCAAGTCGACCATTGTGAAGCTGGCGCTGCGCCTTCTGGACCCGCAGGTCGGTCGTGTGGTCATCGACGGCGCCGATGTCCGTGACGTGACCCAGGCGTCCTTGCGCCGGGCGGTGGCTCTGGTGCCCCAGGACGTGGCCCTGTTCAACGACACCCTGGCGGTCAACATCGCCTTCGCCCGCCCCGGGGCGGATGAAGCGGCGATCTGGGCGGCGGCCGAGGCGGCGGAACTGGCCGAGTTCATCCGCAGCCTGCCGGACGGGATGGAGACCCGGGTTGGCGAACGCGGCCTGAAGCTGTCGGGCGGCGAGCGTCAGCGGGTCGGTATCGCCCGGGCCCTGCTGGCCGATCCCTGCATCCTGATTCTGGACGAGGCGACCAGCGCCCTGGACAGCCGCACCGAGGCCGCGATCCAGAAGACGCTGAGGAAGGCCAAGGCGGGCCGCACCACCCTGGTCGTGGCGCACCGGCTGTCGACCATCGCCGACGCGGAACAGATACTGGTCCTGAAAGCGGGACGGATCGTCGAGCGCGGCGCGCATCATGAGCTGGTGGCGCGGGTTGGCGGGGAATACGCCGCCCTGTGGAAGAAGCAGACGCGCGGCGCGCGGCTCGGCCTGGACAGCGATCGTCAGTCTACGGACTGATCCACCGGCGGGATTTTCCGCGCCACCATCTGGTGCAGATTGGTCAGGATCTCGGTCCGGGCCTCGTTTGCCTCCTCGGGCAGGCCGAGGATCAGCTGTAGCGCCTGGGCGTGGACGGTGATGATGCGCCAGTCAAACGGCGCGCCGGGAACGGCGGCGTCGATCAGGTCGCACAGGCCCGCGGCGGCCTTGCACAGGTCGTCGCGATCGAACGGGCCGGCCGCGTCGATGACCGCGGCGCCGATCTCATACGCCTCGTTCAGCCGGGGAACGGGATCCACGCCGGCCGGTGGGGGACGAAGGGCGGCGAGCCGGGCGATGCAGTCGGCGACAATGGCCTGACTTTCGGTCTTGAGGGTGTCGAGGTTGGCGCGCGCCTGGGCCATGGCGACGCCGACGCTCAGGCCGCCGGGCTGATCGACGATAGTCGACAGGCGCGAGGTGCGCGACTTCCACATTACGGCGGTCATGGGCGTTCCTCCGTGCCGGCGGTCTCGGCCGCGTCGGCCATGCTGGAGATCAGGCGGATCATGTCGGCGCGACGTTCGCCGTTGTCTCGCGGCTTGGGCGGGGCGAAGCGACGGTCCGGGCCGGAATAGTCCCCGGCCTCCAGGAATTGCCGGTTGTCGCGCGCGACCCAGATGAGGCGTTCGAGGACCACCAGGGGGCTGAAGGGCTTTGTGACCAGGAAGTTGGCGCCGCAGTCGCGCACGTCCGCCACCCTGGAGCGGCGCACATGGCTGGCGGTCATGATCACCGGGACGTAGGCGTTGGGCTCCAGGCCTGAACGACGGAGCCAGCGGACCAGTGAGTGACCGTTGGCGCCTTCCATTTCGCAATCGACGAACAACAGGTCGATCGTGCTCTGCTTGAGCCGCTCCCTGGCGTCCGCCGTGCTGCGCGGGGCGTATTTCGTGCGGATGCCGAAGCCCTGGAGGGCCTGGATTGTCACCTCCATGCTGAATGGCGAATCGTCGACGACCATCGTCACCGCGCCGGTCAGGTTGAAGACCGCGCTGTCGCGTAGCGGCTCGTCGGCAGCGCTCATGGACGCCGTTCGGTCCGGGGAGTCAAAAGGGACATCGAAAGCCTGGGAGGGTACTCGCCGAAAATGGCGATACCCTCTCTACGTCGCGTTAACGCCGGAGCCGGACATTCCGGATCTAGGTCTGGCGACCGATGGCGTAGAACCGGTCCGAGCGCTGTTTGCGCAGTTCGGCCGGGGACAGGGGCAGGAGCTGCTGAAGTTCGTCCCAGACGGCGTCGCCGACGGACTGCATGGCGGCCTCGCGGTTGGAATGGGCGCCGCCGACGGGTTCGGGGATGATCCGGTCGACGATCTTCAGCGCCAGCAGGTCCGGGCCGGTGATCTTCATGGCGTTGGCAGCATCCCGGGCCCGCGCGCCGTCGCGCCACAGGATGCCGGCGGCGCCCTCCGGCGAGATGACCGAATAGATCGAGTGCTCGAGGATGAGCACGCGGTTGGCGGCGGCGAGCGCAATGGCGCCGCCCGATCCGCCTTCGCCCGTGACCGTGGCGATCATCGGCGTGCCCAGGATCAGGCCGCGCTCGGTCGAGCGGGCGATGGCCTCGGCCTGACCGCGCTCCTCGGCGCCCAGGCCCGGATAGGCGCCGGCGGTGTCGACGAAGGTCAGCACCGGCAGGCCGAACCGGTCGGCCATGTCCATCAGCCGCACGGCCTTGCGATAGCCCTCGGGCCGCGCCATGCCGAAATTGTGGGTCAGGCGGGTGGCGGTGTCGTGGCCCTTCTCATGGCCCATGACGACCACGGCCTGGCCGCGGAAGCGGGCGAGACCGCCCAGGATGGCTTGATCGTCGCCGAACTGGCGGTCGCCGCGCAGCTCGACATAGTCGGTGAACAGGGCGTCCAGATAGTCGATGAAATGCGGGCGCTGGGGGTGACGGGCGACTTGGGTCTTCTTCCACGGGTCCAGCTCGGCATAGGTCTTCTTGCGCAGCTGTTCGGCCTTTTTGCGCAGACCGTCGATCTCGGTCTCGAAGGAGCCGGAAGTGGCCGAAAGCAGACCGAGTTCCTCGATCTTGGCCTCCAGATCGGCGATCGGCTTTTCGAATTCGAGATAGTGGGTGGCCATGAGGCGTCCGGAAGGGGCGGGCGAAACGGCCCTGTCGCAAGGCGGCGGAACCTAGAGAGGTCAACGCACGGGGGCAAGCGGGGGTTCAGGAGAACAGAGTTCAATACGGCGTGTGATGCTGATGGCCTCAAGGAAGGCTTCGTCGTGGCTGACGACCAGCAAGGCGCCGTCATAGGCGCGCAGACCCGCTTCCACCGCCTCGACCGAATCGATGTCGAGGTGGTTGGTGGGTTCGTCCAGGATCAGGAAGGGCGGGGGCGTGGGGCCGCCGAGCACACAGGCCAGACCGGCTCGGAGACGCTGGCCGCCCGACAGGTCACCGACGATCTGGAGCGCGGCGTCGGCGCGGAACATGAAGCGGGCGAGGGCGGCGCGGCAGGCGTTCTCGTCGACATCGGGGTGCAGGCGGCGGAAATTGTCGCGGATCGAAAGGGCCGGATCGAGCACGGCGACCTGCTGGTCCAGCATGGCTGCGGGTGTCGATAGTCGCACACTGCCCGAGATCGGGGCGAGGGCGCCGGTGATCAGGGCGAGCAGGGTCGTCTTGCCGGAGCCGTTGGGACCGATGACGGCGATGCGTTCCGGCCCGGCGATGCGCAGGGACAGGCCGGTCAGGACGGGTCGTTCGGGTGCGTATCCTGCGGTGAGATCCTCAAGGTGAAGCACCTCGCGGCCGATGGGCAGGCCGGTCGGCGGCAGGGTCACGGTCAGGGGCTGCAGCACTTCAATCCGCTCGCGGGCGGTGGCTGCCGCGCTCTCCGCCTGTTCGCGACGGCGTTCGGCGAGGCGGGATTGCTCGCCGCCGGTGTCCTCGGCGCGGTCCTTCCTCATGCCGAGCAGGATCTTCGGCTGGTCGCCGCGCGCGGCCGTGGCGCGACCGGCCCTGTCGGAGCGGGCCTTGCGTTCGGCGGTCTGCCGGGCCGTGCGGGCGAGGTCGGTCAGGCGTCTGTCTGCGTCGGCGAGATCGCGCTGCACCGCCTGCAACTCCAGCGCCTTGCGGGTGCGGTATGCCGACCAGTTCCCGCCATAGCGGGTCGCGCCGAGGGTGGTCAGCTCGACGATGGCGTCCATCGTGTCCAGCAGCTCGCGGTCGTGGCTGACGACGATGGCGCCGGAGCGCCACTCGGCCAGCAGGTCGATGACGGCCTGACGCCCCTCGCGGTCGAGGTTGTTGGTCGGTTCGTCGAGGATCAGCCAGTCGGGCCCGGCGAACAGCAGAGCGGCGAGACCGGCGCGCGTCCGCTGGCCGCCGGACAGTGTCGCGAGGCGGGCTTCGGGCGCCGCGTCGAGCTGCAACCGGCCCAGCGCCGAGGTGATGCGGGCCTCCAGTGTCCAGTCTGCGCGGGCCAGGTCGTCGGCGTCGGCCTGTCCCGCCTCGGCGCGCGCGAGGACGGCGAGGGCTTGGCGCGCCTCGAACAGGTCGGCGACGGTCTCGGTCTCGTCGACCTGAACCGTCTGGCGCAGAACGGCGACGCGGCCGTTGACCGTGACGCTCCCGGCCCGGGGCGTCAGCCGGCCGTCGATCAGGCGCAGGAGGGTGGTCTTGCCCACGCCGTTGCGGCTCACCAGCCCGGTGCGCTCGGGGCCGAAGGTCAGGTTGAGGTCTGAGAAGAGAGGCGACCCGCCGGGCGGGGCCCATGCAAGATCATTGACGACGATGGAGGCGGACATGGCTTTCCCGATGCAAGGCTTTGAAGTGCAGTTGCGTTCGGGAGGGGATCACATGGTCGGCGTGGGCCTTCGTCTGGAGCGGAGGTCAGAGGCTAGGGGAGGGCTTTGGCGGGATCAAGGCGATCAGTCGTCCCGCGCCAAGGGATGGTGCCGATTGACCACCTGGGTCAGGCGGTCGGTGGCGACGTGGGTGTAGATCTGGGTCGTGGCGATATCGGCGTGGCCCAGCAGGGTCTGGACGACCCGCAGGTCGGCGCCGCCCTCCAACAGGTGGGTGGCGAAGGCGTGGCGCAGGACGTGGGGACTGACGCGGGCGGGGTCGATGTTGGCGTCGAGCGCCGCCTGATCCAGCATCTGGGCGAAGCGGCGCGGGGTCAGGTGGCTGGCGGTCGTCCCGGACGGGAAGAGCCAGGGGCTGTCAGGCGTTTTCTCCGGCCGTGCGGCGTCGCGAACGATCAGCCAGGCCTTCACCGCCTCCCGCGCCGAGGCGTTCAGGGGCGCGAGCCGCTCCTTGCCGCCCTTTCCGCGCACGATCAGGTAGGCGGGGTCGCGGCGGACGGCCTCGACACGCAGGGCCAGCAGTTCGGAGACTCGCAGCCCCGAGGCATAGGCCAGTTCGACCAGGGCGATCATGCGGACGCCCGAGGCGCCGTCGCGTGCGGCGGAGGCGGTCAGCAGGGCGAGGACCTCGTCCCGCGTCAGGGTGCGGGGCAGGGACCGGCCCTGTTTCGGGGCGTCGAGGCGCCGGGAGGGGTCGTCCGTGCGCCAGCCCTCGCCGAGCGCGAACCGGTAGAATTGGCGCACGGCCGAACGCCGCCGCGCGGCAGTGGCGGCGGACAGGCCCCTGGTCGACAGGCCGGCGAACCATGCTTCGATGGCCGTCTCGTCGGCGCCCATCAGCCCGGGGGCGCCCAGCGATCCCTCCGCATCGGCGAGATCGCGGGCGTAGGCGCTGAGGGTGTGGGGCGAGGCGTCCCGCTCCACCGCCATCATCTCGAGGAAGGCTTCCACCTGGGGCGTGGTCATCGCGCGGATGCGGTCCGTGGGCGCTGGCGAGCGGCGACGCTTGGTGTAGAGACTGAAGCGACCATGCCTTGCCGTAACTCCTCCCGCCGAGACCGATCGTGAGCGCCAGAGCTTCGGCCGCCGCGATTCCCGTCCCGACCCGCACCATAGCGCTGGTGGGTCTTATGGGGGTGGGCAAATCGACCGTGGGGCGCCGGCTGGCGCAACGGCTCGGTCTGCCCTTCGTCGACGGCGACGATGCGATCGAGACGGCGGCGCGCATGACCGTGTCGGAAATCTTCGCCCAGCTGGGAGAGGCCGAGTTCCGGGCCGGGGAGGCGCGGGTCATGCGCCGCCTGCTGGAAGGGCCGCCCATCGTGCTGGCGACCGGAGGCGGGGCGGTGCTGAACCCCGAGACGCGCGAGCTGATGAAGGCGCACGCGACGTCAGTCTGGCTGAGGGCCGACCTGAAGGTGGTGGCCCAGCGGGTGCAGCGACGCGACACGCGCCCCCTGTTGCGCGGCAAGGATCCTCTGGTGGCGCTGAGCGCGATGGCCGAGGTGCGCTACCCCGTCTACGAGGCGACGGCTGACGTGACCGTGGATGTCGGCGCCGGCGCCCATGCCCAGGCGGTGGAAGCGATCCTGTCGGCGCTGAACGACTACTGGACGAGCGGAGCGACAGCATGACGACGGTTTCGGTCTCCGGCGGGTCGTTTGCGGCCTATGACGTCGTGGTCGGGCGCGGATTGCTGGCCGAGGCCGGCGCGCGGATCGCACCGATTGCGCGCGGGCGGACGGTGATCGTCTCGGATGAGACTGTGGCGGCGATCCATGGACCAGCGCTGCAGGCCTCGCTGGCGGCGGCGGGCGTGACGTCGGAGATCGTGGCGGTTCCGGCGGGGGAGGCGTCCAAATCCTTCCCCGAGCTGGAACGACTGATGGACCGGCTGCTGGCCGCCGGACTGGATCGCAAGGACGTGGTCGTGGCCCTGGGGGGCGGCGTGGTCGGCGACCTGGCCGGTTTGGCGGCAGCGCTTTACATGCGCGGCATCGACTTCGTGCAGGTCCCCACGACCCTGCTGGCCCAGGTGGATTCCTCGGTCGGCGGCAAGACGGCGATCGACACCCCGCGCGGCAAGAACCTGGTCGGCGCCTTCCACCAGCCGCGGCTGGTGCTGGCCGACATCGACGTGCTGGCGACCCTGCCGGCGGTCCAGCTGCGCTCCGGCTGGGCCGAGGTGCTGAAACACGGGCTGATCTGCGACGCGGGGTTCTTTGACTGGCTGGCGGGCGACGGCGCTGAGGGCGTGCGCGGCGATCCCGCGGCGCTGGAGCGGGCCGTGGTGCGCTCGGTCGAGATCAAGTCGGCGATCGTCGGCGAGGACGAGAAGGAGGCGGGCCGGCGCGCCCTGCTGAACCTCGGCCACACCTTCGGCCACGCCATCGAGGCCGAACTAGGCTTCGAGGAGGCGGCGCTGGCGCATGGCGAGGCCGTGGCCCTGGGCTGCTGCATGGCGTTCCGGTTCTCGATGCGTCAGGGCCTCTGTGGCGCGGCGGATGCCCAGCGGGTCGAGACAGTCATCGCGGCGGCCGGCCTGCCGACGCGGCTGGATCAGGCGGGCGAGTTCTCGGCCGAGGCCCTGCTGGCGCGGATGGCGGGGGACAAGAAGGCGGAGGCCGGGGGCGTGACCCTGATCCTCGCGCGTCGGATCGGCGACGCCTTCGTGCAGCGGTATGACGACACCGTGCTGATCGTCGACTTCCTGAAGAGTGAAGGCGCGGCGTGATCCCGATCGTTCCGCTGGAAAACGCCTGCGTGCGGCTGGAGCCCTATGCGGCCGGGCTGGAGGAGGAGGTGCGGGCGGCGCTGAACGTCGATCCGGACAGCTGGGCCGTCATGGTCGGGACGGCGCACGGCGAGCATTTCAACCGGTTCTGGACCTCGGCGCTGCGGGACATGCAGGCCGGGACCAAGGTCGCCTACGCTGTGCGGCGGTTGTCGGACGGCGTCGTGGTCGGCACCTCCAGCCTCTATGAGATCCGGCCCGAGCACCGGCGCTGCGAGATCGGGGCGACTTTCTATCGGCCGGACGCGCGAGGCGGCGTGGTCAACCCGGCCTGCAAGCGGCTGATGCTGGAGCACGCGTTCGCCTCGGGCATCGTGCGGGTCGAAATCCTGACCGATGCAATCAATGCCCGCAGCCGTGCGGCGATCAAGAAGCTGGGCGCGCGGTTCGAGGGGATTTTGGGCAATCACAAGATCACATGGACTGGACGAGTCAGGGATACGGCTCTGTATGCCGTTCTGGATCGTGATTGGCCGGATGTCCGGAGCCGCCTCGACGTGCGGCTGACCGCGTCGACCTAGTCGATCGCCCGGCACTCTGTCGGCTGCCGGCCGTCGGCGGTCCAGGTCGCGAGGATGCCCTTGCCGCGCAGCTCATAGGCGCTGGACTTGTACCAGATGCCGTCGGCGGCTCTTTCCTGATACAGATCAACGGCCTCGCCGTTGGAGTTGCGGACCGTCGCCATGGCGCGGGGATTGTCGAAATCGACCGAAAGCCGCTCGCCATTGTCGCACAGATAGACGGTGCGGATGACACGGTTCAGGGCGCGGTCCTGAACTTCGGCCCCCGTCCGACGTCGCGCGGTCTGGGCGTCGATGGCGCGCTGGCGAACCGCCTCGCCATCGGTGGGGGCCTTGGCCGGCTGCTGGCCGCAGGCCGAAAGGAAAACGGCGGTCGCGAGGACGGGGAACAGGAAACGCATCAGGTCCTCTAGCGCGTAACAGTCAGGCTTGGCTAACGGGTCGCGCGGCCCGGCGTTCCCGGAAGAATCCCCGCAGCATTGATGCCGCCTCATCCGCCAGCAAACCGCCTTCGGTCGTCGGGCGTGAATGCAGGGTCGGCTGTTCGAACAGTCGGGGTCCGTGGATCACGGCGCCGCCCTTGGGATCGTCCGCCGCCCAGACCACGCGGCCGATTCGGGCGTGGCTGATGGCCCCCGCGCACATGGCGCAGGGCTCCAGCGTCACATAGAGGGTCAGGCCGGTCAGACGATAATTCCCGGTCGCCCCGGCCGCCGCGCGCATCGCCACGATCTCGGCGTGGGCGGTGGGATCATGGGCCGCGACGGGGCCATTGGCGCCGGTCGAGACGACGGTTCCGGTGGCCTCATCGACCACGACGGCGCCCACGGGGACCTCTCCGGCGTCCGCCGCCGCTTGCGCAAGGTCCAATGCCATGCGCATGAACCGCTCATCATGGCCCGCCATACCGACGACAACGACAAGAAGCGCAGCACCAGTCAAGACCTGCGCGCTCATAAGCCCGGCGACAGGCCCAAGAGCGGGTCCGCGCGACCCGGCTCGGCGTCCGCCGCGCAGTTCCAGACTGTGACCAAGTCGCTCGAAGGCGGCCGGGGTTCCAGCGGTCGCGCCTATGCGCCGGACAAGGGCGCGCGGCCCGAGAAGCCGATCAAGGGCAAACGCTATTCCGACGACTCCAAAGGTCCCAAGGCCGGCAGCAAGCCTGCGGCCGGCAAACCCGGAGCCAGGGACGCCGCCCCCGCCGAGCCGAAGCGCAGCGAGCGGATCGCCAAGGCCATGGCGCGTGCGGGCATCGCCTCGCGCCGTGAGGTCGAGCGTCTGATCGGTCTGGGCAAGGTGGCGGTGAACGGCCGCATCCTCGATACGCCGGCGACCCTTGTCACCCGCGACGACGTCATCACCGTTGACGGCAAGCCGATCGCGGCGGCCCAGGCCACGCGCGTCTGGCGCTACAACAAGCCGGTCGGTCTTCTGACCTCGCACAACGACCCGCAGGGCCGTCCCACCGTGTTCGACGCCCTGCCCAGCGGCCTGCCGCGCGTGATCTCGGTCGGGCGCCTCGACATCAACACCGAAGGCCTGCTGCTGCTGACCAACGACGGCGAGCTGTCGCGGGCCCTGGAGCTGCCGGAAACGGCCCTCGTGCGTCAGTACCGGGCACGGGCCCGGGGGCGCGTCACCCAGGCCGATCTCGACAGGCTGAAAGATGGCGTGACCGTCGACGGCGTCCGCTACGGCCCGGTCGAGGCGACCATCGACAAGGCGACGACCAAGGAAGACGGCTCCCAGGCCGCCAACCTGTGGATCAGCGTCCAGATCGCCGAGGGCAAGAACCGCGAAGTCCGCAAGGTGCTGGAATCGGTCGGCCTGACCGTCAATCGCCTGATCCGCCTGGCCTACGGGCCGTTCCAGCTGGGAACCCTGGCGACCGGCTCCGTCGAGGAGATCGGCCCCCGCGTGATCCGCGAGTTGCTGGGCGAACATATCCGCCCCGACAACCTGCCCGAGGGCAACACCGTCGCCACGCCCGCGCCCGTTCCGGGTCGCCGGTCCAGCACGCCCAGGGTTGCGGGCGTCTCGGGCTCGGCCATGTCCGACCCGTCGAGGAAGCCCAGCCGCGTGCGCGCGGCCGAGGATGCTCACGTGCAGGGCGTCGAACGCGCCAACCGGCCGCCGAAAAAGGCCGGCTGGGCCAAGGCCGGCGCGCCCAATCCGCGCGGTCCCTCGACCAAGAAGGCCTGGACGCCGCGCGAAGGGGCCGCCGACGAACGCCCGGCGCGGGTGTTCAAGCCGCGCGAGGACAAGATCATCGGCCCGAAGTCAGCGACCTGGGCTCGCGACGGGGACAAGCCCAAGCGCGACTTCAAGCCCCGTGACGGCGCGAGCGCGCCGCGTTCCAGCGGCCCGCGCTCCGGCCCCGGCGGTCCTCGTCCTGCCGGCGGCAAGCCGGGCGGATCACGCGGTCCCTCGCGGGGCTAGTCGCGCCGGCCGCCAGTCGCGCGGGCCGTCGGCCAGTCGCCCGATGATGATCAGCATGACGACGGCGACGAAGACCTCGGGCGCCAGCTGGATCCAGTCGGAGTCGGCCCCCACCTCCATCGCGGACAGGGGCTGCCAGAACAGGCAGATCATCAGGTTGTTGGCCAGATGGGCGCCGATGGCGAACTCCAGCCCGCCCAGCCGGATCGCCGCCCAGGTCCAGATCGCGCCCGACAGGGCCCGGGCCACATAGGCGACCGGGTCCGGGTCCAGGTGCAGGGCGGAGAACAGCAGGCCGTTGATCAGGCAGAGGACGACGGGATGCCGCGTCAGCTGGCAGGTGAGCCGCAGCAGGACGCCGCGACAGACGACCTCTTCCGCCGCCGCCGCGCCCAGCAACCCGACGACGCTCGCGACGACGAAGACCGGCCGGGTCCAGTCGGCATAGGTCGGGCTGAACAGGGGGGGAGCCCATTCTCCGCCCATCAGCAGATAGAAGGGAAACAGGATCACGCTGACGCAGCCCATGGCCAGGAAGCCGACGCCGAGGTCCCAGACGTTGAACCGGCGGCCGGGCCACAGGAAGTCCCGGAACGGACGCCGGTAGATCATCGCCGCCGCCGCGAGGATCGCCACGGCGATTCCGCCGAGAATCGCCGCCAGTAAAAGGGTGTTCCCGCTCTCGTCGATCAACCGCAGCGGTGTCTCCGGCAAGGGGCCGTCCAGCCGCAGCTGTTCGGTCGCCCCGGGGACGAAGCGGACGACGATGGCCAGGACGATCATCACGACGACCATCAGCAACATAGCCAAGGCGATAAAGCCGCCGAACTTCAGCCAGGGGCGGTCCGGCGTGAAGCCGGTGATCATGGGCGACCGGCGCGCCAGGGGAACGGCGCGGACGAGCGCTTCATACGGGGACATGACCGACCGTTGCATTGCGTCGCCGTTCTGGTCCAGAGGCAGGCCATGAGGATCGTCGCCGGAAAGCTCAAAGGTCGCGCCATCGTGGCGCCGGAGGGACAGGGCACACGCCCGACGTCGGATCGCGCGCGTCAGGCCGTGTTCAATGTGCTGGAGCATGCCGCCTGGGCCGAACCCCTGCACGGCGCGCGGGTGATGGACCTGTTCGCGGGATCCGGGGCGCTCGGGTTCGAGGCGATGAGCCGGGGCGCGGTCTTCTGCGTCTTCGTGGAGATCGACGACGACGCGCGCGGTTCTATCCGCGAGAACGCCGACGCCTACGGCCTGATGGGGGCGACGCGCGTGCATCGGCGCAGCGCCGTCGAGATGGGTGTGCGTCCGGGCTCGGACGGCGAGGCGTTCGACTTGGCCTTCCTCGACCCGCCCTACGGCAAAGGCCTGGGCGAACAGGCGCTGCAACGGCTGCTGGACGGCGACTGGCTGAAGCCCGGCGCCATCGTCGTGTTCGAACGCGGCTCGTCCGAACCCGAGATCGACACGCCCGGTTATGAGCGGCTGGACGCGCGCGACTACGGCGCCGCGCGCGTCCTCATCCTCAGGCGCTCACCAGCCGCGGGATGAGACGCGGTTGTCGAGCTGGCTGCGCATACGCGCCAGTCCCTCGCGGTTGACCCGATACGGTAGACCATTGACCGACTGGATCAGCCCCTTGGTCTTCAGCTTCTTCCACACCGACAGGGTGCAGTCGGTCAGCTGGAAGCCGTCGCGGGTGAAACAGTCGGCCTTGAGGATACGGCCGTCGGGATCGCGCTCGAGCACGATCGCGCCGCCTTGCGCCAGGGCGTGCAGCGTCCGCTGCTCCGCACGGGAGATGTTCATTTGAGAATGTCCGTGATGTCGTGAAGGCTCGCGCCGGCGAAAGGCTCGCCGACGGGTGATCAGAGGCTTCAGCAGTCAGCGCCGGGCCTCAGGCCTTTCGCGCAATCTCGGACATAGGCTTCCTGTCGGGACGGTCCCGAGGGGTTGAACTGGGCCTGTATAGCGCAGGTCGCAAATCCGCGCCAAGCTCCGGCCATGACCCGCATAAATCGCCGCAACCTGCTCGCCGCCGTCACGACCGTGTTTAAGGACAGCGGCCTGTGACGGCGCCTGTGGATCACGACGCTTACATCTCCGCAGCGCCCGAGATGTTCCGGGAGACGTTGGCAAGCCTGCGCGACCGCCTGGCCGCCAGCCTGCCCGATGCGGAGGCGATCGTGGCCTATGGTTTGCCGGGGTTCCGCCTGGCGAGCCATACGGTTGCCGGCTATGCGGCGTTCAGCAAACAATGCGGCCTCTATCTGCTGCCCGATGCGATCAGCACACACGCCGATGAGCTTACGGCGGCCGGCCTGAAGTTCAGCAAGACCGGTGTCACCTTCACGCCGAAGAAACCGATCCCCGACGATCTGCTGGCGAGGCTGGTTGCGGCTTCTCGGGCGCAGGCGCTGAAGCTCCCTTGACCCTCACGCCGCGTGAGGCCCCATAGGTCTGTCCATGCGGAACGACGCGCGCCACACGATCCATACCGTCAGCCAGCTGGCCAGGCTGTCCGGGACCTCGGTCCGGACGCTGCACCACTATGACGCCATTGGACTGCTGAAGCCCGCGACGGTCGGCGAGAATGGATACCGCTACTACGGGCGACGGGAGCTGATGCGATTGCAGCAGATCCTGATCCATCGGGAATTCGGGGTCGCGCTCAGCGACATCCCGGCCCTGCTGGACGCCGGGGACCTCGACAGGCTGACGGCCCTGCGCGAGCAGCGCTCCCGGCTGGAGCAGGAAGCGGACCGCTATCGCCGTCTGGCCCGGACGATCGACCGCACGATCGCCGAACTGGAAGGACGAAAGACCACGATGGACAAGCAACTTTTCGAAGGTTTCAGCCCCGAGCTTGAGGCCGACTACGGGGATTGGCTGATCGACGAACACGGAGAGAGCGCCGGGCGGGAACGCATGGCGCAGGGGTTGGAGGCGATGGCGGCGATGTCGTCTGAGCAGAAATCGCAGTGGATGGCCGAGGCGACCGCGTTGAGAGACGCGTTCGCGGGGGCGATGGCCGATGGCAAAGCTCCCGACGACGCTGCGCTGGAGCCTTTCCTTCAGCGACACCACGCGTGGGTGACGATCACCACCGGCGTGGCGCCGACCGCAGAGGGTTACGCGGCGCTAGGGCGGCTCAATGTCGAGAACGCCGAGTTCAAGGCCATGTACGACGCTGCCCTGCCGGGGCTGGCGGAATGGATGGCCGAGGCGATGGCGGGGTACGGGGAGCGCCGTTTGTGAACCCTCTCCCGGAATGAGAGGGTCAGCGGTCCATACCCATCAACGGATCGTCCGAATCCGCCTTTTAAATCAATGCCCGGCCCTAACGAGAGGCCTTTTATGCATCACGCTCTAAAACGGCCCTATATTGGTTGGCCGTGAAGCAGACCGGATAGGATCGACCATCTCCTGCGCCGACGGACGCATCGGGCTGAATGGACTCTTTGCACCTTTTGGACGGTGTTTTTTGAGAGTCCAACGTCCAATCGGCCGACGACCGGACAAGCGTTTTCAACGTCTCCCGAACAACTTCTCGAGGTCGTTAAGCTTCAGCTCCACATAGGTCGGCCGCCCGTGGTTGCACTGGCCGGAGTGGGGCGTGGCCTCCATCTGGCGGAGCAGGGCATTCATCTCCGGCGCCGACAGCACCCGCCCGGCGCGGACGGACCCGTGGCAGGCCATGGTGCCGCAGACCTCGCCGAGCCGCTCCGACAGGGCGAGCGCAGCACCGTGCTCCGCCAGGTCGTCGGCGATGTCCCGGATCAGGCCCTGGACGTCGGTGTCGCCCAGCAGGGCCGGCGTCTCGCGCACCAGCACGGCCCCGCCGCCGAAGGGTTCGACGATCAGGCCCAATTGGGCCAGTTCGTCGGCGCGGGCGATGACGCGGTCAGCCTCGGCCGGGTCGAGCTCGACGACCTCAGGGGTCAACAGGGCCTGCCGGACCACCGAGCCCTCGGCCATCTGGGTCTTCATCCGCTCGTAGACGAGGCGTTCGTGGGCGGCGTGCTGGTCGACCACGACGATGCCGTCGCGGGTCTGGGCGACGATATAGGTGCCGTGGACCTGGGCGCGCGCGGCGCCGAGGGGCTGGTCGATCGGGTCCGACACGTTGGCCGGGCTGGACTGGTCGGGCCAGGACGCAAAGCCGGGCGGCGGGGCTTCGACGCGGACCGACATCTCGGACAGGCCCGGGATGTCCTGATTGGCAGCGACCGGACGGTCCCAGCCGGTCCAGCCGCTGAAGCCCTGAGCAGACGGCGCGCTCGGGCTGTAGGCCGGACCCGCATGCGCCGTGAACCCGGCCAGCACATTGTCCGCGACGGTGGTGGAGGCCCGGTGTCCGGCCGCGTGCAGGGCGTGCCGCAGAGCGCCGACGATCAGGCCGCGCACCAGGGCGGGGTCGCGGAAGCGGACCTCGGCCTTGGCGGGATGGACGTTCACGTCGACGAACAGGGGGTCGATGTCGAGGAACAGGACCGCCGCCGGATGCCGGTCTCGCGCCAGGAAGTCGGCGTAGGCCCCGCGTAACGCGCCCTGCAGCAGGCGGTCGCGCACGGGCCGCCCGTTGACGAACAGATACTGGTGCGCCCCGTTGCCGCGCGAATAGGTCGGCAGGCCGGCATAGCCCGACAGGCGGATGCCCTCGCGCGACTGGTCGATCAGCAGGGCATTGGCCTCGAAATCCCGGCCCAGCAGGGCGGCGAGCCGCTTCAGCCGGCCCTCGTCGCCGGGGTGTTCTGCGGGCAGGCGCAGGGTCGTCTTGCCGTCGAGGTCGAGGGTGAAGGCGACGCTCTCATGCGCCATGGCCTGACGCTTGATCTCCTCCGAGATGGCCATGGCCTCGGACCGCTCCGACTTCATGAATTTGAGCCGGGCCGGGGTGGCGTAGAACAGGTCGCGGACCTCGACGCGGGCGCCGTGGGGGCCGGGGAAGCCGGCGGGCGCGACCGGACGCTGGTCGCCGCCCTCGACCGTGATCTGGTGGGCGTCGCCGCCGGGCGCGCGGCTGGTGATGGTCAGGCGGGCTACCGAGCCGATCGAGGGCAGGGCCTCGCCGCGGAAACCGAGGGTCGAGATGCGCAACAGGTCCACGTCGCCCGCGTCGTCGGGCTCCAGCTTGGACGTCGCATGGCGTTCGACGGCCAGGGCCAGCTGGTCCGGGGCCATGCCGTGACCGTCGTCTGCGATGAGGATGCGCGACAGGCCGCCGCCATCCGCCTGGACCTCGATCCGCGTGGCGCCGGCGTCGAGGGCGTTCTCGACCAGCTCCTTGATGGCGCTGGACGGCCGTTCGACCACCTCGCCGGCGGCGATGCGGTTGACGGTCTCGGGCGGGAGGCGGCGGATGGGCATGGGATTCGCGACCCTAGCGCCTAAAGCCCGCAAGGTCGTCAGATTGCGTGGCTTGCTCGCCGCGAAAACCGGTGTAGCGATACGTGTCGCGGTCCGTGTCGGGCCTGGGGAGACTATGTAATGACCATCAAGCTTCTGTCGGCCGCCGCCGCTCTCGCCTTCGCCTGCATCGCCTCCAGCGCCTCGGCCCAGACCGGTCCGCTGGACTTCACCCTGAACAACGGCACCAGCGAAGTCGTCGTCCAGCTGTTCATCTCCGTCCCGTCGACCAGCGACTGGGAAGAGGACATCCTGGGCGCCCAGGTCGTGGGCAGCGGCGACAGCGTCCAGGTCACCATCGATGACGGCCTGGAAGATTGCGAATACGACATCAAGGTCGTGTTCGACGACGAGACCCCCGACCTGATCGTCATGGGCGTCGACTTCTGCGCCATCAACGGCGAATCGCTGGACCTCACCGACGGCGGCTGAAACTGACTTTCGGCGGCGGCCGGGGCGAAAGTCCCGGCCGTTTCCAATTGCGAGATCGCCGATGAAGACCGGAACCCAGCTGACCGAGCGGCAGGCGAAATGGTTCGCCACGGTGAAGGCGAATTTCGAGACCCGGACCGGCCGGACGCTGGAGGCCTGGGTCGAGGTCATGAAGGCCTGCCCCGAGACGGCGCGCCGCGCCCAGCTGGCGTGGCTGAAGGCCGAGCATGGGGTAGGCCAGAACCACGGCTCACATATCCTGGACGCCTTCCGACCGGCCGAAGGGCCGGGTTGGGACGAGCCAGCCGAACTCCGTGCGGCCTTGTGGAAGGACCCCGGGTCCCTGGCGATCCTGGAGGCGATCGAGACGGTCGCCTCGGGCGTCGAGGGAGTCATCTCGGGCCAGAGGAAGGGCTACACCTCCTTCAGTCGCGCGGTTCAGTTCGCGGCGATCCGGCCGTTCAAGGGCGGGAAGGCCCTTCTGGGCCTGAAGCTGGAACCGGAGGCTTCGGCGCGGCTGACGCCGGCGGTGCGCAAGGAAAGCTGGTCCGAGAGGCTGAGCGCCGTGGTCGAGCTGGATGACCCGGCGGCGGTGGACGTCGAGATTGCTCGCTTGTTTGCGATGTCGGCAAAGAATGGATGAAGCTACCGCCCGGCGCAACCGGGGGTGTTGGGGTTGCCAACCAGGCGCGATGGCTCATGCCATCTTCATACGTGAGCCGGTTTGGTCAAACCCAGCCCCCGGGCAAGAAAACATCCAGACGTGACCAGGCAGTACTCACATTCTCCGGTTTGAACCGACATAGGTTTGAGTGCAGACCCGATAACTACTGCCAGTATAGGTTTCCGAAGCATTCTGCTCTCCATGGCAATCCATGGCTGACAATACGAGAAGGTGTCACCGCTTAAGGTAGAAAAAGTGGACTTCCGATTGCAGGTTTTCGCTCGTAGAATGCCCCCATGTGAGTGAGCCACGGCGTTCGCTCCAAGGGTTGATCGAGTTCGCGGTGAAAGTCTCTCGTCATGATTAAACTGATGGCCGCTGCGCTTTCGGTCGGCCTCGCAATCGAGACAGGTCCGCAAGCCAGTCACAATCTGGGCGTCGCTCAGGAGGTTGACGTCCCGGCAGCCCAACCCACGGGGGCCACCCAACTAGACGATATTGTCGTCGATGGCCGGCCTCTACGAGAGGCGACGACCAACTTCATCGATCGGATCATGGCGACGCCGCGAGCGCGGGGCGCCGCTGTCTGGCATGACCGTGTCTGTCTGGGCGTGGGCAATCTTCAGCGACCCGTGGCCGAGGCTCTGATCGATCGCATCTCCGATGTCGCGGTGAGCGTGGGACTGGCGTTGGAGCGACCCGGTTGCGAGCCCCGCGTCTTCGTCGTTTTCGCAGAGGACGCCGATGCTGCGGCCCGAAATCTGGTCGAGACGCGAGGACGGCACTTCCGGATCGGCCTGTCCGGAGCGGACCGGGGGGAGGCGGCGGTCGAAACCTTCCTCGCGTCGGATCGCCCAGTGCGATGGTGGCAGGCCAGCGCGCCCGTCAATGCCGAGACCGGCGTCGTCGCCGGTCGATATCCCGGCCGGACGGCCTTCAGTGCTCCCTTGGGAGGCATCACCAGCCCCGCCGATCTGGGATCATACGGTGCAAACACCTTCGGCTCGCGACTGCGCAGCCCTCTGCGGGACGATCTGTCCCAGGTCATCATCATCGTGGATATCGATCAGGTCGAGGGCGTGGATTTCGGGCAGCTCGCGGACTATCTGGCGGTCGTCTCGCTGGCCCAGATCGATCCCGATGTAGATCCTGGGCCCTATGACAGCATCCTCAGCCTGTTCGTCCATCCGGAAATCGCGCCTCCTGGCCTGACCGACTGGGACCGGGCCTTTCTGGAAGGTCTGTATGGAGCCGAACAGACGGCCGACAACCCGCAGTCCCGCCTGTCCGCCGTCGCCGACAACATGGCGCGCAAGGTCCGCGAACAACAGGCGGCCCCAGCCGACTAGTCGACGGCTTCGGTGGTTCCGGGCTCGAAGGCGATGGTGGCGAAGTCCGGATAGACGGCGCGCAGCGTGTCGATGGTTCCCTGGTCCTCGATCCGGACCAGATACCATTTCCCGTTCTCTTCGACGGCGAGCGTCTGGTTGCGGGACCGCATCCGGCCGACGTCCTTGATCACGATGACTGTCTCGGTCGGGATCAACATGTAGCGGCGCGCGACGCCCGGCGTCCTGGCCGGGACGGCGTCGTCGATGGCCATGTGGAAGGACTCGAAGCTGACGCTTGCCAGCGCGTCCTCCATCTGGGTGTCGATGGACTGCCGCAGCTCGTCTTCGGTCACCCCGAACCGCTCAAGGGTCGCCGCCAGCATCGGCGGCGGGATCACGTCGAGCGTCCCCGTGAAATCGCCGGCACGCACGTCGGCCTCCAGCCCGGAAGCGACGTGGGCGATGGCCGTTCGATCCTCAGGCGTGATGTCCTGGGCCGAGGCGGCCAACGGGACCGGCCCGGCGCAGGCGATCGTGAGGCACAGGAAGAAGGTGCGGAGCGACTTCATGGCCTCACGATACAACAAGGTCGCCGGTGGATCACTCCGCCGGCAGGTACTCGAACGGGTCGCTCGGCGACGGCTGGGTCGGGACCGGCATGCGGGGCAGGGGCTGGTCGCGGTTGGCGGCGTTCAGCAGGAAGCTGGCCAGGATCACCGCCGCCTGACGCAGATCGTCGGGCTTCAGGTGGTCGTAGCTGTCCACCGAGGTGTGGTGGATGCGGCTGTCGTAATCCAGCGGGTCCTGGATGAACTGGTAGCCCGGGATGCCGACGCTCTGCATGTAGACGTGGTCGGTGCCGCCCGAGGTGCGCAGCGAGACGGTCGAGGCGCCGAGGCTGGCGAACGGGGCCAGCCATTCCTGGAAGATTGGCGCGGCGGCGACATTGCCCTCGGCATTGATGCCGCGAATCTTGCCGGAGCCGTTGTCGATGTTGAAATAGGCGGTCAGGTCGCCATGGCCCTCGCGCGGCTGGATCGGCCAGCGGTTGCGCCAGGTGCGGTTGTTGGGCTGGCCGGCCAGGCGGGGGTCGGTCGAGGGTGCGCGGGTCGCCAGATGCTGGTCGACATAGGCCAGCGAACCCCACAGGCCCTGCTCCTCGCCGTTCCACAGGGCGAAGCGGATGGTGCGTTTCGGACGGACGCCGAGCTGCATCAGGATACGGGCGGCCTCCATGACCACGGCGCTGCCGGCGGCGTTGTCGCTGGCGCCGTCGGAGGCGACCCAGCTGTCGAGGTGGGCGCCGGCCATGACGTATTCGCCAGAACGATCCGTACCCGGAATATCGGCGAGAACGTTGTAGGCGTTGACGTCGTCGTCGTGGAACTGGACCTCGCTCATCAGCTCCAGGGTCGGCGGGGTGTCGGTGCGGGCCAGGCGCGCGAGGCGGCGATAGTCCTCGGCAGCCAGCTCCATGCCGGGAACCCTGGGCGTCTGGCCGACGCGGAATCCGGAGCCGGTGCCATGCAGCAGGCCGCCGTCGCGGGCGGACATGCGGACCAGGGCGAGAGCTCCTTCCTCGGCAAGGAAGTTGTCCAGGGCGATGGCGAAGTTCGGCGCGTCGAGCTGACGTTCGATGGCGGCCGGCGAATACTGCGGCTGGGGGTAGACATTGCCGCTGCGGAGCTGTTCGTCGGTCAGGCGGCGGAACGGAGCCTCGGCGGGCTCCGAACCCGTGTTGGGCTGGGTGACAAGAACGATCTTGCCGCGCAGCTGGCCGCGATAGCGTTCGAAGTCCGCGACCCGGGTCATCGGGGCGACGACGATGCCGGCGGTGATCGTGCCGTTGGTGCCCGGCGTCCAGGCGATGGGGATGGCGCGCAGGTCGATGGCGCGGGGTTCGGTCATGCGGGCGCTTGAGCGGACGATCGACCAGCCGCGGCCGAACTCGAAGCCCTCGGCGCGGACGTTGGACAGGCCCCAGTCGCGGAACTGCTGCTGGGTCCAGGTCTCGGCCTCGCGCATGGCCGGGGAGTTGGTCAGGCGGCCGCCGATATTGTCGGTGAGGTGGGCGGCGGTCTGCATGACCTGCGAGTGGTTCAGCCCCTGATCGAGGATGCCGTTGACGGCGACGCGGTCGACGGACTGGGCGGCGACGGGACCGGCGATGGCGACCGAGGCCAGCAGGATCAGCAGACGGGACATGAAGGCTCCAGGCGGAAATCAGGGTTTCGGGATATGACGCGCCAAGGCGGCGCTTGGCAATCAGGCGGATCGGTAGGGGGAGGATTCCTCGGTCAAGGCTGCAATCCCGGCTTCGATGCCGGCGCGTTCCTGGGTCAGGTACTGGGCCACCGGGCCGCGCAGAGCCGGGTCGGCGATATAGTGGGCCGAATAGACGGGGGAGGGCAGGTAGCCGCGGGCGATCTTGTGCTCGCCCTGGGCGCCCGCCTCGACGCGCGACAGGCCGCGCGAAATCGCGAACTCGATGGCCTGATAGTAGCAGAGCTCGAAATGCAGGAAGGGGACCTCGTCGAGCGCGCCCCACTGACGGCCGTAGAGGGCGTCGTGGCCGATGAAGTTCAGGGCGCCGGCGATCGGCGCGCCGTCGCGGAAGGCCATGACCAGGGCGATCCGGTCGGCCATCGTCTGGCCGATCAGGCTGAAGTACGCGCGCGTCAGATAGGGCCGGCCCCATTTGCGGGCGCCCGTGTCCTGGTAGAAGTCGAAGAAGGCGTCCCAGTGGGCTTCGGTGATGTCGCTGCAGGTCAGGACACGGATGTCGAGGTCGCCGCGGGCGTCGCGGCGCTCGCGGCGAATGGTCTTGCGGCGGTTGGACGAGAGGGCGGCGAGGAAGTCGTCGAAGGTCTGGTAGCCCTCGTTCCTCCAGATGAACTGCATGTCCTGGCGACGCAGCATCCCGGCCTCGCCCATGGCCGACCATTCGGGCCGGGTCGGGAAGTTCACGTGCAGCGACGACACGCCGAGCCGCTCCGTCAGGGTCAGGGCGCCCTGGATCAGGGCGGCCCGGACCGTGGCCTCGTCCGTGCCCGGAGCGTGGAGGAAACGCGGGCCTGTCGCGGGGGTGAACGGGACGGCTCCGAGGAGCTTCGGATAGTAGCGGCCGCCCGCGCGCTGGTAGGCGTCGGCCCAGGAGTGGTCGAAGACGTATTCGCCCTGGCTGTGGCCCTTCAGATAGAGGGGCATGCAGCCGAGGACGGTGTCGCCCGGTCCCATCAGGGTCAGGTGTCGAGGGCCCCAGCCTTCGCGCGCGACGGCGCTGCCCGAGGCCTCGCAGGCGTTCAGGAAGTCGAACGAGACGAAGGGATCGCCGGTCGGGGCGGCGCAGGCGTCCCAGGCCTCGCGACCGATGGCCGCGAGACTGTCATGGACCTGGAGGGTGAACTCGGGCTGTGGGCTCACCGCACCTCGACGATGGCGTCCACCTCGACGGCGAAGCCGAGGGGCAGCTGGTAGACGCCGACGGCCGAGCGGGCGTGGCGGCCGGCGTCGCCGAACACCTCGACCATCAGGTCCGAGCAGCCGTTGATGACGGCCGGGATGGCGGTGAAGCCGGGGCCGGCCTGGACGAAGCCGCCGAGCTTGACGACGCGAACGACGCGGTCGAGGTCGCCGTCGAGCGCGGCGTTGAGCTGGGCCAGAAGATTGATGCCGCACAGGCGCGCGCCGGCGTTGGCCTGTTCCGGGGTGACGTCCTCGCCGACCGTGCCCTTGAGGCCGCCCGAGGCGTCGTTCGACAGCTGGCCCGAGATGTGGACCAGGTTGCCGGTGCGCACGAAGGGCACGTAGTTGGCCACGGCCGCGGCGGGCTGGGGCAGGTCGATGCCGAGTTCGGTCAGGCGGGCGGCGATGCTCATGGTGGGCTCCATACAGGTGTTTCGGGCGGTTTAGCGCGGGGGCGAGGCGGGTCGCCAGCCTTTAAAGGTTCGCCAACCGGCGTGTGCCATGATCCCGGCATGGAAACGCTCTCGAAGACACAGATCGAGGCCTTCAAGGCCGTCCGGGCCCGACTGACCGCCGAAGAGCGGACGCGGGTCGATATCGCCTCGGTCGAGGCCGTGGATCCGGCGGCAGCCTCGGCATCGCACTGGAACTTCGACCTGCCGGCGCACGCCGCGGACATTGCGCTCAAGGGTGGGGCGATGGGGGATGACGCCACGGACGCCATGCGCCGGGCCCTGGTGGCGACCTGGGCGCTGGAGCTGCCGGGGCGGGCGAAGCAGGCGGCCCTGCCGGGCGAGGTCATGGAGCTCTATCCCTACTGGATGGACAGGATGGCCGAGTTCCTGACGGCCTCGGCCGATACCGATGCGGCCTATGACCCGGATCACTGGGCCAAGGATGTGCGGATGGCCCTGGTGCTCAGCGTGCCCGGCGCCCTGACCCAGACCATCGACCTGTCGTCGCCCATGGGGCCCGGCCAGGTGGTGCGGAACGGACGCGAGGGCCACGGCTGGTCGCAACTGGTCTCCTATGCGCGGGCCCAGGGGTGGAAGAAGCCCTGGCTCGAGGTCCATACCGAAAGCCGCCAGCTTGCCGATTTCAACGAGGCCGGCTGGGACCGCGCCTGGGCGACGGCGGCGGCGATCTGCAAGACCCGGCCGGAACTGGCCGGGATGATCGGGTCGAGCTGGTTCTATGATCCGCCGCTGGAGACCATCAGCCCGCGTCTGGCCTATCTGAGGCTCAATCCGCTGAAGGGCGGCGCCTTCATCATCCATCAGGGTCCGGCCCCGATCCATTCCGAGCGGGCCAGTGCGTCGTCGCCGACGCGCAAGGCGATGATCGAGAGCGGCGAATACACGCCGAGCTCATGGCTGGTGGCCTGGCCGAAGTCGACGCTGATTCCGTGGGCGGAACAGCGCAAGGCTGCGATGGCGATGGCCGAGGCGGCCTGAGGGTCGAGCCGGACTCCGAAAAAACAGTCCGGCGAGTCCGGCGAGTCCGGATGGGTTGATCTGCTGCGCCTCCCTTTCTCTGGAGCGCGACAGTGTACGGCCGTTTCAGACCGTGATGGGTAAAAGGCCTCTCGTTAGGGCCGGGCGTTGAATTCGTTCGGCGAATTCGGGCGTGTGTTGATGGGCATGGGGTGTCTTCCTTCTCCCCTTGCGGGAGAAGGTGGCTGAGCGAAGCGAAGTCGGATGAGGGGTCATGCCGACCTCGCCGATGATCGCTGGGGCCTCCCTGTCGACAGCGGTGTGACCCCTCACCCGCCCGCGCCAGGACGACGGCTGCGCCGCCGTGCGCGGTCTCCCTCTCCCGCAAGGGGAGAGGGGCTCGTCAGGCGTGCTTCGCGTCCCACCACCGCACCGCCTCGGCGTCGCGGGCGGAGAGGTCGGGGTATTCGGCAACCGACCCGACATCAGGAACGCGGCGCCAGGAGCGGGCGCATTTCGGGTGGTCGGCGAGGGCGATGGAGACGGTGATAGCGTCGCCGCCTTCAACCAGTTCGGCGCCCGAGGTGCGGAAGACTTCGGCGGCGTCGAGATCGGCGAAGGCTGCGAACGCCCCAGCCGGACCGGCGACCGTCGGCCACGCGTCGAGAGCGCCGCCGATGGTCTTTTCGCGACGGGCGCCTTCGAGGGCGTCATTGACGACCTCCAGCACCGACTGGACCGAGGCCCACCGCGCCGCCTCTTCCGGGTTCCGCCACTCGTCCGGCGTCTCCGGGATCACGCGCGCGCAGTTCGTGCCCGCGTCCGGATTGAGCGTTGTCCACGCCTCTTCCATCGTGAAGGGCGTCAGCGGGGCCAGCCAGGCGGTCAGGCGGACGAAGACCTCATGCATCACCGTGCGGGCCGCACGACGGCGGATGGCGTCGGGGCGGTCGCAGTAGAGGCTGTCCTTGCGGATGTCGAAATAGAGGGCGGACAGGTCGCCGGCGCAGAACTCCAGCACCGGGCGGACCACGTCCTGGAAGCGGTAGGTCTCGTAGGCGCCGCGCACCTGCAGATCGAGCTCCCACAGGCGGTGCAGGATGAACCGCTCCAGCGGCGGCATGTCGGCGTAGGCGACGCGTTCGGCCTCGTCGAAATCGGCCAGGGCCCCCAGCAGGTAGCGGACGGTGTTGCGCAGCTTGCGATAGGCGTCGACCGTGGTCTGGAGGATCTGCTTCCCGATCCGCTGGTCCTCGGCATAGTCCACCAGGGCGACCCACAGACGCAGGATGTCGGCGCCGGATTCCTTGATGACGACGGCGGGGTCGGTCGTATTGCCCCGCGACTTGGACATCTTCTCCCCGTTCTCGTCCTGGGTGAAGCCGTGGGTCAGGACGGCGTCATAGGGGGCGCGGCCGCGGGTGCCGGAGCCTTCGAGCAGGTTGGACTGGAACCAGCCGCGATGCTGGTCCGAGCCTTCGAGATAGAGGTTGGCCGGCCAGTGGCTGGGGCGGTCGCCGGTGTAGCCGTGGGCCGGGTCGCGCGTCTCCAGGGTGAAGGCGTGGGTGCAGCCCGAGTCGAACCAGACGTCGAGGATGTCCTCGATCTTCTCGTAGTTGGCCGGGTCGTGCAGGCCGAGGAAGTCGCTGTCGGGCTTGGTGTACCAGGCGTCGGCGCCGCCCTGTTCGATCGCGGCGACGATGCGGGCGTCGACCTCTGCGTCATGGAGGGGGTGGCCGGTATGTTTGTCGACGAACATGGCGAGCGGGGTGCCCCAGGCGCGCTGGCGGCTGATCAGCCAGTCGGGGCGACCCTCGACCATCGAGCGGATGCGGTTCTTGCCGGCGGCGGGGTGGAAGTCGGTCTGGTCGATGGAGGTCAGGGCCGTTTCGCGCAAGGTCGCGCCTTCGGCGTGGTCCAGCGCCTGATCCATGCGGATGAACCACTGGGGCGTGTTGCGGAAGATGACCGGGGCCTTGGAGCGCCAGGAGTGGGGGTAGGAATGCTCCATCCGGCCGCGCGCCAGAAGCGTTCCGGCCTCGATCAGCTTGTCCATGACAGCGGGGTTGGCCGAGCCGAACTTGCCGGTCTTCTTGCCCTCGGTCTCGAGCACCTTGAGGCCCGCGAACAGGGGAACGGAGGGGTAGTAGGCGCCGTCGGGGTCGACGGTGTCGGGCACCTCGTGATGACCGTGGGCCTTCCAGACCTCGAAGTCGTCGGCGCCATGGCCGGGGGCGGTGTGGACGAAGCCCGTGCCCGCGTCGTCGGTGACATGGTCGCCGTCCAGCAGGGGCACGTTGAAGCGGTAGCCGTCGTCGAGCTCGGCCAGGGGGTGGGCGCAGACGAGGCCCGACGGGTTGATGTCGTCCAGACGGGTCCAGGTCGCGATCTTCGCGGCCTTGAAAACCTCTTCCGCCAGTTTGTCGGCGAGGATCAGGCGGTCGCCCGGCTTGGCCCAGGGGGCGAACTCCAGGCCCGTCTCCATCGACTGGACCTCGTACAGGCCATAGGCGATCTCGGGGCCGTAGCTGATCGCGCGGTTGGCCGGGATGGTCCAGGGCGTGGTGGTCCAGATGACGATCGACGGCGTCTGGTGGCGGAAGGCCAGCAGATCGTCGGGGTGGTCGTCGGTCGCGGCGATGACCGGGAACTTGACCCAGATCGTGGGCGAGACGTGGTCATGGTACTCGATCTCGGCGTCGGCCAGGGCGGTGCGCTCGACCGGTGACCACATGACGGGCTTGGAGCCGCGATAGAGCTGGCCCGAGTTCTTGAACTTGTGGAACTCCTTCACGATGGCGGCCTCGGAGCCATAGTCCATCGTGGCGTAGCGGTTCTCGAAGTCGCCGGTGATGCCGAGGCGCAGGAACTGGGCCTTCTGCACCTCGATCCAGCCGGCGGCGTAGGTGCGGCAGGCGGCGCGGAACTCGGCCTTGGAGACCTCGTCCTTGCGGCGGCCCCTGGCGCGGTACTGTTCCTCGATCTTCCACTCGATCGGCAGGCCGTGGCAGTCCCAGCCGGGCACGAAGTCGACGTCGTAGCCGAGCAGGAAGCGCGAGCGGACGACGAAGTCCTTCAGCGTCTTGTTGAGGGCATGGCCGATGTGGATGTCGCCGTTGGCGTAGGGCGGGCCGTCGTGGAGCACGTACAGCGGCGCCTTCTCGGCCTGACGCCGGGCCCGCAGGGTCGAATAGAGATCGCCCCACTGTTCCAGGATCAGCGGTTCCTTTTGCGGCAGCCCGCCGCGCATGGGGAAGGGCGTCTCGGGCAGGAAGACGGTCTCGCGGTAGTCGCGGGTGGATTCAGGAGTGTCGGCGGCGTCGGCCATGAATTCTCGTCTCGTCGTCTGTGATCGTTCGCGGTGTTCGGTGCGCGCTGTCGGAGCCGGAGATCGGCTGGAGGCGCGTCTGCGATCCCGGCGGGCGTGGGGAAAAGTCCCCGGCGCTACGCCGGGCGGCTAATCGAAATCGGACGGAACACGCGAGCGGTCATGATGCGGGCGGGATAGCAGAGGCTGTTGGCGCTGCACAGTCAGCATTCGTGGCTTCTCGCCCGGCCGAACGCGGGTATGGTTCCTGGAGGAACGAGGAGGTATCCGATGCTCGCCGCCCTGATGTTCGCTGCGGCCCTGACGGGTCAGACTGCTAACGAGCCGACCGGCTGCCCGGTCACGCCGGTGTCGCGCGAATGGAGTGAGGCGGACAGGGGCGTCCACTGCTTCCTCGGCTGGCTCTATGGACCGGGGACTCTGGAGATCGTGACGCCGCTGGGCGACGAGAAGGGTCTGGTGTTCACGCCCGCCCTGATCGCCATGATGGATCGGGCGAGACAGGCCGGCGACGACAGCGCGGCCTTCGACGCGGACCCCATCTGCCAGTGTCAGGATCCGGGTGATCTCAGACTGCTCTCGATCACGGTCCTGGCGGCGGACCCTGACCGGGCGGTGGCCCGGGTGACGTTCGACTTCGGCGGCCGGGCGACGACCATGCCGGTCGAGGATGAGACGGTCAGTCTGATCTTGCCGCTGGAGCATCGGGATGGCGAGTGGCGCATCAATGACGTGATCCCGCTTGAGGCTTGGTCCTTCCGACGCAGCCTGAGAACCCCTTGAACCTGATCGGACTTCGTCAGGGCGCGGGGGCTGGGAAAAGCGGCGGTTTCCGATAACGTCTTGCTCGGGCCGGATCAGGTTCGAGGGAAGCGTTGATGCAGTTCAGGATGACGAGTGTGTTGTGTGTGGCGCTGGTGGCCGCACCGCTGGCGGCCTGCGAGGCGCGACCCGCGGAAAGCGCCCCCGCCACGGCGGTGACGCCGGCCCAGGCCGATGGAGCCGAGACGTTCGTGCGCGAACTCTACGCGTCCTATCACGATGATCCGAATATCCAGTCCGGTCGGACCGACGGCGTGTGGTCAGCGCGGACCAAGGCTCTGTGGGACGAGAATTTCGAGGCTGCGCAGGGCGTGGGCTATCTCGGCGCCGATCCGATCTGCGCCTGCCAGGACTGGCTCAAGCTGCAGGTGACCTCGCTGGTGGTGACGCCGACGGGGCCCGATAGCGCAGACGCGGCCGTGGTCTTCGTCAACGGAGAACCGCCTGAGACGGTGCGCCAGACGCTGAAACTTGTCCGTGAAGACGGGCAATGGGCGGTCGACGACATCGCCTGGGGCGAGGGGCATATGCTCGCCGGCGAACCGAACATGGTCGAGGGACTGATCGCCTCGACTGCCGAGATCAAGGCCATGCCGGAGGAAGATCAATGAGGACGAAGATGAACCAGGCCCTGATTCCTGTCCTGGCCATGCTGGCGCTCGCCGCCTGTTCGCAGCCAGGTGAGACGGCCAAGGCGTCGGACACGGCACCGGCAGAGATCTCCGCGGCCGGCGCGGTCGATCCTGCCGCTGAAGCCTTCGTGCGCTCGCTTTACACCGTCGAACAGGGCGGAACCTCGACTGGCGCGGAGGAAGAGGGGGGGGCGCGTCCGATGTGGTCCGCCCGCACCGAGGCCCTGCTGAACGAGAACGACGCCGTCACGCCCGAAGGCTATGTCGGTTACGAGAACATCCACATCTGCGACTGTTCCGACGATGGCGGCATGGTGCTGGACAGTGTGTCCCTGACGCCGCGCAGTCCGGACCGGATCGACGCGACCGTGTCGATGACCTGGACGATGGCGCAGCCGCCCGAAACCCGACGCCAGACCCTGAACCTGATCAAGGAAAACGGTCGCTGGGTCATCGACGATATCCAGCGCGACCAGTCAGGCGAGTTTCCGTCCAGCAATCTGGTGGCCGGTCTGACGGCCTATATCGCCGAGGCCAGGGCGGAGGCCCCACAGGGAGACAAATCATGATGCGTCGTCGGGCTCTCATCGCCACTTTGACCCTCGGCCTCGTCGGCTGTTCGCAGGGAGAGAAGGTCGAGGGGTCAGAAGGCGACGGCGACGTCGCCTCGGCCTCAGCCTCGGCGGGCGCGACCGCTCCGCCCGGGCCGGTGTCGCGCGATCAGGTCTATGCAGCGGCCGGCGAGGGGCCAGAGGCCTTCGTGCGGACGATCTACGCCCAATACGTCAACGGCGGACCTCAGGGGGAACAGCCGGCGCCGGGGCAGGATCCGATGTTCTCGCGCACCATGAACGCCCTGATCGGGGCGGACTTCCGGGCGGCGAACGGCGAGGTTCCGACGCTGAACTACGACCCCTTCTGCGCCTGTCAGGACCAGGGCGATTTCGTCGTCACGGCGACGGCCGTGGCCCAGTCCGACCCGAACAAAGCCGAGGCCAGTGTCGCATTCACCAACATGGGCGAACCGAAAAACCTGAAGCTCAAACTGGTGCGCGAGGGGCCGAACTGGAAGGTCGACGACATCATCGACGGCACGGATTCGCTGCACGACACCCTGATGGCGGTGGCCGAGGCGGCGGGCTGAGGCCTGATCAGAAGCGTTCGATCTCGCCGTCGACGTCGTCGGCGCCTCCGAACTGAACGTCGAGACGGACGGGGCGGCCGCGGCCCTGCACGGTGATGGCCCTCAGTACTGTGTCCGTGACAACCTCACCGTTGTCGCAGGACGGCGGATCGATCTCGGCCATGATCAGCCACTCGCCGTCCGGGACGTTTGCAAAGGTGAACGCTCCGTCAGTCGTGCAGCGCGCCTCGCGAACGGCGGAAGCCGATACGGACGGCCATTCCCATTCAACCGGAAGGATACCGTTCCGCCAAAAGCCGCCTGACGCGACCCGAAGGTCGTAGTCGTGCTGCAGCACGAAACGAGAATGGGGCGTATCGGGTATGAGGCGAACCCGATGCCCTTCGCACGTGAGGACTTCGCGTGGCCCGACGTCCCCGGGAACGGGCCGGGTCTGGGTCGTCGAAAGTCGGACGGTTCCAGTGACCGTGACGCCCGGCGCTGTCGCCCAGGCGTACTCGCCCGGGGCGGGCTGGCTGAGCCTTTGCGCCTCGCGCTCCAGGCGAACCCTATCAAGGGAGGCGGCGGCCATCACCACGCCGGTCACGCAGCCGGACAGGGATGTGCTGAGGACGGCAGCCAGGATCATTGTGGAAATCGCAGGCAGGGCGGGCCGGTCGAAAATCATGCTGCGTCCCCTCCGTTCAAGACGATTTGAGCCATCCTTGCATCGCTGTCGATCTGGGCCTTGAGGGCGTCGAGACTGTCGAAATTCATCTCGCCGCGCAGCAGGGCGACGAGCTCGGTCTCGACCGTCTGGCCGTAGAGATCTCCGGCGAAATCAAACAGCCAGACCTCGAGCAGGGGTTCGGCGATCTCGAACATCGGGCGGACGCCGAGGTTGGCGACGCCGTCGATGACGCGGCCATCCGGCAGGCGCGTCCGGGTCGCGTAGACCCCGTAGGCGGGCCGCATATAGTCGCCGAGGCGGACGTTGGCGGTGGGGACGCCGATGGTGCGGCCGCGCTTTTCGCCGTGGACCACCTCGCCCTCGATGGCGAAGGGCCGGCTGAGGATGGCGGCGGCGCGGGCCATGTCGCCGGCGTTGAGGGCCTCGCGCACGGCGCTGGAGGACAGTTTCAGCCCGCCGATGTCGTCGACCCGTTCGGTGACCGCGACCGAGAAGCACAACTGGCGGCCGATACGGGCGAGGGCCTCGGGCGAGCCGGTGCGGCCCTTGCCGTAGGTGAAGTCGAAGCCGACCGAGGCGTGGGTCAGGCCGAGGCCATCCTTGTGGCCTACCGCGCCTTGCGCTGCTTGAGGCCGGCCTACCAGCACGTCGATGGCGAAGGCCTCGTCCGACATGGCCGCCATGCCGGCGTCGAAGGGAAGTAGGTAGAGGCGGTCGACGCCCAGGGGCTCGAGCGCGCGGGCCATCTGGCCGGCTGTCATCAGGCGGAAGGGGGCGGCGTCGGGCTGGAACCAGCGGCGCGGATGCGGGTCGAAGCTGACAACGGCGAGGGGCGCAGAGAGGCGGTCGGCGGCCTCGCGGGCCGAGGCGATGACGGCCTGATGGCCCCGGTGGACGCCGTCGAAGGCGCCGAGCGCGGCGGCGGCGCCTCTCTGCGAGGCGGGCAGGTCGCGCCAGTCGCGGATGATGTCGATGGGCACGGCCGGCTGTCAGCCCTTGGCGGGGCGACGGCGGCGGGGCACGCGCACAGTGGCCTCGCCCTCCATGATCATCTCGCCGCCGACATAGCCTTCGGTGCGCAGGATGACGCGGGCGGATTCGGGGTCGACGGAGGCTACGGTGATCTTTGCGGTCACCACATCGCCGATCCGGACCGGCTTGTGGAAGGCCAGGGACTGCGAGAGGTAGATCGCGCCGGCGCCCGGCAGGATGGTGCCGACGACGGCCGATCCGAACGAGGCCGAGAGCAGGCCGTGGGCGATGCGGCCGCGATAGGCGGTCTTCGACGCGAAGGCCTCGTCCATGTGGACCGGATTGAAGTCGTCGGAGGCCTCGGCGAACTGCTGGATGCGCTCTTCGGTGATGGTCACGTCCTTGACGGCCACCATGCCGGGCGAGAGTTCTTCGAGGATGTAGCCGCCCGAGGGGTGAGGTCCGGTAATCATGGCGTGGTGTTAGACGCGCTTCGCCGATTTGGCGAGAACTACCACTTCAGATCGAGCGCGGCGTAGCGGGCCCAGGCCGTCTCGGGCGTCAGAAGGGCGGCGGCGCGGGCCGGGTCGATCTGGCCGTCGTCGCCCCGGGCGGCGTCGCCGTGGATGCCCTGGGCGATGAACAGGCAGTCGAGCGCCTGCTGGTTGGCGCCGAGGACGTCGGTGATGACGCCGTCGCCGATGCAGAGGACGCGGGAGCGGTCGACCGGGCGGCCCATCAGTTTTTCGGCTTCGGCAAGAGACAGGGCGTAGATCGGACCATAGGGCTTGCCGGCCATGGTCACCCGGCCGCCGATCGATTCGTAGACATCGGCCAGGGCGCCGCCGCAGTAGATGATCCTGTCGCCGCGCTGGACGATGCGATCGGGGTTGGCGCAGATCAGCTCCAGGTCGCGGGCGGCGGCCTCGGACAGCTGTTCGACATAGTGCTGGGGCGTCTCGGTCTCGTCGTCGATCATGCCGGTGACGGACAGGAAGGCGGCGTCGGCGACTGTGTCCGCGCGCCGGAGGTTCAGACCTTCGTAGAGAGTGTCGTCGCGGGCCGGGCCGATGATCAGGGCCGGGCCCGGGGCGCGGCGGGCCAGCTCCATCCGGGTGGCGTCGCCCGAGGTGACGAAGGCCTTCCAGCTATCACGCGGGACGCCGAGGCCGTCGAGCTGGGCGATCACATCCGACGCCGGGCGGGGCGAGTTGGAGATCAGGACGACGTGACCGCCCTGTTCATTGAACTTCGTCAGGGCTTTGCAGGCCTCGGGCCAGCTCTCGCGGCCGTTGTGGATCACGCCCCAGACGTCGCAGAGCAGGATGTCATAGTCGGCGGCGACGGCGCCGAGGTTCGGCAGGGCGTGGGGCAGGGTCATGGCCTGCATATGGCGCGACGCGGACCCGAGGGCCAGCTTTGCCACCATCTCCGTGCACCCCGGCGAAGGCCGGGGTCCAGATCACGGACGCGGGGGCTGGGATCGCGCGCTGGTTTCAATGCTCGAACCAACGAGTCTTCCATCTGGACCCCGGCCTTCGCCGGGGTGCACGGTGGTAATGATGGCTAGCGCGCGATGACGCCGATCGCACCCTCCGCCGGGTCCGACGCCCCGTCAGCGAGGTCTCGGACAACTTCGGCGATGGCGTCGAAGCCGCGATGCTCGACGATGCGGATCCACGGCGAGGCCGGATCGACGACGCGTTCGAAGAAGGCGGCCTGGTCGGCGAGGAAGCGGTCGTAGAAGGCATGCAGCGTGTCGCGCTCGCGATGCTGGTCCAGGCAGGTGGCGGCGAAGAAGAAGACGGGTCTGGGGCCGACCAGAGCCGGATCGTTCATGGTGAAGCTGTCGCTTTGGGTCGAGCCGACAAGGCAGTCGTATTTCAGGTCATCGCCGAAATGCGCGTGGACGCGGCGGCGCAGGTCGGCGTCGCCGGCCAGGTCGAGATAGAGTGTCGGGACACCGATCGGCAGGCTCTCGACCTCGTCATAGCCGTGGACCGCATCGTAGGCGCCGAGGCCCTCGACGAAGGCGCGGTTGCGGGCGCCGGTCAGGGCGATGACCTCGACATCGTCTCCCGCCAGACAGTGGGCGGCGCCGTAGGCTGTCTTGGACGAGGCGCTGGAGACGACGACTCGTTTCGCGCCGAAGAAGCCGGCGTCCCGCAGGAAGTCGACGGCGGTGTAGGAGGTCACGAACAGGGGCCGGAACAGAGCCTCGGCGTTCTCCAGCGCCGGGGAGTAGTGGCGGTCGGCAGCGCACAGGACATAGCGGTTGTAGATGTCGGGCACGGCCTTTCGCCACGGCGAGGCGTCGGCGAATCCGCCCCGGCTGACCTTCTCGGCCTGGACCAGAAGCGTGTCGGCCATGGGGAAGTAGCCGAAGACCCGGGCCCCGACCTCCACGCCCGCTGCGCGGGAGGCGGCGACGTCGGCAAAGCCCCAGACGGGCATCATGCCGTGGGCGTCGTCGCCGGTCGGGAAGACCTTCCAGTAGCCGATGGCGTCGCCATAGGCGGCGTAGGTGATGTTGTTGGTGGTCAGGGAGAACCGGTCCAGCGCCAGGACGACCTCGCCCTCGGCCAGGTCGAACGGGGCCGGGTTCGGGGCGATCAGGGTCTCGCGCAGGGACGACTTCAGGGTCATCAGGCGGCGGTCGGTATCGGACATGGCGCTCTCCCGGTGGTTTGGCGGCGACCCTAGCGGCAAATCCGGTTGACGTAGGAGAAGGCGTGCGGCGGACGTTGGCGCGAGCGACGCGGCCTGCTAACCGACCCGCATGAAAATTCCTCGCATCGCCTGGGCGGCTTATGGATTCGCCCTCGCCGTCATCGTGCTGGACCAGCTGAGCAAGTTCTGGATCCTCGAAGGACTGGACCTGCGCGAAGTGGGCCGGGTGCTGATCGCCCCGCCGATCCTGAACTTTTCCTATGTCGAGAACGACGGCGTCAGCTTCGGCCTGTTCGGCGGCGGCTCCGGACGGTGGATTCTCAGCATCTTCCCCCTGGTCGTCGCGGGTTTTCTGGGCTGGTGGGCGTTGAAGGCCGAGCGGCGCACCCTGATCGCCGCGATCGGTCTGGTCATCGGCGGCGCGCTGGGCAACGCCATCGACCGGATCCAGTACGGCTATGTCGTGGACTTTATCGATTTTTCGGGCACCGGGGTCTTCCCCTGGGTCTTCAACGTCGCCGACAGCGCCATCAACATCGGCGTGCTGCTGCTGATTATCGACAGCGTGAGGTCGGAACGGAAGCAGGCCGTTGGCGCGGCCCACGAAAAGGCGTAATCACCCGCTCTTTCCTGCACTCAATACTCGTCTGACCTGGGCGCTGAATCCGCGCCGGAGCCGAACCGACCCATGCGAACCGCCCGTATCCTGACTGTTTCCGCCATCGCCGTCTCGGCCGTCGCCCTGACCGCCTGTGGGGGCCTGCGCCAGTCCATCGGCCTGACCAAGGTCGTGCCCGACGAGTTCCTGACCGTGGCCTCGGCCCCGCTGACCGTGCCGCCCGAATACGGACTGCGTCCGCCCGCGCCGGGCCAGCCGCGCCCGCAGGAGCTTGCTCCGGAAAGCGCCGCCCGCCAGATCCTGCTGGGTCAACGTCAGGCCGTGACCCGCACCCCGGGCGAACAGGCCCTGGTCGCCGCCGCCGGCGCCGACCGCGCCGACCCCCTGGCCCGCTATGTCGTCGACGATGAGTTCGGCGATCTGGCGCACAAGGAAGAAAGCTTCGCCAACCGCATCCTGTTCTGGCGTCGCGACGACTCGGCCACCCAGGCCCCGACCCAGTCGCAGACGGCCCGGGGCGCTGTGACCATCGACGCCGCCAGTGAAAACGCTCGCCTGCAGGCGCTGACCGGCACGACGAGCACGATCGTGATCGCGCCGCGCCGGTCGAGCGGCTTCAAGCTGCCGGGCCTGTAAGACCCCACTCTTCCAAGTCGATGAGGGGCGCGCCGGCGACGGCGCGCCCCTTTTCAATTCCAGCGTGCTTGCGTTGAGCGCGAGACAGTCCTTATTGTGAACTGACCTCTCCCCGGGACCTTTCGCATGACCGATCTCCGATCTCTCAGCCACCTGTCGGGTGTCGAACAGTTGCGGCTCAGCTTCCTGGCGGACCGCAACACCGCGCCGATCGCGCGGACGCTCGACTATCGGTTGACCGAGGTCGAGGAAGGGCGGGTGGTGTTCGAGGGCACGCCGACGCGGGCGGTCTACAATCCTATCGGCACGGTGCACGGCGGCTGGATGGCGACCCTGCTGGACTCGGCCTGCGCCTGTGCCGTGCATTCGATGCTGAAGCCGGGGCAGGCCTATACGACGCTGGAGATCAAGACCGTTTTCCACCGCGCCCTGACCGAGGGCGTGTCGGTCAAGGCCGAGGGACGGATCGTGCAGATCGGGCGGCGGGCCGGCTTCGCGGAGGCGGATCTGAAGGGCGTCGACGGCAAATTGTATGCGACGGCGACCTCGACCTGTCTGGTGATGGACGTCGGGTAGGCGGGGGCGTTTGCCCCATGCGGCGACGCCCGCTAGAGCATCCGCTCCCTTGAAGCCTGCCCAAAAGACCGCGCCATGCACGATATCCGAGCCCTTCGAGACAACCCCGGCCACTTCGTCGCCGGCTGGTCGTCGCGCGGCGTGGAGGATGCCCAGGCGCTGGTCGACGAGATCCTGAGCCTCGACACCGAACTGCGCGCCGCCCAGACGGCGGGGCAGGAGGCGCTGGCGAAGCGCAATGCGGCGTCCAAGCTGATCGGCGCCGCCATGGGCCGTAAGGACATGGAGGAGGCCGACCGGCTGAAGGCCGAGGTGGAGACGCTGAAGGGCGACATCGCCGGCCACGGCGAGGTCGAGGCGGCGAAGGGCAAGGCCCTGCGCGACCTGCTGGCGGCGCAGAAGAACCTCGCAGCCGACGACGTGCCGGACGGTGAGGACGAGGCGGGCAATGTCGAGACCTCGCGTTGGGGCAGGCCGCGCGCCGGCGGACCGGCCAAGGATCACGCCGACCTCGGCGAGGCCATGGGCCTGCTGGACTTCGAGGCGGCGGCGCGGATGTCGGGCGCGCGGTTCGCCGTGCTCAAGGGCGGGCTGGCGCGGCTGGAACGCGCCGTCGGCCAGTTCATGCTCGACGTGCAGACCACCGAGCACGGCTATCTGGAGGTTAATCCGCCCTATCTGGTGCGCGACGAGGCGATGTTCGGGACGGGGCAACTGCCGAAGTTCCAGAACGACCTGTTCTTCGCTTCGAGCTTCATTGATTTTGACACGTGGGACTTTTCGCAAGCGTCCAGCGGAGTTTATGCGCCGACGCTGACGAAGATCATCAACGAGGGCGGCGAAACGCTTCTTGGCGTGCCTTCCTATGAAGCGCTGGCTCGCCGCCACTGGCTCATCCCGACCGCCGAAGTCTCCCTGACCAACCTCGTGCGCGAGCAGATCACGCCGGAGGAGGAACTGCCGCTGCGGCTGACGGCCCTGACGCCCTGTTTCCGGGCCGAGGCAGGGTCGGCGGGGCGGGATACGCGCGGGCTGATCCGCCAGCACCAGTTCCACAAGGTCGAGCTGGTCTCCATCACCACGCCGGACCAGTCCGACGCCGAACACGAGCGGATGACGACCTGCGCCGAAGCGGTCCTCCAGAAGCTGGAACTGCCCTATCGCCGGATGCTGCTGTGCAAGGGCGACATGGGGTTCTCGGCGCGGAAGACCTTCGACCTCGAGGTCTGGCTGCCGTCGCAGGGGACCTATCGCGAGATCAGCTCGGTCTCGAACTGCGGGGACTTCCAGGCCCGGCGCATGGACGCGCGGTTCAAGCGCAAGGAGGGCAAGCCGGAGTTCGTCCACACCCTGAACGGCTCGGGCCTGGCCGTCGGGCGGACCCTGGTCGCGATCATGGAGAACTATCAGGACGAGAGCGGGAAGATCGCCGTGCCGGCGGCCCTGCTGCCCTATATGGGCGGGGCGACCCACGTCGGGTGAGTTTTCCTGTCCGCTCATTCCCGCAAAGGCGGGGACCCAGTGATTTTGCGGGTCACGGTGCATGGATCGGGCGACGGTGCGAATTCTGCCGCGTTGATCGCCTACAGAACTGGGTCCCCGCGTTCGCGGGGATGAGCGGAAACAAAGGGAGTCCCTGATGAAAATGATCCTTGCGGCCCTGGCCCTGTCGCTGGCCGCCCCTGTTGCGGCCGAGGTCCAGCCGGCCCCGACCCCGACCACCTTCGAAGGCTGGATCAATTTCTCGGGTGAGGAATTCCAGCTGGTCGAGAGCCAGAACCGCTATGTCGCGGGCACGCGCCGCCCCTGCGTCTCGGGCGCCCTGCCGCGCGACCTGCAACGGATGTCGGCCGCGACCATCGGCCGCCAGAAGGTGCGCGTTACCGGGACGACGATGGCATGGTCCGGCGACCTGCCGGGCGACCGCTATGATTACGAGGGATCGGTCCTGCGCAACGAGTGCGACGGCGCCTTCGTGATCCTGGGCACGGACATCGCCGTCATCCAGTAGGTTGTCGCCCTTGCGGATCAGCCCCGTTTTCGTCATTCCGGGCGCAGGCGCGCAGCGCCGCAGACCCGGAACCCAGCGGCGCGCAAGAGCGCGAAACTGTCGCGCACGCGCTCGCTGAGACATTTCGCCTTCGCTTCGCTTCGGCGCCGCTGGGTTCCGGGTCTCCGCTGCGCTTCGCCCGGAATGACGAAAGATAAAATGCGCATCCTGCTGACCAACGACGACGGCATCGAGGCCGAGGGCCTGGCCTGTCTGGAGCGGATCGCGCGCACCCTGTCGGATGACGTCTGGATCGTCGCGCCGCATGAGGAACAGTCGGGCAAGGGGAGGGGGATCACCCTGACCGAGCCGCTGCGGGTCAACCGGTTTTCTGACAAGCGGTTCTCGGTCACCGGCACGCCGACCGACTGCGTCGTTCTGGCCGTCAACGACCTGATGGACGCCAGGCCGGATCTGGTGCTGTCGGGCGTCAATCGCGGGCACAATGTCGGGGAGGACTGCTCCTATTCCGGCACGGTCGCGGGCGCCCTGCAGGGGATGGCGTTCGGCATTCGCTCGATCGCCCTGTCGCAGTCGCTGGAGCGGTTCCACGACGAGGTCAACGCCCACTGGGAGACGGCCGAGGCCTATGCCCCGCCGATCATCAGCCGCCTGCTCGCCGAGACCTGGCAGGACGGGGTGGTGATGAACCTGAACTTCCCGGCGCGACCGCCGGAGGAAGTGAAGGAGGTCGAGGTGACGGTGCAGGGCTTCCGGCAGGCTGGAGAGATGCATGCGGTCAAACGCACCGACCTGCGCGGGCGCGACTACTACTGGATGAGCTTCCGCGGGTCGAAACAGGACCATGCGCCGGGCACCGACCTGCGCGCCATGGACGACGGCAAGATCTCGGTCACGCCCCTGCATATCGACCTGACGCACAGGGCCAGCGTCCACGACCTGAAGGGCGTGCTGGGCGGGGCGCCGCCGAAGGCGCTGGTCGCCGAATGAACCTGAAGGACGACAGGGCGGGGCGGCTGATCCTGTCGCTGCGGCAGCAGGGGGTCACGGATCCCCGGGTGCTGGCGGCGATGGAATCGATCGACCGCGCCGTGTTCGTGCACGAGAAATTCCTCGATCAGGCGTGGGAGGATCAGGCCCTGCCTATCGACTGCGCCCAGACGATTTCCCAGCCCTACATCGTCGGCCTGATGACCCAGGCGTTGGAGGTTGAGCCGCGCCACCGGGTGCTCGAGATCGGCACGGGCAGCGGCTACCAGTGCGCGGTGCTGTCGCGGCTGGCGCGCTATGTCTATTCGGTCGAACGCTATCGCAGCCTGATGGTCGAGGCCGAGGCCAAGCTGCGGCGGCTGGAGATCGACAACGTCATCACCCGCCACTCCGACGGCGGGCTGGGCTGGCCGGAACAGGCGCCGTTCGACCGGATCATGGTGACGGCGGCCTCTCCGAACGAACCGACCGAACTGCTGAAACAGCTGAAGCCCGGCGGGGTGCTGGTCGCGCCGGTCGGGCGGACGTCCGTGCAGATGCTGCATCGCTATACGGGGCAGGAGGACGGGAGCTTCCGCCGCGAGAGCCTGTGCGAGGTGCGGTTCGTGCCCCTGGTCGAGGGGACGGCCAAGGAGGGATAGCCGGAGCCCCGTTAACCTCTCCGCCCCACTTTCGCGCGCTTTGGCGGGTTGGCTTATGAGCTTCGGCGGGGCATGTCGAACAAGGTGAACGGGGAGCGGCGGATGCGTCTTTCAAACTGGGTCAGGGCGGCGGCGATCGCCTTCGCGGGAATGGCGGCCACGGCCTGCGCCAGCTATCCGGAGGCTCCGCGCTATTCGACCCGGCCGATGGACGGCTATGGCGCGCCCGGCGTGCGCCCGGCCGATCCTTATGGGGCTCAACCCCAGCCCCAGCCGCCGGTCTATGAGGCGCCGCCGCCAATGACCGCGCCGACGGAGCGGATCGAGGGCGGAGCCCTGCCGCCGCCTTCGTCTATGCCTTCGAACAACTATCCGCCGCCACCGGCCTACAACCCGCCCCCGCCCGCGACCTCGCCCTCCTATGTGACGCCCAGCGCGCCGATGAGCGTCAATGCGGGCGCGGCCTATGTCATCCAGCCGGGCGACACGATTTCGGGCGTCGGGCGGCGTTTCCAGACGCCGGTGCAGATCCTGATCGACCTGAACGGCCTGGGGCCGCGCGGCGCGATCACCGTGGGCCAGTCGATCATCCTGCCCGACAGCGCACTGGACACCGGCCCGGATCCCTATGCGACCGGTCCCGCGCCCGTGGGCGTCATGGTGCCCGAGAACGGGGTGATTCCCCCGCCGCCTCCGCCGCCGTCCGGCAATCCGGCCGCGCCGCTGCCCGCGCGACAACCCGCTTCGACCGGATCAACGGGCGTAGCCCCCCCGGGACCCGCCGTGTTCCAGTGGCCGGTGCGCGGTGACATCCTCCGTCGGTTTGGCCCCGTCGGCATGGGCGAACGCAACAACGGCATCAACATCGGAGCTGCGGCAGGCGCCCCGGTGGTCGCGGCCGCCGGAGGTCGAGTTGCCTATGTCGGTGACGTCGTGGAGTTGGGGCTCACCGTCATCATCACGCACCGGGATGGCTGGCGCACGAGCTACAGCCATTTGGGCTCGGCCACGGTCGATGACGGCGACGACGTGCGGGCGGGCCAGCAAATCGGCACCGTCGGCCTGACCGCCGGCGACGGGCGGCCGTCGATGCATTTCGAGACCCGGCGGATGCAGGCCGATCAGCCGACCGCCATCGATCCGTTGACCGTTTTGCCACGGTAGCGACGTCGAACCATCACGCCGCGTTGCAATCACGGGGCCTCGGCCCTAGGTTCCGCGCCTTGTTTTAAACGGGCGCCCGGAAGCGGCTGCCTCATCCCCCGGGGAACGACCAAATGCAGCCCACTGGTGAAGGCGGCCTGATGGCCATGATCGTGCAGTTCCTGCCGTTCGTCGCGATCTTCGTCCTGTTCTACTTCCTGCTGATCCGTCCGCAGCAAAAGCGCGCCAAGGAACATGCGGCCCTGATCGCGGCCGTGAAGCGTGGCGACACCGTCGTCCTGTCGTCGGGCATGATCGGCAAGGTGACCCGCGTCGCGGAGACCGAGGTCAATGTCGAGATCGCCCCCAGCGTCAATGTCGCGGTGGTCAAGAGCATGATCGCCGAGGTGCGCAACCGCACCGCCATTGCCGCGAACGACGCCAAGGCCTGAGCCTCGGCTCGCTGAACCGGAACCACCGTCCATGATTCAGCTGTCGCGCTGGAAAGTCATCCTCGTCGTCCTGTCGCTCGTCTTCGGCGTGCTTCTGGCCTTCCCCAACGCCCTCAGCCCGTCGCAACGCGCGGCGCTGCCGGGCTGGCTTCCCAAGAACGCCCTGAACCTGGGCCTCGACCTTCAGGGCGGTTCCTATCTGCTGCTGGAAGTCGATGTGGAGGCGATGCGCACCAAGCGCATCGACAACCTGATCGAGGACGTCCGCGTCGCCCTGCGCGAAGGCGGCATCGCCACCAACCAGATCTCGCGTGAAGCGGGCGGCGCGACCATCACCCTGGCCGACCCGACCCGCCAGGACGCGGCCTATACGGCGCTGCAGGCCCTGGTCGGTCCGACGAACGCCAGCGGAGTTGCGGAACGCCAGGTCCAGCGTGTCGGCCCCGACCGCGTTCGTCTGGCTTTCACCGAGGCGACGCTGGATTCGATGGGCGCGACGGCGGTGGACCAGTCCATCGAGGTCGTGCGCCGCCGCATCGACAGCCTGGGCACCCGCGAACCCTCCATCACCCGTCAGGGCGCCGAACGCATCGTCGTCCAGGCTCCCGGCGAGAGCGATCCCGCCGCCCTGGAACGCGTCATCGGCCAGACGGCACAGCTGACCTTCCAGATGGTCGACAGCGAGAACTCGGTTCAGGACGCGGTCGCCGGCCGCGTGCCGCCGGACGCTCAACTGCTGCTGGGTCCGGACGGGATCACGCCCTATCTGGTCAAGAAGCGGATTCTGGTCTCGGGCGAGAACCTGACCCGCGCCGGCGTCGGCGCCGACCAGTCGGGCCGTCCCGCCATCGACTTCCGATTCGACGGCCAGGGCGCGCGCCGCTTCGGCGAAGCAACCGCCGCCAATATCGGCAAACCCTTCGCTATCATCCTGGACGGCAAGGTCATCTCGGCCCCGACGATCATCAGCCCGATCACCGGCGGTACGGGTCAGATCACCGGCAGCTTCTCGATCCAGGAGGCGTCTGAACTGGTGAACCTGCTGAACGGCGGCGCCCTTCCGGCCCCGCTGACGGTCGAGGAACGCCGGACCGTGACCGCTGAACTCGGCGCCGACGCCGTCAAGGCCGGCGCCCTGTCGACGATCATCGGCTTCGTCATCATCGTGCTGTTCATGCTGCTGGCCTACGGCTTCCTGTTCGGCGGCATCTCGGTGCTGGGGCTGATCCTGAACGGCATCCTGATCGTCGCGGCCATGTCCCTGACCCAGGCGACGCTGACTCTGCCCGGTATCGCGGGTCTGATCCTGACCTTCGCGGTGGCCGTGGACGCCAACGTGCTGATCTTCGAGCGGATGCGTGACGAGGCGCGGGCCGGACGGTCCGTGATCGCTTCGATGGACGCCGGATTCAACAAGGCCATGGGCACCATCATCGACGCCAACCTGACGACCCTTGTGGCGGCGATGATCATGTTCATCTTCGGCGCAGGCCCGGTGCGCGGCTTCGCCTGGACCCTGACCATCGGCGTGTTCACCTCGGTCTTCTCGTCGGTGCTGGTGGCGCAGATCCTGCTCGCCTACTGGCTGAAAATCGCCAAACCCAAATCCCTTCCGATCGCGGAGTCCGCCCGATGACCTGGTGGCCCCTTATCAAGGTCCTGCCGCAGAAGACGAACTTCCACTTCGTCAAATACGCGCGCCTTGCGGCCGCGCTGTCGGTCGTGCTGTGCGTGGCGTCCATCGTCGCCTGTTTCTATCCCGGGCTGAACATGGGCATCGACTTCCGGGGCGGCGCCTCGATGGAGGTCGCCAAGCCTGCCGGTCAGACCATCGACCTGGAGGCTGTGCGCAGTTCGGTCGGCGAGCTGGGACTGGGCGACGTCGGGGTGCAGGGCATCGCCCGACGCGACACGAACATCGAAGACGGCTCGACCGCCGTGCTTCGTTTCCAGATTCCGGAAGGCCAGGACCAGACCGCGGTTGTGAACCAGGTCGAAAGCGCCATCACCGGCGCGGTCGGCGAAGTCACCTATTCCGGCGTCAGCGTCGTCGGCTCAAAGGTCTCCGGGGAGCTGTTCACCTCCGGTTTGCTGGCCCTGGGTTCGGCCATCGTGCTCATGTTCGCCTACATCTGGTTCCGGTTCGAGCCGCAGTTCGGCTTTGGCGCCGTGGCCGGCCTGCTGCACGACGTGATCCTGACCTTCGGTCTGATCGTGCTGTTCAAGCTGGAGTTCAGCCTGAACATGGTCGCGGCCATCCTGACGGTCATCGGCTATTCGATGAACGATACGGTCGTGGTGTTCGACCGTCTCCGCGAGAACCTGCGCAAGTACAAGACCATGCCGCTGCGCGAGGTGATCGAATTGTCGCTGAACGAGACCCTGTCGCGAACCATCATCACCGGCATCACCGCCGTCATGGTGCTTGCGGCCCTGGCCTTCTTCGGCGGGGAGGCCCTGTTCGGCTTCTCGATCGCCCTGATGTTCGGGATTATCGTCGGCACCTACTCCTCGATCTACGTCGGGGCGCCGATCATCCTGCTGTGGGGCGTGAAGCGCGGCGAGATCGCCGAGGACGCCAAACCGGTCAAGCTGGGCATGGCGTCTCGCCCGTAGTCAGCTAGAGTTCGCCCCTTCACGATTCCCTGGGGAGGGGCGAACACATGGCCAATCTGCTTTCGAATTTCAGGAACACACTGATCCTCAGCTTCGTGCTGGCGGCTGTGATGATCTTCGCCTTCTTCCGTATCGCGGAGGTGGACGCGATCCAGTTCTGGCAGGCGGTGGCCCGCTGGTTCCACGTCGGCTTCGGCATCCTGTGGATCGGGCTGCTGTACTATTTCAACTTCGTCCAGATCCGCGTCATGCCGACCATCCCGGGCGAGCTGAAGCCGGCAGTGTCGAAATATATCGCGCCGGAGGCCCTGTTCTGGTTCCGCTGGGCGGCTCTGTTCACCGTTCTGGCGGGCCTCGCGGTCATGCTCCTCAAGGGCCACGCCTATTCGATGGAAGTGATGAGCTTCGGCTTCGCCGGAGGTCTGGTCCAGGGCGACCAGGGCTTCACCCTGATGGGCGTCGGCGTCTGGCTGGCCATCGTCATGTTCCTGAACGTCTGGGGCATCATCTGGCCGAACCAGAAGCGGGCGCTGGGCATTGTGGTCGTTGACGACGACAAGAAGGCTAGGGCCGCCCGCGTCGCCATGCTGGCCAGCCGCACCAACCTGTTGCTCAGCCTGCCGATGCTGACCTCCATGGCGATGTACCAGACCCTGTTTGGCTGAGCCGGCCACCAGTCTCGACGATCAGGTCCGCGCGGCCGATCCCGACCGCTGGCTGTCGAGCCGGTTCGTCGGCGATGCCCGGGCGCGCGCAGACCTGATCGCCCTCTACGCTTTCGAGGCGGAGCTGATGGGCATCCCCACGCGAGTGACCCAGCCCCTGCTGGCCGAGATGCGATACGCCTGGTGGCGCGAGCAGATGGACGGGGTATTCGCCGGGACCGCGCGCAAGGGCCATCCGGTGCTGGAGGCCCTGACGGATCTGGTCGCGCGCCGCAGTCTGGATCGCGCGCCGTTCGACGAGCTGATTGAAGCCCATATCGACCGGGTCCATGGCGAGCCGCACGATCTGGACGCCTTCTACCGGGGACCGATGCAGGTCGCCGTGCAGATATTGGTCGGCGCCGGGCACGATGCGACGGTCATCGAGGCCGGCCGTGTCTGGGGGCTCACCCAGGTGGGGCGTAGCGACGAGGCGGAGGCGTTGCGGGCAAACGCCAATCGCGAGCTGAAATCCCTGCCTGCGAATGCCTTTCCCGCCGTGGTCCACGCAGCGCTGAAGGTCGACACGCCCGAACCTGTGAAGCGTCTACGATTGATCTGGGCGACGCTGAGGGGCCGCATCTGATGGCCGTAACCCTGACCGATGTCGTCATCCTGGGCGGGGGGCACAACGGGCTGGTCTGCGCCTTCTATCTGGCGCGGGCGGGGCTGAAAGTCACGGTTCTGGAGCGGCGCGGCGTCGTCGGCGGGGCGGCGGTGACGGAGGAGTTCCATCCTGGCTTCCGCAACTCGACCGCCAGCTACACCGTCAGCCTTCTGAACCCCAAGGTCATCGCCGATCTCGACCTGGCCCGGCATGGGCTGAAGGTCGTCGAGCGGAAGATGTCGAACTTCCTGCCGCTGGACGGGAACTATTTCACCGCCGGCGAAGGGCGGACGCAGGGGCAGGTGGCGAGGTTCTCGGCACGGGATGCGGAACGGCTGCCGGACTATGAGGCGCGGCTGGAGGCGGTGGCGGCGGTGCTGAGGGCTCTTGTGCTGGAGACCCCGCCCAATCTTCCGACCGGCGGCTGGCTCGAGGCCCTGCCGGAGATGCTGAAGTCAGCGTCGCTGGCGAAACGGTTGGGCGGGCTGAACCTGACGGGGCGGCGCGATGTGCTGGACCTGTTCGCGAAGTCGGCGGGCGACTGGCTGGACGGCTGGTTCGAGAGCGACCCGATCAAGGCCCTGTTCGGGTTCGACAGCATCGTCGGCAACTATGCGTCTCCCTATACGCCCGGGTCCGCCTACGTCCTGCTGCACCATGTCTTCGGCGAGGTAAACGGGCGCAAGGGCGTTTGGGGGCACGCCGTCGGCGGCATGGGGGCCATCACCCAGGCGATGGCGGCTGCGTGCCTCGAACAGGGCGTCGACATCCGGCTTGAGGCCGACGTCGCGGAAGTCCTTACCGAGAAGGGCAGGGCGGTCGGGGCGGTGACGACGGCGGGCGACACGGTGCGGGGCCGCGCCGTCGTCTCGAACCTGCATCCTCGCCTGCTGTTCGACCGGCTGGTCGATCCAGCGGTCGTACCCGCAGACTTCACCGAACGGATGAGCCGCTATGCGTCGGGGTCGGGGACCTTCCGCATGAACGTGGCCCTGTCGGAATTGCCGCGGTTCACGGTCTTGCCGCAGCCGGGCGATCACCACACGGCGGGCATCATCATCGCGCCGAGCCTCGGCTACATGGACCGGGCGCATGCGGAGGCGCGGCTGAACGGCTGGTCGTCAAAGCCGATCGTGGAGATGCTGATCCCCTCGACCCTGGATGACAGCCTCGCGCCACCCGGACAACACGTGGCCAGCCTGTTCTGCCAGCATGTCGATCCGACGCTGGGCGACGAACATCGCGAGACGGTGGCGGACCTGATGATCGAGACGGTCGACGCGCACGCACCCGGCTTCAAGGCGTCGGTGCTGGGACGACTGGCGCTGGGGCCGCGTGATCTGGAGCGGCGGTTCGGTCTGGTCGGCGGCGACATCTTCCACGGCCGGCTGACGCTGGATCAGTTGTTCAGCGCCCGGCCGGTGCTCGGGCATGCCGATCACCGGATGCCGGTGCCGGGCCTCTACCTGTGCGGATCAGGAGCCCATCCGGGCGGCGGAGTGACCGGCGCACCGGGACACAATGCGGCCAGGGCGATCCTGAAGGATCTCAGACCTGGGCGACGCCCAGGGCCTTGAACAGGGCCGCTTTCACCGCATCCTCGGTGAAGGGCTTCTGGATGGTGGCCTGGCCGCGCCAGTGGTCGGGGAGGCCGCCCTCGCCGTAGCCGGTCGAGAAGACGAACGGTATGCCCTTGGCCTTCAACGCCTCGGCGACGGGGAAGACCTCCTTGCCCGCCACATTCACGTCCAGCAGGGCGGCGTCCAGCAGGGGATCGTCGGCGACGACGACCAGAGCTTCGTCCACGGTGGCGGTCGCGCCGACCGGGATCGCGCCCATGTCCTCGAGGATAGTCTCGAGCAGCATGGCGACCAGGGACTCGTCCTCGACGACGAGGATGCGGCGGCCCGTCAAACCTTCAGACATGCTGTTGCGTATCCTTATCAAGCGGGATCGAGAATTCCGCTATAAATCCGTCGCTTGGGTAGCTGAGTTTGGCCTCGCCCGCCAGATCGTGACGCACATTCCGTTCGATCAGCCGGCTGCCGAATCCGCGCCGGATCGGCGCTTCGACCGGCGGTCCGCCGATCTCGCGCCAGACGACGCCTAGCGTCCGGCTGGTCTGGTTGGCCACGGTCCAGTCGACGAAGATCCGGCCATCCGGCGCCGACAGGGCGCCGTATTTGGCGGCGTTGGTCGCCAGTTCGTGGAAGATCATCCCCAGCGACAGGGCCGCCGCAGGGCCGAGCGCCAGCGGGGGTCCGTTCAGGACGATGCGGGTCGGGCCATGGGCCGCGGTCTCATGCTCCAGCACGGCGCGCAGATCGGCGCCCTCCCAGTGGCTGCGGGTCAGAAGGTCGTGAGTGTGGGACAGGCTCATCAGCCGGGCCTGGAAGCTCTCGGCGAAGGTCTTGGGGTCCTCGTGCGAGCGGGCGGTCTGCATGGCGATCGACTGGATCGTGGCCAGGGTGTTCTTCACCCGGTGATTCAGTTCGTCGATCATCAGCTTCTGGCGCTGGGCCGCCTGAACGGTCTCGGTGACGTCATGACCCTGGACGAAGATGCCGACGACGGCGCCGTCATTGTTCCGGACCGGTTGATAGATGAAGTCGACGTAGCGACTCAGTGCGTGGTCGGCGCCGGCGGGCCGGAATGTGACGGAGACGCCCTTGCCTTCATAGGGCTCGCCTGTCGTGAAGACGGAATCGAGAAGTTCGTAGAAGCCCTGCCCCGCGAGGTCGGGAAGGGCGTCGTGGATCGTCTTTCCAGCGATGTCGTTGCGACCGACGATGCGGGCATAGGCGTCGTTGTGCATCTGAAAGACGTGGTCGGGGCCGGACAGGATGGCGACGAAGCCGGGCGCCTGCATGAACATCTCGACCAGGCGGTTTCGCTCGGTTTCGAGGCGGCGATTGTCCTCCTGGACCGCATGGGCCCGGGTCATGACGCCGCCGCCGAGGATCATGTCCAGGGCGCTGACCGTCGGTGCGTCGTCGCGCGCGCGACGCAGCAGTTCCAGTTCCGTGATGTCCGACGTGTGCTGGAGGATCAGCACGATCCGGCCTTCGGCGTCGTGCAGCGGCGTGTGGCTGGCGCTCCAGTAACGGTCCTCATGGCTGACCGTCCCGTCAGGGCGCGTGACCGGTATGGCGAAGTGGATCAGCGCCAGATGGTCTCTCTCGCCCGTCGTGAGCACCTTTTCGAAGGAGGCCCGAAGCTGTCGGACATTCTCGGCCGCCTCGGGGCCGTCACCTCCGGTGAAGATGTCGAAGATCGGTTGCCCGATCAGCCTGTCCCGCGGCATGCCCACAGCGGCGAGATAGGCGGCGTTCATTCCCGCGTAGCGCAGGTCCGGGGTGAGCAGCATGTAGGGGTTCGTGGAGGCCTCGAACGCCGCCGCGAGGTCGATCGCCTGTTCAAGTGCCTGCACGCGTGCCGTCTCCCCCGATCCGGGCGAGCGCGCGACGCAAAGAATGGTTCCCGACGACAGTGAAGTTTGTTTCACGGGCACGTCCCGCTAGGATCGGCTCATGTTCCTCGCAAGTCTTGCCTTGGCCGCCCAGATGACCCTGTCGCCCGTCCCCTCGGCCAATCCGCAAGTCCAGGTGGCGCAGGGACTGCTGGTCGGACGGCAGGCCGACGACATCGAGTCTTTCAAAGGGATTCCGTTCGCCGCGGCGCCCGTCCGGGACCTGCGCTGGCGCCCGCCTCAGCCTCCGGGCGCGTGGACCGGGGAGCGAGATGCCAGCCGCGTCGGGGCGATCTGCATCCAGGCGCCGGCCAACGGCGATCCGGGCGTGGGGCCGGGACCGGCGAGTGAGGACTGTCTGACGCTGAACGTCTGGCGGCCGTCGGCGCGGGCGGAAACGCTGCCGGTAATGGTGTGGATTCACGGGGGCGGATACAACAACGGGTCGGGCACGCCGCCGCTCTATGACGGGACGAATCTGGCGCGGCGCGGCGTGATCGTGGTGACGATCAACTACCGGCTCGGGCGGCTGGGCTTCTTCGATCATCCGGCGCTGGCGTTCGAGCGCGGCCCCGAGGAGCCGGCCGGGAACTACGGCGTGATGGACCAGATCGCGGCCCTCGAATGGGTCCGCGACAACATCGCGACCTTCGGCGGCGATCCGCAACAGGTCACGATCTTCGGCGAGTCGGCGGGCGGGGCGGCCGTGGCGCAGTTGATGGTCGCACCGGGAGCGCGGGGTCTGTTCCAGCGCGCCGTGATGCAGTCGGGTCTGGGGAGGCAACGGTCGGCCCTGCTGGACGACGACCGTCCGGCACGACCCTCGGCCCAGTCTCTGGGCGTGGCCTTCGCACGGTCGGCGGGGCTGCCGAATGCGACGGCGGACGACCTTCGCGCCTTGCCCGCCGAGCGGTTGCTGTCGCCCATGCCGGCCTTCTACAGCGACAACCTGGTCGTCGACGGCACGGTCGTGCCCGAGGATGTGGTCGAGGCCTTCGCGGCGGGGCGGCAGGCGCCCGTGCCTCTGGTCATCGGCACCAACAGCGCCGAGTTCTGGTGGATCCGGCCGACGGAGGCCGGCGCCTACGGCCGGACCGACGACGTGATGACCGACGCCGAGTATGACGCCCTGGTCGCGGCCTATTCGGGCCAGGCGGGCTACGACGCCAATGTCATCAGCGACCTGATCTTCAACGAACCGGCGAGGCATCTGGCGCGACTGCACGCGCGGGCCGGACAGCCCACATTCCTCTACCGGTTCGATGTCGTGCCCGAGTCGAACCCGGAGCCGAGCGGCGGCGCGACCCATGCGTCGGAGCGACCCTACGTGTTCGACAATCTCCACACCGTGGGGCGGCCGATGGGCGAGCGGGACGACCGGGCGGCGACCGCTATGGCCGATTACTGGACCACCTTCGGCAAGACGGGCGATCCGAACGGCGGCGACCGTCCGGCCTGGCCGGAATTCGGCGCCGCGCCTGACCGGTTGCTGGAGTTCACCAACGACGGGCCGGTCGCGAAGCAGGTCCCGTTCCCGGAGCGGCTGGACCTGATCGAGACCTTCTACGGACGGGTCAGGCCCTAGAGGCAGGCCCCGTTCGTGCTGATGACCTCGGCGTAGAGCAGACCCGAATCCTTGATCGTCCGCTCCTGGGTCAGGAAGTTGACGTGGGTGATGCCGAACCGCTTCGAATAGCCGAGCGACCATTCGAGATTGTCGAGCAACGACCAGGCCATATAGCCCTCCAGCTTCACGCCCTTGCCGAGGGCGTCATGCGCCGCCTTCAGATGGTTTCTCAGGTAGTCGACCCGCATCGGATCGTGGATGCGACCGTCGATGGCGTGGGGCGGGTCGTACCAGGCCGAGCCGTTCTCGGTGATCATCAGCGGCAGGCCGCCAGTCTGCTCATGCAGCCAGACCAGGGTGTCGGTCAGGGCAGGGGGGTAGACCTCCCAGCCGGTCTCGGTGTGGGCGTGCTGGACCTGTTTCACCGGCCGGGCGCGGACGGGCCAGGCGTCGGGCGCATTCTCGGGCACGGCGCGGGTGTACCAGTTCAGCCCCATCCAGTCGGTCGGGGTGGCGATCAGGTCGAAGTCCTCGGCCGGGAAGTCGCGCATCGCGTCGCCGTAGACCTCGTTCAACTCGGCCGGATAGCCGCGCCCCATCAGGGGATCCAGGAACCAGCGGTTCATCTGGGCCTCGGCGCGCTTGCGGGCGGCCTCGTCCTCGGGCCTGTCACTCGCCGGGTATTTGGGCTCGATGTTGAGGACGATGCCGATGCGGCCCTCGCCCACCTCACGGAAGCGGCGGACAGCGGCGCCGTGGGCGCGCAGGACGTTGTGGCCGGCGATCACGGCCTCGTAGTGGGACCGGTGGCCGGGGGCCAGGACCCCGTGCAGATAGCCGCCGTCGACGATGACCCAAGGCTCGTTGATGGTGCCCCAGGTCTTCACCCGACCCTTGAACCGTTCGAACAGAACCTGGCCGTAGTCAGCGAACCAGTCGGCGATGTCGGGGTTCAGCCAGCCGCCGCGGTCATCGAGCGCCGCCGGAAGATCCCAGTGGTAGAGGGTGCACAGCGGCTCGATGCCGGCCTCGATCAGGGCGTCGATCAGATCGTCGTAGAACTTCAGCCCCGCCTCGTTCAGCCGGCCTGTGCCGTCCGGCATGACCCGGCTCCAGCTGACCGAGAATCGGTAGGCCGTCAGACCCAGCCGCTTCATGATCGCGACGTCCTCGCGCCAGCGATTGTAGTGGTCGCAGGCCACATCTCCCGTATCGCCGTCCTTCATATTGCCCGGGATGTGGCAGAAGCGGTCCCAGATGGATTCTCCCGCCCCGTCGGCCATGGACGAACCCTCGATCTGATAGGCCGCCGTCGCCGCGCCCCACAGAAAACCGTCTGGAAACTGGTAGTTGGCGGTCATCAGAAGGCTTTCATCAGTGGTCGGAGCGAATGCGTCGGCGGGGCGGCGAGAAGCGATGCAGTGAGGTCACGCAGGCAGGATTCCGTCGTGTGTCCAAACTACGGCACTTGCGGGGCGCATTACCAGTGTGCGATGTAACCGATTACAGATTTTTGTCGACGGACCTTCGATAAAAGGAGGCCGGTACGATCGGGACGTTCAGGACACACGCGTGCATCGCATCTTGACCCACAGCTCAGACGGCCGGGCGCCGATCGGACGCGCGGCATGAAGCCGGCGACGATCCGTGATGTGGCGGAACGCGCCCGGGTCTCCGTGGCCTCGGTTTCGCGGGTTCTGACGGGCGCGGGCGCTGTGACCGAGCCCACGCGGCTGAAGGTTCTCGAGGCCGTCGAAGCCCTGTCCTATGTCCCCCATTCGGGCGCCCGCAGCCTTTCGACCAGCCGGACCGACACCGTCGGCGTGATCCTCCCGGATCTGTTCGGCGAGTTCTTCTCGGAGCTGATCCGGGGCATGGACGTGGCCGCGCGCGCCAACGGCCTGCATCTGATCGTGTCCAGTTCGCACGACGACGCCTCGGAAGCGGCGGCCGCGATCCGCTCCATGCGCGGCCGGGTCGACGGGCTGATCGTGCTGTCGCCCCATCTCGATTCGGCCAATCTGGCGCACAGTCTGGCGGGCCGCCTGCCGGTGCTGCTGATGAACGGCGGGGCCAACGACGCCGGGCGGCCGTCCATGGTCGTCGACAACGTCGGCGGCGCGGTCGCGGCGGTCGAGCATCTGCTGGCCCAGGGCCGCGAGCGGATCGTCCACATCGGCGGCCCGTCGGGAAACCTGGAGGCGCGCGAGCGTCAGGCCGGCTATGTCCAGGCCATGACGGCCGCCGGGCGGCAGCCGACGGTCGTCGACGGCCAGTTCACCCAGGCCTCCGGCCATGACGCGACGGCTGTTCTGCTGGCCGAGGGCGTGCGGCCTGACGCCATCTTCGCCGCCAACGACATGATGGCCATCGGCGCCCTGCTGGCCCTGCAGGACGCGGGCGTCCGCTGTCCCGAGGACGTCGCCGTGGTCGGCTTCGACGACGTGCCGATCGCCGCCCTGATGCGACCCGCCCTGACCACCTTGCGTATCGAGATCGCCGAGACGGGCCGCCGCGCCATGGACCGGCTGGTGGCCCTGATCGCGGCCTCCAACGACCCGCAGGCGACGCCCGACGCCGCCTGCGAAACCATTCGACCCCAACTCGTCGTCCGCCAGTCGTGCGGCGGCGCCTCATCCAGCATCGCCCTCAACGGAGAAACCCAATGACCCGCATGACCCTGCGCACCCGTGCGCTGGGCGCCGCCTCGGCCCTGGCCGTCGCGACCCTGCTGACGGCCGGAGCGGCCTCGGCGCAGTCGACCACGTCGACGCTGCGAGGCACTGTGTACGAGGGCGCGGCCGTCGAAGCGGGTGGCTCGATCGTGCTGCGCGACGTCGACAGCGGCTTTACGACGCGCGGCCAGATTTCGAGCACCGGCTCCTATGTCATCAACGGTCTGCGCCCCGCGACCTACGAGATCACCGTCACGAGCGGCGATGGTCAGACGGCGACCGACACCGTCACTCTTTCCGTTGGCCAGGTCGCCACTCTGGATCTGGACGTCGCAAACGCGACGTCCACCGTCGAGGCCGGAGAGGGCACGGACCTGGGAGATATCGTCGTCACCGGCCGTCGCATCTTTGAGGTTCGTACCTCGGAAGTCGCCACCAACGTCAGCCAGCAGCAGATCAACAACCTGCCCCAGGTCGATCGTAACTTCCTCAACTTCGCGGCCCTGGCCCCCGGCGTCGTCGTCAGCCAGGATCCGGCCGAACGTACGATTTACGCTGGCGCCCAGTCGGCGAACGCGATCAACGTCTTCATCGATGGTCAGAGCCAGAAATCCAATATTCTGGACGGCGGCTTCGCGGGGCAGGACGACAGCCGCGGCAACCCGTTCCCCCAGGGCGCGGTGCAGGAATTCCGGGTTCTGACCCAGAACTTCAAGGCCGAATACGAACAGGCCTCCTCGGCCATCATCACTGCAGTGACCCGTTCGGGCACCAATGAGTTCCGCGGCGGAGCCTTCGTCACCTATCAGGACTCCGACTGGCGCTCGCAGGACATCTTCTCGGAGCGTCGGGGGCAGGCGAAGCCGCAACTCGACCGGATGGAATACGGCTTCGATCTGTCCGGCCCGATCATCCAGGACCGTCTGCATTTCCTGCTGAGCTATGAGCGCAAGGACGAGACGCGTTCGAACGCCGTCTTCCTCAACCAGACGCAGTACACACCCCTGTTCGAGAACGAACTCGGCGTGTTCGAAGCGCCGTTCGAGCAGGACCTCTATTTCGGCAAGTTGTCCTGGCAGATCGATGAACGCCAGATCGTCGACCTGTCGGTCACGTATCGCACCGAGCAGGACATCCGGGACTTCGGCAACGGCGGCAGCGCCTTCTCGCGTGCCAATGCGGTGAACGTGGAAGATCGCAAGGTCGTCCTTCGTCACCAGTTCCAGGGCGACACTTTCCTCAACGAGTTCGCTGTCGACTACCGCGAGAACACCTACAATCCGCAGGCCCTGAACTTCGACACCCCCGGCACCCGGTTCATCGCCTATCGCGATGCCAGCACGACCATTCCGGGCTTCCAGTTCGACTACAATCAGGGCGACCAGATCTTCACGGGCGGCGGCGGGACCAACAACCAGAACATCCAGGACTCGGTCGTCACGATCAAGAATGACCTGACGTTCAACGCCCTGGAGTTTTACGGCTCGCACACGGTGAAGATGGGCGTGCGCTACGCCATGCACGACTACTTCGTGCAGAAGTTCTTCAACCGGAACCCGCAGTTCACCTACGACGTGACCGGGACCATCCTGGGCAGCACCACGATCCCGACGCGGGTCAGTCTGAACCTGCCGACCGATCCGGCCGATGTCTCCAACAACACCCTGGGCCTCTACATTCAGGACGACTGGCAGATCACTGACCGGCTGGAGCTGAACCTGGGTCTCCGCTGGGATTACGAAGACAATGCCGTGAACAACGACTGGGTGACGCCGACGGCCATCCGTCGCGTCCTGGCCGCGTTCCAGGCCACGCCGGGCTTCGTCTCGCCGGTTGACATCAACAACTATGTCTCCGATGGCGACCGGGAGGCGTTCAAGGGAGCCTTCCAGCCGCGGATCGGCTTCTCCTACGACCTGTTCGGCGATGAACAGTCCGTCCTGTTCGGCGGTGCGGGTCGCTACTACGACCGGATCGGCTTCAACTTCGCCTTCTCGGAGCGGTTCTCGCCCTTCAACCGCAGCCGCGACATCTTCTTCTCGCCGAACGGCGGGGCATTCGGCGGACGCACCGACACCATCGCCTGGCGTCCGGAGTACAATACGCCTGCGGGTCTGGACGCCCTGCTGGGCGGCACCCAGGGGCGTGGCGAGATCTTCCTGGTCCGCAACGACGCTCCCGTGCCCTACACCGACCAGTTCAATCTGGGCCTGCGCCAGAAGTTCGGGGACATCCAGACGGCGGTCACCTTCTCCTACGCCAAGACCAAGAACGAGTTCGGCTGGTACCGGATCAACGTCAACTCGGCGAACAGCGTCGTGGTCCGTCCGTCGCAGTTCACCGACCCGGCGACCGGCCAGCCCTTCGCTTTCAATGACGGCGTTTTCTACTCGGACCACGGTCGCGAGCGGACCTACAAGGCGATGTACGTCACGATCGACCGTCCCTACACCGAAGACAGCGGCTACGGCTTCAACGTCGCCTACACCCTCGCTGACGGCGAACAGAACGGCAGCCGCGACCAGGGCCTGTCGTCCTTCGACTTCGACTATCCGAACATCGCCGCCAGCCCGTTCTTCAACACGCCGGGCGTTGAACGGCACCGTGTCGTGGCGTCGGGCACCCTGCGTCTGCCCTATGACTTCCGTCTGTCTTCGGTGATCACCCTCGGGTCGGGCCGCCCGTTCACGATCAACAACGTGGGCGCCGGAGCCAAGCCGGACTGGTTCGCCGGCTACCCCGACCGCCGCGCCTTCCTGCCCGGCCTGAACTTCGCCACCCGTCAGGTCGATCTGCGCCTCAGCAGGGAGTTCACGATCTTCGGCGGGCAGACGGTCGAGGCGATGGTGGACGCCATCAACGTCTTCAATTTCCGGAACTATAACGGTTACAACACCAGCCTGAGGCTCAACAACAACACGCCGCTGGCGGACTTCAATCCGCTGTATGGCGCGCCGACCTCGCAGGCCTTGCCCACGCGTACGATCCAGCTTGGGCTGCGTTACCGCTTCTAGAAACCTCTCCTGAGACTGGCCGCCCTCGCTTCGGCGGGGGCGGCCAACTTTTTATTGGGGCATGATCGTCCCGACAGTTCCGAGTAAGAGGTGGTCCCATGGATCGTCGCAGCTTTCTGATGGGTTCCACCCTGGCCGGACTGGTCGCCGCCGCCGCATCGCCCGCCCTTGGCCAATCTGCCGCCCGACGCGGGTCCAGGGTCAACCCTGTGGATCCCGAGGTCGATGAGCTTCAGCGACGGACCTTCGACTGGTTCGTCCATGTCACGGACCGCGAGACGGGCCTGACGCCGGATCGCTGGCCGACCGAGTCCTTCTGTTCCGTCGCAGCCGTGGGCTTCGCCCTGACCTGCTGGCCGGTGGGGGTCGAACGCGGCTGGATGACGCGGGCCGAGGCGCGCGAGCGGACCCTGATCACGCTGCGCTTCTTCGCCGCCCTGCCGCAGGGCCCTGAAGCGACGGGCATCGGCGGCTACAAGGGCTTCTTCTACCACTTCCTCGATATGACGACGGGTCACCGGTACCGGACGACCGAACTGTCGACCGTCGACACCGCCCTGCTGCTCGGCGGCATGCTGTTCGCGGCGCAGTTCTTCGACGGCCGCCACGCGGAAGAGGTCGAAATCCGCCAGATCGCCCAGACCCTTTACGAACGGGTCGAGTGGGACTGGGCCGTGGTGCGGCCCAACCGTATCTCGATGGGCTGGCATCCGGAGACGGGCCACATCCCGCACGACTGGAACGTCTACAACGAAGGCATGCTGGTCCTGCTGCTGGCGATCGGCAGTCCGACCCATCCGGTCCCGACCGGGGTCTGGGACGAATGGGTCCATGCCTATGAGCAGAGCTGGACCGACCGCTGGGGCGACTGGCATCTGCAGTTCGCGCCGATCTTCGGCCACCAGTACAGCCACATGTTCATCGACTTCCGCGACATCCGCGACGCCTGGATGCGGGGCCAGTCGATGATGACGAACCAGTCGCTCGACTATTTCGAGAACAGCCGCCGCGCCGTCCACGCCCAGCGCAAATACGCCGTCGATAACCCTGGCGGCTGGGACGGTTATTCGGCCGATGTCTGGGGCCTGACGGCCTGCGACGGGCCGGGCGATTTCAAGCAGATCATCGACGCAAGGGAGCGGGAGTTCTTCAGCTACTCCGCGCGCGGCCCGGGCGACCGGGACGACGGCACGATTGCGCCCACGGCGGCCATGGCCAGCTATCCGTTCGCCCCGGCCGAGGTGACCTCCGCCCTGAAGACGATGAAGGCCCGCTATGGCAGGGACATCTACACCCAGTGGGGCTTCCTCGACTCGTTCAATCCGACCCTGACCGAGCGGGAAGGGCCACTGCAGCACGGCCGCATCGTGCCGGGCCTGGGCTGGGTCAATGGCGACTATCTGGGCATCGATCAGGGGCCGATCGTGGTCATGATCGAGAACGGCCGGTCCGAACTGGTCTGGCGCCACATGCACGGCGAGCCGAACCTGAAGCGCGGCCTGCAACGGGCCGGGTTCACCGGCGGCTGGCTGGACGCATGATCCATCGCCGGTCCGCGCTGGGACTGATGGCCGGGGCGGGCGCCGCCCTTGCGGGATGCGGCCGCGAGGACGGGATCACCCGGCTGACCTTCTGGGCGATGGGTAACGAGGGCACGCACGTGCCCCGGATTCTGCCCGCGTTCGAGGCGGCCAATCCGGGCATCAAGGTCGTCGTCCAACCCCAGCCCTGGACCGCCGCCCATTCCAAACTTCTGACCGCCTATGCCGGCGCGTCGCTTCCCGATGTCAGCCAGATCGGCAACACCTGGGTGGCGGAGCTGGCCGCGATCGGCGCCCTGTCGCCGACGCCAACGGCCGCCGCGGACCTACTGACCGATCAGTTCCCGGCGGTCCTTGAGACCAACGCCATTGCGGGGCACGCCATGGCCACGCCCTGGTATGTCGACACGCGGTTGATCTTCCTGCGCACCGATATTCTGACGCGCGCGGGCTTCGACGCCATGCCGACCGACTGGGCCGAGTGGAAGCGGGCGATGCACGCGGTCAAGCGCGTATCGGGCGACGGAAACTTCGCAATCCTGTTGCCGGTCAATGAGTTCGAGCAGCTTCTGACATTCGGTCTGCAGGGCGATCAACCATTGCTGCGGGATCAGGACACGCGCGGCAACTTCTCCAGCGAGTCGTTCCAGGCGGCGCTCGCCTTCTACAAGAGCCTGTTCGACGAAGGCCTCGCACCCCTGGCCTCGGCGGCCCAGATCTCCAACGTCTGGAACGAGTTCGCCAAGGGGTATTTCACCTTCTACTTCTCCGGCCCCTGGACCATCGGGGACATGAAGACCCGATTGCCGCCAGAGGTTCAGCCGCACTGGACCACGGCCGGCGTGCCCGGACCGACTGGCCCCGGCGCATCGGCGCCCGGCGGATCGTCCCTGGCCGTGTTCAAATCCTCACCGCATCAGGAGGCGGCCTGGAAGCTGGTGCGCTATCTGTCCGATCCGGCGGTGCAGGCCGAGTTCAACGTCATCAGTGGCGATCTGCCCGCGCGCCGCTCCGCCTGGGCCGCGCCCCGGGTGGCGTCCGACCCCTATGTCGCCGCCTTCAACGGCCAGCTGGCGCGCGCGAAAGCCGTGCCCAAGGTCCCCGAGTGGGAGCGGATCGTCACCGAGATGCAGATCGTCGCCGAACGGATGGTGCGCGGCGAGTTCACCGTGCAGCAGGCCGGCGCCGAGATCGACCGCCGCGCCGACCGCCTGCTCGAAAAGCGCCGCTGGATGATCGAACAGGGGCGGGCGGCATGATCTCTCGCCGGGAACGCGCCGCCTGGGGCTTCGTCGCCCCGTCGCTGATCGCCATCGCGGTCTTCTTCGTCATTCCTGTCGTGTCGTCATTGCTGCTCAGCCTGACCGACTTCGACATCTATGCGCTGGCCGACCTCGGCAATATGCGGTTCGTCGGTCTGCAGAACTACGAGCGGCTGCTGACCAATCCGCTGTTCTGGCAGGCGATGAAGAACACCGTCTGGTTCAGCGTGCTGGGCGTGCCCCTGTCGATCGTCGCGTCGCTCGCAGCGGCGGTGATCCTGAACGCGCGCACGATCAAGTGGCGACCGGTCTGGCGGGTCATGTTCTTCGCCCCCTATGTCACCACGCTCGTGGCCACAGCGGTGCTGTGGAACTACCTGCTGCACACCCGCTACGGCGTCATCAACTGGATGCTGACCAGCGTGGGCCTGCCCGCCTTCGACTGGCTGGGCAATCCCGACACCTCGATCCCGGCGATCCTGATCTTCGTCGTGTGGAAGATCTTCGGCTACAACATGCTGATCTTCCTGGCGGTGCTGCAGACCGTGCCGGACGACCTCTATGAGGCCGCGAGGATCGACGGCGCCGGGCCGTGGGCGCGGTTCACCAACGTCACCCTGCCGGCCATTGCGCCGACGCTGCTACTGGTGTCGATCATCTCGGTGGCGGGCTTCTTCCAGCTGTTTGCCGAGCCCTATGTTATGACGCAGGGCGGCCCCGCGCAGTCGACCGTGACCGTGCTCTACTTCATGTACGAAGAGGGCTTCAAATGGTGGAACCTGGGATCCGCCTCGGCCGTCGCCTTCATCCTGTTCCTGTGCATCTTCGCGGTGACCATGGTGCAACTGGCCGTGTCGCGGCGGCTCGGCGGAGAGCACACGTGAAGCCGCGGACCCTCCTGCTGAATATCGGCGTGGCCCTGATCGGGCTGATCGTGCTGTTCCCGCTGCTGTGGATGCTGTCGGTCAGCTTCATGGCGACCGGGGAGGCCGCCGTCTTCCCGCCACCGTTGCTGCCCAGCCGGCCGACGCTGGAGCACTATCGCGACCTGTTCGTGAACCAGGGCATGGGTCGCTACATGTGGAACAGCCTGGCCCTGGCGACGCTGGCGACCGGGCTGGCTCTCCTGTTCACCGTCCCCGCCGGCTACGCCTTCGCCAAGCTGACGTTCAAGGGTCGCGACCGGCTGTTCCAGCTGTTGATCGGCGCACTCGTGATTCCGGCACAGATCGGCACCCTGCCGCTGTTCCTGATGCTGAAGTCGATGGGGCTGGTGAACACCTATGCCGGCGCCCTGGTGCCGTGGCTGGCCTCGATCTTCGGCCTGTTCCTGGTGCGCCAGTACGCCCTGTCAATCCCGGACGAGATGCTGGAGGCGGCGCGCGTCGACGGCGCGACCGAAGGCCAGATCTTCCGCCGCATCGTCCTGCCGACCCTGACGCCGATCCTGGTGACGCTGGGCCTGTTCGTCTTCCTTGGCAGCTGGAACGACTTCCTGTGGCCGCTGATCATCCTGACGGACCAGTCAAACTATACGCTGCCGGTCGCGCTGGCGGCCCTGTCGCGCGAACATGTGCAGGATGTCGAGCTGATGATGGCGGGCGCCGTGATCACCGTGGCGCCTGTACTGATCCTGTTCCTGGCGCTGCAGCGGTTCTACATCCGCGGCATGCTGGCGGGCAGCGTAAAGGGTTGAGTATGCGTGTGTTCCTCGGGCTGATCGCCGCCTTGCTGTTGGCCGGTCCGGTTCAGGCCCAGTCGACCCGGACGCTGGATACGTTCGAGGACCTCGCGCCCTGGACCGCCGACGCCTCGACTGATGTGACCTCCACCCTGTCGAGCGCGCCCGGTCATCGCGGACAGGCGCTTCGGCTCGACTATGATTTCAATGGCCGGTCCGGCTACGCCTTCGCCGCGCGCGATCTGTCGTTCGAAGCCCCGGAAAACTACGAGATCCGCTTCCGGGTCCGGGGCGCGGGGCCGACCAACACCTTCGAGGTCAAGTTCACCGACGCCTCGGGCGAGAACGTCCACTGGCGCCAGACCACCCGCTACGATTTCCCCGACGGCTGGACCCTGTTCACGATCAAGAAGCGTCAGGTCGCCTGGGCCTGGGGCCCGAACGCGGATCGCACCTTCCGGGGCGCCGAGCGGGTTGAGTTCGTGGTCACGGCCGGAGAGGGCGGCCGGGGCTTCATCGAGATCGACGACCTGACCCTGCGGACCCTGCCGCCGGAGCCGTCGGTTCCGCCGCGCCCGGTCGCCGAGGCGACGAGTGAAGATGGAAACTCGGTCGCGTCCCTGAGTGTGGATGATGACCCTCTCAGCGCATGGACCACGATCGGTGCGGGCGAGCAGAGCCTGACGCTGGATCTCGGCTACGAGCGCGAGTTCGGCGGCCTGACCCTGCGCTGGACCGAGGGCCGGGCGGCGTCCGCCTATCGCGTCATGGCGTCCGGAGACCGCCGCCAGTGGCGTGAGATCGCCAGGGTGCAGCACGGCGACGGCGGGACGGACTGGCTCAGGACCCGCGAAGCGTCGGCTCGCTGGCTGAGGCTGGATCTGACCGCGCCCCAGACGGCTCCAGGATCGGGCCAGATGGGTGCGGGCTTCGGCACGACAGGGGCGGCGGCGACCGCCTATTCTCTGGCTGACCTGCGCATTGAGCCGTTGGCGTTCGGAGAAGACGAGACCGCCTTCCTGACCGCCATTGCGGGCCAGAGTCGGCGTGGTCTCTATCCGCGCGGCTTCCGGGGCGAACTGCCCTACTGGACCCTGGTCGGGGTCGATGGAGGCGGCGAGAGCGGCCTGATCTCCGAGGATGGCGCCATCGAGCTGAAGCGCGGTGGACCTTCGATCGAACCCTTCGTGCTGGACAACGGCCGGCTGGTGACCTGGGCCGATGCCCGGATTGAACAGGCCCTCGTCGAGGACGACCTGCCGATCCCGACGGTGACATGGATCCACGAGGACTGGAGGCTGAAGGTCACGGCGATGGCCGAGGGTTCGCCCGACGCGGCCGCCCTCTACGGTCGCTACGACCTGACCAACACCTCGTTACAGGAGCGGAACCTCACGCTGGCGCTGGCGGCGCGACCGATGCAGGTCAACGGGCCGGTGCAGTTTCTGGCGGTGCCGGGCGGCGCGAGCCCGATCCGACAGATGCAGTGGCACGGCGGAGAACTGGTGCTGGACGACGGGCTGCGGGTCCATCCGCTGGTGGCGCCCGACGCCGTGCGCACCGCGATCTTCGACGCCGGGGCCGATCCCCAGAGTCTGATCGCGCGGGCCGGCGAGGGCGTTCGCGATGGAGCCCTGACCGCAGACGCCACCGGCCTGATGGCGGGCGCGATGCTCTACACCGTGACCTTGCGGCCGGGCGAGACGCGGACCTTCGGCTGGGTTTCGCCGCTCGACGGGCCGCGACCGGCCCTGCCGGCGACGGCCTCCGTGGAGGCGGCGCTGGACACGATCCAGACCCGCGTCGCCGCCGGCTGGCGCGAGAAGCTGGACCGGTTCGACCTGACCACGCCGCCGGAGGGCCAGCGGATCGAGGACACGATGAAGACTTCGCTGGCCCACATGCTGATGTCGCGCCAGGGCCCGGCGCTGCAGCCCGGCACCCGCAGCTACAATCGGTCGTGGATCCGCGACGGCGCCATGATGGCCGAGGGATTGAACCGCCTGGGTCATGCTTCGCTGTCGCAGGACTATCTGCGCTGGTACGCACCCTATGTCTTCGACAACGGCAAGGTCCCCTGCTGCGTCGACAGCCGGGGCGCCGATCCGGTGCCAGAGAACGACAGCCACGGCGAGTTCGTCTTCCTCGCCGCCGAGACATACCGCTACACCGGCGACCTGACCCAGTTGCGCGCCGTCTGGCCCCAGGTGCAGGCCGCCATCGGCTATATGGATACACTGCGCGCCTCGACCCGCACCGAGGCGAACCGGACGCCGGCGACGCGCCACTTCTACGGCCTGTTGCCGCCGTCTATCAGCCACGAGGGCTATTCGGACCGGGCGGCCTGGTCCTACTGGGACGACTTCTGGGGCCTGCTCGGCTACCGCGACGCCATCGAGATCGCAGAGGCCCTGGGCGAGACCGAGGCGGCGGAGCGGTTCGGGGCGGCGCGGGAGGAGTTCGCGGCCGACGTGACCGCCTCCATCACCGGCACGGCCATCCATCACCGCATCGACTGGATCGCGGGCGCGGCCGACCGGGGTGATTTCGACGCCACCTCCACGACCATCGGCCTGTCGCCGGGCGGCCTTCAGGGCGAGCTCCCGCAGGGCCTGCTGATCCGGACGTTCGAGAAGTACTGGGAGAATTTCACGGCGCGCGCAGCGAACCGCACGGCGTGGCGCGACTATACGCCGTATGAGCTCCGCACCGTCGGCGCCTTCGTGCGGCTGGGTCAGCGCGAGCGGGCCATGGCGGCGCTGGACTTCTTCTTCGCCGACCGCAGGCCGCAGACGTGGAATGGCTGGGCCGAGGTGGTGGGGCGCGACCTGCGCGAGCCGCGCTTCATCGGCGACATGCCGCACGCCTGGATCAGCTCGGACTATATCCGGTCGGCGCTGGACCTGTTCGTTTACGACCGTGACGAGGATCATGCGCTGGTCCTCGCGGCGGGGCTGCCGATGAGCTGGATCGACAGCGCGACGGGCGTCGGAGTGCGCGAGGTGCGAACGCCCTACGGACCGCTGACCTACGCCCTGCGTCGCCGGGGGGACCTGACCACCCTGACGCTGTCGCCGGGCGTGACGCCACCGGGCGGCTTTGTCTTGCAATGGCCGGAGGGGGAGACCCTGCCCGCGCGCATTCGCATTGATGGGCGAAGCGGAGAGTGGACGGGGCGCGAACTGGTCATCCCGGCGGGGGCGCGGCGGGTGGAACTGCGCTGACGCTTTTCGGGAGGCCGGGGAGGGGATAGATCGTCGCCATGACCCAGACTCTCCGCCGCCTTCTCGACCTGCCCGGCGTCGCCGACCTCGAAGCCAAGGCGCTGATGAAGCCCGGCTATGCGGATCCGTCGCGCCGCGACGAGTTTCCCGAGGTGGACGAAGTCTTGGTCGCCGTCTTCGGCCTGACCGCCGAACAGGCGGAGGACACGGCGCGTCCCGAAGACTGGGACGGGGTCGAGCGGCTGTCGCCTCAGGATCAGGCGGACCTCTTCGAGGCCGAGGGCTGGGACGTTCGCGACGCAAAGCGCAAGCCGCTGCGGATGCTGGCCGTGATGGCCGAGCCGCTCGCCCTGGCCATGCGCGGTGTGGCGGGAACGCTGCCTGAAGCGGCCTTCGTGCCCGAGCCGGCCGTGGAGCAGAGCGACTGGGGCTCCGGCATGGCCGCCGAGGCGGCGCGGTTCAGGAAACGCTGACCACGGGTCTGGCTACATCCCGCGCATCAGCTCGTCGGCCAGGGCCGCCGTCAGATAGCCGTCGGCGATGCGGCCGTGGGCGATCTGCCATTGCTTGAGGGCGCGGCGGGTGCCCGAGCCGATGACTCCGTCAATGACGCCGGGGTCGTATCCGGCGCGGGCCAGGGCCGTCTGGGCGCCGAACCGCTGCTCGCGCGAGATCGGACCGTCATTGGGCCAGGTTCCGACCAGACCCGGACGTCCCGCGATGCCGTCGGCGGTCAGACCGATGGCGAGGGCATAGCTGACCGAGTTGTTGTAGCGGCGGATGATGTAGTGGTTGGGCAGGGCCAGGAAGGCCGGGCCGCGCGCGCCCTGGGGCAAGAGGATCACGCCGTTCTCGGCGGCCTCGTCCGATGACGGCGCGCCGCCGCGAGCGAGGCTGACGCCACGCTGGGCCCAGAAGCTCCACGGGCGGCCGTCGGCTTCGGCGAGGGTGTAGTCGAAGTTGGCCGGCAACTGGATCTCGTAGCCCCAGGCCTGGCCGCGCTTCCAGCCTGCCTGGGCCAGCAGGTTGGCGGCGGAGGCGAGGGCGTCGGCGTCCGAGCCCCAGATGTCGACATGGCCGTCGCCGTTCTGGTCCACGCCGAGCCTCAGATAGTTGTCCGGCATGAACTGGGTCTGGCCCATCGCGCCGGCCCAGCTTCCCAGCAGGCCCGACCGCTCGCGGCGGCCGTCGATGACGATGTCGAGCGCGTTCAGCAACTGGAGCTCGGCCCAATCGCGGCGGCGGCCTTCGAACGCGAGAGTGGCGAGCGAGCGGATCACGTCCTTGTCGCCCTGGACCTGGCCGAAGCTGGATTCATTTCCCCAGATGGAGACCAGGATCTCGGCCGGCACGCCAAACCTCTGGATCACGGCCCACGGAACGGCGTCGATGCGACGACGCGCTTCGGCAATGCGGGCGGCGGAGGCGGCGTTCGAGATATAGGCGCCGGCCGGGCGGCTGAACTCCGGCTGGTTGGTATCCAGGCGGATCACCTCCGGGTCGAACGTGAGACTGGCCAACTGCTGTTCATAGAGGGCGCGACGGGCGCCGCCCTTGCGGGCGAGGAAGCCCTGCTTCCAGGCTTCGAAACCGGCGGCGTCCTGCGAATAGGCGGTTGAAGGCGTCCCTGCGGCGTTGAGGCCCGGCGGCGGCGTCATGATCATGGGGCTACCGCCTTCAGTCCGCGGTGGAGGCGTCGTAGCCGCGCCTGCTACCACCGGCGGCGGCGGCAGCATCGGCGCGCAGGCCGAAACGCAGGCGATCAGGGCGAGGCGGTAGTCGAAACGCATGAGCCTAGGGTTTCCCGAATAGATCCGGCCGGATCAAGAGCCTGCAATTAGCGCGCGAGTATGGCGTGGCGTTGCGGCGAAAGGATGAATGCGGCTTCAACCGTGTTCGATTCCACGATCTTAGGAAATCTGCGACATTCTGTCATCGCTCTCGGACACGGCCTGGTGGCGGAGGGGCGACGCAACGGGTGTGCAAACCCGTAGACCCTCCGTTCAACTCGGAGGCCAGGCCTCCAAGCGCCTTTTTAGTGCGCTAACCCGAGCGACGCGGTCGCTCGCTGCTTGAGCTACTTTGTAGGGCGCTACCGTTCGACGCGCGGCGTCTCGCTGCTTGAGCGCGGACTCCCTCACATTCGACGATGAACGCGCTACGGTGCGGGCATGCTAACTGCCGCCGAAATCATCGCCCTGCTGGATCTGAAGCCCCACCCGGAGGGCGGTCACTATCGCGAGACGTTCCGCGATCCGCGCGAAGGCGACGGTCGGTCCGTTGGCACAGCGATCTATTTCCTGCTGGCCGAGGGCGAGAGTTCGCACTGGCACCGCGTCGATGCGGGGGAGGTCTGGCACTGGCATGCCGGCGCGCCGCTGGAACTGCGGATCGCTGATCCCCTCGAGCGCACTGTCGCGTTGGGGCCTGACCTGATCGCAGGCGAACGGCCGCAGGCCGTCGTGCCGACCGGCGCCTGGCAGGCGGCGCGCAGCCTGGGGCCGTGGACGCTCGTGGGCTGCACAGTCTCGCCGGGATTCGACTTCGCCGGGTTCGAGATGGCGCCGGAGGGCTGGTCGCCGAAGGGAGTCTGACTGTATCACGGCGTCGTGACCACCACCGCTCCCTCCGCGACAGCCGCGCCGCGCCGTTTCGAGGCGCTGGATTCCCTGCGCGGCATCTGCGCCGTGCTGGTGGTGATGTTCCACATGCCCGTGGCCAGCCACTGGCGCGACTGGGGTCTGGTCCAGCACGGCTATCTGTTCGTCGACTATTTCTTCGTGCTGTCGGGCTTCGTCATCGCCCACGCCTATGCCGAACGCCTGAACACCCCGCGTGAAGCGGGACGGTTCATGGTGCGCCGTCTGGGGCGCGTCTGGCCGCTGCATGTGCTTATGCTGGGCGCCTTCATCGGGCTGGAGCTGGCCCGGCTGTGGTTCCAGATCGACTTCGCCACGCCGTTTACGCGCGACCGGTCTGTGGAGGCGATCTTCGCCAACCTGCTGCTGATCCAGGCCTGGCATATCCTGCCGTCCCTGACCTGGAACGGACCGGCGTGGACGCTGAGCGCCGAGGTGGCCTGCTATCTGATTTTCGCCGGACTGGTGCTGGTCGCGCCGAAGCGGTTCCGCTGGATCGGTGCGGTGCTGGCGGTGATCGGCGGGATCATGGTTCTGATGTTCGCTCGCCGCTGGATGAACACGACCTACGATTTCGCCGTGCCGAGGGCGGTCTACGGCTTCTTCCTGGGCTGTCTGTTGCAGGGCGTCTGGATGGGAATTCCCCGCCTGAAGGGCTGGGCCGCGACCGCGCTGGAGGTGGCGACCGTCGTGGCGATCTGCGTCTTCATCGGCTGGGCCGAGGGGCCGGTCACGGTGGCCGTGACCCTGCTGTTCATCGGCGTGGTCTGGGTTTTCGCGGGCGAGGACGGCGCCCTGTCCAAGGGGCTGGACCATCCGGCGCTGGTGACTTTGGGACGATGGTCGTTCGCCATCTACATGGTGCACATGTTCCTGTTGACGGTGATGATGATCATCGCCCGCAAGCTGGACTGGATGCCCGGTGGCCGACGGATCGACTTCGGCTCCGTCTGGCTGAATGATCTGTTCGCCGTCGCGATGTTCGGCCTGATCGTCGTGGTGGCGGTGGCCGCCCATCGCCTGGTGGAGCGGCCGGCCCAGAGGCAGATCGATCGCTGGACGTCGAGCCGCTGAGCCTGGAGCCGGCGGAGTGACGGTCTGGCCTGTGTCTCAGGCCGCCAGACGCGCCGGGCGGGACGCGATCTTGTCCACGCGGAAGCGCGACACCAGTTCGCTGAGCTGATCGGCTTCTCCGGACAGGGCGTGGCTGGCGGCGCTCGTCTCCTCGACCATCGCGGCGTTCTGCTGTGTCACGGAGTCCATCTGGGTCACGGCTGTATTGACCTCATGCAGGCCGGTCGCCTGCTCCTGGGCCGAGGCGGCGATGGTCTGGATCAGGCCCTCGATACGGGTGACATGGCCCGCCATGGCCTTCAGCGTCGTGCCCGCCTGACCGACCAGGTCCACGCCGCTGGCGACCTGACTGGTCGATTGGTGGATCAGTTGCTTGATTTCCTTGGCCGCCTCCGCCGACCGCTGGGCCAGGCCGCGAACCTCCTGCGCCACGACCGCGAAGCCGCGACCGGCGTCGCCGGCCCGGGCGGCCTCGACCCCGGCGTTGAGGGCCAGCAGGTTTGTCTGGAAGGCGATTTCGTCGATCACGCCGATGATCTGGCTGATCTGCTCGCTGGACTTCTCGATGTCGGCCATGGCCTCGACGGCCTTGACGACTACAACGCCGGAAGTTTCGGCGGCGACACGGCTCTCGGTGACGACGCGACGAACGTCCTCCGCGCCCTTCGCCGTCTGGCGAACCGTGGCGGTGATTTCCTCCAGGGCGGCAGCCGTCTCTTCAAGGTTGGCGGCCTGCTGCTCGGTGCGCCGCGACAGGTCGTCGGTAGCGCCGGTGATCTCGCCCGCGCCGGACTTCACGGCCCCGGCGCTTTCAACGATGACCCGCATGGTGGCGCCCAGGTCGTTCACCGCCGCGTTGAAGTCCGCCCGCAGGGCCTCGTATTCCTCGGGGAAGACATCGTCGATCCGCGCGGACAGGTCACCCGCAGCCAACTGGCCCAGACCGGTCCCCAGCGTCGTGATGATCTTCTGCCGCGACGCCTCCTGGCTCTGCCGCAACTCCTCCTGGGCGCGACGGTCGCGTTCGATGGCGGCGGCCTGCGCTTCCTGGCGGTCGCGGGCCTGGCGGCGATCCAGGATGGCGCCGCGGAACACCTCGACCGACTGGGCCATTTCGCCGATCTCGTCGCCGCGCGCGGTGTAGGGGACGGGCTTGTCGTAGTCGCCGGCCGCCAGTCCGCCCATGTAGCGGGTCATCATCCTTACGGGCTCGACGATCAGCCTGGAGCCGAACCACAGCAGCGCACCCGCCAGCACGAGCAGCAGGAAGGCGGTGATGAGCATCTGGTTGAGGGCCTTGTTCGCCCCTGCCATCACGGCGCTTTGCGGCGCCTCGATGATCACCCACCAGCGGTCGGCCGTGCCGGGAATGACGATGGGGGCGGCGGCGCGAAGCAGCTTGCCGTTCGGGCCGGCGATGACTTCCTGGGCATAGTCGTCCTGGGCGGCCCGTGCGATCAGGTCCGTCAGGGTCTTGTCCTCGACGGGCTTGCCGAGCTTGGAGGCGTCGGGATTGGCGACCCACAGTTCGCCGCCGCCGATGATGCTGACCACGCCCTCGCCGAAGGGACGCAGCTGACTGGCGCGCGTCGACAGTTCGTCCAGAGCCACGTCGGTGGTCACCACTCCGATCGGGGCGCCGTTTCGGTGCACCACTGCGACGGCCGACGTCATAAGCACCGGCTCTCCGTTGACCGGATACACATACGGCGCCGTCAGAAGGGTCCGATCCTCGGTCATGGGCCTGGTGTACCAGGAGTCGATGCCGGACTCGGCGGTCATCACCAGCTTGTCCGTCAGCACCGTCCTGTCGGGACCCCAGTAGAAATAGGGCACGAAGCGGCCGGAGGCGTCGGAATACGGATGGGCGGTGAAGGCGCTATCACGGCCGTCCAGACCGTTGGCCTCGAACACGGGCGTCATGCCCAGGATATCGGGATTGCTCTTGACCAGATGGGTGAAGATGCGGCCGATCTCATCCCGATCGACGCGCGCCGGATTGGCGACCATGCTTTCGACGACGGCGGCGCCCACCGACACGTTCTTTACCGCCTGACCGATCTCCTTGCCGATCCGTTCGCCATAGCCTGCCATCAGGGCCTCGCCCTGATCGGAGGCGTTGCGCTGGGCTTCCGCTCGCATGGTGGACCAGCCGACCAGGGTCACGCCGACGCCGGACGCCAGAAGGACCGCGCCGACCGCCAGGACCAGAGTCAGGCGAAGCGAAAGTTTGGGCCGTAGCATCGAAATCCCTCTGAGATGTTCGATGGGTCTACGGCGCAGCTGTTAACGTTAAGTATGTCGCCCGACCTGACGTGATCAGGCCGCCATGCGGAAGTCGTCATAGCGGGCGTCCGCGGCGCGGGCCTCGTCCCACAGGGCGTCCTCGTCCGAGTAGCGGGCGCTGGCGCTGGCGCGGGCGTCGATGACGTCGACCACCTGTTCCTCCAGCCGATCCCAGATCACGGCAAGGTCGCCGCAGCCGTCGGCCTCGCACGGGACGATCAGGTAGCGCGAGGCGTTGGTCCGGGTCTGGGGAGCGAAAGCGCGGGCCATGGGGTGTCTCCGGTCTCGAAGCGGTTGCTGTTGATCCTGAGATAGGACAGTGTTGCGTCAGTTTCGGACGTACCTTTTGGAGGCGGGCGCTTGCGGCACGACAAGGCGGTGATGGTCATCGAACTGGCGCGGCGCATGGCGGCGTCGGCCGAGGGGCTGACGCTGGACGAGATGGCGTTCGAGACCCGCGTCGGGCGACGCACGGCCGAGCGGATGCGAGACGCCGTGATCCTGCTGTTCCCGTCGGTGGAGGAGGTTTCGGATCCGCCGACCAAACGCTGGCGCATCCGGGGCGGCCTGTCGGCCTTCGAACAGGCTCCGACGGCCACCGAACTGCTGGAACTGTCCAAGGCGGCGCAGGGCCTGCGGGCGGCGGGCGAGCCGGGCCGGGCGGCGGCGCTGGAGGGGCTGGAGCGCAAGCTGAAGTCGGCGATGCGATCGACGACCCTGAACCGTCTGGCGCCCGATCTGGAGGCCCTGGTCCGGGCCGAGACCATCGCCGTGCAGGCCGGCCCCCGGCCTCACGCCGACGAAGCCATGCTGGCCACCATCCGGGGCGCGGTCCTGGCCCAGTCGCCGCTGGGTTTCACCTATTCACGGCCGGGGGCGGAGGCGCGCCGGCGTTCTGTCGCGCCCTGTGGCGTCATGTTCGGTCGCGCCAACTATCTGGTCGCCGCGGATCGGGAGAGCGGGCGGATCCAGACCTTCCGCCTCGACCGGATGAGTGCGGTGGAGGCGCAGGACGGCTTCGCCCCGCCGCCGCCGGAATTCGACCTGTCCGGATTCGCAAGCCAGTCGTTCGGCATCTATCAGGACGAGATCGAGGACGTGGTCCTGCGCGTGTCGCCCGAAGGGGCGGCCGAGGCGCGGGGCTGGCGCTGGCACCCGACCCAGACGCTGGAGGATCAGGCGGACGGCGGCGTGGTCGTGCGCTTCCGGGCCTCGGGCATGCGCGAGCTGGCCTGGCACCTGTTCACCTGGGGCGAACAGGTGACGATCGTCTCGCCGCAACGGCTGAAGGCGGTCATGGCCGGGGAGCTCGCGGCGGCGCAGAGGGCGGTGGAAGCGGCGCCGTAAAATCGTCGGCTGAGTGAGCAAACCTTAAGGTGACCGCGTTCGCCAGCGCCGATACCCATTCGACGAAGCGAGGGGATAATCATGCGCGGACTTCTGGCGGCTACGGCCCTCATATTGGCGTTGGCGGTCTCTCCGACGCGGGCACAGACGAGCGATCCGGTCGCCGTGACGGTCGTGCGGGATGGCGACCGCTGGAGCGTCGAATACGTCCTGAACGCCGACGCGCCGGTGTGGATGTTCCAGCATTCGGCCCTGTTGCGGGTCGGGCGTGCAGCGTGGCGGCCGTCGCGCTGGTCGGTCGAGACGCCGGGCGTGATTCTGGATCGGCAGGGAAACTACGACGTGTTGCGAACCGCCGACGGCGGCTCCGTACCGCGCCATCTCCGGATCGCGATGCGGCCGGAGCCGGGCGATCTCGAGGCCGACTACGATCCGGCCCTGGTCTTTTCCGACGGAACTGTGGCCCTGTATTCGGACCAGTTCGATGCCAGCCCGCTGGTCTCACTGGCTCAGGTCCGCGCCCTGCCGATGGATCTGAACGGGATCGACCTGCCGGGAGCCCCGGCGGCGGTCACCTATCGCGACCGCGCCGGACCGGTGTTGTTCCGCGGCGAACGGTTGGCCGAGGTGACGGCTGCGGACGCCGGAACTTATGTCCTGTTCGGGGAGGCCAAGGTCGAGATTGGCGAGGGCGTCACCACGGTGATCGATCCTGGCCTGCCAGTCTGGCTGGGCGCGCAGCTGGCCGATTTCACGCCCCGGATCATGGAGTTCTACGGCAGCCGGCTCGGCCCCAATGAAGGCGGGCAGCCGACCCTGATGGTCAGTTGGACCGGCCCGACCGAAAGTCTGTCCAGCATGGGCGGGAGCGTTCTGCCGGGCATGATCTCGATGAATTTCGAGGGCGAGGGCGTTCTGGATCCGGAGCCGGCGGCCCTGGCGCGGGCGCGCTGGTTCATCGGTCACGAGAGCGCGCATTTCTGGATGGGATCGAACGGGCTGAAGTATGAGCGCGCCCGCGACGCCTGGATCACCGAGGGCGGCGCCGACCTGATGGCCGTGAGGGCGACCAAGGCAGTCGATCCTTCTTATGATTCGACAACCGAGCTGCAGCGCGAGGTCGACGATTGCATCGCCATGGCGACCGGCAAGCCGATCGCGACCGCCGGGGAGCGGGGCGACAATCGCGCCTACTACGCCTGCGGTGCCGTCTGGAGCCTGGCGCTGGAAGGGGCTCAGCGCGAGCGGACCGGCGGCGACTTTCTCGACGTCGTCGCCGAGTTCCAGCGCCGCAATGCCGACGACAAGACGGTCACGCGCGAAAAGTGGCTGACCCTGCTGACCGACCTGTCGCGCGATCCCTCGCTGCGGATCGGCATCGAGCGGATGCTGGACGAGGGAAGCGACAATCCCGCCGCCGAGATCGCGCGTCTGTTCGAACGCACCGGCGTGGATTTCCGCACGGAGGGCGACCGGCTCGTACTGGCTCAGTAGCGGGCGCGCAGGGTGACCCCGATCGTGCGCTCGTCGCCGGGGGCGCCGATGACGAGGCCCGAGTTGCCGGTCTGGACGCTGACGAACTGGAGGTACTCCTCGTCGAGGGCGTTCTTGACGAAGACCGACGCCTCCCAGCCGGTGTCGGACCGGAAGCCGGCGCGCAGGTTCAGCAGGCTGTAGCCCTCGATCTCGGTGTAGCGGGACACCGCGGCGTCGGAGTTGTAGGTCGAGCGATAGCTGGCATCGGCGCCGACGAAGACCTCGCCCGACAGACCCAGCGCACTGCCGGGGCCATGCAGTTCACCTCCCAACGCCACGGCCCAGGGCGAGACGCCGGGCAGGGCCTTGCCGCTGAGATCGCACGCTGCGGTCGAGGCGCCGACCCGTTCCAGCGGGCAGGGGCCGTTCGTGAACGACGTATACTCGCCATCGGTCCAGGCGACGTTGGCGTAGAGGTCGATCGCATCGGTCGGGCGGGCGTTGAGGTCCAGTTCGACGCCCTTGATCTCGACCCGTTCAACATTGGCCAGATAGCCGCGCAGGGCGCCGGGACCCGCGTCGACGACGTTGGCCTGGAAGTCGGCGATCCCGGTCGAATAGGCCGCGAGGTTGGCGGTCAGGCGTCGGTCGAAGGCCTGGGTCTTCAGGCCCAGCTCCCAGGTCGTGACCTCCTCGGGCCGGACCTCGGCGGCGGTCAGGGCCGGGAGCCCGGCGGCCGTGGTCGGCAGGCCCGCCATGTTAATGCCGCCCGATTTGAAGCCGCTGGCGTAGCTGACGTAGGTCAGGACGTCGGGCGTCAGTTCGTAGGAGACGGCGACCTGGCCTGACAGGCTGCCGTCCGAAATCTCGGCGGCGTACTGCTGGGGCCGCGCGATGCCGAGGCGGCGTGACAGCAAGGTCGCGTCGTTGGTGACGAGGCCGCCGGCGACGGTCGCCGTGTATTCGCCCGACTTCTCCTCGTGGGTGTAGCGCAGGCCGGGCGTGATCTTCAGCCGGTCCGTGACGTTCCAGGTCAGCTGGCCGAAGGCGGCGTAGCTGGTGGTCTCGATCGAGGAGACGTTGAAGACCTTGTAGCCGTCCAGCAGGGCGGCCGGCGTGCCGGCGGCCAATAGCCAGTAGGAGGCGTCGCGGCCGTATTCGGTCACGCCATTGGTCGCGACCGTCTGGTTGAAATAGTAGAGCCCGCCGACCCAGTCGATGCGGTTGTTTCCGACGGACGACAGGCGGAATTCCTGCGTCGTCTGGTCCTGATGCGAGGGGTTGGCGGACTGCCGGACGATATCGAGGCCGATATAGTCGCGGTCGTTGGCGGGCTCCCAGTCCCACTCGCGGTACGCGCTGATGGAGGTGAACAGCAGGTCGCCGAAGTCGTAGTCGACGATCAGCGATCCGCCCGCCTGCCACTGGTCGGCCTGGATGTCGCCGTCGACGTCGGCCAGCCGGTCATACGGGTTGGCGCCGGGCGCCGCATAGCCGCGACCGGCGGCGAGGGCGGCATACTGCTGCGCGAGGGGCTTCAGGGTCACGCCGGCGGTCACGAACACCTGGGTGCAGCACTCCAGAAGCTGGCGGTTCCAGTCGCCATAGGCCCGTACCGTCAGCTGTTCCGTGGGCTGCCACAGCAGCTGGCCGCGCAAAGCGAAACTGTTCTGGTCGTTCTGGGTGCGGCCGATGCGGACGTTCTCCAGCGTGCCGTCGCGGCGGGTCGAGACGATCGACAGACGCCCGGCCAGGGTGTCGTCGATGATCGGGCCGGTGACGGTCGCCTTGGCCTGGACGAAGCTGAGGCTGCCGACCGTGACCTCGGCCGTGCCCGACGGGGTGAATGAGGCGTCGCGGGTGGTGATGTTCAGGGCGCCGGCGGTGGTGTTCTTGCCGAACAGGGTGCCTTGGGGTCCGCGCAGGATTTCGATCCGCTCGAGGTCCACGAAGTCGAGCGTCGCCGTCGCCGGGCGGGCGTAATAGACCTGATCGACATAGATGCCGACCCCCTGTTCCAGACCGTCATTGGCCAGGCCGTAGCTGGCGCCGATGCCGCGGATGGTGATGGCGGTGTTGCGCGGGTTCGACGACAGGAGCTGAACACTGGGCGCCTGCTGGGTCAGCTGGCCGACGTTGTAGGTATTGGTGTCTTCCAGCTGTTGGCCGCCGATGACGGTCAGGGCGACCGGAACCTCCTGGGCGCGTTCCTCTCGCCTGCGGGCGGTGACGACGATGTCGCCGAGCTGGGCTACGCCGGGGGTCTGGGTCTGTGGCGCGCCGGCGGGCTCCTCCGCATGGACCGCAGTCGCGCCGCAGCCGAGGACGAGCGCCAGCGCGCCGGTTCGCAGTAAATGTTGTTTGGTCATGACTATCCCCAGTCGTGCAGTTTGACTGCAAGCTGGGCGATGTGCCCACCAGCGCCAAGCGGGATTTCCTGACGGCCGGTGGTAGATTTTCTATCGCGACGTCGGCCGGTTGCGAACGGAGAGGCTGACCGACGCGTTGCGTCAGGCCGCCGCTTTCGGCCCGCCGTACCAGCGGGTGAACAGGACCCGGGTCAGCCAGAAGATCATCAGGATAAGGACCAGGAGCGTGGGCAGGGGCAGAACGCCCGATTGACGGATCAACTCCGGAAAGGCCTTGGCTCCCGGACCCTCGAACAGCGATCCCGCCGCGATGAACAGGGCGCAACACATGCGCCATAGATGGCGGGCTATCCTTTGCCGGCCCGACAGGCCGCGGCGCAGCAGCGTGGCTGCGTCGAGAAGGGCGGCGAGCACGGCCACGCCGCCGAGGAAGAAATAATCAGACGCGGGATAGCCTCTGCTCAGGCCGGTTTCGCTGGCCAGCGCCTGAAATCCGAGACCGACCAGTCCGGCTCCGGTGGCGGCGATGGCGAGAAACAGGACCTGTTCCGACAGGCCGACGCGGCCCTCGGCCCGGCGCACCGTCAGCCAGGACGTGGCGGTCAGATAGAAGGTCAGCACCCCCGCCAGGAAGGCGATGAACTGATGGGGGATGAAGAAGGCGATCCAGGCGCCGGCCGCCGCCGACGTCAGCATCGAGACAAAGAAGGCATGACCCGCCGCGCGGTGCACCGGTCGCCCCTTGGGGGCCAGAAGCGCGATGAAGCCTGCAAGCACGGCGACCGTTCCGGTCCCCACATGGAGCATCATCAAGGGCGACATCGACATCAGGCTTCTCTGGGACGTAGTTGGCAAACGGTCGGACTGTTCTGCCGCATCCCCGCCGCGCGATCGTCCGGGCGGGGCGGCGTGGACACGGCTGCCTGTCCACGCCTGTGGGATCGGACACGGCCGGTTGCCATAACCGGCGGCGACCGGTCTGATGGCGGGAGCTGGAGGGATTATCGTTGGTGGACACCGCCGTCCTCGCCCTGGCTATGGCCGCGCTGGGCCAGATCGCCCTGTGCGTCATCATCCTGCTGATGCGGGGATTGAGAACGCAGGCCTATCTGCCGCTGGCGGCGTTTTTTCTGGCGGCCGGAGTCGTCGTGGCGGGTCCGGCGGTCGCCGCCTTCGCCCCATCGTTCGAGCCCCTGTTCGTCGCTCTGACCCTGCCTGCATGGCTGCTGCTGGGGCCGACCCTGTGGCTGTATGTCGAGGGTCTGACGTCGGAAGCGGCATGGCGCCTTCAGCCCCGGCACGGCCGGCATTTCATTCTGTTCGGGCTGGGTCTGGTCGCCGTCATCCTGCTCGCGGGTCTGTCCGAAGAGGCTCGCCGGATGATGCTGGTCGAGGGCGAGGAGGTCGGGACAGCCTATGCCTCCGCCGTGGTGCTGTTTGTCTTCGCCCTCATCCTGGCCTGGGTGGTTCAGTCCGGCTGGTATGTCGTGTCGGTCTTCTTGCTGCTGGCCCGGTATCGTCTGCGATTGAGGGATCTGTTCGCGAGCAATGAGGACCGCGAGCTGCGCTGGATCGGCGGGCTGCTGGCCGTTGTCGTCGGCGTTTGGACCCTGGCGGCGGCCACCGTCGTGATCGAGAATTTCTTCGGCGGCGTGTTGGTCACGCGGCGCGGGGGTGCGGTCATGGCGCTGCTGCTTGTCTGTTCGCTGGCAGTCTGGGGACTGCGGCAGAAACCGGGCTTCGAGGGCCGCTATCTTGAGGCGGCGGGTGATGCGGACCCGTCCGGTCTGGATCCGGTCTCGCCCGGTCAGAAATACCAGAGGTCGGCCCTTGGGGCGGATCAAGCTCGCCGCATCGCCGTCAAGATCGAGGCGGTCATGGCGCGGGATCAACTGTTTCTCGATCCCGCCCTGTCGCTGCACAAGCTGGCGCGGCATCTGTCAGCGTCGCCCAGCCACGTCTCCCAGACGTTGAACGAGACGATCGGCGTCAGCTTCTTCGACTATGTGAACGGCTGGCGCGTGCGCGCGGCCGAGCCGAAGATCATCGAAGGCCGCGAAACCATCCTGGCCATCGCGCTGGGCGTCGGATTCAACACCCGCTCGTCCTTCTACAAGACGTTCCGCCGCGTGACCGGCCTGACGCCCAAGGCGTTTCGCGCGGCCCGGCTGAAGGGCGCGGGCGTATGACCCTGGTTCTCATCCCCCCGCGAATGGATAGGGGCTGACCGACTTCGACCAGTCGTCGACGCGCAGCGGCCGGTCGACCGGCGGGGCGGCGCGCTCGGCGCAGGGGTGGCGGTGGCACAGGCGACAGGCCGGGCCGATGGGGGTGACCTCGGGCGCCGTCAGGTCGAGGCCGCGGGCGTAGATCAGCCGCGCCGCATCTTTCAGTTCGCAGCCCAGACCGATGGCGAGGTCGTGGGGCTCGCCGTAGCCGTCATGGCCCTGGCGATCGACGGTGCGGGCCAGGGTGAACCAGCGGTTCCCGTCAGGCGTCTCGATGATCTGGGTAACGAGGCGGCCGGGCGTGCGGAACGCCGAATGCAGCCGCCAGCGCGGGCAGGCGCCGCCGAAGCGGGCGAAGGGGAAGACGCCCGAGGCATAGCGTTTCGACACGTTTCCCGCCTGGTCCACCCGCATCAGGAAGAAGGGCACGCCGCGCGCGGTCGGGCGCGACAGGGTCGTCAGCCGGTGGGCGACCTGTTCGAACGAGACCGAAAACCGGGTCTGGAGCCGGGCGATATCATGGCCGGTCGCCTCGGCCGTGCGCTGGAAGGCCGCGTAGGGCATCAGGATGGCGGCGGCGAGGGTATTGGTCAGAGAGACCTTGAGCAGGGCGCGCGTCGTCTCGTCCGGCGGCCGGGCGGCGTCGGCCAGGGCTGTCAGCTCGGCCTCGTGCTCGGACAGGGCCAGTTGGTAGGCGATGGCGAAGGCGCGCGACGACGGGCCCAGTGTCTCGGACAGCAGCAGGCGGCGGCGGTGCGGGTCGAATCGGCGGGTCCATTCGACCATGACCTCGGCCGGCATGACGCGGACCGACAGGTTGTGACGGCTCTGCAGGCGGACGCGGGCCAGGCCCTCGAACCCGTCGCCGGTCTGGTTGGCGTCGAGGGCCGCGTGCAGGGTCTCGCCCAGCGTATCGAGTTCGGGGAAATGGTTGGCGCGGGACTGGATATGGTCGCGCACCCAGTCGGCGGGGGAGGGGCCGCTCGCGGCCTCGCCGCCGTCGATCAGAGCGGCGCGGGACCGGTCGCGCTGTTCGGCGAAGGCGCGATACAGGCGCAGCAGGGCCTCGGCGGCGCCCGGCGCGTCGTCGGCCAGTTGCAGAAGTTCGTGGCGCGGCACCTCAAGGCCCTGGAACAGGGGGTCGGCGAGCACCTCCGACAGTTCCGCCTCACCGGCCGCACCCGACTGACCCAGCTGGCGCAGGTCGACGTCATAGGTCTGGGCCAGACGCAGCAGGAGCTGGGCCGAGACCGGTCGCTGGTTGCGCTCGATGTGGTTCAGATAGGAGGGGGAGACGCCGAGGTCGCCAGCCATGGCCGTCTGGGTCAGGCCCCGGTCGCGCCGCAGCCGCTTCAGACGGGCCCCGAGGAACAGCTTGCGATCGGCCGAGATGTCCATCGATCTCTCCCTCCGTGCACCCCGGCGAAGGCCGGGGTCCAGATCACCAGCGTCGACCTGGAAAGTGGTTCACCGCGCGAGCTCCCCCACGACCGGTCTCGCCTCTGGACCCCGGCCTTCGCCGGGGTGCACGGTGATGGGGAGGAATTGTCATATAATGACAAAAATAGCAAGGTCATATCATGACAACATGACACGAACTAACACGCTCGACCTGTATCAGAAATGACAGCGGCGTGTTCTCTGTCCTGACCGAACCGAAGCGACGTTCGCCTCGGTCAGATCCTGAGCAGAGCGCCATGACCACCTTCGCCGATCTCGTTCCTTCGCCCAAAGGCCGCTTCGACGGTATCGAGCGCCCTTACACGCCTGAAGATGTCCTGAAGCTGCGCGGCTCCGTGCCGATCACCCACACCCTGGCCGAACGCGGCGCCAATCGTCTGTGGGAGCTTCTGCACACCGAGCCCTTCATCAACGCCCTCGGTGCCGTCACCGGCAACCAGGCGATGCAGATGGTGCGCGCGGGTCTGAAGGCCATCTATCTGTCGGGCTGGCAGGTCGCCGCCGACGCCAACACGGCCGGGGCCATGTATCCGGACCAGTCACTGTATCCGGCCAACGCCGCGCCGGAACTGTGCCGCCGCATCAACCGCACCCTGCAGCGCGCCGACCAGATCGAGCATGCCGAGGGCGGCGCGAAGCGCGACTGGTTCGCTCCCATCGTCGCCGACGCCGAGGCCGGTTTTGGCGGGCCGCTGAACTCGTTCGAGATCATGAAGGCCTTCATCGAGGCGGGCGCCGCCGGCGTCCACTTCGAGGACCAGCTGGCGTCGGAGAAGAAGTGCGGCCACCTGGGCGGCAAGGTTCTGATTCCCACCCAGGCCCATATTCGCAATCTGGTCGCCGCCCGTCTGGCCGCCGACGTCATGGGCACGCCGACCATAACGGTCGCCCGCACCGACGCCGAGAGCGCCCAGCTGATCACCTCGGACATCGACGAGCGCGACCAGCCCTTCATCGACCGCGAGAACCGCACGCCGGAGGGCTTCTTCCGCCTGAAGGAAGGCACGGGTCTCGACCACTGCATCGCGCGCGGCCTGTCCTACGCCAACATCGCCGACCTGCTGTGGTGGGAAACCAGCCATCCGTCGCTGGAGGACGCGAAGAAGTTCGCCGAGGCCGTGCAGAAGGAGCATCCCGGCAAGCTGATGGCCTACAACTGCTCGCCGTCCTTCAACTGGAAGGCCAAGCTGGACGACGCCACCATCGCCAAATTCCAGCGCGAGCTGGGGGCCATGGGCTACAAGTTCCAGTTCGTGACCCTGGCGGGCTTCCACAGCCTGAACAACTCGATGTTCGAGCTGGCGGACGGCTACCGCGATCGCGGCATGGCTGCCTATTCCGAGCTGCAGCAGCGCGAGTTCGCCAATGAGGCGGCCGGCTACACCGCTACGCGCCACCAGCGTGAGGTCGGCACCGGCTACTTCGACACCGTCGCCACCGTCATTTCCAACGGGCAGTCGTCCACGACCGCCATGAAGGAATCCACCGAGACCGCACAGTTCGTCGCGGCCGAATAGTCAACCGGAGAAACACCCATGGAACCGCTGAGCCGCCCCCAGGCCATCATCGACTTCTGCCTGGCGCCCCTGGCGCTGGATTCCGGCTCCGAGGCCGAACGTGAAGTCCGCCGCCGTCTGGAGCATGTGATCAAGACCTACCAGACCAAACTGGCTGTAGCCTCCGCCCCGACCACGGTCGACTTCAGCCAGATGCCGTCACAGGTGATCAACGAAGCCGCCCACGGCTACGAGTAGAAAGAACAGGCCGCCGGCACTTCGCAGTGTCGGCGGCTTTTGCTGTTCGAGACGTCCTGGATTGGCGGCGATAGCCCGTTCACGTCGCCGCGAGTTTGCAGTTCACGCAGCCGCGGCTTTTTGCTGGTTCTCACCGCCTAGCTCGGCCACCAGAGCCAGCAGTTCGGCGGCGTCGAATGGTTTGGCCAGGTGACGATCGGCGCCGGCGGCCTGGGCCGCCGCGACGTGGTCGGGCAGGGCATTGGCCGTCAGCATGACGATCGGCGCCCGTTCCCGGTCCATGGCGAGCTCGTGCAGACGGATTTCCCGCACAGCGGTCAGACCGTCCATGACCGGCATCTGCATGTCCATGAGGATCATGTCGAAGCTCTGGGCGCGGCAGGCTTCCAGAGCCTCTGCGCCGTTCTCGGCCTGAACCAGATCGATCGGAGCCTGCGACAGGATCAGTTCAACGACCTTGCGGTTGGTGGGATGGTCGTCGGCGACCAGGACGCGCAGACGCTGGGCAGAGGTGTTCCCGATTGTCGTTGCGGTCGCGACCGGCGCAGCAGGAGCCTCGGCGACGACGAGGGGCAGGGTGAGGATGAAGGCGGAGCCGCCGTCGGGCTCGCTCTCACAGTCCAGTTCGCCGCCCATCATGTCGGCCAACTGCCGGCAGATGGCGAGGCCCAGACCGGTGCCGCCAAAGCGGCGGGTGATGGTGCCGTCAGCCTGTTCGAAGCGGGTGAACAGGCGCGCCTTGGCTACGGCGTCGAAGCCGACGCCGGTGTCCTCGACCGTGAATCGCATGATGGGCGCGCCGGCCCGGTCCTTGCCCACGCAGGCGGTCAGGCTGACGAAGCCGGTGGTGGTGAACTTGACGGCGTTGGAGACGAGGTTGGTCAGGATCTGCTTGACGCGCACGACGTCGCCGCGGACCCAGACATTGGCCTCCGGCTCGATCTCGACGAAGAACTGCAGGCCCTTGGCCGAGGCCGGCTCCCGATAGAGCTGGGCCGCGTCATTGACCGCGCGCGACAGGTCGAACACCTCGTCAGCGATCTCGAGGCGGCCGGACTCGACCCGCGCCAGATCCAGGATGTCGCTGAGCAGGGTCTGGAGCGTGTGGCCGGACGACTGGATCAGATCCAGCATTTCGCGCTGATCGGCCGCCAGGGGGGTGCGGGCCAGGGCCTGGGTCAGGCCGATGACCCCGTTCAGGGGCGTCCGGATCTCATGGCTCATGTTCGCCAGGAACTCGGACTTCGCTCGGTTCGCCGCCTCCGCCGCATCCCGCGCCTCGGCCAGCGACTTCGCGTCGCGCTTCAAGTCACTGATATCGTTGACGACGGTGACTATGCCGCCGTTTGAGGTGCGACGGTCCTGAACACGCAGCCAGCGGTCGCCGGCGATCTGTTGCTCCATGGTGTTCGACAGACAACGACGGGCGGCGAGGCGTTCCTCGATCCACTCCTGTTCGCGGCCGATGGCGTCTGGATACAGTCCGTTGTCGACGCCAAGCTGGAGCATGTCGCGGAAGCGGACGCCGACGGCCAGTGTGTGGGCCACCTCGGGGTTCACCTCGGCATAGCGGGCGTTCCAGATCAGCAGGCGATCGTCAGCGTCATAGAAGCCCAGGCCGTCGGGCATGGTGTCGATCGCTTCGCGCAGATGGTTCAGGGCGGTGGAACGACCCCACAGGCCCAGACTTGTGACGATCGAGGCGACGATGACCACAACGGTGGCCCCGCCGACGACCCAGAGCAGCAGCCCCGATTCCGAGATCAGACTGGCCGACAGAACCGAGGACGGGTCGGGAGCCACTGCCATGGCCGACATGCTGCCGAAATGCAGGGTGACGACGCTCAGTACCGCAAAGGTCGTGTTTGCGGGAATGCGCCACCAGCCGTCGCGCTTGACCCAAAGGGCAGTGCAGAGCGCGAGGAGGATGCTGAGGCCCACGGCCGCGGCCGCGCCGCTAGAGTTCCAGGCCAGAGCGCCGCCCTCAATCCGCATCGCGGCCATGCCGACGAAATGCATCGCGGCCAAGCTGGTCGCCGCCAGCGCCGCGACCAGGCCTCTTGTCAGCCGCGAACTGCCGTTCAGGGCGACGGCGACGCCCAGGATCATGCCGATAATGACAATGCCCAGTGACAGCAGCGTCTCGCCCGCAGCGTAGCGGATCAGGGCATCGGACCGGTAGCCGAGCATGGCCAGGAAATGGGTCGCCCAGACGGCGAGACCGCCGACCACGCCGGCCGCGGCGCCATTAAGCATACGCATGCGCGCGGTGCTGTTGCGCGCCATGCCGATCAGGGTGATGCAGGTTGCCAGACCGACCACGCAGACGGTCGCCGCCAGCAGCGTGAGCCGCCAGTCGTGCTGCACCACCAGGCAGTTCAGTATCCAATTCAAAGCTGCGTCTTCCCCGACATTCGCGATCACTTTGAACGCCAGAGGTAAAAAAACAGGTCAACGAGTGTGGCAGTGCCCTGAGACCCGAATCCGCTCGCCTTTCCGGCGTGTCTCGTTCTAGGAAAAGTAGAGACGTCGGAGGGGCCGCGCGTCGGACAGAAGGCGCGACGACACCATGCCGTTCGATGAGTCTCCGTCTCCTGTCGCCCCGCTTGCAACCTCGAGACTCTGGACCAACGGCGCCACCGGCGGGGTCGCCGTCATCATCATGCTGGCCCTGGCGTCCGCACGACCGGACGCGGCTCCGTGGTTGCTCGCCGGCGCCGCGGTGATCGGCTTCATGACGCTGATGGGCCTTAGAGCGCCGCGGAAGGTCGCGGACGAGGCATCGGCAGTGGTCGCCGGAGTCAGCCTGTCGGCCCCCGAGGATGCTGGTCTGCTGGACAGTGTGTTCGAGGCCCTGGACGACCCGGTCATGATCGTCAGCGGCGGGGAAGCGGACGATATCGCCGGCCGGCGGATTGTGCTGGCCAACCGCGCTGCCCGAGACCTTCTGCGAATCCAGCGTGAAGGCGCCCTGCTGGTCTCGGCCGTGAGGGATCCGAATGTGCTGGAAGCCGTCGACGAGGCCCTGTTCGGCGGGGTCAGCCGGACGACGGACTACAACGCGGCAGGTGCGCGGACCCGCCACTGGAAGGCCTGGGTGCGACCGCTGCCTTCGCCGGACACCGCGACCATGGCCCTGCTGGGTCTGCGGGACGAGACCGACGTGCGGCGCATGGAGCTGATGCGCGTCGACTTTCTGGCCAACGCGAGCCACGAGTTGCGCACGCCCCTGGCCTCGCTCAGCGGCTTTATCGAGACGTTGAAGGGACATGCCAGGGAGGATCCCAAGGCGCGCGACAAGTTTCTCGACATCATGGCGGCCCAGGCGGACCGGATGGGGCGACTGGTCGCGGATCTGCTGTCGCTGAGCCGGATCGAGCTGAACGAACACATTCCACCGTCAGGGAAGGTCGATCTGCCCCGGGCGGCCTCGGACGTGGTCGATGCTGTCAGCGTGCTGTCGCAGGAGAAGGGCGTCACCGTGTTGCTGGACGTCCAGCCGGGCGACGCGCGGATCATCGGCGATCGCGACGAGATCGTTCAGGTGATTCAGAATCTGACGGATAACGCGATCAAATATTCCCCGGTCGGCGGCAGGGTCGATCTGACGGTGCGGCACGGGCTGGATGTCGAGGCGGCGGCCGGGGCGCGGGTGCCGGGCGCAACGCGGCTGTCGCTGCTGACGCCCGATCGTGAGGCAGGCGCGCGCTATGTGGTCGTGACCGTGCGCGACTATGGCCCAGGCATGGCGCGCGAGCATTTGCCGCGGCTGACCGAGCGGTTCTATCGCGTCGAGGGCCAGAAGAGCGGGGAGCGTCCGGGAACGGGCCTGGGGCTGGCGATCGTCAAACATATCGTCAACCGCCATCGCGGCGGACTGACGGTCGAAAGCGCCCCGGGAGATGGATCGCTGTTCAACGTCTATTTCCCGATGGCGCCCGCGTCCACGAGTGCATCCGAGCCGGCTTGACCGTTGAAAAACACCGGTCGTTTACGGCGTTGCAGAACTGTCATCCAGTCGTCGTAATCCGCTGACGATCCGAGGGCAGGTTCCGCGCCGAGACGGGCCCGGACTTCCGCGCACGCTCTGATTCTTGCGTGCGCGCTCCGGGGCCTGATGATCTGGCTTGTTATTCCTGTCGTGGCGGTGTTCGCCGTGCTCGCCTATCTGGCCGGGCGCGGTCAGGCGCAGCGTCGCGCTGCGGCCCTGGAAGGTCGCCAGCAGGCGCACTCGCGCCCCGAGCAGCACGGCTACTACGCCATGATCTGGGTCGCTGTGCCCGCACTGGTCGTGACGATCCTCGCAGGCGTCTTCTCCGGCCCGGTCGCGCACAACCTGCTGGCGGCCGGCGCGCCTCCGGCGGTGCAGGAGCTCGAACAGTTCCGTCGCGAAGCCTTTTTCAATGACGCGCGCCTGACCGGCGAGGGCCAGCGGGCCTTCCAGGTCTGGCCGGGCGAGCTTGGAGAGGCCCTGCCGCAGGAAGCGGCGCGGTCCGCCCGCATCCAACAGACCCTGACCTGGGGCGGCGTCGTCGCCGCGATCCTGGCGGCGGTGATGGGCGGCCTGTTCGCCTGGAGCCAGATCCGGCCGACCCTGAGAGCACGCAATCGGGTCGAGGGCTGGATCGGCGGCCTGCTGTTCGCCTGCTCGGCCGTGGCCATCCTGACCACCGTCGGCATCGTCTTCTCCCTTCTGTGGGACAGCCTTCGCTTCTTCCAGGCCGTGCCGGTGACCGACTTCCTGTTCGGGACCCAGTGGAGCCCGCAGATCGCCATCCGCGCCGACCAGGTCGGGTCGTCGGGCGCCTTCGGAGCCGTGCCGCTGTTCGCAGGCACCTTCCTCATCATGCTGATCGCCATGGTGGTGGCCGCCCCGGTCGGTCTGTTCTCGGCCATCTATCTGTCGGAGTACGCCAGCGCCCTGTCGCGCGGGATCGTCAAGCCGGTGCTGGAGATCCTCGCCGGGGTGCCGACCGTGGTCTACGGATTCTTCGCCGCCCTGACCGTGGGTCCGGCCTTCCGCGAGTTTTTCAACGGCATTGGCGCGCTTCTGGTCGGCGGACCGCTGGATGGCGTTGGCCAGTATCTGATGCTGGTGCAGAACCAGATGGCGCTGGTGGCCGGGGCGGTCATGGGCATCATGCTGATCCCGTTCGTGTCGTCGTTGTCCGATGACATCATCAACGCCGTGCCCCAGTCGCTGCGCGACGGCTCCTACGCCATGGGCGCGACCAAGTCCGAGACGGTGAAGCGGGTGCTGCTGCCCGCCGCCCTGCCGGGCATTGCGGGCGCGCTGCTGCTGGCCATGTCGCGTGCGATTGGCGAGACCATGATCGTGACCATGGCGGCCGGTCTGGCCGCCAATCTGACCCTGAACCCGCTCGACACCGTGACCACGGTGACCGTCCAGATCGTGACCCTGCTGACGGGGGACCAGGAGTTCGACAGCCCGAAGACGCTCGCCGCGTTCGGCCTCGGACTGACGCTGTTCCTCGTGACCCTGCTGCTCAACATCGTCGCCCAGCGGATCGTCCAGACCTATCGGGAACAGTATGACTGACACCGGCGCCGACAAGATGTGGGGCCGTCTGGCGGCCGAGGACCCCGCGCGCGCCGCACGGCTGCAGCGCGGTCTGAAGAAACGCTATGCCCGCGAGGGACGGTTCAAGCTGTACGGTATTCTGGCCGTCTCAGTGGCCATCGGTTTCCTCGTGCTGCTGCTCGGCCGGATCATCGAACAGGGCCACACGGCCTTCTACGCCAACCAGCTCACCGTGCCGGTCTATATGGACCCGGCGCGGATCGACCGCGCCTATCCGCAGGGCACCAATTTCCAGCAGATGGTCGCCCAGCAACAGCTGACCCGGCTCGGCGAGACCGACGACGCCCAGGGCACGAAAGCTTCGGCCTATCGCTCGCTTCTGTCTTCGGAACTGAAGTTCCGCGCCGCCGACCTGATCCGCAACGACCCGTCTCTGATCGGCCGGACAGTCGAGATCACCGCCCCGGTCTCGGATGAGGCGGACCTCTATTACAAGGGCGAGATCACGCGCGAAACCGCCGCCGACCAGCGCCGTGTCAGCGACGAACAGATGGCCTGGCTGGACGACTTGAAGCGCGACGGCCACGTCTCGACGACCTTCAACGCCCAGCTCTTCACCAACGGCGACTCGACCGAGCCGGAGCTGGCGGGCGTGCTCGGCGCCGTCGTCGGTTCGGCGCTGATGCTTCTGGTCACAGCCCTGATAGCCATCCCGCTGGGCGTCGGCGCTGCGGTCTATCTGGAGGAGTTCTCGAGGAAGGGCCGGATCACCGATCTGATCGAGGTCAACATCAACAATCTCGCGGCCGTGCCGTCGATCGTCTACGGCCTGCTGGGCGTGGCCCTGTTCATCAACTGGATGCACCTGCCGCGCTCGTCGCCGCTGGTCGGGGGGCTGGTTCTGGCCCTGATGGCCCTGCCGACCATCATCATCGCCACCCGCTCGGCGTTGAAGGCCGTTCCGCCCTCGATCCGGGAGGCGGCCCTGGCCATGGGCGCCAGCCGGACCCAGACAGTGTTCCACCACGTCCTGCCGCTGGCCATGCCCGGCGTCATGACCGGCACCATCATCTCCATGGCGCACGCCCTCGGCGAAACCGCGCCCCTGTTGCTGATCGGCATGGTCAGCTTCGTGCCGGGTATTCCGGGTGCGATCGACGAACCGGCCGGCGCCCTGCCGTCGCTGGTTTACATCTGGGAGAACGCCTCGGAACGCGCGTTCCACGAGCGGACGGCCGCGGCCATCCTGGTTCTCCTCGCCTTCATGATCGTCATGAACGCCGCCGCGATCCTTCTGCGTCGTCGCTTCGAACGTCGGTGGTAAGTCTATGAAATTCTCCGTTTTCCGCAGCGCCGACAATCGTGACGGCGGTGAGCCGACCGACACCCCGATGACGGGCGGTCAGGTGCTGCCCGGCGCCATGGCCAACAACGTGCCGCCGGTGAAGTCGCCCGCCGCGCCCGTCGGCCCGACCAAGATCGCCGCCCGCGACGTCTCGGTCTTCTACGGCGAGAAACAGGCCCTGTTCGACGTCTCCCTCGACATCCCGGACAAGACGGTCACGGCCTTCATCGGCCCGTCGGGCTGTGGCAAGTCGACCTTCCTGCGCACCATCAACCGGATGAACGACACCATCCAGGGCGCCAGGGTGACTGGCAAGATCATGCTGGACGAGCAGGACATCAACGCCAGGTCGGTCGATCCCGTGCTGCTGCGCGCCCAGGTGGGGATGGTGTTCCAGAAGCCGAACCCCTTCCCCAAGACGATCTACGAGAACGTCGCCTACGGCCCCAAAATCCACGGTCTGACCACCTCGAAAGCCGAGCTGGACGGCATCGTCGAGAGCTCGCTGAAGAAGGCGGGGCTCTGGGATGAGGTCGCCGACCGTCTGCACTCGGCCGGCACCGGCCTGTCGGGCGGCCAGCAGCAGCGTCTGGTCATCGCGCGCGCCATTGCGGTGAACCCCGAAGTCATCCTGATGGATGAACCCTGCTCGGCGCTGGACCCCATCGCCACGGCGCGGATCGAGGAACTGATCGACGAACTGCGCGAGCGCTACTGCATCGTCATCGTCACCCATTCGATGGCCCAGGCGGCCCGGGTGTCGCAGCGGACCGCCTTCTTCCACCTCGGCCGCCTCGTCGAGCACGGCAATACCGAGGAAATCTTCACGAATCCCCGCGAACGGCGCACGCTGGACTACATCACGGGACGCTTCGGTTGAACCAGCATACGGTCAAGGCCTACGGCGACGAACTGAACCAGCTGACCGCGGAGGTCGCCCGTATGGGCGGTCTGGCCGAGGCCCAGGTTGCGGACGCGGTCGAGTCGGTCGCACGCCGCGACATCGCCCTGGCGCGGGCGGTGGTGGAGCGCGACGCCAAGGTCGACGCGATGCATCGCGACATCGAGAAGAAGGCGATCCGCCTGATCGCCCTGCGTCAGCCGGTGGCGTCGGACCTGCGCAAGACCCTGGCGGCGATGAAGCTGTCGGTCGATCTGGAGCGCACCGGCGACCTGGCCAAGAACATCGCCAAGCGCGCCCTGTCGCTGGCCGAGACCGAGCCGATGCAGCCCCTGACCCGTTCGATCGAGCGAATGGGCAAGCTGGTGTCGATGCGGCTGCGCGACGTGCTGGACGCCTATACGGCCTCGGAGATCGACCGGGCCATGGCTGTCTGGGCCTCCGACGACGAGGTCGACGAGCACTACAACGCCCTGTTCCGCGAACTGCTGACCTACATGATGGGCGATCCGCGCACGATCAGCGCCTGCACCCATCTGCTGTTCATGGCCAAGAACCTTGAGCGGATCGGCGACCACGCGACCAACATTGCGGAAGTCATCCACTACGAGATCACCGGCGACGAGATGACCGGGGAGCGTCCGCGCTGGACGCCCGCGCCGGGCGACTGGGATGCGGATTCGGGGCATCTGCCCACGCCGCCGACGACCTGACGGAGACTGAGACGTGCAGCCTTATATCCTGGTGATGGAAGACGAGGACGCCCTGGCGACCCTGCTTCAGTACAACCTCGAAAAGGAGGGCTACGACGTCGTCGTCGCCGCCGACGGGGAGGAGGGGCTGGTCCAGATCGACGAGCGCCAGCCGGACCTGGTCCTGCTGGACTGGATGTTGCCCAAGGTGTCGGGCATCGAGGTCTGCCGTCGCATCCGCGGGCGCCCCGAGACGCGCAACCTGCCGGTCATCATGCTGACCGCGCGCGGCGAGGAGAGCGATCGCGTGCGCGGCCTCGACACCGGCGCCGACGACTATCTGACCAAGCCCTTCTCGATGACCGAGCTGATCGCGCGCATCCGCGCCGTTCTGCGTCGCATCCGGCCGGGTCTGGCCGACGACCGGGTCGGTCACGGCGACATCATCATCGACCGGGTCGCCCACCGCGTGCGCCGCTCGGGCAAGGAGGTCCATCTGGGCCCGACCGAGTTCCGCCTGCTCGACCATTTCATGCGCCATCCGGGTCGGGTGTTCAGCCGCGAACAGCTGCTGGACGCCGTCTGGGGTTCGGACGTCTATGTCGAGGCCCGCACCGTGGACGTCCACGTCGGCCGCCTGCGCAAGGCCCTGAATGTCGAGGACAGCGCCAACCCGATCCGCACCGTCCGCTCGGCGGGTTACTCGCTGGATCTGGAAGGCTGAGCCTTCGCTGATCCGCGCGTGATCAGCACCCCGAAGGCGGCCGCCAGCGGGAACATCAGCACGCCGTAGACGGCCGCCGGCATGGACATGTCGGCATTCCGCAGCACCGACTGGGCGATGACGATGGCCAGGGTGGCATTGTGCAGCCCGACCTCGAAGGCGCTGGCGATCGACTGCGGCCTGTCGACCTTCAGTAGCCGGGGAACGAGGAAGCCGATCCCAAGGCTGACCAAGCAGAAGGTCACCACGACACCGGCGATCGCGGCGAAGTGGGCGGTCAGGATATCGATCTGGGCGGCGACGGAGCCGATGATGACCAAGGTCAGGATCACGACCGAGGCGATGCGCACAGGCTTGTCCATGGCCGCCGCGAAGGCGGGCCTCAAACTCCGCACCATCATGCCGAGGGCCACGGGGCCGAGCACGATCAGGAAGACCTCGATGGTCTTCTGCAGCTGCAGTCCGACCTGACCTCCGTCCGGATCGAAATACGCCAGCGACAGGTTGACCACGATCGGCAGGGTGATCACGGCGACCACGGAGTTGATCGCGGTCAGGCTGATGTTCAGCGCCACGTCGCCCCGGAACAGGTGGCTGTAGAGGTTCGCCGTCGTCCCGCCCGGCGACGCCGCCAGCAGCATCATCCCGACAGCCAGGACGGGCGGCAGCTGGAAGGCCAGCACGAGGCCGAAACAGACGAGGGGCAAGAGGATCAGCTGGCAGGCGAGGGCGATGGTCACTGCCTTCGGCCGGCGTCCGATGCGGACGAAATCACCCGGCGTGAGGCTGAGCCCCAGGCCGAACATGATGATCCCCAGCGCGATCGGCAGGCCGATGACGGTGATGGCTGATCCCATGTGTGGTTCCCCCTAGCGCTGTCTCGCGCCTTCAGGGTCAGCGTGTCACGTCATGCCCGCAGCACCAAGCGACGGCGCGTCGCATGCCAGCCGTTTAATCTTCCGGCGCGGTCACCGGCCGGGAGGCCGTCGTGGGCCCCAGCGCGAGAATGCCGTCGTAGGCGCCGTCGCCGCCGGAGTTGATGAACACTCCCCGAGCTTCTGGGGCGTATTGCGACCTGAAATTGTGAGCGGCGCATTCAGGAACGCATCTCCAGGCTCCGCCGCCTTGAGGAGCCACCTCCAGCGTCACGACCTGATCGGCGGGCAGATGCGCGACGGCCGGCAGCCCAAGGCCGGGAAGGTCGGAGTTCCTCGTCTTTCGGGCATGGAGATTGCCGACAAGCACCAACACCTTCGTCCCGGGACGATCCACGGCTGCACGGCTGAGCAGATACCCCATCTCCAGCTCGTAGAACGAAGACGGCAACCCGCGCAGCCGCGAGGAGTCGGGCGCGAAGGCGAGGATGGCGATGTCCCGGCCCTCGGCTTTGAGGCGCCGCAGAGACAGCATCATCTCCAACATCGCCCGACTCGTGCGGCCATCCTTCCAGGCCGGGTCGAAGAACGGCGTGCCTCGCAGAATTGTCAGCGCCTCGGCGTCGTTGTTGGAGACAAGGAAGGCGTCCAATTGCGTCTGCATCGTCCGAGGCATTTCAAGTGCTACGGTGACCGGGCCAGCGGTCGCGGCCTCGCAGACCATCGCTGAGAAGGCGGCCGGAGATTCGGCTGTGCCATGTGACTCGCCGACGATGACGAAGCGTTGATCGCCTTGCAGCAGCGCCGGCACGCCGGGCGGAGCGGCGCACGCGGATTGGGCGAGCGCGAGCGCCAGCAACGAACCGATCATGTCTTTCACCCCACAGCCGAAGGATGACTCGGTCGAGTCGCCTCTATCGCCAAGGTTGAAGGCGAATGCGGCGGTTGCTGGGCCCGCAGGCCAGCGACGACATCTCCCCTTCACAGAACGGCGGAAGCCAATAGGGTTCGCCCTCGTATTCGAGGAGTCGCCCATGCGCCGCCGCACCTTCCTGTCGACCCTGCCCGCCGGGGCGCTGATGGCGACGGCCGGGGCGCCCGCCGTCGCGCGGCCCGTCAGCCAGGCCACGTCCGAAAACCCCTTCGCCGGGGTCACCATGGGGGATCGGATCACAGGGGCGCCGTTCGCGGGGCGGTCGACCGTCTGGGGCGTGAACGGCGCGGCGGCGACGGCGCATCCGACGGCGACCCTGATCGGGATCGACACCCTGAGACGGGGTGGCTCCGCCATCGATGCGGCTATCGCCATCAACGCGGCGCTGGGCTTTCTGGAGCCGACCGCCAACGGCATCGGCGGCGACGCCTTCTGCATGCTGTGGGACCCGGCGCAGCGGAAGGTCGTCGGCTTCAATGGCTCCGGCAACAGCCCGCGCGGGTTGTCGCTGGAAACGGCGCGCAGTCGGGCGGTGGACGGTTACCTGCCTCGCTATGGAGCGGTGACAGTCAACGTACCGGGCACGGTCGATGCCTGGTGGAGCGCGCACCAGCGCTACGGCAAGCTGCCGTGGCGGGACGTGCTGATCCCGGTCGCTGAGTTGTGCGAACAGGGCGTGCCCATGCCCCAGACCATCGCCTGGTACCTGGAACGGAACATGGCCGGGTTCGACCGGGCCGGCGGCATCGAGGAGAACGACAACCGCAAGACCGTCTATGCGCCGGGCGGGCGGACGCCACGCGTCGGCGAGGTCTTCGCCAACCCGCATCTGGGCCGCACCCTGAGGCTGATCGCCGACGGCGGACGGGACGCCTTCTATGAGGGCGAGCTGGCCGAGCAGATGGAGCGGTATTTCCGGCGCATCGGCGGCTGGATGACGCGGGCCGATCTGGCGGCGCACCGGACGGAGTGGGTAGAGCCGATCCGCACCGACTATCGCGGGGTCGATGTCTATGGACTGGGGCCGAACACCCAGGGCCTGTCGACCAACCAGATCCTGAACATCTGCGAGCAGTTCGATCTGAAGGAGATGGGCTTCCAGTCGGCCGCCTCGATCCACCATCAGGCGGAGGCCAAGCGGCTGGCGTTCGAGGACCGGGCGCGCTGGTTCGCCGATGAGCGTTTCTCGCAGACGCCGGTCGAGCGGCTGAACTCCAAAGCCTATGCCGCCGAACGGGCGCGGCTGATCCGTCCGGACCGGGTCATGGACCGCGCCTTCCCGGGCGATGCGCCGACGCAGGGCGACACGACCTATTTCAGCGTCGCCGACAAGGACGGGATGATGGTCAGCTGGATCCAGTCCAACTATCGCGGCATGGGATCGGGACTGGCGCCCGACGACGGCGAGCGGCCGCTGGGCTTCATGTTCCAGGACCGGGGCGAACTGTTCGCCCTGACCGACGGCCATCCGAACGTCTATGCGCCGGGCAAACGGCCCTTCCACACCATCATCCCCGGGTTCGCCTGCAAGGACGGTGAGCCCTGGATGGCGTTCGGCGTCATGGGCGGCGGCATGCAGCCGCAAGGCCAGGCCCAGATCATCATCAACATGGTCGACTACGGGCTGGAGCCGCAGGAGGCCGGGGACAGCCCGCGCTGGCAGCATGAGGGCTCATCCGAACCCACGGGCCAGTCGGCCGAGGGAGTCGGTGTTCTGCATCTGGAGAACGGCGTGCCGCAGGCGACGCGCGCCGGGCTGGAGCAACGAGGCTGGGTCCTGGGGCCGACGAACGGCGGCTTCGGTGGCTATCAGAACGTGGTCATGCAGCAGAACCCCGGCGGCCGCTGGACCTATGGTGCGGCCACCGAGATGCGCAAGGACGGCATCGCCCTCGCTTACTGAGCTTCCGCCGCCGCTTCCACATCGTCGGGCGACAGTTTGTAGACCGTGGCGCAGTACTCGCAGGTGACGTGGATCTTGCCGTCGGGCTCGACCATGTCGGCGCGCTCCTCGGGATCGAACGAGGACAGGACGCTGCTGATGCGGTCGGAGGAGCAGCGGCACTGGGCCTTCAGGGCGCGGGCGTCCTCCAGCCTGACGCCGTCCTCGTGGAACAGGCGGAACAGCAGGGTCTCGGGCGTAATGGTCGGATCGACCAGTTCGTCGTCGGCCAGGGTCTGGAACAGGGCTCGGGTGCGGTCCCAGACTTCCTCGGTCGAGCCGCGCGCGTCGTCGGCGGCGATCAACTGGATCAGGGCGCCGCCCGCGCGCCAGGTCGTGCCGGTCTCGTCGGTGACGGAGCCTACGGCGAGGCGGACCTTGGTCGGAATCTGCTCGGACTGGACGAAATAGTGTTCGGCGGCCAGCGACAGGCTCTCGCCCTCGATGGGGGTGATGCCCTGGGTGCGTTCGAAATCGGGGCCGCGATCCAGGGTCATGACGAAGACACCCTGACCCAGCAGGGTGCGGGCGCCCGGACGTGCGAAGCCCGAGGATACGGCGGCGACCTCGTCGTCGTCGAAGCGGCAATAGCCGCGCAGATGGCCTTCAGTGTCGTAGTCAGCGACGACATACTTCACCGGGCCGTCGCCCTGGGCCTGGACGATCAGCCGGCCTTCGAACTTCAGCGCGGAGCCGACCAGGGCCGCGAGCGCGCAGGCCTCGCCCAGCAGCGCCGCGACGGGCTCCGGATAGGCATGGGCCGACAGGATCTTGTCGATGGCGTCGCCGAGACGGACCAGACGGCCGCGCACGGGCCAGCCCTCGATCTGGAAGGCGGCGGCGAGGTCGTCGGTCGGCGCGGAAACGGCGGCGGGCTCGTGATCGGTCACGGCGGGTCCTTGAAGGGGAGGGTGTCGAGAACGGTGCAAGATAGGAAACGTGAGGGCGGTTGGTAAGGGCGACCGCCTGTCGGCTCGCGCGGGCGCGCTGGCGTGCTATCTGTCGCAACCGGGCGCACGGCCCGCCCGTTCTCGAAGCCGACACCGACGAAAGCGTTGCCCATGCCCGCCAAGCCGAACCTGAAACCCGTCAGCCAGCAAGCCATCGTCATCACCGGCGCCACCTCCGGCATCGGTCTGGCCACCGCGCGTCGGGCGGCCAGGGCCGGGGCCTGTGTCTTCCTGATCGCGCGCGGCGAGGCCGACCTGAGGGCCTTGGTCGAGGAACTGCAGCAGGAGGGGGCGCGGGTCGCATACGCCGTCGCCGACGTCGCCGACTATGAGGCCCTGGCCGAGGCGGCGGACAAGTGCCGGCGGCTGTTTGGCGGCTTCGACACATGGGTGAACAACGCCGGCGTCTCCATCTATGGAGCCATTCGCGAGACGACGCTGGAAGACCAGCACCAGCTGTTCGAGACCAACTACTGGGGCGTGGTGAACGGGTCGCTGATCGCGGCTGAGCATCTGAGGGCGCAGCCGGACGGAGGCACGATCGTCAATGTCGGCTCGGTTCTGGGTGATGCGCCCATGCCGGTGCAGGGTGTCTATTCGGCGTCGAAGCACGCGGTGAAGGGGTTCACCAACGCCTTCCGCATGGAGTTGATGCGGGAGGGCGCGCCCGTCGCCGTCAGTCTGGTCAAGCCGGCGGCTGTGGATACGCCCTATTCGAAGCACGCCCGCAACCTGACGGGGTACGCGGTGCAGAACCCGCAGCCGGTCTATGCGACCCATGTGGTGGCGGACACGGTCCTGTGGTGCGCATCCCATCCCATCCGGGAAATCACCGTCGGCGGGGGAGGGCGCGTCATCGCGTCTTTCTACGCCCTGCTGCCGGGCCTGGCGGAACCACTCTTCGCCCGGTTCGCTCCTGTCCTCATGCGGGACAGGAGTTCCGCCTATCAGCCGTATGACGACGGGCTCTATGACCCGACCGACGACGGCCTCGACGAAGAGGTTCACTATCCCATGGTCCGACAGTTCAGCGCCCTGGCCGAAGTCCGCAAACATCCCGGCTATACAGCAGGCTCGATCGCGTTGGTCGCCACCGCCGCGCTCGTGACCTATCTGCTGACGCAGCGGACGGGACCGCGCCGGTTCGAGGAACTGCGCGACCGGTTCGATCCGCGTGGCTGGATCGACGCCGAGGCCCTGCGTCACCGTTTCGAGGACATCTCGCGCGGCCTGACCGAGCGGGCCGAGGACGTCAGCGATCGCGCCGGCGATCTGGGCGACGATGCCCGCCATCAGGCGAAGAAGCTGCTGAAGCGCGGCCAGCGGGCCGTGTCGGACAAGCAGCGTCAAAAGTATGCTCGCGAAGCACGCCGCTACGCTGAAGAGACCGGTCGTTCCGCCCGTCGCTACGCCGGTGAAGCCGGCCGGTACGCCAGGGATCACGCGCGGGAGGGCGGCGCTCTTCTGGCCGTGGCGACCATCGCGGCGGCCATCGGCGCCGCTGCCCTGGAAAGCCGGCGGCCGGACAGCCGGGTGCGTCGCCTGACGGGCCTCTAAAGACCCACAAACCCGTTGCTGCGACTGCGAAGGTCGGCGAAAGAGGGGCATGACCGCCGCTCCGACGCTGATTTTCGACTTCGATTCGACGCTTGTGCGCATCGAAACCCTCGAAGCCCTCGCAGATATCGCCCTCGAGGGGCATGTCGATGCCGAGTCAATCCGCGCGCGGATCGCGTCGCTGACCGACCGGGCCATGGCGGGTGAGGTCGACTTCGGCGAGGCCTTGCGGACGCGGCTGGCCATGCTGCCGCTGACCAGGGCGCACGTTCAGACGCTGGCGGACCGCATCCTCGACGAGGGCACGCCGTCGGTGCGGCGCAATCTGCGCTTCTTCAACGAGAACGCGGCCAGTATCATCATCCTGTCGGGCGGCTTCCGGGAAGTGATCGCCCCGGTCGCGGAGCGGCTGGGCGTGCCGGCGGACCGGGTGATCTGCAACGACCTGATCTACGACGCCGACGGCGTGGTGACCGGCGTGGACGACGCCAACCCCCTGTCGCACGAGAACGGCAAGCCGACGGTCATCAAGGCCCTCGGTCTGACCGGGCCGGTGGTCATGGTCGGGGACGGCTGGAACGATGCCGAGGTCAAGCTGGGCGGGGCGGCCGACCGATTCTACGCCTTCACCGAGGTCGCCCGGCGCGACAAGGTCGTGGCGGTCGCGGACGGGGAGGCGGCCTCGATCGACGAACTGCTCCACGCCGAGGGGCTGGCCGGGCGCTGGTCCTATCCGCGCAGCCGTATCCGCATGCTGCTTCTGGAGAACATCCACCCCGCCGCGGTCGAGCGGCTGGAGGAGGCGGGCTATTCCGTCGAGACCCTGAAGGGTGCGCTGGATGAGGCGGACCTGATCGAGAAGATCAAGGGCGTCCACGTTTTGGGCATTCGTTCCAAGACCAATGTGACCCAGGCGGTGCTGGAGGCGGCGGACCGTCTGCTGGCCGTCGCGGCCTTCTGTATCGGCACCAACCAGATCGACCTCGACGCTTGCGCGGCCAAGGGCGTGGCGGTGTTCAACGCCCCCTACTCGAATACCCGCAGCGTGGTCGAGCTGGCTATCGGACTGACCATTACTCTGATGCGCGACGTGGTCGACAAGTCGGCGGCGATGCACGAGGGCCGGTGGAACAAGTCGGCCGACGGCTCACGCGAGCTGCGCGGCAAGACCCTGGGCATCGTGGGCTACGGCGCGATCGGATCGCAGCTGTCCGTGCTGGCCGAGGCGCTGGGAATGCGGGTCATCTTCCATGACCTGTCGGAACGGCTGGCGCTGGGCAATGCGAAGCGGATGCGGTCTCTGGACGCCCTGCTGGCAGAGGCGGACGTCGTCACGCTGCACGTCGACGGGCGGCGCGAGAACGCCAATCTGATTGGCGCGTCCGAGTTCCAGATGATGCGCGAGGGGACCCTGTTCCTGAACCTGTCGCGCGGTCATGTCGTCAACGTCGGCGCCCTGGCCCAGGCGATCGGCTCGGGCCGGATCGGCGGGGCGGCGCTGGACGTCTTCCCCGAGGAGCCTCGCACCAACGCCGATCCGTTCGACAGCCCTCTGATGGGGCTGAAGAACGTCATCCTGACCCCCCACATCGGCGGGTCGACCGAGGAGGCTCAGGAAGCCATCGCCGAGTTCGCGGCTGAACGGCTGCTGGGCTATCTGAACCGCGGCGACACCACCTTCTGCGTCAACCTGCCCAATGTGCAGCTGGCCGAGGTCTCGGGTGGCCACCGCATCCTGCACATCCACAGGAATCAGCCCGGCGTCATGGCCGAGCTGAACCGCGAGCTGTCTGCGGCCGGTCTGAACATCCTCGGCCAGCATCTGAAGACCGACGAACGCACCGGCTATGTCATCACCGACGTCGACCGCGACTACGACCCGCAGGCCCTCCGTGTCCTGAAGAGTGTGGCCGGAACGCTGCGCTTCCGACTTCTGCACTAGGAACCTTCCCTCGCGGCATCTTGCGCTCTGGTAAAACGGGCGCAGACTGTCGTGGAACGGTCGTGATCAATCGACCGACGGGAGGAAGACCATGTCACGCTATCTTCGCGGCGCAGCCCTGGCTGCGCTGACGCTCGCCGCGTCCGCCGCACTCGCCACCGCCGCCTCGGCCCAGTCCTACGGCCGTCTGGTCGTGCTGGGCGACTCGCTGAGCGACAACGGCAACCTGTATCTGGCCTCGGGCGGGACCCAGCCGCCGTCGCCGCCCTATTTCCAGGGTCGTTTCTCGAACGGGCGGGTGTTCACTGAACTGCTGGGGTTCAATGCGGTCAACTTCAACGGCGCAGTGACCGGCAGCATCAACCTCGCCTACGGGGGATCGCGGACCGACAACAACGTCGCCTTCCCGCCCGGCATGCGCCAGCAGCTGACGACCTATGTCGGCCGGGGCGGAACGTTCGGCCCGAATGATCTGGTCAGCGTCCTGGGCGGCGCCAATAACATCTTCCAGGGTCTGAGCGCCTTCTCGATCCTTCCGCCGGCGAGCCAGGCAAACCCGCAAGGCTATATGGCCCCGATCCTGGCCGGCGCCGTCACCGACATGAACTTCATCGTCAACGACATCGCCGGCCGCGGCGCGGGGACGATCCTGGTCACAAACCTTCCACGGCTGGGGATCACGCCGCAGTTCTCGCCCACGCCTCTGGCGGCGCTGGCGGACTATTCCGGCTCGACGTTCAACAGCCAGCTTCAGGCCGCGCTTCTGACGACTGCGGCGGCCCGTCCGGGCACGAACATCATCCTGTTCGACCTGGCCAAGGTCAGCGATATCCTGGCGTCCAGTCCGGGACGGTTCGGTCTCACGAACGTGACCCAGTCCTGCCTCGTCGGCGCGACGCTGTGCGCCAATCCGGACAGCTATCTGTATTTCGACGGCGTCCACCCGACGGCTGCGGGCCACAGGCTGGTCGCCACCCTGTCCAGCGACTACCTGTACTACGGCGATCGGGCGGCGGGTTCGACCCTGCAGGGCGAGACCGCCTACCGTCATCGCGAGGACGCACTGGACGCCGCGACGGGCCGGATGTCGGGCCGTGCGGCCTGGACCGCCGGGACCTCGATCTCGATCGGCGGCCTCTACGACCGCTCCGAGACCGACGCGCGCGGCACGGTGTCCTCGGCCGAGTCTGACGGCTACGGCGCCCAGATGATGCTGGAGTCGGGCACCGAGACGATGCGGTTCAGCCTGACCGGCAGCTATCGCAACGCCGACGTCGTCGCCGGCCCGACCAGCTTCCAGCTGCAGACCTTGGGGCTGGACGCCGCCGCAGGCTGGCGGTCGGACGCGATGTTCATCAACGTCGCCGCCGGCTTCGCCAGCGACGACTACAACGACATCGAACGGGTCAGCGCCCTGGCCCCGATCACCCAGACGGGAACGACCCGGGGCTTCAGCTCCGGCGCGCGGGCCCAGGCCGGCATGTGGTTCGACGCGGGCGGCATCGCCATCTCGCCGCGCGTCGCGGTTACCTACGGCAACTCCGACGTCGACGGCTACATCGAGCAGGGGCCGGCGGCTTCGTATGAGTACCGTGATCGCTCGGTGAAGGGCATCACCGCCGAGGCCGTTCTGCGGGCCGAGGGCGACATGGGCGGCTTCGCCGTCTTCGTCGAGGGCGGCTATCGCGACAGCCTCGATGACAGCTCCGACGCCGTGCGGGTCGGCATCGCCGGCAACCCGGCGCAGGTTCTGTCGCGTCGGTTCGACGATCCGTTCGGCGGTTCGGTCCTGGCCTCGGCCGGGCTGACCGGGGATCTGGGTCCGCTCGAGGTCGAGGTCGGCTATCGCGGCCGCTTCGGCGACCACGCTGACAGCCACATGGGCGGGATCACCCTGACCTTGCCGCTTTAAGCGACGGTTCGAGGCTTACTTCGAAGCGCGTCGGCCCCAGTGGCCGGCGCGCTTTTCGTTTGCGCGGTCGCCGGGGTGCGGCGACCTGTCACCCTCGCAGACCCATGGCGCCCCAAAGTCGCCCCATGAATCGTTAATACGGCCGGTCGCCGAAGCGCGCGCCGGTCCTCGACCCGTGCCCACTGGCCTCCGATGCTTGCAAAAAGCGCCACCGAGCCGACGACTTCATGCGCCGACTGTTTCCGACCGCCCGTGCCTTCGTGACCCACTCCAGCCAGACCGCCGCCCTGATCGGCGTCGCCGTCATGGCCATGGCCATGGCGCCGGCGGACCGGGAGCCCCGGATTCAGACCTTCGCCCTGCCGGAGCTCCCGCCCGTCACGGCGGTGGCCGAGCCGGCGGGTCCGCTGACCCGTCCGATGACGTTCGAGGAGCCGGTGCGCGGCTTCGCCATCAACTCCCGCTTCGGGATGCGTCGTCTGGGCGGCGAGCCCGGCGCACGGATGCACAAGGGCGTCGACATCGCCGCTCCGCAGGGCACCAGCGTCTATTCGGCGGCCGAGGGCGAGATCGTTCGCATCGGTCACCAGCCCGAGGGCTACGGCAACTTCATCGAACTGCGCCACCCGAACGGCATGACCACGATGTACGCCCACCTGAGCCGCATCGACGTGGCGTCCGGCGACCGGGTGCTCGCGGGTGAACGCATCGGCCTGGTCGGCTCGACCGGCTATTCCACCGGTCCGCACCTGCATTTCGAAGTGCGCCGCGGCGGAGCCCAGGTGAACCCGTCCCGCGTCGTGGGCGAGACCTTCCAGGTCGTCGTCGCGGATCCCGCCGCCGGCTGATCTGCGGTTGATCGCTTGGACTCCAGTCCAGGGAGTCCAGCTTGTCCAATGAGTCCAGGTCGAGCGCTCCGACCGGCTGACGATGTCAAAGACCTGATCCTGATCTTTGGCACGCGGCGACGCCAGTTTCGGTCGCAGAGTTTCACAGGGCCGGGATCATGAATCCGTTTCCCATGTAAAGCGTCCTTTGCTACCCCTAGGTCTGTAGTTTGACCGGGGGATGAGTATGGCAGCCTTGACGCTCGACGGCGTGAGCAAACGCTACGGCGATTTTCAGGCGGTGAAGGACCTGAGTTTTCAGGTCCGGAAGGGCGCCATCTGCGGCTTCCTGGGTCCGAACGGGGCGGGCAAGACCTCGACGATCCGCATGATTCTGGGTCTGCAGTCGGCCTCGGCGGGGACGATCGACATCCTCGGCGCGTCCGACGGGCGCAAGGTGCGCGACCGGATCGGCTTCCTCCCGGAGGAGCGCGGCCTCTACAAGAAGATGACGCCGGTCGAGGCGATCGCCTTCTTCGGCTCGCTGAAAGGCTTGCCGACGCGCGAGGGCAAGCGCCGCGCCCGCGAGATGCTGGAGGCCCAGGGCCTCGGGGCGTCGCAGAAAAAGAAGATGAAGGAGCTGTCCAAGGGGATGGCCCAGAAGGTCCAGCTGATCGCCTCGGTCGTGCACCGGCCGGAGTTCGTGATCCTGGACGAGCCGTTCAGCGGCCTCGACCCCGTCAACCAGCAGGGTCTGGAGACGGTGATCCGCGATCTGGCGGCCAATGGGGCGACCGTCCTGTTCTCCACCCACGTGATGCAGCATGCTGAGCGTCTGTGCGACCAGGTCGTACTGATGGCGCGCGGGCGTAAGGCCTTCGACGGCACGGTGACGGAGGCGCGGGCGACCTCGCGTCGGTTCCTGGAGCTGGAAGGCGAGATTTCGGCTCAGGCCGTGGCGGCCTTGCCGGGCGTGACCGGCGTTGAGGTCGTGTCCGATCAGGGTGGCGTGCGCGTTCTCAAGGGGGCGCTGGCCAGCGGGGCAGGGGGACAGGAGGCGTTGAAGACCGCCTTCATCAGCGGGCTCGACGTGCGCCGGTTCGAGCTCAAGGAGCCGACCCTGCATGACGCCTTCATCGACCTGACCGGCGATCATCCCGATCAGGACCAGAGTGTCGCCCGATCCGCCACCCCTTCGGAGGTCGCCCGATGAGCCGTATTCTCCTGATCGCCCAGCGCGAGTTCCTCGCCTACGCCAAGACGGTCGGCTTCTGGCTGTCGCTGCTGGCCTTCCCGATCTTCGGCGTTCTGGGCGGAGCCCTGCCCCTGATGATGCGGGGTGCGGACCCGGTGCGCGCTGTCGTCCTGATCGAGGAAGGCCCGACCGCGACCGGTCTGGCCGCCGCCGTGAAGAACGTCCTGGACGCCGACGCTGAACGTCAGGCCGAACGCGCGCGTGAAGCCGCCGAGAAGGCCGCAAAATCTTCGGGAGCGCCTCCCGGGGCCGCGGAAAGTGCGATCGCGTCCATGACCCGCTCGCGCATGCGGTTCGTCGATGCGCCCGCCGACCTGTCCGCAGCCGCGTCCGGCGCGGCCCAGGAGGCGGTGGTGCGGCGTTATCTGACCGACGAGACGCCCAAGGCGCAGCGGCTGGACGCCGTCGTCTTCCTGACCCGCACGCCCGAGGGGCCGGCGGCCCGTGTCTGGGCCGCGCGGGCGACCGACGACACGGTCGAGGACTTCGTGCGGCGGGCCCTGCGCGACGAGAACCGCGACACCGTCCTGCGCGAGGCCGGGATCGACCGGGCCGTGGTCGAACGGGTCGACGCCTTCCGGCCAGAGATCAACGTCTTCTCGCCGCGCTCGGCCAGCGGTGGCGAGGTGTCGTTCAAGGACCGGTTGCCGGGCATCATCGGCCTGGCCTTCAGCTTCATCCTGTGGTCGCTGATCATCACCGGCGCCTCGATCCTGCTGAACAGCGTGATGGAGGAGAAATCGAACAAGATCCTCGAGGTCCTGCTGTCGTCGGCCTCGGCGACCGAGATCCTGACCGGCAAGGTGCTGGGGGTGGCGATGCTGACCCTGTCGGTGCTGGTCGTCTGGGGCGGGATCGGGGCCGTCGGCCTGATCACGGCGGCGCCGTCGGTGGCCGGAGACGTGGCCGCGGTGCTGATGACCAACGGGCTGATCTTCTACTTCATCGGCTATATCGTCGGCGGCTATCTGATGTACGCGGTGCTGTTCGCGGCCATCGGCGCCTTCTGCGAGACGCCGCGCGATGCGCAGACGCTGATGGGGCCGATCATGATGGTGCTGGTGGTGCCCTTGCTGGTCGTCCAGATGGCGCTGGTGAACCCGGATGCGCCGGCGGTGAAATTCCTGTCCTGGGTGCCGTTCTTTACGCCCTTCCTGATGAGCGCGCGTGCGCCGTCCGGGCCACCGCTGATCGAGATCATCGGCACGATGGCGGGGATGTTCGCGGTGGCCCTGCTGATGGTGTGGCTGGCCGGGCGGGCGTTCCGGGCGGGTGCGCTGTCAGACGTGAAACTGAGCTGGAAGAGCTTCGGTCAGGCGATCTCGGGCGGGGGGCGCTGATACCAGTCCCTCTCCCCTTGCGGGAGAGGGCTTGAGCGCCCGCAAGCGCAGCGAGCGGCCTCGCGCGAAAGGGTGAGGGGTTTTGCTGCTGGCCGGTGAGAGCCGGTGTCACCCCTCACCCGATCGCGCCAGGACGGCGGCTGTCGCCGCCGTGCGCGGTCTCCCTCTCCCGCAAGGGGAGAGGGAAGAATCAAAAAGGCCGCCCCGTGAGGAGCGGCCTTTGAATTCTGTACCTGCGTCGCGGCCGTTAGGCGCGCGGGACGCGGGGCTTCGGAGGCGGCAGCAGGCCTTCGCGCTGCATGCGCTTGCGGGCCAGCTTGCGGGCGCGACGAACGGCCTCGGCCTTCTGGCGGGCGCGCTTCTCCGAGGGCTTCTCGTAGTGCACGTGGCGCTTCATTTCACGGAAGCTGCCTTCGCGTTGCATCTTCTTCTTGAGGGCTTTGAGCGCTTGATCGACGTTATTATCGCGAACGAAAATCTGTACCAGGTTGAACTCTCCTTTGGCCGCCCGCCGCGTCCTTGAGAGGCGGGCAGACAAATAAAATCGGTTCCCGCGGGCGACAGCCCGGCGAGCGAAGGCGTGCGGATACACCAAGCCCCGGCCTCTGTCCAGATCGTCGCGGCGCTTCCGTGACGCTCGCGATCCCTCTGGGACAGGCGTATCATGGCCAGATGACCGATACGCCGCACCTGTCGAATGCGCCTGAGCCGGATTGGGCCGACCGGATGGAACAGTCGGTGCTCGATTCGGCGCTGGAACTGGCTCCGCGCCTCGGCTGGAACGGCCGGATGGGGCGCGAAGCCTGCGCCAGGAACGGCCTGAGCGAAGGCGATCAGGAGCTGTTGCTGCCCAATGGCGCGCGCGATCTGGCAGTCCTGTTGTGGCGTCGGCATGACGACCAGGCCCTGGCGGCCCTGGGCGATCCAGCGGCGCTGAAGATCCGGGAGCGAATCGCCCGGGCGGTTTCAACCCGTCTGGAGGTCGCGATGGTGCATCCGGAGGCCGAGAAGCGACTGTCGGGCTTCCTCGCCCTGCCGACCAATGCGGATCTGGTGCTGAGCCTGACCTGGGCGACGGCGGACCGGCTGTGGCGCTGGGCCGGGGATACGGCGACCGACTGGAACCACTATTCGAAGCGGACCATCCTGTCGGGCATCCTGATCCCGGCGATGACCCTGCGGCTGTTCGACGGCAAGGACGCGGCCGACGCCTTTGTGGCGGCGCGGATCGAGAACGTCATGGCCTTCGAGAAATGGAAGGCGGGCAAGGATTTCGATGCGCCGGTGCGCAAGGTCACCGACATGCTGAGCCGGCTGAGATACGGCGCCCGCTAGGTGTGCGCGTCCTACGAGGCCCGGTTCAACATCACCCAGCTGGTCGAACTGTTCGGCAAGGCCCGGGCGCCGCTGGACATGACGACGGGCCTGCCCAACCTGGCTCCGGTCGATGAGGTCAAGCCGACAGACGTGTCGCCTGTCGTAGGCGGAACCGCCGGTTCGGCGCGGCTGGCCATGCTGAAGTTCGGATTCCCGCCGCCCCGTCCCAAGGCCCGCCCCGTGGTCAACCTGCGAGCCGAAGGGCGGGTGTTCGACAACCGCGAGCGCACCGGTCGCTGCCTCGTGCCGGTAAGCGGCTTCTACGAGTTCACCGGCGACCGATATCCCAAGACGCGCTGGGTGTTCCGCGATGCGGAGGCGCCCTTCCTGGCGCTCGCCGGCATCTGGCGCGCGGGGGAAGCGGGCGAGGGGGCTGCCTTCGCCTTGCTGACGACCGAGCCGGGACCTGATGTAGCGCCCTATCACGACAGGGGCGTGATCCCGGTCCTGAGCGAGCGATGGGCGGACTGGCTGTTCGCTGAGTCTGTTCCGGCCGACGTGATCGCACCGCCGGCAGCCGGGCGAATGACGGTCGCCGCCTTTCCGCGCCCGCCGAAGATCTAGAGCGGCTGCAGCAGACCTAGGGCACCGACGGAGCGAGCGCCCTTGCGTCGGCCCGATTGTCGCGCAGGGCGGCGTCACGCCCCGCCTGTGCTCCAAGTCCGTAGAAAATGGCGACGACGGCGCATAGCGCGACCACGCCGGCGATGATCCTGACTCCCCGCCGCTGCCTGAGCCTGGGGGTCAGATACGTGATCGCGACGGCGGCCAGCAGCAGGATCGGCGCAAGGGTGGCGAGACTCATGTCATCCAAAGCCGCCACCATGCGGTCAGCGGACCGTCGCCGCCGCGTCGGCGCGATTGTCGGCGAAGGCCCGCGCCTTGCCTTCCGCATAGCCGAGGGTGAACAGCGTCAGGATCAGGGCGGCAATGGCGACCGCGACATTGAGCCCTACCAACGCCTGGAATTCTGTCCGTCCGTTGACGCGAGCCAGAAACCTGCTCCGGGATGCCCACAGCGCGATCGGGGACATGGCGATCGCAAGCCACATCAGACCGTTGGTGATCCAGACAGAGTTATCCATGCCTCAACCTAGCCGCGAATCGCAAGGCGGCGCAACCGGCTAGAGGCTGGCGACCCGGTTCACATGCGCCATTTTCCGGCCCGGGCGCGCCTCGGCCTTGCCGTAGAGGTGGAGGCGCTGGTCGGGCCTGGCCGCCAGTTTCGACCATTGCTCGACCTCGTCGCCGAGCAGATTGGTCATCTCGACCCTGGCGTGAGCCTTCGTGGGACCCAGCGGCCAGCCGGCGACGGCGCGCACATGCTGTTCGAACTGGTCGCAGACGCAGCCGTCCTGGGTCCAGTGCCCCGTGTTGTGAACGCGAGGGGCGATCTCGTTGACCAGCAGGTTTCCGTCGCCGAGGTCAAACAGCTCTATGCCGATGACGCCGACGTAGGCGAGGCCGTCGAGGACGGCGGCGGCGATGGCCTTGGCGCGCTTCCCGGTCTTCGCATCGACCTGGGCCGGGGCGTTGGTGGTGCGCAGGACGCCGCCGGAGTGCCTGTTCTCGCCCAGCGGATAGACGGCGACAGCGCCGTCCCGGCCCCGGGCGGCGATGATCGACAGCTCGCGTGTGAAGGCGGCCCTCGCTTCGAGGATGGCGGGGCGACCACCGATGGCGGCCCAGGCCTCAGGGACGTCGGCGGCGTCGCGGATCCAGACCTGGCCCTTGCCGTCGTAGCCGTCGCGCCTGGTCTTGAGCAGGCAGGGCAGGCCGACCTGATCCAGATTGGCCATGATGTCTTCCGCGCTGTCGATGGCGGCAAAGTCGACCGTGGTCGCGCCGACGGCATTGAGGAAGGTCTTCTCGTCGACCCGGTCCTGGGCGACGGCGAGGGCGGTGGGGCCGGGGGCGACGAGGGCGCCGGCCTCGGCGAGCCGTTCGACCGAGGCGGCGGGGACGTTCTCGAACTCGAAGGTGACCACGTCGCAGACGCGGCCGAAGACGTTCAGAGCCGTCGGATCGTCATAGGCGGCGACGATCTGGCCGCGTGAGACGCGACCGGCCGGGCTGTTCTCTTCCGGGTCGAGGATGACGACATCGAAACCGAGGCGCGAGGCGGCCTGGGACAGCATCCGGCCCAGCTGGCCGCCGCCGAGGATGCCGATGGTCGAGCCGGGGGCGAGGGGTGCGGGCAGGGTGCTCAAGTCAGTCTTCGACGCTCTCGTGGACCGACTCGGTCTGGGCCTCGCGGAAGGCGTCGAGGCGACCGGCCAGGGTCTCGTCGGACAGGGCCAGGATCTGGGCGGCCAGGATGCCGGCGTTCTTGGCCCCCGCCTCGCCGATGGCCAGGGTGGCGACGGGCACGCCGCCGGGCATCTGGACGATGGACAACAGGCTGTCGAGGCCCTTCAGCGCCTGAGATTGAACAGGCACGCCCAACACGGGCAGGGGCGTCATGGAGGCGGCCATGCCGGGCAGGTGGGCGGCGCCGCCGGCGCCGGCGATAATGACTTTGAAGCCTGCGGCTTTCGCTCCCCCGGCGAAGTCGAACAGGCGTTGCGGGGTGCGGTGGGCCGAGACGACGCGGGCGTCCCAGGCGACGCCCAGACGGTCCAGCATGTCGGCCGCGTGCTTCATGGTGGGCCAGTCCGAGCGGCTGCCCATGATGATCGCCACCGGGGGGGTCGTCGTCGCCATGCTGGAGCGGCCCTTACGAGGAAAGCGGCCCGTTACAGCACGCGCGTTGCGCCCGCAACCAAGGGCGTTAGCTTGGGGGCAGACGGCGCACACATTGAGTCGCGCCCGGAGTTCCTTCTCGACGTGACCGACGCGCCGAACATCGACCAGATCGCTGATCCTCAGGCGGAGATCGCCCGGCTGCGCGCCGAGGTGGCGACCCTGACCGCGCGCGCCGAGGCGGCGGAGGCGGCGGCGGAGCACGACGTGCTGACGCCTGTGCTGAACCGGCGCGGGTTCGTCGCTGCGATGACACGGACCATGGCCTATTGCACCCGCTACAAGGTGCCGGCGGTGCTGCTGTATCTGGACCTCGACGGGTTCAAGGCGGTCAACGACAGCCTCGGCCATGCGGCGGGAGACGCCGCCCTGGTGCGGGTGGCGGAGCTGCTGGTGGAGAATGTGCGGGCGACCGACGCCGTGGGCCGGCTGGGCGGTGACGAGTTCGCCGTCCTCCTGCTGAACGCGGACATGGATGCGGGCAAGGAGAAGGCCGCGGGGCTGAAGGCGGCGCTGGAAGGGGCCGAGTTCCAGTGGGACGGATCGGCCGCGTCGCTGGGCGGATCGTTCGGCGTGCGGGCTTTCGCCGGTCAGGCGGACGTCGAGACCTGGCTGGCCGAGGCGGATGCGGCGATGTGGGTTCGCAAGCGCGGAAGATAGTGCGCAAAAACAACTGTTTATGCGGCAATACGGAGATTGGGTCTAAGGCGATGCACTGTCTGGACCCGGAAAAACAGAGTCCAGCGGGCCCCCCTCTCCCAGCGGGAGAAGGGCAGGTTCAGGCGATGATGTCGGGGAGAATCCGGCTTTCGATCTTCACGATCTCGTCGCGCAGAAGGAGCTTCTTGCGCTTGAGCCGGGCGATCAGGAGCTGGTCCGGGATCGGCATGTGCGACAGGGCCTCGATGGAGGCGTCGAGGTCGGCGTGCTCGAGACGCAGCAGCTTCACCTCTGCGTGCAGGGCGATCTCGTCGTCGGTCAGGAAGGGTTGGTCGTCGTTCATGCGGTCCCCGCGAAGGCGGGCTTATAGCCGAGGCCGCGTCAGGCCGGAAGGCGTTCGGCGAGCGTCGTCAGCGCCGGGCGCGGTACGACCCGGCTCCAGACCCGTGCGACAGCGACAAGAGCCTCTATGGCGGGGCGAGGCGGACCGCTCGACGGCGGCGCGAGCGCTTCCAGACCGGCCATCAGATGGCGTTCGGCGGAGAGTTCGACGGCCTTCACGGCCTCGCGCAGGCTTTCGCGGGCGGCATTGTCGATATCCGGGTTGGTGTTCTTGAGCGTGCGGCGAAGCGTTCGCAGGGGTGAGACTGCGGCTGCGTCCCAGGCGCGGGCGCAGTCGCAGGCGCCTTCGATCGAATCCTCGTCCAGCACCCGGCCGGTCGCGGCGGTCCACCCGGCCCAGAGCAGCAGGGGCACGTTCTGGCCGGTTCCATCCTGAAGCTGGAGGCAGGCGTCGGACACGCCGGGGGCGGCGTAGGCTTTCAGGGCCCAATCCCAGAAAGGGCTTTCTTGAGGGCTACCGTTCGCGGCGCGGCCGCTCACTGCTTGAGCCGGTTCGTTCATTCGGAAGCGGCGCCCTTGAGCCCCTCCCAGCGTTTCACCGGAGCCCAGTCGAGGCCGAACAGGTCCAGGGCGCGGCCCACGGACTGGTCGACCACCTCCTCGATCGAGGCGGGCTTCGCATAGAAGGCGGGCAGGGGCGGGGCGATAGTGGCGCCCATCTCGGCCAGAGCCGTCATGGTGCGCAGGTGGCCCAGGTGGAACGGCGTCTCGCGCACCATCAGGACCAGAGGCCGGCGCTCCTTCAGGACCACATCGGCGGCGCGGGTCAGAAGGGTCGAGGTCACGCCGGTGGCGATCTCGCTCATGGTTCGGACCGAGCAGGGGGCGACGATCATGCCCAGCGACTTGGAGGACCCGGAAGCGATCGAGGCGCCGACATCGTTGAGTTTGTGAACGACCGAGGCCTTGCCGGTCAGGTCGTCAGCGCTGAAGTCCGTCTCCTGCGACAATGTGAGCAGGGCGGCGCGGGTGACGACCAGATGGCTCTCGACGCCCAGTTCGTTGAGCGCGTCCAGGACCCGGATTCCGTAGATGACGCCCGATGCGCCTGAGATTCCGACCACCAGACGGGTCGGCGGGGTCCGTACAGCTACGTTCACATCATGGTCCAGATTGGGGGCCAGGTTCCGACGTGCCCGGAGAAATTTTACGTTCTGTTCACGTCACCGAACCGTGATTTCACAGGCGGCAAATCCGGGCGCTCACTGTGTGGTCCCTTAGACATGGAGGCGCAAGCCATGACCATCGAAGCTCGTATCCGCGAACTGGGAAATCGTCACCGCCAGCTGGATGACACCATCCGGCAGGAGGTGGGACGACCGTCCGTGGATCCGCTGCAGGTCAGGGAGCTCAAGCGAAGGAAGCTCCGGCTGAAGGAGGAAATCACCAGTCTGGAGGCCAGGGCAGGGTAGCCTTAGGTCTCCATTGGAAAAGCGAACGGCCCCGGGAGCGATCCCGGGGCCGTTTTTCGTTTCCGTTTCCCTCTCCCCTTGCGGGAGAGGGAGCCCGCGCACGGCGGCGAAGCCGTCGTTCGGGCGCGGTCGGCTGAGGGGTGACGCAGGCCTGGCCACTTGGCGGCAGCGAGACCCCTCACCCTTTCGAGCAAGTCCGATCGCTGCGCTCTCGGGCTCTCAATCCCTCTCCCGCAAGGGGAGAGGGTAGCATCAGTCGTTCGTGCCGAACACCGATGCAGCGGTCGGCTCCGCCGTGCGGCGTTCGCGTTCTTCGGGGACGAACTCCGGCTCGGCGGGTTCGGCCTCGATCGGCTGGAGGGCGGCGCCGCCCTTTTTCGCGTCGTCCTTGTTCTTCTTGTCGGCGGCCTTGGAGACCAGTTCGTCCAGCACCAGCTGGCCGACCAGGCCGAGCGTCACCGGATCGACCGGCTTGATCTGGGGGCTGTTCCAGTGGGTGCGGTTGCGCACGCTGTCGATCGTCGACTTGGTAGTGCCGAGCAGTTTGGCGATCTGGGCGTCAGTGACCTCCGGGTGGTTCTTGACGAACCACATGATGGCGTCAGGACGATCCTGACGACGCGAGACCGGGGTGTATTTCGGCGCGGGCTTGTGGGTCTTCAGCAGTTCGGCGTGACGGCTGACGACAGCCTTCATCATGTAGGCGTCGTTGTCCTGGGCCTTGTCCAGTTCCTCGCGCGTCAGCTGGCCGCCGGTGATGGGATCGACGCCGCGGATGTCGCGGGCCACGTCACCGTCGGCAATACCGCGCACTTCGAGCGGATGCAGGCCGCAGAAGTCGGCGATCTGTTCGAAGGTCAGCGAGGTGTTGTCCACAAGCCAGACCGCGGTGGCCTTGGGCATCAGGATGTCGGTCATTGGGGCAGTCCCGGAAATGATGGGCCCGGCGATCCCGGGCTCTGGATACGACGGCGCCCGACCTTTCGGCCGGGCGCTGATGATTTCGATATAGGCCGTTTCGGTGCAAAAGAAAACGACGTCTGTCGGTGTCATACAGCAACGGTTCATGCTGATAGTTGGACACTGTCATATCGGACGCGTTCAGCGGCCCTAGGGATCATCTGGAGGAAGACCATGTCTATAGCACTCACCTCGATCGCCGCTCTGGCGATGCTCGCAGGCGGCGCTCAGGAACGCGCCCCGTCGATGGACGACGGCAGCGGACCCCAAAGGGTCGCGCCGCGCGGCAGCTTCGCCGACAGCTGTAGCGGATCCTATGTCAATCAAGGTCGGCTCTATGCCGACTGCCGCGACATGCGCGGCAACGTCCGTGGCACCTCGATCGAACTGGCGCGCTGCTCGTCCAGCGACATCGCGAACAACGACGGCCTGCTGGTCTGCGGCAATGTGCGCGGCGAGTATGAGCGTGGCAGCGGTGGCGGCAACAACGGCGGCGGCTGGGGTAACGGCGGCAACAACGGCGGCAACAACGGTGGCGGCTGGGGCAACGGCGGCAACAATGGCGGCGGCTGGGGCAATGGCGGCAACAACGGCGGCGGTTGGGGCAACGGCGGCAACAACGGCGGCGGCTGGGGCGGCAACAACGGCCGCAATGGCATCACCGTCTACTCCGACTCGAACTACAGGGGGCAGTCGCAATCGTTCCGCAGTGAGATCGGCGATCTGGGTCGCTCGGGTCTCAACGACCAGATCAGCTCGATCGAGGTCAACGGCGCCTGGGAAGTCTGCACCGACGCCTGGTTCCGCGGCCAATGCCAGGTCATCACCTCCAGCACCCGCAACCTGAACAACACGGGCATCAACGACCGCATCTCGTCGATGCGACCGGCCCGTCGCGGGGGCGGCTGGTAGGCGCCTTCTTCAGCCTGCCGCCAGCGACGCGGTCACTCGCTGCTTGAGCTGACCTTCAAGACGATCTTGCCGACGTGCTCGCCCGCCTCCAGCCGGAGGTGGGCGAGTTTCGTTTCGGCCAGGGGGAAGGTCGCCTCGACCGGCGGACGCACGGCGCCCGAGACGACCCAGGGCCAGACCGTCTGCTCGACAGCCGTCGCCAGACGCGCCTTCTCGTCCGCCGACCGGCGACGCAGGGTCGATCCGGTCAGGGTCGCCTGTTTCATCATGATCCGCATCAGGTCGACCTGGGCGAGGCCGCCGCTGAGCGTCGCGATCACGACCCAGCGCCCCCCGGGCTTGAGGGCGCTCAGATTGGTCTCCGCATAGGCCGCGCCGACCATGTCGAGGATGACGTCCGCGCCGCCGGCCGCCTTGATTGCTTCCAACAGGTCCCCGGTGGAGGCGTCGAGACTGACATCGGCTCCAAGAGCCTTGGCGGCGTCGGCCTTTGCCGCGCCGCGTGATGTGGCGATGACGCGGGCGCCCGCCGCCCTGGCCATCTGGATGGCGGTGACGCCGATGCCGGAGGTGGCGCCGTGGATCAGCAAGGTCTCGCCGGCCTGCAGGGCGCCCGCCTCGAACACATTGGCGAAGACGGTGAAGACGGTTTCCGGGAGGGCGGCGGCCTGTATGAAATCGAGGCCGCTCGGGATCGGCAGGGCGTGGCGGGCGTCGACGACGGCGTACCCGGCATATCCGCCGCCGCCGAGCAGGGCGCAAACCCGGTCGCCGACCTGCCAGCGGGTTACGCCGGGACCGACCTGATCGACCTCGCCGGCGACCTCCAACCCCATGATGTCGGACGCGCCCGGCGGGGGAGGGTAGCCGCCGGCGCGCTGGAGCAGGTCGGGGCGATTGACCCCGGCGGCGTGCACGCGGATGCGGATTTCACCCTCTCCGGCCTGCGGATCGGGGCGCTCGGAGAGGCGCAGGGCCTCGGCCGGGCCTGAGCCGCCGTCGATTTCGATGACCCGCATATCCGTCCAAGCCTTGCAATCGTCCGTGTCCGGGAGCGTAAATGGGCTTCTTCGGGGTTCTGGCCAAGGAGGCGACGATGACGTTTGAGGATCTCGAACCCCGTCCGCAACGCGGAGCGGCCGTGTCGGCTCTCGGTCGTGAGGATCTGGACCTGTATTCGGTCGATGAACTGGGCGAGCGGATCGAGGCGCTGGAAGCCGAGATTGCGCGGGTGCGAGCGGCCATCGCCGGCAAGGCCGCCAAGAAGTCCGCCGCCGACGCCCTGTTCAACTTCGGGCGCTGATGCGGTTCCGCAGAGGCCTTTTCCGTGGCATGGCGGTTGCAGGCGAACGGCCTGCGGCGCCGTTCCGGCCCGATGGACCAGCGGACGATCCGGATCACGATGAGTATGGTTGAGTTGATGGGCGACGAGAATTTTGCGCCGAAAACGGCGTCGCGCGCCGGAGAGATCCGCGATTTCGCGCGCTCCGAGCTGTTCGAGCGCACCTTCCAGGAAGGCATGGATCTGGTCGAGGAGACCGCCGCCTATCTGGACGGCGACGGCCGCCGCGAATCCAAGCTGTTGTCGCGCTCCGCCGCCCTGGCCTATGCCGCCGAGAGCATGAAACTGACGACCCGCCTGATGCAGGTGGCGTCCTGGCTGCTGGTGCAGCGCGCCGTGCGCGAGGGCGACATGGCGCCCGAGGCCGCGTGCGAGCCGCGTTATCGCCTGAATGAACGCAAGGTCGAGGGCGAGCCGAGCCATCCTGAGATGCCGATCGCCCTGGTCGAATACCTGGTGCGCGCAGAGAAGCTGCACGACCGCGTCCTGTATCTGGACAAGCGGATGTACCTGGATGCGGCGCCCGAGCCCGACGCCAACCCGGTGCTGAGCCAGCTGGGAATGCTGGAAGCGGCTTTCCGGGCCTAGAGCCAAAAGGCCCTCTCCCCTTGCGGGAGAGGGAGCTCGCGCACGACGGCGATAGCCGTCGTCCTGACGCGATCGGGTGAGGGGTTGCGCTGACCTCGCCGGGAAGCTCACACAAGCCGCCGGTGTGACCCCTCATCCGTCAGCGTTCGGCTGCCACCTTCTCCCGCAAGGGGAGAAGGGAAGCGGACCTACGGCCCGACGTCGTTCGCCACAGCGGTTCCGTCATCCACCACGGTCGGCAGACTGACGGCGATGCCGAGGGCTTCGGCCAGTTTCTGGTCGCGACGGTAGACGTCCTCGCGGAAGGCGACCCGACCCTGGCCATCGACGAAGGCGGTCCAGTAGAGCAGGCGCACGGTGATCTCGCGGCCCGTCTGGATACGGCGGGTGTCGCGGCTGACCTGGGCGTCGTCAAACTGTCCCAGCAGGGTCGCGTCGGGCGACAGCAGGAGGCGGGCGAATTCGACCGCGTTCTGCACGCGGACGCAGCCGTGTGACCGCTGACGCATCGACAGGTTGAAGGCGGCCTTCGACGGGGTGTCGTGCAGGAAGATGGCGTAGCTGTCGCGCAGCTCGAACTTCACATAGCCCAGAGCGGCTCTCGGCCCGGCGCGCTGGATGACGGTGCCGTTCGAGACATACATGTTCTGGCTGGCCAGATAGCCGGGGCCGCGGGGCAGGATCTCGCGACGGGCGATGCCTGCGGGTACGTACCAGGGCGGGTTGGCCACGACCGAGGCGAAGGGTTTCTCGAGGCTCGGCGTCTGGGTCGCCGGAGCGCCGCAGACGACGCGGTTGGAGTGAACCGGGCGGCCGTCCTTCCAGTAGACCATGATCGCGGCGGCGGTGTTGACCTCGATCCGCTCGGGATTCAGATCGCGCTTGAGCCAGCGGCGACGCTCCAGGTTCAGGGCGATCTGCCGGGCGCGGTCCTCGGCCGAGGCGCCGAGCGAGCTCTGGGTGCCCGCGCCGATGCGGCCGTCGGCCGCCAGGCCGTGACGGGCCTGGAAGCCGCGCATCGCGGTCTGCAGTTCCGGGCCATACACGAGGCCCTCGGCCGTCAGGCGTGCGCCGTCGGCGGCTGAGAGGTCGCCCTCGGCCACCAGACGGGCGATCATGGCGGGCACGCGGTTGTCGCTGGCTCCCGGCTCGATCGTGCCCGAGCGGGCGACGAAGCGGGGCCAGCCGCCCTCGCGGATGAGTCGGCGATAGCGAACATAGCCGGCCGACAGGTTGGTGTAGCCGATGTCCGTCGGGGCCAGGCCCTCGTACCATTCGACGATCTTGTTCTGGACCAGGGCGTCGTTCAGCCCGACCGGCAGGTCGACCCGGTTCTTCTCCATTTCCCACAGGTCCTCGACCGTCTCGGGACGGACGCGACCCTCGGCCAGGACACGGGCGTAGGTGATGGCGGCGGCGGTGGTGCGGATGTCCGCGCTGTCGGGATCGGCGGCCAGACCCACGAAGTCGAAGAAGTCCGAACGCGACAGGCCGTGACGCTCGGCGCGGGCAGAAGCCTGGTTCAGGGTGCGCAGGCGGGCGGCGGTCCACACCGGGCGCCAGCCGTTCAGTTCGTAGAAGGCGCGGACGTCAGGCTGGATCGCTGCGGGCAGGCGCTCCAGCTGGGCGCTGAAGGCGGCGTAGTAGGGGCTGGTCGGCGCGGCTGGGGCGGTCTGGGCGGGATAGGGGGCAGCCCCGTTCTGCGCCGCCGCAGAGCCGGCCAGAGCCGAGACGGCGGCGCCGAGGGTGAGTTCGCGTCGATTCATGGTCTCTTGTCGCCTTTGTTCGCCGCCTGGTGGAGCCCCGTGTCCACGCCCGTGCGCCGGACGGGGACATGTTATCGACGTTCCGGACAAACAAAAAGCGCCGGTCGGGCGACCGGCGCTCTTCGTGACGTCTTTGTCGCACCAGTGTGATGCGCCAGCTTCCAGTCGACCGCCCGGCAGAACCAGGCTGGGGCCTACTTCTTGATGAAGCCGCCGAACTTGTTGTTGAAGCGCGAAACGCGACCGCCGCGGTCCAGCATCTGCTGGTTGCCGCCGGTCCAGGCCGGGTGGGTCGAGGGATCGATGTCCAGGTTCAGCACGTCGCCTTCTTTGCCGTAGGTCGAACGCGTCTTGTACGTGTCGCCGTTCGTCAGGGTGACGGTGATGAAGTGGTAGTCGGGGTGCGTATCGGCCTTCATGGTCGTGTTCCGGTCTCTGTACGCGGTGACGATGCCGACCGTCGGTGCGTGAAAATGAGAAAACCCGCCAGACGTTCCGGCGGGAATGAGCGGCGGCGTTTACACCGCAGGGCGTTCCGGGGCAAGAGCCGCGCATGAGCAGCTCTTCGCCGACCCCTGACGCCTATTCCAGCACGGAGGCGGTGGGACGTCCCGGCGCCGGCGCGGTCCTGGCTGAACAGATGGGCGAGGCGGGTGAGCGGCGCGAGAAGCGCAAGGACGTGCGGCCCCTGCTGAGGCTCTGGCCCTATCTGATGCAGCACCGGCTGGACGCCCTGATCGCGGGCTTCTGGCTGCTGGGCTCGACGGCGGCGTCACTGGCCCTGACAGCGACGGCGCGGGGCGCGATCGACCACGGGTTCGAGAACGGCGGGGCCGACATCAACCGCTGGTTCCTGTTTCTGGGACTGAACGCCGTGTTCCTGGGCGTGGCGACGGCGGTCCGGTATTTCTATGTCACCAAGACCGGCGAACGGATGATTGCGGACCTGCGCAAGGCGCTGTTCGATCGCATCCTGACGCTGGACCCCGCCTTCTTCGCGCGGATGCGCACGGGTGAGGTGTTGAGCCGGCTCACGACCGACATCGCGCTCGTCGAGACCCTGCTGACGACCTCGGTGTCGTTCGCGCTGAGGAATTTCCTGACCCTGCTGGGCGGCGTCGCCCTGTTGTTCATTGTCAGCCCCAAGCTGACGGGGCTGGTGCTGCTGACCGCCCCGCTCCTGATGGCGCCGATCTTCCTGTTCGGACGCAGTGTGCGAAAACTGACCGTGAAGTCCCAGGACCGGTTCGCCAACGCCGTGGGCTTCGCCGGCGAGAGCGTCGACGCCATCGAGACGGTGCAGGCCTTCGGCCGGGTTCGCAGCGCCGTCGACCGGTTCGGCGCGGTGGTGGAGGAGGCGTTCGGCGTCTCCATCGTGCGGATGCGCGCGCGGGCCTGGATGACGGCCGTGGTCATCGTGGTGATCTTCGGCGGGGTGACCCTGGTGCTCTGGCTGGGCGCTCAGGACGTCATTCGCGGTGCGATGACGCCGGGAGCCCTGTTGCAGTTCGTGCTGCTGTCGGTGTTCACCGCCGGCGCCGTCGGCGCGCTCGGCGAGAGCTGGGGGGATGTGCAGAAGGCGTCTGGCGCCATGCAGCGGATCGACGAGTTGATGAAGGCGGTGCCCTCGATCATGGCTCCGGAGGCGCCCGTCGCCCTGCCGAGCCCGGCCGAGGGACGCGTCGCCATGGCGGGCGTGCGGTTCGCCTATCCGGGTCGGCCCGATCTGCCGGCGCTCAAGGGCTTCGACCTGACAGTGCGGCCGGGCGAGACCGTGGCCCTGGTCGGACCGTCGGGGGCCGGCAAGTCGACGGTGTTCCGCCTGCTCCTGCGCTTCTACGATCCGCAGGAGGGTGCGGTCAGCGTGGACGGGGTCGATGTCCGGGCGGCCGATCCGGCCGAGGTGCGTGGGCGATTCGCCTGGGTGTCTCAAGAGGCGCCGCTGTTCTCCGGCTCGGCGCTGGAGAACATCCGCTTCGGCCGCGAGGAGGCTTCGGAAGACGATGCGCGCAAGGCGGCGGAGGAGGCGCAGGCCCTGACCTTCATCGACGCCCTGCCGGAAGGATTCGCCACGCCTCTGGGCGAGCGCGGCAAGAGTTTGTCGGGCGGACAGCGCCAGCGGCTGGCCATCGCGCGGGCCCTGGTGCGCGACGCGCCGATCCTGCTGCTCGACGAGGCGACCAGCGCGCTGGACGCCGAGAACGAGCGTCTGGTGCAGGCTGCGCTGGACCAGGCGATGGAGGGACGCACCACGCTGGTCATCGCCCACCGCCTGGCGACGGTGCTGCGCGCCGACCGGATCGTGGTCATGGAAGACGGCGTCGCGGTGGAAGAGGGGACCCACCACGAACTGGTGGCCAGGGGCGGGCTCTACGCGCGTCTTGCGGAGCTGCAGTTCCGCGAGGGCTAGTCCCGCGCCTCGACCGCCACAGCCGGGAAGTCGCTGAATACCGCATCGACGCCCAGATCGTAGAATCGCCGGATCCAGCCGGGCAGGTCGCCGCGATAGTCCGTGGGTACGAACATGTCCTCGGCGCGGAAGGTCCAGACGACGACCTTGAGGCCCGCTGCGTGAGCGTCGGCGACCAGGGTCGTCGGCGCTCCTGCGGCACCAGCGGGCGTGCGGGGGATGATCAGGGCGGTCTCGACCCCGACGGCGTCGGCATAGGCGGCGATCCCGGCGAGGCCTGCCGGCGTGGCCATGGCGGCGTAGGTCATGTCCGGGTGATCGGCCGGACCGCCGGACGCCGACATCAGCTGGAGCAGGGGCGCGTCGGTCTGCTGGTTCAAGGACTGCAGGCAGTCGATCTCGAAACACTGGACCATGATCGGGCTGCTGGATGACATCAGGTCGTTGGCGCGCAGAGCCTCGACGAAGGCGGGCTCCATCGGCAGGCCCAGACCGACGAAATAGCTCGGGTGCTTGAGTTCGGGCGCGACGCCGACGACCCGACCGGTGCGGGCCCTGGCCTCGCGGGCGATGTCGATGACGTCCTGGAAGGTCAGGATCGTTTCTTCGAGATAGGCGGTGTTGCCGGGACGCAGGGTGGCGAGCCGTTCACGGGCACGAAGGGTCAGCAACTCGGCGACGGTGAAGTCCTCGGTGAACCAGCCCGTGGTCTGGACGCCGTCGATGGTCTTCGTCGTGCGACGGGCGGCGAACCCGGGATGATCGGCGACGTTCGTCGTGCCGCCGATCTCGTTTTCGTGGCGGACAATCAGCTGGCCGTCTTTCGACATGACCAGATCCGGCTCGATGAAGTCGGCGCCTTGTTCGATGGCCAGTTCATAGGCCGCGCGGGTGTGCTCCGGCCGCTCGCCGGAGGCGCCGCGATGGGCGATGACGAGCGGATACGGCATGTCTTGTGCGGCGACCGGGCTGGCGAGGAGCAGGGCGGCGAGGATGAACCGGATCATGCCCCAGCGGTAGGGGAGGGTCGTGACGCCCCTGTGAACGCTAGCTGGCCTGCAGCACCTTGCGCAGTTGCGGGTGCAGTTCGGGGTTGCAGGCGAGGACAGACACGCCGGTCTTCGGGTCTCCGTCCGGATCGATGGTGGTGACCAGACCGCCGGCCTCGGTGACGAACAGGATGCCCGCAGCGACGTCCCAAGGCTTCAGGTTGCGCTCGAAGAAGGCGTCGTAACGGCCGCAGGCGACCCAGGCGAAGTCCAGCGACGCGGCGCCCAGGCGGCGGATGCCGGCCGTGCGCTGGCCGATGGCGTGGATGTCCTTGATCGACTGGGCGTGACCGGTCTTGCCGATGAATGGCAGGCCGGTCGAGATCAGGCTTTCCGACAGATCGCGACGGCCTGCGACACGGATGCGCTGGTCGTTCAGATAGCAGCCCTTGCCCTTCTCCGCCCAGAACAGCTCGTTGGCGATGGGATTGTAGGTGACGCCCGCGACGATCTCCGACGAGCCGTCGGGCGCATAACGCTGCAGGCCCACGGTGATGGCGAAGTGGGGCATGGCGTGCATGAAGTTGGTCGTGCCGTCGATCGGATCGACGATCCAGGTGTGGGACTTGTCGGTGCCCTCGATCATGCCGCGCTCTTCGCCGAGGAAGCCGTAGCCGGGGCGGGCCTTCATCAGCAGTTCGTAGAGGGTGTCCTCGGCCTTGACGTCGGCGGCTGTGACGAAGTCGCCGGGGCCTTTGCGCGAGACCTGCAGCTGGGCGACCTCGCCGAAGTCGCGGAGCATCGGGCGGGCGGTCTTGCGGACCGCGTCGATCATGACGGAAACGAGGGCGGAGGACAGGGCCATGGGGATCTCCTGGTCCGTCTGTCCTGAAAAGGCTTTATCGCCCGGACAGACGGAGAAGTTCACAGGGGCGCGACATGCGCCTCCGGTCGTAAGTCGTTCGTCGGCCTATTCGGCGCGGCGGACGTATTCGCCCGTCGTCGTGTCGACGATGATGCGTTCGCCGGCCGACATGTACGGCGGGATCATGATGCGCACGCCGTTGTCGGCGATGGCGGGCTTGTAGGACGACGAGGCGGTCTGACCCTTCACGGTCGGTTCGGTCTCGGCGACGGTCACCGTCACCTGATCGGGCAGGTTGAGGCCGATCGGACGATCGTCGTGCATCTCGATGACGACCTTCATGCCGTCCTGCAGATAGGGGATCGAATCCTCGCCGACCCAGGTCTTCTGCAGCTCGATCTGTTCGTAGGTGGCGTCGTCCATGAAGACCAGGGCGTCGCCCTGTTCGTACAGGTAGGAGAAGTCCTTCTGTTCGAGCGTGACACGCTCGACCTTGTCTTCCGAACGGAAGCGTTCGTTCAGCTTGTTGCCGGTCTCGAGGTTCTTGGCCTCGACGTTGGCGAAGGCGCCGCCCTTGCCGGGCTTGACGTGGCTGGCCTTGGTGACGACCCACAGGCCGTTGTTGTGTTGCAGGACCATGCCCGGCTTGATGGTGTTGCCGTTGATTTTCGCCATGGGAATCACAGGGGGTTGGGGCGCTGCCGGTACGGCGCGCGAAATCGGGCGCGATCCCTAGAGGAAGCGCGCGATCAGGGCAAGCTGAGGGAGACGCGGCCCGAGTTCAATGAACGGTCGTCTGGCTGGCCTCGGCCTTGCGATCGATGAAGTTGGCCATCCTCACGCCCCTGCCGGTTGGAGACGCCAATTTGCCGGCGGTCGCATCCAGCTTGCGAGCCTCGTGGGCGAAGGCGGCGGCGAGCCCCGCTGAGGTCATGGCGGCGGCGATCTGCATGCCGCGGCTGGCAGGGCGCAGCGCGATCCAGGCGGCGTTGATGGCCTGGGCGCCGGCCCACAGGATCATGGCGCTGGTGCGGGTCTTGTTCGACGGGGCGTTCCAGACGCGCACCGCCGAAAGGGTTGTGGCCGAGAAGACGGCCGGCAAGACCAGGCTGAAGGCGCCGCGCGGGCGCTCGGCCACGGGCGCCGAGCCATCTCTCAGCTGGGACGCCGTGCGGCGGGGCGGCTTGATTGCGCCCGTGGCCAGGCCGCTGGCGAGAAGAGCGAATCCTATCGTGACCGCGACGCCAAGCGCGACGTGTCCGGGGCTGCGCTCGCCCGCATTGAGGAAGTCGGCGGCGGCTTCGCGCACGTCGTCGATGGTCTCGTCGATATCGGTCATTCCGGCTCCTCCAGGCAGGAGCGGAATGGTCGGCGGGCGGAGCGGTTCCGGCTCAGGTCTCGTCGTCGGTCGATGCGAGGTCGGCCGGGTCGTGGTCGTAGTCCAGCAGGTCGCCGGGCCGGCAGTTCAGGGCAGCGCAGATCCGGGCCAGGGTGGAGAAGCGGATACCCTTCACCTTGCCCGACCGGAACAGGGACAGCTGTGTCTCGCTGAGGCCCACCTCGGCGGCCAGGTCGCGGGCCTTGATGCCGCGGGCGACGATCAGCCGGTCGAGCGTCACGCGCACGGGCATCAGATGATCTCGTCCAGCTCGGCCTGCACCCGGTCGGCCTGATCCACCACGCGGCCCAGCAGGAACAAGGCTCCGCCGATCATGCCCAGGGTCATGGAGGCGACGTCGAAGTTCAGATAGCCGCCTTTGGTCTCGCCGATCAGGCGCAGCAGGTTGCTGACGGCGAAGACGGCGAGCACGCCGCCGATTCCGAGGGCCAGGCCGACGCGGCGCAGGGCATCGGCGAGGATGGGCTGGATCAGCCGGCCCCTGGAGATCTGGCTGAGGGCCCGTCCGATGGACCAGACGCCGAACAGATAGCAGATCGACGGGGACGCCATGATCAGCCCCGTCAGGACGCGAAAGCCATAGTCCGGCAGCTGTCCGCGCAGGTTCAGCATCAGCGGCGCGACCAAATACATCAGGGTCAGAATCGCCCCGACGCTCAACACCATGAAGACGGCCAGCCAGCGGAACTGGCCGCACATCTGGCGGAAACGGGTGAGGTCCTGAGTGGTCATGGCGTCGCTGAATTCCTGTCTCATCTTTAATCTTGACTTAAAGACGAGGGGTTTGCAACTTTATCTAAGACTTAAACGAAAGCGAGCGCCGGACCATGCCGCCCACGATCGAAACCCAAGGCCTGACGCGCCGCTTCGGACGCCATCTGGCGGTCGATGCGGTGTCGATGACGGTCCCCGAACGCGCCGTCTACGGCTTCCTTGGACGCAATGGGGCGGGCAAGACGACGACCCTGAAGATGCTGCTGGGTCTGATCCATCCCAGCGCGGGCGAGGCGCGGATCTGCGGCCTGGACGTCGTTCGGGACCGCCGGGCGGCCGCGCGAAATATCGGCAGCCTGCTCGAGGCGCACGGCTTCTACGCCAACCTGACCGGACGGGAGAACCTGGAGCTGACCCGGACCCTGCTGGGCGTCCCGGCGACCGAGGTCGACCGTGTGCTGGAAGTCGTCGAGATGCAGGAGAACGCTCGCCGACGGGTGTCTGACTATTCGCTGGGCATGCGTCAGAGGCTGGGGCTGGCCCGCTCGATGCTGGGAGCGCCGCCTCTGCTGGTTCTGGACGAGCCGACCAACGGGCTGGACCCCGACGGTATCGCGGACATGCGCCGCTTCCTGAAGCAGCTGCCCGACCGCACCGGGGCCACGGTCCTGTTGTCCAGCCACCTGCTGGGCGAGCTCGAACAGACCGCCAGTCATATCGGCATCCTCAGCGAGGGCCGGCTCGTGCTGGAAGGCGAACTGAGCCGGCTGAAGGCCGCCCTGACGACGGAGATCGAGATCGGAACCGATGATGCGCCGCGCGCCACAGCCCTGATCTCCGCACGCGGCGTGGAAGTGGTCGGCGGTGATGGCTGCGTGATCGTCCGTCTCAAGCCCGGCGAGGACGCCCGCACGGAGGCGGGTCTGCTGAACCGGATGCTGAACGAGGCCGGCGTCGCCGTCTTCTCCATCGGCGCCCGGCCACGGACGCTTGAGGGGATCTACAGGAAGGTGGCCGGTCCCGGCCCCGTCAACAGCCAGCCGGAGACCGTCTGATGCTCGCTTCGCTCCAGGTCGAGTTCAGGAAACTGAACCGATCCCTCGCGGCCGTCCTGGCCGTCATCGCCCCGACCCTGATCGCCATCTTCCTGTTCTTCATGCTTCTGCGGGACAAGAACCCCAAGGACTGGGGCGAGTGGATGCTCACCGCCGCCGGGATATGGGCCTTCTTCATGCTGCCGATGAGCGTGACGGCCCTGACCGCCCTGGTGGCGCACATGGAGCATGGTCCGAAGTCCTGGGATCATCTCCGAGCCCTGCCGATCCCGCGCTGGCGGCACTATGCGGCCAAGGCGACGAGCGTCCTGACCGTCATCGCCCTGATGAGCATCGCCGTGCCGGTCATGGCCTGGGCGGCCGTCAGGCTGGGCCTGCTGATCCGGCCCGACCTCCAGCCGACGGGCCCGTTCGAGATCGGGCGCTACGCGGGTCTGGCCGCCCAGATGTACCTCGCCGGCCTGCTCCTGACCGCCATACAGCTTTGGACCGCCCTGCGGTTCGCCAGCTTCGTACCGGCCCTGGGGATCGGCATAGGCGGGACATTCTTCTCGGTTGTGGCGACGTCGGCGAAGCAGGGGGTGTTCTTCCCCTGGCAGATGCCGGTGAACATGCTGGCGACCGAAGCCTGGCGCGTGAACACGGCTCTGGCGCTCGGCTGTGGCCTCGGGCTGGTGGTCCTGGTCCTCGCGGTGGCCCACCTGAGCCGCCGCGAAGTCCTGTAGGTCAGTTGCCGGTGGCGGACTTGTCCGGGGCGATCTCGGTCATGGCCGACTGCAGGTAGTTCTGCTCGCCCAGCTGTTCGATCAGCTTGAACTGGGCCTCGAGGAAGTCGATGTGCTCTTCGGTGTCGGCCAGGATTTCCATCAGGATCTGGCGGCTGACGAAGTCGGAGGCGGCTTCGGCCTGGGCCACGCCGGCGACCACGGTGTCGCGACCGCCCAGTTCCAGCTGCAGGTCGGCCCCGAGGCATTCGATCGCCGTCTCGCCGATCTTGAGCTTGTGCAGGTCCTGCAGATTCGGAAGGCCGTCCAGGAAGAGGATGCGCTTGATCAGCTTGTCGGCGTGTTTCATCTCGCCGATCGACTCGTCGTAGATGATCTGGCCGAGGTGCTTCAGGCCCCAGCTCTCGAACATGCGGGCGTGCAGGAAGTACTGGTTGACCGCCGTCAGCTCGTTGGTCAGCACCGCGTTGAGGGTGCGGATGATCGCGGGGTCGCCCTTCATGGCCGTCTCGTCCTTGGCTCTGCCGACGACCCCGTCGGGGGTCGTTCACGGCTGGTGGCATAGCACAGGAAAAATGCCTGTGTTCAGTTGCGAGTGCTTATCGGCTCATTGATATTGCGAATGATTTTGGTCCGCAGGACTGCGAACCTACTCGGCGGCCAGGGCGAAGGCTTCGCGGCTTTCCGAGATCATCTGGCGCATTTCGCAGACGCATTTGGCGCATTGCGCTTCGCATTGATTGCGCTGGAAAACTTCGCGCGGGCGGGTCGCGCCCGCCTCGATCGCGCGCGCCACGTCGCGTTGTCTCAGACCGTTACAGTTGCACACGTACAAGGAAGGGCCGCCCCGGAACATCAGTTGCGATTGGTTCGCTATAGCAGGTGTGCGGGCGATTGCAACGCGTTCGCAACGGCGGGTGGTTGACGCGGCGTCGCAGGCGTCGCACCTGCGACCCATGTCCGCGCCCGCCTGCCAACTGTATCTGATCACCCCTCCCGTTATCGACGACCTGGACGCCTTTGCAGCCCAGCTCGAGGTGGCTCTGGATGCGGGCCCGGTCGCGGCGTTGCAGATCCGGATCAAGCCGGCGTCGGACGAGCAGATCGTTGCGGCCGTGCGCCGGCTCGCCCCCGTCGCCCAGAGCCGGGGCGTGGCGGTGATCCTCAATGATCGGCCGGATCTGGCCTCGGCCCTGGGCTGTGACGGCGTGCACGTGGGTCAGGAGGACGCCTCGGTGGCCTCGGCCCGTCGCATCATGGGCAAGTCGGCGATGATCGGCGCGACCTGCCATGACAGCCGCCATCTGGGCATGGAGGCGGCCGAGCAGGGGGCCGACTACGTGGCCTTTGGCGCCTTCTACCCCACCTCGACCAAGGAGACCGCGCATCGGCCGGAACCGGACATCCTGAGCATCTGGCAGGAGACGATGGAGATTCCGTCGGTGGCCATCGGCGGCATCACCGTCGACAACGCCGCGCTGCTCGTTGCGGCCGGCGCGGATTTCATCGCGGTCAGCGCAGGGGTGTGGTCGCATCCCCTCGGACCCGCTGAGGCCGTGCGCCGGTTTTCGGCGGTTCTGGCCGGATAATCCTGCTTCAGGGGATATTAGGAAGCTGTGGTTAAGGGTCGGGTCCAGTTCCCCGCCCAGAGTCGCCGTTAATGCCTCAAACCCGCGCGATAACCGCGACCGATGTGGAGCCGTTTGAGCCTGCCGCAGCTGCGCGTCCGGGTCGGACATCCACGGCCGCCGCTCTGTTCGCCCAGCCTCTGGCCCCCATGCTGACCGTTCTGGCCGTGGCCGTTCTGGTGATCGTGGCGATCTCGACGGCCCGCACAGCCGACATGGTTGCGGCCCTTTGGGCGGCCAACGGTCTCGCCGTCGCAGTCTGGCTGAGAAGCGGTCGCGGCGTCGGCTACGACCTGGCCTTCGGCGGCTTGATGGCGTTCGGGGTTCTGGCAGGAGAGTTCCTGGCCGGCAACGGGCCGGTTTTGTCGGCGGGATTCACTGCGCTCAACATGCTGGAGATCGTGCTGGCCGTGTGGCTGGCCCGGCGGTTCGCCCCCACCCTCAACCTGGCCACTGTGGCCGGCGCGTGCCGGTTCATTCTATGCACCGCGGTCGTCGCCCCCGCCGTAGCAGGGCTTGCCGCAGCCAGCTTCCTGTTCCTGATCCGTGGGGCTGCGTTCCTGCCGACCTTCCAGACCTGGTGGTTCGGCCATGCTCTGGGCCTGGCGGTGATCGGATCGTTCGTGCTCGCTCTCGACATGCGGGCCATCCGGGCGATGTTCAATCCGTGGCGCGCGCTTGAGACGGTGCTGACGTTCGGTCTGCTGATCGCCGTCTGCGTGACGATCTATTTCGTGCTGAACATGCCGCTGGGCTTCGTCCTGGTGCCCGTGCTCATCGTCATCGCGGCCCGTCTGAGGGTCCTGGGAGCGACCGCCGCCCTGGTGGTCATTTCCGTGATGTCCCTGAGCTCCCTGATCATGGGAGCGGGCCCCTGGCGTCTGGTGGTCGGCGATCTGGCCGAACGCGCTGTGCTGCTGCAACTGACGATCCTGTTCGGCTATCTGCCGATCCTGCTGGTCGCCTCCCTGCTGGAAGAACGCGACCGCCTGTCGGCGCGGGCCAAGGCGGGACAGCTTCGCGCCGAGAAGGCATCGGCCGCCAAGTCGCGGCTGCTGGCCAATGTGGCCCACGAGATCAAGAGCCCCATCGGCGGGGTCATCGGCATCGGCGACCTGTGGGCGAGCGGCCAGCTCGGCCCCGTGACCGAGACCCAGGCCGAGATGGCCGCCATGCTGGTCAAGACGGCCCGGCAGGTCGAGGCCCTGTCGCACGACCTGCTCGACGTCGCCCGCGCCGAGTCCGGAGCGGTCAAGGTTGAGATGCGCCCGACCGACATTCCCGGCATCCTGGAAGACGTGCGCCGCACCACGGCCATGCGTCCGGAAGCCCGGATGCTGTCGGTCAAGGTCATCTGCGAAGGCGACGGTCTGGTGGCCCTGGCCGATTCCCAGCGTCTGGCCCAGGTCGTCGACAATCTGGCGACCAACGCCGTGAAATACGGCGCCGCCGGCGGCGAGGTCCTGTTCCGGGCGAAGCGGGTCTACGACGGCGTCCGCATCGAGGTGGTCGACAAGGGGCCCGGTCTGTCTCCCGAGAAGCAGGCCCAGCTGTTCGAACCGTTCAACCGGCTGGGGCTGGAGCGGTCGGCGATCGAGGGACACGGCATCGGCCTGGCCCTGGCCAAGCGGCTCGTTGAGCTGCAGGGCGGCTCCATCGGCGTGGAGTCCGTAGCGGGCGAAGGCGCGACCTTCTGGATCGAACTGCCCGCCGCCTGACTGCCGATATTCACTGATGGATGAAATACCGCGACGGACTGTCGCGCGTCGCGGCATGCGCTGGACAAGGTTGCCCCGCAGGCCCACGCCGCTGCCCATATACGGCCATCAGGATACCGCCCGTGGACCTCGACGCTCTCTTGTTGTCGCGACTGCAATTCGCCTTCACCATCGCCTTTCACATCCTCTTCCCGGCCTTCACGATCGGGCTGGCGGCCTATCTGGCCGTGCTGGAGGGTTTGTGGCTCTGGACGAAGCGCGAGGCGTTCAAGGTCCTCTACCTGTTCTGGGTCAAGATCTTCGCCCTCAGCTTCGGCATGGGCGTCGTGTCCGGCGTGGTGCTCAGCTACCAGTTCGGCACGAACTGGAGTGAGTTCATCCGCCTGACGGGCGGGGTGATCGGGCCGCTGCTGGCCTATGAGGTGCTGACGGCCTTCTTCCTGGAGGCGTCTTTCCTGGGGGTCATGCTGTTCGGCTGGAAGAAGGTCGGACCGAAGCTGCACTTCGCCTCCACCCTGCTGGTGGCTATCGGGACGACCATCTCGGCCTTCTGGATCCTGTCGGCCAACAGCTGGATGCAGACGCCCCAAGGGTTCCAGATCATGGCCGACGGCCGGTTCCAGGCCACCGACTATATGCAGGTCATCTTCAACCCCAGCTTCCCGTCGCGACTGGCGCACATGCTGCTGGCCGCCTTCCTGACGACAGGGCTGGTCGTCGGCGGGGCCTCGGCCTACCGGCTGCTCAAGGACCGCGCCGCCGGCGTGAAGACCGGGGGCTGGAGCGAGAGCCGGATTGCGCTGGTCATGGCGGTGGGCCTGATCGCCGTACTGGCGCCCCTGCAACTGATCGTCGGCCACGCCTCGGGAGAGGTCGCGCACAAGTATCAGCCGTCCAAGACCGCCGCCATCGAAGGCTACTGGGAAACCCGAGCCGATCAGCCGCTTCACCTGTTCGGCATCCCTGATCGCGACGCGCAAAAGAACCATTTCGAGGTCTCCATCCCTGGCGTCGGCAACTGGATCCAGGGCGTGCCGAAGGATGAGGTCATCCAGGGCCTGGACAGCTGGGCGCGAGAGGATCAGCCGCCGCCCTTCATTCCCTTCTTCGGCTTCCGGATCATGGTCGGCCTGGGTCTGTTGATGATCGGCCTGGGGGCCTGGGGTGCAGTGCTGATCTGGCGGAAGCGGATCTTCGAGAGCCCGCTGTTCCTGCGTTTCGCCGTCCTGATGGGACCGACCGGCTTCATCGCCGTCCTGGCCGGCTGGATGGTCACCGAGGTCGGACGCCAACCGTGGGTCGTCTACGGGGTGCTGAAGACGCGCGACGCCGTCTCGCCGGTCATCGCCAGCCAGGTCGCGACCTCGCTGATCGCCTATATCCTGGTCTACTCCGTGGTGTTCACCGCCGGGGCCATCTTCATCCTGAGATTGATGGCCGAGGGACCGGTCGCCGCCGTGACCGCACCGCCGCCGCGCGGACAGAGACCGCCGGGCACGCCGCTGGCCCAGGCGCCCGAAGACACCACCCCTGACGGACCCGACGGCGTTCGTGGAGGCACGTAATGACCCTCGACCTGCAACTGATCTGGGCCGGACTGATCGCCGTCGCTGTCCTGCTCTACGTGACGCTGGACGGGTTCGATCTCGGCATCGGAATCCTGTTCCCGTTCGCGAAGACGCCGGGCGAGCGGGATGTGATGATGAACACGATCGCCCCGGTCTGGGACGGCAACGAGACCTGGCTGGTGCTGGGAGGAGGGGGGCTGCTGGCGGCCTTCCCGCTGGCCTATTCGGTGCTGATGCCGGCGCTGTACCTGCCGATCCTGCTGATGCTGGCGGGCCTGATCCTCAGAGGGGTGGCGTTCGAGTTCCGCTTCCGGGCGCGGGACAGGGGGCGCAAGTTCTGGACCCAGATGTTCGCCGGAGGATCGATCCTGACGGCGGTGGCGCAGGGGCTGGTGCTGGGGGGTTTCATCCAGGGCGTGACGGTGCGCGACGACCGGTTCGCGGGCGGACAATTCGACTGGCTGACGCCCTATACCCTGCTGGTCGCCGCCGGTCTGGTGGCCGGCTACGCCCTGCTGGGCGGGGCATGGCTGATGATGAAGACGAAGGACAATCTGCATGGTGACGCCAGGCGCTGGACCAGTATTTCAGCGTTGGCGGTGACGGGGCTGCTGGCGGCGGTCAGCGTGGCGACGTTGGCGATCCATCCGCGCATTGCGGCGCGGTGGGGCTTCGACCTGCATGACGGGTTCGCGCTGGAGCTGGCGGATTTGCTGCCGCTTTTGCCGATCCCGCTACTGGGCCTGATCGGTCTGGGCATCGTGTTCGTGATGAGCCGCAAGGGGTCGCACCGCTGGCCCTTCGTCGGCGCCCTGCTGGTCTTCCTGTCCGGCTATCTGGGGCTGGCCGCCGGGTTCGCACCCTATATCGTGCCCTATGCCCTGAACTTCCGACAGGCGGCGGCGCCCGACAATGCGCTGGCTCTGATGCTGGTCGGGACGGCAGTCATCCTGCCCCTGATCCTGGCCTACACCGGCTGGGTCTACTGGGTGTTCCGCGGCAAGATCGACGAGGAGGCCGGCTATCATCATTGAACCCGTACCCCCGCCCGAGGCGGACGAAGACAGCGGCCCCTTGTGGAAGAAGCTGGCCTGGTTCGCGGCCCTGTGCGTCGCCGGATCGGTCGCAGTCGCGGTCGTCGCCTATGTGCTGAGAAGCTTGCCGTTCATGGGCTGAAAGGCGATGGTCTTCCCATGTCGCATGCGCTCGTACTCGCCGCCCTCCTGATTGCCGGATCGGGTCAAAGTCAGACCCCGGCCCAGCCCGCGCCGTCCGTCGGCAGCGCCCTGACCCGCAGCCTGAACTCGGCGCCGCCATCGGCGGTCGCCGCGCCGCCGCGCACCGCGCCCATGCCTCTGCCTGCCGCCAGCGCGCCGCCTTCGGCCACCGCTCCGGCGCCCCTGTCACCGTCCGTCTCGAGCGCGCCGGGTGCATCGGCGCCTGCAGCCGTCACGCCACGATCGACCCCGGCGCCGCCACCGATCATCTCCGGTCCCCCCCGGGCCCGGCCGAGCGGCGACGCTCCCGTCGCGCCGAGACCGTCGGCCCCCGTGACGGCCGCGCCGACGACGCCTGCGCCAACCGTCGTCGCGCCGACGCCTCGTCCCGCGACGGCGGCTCCGGCAACGGCAGTTCCGGTTCCGCGCGCCACGGGTCCTGCGCCCGCCACGGCGGCTCCCGCGCCTCGGGCGACGCCCGCCCCGACCACAACCCCGCGGGCGACGCCCGCGCCAACCACGATCGCTCCGGCTCCGTCCCCGCGAGTGACACCTCCTGTAGCAACTGTGCCCGTAACCGCGCCTCCGGTCGCAGCGCCAGTTGCACCGCCGCCTCCGCCGATGACGGTGCTGGACGCGCCGGCGATCCGGGCCCTGCCGTTCACGGTCGATCTCCCGGCCGGGTTCACCATCACAACCGGCCGACCGGGGCCGAACTTCAACATCTGGACGATCCGCAGGGGCCAGCAGCCGCTGGTGATGGTCTATGCCGGACCGGCGTCGCAGTTCCCGATCTACTCGGGCGAGGTGGTCGAGGCCGGGGCCCGCGCCTCGGTCGTGGCGACCGAGGACGGCCGTCGCGTCGCACTGGAGCACCTGTTCACCCGCACGACCGCGCCGCAGGAGGTCCACGTCTGGATCACCAGCGTGGATGGCGCCGACCGGACCCTGGCGGAACGGATCGGCCAGTCCATCGACGTCCGCTAGGCCCGCCGCACCGGCGTATCCGTCTCGGCCAGTCGGACCCCGCGCTTGCCCGCGAAGACGAGCACTTCCTGACCCTCGGCAGCGGCCCAGCGGCGTAGTTGGGCCTCATAGGGCTCGCGCCGCCAGTCATGGGGCCGGGCGGCGTCGCATTCGACGATCAGGCGCGCGCCGCCCAGCTCGGAATGAAGGACGAAGCCTGAGGTCGTCGGTTTCCAGCTGTCGTCCAGCGCTTCGGTCAGCAGCCACAGGCAGTTGAAGACGCGGCAGTCGTTCGGCCGGTCCTCATAGATGGCGCAGCCGGTCGTCTTGCCGAAATGGCGGCACCAGCGGCCCGCAGGCTTCTCAAGGGCGGTGACGCCCATGATCTTGCAACACAGGCCGCAGTCGCCGCAGGACTTCATCCGCCCTCGGACCAGACCGCCAGCTCGTTTCCGGACGGGTCACGGAAGTGAAAGCGCTGGCCGCCGGGGAAGTCGAAAATGGGTTTCAGGATGGTGCCGCCGGCCGCCTCGACCTTCTCCAGCATGGCCGGGAGGTTCTCGGCGTAGAGGACGGGGAGGGGCGCTGCTGGCCGTTCGGGGTCGGCGTCGAAACCGCCGTCCAAGCCCTGGTCGAAGGCGGCGTAGGTGGGGCCATAGTCCTGGAAGGTCCAGCCGAAGGCGGCGGCATAGAAGGCCTTTGTTTCCGGCAGGCCGGTGGAGGGCAGCTCCAGATAGTCGAGTTTTCCGTCGCTTCGCATGGTCGTCATCCGATCAAAAAGCCGCCGGAAACCGGCTTGCCACGACGCGGAAGACGACGCAATGTTGCGAACAACTCGCAAAAACAGGTGTCAGGGTGATCGTTCTGTCGACAGGCTCGGAAGCCTTGATCCGCCTGATGCGGGAGGTGAAACCACGCCCGGTGACGACGCCTTCGAAACCTGTGGATCGCGCCGTTACGCGGTAAGCCAGCCGTTCCGGCGACCGAAGGCCTGGACCAGTTCGGGCCACACAGCGGCAGGCTTTCCGGCGATCAGGCGGATGCCGAAGCCGTGGCCGCCCTCCTGAAACAGATGGGCCTCCGAGGTCACATGCCCGGCGCGCAGGGCGGCCAGCAGGTGCAGGCTGTTCTCCGGGGGCACGCTGGCGTCGTCGAGGGCGTGGATCAGGACGGTGGGGCCGACGCCGGTCCAGTCCATCCTGTCGAGCGACCATGCGGTGATCTGTTGGGGCGCGGGGGAGGTCCCCAGCAGATGCTCGCGCGATCCCTTGTGGGCGAAGGGATCGGCCAGGGTGGCGACGGGGTAGAGCAGGACGTTCAGGTCGGGCCGATGCGAGACCTCATCGGCCGAATCGACGGCCTCATAGGTCGCGTCGGACCGGGCAGCCAGCAGACCGGCCAGATGGCCGCCGGCGGAGGCGCCCAGGCAGGCGATCCGTGCCGGATCGACGCCGTAGTCATCGGCGTGGGCGCGGATCAGGCGCAGCGCCCGCTGGGCATCCTGCAAGGGCGCATTCGGCCCGGCGGCCCAGCCGTCGGCGGGCAGACGATAGCGCAGGACGAAACAGGTGATGCCTGCGGCCGCGAAGACGCGGGCGACGTCGAACCCCTCCTTGTCCAGCACGGCCCAGCGATAGCCTCCGCCCGGGATCAGCAGCAGGGCCGCGCCGTTCGGTCGGTCGGGCCTCATGACCGTCAGGATCGGGTCGGTCGTGTACTGGGCATAGCGGTCGTGGAACGACGGATCGGTCGACCGTTCGGGCACAACCGGCGTGACGGTGACGGCTTCACCGCCGGGCGCGCCGTTGGGCCAAAGGTGCACGACTTCAGTCGGGTCGGCGGGGGCAATCGTCTGGGCCTGGACGGCGCCGGCCGCCGCAGCGGTCACAGCCGCCGCGCCTAGGAGGGAGCGACGGCTGAGATCGATCATCAGGCCAGCTCGACCGCGAGAGCCACGGCCTCGCCGCCGCCGATGCAGAGGCTGGCGATCCCCTTCGACTTGCCCCGGGTCTGCAGGGCCGAGATGAGGGTCGTCAGCACCCGCGCGCCCGAGGCGCCGATGGGGTGGCCCAGGGCGGTCGCGCCGCCGTTCACGTTCAGCTTCGCGTGGTCGATGCCCATCTCCTGCATGGCGATCATGGGGACGACGGCGAAGGCCTCGTTGATCTCCCACAGGTCGACGTCCTCGACCGACCATCCCGCCTTCTTCAGCGCCTTCTGCATGGCCGGGACCGGTGCCGTGGTGAACAGGCCCGGCTCATGGGCGTGGGCCGCGTGGCTGACGATGCGGGCGACGACGGGCAGGTTCAGCGCCCGGGCCACGCTCTCGCGCGTCATGACCAGGGCGGCGGCGCCGTCACTAATCGAGGAGGCGTTGGCGGCGGTGATGGTGCCGTCCTTCGAGAAGGCGGGCTTCAGGGTCGGGATCTTCTCCGGCATGGCTTTGCCGGGCTGTTCGTCTTCGGTGACCGTGACCGTCCCCTTGCGGCCCGAGACCTCGACCGGAGTGATCTCGGCCTTGAACGCGCCGCTCTCGATCGCCTTCAGCGCACGGCTGAGGCTTTCGAGGGCGTAGGCGTCCTGCTGCTCGCGCGTGAACTGGTAGGTCTGCGCCGAGTCCTCGGCGAAGTTGCCCATCAGCTTGCCGGGCGTATAGGCGTCCTCCAGCCCGTCCATATACATGCTGTCGACGATGACATCGTGGCCGATGCGCGCGCCGCCGCGGTGCTTGTTCATCAGGTACGGGGCGCCGGTCATCGACTCCATGCCGCCCGCAACGATGATGTCGGCGCTGCCGGCCGCGAGGCTGTCGGACGCCATCATCACGGCCTGCAGGCCCGAGCCGCACATCTTGTTCACGGTGGTCGCCTCGACATGCTGGCCGAGACCGGCGCCGATGGCCGCCTGACGCGCCGGGGCCTGGCCGAGGCCGGCCGGCAGGACGCAGCCCATGTAGATCTGCTCGATCTTGTCCGGCGACACGCCCGACCGCTCGACCGCCGCCCGAACCGCTGTGGCCCCGAGTTCGGTCGCCTTCACGCCGTTGAAGGCTCCCTGGAAGCCGCCCATGGGCGTGCGGGCGAAGGCGACGATGACGACGGGATCGGACATGGATGGGCTCTCACGGTGACGTGGTGCGGATGTAGCGCTCACCGGGGGGGATTGCGAGGGGAGCGATTTTCCTTCTCCCCCTGAGGGAGAAGGTGGCCGAGCGAAGCGAGGTCGGATGAGGGGTCAAGCTGGCGTTGAAGCTCAGCATCGATCCGCCCATTCCGGCTTTGGGTGGGACCCCTCACCCGACCGCGCAAGGACGACGGCTACGCCGCCGTGCGCGGGCTCCCTCTCCCGCAAGGGGAGAGGGAAGAGGTCACCACCAGCGCTCGGCCTTGCCGACGCCGCCCGCCGCCTGTTCCAGCGCTGCGCCAACCTGGAGCACCGTCGCCTCGTCCAGCGCCTTGCCGATCACCTGCAGACCCAGCGGCAATCCGTTGGAATCCACGCCCGCGGGCACCGAGATCCCCGGCAGACCGGCGAGGTTGGCTGTCACCGTGAAGACGTCGTTCAGATACATCGTCACCGGATCGATCTGCTTGTCGCCCAGGGCGAAGGCGGCCGACGGGGTCGACGGAGTCAGGATGGCGTCGACCTGACCCCAGACCTTGTCGAAGTCCTCGGCGATGCGACGGCGGACCTTCAGGGCCCGGACGTAGTAGGCATCGTAGAATCCGGCCGACAGCACATAGGCGCCGATGACCAGGCGGCGCTGGACCTCCTTGCCGAAGCCCTCGGCGCGGCTGGTCTCATAGAGGTCGGTCAGGCTGGTCGCCTTTTCCGCCCGATGACCGAAGCGCATGCCGTCATAGCGGGCCAGGTTCGACGACGCCTCGGCCGGGGCCACGATATAGTAGGTCGGCAGGGCGTATTTGGTATGCGGCAGGGAGATGTCGACGATCTCGCAGCCGGCGTCGCGCAGCCAGGCCACGCCCTGATCCCACAGGGCCTGGATCTCGGCGGGCATGCCGTCGACGACGTATTCGCGCGGCACGCCGATGCGCAGCCCCTTGACCGACTTGCCGACCGAGGCGGACCAGTCGGGCGTCGGGATGTCGAGGCTGGTCGAATCCTTGATGTCGAAGCTGCACATGGACTGCAGCATCAGGGCGGCGTCCTCGACCGTCTTCGTGATCGGCCCGGCCTGATCCAGCGAGGAGGCGAAGGCGACCATGCCGAACCGGCTGGCGCGGCCGTAGGTGGGCTTGATCCCGACCGTCCCGGTGAAGGCGGCGGGCTGGCGGATCGAGCCTCCCGTGTCCGAGGCCGTGGCCGCCAGGCACAGGTCGGCGGCGACGGCCGAGGCGGACCCGCCCGACGACCCGCCGGGGGTCAGGTCGGCGTTGGACGCCTTGGATTTCCACGGGTTCACGACCGGACCGAAGGCCGAGGTCTCGTTCGACGAGCCCATGGCGAACTCGTCCATGTTGAGCTTGCCGAGCATGACCGCCCCGTCGCGCCACAGGTTGGCGGTGACGGTGGATTCATAGGGCGGCACGAAGCCGCGCAGCATGTTGGAGCCGGCGGTCGTCTGGACGCCCTCGGTGCAGAACAGGTCCTTGATGCCCAGAGGCGCGCCTTCCAGGGCGCCGGCGGTTCCAGCCGCGATACGGGCGTCGGAGGCCTTCGCCATGTCGATCGCCTTCTCCGGCGTGGTCACGACATAGGCGTTCAGGGTCGGGTTGGCGGCCTCGATGTTCGAGACGAAGGCGCGGGTGATCTCTTCCGAGGAAAAGGCCTTGGCTTTCAGGCCGTCGACGGCGGCCTTGAGGGTCAGTTTGGTCAGGTCGCTCATGACTATTCGACCACCTTGGGCACGACGTAGAAACCGTCCGCGGATTGCGGCGCGTTCGACAGGACCGCCTCGACCTTCGCGCCGTCCGTGACGACGTCATCGCGCAGGCGAAGCGGCTGGGCGACATTGGAGGTCATCGGCTCAACGCCGACGACGTCGACTTCGTTGAGCTGGTCGATCCAGGCCATGATGCTGTTCAGCTCGCCGGCGAGAGGCTCCAGCCGGTCGTCGGGGGTCTTGATGCGGGCGAGGTGCGCGACCTTCCTCACCGTCTCTGCGTCGATGGCCATGCGGCCCTCCGATAGTCTCAGTGCAAGCGGGCGGGATTAGCCGCCCGTGCCGCGCTGCACAAGGACCGCAGGCCTACTGAGCGGGCGTTACGGTGAGGTTGGTCGGAGGCGCCCCCTCGTCGCCCGGCGTCCACGAGACGATGACCTTGCGGTGGCGGTCGCCGATCTCGCCGGTGGCCTCGTCGTAGACGCTTTCATGCAGGTCGAGATCGACGCGGCCGATCTCGGACGCCAGGACCGTATAGTCCAGAATGTTTCCGAGGTTGTAGATTACCCAGCCGTCGCCGGGCGAGGTGAAGAAGGCGATGTAGGTGTACAGTCCATTCGCGGCCGGATCGCCGCCCGCCGTTCCGAACATCTTGGCGCTGCCAGCGCCAACCCAGTCGACCCGCACGACGCTGGCGGCGGACATCAGGCTCTCGTCAGTTTCCGGTTCCGGGGTCAGCGGCGTCGCGGTTCCCGTTGCGGTCAGCGGGGCGGCCTGGGCGGCGGCGGGGGCCTCGGTCGTGGAGGCGACCTTGGCCGCCGGTGTGGCGTCACAGGCGCCGGCGGAGACAGCGATCGACAGGGCAATGGCGGCAGGCAGGCGAGACGACATGAAACTCTCTCCGTTATGGTGAAGCTTCACTTTCGCGCTCCCCAAACGGCATGGCAAGCCGGTCAGGTCGCGGGCGTGACGGTCAACGCCGTCGGCGGGCCGCCGTTGGGGCCGTCGGTCCAGGCGAGGATGATCTTGCGTTCGTGCGGAACCAGCTCGCCCTTCGCCTCGTCGTAGGCGGCTTCGCTGAGCGTGATGCCGATCTTGCCCGCCTGCACCGAGACCACCTCATAGGCCTCGACATCGGCGATCGGATAGATCGCGGACGACTGTCCATCGACCATGAAGCTGGCGTAGACGTGCAGGCCGTTGACGCCCGGGTCATTGCCCCGCACGCCGAACAGATGGACCGGCTGTTCCGAAAAATCATCGACCTGTACGACGCCGGCGGCCAGTTGCAGGTCGTCATTGTCCGGGTTGATCGCGGCGATCGTCTCCGCGGCTCCGGCGGCCGTCAGGGGCGGGGCCAATTCGGCAGCCTTCGCCGCCACTTCGTCGTTCGTTCGGGTCGTGTCGACCGCCGGCGCAGGCTTGCAGGCGGCGAGCGAGATCGACGCGGCGAGAACGCCGGCGGCAAGAATCAGACGATGCGGCATGGGGGCCCTCCAAGGCTGACATTATGCTGGGCTTTGACAGGGGGGATGGCAACGCCTACCGCGCCCCTGTGCCCGTATTGAATCTGACAGACCTGCCCGCCGCCTGCCCGCCCGGCACCGCCTGGATGGGGCTGGATCTCGGCGAGACGACCATCGGGATCGCCGTCTCGGACACCACCCGCCTGATCGCCAGCCCGCTGCAGCTCATCCGGAAATCGAAGTTCACCGCAGAGGCCCAGGCCCTGTTCAAGCTGATGGATGCGAGGAAGGTGTCGGGCCTCGTCATCGGCCTGCCCGTCAATATGGACGGGACCGAGGGGCCGCGCGCCCAGTCGTGCCGGGCCTTCGCGCGCAATCTGGAGCGGTTCCGGCCCGTGAACGTCGCCTTCTGGGACGAGCGGCTGTCGACCTCGGCGGTCGAGCGGTTCCTCATCGACGAGCTGGACCTGTCGCGAAAGCGGCGCGCAGGGGTGGTCGATCGGACGGCCGCCGCCTGGATCCTGCAGGGAGCGCTGGATCGGGTTCGCGATCAGCAGACCTGGGTATGATCGCCCTGTTCGCCGGGGTCCTGCCGGTCTTCATCATGATCGCACTCGGCTACGGGTTGAAGAAGACAGACTTCCTGCCCGATGCGACGTGGCGGCCGATCGAGAAGCTGTCGATCAATCTGCTCTATCCGGGCTTTCTGATCCCGGCGATCTGGGGCGCGGACCTCTCGGGCGGCAGCGCGGGCGCGGCGGCGGGGGCGGCGGTGATCGCGGTCCTGATCGTGTCGGCCGGGACCCTGCTAGCCAAACCGCTGATGACGATCGAGGGCCCGGCCTACACCAGTGTTTTCCAGGGCGTGATCCGCTGGAACAGCTTCGTCTTCCTGCCGGTGATCCAGACCTCGTTCGGGGCCGAGGGGTTGGCGCTGGCGGCGGTGATGATCGCCTGCATCATTCCGGTGACCAACATCTCCTGCGTCGCCGTGCTGGCGAAGTGGGGCGCGGATCAACGCGTCGTGACGCCGTGGGCGCTGGGCAAGGCGATGCTCGCCAATCCCATCCTGCTGGCCTGTCTGATCGGACTGGCGCTGAATTTCGCCCGTGTGCCGAGGCTGCCGGGGATTTCGGATACGCTGGAACTGCTGGGGTCCGCCGCCCTGCCGCTGGGGCTGATTATCGCCGGCGCGGGCCTGAGCTTTGCCGAGGTGGCGCGGCGCAAGTTCACCATCGCGGGCGTCACGTTCGTGAAGCTCATCATCATGCCGCCCCTGATGTGGGGCCTGTGCATCCTGCTGGGCGGGGATCATCTGGCGCAGGGCGTAGCGATGCTGTGCGGAGCCGCCCCGGGCGCAGCGGCCTCCTATCTGCTGGCGCGTCAGATGGGCGGGGATGCGCCCCTGATGGCCGGAGTCATTGCCCTGACGACCGTGGTCAGCGCCGCGATGATCCCGCTCTTGCTGTTCATCTATCACCTGACTTGAGGCCCATCCTTCTTGAGATCGGGCGTCGGGGTCCGTATAGCCGGGCTTTAATGACCCAGCATGATGCAGCCGCCGACCTGATCGCCGACCGGCTGGTCCCGTTCCCGAAATCGCATTTCCTCGCCGCGGCGGATCTGAACCCGCCGTTCGTGCTGAGCCTGCTCGATCTCGCGGATGCGTTCGTCGATCTGAACCGGCAGTCGACCAAGCAGCTCGACCTGCTGCGAGGCCGGACGGTCATGAACCTGTTCTTCGAGAACTCGACCCGTACCAGCTCCTCGTTCGAGATCGCGGCCAAGCGACTGGGCGCCGACGTCGTGACCATGCCGGTGCAGGCGTCGTCGGTGAAGAAGGGCGAGACCCTGATCGACACCGCCGTCACCCTGAACGCCATGAAGCCGGACATCCTCGTCGTTCGCCATGGCGCCTCGGGCGCGGCGGCCCTGCTGTCGCAGAAGGTCGGGTGCGCGGTCGTCAACGCGGGCGACGGCCGTCACGAACATCCGACCCAGGCCCTACTGGACCTCTTGAGCCTGCGCCGCGCCTTCGGGGACGTTGGCGGGCTGACCGTCGCCATCTGCGGCGACATCGCCCACAGCCGGGTGGCGCGCTCCAATGTTGCGCTGTTGTCGATGATGGGCGCGAGGGTGCGGCTGATCGGGCCGCCGACCCTGGTGCCCGGCGATGCCGACCGCTGGGGCTGCGAGGTCTTCCATGACATGCGCGAGGGCCTGGCGGGCTGCGATGTCGTCATGATGCTGAGGCTGCAGCTGGAGCGGATGGACGGGGCGCTGGTCCCCTCGACACGTGAGTATTTCCGCTTCTGGGGCCTCGACCGCGAGAAACTGGCCTGGGCCAACGCCGGGGCCAGGGTCATGCATCCGGGACCAATGAACCGGGGGGTGGAGATCGATTCCGACGTCGCCGACGACCTGACAGTGTCGCTGATCCAGGACCAGGTCGAGATGGGGGTCGCGGCGCGGATGGCGGTGCTGGCCTCGCTGTCGGCTCGTCTGGAGGGCGCGGCATGAGCTCGCAGGCCATCATCAACGCCCGCCTGCTGGACCCGGCGAGCGACTACGACGGCCCCGGCTCGGTGGTCATCGAGGACGGCGTCATCACCCGCGTCGAGCGCGGGTCTGTCGCGGTCTCGGCCACGGAAATCCTCGACGCGCGCGGCCTCTGCCTTTCGCCTGGCCTGATCGACATTCGCGTGCGCACCGGCGAGCCGGGCGCCGAGCCCAAGGAGACGCTGAAGTCCGCCAGCCTGTCCGCAGCGGCCGGCGGGGTCACCACGGTGGTCATCCAGCCGGACACCGATCCGGCTGTGGATGATCCGGCCATGGTTGATTTCATCCAGAGGCGGGGCGCGGCCCTGAACCTGGTCAACGTGCGGGCGGCGGGCGCGGCGACGAAGGCGCGCGACGGCAAGCGGATGGCCGAGATCGGCCTGATGCACGAGGCCGGCGCCCTGTATTTCACCGACGGCGACCACGTCATCGCCGACAGCCGCGTGCTGCAGCGGGTCATGGCCTATGCGACGGCCTTCAATGCCCTGATCGCCTGTCGGCCGGCCGATCCGTGGCTGACCGAAGGCTCGGTGGCGACATCGGGCGAACTGGCGACACGGCTGGGCCTGTCGGGGGCCCCGGCCATCGCCGAGCGCATCCAGCTTGAGCGCGACCTGGCCCTAGTCGAACAGACGGGCGTGCGCTTCCTTGTGGATCAAATCTCGACCGAGGCGGCGCTGGAGGTGCTGGCGCGGGCGCGGGGCAGGGGGCTGGAGGTCGCGGCCTCGGTCTCGATCAACCACCTGTGCTTCAACGAGATCGATATCGGCGACTACCGCACCTTCTTCCGCCTGGAGCCGCCGCTGCGGCCCGAGAGCGACCGGCGGGCCCTGATCGAGGCGGTCCGCGACGGCCTGATCGAGGCCATCACCTCGGCCCACACCCCCGCGCCCGCCGAGGACAAGCGTCGCCCGTTCGCCGAGGCCGCGCCTGGAGCCGTGGGTCTGGAGACCTTGCTGCCCGCGGCCCTGAGCCTGCATCACGAGGAGGGGCTGGATATCCTCGACGTGCTGCGGCCGCTGACCCATGGGCCAGCGACCTTGCTGGGGCTGGACGCGGGCGTGCTGGAAGCCGGAGCGCCGGCGGACCTGATCCTGTTCGACCCCGGCGCGCCGGTGATCGTGGATGCCGCGACGCTGCGGTCAAAATCGAAGAACTCGCCCTTCGACGGGCGCAGGCTTCAGGGACGGGTGGAGATGACGATCGTCGGCGGACGAGTGGTGTTCGGGGGCTAGGGTTTCCGCTCCAGGGCATACAGCGCCTCGGCCATCTCGTCGGCCTTCGCTGCGATCAGGGCCTGAGCGTCGTAAACCGCGCGATTGTAGACGGCATGGCCCAGTGTGTTGGCGAAGAAATCCATCAGCATCGACGCCTGCAGGTCGCCGATCTCCTGATCCAGTTCGTCGCGCACGAAGGCCTTGATGCGCGGTATCAGGTCGCGCTGCTCTTCCTTCGAAAAGACGATCGGCTTCATCAGGAGATCTCGGCGAGGGTTTCCTCCGCGGTCATCCAGGCGGCTTCGGCGGCGTCGAGGTCGATCTGGGTCCTGGCGCGGGCGCGGGTCAGGCCTTCCAGAGCCTTCGGATTGGACACGGCGGCGTTGGCGAGGTCGTCGTCGATACGGGCGATCTCGGCGGTCAGGGCGACGACGCGTTCCTCCGCCTTCTTGACTGCGTGGCGCAGGGTCGACGGCGAAGGGCCGGACTTCTGCTTCTGGGGCCTGGCAGCCGGAGCGGAGGCGACAGCCGCCTCTTCCTTCTTGATCTGGCTGGGCTTCACCGCGGCCTGTTTGGCGCGGTCGAGGACGAACCTGGCGTAGTCGTCCATGTCGCCGTCGAATGGCTTCACCGTGCCGTCGGCGGCCAGCCAAAGCCGGTCGGCGACCATCTCCATCAGCGACCGGTCGTGGGTGATCAGGATGACGGCGCCCGTGTAGTCGTTGAGTGCATCCAGCAGGGCCCGGCGACTGTCGATGTCCAGGTGGTTGGTCGGTTCGTCGAGGATCAGGACGTGCGGCGCCTCCATGGCCACCATGTTCAGCAGCAGGCGCGCGCGCTCGCCGCCGGACAGGCTGTCGACCGTGGTCTCCTGCTTCTCATAGTTCAGGCCGAACTGGGCCAGCTTTGACCGACGCGCGCTTTCGGGCGCATCCGGCATGGCGCGGCGGATGATCTCCAGCGGCGTGTCCGTCGGGTCCATCGCCTCGATCTGGTGCTGGTGGAACCAGCCCACGCGCATCTTCTTGTCGCGGTGCAGTTCGCCCTCGGTGACCTTGAGCGCGCCCGCGATCATCTTGGCGAAGGTCGACTTGCCCGCGCCGTTGACGCCCAGGAGGCCGATGCGGTCGTCCAGATCCATGCGCAGGTTCAGATTGCGCAGGATCGGCCGGCCGGGCTCGTAGCCGACATTGGCGCGCTCCAGCCGGATCAGCGGCGGGGCCAGAGGACGCGGCGGGGAGGGCAGGGTGAAGGGGGCGACGCGTTCCTCGATCGTGGTCGAGACCGGCTGCATCTTGGCCAGACGCTTCATGCGCGACTGGGCCTGGGCGGCCTTGGAGGCCTTGGCCTTGAACCGGTCGACGAAGGACTGGAGGTGGGCGCGTTCGGCGTCCTGCTTGGCCTTTGCCGACAGCTGCAGGCGGGCCTTCTCGGCACGCGCCTGTTCGAACTGGTCGTAGTTGCCGGTGTAGATTTCCAGCTTGCGGTTCGCCAGGTGCAGGATGTGGGTGCAGACCTCGTTCAGCATCTCGCGGTCGTGGGAGATGATCAGCGCCGTCGCCGGGTATTTCTTCAGCCGCGCCTCGAGCCACAGGGCGCCTTCGAGGTCGAGGTAGTTGGTCGGTTCATCCAGCAGCAGCATGTCGGGCTGGGCGAACAGGGCGGCGGCCAGGGCGACGCGCATGCGCCAGCCGCCGGAGAACTCCGACATCGGACGCTGCTGGTTCTCGTGGTCGAAGCCGAGACCGGCGAGGATTTCAGCGGCCCGGGAGGGCGCGCCGTCGGCGTCGATCTCGATCAGCCGTGTCCAGATCTCGCCCATCTCCTCCGGCTCGGCGGTCTCCAGACGGCCCAGCAGGTCGTGGCGCTCGGTATCGGCTTCCAGAATCGTCTCGACCACGCTGACGGGGGTGGCCGGGTGCTCCTGATCGACCGAGCCGATGCGGGCCGTCTTCGGCAGGGAGACCTCGTCGCCGTTGCCGGCCAGTTCGCCCAGGATGATCTTGAACAGGGTCGACTTGCCGATGCCGTTGCGGCCGACCAGACCGACCTTGGAGCCCGGCGGCAGGCTGACCGAGGCGTCGTCCAGAAACTGGCGACCCCAGGCGTTGAACGTCAGGTTGGTGATCTGGAGCATGGCGAAGACAAACGTCCGAAGGGCGAAAATCCGCTCCTCAAGCAGCGAGCCGCCGCGCGGGGAACGATAGGAGCCAACATCATGTTGGAAACCGGGGAGGCGGCGTCTATAAGCCCGCGACCTTCAAACTCCCAACAAGAAGTCTCCTCATGACCGACCGTACCTTCTCGATCATCAAGCCCGACGCCACGCGCCGCAACCTGACGGGCGCCATCAACGCCGTGATCGAGGGCGCCGGCCTGCGCATCGTCGCCCAGCGCCGCATCAAGCTGACCGAGGCCCAGGCCAAGAAATTCTACGAAGTCCACGCCGAGCGTCCGTTCTACGGCGAGCTGGTCGGCCAGATGATCGCCGAGCCGGTCGTTGTCCAGGTTCTGGAAGCCGAAGGCGCCGTCGCCAAATACCGCGACGTCATGGGCGCCACCAACCCGAAGGACGCTGCCGAGGGCACGATCCGCAAGCTGTTCGCCCTGTCGATCGGCGAGAACTCGGTCCACGGTTCGGATAGCGAAGAGAACGCCGCGATCGAGATCGCCCAGTTCTTCACGGACGCCGACATCGTCGGCTAAACGCTTGAAATAAAAGCTCGCTCAAGCAGCAAGCGACCGCGAGCCTGTCCTGCGGCCGATCGGAGATCGGACCGGGGGACGAGCGATAGCGAGCCTTCAGGAAAGCCCCGCGTCCGGAACCGGACGCGGGGCTTTTCGTTTGGTCTCCACGGCATCCCCCCGGGCCGACACAGGAGATTTCACCATGAAGACGATCATCAAGATGGCCCCGCTGGTCGGCGCCATGGCCCTGCTGGCCGCCTGCGGCACGACGATGGAACAGCGCGCCGCGACGGGCGCGATCGGCGGCGCGCTCGCCGGCCAGGCCATCGGCGGCGACACCGGCTCGACCGTGGCCGGCGCCGCGATCGGCGGCGTGGCCGGCGCAGCGACCACGCCGCGTCGTCCGCGCTAAGCGCGACGCACCACGAACGGGCTCAAGCCGCGCGCGACCGCGTCGCGAGCGATCGCCCACTAAAAAGAAGAAAGGCCCCGGATCGCTCCGGGGCCTTTTCACAACTACCAGATCCGGGCCCGGGCTTCGGGGGCCAGATACTGTTCGTCGCCGGGCTCCACGCCGAAGGCGGCGTACCAGGCGTCGATGTTCCGGGGCGGGACGGCCGCGCGGTACATGGCGGGGGCGTGGGGGTCGGTCGTGACCTGCTGGCGCAGATAGGCGTCGCGGCTGTTGGTCCGCCACACCTGGGCCCAGCCCAGGAAGACGCGCTGATCGCCGGTCAGGCCGTTGATCACCGGGGCCGGCTGGCCGTTCAGCGACATGCGGTAGGCGTCCAGCGCCATCAGCAGACCGCCCAGGTCGGCGATGTTCTCGCCCATGGTCAGGTCGCCGTTGACGGTGGCGCCTTCCACAGGCGACAGGGCCGAGTATTGCGCGCCCAGGACCGCGGCCCGCTCCTCGAACTTCCTCGCGTCCTCGGCGGTCCACCAGTCACGCAGCACGCCGTCGCCGTCGGTCTTGCGCCCCTGGTCGTCGAAGCCGTGGGTGATCTCGTGGCCGATGACGGCGCCGATACCGCCGTAGTTGACCGCCGGATCGGCGCGCGGATCGAAGAAGGGCGCCTGCAGGATGGCGGCCGGGAAGACGATCTCGTTGCGCGGCGGGTTGTAGTAGGCGTTCACGGTCTGGGGGGTCATGCCCCATTCCAGCGGGTTCACGGGGCGATCCAGCTTGGAGAGGGCGAACTCCCACTCGAAGGCCGACGAGCGTTCGACGTTGCCGTACAGATCGCCGGCCACGAGGTTCAGCCCGTCATAGGAGCGCCATTCGTCCGGATAGCCGATCTTCACCCCGAAGCGGCTCATCTTGTAGAGGGCCTGTTCCTTGGTCTCCGGGCTCATCCAGTCGAGGTTCTGGATGCGGACGGTCATGGCGGCCCGCAGGTTGGCGACCAGCTCCTCCATCTGGGCCTTGGACTCGGCCGGGAAGTGGCGGGCGACGTATTCGCGGCCCAGGGATTCACCCAGCGAACCCTCGACCAGGGTCACGCCGCGCTTCCAGCGGGGCTGGATCTCCTGCTGACCGCTGAGGGTCTTGCCGAAGAACTCGAACCGGGCCTGGACGAACGGGTCGGACAGATAGGGGGCGGCCTGGTCGATGACGTGGAAGGCTTCCCACGACTGCAGGGTCGAGATCGGGGTCTCGGCGAAGACGCGGGCCATGCCGGGGAAGGCGGTGTTGTTGGCGGCGATCAGGGTGCGGTCGGCGCCGAGGCCCGCGGCGGTCGCCCATGCGGCCCAGTCGAAGCCGGGAGCGGCCGTGTTCAGTTCGGCCACGGTCATCGGGTTGTAGAGCTTGTCGATCTGGCGGTTCTCGACCTGGGTCCAGTGTTCCCGGGCGATCGCGGTCTCGAAGGCCAGGATGGCGTCGGCGGCGGCGGCCGGCTCGGGCCAGCCGGCCAGGGTCAGGGCCTGTTCGATGTAGACGCGATAGGCGGCCTTCTGGGTCGCGAACCGGTCTTCCAGATAGTAGTCGCGGTCAGGCATGCCGATGCCGCCCTGAACGACATAGGCCGAGGTGCGATCCGGGGTGCGCAGGTCCTCGAAGGCCTGAACGCCGAAGATGCTGGCGCCGAAGCCATACTGGGTGCGGCCCATCAGGGTCGCCAGCTTCTCGCGGGTGTCGGCGGCGCGGACCTCGGCCAGATCGGCCTGGAGCGGCGAGGCGCCGAGGGCGTTGACGGCGGCTTCGTCCAGGAAGGCGGAATACATGGAGCCGATGCGGGTCGCGTCTGCGCTGGCGCCCGGGTTGGCGGCGCTTTCGTCGATGATGGTGCGCAGATTGGCGTCCGAACGGTCCCGCAGAACCGTGAACATGCCGTAGGAGGCCTTGTCGGCCGGGATCGGCGTGTTGGCCAGATAGGTTCCGCTGGCGTAGCGGTTGAAGTCTTCACCGGGCCGGATCGAGGTGTCCATGCCGTTCAGGTCGAAGCCGAAGACGCCGATCTCGGCCTGATCCTCGGACGGGATCTCGACGGGCAGGGGCGCGGTCTGGGCCAGAACCGGCGAGGCGAACATGAGGGCGGCGCCGGCGGCGCACGCCATGAGGCGGAGTCTGGACATGAAGGATCCCTGTCTGAATTTCGCGGACACTGACTCCGGCGCGGCCGGTTGTCGCGGGCAAAGCGCGATGATTACGAAGTTATAATCCGGGCCCGGCAGAAGTCGGCCAGCGCGCGCGGGTAGAGGGCGTGCTCGGCCTGCAGGACGCGCTGGGCCAAGGTCGCGGGCGTGTCGTCGGCGACGACCGGCACGGCCTGTTGGGCGATGACAGGGCCTTCATCCACCCCCTCGGTGACCAGATGGACCGTGCAGCCGGCCTCGGCGTCGCCGGCCGCCAGGGCGCGGGCGTGGGTGTCGAGACCGGGATATTTCGGCAGCAGACTGGGGTGGATGTTCAGCATCCGGCCGTCCCAGGCGCCCACGAGGAAGGGCGTGAGCAGGCGCATATAGCCGGCCAGGGCGATGACATCGGCGCCTACAGTCTTCAGTTCCGCCTGAATCGCGGCCTCGTGGGCGGCCCGGTCCTTGCCGAAAGGCCTGTGATCCACGGCGGCGGTGGCGACGCCCTTGGAACGCGCGACCGCGAGGCCGCCCGCCGCCGGGTCGTTGGACAAGACCAGAACCACCTCATAAGGCGCACCGGCCGCCTGACCCGCGTCGATCAGGGCCGCCATGTTGGATCCGGCGCCGGAGATCAGCACGGCCACCCGGACGCGGGCCCCGGTCTGGCTCATCGGGCGGGAGGCGGCGGCGGGTCGCCGACCGACACGAAGGCGCCGGCCGGGCCGGGATAGACGACCGGGCTCTCGAACCCGTCGTCGGAAATCGCCGAGACGCCGAAGAAATAGTCGTCGATCGGGATGCCGGCGAGCACGAGCGACGTCGCCGTTCCGGCCGAGCGGTTGAAGGTCCACTGGGGCGCCGTCGTCGATCGCCACCAGACGCGATAGCCCGCCGCGCCCGGAACCGCCGACCAGCGCAGGGTGGTGTCCGGCTTGACCGCGCCTTCGATGGTGACGTCAGCAGGGACCATGGGGGCGGAGGCGAGCGCCGCCATGGTGGCGATGTTCAGCCGCGCGACCTGGGCCAGGTAGTCGAAGTCCACGCCCTCGATCGTGTCACCGTATTCGACGCCGTTCTCGGTGCGCAGGTCCTGGTGCTGGCGGTCGTAGTTCTCGGCGCCCTCGGAGATGCGCACGGCGGGGAAGCCGGCGCGCAGCATCTCGACCTGATCTCCGCCGCGTCCGAAGCGATCGGTGCGATAGATCATGTCGACGTCGAAGTTCGCCAGATAGCGATCGGCGATGCCGTCGACGTAGCGGGCCAGATTGCGCGAGGATGAGTCGACCTCGCCGCCGTTGTAGCGACGGCGATCCGCTTGCAGCGCCGTCTCCACCGTCTTGGTGCCCTCGGAGAAGACGCGGACGCGGGTGGTGTCGCGGACGCCCGACTGGCCTTCCGAGTTGCCGACGATGTCGTTGTTCAGATTGGCCTCGACGACCCAGCCCTGGGCCTTGGCATAATCCGCCAGGATCTTGCCGCCCAGCAGACCCTGCTCCTCGCCCGAAAGGACGGCATAGACCAGGGTGGCGTCGAACGTGTGTTTGGACAGGACGCGCGCGGCCTCCAGCACGGCCGCAACGCCCGAGGCGTCGTCATTGGCGCCCGGCGCGTCGGCGGTGAAGTTCATCACGTCGGTGACGCGGCTGTCGATGTGGCCGGAGATGATGATGACCCGGTTGGGGTCGCCCGTCCCACGCTGGATGGCGACCACATTGACCACCTCGGTCGGGGTCGGGACGCGGGCGCCGGTCACGGTGTCAGCCGGCAGGGCGATTTCGAGGCAGGTCCCGCACTCGGCAGAGATGCGGCGGAACTCGCGCTCGGTCCAGCGACGGGCGGCGCCGATTCCGCGCGTCTCGGATCGGGTTTCGGACATGGTGTGGCGGGTGCCGAAGCTGACAAGCGCTGTGATGTCGGCATGCATCCGGTCGGCCTCCACCCGGGAGACGACGGTGTGCAGCAGCGGCTGTTCGATGGCGGCGGGTGTCTGGGCCTGGGCCGTGAAGGGGACGGCTGCCAGCAGGGCGGCGAGGGCGATCAAGCGCATGCGGAACTCCAGATTCGAGGCAAACTAACCGCATCCCTCTCCCGCCGGGAGAAAGAAGTTAGACCAGTTGCCCGCAGACGAACGCCGCTTCACCGGCTTCCAGCAATCCCGCCAGCACGTCTTCGGCATTCTCCGGCGCGACGATCAGGATGAAGCCGATGCCGCAGTTGAAGGTCCGGCGCATCTCGTGGTCCGAGATGCCGCCCGTCTCGGCCAGCCACTGGAACACAGGCGGCAGAGGCCAGGCGTTCCAGTCGAACTCGGCCGACAGGCCCTCGGCGATGCAGCGGGGCGGGTTCTCGATCAGACCGCCGCCGGTGATGTGCGCCCCCCCCTTGACCAGGCCAGCCTTCATCAGCGGCAGGACCGACTTCACATAGATGCGGGTCGGTTCCATCAGCGCCTGGGCCAGCGAGCGGTCCTTCGCGAACGGCGCGTCGTCCGACCAGGCCAGGCCCGAACGGTCCACGACCTTGCGGATCAGCGAATAGCCGTTGGAGTGCGGGCCCGACGACGCCAGGCCGATGATCAGGTCGCCGGTGTTCTGCAGATCCAGCCGGGGCAGGGCGTGGCCGCGCTCGACGGCGCCCAGCGAGAAGCCGGCCAGGTCGTAGTCGCCGCCCGAGTACATGCCCGGCATCTCGGCCGTCTCGCCGCCGACAAGAGCCGCGCCCGCCTGACGGCAGCCCTCAGCGATTCCCGACACCACCCGACGCGCCGCGTCGATCTCCAGCTTTCCGGTGGCGTAATAGTCGAGGAACAGCAGGGGCTCGGCGCCCTGGGCGAGCAGGTCGTTCACGCACATGGCGACCAGGTCGATGCCGACGCCGTCATGACGGCCCGTCTCGATGGCGATCTTCAGCTTGGTGCCGACGCCGTCGGTCGTGGAGACGATCAGCGGATCCACGAACCCCGCCGCCTTCAGGTCGAACAGGGCGCCGAATCCGCCCAGAGAGGGCTCGGAACCGGGGCGCGCGGTCGACTTCGCGAGGGGCTTGATATGCTCGATCAGCATGTCGCCGGCATCGATGTCCACGCCTGCATCGGCATAGGTCAGGCCGTTCGGCAGCGGATTATTCGTGTCGCTCATCGCTCACAGGCCTGGAATCGGTGCTGAAATATGGTCGCGGCTCTTGCCACGACGGCGTCGGGCGGGGCTATAGCATTTCAATGACGCCGATCACCACCAATGACGCACTGGTTCAGTTCTGTGCCGCCGTCGCCGAAGCTCCGTTTATCGCTGTGGACACCGAGTTCATGCGCGAGACGACCTACTGGCCCAAGCTGTGCCTTATCCAGGCCGCCACGCCGGAGCACGAGGCCATCATCGATCCGCAGGCTGAGGGCCTGGATCTGGAGCCCTTCCTGGACATCCTGCGCGATCCGAAGATCGTGAAGGTCTTCCACGCCGCGCGTCAGGACACGGAAATCTTCGTCAAGCTGGGCGCCATGCCCAAGCCGATGTTCGACACCCAGGTCGCGGCCATGGCCGCCGGGTTCGGCGATCAGGTCGCCTATGACGGTCTGGTTCGCCAGATGCTGCGTATCGATCTCGACAAGGGAAGCCGGTTCACCGACTGGTCGCGCCGTCCGCTGTCGGACGCCCAACTGACCTATGCCATCGGCGACGTGACCCATCTGGCGGCGCTGTATCCGAAGCTGCGCGACCGGCTGAACAAGGACGGCCGCCTCGACTGGGTGACGCAGGAGATGGAGGATCTGGTCGATCCGGCCCTCTACGACACCGATCCTGAAAAGGCGTGGAAGCGGCTGAAGCCCAAGAAGTACAACGCGAAATACCTCGCCGCCTTCAAGGCGACGGCGGTTTGGCGCGAGCGAGCGGCCCAGGACCGCGACCAGCCGCGCGGCCGCATCCTGAAAGACGAGGCGATTGACGAGATCGCGACCCAGGCCCCGATGGATGTCGAGGCCTTCAACCGCCTGCGTTCCGTGCCCAAGGGATTTGGCGGTTCGCGTCTCGGCCTTGAGCTGACCGAGGAACTGAAGCGCGTCATGGCGGACCCGGAGGCGCACGCGCCCAAGCTGGATCGTCCGGCCCACAACCAGCCCGCGCCGCCGTCGGTGGTCGAACTGCTGAAGGTGCTGCTGAAGGCCAAGAGCGACAATGCGGGCGTGGCGTCCAAGCTGATCGCCAACGTCGCCGACCTCGAACGCATCGCCATTGACGACAACGCCCCGGTCGAGGCGCTTATCGGATGGCGGCGTCAGCTGTTCGGCGAGGACGCCCTGAAGCTCAAGCGCGGCGAGATCGCCCTGGTCCTTAACGGCGCCCGCGTCGAGGTCGTCGAGATCGAGTAGTCGTTACGGCTGGGCCGCCGGCTGCCACAGCTCGATGGGGTTGCCCTCGGGGTCGTGGATGCGGGCGAACTGGCCGACTTCCGGCATTGCGTCCCACTCCGGCTTGGTGATCACTTCGATCCCGGCGGCGGCGAGACTGGCCTTCAACCCGTCCAGATCGTCGACCCGCAGGTTCATCATCCATGACTTGTCGGCCGCGAAATAGTCGGTGTCGGCCTTGAACGGCGAGAAGACGGTCGGCCCCGCCTGCTGGGGCCAGACGAACACACCCTCTGGCGCGCCGACGCCGAGGTGTTCCAGATACCAGGCCGCCAGGGCCTTTGGGTCTCTGGAGCGGAAAAAGAACCCGCCGATGCCGGTGACAGCCATGATCGCCTCCCTGTTCGGACGCACGATGGGCCGGGCCGCGTCAGATTTCCAGCTTGAGCCCCATCGCCTCGGCCAGAGCCTTGGCGCGGCGCCGCGTCTGCTCGCCCAGCAGGACGTCGGCATAGCCTGAGGACGCGGCAAGTTTCAGCACGCCGTTCTTCACGGTGACCGAGGCGTTGGCCAGCAACTGGGGCGAACGTCCGGACAGGTCGCAGCCCAGTCGCATGGCCAGGCCCAGAGCCCGGGCGCTGGCGCGGGCGTCGTCGCTCAGAAGCCGGTCGACGACGGCGGGGGCGGGGGTGGAGGCTCCACCGCCGTAGCGGCCGTTCAGGGCGCAGGCCAGCCAGACCCGCTCGGGATGGGTCTGGCCCGGGATCGGCGCGCGCAGGACCTGGTCGAACACCAGCTCGAGCCGGTGATCGGGGTGCAATCGGGCGCCCAGATCGGCCAAGCGGCAGGCGGCGGCGGCGAGCACGGCGTCGCGCTCCGGGCTGAACGCCTGGGGCAGGGCCGCGATGACATCGCCGAGCCAGGCGTTGAGCGCGGCGGGCATGGCCGGCGAGATGCCCTGACGTGCGCCCAGTGCGGCGGTCCCGGCGATCAGCGGGTCGGCGGGCGCCTCGTCCTGATCGAGAGTCTCGTACAGCAGGCCCTCGCGCAGGCCCCAGGCCGAGAAGGTGATGGTCTTCAGCCCCAGGGTGTCGATCAGCCCCTCCAGCACCAGGGCGGCATAGGGCAGGGTTTCGGCGCGCCTTTTGGACACGCCGGGCAGCCGGTCCAGCGACGCCTTCGACTGCTGCGCCACCAGCCGCGCGACGCCGCGCGCATCCTCGGCGCTCATCGCATACTGGTGGACGATACGGAGCGGATAGTCGCTCATCTCCATGTGCAACTGGGCCAACGACCGCCAGCCGCCGCCTACGGCGTGGAGTTCACTGGCGGAGAACCGCTTCGCCGCCGGTTTCAGCCGTTCCGCGATTGTGGCGCGCAGCCGTCCGGCGTCGAACCCTCCGGGATCCGCCAGGCTGAACGGCCCGAGCGGCAGGGTGACGCCTGACGACGCCGTTCCATCCCCGACCCTGATGAGTTCCAGGCTCGACCCGCCCATGTCGGCGGCGACGCCGGTCGAACGGGGCTCCCCGGCCAGAACGCCCAGCGCGGCATATTTGGCCTCTTCCTCGCCGGTCAGGACACGGACGCGCAGGCCGGTCGTGGCGGCGACGCGGTCGCAGAAGTCCGGACCGTCACGGGCTTCGCGCACGGCGGCGGTGGCGGCGACAAAGGTATAGGCCGGTCGCACGCCCTCCAGTACGGCCGCGAACCGGCGAAGGGCGATCATCGCCATCTCGACGCCCGCAGGCGACAGCTTGCCGGTTTCGGGCAGATCGCGGCCCAGCCCGGCCAGGACCTTTTCGTTGAACACGGTCCAGATGGCTCGGCCTTCCAGCCGGTACAGCACCATGCGGACGGAGTTCGAGCCGATGTCGATGACCGCCGCCTCGCGCGGCGTCGCATAGAATTCGCTCACTTACCGGGCCGATCGTAACGCAGCGCTTCCGGCCGGGTCTTCACCTTGCGGCCCCGGCCCGACAGGCTGGGGTTGGTCATGAAATATTTGTGCGCCGAGAAGGGGCGCGCCGGATCGGCCGGCGTGACCCGGGTGTAGCCGCCTTCGGCGCCCAGCACCCAGCTCTGGGCGTCGTCCTTCAGGTTGGCGACCATGATCTGGTCCAGCACCTGGTCGTGGACGGTGACGTTGGTGATCGGGGTCATGATCTCGACCCGGCGGTCGAGGTTGCGGGTCATCCAGTCGGCCGAGGAGATGAAGACCTTCGCCTTGTCGTGCGGCAACTCCTTGCCGTTGGCGAAGCAGATGATCCGGCTGTGCTCCAGGAAGCGGCCGACGATTGACTTGACCCGGATATTCTCCGACAGGCCCGGCACGCCGGGCCGCAGGCAACAGATGCCGCGCACGACCAGTTCGATTCGCACGCCCCACTGGCTGGCCCGGTACAGGGCGTCGATGATCTCCGGATCGACCAGGGCGTTCAGCTTGACCCAGATGGCCGCCGGCTTGCCCTTGGCCGCCGCCGACATCTCCTTGCCGATCAGCTCGATCAGGGTCGACTTCATGTTCAGGGGTGAGACGACCAGCGCCTCCAGATCTTCGGGCTGGGCGTAGCCGGTGATGTAGTTGAACACCCGCGAGGCATCGCGCGCCAGGACCGGGTCCGAGCTGAAGAGGCTGAGGTCGGTGTAAATCCTGGCCGTGATCGGGTGATAGTTGCCCGTGCCGAAGTGGCAGTAGGTTTTCAGTCCGTCGCCCTCGCGGCGCACGACGACACTGAGTTTGGCGTGGGTCTTGTACTCGACGAAGCCGAAGACGACGTGGACGCCGGCGCGCTCCATGGCGCGGGCCCAGCGCAGGTTGGCCTCCTCGTCGAACCGGGCCTTGATTTCGACCAGGGCGACGACGTTCTTGCCGTTTTCGGCCGCCTCGATCAGGGCCGCGACGATCGGGCTGTCCTTGGAGGTGCGGTAGAGGGTCTGTTTGATGGCGATGACGTTGGGATCGCGCGCCGCCTGACGCAGGAACTGCACCACCACGTCGAAGCTCTCGAACGGGTGGTGGATCAGGATGTCCTTCTCGCGCACCGAGGCGAAGACATCGCCGCCCTGATCGCGAACCCGCTCCGGGTAGCGGGGTTCGTAGCCGGGGAATTTCAGGTCGGGATGGCCCGAGGGGATCAGTTCGCCCAGCTGGGCCAGGCCCAGCATGCCGTCGACCAGAACCACATCCTGGGGCGAGGCCTCCAGTTCGCCGACGATGAACTCGCGCAGATCGTCGGGCATGGACGCCTCGATCTTGACCCGCACCACCGATCCCAGGCGACGCTGTTTCAGGGCCTCCTCGAACTCGAGGACCAGGTCCTCGGCCTCTTCCTCGATCTCGATGTCCGAATCGCGGATCAGACGCAGCACGCCCTTCTCCAGAACCTCGTGGCCCGGGAACAGGTGCTCGATGAAGAGCAGCAGCACGGTTTCCAGGGTGACGAACCGTCGCCGCCCCTTCACCGAGCGTCCGTCGCCCGGCAGCTCCCAGAAGCGCCGCACCTGGGTTGGGACCGGCACCAGCGCATAGAGGGTCTTGTTGTCCCGCTCGCGCCGCAGCTTCAGGGCCAGGGAGAAGCCCAGGTTCGGCAGGAAGGGAAAGGGATGCGCCGGGTCGATGGCCAGGGGCGTCAGAACGGCGAACAGCTGGCTGAGGAACTCGGGCTCCAGCCTGTCCTTGTCGGTCCTGGTGATCCTGGTCGACTTGACGACCTCGATGCCCGCCGTGGTCAGCTCATTGCGCAACTGCCGCCAGCGCTTCTGCTGTTCGGCCATCAGCTCGCCGGCGGCGACGTTGACCTTCTCCAGCTGTTCGGCCGCGGTCAGGCCATCTGCGGACAGCACCCGCACCCGCTCGCGAACCTGACCCTTCAGCCCCGCAACCCGGGTCATGAAGAACTCGTCGAGGTTATTGGCCGAGATCGACAGGAACCGCAGCCGTTCCAGCAAGGGGTGGCTGGGGTTGGCGGCTTCTTCCAGCACACGGGCGTTGAACGCCAGCCAGCTGATCTCGCGGTTGAAGAACCGTGCAGGCGAGGCCATCAGGTCCTCGTCCAGATGCAACTGGGGCGCACGGGAGGAGGGGACTTCCTCTCCCCGGGTGGCGTCGGCGATGGCGGCGTCGGACATGGGCCGGTTGTGGGGCGCGATTGTTACGGCTGCAACCCTGATCCGCCGTCATCTTCGGGCGCGTCGTCGAACAGATCGTTGCTGGCCCCCAGAACCTGCCGGGCGAGGGCCCGATTGACAGGCCGATGCTCGGCGTCGAGGCGTTCAACGACGGTGGCGGCGGCGGCGGCCGAACGATCGATACGGCGAACCAGATAGTCGATCACCCCGTCGCCCGGCGCGATGCTGCGCTCGGCGAACCGGGCGGCGAGAATGGCGGACAGGACCGTGTCGTCGGGCGCCTCCATTGCGATCACCCGCACCGCGTCGAGCCGCGAGCGCAGGTCAGGCACGGCGACCTGCCAGCGCCGTGGCGACGGACGCGACACCAGCAGAAGGGCGCCGCCATCCTGCTGGGCCAGGTTGATCAGGTGGAACAGGGTCTCGTCATCGGCCTCCTGGGCGATGTCGAGCAGGACGGGCCGACCTTCCAGCTCCAGCGGATCGGCCAGGGCGGCCTCGGCCCCGTTCAGGGGAATGGCGCCGACCCGTTCGGCCCAGACCGCGGCCAGATGGCTCTTGCCGCATCCGGCGGGGCCGCAGATGGCCATGACCTGGCCCGCGCTGTCCGGCCAGGCGGCCAGGGCGTCGACAGCATAGGCGTTGGAGGCCGAGCGCACGAAGGATGCCGCGCCCTGCGGCCCTTCCCGGGTCAGGGGCAGCCTGAGCTGTTCGCGAAGGGGACGGCGCGCCGACATGGGGTCACCATAGCAGATCGGCCGGATTGTCCTGATACGGGATTATGATGCGACGTGGACAGACGATGCGGCCCTGTGGACCGCTGCGACCGCGTTTGACGTCGCACAACTAAAGTCATGTGACGCGGAAATGGCCGTCAGGTCCCGCCGGGCGGCCTTCCTGGATCGCGACCGCGCCTTGGCGTCGTGTCGGGCTAGACTACCGGAGCGTCCGGCGAAGAGGCGTTCGCGCCTGACGATCCGGACTCGCCGGACTCGGCGGACTGTGTTTTCGAGTCCGCCGCCACGGCCCGATCCGGCCGCCGACCTTGACTTTCCGGGGCGCGGATGCGCCTTACGCCGCTTCCAATTCCTGCCGTTTCCCGGCCGATTCAGACGATTTTCCCCCCGATGTCCGACATGCACGCCTATCGCTCCCACACCTGCGGCGCCCTCCGGTCGTCTGACGCGGGCTCCAAAGTGCGTCTGTCCGGCTGGGTTCACCGCAAGCGCGACCACGGCGGCCTGCTGTTCATCGACCTGCGCGACCACTACGGCCTGACCCAGCTGGTCTTCCACCCGGAGACCCCGGGCTTCGAGGCCGTCGAGCGCCTGCGCGCCGAGAGCGTCATCCGCGTGGACGGCGACGTCATCGCCCGCGATGCCTCGGTCGTGAACGCGACCCTGCCGACCGGCGAGATCGAATTGCGCGTCTCGGGCGTCGAGGTCCTGTCCGAAGCCGCCGAACTGCCGCTGCCGGTCTTCGGCGAGCCCGAATACCCCGAGGAAATCCGCCTCAAGCACCGCTATCTCGATCTGCGCCGCGAGACCCTGCACAAGAACATCGTGCTGCGCAGCCGCGTGATCTCCTCGATCCGCCAGCGCATGGTCGGTCAGGGCTTCCTCGAGTACCAGACGCCGATTCTGACGGCCTCCAGCCCCGAAGGCGCGCGCGACTTCCTCGTGCCGTCGCGGCTGCACCCGGGCAAGTTCTACGCCCTGCCGCAGGCCCCGCAGCAGTTCAAGCAGCTGCTCATGGTCTCGGGCTTTGACCGTTACTTCCAGATCGCGCCCTGCTTCCGCGACGAGGACCTGCGCGCCGACCGGTCGCTGGAGTTCTACCAGCTCGACGTCGAGATGAGCTTCGTCACGCAAGAGGATGTTTTCGCCGCCATCGAGCCGGTCATGCACGGCGTGTTCGAGGAGTTCGCCGACGGCAAGCCCGTTTCACCGATCTCCGGGACGCACACCTTCACCAACGACTTCGGCCAGACGCTGGAACACGCCGGCTTCGAGCGCCTGACCTACGAACAGTCGATGAGGTGGTACGGCACCGACAAGCCGGACACCCGCAACCCGATCAAGATGCAGGACGTCTCGGAGCATTTCCGCGACGGCGGCTTCGGCCTGTTCAACAAGATCCTCGGCGCTGACGCCAAGAATGCGGTGTGGGCCATCCCGGCCCCGACCGGAGGCTCCCGCGCCTTCTGCGACCGCATGAACGCCTGGGCCCAGGGCGAGGGCCAGCCGGGTCTCGGCTACATCTTCTGGTCCGACGATAACAACGCCTGGGGCGGCCCGATCGCCAAGAACCTGGGCGAGGCCACCGACGCGCTGATGACTTCGCTGGGTCTCGGCAAGGGCGACGCCGCCTTCTTCGCCGCGGGTCTGCCGTCGGTCTTCGCCAAGTTCGCGGGGCTCGCCCGCACCCGCGTCGCTACCGAGCTGAAGCTGGTCGAGGAGGAGCAGTTCAAGTTCTGCTGGATCGTCGACTTCCCGATGTTCGAATGGTCCGAGGAAGAGAAGAAGGTCGACTTCTCGCACAACCCCTTCTCGATGCCGCAGGGCGGGCTGGAGGCTCTGGAAACCCAGGACCCGCTGACCATTCGCGCCTATCAGTACGACATCGTCTGCAACGGCTATGAGCTGTGCTCGGGCGCGATCCGGAACCACAAGGCCGAGATCATGCTCAAGGCCTTCGAGATCGCCGGCTACGACGCCTCGGTGGTCGAGGAGCAGTTCGGAGGCATGCTCAACGCCTTCCGCTACGGCGCGCCGCCGCACGGCGGTCTGGCTCCGGGCATCGACCGTATCGTCATGCTGCTGGCCAACCAGGTCGCGATCCGCGAGGTCATCGCCTTCCCGCTGAACCAGCAAGGACAGGATCTGCTGATGAGTGCGCCGGCCGATGCGCTGGATCGTCAGTACAAGGAGCTGCACATCCGCCAGGCGCTTCCGCTGAAGTAGCGGCGGGAAGGCCGGCCGTCGCGATCAGTGGCGGTCGGCGCTGGCGAAGTCGCGGCGCGGTGACGGCGGGGCCGGCGGCGCGGGAGGGGCCGGGGGCGAAGGCATCCGGATCATGACCCGCGAACTGCAGGTGCGGACGCTCAGGCCGCGCGGCAGACGGGTCGAGGAATCGCCGCAGGCCTGAGAGATCTGGGTCTGGGCCAAGCCCCTGGCGCCCGACAGGTCCGCGCCCCGGATATCCGTCCGGCGTAGCGAGGCGCCGGTGAAAACGGCGCGCCCGAAAGCGGCGCGCGACAGGTAGGCTCCGTCCAGCTGGGCGTTGGTGAAGTTGGCCCCCGCGAAATCGCCGCCGGCCATATTGGCCGCGTTCAATTCGGCGTTGGCGAAGGAGGCGCCGCCCGCGCTGACGTTGGCCAGGGTCGTGCCGAACAGCTCGGCGTTCGACAGATTGGCGCCCGCAAGGACCGCGCCGTTCATATTGGCGCCCAACAGTTCCGCGCCTGAAAGGTTGGCCCGGCTGAGGTCGGCCCGGCTGAAGACAGCGCCCTGGGCCTCGACCCCGTTCATGTTCACGTCGCGAAACGCCGCGCCGGTGAAGTTCGATCCCACGATTTCGGCGCCGGTCATGTTGGCGCGGGTGAAATCGCTGCCCGAGAAGTTGGAGCCGACCAGCTCGGCGCCCCGCAGGTCCGCGCCGACCAGGGTCGCGCTGAGGAAGCTGGCGCCTGTGAAGGTCGCGCCGGCCAGGTTGCGGCCTGACAGTTCGCAGCGGTTGCAAGACCCGCCCAGCGAGATCATCCGCGTCACGTCGCGATCCTGGATCGACAGGCTGACCTCGGCCGCGGCCGGAGCCGCGAGCGCCGAGAGGCCGGCGAACAGCGCGAGCGCGGGCAGGGCGACGGACAGGCGGCGGGAAAGAGTCATGGTCTGCTTCACGCCCCCTAGATGATACCTGATCACCGCAAACCCTACTTAAATCGCGGTAAGGATGGAGGTCTTCAGCAGGCGGGAATGCGCAGGCTTCCGGGCAAGGTCGTCGCGGCGTCGCCACAGGCCCGGTTGAGCTGGCTCTGGGTCAGGCCCGTCGCGCGCGCCAGCTGGGCTCCGGAGAAGTTGGTCCCGGTCAGGGTCGCGCCCGAAAAGCTGGAGCCTTCCAGATAGGCGCCGACGAAGCTGGCGTTGGTCAGGTCGGCGCGGTTGAAGTTCGAACTGGAGAAGACGCCGCCGTAGGCCTCGACGTCGCGCAGGTCGGCGCTCGAAAACCGCGTGCGGTTCATGGTCGCCAGGCTGAGATCGGCCTGGCGCAGCCGCGAGCCGCTGAGGTTCAGGCCGCGCGCATCGAGCCCCGAGAAGTCGCCCTGGAACAGGTTGCAGCCCGAACAGCTGGCGCCGCTTCGAACGCGGGCGATCTGGCCGGCGTTCTGGGCCAGTGCAGGTGCGGCGACAAGCGCGAGGGCGGTGGCGGCGAGGATCAGGCGTTTCAAGGCGGTCGTGCTCCGAAGCCGGCGAGCCGGCGGCAGTCGGTCCCTGGTTAGCTCACAGGTGCTTACGATCTGCTGAACCGCGATCAGTCGGTTGTGACGACCCGGGCAAGCATGGCGCGATAGCCCTCAGACAGGGGTTCGGACCTGCCTTCCAGCGCGCGCACGTAGGTCAGCGAGACCTCCGTCAGAAGTTCGCCGTCGCGCAGGATGTCGACGCGAAGCTCATAGCTGGAGCGTCCGATCCGGGGCACAGACACCTGGATGTGCAGGAGGTCGTCGAACCGGGCCGAAGCGCGAAAGCTGGCGCGCGCATCGACCACGTAACTCTGGCCCATGTCCGGGTAGTCGCCGGTCATTACCCCGGCGGCGCGGAAGAACTCGGTTGCGGCCACGTCGGCATAGACGAAATAGTTGGGGTTGAAGACGACGCCCTGGGCATCGACCTCGCCCCAGCGAACGCGGAGAGGGCAACTGAAGCTCGCCACCAGGCGCTACCCGCGCATCTGGGGCGCGATCCCGCAGGTGTCGCAGATCCAGGCCCCTCCGCGTTGCTGAAGCGTGAAGTCGCCGCAGGCGGGGCAGGTTTCGGCCTCCCTCGGGTCGCCGCTGACGGCGGGCGCTTCCGCCTTCTTGCCGAACGGCAGGACCACGAGGTTGTCGGGCGCGTGGCCCCGGGCGAATCCCTTGGAGATGAAGCGGGCGGCGGGGACCAGCTCGTCAGCCTTGCCTGAACCCAGGCCGTCGGCGTCCAGCGGCTCGGCATCGGCATTGGCCAGTTCGTGACGGTCCAGATAGGACACGCCCAGCTCGCGGAAGATGTAGTCCAGGATCGAGGTCGCCGAGCCGATGGAATCGTTGCCGGTGACCCGCCCCGCCGGCTCGAACCGGGTCAGCAGGAAGGCATCCACGAACTCGTCCAGCGGCACGCCGTATTGCAGGCCGATGGAGATCGCGATGGCGAAGTTGTTCATCAGGCTGCGGAAGGCGGCGCCTTCCTTGTGCATGTCGATGAAGATTTCGCCGAGTTCGCCGTCCTCGTACTCGCCGGTGTGGATATAGACCTTGTGGCCCCCGACGGCGGCCTTCTGGATATAGCCCTTGCGGCGATCCGGCAGCTTGCGGCGGGTACGCACACGCTCGATGACGCGTTCGACGACGCGCTCGGTCGTCGCGGGCCGGGGCTGGGGCGCGGGCTCCGGCGCGCGCCGGGCGGGCTCGAAGTCCGGAAGGTGAAGCAGGGGCTGGTTTGAGGCCTGACGGCGCGACAGGCGGATGGCACGACGACCTTCCGACGCGGCCTGGGTCAGCATCGCCATGGCTGAGCCGATCCCCGCCCGGCTGGGCAGTTCGACCGAGGTCATGTCCGCAACGTCGCTGAACGGTTCGGCGGCGCGCGTCAGGGCGGCCGAGGCAAGGTCAAGGCCGGCGAGAATGGTCTTCAGCCGCAACGGCGCGCTCGGCCAGGCGGACAGATCCCGGTGGCCGAACACATGTTCCGTCGCGGCGGCGATCTGTTCCGGGGTGGCCAGCAGGGCCATCAGACCGCTGTGGTCCACGGTCTCCTGATCGAAACCGAGGACGTCGCGTATGAACCCGGCTTCCAGGACTGGCGGGGCGAAGGCCTCATCCAGCCGTTCGACATGGGCCAGAGCCGTCTCGACCTGGTCAAGCTCCACCTCGGTAAAGCCCTTCGCCGCGAGGTCGGCATGGCCGAGGGCGGGCGAGTCGATCAGCGTGCGGCGGCCCAGCAGCCAGCGTTCGGCGCCTTCGACATCGCCGCCCTGGGCGGTGATCGCTGCGGCCAGCGTCGGGTGCAGACGGCGCACCATGTCGCCGTCCCGGGTCTGGAAGACTTCGATACCGGACAGCGCAGCGACGCCCAGGCGCAGATCCCGCTCCGCGTCCGTCGCCAGGGTCGCGATCAGGCACTGTCGGCGACCGGAAGCGCTCGCTGCGGCGTGCGCCTGGGCGGTTCGCAGTGCGGCAGCCCGCCCGAGCTCGCTCGTCAGGTCGGCGAGGCGGGCCTCGCGCGCCGCCAGGGCGGTCAGAACGGCTTCGGCTGCGACGGGCCAGTCGGCTGCCGGACGCAGCGTCGCGGCCAGTTCGCTCGACGCGAGGGAAGCCGCCGCGGCGAACAGGCCGGATGCGGCGGCGAATTCGGTCTCATTGATCCCCCCGTCGGCCTCGGCGACCAGCCAGTCGAGCCCGCTTTCCAGCGTCAGAACGACGGGACGCACCGCATGACGCCGGCGCGCCAGACGTCCGTCCGGTGCGAAGCCGCAGGCGACCTCGATCTCCAGCGCGGTCGTCCAAAGCCGGGCGAGGGCGTCGAGGGCCTCGATCATATCGGGCAGGGTGGCGGCCACGGCCGGGAGGGCGATGGCGCAGCCCGGGGCGATGGCCAGATCCGCGGCGGCCTCTGCATCCCGCACGGAGAAGGCCACGACCAGGTCGTCGGCCAGGCAGCCATCGGCGGCGGCCCGGAGCGGGGCGTCCATCGGCGAGGCGGGATCAGCGACGGCGACGACCCGCGTCTGCTTCAAGGGCTCCGGTTCCGGGGAGGAGAACACCCGCCCGGCGATGGCATCCAGGATTGCCGTGTCGTCAGCGCCGGCCCGGCGAGCGGCGAGGGCGGCGCGGCCGAGAGCGGGGTTGGCGGCGGGGTCGGCGCACACCGCGGTCGGGCCGTCGCAGCGCCGGACCGCGTCAGTCACCGCGCGCAGGGTCCGGGTAACGCCGGACAGGGCATGGGCGGTCACACGCGCCGTGCGTCGCCGCGCCGTGTCGCTTTCGAATCGGGCGCGAACTCCTGCGTCGCCGAGGTCGAAGACGGTCGCATTGCGGGTGGGGCCGGGCTGGTCTTCGGCCGCGGGCGGCGTCCGGGCGCCTTCCAGCAGGACCGAAGACGGCGCGGCGAGACCCAGAAGAACGCTGGCGACCAGTTCCGAGGCGAAGGTCTCGGCGTCCGACGCGGACGGGAACACTCCGGTCGAACGGCCCCAGGCCGCGAGGCGCGCGGACCAGCGATCCAGAGCTCCGTCGAGAACGGGCGGTCCGGCGGATGAGGTGCGGGACGGCGCGCCCTCCAGGCGAGGCCAGTCGTCGGGCGACTGGTCATGCCAGTCCAGCCAGGCCTCGACCCGCGCGTCGCTCCAGCCGGCGGGGGCCATGACCCGGATGACGCGGTCGGCCCGCTCGATCTCGCGCGCTTCGCACACGACGGAGGCCGCAAGGTCGGTCAGGAAGGGGGTGAAGCGCATTCGCAGGCCCGGACAGGATCGTTTCGTCAGCCTAGGGCGCTCCGCGCCATCGCCGCAATAGATGTAGCGGTCTGAAGGCGGGTTACCCCCAAGATGTTGCTGGAGACGATTTGGGCTGGACGCTGGACGCGGAGGCGGCCGGTTTCTATGATCGGGTGAGTGGATCGGGCCTCCTGCCGATCCGAATCTGGACTGGAATCGCCTCGTGCTCGGCAGAATCTTCGGTTGGACGTCCGGCGCGACGATCGGCACCCTCTTCACCATCGCCAAGCGCGGCGAACTGATCGGGACCGACGAGAACGGCAACCGCTATTACCAGTCGCGCGACAACGTCAGCTATGACGGCCGCAAGCGGCGCTGGGTCGTCTATGAGGGCTATGCTGAGGCGTCGAAGGTGACGCCGGACTGGCACGGCTGGCTGCACTACACCTTCGATGAACCGCCGACCGAGGCGCCGCTGCCGCGCCGTCGCTGGGAACTGGATCACCGCCCGAATATGACGGGCACGCCGCTGGCCTGGCATCCGCAGGGCTCGCTGCTGGAGGAGGGGGTTCGACCCGCCGCAACAGGCGACTACGAGGCCTGGAAGCCCGAATGAACCGCACACGCATCCTGCTGATCGGCACGGCGGTCGTCGGACTGGCCGTGTCAGGCGGCGTGGTCGCCGGCGGCTGGCAGAACGCTCCGGCACAGGACGCGACCCCTGCTGCCGATCCCATCGGCGACGTTCTGAGGGCCGATCCGACGCAGGAAGCGGCTCCGGCTGCCGATCCGGCGCCTGCCGTGCCCATCGCCATCACGCCTCCGCCCCCGGTCGAGATCGCCACGGCCGCCCTCGAAGAGGACAAGGCGGGCGATCCGGCCGATGACGAGAATGCGGAAGACAAGGACGACGAGGATGAGGGCGAGTCCGAGGAGGACAAGGCCAAGCGTCTCGCCGCCGACACGCCGGTCCCGCGCCAGCGTCGCCGGGTCGCCATCATTGAGGCGATCGACAAGATCACCGCAGAAAGCATGCGGTTCGAGGTCGAGGTGGGCGGACGCCCGGTGCGCTTCAATCAGTCGCTGATCTTCACCGCCCGCGCGTGCGAGGTCTCGGCCGAGAACGAACTGGTCGAGGACGCCATCGCCTATATCGACGTGACGCTTCAGCCCAAGGCGGTGGGCGCTGCCCCGCGCCAGATCTTCCGGGGCTGGATGTTCTCGTCAACCCCGGCGCTCAGCGGGCTGCAGCACCCGATCTATGACGCTTGGGTCGTGGCCTGCAAGGCGTAGGTCACAGCCTCCGCGCCTGACAACGGGCGGGCGAGGGCTGTCGGATCGGGTATCACCGGCAACGCTGCAGCCAGGCGCTTCAGATAGGCGCGCTGGGGAATTTCCAGCAGGCCGAACTGGTCCAGATGGGCCGTGCGGAACTGGGCGTCCAGCAACCGCCACCCCCCGAGCCTTAGTCGCGCGACGAGGTGCACGAGCGCGACCTTGGACGCGTCCGTCTCCCGGCTGAACATGCTTTCCCCGAAGAAGGCGCCGCCCAGGGTGACGCCATAGAGGCCGCCGACCAGCACCTCATCGCGCCAGCATTCGATGCTGTGGGCATGGCCGCGCAGGTGCAGGTCGAAGTAGAGCCCCATGATCGGGTCGTTGATCCAGGTCTCCTCGCGTCCCGGTCCGGACGCGGCGCAGGCGTGCAGGACGGCGTCGAAGGCCGTATCCACACGCACGATGAAGGGCTCGTTGCGGACCGTGCGCCGCAGGCGGGACGGGATGTGGAAGGCGTCGAGCGGAATGACGCCCCGTTGCTCGGGCTCGACCAGATAGACGCGCGGATCGTCGCGGCCCTCGCCCATCGGAAAGACGCCGTGGGCGTAGCATTGCAACAGGGCGTGGGCGTCGAAAGGCTCCGGCGGCGAGAAGGCGCTGGCCGCCGGATCTGTCACGTCAGGCGTCGGTCTTTTGACGCTTGGCCCAGTTTTCCAGCCAGTGGATGTCGTAGTCGCCCGACAGGATGTCCGGCTCCTGCAGCAGCTTCTGGAAGAGGGGAATGGTCGTGTCGATGCCGCCGATGACCATCTCGTTCAGACTGCGCTTCAGGCGGGCGACGCACTCGGCGCGGTCACGGCCGTGCACGATCAGCTTGCCGATCAGGCTGTCGTAGTAGGGCGGGATCGAATAGCCGGCGTAGATGGCGCTATCCAGACGCACGCCCAGGCCGCCGGGCGCGTGGAAGTCGGTGACCGTGCCGGGCGACGGCGCGAAGGTTTCCGAGTTCTCGGCATTGATCCGGACCTCGATGGCGTGACCCTCGAAATGGATGTCGTCCTGGGTGAACGACAGCGGCAGGCCGGCGGCGATGCGGATCTGTTCGCGGACCAGGTCGACGCCGGTGATGGCTTCGGTCACCGGGTGTTCGACCTGAAGGCGGGTGTTCATCTCGATGAAGAAGAACTCGCCGTCCTCCCACAGGAACTCGATGGTGCCGACACCCAGATAGCCGATCTTGCCGATGGCCTTGTTGACCGTCTCGCCGATGGCGACGCGTTCGGCGGCCGACAGGGCGGGCGAGGGGGCCTCTTCCAGCACCTTCTGGTGACGACGCTGCAGCGAGCAGTCGCGTTCGCCCAGGTGGACGACGTTGCCGTGGCTGTCGGCCACGACCTGGATCTCGATGTGGCGCGGCTTCTGGAGATAGCGCTCCATGTAGACGGCGCCGTTGCCGAAGGCGGCCTTGGCCTCGGTCTGGGCGGTCTGGACGGCCTCCACGAGGTCGTCGGCGGTCAGGGCGACCTTCATGCCGCGCCCGCCGCCGCCCGCCGCCGCCTTGACGATCAGCGGGAAGCCGATGGCTTTGGAGGCTTCGATGGCCGCCTCGATCGTCTCGACCTCGCCGGCGGAGCCCGGAACGCAGGGAATACCGGCTTCAAGCACCGTCTGCTTGGCGCTGATCTTGTCGCCCATGATCCGGATGTGCTCGGGCTTGGGACCGATGAAGGTCATGCCGTGGGCTTCGACGATCTCGGCGAACCGGGCGTTCTCGGACAGGAAGCCGTAGCCGGGGTGGATCGCCTGGGCGCCGGTGATCTCGGCCGCCGCGATGATCGAGGGGATGTTCAGGTAAGACTTCGCGGCCGGCGCCGGGCCGATACAGACGCTTTCGTCAGCCAGCCGCACCCACATGGCGCCGCGGTCGGCCTCGGAGTGTACGGCGACCGTGGAGATGCCCATCTCCTTGCACGCACGGTGAATTCGCAGCGCGATCTCGCCGCGGTTGGCGATGAGGACTTTGGTGAACACTGGGCTCAGGCCTCGAGAACGACGAGGGGTTCGCCGAACTCGACGGGCTGGGCGTCGCCGACCAGGATCTCCTGGACCACGCCGTCTCGCGGCGACTGGATCGGGTTCATCGTCTTCATGGCCTCGACGATCAGCAGGGTCTGGCCCTTCTTGACCTTGTCGCCGGCCTTGGCGAACGGCGGGGCCTCTGGCGAGGCTTGCAGATAGACGGTGCCGACCATCGGCGACTTCACCGTCTCGCCCGACCTGGCGACGATGGTTGCCGGGTCCGACGGCATGGAGAGCGGCGCGGCCGGGGCAGCGGGAGTGGGAGCGGCCTGCGGGGCATAGGCCGGAGCGGACGCGTACTGCATGACCGGCGCGGCGGTGATTTCGCGGGCGACGCGGACGCGCAGTTCGCCGCGCTCGACCTCGATCTCGGTCAGCGAGGTGTCGTTGAGGATATCGGCCAGCTGGCGGACCAGCGTGGTGTCGATCTCCACCGAGGGCTCGTTATCCAGTTTCTTGTCGGTCGCCATGAGAGCTATGCCTTGTGGTCTGAGTTCAACGGGCAGGCGATGCGGAGCGTTCCCGCGCCAGCCGAAGGGCGGCCTTGACGGCCAGTTCGTAGGATTGGGCGCCGAAGCCCGAGACGATGCCCGTAGCCGCGAGGGAGACGTAGGAGTGACGTCGGAATTCCTCGCGCGCGGCCGGGTTGGACAGATGGCACTCGACGACCGGGATCGTCAGGGCCTTGAGCGCGTCCAGCAGGGCGACGGAGGTGTGGCTGTAGGCGGCCGGGTTGATGACGATCGCAGCAGCCTTGGTGCGAGCTTCGTGAATCCACTCGACCAGTTCGCCTTCGTGATTCGATTGGCGGAACACGACCGTCGCACCTTCGGCCGCCGTCTCGCACAGCGCCTGGATGTCGGCCAGGGTCTCGCGCCCATAGATGTGCGGCTCCCGCACCCCCAGGAGGTTGAGGTTGGGACCGTTCAGGACGTAGAGGACGGGGGTTTCGGGCATTCGCTCCGGGCGGGCTGGCGAAGGGCTGGGACCGCTTCGGTGGGGCGGCCTTTTAGCGGAACGGCGTCGCTCGTCAAAGCCGAGGTTGCGCCGCACAGGTCAGGTTGACGTAACGACATGCGCATTCAAGTCAACGGAGATACGCGGGAAGTCGCCGCGCAGACGGTCCTGGCCCTGGTCGAGGAGCTGGGATTCGACGTCCGCAAGGTCGCCGTGGAGCGCAACCTGGCGATCGTTCCAAGGTCGCTGCATGCGGAGACGGTGCTGGAAGACGGCGACCGGATCGAGCTGGTTCAGTTCGTCGGCGGGGGTTGAGCGGGTTCCGTTCGACGCCGTTGAAGCCTAGATGAGGGCCATGAACGCTCCCGTCGTCCCGCCCGCCGAAACCGCTGCCGATACCTGGACCGTCGCCGGTCGCAGCTTCAACTCGCGTCTGATCGTCGGAACGGGGAAATACGCCGACTACGCCCAGAACGCGGCCGCGGCCGAGGCTGCGGGCGCCGACATCGTCACCGTGGCGCTGCGCCGGGTGAACCTCAGCGATCCGTCCCAGCCGATGCTGGTCGACTATCTGAAGCCCGACCGGTTCACCTTCCTGCCAAACACGGCCGGCTGTTTCACGGGCGAGGACGCGGTGCGCACCCTGCGGCTGGCGCGCGAGGCGGGCGGCTGGGATCTGGTCAAGCTGGAGGTGCTGTCGAACTCGGCGCACCTGTATCCCGACATGATCGAGACGCTCCGGGCGCTGGATCTGCTGGTCGCCGACGGGTTCGACGTCATGGTCTACTGCACCGACGACGTGGTCATGGCCAAACGGCTCGAGGACGCGGGCGCGGCGGCGATCATGCCTGCGGCCTCGCCCATCGGGTCGGGGCTGGGGATCCAGAACCGGGTCAATATCCGGCTGATCGTCGAGCAGGCCAGGGTGCCGGTGCTGGTCGATGCGGGCGTGGGCACGGCCTCGGATGCGACCATCGCCATGGAGCTGGGCTGCGACGCCGTGATCGCGAACACGGCCATCGCCGGGGCGCGCGATCCGATCCGGATGGGGCGGGCGATGAAGCATGCCGTCATCGCCGGGCGCGAGGCCTATCTGGCCGGGCGGATGGCCAGGAAGATGTACGCCGACCCGTCGTCCCCGCTGGGCGGGCTGATCTGATCCGCCGGCTGCACCTCTGAGGCGATCGAGGCGCTTGGAAGCGCCGTCGGGCTGGTGCAGGATCGCGGCCTCGGTTCGGGGGAAGACGATGCGACTGACACTGCTGACCTTCACCGCTGTCGCCCTGTGCCTCGCGGGCCCTGCAGCTGTCGCCGATGCGACCTCGGCCACGGCGGATGCGGAGGCGAGCGCGTCGCTGCTGCAGAACCCGCGTGGCTGCGGCCGGGTCGGGTCGGTGCTCGATGCGGCGCCGGAAGCCTCCATGATCCTGGTGCCTGGCTTCGGCGAGGTGGCGAGCTGGCCCGTCGATACAAACAATCCGGAGGCCCAGGCCTGGTTCGACCACGGGGTGCGGCTGCGCTGGGCGTTCGAGCACAAGGAATCGGTCCGGGCCTTCCGCCGGGCCCGCGCCATCGATCCCGACTGCGGCATGTGCGCCTGGGGCGAGGCCTGGGCGACGGGGCCCAACCTCAATGGCGGCGGCACGGATGACGACTCGGTGAGGGCGGGACTGCGGCTGGCCCAGCTGGCCCGGCGCGAGGCGCGGGGGGCGACCGCCCTCCAGCGCCAGATGATCGACGCCCTGATCCAGCGCTATTCGGGGGCCAAATCCAGCCGGGACGTCCGCTTCGCCCGGGCCATGGACCGGATCGCTCGCCGCAATCCCGACAGCCCCCTGATCGCCGCCATGGCCGCCGACGCCTGGATGCTGCAGGCCGATGAGTGGTTCGACGACGAGGGCGCGCCCAAGGACCGGGGCATCACCCGGGCCATGGAGATCCTGGAGAGCTCGCTGGCCAAGGCGCCCGACGATCCCGGCACCATCCACCTCTACATCCACCTGACCGAGTGGTCGGACGACCCGCACAAGGCCATTCCCTATGGCGAGAAGCTGGCCCGGCTGGCGCCGTCCGCCAGCCATCTGGTGCATATGCCGTCGCACACCTTCTATCGGGTGGGCCGCTACCGGGACGCCATGAGGTCCAACGTCGAGGCCGTGGCGCTGGACAAGCGCTACGATGAGTTGGCCGCGCCTCCCGGCGGGATCACGGGGATGCCGCTGCATGCCCACAACATCCATTTCGGCATGGGCGGGGCCCTGATGGCCGGCGGGGCGGAGGAGGGGCTCAAGCTGGCCGAGGGCTTCCTGGCCACCTATCCCGACATCCCGGCCGAGAACCTGTGGCGCCAGCTGATGGCCAATGACGCCTATGCGATCTACGGCCGCTTCGGCACAGCCGCCCAGGTCGCGGCCCTGGCGGAACCGCCGGAAGACAAGCCGGTGCAGCGCGCCAACTGGCGCTACGGCCGCGGCGAGGCTGCGGCCCGGGCCGGCGACGCGGGCGCCGTCCGCGCCGAGGCCGAGGCCATCCGGGCGATCCGCGAAGGCGACGCCATCACCGGCGCCCAGGCCGCCGACATGAAGGATTTCATCGAGGTCTCGCAACGCGTGCTGGAAGGCCGCGCGGCGATGATCGAAGGCAATGCGGCCGCCGCCGTGGCCGCTTTCACCCGGGCCGCCGAGATCCAGGGCCAGGAGGAGGAGGGCGGCGACCCGCCGATCATCTGGTTCCCGACCCGCCGCAGCCTGGCCGCAGCGATGCTGGCCAACGGCGACGCAGCCGGCGCCAAGGCCAAGATCGAGGAACTGCTGACCGACTGGCCGATGGACCCCTACAGCTATTTCGTCCTCGCCGAGGCCGAACAGGCCCTGGGCAACACCGCTGCCGCCGAGGCGGCCCGGGCGAAGGCGCGGGTCGAATGGATCGGCGGCGAGATGATGCTGAAGCTGGCCTAGGCTCCGGCGTCTGTCCGGTTTCGTCCGTCGGTCCGGACGAAAAACACCCTGACGAAACGGACGAAACGGACGAAGCGGACGAAATCCCGGGGGGTCAGGTCGCCGGGTCGGGCGCGGCCTCTTCGGTCTTTTCAGCGACCGCGGCCTCGCGGCCGGCGGCGAACTCCTCGTTCAGTCGGTGCAGATAGGAGGCGCGGACCCGGTCAATGTCCCGGAAGGCGGAGGAGTCCATCTCCAGGCGCGCGCCGCAGCGCTCGGTCAGATGGACGAGCCGCATCCAGGACAGGGCCTGTTCCGGACGGTCGACGGCGGCGTTCTCGGCCGCCTGACGGAAGGCGTAGCGGCGCACGCTCCGCGGATCGGGATTGAACAGCAGGCCGAAACGCGCGGTCGAGGCCTCCGCCGCCACCTCCTCCAGCGCCGGATCGATCTCCATCTCCTCCTCCCGGGTGCGCGGCCCGGCCATCCAGGGCGGCGGCGGGGCGAGGCGGGACGGCAGGAAGTCGGGCCGCCGCCAGCCCTCGATCGCTGCGCGACGACGGATGCTTCGATCGGTCGTGCCATAGCGTTCGGCGATGACGGCGCAGCTGATGCCGGCGATGAAGTCCTCACGGGCATGAGCCCAGGCTTCGGCGGAGAGGCGGGGCGGTCGGTGTTTGCTCTCGGTCATGCCGACAGTGTCCGCCCGTTTCATATGAAGGCGCGGATAAAGGCTTTCGTTAGAGCCGGGCGTTGAATTCAAAGGGCTTCGGGGAGGGTGTGCGGATCACATCGCGGTTGTCGGATACATTGGCGGGCCCAAACCCGACAGTTGCCAGAAGCTCGCAGGGCATTGCGCAGGTTATTGCGCAATGCTCTGCGCATCGGTATGACGCAGGAATGATCCATCGAGAATTCTACGATAACGCCATCGTGCGGAAGGCCTACACAGCCAAGAAGCTGCTGGACCTCGCCTTCCTGATTCAGAGCCAGGTGACGAAGGTCTATGCCCGCAACGGGATGGTCTTCCCCGTCTCCTGCTCGTCCACATTGTTGCACCTCAGCAAGAGCGGGCCAGCTTCAGTGACGGAGGTCGCACGCGCCCTGCAGCATCCTCATCAGACGGTCGCGCAGCATCTCGCCACACTCAGCAAACTCAATGTCATCGAAAAGCGGACCGACCCCACGGACCGCCGACGCACCGAGTATTTTCTGACCGGTTTCGGCACGGCCCAGGCCAGCCTGCTGCATCAGTACAACGTTGAAGCCGCCGCGGTTTTCGAGGGTCTGGACGCCGACATCGGCACCGATCTCGGCGATCTGCTGGACAACGCCATGGCGGCCCTCGACGCCCGGCCAATGGACGATCGCTTCTCACCTTCGCCATTCGCCGGAGATCAATCGTGAAAAAGACACTCATCGTCCTGGGCTCCATTGCGGCGGCCCTGCTGTTCTATTGGCTGGCATCGCCCAAACAGGTGATGCGGTCCGAAGGCGCGCAGGACTTTGACAGCTTCGTCCCCGCGCTGATGGAGGAAGAGGCGATCCCGGGCCTCGCCATCGCGGTGGTGAGGGACCACCAGGTCGTGCACATGCAGGGCTACGGGTTCGCGGATGTGGAAGCGCGCAAGCCGATGACCGCCGACACACCCATGAATATTGCGTCCATCAGCAAGCCGATCCTGGGGATCGTCCTGCTGCAGCTTCATGACAAGGGCCTTCTGGACCTGGATGCTGACATCAACGCCATGCTGCCTTTCCGGGTGAGCAATCCCAATGCAGATGGCCAGGCGATATCAGTTCGCCAACTGGCGACCCATACATCCAGCATCGGAGACTTCTACGATGTCGCGGACTACCAGGAAGGGAGCGACTCTCAGACGCCGTTGGTGGATCACGTTCGCGGCCTCCTGACGCCGGACGGCGCACGCTATGACGGCGGCGCCCACTATCTCACGACGTCGCCAGGAGCCGCGCGCGAATACAGCAATCTCGGCGCCGGTGTCGCCGGCGCCGTAGCCGAGGCCGTGGGGGACGCGTCGCTAGCGACATTGGCCAAGACGAACGTGTTCGAGCCTCTGGGGATGACGAACTCGTCCTGGCTGCTGGCGGACTATCGCGCGGGCGAACTGGCGACCCGATACGACGTGGTTCAGTGCCTTCCCCTCACCGGTCTTTGCGCGAGCACGGAACAGCCGAAGCGGAACTTCCTCATCCGCAAGGTCTTCCGGCCCGCCGGCGGCGACCGCCGTTTCGATGCCTATCCGCAGTTCGGAAATCCCAACTACCCGGATGGCGGCGTGAACTCCTCAGCGCGGGATCTGGCCCTTCTGGCGCAGAGCATTCTGGCGCGGGGAGAGACGAGCAGCGGCCAGCTACTGTCCGCCGCATCGTTCGATGAGATGCTGAAACTACAACTGCCGCCCAGCATCGATGACCGGCAGCGCTTCTTCTGGCGGGATCGCAACGGGCTGACCGGCCACGCCGGTTCTGACCTGGGCGTCTACACCAGCCTCTATTTCGATCCGGCGAAGGGGAGCGCCATCGTCATCCTGATGAACCGCACGCCCGATCTGCAGACCGAGGAAGCGATGGCCCGTCTCTTCGATCGCATCAGCCGGGATTTGCTGCGCCCGTGAATCCGATAGGCGTACTTGGCCGAGGGCTACCCTGAGTCAGTTGCGACGGTTCGGGCCTGGCAACACTCATCAGCACGCCGAAGACCACGACTCCCAGCTCGATCAGACGTTGGCGGCTCACAGGCAGGCTGAAACGCGGCTTCGGACGCGGGTCTGGTAAAGGCTCTGACATGTAGACGTTCCCCGAACGTCACCTTATGCGGGTGGAGGCCCGGGGCAATAGCGCGAAGCGAACGACCTGGAATGGTGGTGGGCTCAACTGATCGCTGCTACGCCAGTGCCTGACCCACGGGACCCACCTGTCCCTCCACAGCCAGGCCGGGTTCGGCGCCATCGTCCGTAAAACCCGTCAGGCCCCGGGGAAGACCTGCGCGATCGAGCTCTGCTCGGGCAGTATGTAGACGATCCCCACTGTGCCGCTGAAGGCCGGTGCGATGATGTCCTCGAAGAAGGCAGGCGGGACGTTCACGCACCCGTAGGAGATCCGGTTGTCCTCGGAGGTCGGCGTGGTCAGGCGCTGCAGACGACGATCGGCCGGCCGTGCCGTTACGACGGGATGCAGCGAGAGCGCCCCGGCATAGTCTATCCAGAGTATGCTTTTCCCGCTCAGGTTCTCGCCGATCGAGGCGACAAACCGCCCCGACGGCGTGATGCGTTCTTCCGGCGCAATGGCGGACAGGGGGCGATCGCCGATCCCGGGCGGTGCGATGTCTCCCCGCGCCAGACCCAGAAGGACGGGCGTGGCCCCCAGCAGCAGCCCGTCGCGGTTGAATGCGAAGACCTGGGCGTTGACCTTGTCGATGAGGACAAAGGGCAGGCCCTGATTGTCGCCGGTCTCAAGAACCCATGACTTCAGCTGTTGCACAGCGGGAGAGGCCCCCTGTTCGACGGCGTCCACATGGCCCGACGCCGGGTGCTGTCGCGCGGCCGCCGTGGAGGAAGCGGCGAAGAAGAGCCCCAGAGCCAGTCCAGCGGCGCCGACCCCTTGCCGGAGCCTGCGGCTCCATGCGGGGGGCCTACCCGTCGGCTCTGTTGTCCAGACGTGGGCCTCGGCCGTCAAAGTCAGTTGCGATCCTGTTTGGGAGGATAGACCGGAACGCGCGGCGGAGAGGGGGGCTGCATGCTTGACGAAGGCGCAACGGGTTCGAGCACCGGCGGCGGAGTGGGTGACGGCGCCCTCGACGAAAGCACAACGGATTCGCCCACCGGCGAAGGAGTTCTCTCGTGGGCCGGCATGCCCCCGCCACTGCCGCCGTCGACAGGCGTGCAGACCGTGCCATCGGCGCAGTCCGAGAAATGAACCTGCGGCGGCTCGACCATGATTTCCGACGGACGGACATGGACCTCTGGACGCTGGACGTAGATCTGGGCCGGGGCGATGCGGATCGGCGGAGCGTCCACATAGACCGGAGGTCCGTCGATGTAGATGGTCGGGCCGGCGACGTTGATCGGGCGTCCGATCACGCGAACGCCAGGCGACGAGACGCGGATGGGAGGTCCCGGATTGTTGATCGGCGGGCCCCAGCCCCCCGGTCCCGGCCAACCGGCGCCGCCGCCGGTCCACGGGCCGTAGAAGTCGACGACGCGTGTGCACGCGCAGGGCGCATCGCCGTAGTGGGGCGTCTCGGCACAGCCATGGCCGTCCGCCGGCGCTGCGGCGCCGGAGATCAGCATGGAGGCCACGATTGAAGTGATCGGATCCATATCAGTCAGCTACCATCCCAAGTCCCCGCGAGACTTCACTTTTCCCCTGAAAGGCGAACCCTGGAGGGAGGTCAGCGACCCGCCTGATCACGGTTATATTAACCATTTTCGACTGTCTACCGCCCGAACCCAAGCTTGCGCCCAAATATCCCGGGAACCCCAGGCGGCTGATTACCTTGCCGGAGCGCGAGGCTGCGGTGAGTTGGCAGCATGGAAGCGAGCGGTCGATGGCATTCTGGCGCTCGTCTGCTCGAACGTCCTCCACGGCTCGTGAGCGGTCATAGCCTGCCAGGCGGAAGGCGGACATCGAGGTCGGCAGGGCAGGGTGGCTGTGCGGCGCCGGGGCCGGCCATTCGCATCCGGACGTCGAGCAGACCTGCAGAACATCGCCCCCAAGCCGGTTCGCGCCTGGCTGCCGTTCCGTGAATCGGCGCCCTCAGGCTGCGACCGCCGCCTTCGCCCGCCGACGGCGCCAGTCGTCGAAGCGGACCTTGCCCAGCCAGAACAGCATGACCGGCAGCGGCGCCAGGGCCAGGACGGGCAGCAGAACCGAGTCCTGTATGGCCTCCGGAAACACCTGCATCTGCCCAAGGAAGAACGACCCTGAGGCGATGAACAGCGAAAAGCACATCCGCCACAGGTGCCGGGCGATCCGCGAGACGTTGGACAGCTGTTTGCGCAGGAGCATATTCAGCTCACCGGCCGCTGCGAAGATCCCGGCGATGGTGAAGAGCACGAAGGCCGGCGGCGGCGAACCGTCTACCGTGCCGCTGGGGCTGGCCGCGCCCATCCGCATGAAGATCACGCCCGCAGCGGTGATGGAGAGGGCGACGATCAGCCCGATGACCTCCGGGACGCCGGCCTTCGCGTCCCGCCGTCGAGCCGCCATGGCGCCGCTGACCAGAAGGTAGAGCGCCATGATCCCGGCGACGAAATTGGGCCGCTGCCCGGTCTCAAGGAAGGGCGCGACGCCCGCGCCGATGGCGTAGGCCGCGAACATCGCCACAAAGAAGACCGATCCCGCCGCGCGGTGGACCCGCTGGCCCTTGCGCGATGCCAGGGCGACGACGCCGGTGACCATCCCGATCGCCCCGCCCGCGATGTGCGCCCACAGCAGGGCGTTGGCGCCAAGATGCATCCAGGCCGGATCGCCGGGCCTGGCCTGCAGAGTGTCCGCCAGGGCGATCGAAGGCAGCAGCGCGGCGGCCACGGCGGCGGCGAACAGGACGGGCAAGACGGGAATTCGCAGTGTCATGGGCGCTTTCTTGTCGATAAGCTTGGCCGGAGCCATGATCGTGCGTTCCGTGCGCATGATCGTTCGTAACACCGGGGGCCGCGTGGATGTCGAACCTGACGACGTCAGCAGGCGTAGCTGCCGGCCTGATCGCGTTCGCTGTCCAGCGGGGCGCTGATCGCGCGGCGCTCATGGCCCGGGCGGGCCTGCGTCCCGATGACCTTGAGGACCCCGACGCCCGCCTGGCGTTCGACACCTATGTGGCCCTGATGCGCGCGGCCCAGGACCTTTGCGGCGACCCGGCCCTGGCGCTTCATTTCGGCGAGGCCGTCGACCTTGCGGAGGTGTCGATCGTCGGGCTGATCATGAACGCCTCGGCCACCATGGGCGAAGCGTTCGCCCAGATGCAGCGCTTCGGCCGGCTGACGCTGGAGACCGAGGGCCTCAGCGACGGGCCCCGTTTCGTACTCTCCGCGCGCGACGGCCAACTGTGGATGGTCGACACGCGCGCGGATCCCGACGCCTTCCCCGAACTGAGCGAAGGGGCCTTCGCGCGGCTGGTCTGCGGCCCTCGCCGCTTCCTGCCAGAGCAGCATGTGCTGGAGGTGCAGTTTTCCCACGCGGCGCCGGCCTGGAGCGCCGAATACGACCGCATCTTCCAGTGCCCGGTGACCTTCTCCAGCGGCTGGAACGCCATGCGGCTCGACCCGCGCATCGCGACCTGGCCTGTCGCGCTTCAGCCGCGCTATGTGTTCGGTGTCCTGACCCGGCGCGCCGACGGCCTGCTGCAGGAGCTCGAGGACCAGAAGACCGTCCGCGGCCGCGTCGAGGCCGTTCTGCTTCCGCTGCTGCACACCGGCGAGGTCGGCGCCGAGGCGGTCGCCCGGACCCTGGGCTTCAGCCGCCAGACCCTGTTCCGCAAGCTCAGGGCCGAGGACGCCACCTATGAACAGGTGCTCGACGCCCTGCGTTACCGGATGGCGCTGCGCTACCTCACCGGCGCCAGGGCCTCGGTCAACGAGACCGCCTACCTCGTGGGCTTCTCCGAAGCCGCCGCCTTCTCCCGCGCCTTCAAACGCTGGACAGGCAAGAGCCCGCGCGAGGTCCAGCCGGCAATAGTGGCCGCTCCCGGCGATCTTCTGCCCTCCGGATAGACGTCGGCAACCGCCCCCCCCGCGTCGGGCGCAGATCTTGCCGCCAGCAGCGGACGCCGGTTGGTCTACCCCGCCTTCGCCGCCTCACTGGCTTCCCAGGCGGACTGGTAAGCCTTGCTTTGAGATTGCTCTTGACTCGTATTTTGATGATTAGCTAAACATCAACTCATGAACGCGGTTTTTAAAGCTCTGTCCGATCCGACCCGGCGCAAGGTGCTTGAGTTGTTGCGCGAGCGGCCGATGACGGCGGGTGAGTTGAGCGCACAGTTTCCCGTTTCGCGGCCCACCATGTCCGCCCATTTCAACGTCCTGAAGGAAGCGGATCTGATTGACGCCGAACGGCGCGGGACGACCCTTATCTACCGTCTCAAACTGACAGTGCTTGAAGACGCGCTTCTGGGCTTTGCCCAAGTGTTTGGCTTCAAGGCGCCGTCGTCGAAGGAGGTTCAGAAATGATGTTCAAACGCACCGTCGCGGCTGTTGTCGGAGCCGTTCTCCTGATCGGCGTCGCAGCTGCCGCCAGGCTTGCGGCGCACATGGAGGTGATCGACGCCGACATGATGTCCCGCCTGGTTCAGATAGCGATCGGCCTGTCACTGGTCGTCCTGGCCAACGGAGCGCCCAAGCAGATCGGCCGACCGCGGGCCTCGCTTGCAGCCGAAGGCAGGGCCCAGGCGGCTCGCCGGGCGGCGGGGTGGTCGCTTACGCTCGCCGGGCTGATCTATGCGGGGGTCTGGATCTTTGCGCCGATCGCCCTGGCTGCCCCGGTCTCGATTGCGGTGGTTGCCATCGGTCTGACTCTCGCGGTTCTCTGCACGGTCAACGCCTGCCGATCTCGAAGCGCCGATCTCGCAGGTTGACCGACATTTGAGTCGGACAGTCGACGTCCACCGGCACAGTTGAACCACACCACCAAAACTCCCTGTCCGTCCGGCGCCTCGCCGTGACTACGCCTCGCCATGCCTTCTCAGGAGCCCCTCATGTCTATCGCCTCTATCCGCCAGAACCTGCGCAAGGCGCTTCTTCCCGTCATCGGCGGATTGGCCCTGGTCATGGGCGGAGCGGCGGTCGCTGAACCTGCGATCTGGGCTGTGCGAGATCACGATTCTACTCTCTATCTGTTCGGCACGATCCACGTGATGAAGCCTGAAACCGAATGGCGCTCGCCTCGCTTCGAGGCCGCTTTCGACGGCGCGAGCCAGTTGATCCTTGAGGTCGAGAACCCGGGAGATCAGGCGGCTGTTCTGCCCTTGATACGTGAGCACGGCCTCTCGCCGGACCGGCCGCTCTCCAGTCTTCTGTCCGACAAGGATGTGACCCGCCTGGACGCCGCAGCCCGGTCCGTGGGGCTCAGCGCGGCCCAACTGGATCCTATGCGGCCGTGGCTGGCGTCGCTCTCCCTGGCCGCAGCGCCGCTGCGTCGCGGTGGTTTCGATCCGGCCTCGGGCATCGATCCCGTCCTCAGGTCGCGAGCCTTGGAGGCTGGGATGACGATCGGCGGGCTGGAAACTCTGGATCAGCAGGTCCGGCTGCTCGCCGGCTTTCCCGAAGAAGGTCAGCTTGCCTATCTGATGCGATCCCTGGACGATTTTGACGACGGCGCGGCCCAGCTTCAGTTGTTGGTCGCTGCGTGGCTTGACGGTGATGTCGTCGCGATTGAACGGATTGGCGTTGCGCCCATGCGTGAGGTGGGCGAGCGGGTCTATCAAGCCTTGCTGGTCGAGCGGAACCGCGCCTGGGCCGATCGCATCACATTGATGCTCGATGGGGCGGGCACCGCCTTCATCGCCGTCGGCGCTCTACATCTTGCGGGAGAGGATAGTATTCAGCGAATGCTGGAAGCTCGGGGGCTGACCGTCGAGCGCGTCCAATAGCGCTCACGTAGCGAGGGCTGGGTGACTGTGTGCCTGGTCGCAAGGACTGTTGGTTGATGGCGCGCCGCGGATATCGCCTCGCGACCCGGCCCCCTGCCGCCCGAAGCTGACTCTGACCCCCGGTTCTCGCGTCCCCGCTATCCCGCCTTCGCCGCCTCGATCGCCGCGGCCACCTCCTGCGGGTTGATGGTCGCCGTGGTCTTGCCGTTGATCAGGAAGGTCGGGGTGCCGACGAGGCCGAGGGTGGCGCCGGTGGTGTGGATGTCGGCCAGAAGGCGGTCGGTTCCGGTGTCGGTGATGACGGCGGCGGCCTGTCCCAGGTCGACGCCATTGGCGGCGAGGATGCGGTCGACGCCTTCGCGCGTCAGGCCGTTCTCGGCCATCAGGGCCTGGTGGACGGCGAGGTATTTGCCCTGGCGATGGGCGGCGAGGGCGGCGCGGGCGGCGTAGTTGGAGGTGGTGTCGTCGCCCCGGTCGAGGATGGGCCATTCCTTGAAGACGAAGCGGACGTCGGGGTTGGCGCGGATCAGGGCCAGAAAGTCCTCGGACACGGCCTTGCAGCCCGGGCAGCGGTAATCGAAGAACTCCACCACGGTGACCTTCGCATCGGCGGGGCCGAAGGCGGGGTCGCGCGGGTCGGGCGCCATCAGGGCGGCGTTGGCGGCCACGGCGGCGTTGATGGTGTCGACCCGCGCATTCTCCGCCTGCGATTCGAACGCGGCCTGGACCTCGGTCATGACCTGGGGATTGGCGAGCAGATAGGCGCGGACCTTGCCGCCGAAATCACCGCCGGTGACGTAGGGCGCTGCGGACAGGCCCAGGGCGATGACCGAGACGGCGACGGCGATGGCTCCGCCCCGGCCGCCGGCGAACCAGGCGAAGGGATCGCGTGCAGTCGGCTTTTCGTCCGTGGCGGGGACGGGGGCTTCGTCGGTCATGAGGCTCTCGGGAAAGGGGTCAGGCGCCGGGGGGGATGACGGTCTGCTGGCGTTCGCGACGACGCTCGTTGCGTCGATCGACGTCGGCGATGTCGTCCATCGTGGCGCCGGAAGCCAGGACGATGTCCATGGCGCGGCGCCATTCGTTCGAGCCGGGCGGCAGCATGTCGCGGGCGCGCAGGGCGAACTGGGTCGACTGTTCCTCAGCCCCGGCGGCGAAATAGTATTCCGCCGAGGCCAGACGCGCCTCGCCCTCCTTGCCCTGGGAGGCATAGGCCTGACCCAGAAGGCGCCAGGCCAGGGTGTTGTCATCCTCGCGGGCCACGGCGCGTTTCAGCTGGTCGACGGCCTCCTCGAGGTTGGCGCTGTCGTTGGTCTCGATCAGGGCGTGGGCCAGGTTGATGCGCAGCAGGGGGGCGTCGGGCATCAGCCGGATCGACTCGCGGTGGGCGTCGATGGCCTCGCGCGGGCGGCCCTCCTCGAACAGGATCTGGCCCTTGAGCTCCCACAGGTAGGGATTTTCGGCGTCCGCGGCGATCAGGACGTCGGTGGCGTCGAGGGCGCGCTGGGTCTGGCCGTCGCGATACCAGGCGATGGCGCGGGCGTAGCGGGCCGGCAGGGAGGTGTCGCTGTCCAGATAGGTGCGCAGGGTCAGGGTCGGCGGGTCGGTGAAGGCGCGGATCTTGGCCTGGATCAGCTGCAGCTGGGCCATGCGCTCGGGGCTGTCGACGACATTGTAGTGGGATGCAGCCTCGACCGGGCGGCGCAGGGCCTCGATCCGTTGGCCGGAGAGGGGGTGGCTGCGGAAATAAGGGTAGCGACGGGCGTCGGAGAAGACCTCCTGGGCCCGCATGTTCTCGAAGAACTCCACCAGTCCGCGCCCGGACTGGCCGGCGGCCTCCATGGCGCGAGCGGCGGTCAGGTCGGCCTCGCCCTCCTGGCTCTGCATGTAGCGCAGGGCGCCGAGGGTGCCGAAATACTGGCCGGATCCGACCAGGGCCATGCCCGCGCCGGGTTCGCCCGCCGCGATGGCCAGGGCGCCGAGCGCCATCGACATGAGGAAGGGCTGCATGCCGGCGGCCTGGGCCCCGTCGCGCAGGGTGTGGCGGTTCTTGATGTGACCGCCTTCGTGGGCGATCACGCCCAGAAGCTCGCCCGGAGACTCCGCGCGAAGGATGGTGCCGGTGTTGATGCCCATGATCCGCCCGCGCGTGGCGAAGGCGTTCAGCTCGGGATCGTTGATCAGGAGGACCTCGACCTCGGACGGCTCCAGACCCATGGCCGTGAAGACCGGGTCCGACCATTCGCGGATGATGCCCTCGACCTCGGTGTCGCGGATCGTCGACTGGGCGGAGGCGGGGCCGGCCGCCGCCATCACGAGGACGGCGGCGGACGCGGCGACCCACCCGAGGAGGGAGGACGCGACGCGGGTCGGCCGGATCATGGCGAACTCCTTCGACTGGCGCCCCCGCCTCATGGACCTAACCTAGGCGCGGTTCGTCACAGACGCCACCATCCGCGTTTCGGCTTGGCGGGCGGCGCGGTGATCTGGTTCGGATCGTTGGCGATAATCGCGCTGAGATCGGCCTCCGGCGCGGGAGGCGCGACGTCTTCGGCGGCGACCAGGGTCTCCGGCGCGACGGGCACGGGTTCGACTTCCGGCTCGGGCTCGGGCGCGGGCTCAGGTGCGGCCTCGACGAAGGCGATCTCGGGCTCCAGCGGCGGGGCGACAGCCTCGACGGCTTCCGCAGCGACGACTTCGGTCTCCACGGCCGCCGTTCCCGTCTTGCGACGGACGCGGCGGCGCTGGGGCTCGGCGGCGATGACAGGAGCCGGCTCGTCCGAGGCGGCTTCCGGCAGGATGACCGCCATCGGAGTCTCGGGATCGCCGTCGGCGGGCATGCCTTCGTTCGTGGCGCGACCCTCGACCTTCAGATCGTGCGGGGTGGCGCGTTCGCCGCGACCCCGACCGCGACGGCGACGACGCGAGCGACCGCCTTCGCGATCTCCGGCCAGTTCGCCCTCGGGGCGTTCGCCGATGATTTCCTCGACGTCGTGGGCGGCCTCGGCCGTGTCACGCGCGGGTGCGGCCGGACGTTCGGCGCGCGGGGCGGGATTGATCGGGTCGAACCAGACATAGGGATCGTCCAGCGAGGGCGTGCGGCCCCGGACCCAGAAGAAGGACCCCGTACCGGCGCCGGCGCCTGCGGCATCGCCGTCCTCGCGGATGCGACGACCGCCGCGACGGCCGCGACGACGGCGACGACCGGCCTCGCTGTCGTCGTCATCGGCGGCCAGACCCTCGACCTCGACGTCGGCGGCCACGGGAGCGGCCTCCTCGTCGCGACGACCGCCACGACGGCGGCGGCCACGACCCCGGCCGCGATCCCCGTCGGAGCGCTCTGCGCGTTCGGCCCGCTCGCGCGGCTCGTCGTCGTCGGCGTCTTCGCGATCCAGAGCGTCCTCGTCGTCGCCGGCGATGAACTCGTCTTCGTCGTCGTTGTCGTCTTCGTCCTGCCAGGCGCTGTCGTCGAAGTCGTCTTCGAGATCGGCCAGGGTGACGACGGCCTCGGGCGCGACGAAGTCCTCATTGGTCTCGGTGCGCTCGATGGCGCTCTCGCCCTGACCCATGCGGTCGTCGATCTGGATGATGACGGCCAGGCCGCGACGCTCCAGCAGGCGCTGCAGGTAATCACGCTTGTGGTTCAGGATGTAGAGGGCGACGGCCGAGGAGACCTTCAGGTTGATCGAGCCCGCGCCGTTCTTGCCGGCCTCGATGTCGACGGCGCGCAGCACCATCAACGCTGCGCTTTCGGCGGAACGCACACGCCCGGCGCCCTGGCAATGCGGGCAAACCTCGGTGGCGCCTTCCAGCACGCCGAGGCGGCGACGCTGGCGGCTGATCTCCATCAGGCCGAAGCCGGAGATGCGGCCCATCTGGATGCGGGCGCGGTCGTGGCTCAGCTCATCCTTGAGGATGCGTTCGACGGTCCGGTTGTTCTTGGACTCGTCCATATCGATGAAGTCGATGACCACCAGGCCGGCGAGGTCGCGCAGGCGCAGCTGGCGGGCGGCCTCGACGGCGGCTTCACAGTTGGTCTTGAAGGCCGTGGCCTCGACGTTGCGTTCCTTGGTCGCGCGCCCCGAGTTGACGTCGATGGCGACCAGGGCCTCGGTCTGGTTGATGACCAGATAGCCGCCGGACTTCAGCGGCACGATCGGCTGGTGGATCTGCGTCAGCAGCTCCTCGATGCCGTTGGCGGCGAACAGGGGCCTGGAGCCCTGGTACAGGTGAACCTTCTTTGCCTGCGAGGGCATCAGCACCCGCATGAAGTCGCGCGCTTCCTTGAAGCCCTCGACGCCCTCGACCTGGATGCCGTCGAAATCCTTGTCGAACATGTCGCGCACGGCGCGGCGGACAAGGTTTTCTTCCTCGTAGATCAGCGACGGAGCGTGGGAGGCGAGGGTGGTCTCGCGGATCGTCTCCCACAGGCGCAGCAGGTATTCGTAGTCACGCTTGATCTCGGCCTTGGTGCGCTTGGCGCCGGCCGTACGGATGATCAGGCCCATGCCGCGCGGGACGTCCAGGGCGGCCGCAGCGGCCTTCAGGCGCCTGCGGTCGCTGGCCTGGGTGATCTTGCGCGAAATCCCGCCGCCCTTGCCGGTGTTGGGCATCAGGACGCAGTAGCGGCCGGCCAGCGACAGCCAGGTGGTCAGGGCCGCGCCCTTGCCGCCGCGCTCGTCCTTGACGACCTGGATCAGCAGAATCTGGCGGCGCTTGATGACGTCCTGGATCTTGTAGCGGCGCATCAGGCGACGCTTCAGACGTTCCTCTTCGGCCATCCCGCCTTCGGAATCGCCGTCGTCGGAGTCACGGGCGTGCTCGTCGTCGTGATCGTCCTCGGCCGAATGGGCCTCGGCCATGATCGCGTCGCGGTCGGCGGCCGGGATCTGGTAGTAGTCGGGGTGGATCTCGTTGAAGGCCAGGAAGCCGTGGCGGTTGCCGCCGTACTCGACGAAGGCGGCCTGCAGGCTGGGTTCTACGCGGGTGACCTTGGCGAGATAGATATTGCCGCGAAGCTGGCGTTTGGTTTTCGACTCGAAGTCGAATTCCTCAACCTGGCGGCCGTCCACGATCGCGACGCGGGTTTCTTCCGCGTGCGCTGCATCGATAAGCATCGTCTTTGACATTGAAGGTATCTCTCTGGCGCGCTCGGCCGTTGCCGGGGGAGGCAACGGCGGCTCGCCGAACGGGGTAAGAGGCGGACGCATGCGTCATCCCGTCGTCGCGGCGATGGCCGAAGACGACTGCGACCGGCCCGAAGGGGGCTGTCGGTTCACGGGAGAGGCAGGCGGGAATGCCCATGGGTTATGGTCGGTCCTGGACCCGCGCCGACAGGCGTCGCAAGGTCCGGTTCTGAACAGGCCCGGCTTGTTCGATCGATGGGCCAGTCAGTCAGTGACCACGGTCAGAGACAGGGGGCGACACGATCCGCGAAGGCGGGAAGTCGGCGCCGCGCCGGGGCCTCGCCGAACCGACAAAGCGGCGGCGCGATCGTTCGCGGACGGATACAAGCATAAGCATCAAGTCACGGAATGGAAAGGCAGCGCTCCGCTTTAGACAGCAAATGCGCGGAAAGCGCCGTCGCTTAACCCAATCCCAACCGAGCCCTGCCACCATGGGGCCAACGATAAAGGTGGGTCCGCCGTCAGAATGACCGGTCGCAAGTATTTCAACCTGTCCGGCTGGGGCCCACGAGAGTGGGCCATGACGGCGCTTGCCGTACTGGTGCTGGGCGCGGTTCTGCTGATTTCCACACGCGGACTGGCCGCCGGCGCGGCCGGCGACGTGCGCGGCGTGCGCTTCGGCGGCGATGTGCAGCGGACACGGATCGTCATTGATCTGGACCGCTCGGCGCGCGGGGAAGTGATCGAGAGCGGGGATCGCGGCTCGGTGGTCCTGACGCTGGCCGGCGTGGGCGCCGGTCGCGGCGTGGACGGCGCGGGCTCGGGTCTGGTGCGGGACTGGCGGGTCAGCGCGTCCGGCACGGCGTCGCGGGTGCAACTGGGTCTGGCCCGGACGGCGCGGATCGAACGCCGCTTCCTGCTGCCGCCCGGCGACGGCGTGGCCCACTATCGCTATGTCATCGACATCGCCGCGACAGGCTCGGCGCCCCTTCCTGCGACGCAGCGCCAGGCGCCGCGTCCCGAACAGCGCCGCACCGAGCGCCCGCTGATCGTTATCGACGCCGGGCACGGCGGTCGCGATCCGGGGGCCCAGGGCGCGCAGCGCAGCGAGAGCGAAGTCACCCTGGCCGCCGCCATCGCCCTTCGCGACGAACTGAACCGGACAGGCCGTTATCGCGTCATGCTGACGCGCGAGACCGACGCCTATGTCGACCTGTACCGCCGCGTGCGCATCGCGCGTCAGGCGGATGCGGACCTGTTCATCTCGCTGCATGCAGACGCGGGCGCGGATCCGGCCACGCGCGGTGCGTCCGTCTATACCCTGTCCGAACAGGGCGCGACGCGGGCGGTCCGCGAGGTCACCCGCAGCGACGACTGGCATCGCGACCTGCATCTGCCCGGACGCGATCCGTCGGTGGACCGCATCCTGCTCGACATGACCCAGCGCGCGACCCAGAACCGCTCGGCCCAGTTCGCCCGCGTCCTGCTGACCCATCTGGAGGCGGCCGACCATCCGCTGCTCCGCCGCAGCCATCGCGACGCGGGTCTGGCCGTGCTGCTGGCCCCCGACGTGCCTGCGGTGCTGCTCGAGATGGGGTTCATCACCAATCCCGACGACGAAAGGGCCCTGGGCGACACGGCGCAGCGACGCCGGCTGGTCCGGGCCGTGGCCGAGGGGATCGACCGGTATTTCCGTGAGCCCGCGGCCGGAACCCAGATCGCCGGCACGCCGAGCGCGGGCGGCTGATCACGGACGTTTCCGGCCTTCCCGCCGGACCCGGCGCGGGCTAAACCCGCCTCTGGGCGCGTAGTCGGAGAGTCTTGGTGAAGGTTGCCGAACGGTGGTTCGTGATGGCGGGCATCGGCCTATTGGGCGCGATCGCGCTCGCAGGGCTGATCGTGGCGGTCTACGCCGCCTGGCTGTTCCATGACCTTCCCGATGCGTCCGAGCTGGCCGACTATCGGCCGCCGACCGCGACGCGCGTCTATGCCGGCGACGGCACCCTGATCGGCGAGTTTTCGGACGAGCGGCGCATCTATGTGCCCTTCGAGCAGATCCCGACGCCCGTCGTGCAGGCCTTCCTGGCCGCAGAGGACCGCAACTTCTTCCAGCACGGCGGCATCGACGTTTCGGGCCTGGGCCGGGCGATGTTCAAGAACGTCTTCAACTTCGCCACCGGGCGCAGGCTGGAGGGCGGTTCGACGATCACCCAGCAGGTCGCCAAGAACGTGCTGCTGACCAATGAATCGACCATCGGCCGCAAGCTGAAGGAAGCGATCCTGTCCAGCCGGCTGGAGGCGACGCTGTCCAAGGAGCAGATCCTCGAACTGTATCTGAACGAGATCTTCCTGGGCTACCGCTCCTACGGCGTGGCCTCGGCCGCCTACAACTATTTCGGCAAGTCGCTGGCGCAGCTGACGCCGGATGAGGCGGCCTTCCTGGCGGCCCTGCCCAAGGGGCCGAACAACTACCATCCGAAACGCCACCCCGAGGCGGCCAAGGGTCGCCGCGACTGGGTGCTGGGCGAGATGGCGCAGAACCAGTTCATCACCCAGGCCCAGTATCAGGAGGCGATCGCGCGTCCCCTGACCACGCGCGCCGCGCCGCGCCGCGCTGAATACCAGGACGCCGACTTCTTCGTCGAGGAGGCGCGCCGTCAGGCCGCCGCCAACCCCGAGTTCGGCGCCCAGCTGAACGCCGGCGGCTTCTATATGCGCACCACCCTGGATCCGTCGCTGCAGACGGCGGCGCGGGACGCCCTGATGCGCGGGCTCGAGAACTACGACCGTCGCCACGGTTGGCGCGGGGCGTGGGGCACGACCGATTTCGCGCCGGGCTGGCAGGCCGTGGCCCTGCGCCAGACGGCGCCGCCGGAACGCCGCGAGTGGCGCGCCGCCGCCGTCGAGAGCGTCTCGGGCAACACCGTGCAGATCCGCACGGCCCGCGACGACACGACGGGGACCCTGATCGCCAGTGACGCCGCCTGGGCCAACGCCAACCGGCCTCTGAAGCGCGGCGACCTCATCTTCGTCGAACCGCGCAACGGCCAGTTCGCCCTGAAACAGGTCCCGGCCGTCAACGGGGCCATGGTCGCCATAGAACCCCAGTCGGGTCGCGTCCTGGCGATGGTCGGCGGCTATTCCTACGCCCTGTCGAGCTTCAACCGTGCGACCCAGGCGCAGCGTCAGCCGGGCTCGTCGTTCAAGCCGTTTGTCTACGCCGCCGCGCTGGAAGGCGACTTCACCCCGGCCTCGATCGTGGTCGACGGACCGATCAGCTTCGCCGGCGGGGCCAACGGGCAACGTTGGACGCCCGAGAACTACAGCCGTCGCTACTACGGCCCCTCGACCCTGCGTCGCGGGCTGGAGCTGTCGCGGAACGTCATGACCGTCCGGCTGGCCAATACGATCGGCATGGACCGGGTGGTCGAGCTGTCAGAGCGGATGGGCGTCGCTGACAACCTGCAGCCCAATCTGTCGGTGTCGCTGGGGGCAGGGGAGGTCACGGCCTATCACCTGACCGCCGCCTATGCCGCCTTCGTCAACGGCGGACGCCGGGTTGACCCGTATCTGATCGAATACGTCCAGGACCGGGACGGCGAGACCATCTATCGCGCCGACCAGCGCCGCTGCCGCGACTGCGGACGCGCCTTCTCCGGCCAGGCCTCGCCCTATCTGGATCCGCGCGGGACCCAGGTGATCGACCCGATCACGGCCTATCAGATCTCCTCGATGCTCGAAGGCGTGATCCAGCGCGGCACGGCCGCCAGCGCGCGCGGCCTGGGCCGGTGGGTCGGCGGCAAGACCGGCACGACCAACGAATATCGCTCGGCCTGGTTCGTGGGCTTCACCACCGACATCGTCGTCGGGGTCTATATCGGCTTCGACGACAACCGTTCGCTGGGTTCCGGGGAAGCCGGCGCCTCCGCGGCCGTGCCGATCTTCGTCGACTTCATGGAGGACGCCCTGCGCGAGCGCCCGGCGCGTCCGTTCGTGCGGCCGCGCGGCGCCATCTTCCGCACCGTGAACGGGTTCGAGGAAGCCTTCCGCCCCGGCACCGAGCGTCGTCGCGAGGAAGAGCGCCGCGAGACGGTGGCTGTGCCTGAGGGACCGCAGAACTACAACGAAGTCGTTCGTCGCGAGCAGGAAGCGGCCGCCGGGATCACGTCCGGACCGTCCGCGCCCCCGCCGACCGCGCCGCCTGCGCCCAAGCAGGAACCGGCGGCGGATCTGGATGGGCTGTTCTAGGCGAGGGCCTGGAGAGAAGGGCCTGGGGCCTGGCGAGGTCGAGATACGGCCAAGCCCCAGGTCCCAGGCCCTGTTCGCCCCTTTCCCTTCCGCCCGGCGCACTCTATCTCCGCCCCTTCGCACCGTAAGGATTTGCATATGAGACCGGATGTCGAGGCCATGAAGGCCGACATCGAGCAGAGCGTCGCTCTGCTCAGGAGGCGTCTTTGACTGGGATGTCGCCAACCGAAAGCTCGATGAGCTGAACGCCCGAGTCGAGGACCCGACACTTTGGGACAAGCCCGACGAGGCCCAGGCGGTCAGCCGCGAACGCTCGCAGCTGGAAGCCAGGATCAACACCGTCAAGGCCATGGAGCGCGAGCTCGAGGACGGCGTCATGCTGTCCGAAATGGCCGAGGAAGAGGGCGACGAGGCGACGCTCGACGAAGCGCGCGCCCAGCTGAAGGCCATCAAGGAGCGGGCCGCCCGCGCCGAGCTTGAAGCCCTGCTGTCCGGCGAGGCCGACGGCAATGACGCCTATCTGGAAGTGAACTCCGGCGCCGGCGGCACCGAGAGCTGCGACTGGGCCGGGATGCTGCTGCGCATGTATTCGCGCTGGGCCAAGGCGCACGGCTACGAGGTCGAGATCGAGGCGATGGAAGACGGCGACCAGGCCGGCATCAAGTCTGCGACCATCCTTGTCACGGGTCCGAACGCCTATGGCTGGCTGAAGTCGGAATCGGGCGTGCACCGGCTGGTGCGCATCAGCCCCTATGACGCGGCGGCCAAACGGCACACCTCGTTCGCCTCGATCGGGGTCTCGCCGGTCGTGGACGACACGATCGAGATCGACATCAACCCGTCCGACGTGCGCACCGACACCTATCGCGCGTCGGGTTCGGGCGGTCAGCACATCAACAAGACCGATTCCGCGGTCCGCCTGACCCACATCCCGACCAACACCGTGGTGGCTTGTCAGGCCGGGCGATCCCAGCACCAGAACCGCGAACAGGCGTGGAAGATGCTGCGCGGACGCCTGTATGAGCTGGAGCTGCAAAGGCGCGAGGCGGCGGCGCAGGCGATGGCGGACGCCAAGACCGACATCGGCTGGGGTCACCAGATCCGCAGCTACGTCCTGCAGCCGTATCAGATGGTCAAGGATCTGCGGACCGAGGTCGAAACGTCGGACACCCAGGGCGTCCTGGATGGCGATCTCGACGCGTTCATGGGCGCGGCCCTGGCCCAGCGGGTCGGCGAGACGCGCGGATCCACCGTCGACTAGAAACAGAAAGGGCGGCTCGTGATCGAGCCGCCCTTTGCATTTCAACACTGCAGCCGGATCAAACCGATTTGAGGTCGATGATCTGCGGCTTGTCCTCGACCGGAGGCGCGGCCATGACCGGGGCGGCGGGGGCCTCGAACTCGGCGGCCGGGGCCGGAGCGGCCGGACGCGGAGCCGGGGCGACGGGCGCCGGAGCTTCGCGGCGGCTTTGCAGGACGCGGCCCTGGAAATAGGCGCCGATGTCGATCGACAGCTGCTCTGCGGTGATGTCGCCGTCGACATAGGCGGTCGAGACCAGCTTGACCTGCTTGCCGGTGACGGCGCCGACGATGCGGCCGCGAACCTCAAGATAATCAGCGGTGACGTTGCCTTCGATGGCGCCGGTCTCGCCGACGATCAGGCGACCGACACGGACGTCGCCCTTGACCGAGCCGTCGACCTGAAGGTCGCCGGCGCCCGAGACGTTGCCTTCGAACTGCAGGTCCGACGACAGGGTCGACAGGCCGCGCGACGAGGCGATGGGCGAGGGGGTCGGGGCCGGTGCGGCGCGGTTCATGCCGGGCGACGGCATATCCGGCAGGGGCGGAATCGGCGGAGCGTTCGACGAACGGTCCGGTGCGGCGGGTGCGGGGGATTTGGTTTTATTGAACAATCTGGTCTCCTGCTCGGAAGAAGCGGGCGGGGTTCTGGGGTCGGCCATCCATCCACACTTCATAGTGCAGGTGAACGCCGGTGGAGCGTCCTGTGGTGCCCATGGCGCCGATCCGCTGGCCCAGCGCGATGCGCTGGCCGGGCTGGACGGCCATGGCGTTCAAATGGGCGAAGCGGGTCTTGAAACCGCGACCATGGTCTATCTCAACGGTGTTGCCATACCCTGAACGAACGCCGGCGAACGACACGATTCCGGGAGCGGTGGCGTAGATCGGCGTGTTCAGGGGGGCGGCGAAGTCCTGTCCCTGATGAACCGCCGGGCGGCCGTTGAACGGGTCGAAGCGGACGCCGAAGCCCGAGGTGGTGCGCGCCTGGGTCGGCCGGTCGAACGGCAGGTGCTCGGCGGCGTCCGACAGGTTGCGCATCTCCGAGAGGTTGTCGGCGGCGTGGCGGATGCGGACGGCGAACGGTTCGTCCACGTCGAGGATGGTGGCGAGCGCCTTCGGATCGCGCGCCTCGACAAGCGGTCCGCCGAGGGCGGATCCGGAGGCGGCGCCATAGGCGGCGGGGTTCAGGCCTGCGAGACGGAAGGCGAGACGCAGGCGTTCGGCGCGGGTCTGGGCGAAGTCACCGGCGCGCTCGATCAGCCGTTCCTGGTCCATACGGACCGCGACGATGCGCTGGACCGGACGGGCTTCAGTCGCACTGAGGGCAGGAGCAGGGGCGAGGGCGGCCTCGGCGCCGTCGACGCCGCGGAACATCCCCATGACGTTGGTCAGTGCCGCGTGGCGGCGCTCGACCATCTGGGCCATGTCGTCGAGGCCTCCGGTCGTGGCCGACATGCGGACGACGGCGGTCTCGAGGCGGGCTTGCAGATCGGCGTTGAGGCGTTCGGAGGCGGCGCGCGCCTTGACGACCTCGGAATCCGCCTGGCTGCGAGCGACCATGTCGAAGATGAAGCCGCCCGAGGCCACCAGGGTCCAGGCGGCGGCGGCGATGGCGACGCTCGCCATCATCATCTGCTTGCCGCTGGTCAGCACATAGCCGCGGATGTCGTCTCCGTTCGAGCGCAGAAAGACGTGCCGCTCGGGAAACCATCGCTCGACCAAAGAGCGCCTGACCACTCCCTGTTCTTCATGCATTTGAACACGCCCCCACGTACCGGAAAGCGTTATCCGTGAAGTGTTGCCTCACGGCAATACCGTTCACGCAATGTTAACCACGTTGCCCGTCTCAGGCGCTCAAAACGAATCTACTCAGGTCTAGATTCGCGTGCGGGGCGTATTCCGATAGACTGTCGAACGGGGCGGCTAGTCTTAACAGACCGATCCGATGTCGGATCAAACCTCTTTCGCGGCGTCGAGGACCGCCTCGGCGTGTCCCTTGACCCGGACCTGACGCCAGACCTTGCGGGCCACGCCCGCGCCGTCGATCAGGAAGGTCGCCCGCTCGATGCCCATATACTGGCGGCCGTAGAGGGTCTTCTCGACCCAGACGCCATACGCCTCGGTGACGGCCTCGGCCTCGTCGGAGCCCAGGACGACCTTGAGGTCGTGTTTGGCCTTGAACCGGTCGAGCTTCTTCACCGGATCGCGCGAGATGCCGATGACCTGGAAGCCCGCGGCCTTGAAGGCGTCGATCTGGGCCGAGAAGTCGATGGCCTCGTTGGTGCAGCCGGGGGTGTCGGCCTTCGGATAGAAGAAGATGACCGTCGGGCCGGACAGGGTCGCCCGGCCGCCGTCGGCGGCGGGGATATCGAACGCGGGGGCTTTGGAGCCTTCGGTGAGCTCGGTCATCGGCATCAGACCGGACGCACGAGCATGATTTTTTTCTTGCCCGCCGCCAGCTTGATGACGCCATCCGCGTTGACGTCGGAGGCCTCGATCAGGCGCGCGCCGTCGGCGATCGCCTCGTCGTTCAGACGCAGGCCGCCGCCCTGGGCCAGGCGACGCGCCTCGCCGTTGGAGGCGGTCAGACCCGCGCGGGTGGCGACGGCGGCCAGCATGGCGCCGATGACTTCGGCCGAGGGCAGTTCGACCGTCGGCAGATCCGCCGATAGCGTACCCTGTTCGAACGCGCCTTCCGCCGCCGCGCGAGCCGAGGCCGCAGCGTCGGCTCCATGCAGCAGGGTCGTGGCGGCGTCGGCCAGCGCCTTCTTGGCGTCGTTGATCGCTGCGCCTTCCAGCGCCTCGAACCGGGCGACCTCGTCCAGCGACATGTCGGTGAACAGACGCATGAAGCGGCCGACGTCCGCGTCCTCGGCGTTCCGCCAGAACTGCCAGTAGTCGTAGGGGCTGAGCTGTTCGGCATTAAGCCAGACCGCGCCCTGCGCGGTCTTGCCCATCTTGCCGCCGGACGCCGTCGTCAGCAGGGGCGTGGTCAGGCCGAAGGCGGCCTTCTGGTCCACGCGGCGCACGAGGTCGACGCCGGAGACGATATTGCCCCACTGGTCCGAGCCGCCCATCTGCAGCGTCACGTTCCGGCGGCGGTTGAGCTCCAGGAAGTCCACCGACTGCATCAGCATGTAGTTGAACTCGAGGAAGGTCATCGGCTGCTCACGCTCCAGCCGCAGCTTGACCGAGTCGAACGCCAGCATGCGGTTGACCGTGAAATGGGTCCCGTAGTCGCGCAGGAACTCGACGTAGCCGTATTTCGACAGCCACTCGTCGTTGTCGATCATGATCGCGTCGGTCGGACCGTCGCCGAAGGTCAGGAATCTCTCGAACACCGTCTTGATGGAGGCGATGTTCGACTGGATCGTCTCATCGGTGAGCTGGGGACGAGAGGCGTCCTTGCCGGTCGGATCGCCGACCTTGGTGGTGCCGCCGCCCATGATGACGACGGGTCTGCCGCCCGCCTGCTGGAGGCGGCGCAGCATCATGATCTGGATCAGGCTGCCGACGTGCAGGCTGGGCGCGGTGGCGTCGAAGCCGATGTACCCGGCGACGATGCCGGCCTTCGCTGCCGCATCCAGCTCGGCCGGATGGGTGATCTGGTGAATGTATCCGCGCGCCTGAAGCGTCTGCAGGAAGTCGGACTGGAAGTTTGGGTCGGTCATGGTCGGCTCCGTTAGCAGGGAGGCCGGCGCTCTGTCTCGGATGTCGCGCCGGCAAAATGCGGCGCAGGGGTTCGCGGCCGCTCGCTAGATCAGCGGGCGGTAATACAGGCCGGGCAGGGCGCGGGTGGCGAACATGGGGGTGTCGTAGCGCCGGGCGTTGACCGGCGTCAACCAGCCGCTATCGGTTCAGGATGCGCGCCACGCTGATCCCCTATCCCAATGAGACGCAGGTCTACCCCGAGGCGATCTCGGTCGAGTTCGAGCGCGAGGGTGGTCTGCTGTGGCTGAGGTTCATCGTCGACGACAATCCGGACTTCATCGCCTGGCCCGGGCCGGCGCCGGTCGGACGCGCCGACGAGCTGTGGAAACACACCTGTTTCGAGGCCTTCGTGACGACTGACGACGGCTATCGCGAGTTCAACCTGTCTCCGTCAGGCCAGTGGGCCAGCTACCGGTTCGACGGCTATCGCGAGGGCATGAGGCCGGCCGACGAGGTCTGCGTCGTCGAGGGGCTGGACAGCGGTCGGGACTATGTCGCCCTGGAAGGTCGGGTCGAGCTGCCGGTCGAGGCGCGCAAGCTGGCCCTGTCAGTGGTGATCGAGACCATCGACGGGGCAAAGACATATTGGGCGCTGGCCCATCCGTCCGATAAGCCTGACTTCCATCATCCCGATTCCTTCGTTCTGGACCTGCCATGAAATTCGGCATCGACCGCCTGCTCTCCGAGCCCGAGCTTCAGGCCGCTCTGAAGGGGCGGCGTGTGGCCCTGGTGGCGCATCCGGCCTCGGTGACCGCGGACCTGACCCATTCGATCGACGCCCTGATTGGGGCCGGGGTGAACATCAGCGCCGCATTCGGACCGCAGCACGGGATGAAGGGCGACCTGCAGGACAATATGATGGAGAGCCCGGACGAGACCGACCCGGTCCACGGCTTCCCCGTCTTCAGCCTGTACGGCGAGGTGCGTCGGCCTACAGCCCAGATGATGGGCGCCTTCGACGTGGTGCTGATCGACCTCCAGGACCTGGGCTGCCGCATCTACACCTTCATCACGACCCTGCTTTACGTGCTGGAGGCGGCCGCCGAGCACGGCAAGGAGGTCTGGGTGCTGGACCGTCCGAACCCCGCCGGGCGTCCGGTCGAGGGCACGACCCTGGTCGCGGGCTGGGAAAGCTTCGTCGGGGCCGGACCGATGCCGATGCGGCACGGCATGACCCTGGGCGAACTCGGCCACTGGTTCATCGACCACTTCAGGCTGAAGGTCGCCTATCGCGTCATCGAGATGCGGGGCTATGACCCTGCTGCGGGGCCGGGCTTCGGCTGGCCGCTGGGGGAACGCGCCTGGATCAACCCCAGCCCCAATGCCCCGAACCTGTCGATGGCGCGCGCCTATCCGGGCACGGTGATGGTCGAGGGCGCGACCCTGTCCGAGGGCAGGGGCACGACCCGGCCGCTGGAACTTTTCGGCGCCCCAGACATCGACGCCCGCGCCGTCATCGCCGAAATGAAGGCCTTCGCGCCTGAGTGGGTGACGGGCTGCGTGCTGCGCGACATGTGGTTCGAGCCGACCTTCCACAAACACGTCGGCCAGTTGTGCAGCGGGGTGCAGATCCACGTCGAAGGCCCCCATTACGACCACGGCGCCTTCCGGCCGTGGCGCGTGCAGGCGCTGGGCTTCAAGGCGATCCGGCGGCTGTATCCGGACTACGACCTGTGGCGGGACTTCCCCTATGAATACGCCTTCGGGAAGCTGCCCATTGATGTGATCAACGGCGGGCCGGCCCTGCGGGAATGGGTCGATGATCCGACGACAACCGCGGCCGATCTGGACGCGATCGCGGGGCCTGACGAGGCGGCGTGGGTCGAGACGCGCAAGCCGTTCCTGATCTACTGACCTAGAACCGCCGCGCCAGACCCACGCCGAACTCCACGTCCGGGCTGTCGTCATTGAGGCCGAAGTTGAGGCCGAAGTCGATCTGGCTGTCGGGCAGGAAGGCGGGCGTCCAGATGGCGATGAGGTCCGCGCTGGCCTGGGTCGTTTCGCCGAGAGGATCGTCGTCGCGGCTGACCCAGACCTCGGCCCCGAGGATCCAGTCGCCGAGATCGCGATCCACGTCGACCGCGAACGAATAGGCGGCGTGCGATCCTTCGCCGTCTTCGTCGCGGACGATGTCGAGGTAGGGCGACAGGCCGAGGCCCCACTCATTGCCCAGGTCGATCGACACGGGGACGACGACGCCGGCCTCGATGCCGCTGGCGCGAACCTCGTCGCCGCCGGTCGGCAGGGTGGCGTATCCCATCAGGGCGACCGAGAAGCCCTCGCCATCCGGCCGGATCAGCCCTTGGCGGACGGCCAGGAACAGGTCGCCCGTGCCCTCGGCGACGTCCTCGACGCCCGTAACGCGGTCGGTCGTGGTCTCGCGCTCGAAGGCTGAGACGCCGATCTGGAATTCCGTGGCGGGCCCCACGCCGAAGCGGGCGGTGATGCTGCCGGCGGACCAGCTGTCGACCTCGGTCGCAGCATCCTGCTGGCGTGCGCCGTCAAAGGCGCCGACCTCGATCTGGACGTGGCCCTGATCCAGCACGCAGCTCGCCGCGCCCTTGCCCGGCCGGTCGGCGCAGAACGGGCGCAGATCGTTCGTCTGGGCCGAGGCGGATACGGGCGCGAGCCAGACGCAAGCCAACGCAAACGCGCCCAAGGTGAAGTTGCGGATCATGTCAGCTCCCCGAATCCCGAGCTGAACCATAGGGGCATGCGCAGCAGCGAAGAAGCGGCCGTCAGACGATATCAGGCCGGCTTTTCTTCCAGCCTCTTGTCCAGATACAGGCCCACGCGGCGGTCGACGGCGTCGATATGGTCCTGCCAGAAGTGGCTCGCGCCTTCTTCCAGCTCATAGTCGATGATGATGCCCTTCTGGGTGCGCAGCTTGTTGACCACGCGCTCGACCTCGACCGGCGGCACGATGGTGTCGGCGGTGCCGTGCAGGAACAGACCCGAGGCCGGGCAGGGGGCGAGGAAGCTGAAGTCGTACATGTTCGACGGCGGCGAAACGGAGATGAAGCCGTCGGTCTCCGGGCGACGCATCAGAAGCTGCATGCCGATATAGGCGCCGAACTGATAGCCGCCGACCCAGGTCTGGGTGGCCGCAGGGTTGTTCGACTGCAGCCAGTCGAGGGCCGTAGCCGCGTCGGCCAGCTCGCCGATGCCCGAGTCGAATTCGCCCTGGGACTTGCCGACGCCGCGCGAGTTGTAGCGCAGGGTCGCGAAGCCGCGTTTCTGGAACAGCTGGTAGAGGGTGACGGTCACCGGATTGTTCATATGCCCGCCGGCCTTGGGGTGCGGGTGCAGGATCAGGGCGATGGGCGCGTTGGCGCGCTTGCCGGGGGAATAGCGGCCTTCGATGCGACCGGAGGCGCCGGGCAGGATGACTTCAGGCATGGGGCTCTGGAATCCGTTCAATTCTGTCGTTTCGGGCCCGCCGAATACTTGACCACAGGGGTAGGACTTTCTAAGTCCCGTCTGCGTTCGGCCGCCTCGCGAAGCGGCGGGTCATAGCACAAGACCCCTGAAAAGCGCGCGATTTTTGAGGATGGGCGATGCGACTGTCGACCAAGGGACGATACGCCGTGATGGCGATGGCCGATCTGGCCCGGCATGGCCGGTCGGACGCCGGCGAGGGCCGCGCTGTGTCCCTGGCTGAAATCGCGACACGGCAAGAGATTTCATTGAGTTATCTGGAGCAGTTGTTCGCCCGCCTGAGAAAAAGCGGGCTGGTGCGCAGCGTGCGCGGTCCGGGCGGCGGCTATCGTCTGGCCAAGACAGCCGGCGAAACCGTGGTGTCCGAAATCGTCCTGGCGGTCGATGAGCCGATCCGGGCGGTGCGGTGCGCGGCCCACGGCACGCCGCGCGGCTGCATGCTGGGCGGCGAACGCTGCATCACCCACAATCTGTGGGAGGACCTCGGCGACGAGATCCATCGTTATCTGTCCAGCGTGTCTCTGGAGGACGTGATCCTGAACCGCACCAGCAGGCGGCCGGCCCTCAGCGAAGTCGGGGTGGCGGCATGAGCGGCGTCTATCTGGACTACAACGCCTCGGCCCTCGTTCGTCCCGAGGTGCTGGAGATCATGACCGAGGCCCTGGCCGACAACGGCAATCCGTCGGCGGTCCATGCGGCGGGTCGGCGCGCACGCGCCCGCGTCGAGACGGCGCGGGCGAAGGTCGCCGAACTGGTCGGCGGCGATCCGACGGCGGTCATCTTCACCTCCGGCGGCACCGAGGCCAACGCCCAAGCCCTGCAGAGCGCACTGGCGGCCGGGTGCGAGCGGCTGATCGTGTGCACGACCGAACATCCCTGCGTCGTCGAGGCGGCCATGGCGTCGGGCAAGTCGGTCAAGCCGCTGCCGGTGGACGACCGCGGCGTCATCGATCTGGTCAAGCTGGGGCAACTACTGAACCAGACCGGCGGCCGGCCCGTCGTCGCCATTCACCACGCCAACAACGAGAGCGGCGTCATCCAGCCGATCGCCGAGGCGGCCCGTCTGGTGCGGGCGGCCAGGGGCTGGCTGCATGTCGACGCCATCCAGTCGGCGGGCAAGGTTCCGGTCGACATGCGGGCGCTGGGCGCCGGCAGCCTGACCCTGTCCGCGCACAAGCTGGGCGGACCGCAGGGCGTGGGCGCGCTTGTGCTGGGCGAAGGCGCGTCGGCGGTGCGCATCCTGCACGGAGCCGGACAGGAACGCGGCCTGCGCGCCGGGACCGAGAATGTGCCGGGCATTGCCGGCTTCGGCGTCGCGGCCGACTGCGCCGTGCGCGACCTGCCCAGGGCCGAGGCCCACCGTCCGTGGCGCGATGCGGCCGAGGCGGCGGTGGAGGCGGCGGGCGCGACCATCCTGGGCAAGGGCGCGCCGCGTCTGCCCAACACACTGTTCCTGTCGGTCGCCGGCTGGGACAGCCCGCAGCAGCTGATCGTGCTGGATCTGGACGGCGTCATGGTCTCTGCCGGCAGCGCCTGTTCGTCGGGCAAGACCAAGCCCAGCCGCGCCATCGTGGCCATGGGGCGGATGGATCTGGCGACCGGCGGCGTGCGCGTTTCCGGCGGCTGGGGCACGACCGAAGACGACTGGAAGAAATTCGCCGACGCCTGGGTCAAGGCGTGGTCGCGTCAGCGCGAGCGCGCCGCCGAGCGCGCAAAGGAAGTTGCGTAAGAGACATGGCCGCCGTTCAGGAAACCATCGACGCCGTCGCCGCCCTCGAGAAATACGAGCACGGCTTCACGAGCGACATCGAGACGGAGTACGCCCCGCGCGGGCTGAACGCCGACATCGTGCGCTTCATCTCCGAGAAGAAGGGCGAGCCGGAGTGGATGCTGGAATGGCGTCTGGCCGCCTATGAACGCTGGCTGGCGATGGAGGAGCCGACCTGGGCGTCGGTGAAATACACGCCAGTCGATTACCAGTCGCTGTTCTACTATGCGGCGCCGAAGAAGAAGGACGGACCCAAGTCGCTGGACGAGGTCGATCCGGAAATCCTCGAAATCTACAAGAAGCTGGGCATCCCGCTGAGCGAGCAGGCGGTGCTGGCCGGGGTCGAGGGCGCGCCGCGCTATGCCGTGGACGCCGTGTTTGACAGCGTCAGCGTGGTCACCACCTTCAAGGCCGAACTGGCCAAGGTTGGCGTCATTTTCATGCCCATTTCCGAGGCCTTGCGCGAATATCCTGATCTGGTGCGGCAGTATCTGGGATCGGTCGTGCCGGTCTCGGACAACTATTTCGCGGCGCTGAATTCGGCGGTCTTTTCCGACGGGTCGTTCGTCTACATCCCGCCGGGCGTAAAATGCCCGATGGAGCTGTCGACCTATTTCCGCATCAATGCGAGCCAGACGGGCCAGTTCGAACGCACCCTGATCATCGCCGACAAGGGCAGCTACTGCTCCTATCTGGAGGGTTGCACTGCGCCGATGCGCGACGAGAACCAGCTGCACGCGGCGGTGGTCGAGCTGGTCGCGCTGGACGACGCCGAGATCAAATATTCGACGGTCCAGAACTGGTACCCCGGCGACGCCGAGGGCAAGGGCGGCATCTACAACTTCGTCACCAAGCGCGCCGACTGCCGCGGCGACCGGTCCAAGGTCAGCTGGACCCAGGTCGAGACCGGCTCGGCCGTCACCTGGAAATACCCCTCCTGCATCCTCAAGGGCGAGGAGAGCTCGGGCGAGTTCTATTCGATCGCCATCACCAACGGACATCAGCAGGCCGACACCGGCACCAAGATGATCCACCTGGGCAAGAATTCGAAGAGCCGGATCATCGCCAAGGCGGTCTCGGCCGGAAAGTCGGACTCGACCTATCGCGGTCTGGTCTCGGTGCATCCGAAGGCGACGGGGGTGCGCAACTTCACCCAGTGCGACAGCCTGCTGATCGGCGGCGACTGCGGCTCCCACACCGTGCCCTACATCGAGGCCCGCAACGGCTCGGCCCAGCTGGAGCACGAGGCGACGACGACCCGCCTGTCGGACGACCAGCTCTTCTACGCCCAGCAGCGCGGCCTGTCGCAGGAGGAGGCGGTGGCCCTTCTGGTCAACGGCTTCGTCCGCGACGTGATGCAGAAACTGCCGATGGAGTTCGCCGTCGAGGCGCAGAAGCTGGTGGCGATCTCGCTTGAGGGGAGCGTCGGATGAGCGAAACCATGGAAACCATCTCCGTCCAGTTCGAGGCGGATGCTGCGGATCGCCTCAAACGCGCCGCCGCCGAGATCGGCATGCCGCTGGAGGACTTCATCGCCTCGGCCGCCGAGCAGTTCGTCACGGATGTCGAGATGTCGGCCACTACCCTGTCGACCGACCAGGCCGCCTCCATCGAGCGGGGACTGGCGGATGCGGCGGCTGGGCGAACTTTCAACCACGACGAGGTCTTCTCCGAGCTCAAGGCTCGCTTCAAGCGGTGAGGCTGGTTCGATGGTCGAAGGAAGCACGCGACGCACAGCGGGATTGGCTGGATCACCTCGAGCGAATGGATCCACGCCTGACCGACCGCGCACTGGCGGAAAGCGAGGCGCTGTCTTTGAAAACCGGCGCCGGTCCCTATCGCTTTCGCCCCTCGCGCTGGGAGGGCCTGCGAGAGGCCAGTCTCATCCGCTGGCACAAGATCATCGTGTTCCAGGTTCTCGCTGACGAGGTCCTGATCATTTCATTCTATGACGCCCGTCAGGATCTGACCCGCGTTCAACCCGGTCCCGAGTCCAACTGAATGCTCTCCATCTCCAACCTCCACGTCTCCGTTGGCGACAAGCCGATCCTCAAGGGGCTGACGCTCGACGTCCCCGCAGGCGAGGTGCACGCCATCATGGGGCCGAACGGCGCGGGCAAGTCGACGCTGGGCTACGCCCTGTCTGGGCGGCCGGGCTATGAGGCGACCGAAGGCTCGGTCGAATGGGCCGGGCAGGACCTGCTGGCGCTGGAGCCCGCCGAACGCGCGGCCAAGGGCGTCTTCCTGTCCTTCCAGTATCCGATCGAAATTCCCGGCGTCCCGGCCCTGACCTTCGTCCGCACGGCGCTGAACGCCCAGAAACGCGCGCGGGGCGAGGAGGAGGTCTCGGTGCCGGCGTTTCTGAAGATGGTCCGTGAAGCGTCCAAGGCGCTGAAGATGGATTTCGACATGCTGAAGCGGCCGCTGAACGTCGGCTTCTCCGGCGGCGAGAAGAAGCGGATGGAGATCCTGCAGATGGCGTTGCTGGAGCCGTCGCTGCTGATCCTCGACGAGACCGATTCCGGGCTCGACATCGACGCCCTGCGGATCGTGTCGGAGGGGGTGAACGCCTTGCGTTCGCCCGACCGCGCCATGCTGGTCATCACCCACTATCAGCGGCTGCTCGACTACATCAAACCCGACCGGGTCCATGTGCTGGCCGCCGGCCGCATCGTCGCCTCGGGCGGGCCGGAGCTGGCGCTACAGCTGGAGGCGGAAGGGTACGACAAATACCTCCCGCAGGCGGCATGACCGCCGTCGACCTTCGCGATCCCTCGACCTTCCCGTCGCGGCGGGTCGAAGCGTGGAAGTACACCGACCTGCGCCGGGTGCTGCGCGAGACGCCGTCGCCGTCGCCTGCGGTCGAGATCGTCTCCGGCGGGCCGTTCGCTGAGCTCGGCGGCGAGGAGATCGCGTTTGCCAACGGCCGGGCGGTCGGGGCCGACGCCTTTGTGGCCTCGGGCGAACAAACGCTTCGGCTGCGGTTCGTCTCGGACGCGACGGGCACGGGGCACAGCGCCGCGGTGCGCATTGCGGTCAAGCCCGGTGCGCGGCTGACCCTGCTGGAAAGCCATGAAGGCGTCGGCGCAGGATATGTCGCCAACTATCGGATCGAGCTGGATGTTCCGGCCGGGGCCGAGGTCACCCGGGTCGTGCTGGTCGACGAACCGGCCGACGCGATCTCGATCGCCGTGGCCCATGTGAAGACGGCGCCCGGCGCGGTCTATCGCCAGACGACTATCGCCAGCGGCGCCAGGCTGCAGCGGCAGGAAACCCATCTGGCCCACGGCGGGGAGGCGACGGCGGTGACGCTCGACGGTCTCTATGCGCTGTCCGGCGAGCGGCACACCGACCTGACGAGCGTGGTGCGTCACAACGGCCTGAACGGGGTCACCTCGCAGCTGACCAAGGGCGTCGTGCGCGACACGGCGCGCGGCGTTTTCCAGGGCAAGATCGTCGTTGAGCGCGGCGCCGACGGCACCGATGCCCGCATGGGCCACCACGCCCTGATCCTGGGCGAACGGGCCGAGATCGACGCCAAGCCGGAGCTGGAGATCTATGCCGACGACGTGCAGTGCGCACACGGCAACACGATCGGCAATCTGGACGAAAGCGCCCTGTTCTACATGCAGCAGCGCGGCATCCCGGCGGACGAGGCGAGGGCGCTTCTGACCCAGGCCTTCCTGTTCGAGGTCGTCGACCGCATCGCGCACGAAGGCGCGAGAGAGGTGGTGAGGTCATGGCTGACGGCACGACTTTGATCACCCGCTTCGACCCCTACGCCGCGCGGGCCCAGTTCCCGATCCTGTCGCGGACGGTGAACGGCAAGCCGCTGGTCTATCTCGACTCTGCCGCCTCGGCGCAGAAGCCGCGGGCGGTGATCGACGCCCTGACGGCGGCGATGGAGGGGAGCTATTCCAACGTCCATCGCGGCCTGCACACCCTGGCCAACGAGACGACGGAAGCCTTCGAACAGGCGCGCGAAACGGTCGCCCGCTTCCTGAACGCCGAGAGCCCCGACCAGATCGTCTGGACCAAGGGCGGCACTGAGGCCTTCAACCTGGTCGCCGCAGGGCTGGCGCAGACGCTGCAGCCCGGCGACGAGATCATCACGACCCAGATGGAGCACCACGCCAACATCGTGCCCTGGTCGATGCTGCGCGACCGGCTGGGCGTCGTCCTGAAATGGGCCCCGGTGGCGGATGACGGGTCGCTCGACATGGCCGGTCTCGCCGCACTGATCGGGCCGAGGACGAAGCTGGTCGCCGTGACCCATATGTCGAACGTGCTGGGGACCGTGAACGACGTCCGCGCCGTCGCCGATCTGGCCCATGCGGCGGGCGCGCTCGTGCTCGTCGACGGCTGCCAGGGGGCGGTGCATTGCAGTCCCGACGTCCAGGCGCTGGATTGCGACTTCTACGTCTTCACCGGACACAAGCTGTACGGCCCGACCGGCATCGGCGGGATGTACGGCAAGCGCGCCGCGCTTGAGGCCCTGCCGCCGTATCAGGGCGGCGGCGAGATGATCGCGACCGTGACCGAGGACGCGGTCACCTATGCCGGCATCCCGCACCGGTTCGAGGCGGGAACGCCGCCGATCCTTGAGGTCATCGGACTGGGGGCTGCGCTGGAGTGGTTCATGGCCTTCGACCGCACGGCGATCGCGGCGCACGAGACCGCCCTGTATGACCATGTCGTGGCGCGGCTGTCCGGTCTGAACTGGCTGCGGGTCATCGGCGAGGCAGAAGGCAAGGGCGCGATCCTGACCTTCGTGGTCGAGGGCGCCCACGCCCATGACGTGGCCCAGATCCTGGACCGGTACGGCGTCGCCGTGCGGGCGGGCCTGCATTGCGCGGAGCCCCTGTCGAAGCGATTTGGCGTCACGTCGAGCGCGCGGGCCAGCTTCGCCCTATATAACACCACCGAGGATGCAGATGCCTTTGTGGACGCGCTGATCAAGGCGCGGGAGTTCTTTGTGTGAGCGAGATGGACGGAAAGATCAGCAGCAGCGAGACCTTCGCCGACACCTGGGCGGAGCCGCAGACGGCCGCCCTGCCGCAGGCCGAACTCGACAGGCTCACCGATGAGTTGATCGCGGCGTTGAAGACCGTCTACGACCCGGAAATCCCGGTCGACATCTATGAGCTGGGCCTGATCTACAAGGTGGACCTGTCGGACGACAAAGATGTCCTGATCGACATGACCCTCACGGCGCCCGGTTGCCCCGTGGCCGGCGAAATGCCGGGGTGGATTGAGGACGCGGTGATGAAGGTCGAGGGCATCAAGTCGGCGCGCGCCAACCTCGTGTTCGACCCGCCGTGGGATTCCTCCAAGATGAGCGACGAGGCGAAGCTCGCCTTGAACATGTTCTGAGGTGACGTGATGACCGACTTCGAGACATCGTCATCCTCCGGCCTGACCGGGGGGCGTCCCCGTCGCCCTCGCCCCAAGGTCGTGTCCCTGACCGATGCGGCAGCCGAGCGCGTGCGCGAGATCATGGCCAATGCGGAAAAGGCCTACGTCGGCCTGCGCGTCGGGGTGAAGAACGGCGGCTGCGCCGGGCAGGAATACACCTTCGCCTATGCCGATCAGATCAACCCCCTTGAGGAGGTGGTCGAGGACAAGGGCGTCACCATACTGATCGAGCCCAAGGCGATCCTGTTCCTGATCGGGTCGGAGATCGACTACGAGACGACCAGGCTGGCGTCCAAATTCGTGTTCCGCAATCCGAACCAGACCGACGCCTGCGGCTGTGGCGAGAGCGTCACCATCATCCCGGCCGCGGCGCTCGAGACCGACTGACATGATCCGGCTGGAAGGGGTCACCAAGCGCTATCGCAGCGCGGCGGGCGAACGCGTGGCGCTGGACGCCGTCGATCTGCATGTGGCGAAGGGACAGGTGTTCGGGGTGGTCGGCCGCTCCGGCGCCGGCAAGTCGACCCTGATCCGCACCATCAACCGGCTGGAGACACCGGACGCCGGGCGGGTCTTCGTCGGTGATCGGGAGATCACGGCGATGAAGCCCGCCGAGCTGCGCGCCGCGCGGCGTCGGATCGGCATGATCTTCCAGCATTTCAACCTGCTGAACGCGAAGACCATCGCCGAAAACGTCGCCTTCCCCTTGCAGCTCGAAGGGCGGCCGCCAACGGAGATCGCGCGGCGGACGGCGGAGCTGCTGGATCAACTCGGCCTGGCGGAACACGCAAGGAAGCATCCGGCCCAGTTGTCGGGCGGCCAGAAGCAGCGCGTCGGCATCGCCCGCGCCCTGGCCTGCGGACCCGACGTGCTCCTGTGCGACGAGGCGACCAGCGCGCTCGACCCCGAGACGACCGACGAGATTCTCGGGCTGCTGGACGGGCTCAACCGCGACCTCGGCCTGACCATCGTCCTTATAACCCACCAGATGGAGGTGGTGCGCCGCGTCTGCGACCGCGTCGCGGTGCTCAAGGACGGGCGGCTGGTGGAGGAGGGGGCGACGGCCGACGTCTTCCTGCATCCCAAATCGCCGGTGACCCGCGCCATGCTGGCCGAGGGCGAGGGCGGCGAAACCCATGACGCCTCGGTCGTCCCGGCGGGCGGTCGGCTGGCGAAACTGACCTTCCGCGGCGGCTCGACCTACGAGCCGGAACTCAGCCGCGTGGCGCGCACGACCGGCGTCGACTATTCGATCCTGTCCGGCCGGATCAGCCGTATCCGGGGCGAACCCTATGGCCAGATGGTCGTGGCCTTCACCGGCGGGGACGCCGAGGCGGCGGTGGCGCAACTGACTGCGCGCGGCGTGGTCGTGGAGCCCCTGTGATGGACTTCTTCGTCAACATCGACTGGCCCGAAATCCTGCGGGCGACGCGCGACACCCTGCTGATGCTGGGCGGCGCCATGGCGCTGACGGTCGTGTTCGGTATCCCGCTGGGCGTGCTGCTCTACCTGTCGGGCAAGGGGCGGCTGGCGGCCAATCCGGTGCTGAACGGGGTGCTGTCGCTGGTGGTGAATATCCTCCGGTCCGTGCCCTTCATCATCCTGCTGATCGTCATGCTGCCGGTGACGGTGCTGCTCGTAGGGACCTCGCTGGGGGTCGCCGGCGCCATCCCGCCGCTGGTCGTCGGGGCCGCGCCCTTCTATGCGCGCCTGGTCGAGACGGCGCTGCGCGAGGTGGACAAGGGCGTGGTCGAGGCGACCCAGGCCATGGGCGGCTCGACCTTCCAGATCGTCACCCGCGCCCTGTTGCCCGAGGCCATGCCCGGCATCATCGCCGGCGCCACGGTCACGGCCATCGCGCTCGTCAGTTATACGGCCATGGCGGGCGTGGTCGGCGCCGGCGGGCTCGGCGACCTGGCGATCCGGTTCGGCTATCAGCGGTTCCAGACCGACGTCATGGTGGTGACCGTAGTTCTGCTGCTGGTGCTCGTACAAATTCTGCAGATGATCGGCGACCGTCTGGTCGCTAGGGTCTCGCACCGCTGACATTCGACTTTGAGAGACTTCCTATGCTTCGACGCACCCTGATCCTCGCCGCCGCCGCGCTGGCGCTCGCTGCCTGCGGCCAGGGGACGGAGAAGGCCGCCGACGGATCGGCTCCGCTGATCGTGGGCGCGACGGCCGTCCCGCACGCCGAGATCCTGGAGTTCATCAAGCCGACGCTGGCGGCCGAAGGGTTCCCGATCGAGATCAAGGTCTTCAACGACTACGTTCAGCCGAACACCCAGCTGGCCGAACGCCGGATCGACGCCAACTACTTCCAGACCAAACCCTATCTCGATGAGTTCAACGTCGCCCGGAACGCTGATCTGATCACCGTCGCCGGCGTCCACGTCGAGCCTCTGGGCGCCTATTCCCGCAAGCACGAGACGCTGGCCGCCGTACCCAACGGCGCCGACGTCGCCCTGCCGAACGATGCCTCAAACACGGGACGTTCGCTGCTGCTGCTGCAGTCGGCGGGCCTGATCACCCTGCGCGATCCGGCCAATCCGCTTCAGACTGTGCGTGATATCGTCGGCAATCCGAAGAACCTGACCTTCCGGGAGATCGAGGCGGCGACCCTGCCGCGCGTGCTGGATCAGGTCGATCTGGCGGTGATCAACACCAACTATGCGCTAGACGCCGGTCTGAAGCCGAAGACCGACGCCCTGGCGCTGGAGGGCGGCGACAGCCCCTATGTGAACTATCTCGTCGCCCGGCCGGACAATCAGAACGACCCGCGCATTCAGGCCCTGGCGCGGGCCCTGCGCAGCCAGGCGGTGAAGGACTTCATCGCGCAGAAGTACGACGGGGCGGTTGTGCCGGCTGCTTGACGAGCCCTTTGAGTTGAGGTCATCATCACCTGATGAGACAGCATGCTCAAGGCTAGGCATCGCACCCCTCCCTCGGCGCTCGAGCGCTGCGGGCTGTCGTGACCGGGATTCTCATCGCCGGCCTGGTCGCCCTGTTTCACTGGATCAGGAAAGACGGTGAGACCTCCGCCCTGACCTTCGCCGCGAGCGCGCTGGCCGCCTCCATGGTGACCTTCGTCCTGGACTTCCTTCCGCGTGTTCGCGCGAGGCGGCGGTCGGTGGCAGGCATGAGCCTGGCGACAGCGGTCCTCGGTGCGCTCGCGTTCACCGCTAACGGTTTGTTCGGCGGTGGCGATTGGACGCCGATTCAATGGCTATCGGCTGTCGCAGTGGGCGCGGCCTGCGGGGCGGTCATTGGAGCCCTGCTCGCCGGGATCAACAACTTCGGCCGTCGGCGAGACTCGGTCGCGGCCTGACGCATGGCCTATGATCCCGACTTCGGCGAGTGGGTGCGGGAGCATTTCGCGGCCCTGGGTCCGCTGGAGATCAAGCGGATGTTCGGCGCAGGGGCGGTCTATGCCCACGGCCTGATCTTCGCCCTGCTGGAAGACGGGACGGTCTGGCTCAAGGCCGACGAGGTGAACCAGCCTTTGCTTGAGGCGGCCGGGTCGCGTCAGTTCACCTATCCGACCAAGGACGGTGAGACGATGACCATGGCCTACTGGTCCTTGCCGGAGGCAGCGCTCGACGATCCGGACGAAGCCGTCGACTGGGCGCGCCACGCGATCGATGCTGCGCTGCGCAAGGCGGCGGCGAAGAAGCCGCGCAAGCCCAGGGTCAAGCCGTAGCGGGCGCCTTGGCCCGGGCCGCTTCGTCCGGCGCGAGCACGCGGACGTTCGGAAAGACCGGGCCGCCCCGTGCCTGGGCGATCAGTTCGGCGGTGCGGTCCTCGACGACGGCTTCGAGCCGGGCGAGGAATTCCTCCTTGCCGAGGCCTGTCGGTATCGGATCGAGGAACTCCAGCGTCGCCGTGCCCGGGTGTTTCTCATAGGCTTCCTGCGGCCAGAACAGGCCGAGGTTGGAGGCCAGCGGCACGACCGGCATGTCGAAGTCGCGATACATGTGCCAGACGCCGGAGCGGTATCTGAACTTCTCGCCGACCTTCGCCAGATTGCCCTCCGGATAGATCAGGATCTTGCGGCCCTCGGCATGGGCCGTCGCGCCGCTCTGTTTCAGCGAATCGCGGGCTTCGCGGCCGCCGCAGTTGTTGACGACGATGGCGCCGAGCTTGCGCAGCACTGTGCCCAGCAGCGGGAATTTCTCGAGGTGATCGCCGGTGACGAAGGCCAGGTCGTCGAACTGGTCGTAGGTGGCGAAGCCGTCGCCCCAGCTCTGGTGTTTCGACGCGATGATGAAGGCGCCGGTCGGCAGACGCTCCTTGCCGCGCACCTCGATCCGGATGCCGGCGAAGATTCGCATGGCCTGCACCATGCGCTTCACATAGCGCCGGATGACCCAGGCGGTGGCGTTCCGGCCGGGCGCGAGGGCGGCGAAGGCGGCGGTCAGCCCGTAGGCGATCGACAGAAACCAGTAGGCGACATTGAACGCAAAACTTCGCATGGCTTGTCTTAGCGCGCTACCGGCCGTTGGCCTACTTGAGCGCGGATCAGGCCGCTTCTTCGAGCCGTTCGCCGTTGGTGACCTTGTTCCGGCCGGTGCGCTTTGAGGCGTAGAGGGCCTCGTCGGCGCGGTCCAGAAGGGAAGAGCCGCTCTCGCCGGGACGACGCTGGGCGACGCCCGCCGAAACAGTCACGGCGCCGAGTTCGTCGTTGGTCGAGCGACGACGCAGGGCGCGGGTGCCGATTTCCACGCGCATGGTGTTCAGCGCAGCCTCGACGACGGCAGCGCTTTCCGACGGGAAGATGATGGCGAACTCCTCGCCCCCGTAGCGGGCGGCGACGCGGGGGGCCTTGGAGACGCGGCCGATGACGCTGGCGACGTAGCGCAGGACCTGGTCGCCGGTCTGGTGGCCCCAGGTGTCGTTGAACCGCTTGAAGTGATCGATGTCGAGGACGGCGAGGCTGAGCGTCTGGCGCTTCTTCTCGGCCTCGTCGCAGGCCCGCAGCAGTTCCTCGTCGAAGGCCTTGCGGTTCGCCAGGTTCGTAAGGGCGTCCGTCATGGCGTCGCGGCGGACCTGTTCCAGATGCTCGCGCAGACGGGCAACTTCCTTGGTGGAGGTCTCCAGACGCTTCTCGAGGGTGGCGTTCTCGGCCTGGACCAGGGTCGTGGCCTTGGTCAGCTTGGAGACGACGCCGAGCAGGTCGCTCGGCTCGGAGGCGCCCTCCAGGTGGGCCGAGGCGCCGGCCAGGGTCTCGCCATAGGCCGCCTGCGAACGCTGGGCCTTGGCGATGGCTTCCGAGACGGTCGACAGTTCGCGGTTCAGCACGGCGCCGGCGTCGCGGATTTCCTCGGAGAGGCGGCCGCGGGGCAGGTATTCGGCGGCCAGCATCTCGGCCGTGCCCTCGGTGAAGGCGTCGCCGACGGCCAGCAGCCGCATCATTTCCTGACCGAGGGCGCCGTCGGGGTCGCCCAGATAGTGGATCCAGAGCTCGAAGTTGAGCGGGGTCGGCCACACGCCGGCACGCTCCATCTCCTCGACCGCCTTGCGGGCGAGGCCGAAGGCTTCCGGCCCCCGCAGCGTGGTCTGGACCTGTGTGGACATTCTGTTTTCCCGACCGGCGTTCTTTAGGAAACGCTCTACAGGCCGAAGCCTAGCCCGGTGTTCCGTAACGCCGGGTTAAGCGGTGCCGTGAAATCGGGAGAACAGACTCCGAATTCAACCTTTGCGCGTGCTCGGGCGCCGCAGGAACGCAGGGATGTCTCCCCCGAAGCCGGCGCCTTCGCGGGCGGGCGGCGCATCGCGTTCGGTCCGGCCGCCGGGTCGGCGATCGGCCTGGCGCAGGCGGGGTTCTGCGGCGGCGACCGGCTGTGGGCTGTCTTGCGGCACAGCGGGCGCCGGGGCCGGAGCGACCTCAGCAGGCGCGGCCTCGACCTGAACGGCCTCGGTCGCCTTGCTGGGGCGACGGCTGCGGGTGCGACGGGCGGGAGGTGCGGCCTGCGCGTCGGGAGCCTCCACGGCGACGGGAGCGGGCGCCGCGTCCGCGACCTCGGCGACCGGTTCGGGCGTCGGGCGTTCGCCACGGCTGCGGCCACGGGCGGGTCGGCCCTCGCCGCGCGCTTCAGGCTTGCTGTCCGAACGGCGGGCGCCGCCCAGGTTCGACCAGTCGATGTCGAGCACCAGCTCTTCCGGCTGCATCTTGATCAGCTTCATCACCTTGTCGAGCGACTTGTCGTCGGCCGGGGTCACGATCATGAAGGCCTGACCCGTCTTGCCCGCGCGACCGGTGCGGCCGATGCGGTGGACGTAGTCGTCGGCGTGGTGCGAGACGTCGTAGTTGAAGACGTGGCTGACGTCCGGGATGTCCAGACCACGCGCGGCGACATCGGAGGCCACCAGGATCTTCAGCGCGCCCGAGCGGAAGTCGGCGAGCGTCTTCGTGCGCAGGGACTGGTCGAGATCGCCATGGATCGGGGCTGCGTCGAAGCCGTGCTGCTTCAGCGACTTGGCGACGACGTCGACTTCCGACTTCCTGTTGCAGAAGACGATGCCGTTCCTGACGTCGGCCCGCTCCATCAGGGCGCGCAGGGCGGCGCGCTTGGCCTTGGGATCGGAGGAAGGGATGCGGACCAGATACTGGGTGATGGTCTCGGCCGTCATGGCGGGGCGCGAGGCCTCGATCCGGGTCGGGTCCTTGAGGAAGGCCTGGGTCAGACGGGTGATCTCGGGCGGCATGGTGGCCGAGAAGAACAGGGTCTGGCGCTTGGGCGGGGTCAGTTTGAAGATGCGCTCGATGTCGGGAATGAAACCCATGTCGAGCATGCGGTCGGCTTCGTCGACGACCATCAGCTCCACGCCCGTCAGCAGCATCTTGCCGCGTTCGAACAGGTCCAGCAGACGGCCGGGCGTGGCGATCAGGACATCGACGCCCTTGTTCAGCGCCGCGACCTGGTCGCCCATGGAGACGCCGCCGATCAACAGCACCCAGCTCAGCTTGGTGCCCTTGGCGTATTTCTCGAAGCTCATCGCGACCTGGTCGGCCAGTTCACGGGTCGGGGCGAGGACCAGGGCGCGGGGCATGCGGGCCCGGGCGCGGCCCTTGGACAGGCGTTCGATGAGCGGAAGGGTGAAGGCGGCGGTCTTGCCGGTGCCCGTCTGGGCGATGCCGAGCACATCGCGACCGGCGAGGGCCACGGGAATGGCCTGGGCCTGAATCGGAGTGGCGGTCGTGTAACCGGTGTCGATGACGGCTTGAAGAGTCGTGGGCGAGAGGCCCAGTTGGGAGAATTCGGTCATGCGTCCTTAGGACAAAGGCCCGGTCGCCAGGGGCGCCGGGTTGGGACTGTTCGACCGATGCGAGACGGATCGGTCGGGGAGGCCGCGCCATCGTGGCGTGGCGGGGGATACGCGGAACCACCCTGTCTCTGGGCGAGCGGGTGGCGCGGTAAGCCAGTCCTGTCCCGAACGTGGCCCGGATATAGAAGCCCCCTCGCCAGAGTCAAGTATTCGCAAGGCACGGCAGCGCTTGGCAATTCGTGAACGAACGTTAATATTGGTCCTGGGGATTGGGATGCCGCGTGAGGTCAGGGCATGAGGAAATGGATCGGCGCGTTGGCGCTGGCGGCCGCCGTAGCGGCCCCGATGACGGCCTCGGCTGAAATCGACGAGACCTTCGGAAACACCGTTGTGTCGCGCTATCCGGACGGCGGCTGGGTCAAGCACTGGTTCGATCAGGACGGCTCTTATTCCGCTGAATTCTCCGATGGGCGACGGCTGGCGGCGCGCTGGCGGGTCGAGGGCGAACGGGTTTGCCTGAACGGCATTCGCCCGGCCTTCATGATGATCTCGCGCTTCTGCTCCCCGATGATTCAGGCCGGCGTCGGCGAAACCTGGGTGTCACGCGATCCGCTGGGACGCCGGGTGACCAACGTCTTGCAGCGCGGGCGGTAGATATATTGCCCGGGCAATATTGACGCGCAAATAACACCCGGATAAATCCATCCCGCAAAACTGCGATCGACCGCAGTTCGGGGAGGACGCGATGCAACAGGATCTGACTCAGGGATCGATCACCGGGAAACTGGTGGGGATGGCCGGGTTCATCGGCATCGGCCTCGTGTTCCAGACCCTCTATTTCATCGTCGACCTGTACTTCGTCGCGGGCCTCGGCGCTGCGGCGATCGCGGGCGTGGGGCTGGCGGGGAACGCCTTCTTCCTCAGCCTGGCATTGGCGCAGATGGTCGGAGTCGGGGCCCTGTCGCTGATCGCGCGATCGATCGGGGCGAAGGATTTCGGCGCTGCTGAGGGCGTTTATCGCCAGTCGATGATCCTGTCGCTGGGCCTGGGCGCGGCGACCCTCGTCGTCGGCTATCTGGCGACCGAACCGGCTCTGGCGTCGATCGCGGCGGACGCGGAGACCACGGCCATGGGCAAGGCCTATCTGTTCGGCTTCCTGCCGGCGCTGGCCCTGAGCTTCCCGACCAACGCCATGGGGTCGGCGTTGCGCGCGGCAGGCGTGGCGCGGCCGACCATGTTGTTGCAGTCGGGCACGGTCGTCCTCAACGCCATCCTGGCGCCCGTGCTGATCGCGGGCTGGGGCACTGGTATCCCGCTCGGCGTCTTCGGCGCGGGGCTGGCCAGTTCGATCGCGGCGGGGGTCGGTTTCCTGGGGATGCTGTTCGTGTTCGGCCGGTCCCAGACCCTGATCGCCCATCCGCTGAAATTGCCGAAACCCGACTGGAGCGTGTGCCGCCGGATCGTGGGGATCGGCCTGCCGACCGCGGGCGAGTTCCTGCTGATGTTCGTCATCACCGCCGTCGTCTACGGTGTCATCCGCCAGTTCGGCAGCGAGGCCCAGGCCGGATACGGCGTCGGCGCGCGGGTCATGCAGTCCATCTTCCTGCCGGCCATGGCGGTGTCCTTCGCGGTCGCCCCGGTGGCGGGCCAGAACTTCGGCGCGGGCCGTGCCGATCGCGTGCTACGCACGGTAAGGGATGCGGCGGTGCTGTCGTCGGGACTGATGCTGGTGCTGACCCTGGTCTGCCAGGTCTGGCCGCACGCCATGATCGCCGTCTTCGCCCATGATCCGGCGGTGATCGACGTGGGGGCGATGTTCCTGCGCATCGCCTCGCTCAACTTCCTGGCCACCGGGCTGATCTTCACAGCCTCGGGGACCTTCCAGGCGCTGGGCGACACCCGGCCGGCGCTGTGGGGCAGTTTCAGCCGGCTGATTACCTTCGCAGTCCCGGCGATCTGGCTGTCGGCCCAGCCCTGGGCGCGGCTGGAGTACATCTGGTGGCTGTCAGCGACCTCAGTGGCGATCCACTGCCTGGTGGCGCTGTGGTTCCTGCGGGCCCAACTGAAGCTCAAGCTGGCCGGGTTGGCGCCACGCGAGGCGGTCGCCGCCTAGACGTCCAGATCGGCTTGCGCGAACTGCGCATTGTCCTGGATGAAGCGGAAGCGGGCGTCGGCCTTCTTGCCCATCAGCCGTTCGACCAGGTCCTCGATCTCGTCTTCGCTCTCGGGGACGGTGACGCGGGCCAGGGTGCGCTTCTTCGGGTCCATGGTGGTCTCCTTGAGCTGGGAGGCCATCATCTCGCCGAGACCCTTGAACCGGCCGATCTCGGTCTTCTTGCCCTTGAAGACCGTGGCGATCAGCTCGTCGCGGTGAGCGTCGTCGCGGGCATATTCCGACAACGGCCCGGCGCTGATCCGGTAGAGCGGGGGCAGGGCCATGAACAGCCGGCCCTGGCGGATCACCTCGGGCATCGAGCGATAGAAGAAGGTGATCAGCAGGGCCGCGATATGGGCCCCGTCGACGTCGGCGTCGGTCATGATCACCACGCGCTCGTAGCGCAGCGCATCGATGTCGAAGCGCGGCCCGGGGGTGACGCCGAGAGCGAGGGTGAGGTCCGACAGCTCGATGTTCTGGCGCAGCTTGTCGGCCGTGGCCGAGGCGACGTTCAGGATCTTGCCGCGCAGGGGCAGGATGGCCTGGGTCTGACGGTCGCGCGCCTGTTTGGCGGAGCCGCCGGCCGAGTCGCCCTCGACGATGAACAGTTCGGTGCCGTTGGCCGACTGGCGCGAGCAGTCCGAGAGCTTGCCGGGCAGACGCAGCTTGCGGGTGGCCTGGGCGCGCTGGACTTCCTTGTCCTTGCGGCGACGCAGACGGTCCTCGGCGCGCTCGATGATGAAGCCGAGCAGGGTGTTGGCCTGACGCGGGTTCTCGGTCAGCCAGTGATCCAGCGGATCGCGCAGCAGGGCCTCGACCAGACGCTGGCCGTCGGCGGACGACAGGCGGTCCTTGGTCTGACCCTGGAACTCGGGATTGCGAATGAAGACGCTGATCAGGGCGCCGGCGTTGGCGATGACGTCCTCTGCCGTGATCTGGGTCGCGCGCTTCTCGTTGGTCAGTTCGCCATAGGACTTCAGGCCACGCACCAGGGCGGCGCGGAAGCCGGCCTCATGGGTGCCGCCGTCGGGCGTCGAGACGGTGTTGCAATAGGACTGGACGAAGCCGTCGGCCTCTCCGAAGCCGATGGGCGACCAGGTCACGGCCCATTCGACGGCGCCGGTCTCGCCCTTGCGTTCGACGCGGCCCGAGAAGGTCGGTGTGACGGTCTCCAGTTCACCGATCCGCTCGGACAGGGCGTCGGCCAGGCCGTTGGGGAAGTGGAAGGTGGCGGTCTCGGGCGTGGCGTCGGTGATCCGTTCCGGCGCGCAGGTCCATTTGATCTCCACGCCGCGGAACAGATAGGCCTTGGACCGGGCCATGCGGAACAGGCGGGCGGGCTTGAAGGCCGCGCCGACGCCGAAGATCTCCGCATCCGGATGGAAGCGGATCAGGGTGCCCTTCTTCTTCGAGGGCTGGAGTTGCTGGATGGGGCCGAGCGGAATCCCGCGCGAGAAGGACTGTTTCCACTCGAACCCGTCACGCCAGACGGTGACGTCCAGAACGTCCGACAGGGCGTTGACGACAGAGACACCGACGCCGTGCAAACCGCCCGAAGTTTCATAGGCTTTGCCGGAAAACTTGCCGCCCGAGTGGAGGACGGTCATGACCACCTCCAGCGCCGACTTGCCCGGATGTTTGGGGTGGGGATCGACCGGAATGCCGCGGCCGTCGTCGCGGACCGACAGGACGCCGTCGGCGTCGAGGTCGACGGTGATCAGCTTCGCATGCTTGGCGACGGCCTCGTCCATCGCGTTGTCGAGGACTTCGGCGAACAGGTGGTGCAGGGCGCGTTCGTCGGTGCCGCCGATATACATGCCGGGGCGTTTGCGGACGGGCTCCAGCCCTTCCAGCACCTCGATCGAGGAGGCGGAATAGCTGCCGGGGACGTGCGGTGCGACGGGCTGTGCGGGCGCGGCGGCTTGCGGCTTCAGCGCAGGTTCCTGGGCCGGTTCGGGCGCGGGCGCGGGCTTGGGTTCCGCAGCCGCCGGCTTCGGCGCTTCGGGCATGTCATCGAACAGGGACGGGACGGTGGACGCGGGCATGGGCGGAGTGTGCGGCGATTCGGGGAGCCGTCTGGTAGGCCCGTGACCGCCCTGTAGCAAGCGGCGCACGGACGGCATCGGGCTCGAACGCCAGGGCGCGCGCCAGGATGGCCAGCAGCAGGGTCCAGGGCAGGTTGGCGTGGCTCAGCAGCACGCTCTCCGACAGGCTGAGCAGCAGGAAGACCAGCAGATAGCCGATGGCGAAATAGCCTTCGCGCGCCCCCGAGCTCGGAATGCGGAAGACGGAGACGACAGTGGCCACGGCGACCGTGATGCCCACCGTGATCGCGCCGGGCCAGCCCAGCTGGATCAGCAGATCGATCCAGCCGTTATGCGCCGAAGGCACCGGCCACTGGGTCTCGGCGCGGATGAAGGCGGCGGGCACGGATTCGCGACCCCAGAAGGCCTGGTAGCCGAAGCCCGTCCATGGTCGTTCGGCGACCTCGCGCATCAGGGCCGCCCAGATGTCGGTCCGGCCGGTCAGGGAGGGGTCCTTGCCCAAGGCCGTCAGCACCATGGCCGGGTCGGTGATGAAGACATAGGCCGCGCCCGCCGTCAGCACGACGCCGAACCAGAGGGCGACGATGGAGAAGGCCGCGCCGCCGCGCTTCATCGCCCACAGTCCCCCGACCGCCCCGACGCCGAGCATGAGGCAGAGGAGGGAGGTCTTGGACTGGGTGGCGAGCACCAGCACGGCGCAGACGGCCAGGGTGATGGCGGGCAGCCGTCGTCGCTGATCACCGGAGGCGAGACAGGCGGCGGCGGCCACGGCCCCGGCCGACATGACCAGACCCATCTGGTTCTTCTCGTACCAGAGACCACGCCACAGGCCGGCGTTCTCCAGCTGGTGGACGCCGATGGTCGGGTTGACGAAGACCATGACCAGACTGCCCAGCCCCATGATCAGCGAGGCCAGCATCAGCATGCGCGGCAGGTGGCGTCCCTGGAAGGCCACGCCCAGATAGATGGCGAAGGCGCTTGAGATGGCCATGGCGATGACCCGCCTCTGGGTCACGCCCGGATCGATCGACCACCATTTCGAGGCGAAGGCCTGAAGCACCAGCACCGCCAGGATCAGCCAGGCCGGCCAGGCGCGGACCAGAACCGCTGGACGCAGGGCGATCAGGCCGGCGATCACGGCATAGACCGGCAACCAGACGAGCCGCAGGATCGGCGTCTCTTCCTGGCTGGGCGCAAAGACCGGGCCGATGAAGGCCTGGGTCAGCATCATGATCACGACGATGGCCGCCGCCTGTTCCCACAGGGGCGGACCGGGGTCGATCAGGTCAGGGGATTCGCCGGACGGTCGCACGACCCGCAGGGTCTGCGACGTCGGCTAACGAACCGTTAGGAACCGGCTCAGTCGAGCGGTTCGAGCGCAGCATCCAGACGCGGCGCGAGGGCCGGGTTGGCGTCCCGGAGCGCCCGACCCTCGGTGAACAGCGTGTCACAGCTGGCGGCCTCCATGGCTGCCTCGGTTTCGGCGCTGATCGCTCCGGCGGCTTCGGCGGCGTCCATCAGGCGAAGACAGATCGCCGCCCGCGCCTCAAGGGCGACGATGGGTTCAACGGTCGGGGCCGCTGGCGCCGCGGCGGCCACCGCAGCCGTCTCGGCGGATGCGGCGGCTGCGGCCGTCGCCGGGGCGGCGGGCTCTGCCGCCGGCTGGCAGGCGGCGAGGACGGCGGATGCGAGGCCGATCGCGATCACACGAGACATGGCGGACTTTCCCTCTGCGAACTGAACGACCAGCGTGACGCGAAATCTCGACTGTGGAAAGACAGACAGGAGCGACCCCCGTCCGGTCCGTCGCGGACGGGGCCTCAGTGCGTTCCGTCAGTCTCAATAGCGCGAGAGAAGCGCGTCGAGGCGAGCGACCACGGCAGGGTCGCCGCTCCGGGCGTCGCGCAACACGCGGACCTCGGCTAGCAGTTCGTCGCCGCACCTGAGTTCGTCCATCCTGGCATTGATGGCGCGATCCTGTTCGGAGTTGTCGCCGCCGAACTCGCTGCCGAGGAAGTCACAGCGGACGCCGCGCCACATCACGGCTTCGAGCGGGTCGGAGGGCTGGACGTTGACCGCCAGATAGCGGTCCTGCTCGGCCGTCCAGGCGTCTACGCCGGCCGTCGGCGCCGCCGGGGCGGGGGCAGCCGGAGGGGCCGGTTCGGAAACGGGTTTGCAGGCCGCGATAAGGAGGACCGTCAGGCTGATGGCGAGACTGCGGAACATCGAACTATGCTCCGTCGTGACGGGAAATGTAGGCGTCGAGGCGGGCGACCGCCGCGGTGTCTGTCATGCGCGTGGCGCGCAAGGCCTGGGCGTCCTCGAGTTGCCGGAAGCAGCCGATCTCCTCGATGCGGGCGTTGACGGCCTTGTCCTGTTCGGGATCGCCGCCGATCTCTCCGCCCAGGAAGTTGCAGTGGACCTCGCGCCACTCGAGTTCCTCGATCGGATCGGTCGGGACAGTCTCCATGCCGAGGTAGCGCTCCTCGAGCGCGGCCCAGACAGCGTCCTGGGCGGCCTGATCCGTCGCAGCGGCAGCAGTGGCGGTGGCGGTGGTCCCGGGCGGGGCAACGGCCGCTGCCGGTTCAGGTGCAGGCTGACAGGCGGACAGAACGACGGCCGTCAGGCCGATGGCGATGATCCGGAACATGGCTAGCCCTCCCCAGGCTCTTGAAAATGCACTGTGATTGGAAAGCCGGGTCGGGGGAAGGGCGTGCTGGACGAAAACCGGCCGGCTCGGCAGGTTCGAGGGAAACGTCGGGATGCCGAACGACGAGCCTGCTGCGTAGGCGCGCCCAGGGAACTCAGAGCGACTTGATCCAGAACTGCAGGGGTTTCATCGTGTCGGTCGCGTCGCCGAGATCCCTCCACGAGAATTTGGCCACTACGCCGTCGAGCGGCTCGTACCCGCGGGCGCGCCAGAAGGCGTCCAGCGTCCGCCAGGCTTGAGGGCGTGCCGGATGGTCGGCGGGGCGCCGCACGCCGCAGAAGGCGGCGTAACGACGGCCCAGATCGCGCGCATGCGCTTCGCGGGCGTCGAAGAAGGCGTGGCCGAGGCCCCGGCCCCGATACGCCGGCAACAGCACGGATTCGGCGCAGTAGAAGACGTCCGAAAGGGCGAGGCCGATCTCTGCGAAGGGCGCCGCGAACTCCGTCGCGTGATCCTCCATAGGCGTCCCGGTGGCGGCCCCGATCAGGGTGCCGCCGTCGAAGGCTCCGACTACGATCGCGTCCTGTGAGATGCGATAGCGCTCCAGATAGCGCCGCTCGTAATCCGGATCCCCGTCATAAAGGTAGGGCCAGTCGCGAAAGACAGCGATGCGGAGCCGCGCCACGTCGTCAAGCACGCCGGCGAGTTCAGCCCCTTGCAGGACACGCGTGGCAATCATCTGGCTCCGGCCGGATTCAGCCTCATTCCGCCTTCTCCACGAAGGTGTCGATGACCTTCTTCTCGCCGGCCTTTTCGAACTCCACCGTCAGCTTGTTGCCCTCGATCACCCGCACCGAGCCGTAGCCGAATTTCTGGTGGAAGACGCGCTGGCCCTTGGTGAAGCCCGAGCCGGATTTGGGATCGGCGGTGGCGACGAGGCGGCCTTCGCCTTCAATGACGGTGTTGCGGGCGAGGCGGGCGCCGGGCGCGCGCGACGCGGTGACGGCCTGGGCGCGCTGCCAGCCGGGGGAGGTGTAGCCGGCTCCGAAGGAGGGCGCGTCGTCCCAGCGGGACTTCGCCTCCTTCATGCCGGCCGAGGCGCCGTAGTAGCCGGTGTCGCTCTCGGCCTCGACGTGGGCGATGGGCAGTTCATCGACGAAGCGGCTGGGCAGCTGCGAGGTCCAGCGCCCGTAGACGAGCCGGTTGGCGGCGAACGAGATCCGCGCGTCCGATTTGGCGCGGGTCACGCCGACGTAGGCGAGGCGGCGTTCCTCCTCGAGCCCCTTCTCGCCCTTTTCGTCGATGCTGCGCTGGGACGGGAAGACGCCTTCCTCCCAGCCCGGCAGGAAGACCAGCGGAAACTCGAGCCCCTTTGCCCCGTGCAGGGTCATGATCTGCACCGCGTCCGACGACGGGCCGCGATCCAGGTCCATGACCAGGGAGACGTGTTCGAGATAGGCCCCCAGGGTCTCGAACGACTGCATCGCCTGGGTCAGTTCCTTGAGGTTGTCCAGGCGGGTCGGGCCGGTAACGCGGTCGGCCTTCTGCATGTCGGTATAGCCGCTCTCCTCCAGCACGGTTTCGGTCAGCAGCCAGTGGCGGGTGTCGGCGGCCAGTGCGCGCCAGCGGTCGAGGTCGCGCACGAAGGTCGAGAGGGCGGTGCGGGTGCGGGCCTGAAGTTCGTCGGAGGTGATGAGGTCGCGCACAGCCGTCATGGCCGAGACGCCGTTGTGGCGGGCGATCTGGAGGATCTTCTGCACGCTGGTCTCGCCGATGCCCCTCTTGGGCACGTTGACGATCCGCTCGAAGGCCAGGTCGTCGTCTTCGGACTGGATCAGGCGCAGATAGGCGTGGGCGTCGCGGATCTCGGCGCGCTCGAAGAAGCGCGGGCCGCCGATGACCGTATAGGGGATGGCCAGCAGGACGAACCGCTCCTCGAACGCGCGCATCTGAAACGACGCACGAACAAGGACGGCCATGTCCTTGTATTTGATGCCCTCTCGCTTTTCCGTCTCGATCTCGTCGGCAATCAGCCGGCTCTCGGCGTCGCCGTCCCAGACGCCGCGCACCCGCACCTTGTCGCCGGTCTGGTCCTCGGTCCACAGGGTCTTGCCGAGGCGGTCGCGGTTGGCGGCGATCAGGCCGGAGGCGGCGCCGAGGATATGGCTGGTCGAACGATAGTTGCGCTCCAGCTTGACGATCTTCGCGCCCGGAAAGTCCTTCTCGAAGCGCAGGATGTTGTCCACCTCGGCGCCGCGCCAGCCATAGATCGACTGATCGTCGTCGCCGACGCAGCAGACATTGCCGGTCGAGGAGGTCAGCAGCCTCAGCCACAGGTACTGGGCGACGTTGGTGTCCTGGTATTCGTCGACCAGGATGTAGCGGAAGCGCTTGCGATATTCCTCAGCGATGTCCGCGTGTTTCGACAGGATCGTAAGGTTGTGCAGCAACAGGTCGCCGAAATCGCAGGCGTTCAGCGTCGCCAGCCGGGACTGGTAGGCGGCGTAGAGGGTGTGGCCCTTGCCGTTGGCGAAGTCCTCGCCGGGCGGCAGTTTCTCGGGCGTCCAGCCGCGGTTCTTCCAGTGGTCGATGAGCCCGGCCAGCGACTTGGGCGTCCAGCGTTTGGTGTCGATGTTGGCGGCCTCAAGCAGCTGTTTCAGCAGCCGCTCCTGGTCGTCGGTGTCGAGGATGGTGAAGGTCGACTTCAGCCCGACCAGTTCGGCGTGGCGACGCAGGATCTGGGCCGCGACCGAGTGGAAGGTGCCGAGCCAACGCAGCCCCTCGGCCGAGGGACCGATCAGATGGGTGATCCGCTCGCGCATCTCGCGCGCGGCCTTGTTGGTGAAGGTGACGACCAGCAGCTCCCACGGCCGGGCGCGACCGGTGGCGAGGATGTGGGCGAGGCGGGTGGTCAGGACGCGTGTCTTGCCCGTGCCGGCGCCGGCGAGGACCAGCACCGGGCCCTCGGTCGTCTCGACGGCCTCGCGCTGTTCGGGGTTCAGGCCGCCCAGATAGTCGGGCGTCTCATGTGCGACGCCGCCTGGACCGCGCGAACGGGCAAGGTCGGAGATACGCGGTGCGGGCACAGAGTCGGTCAAGCGGGCGGTCTCGAAGGCGGGCGGGATTCGGAGAACATAATGAGCACATGAGCCAAAGTCAGGCCCTCCGTCTCGTCGTCTTCCGGAACCGGCAAGCGTGGCTGGAGTTTGGTCGGCTCAGGGGAAGCTTCTGAGAGGGAAAACCAATGGCTGAGAATACAAACAGCGGCGGCGGCAACACGGGCCTCGCCTTCATCGTCGGCGCCGTCGTGGTCGTTCTGGCGATCGTGGCGTATTTCGTCTTCGCGCGCGGCGGCATGGGCGGTGACACCAAGGACGTGAACGTCGACGTCAACCTGCCGTCGGTTGAAGCGCCGGCCGTTCCGAAGGCGGGCTGATCGCATGACCGATCCGAACATGCCCCCCGAACGCGTCGTGGTCGTCGAGCCCCCGCGTCAGACGACCGTGAACGTGCAGCCGGAACGGCGCGGCGGAGGCGGCGCCATGGCCTTCATCGTCGGCGGCCTGCTGGTCGTCGTCGCGGTCATCGCCTTCTTCGTCTGGAACGGCGGCGGCCTCTCCACGCCCGAGGCGGCGGACACCAACGTCGATGTCGACGTGAACCTGCCGTCCTTGCCCGAAGCGCCGAAGATGCCCGATCTTCCGAATGTGGAGCCGCCAACGCTCCCGGCTCCGGGGCCCGCTCCTTCGAACTGACATGAAAACGCCCGCCGGGATCACCGGCGGGCGTTCTTCTTTTCGCGGCGTCCTAGCGCAGCTGGTAGGTCACCGTGGCCACGACGCGGACGCGTTTGTCCAGCGAGGTGGATTCAGAATCGACGTCCTCGCGGGCGAGGATCTCGAACGAGCCCTGGGTCGCCTGCTTGATCGGACCCAGCGGCGCGCCGGAATCCTTGGCGAACTGTTCGGCGCCCGAGCGGGCCGAGGCGGTGGCCTCCGCGATCATCTCCGGCCGCACGTCGTTCAGCTTGGTGAAGACATAGGTCGGGGCGGTGAAGTCCAGCAGGACGCCCTGACGCACCAGATCGTTCAGGGCGCGCTCGGTCTGGGCGACGCGGGCGACGTCCGTGGTCCGCACCGTCACGCTCTGGGCCACGATATAGTGGGGCGTGCCGTCCGAGGGGGCATAGCTCTGCGACTGGGTGTCGGTGACCTCGAGGCGACCGATGGTGATGATGTCGTCGCCATAGCCCTGCTGGCGCAGGAAGGTGCGGACCTTGGTCAGGTCGCCGTCGATCTGGGCCTGGACGCCCGGCAGTTCCTCGCCGGCCACGGTGAAGCGCAGCGACAGGATGGCCAGGTCGGCGGTGACGTTGCGCTCGGCGACGCCGCGGACGGTGACCTGACGGTTGCCGGTATTGGCGTTGACCACGCCCCCGCCGACGGCGATCCCGGCCCCGATCAGGCCCAGGGCGATGAGGCCGCCGATGATGGCGGGTGGAATGAGACTGCGGTCGATCTGCACGGCGGTTACCCCTTGTTGAGGCGGCCACCCTGCGCCTGAATATCAGGGTTCGACAATGACCGTTTCTGACGCCGCGAACTCAAGAGCGAAAAGCCGGCAGGCCGAGGCGAGGGGGCGACGGCCGCGCGTCTCGTCGACCCAGGTCAGAAAGCCGGCGTGGCTCAGCCCGCGCGCGTTCGCCATCCGGTCGAGCACAACCCAGAACTCGGGTTCCAGCGCCACGGAGGTGGCGTGGCCGGCGAGGACGACGGAGCGTTTCTTGAGCACGGGATCTCCGGCGGAACGGCTTTGAGAGGACGGTGGGTTGCGATAGGATACGCGAGTTCGAGCAGGATGTTTTCGATGACGATGGACGCCGCCGTCTACCCCGACGATTTCGAGGTGCTGAAGCCGCAGCGCATGCGGCCGATGAGGGCGTTTCGCGCCTTCCGCAAGCTGATCCGCGACAAGGAGGACACCGCCCAGGTGTTCGAAATCATGCGGGCTCTGACCGGACAGTCGGGCGCGAAGGGCTACAACCGGCTGCTGAAGACGGTCGAGGGCGGACGACAGGCCTTCCTGCGCGACGAGCTGGCGCTGAAACTGGACGATCCGGTCTGGCTGGCGCGGTTCGGGCCGGGGACGGTCGGAGCTGAATACAAGGCATTCCGCGAGGCGAGGGGCTTTACCGCGGACGGTCTGGCCGAGACCGCGCGGGAGGTAGCCCCCGAGATCGACGCGTTGCATCCGGTCGTCTGGTACTCGCGCCGGCTCCGGGACGTGCACGACATCTGGCATGTGCTGACCGGCTACGGCACTGATGCGCTGGGCGAGGCCTGCGTGGTCAGCTTCTCCTATGCCCAGACCCACAATCTCGGCTTTGGCTTCATCGGATACGGGGCGGCGCGCGAGATCCAGCGCGAGAAGCGGTCCATCCCGGCGCGGCGGGCCGTCCTGCAGGCCTGGGCGAACGGACGCCGGGCCCGGTGGCTGCCGGGCCTGGACTATGAGGCCCTGTTCTCCGAGCCGCTGGAGACCGCCAGAGCGCGGCTGGGCATCCGTCCGGCCACCGTCTACGCCGCCGTGCCCGAGGCCGACCGGGCGGCGCTGAAGCTTCGCGCCTGACATAAGCCGGACTTGTCAGCAGTCTTCGGGATCGGTGTTGCACCGGTCCCGTCGGGAGCGCATGTCGGGCAATCCTCTCCCTGCCTTTCCGTGAGCCCGCCTTGACCCTTTCCGAGCTGCGTCGGCCATCCGCCGGCGTTCTGGCCGTCGCCGGCGTAGTGCTCTGCGCGGTCATCTGGGGCACGACCTGGTACGCCATCACCTGGCAGCTGGGCACGGTCGATGCGGTGGCGTCCCTGACCTGGCGGTTCGGCCTGGCGGCCCTGATCATTCTCGTCGGCTGCGCGCTCACCGGCCGGTCGCTGACGCTCACCAGGGGTCAGCATCTGGCGGCGCTGGGGCAGGGGGCCTTCGTCTTCGCCATCTCCTACACCTTCACCTATGCGGCGGAGGGGCATGTCACCTCGGCCATCGTCGCCGTGGTCTTCGCCTCGCTGGCCTTCCTCAACCTTGTGCTGTTCCGCGTCGTGGTGCGCCAGACCGCGTCGCGGGAGGCCTGGATCGGGGCGACGCTCGGCATCGTCGGGGTCGCGGTGCTGTCCGGCGGAGAGGCGATGCGAGCCGGCTTCGACGCCCGCGCCCTGACGGGTATCGGTCTTGCGGTGCTCGCGGTCATGAGCTCCGCCGTCGGCAACTACTATTCGTGGAAGGGTCAGCAGCTCGGGACGGCCATCCTGCCCCAGACCGGCTGGGCCATGGCCTATGGGACGGCGATGCTGGTGATCCATGGGTTGGTCACCGGCGCGCAGTTCACCATCGACCTGTCGCCTGGCTATCTGATCTCACTGGCGCACCTGTCGATCCTCGGATCGGTCGTGGCCTTCCTGGTCTATTTCGCGGTGGCCCGGGCGCGGGGGTATGCCCTGGCCAGCTATATCTCCGCCCTGACGCCGCCGATCGCCATGCTGGTGTCGGTTCTGTTCGAGGATGCGCGTTTCGGCTGGACGGCGCTGATTGGCCTGTTGCTGGTGCTGGCCGGGCAGGCGCTGCTGATCCGGGCGCCGAAGGTCAGCTAGCGGAACCAGCCGCGTTTCTTCGGCTTCGATTCGGCCGTCGCCGCTGTCTTCGCCTCGCGATCGGCCTTTTCCTGTTCGCGGCGTTCGCGCATGGCCTTCGCCTGACGAATGGCAATCACGGCGATGAGGCCGTGTCGGGTGCGGGACGATGTGCCCGGTGTGTAGGTCGCGCCCATGTGTCAGTCCTCGCGCTTCGTTTGATCGAGAAGCCGCGACAACCGCTCGCGTTCCGCCTTGGCCGTCTCGCGCTGGACTCTCGTCAGGCCGTGGGTGACGCGGTTGGCCGCGGCCTCGGCCTTTGCTGCCGCCTTGTCGCGGACCTTGCGGGCGCGGTTCAGATTGACGATCTCGGCCATCGGTCCTCGCAACCGGCTCAGGCAAGCGGCGTTTCCAAGTCTCACCATTCGACAGGAGACACCCGATGGTAGACCTCACACTCATCAAGGAACACCTCGAAGTCGTCGGCTCCGACGGCGGCCACGTCGGCCGCGTCGATCATGTTCTCGGCGACCAGATCGAACTGGCCAAGCTGGACCTCGCCGGCGGCTTCAAACATCACATGATCCCGGTCAGCTGGGTCGACTACGTCGATGACGACAAGGTCCGTCTGACCCTGACCCAAGACGAGGCCAAGGCGCAGTGGACCGAGAAGAAGGCCCACTAGATTTCGCCACACGGCTTAATGCGAATTCACGGAGGCCCTGCTGAACAAGCGGGGCCTTTCGCCTATCTAGTATCCGTCGGCGAATCCGCCGGCGGGGAGAGACGCGCGTGATCCGACTGATCCTGAACATCCTGTGGTTCATCCTCGGCGGCTGGATTTCAGGTCTGCTGTGGCTGTTGGGCGGTGCGGTGCTGGCCCTGACGGTCGTCGGCCTGCCGTGGAGCTTCGCGGCCTGGCGGATCGCCAGCTATTCCTTCTGGCCGTTCGGGCGCGAAGTCGTCTGGGGCGGCGAGGTCGAAGGCAAGGACATCGGCTGCTTCGGCGTCGGGCTGAACATCATCTGGTTCCTCTTCGCCGGCTGGTATATCGCCCTGTCGCACCTGCTGATCGCCTTCGCCGAAGCGATCACCATCATCGGCATCCCCTTCGCGTTGAAGGACCTGGAACTGGCCAAGCTGGCCCTGGCGCCGGTCGGCGCGACGATCCGGAACAAGCCCTGATCAGAAGCCGGTGAAGAGCCGGTCGAGCGCACGGCGGATATCGTCTTCGTGGGCGCGAAGAGAGCCGATCTTCGTCTTCAGGGATCGTCCCTGAACGCCGGCCAGTTCCGTCAGAACGATGACGAGTGACTCGTCCGCGATCCTTACCGGTATCTCGAAGTCAGCGACGATCGCTTTGCTGTCATTGACCAGAGGGGCAACGACCGCGTCATCGAACCCCGGGATCAAGTGGGACGAGATCACGACGACGAAGGGAGCGAAGCGACGAGCATCCGCTGAAGGATTTTCGTAGACGTCGAACTGACGCACTCACCAGGTCCGCAGGTAGTCCGACAGGACACCCCGCTCGGCGATACGCCGGTTGTGATCCTTGATCGCCTCGGCGTTCTCTTCGGCCCAGCGCTTCGCTCTGGCCTCAGCGCCGGCGGGATCAACCTTCTGCAGGTGCAGGCGCAGGGCGCGCTCGTCCATGCCGGCGATGGAAATGCCGAGCCGTGCGGCCTGTTCGATCAGTTCAGGATCGATGCCGATATTCAATTCGACCTTGCCCATGGACAAAGGGTAACCCCGAACACCGGCGCCGCCAAACTCAACCCGGCGAGATCATCTTCTCGGGCCGCACCGCCTCGTCGAACTCGGCGTCGGTCAGGTAGCCGCCGCCGACCGCTTCCTGGCGCAGGGTGGTCCCGTTCTTGTGGGCCGTCTTGGCGATCTTGGCGCAGATGTCATAGCCCAGCTTGCCGTTCAGGGCGGTGACCAGCATCAGCGAGTTGTTCAGGCCGCGCTCGATGTTGTCCTCGCGCGCCTCGATGCCGACGACGCAATTGTCGGTGAAGCTGATCGCTGCGTCGGCGACCAGACGCACCGACTGCAGGAAGTTGTAGGCCATCACCGGGTTGTAGACGTTCAGCTCGAAATGGCCCTGCGATCCCGCGAAGGTCAGCGCGGCGTTGTTGCCGAACACCTGGACGCAGACCTGCGTCAGAGCCTCGCACTGGGTTGGGTTGACCTTGCCCGGCATGATGGAGGAGCCCGGCTCGTTCTCCGGCAGGGCCAGTTCGCCGAGGCCCGACCGCGGGCCGGATCCCAGGAAGCGGATGTCGTTTGCGATCTTGAACAGGCTCGCGGCCACCGTGTTGATGGCGCCGTGCGAGAAGACCATGGCGTCATGCGCGGCCAGGGCCTCGAACTTGTTCGGGGCGGTGGTGAAGGGCAGGCCGGTGATGCCGGCGATCTGCTCCGCGACCTTCTCGGCGAAGCCGACGGGGGCGTTCAGGCCGGTGCCGACCGCGGTTCCGCCCTGGGCCAGTTCCATCAGGGCCGGCAGGGTCTGTTCGATGCGGACGATGCCGTTGGCGACCTGCTGCGTATAGCCGCCGAATTCCTGGCCCAAGGTCAGGGGGGTCGCGTCCTGGGTGTGCGTCCGGCCGATCTTGATGATGTGGGCCCAGGCTTCCGACTTGGCCTTCAGCGCCGCATGCAGGTGCTTCAGCGCCGGCAGCAGGTCGTTGACCACCTGTTCGGCGCAGGCGACGTGCATGGCCGTCGGATAGGTGTCGTTCGACGACTGGCTCATGTTGACGTGGTCGTTAGGGTGGACCGGCGTCTTGGTCCCCATCTCGCCGCCCAGCATCTCGATGGCGCGGTTCGAGATCACCTCATTGGCGTTCATGTTGGACTGGGTGCCCGAACCCGTCTGCCAGACGACCAGGGGGAAGTGGTCGTTCAGCTTGCCGTCGATGACTTCGTTGGCGGCGGCGATGATGGCGTTGGCGATGGTCGGGTCGAGCTTGCCGAGCGCCATATTGGTCTCGGCGGCGGCGCGCTTGACGATGCCGAGGGCGCGGACGACCGGCAGGGGCTGTTTTTCCCAGCCGATCTTGAAGTTGCCGAGCGAACGCTGCGCCTGGGCCCCCCAGTATTTCGAGTTGTCGACTTCGATGGGGCCGAAGGTGTCGGTCTCGGTGCGGTAGGCGGTCATCGGCTGCGGCTCTTCAGGGCGTGGCGGGAGAATGCGCGGCGGTGTAGCACGGAGGAACGACCGGGCAAGCGGCCGGGACGACGGAGACTGTGAGCGTGATCAGGAAACCCGCGGCCGCCCTGGCGGCGATGATGCTCGCCACCGCCGGTGCGGCGTCCGCCCAAACCGACCAGCCCCTCGTCACCCTGCACACGGCACAGGGCGATGTGATCCTTCGTCTCGACGCCGAACATGCGCCGATCACCACCTGCAACTTTCTGCGTTACGTGCAGCAGGGTCGCTACGCCGGGGGCAGCTTCTTCCGCACCGTGGTGTCCGAAACCAACGACAATCCCAACCCCATCGATGTGGTCCAGGCGGCGACGACCGCCGGCAGCGACGATCCCGGCCTCGGTCCCATTCCGCTGGAGCGGACCGTCGACACGGGTCTGCGTCATTCGGCGGGGGCGATCTCGATGGCACGGGATGGACCCGATACGGCGACCTCCAGCTTCTTCATCGTGACCCGGGACACGCCGGCGCTCGACTTCGGCGGCGGGCGCAATCCGGACGGTCAGGGCTTCGCGGCCTTCGGGTCTGTGCTCTCCGGCATGGAGATCATTCAGGCGATCCATTCGGCTCCGGCAACAGACGAACAACTGACCAGCCCGGCGCTCATCGGTGCGGCGACCCTGGCGAGCGAACTGCCGACGGTGTGCGGCTCGTGACCAACGACTGGACCGTCTCCGGCAAGGTCCGGGCGCGCGAGGAGGGCGACGCAGTGGTCATCATGATCGACGGCCTGACCACCCAGGCGAAATACTACAAGCCGCTGGTCTACGAGTTCTTCCGCAAGGAGTGGCGCGGGTCACGGCCGGCCTATGGGGACTTCGTCGTCGAGATCGTGATGGAGCACATCGGCGATCCACCGTGGATGGACCTGGACAACCTGGCCAAGGCCCTGCTCGACGCCATCAAGGGCTATCTGTTCCACGACGACGCCCAGGTGGCGCGGCTCCTGGTCGAGCGGCGCGAAGGAGACCGCGAGCGGATCACGATCCGGGCGTTTCCGCGGAAATCCTAGCCGCCCGGCGCATGGGCAAACCGCAGGGTCGGCAGCAGGAGTTGCATGTTGGCGCCAATCGAGACCTGTGGCTCCGAGGCGGGTGAAAGCCCCTCGGCCTCCTCGCGCGCCTTCACGCAGGCCCGGGTCGCATTGGCCAGGGCGATGAAGTCGCTCGCGGTCGGCAGGGTCGAGATCACGCAGGCGTCGAAATAGGGGTAGGTCGCGTCCTCCGAGCAGCCGAAGGACGACCGGTCGCGGCGGGCTGCGGTCATGATCATCCGGTTGGGCGCGGCCAGACCATCGACGAAGATGCCGGAGAAACAGGCGGAGACCACGATCACGGTCGGTCTGGCCTGACACCAGTCGCGGACCAGTGTCGCCATACTTGTCGGGCTCAGGATCCGGTCGGGACCGAACACCATGCCCTCGCGTCCGCCGTGGGAGGTGAAATAGAGCAGGCAGCCGCGCGGGGCGCCTGCGGTCGCCGCCGCGATTCCCTGAACGGCTTCAGCGGCGGTGACGACCGGGGTCACGTCGGGGCGCAGGGTGGCGTCGTACATTTCCGCCCGCGAGAAGCCCGCCGCGAGGAATCCGGCGGTCAGATCGCGGCGCGCATTGTCGAAGGCCTGGATCGGATCGCCCTGACTGGTGCGCCAGTCGGCGGCGACGATAGCCGAGGCCCAGCCGTCGAAACGGCTCGACGTCTGGGCGTGGGCGACGCTCGCGCCAAGCCACAGCAGGATGACGATGACGGCGGATCTCGGCACGCGGCCCCTCCCGGATTGAGGGAAGCTTAGCGCGGCGTTGCGGCCTGAAAAGCCTACTTCTTCCGGAACTGGTCCAGGGACACGACCTTGGGCCCGTCGTCGCCGGACGGCGTCGGGTCGGTCCGGGTCGGGGCGGGCAGTTCGGCGACGGGTTCGGCCACGGGCTCCGGGGCCTCGAACTGCAGCAGGAACTGGACGCTGGGGTCGTAGAAACGGGTCACGGCCGTATAGGGCACGGTCAGGACCTTGGGCATTCCGCCGAACTTCAGCATGACCGAGAACAGGTCGTGCTCGACGGCGAGGTCCCAGTACTGGTGCTGGAGGACGACCGTCATCTCGTCGGGGTATTTGGCGATCACGTCCGGCGGGACGGAGACGCCCGGGCCGCGCGTCTTGAACGTGATGTAGAAATGGTGCGCGCCGGGGATGCCCGACGGACTGGCCGCGCGTTCGAGGGCGGAACGGATCACCCCGCGCAGGGCGTCCTGCGCGAGCTTCTCGTACTGCATCTCGTCGATCGGCGGCGCTTCTTCAGCCATGGAAACCCTCACTGCGCGGCGACTGATAGCGGCACAGCACAGGATGCGGAAGATGGTTTGAAGGTAAAGCGCCGTGGATTCTGTTGGCAGGCTCCCCGCCCCCCTTTTTGGAAAGAGGAGGGCGCCTCTGATGAGGCGAAGTGGAGGGCTTCTGTTGGCAGGCGCCCTCCGGGCCCCGCCTAAGGATCTGAACCCCTAGGACTTAAGATTCGAAATCAACCGAACCGCATTACGCGGCGAGGCGGACTTCTCCAGCGAAGTTATCGTTCGCAGTTAGAAAATGGCCCGATACGGTGGGCTAGGACGGGCAAAAGCAGTCTTCTTTACACGTCCGTCGATGCTAGTCGGCCCCATGCTGTCCCGCCGATAACGCGGAGGAAGAGATGGTGGAGCCGCCGGGAATCGCACCCGGGTCCGGTCCGCTTATTACAAGCGCGTTTATCGCCATATCCGGAGCAAGCCCCGGCAAGACCAATATAGGGGTCGCACGGAGGAATGCCAAGTTCACGACGCCCCTTCCGTGCACCCCGGCGAAGGCCGGGGTCCAGGAGGCGCGTAGAGTCACCAGCCGCACGACTTAATCCCAACCCCCTTCTGGACCCCGGCCTTCGCCGGGGTGCACGGTGGGATCGAGGGGGATCGACCATGGATGCGGACGGCAGGCTGGAGATCGCGGCGGGGTTCGCCACGGCGCTCGGGCCGCGCAAGGACAATCAGGATTTCGGCGCCGTCCACCTCGGCACGCCCTCGGAACAGGCCCTGCACGGCATGCTGGCCATCGTCGCGGACGGGGTCAGCGGTTCCAAAGCGGGCCGGGTGGCTTCGGAACTGGCCGGCCGGACCTTTATCGACGGCTATCTGGACCAGAGCCCGCTGAAGGGTGTGGCGGCGGCCGGCGTGGCGGCCCTGTCGGGCTATAACCGCTGGCTCCACGCCAAGGGGCGGTCGGACCCGGAGATGGAGGGCGCCGCGACCACCTTCACCGCCCTGGTCCTGCGCGGACGCGAGGCGACGGCGCTCCACGTCGGCGACAGCCGCGCCTGGCATTTTCGCGACGGCGTCCTGACCCGTCTGACCGAGGACCATGTCCTGGCCCAGCCGGGTCTGAGCCACGTCCTCTACCGCGCCATCGGCATCGAGCCGGACCTGAGGCTGGACGTGCGGGCGGTGACGCTGAAGGCCCACGACCGTCTGATGCTGACCACCGACGGCGTGCACGGCGTCGTGTCCGAGGACGGTTTGACCCGACTGCTCGCCCGCCGCGCCTCGCCCGAGGCCGACGCCCAGGCCATCGTCGACAAGGCCGGTGAGGAGGAGACGTGCGACAACGCCACCGCCATCGTCATCGACGTCATCCGCATCGGGGCCGTGGATCAGGACGCCCTCGGCGCCGAGGCGGCCGGTCTGGCGATCGAGGCGGCGCCGAACGTCGGGGACAATGTCGACCGCTTCCGGCTGGAGCGGCTGCTGTCAGACGGCAAATACACCCGGGTCTTTATGGCGAAGGACGAGGAGGGCGGGGGCTCTGTGGTGCTGAAGTTCCCCAAGCCTGCCCTGGTGTCCGAGAGCGGTGCGCGCGGCGCCTTCCTGCGCGAGAGCTTCATCGGCCGACGGATCGACAGCCCCTTCGTCGGCAAGACCCTGACGCTCGACGCCGGCCGCCAGAGCCGGCTCTATATCGCCCAGCCCCTCTATGTGGGGCGCACACTGCACGCGAGGATCGCGGAGCAACCGTTTGATATCCCGGAAGGCGTCAACGTCGCTATCCGCCTCTCGCGCGGCGTGGCGGCCCTGCATCGGCTGGGCATCACCCACCGCGACATCAAGCCCGACAACGTCATCCTCGAAACCAATGGCGGGCTGAAGCTGATCGACCTGGGCGTCGCACGCCTGCCCCGGATCGAGGAGTTCGCCGAGGCCGAGGCGCCCGGCACCCTCGGCTACAAGGCGCCGGAGATGTTCGCCGGCCACAAGGGTGACGCCCTGACCGACCAGTATGCCCTCGGCGTCACCCTCTACCGCATCTTCACCGGCGACTATCCGAGCGGCCAGGAAGAAGACTTCAACCGGATGAAGTTCGAAAAGCCGACCCGGCCCTCGAAGCACCGGCCCGACATGCCCGCCTGGCTCGAGGCCGCCATCCTGCGCGCGCTCGCCGTCGAGCCCGGCGACCGCTTCGCCGACGTCGAGGAGCTGATCCACGTGCTGGAGAGCGGCAGCGCCGTCGCAGTGCCTCCGCGCCGCGAACTGTCGCTGATGGAGCGCGAGCCGGTGCGGTTCTGGCAGGGGGTCAGCGCGCTGCTTCTGGTGCTGCTGCTGGCGTCGTTGATGGCGGGGTAGGGGCAGGGGGCCCGGAGGACGCCCGCCTCTTCCCGCGGCGGGAACGCCATCGCGCCACTTCTCAGCCAGAAAACCTAGGCGGCAGGGGTGATCGAAACCAGCTCGATGTTCACGTCGTCCACATACCGCAGGGTGACGGTCCGGCCGTTGGCGCCGGCCATCCCCGGTTCGATGAAGGTCTCGAAGTTGACCGCCGTGCCGTCGCTGGCTGTCACCGTCAGCATCGACGGCAGGTCGCCGCTCTCGCCTTCGGCGCCGCTCAGAACGCCCTCGATCGTCCGGCTCCCGGCCGCCGGTCCCGGCCCGCCCTCGACAGGCAGGAGCACCGAGGCCCCGTTGACCAGGATGTCGGTCATCTGAGTCGAGGCCGTGACCGAATAGCGGACCGTGACGGCCTGGCCGACCAGGGGCCGGATCGTAGCCGGATCCACCGGTCCACCCGCGTCCGTGTCGAGCGTGAGCAGCTGCAGATTGGCCTCACCGCCGGCCGCCCCTCCAGCCGCACCGACCTCCAGGGCGAACATCGGATAGCCGGCGTCCTCGAAGCCATACAGCACGCCAGTCACCGTATGGGTTCCCACGGTCCGGGGTGCGGAGAACCCGGACGTGGCCGGCGCCTCGGCGGGCGCCGTCTGGGCTTCCCCGGCCGGCGCCTGACAGGCCGTCAGAACAAGGGCCGTCAGCCCCATGATGAAAAGTCTGTCCCGCATGCCCGTCCCGTCCCTGATATCCCGCTTGCGGTGAAGCTAGTCGAGCATTGTTACGGCGGCAATCGCCGCGACGCGGTGTCGCCATACAGCCGGATCAGCCAGGACGGCATCGGACAGTCGCGTCGTTGGCGGGAGACGGAAGAGCGACGGTTGACGCGTGGGAGCGACAATTGTAGCGTCTGCACTACAGATGCGGAGCCGACATGTCGCCGACCGAAACACCGACCCCCACGGACGCCGAACTGGAAGTCCTGAAATGCTTCTGGCGCGACGGAGATCTGTCGTCGCGTGAGGTCCATGACCGGATCGCGGTCCAGATGGACTGGACGCCGTCGACGACGCGCACGGTTCTGGAGCGGATGCGAACCAAGGCTCTGGTGTCGCGCCGCGATGTGCATGGCGTGGCCGTCTATTCCCAGACCCGGCCGAAGGTTGAGGTTCTGACCGGACTGATGCGGCGGTTCTCGGCCCTGCTCGACATGGACGAGGCGCTGCCGGCGGCCGCCTTCACCGGCAGCCAGCTTCTGAACGACGCAGACATCGCCGAACTGGAGGCGATGCTGAACGCGCCGAAACAGGAGGCGGGCGATGGGAACGCCTGAACTGCTCGCCCTGTCGCTGGGTCTGTCGCTGGGTCTGGCTGCTGTGGCCTGCTGGTCGGTGTGGCTGTTCGAGAAAAGCACGCCGGACCCGGTGCTCCGCGAGAAGGCCTGGGCGACGGCGCTCTACCTTCCGGCCCTGCCGATCATCCTCGTCGGGGCCGCGCTGCTCCTGCCGCCGCCGACCGTCGCGACCGCCGTCGGGCACGAAGGTCCGGCAGCCGTACCCGCGGAGATCGAGATCATCGTCCAGCAGGGCGCCTCCGTGGGCTCCATCGACGAACCGCTGGCGTTCGGCGTCCTCGCCCTGGCCGGGTTGCTTGCGGGCATCAGGGTCATCTGGCTGGCGAGGCGCACGGCGCGCCTGCATCGCCTGATCTGCGCCTCGGACGAGGCCTCGCCCGCCGTCCGACAGATCGTTGAAGACACCGCCCGCCGTGTCGGCGCGCCCACGCCCGCTGTCCGCGTGCGGACCGGGGGAAGCGAGGCCCTGATCGCCGGACTGCTCAGGCCCGTTCTCGTCCTGCCCGCCAGCCTTCTCGAAGCGACCGACCCACAGGCCCTGCGCGCCGTCTGCGCCCACGAACTGGCGCACCTGAAGCGCGGCGATCATCGCGCATTGTGGATCGAGGAGGCGGTCCTCACGGTCCTGGCCTTCAATCCGGTCCTCGGGATCATTCGCGACCATCGCTCCGCCGCGCGCGAGGAGGCCTGCGACGCCGCGGCTCTCGTTCACGCCGGTGAGGACGCCCGCAGACTCTACGCCCGCTCCCTTCTCGACGCGCTTCGCGCCTCGCCCAGGGGCGATGACGCGCCCGCACTCACGTTCACCAGCAGCAGAAGGATACTCGTCATGCGTCGCCTGAAAGCCATCCTGTCCCCGGTCCCGACCTCGGGCGTTCGCCAACGTCTCGCCGTCCTCTGCCTGGGCGTCGCCGTCGCGGCCGTCGCCGGTACGGGTTCATTCGCCCTCGCGGCCCAGCGGGAGGCCGTGGACGTCCCGCAGCCTGCTGCGGTCATGACCGCCAGCCGGGCGGCTCCGGCGTCTCGGGTGGTAGTCGCCTCCACGCGAGCCACGCCGTCCGTCGCTCCGGCAGCGATCGTCGCGCCCAGGACCGTGCTCGTGCCTGCGCCGAAGGCGGAACCGACCCCGCTCCCCGAGCCGGCTCCTGCTGCGGCGCCTCAGGCCCAGGTGATCACCAATCCGGGCTGGACCCGTCACCCGATGCCCATGTCCTACCCGGCGGCGGCGCTTGAGCAGGGCTCGTACAGCGGAAGCGCCGACCTGTCCTGCTCTGTGCAGGCCGACGGCAGCGTTTCAGGCTGCACGATCCTCGACGAGACGCCTGTCGGCCTGGGATACGGCGCCGCTGCCGTGGCGGCCGCCGCAGACGCTCGCCTGTCGCCCCGGAGCCTCGAGGGCGTCGCTGTCGGTGGCACGGTCCGGTTCACCATCCGCTTCACACGCCAGGCCGAATAGACGGAGCAGGGCCTGGCGGCGCTCGCTGTCAGGCCCTTGCCCAGTCCCGGCACTGGTTCCTGAACCAGGTCAGCTGGCGTTTGGCGTAGTTGCGGGTGGCCTGCTGCAGGGCGGCTACCGCGTCGGCGCGGGTCGTCTCGCCCGCCAGCCAGGCGGCGAGCTCGCGCACGCCCACGGCCTTCATGGCGGGCAGGGCCGGATCCAGGTTTCGGGCCATCAGCGCGCGGACCTCCTCGACGGCGCCCTCCTGCATCATGACCAGCACACGGGCGTCGCAATTGGCGTAGAGGGCCTCGCGATCCGGCTCGAGAACCAGCCGGTCAAAGGTTCCGGGCTTCAGCAGGGGCGTGGTGCCGGCCTGCCAGTCGGACAACGACCGACCCGTCGAGCGGGCGACGGCGAAGGCGCGGGTCAGGCGCTGGCGGTCGCCGCTCTCGATGGCGGCTTCGGCCGGCGGATCGAAGGTCGTCAATCTCAGGCGGAAGGCGGCCTCGCCCTCGGTGTCATACAGGGCCATGGCCTCGTCGCGGGCTTCGGTCGGCACATCGGGAATGTCCGCCAACCCCTTGGTCAGGGCAGTGAAATACAGGCCCGTACCGCCGACGATCAGGACGGGGTGACCCTGGCTTCGCAGCTCGTCGATCAGCGGCGTGACCGCGCGGGTCCAGCGACCCACGGACCAGGCCTCGGCCGCGTCCACGGTTCCGTAGAGATGGTGCGGGGCCAGACGTTCCTCGTCCCGTGAGGGTCGGGCGGTCAGGACACGCAGATCGGCGTAGAGCTGCTGGCTGTCGGCGTTGACGATGGCCGCGCCGTCCGCCCTGGCGCGCTCCAGCGCCAGACGCGACTTTCCCGAGGCGGTCGGGCCGGCGAGCAATGTGATGGACGGTCGGGACACGGGACGCTCGCGCAGGCAGGGGGATGGCGATAGAACGCGCCTCCGCCCCCTGCAACCGGGACACAAGACCTTGATCGATCGCGCCTCTGTCGAAGCCGTGCTGAACGCCATCCTCGACCCGGAGACGGGCAGGGGCCTGATCGACGCCGGAGTGCCCAAAGGCCTGATGGTCGCCGAGGATCGCGCCGGCTTCGTGATCGAGGTTCCGGCCAACCGGACCGCCGCTTACGCCCCCGTGCGCGACGCCGCCGAGGCGGCGCTGAAAGCCATGCCGGGGATGGCGCGGGTCTCCGTGGTGCTGACGTCAGAGACCGCGCCCGCGGGACGCAAGGCTTCCCTGTCGCCCGCCGCCGTCGAACAGACGCGGGCCAGGGCGCCGGTTCCGACCGATCGTCCGGCCCATGTGCGCCGCGTTCTGGCGGTGGCCAGCGGCAAGGGCGGGGTTGGCAAGTCCACCGTGGCGGTCAATCTGGCGGCGGCGCTGGCGCGGCGGGGGCTCAGCGTCGGCATCCTCGACGCCGACGTCTACGGCCCGTCCCTGCCGACCATGTTGGGGCTGTCGGGCCAGCCGGCCTATGTGGACGGCGCGATGGTTCCGCATGTCGCCCATGGGCTGAAGGCCATGTCGGTCGGCCTCCTGACCAAGGCCGACGACGCCATGATCTGGCGCGGGCCGATGGCGTCCCAGGCCATCACCCAGATGCTGACCCAGACCCGCTGGGGCACGGAGGCCGCGCCGCTGGACGTGCTGGTCGTCGACCTGCCGCCGGGCACGGGCGACGTGCAGTTGACCCTGATCCAGAAGACGCCTCTGGACGGGGCCGTCATAGTCTCGACGCCGCAGGAGGTGGCCCTCGCCGACGCCCGCCGCGCCCACACCCTGTTCCAGCGGGTCAAGGTCCCGACGCTGGGTCTGATCGAGAACATGAGCGGCGACGTCTTCGGACGCGGCGGGGCGGAGGCCGAGGCCGCACGGCTGGGCGTCGATTTCCTCGGCGACCTGCCGCTGGATGCGAGCCTGCGTCAGGCGGGCGATGCGGGCGCGCCGCTGGCCGAGGGTGAGATCGCGGGCCGGTTCGACGCGGTGGCGGCCAGGGTCGCGGAAAAACTGGGCGTCTGAGGGTTTTCAAAGGCAACGGAAACGGCCACCCTGTCGGTTCCAGTCCTTCCCCTGCGAGACCCCGATGAGCGTCGACACCCTGTTCCGGCCCTTCACGATCAAGGGCCTGACCCTGCCGAATCGCATCGTCATGGCCCCCATGACCCGCTCCTTCTCGCCGAACGGGATCCCCACCTCCGACGTCGCCGCCTACTACCGCCGCCGCGCCGAGGGGCAGGTGGGGCTGATCGTCACCGAGGGCACGGTCGTCGAACGACCCGCGGCGCGCAACGATGCGAAGGTGCCGGTCTTCCACGGCGAGGCCCTGCCCGAATGGAAGAAGGTGGTGGACGAGGTCCACGCGGCCGGCGGTCTGATCGCGCCGCAGATCTGGCATGTCGGCGCCGCGCGCGGACGGGGCGAGGACTGGAGTCCCCTGGGCCAGGTCGACAGTCCCTCCGGCCTCGTTGCGCCCGGCAAGCAAAAGTACGAGCCGATGACCGAGGAGGACATCGCCGACACCATCGCGGCCTTCGGGCGGTCGGCACGGGCGTCGCGCGAGCTCGGCTTCGACGCGGCCGAGATTCATTCGGCCCACGGCTATCTGATCGACCAGTTCTACTGGTCCGGCCTGAACGCGCGCGGCGACCGTTGGGGCGGCCCGACGATCGCGGAGCGCGCCCGCTTCGGGGTCGAGGTGGTCAAGGCCGTGCGCGAGGGCCTCGGCCCCGACATCCCCCTGATCATCCGCCTGTCGCAGTGGAAGCTGCAGGACTATGACGCGAAGATCGCCGCCAATCCGGACGAGATGGCCGAGTGGCTGCTGCCCCTGTCGGACGCGGGCGTGGACGTCTTCCATTGCTCCCAACGCCGGTTCTGGGAGCCGGAGTTCGAGGGCTCGGACCTCAACTTCGCCGGCTGGGCCAAGGTGATCACGAAGAAGCCGACGATCAGCGTCGGCTCCGTCGGCCTGGACGGCGAGTTCATCGCGGCCTTCGGCGGGGCCGGTTCGCGGCCGGCGTCGCTGGACGGGCTGATCGGACGGATGGAGCGGGACGAGTTCGACATGATCGCCGTCGGCCGCGCCCTCCTGGCCGATCCGAACTGGGTGCTCAAGGTCCGCGACGGCCGCCAGGACGAACTGACCGACTTCGAGCGCGGCCATATGGCGGTGCTGCACTAGCCACGCCGACAGACTAGGGTGCCGGCATGGTCGCCGCCGTCCTGATCACCACCCTTTGGCTGAGCCTGATCATCGGCGCGCGCTACCTGCTGGTCGCGGGCGGCGTCTGGTGGCTGACCTGGGGCAGGGCGAATGGCATCGGCCGCCAACTGAACCGCGAGCGTCCGTCGCGCAGGCTGATGCTGCACGAGATCAAATATTCCCTGTTGTCGACGCCGATCTACGCCTTCCCGGCGGCCATCGCGCTGGAGGCGTGGAAGGCCGGGGGGACGAGACTGTATCTCGATCCGGACGCGTATCCGCTGTGGTGGCTGCCGGCCAGTTTCCTGCTTCTGTTGGTCGTGCAGGATGCGCACTACTACTGGACGCACCGGCTGCTGCATGACCGCCGCATGTTCGCCTGGGCCCATGCGGCGCATCACCGTGCACGAGACCCCAGCCCCTTCGCCAGCTTCGCCTTCGATCCGGCCGAGGCCGTGCTGACGGCCTGGCTGCTGCCGGCGCTGGCCTTTGTGGTCCCGTTGAACATCTGGATGCTGGCGGTGATGCTGACGGTGATGACGGCGACGGCCGTGATGAACCACTGCGGCCGGGAGATGTGGCCCGACCGCTGGGTGCGGGGACGGATCGGCTCGCAGCTGATCACTGCGACCCACCACAGCCGGCATCACACCCACATGAAGACGAACTTCGGGCTCTATTTCCGGGTCTGGGACCGCTGGTGCGGGACGGACGCGATGCCGCCCGCGAAGGATCAGGCCGGCTCGACGACGACTGCGGTGCCGTAAGCCAGCACTTCGGTCACGCCCGGCATGATCTCGGTGGCGTCGTAGCGCATGGCCAGGATGGCGTTCGCCCCGGCGGCGCGGGCGTGTTCGACCAGATGCTCGAAGGCCTCCTGACGGCCGACCTCGGCCAGTTTCACATAGGCGCCGACCCGGCCGCCCAGCATCGACTGGACCCCGCCGATGGCGTCGGAGACGACGTTGCGCGAGCGCACGGTGATGCCGCGCACGACGCCGATATGGCGCACGACCTTGTGGCCGAAGATCTCGTTGGTGGTGGAGGTCATCATGGCGTGCGGCTCCTGTTTCAGATGCGCTCGAGGATGCGGAAGGCGAAGGCGTGGTCGTCCTTCTCACCCGCATCATGCCGCTCGATCGAGACTTCGCGGAAGAGGGATTCGTCGAAGGCCGGGAAGACCGCGTCGCCCTCGGGCTCCGCGTCCACCTCGGTGATGTAGAGCCGTTTGGCGCGCGGCAGGGCGGCTTCGAACAGGGCCGTGCCGCCGATGACGCAGACCTCGTCGATGTCGTCGTCCTCGGCCGTCTCACGGGCGATGTCGATGGCGTCGGCGAAGCTGGAGACGACCACGGCGCCCTTCGCCTTGCCGGATTCCTCATAGGAGAGGTCGCGCGACAGGATCAGGTTCAGCCGGCCGGGCAGGGGACGCAGAGGCAGACTCTCCCACGTGGCGCGGCCCATGATGCAGGGCTTGCCGGTGGTGATCGCCTTGAACCGCTGCAGGTCGCTGCGCAGCGTCCAGGGCAGGTCGCCGTCCTTGCCGATGACGCCGTTCCTGGCTCGGGCGACGACAAGGGCGATGTGGGGGATGGGCATGGGCGGCTCCGTCTGGACGCAGCCGCCCTTCACCCGATCAGGCGTCCGGGTCCAGCACTTTCAGGCGGAACAGCAGGGCGCCCAGCACCGCGCCCACGGCCGGGGCGACGATGAACAGCCACAGCTGGCTGATCGCCGTACCGCCCGCGAGGACTGCCGGACCGAAGCTGCGCGCCGGATTGACGGAGACGCCGGTCACCTGGATGCCGACGATGTGGATGACCGCCAGGGTGATGCCGATGGCGACGCCCGCGAACGGCCCGTGCCCCTTGTCGCCGCTGACGCCGAGAATCACGACGACGAAGATGGCCGTCATGACCACCTCGAAGATCAAGGCCGCATGCATCCCGTACTCACCCAGATAGCCGGGACCCCAGCCGTTCTGGCCGAGGTTGGCCGCGCCAGTCTTGGCGATCAGCGACAGCAGGAAGGCGCCGATCAGGGCGCCGATGAACTGGGCGACCCAGTAGACCAGCATGTCCTTCGCCGTCATCCGCCCGGCGACGAAGGCGGCGAGACTGACCGCCGGATTGACGTGACAGCCCGAGACCGGCCCGATGCCATAGGCCATGGCCACGATGGCGAATCCGAACGCCAGCGACACCGCCAGCTGGTCGAACGGCGCCGGCCCCAACACCGCCGCCCCGCACCCGAACAGCACCAGAACCATCGTCCCGACCAGCTCGGCCGAAAAACGCTTCACCATGGCGAACCCTCCCGTTTGCCCCGTCCGCCGATGCGCGGATCGAGTCGGAAGGCTGCGCCGAGTCTTATGGTGACGCTAGGCTGGTTGAACGTCGGTCTTCGGGTCGAGCCAGTGCAGCCATTTGCGCTGCATCGCCTGTTCGATGTCGATGCCCGCGCGGTCGCAGTAGATCAACAGCATGCCGAGGACGTCGGCCGCCTCGTCCCCCAGCGCCTGTTCGCTGGGCTCGCCGCGCGCGCGACCGCTGAGGCGCAGATGCTCGGCGGTCAACTCGCCGAGTTCCTCCTGCAGCTTGAGGATGGCCCAGTCGCCGGACCGGTCGATGCCGTGTTCGGCGGCGTAGATGTCGGAGATGCGGGCGACCTTCTCCGACAGTTCGGAGAGGATCATCTGCGGATAACGCTTTGCTCGATCAATCGCAAAATTCGATCAATAAAGCCGCAGATACTCAGAGCATCTTCTCGGCTGAAACTATCAACTAGGGTATGATGAGTTTCGTTACGTAGAGCCTGCATAAGACCACGAATTATGTTTGCGTAGCCCTCCTGCTCTGATCGGATATCAGAAAAGACGATCAGGGATTCGGCAGGGTCAGCCTTAATGGCTGCGTTGACTAAGCTAGATCCTACAAGTGTCCTTTCGAGGCCAGCTCGGTTTCGAACCCGATCCTCCAATACCAAGGTGGCTTGGTTGATCACCCGATCAAACGGACCTGTTCCGATGATCAGGTCTCCGCATCGTTCTCGCAGTTCATCATCATGGATTGATTTGAAAAGCGAGCCGATCTCAAGGACTTTCTGTTCGACGTTGTAGCCGTATTCCAGAAAGCCTAGTAGCTGAGAAGCTTTTGATTTCAGCTCAGCGCCTTCACACCAAAAAGAACCATTTGTGCCCCACTGTCTTACGAAAGCAGAAGAAAATTCAGCTAGTTGGCGCTCAAGAATGTTTACCAAGCTTGAGTGTATGCGTTCATAGTCATTGAGATAGCTGGTGTTTACGGTTCGATCTGCAGGAACGGTGTCGGCGAAGGATTTCAGCCATCCGTAGGTGGATCGAAGTTCTTGAATCTTGTCCATTAAATCGCCACGGCCGCCTTAATGTGCGGGTGGGCTTGGTAATCTGACAGCACGAAGTCCGACGGTTCAAATCCGAACAGGTCGCGCTTCGGGGCGATCGTCATGGTCGGCAGGGCGAACGGCTGGCGCGTCAACTGCAGCTCCGCCTGTTCGAGGTGGTTCGAATACAGGTGGGCGTCGCCGAAGGTGTGGACGAAGTCGCCGGGCTCCAGCCCCGTGACCTGGGCCACCATCATGGTCAGCAAGGCATAGGACGCGATGTTGAACGGCACGCCGAGGAAGACGTCGGCCGAGCGCTGGTACAGCTGGCAGCTCAGTTTTCCGCTCCCTTTTCCGTCCGGGGCGACGAAGAACTGGAACAGGCAGTGGCAGGGCGGCAGGGCCATGTCCTCGATGTCGGCCGGGTTCCAGGCCGAGACGATGTGACGGCGGCTGTTCGGGTTGGTCTTCAGCCCCTCGATCAGACGGGCGATCTGGTCGATCGACTCACCGTTCGGCGCGGCCCAGGACCGCCACTGCTTGCCGTAGACGGGGCCGAGCTCCCCGCTCTCATCGGCCCATTCGTCCCAGATCGAACAGCCGTTCTCCTTGAGCCACCGCGTGTTGGTCTCGCCGCGCAGAAACCAAAGCAGCTCCACGATGATCGAGCGCAGGTGCAACTTCTTGGTGGTCAGAAGGGGGAAGCCCTTCGACAGGTCGAACCGCATCTGGCGGCCGAAGACGCCGAGAGTGCCCGTACCCGTGCGATCGTCACGCCGCACCCCGTTGTCGAGGATGTCGCGCAGCAGGTTCAGGTACTGGAACTCGGGATGGTCCGCGGGCGCGGCGCCGCTTCGGGTTTCCAGATCTGCGATCATGACATGGGCGTTCATCCCGCCAGTTTGCCGATGATTCGCGAGGGGTGACACGGCGCTGATTCGGTTGCGCACAGGATCCTTGCCGCGCTCCGTCCGAATCTGGCGTAGCGACGGTTCATGATCGCCTGATGAACGATATGCCGCTCACCTTCTCGCCGGATGCCTCCGACAGCTACGGCGTCCATCCGCAACCTGTCTGGGATCAGGCCCGCAGCGACTATCTCGATGGTCAAAGCTCGACGGACATCTGTCACCGCTACGGTCTGTCCCGCTCGACGTTTCACGCCCGGGCCGCCCGCGAGGGTTGGCGAAGGCGCGACCAGCCGCAGCGCACCGTCACCCCCTATATCGCCGTTACCGGCGACATCGACGAGGCCAGCTTCTTCGACCTGTCGGAGATGGCCGCCCTGCGTCTCCGACAGGCCATCCTGTCGGGGCGTCCCACGGAGGCTACAGGCTGGCTGGGGCTGGTCCGGGAACTCCGCCACGAATCCGAATACCACGATCCCGGTCCCGAGTGGTTTCAGCACGGCGCTGACCTGGACTCCCTGGACAAGCTGGACTCCCCGGACTCGAGTCCAGATCAGCCGGCAAACCCGCCTTGATCGAGGAAGGCCTGTTCTTCTGCCGTAGTTTCCCGGCCCAAGGCCCTGTTTCGATGCGGAAACCGGCCGAAGCGAACGATGATGTCGCGGTGGATGACGGCGTATTTCGCCACCTCGGGCATGTCCATGACCAGCGGGACCAACGCGTCGTGGTCGGCAAGGTCCTCGGAGTGCTCGAAGGGCGTCATGAAGAACTGCCGCAGGTCAGGCTCGAACGCGAGGTGATGGCCCGCCGCGATGGCCTGTCTGGCGAAGGCGAGACCCAGGCTGTCGGTGGCGAACTGATGCCCCGTGCCGCGGTAGGCGTTGCGCGGGTACTGGTCGAGCAGGACCATCAAGGCCAGGGCGCCCTCGGCCGTCGCCATCCAGTCGTCCAGTTCCCGCCGGGCCGCAGCCCAGTGCAGGGCGCGCCCGGCGTCGCGGAACGTGCGGTCGAAGGCGTCGTCCTTGGCGTACCACATCTTCGGACCCGCCTCTTTCCAGAAGGCGACGACGGAGGAAGGCGTTATGAGGACGGTCATGACCCAGACCCTATCTAATCCGCTCCCCGTCTTCCACGACCGCGACTGCGACCTGTCGATCATCCGCAGCAAGCGGGTGGCGATCATCGGCTACGGCAGCCAGGGTCGGACGCACGCGCTGAACCTGCGCGACTCGGGTGTGGCCGACATCGTCGTCGGGCTGAAGGCGGGCTCGGCGACGCGGGTGAAGGCCGAGACCGACGGCTTCCGGGTCATGACGGCGGGCGAGGCGACTTCGGGCGCCGACGTCGTCGCCGTCATGGTCTCGGACGAGGCTCACCGCGACCTCTATCGCGACGAGATCGAGCCCAGCATCCGCACCGGAGCCGCTCTGATCTTCGCCCACGGCCTGTCGGTGCGGTTCGGGCTGGTGACGCCGCGCGCCGACCTCGACGTCATTCTCGATTCGCCCAAGGGCATCGGGCCCCGCATCCGCGATCTCTACGAAGCCGGGGAGGGGGTCTTCTGCCTGTTCGGCGTGCATCAGGACGCCACCGGCCACGCCCATGCGCTCGGCCTGTCCTATGCGGCGGCCCTGGGCTGCGGCCGCAAGGGCATTCTGGAGACGACCTTCGCCGCCGAATGCGAGAGCGATCTTTTCGGCGAACAGGTGGTGCTGTGCGGCGGCGTCGGCGAGCTGATCGACGCGGCCTTCATGAAGCTGGTCAACGCCGGCTATCCGCCCGAGGTCGCCTGGTTCGAATGCTTCTATGAGGTCAAGCTGGTCACCGACCTGATGTACGAGCGCGGCATCGCCGGGGCCTTCGCCAAGATCTCGAACACGGCCGAATACGGCGCCTATCTGACCGGGCCGCGCGTGATCGGGGAGGCGTCACGGACGGCGATGGACGGGGTCCTTGCGGACGTGCGCGACGGATCGTTCGTGAAGCGGCTGATGGCCGACTACGACGCGGGTTCCCCCGAACTGCTGGCGCGAAGGAAGGCGCTCGGCGAGCGGATGATCGAGGCCGTGGGCGGACATCTGAACGGGGTGGCGGCCGGGGCGGAGGGCTGAAACGAAAAGAGCGCTCCGGATGGAGCGCTCTTTCGATCGTATACGGGGTTCGGAAGCCCCTGAATAAATGGTCGGAGTGAGAGGATTCGAACCTCCGACCCCTGCCTCCCGAAGGCAGTGCTCTACCAGACTGAGCCACACTCCGACTTGGAGGCGGGCTTATAGCGAGGGGTTTCCGGGCCTGCAAGCGCCCTTCCGGGCCTTTGCGAAATAGTCCGGAAACCGGGTGTTGCATCCCCCGCGGCCTTGGCGTATTCGACCGCCTCCCTCGGGTCCAGGCCCGTCGGACGCCGGTCCTGCTGGGGAATGGTGTAATGGTAACACTCCGGTTTTTGGTACCGTCATTCTAGGTTCGAGTCCTAGTTCCCCAGCCACCGCCTTCAAGCAGACAGCAGCGATCACGACCGCCAGGCGGGGCCTGACGGCGCGGTCCGTCCGTCCAGGAAACTCAGTGGGTTGTGTCTGGCCTGATGGGCAGGCGCACGCGGACGCCGACGCCGGAATCAACCGCTGATTCGATGACCATCGCGCCGCCGAGATGGGCGATCAGCCCCTCCACCAGGGACAGGCCGTCGCCCTTGATCAGCTCATCTGCGCCGACGCCGGAATCCCGCACCACCAGGCTGACGCCGTCTGACGCTCGCGAACAGGCGATGGCGATCGACCCGCGCCGGTCGTCCGGGAAGGCATGGCGCACGGCGTTGGACATCAGTTCGTGCACGATGATGGCCAGGGGAACCGCATGGCTCTCCGGCAACTCGGTCGTGTCGGCCCGAAGGTCGATGCGCACGCCGCGTCCGTCGCAGTTCCGACGCCAGAAGCCTGCCGTGTCGTCCAGATAGGCGGCGAAATCGACCGAGCCGCTCTCCACGATCCGCCGATTCATCAGGCCCATCGCGGCGACGACGTCGCTGAGCCAGGTCAGGTGCCGCCGGCTCTCGGGATCCTGAACGCTGCGCAGGCGGATGCCGACCAGTGCCTGAAGCAGTTGGTAGCCGCCGACCGTGCGTCGTTCGATTTCGGCGATCCTGACGTCCGCGCCTGCGGTCATTCGCCCCCCAAAAAGGCCTGAAAGCTGAGCATTTCGATAGCCTGCCGCGAACCAATTCGCCAAGCGTGCGTTTCGATTGTCCGGTATCCGACACAGTAACATTACGACCGTCGGCGAACCGCTGGGGACCGGATTGCAACAGACGTCCGACCTGCGGGTCATGATCGTGGAAGACCAGGCCATCCTCGCGATGGAGCTGGAACTCGTCCTCGGTGAGGCCGGGTGCGAGGTTGTTGGCTGCGCCATGGACCAGGCCAGCGCCTTCGCCATCGCCGAACGGGAACGGCCCATGCTGGCCCTGGTCGACGTGAACCTGCTGGACGGGGTGACGGGGCCGCAGATCGCGCACCGGCTGGTCACGGACTACGGCACGGCAGTGGTCTTTCTCACGGCCAATCCGGAGCAAATTCCCGATGGATTCGCCGGCGCGCTGGGCGCTGTGTCCAAGCCGTTCGACGACCAGACGATCCGGGCCGTTGTCGCCTTCGCACAGCGTTTCATCCTGACCCGGACCGTCGGCGATCCGCCGAGACGATTCCGCCTGGCGCCGTGGCTGACCACGCCGCCGGCGGACATCGCCCCGCACTGACCGGCGTCAGTCGATCTTCAGCCGCACGAAGACCATGCCGCCGTCGGGATCGCCGCCGTAGGACGGCTCCAGCCCCGAGGGCACGCGATTGATCGCGTAGAGGGCGCCGAGGCCGAAACGAACGCGCGGCGCGATCGTCCAGTCATGGACGGCGCCGACCGAGGCCTTGGCGACGGTGAACAGCGCGCCATGGCCGCCTCCGGGACCGGGCAGGAGTTCGTCGGTCTCGATCCGCTCGGCACGGGCGAAGACGGTCCAGCGGTCGTTCGGGCTGAAGGCGGATTCCAGCAGCCAGGCGTCCTTCGACTCGTCGTGGTCATTGGTCTTGCGACCCCAGGCCAGTGTCGAGGACCACCAGCCGTCGGGGCCGAGTCGACGCGTGTGGATCGCGCTGGCGGACAGCTTGGTCTCGTCCTCGCCTGGCTCAAGCTGCTCGGGCGCCGTCACGTCGGCGTATGAGGCCTGCAGCGCCCACTGCGCCGACGGATTCCACGATGCGCGCACGGACCAGCTGTCAAACTCGGGGCTCTCGATATCGTAGCGATCCTGATCCGGTTCTCGACCCCGGAAGGACGAGGCTTCGATCTTCATCGCGTCGTGGACCCAGCCGAGCGTCGCTACGCCGAAGACGATGTGGGTGGAGTCGAGCCAGTGGTGGGTGATAGGCGCCTCGGGCGAATCCATCGCGCTCATGCGGTGCATGAAGGCAGGCGGACCGAAGGCGGGTTCGCCGGGCAGGCCGATGTAGGCGAAGACGCTGTCCGTATCGGTCAGGCGGCGCGCGTAGCTGGCGGAGAGCTCCATAACCAGTTCGTGCGGGTGCTGGCGGTCGACCAGCGGGTTGACGCCGTCCGCGGTCTCTCCGGCGGCGAGCAGGAGCGGATAGCCGTGCTTGCCCATCAGCGGGTCGGGGCTGAGCATGGCGCGCAGGTTCAGGGTCGAACCGTCCAAAAAGTCCCGCCGCGCCGAGGTCATCAGCATGCCGGAGACAAAGGTCTTGTCGTCGCCGCGCGGGCCGGACTGGCTGTCCCAGGTCAGGTTGATCAGGGCGTGGGTCATGATCGACCAGCCGCCCTGCTGGACGTGGATGCCACCGTGCTCGGAGGCGTCCGGCTGCCAGCTGGTGCCGGAAGCGTCGCGGGACATGGGCCAGGCCCCGAGAGCGCTGGTCATGGTGTGATCCGTGCCGTGGTCCATGCCGGGCATGGCCGACATGTCGTGGCCGGAGTGGTCCATGGGCGGGGTCGCGGGCGCCTGTTGCGGCATGGCCTCTCCGGCGTGCGGGTCTGCCGCCGGGGCCGGGGTCGGAGCAGGATGCGCGGCGTGGCCGGAATGGTCCTGTGCCTGGGCGACCGAGGAGAGGACGAGGAGGGAGGCGCAGGCGCTGAGCGCGGCGAGGTATCGGGCAGCCATCATGGCTCCTTGCAAAGAGAGGTCGGCGTGGCGGTCCGTGCGGGCCGCCGGCTGGGTCTTTGGAAGGTCAGGCCTTGGGCGGGCCGGTATCCGGGCTGGGGCGACGGCCGGTCGGCAGAACCCGGAGGGTCGGCTGGGGCATGGTGGCGCGGCTTGCGACGCCGGCGCGGACCGGCGGCGTGATGGCGGGCGCAGCGATGCAGGCGACGCAGCAGGCCATGCTCTTCATCGGCTTGTCAGGCGTGGACGCGGGGGCGTCGGACGTCATGCCGGCCATCTCGTGGCAGGGGGGCGGCTCGTTAGAGGCGATTGCCGGGGCGACCGCGCCGAGCAGCAGGACGCCGAGGGCGCCGAGCAAGAGCAACAGGGTCCGGGCGAGCGCCATGACCTATCCCTAGGCCAGACCGCCCGTCAGGTCGATGCCCGGCGCGGTCGGCGGAGCGCCGGTCGGGTCGAGGTCGAGTTGCATCAGATGGACGTCGATCCAGCGATCGAACTTCCAGCCGACCTGATGGTAGGTCCCCGCACGGCGAAAGCCGAGGCGCTCGTGCAAGGCGATCGAGGCCTGGCTGGTCGCGCTGTCGCTGATGGCGCCGATGACATGGCGCAGGCCCAAGGTCCGGGCCCGGTCGATCAGGGCCGACAGCAGCGCACGGCCGACGCCGTGACCGCGCGCGGTCTCCTCGACATAGATCGAACCCTCGACGCCATAGCGATAGGCCGGGCGCGGGCGGAACGGCGAGGCGTAGGCATAGCCGGCGAATACGTCGTCGATCTCGGCGACGAACCAGGGCAGGCCCTTGGCGCGGACGGTCTCGAAGCGGCCGGTCATCTCCGCCAGCGACGGCGGATCCAGTTCGAACGTCGCCGTGCCGATCAGGACCTCACGGCCGTAGAGGGCCGCGATGGCCGGGAGATCGGCGGCTGTCGCCTCCCGGATCACGCCGTCTCCCAACCCCGCTGGATCGCCCAGACCGCGAAGGCGTAGTCGTGGGCAACCTCCTTCAGGTAGTCGAACCGGCCCGAGGCGCCGCCGTGGCCGGCTTCCATGTTGATCTTCAACAGCACCGGCTTGCCCGAGGTGGTCGCGGGCCGCAGCTTGGCCACCCACTTCTCCGGCTCCCAGTAGGTGACGCGAGGGTCCGACAGGCCGCCGGTCGCCAGGATGGCGGGATAGGCCCTGGCCTCGACGTTGTCGTAGGGGCTGTAGCTGGCGATGTAGTCGTAGGCCTCGACATCCTCGATCGGATTTCCCCACTCGGGCCACTCGGGCGGCGTCAGGGGCAGGGAGACGTCGGACATGGTGTTGATGACGTCGACGAACGGCACCTGGCCGATGACCCCGGCCCACAGTTCAGGCCGCATATTGGCGACGGCACCCATCAACAGGCCGCCGGCGGAGCCGCCCTGGGCCACGATGGCGCCGGCGCGGGCATAGTCGCGGGAGATCAGGTGATCGGCGGCGGCGGTGAAGTCGGTGAAGGTGTTCTTCTTCTTGAATTTGCGCCCGTCGAGGAACCAGCCCCAGCCCTTGTCCGAACCGCCGCGAATGTGGGCGATGGCGTAGATCCAGCCGCGATCGACCAGCGACAGCCGGCCCGTCGAGAAGCTGGCCGACATCGGGATGCCGTAGGAGCCGTAACCGTAAAGTAGGAGGGGCGCGGAGCCGTCCACCGGCGTCGAGCGGCGGCGCAGGACCGTAACCGGCACCATCTTGCCGTCGGTCGCGCGGGCGTTCAGCCGCTCGACGACATAGTCGGCCGGGTCATGACCTGACGGGACCTCCTGCACCTTCCGCAAGATCCGCTCACGGGTCAGGACGTCGTAGTCGTAGGTCGAGGTGGGCGTCGACGGCGAGTTGTAGCCGTAGCGCATGGTCGTGGTCTCGAACTCCGACGCCCCGGCCAGCGACAGGGCGTAGGCGGGCTCGTCGACGGCGATCTCATGCTCGTCGCCAGAGCGGCTACGGATGACGATCTTCGTATTCGCGTCTGCCCGCTCCTGGCGGGCGATGAAGCTCTTCACCAGGGCGACGCCCTCGATGAAGCGGCCAGGCGTGTGGGGGACCAGGTCCTCCCAGCTGGCGCGGCCGGGCCTTTCGGTCGGCGTCTGGACGATCTTGAAGTCGATGGCGTCGTCGGCGTTGGTGCGGACGACCCACCGATCCAGCCAGTGATCGACATCGTAGCGAACGCCGACCTCGCGCGCGGCCATGACCAGGGGCAGATTCATCGGACGCATGCCGGGAATGTAGCGGGCCTCGGACGTTTCCTGGTTCTGGATCGAGATGATGAGGAAGGCGTCGTCGGAGGTGCGTTCGACGCCCATGAACATGCCGTCGTCGCCCTCCTCATAGACCAGGGTGATCTCGCCTCCGCGCGCCGGGCGACGGAAGATCTTGTCCGGCCGACCGTTGTCGTCGCGGTTGGTCCAGAAGATCCAGCACGAGCAGGCCGAGAAGGTGAAGTTGCCGGTCGCCGACTGGATGACGTCGGGCAGGATTTCGCCGGTGGCCAGATCCTTGACGTAGATGCGGTGGACTTCCGAGCCTTGCGCATCCTCAGCATAGGCGAACAGGCTGTGGTCGGGGCTGTGCTCGACGGCCGAGACCTCCGAATAGGCCTTGCCCTCGGCCAGGACGTTGCAGTCCAGCAGGAGCTGGGGAGTCGGGGCGACGATGAAGTTCTTCGTCACCTGGCGGCCGTCTTCGATCCAGGTCCCCTGACGCTCGACGCGCATGTAGCGGGGGTGCTGGTCGCCGGTCCGGTACTCGGTGAAATATTCCCACGGGCCATCGGGCGAGGGGACGGACGAATCGTCCTCCTTGATCCGGCCCTTCATCTCTTCGAACATCTGCGTCTGGAGCGGCATCGTCGACGCCAGCATGGCCTCCCGATAGGCGTTCTCGGCCTCCAGGTGTTCCTTGACGTCGGCCTTGATCAGGCTCGGATCGCGCAGGACGGCCTGCCAGTTGTCGTCCTTCATCCACTGATAGTCGTCCGTGCGGGTCCGCCCCAGCTGTTCGATGACGACGGGAATTTTCTTCGCCACGGGGGGGGCGACGGGAGGGGTGGTCGACATCTGGGCTCCGGACGGGCGGGCGAGGGAGGGGGAGGCCGCGGCGGCGACGGCTGAGGCGGCAGTCGTGGCGACGAATTCGCGGCGGTTCATCGTATCGTTCCCCTGTAAGTCACCAACGCAGCTTGTGCGACCGGCATAGGCCCCGTCAAATGACGCAATCGTCCACGAAAGTCCGCCCATGCTCGAGGCCCCGCCCGCCCAGGACTCCGCGCCGCCGCCGATCGTCGCCCATGCCTGGGATCTGACGGTCGGTTTGATCGAGGCGACGGTGCAACTCGATCAGCCGTCGGGGCCGAACACGCGGACAGTTGGCACGGGATTCCTGATCCAGGCGCCGAGGCCGGACGGCACGCCACGCATCGTTCTGGTCACCGCCGCCCACGTGCTGGAACGGATGCCGGATCCTGACGCGAGGATCGGCTGGCGTACCGCTCTCGGCGACGGGACCTGGAGATTCGACCCCGAGCCCCTGACCATTCGCAACGGCGAGGGCGAGCCCCTGTGGACCCAGCATCCCGACCACGACGTGGCGGTGATGGAGGTACAGGCGCCTGAAGCCTTCGCCCGCGCGGCGATCCCGCTGGGCTGGCTTGCGGATGAAAATGCGTTCGGCGCCTGGCAGGTCGGACCGGGCGACGAACTGCTGTCGCTGGGCTTCCCGCGCGGGCTGTCGGCCAACCGGGCCGGGTTTCCGATCCTCCGGGTCGGGCGGATCGCGTCGTATCCGCTGGCGCCCGTGACGGCCTTCCCCACCTTCCTGCTGGATTTCACCGTCTTCCCGGGCAACTCGGGCGGGCCGGTGTTCTGGACGCCGAGCGCGCGCAAGCGCCCGGGCACGACAGAACCGGAGAACGCCTTCATCGCCGGGCTGCTGAGCCAGGAGGTGCGGGTCAACGACGAACAATTGGAGATCGGCGTGGTCACCCACGCCGTCTACGTTCGAGAGGCGATCGAGATGCTGGATACCCCCTCCCTCCAGGAGAGGGGGACTAGGCTCCCAGCGCTTCCCGACTGATCCGCGACAGCAGGTCGCCGCCCTGGCCCACGGCCGCGAGCCGGCTGGAAGCGTGGCCCAGGATGTTGGCGGCGTAGACCTCGTAGAGATCGATCTTGCCCTGCAACCAGGCCGGATCGCCGTCCTTGGCGTCGAGGCGGGCCTTCGCGGCCAGGGCTCCCCTGGCCAGCATCCAGCCGCCGATCACGTCGCCCATCAGCTTCAGATAGGCGTCGGCTGCGGCCAGGACGTCGGCGCCCCGCGACGCGTCGGCCTTGGCGTCCAGCAGCCACAGGGTGGCGTCCTCGACCGCGGCGATGGCCGCGGCGAAGCGTTCGACCGGCTTGCCGGTATAGAGCCCGCCCAGCTCCTTCAGCGTCGCCTTCATCTCGGCGATGACCGCCTTGGCCGAGGCGCCGCCGTCCTGTGACAGTTTGCGGCCGACGAGGTCCATGGCCTGTATCCCGTTGGTCCCCTCGTAGATCGGGGTGATCCGGGCGTCGCGATAGTATTGGGCCGCGCCGGTCTCCTCGATGAAGCCCATGCCGCCGTGAATCTGCACCCCGTCCGAAGCCACGTCGCAGCCGACGTCGGTGCCCCAGGCCTTGGCGATCGGCACGAACAGGTCCTCGCGACCCTTCCACTTCTTGCGCTCCTCATCGGTCCCGGCGTGCCGGGCCAGGTCGGCGGCGACCCCGGTGGCGAAACAGATGGCGCGCGCGGCCTCGATCTTCGCCTTCATGACCGCGAGCGTGCGACGGATGTCGGGGTGGTCGATGATCGGGGCGTTGGCCTCTCCGGTCCAGATCGACCGGCCCTGACGGCGCTCCAGCGCATAGGCCAGGGCATGCTGATAGGCGCCCTCGGCCACGCCGACGCCCTGGACGCCGACGGCGAGGCGGGCGTTGTTCATCATGACGAACATATGGGCCAGGCCCTGGTTCGGCTGACCGACCAGCTCGGCGCGGGCGCCCTCGTAGCTCATGACGCAGGTCGGGGAGGCGTGGATGCCCAGCTTGTGTTCGACGCCGACGGGGCGGAAGTCGTTGCGACCGCCGAGTGAGCCGTCCTCGTTCACCGCGAACTTGGTCGCGAGGAACAGGCTGATTCCCTTGGGCCCGGGAGGCGCGTCGGGCAGACGGGCGAGGACGAGGTGCACGATGTTGGGCGTCGCGTCGTGATCGCCCCAGGTGATGTAGATCTTCTGACCATTCAGGGCGTAGGTCCCGTCGCCGTTCGGGGTCGCGGTCGATGTCAGGGCGCCGAGGTCGGAGCCCGCGCCGGGCTCGGTCAGGACCATTGCGCCGGTCCATTCGCCGGAGACCAGCCTGGGCAGGTAGGTCGCCTTCTGATGCTCGGTCCCGACCTGCTCCAGCGCCTCGATCGCCGCCAGCGAAAGCATTGGGCAGAGCGCAAAAGCCATGTTGGCGGACTGGATCGTCTCATAGGCGGCCAGTTCCAGCGCCTTGGGCAGGGCCTGCCCGCCGGCCTCGGCCGAGGCGGTCAGGCCGGTCCAGCCGCCCTCGGCGAACTGGCGATAGGCGTCGGCGAAACCGGGCGCGGCCGTCACGGAGCCGTTCGCATATTTCGCCCCGGCCAGATCGCCCGGACGGTTCAGCGGTGCGAGCACTCCCTCGGAGAACTGTCCGGCGGCCTCGAGCACGGCGCCCAGGACGTCGGCGTCATAGTCGGGGAAGGCGCCGGTGGCGGCGACCTGGTCGATACCGGCGATGGCGGTCAGGCTGAAAGCGAGGTCCCGGACGGGGGCGCGATAGGTCATGGCGGAGGTCTCCGGTCGTGCTGAATCGTCTTCTTACACAAGTCACGCGATGCGTCAGACCTTCTTGCGACGATGCCGTCGCGTCAGGCAAGGGACGGCTTGGCCTGAGCCGTCCGGGGCGCCAAACTGTAGCCTACACGTTGGGGACCTGCATGGCCGAGCCGAGAAACCGCTATTCGATCGTTTCGCTGGCCTTCCACTGGGGGTTGGCTCTGCTGATCCTGGCCCAGGTTCTGCTCATCACGGCGCACGAGGCGACCGACGGACCGATTTCGCGTGAGTTCGTTCAGGTCCACAAGGCGCTGGGTCTGACGGTTCTGGTCCTGACCCTGGCGCGAATCGGCTGGCGGATGGCGAACCCCGCCCTGCCGATTCCGACCGGCACGCCGGATTGGCAGGCCTTCGCGGCGAAGGCGACGCATGTGCTGTTCTATGTTCTCCTGATCGCCATTCCGATGTTCGGCTGGGCTGCGTCGAGCGCGGGCGGGCGCGACATCGACTGGTTCGGCCTGTTCAACTGGCCGCTTCTGCCGATCGAACAGAACCGCGACCTGGCCGGGACCTTGATGGATCTGCACGAGGCAGGGGTGAAGGCGCTCTACGTCCTGCTGGCCCTGCATGTGCTGGCGGCGCTGAAGCATCATTTCGTCGATCGGGACAATGTCCTGCACCGGATGATCCCGCTGATTCCCCGGCGGCCCTGAGATGCGTCGGGCCCTGCTCGCAATCCTGATCGGGGCGGTCTGCCTCGGCACGGGCGCGAGTCGGGCCGAAATCGAACGCTGGGCCGTCGTGCCGGCTGAGTCCGTCATCACCATGCGGGTCGGAACCCCGGTCGGGGCGCGCAGCGGGCGATTCCTGCGCTGGACGGGCGATATCCGTTTCGATCCTGCAGCGCCCGAGACCGCCCATGTGGCCATCGACGTCGAGGCGGCGTCGCTGAGAATGGACGACGCCGGTCTGACCTCCACAGCGGCCGGCTCAGGGTTTCTCGACACCGGCCGCTATCCCCGCATCGTTTTCCGTCTGACCCGGCTGGAACCGGTGGGTGGCGACCGGTTCACCGCCCATGCCGACATCACGATGAAGGGCGTCACCCGGCCCGTGACCTTCCCCGCGACCTTGCGCAGCGCAGGGCGGACGGCGCAGATGGCCGGCGGCTTCTCGCTGGATCGGGCGGCCTTCGGCATTGGAACGCGTGGACCGTGGAACGGACTGATCGGGCGGCAGGTGAGGGTGGACGTGTCCCTGGCGACGCGAACGGTCGGCTGAGCTGCGTCGAAGGCGCCGTTGCGGCTCTGAAGGCCGGTGAGCTGCTGATCCTGCCGACCGAGACCGTCTACGGGCTGGCGGCCGACGCCGGGAACGCCAGGGCGGTCGCGAAGATCTTCGAAGCCAAGGGAAGACCACGCTTCAATCCATTGATTTCACATGTATCGGATGCCATCGCCGCCGAGCGGATCGCTGTCTTCGGCGATGCGGCGCGGCGTCTGGCGACGGCCTTCTGGCCCGGCCCGCTGACCATCGTGGCGCCGTGCCGGGACACGATCGCGGTCAGCGATCTGGCGCGGGCAGGGCTGGACAGTATCGCGGTGCGGGTCCCCGGGCACACAAGAGCGCGGGCCGTGCTGGATGCGTTCGGCGGACCCGTGGTGGCGCCCTCGGCGAACCGGTCCGGCCGGCCGAGCCCCACGACCTTCGCCGACGCGATGGAGGAGACGGGCGCGTTCGCGGGCGCGGCGCTGGACGGCGGACCGTGCGCGGTCGGGGTGGAGAGCACGGTCGTCTCGGTGATGGATGGGCGGGTCTCCCTGCTGCGGCCGGGGTCGGTGACCCGCGAGGAGATCGAGGCCCTGGTCGGGCCTTTGGACGGGGCGGGCGAGGGCCATCGGTCGCCGGGTCGGCTGACGCGCCACTATGCGCCTGCGTCGCCTGTGAGGCTGGAGGCCATGAGCGCCAGTGCCGGTGAAATCCTGCTCGGATTCGGACCCGGCGTCGGTGTCGGGCGCTGGAGCCTGAGTCCGTCCGGCGACCTGCGCGAGGCGGCGGCGAACCTGTTCCGGCTGTTGCGCGAAGCGGACCGCGAGCGGCCTGTCGCCATCGCGGTGGCGTCAATCCCGAGCCACGGGTTGGGCGAGGCGATCAATGACCGACTGCGGCGGGCCGCAGGCTTCGTCGGCTAGCCGAACCGGGCCTGGAGGTCGACGCTCGACCGCACCCCGACCTCAGCCGCACACGTTGCCAGCCATTCGTCGGCGGCCGCGCGGCCGCGCGTCTTGAGGTCGTTCAGGAAGGTCCATTCGGTGTTGAACTTGGACCCCAGCGACAGGTCGCCCAGCCAGCCATCCGCCTCGATGGCGTGCATCAGGATGTGGCGATACTGGTCGCGGGCCGAGGGGGTCAGGCGGCCCTCCTCGATCAGTTCCTGGACGAAGGCGACGGCGCGGAGTTCGGCGACCAGGGGCGCGTTGAAGACGACCTCGTTCAACCGGTCCATGATGTCGCCCGCAGCCTTGGGCGCATCGGCTCGCTCGAAGGCGTTGAGGGTGATCAGGAGCACGTCATCGGGCGTGTCCTGATAGAACAGCGGCCACAGCGGCGGATTGGCGAGGTAGCCGCCGTCCCAGTACGGCTCTCCGTCGATCTCCACGGCCTGGAACAGGTGCGGCAGACAGGCGGAGGCCAGCAGGACCTGGTCGGTGATCTCGGTCGAGGTGAAGACCCGCGACTTGGCGTGGCGGACGGCGGTCGCGGCGACGAAGAACTTCACGTCCGAGGCGCGAACGGCCTCGAAATCGATCGTGGCCTGCAGAACCCGTATCAGAGGATTGTGGTTGAACGGATTGAATTCATATGGAGACATGGACATCGCCAAGGTCTCGGACGCGCGCCACAGGGGCGAGTCCTTCAGCCACGTCGGCTGCAGGACGTTGGACCAGATCGAGGTGTCGCCGAAGACGTTCTTGCCGCCGGACTGGTTGGTCTCGCGCCACAGCTTGTCCAGGGCTTGCCGCGCGCCGTCAGGGCCGCCTGTGGCCAGCCCCGATACGAGCGCCGCGCCGTTCATGGCGCCGGCGGAAGAGGCTGTGACTGCCCGGATGTCGACGATGTCGGCTTCCAGAAGACGGTCGAGCACGCCCCACTGGAAGGCGCCGTGCGCGCCCCCGCCCTGTAGCGCCAGACAGATAGGGCGACGACCGCTCGCGGGCGGTTCAGGCGCTGGGGGCGCCGGGGTCGACTTGCGTTTGAAAAGCGCCATCGTCCCCCGACATCCGTCCTATTGCGCGGTCCAGCCGCCGTCGATCGAGAAGCTGGCCCCGTTGGCCGAGGCCCCCAGGTCCGACACCAGATACAGGAAGATGCCGGCCAGTTCGTCGGTCGTGACGAACCGCTTGGTCGGTTGCGCCGCGAGGATCACGTCCTTCAGGACCTGCTCCTTTGAGATGCCGCGCGTGCGGGCCTGATCGGCGATCTGCTTCTCGACGATCGGGGTCTCGACGAAGCCGGGGCAGATGGCGTTGCAGGTGATGTTGTCCTGCGCGACTTCCAGAGCCACCGTCTTGGTGAAGCCGAGAACGCCGTGCTTGGCGGCGACGTAAGCCGACTTGAACGGCGAGGCGACCAGGCCGTGGGCCGAGGCGATGTTGACGATCCGGCCGCGACCCTGGGCCTTCATGATCGGGATGGCCGCCCGGGTGGCGTAGAAGGTCGAGGAGAGATTGATCGCGATGATCTTCTCCCACTGGTCCGACGGGAACTTCTCGACCGCCTCGACGTGCTGGATGCCGGCGTTGTTGACCAGGATGTCGAGCCGGCCGAGCTGGTGCCTGGCGAAGGCGACCATGTCGGCGACCTCGTCGCCCTTCAGCATGTTGGCGGCGTGATAGCGGACGCGGACGCCGCAGCTGGCCTCCATCTCGGCGCGGGTGCGTTCGATCTCCGAAGGATCGCCCAGACCGTTCAGGACGACATCGCCGCCGCGCGAGGCGACCGCCCGGGCGAGGGCCAGGCCGATGCCGGAGGTCGAGCCCGAGATGACGGCCACCTGGCCCTTTAGGTCGTTGGGATCGCGATAGACGGGGCGCTCGGTTTCCGAGCCGTCCTTCTTGCCGGGCCACTGGAACATGGGTCGTTACTCTCGCTTCTTGCCCCTGTCCGCGCGGATCGGGCGCGTCGCGGGGTCTCTGGTTTGCCGGAACCCTAGCCTTTCGCGACTGCGAAGGCGACCCGGTCTCAGGAATTTCCCGCTCTGGTGAATATCCAGTCGGTCTCCGTCGAGGCTGCCTTCTGGAAGCGGTAGCCGTCGCGGTCGAACGCCTTCAGATCGCTCGCGGTTTCGATCCGCTCGTCGATGGCGAACCGCGCCATGGTCCCCCTGGCCTTCTTGGCGAAGAAGGAGATGATACGGCTCTCGCCGTCCTTTTCCTCGCGGAAGTGCGGTGTGACGACCGGCAGTTTCAGCGCCTTGGCGTCGACCGCGCCGAAATATTCCTGGCTGGCGAGGTTCACGAGGGTGGGGTCGGCCTGCCCCTCCGCGTCGGCGTTCAGCTGTTTCGAGATCCGGTCGCCCCAGAAATCGTAGAGGCTCGACCCGCGCCGGGTCTTCAGCCGGGTTCCCATCTCGAGCCTGTAGGGCTGGATCCGGTCCAGCGGACGCAGCAGGCCGTAGAGGCCGGACAGGATGCGCAGATGGTCCTGGGCGAAGGCAAGGCCGGCCTTGTCCAGGGTCCGGGCTTCCAGCCCCTGATAGACATCGCCGGCGAAGGCGAAGGCGGCCTGGATGCCGGTGTCGAGCGCGTCGGGTTCGAAGGCCTTGAACCGTGCCTGGTTCAGCTTCGCCAGATCTGTCGAGATCCCCATCAGGCGACGCAGATCGGCCTGGGTCTGGTTTCGAGCGGTCTTCGACAGGGTCGCCGTATCGTCGATAAAGCGCCGATGCGTCGCGGCGACGTCATGCGGGGGTTCGGTAAAATCCAGCCGCTTGGCGGGCGAAAGCACGATCAACAAGGGCGGGCGCTCCGTTCGTCAGGCGCGCGGTTTAGGCGCGTTCGGCGACGGTTTGAAGGCCGCGACCTAGAACAACACCGCCGGGTTCATGATCCGCTGGGGATCAATGGCCTTGCGGATCGCCTGCATGGTCGAAATCTCCAGCGGCGACTTGTAGCGGCGTGCCTCATCGGTCTTGAGGCGCCCCAGACCATGCTCGGCGGATATCGAGCCCTCGTAACGGGCGACGACGTCGTGGACGACCCGGGACCCGGCCTCCCAGCGGTCAAGGAAGGCGTGCAGGTCGCCGCCGGGCGGGCACAGGATGTCGTAGTGCATATTGCCGTCGCCGACGTGGCCGAAGGCGCTGACGCGAGCGCCGGGCTCGAAGGCCTCGACGGCGGCTGTAGCCTCGTCGAGGAAGTCGGCGATGCGGCTGACGGGGACAGAAACGTCGTGCTTCCACCCGCCGCCCTCGGGCCGCTGGGCCGCCGACTGTTCCTCGCGCAGCTTCCAGAAGTCGCGGACCTGGGTCTCGTTCTGGGCGATGGCGGCGTCGGTGATCAGCTCTTCCTCGAAGGCTGCGGTCAGGATCCGCTCCATCCCGGCCTCGGCCGCGCCGGGCTCGCCCGAGGTCAGTTCGATCAGGACGTACCAGGGCTGGATGCTGTCGAGCGGCTCGCGGACGCCGGGGATGTGTTTGATGGCGAACTCCACGCCGATCCGCTTCATCAACTCGAAGGCCTCGACCCCGCCGCCGGTCTCGGCCTTGGCGCGGGCGAGAAGTTGGATGGCCGAATGGGCGCTGGCCAGGCCGACGACGGCGGTGGCGCGGCTGCGCATGATCGGGAACAACTTCAGGGTCGCGGCGGTGATGACGCCCAGGGTGCCCTCGGCGCCGATGAGCAACTGTTTCAGGTCGTAGCCGGTGTTGTCCTTCCGCAGGCGCTTCAGGCCGTTGAACACCTCGCCGTCCGGCATGACGGCCTCGACCCCCAGGACCAGGTCACGCATCATGCCGTAGCGCAGGACGGCCGTGCCCCCGGCGTTGGTCGAGATGACGCCGCCGATCGTCGCCGTGCCCTCGGCCGCGAGGCTTAGCGGGAAGAAGCGGTCGGCCTTCGCCGCCAGTTGCTGGGCCTCCAGCAGGGTGATGCCGGCCTCGACGGTCATGGCGTCGTCCAGCGGAGTCACATCGCGCACCGAACGCAGGCGGCGAGTCGTCAGCAGGACCTCGCCGAAGGGGACCTGACCGCCGACCAGGCCCGTGCCGCCGCCCTGAGGGACGATGGCGACGCCGTGGCGGCCGCAGATCTCGACCACGCGCGCGACCTCGGCGGTCGAGGCGGGCTTCATCATCAGGGGCGTATGCCCCTTCCACTTGTTGCGCCATTCGGTGACCCAGGGCGCGATCTCTGCCGGGTCCTCTGTCCAGCCGGAGGGGCCGAGCGCGGCTTTCAATTCGTCGAGGGCGGCGGGGGAGGGAGAGGCCATGGCGTCTTGTCTCAAAGCGTCGCCGTCCGCGCCACTCAAAAGAGGGGCTAGGGTCGGCGCCATGAGCGATTCCCCGATGACTCCCGTGCCTGCCGTCGGCGTTGTCTGTCTGCGCGGCAACGAGGTTCTGCTGATCCGGCGAGGAACCCCGCCCCGCATGGGCGAATGGAGCCTGCCGGGCGGGCGGATCGAACCCGGCGAGCGGGCGATCGACGCTGCGCTGCGTGAACTGCGTGAGGAAACAGGGGTCGAGTCGCGAATTATTGGCCTGGTCGATGTCGTCGACGGCATCTTCGTCGAGGCGGGACGACACTATGTGCTGATCGACTACGTCGCCGAATGGACCGGTGGCGAGCCGGTCGCGGGCGACGATGCGGCGGAGGCTGTCTTCATGACCGTGGAGGCTGCAATGGCCGCGGTGGCCTGGGACCAGACGCGGCGGATCATCGCAGAAGCGGTCTCGCTTCGAAAACCCTGACGGCACTGTCAGGTCCCGTCACTTACCCAACTTGGCCGTAAAGACGACATTTTCTGGCGACGGCCCGGACGATTCTGTTCCCGGTCGCTCTCTTTTGAACTTTGGCCGGCATCCCGCTGGCCTCGGGGGACTACGAAAATGAAGACGAAACTGTTCATGGCGGCCTCGACCGTCGCCATCCTGTTTGCGACGGGCGCCGTCGCTCAGGACGTGGCTTTCTCTCTGACCAACAACAGTGAAGCGACGATGGTCTCGCTGAAGGTCGGCGAATCCTCGAACGAAAACTGGGACGAAGACATTCTGGACGGCGACGAGATCGGGCCGGGTGAGACCGCCAACATCTCGGTCGAGGACGACCTGGAAGACTGCGAATACGACCTGCAAGCCGTGTACGACGACGGCGACACCGAAGAGGTGTTCAACATCGACCTCTGCGAACTGAACGACCTCGACATCGAAGATGACGATGCGGACGAGGAAGAGGAAGAGGACGAAGAAGAAGACGAGGAAGAGGACGAGGAAGAGGACGAGGAAGAGGACGAGGAAGAGGACGAGGAAGAGGAAGAGGACGAGGAAGAGGAAGAGGAAGAGGAAGAGGAAGAGGAAGAGGAAGAGGAAGAGGAAGAGGAAGAGGAAGAGGAAGAGGAAGAAGAAGAAGAAGAAGAGGAAGAGGAAGAGGAAGAGTAATCTTCCGACCCACCTTTTGCGACGCGGCGGCTCCCGGGAGGGGGCCGCCGTTTTCGTTTGCGAGTCCGGTTTCCGTGGCGCGTCGGCCCGTGGCGGGGTAACTTCGGTCCAGGAGGATCCTGAATGACCTATTTCGCCGTCGTGCTGCTGGTTTTCGCAGTCATCTTCGTGTTCAGCATCGTCAAGATCGTGCCGCAGGGCCGTGAGCTGACGGTCGAGCGGTTCGGCAAATACACCAAGACCCTGAAGCCCGGCATCAGCATCCTGATCCCCTTCGTGGAACGGATCGGCCGGCGCATGAACATGATGGAGCAGGTCCTCGACGTGCCCCAGCAGGAGGTCATCACCAAGGACAACGCCATGGTGAAGGTCGACGCCATCGTCTTCATTCAGGTCATGGACGCGCCCAGCGCCGCCTACCGGGTCGAGAACCTGCCCTATGCGATCACCCAGCTGTGCTCGACCAATCTGCGGACCGTGGTCGGCTCGATGGATCTGGACGAGGTCCTGTTCCAGCGCGACAACATCAACTCGCGCCTCTTGACCGTCATCGACGCGGCGACCGAGCCGTGGGGCGTCAAGGTCAACCGGATCGAGATCAAGGACCTGACCCCGCCGGTCGACATCACCAACGCCATGGCCCGGCAGATGAAGGCCGAGCGTGAGCGACGGGCCGTCATCACCGAGGCCGAGGGCGAGAAACAGGCCGCCATCGCTCGCGCCGAGGGCGCCAAACAGGCGGCGATTCTGGAGTCCGAAGGCCGCAAGGAAGCCGCCTTCCGCGACGCCGAGGCCCGCGAACGCGCCGCCGAGGCCGAGGCCAAGGCGACCGCCATGGTGTCGGAAGCCATCGCGCGCGGCGACGTCAACGCCATCAACTACTTCGTCGCCCAGAAATACGTCGAGGCTTTTGCTGAACTGGCCCGGAATCCCACCGCCAAGACAGTCATCGTCCCGGCCGAGATGAGCGGCCTGGTCGGCACCATCGCCGGTATCGGCGAACTGGTCGGACTGGCGAGGGATCAGCAGCAGAACCCACCGCGTCCGCCTGCGCCGCCACGCGCCAGCCGGGCGTCCGTGCCGCCGACCACGTAGTGGAGGACTGATCGATGGACGCCATTTTCGACATCTATGCCTCCCAGCCCTTCTGGATCTGGCTTGCCGTGGGCGTGCTGCTGCTGGCCGTTGAAGCGGCCCTGTCGACCGAATGGCTGTTGTGGCCCGCGGTCGCGGCCGGGGTCGTCGCGGTGTTGACGGCGCTGGGCCTGCGAATGGGGCTGGCCGTCGAGGTCGGGCTGTTCGCGGGCCTGACCGTGCTCGCAACTGCCCTGTCGCGCCGCCTGATCCAGCGTGTCAATCCTGACGACCATCCGGACATCAACGACCGCGATCTGCGCCTCGTCGGACAGCGTGCGCGGGTGGTTCAGCCGTTCGTCGAGGGCAGGGGACGGGTCTTCGTCTCCGGCGCGGAATGGGTCGCCCTCATCGATGGTGACGCCCCGCCGGTGGGCGACAGCGTCGTCGTGGATCGGCTGGAAGGTCCGTCGCTGATGGTTCGCCGCGAGGCCTGACGGCTCAGCCGATGCCGGCGACCGCCCCGACCTCGTCGCGACAGGCGCCTGACGCGGCGTTCAGCTGGTCGGTTTCTTCACCCGCCAGTCTTACAAGCGCTGCGATGTCCTGCGCCGTGATGACGCCGGCATCCAGCACCTCGACCTGCTTGTTGTAGAGCGCCACCCGCTTCTCGCTGGCGGCATAGGCGGCGTCGCTGATCTCGTCGGGGAAGACCATCGTCATCTGCAGGTACTGTTGGTAGATCGACGTCGAGACGGCGTCACCGGCTTCCATGCGCGCGGTGATTTCGGCCCGGACGTCGTCGTCGATCGGTCCCTCGTACAGGGCCGCAGCCTTCTCGCTGTCCGACGAGGCGCGCGCGGTCAGTTCGCTGAACTGCAGGCAGGTCGCCAGCTGGGTTTCGAAGATCTTCTGCCGCGCCGCCGTCCGCGACACGTCCAGCGCCTGGACGGCGGTGAACATCGACGCCGCCGCGACGATCATCGCGGAAATGGCCGAGACGGAAGCGATCGTACCCTCGACGGAGACCCGTTGGGTCTTGCCCTTGGAGCCATTGTCGATCGGGTCGGTTTCCGGGGGAATCGGGGTCAGGTCGGTCATACATCGACCTGACCTCATCCCAAGCTTCGCGGCAAGCCGTCTATCGACGTTCGTCGGAACCCGTCAGGTCGAGGCGGCGCGCATCCGCTCGATGCCGAGATTCGCCAACTGATCCGCGCGTTCGTTCAGCGCGTGGCCGGCGTGACCCTTGACCCAGTGCCACTTCACCTCGTGGCGGGTGCGGGCGATGTCGAGCCGCTTCCACAGGTCGTCGTTCTTGACCGGCTTCTTGTCCGCCGTCTTCCAGCCGCGCGCCTTCCAGCCGTGAATCCAGCCGGTGATCCCGTCCATCACGTATTTGCTGTCGGTGTGCAGGTCGATCTTGCAGGGCCGGGTCAGGGCCTCCAGGGCCATGATGGCGGCGGTCAGCTCCATGCGGTTGTTGGTGGTCAGTTGCTCGCCGCCGCACAGTTCCTTGGTCTTGCCGGACGCCTGCAGGATGGCGCCCCAGCCGCCGGGTCCAGGATTGCCCTTGCAGGCGCCGTCGGTGTGGATTGTCACGTGACTCATTCGCGCGGACTTACAGGTTCCCTTGGCGCGTCGCCATCCGCTGGACTATAGGAGCCGTATGTTTGACGCGGGCCGCATTTGGCCCGTTCGAGGAGAGTGTGCCGTGGGCGCTATCAGCATCTGGCATTGGGCCATCGTCATCGTCGTCGTCGCCCTGCTGTTCGGCGGCAAGGGCAAGATCTCGAACCTGATGGGCGACGCCGCCAAGGGCATCAAGGCCTTCAAGGAAGGCCTGAAGGACGAGGACAAGAAGGACGGGCCGCATGACGGCGTGTCGAGCCTGCCGCGCACCGACGCTGAAAAGGAAGAGCTGAAGCGCTAGGCCTGACAGCGGAAAGAGCCTGACGCATGGGCGGCCTCGGCCCCGGGATCGGGGGCCTCGAATATCTCGTGATCGGCATCGTGGCCCTGCTCGTGGTCGGACCCGAGCGGCTGCCTGGAATGCTGCGCCAGCTCGGCAAGATGGTCGCCAAGGCGCGCGGCATGGCCAACGAGTTCCGCGCCAGCTTCGACGAAATGGCCCGCCAGTCGGAGCTCGACGAGCTCCGCAAGGAGGTGCAGGCGCTGCGTGACGGTCAGGGATCGGTCGGGCAGGGGATGGTTCGCCTCGGTGACGAGGCCAACGCCGCCTTCAAGGACATCAAGGCCGAGCTGGAGGCGCCGACCTATGTGGAGCCGCCGCCGCGCGCGGTGATGCTGGACCAGCCGGAGTTCCCGGAACCGGGGGCGACGCCTCCGACAGTGCCGGCCGCCCCGGCGAAGGCGCGCAAGCCGCGTTCGGCGGTCACGGCGGCCGCACCCGCAAAGACGCCACCCAAACCGGCTGTCGCCAAGCCCGTCGTCAAGACGCCCGCCAGGGCGGCCTCGTCAAAGCCTTCCGGCAAGGCTGCCGCCAAACCGCGCGCGCCTCGTAAACCCAAGACTGCTGAATGACGGACCGCGACGAAGCCGAGATCGAAGCGTCGCGCGCGCCGTTGATGGATCACCTGGTCGAGCTGCGCGGGCGGCTGGTCTGGTGCGTCGTGGCGTTCGGACTGGCGTTCATCGTCTGCTTCTTCTTCGCCGGACCGATCTACATCTTCCTCGTCAGGCCGTTCGCGGCGGCCAGCGCCATCTACGCCACCAACATCGGGCACAATGTTTCGCCGTTCGATCTCATCCTGGTGACGGCGGGCATCCATCCGATCCCGCCGACGACCGAAGAGGCGGCGCAGCTGATCTATACGGCGCCGCTGGAAATCCTGTTCACCAAGATGAAGCTGGCCGGCTTTGGCGCCGTGTTCCTGGCCTTCCCGGTACTGGCGTTCCAGCTCTACCGGTTCGTGGCGCCGGGCCTCTATCGCAACGAGAAGGGCGCCTTCCTGCCCTTCCTCGTGGCCTCGCCGATGCTGTTCCTGCTGGGGGCGGCGCTGGTCTATTTCGTCATGCTGCCGTTCGTGATGTGGTTCTCTCTGAGCCAGCAGATCACCTCGGACACGGTCGCGGTCGCCCTGCTGCCCAAGGTGTCGGAGTATCTGAGCCTTGTGACCGCGCTGGTCCTCGCCTTCGGCCTGTGTTTCCAGCTGCCGGTCGTGATGACCCTGCTCGGTCTGGCCGGTCTGATCAGTTCGAAATTCATGTCCGAGGGCCGCCGCTACGCCATCGTCGGCGTTGTCGTGGTGGCCGCCATCGTGACGCCGCCGGATCCGATCAGCCAGCTGATGCTCGCTGTGCCCCTGGTCATTCTCTACGAGATCTCGATCTGGTGCGTCCGGCTGATCGAACTGCGTCGCAAGAAGGACGAGGACGCGGAAGAGCAGGCGGCAGTCTAGGCCGCAGGCCTAACCATTTCAGCGAACCGGATGCTAACCGGCGCACTGGTTTGATAGCCTCATGGCCCGCCCTCGACCTCGACCCAGGTATCTTTCCCTCGGCGGCGCCGTGTTCGTCGGCGTCTTTTTGGCCACGGCGGGCGTCCTGTGGCGGACGGAAATCCAGTCCCTTGGCCTGGGCAGAACCGAACCTCCGCGCGTCTACGGCGCGCGACCTCAGCCGGCGGCTCCGCCACGCGGTCTCTTCGCGCCGCCGCCAGACCAGCATTTCCCGGGCTGCGACGCGGCTCGGGCCGCAGGACGCGTAAACATCCCCGCGTCTGATCCTTCGTATCGATCGTTCATGGATGGAGACGGCGACGGGCTGGCCTGCGAGCCGTGGCGCTAGGCCTGTGGCCATTCAACAGAAAGCCCCGGACGGCGGACCGTCCGGGGCTCTGTCTATTCGCCGATCGGGTCGATCAGCAGCTGTAATACATGTCGAACTCGACCGGGTGCGGATGGAGGGCGAGACGCATGACCTCTTCCATCTTCAGCTCGATATAGCTGTCGATGAAGTCGTCATCCATGACGCCGCCCTTCTTGAGGAAGGCGCGGTCCTTGTCGAGGTTCTCGAGGGCTTCCTTGAGCGAGCCGCAGACCTCGGGGATCGAGTGACGCTCTTCCGGCGGCAGGTCGTACAGGTTCTTGTCGGCGGGGCCGCCCGGATCGATCTGGTTCTCGATCCCGTCGAGGCCGGCCATCAGCAGGGCCACGAAGGTCAGATAGGGGTTGCCCATCGGGTCGGGGAAGCGAGCCTCCAGACGCTTGGCCTTGGGGTTCGAGGTGTGCGGGATGCGGATCGAGGCCGAACGGTTGCGGGCCGAATAGGCCAGCTTCACCGGGGCTTCGTAGCCGGGCACCAGACGCTTGTAGGAGTTGGTGGTCGAGTTGGCGAAGGCGTTGATGGCCTTGGCGTGCTTGATGATGCCGCCGATGTACCACAGACACTGCTGCGACAGGCCGGCGTACTTGTCGCCCGCGAACTGGGGCTTGCCGTCCTTCCAGATCGACATGTGGACGTGCATGCCCGAGCCGTTGTCGGCGAACATCGGCTTGGCCATGAAGGTCGCCGACTTGCCGTAGGCCGCGGCCACGTTGTGGATGACGTACTTATAGAGCTGAAGCCGGTCGGCCATGGTCAGAAGGTCGGAGAACTTCAGACCCAGTTCGTGCTGCGCCGGGGCGACCTCGTGGTGGTGCTTCTCGGGGTTGAGGCCGAGGTCGCGCATGACGCCCAGCATCTCGCCGCGCAGGTCCTGACCCGAGTCGACCGGGTTGACGGGGAAGTAGCCGCCCTTGTGCCCCGGGCGGTGGCCCATGTTGCCCTCGGTATATTCCGAGCCCGTGTTGGCCGGCAGCTCGATGGAGTCATAGCTGTAGCCGGTGTTATGCGGCGCGGTGTTCCAGCGGACGTCGTCGAAGATGAAGAACTCGGCTTCCGGGCCGAAATAGACCTGATCGCCGACACCCGAGGACTGGACATAGGCCAGGGCCTTCTTGGCCATCGAGCGGCTGTCGCGGTTGTACGGCTCCATCGTGTCCGGGTTCATCACGTCGCAGAACAGGAACATCGTGGTCTGCTGGTAGAAGGGATCGATATAGGCGGTCGTCAGATCCGGCAGCAGCAGCATGTCGCTCTCGTTGATCGCCTTCCAGCCGGCGATGGACGAGCCGTCGAACATCGTGCCCTCTTCGAGGAACTCCTCGTCGACCAGGTCGATGTCGAAGGTGACGTGCTGCAGACGACCCTTGGTGTCGGTGAAGCGGACGTCGACGTATTTCACGTCCTTGTCCTTGATCTCCTGCAGGATTTTCTTGGCGGCGCTCATAGTCGATGATCCTTCTTCGTTTCTTCTGGGGAGGAAGTTTTTTTGCGGAGTTCGGCCTAGACGGCCTGGGCTCCCGTTTCGCCGGTGCGGATGCGGATGACGTCGATCACTTCGGAAACGAAGATCTTGCCGTCGCCGATCTTGCCGGTGCGAGCTGCTGTCTGGATGGCCTCGACCACGGCCGGGGCGAGGTCGTCGGCGACCACCACCTCGATCTTGATCTTGGGCAGGAAGTCGATGACGTATTCGGCGCCGCGATAGAGTTCGGAGTGACCCTTCTGGCGGCCGTATCCCTTGGCCTCCAGCACAGTCATGCCCTGCACTCCGATGTCCTGGAGCGCTTCCTTTACGTCGTCCAGCTTGAACGGCTTGATGACGGCTTCGATCTTCTTCATGGGCGACCCCGAGGCGGCATCAGGTGGGCCAGACGCTCGGGAACCAAAGGGACATCGCATCGCAGCATAAGGCAAGGGGCGATTTGCATTTTCGTCACGGAAGGGCGTTGAGAGAAGCATGAGCGAAACCAACGATCCGACCCTGTGGCGAGACCGGATGCCGTGGCCCGGACCCGATGCGCACAAACATCAGCGTGGTCGGCTGGGCGTCGTGTCGGGCGGAATGCTCAACACCGGGGCGGCGCGATTGGCGGCGCGGGCGGGTCTGAGGGTCGGGGCCGGACTGGTGCGGATCCTGTGTCCGCCGGATGCCGGGCCTGTGATTGCGGGTGCGGTGGAGGCGGTGATGGTCTCCGACTTCGACACGCCGGAAGCGCTGGCGACCCTGGCCGGCCCGCTGGATTGCGTGGTGATCGGCCCGGCGGCGGGGCTGACGGAGGCGACGGCGCGGAACCTGAAGGCGCTGGCGGGGACGAAGGCGGCGCTGGTGGTCGACGCCGATGCGCTGACGCTGTTCAAGGGCCGGGCGGATCAGCTGTTCGCCTGTCTGGACGCAGCTGACGTGATCACGCCGCACGAGGGCGAGTTCGAGCGGCTCTTTCCCGGTCTGCTGGAGCAGGGACGCGAAGCCGCGGCCGTGCAGGCGGCACGGATCAGCGGGGCCCATGTGGTGCTGAAAGGCAGGGAGACCGTCGTCGCTGCGCCGGATGGAGGGTGCAGGGTCAACCGGAACGGCTCGCCATGGCTGGCGACGGCGGGCAGCGGGGATGTGCTGGCCGGTCTGATCGGCGGGCTGATGGCGCAGAAGATGGAAGCGTTCGATGCTGCGTCGGCGGCGGTGTGGATGCACGCGGACGCCGCCGGATGCTTCGGGCCGGGGCTGACGGCGGAGGATCTGCCGGGGCTGATGCCGGCGGTGATGCGCGATCTGAGGTGACGGCGGTTGCCTGATCCGACGGGGTCGCCTAGGTCCGTCCGGTGAGCCTTGAATCCCTTCCCGATGAGGTCGCCAGGGGCGACGTGACCGCCTATCGCAGGGCGCTGGGCGCCTTCGCGACCGGGGTCTGCGTGGTGACGGCCGACAGCACGCTCGGGCCGCTTGGCATCACGATCAACTCCTTTACCTCGATCTCGCTGACGCCGCGGCTCGTCCTGTGGTGCCTGGATGAGCGGTCGGAGCGCTGGCACGCCTTCTGCGAGGCCGAGCGATTCTCGATCCATGTGCTGGACGCGCAGTCGGAAGCGCTGGCGCGGCGCTTCGCCAAGGGCATCGGCCTGATGGAGGACCACGAGTTCCAGAGGGTCGGGGATGCGCCGCCGAGGCTGGGCGCCGCCGCCGCGCGATTCGACTGCAAGACCCATGATCGGGTGCAGATGGGCGACCACATGATGATCATCGGCGAGGTCGCGGGTTTCGAGTCCTCGGACGCGTCGACCCTGACCTATTTCCGCGGCCGCTACGGCGTGGCGGGGGGCCACACGGCATGAGGATCGGTTTCGCCGGGCTGGGCGTCATGGGCGGGCCGATGGCGCGTCATCTGGTCAAGGCCGGGCATGAGGTCGCGGGCTACAACCGGTCGCCCGACAAGGCGCGCGCCTGGGCCGAGGCCAACGGCGGACGGTTTGCCGAGTCCGTGGGCGAGGCGGCGGAGGGCGCGGACCTGTTCGTCCTGTGCGTCGGCAATGACGACGACGTGCGTCAGGTCGTGGGCGAGGCCCTGCCTGCGCTGAAGTCCGGCGCGGTGATCGTGGATCACACGACGACCTCAGCGAAGGTGGCGCGGGAAATGGCCGAGCTGTGCGGCGCCAGGGGCGTGGCCTTCATCGACGCGCCGGTCTCGGGCGGGCAGGCGGGGGCGGAGAACGGCCAGCTCAGCGTCATGGCGGGCGGCGACGCGGTTGCCTTGGAGACGGCCCGGCCGGCGGTCATGGCCTATTCAAAGGCGATCCAGCACATGGGGCCCTCGGGCTCGGGCCAGCTGACCAAGATGGTCAACCAGATCGCCATCGCCGGCGTGGTTCAGGGGCTGGCCGAAGCGGTCCACTTCGCCAAGGTGGCGGGGCTGGATACCGACGCCGCCTACGACGCCGTGTCCAAGGGCGCGGCCCAGTCCTGGCAGATGGACAATCGCTGGAAGACTGCGGCCCGTGGCGAGTTCGAGTTCGGCTTCGCCGTCGACTGGATGCGCAAGGATCTGGGACTGGTGCTGGACGAGGCGCGGGCGAATGGCGCGGTCCTGTCGCTGACGGCGCTGGTCGATCAGTTCTATTCCGAGGTCCAGGGCATGGGCGGGAACCGCTGGGATACGTCGAGCCTGAAGGCGCGGCTGAAGCCCTGAGACTGATTGGACTCGGAAGGGCCGAGTGCACAGAGTCCAAATCGCAGAGAAGAGTAACGTAGTCGACTGAAATTGTTAGACTTAGAGGTCTGAGGCAAAAGTGCGCTCCGGGCGCCTGGAGTCCAAACGATCGGCTGGAGAACGACGATGAGCCTGCGTATCGCGACGATCCTGCTGTTTCTGCTGGTCTGGTGCGGTCAGGCGAACGCCCAGACCCCGCAGACCTGGACGCCGGTTGAAGGCGATGTGGCGATCGGCGACCTGCCGATGGCGCGGGGCCAGACCCTGACCAACGCCCGCATGCACTATCGGACGCTGGGCGAGCCCCGGCGCGATGCGAGCGGCAAGGTGACCAATGCGGTGATGCTGCTGCACGGCACGGGCGGGACCGGCGCGACCTTCCTGTCTCCCCAGTTCGCGGGCGAGCTGTTCGGGCCGGGGCAGCCGCTGGATGTGACCCGCTACTACATCATCATGCCCGACAATCTGGGTCACGGGGCCTCGTCGAAGCCGAGCGACGGCCTGCGGGCCGCCTTCCCCGAATACGGCTACAACGAGATGGTCGAGGCCCAGCGGCGGATGCTGGTCGAGGGGCTGGAAGTCGATCATCTGAGGCTGATCCTCGGCACCTCGATGGGGTGCATGCACGCCTTCGTCTGGGGCGAGGCGCATCCCGATTTCGCCGACGCCCTGATGCCCATGGCCTGTATTCCGACCGAGATCGTCGGACGCAACCGGCTGTGGCGTTCGATGGTCAAGGACGCCATCCGGGCGGATCCGGCCTGGAGCGGGGGCGATTATGTCGAACAGCCCGTGCAGGGGTTGAGGACGGCGGTGGACCTGCTGCTGCTGGCCGGCGGGGCGGTGATGCCGATGCACCAGGATCTGGCCACGCCCGAGGCTGTCGATGCCTGGCTGGCGACCCAGCTGGAGCGGCGGCTGCCGACGCTGGACGCCAACGACTTCTGGTATCAGGTCAATGCGTCCTGGGACTACGACCCCTCGGCGAACCTTGAGCGGATCACGGCTCCGGTGACCTGGATCAACTCCGCCGACGACTTCATCAATCCGCCGGAGCTCGGCCTGGCCGAACGGTTCGCGCCGCGGATCGCCAACGGGACCTATCGGTTGATCCCCAACAGTCTCGACGGCAAGGGGCACGGGACTCACACCTGGGCGCGGTTCTGGAAGGACGATCTGGTCGCCCTGCTCGCGCGCAGCGAGCCCTAGGGCGTGATCCGGAACGCGTAGGCGAAGTCTCTCGACTGGCCCTGAACGCTGACGTTGCGGATCGAGACGTCGTAGGTGACGCCCGGCTGGAGGCCCTCGGCGGCGAACTGCAAACTGTTGGGCAGGCCGTAGGCGTTGTTGTCGAAAGACACGCGGCCGACTTCCACCGCGGCGCCGCCTCTCTGGCGCACCAGGACCTCGGCGTCGGCGTAGTCGACCTGTTCGCTCGCCGTCTTGTCGCGGAGATCGACGAGCACGCTGAAAGAGAGCAGCGCACGGGGGTCCCAGAACTGGGACGGATAGTCGCCGAACGGATAGGCGATGAAGCCGCCCTCAACGGGCTCGGGCACCACGCGGTTGCTGCCGATGATCCGCAGCGCGGCGCCGTCCGTGCGCCGTCCGTCGGGCAGGAGGCCGGCGACGCGGCCAAAGCTGATCGTGGCGAGGAAGGGATCCAGCAGCCAGCGCCTGTGTCCGATGCTGCCCGGGTTCATGTGGCGGACCTCGGTCATCCAGCCCGTGACCATCTCGTCCATCGAGACGAAGATCAGCCGCTCTGACGCAAGGCCGCCGAAGATGTTGCTCAGCCGCGCGCCCGTGGAGGCGTCCTCGGTGAAGCAGCGCCACCAGCTGCCCGGATAGTGCGACAGACTGCCGTTGGCGGCGAAGGTCAGGGCGGCGGCCCTGGCGGTGTCCTCGGTCGCCGGGTCGTAGGTCACCGGGGCGAGACCGTGCAGGGCCCGGACCTCATTGACCCGGGCGGTCAGGGTCGAGATCACCTCCGGCTTCAATCGACCCGGGCGGCAATGGTCGATATCGGGCGCCTCGGCATAGAGGGCGGCGGCGCGGGCGGCGAAGTCAGGGTTGCGATCCTGGGCGACGGCGGGGGCGGCCAGACAGGCGGCCGCCAGCGGCAGGGCGGCGAAGAGGCGCATCAGAAGGCCTGTTCCCGCCAGGCCTGGAGGATGGTGATTTTCGGCTCCAGCATCTGGCCGCGCATGAAGCCTTCGCCCTCGGTCGGGGAGGTGGGGCTGGCGAGGATGGCGCGGACGACGTCCATGCCCTGAACCACGCGGCCGAAGACCGCGAACCCGTCGGGATCGACCGAGAAGGAGCGTCCTGCATCGTAGGACAGGGTCGGTCCCACCGACACGAAGAAGTCGCCCGTGGCGGTGCCCGGAGCGTAGCGGGCCATCGAGACCGCGCCGTCGATATGGCTGAGGCCCGTCTGCGTCGTCGGCTCGTGGGCGATGGGCGGCAGGACCCGCTCGGGGTCATTGTTCACCCCGCCCTGGACCAGACCCATGCCGGGGCCGGACTGCATGGCGCGGTAGAAGGTCGCGCCATCGAAGCGGCGCTCGTCGACATACTTCAGGAAGTTGGCGGCCGTGATCGGGGCCTTTACGGTCTCGACCTCGATGACGATGCGACCGGCGGAGGTCTCCATCTGCACGCGGGGCAGAGGCGGGGCGGCATTGCCGGCGTCCTGAGCGGACGCGTGAGCGGGCCACAGAAGGAGGGCGGCAAGGGCGAAGAGGCCACGTCTCAGCATGGGGCTACGCTAGCGATGTCGTGGCGGACCGACAAGCGAAGGGCCTTCAGGCGGTCTCAAGACCCGGACGTCACGAGAGGGGATGCAGTCCCGGCCTCCACCGCGCCTGCTGTTGACAGGGGTTGCGCAGGCCCGTTAGCGTTGTCACCTTGGGTTGTAAAAGGGCGTGCGGATGCGGATCTTCAGCGAAGAACTCAACGCCTGGGTCCGGCACAAGCCGCTAAGCAGCATTGTTTTTTTCGTGCTGGCCATGGCGGCCTTCGGTGTGATTGGCGAATTCAGCGTGGGCTTCCTCGACGGGTTCATGGAAGAGATCACCGACGCGGACTGATCAGCCCCCCAGCAACCTCGCCGCCTGGGGCGCGAAATAGGAGAGCACCCCGGCGCAGCCCGCGCGTTTGAAGCCGTGCAGGGTTTCCAGAATGGCGCGGTCCTGATCCAGCCAGCCGTTGGCGATGGAGGCCTGCATCATCGCGTACTCACCGCTGACCTGATAGGCGAAGGTCGGGATCCTGAAGGTCTCGGACACGCGCTGGACGATGTCGAGATAGGGCATTCCCGGTTTGACCATGACCATGTCGGCGCCCTCGGCGATGTCCATGGCGACCTCTTTCAGGGCCTCGTCGGAGTTGGCGTAGTCCATCTGATAGGTCTTCTTGTCGCCCGTCAGCATCTTCGCCGAGCCGACCGCGTCGCGGTAAGGGCCGTAGAAGGCCGAGGCGAACTTGGCGGCGTAGCTGAGGATCAGGGTGTCGTGGAAACCGTTGGCCTCCAGCGCCTCGCGGATGGCCTGGACCCGGCCGTCCATCATGTCCGAGGGGGCGACGACGTCAGCGCCGGCGTGGGCCTGAATGAAGGCCTGTTCGGCGAGGCGATCCAGCGAGGCGTCGTTGACGATCTTGCCGTCCTCCACGACCCCGTCGTGGCCGTGGTCGGTGTAGCAATCCAGCGCCACGTCACACATGACGCCGATCTCGGGCGCCGCGTCCTTGATGGCCTTGATGCAGTCGGGGATCAGGCCGTCGGGGTCGGTCGCGCCCGTGCCGATCGCGTCCTTGGTCGCGGCGTCGACATTGGGGAACAGGGCGACCATGGGGATGCCGAGATCGCGGGCCTCGACGGCGGCGGCGGCGGCGGCCTTCGGCGACAGGCGGAAGACGCCGGGCATGGACGGGACGGGGACGCGGTCCTCGGCGCCGTCGTGGACGATCAGGGGCCAGATCAGGTCGGATGGGGTCAGGGTGGTCTCGGCCACCAGACGGCGCACCCAGGGCTGGCTGCGCAGGCGGCGAGGACGGGCCATGGGGAAGGCGGCGGGCGCGAAGGGGAGGGTCATGGGCGCTGCTTACCTTCCTTCTCCCATTGCGAGAAGGATGCGGATAGAAGCCAAAGAAAACGACTGACCGGGAGACACCATGGATTTCGCCCTCACCGAGGACCAGCGCGCCATTCAGGACGCAGCGCGCGCCTTCGCCGATGCGGAGCTGGCGCCCCATTCGGCCGAGTGGGACGAGACCAAACACTTCCCCGTCGATGTCATGCGACGCGCGGCCGAGACCGGATTCGCTGCTATCTACGCATCCGAGGACCACGGCGGCATGGCGCTGGGGCGGGTCGAGGCGGCTCTGATTTTTGAAGAACTGTCCAGAGGCGACGTGTCGACGGCGGCCTTCATCTCGATCCACAACATGGCGACCTGGATGATCGACCGGTTCGGGTCGGAAGACCTGCGGGCTCGCTACGTGCCTCGTCTGGCGACCATGGAGCTGATCGCCTCCTACTGCCTGACCGAGCCCGGTTCGGGGTCGGACGCGGCGGGCATGCGGACCTCGGCGACGAAGGACGGCGACGACTGGGTCTTGAACGGGTCCAAGGCCTTCATCTCGGGCGCGGGGACGTCGGACGTCTATGTCGTGATGGCGCGGACCGGCGAGCCGGGGCCGAAGGGCATCTCCGCCTTCGTGGTCGAGAAGGACACGCCGGGACTGAGCTTCGGGGCGCAGGAGAAGAAGATGGGCTGGAACTCCCAGCCCACGGCCATCGTCCAGTTTGACGACTGCCGGGTGTCGGCGGCCAACCTGCTGGGCAAGGAGGGCGACGGCTTCCGCTATGCGATGATGGGGCTGGACGGGGGGCGGCTGAACATCGCGGCCTGCTCGCTGGGCGGGGCGCGGCTCGCGCTGGAGACCGCCCAGGCCTATGTCGCGACGCGCAAGCAGTTCGGCAAGGCGCTGGCCGAGTTCCAGAATACCCAGTTCAAACTGGCCGACATGGCGACGGCGCTGGAGGCCGCCCGGCTGATGGTGCTGCGCGGGGCCTGGGCCCTGGACACCCGCCATCCGGAGGCGACCAAATGGTGCGCCATGGCCAAGCGGATGGCGACCGACGCCTGTTTCGAGATCGCCGACGAGGCGCTGCAGCTGCACGGCGGCTACGGCTATCTGAAGGACTATCCGCTGGAGCGGATCGTGCGCGACCTTCGGGTGCACAGGATCCTGGAAGGCACCAACGAGATCATGCGCGTCATCACCGCGCGGGAGATGATGCGGCAGTAGCTGCATCGCCATCCGGGTGTTATCCTGACCAGAATAATGGTCAGGAGATTACTGTGCGCACGGTTGGTGTTCTGGAAGCCAAGACAAATCTCTCGGCGCTCATCGACGAGGTGGAGGCCTCTGGCGATGAAATCGTGATTACACGCCACGGCAAGCCGGTGGCGCGTCTTTCCCCGGAGCGTTCGGGCCGCCGGATGCCGGCTGCCGGACTGGCGGAGCGCGCGCGCGTTTTTCGCACGAGGCAACCGACCGATCCGGACTGGGCCTCCCTGTCGTGGGAAGAGCTGAAGGCGATCGCGCGTGACTACCCTGATCGTTGACGCTTCGGCCGCCGCCTCCTGGCTCCTGGCCTCACAGGAGACAGGCTCCGCACTGGAACTGCTCGACCGCCTCGATTCGTTCGACCTGATGGCTCCCCACATCTTTCAGTGGGAGACCGGAAACCTGCTGGTCCGTCAGACGCGTCGTGACCCCGGGTTTGATCTGCAGGAGGCGTTCACGCTTCTCGAAGACTTCGAGATCGTCTTGGCGCCAGCCTGGGAGCGCAACGACCTGAGGCTTCTGGGCCTGTTCGCGGCGGGCCGGGGGCTCAGCCTCTTTGACGCGAGTTACCTGTGGTTCGCGATGGCGGTCGACGGGGCGATTGCGTCCCGTGACAGGGAGCTTCTGGACGCTGCGACCGCCGCCGGTCTTCCCGTATTCGATCTTCGCGATTAAGCGGGCGCCATGATCCCTGAACCTGAAATCCTGGCCCGCGTCGAGAACGGCGTCGGGCGCATCACCCTGAACCGGCCCAAGGCGCTGCATGCGCTGAATCTGGGCATGTGCGAGGCGATGACGGCGGCGCTGCTGGCGTGGCGGGACGATCCGGCGGTGATGTCCGTGCTGATCGATCATGCGGGCGAGCGCGGGTTCTGCGCCGGGGGCGACATCCGGATGATCGCCGAAAGCGGGGCGACCGATGCAGTGGAGGCGAAGGCCTTCTTCCTGACCGAGTACCGGCTGAACCACCTGATGGTCGAGTATCCGAAGCCGATCAGCGCGATCGTGGACGGGATCGTCATGGGCGGCGGGGTCGGGATTTCCGAGCCGGCCGGGGTTCGCATCGCCACGGAACGAACGACCTATGCGATGCCTGAAACGGGGATCGGCCTGTTTCCCGATGTCGGCGGGGGCTGGTTCCTGCCGAGGCTGCCGGGCGAGACCGGGACCTGGCTGGCGCTGACCGGGGCGCGGCTGAAGGCGGCGGATACGGTGGCGCTGGGGATACATACCCATTTCGTGGCGTCTGCCGGTGTCGAAACCCTGAAAGCGGACCTGCTGGCGGGCGCGCCTGACGCCGTCGCCGGCCATTCGGCGGATGCAGGGCCTTCGCCGCTCGCGCCGCATCGCGAGGCCATCGATCGGCTGTTCGCCTTCGACACGATCGAGGACATCTTCGCCGCGCTCGAAGCCGACGGGTCGGACTGGGCGCTGGCGCAGCTGGCGACGCTGAAGACCAAGTCGCCGCAGTCGATGAAGGTCACCCTGCGCCAGCTGCGGGCGGGACGGGCGATGAAGACCTTCGCCGAGGTCATGGCGATGGAGTACGGGCTCGGCGGCCGGGTGGTGCGGACCCACGACTTCCAGGAGGGGGTGCGGGCCGTCATCGTCGACAAGGACAATACGCCGAAGTGGGCGCCCGCGACGCTGGAAGGAGTCACCGACGCCGACCTCGACGCCCTGTTTGCGCCATTGCCTGCCGACGAGGAATGGACGCCGCTTCCCTGAGCGCTTGCATCCTGTGAAGCTCTCGCGCGTATGTGCGTCGAACCGCTGTTCGAGGACCGTCCCATGCTGAAATCGTCGCTGCTGATCGCCGCCTCCGCCCTGGCCCTGACGGCGTGTGCGCCCACGATGTCCGGGGAGACGCCGACCGATCCGGCGGAGCGGCCGTCGGCGACCGTCAACGACTACGCCCTGGCCATCGCCGATCCGTTGCGTCCCGCCGGCGAGGTGGCGCGGGATCCGCTGCGGAAGCCTGCCGAGATGCTGGCCTTCGCGCAGATCGACGGCGGCGAGCGCATCGCCGACGTGCGGCCGGAGGAGGGCTATTTCTCCCGCCTGTTCGCCCGCGCCGTGGGGCCGGAAGGGCGCGTCTATGCCTTCGTGCCGAACCAGACGGCGGCGCGCGAGAACGCCTTCGGCGACACCCTGGCCACCGACTATCCCAACGTGACGCGGGTCACCGGCGCACTGGAGGACCTGAGCTTCCCCGAACCGCTGGACGTGGTCTTCATGGGCCAGGAATACCACGACTTCGTCATCGACCGGTTCAATGTGGACGTGGCGGCGATGAACCTGGCGGTGTTCCGTGCGCTCAAGCCCGGCGGCCTCTATGTCATCCTGGATCACCAGGCGGCGGCGGGGGCGGGGACCTCGGTCGTCGGCACCCTGCACCGGATCGAGGGCTCGGCCCTGCGCGCACAGGTCGAGGCGGCGGGCTTCGTCTTCGACGGCGAGACCGGGGTGGTGCGTAACCCCGAGGACGACCACAGCCTGTCGGTTTTCGACGAAGCTATCCGGGGTCGCTCCGACCAGTTCGTCTACCGGTTCCGCAAGCCCGGCTGACGTCGGTCGCCGGACGCGGTAGTCTGTCCCAGCGCCGCCAGAGCACAAGGGAGAGAACCATGCGTCGTTCGCTGATCCTGGCCGTTTCGGCCGCCGTCCTGATCGCCACCGGAGGCTTCGCGTCTGCGCCCCAGGACGCCGGGGCCTATGCCGCCGTGCTGGCCGACGCGGACCGGCCCGAGGCAGACACCGCCCGCGACGCGGCACGCAAGACCGCCGAGGTCCTGGCCTTCGCCGAGGTCGGGCCGGGCGAGACGATCGGCGACATGATCATCGGCGGCGGTCATTTCACCCGCGTCTTCGCCAGCGCCGTCGGCGATGAGGGCAGCGTCGTCGCCTGGCAACCGGCCGAATTCGTCGCCTTCCAGGCCAGCTACGGCGAGGCGTTGACCGCCGCCGACGCGATGGACAACGTCTCCGGCATTCGCTCGCCCATCGGTGCGCCGGAGTTTCCGGCCGGGATGGACCTGATCTTCACGGCCCAGAACTATCACGACCTCCACCTGCGGCCCTTCCCGGAGGATACGGCGGCAAAGGTCAATGCGGCCGTGTTCGCGGCGTTGAAGCCGGGCGGCCTCTATGTGGTGATCGACCACCACGCTGCGGCGGGCGCCGGCCTCGGCGTTGCCAACACCCTGCACCGGATCGACATCGCTGACGTCAAGCGGGAGGTCGAGGCGGCGGGCTTCGTTCTGGACGGCGAAAGCGACATTCTGCTGAACGCCGAGGACCCGCTGACGGTCAATGTTTTCGATCCGTCGATCCGGGGGCGCACCAGCCAGTTCATGCTGCGCTTCCGCAAACCCGCGTGAGGGCTCTGGCGGCGGTCGGAGCGAGCGGCTAACCCCGGGCAAACGACAACGTTCAGGGAAACGCCGACATGACCGCCACCAGGATCGCCTTCATCGGCCTCGGAAACATGGGCGGCGGCATGGCCGCTAACCAGGCGAAAGCCGGCCATGCGGTCGCGGCCTTCGACCTGTCGGCGGCGGCGCTGGACCGGGCGAAGGGTGCGGGCTGCACGCCGGTCGAATCGGTCGCCGATGCAGTGCGTGACGCCGACGTCGTCATCACCATGCTGCCGGCCGGGCCGCATGTGCTGAAGGTCTATTCGGAACAGATCATCGGCGTCGCGCCGTCCTCAGCCCTCCTGCTGGATTGCTCGACTATCGACGTGGACACGGCGCGCAAGGTCGCCGGTCTGGCCAGGGAAGCCGGCTACGCCTTCGCCGACGCGCCGGTGTCGGGCGGCACGATGGCGGCGGACGCCGGGACCCTTGCCTTCATGGTCGGCTGTGACGAGGGCGACTTCGCGCGCATCGAGGCGGCGCTGGAACCCATGAGCCGGGCGACCTTCCGCGCCGGGGACCACGGGGCGGGGCAGGCGGCCAAGATCTGCAACAACATGATTCTGGGCATCACCATGCTCGGGACCTGCGAGGCGATCGCCCTTGCCGAGAAACTGGGGCTGGACCCGGTGAAGATGTTCGACATCGTCGCCAAGTCGTCGGGCCAGAGCTGGTCGACGACCACCTATTATCCCTGGCCCGGCCCGGTGCCGACCGCGCCGTCGAACCGCAACTATGACGGCGGATTCGCCACGGCGATGATGCTGAAGGATCTGAAGCTGGCGCAGGACGCGGCGGCCAAGGCCGGAGCTTCGACACCGTTGGGGGCCCAGACCGAGGCGCTGTTCCAGATGTTCGACGGCCTCGGCTACGGCGGTCGGGACTTCTCGGGCATCCTGCAGATGCTGCGCGGCAAGCTGGACGAGCTGCCCCGGCCTTGATCCATCTCAATGCGGCGCATGGCTCATGCCTCGATTGTCGCGCATGCGCACGATCGAAACTGAGAACCGTTATCAATTAGAAGGTTGCGACCATTTTGCAGCCGGCGGCGATAGACTTTCGCGGACCCGGGGCGCAAATACCGCGCGATCCAGAGAGACCACGCGAGTATCAGGGTTGTTCGACTACACCGCCGCATTCCAGTCCGCCGTCGACCAGGTGAAGGGCGAGGGGCGCTATCGCGTCTTCGCCGACCTGAAGCGGGTGCGCGGACAGTTTCCGAAGGCGGTTCGGCGGCTGGATGACGGGTCCGAGCAGGATGTCGTCATCTGGTGCTCCAACGACTACCTCGGCATGGGCCAGCATCGGGTCGTGCTGGAGGCCATGCAGGCCGAACTGGACGCCGTGGGCGCCGGCGCCGGCGGCACGCGGAATATCTCGGGCACGACGCGCTCCGCCGTGGATCTGGAGGCCGAGCTGGCGTCCTGGCACCAGAAGGAAGCCAGCCTGCTGTTCACCTCGGGCTATGTGGCCAATGAGGCGACGCTGACGACGCTGCAGCGGATCCTGCCCGGCCTGATCATCTTCTCCGACAGCCTGAACCACGCCTCGATGATCGCAGGCATCCGCAACGGCGGCTGCGAGCGTCACGTCTTCCTGCACAACGATCTGACGCATCTGGAAGAGCTGCTGGCCGCCGCGCCGGCCGATGCGCCCAAGCTGATCGCGTTCGAAAGCGTCTATTCGATGGACGGCGATATCGCCGACCTGGCCGGGACGATCGCCCTGGCGAAGAAGTACAACGCCATGACCTATCTCGACGAGGTCCATGCGGTGGGCCTCTACGGCGAGACCGGCGCGGGCGTGGCCGAGCGTGACGGCGTACTGGACGGCATCGACATCGTCGAATGCACCCTGGGCAAGGCCATCGGCGTCATGGGTGGCTATATCGCCGCCGACGCGGTGATCGTGGACGCGGTGCGGTCGTGGGCCTCGGGCTTCATCTTCACGACCAGCCTTCCGCCCGCACTGACGGCCGGAGCCCTGGCCTCGGTCCGCCACCTTAAGACCCATCCGGAACTGCGCGACGCCCATCAGGAGCGCGCCCGGACCCTGAAGGACCGTTTCGCCGCCGCCGGCATCCCGGTGATGCCGAGCGAGAGCCACATCGTCCCGGTCTTCGTCGGCGATCCGGTTCATACCAAGATGATCTCGGACATGCTGCTGGAAGAGTTCGGCGTCTATGTTCAGCCGATCAACTATCCGACCGTGCCCAAGGGCACGGAGCGTCTGCGCTTCACCCCCTCGCCGAACCACGACGATGGCATGATGGACGCCCTGGTCACGGCGATGGACAGGCTGTGGACCCACTGCAACGTCGCCCGGATGCCCGCGGCGGCCTGAGACCTCCATCCGCCACCTTGGATGACCACCCTCGCCGAATCGTGTTCGACCAGACGGGAGGGAGAACAGCTCATGCGCATCATCGGCGTCTTCACGGCGGCCCTGCTCGTCACGGCCTGCGGCGGCGAGGCGGGCGATAGCGGCGGGCCTGTCTCGCCGCTTGGCGTCTACGTCTGCGATTCCACGCAGATGATCGGTGGCATGGTGATGCCCCAGCCTGAGCCCGTCTTCATGTTCGGCGTGACCGGACCGGGCCGATATCGCGCCTTCGACGGGGGCAGCGGGCGATTCGGGATCACCGGCGGAATCCTGATTATTACGTCTGGGCCGCTGGAAGGGACACGCTATCGTCAGGACAGCGAAACCTACTTCCAGCCCATAGACGACGACGGTCAGCCGAGCGGAATCCGGTGCGTTCACAGCGCCACCAAGGACATCGACCAGCCATGGTGAGGCGAGGTCCCGCGCCGCGACTCTGCGCTGATGTCTGACGATCCGGGCGAAGTCATCATCGAGGCGATCCGCAACGGGACCTATCTGAAGGTCACGGCCGTCCATGTCGCGACCGGGCGGGAAGCGACGGCGGTCGGGCCCGCGCATGAACCGAGGGCCGTCGAACGCCTCGCCATAGCCAAGCTAAAGCGGCTTCTCGACGCCTCCTGACACAAGATGTTGTGGTGAACGGGCGCGGGGACTAGACAGGCGGCCTCCCGTTTCGTCAGCCCGGATCTGCCCGTGACCGCTCCCTTCATTCACGACGCCTATTTCTCCAAGGGTCTGGCCGAGGCCGATCCGGAGGTCTTCGCGGGCGTCACCGGAGAACTGCACCGTCAGCAGGAGCAGATCGAGCTGATCGCCTCCGAAAACATCGTCTCACGGGCGGTGCTGGACGCGCAGGGCACTGTCCTGACGAACAAATACGCCGAGGGCTATCCGGGGCGGCGCTACTACGGCGGCTGCGAATACGTCGACATCACCGAGAACCTGGCGCGCGAGCGGGCCAAGGAACTGTTCGGCGCGGCCTTCGCCAACGTCCAGCCGCACTCGGGCGCCCAGGCGAACCAGGCGGTCTTCTTCGCCCTGCTGCAGCCCGGCGACACCTTCCTGGGCATGGATCTGGCCTGCGGCGGCCACCTGACGCACGGCAGCCCCGCCAACCAGTCGGGCAAGTGGTTCCGGCCGGTGACCTACAAGGTGTCGGAAGACACCCATCTGATCGACTACGACCACGTCGCCGAGATGGCGCAGAAAGAGAAGCCCAGGCTGATCGTGGCGGGCGCCTCGGCCTACAGCCGCCACATCGACTTCGCCCGCTTCCGCGAGATCGCCGACAGTGTCGGGGCCTGGCTGATGGTGGACATGGCCCACTATGCCGGTCTGGTGGCCGGCGGCGCCTATCCGAACCCGGTGCCGCATGCTCACGTCGTGACGACGACGACGCACAAGACCCTGCGCGGTCCTCGCGGCGGCATGATCCTGTCCAACGACATCGAGCTGGGCAAGAAGATCAACTCGGCCGTCTTCCCGGGCCTGCAGGGCGGGCCGCTTGAGCATGTCATCGCCGCCAAGGCCGTCGCCTTCGGCGAAGCGCTGAAGCCGGAGTTCAAGCTCTATGCGAAACAGGTCGTCCTGAACGCCCAGGCCCTGGCCGGGGTGCTGATCGAGCGCGGCCTGGCGGTCGTGTCGGGCGGCACTGACAGCCACATCGTCCTCGTCGATCTGCGTCCCAAGAGCGTGACCGGCAAGGCGACCGAGCTGCAGCTCGAGCATGCCCTGATGACCTGCAACAAGAACGGCGTGCCGTTCGACACCGCGCCGTTCACGGTCACCTCGGGCGTTCGCCTGGGCACGCCGGCCGGCACGACGCGCGGCTTCCGCGAGGAAGAGTTCAAGCAGATCGGTCACTGGATCGCCGACGTCGTGTCGTCGATGAACGGCGGGGACGAAGCCGATCCGGCCGTGGTCGCCGAGGTCGCCGGACAGGTCCGCACCCTGACCGCCCGCTTCCCGATCTACGGATAGGGGCCCGGGATGAAGTGCCCCTTCTGCGGCAACGCGGACAGCCAGGTGAAGGACAGCCGCCCGTCGGACGACGGCGCGGCCATCCGTCGTCGCCGGTCCTGTCCCAACTGCAACGGGCGCTTCACGACCTTCGAACGGGTCCAGTTGCGCGAACTGGTGATCCTGAAGCGGAACGGGCGGAGGACGCCCTTTGATCGGGACAAGCTGGAGCGGTCGCTGGCGATCGCCCTGCGCAAACGCCCGATCCAGCCCGAGCAGATCGAACAGCTGGTGTCCCGCATCGTTCGCCAGCTCGAAAGCCTGGGCGAGACCGAGATTCCGTCCAGCGTCGTCGGCGACTTCATCATGAAGGGGCTGAAGGGCGTCGATGAGGTCGCCTATGTTCGCTACGCCTCGGTCTACAAGGACTTCCGGGCGACCGGCGATTTCGCCCGCTTCCTCGGCGACGAGGGCCTGGACGACGATCAGGGATCGTCGAGGAGCTGATGAGACCGCGGATCACCTGGAAGGTCGCCACGTCGCTGGACGGGCGGATCGGCACGTCGACGGGCGAAAGCCAGTGGATTACGGGCCCGCAGTCGCGCGAGCAGGGTCACCGGCTGCGCGCCGCGCATGATGCCGTTCTGGTCGGGGTAGAGACGGTTCTGGCCGACGATCCGCGCCTGACGGTGCGGCTGCCCGAGGGTGAAACAGGCAAGGATCCGCTCCGGGTCGTGCTGGACTCGAAGCTGCGGACGCCTTCGTTCGCGCGGCTGGCCAAAGCGGGTACGCTGATCCTGACGACGCGCGATCCGGTCCCGGTCGGCGAGGCGGAGATTCTGAAAGTGAAGGGCGACAGCCAGGGGCGGCCGAGCGTCGAGGCCGTGCTGGAAACCCTGTCCGGACGCGGCATCAGATCGCTGATGATCGAAGGCGGCGGCCGGGTCGCGGCCTGTTTCATCACGGCCGGGGTGGTCGATGCGATCGAGTGGTTCCGGGCGCCGATCCTGCTCGGCGGAGATGGCCGTCCGGGCGTCGCAACCCTGGCTCTGGCGCGGCTCGCCCACGCACCGAAGTACCGGCGCCTTGCGGCGGAGCCCATGGGTGACGACCTGTGGGAACGTTACGAGAAGGCTTGAAGCGTTGTTTACGGGAATTATCACCGACATCGGCCGCGTCCGCTCGGTCGCGCAAACGGCGCGTGATCGCCGCTATGAGGTCGAGACCGCCTGGGATGTGTCGGGCATCGACCTGGGCGCCTCCATCAGCCATGCTGGCGTCTGTCTGACCGTGGTGGAGAGGGGCGACCGCTGGTTCGCCGTCGAGGTGTCGGGCGAGACCCTGGACAAGACGACGCTGGGCGGCTGGGCCGCCGGCACGCCGGTCAATCTGGAGAGGGCCACGAAGGTGGGCGACGAACTGGGCGGCCATATCGTCTCGGGCCATGTCGACGGCCTGGGCACGGTCGTGGAGATCGTCCCGGAGGGCGGATCGCACCGGATCGTCATCGAGGCGCCCGAGCCCCTGCACCGTTTCATCGCCGCCAAGGGCTCTATCACGGTGGACGGTGTGTCCCTGACGGTGAACAGCGTGGATGGCCGCCGCTTCGGCCTGAACATCATCCCGCACACCTGGGAGGCGACGACGCTCGGCGCCCTGACGGTCGGCAGCGCGGTCAATCTGGAGATCGACATGCTGGCGCGTTACCTCGCGCGGTGGCAGGAGACGGCGTGATGACCAACACCATCGTCCTGGCCCACGACATGTTCGACAGTCCGATCAGCCCGATCGAGGATATCCTGGAGGACGCCCGCAACGGCCGTCCCTATATCCTCGTCGACGCCGAGGATCGTGAGAACGAGGGCGACATCATCATTCCTGCCCAGTTCGCCACGCCGGACCAGATCAACTTCATGATCCGGCAGGCGAGGGGACTGGTCTGTCTGGCCCTGACCGCCGAGCGCGCGACCCAGCTGCGCCTGCCGCCGATGGCCGCCGACAATCGCGAGAGTATGAAGACGGCCTTCACCGTCTCGATCGAGGCGAAGGACGGCGTCACCACGGGCATCTCGGCCGCAGACCGGGCGCGCACGATCCAGGTCGCGACCGATCCGTCGAAGGGCATGGATGACCTCGTCTCGCCCGGCCACATCTTCCCGCTGGTCGCCCGCGACGGCGGCGTTCTGGTCCGTGCGGGTCACACCGAGGCGGCCGTGGACATCAGCCGGATGGCGGGTCTCAACCCGTCCGGGGTGATCTGCGAGATCATCAAGGACGACGGCGAGATGGCGCGCCTGCCGGATCTGATCGGCTTCGCCCAGCTGCACGGGCTGAAGATCGGCACCATCGCCGACCTGATCGCCTATCGCCGCCGCACCGAGCGGTTCGTCGAACGGATCATGGATCAGCCATTCGAGAGCGTGCACGGCGGCCCGTTCCGTCTGATGCTCTACAAGAACACGATCGAGGGCGCCGAGCACGTCGCCCTGGTCCACGGCCGGATCGAGCCGGGCAAGCCGACCCTCGTCCGCATGCATCAGGTGGACTTCGCCGCCGACCTGCTGGGCCATGTCGAGGAGCGTCAGAGCTATATCCCCGACGCCCTGAAGACGATCACCGCGCATGACGGACCGGGCGTCGTCGTCTTCCTGCGCGACCCGACGCTGCAGGGCTTGGCCGAGCGACTGGCGGGTGTGGACAGGCCCGCGGCGGTCGATCGGTCGCTTAGAAACTACGGCGTGGGCGCGCAGATCCTGCTGGATCTGGGGGTCAAGGACATGATCGTCATGAGCTCCACACGCCCCGAACCCGCCGCCATCGAGGGCTACGGCCTGCGCATCGTCGGCTGGCGCGACATGGACGGAGAAGACCAATCCTGAAGGATCCCCCCCGCGTCCTCATCGTCGAGGCGCGCTTCTATGACGAACTGGCCGACGCGCTTCTGGAAGGCGCGAAGGATGCGCTGCGCTCGCAGGGCGTCGATTTCGACGTCGTCACCGTGCCGGGTGCTCTCGAGATCCCGCCGACCATCGCCCTGGCCGAGGAGGCCGGAAAGTTTCCGACCGCACCGCGCTATGACGGCTATGTCGCCCTGGGCTGCGTGATCCGCGGCGAGACCTATCATTTCGAGATCGTGTCCGATCAGTCGGCCTCGGGGATCATGCTGCTTGGCATCCGCGGGACGATCATCGGCAACGGCATTCTCACCGTCGAGGACGAGGACCAGGCCTGGGCCCGGGCGCGTCTGTCCGAGGGCGACAAGGGCGGCGGCGCGGCGCGCGCCTGCATGGACCTCATTGCGCTGAAGAAGCGTCTGCGCGTAGGGCTCGGGGAATGACCGAACCCAACTCCATTCAGGCCGTCCTCGCCCAGCTGGCCGAGAACGAACGCGCCCAGGCCGAACCGCAGCTGACCAGCCGCCAGCGCCGTGCTCGCACCGTGGCGCGTCTGGCCGCCGTCCAGGCCCTGTACCAGATGGAGCTGGCCGGGGAGGGGGTCGAGACCGTCATCACCGAGTTCTCGAACCACCGCTTTGACGCCGACATCGAGGGCGAACCGCTGGCAGAGGCCGATGAGGCCTGGTTCGCTGACGTGGTGCGCGGTGTGATCGGCGACCAGAAGGACATCGACGCGGCCGTCAAGGCGCGGCTGGCCTCGAACTGGCGGATGGAGCGTCTCGACGCGACCTTGCGGGCCCTGCTGCGGTGCGGAGCCTGGGAACTGATGCACAAGACCGACGTGCCCAGGGAAATCGTCATCGACGAGTATGTCGAGCTGGCCAAGGCCTTCTTCGACGAGGCCGAGGCCAAGTTCGTCAACGCCGCCCTGGACGGCGTGGCCCGCGACGTGCGCCCGAAGGCCTAGGTCATGGCCGCCCTCGACGCCGCCGGCGAATTCGAGACCATCAAGAAGCTGTTCGCCCCGCTGGCCCATCCGGACCACGCCTGGGGTCTGACCGATGACGTGGCGGTGATGCCGACGCGACCGGGCGCGGATCTGGTCCTGACCAAGGACGCGATCGTCGAAGGCGTGCATTTCCTGCCCGGCGACCCGCTCGACACCGTCGCGCAGAAGCTTTTGCGGGTGAACCTGTCCGATCTGGCGGCCAAGGGCGCCGAGCCGTTCGGCTATTTGCTGGCCTGTCACTGGTCGCCGCGCTGCGGCTGGCCGGAACGGGAGGCCTTCGCGGCGGGGCTGGCGGCGGACCAGAAGGCGTTCGGCATCCACCTGCTGGGCGGAGACACGGTGCTGACGCCGGGGCCGGCGTCCTTTTCCGCCACCATGCTGGGCTGGGCGCCGAAGGGCGGCCCGGTCACGCGCGGAGGGGCCAGGCCGGGGCACGGTGTCTATGTCACCGGGATGATCGGCGACGGCTGGTTGGGGCTGCAGGCCGCCAAGGGCCATCTGAAGCTGGAGCCGGAACGGATCGACGCGCTGACGGAACACTATCGCCGGCCCGTGCCGCAGCTGGCCTTCGGTCAGGCGGTGCAGGGACTGGCCACGGCCATCATGGACGTCTCGGACGGACTGATCGCGGACCTCGGCCATATCGCGGCGGCGAGCGGCGTGGCGGCCCAGGTTCAGCTGGAACTGCTGCCCCGGTCGGCGGCGGCGGCGGCCTGGTTCGAGACCCGGACCGATCCCGAGGCGGCGCTGGAGACCCTGGCGACCGGAGGCGACGACTACCAGCTGCTGCTGACGGCCCATCCGTCGGACGAGGCGGCGCTGAAGCGCGAGGCGGACAGGCTGCTGCTGCGCCTGACCCGCGTCGGCACGGTGTCGGCAGGCAGGGGCGTGACGGCCACCTATCTCGGCCAGCCGGTCGAGATCCGAAAGTCGGGCTGGACCCACGGCTGAAACGGTCCCGGATCTCCGCCTTGCTCCGTCCGGGATGACAAGGCCCTGAGCGAAGCAACGGAATCTCAATCGGTTCGCGCGATACAGGTCGCATGCGCCGCAGAGACATCTTCGCCCTTGGAACCCTGGCCCTGGCCGGAACCGCTGCCACAGCCGCTTCGGCTTCCGATGCGCCGTCCGGCGGCGGAGGCGGGGCGACCCTGAACATCGCCGGCGTCGGTCTGCCGATCATCGCGGGCGGCCGGATCCGCAACTACGTCTTCGTGACCATCAGCCTGACGCTTGGCTCCGGAACGACGCCGGAGCAGATGCGGGCCAAGGAGCCGTATTTCCGCGACGCCCTGGTCCGCGCCGCGCATCGCACGCCGTTCGTCCTGGCCGATGACTGGACCCAGGTCGACGCCCCGGCGGTCTGCGCCATGCTGATGCGGGTCGCGCCCTCGATCTCGGGAGCCGGCTCCATCGCCAGCGCCCAGGTTGCGCTTCAGGCGCCGCGCCGCCGCACGGGCGTCAGGCCTACCTGAAGGGCGCTACCGCTCACGTCGCCGTCGTTCGATGCCTGAGCGCGGGCCGCTCCATTCCTGAAAAACGCCGGTTGCGTCGCTCCGACGCAGTTGTAAGCTTCCCGGGCAATTCCCGAGGGGCGCGCTACTGCGTCCAGACTGCGCACGGGGGGACCGGAAGGCGGACAGAGGCCAAAAGGCCCGCCGCGCCAAGGGTCCGCGCGCCTATGCATTAGGTATGGAAACGCCAATGACAAACTATCTGTGGCTAGTGATAGCCGCCGGTGCGCTGGGGGTCCTGTACGGACTGATCCAGACCGCCAGTCTGATGAAGGCCGAAACCGGCAACGACAAGATGCGAGAGATCGCAGCGGCTATTCAGGAAGGCGCCTCGGCCTATCTGAAGCGCCAGTACACCACCATCGGCATGGTCGGAGTGGTCATCCTGATCGCCGCCTGGCTGCTGATCGGACAATACGCCGCCATCGGCTTCGTGATCGGCGCGGTCCTGTCGGGCCTGGCCGGGTTCGCCGGCATGCTGATCTCGGTCCGCGCCAACGTGCGCACGGCGCATGCGGCGTCGCAGAGCCTGTCGAAGGGTCTGGACCTCGCGTTCCGTTCGGGCGCCATCACCGGCATGTTCGTGGCGGGCGGCGCCCTGATCGGCGTGGCCGGCTACTACGCCGTGCTGACCGAAGGCCTGGGCCTCGAGTCCACGGGTCGCGAGGTCATCGACGGTCTGGTGGCCCTGGGCTTCGGCGCCTCGCTGATCTCCATCTTCGCGCGTCTGGGCGGCGGCATCTTCACCAAGGGCGCCGACGTCGGCGGCGACATGGTGGGTAAGGTCGAGGCCGGCATTCCCGAGGATGATCCCCGCAACGCCGCGACCATCGCCGACAACGTCGGCGACAACGTCGGCGACTGCGCCGGCATGGCCGCCGACCTGTTCGAGACCTATGCGGTGACCACGGTCGCCACCATGGTGCTGGCGGCCATCTTCTTCCGCGACCAGCCCTATGTCGACGTGATGATGCTGCTGCCGCTGGCCATCTGCGGCATCTGTATCGTGACCTCGATCGTCGGGTCGTTCTTCGTGCGCCTCGGCAAGTCCAACAACATCATGGGCGCCCTGTATCAGGGCCTGATCGTCACCGGCGTGCTGTCGGTCGGCGCGGTCTACTGGGTCATCACGACCCTGGTCACCGGACCGGTCGTCACGACCAGCGGTCTGCAGATCGAGCCTATGGCCCTGTTCTGGGCCGGCATGGTGGGTCTCGCTGTCACCGCGGCCATCGTGGTGATCACCGAATACTACACCGGCTCGAACTTCCGCCCCGTGCGGTCGGTGGCCAACGCTTCGGTCTCGGGCCACGGCACCAACGTCATCCAGGGTCTGGCCGTGTCGCTGGAGTCCACCGCCCTGCCTGCGCTGGTCATCATCGTCGGCATCATCGCCAGCTTCCAGCTGGCCGGTCTGTTCGGCATCGCCATCGCCACCACGACGATGCTGGGCGTGGCCGGGATGATCGTGGCGCTCGACGCCTTCGGTCCCGTGACCGACAACGCCGGCGGCATCGCCGAGATGGCGGGTCTGCCGGCTGACGTTCGTCACGTCACCGACGCCCTGGACGCCGTGGGCAACACCACCAAGGCCGTGACCAAGGGCTATGCGATCGGTTCGGCGGGCCTCGGCGCGCTGGTGCTGTTCGCCGCCTATACGTCTGACCTGCAGTACTTCGCCGCCAACCCGGCCGAGTATCCGTTCTTCGCCAACATGGGCGTGGTCGCCTTCGACCTGACCAATCCCTACGTCGTCGTCGGTCTGCTCTTCGGGGGGCTGCTGCCCTTCCTGTTCGGAGGCATGTCGATGATGGCCGTGGGCCGCGCGGCCGAATCGGTCGTCGAGGAGGTTCGTCGCCAGTTCCGCGAGAACCCCGGCATCATGACCTATGAGGTCAAGCCGGAGTACGGCCGGGCCGTCGACATCCTGACCAGGGCGGCGATCCGCGAGATGATCGTGCCGTCGCTGTTGCCGGTGCTGTCGCCTATCGTTCTGTTCACGGCGATCCTGTTCATCTCGGACAAGGCCAACGCCTTCGCCTCGCTGGGCGCCATGCTGATGGGCGTCATCGTGACCGGCCTGTTCGTGGCCATCTCGATGACCTCGGGCGGCGGCGCCTGGGACAACGCCAAGAAGGTCATTGAAGAGGGCTTCACCGACAAGAACGGCGTCGTCCACGGCAAGGGCTCCGAGGCGCACAAGGCCGCGGTGACCGGCGATACGGTCGGCGATCCCTACAAGGACACGTCCGGCCCGGCGGTGAACCCGATGATCAAGATCACCAACATCGTGGCCCTGCTGCTGCTGGCGGTGCTGGCGAGCGGGAACATCGGCTGATCGTCACACGTCGCTGAAACGAAAGAGGCCCCGGAGAGCGATCTCCGGGGCCTTTGTTTTTCAATCATCCCCCCGTTGGGGGAGGCGTATCAGTCCGGGCGGCGCTGGCCGGGGACGTCTTCGTCCGTGCGGGGCAGCTGGCCGCGGCCGACGTTGCCGAGCAGCTGTTCCAGGATGGTCAGCTCGCGACCGCGGGTCGGGGTCTCGCGACGCTCCATGGCGATCTGCTGGCCGTCTTCGAGGTTGAGGTTGCGGACCTCGGTGACCTTGTCGTCGGTCTCGCTGAAGGTGATGGCGGTGACGCTGCGCTGGGACACCTGCGGGCGATTGTAGGTGTAACGCTCCGTCGTCTGGGAGATGTAATACCAGATGTTGTCCTCGAAGGTCGAAACCGCCGAGGGCGAACCGAGCTGGGCCAGAACGGTGGACTTGGTGTCCGTACCCGTGACGATGTTCTTGGGATCGACGTCGATGACCTGGAAGCCGTGGTTGCCCACGACGGGCGCGCAGGCGACCGCCAGGGGCGCGAGGGCGGCCAGAACGGCAAGACGAACGACGATCTTATTCATGGAGACGGGCGCCTGGGACGAAACAAGGTCTTTGACCTAACCGGACCCGACGCCTAGTTCAACGGCGCGGCGGAAAAGGGGCCGTATACCGATGCTGAAGAACCTGTTCCGAACCCGATCCGCCGAACGCATGGGGCTGCCGTTGTATACGGCCGCCGTCGCGCAGGCCCGCGATCCGGGATTCTATACCGCCCTGGGCGTGACCGACGAGATCGACGCCCGGTTCGAGCTCTACACATTGCATGTGCTGCTGCTGATCCTGCGCCTGCGCGACGAGACGGGCGTCGAGGCGGAACGCGGCGCCGAGGCGGCGCAGAACCTGTTCGACGTCTATGTCTCCGCCCTCGACAACGCGCTGCGGGAGCTGGGCGTGAATGACGTGACCATGGCCAAGAAGATGCGGCGTCTGGGCGAGGCCCTGTACGGCCGGATGACCGCCTATGAGACGGCGCTGCGGGTCGGCGATGCGGCCGGACTGTCCGACGGACTGGCGCGCAACGTCTACGCGACCGAAGACGCCGGACGGGCGGGCGGGCTGGCGGCCTATGCCCTGACGGCGCGCGGGGTGCTGGCGAAACAATCGATCGACACGGTGCTGACCGCGCCGGTCTGGCCGGAGGTGAAGGCATGAATCCCGAGCATCGTCTGCCCTTCAGCGAAATCGTCCGCATCAACGAGATCGGCGCAGGCCTCGAACGGCATCTGGTTCCGGACGACGCGGCCAAGGCCCGGATCATAAAGGCGCTGGACCTGGCCTCCCTGTCGGCGTTCGAGGCCGATGTTAAGGTCGCGCCCGGCCGCGTGGGCTGGACCCTGACGGGCAGGGTCACGGCCACGCTGGAGCAGGTCTGCGGCATCACCCTGGATCCGCTGCCGGTCGAGATCGATGAGCGATTCTCTGTCGATCTGGTCGAGGCGGCCGAGCCCGAGCCGGACGAGATCGAGGTCACGATCGACGACGACGCGCCCGACGTGATCGAAGACGGGCGAATCGATCTCGGTCAGTACGCCGTCGAACAGCTGGCCCTGACGCTGGACCCGTTCCCGCGGAAGCCGGGCGCGGAATTCGTGCAGCCGGAGGAGCCCGCTGAAATCTCGCCATTCGCGGTCCTGAAAGCGTTTAAACCGAAAGACGACGGCGGGAAATCTTGACGTAGCGTCGGCGCCGTTTGCATACGCGCGGCGCGGCGGTATCCTGTCAGCAGCAGAACGCGTCGCAACGTCGGCGCACCGGAGTTTCCGACCCCTTGCCAACCCCCACACTTATTTCGCTCGATGCCATGGGCGGCGACCATGGCCCGCCCGTCGTCGTCGGCGGCATCCGCGACTACATCCGCCGGCATGGCGGCGAGGGGGTCACCTTCCTGCTGCACGGGGATGAGCAGGCGATCGTCGCGGAACTGGCGAAGTTCAACCTGACGTCCGAAGTCTGCGACATTCGTCATACCGACAAGAAGATCGCCTCAGACGAAAAACCGGCCCAGGCGATGCGGCGCGGCAAGGGCTCCAGCCTGTGGAACGCCATCGAAGCGGTGAAGTCTGGCGAGGCCGGGGCGATCGTTTCCGCCGGCAACACCGGCGCCCTGATGGCCATCTCCAAGCTGATCCTGCGCATGTCCGCCCCGGGTCTGGAGCGGCCTGCGATCGTGGCAAGCTGGCCGACGCTGCGCGGCGTCACGGCGGTTCTGGACGTCGGCGCCAATATCGAGAGCGACGCCGAACAGCTGGTCGAGTTCGCCATCATGGGCGAGGCCTTCCACACCGCCGTCCATGGCGTGGCCAGACCCACCATCGGCATCCTGAACGTCGGTTCGGAAGACATGAAGGGCCACGAGGAGGTGCGCGAGGCGGCGCGGATCCTGCGTGAAGGCGGTCTGGGCCTGAACTATCACGGCTTCGTCGAGGGCGACGACATCGCCAAGGGCACGGTCGACGTGGTCGTCACCGACGGCTTCACCGGCAATATCGCCCTGAAGACCGCCGAGGGCGTGGCCCGCTTCATCTCCAGCCTGTTGAAAGAGGCCCTGACCTCGAGCCTGCAGGCCAAGATGGGCGCCTTGATCGCCATGCCGGCGCTGAAGGCCATGGGCCAGAAGATCGATCCGAGCGCCATCAACGGCGGCCCGCTGCTGGGGCTGAACGGCATCGTGGTGAAGAGCCACGGCGGCGCCGACGCCAAGGGATTCGGCAACGCCATTCGCATCGCTGTCGATCTGGCCCGCAGTGACTATATGCAGACCGTCGGCGCCAACCTGGGTCGACTGGACGACGTCATGCACGCCCCCGCGGCCCCCCAATCCCAGTCTCAAGAGAGCGTTTCGTGAGCGTTATCCGTAGCGCCGTCACCGGCGTCGGCTCCTATCTGCCGGAACAGGTCGTGACCAATGCCGACCTGGCGGAGTTCGTCGACACATCCGACGAATGGATCATCGAGCGCACGGGCATCCGCCAGCGCCACAGGGCGCGCGACGACCAGCCGACGAGCGACCTCGCGGCCGAGGCGGCGAAGCGGGCGCTCGCCGACGCCGGCAAGACCGCCGCCGACGTCGACATGATCATCGTCGCCACGACGACCCCCGACATGACCTTCCCGGCGACCGCCTCGATCGTGCAGCGCAAGATCGGCGCGCCGGTCTGTATCGCCTTCGACGTCCAGGCTGTCTGCTCGGGCTTCGTCTATGCGCTGAGCGTCGCCGACGGCTTCGTCGCGCGCGGACTGGCGAAATGCGCCCTGGTCATCGGCGCCGAGGAGATGACCCGGCTGATGGACTGGACCGACCGCACGACCTGCGTCCTGTTCGGCGACGGCGCGGGCGCCATCGTGGTCGAGCCGCGCGAAGGGCAGGGGACCTCGGCCGATCAGGGCCTGCTGGGCTTCGCCCTGCGCTCGGACGGGACCAAGACCGATCTCCTCTATGTCGACGGCGGTCCGTCGAGCACCGGAACCGTCGGGCATCTGCGCATGGCCGGCAATCAGGTGTTCCGTCACGCCGTGGTGAACATCGCCGAGGCGATCACCGCCGCCTGCGCCGCCTCCAACATCACCGTGCCCGAGGTCGACTGGTTCGTGCCGCACCAGGCCAACCAGAGAATCATCAAGGGCGTGGGCGACCGGCTGGGGCTGGACGAGCACAAGGTGATCTCCACGGTCGCCATGCACGCCAACACCTCGGCCGCCTCGATCCCGCTGGCGCTGGACGCCGCCATTCGTGACGGGAGGATCAAGAGGGGAGATCTGGTGCTTCTGGAGGCCATGGGCGGCGGCCTGACCTGGGGCGCCTGCGCCTTCCGATTGTAACTTCGGGCTACAGCGGCGCGCTGGCCTTTGACTTCGCCCGCTTTTCGCCTTCTATGGTATGTCGGGATCAAAGGGGACGAACCTTGGGCGAACTGCAAACCTTGACCCGCGCGGACCTGTGCGAGGCTGTCCACGAAGAGGTCGGCCTGTCGCGACAGGAATGCTCCAGCATGGTCGAGCGGACTCTGGAACTCATCGTCGAGAGCCTTGAGCGCGGCGAGACGGTCAAATTGTCCGGATTCGGCGTCTTCCAGGTCCGTGAGAAGCGCGCGCGCATGGGCCGCAACCCCAAGACGGGCGAGCCGGCCGCGATCAACCCTCGCCGCGTCATCAGCTTCCGCGCCTCCCAGATCATGAAGTCCCGCGTCCACGGCGCCGGCGCCTGATGGCCAAGGGCCCCGACGCCTTCCGGACGATTTCGGAGGCCGCCGAGGCTGTTGGCGCGCCGCAGCATGTGCTGCGGTTCTGGGAAACCAAGTTTCCGTTCGTCGCCCCGGTGAAGCGCGCGGGCGGCCGGCGATTCTATCGCCCGCAGGACATCGTGGTGCTGAAGGCTATCCGTCGGCTGCTGCACGACGAGGGCCTGACCATCAAGGGCGTACAGCGTCTGCACAAGGAGCAGGGGCTGGCGCGTCTGGCCGCCTACGGCGATGCCGGCGCCGGTTTCAGCATGGACGCCGATGCGGGCGCTGCGCGCGCGTCTGCGCCGCCGAGCGAAGCGGCCGCACCGGCCTCGGGGGGATCCGAAAGCGAGCTGCGGGCGATTCTGGCCAATCTGGAGGGCGCCCGCGCGCGTCTCGACGCCGTTCTGGCGGGCTGAAACCGGCCATTGAAGGCCGGTTGCGTTTTCTCGTTTGCGGCGACGCGAACCCCCCGCTATAGGACCGGCCTCTCGGAGCGTGGCGCAGCCTGGTAGCGCACTTGACTGGGGGTCAAGGGGTCGCAGGTTCGAATCCTGTCGCTCCGACCATCTTCCTTTTCAGGAAAATGTGTCGGCTAAAGAGGGGTCGCTTTCGAGCGGCCCCTTTTTGGGTTTCAGGGCGCGACCGCTCGCGAAGCGATCACTCGCTGCCTGAGCGCGAGCCCTGCCGCTTTTTCAGGAACGGCTTGCCCTCGGCCCAGGACATCAACGGCAGCAGCGGCACGCCCCACAGCGTCCCGGCCAACCCGTAGAACGCCAACGTCGCGACTGGATGATCCGGCACATGGGCCCCGATGGCGATGACCAGCCAGACGTAGACGCCCAGAAAGATGACGATCCCGACGGAGGCGATCGCCCGACGCGCTCGCAGCCCCATCAGCGGGTGTTCCGGAACAGATAGTAGGTGACCAGACCCAGGATCGACCCGGCGCCCGACCACAGCACCCAGCGAAACTCGTCCATCGTCGAGGCCCCGAACACCCGCACGGCAAGGAACCATCCGCAGGCCGCGCCCGTGAAGGCCACCAGGGAGGCGGCGAACAGACCCCGTCGCCCGGTCAGCAGATCAGCGACCCAGGCCAGGACGAAGGCGCCCACGATGGCGACGACGATGTCGGCGTATTCCAGCACTGATTCCAAAAGGGCAGACTCCAGGCGGGCCGGGTTGCGACCTCGCGTCATGACTTCAGACTTTGATCTCGCCACGATCGAAGGGCATACCGCCCCGGTCGCCCCGATTAGCGACACTGTATCCGTTGGAGCGTCAGGCGTCGAATGAGCCGTTTCAGAAGTCGGGACCAGTCGAAAGCCGTCGCCATCTGGCTGTTCGTCTGCGCCGCCATGGTGTTCGCCATGGTGGTCATCGGGGGGATCACCCGGCTGACGGGCTCGGGCCTGTCGATCACCGAATGGAAGCCGATCATGGGCGCCTTGCCGCCGATGACCGCCGCCGACTGGGCCGAGGCCTTCGACAAGTACAAGGCCATCCCCCAGTACGCACAGGTCAACGCCGGCATGAGCCTGTCGGAGTTCCAGGGCATCTTCTGGTGGGAATGGCTGCACCGGCTGTTCGGACGGCTGATCGGCGCCGCCTTCGCCCTCCCGTTCTTCGCCTTCCTGGCCTTCCGTCTGCTGCCGGAACGGTCGTTCCTGGGTCGCATGGCCATTCCGACGCGCCTGATCTGGCGTTGCGCCATCCTTCTGGCTCTCGGCGGCCTGCAGGGACTGATCGGCTGGTGGATGGTGTCGTCGGGCCTGTCCGAGCGGGTCGACGTCGCCCCCGAGCGGTTGGCGACCCACCTGGGGCTGGCCCTCATCATTTTCGCCGGCCTGATCTGGACGGCCCTCGAGGCCTGGTCGGGCGAGGAACATTCGCGCTCCCCGGCCGGGTGGAGCCGGGGCGCCGCTATCCTGCTGGGCGCGATCTTCGTTCAGTGCCTGCTGGGCGGGCTCGTCGCCGGGGCCAAGGCGGGCTTCATCTACACCGACTGGCCGCTGATGAACGGCGACATTCTTGCGCCCGTCGACTGGGGTCTGGGCGGGCTGGCCTTCCTGCACGACCACGCCCTGGTCCAGTTCAATCACCGCATCTTCGCCTATGGCCTGCTGATCGGCGGGACCCTCTACGCCGTCCAGGCCTGGCGCTGGCGGCTGGCCGAGGGGCTCGGCGTTTCGGCCTTCGTGGTGGCGGGCGCCCTGTGGCTGCAGGCTGCGCTGGGGATCGTGACCCTGATCCACGCCGTGCCGATGTGGCTCGGCGGTCTGCACCAGGCGGGGGCGGCGGTTGTTCTGGCGCTGGCGACGGCCAATCTCTGGCTGGTCCGGCGCTCCCAACCCCGGCTTTTCATGTCCGGTCCGCGCCGATAGGGGTTCAAATCGTGCGGTATTTTAATACCGTTACAGGAAAGTCGTGCCAGAACAGTGATGTAGGCCACTTTGCGCACTGAAGTCGGCATTGACGCCTGTGGACGTTTCCCCTACTAGCGCGCCTTCGCTCGCTTCGGCCCGTCCGGAGCGACCCCGTTTCGCCTCCTATTTCAGGAACCACCTCATGCTGAAGAGCACCACGGCTGCCTTGAAGCCGTCCGAGGTCGAGAGGAAGTGGATCCACATCGACGCTGAAGGCGTCGTCGTGGGCCGTCTCGCGACCTTCATCGCCATGCGCCTGCGCGGCAAGCACCTGCCGACCTACACCCCGCACGTTGACTCGGGCGACTATGTCGTCGTGACCAACGTCGACAAGGTCGTGTTCACCGGCAAGAAGCTGACCGACAAGGTCTACTATCGCCACACCGGCCACCCGGGCGGCGTCAAGTCGACGACCCCGCAGAAGGTCCTGAACGGCCGCTTCCCCGAGCGCGTGCTCGAAAAGGCCGTCGAGCGCATGATGCCGAAGGAAAGCCCGCTGGCTCGCGGTCAGATGACCCACCTGCGCCTGTTCGCCGGCTCGGCCCACGAGCACGACGCCCAGCAGCCCGAGACCATCGACTTCGCCGGCCGCTCGGCCAAGAACACCCGGAGCATCTGAGCATGACCGACGTCACTCAAGAAACCGCGACCGGCTTCGACGCCCTGAAGGGCCTCGGCGTTTCGGACAACGGCTACGACAACTCCGCTCCGGTCTACGTCCGCAAGGTCGACGCCCAGGGCCGCGCCTATTCGACCGGCAAGCGCAAGAACGCGATCGCCCGCGTCTGGGTTATGCCCGGCACCGGCAAGTTCACCATCAACGGCAAGGATCAGCTGCAGTATTTCGCCCGCGAAATCCTGCGCATGATGATCGCCCAGCCGCTGGTCGTCTGCGGTCGCGAGACCGAGTTCGACGTGGTCTGCACGGTCGAGGGTTCGGGTCTGTCCGGCCAGGCCGGCGCCATCCGCCACGGCCTGTCGCACGCCCTGACGCACTTTGAACCGGCCCTGCGCCCGGTCCTGAAGCCGCACGGCTTCCTGACCCGCGACAGCCGCGTGGTCGAGCGCAAGAAGTACGGCCGCGCCAAGGCCCGCCGTTCGTTCCAGTTCTCGAAGCGCTAAGCCGTTTCGCGAAAGCGATTACGAAACGGGGCGCTTCGGGAAACCGGAGCGCCCTTTTTCTTTGGTCGGGAGACACCCATGACCCACACCATCTTCATCGACGGCGAGGCCGGGACCACAGGGCTGGAGATCCGGCAGCGGCTGGAAGGCCGGGCGGACCTGGAGTTCATCTCCCTGACCGGCGACCGGCGCAAGGACCCGGCCGCGCGCGCCGAGGCGCTGAACGCCGCCGACGCCGTGATCCTGTGCCTGCCCGACGAGGCGGCGAAGGAAGCCGTGGCCATGATCGAGAACACGACGACGCGGGTCATCGACGCCTCGACCGCCTTCCGCGTCGCCACGGGCTGGACCTATGGCTTCGCCGAGATGGACGCCGTCCAGCGCGGCGAGATCTGCGGGTCACGCCGGGTGTCGAACCCGGGCTGCTATCCGACCGGCTTCATCGGCCTGGTGCGCCCACTGGTGAGGGCCGGCCTCGTGCCCGCCGACTGGCCGGTAACGGTCAACGCGGTCAGCGGCTACTCTGGCGGCGGCAAGTCCATGATCGCCGAGTTCGAGCAGGGCGGCACGACCGACACCTACCGCGCCTATGGCCTGTCCCTGCAGCACAAACATGTGCCGGAAATGACCAAACATTCCGGCCTGAAGCACGACGTCCTGTTCGCCCCGGCCGTCGGCGCCTGGCGCCAGGGCATGCTGGTCGAGGTGCCGCTGCAGCTCGCGGCCCTGCCGGAGACGCCGTCGATCGATCGCCTGCACGGCGCCCTGGTCGAGGCCTATGACGGCTGCCGCTTCGTCGAGGTCGCCGGGCTCGACGAGACCGCAGCGATGACGGGTCTGGATCCCGAGGGCCTGAACGGCACCAACAGCATGCGGCTGCATGTCTTCGGCAACCGCGACGGGTCGCAGGCGCGGCTGGTCGCCCTGCTGGACAACCTCGGCAAGGGCGCGTCGGGCGCGGCGGTGCAGAACCTGAACCTGATGCTGGGTCTGGACGAGGCGACGGGGCTGAGCTGATCCGCCTTCCCCTCTTTCGTCATCCTCCGGCGTAGCGAAGCGGAGACCGGGGGAACCAGCGGCGCGCGAGAGCGCGAACCTGTCGCGTACACGACGCTTCCAACATCGCGTCTGAACAGATCGCCTTCGGCGCCTCCCCCGGTCCGATCTTCGATCGGCCGAAGGATGACGAAGGGTCCCCCGGTCTGCGCCGCAAGAGCGGCTTGCCGGAGGATGACGAAAGGAAGGGGTGGCTTGAAACCTCGCCCCGTCTCCCGACGTATACAGGACCATGACCCACGCCCTCACGACCTCCCGCCGGACCCTGTTGCTCGGCGCCGCCGCGACCGCCCTGGCCTCCTGCACGTCAAGCGAGGCCGACGCCTCGGAGGCCCGGTACGCCAACTCGCCGTTCCGCCGGATCACCGACGCCCAGTGGCGTCAGCGTCTTCCCGGCATCAGCTACGATGTCCTGCGCCACGAAGGCACGGAACGTCCCTACACCAGCCCGCTGAACGACGAGCACCGCACAGGGACATTCGTCTGCCGGGGTTGCGAGCTGCCGCTGTTCCAGTCGCGGACCAAGTTCGACAGCGGCACCGGCTGGCCCAGTTTCTACGCGCCGATCAACGGCGCTCTGGGCACCAAGCAGGACTTCGCCATCGGCTTTCCGCGCACCGAGTATCATTGCGCCCGCTGCCTGGGGCACCAGGGCCATGTGTTCGACGACGGCCCGCGCCCGACGGGCAAACGCTATTGCAACAACGGGGTGTCGTTGATCTTCAGGCCTGCCTAGACGCTGCGTCGGGCCTTCAGGGCGGATTCGACCGTCACCCCGGCCATGACCGAGGCGATGATGATCAGCAGGCCGTAGTCGTGGCCGGTCCAGATCAGCGGAACGCCCGCGAACAGGATGACCAGCATCGGAAAGCCGCCGGCCCAGGCGGCTGTGGCCGGGGTGTCGAGGTTGATCATCGGCGGCGTCACCCGACCCGTCCGCCCCGCCATCATGCCGTTGCCGATGACGAAGGCGACGACGCAGATCACGGCGATGACCGGGTATTTGATCGCCCCGCCGGGCGCGCCGAACACCGTGGCGGTCGTGATCAGCAGGATCAGGGCGATCAGGGTCGAGACGGCCAGCAGGAGGTTGGGCTCAAGACGCTTCAAGACTTCACTTTCACATAGGAGCCGGGGGCCGGCTCGATGGGCTTCAGCGGCCCCTTGTTGGGATTACGCGCGGGAATCATGTCGCCCGACTTGTCGGCCAGCCAGGCGGCCCAGTGATTCCACCAGCTGCCGGGATGCTCGACGGCGCCCGCCTGCCATTCGGCCAGCGAGCCCGGCAGGGCGTCGTTGGTCCAGTGCTGGTATTTGTTGGCGCTCGGCGGATTGATGACCCCGGCGATATGGCCGGAGCCCGCCAGTGTCAGGGTGACGGCCGCGTTCGAGAAGGCTCTGGCCGAGCGATAGACCGAGTTCATCGGCGCGATGTGGTCCTCGCGGCTGGCCTGGAAGTAGAGAGGGATCGTCACCTTCGACAGGTCCACCTTGACCCCGCCGATCGTGAACCCGCCCGTGCTCAGCAGGTTCTGGCCGTACATGGACCGCAGATAGTCCAGATGCAGCTTCTTGGGCATGCGGGTCTGGTCGGCGTTCCAGAACAGCAGGTCGAAGGCTGCCGGCGACTTGCCCATCAGATAGTTGGACACGAAGAATGACCAGATCAGGTCGTTGGCCCGCAGGGCGTTGAACGTCTCCGCCATCGCCGCGCCGGGCAGGACGCCGCCCGCTGCGTCCATCTGCTGCTCGACCTCGTTCAGCCAGTGCTCGTCGGTGAACAGCAACAGATCGCCGGCCTCGGCGAAGTCGTGCTGGGCGGCGAAGAAGGTGGTGGCGGCGACGCGGGTGTCCTTCTTCTCGGCCATATGCGCCAGCGCGGCGCCCATCAGGGTCCCGCCGATGCAGTAGCCGACGGTGTTCACGGTCTTCGAGCCTGTCTGCTCCAGCGTCTTCTCGACCGCGCGATAGATCCCCTTCTCGAGGTACTCGTCGAAGCCGAACCCGGCCTTGTCCTTGTCCGGATTGACCCAGGAACAGACGAAGACGGTGAACCCCTGGGCCGACAGCCAGCGGATCAGCGAGTTCTCCGGCTGCAGGTCCATGATGTAGAATTTGTTGATCCACGGCGGGAAGATCAGCAGCGGGACGGCGTGCTGTTTCTCTGTCGCGGCATCGAACTGGATCAGTTCGAACAGTTCGTCGCGCCAGACGACCTGGCCGGGGGCGGTGGCGACGTTCTCGCCGACGACGAACTTGCCGTAGTCAGCCTGGCTGATCTTCAGCTTGCCCATGCCGCGCTCGAGGTCGGCGGCGAAGTTCTGCATCCCCTTCACCAGCGATTCGCCGTTGGTGTCGGCCATCGCCTTCAGGGCGGCGGGGTTGGAGGCGAGGAAGTTCGAAGGCGAGAAGGCGTCGGTCAGCAGTTTGGTGAAGAATTCGGCCCGGCGCTTGGTGCGCGGATCGACGTCCTCGACCGACGAGACCAGCCCGTTCATCCAGTCGGAGGTGGCCAGATAGGACTGGCGCATCATGTCGAACATCGGGTTTTCGGACCAGGCCGGGTCCTTGAACCGCTTGTCCTTCGAGGGGGCTGGGGCCTCTTCGCCCGCCGCGCGGCGCGTCGAGGTGGCCCACAGGTCCATGTAGCGGTTGAACAGATCGGCCTGTGCCGCGAACAGCTTGTCCGGGCGAGACGCCAGGCTGGTCATCACCGAGTTCATCGCCGGGCCGACGTTGAACGGGTCCGCCGACAGGGCGGAGGGGCGATCCGCCTGCGACAGGGCCGCCTCGGCGATCGCCGACTGGGCCGTCATCGCCGCCCTGGCGAGGTTCAGCGACAGGGCTTCCAGCATTTCGCGCTGGTCGGCGCCCGGGAAGGCGAACGGATTGTCGGCAGGGGGCGGCGGCGCGGCCTGAGGCGTGGCGGCCCTTGGCTCTGCCAAGGGGGCGGCTTCCGCGACGACAGGCTCGCTCTCGGTCTTTTTCGCCTTGGGCGCGCGTGGCCTGGCGGAGGTCGGGCGGCCGGACTTGCGAGGGGCCTTGGCGGCCTCCAGTGGCTCGGGCGGTGTCCTGGGGGTCTTGGCCATGGGTATCCGCGCGCCTCCGCTGTGACGTCGGACGTATGCTCCGCCCTTCCGCCTGTCACGATCATGGCTTAGACCGGACCCGAAATGAACGCGTGTCTGGTGAAAAAGATATCCGGCGGCCTGTTGCTCGCCTCGATCCTGACGGGACTGGGCGGATGCGCGACCGCGTTCGACCCCCAGACGGACGAGGCCTCGCCTGTCGCGCCGCGCGTTCAGGCCCTGGTTGACGCCAATCGCACCTATCCGCGCTGGGAAGACTTCCCGCGCTCGACCGATCCCCTGCCGGAGCCGGTCGAGGTGGCGTCGCGCGTGAACAGTCTGAGAGGCAGCGGCACGGACCTGGCCGCAGAAGCCGCTCGGATCGACTGGCAGCTCGGCGATCCCGTCGCCTTCGCCACCGAGGTCAACAGCCGCGTCGACGCCCAGGCCATCGCCCCCGTCACCGCCGAGACCCAGGCGGAAGTCGAGGCCTTCGCCGCCCGCACGCGACAGCGCGGCGCGGCCCCGCCGCCCGTCGATCGGGGCCCGGCGCCCCGCTGATTATCGTCCCTATCGCCCGGTCCAGAGAATCCGGGGATCATCTCTCCTCAGGAGCATTTCGACATGGCTGACACGGCCCCCTTCGCCTCGACCCTCGCTGCAGACGCCGCCATGGTCACCGAACTGGCCGCCATCGCGTCCTGGGCCCAGATCGGCCGCGGCGACGAGAAACACGCGGACCAGCTGGCGGTCGACGCCATGCGCACGGCGCTGAACAGCCTCGACATCGACGGCAAGATCGTCATCGGCGAGGGCGAGCGCGACGAAGCCCCGATGCTCTACATCGGCGAGAAGGTCGGCACCGGCAAAGGCCCCAAGATCGACATCGCGCTCGATCCGCTGGAAGGCACCACCCTGACGGCCAAGGCCATGGCCAACGCCCTGACGGTGCTGTCGATGTCGGCCGGCGGAGGCATGCTGCACGCGCCCGACACCTATATGGACAAGATCGCCATCGGGCCTGGCTATGCGCCGGGCACCGTCGATCTGGACATGAAGCCGGGCGACAACGTCCGCTCCCTGGCCTCGGCCAAGGGTGTGCGGCCCGAGGACATCACGGTCTGCGTCATGGACCGGCCGCGCCACGAGGCCCTGATCGCGGCCCTGCGCGAGGTCGGCGCCCGGGTCATGCTGATCACCGACGGCGACGTGGCCGGGGTGATCCACACGGCCGAGCCCGAGACGGGCATCGACCTCTACCTTGGTTCGGGCGGCGCGCCCGAGGGCGTGCTGGCCGCCTCGGCGCTGAAATGCGTCGGCGGCCATTTCCAGGGCCGCCTGCTGTTCCGCAACGACGACGAGCGGGCCCGCGCCCAGCGCACCGGCGTCACCGACTTCGACCGCAAATACGACCTGCACGAACTGGTGTCGAAGGATGCCGTCTTCGCCGCCACCGGCGTGACCAAGGGAGCCATGCTGGACGGCGTCCAGATGGGCAGTGGCTTCGTCACCACCCATACGCTGGTGATGGACTCCTCGACCCGCACGGTGCGGCGCATCCGCACCACGCGCCCCCTCTGATGGCGGACGGCGCCCCGGCATCGGATCTGACGCCGGGGTTTCTTGATGTCTCGCGCTCGCTGTCCGGGCGGGCGTGGCGCCAGCGTCCGGCCGAGACCTCGGTGATCCGCGCCCACATGCAGGGCCTGGGTCTGTCCGAACCGCTGGCCCGGGCGCTCGCGGCGCGGGGTGTGGCGGCGGATGCCGGCGCGGACTTCCTCGAACCGACGCTGAAGCGGCTCTTCCCCAATCCGTCGTCCTTCATGGACATGGATGCGGCGGCCGGAGCCATCGTCGCGTCGATCCAGGCCGGTGAGGCGATCCACGTCTTCGCCGACTACGACGTCGACGGCGCCTCCAGCGCGGCCCTGCTGGTGCGCTGGTTCCGGGCCTTGGGCGCGGACCTGCCCATCTATGTCCCCGACCGTCTGACCGAGGGCTACGGTCCCAGCCCGCTGGCCTTCGACCGGCTGAAGGCATCGGGCGCCGATCTGGTCATTACGGTGGATTGCGGCGCTGCGGCCAACGAGGCCATCGCCCACGCCTGCGGCATCGGGTTGAAGGTCGTGGTCATTGACCACCACATGATGCGCGAGGAGCCGCCCCAGTGTCTGGCGGTCGTCAATCCGAACCGGCCGGGCGACACGTCGGGGCAAGGCAATCTGGCGGCGGCCGGAGTGGTCTTCGTCCTGCTCGCCGCCCTGAACCGCGAGGCGCGCAAACAGGGCCTGTTCGCCGAGCGGGCAGAGCCGGACATCCGTCAGTGGCTCGATCTCGCGGCGCTCGGCGCCATTTGCGACGTGACGGGCCTGATCGGCTTCAACCGCGCCCTGACGGGGTTGGGCCTGAAAGTCATGTCGAGCTGGGGCAATCCGGGGCTGAAGGCCCTGCTGGCCGTCGCAGGCAGTGAACCCGGCCCGGCCAAATCGAATCACGCCGGCTTCATCCTGGGTCCGCGCATCAACGCTGGCGGCCGAATCGGCCGGGCCGATCTCGGCGCCCGCCTGCTCTCGACCGACGATCCGCTGGAAGCCCAGGCGCTGGCCGAAGAACTGGACGCGCTGAACATCGCCCGCCGCGAGGTCGAGCGCGAGGTCACCGAGACCGCCACCCGCCGTGTCGAGGCCACCGGACAGCACGCCGACGGCTCGGCCGTGGTCGTCGTCTCCGGCGAGGACTGGCACCCCGGCGTCGTCGGCATCGTCGCCGGCCGTCTGCGCGAGCGGTGGCGCAAGCCGGTCATCGTCATCGGCGTCGACGCCGTCGGCAAGGTCGGCAAGGGCTCGGGCCGTTCCCAGCCCGGCATGAACCTGGGCCGCGCGATACAGGCGGCCTGGCGCGACGGCCTGCTGCTGGCCGGGGGAGGGCACGCCATGGCGGCCGGTCTGACGATCAGGCCCGACGGCATTGACGCCCTTCGAGACTTCCTCAACGTCGCCATGGCCGATGAACAGGTCGATGCGGAGGCCCTGGACTGGGTCGAGGTCGACGCCCTGATCGAAGCCGGCGCGGCCTCGCGCGCCCTGTTCGAGGATTTCGAGCGCCTCGCCCCCTTCGGTCCCGCCAACCCCGAGCCCCTGTTTGCCCTGCACGGCGTTCAGGCCCGCGAGCCGGTGCAGATGAACGGCGGTCATGTGCGTTGCCGTCTCGTCGGGGCCGACGGCGCCTCGGTGAAGGCCATCGCCTGGCGCTGCGCCGACCTGCCGACCGGCCGTGCGTTGCTGGCGGGGCAGGGCGGGCTGAACGTCGTGGGTCGTCTGAAGGCGGACGACTGGAACGGTCGCAAGGGCGTGCAGTTCGAGATCGAGGACATCGCCGATCCGCGGATGGCGACTTAAGTCGAAACGGCGCTTGCGCCCTCCGAGAGGGTTGGCTATATCGCCGCTTCCCCGCGCAGCGGTCCCTTCGTCTATCGGTTAGGACGTCAGGTTTTCAACCTGAAAAGAGGGGTTCGACTCCCCTAGGGACTGCCACGCGGGGCATTCCATCTCATCGTCATTCTTCGACCGCCTTCGCCCCGGCGATGCGCAGGATCGTGCTTTCGAGGTGTGATCTCGGCACGGCCGCACGCGAGTTCGTTGCACGTTCCGGCCCCAAGGCGGTTGAAACCGGCGTTTTTCGATTTTCCCGGGTTCACAGAACCGTGTTAAACATGAGCCGTTCGCAGGGAGTGTGCGGACGGGGGGCTTGAAGTGTCTGACTACGAGGGGCTGGACGCGACGGACACGGTCCGGATCGCCGGCCGAGTAAAATGGTTCGATGCCGGTAAGGGCTACGGCTTTATCGTGCCCGACGACCCCGGCCAGACCGAGGCCAAGGATGTCCTGCTGCACATCAGCAGCCTGCGCGACGGCGGCTGGGAATCGGCCGGCGAGGGCGCCCCCATCGAATGCGACTGTGCGCGCCGTCCCAAGGGCTGGCAGGTGGTTCAGGTCCATGACCTGGGCGAAGGCCAGGTCGAAGCCCCGGTGCGACGGTCCGGCTATGAGGGACTGAGGGCCGATACCCGGGCGATCCGCGAGCCGGTCGACGTCGAGACGTCCGGGGTGCTCGAGGCCGCGACCGTGAAGTGGTTCAATCGCACCAAGGGCTACGGTTTCGTGGTGCGCGCGACCGATCCGGGGGATATCTTCGTCCATATCGAGACCCTGCGTCGCTGCGGACTGGACGATCTGGTCCCTGGCGAGACAGTGGCGGTGCGGTTCGCCGAAGGCCCCAAGGGGCTGGTGGTCGCGGAAATCAGACCGGGCGACTGAAAGGTCGCCCTGAAAGGGCGGTCATGCTGTCGAGGCGTCTTCTCACTATGGGAACCCTGGCCCTGGGCCTGGCCCTTTCGGCCTGCGCCGGATCCTCCGCGCCGGTGGACGAGGCGGGAAATCCACTCGAGGAACTGAAGATCGTCACGGCTTCGGGCGAGCATGTCTTCCTGGTCGAGATCGCCGACGACGATCCTGAACGCGCCCGCGGCCTGATGTACCGCCCGCCGCTGGCCGACGACCGCGGCATGCTGTTCCAGTTCCCGGCCCCGGCCGAACAGGCCTTCTGGATGCAGAATACACCCAGTTCGCTCGACATCCTCTATATCGACCCGACCGGCTCGATCGTCTCGATCGCCCACCACACGACGCCCTATTCGGAAGCCCCCATCCCCTCGAACGGCGCCGCCAACGGCGTTCTGGAGCTCAGGGCCGGGCGGGCGGAAGAGATCGGCGCCAAGGCCGGCGACAAGGTCATCCACCCCTTCTTCCGCCCCTGACGCCATTCTTGCGTTGCACCACGGCGCGGTTGCTGGCAGACCCCTCCGCCGGAGTGTAGCGCAGCCTGGTAGCGCATCTGGTTTGGGACCAGAGGGTCGGAGGTTCGAATCCTCTCACTCCGACCATATCCTTGGTGGCTATCGCTCGGCGCGCGGCGCCTCGCTCCTTGAGCCACGGATTTTGTGAGACCGACCATGCTGGCCCGCATCTATCGCCCCGCAAAGACCGCCATGCAGTCGGGCAAGGCCAAGTCGAAGGACTGGCGGCTGGACTTTGAGCCGGCCTCGGCGCGCACCATCGATCCGCTGATGGGCTGGACCAGTTCTTCCGACATGAACGGCCAGGTGCGTCTGGCGTTCGAAACGAAGGAAGACGCCGTCGCCTACGCCGAACGCCATGGCATTCCGTTCCGTCTGCATGAGCCGCAGGAGCCGCCGGTGATCCTGAAGGCCTATGCCGACAACTTCGCCACCGCCCGCAAACAGCCCTGGACGCATTGAGCGGGCGGCTACCGCTCGCGCCACGGGCGTGCGCTGCCTGAGCCGCATATTTTTTGGCTACCGCTCGCGCCACGGGCGCTCGCTGCTTGAGTCCCATTCTTTTTGGCTATCGCTCGCGACGCGGTCGCTTGCTACTTGAGCCAAACGCGGCGCCCATAGCTCAACCGGATAGAGCACCCGCCTTCTAAGCGGGATGTTGCAGGTTCGAGTCCTGCTGGGCGCGCCATCTCCACCAGCAAGGGACATCCGCATGGCCGAAATCCGCAATCAGGTTCTCGAAGGCCGTCAGCTTCTGGACGGAAACACCTTCATCGACTGCGAATTCAGGAACGCCCAACTGGTGTTCAAGGGCGTGGAACAGCCCGGTTTCGCCAACTGCAAATTCACCCAAAGCCGCTTCGTGTTCGAGGACAATGCGGCTGTGACGGTGAACCTGTTGCGCGGCATGCTGCGGCCCGAGACCGGCATGCGCTCCTTCGTCACCGGCATGATGCCCGAGATCGGCGGCTAGACGAGGGCCGCCCGCCAGGCGGCCAGACCGACCTCGAGATCGTCGATCAGGTCGGTCGGATCTTCCAGCCCGACATGCAGCCGCAGCAACGGCCCCTCCAGCAATGGCGGCGCCTCGCGGAACGCCATCTGCGGCGTCTCGAACGTGATCAGGCTCTCGAACCCGCCCCAGGAATAGCCGAGGCCGAAGAGGCTGAGAGAATCCAGGAAGGCGTGGGCGGACTTTGCGTCGCCGCCCTTCATCACCACCCCGAACAGGGACGCGGCGCCGCTGAAGTCACGCGCCCACAGCGCATGACCCGGATCGTCGGCCAGGGCGGGGTGCAGCACGCGCGAGACCTCTGGGCGGCCAGCCAGCCATTCGGTCACCTGCATCATCGACCGCGCCTGTTCGCTATAGCGAAGGGGCAGGGTGCGCAGGCCTCGGAGCGCCAGCCAGGCGTCGTCCGGCGAGACGCACAGGCCGATGTCCTCATGGGTGTCGGCAATGGCTTTGATGACTGAGGCGTCGCTCGCACAGACCGCCCCCAGCATCAGGTCCGAATGGCCGCCGACGTATTTGGTCAGGGCCTGAACGCTGACATCCACCCCATGAGCCAGCGGCCTGAACGCCAGTCCGGCCGCCCAGGTGTTATCCATGACGGTCAAGACCCCGCGCGCCCTGGCGGCGGCCGCAAGGGCGGGCACGTCGATCATCTCGAACGTCAGCGACCCGGGCGATTCGATCAGGACCACCCGCGTGCGGTCGGAGATCATCGCGGCGACCTCTTCCGCGGATGCCTCTGAAGGGTGGAAGCGGGCCGTGACGCCGCGCGTGGCCATGTAGCGGGTCACGAACCTTCGGACCGGTCCGTAGACGGCGTCCGTGGTCAGGACCTCGTCGCCGGGCCGCGTGAGGGCCATCAGCGGCAGGGTCACGGCGGCCAGCCCCGACGGCGCCAGCCAGCAGCCCTTCGCACCCTCCAGATCGGCGATGGCGCGTCGCAGCGCGTCCTGCGACGCCGTCCCGTCGATGCCGTAGAGGGGCCCCAGGCTGGCGTCGCGCATGTCGCCGACGGCGTCCGACAACAGGGTCGAGGCGCGTTCGATCGGCGGATTGACCGGACGGCGTCCGCCCCCGCGCCGGGTCGCCGACGCGATCAGCCGGGTGCGGTCGGAAAGCGGATCCATGGTGGCCTCGACGGGTTGCGAACGACGCCCCAAAGGCCTCTAAAGCAGCGGGGGCGCAAGGGGTCGCGACGGGCGAGTCGTGACGACAGCGAACGCGGGACAGACCATGGGCGAACGAGCCGGGGCTTTCTGGATGCGACTGGCGGGCCTCGCGGGCCTGACCCTTCTGGCCGCCTGCGGTCGCGGCGAGCGCGAGACCGACGCGCCGACAATCGAGCCGACGACCGGCGCGACCCAGACCGCGTCCGCGCCGGTCGAAAGCCCGACTCTCGCCGCCATCAAGCGGCGTGGACGGCTGAACTGCGGCGTGAATCAAGGTCTGGTCGGCTTCGCCTACACCGACAATCGGGGAGAGTGGCGCGGCTTCGACGTGGACTTTTGTCGCGGTCTGGCGGCGGCCATTTTCGGCAATCCGGATGCTGTGCGTTTCGTGCCCCTGACGGCCGAGAACCGGTTCCAGGCCCTGGCGGACGGACGGATCGACGTCCTGTGGCGCAACACCTCCTGGACCATGGAGCGCGATTCCAGCGGCCAGCTCGCATTCGCCGGGGTCAACTACTACGACGGCCAGGGCTTCCTGGTCCGCCGTTCCCTGGACCTCAACAGCGCGTCGGAGCTGAACGGCGCCCGGGTCTGCGTCCAGGCGGGATCCACCAGCGCCCTGAACGCAGAGGACTATTTCCGCAGCCGGGGCATCGACTATCGGGCCGTGGTCCTGCCGACCGAAGAGGCCGCGCGTCAGGCCTACAGCCGTGAGACCTGCGACGCCTTCAGCGCCGATGTCTCCGCCCTGGCAGCGGCGCGCACGACCCTGGCCGACCCGCAGCAGCATGTGGTGCTGTCAGACGTGATCTCGAAGGAGCCTTTGGGCCCGGTCACGCGACGCGGCGACGAGCAATGGACCGCCGTCGTCCGCTGGACCCTCAACGCCCTGATCCTCGCCGAGGAACTGGGTGTGACCCAGGCCAATGTCGAGGACCGGACCGAGAACGCCCGCGAGCCCCAGGTCCGCCGTCTGCTGGGCGCGGACGGTGATTTCGGGCCCCGTCTGGGCCTGTCGAAGACCTGGGCGGCAGATGCGGTCGAGGGCGTGGGCAACTACGGCGAAATCTTCGAGCGGAACCTCGGTTCGCAATCGCCTCTCGACCTGGCCCGCGGGTTGAATGCACAATGGAACGCTCGACCGGGCGGCCTGATCTACGGCCTGCCGGTCCGATAATGATCTGGCGCGAACGCGGGAACGCGGTCGGCGCCTTCGGGGGACGAATGGATACGACGAAGAAGGGCGGCATTCCGCTCCACTGGCTCATGCTCTTTGGCTTCGTGATCGGGCTGGGGGCGGGGCTGTACGTCAATCAGTACGTCGGCCCCGACGTCTGGTGGGTCCAGTGGGTGACGTCCAACATCACCGGTCCGGCGGGGCAGATCTTCCTGCGCCTGCTGTTCATGCTGGTGATTCCGTTGCTCTTCTCCGCCCTCGTCGTCGGCGTGGCCGAGATGGGCGACCTGAAGTCTCTGGGCCGGGCAGGCACCAAGACCCTGCTCCTCACCGTTCTGGTGTCGGGCATCGCGGTGCTGATCGGCCTCGGCATGGTCAACTATTTCCGCCCCGGCGACGGCGTCGATCCGGTTCTGGCCCAGCGGCTGCTGGCCCAGGGAGCCGAGGGCGCCCAGGCCATCGTCGAGAAGGCGCCGGAAGGCGTCCAGTTCGGCACCTTCTTCCTCGACCTGATCCCGTCGAACGTCTTCACGGCGGCGTCCGAGAACCAGATCCTGCCGATCATGATCTTCGCCCTGCTGTTCGGCATCGGCCTGGTCATGGCGAAGAGCCCCAACACCGACAAGCTCCAGAACGTCATCGAGGGCATCCTCGAAGTCACGATGAAGCTCATCAATCTCGTGATCAAACTGGCGCCGATCGCCATCGCCTGCCTGATGTTCAACCTGGCCGCCCTGTTCGGCTGGGACCTGATGGTGCGGCTGGCGGCCTATGTCGGCGTGGCCGTGGGCGCGATGGCGATCCACATGTTCGTCGTCTATCCGCTGGTCGTCTGGATCGGCGGTCGCATGAACCCCATCACCTTCTTCAAGGGCGTGCAGCGCCCGATGATCGTGGCCTTCTCGACCGCTTCGTCCAACGCCTCCCTGCCGGTCTCGCTGAAGGCCGCCGAGGAAGAACTGAAGCTGCCGCGCAAGATCGCCCGTTTCGTCCTGACCGTCGGCGCCACCGCCAACCAGAACGGCACCGCCCTGTTCGAAGGCGTCACAGTGCTGTTCCTGGCCCAGTTCTTCCAGATCGAGCTGTCGCTGACCCAGCAGATCGTCGTGATGCTGGTCTGCATCCTCGGCGGGGTGGGTACGGCGGGCGTGCCGGCGGGCTCCCTGCCGGTCATCGCCATGATCCTGGTGATGGTGGGCGTTCCGGCCGAAGGCATCGGCCTGATCCTGGGCGTCGACCGCTTCCTCGACATGTGCCGGACCGTGCTGAACGTGACGGGAGACCTGGTGCTGGCCACCGTCGTCTCGCGCGGCGAGAAGGACGATCCGGTTGCGCCCGAGCCCGAGGCGCCGCCGACCGTGGCGTCCGTCGCCTGATCGTCAGGGGCCGGTGACGATTTCGGTGTCGTCCCGGCCGCCCCATTCGGCCCACGACCCGTCGTAGAGCACCCCCTCTCGCCCCAGCAGGGCCAGGGCCAGCAGCGGTACGGCCGCTGTGACGCCTGACCCGCAGCTGGCGATCGGCCGGTCCGCGGGTCCCAGCCCGCGCGCCGCGAACGCCGCCTCCAGCGCCCCGGGCTCTCGCATCAGGCCTTCGGCCGTCAGCAGTTCTCCAAACGGCAGGTTCACCGCCCCGGGCATATGCCCTGCACGCAGACCGGGTCGCGGCTCGGGGGCCGATCCCGCGAATCGGGCCGCCGCGCGGGCGTCGAGCACGGGCTCCCCGGCGGCCAGGGCCTCCCGGACCCGTTCCACATCGGCGATCATCTCTGACCGGGGCTCGGGCCTGAACACGGCCGGTCGGGGCGACGCCGCCCCGGTCTCCAGCGACCCGCCCATCCGGATCCATGCCGGCAGTCCGCCGTCCAGCACCTGAACCCGGTCACAGCCCATGGCACGGAACATCCACCAGGCTCGTGCGGCGGTGAACAGGCCGAAGGTGTCATAGACGACGATCCGGTCCGTTTCGGACACGCCAAGTCGACCAACCTGTTCACCAAATTGATCAGGCGACGGCATCATGTGGGGCAGTGGGTTTTCCCGGTCCGAAATCGCCTCCAGATCGAAGAAGACCGCCCCCGGGATATGACCGGCCTCGAAGATCGGTCGCGCGGGCGTGCCGTCCAGATGCCAGCTGGCGTCGAGAATGCGCAGGTCCGGATCGCCGGACGCGCTAATGAGTTCGGATGCGGAGACGAGGGGAGAGATTGCGGCCATGACCCAGACTACCACGGCCGCGACGGGCACGCTGCGTCTGGTGCTCGGCGACCAGCTATCCGACGCCCTGAGCGCCCTGAGCGATCTCGACCCGTCCCGCGACGTCGTCCTGATGGCCGAGGTGAACGACGAGGCCACCTACGTCAGACACCACAAGCAGAAGATCGCTCTCATCTTCGCGGCCATGCGCAGCTTTGCGCTACGGCTGGAGGCGCGCGGCGTGGCCGTCCGCTATGTCCGCATCGACGACCCGGCCAACACCCATTCGATCGTCGGCGAACTGCACCGCGCCCTGGAGGGGCAGCCCTTCGGTGCGGTCGTGATGACGGAGTGCGGCGAGTGGCGTCTGGCCGAGGCCCTGGCCGCCTTCGCCGGTGTCGTGGGGCTCCCGGTTGATATCCGGCCAGACGGCCGGTTCATCTGCACGCACGATCGCTTCCGCCGCTGGGCGTCCGGCAAGTCCCAGCTGCGGATGGAGTTCTTCTACCGCGAGATGCGACGCGAGACCGGCCTCCTGCTCGATGGCGCCCAGCCGGTCGGCGGCAAGTGGAACTACGACACCGAGAACCGCAAGAAGCTGACGAAGGGACTGCGCCCGCCTGCGCGGCTGCGCATCCCGCCGGACGCTGTGGCCCTCCAAGCCATCGCCGACGTCGCCCGCCTGTTCCCCGACCATTTCGGCGCCCTCGACCCCTTCGGCTGGCCGACGACGACGGAACAGGCCGAGAGCGTCCTCGCCGACTTTTTGGCCAACATCCTGCCCGGCTTCGGCGACTGGCAGGACGCGATGGCGCAGGGCGAGCCGTGGATGTGGCACGGGCTGATCTCGACCTCGATCAACCTGGGTCTGCTGGATCCTCTCGATGTGTGCCGCCGCGCCGAGGTCGAATATCGCGCCGGCCGCGCCCCCCTGAACGCCGTCGAGGGCTTCATCCGCCAGATCGTGGGCTGGCGGGAGTTCGTGCGCGGCATCTACTGGCTCAAGATGCCGGACTACGCCCGACGCAACTTCCTCGACGCCGACCGGACCCTGCCGTGGTTCTACTGGTCGGGCGAGACGGACATGGCCTGCGTCGCCGATGTCGTGTCGATGACGCGCACCCACGCCTACGCCCATCACATCCAGCGGCTGATGGTGACCGGCAATCTCGCCATGCTGCTCGGCGTCCATCCGGACGAGATCGACGACTGGTACATGGTCGTCTACGCCGACGCCTGTGAGTGGGTGGAGATGCCCAACACGCGCGGCATGGCCACCTTCGCCGACGGCGGCATCGTGGGGTCGAAACCCTATGCGGCGTCCGGCGCCTACATCGACCGGATGAGCGACTACTGCGGATCGTGCCGCTACGACGTGAAGGCAAAAGCGGGCGAAAACGCCTGTCCGTTCAATCGTCTGTACTGGGGTTTTCTTGAGCGAAATCAGAAACGGCTGCGCGACAACATCCGGCTCGCCATGCCCTACCGCACCCTCGAGAACTTCGGCCCCGACCGCCGCTCGGCGCTCCTGGCGGAGGCGGACGCGGCGCGTGAGATGCTGGGCGCCGTCGTCAGGCCTGAAAGAACCGGAAGTCAGTCGTCTTGAGTCGCTCCGCCCCGGCCGGTGATCTCCTTCAACGCCGCCAGAGCCCGGTCCCGCGCCATGGCGTGATCGACGATCGGCCTCGGATAGTCGTGGCCGAGACGGACGCCCGCGTCGCGCAGAACTTCGGGCGGCGCGGTCCAGGGCGCGTGAATCCATTTGTCGGACACGCGCGCCAGCTCAGGGACCCAGCGCCGGACATATCGGCCGGCGGAATCGAACTTCTGGCCCTGGGTGACCGGATTGAAGATCCGGAAATACGGCGAGGCATCGGCGCCTGACCCGGCGACCCACTGCCAGTTCTGCGCATTGGAGGCCAGGTCGGCATCGACCAGCGTATCCCAGAACCAGGCCTCGCCCCGCCGCCAGTCGACCAGCAGGTCCTTGATCAGGAAGGAGGCGACGATCATCCGCACCCGATTGTGCATCCAGCCGGTCGCCCACAGCTCGCGCATCCCCGCGTCGACGATCGGATAGCCGGTCAGGCCGCGCGTCCAGGCGGTGAACCCCCTGTCATCGTCGAGCCATGGGAAGGCGTCGTATTCCGGCCGGAACGCCTTGTCCGGCAGGGTCGGGAAGTGGTGCAGCAGATGGGCCGAGAACTCGCGCCAGCCGATCTCGGCGACGAACTTCTCAGCCTCTGCGGCTCTGACCTTGCCGTCGTCCGCAACCTTGCGAGCCGCCTCGATCGCCCGCCATGGGCTGATCTCGCCCCAGTGCAGATGCGGCGACAGGCGGCTGGTCCCGGCCTTGGACGGGATGTCCCGGCCCGCGCCATAGTCGGACAGCCCGCCGGCGACGAACGCGATGAGCGCCGCCGACGCGCCCGCCTCGCCCGGGGTCCAGTCGAATCCGCCGGACCAGTCCGGACGGCGCGGATGCAGGCTCCAGTCGTCCAGTCGATCGCTGTCCAGGCCGGATACACCGGCCAGTTCACGCGGCCCGGTCGTGTGCGGCGGAGCCTCGGCCTTGTCGAGAAGCGCGCGCAGGAAGGGGGTGAACACCTTGTAGGGCCCGCCCGACCCGTTCAGCACCGCGCCCGGCCGGCACAGCAGGGCGCCGTTGTAGCCCTTGCACTCCACCCCTTCAGCCTTCAGGGCGTGAGCGATGTCCGCGTCGCGCGCCCAGGCGTCGGGCTCAAACAGCCGGTTCATGAAGACGGTGTCGGCGCCGGTCTGATCGATCAGCCGCCGCAGTTCCGCTTCCGAATCACCCTGGCGCAGGATCAGGCTGCCGCCGCGATCGGCAATCGACGCGGACAGGGCCCTGAGCGACTTGTCGAGCCACCACAGGCTGGCGGCTCCGTCGCCGCGCACCGTCGAACCCTGATCGTGAATGTAGACCGCCACGATCGGCCGGCCGGTGGCGTGGGCATGCTCCAGCGCCGGATTGTCGGCGAGCCGCAGATCGCGTCGGAACCACAGGATGACGGGGGCCTCGGTGGTCACGCCTCAAATCTCCGTGGTAGGTTGCAACTTCAGGCGCGCAGGGCCACCTGACCGCCCCATAGGCGTGACATTGCCAACGCGCCACCCGCCAGATTCGTCCATCGATGTCCCAGAGAGAAGGCCCGCCCGTGAGCGCTCCGAATTCCGTCATCACCCTTTCCGGAAACGGCATCTCGACCCCGGTCGTCATCGGCGGCGGCGCCCGTATCGCCTTCATCGCCGGCCCATGCCAGCTGGAAAGCCGCCAGCATGCGCTGGAGATGGCTCATGCCCTGAAGGAGATCGGTCAGCGGCTGAACGTCGGCATCATCTACAAGACCAGCTTCGACAAGGCGAACCGCACCTCGGCCACCGCTGCGCGCGGTCTGGGCCTGAAGGAGTCCCTGCCGATCTTCGACGAGATCCGTCAGGTGACCGGCCTGCCGGTCCTGACCGACGTCCACTCCGAGGAGCAGGCCCGCGAGGCCGCCCAGACCGTCGACGTGCTGCAGATCCCGGCATTCCTCAGCCGCCAGACCGACCTGCTGCTGGCCGCCGCCGCGACCGGCAAGGCGATCAACATCAAGAAGGGCCAGTTCCTGGCCCCTTGGGACATGAAGAACGTCATCGCCAAGGTGGTCGGCGCAGGCAATCCCAACGTCATGGCCTGCGAACGGGGCGCCAGCTTCGGCTACAACACCCTGGTGTCCGACATGCGCGCCCTGCCGATCCTGCGCGAGATCGGCTGCCCCGTCGTCTTCGACGCGACCCATTCCGTCCAGCAGCCGGGCGGGCAGGGGACCTCCTCGGGCGGCCAGCGCGAGTTCGTGCCGGTCCTGGCCCGTGCGGCTGTGGCCGTCGGCGTCGACGCCGTCTTCATGGAAACCCATCAGGACCCCGACCACGCCCCCTCGGACGGCCCCAACATGGTGCCCCTGTCGGAGTTCGAGGGCGTGGCCGCCGAACTGCTGGCCTATGACGACCTGTCGAAGGCGCGGATGGCGAAGGCCGCCTGACGCAAGGACGTCGTCTGCGACCGCTTTTGGCGAAGCCATGTGCTGGAGTGTCTCAATGACGTCGACGCGGAGGGACCGACCTGGACTCATTGGACAAGCTGGACTCCCTGGACTGCTGTCCAGGCGCCCAGTCGATGGTTGTGCGAACCGCCGACGGGCTTTAGCTCAGTCTCATGGTTGACCGCACCCTGGACCTCGGCGCCCTGCAGAGCCTGCTCGATCGCGCGCGCGACCAGACGGTGGCCTGCGTCGGCGACCTGATGCTGGATCGCTACGTCTATGGGGAGGTCAGCCGCATCTCGCCCGAGGCGCCGATCCCTGTGCTCCGGTCGCGTCGCACGGTCTCCATGCCCGGCGGCGTCGGCAATGTGGCGAGGAACGTCGCAGCGCTGGGCGGTCTGGCCCGGCTGGGCGGCGTCACGGGCGCCGATGCGGCGGGAGAGGAACTGGCCCGGCTTGTCTCCGGCGAGGAGCGGATCGAGGATTTCATCGACCGGACCGGCCCGGCCTGCACCATCGTCAAGACGCGCTACGTCTCCGGCGGCCAGCAGCTGATGCGGCTCGACGAGGAAGAGGTCGTCGTCGGCGCCTTCGCCCGTGAGGACGTCTTTTCAAATGCTTCGGCCATTCTCCTGTCGGACTATGCGAAGGGCGTGGTCACCGAACGGCTGATCCGCTCGGCCCTGTGGCAGGCGCAACAGACCGGCGCCGTGGTCATCGTCGATCCCAAGGGCCGCGACTTCGCCCGCTATGGCGCGGTCGACCTGATCAAGCCCAACGCCTCCGAACTGGCCGGCGCCACAGGCCTGCCGGTCGAGACCGACGCCGAGATCGAGGCGGCGCTGGAGGCCCTTCTGGCCGCCACGACGGCGAAAGCCATCGTCGTCACCCGCGCAGGCAAGGGCATGAGCCTGATGCGGCGCGGCGAGACGGCTCAGCATTTCCCCGGCAGGGCGCGCGAGGTGTTTGACGTCTCCGGCGCCGGCGACACCGGTCTGGCCGCCCTGGGTCTGGCGCTCGGCGCCGGCGCCTCGCTGGAACAGGCGGTGCAGCTCGCCATCCTCGCCTCCGGCGTCGTCGTCGGTAAGAGCGGCACCGCCGTCGTCAGCCCCGCCGAACTGATCGAGGCCGAGATGAGCCAGCACGCCGGCGCGGTCCTGGCCAAGGTCACGGCGCTCGACGATCTCGCCGCCGAGGTCGAGGCCTGGCGCCGTCAGGGACTGAAGGTCGGCTTCACCAATGGCTGTTTCGACATCCTGCACCGCGGCCACGTCGCCTATCTGGCCCAGGCCCGGTCCTGGTGCGACCGGCTGGTCGTGGCCCTGAACACCGACGCCTCGGTCCACAGGCTCAAGGGTGACGGCCGTCCCGTCAACGACCTCGACAGCCGCGCCGTGGTCATCGGCGGCCTCGCCAGCGTGGATCGGGTGACCTCCTTCGACGATCCGACGCCCTTGGCCCTGATCGAACGCCTGCGCCCCGACGTCCTGATCAAGGGCGCAGACTATACGCGCGAGGGCGTAGTCGGCGGCGATCTGGTCGAGAGCTGGGGCGGAGAGGTTCGGCTGGCCGAGTTCGCCGACGGCTATTCCACCACCCGGACCATCGCGAAGATGACCGAAAGCGCCCTGGGAGAAGCCGGCTGATGCGGCGGATGATCGTGGTCACCGGCGGCGCCGGCTTCATCGGCTCCAACATCGTCTCGCGCCTTTGCGCCGAGGATCGCTGGGATGTCGTCGTCTGCGACCGGCTGGAGGACGCCAACCTCGGCAAGTGGCGCAACATCGCCAAGTCGCCCATCGCCGACTTCTGGCATCCGGAAGAGCTGTTCTTCCAACTGGAACGCCACGCCGAACGGGTCAGCGCCGTCGTCCACATGGGCGCCATCTCCTCGACTACGGAGCAGGACGCCGACCTGATCCTGCGCACCAACTTCAGCCTGTCGCGTGATCTCTGGGACTGGTGCGCCCTGAACGACGCGCGGATGATCTATGCCTCTTCGGCCGCCACCTACGGTGACGGCGAGGCCGGTTTCGAGGACGCCGACGATCTTGAATCGATCTCGAAGCTTCAGCCGCTAAATGCCTATGGATATTCGAAGAAACTGTTCGACCAGTACGCCGTGCGCGAGGCCTCCCGCGACCACGCCCCGCGCCAGTGGGCGGGTCTGAAGTTCTTCAACGTCTATGGCCCGAACGAGGGTCACAAGGGCGGGATGAAGTCGGTCATCGCCCAGATCTGGCCCAGGGTCGCGGCCGGCGAGACCGTCAGCCTGTTCCGTTCACAGCATCCCGACTACGCCGACGGCGGCCAGCTGCGCGACTTCGTCTTCGTCGACGACGTGGTCGATATCATCGACTGGCTGCTGTGCTCGCCCGCGGTCAGCGGAATCTTCAACGCCGGATCGGGCCAGGCGCGATCCTTCCTCGACCTCGCCAACGCCACCTTCGCGGCGGCCGGCAAGGACCCCGCGGTCGCCTATATCGACATGCCCGAGGTCATCCGCGACCGGTACCAGTATTTCACCGAGGCGAAGATGGACCGCGTCCGGGCGCTGGGTTTCGGCGGCCAGTCGACGCCGCTGGAGGAGGGCGTGCGTCGCTACGTCCAGTCCTTCCTGTCGCAACCGGACCCCTATCGGTGAAACTGCCGCGCCTGACCTTCTGGCAGGGGGTGGGCTGGCTCGGCTTCGCCCTCGTGTTCCTGATCGCCGCCGCCGTCGCGGTCTGGCGCGGCGACATCCTGAAGGCGGGACTGGATCCCCAGATTCCCTTCCAGACCTATGACCCGCCCGCGCCGCCGGACTACGCCTCGGCCGACGCCTGGGCGATGAAGGACGTGCGGGCGCCGACCTCGGGCCCGGCCGCGATCTTCTTCCTGCACTCCACCACGTTTGACGGCGGCAAGGACTGGAACGGGCCGATCGGCGACCTGGAGGCCGATGCCTATCTGGAACGGGTCGTCATCCCGAACTACGCCGGGCCATTCGCGCGAGCCGGGGCCATCAGTCTGCCGCGCTATCGTCAGGCCTCGCTCTATACCCGCCTGACCCTGAGGGACGATGCCCGGGACGCCCGCGCCTTCGCCTATGGCGACGCCCTGGCCGCCTTTGAGACCTGGCTGACGGCGCACCCGAGCGGGCCTCTGGTCCTGGCCGGGGTGGAGCAGGGCGGCGAACTGGTCGACCGGCTGGTGCGCGAGCGGGTGGCAAACGACGCAGCCCTGCGCAGCCGGATCGTCGCCGTCTATCTGATCGATGTCATCGTGGCCGCCGACAGCCTGTCGCCCGCCGTGCCCGCCTGCGCCACCGCCACCAGCATCGGCTGCATCGTCGGCTGGTCCCAGGTCGGAGACGACAACGACGGCGCCGTCTGGCGGCGCTTGCGACGCGCCCTGGTCTGGGATGAGGCGGGGCGACTGGTCGATCTGGAAGGCCGCGCGGCCCTGTGCGTCAATCCGGTCAGCGGCGCGCGCAGCGACGCGGAGGTTCCCGCACGGCTTCACCACGGAGCCGCCAATGCGACCGGTCTGGAATGGGGGGTGCGGCCCGCCTTCATCGACCGCGCCGTGGGGACCCAGTGCAGGCTGGGCATCCTGCGTCACACGGAGCTCACGACGGAGTCCTTCCGAGAGATCGGCAACTGGGCGGATCGCCGAAAAGCGCGCCCTTACAATCTATTCTACGCGGACATTGAAGCGGACGTTGAGCGTCGCCTGAACGTCTGGGAAGCCTCCCGCACGCCCTAGTCGAGACCTGTCCTGTCCGTCTTCCAGTCGAACAGCGCCTCCAGCACCTTGATCGCCTCACCCCTGGGACTGGTCAGATCGGGGTCGCGGCCCAGCACCAGCCGGGCGTCATCCGCCGCCGCCAGCAGCAGGGACCGATGCCGGATCGGGTCGGCGAACCGATAGGCCGGGAAGCCGCTCTGCCTGAGCCCCAGCGGGTCCCCGCCCCCGCGCAGGCGGAAGTCCTCCTCCGCGATCTCGAACCCGTCCTCGCTGCGTCTCAGGGTCTCCAGCCGCTCCCTCGCTGTGTCGCCCAACCCGCCGTCCTGTCCGCCGTACAGCAGGATGCAGGCGCTCGATTTCGCCCCGCGCCCGACCCGCCCGCGCAACTGGTGCAACTGGGCCAGGCCGAACCGGTCGGCATGCTCGATGACCATGATGGTGGCGTTAGGCACATCGACGCCGACCTCCACGACCGTCGTAGCGACCAGCACCGAAATCCGCCCATCGGCGAAATCGGCCATGACCGCCTCGCGCTCGGCGCCCGGCATCTGACCATGCGCCAGCCCGACCTCGATGTTCAGGATGCGCCGCAGGTCGCGCGCCCGCTCCTCTGCCGCCGCCAGATCGCTGACTTCCGATTCCGCCACCAGCGGACAGATCCAGTAGGCCTGAGCCCCGCTCTCGACCGCCGCCTTCAGCCTCTGGGCCACCTCGCCGATGCGGGCGAGCGGCAGGACCGCGGTCGAGATCGGCGTCCGTCCGGGCGGCTTCTCCATCAGCCGGCTGACCTCCAGCTCGCCGTATTGAGTCAGCTCCAGGGTGCGCGGAATGGGCGTCGCCGACATGGTCAGCAGGTGGACCCCGCCGACGCGCGGATCACCCTTGGCCTGCAGCCGCGCGCGCTCGTTGACCCCGAACCGGTGCTGTTCGTCGATGACCGCCAGGGCCAACCGGTCAAAGCGGACAGCGTCCTGGAACAGGGCGTGGGTGCCGATGGCGACCTTCGCCTCGCCGGACGCCAGAGCGGCCAGCCGATCGCGCCGCTCGGCCGGCGTGTCGCGTCCGGTCAACAGGATCGTCTGCGCGCCCGCCGCCTCCAGCATCGGCGCGAGCCGCTGATAGTGCTGGCGAGCCAGAATTTCCGTCGGCGCCATCAGGGCGGACTGGAACCCCGCGCTCGCCGCATCGGCCAGGGCCAGGGCCGCGACCGCCGTCTTGCCCGAGCCGACATCGCCCTGCAGCAGCCGTCCCATCTGTTCGCCGGACGCCAGATCGCGGCGGATCTCGGCCAGAGCCTGTGACTGAGCGCCGGTCAAGTTGAAGGGCAGGGCGGTCAGCAGCGCTTCCGATGCCGCTCCCGGCGCGATGACCGGCGCCGGCGTGATCTGCCGCGCGCGTTTCCGCCGGGCCAACGCCAGCTGGTGCGCGAACAGTTCGTCATAGGCGAGACGCTGGCGCGGCGGCGCATCCGGCGACAGGTCGACCTCGCCCCACGGCGCATGCAGGGCCTCGATCGCCGCATGCCACCCCGGCCAGCGCTGCTTCGCCAGCCAGGCCGGGTCCTGCCACTCGTCCAGCTCCGGCGCGGCGGCCAGCGCGCCCAGCGCCAGCTTGCGCACCACCCGCGACGTCAGGTTGGCGGTCGCCGGATAGACGGGCTCGACGGCGGGGATCTCCTCGCCCTGATCCAGAGGCACGATCCAGTCGGGATGGACGATCTGCACCTCGCCGTTGAACCGTTCGACCTTGCCGGACACCAGACGCCGCTCGCCCCGCGGTAGCTGCCGATCGATATGCTGGGGGCTGCCGCCAAACCAGATCAGATGGACGAAGCCGGTATCGTCGCTGGCCCGGACCTTCAGCGGCACGCCCGGGCGGCCCGGCGCAATCATCCGGTCGACGATCACGTCGAAGACCCCGACCTCGCCCTCGATGGCGTCGGCCGCGTTGGTCCTTCGCCGCGTGATCACCCCGGCCGGCGCCAGGAACAGCACGTCGCGCACCAGCGGCCCGGCCAGCTTTTTGATCAGGGGTTCGACCTTGGTCCCCACCCCCTTCAGGCTGGTGACTTCCGCGAACAGGGGAAAGAGAATCTGGGGCCGCATCGATACTGACATTAGACGGCCCCGCGCCGCTGGCGAAACGGGAAGCGGGACGCTATCTGGAAGCCACTGTTGAATGACTGGACCGGGCAAGGATTCTTGTGGCCGATAACGATGCGCGTGCCGAAACCGAACTTCGCCAGCAGCGGCTGGGCCGGATCACCTTCCGGGCGTGGCGGCGCGGCTTCCGCGAAGCCGACCTCGTGCTCGGCCCGTTCATGGAGCGCGAGGGCGCGACCCTGAGCGACGACGAACTCGACCAGCTGGAGACCCTGCTGGCCGAAGACAACGACCATGAACTCTATGCCTGGATCATCGAGACCAAGCCGACGCCTGCCGAGCACGACACGCCGTTGATGACAAAGGTCCGTGTCTTCATGCGCGCTCACGTCGCCGCGGCCGTGGCCGAGGGGGCGGGCTGATGGACGGCGCACGCATGGATCAACGCACCGATCACGAACTGGGAGGCGCGCCCGAGGGGCTGGACGCACTCGTCGTCGCCGAGCGGCTGAAGGCCTCCGGCGGCGTCGGCGTCTTCGTGGCGCGCGACTTTTCGCGCTCGAGCGCCTTCGTCCAGGCCTTCCAGTTCTTCGCCGGGGACATTGAGGTCGTCGAGTTTCCGGCTTGGGACTGCCTGCCCTACGACCGGTTGAGCCCCACCTCCGGCGTCTCCGCCGAGCGAATGGCGGCCCTGACCGCCTTGGCCAAACGCGGCCTGGACGATCGTACCCCGTTGCTGGTCGTGACGACCGTCGCGGCCGCGATGCAGCGAACGCCGCCGCGCGAGGCGACCTTCGCCGCCAGTTTCGAAGCGCGCGTGGGTCGCGACCTGGATACGCAGGCGCTGGAGATCTATTTCACCACCAACGGCTACTTGCGCGCCTCAACCGTGAACGAGCGGGGCGAGTACGCCATCCGGGGCGGGGTCATCGACGTCTTCCCGCCGGGCTTCGAAGAGCCGGTCCGTCTCGACATGTTCGGCTCCGAACTGGAATCGATCCGCACCTTCGACCCGGCGACCCAGCGTTCGACCGGCCAGCGCACCCAGGTGTCGCTGTCGCCCGTGTCCGAGGCCCTGCTGGACGCCGAAACCATCAGCCGGTTCCGCACCGGATACCTGAACCTGTTCGGCGCCCCGGGCGATGACCCGCTGTACGCCGCCATCAGCGAGGGTGCGCGCCGTCAGGGCATGGAGCACTGGCTGCCGCTGCTCTACGACCGGCTGGAGACCCTGTTCGACTATCTGCCGGACGACGCCGCGATCTTCCTCGACAACCAGGCCGATGCGGCGCGCGGCGAGCGCTGGAACCTGACCCGCGACGCCTATGAGGCCCGTCAGGAGGCGTCGAAGGCCAAGGGCGGCGCCTCGAACCGCGCCCTGCCGCCGGATCGTCTCTACCTGCCCGATGCCGACTGGAACTCAGCATTGGCCGGGCGCACCGTCCGTCGCCTGTCGCCGTTCTACGCGGCGGCCGAGGACGCAGGCGGCAATCTGGGCCGCACCTTCGGCGCCGAACGGGCCCAGGACAGCGTCAACCTGTTCGAGGCGGTCGCGGACCATGCCGCGAAGCTGAAGGCCGAGGGCAAGCGCGTCCTGTTCGCCTCCTGGAGCGAGGGCTCGTCGGATCGCCTCGGCGTCATGATGGCCGACCATGGGCTGGAGCATGTCGTCGCCGTGCGCGACTGGGCCGATGTCCAGAAGGCGTCGAAGGACCTGTTCCTGCGCGCGGTTCTTCCGGTCGAGCACGGCTTCACGACCGGCGACCTCGCTGTCATCTCCGAGACCGACATCCTCGGCGACCGTCTGGCGCGGCCCAAGCGCAAGCGCCGGGCGTCCAACTTCCTCGCCGAGGCCTCGGCCCTGACGACGGGCGACCTCGTGGTCCACCTCGATCACGGCATCGGCCGCTACGAGGGGCTGAAGACGCTGGAGATCCAGGAGGCGCCGCACGACTGTCTCGAGCTGCTCTACGCCGGTGAGAGCAAGCTCTACTTGCCGGTTGAAAACATTGACCTGTTGACCCGTTACGGGTCCGAGTCCGACGGCGTCCAGCTCGACCGGCTCGGCGGCGCGGCCTGGCAGGGTCGAAAGGCCAAGGCCAAGGCCCGGCTGCGCGACATGGCCGAGGGGCTCATCGCCCTGGCCGCCAAACGTGCCCTGCGGGTCGGGGAGGCGATCAACCCGCCTGCCGGCCTGTTCGACGAATTCTGCGCCCGCTTCCCCTATGAGGAGACGGACGACCAGCTCAACGCCATCGGCGACGTGCTGGAGGATCTCGGCAAGGGCGTGCCGATGGACCGGCTGATCTGCGGCGACGTCGGCTTCGGCAAGACCGAGGTCGCCATCCGCGCCGCCTTCGTCGTGGCCATGAGCGGGCAACAGGTCGCCATCGTCTGCCCGACCACGCTTCTGGCCCGCCAGCACTTCAAGACGTTCAGCGAGCGGTTCGCGGGCTGGCCGATCAAGGTCCGCCACCTGTCGCGCATGGTCACCGCAAAGGATGCCGCCGAGACGCGCGCGGGCCTCAAGGACGGCCAGTTCGAGATCGTCGTCGGCACCCACGCCGTCCTCGCCGAACAGGTCGGCTTCAAGGACCTTGGCCTGGTCATCGTCGACGAGGAGCAGCATTTCGGCGTCAAGCACAAGGAGAAGCTCAAGAGCCTGCGCGCCGACGTTCACCTGCTGACCCTGACCGCTACGCCGATCCCCCGCACGCTCCAGATGGCCCTGTCCGGTATCCGCGAGATGTCGATCATCGCCACACCGCCGGTGGATCGCCTGGCCGTGCGGACCTATGTCGCGCCGTGGGACCCGGTCATGGTGCGCGAAGCCCTCCTGCGCGAGAAATACCGCGGCGGTCAGGCCTTCTACGTCTGTCCGCGCCTGTCGGACCTGCCGGACATCGAGGAGTTCCTCCGCATCCAGGTGCCGGAGATCAAGTTCGTCGTCGGCCACGGCCAGATGTCGCCGACCCAGCTGGAAGACGTGATGAGCGCCTTCTACGACGGCTCCTACGACGTCCTGGTCTCGACCACGATCGTCGAGAGCGGCATCGATATTCCGACCGCCAACACCCTGATCGTGCACCGCGCCGACATGTTCGGCCTGGCCCAGCTGCACCAGATCCGGGGCCGCATCGGCCGATCCAAGGCCCGCGCCTTCGCCTATCTGACGGTCGATCCGAAGCGGCCGTTGACCCTGTCAGCCGAGCGGCGTCTGCAGGTGCTGCAGTCGCTCGACAACCTCGGCGCCGGCTTCCAGCTGGCCAGCCACGATCTGGACCAGCGCGGCGGCGGCAACCTGCTGGGCGACGAACAGTCGGGCCATATCCGCGAGGTCGGGGTCGAACTGTATCAGCAGATGCTGGAGGACGCGGTCGCCGAACTGCGCCAGAACGGCGAGGGCGGGGTGGTCGATCGCGGCTGGTCTCCGGCCATCAATGTCGGCGCAGCTGTATTGATTCCAGAGGATTACGTCTCAGACCTCAACGTCCGCCTGAGCCTCTATCGCCGTCTGTCGGACGCGGAGAACACCGAGAGCCGCGAGGCACTGGCCGCCGAACTCATCGACCGGTTCGGCCCTCTGCCGGACGAGGCGAAGCAACTGCTGCGCATCGTCGGCATCAAGGCCAACTGCAAGACGGCCTCGATCGAACGCATCGACATCGGGCCCAAGGGCTGCGTCCTGACACTGCGCGACAACTCCTTCCCCAATCCGATGGGGCTGGTCGGCTTGATCCAGAAGAACCACGCGACCTGGAAGCTCCGCCCGGATCAGAAGATCGTCGTGAAGGGCGACTGGCCCACGCCGGAGGACCGCCTGAAGGTCGCCGAGCGGATCACGACCGACCTGGCGCGGGTCGCGGGGGCTTGAGCGATTTGACAGTCCGCCCCGCGACCGAGGCCGACTGGCCGGCGATCTGGCCGATCATCGAGACCGTCGTGCGGGCAGGGGAGACCTACACCTGGCCGCGCGATCTGACGGAGGCCCAGGCCAGGGCAATCTGGATGCAGGCGGCGCCCAGATGCTGGGCAGCGCCAAGGTCACGCCCAACCAGATGGGCGGCGGCTCCCATGTCGCCAACGCCAGCTTCATGGTTGGGCCCGCCGCGCGCGGTCGCGGTGTCGGGCGTCTGCTGGGTCAGACCGCGCTCGATTGGGCGCGTGACGCCGGTTTCCGCGCCATGCAGTTCAACGCCGTGGTCGAGACGAACACGCCCGCCGTCGCCCTGTGGCGGTCGCTGGGTTTCGACATCATCGGAACCGTGCCGGAGGCGTTCGATCATCCGACGAAGGGGCTCGTCGGCCTGCACGTCATGCACCGTCGGCTCTGAGCCTCAGGCGGGCCGGGCCTGCATATCGGCCGAGGCGCGTTCCAGCACGGAGGCGGCGCCTTCGCCCGGCATCAGTTCGGCGACCCCGACGCTGAAATCGACCACGAAGGGCGTCCGGTCGGGACCGGCGTCGAAGGCTGTGCAGCCGATCACGGCCGCGATCCTCTCGACCGCCAGTCGCGCCTGCGGACCCGGAGTGGCGGGCAGGGCGAGGGCGAAGACTTCGGGGGCCAGCCGCGCGGCGGTGTCCTCGACCCGGACCAGACGCGACACCATGGCGCCGATCTGGAGCATGGCGCGATCCAGCCAGCCGCCCTGACGGGCGCGGGTCAGGCTGTCGCTGTCCGATACCCGCAGAACGCAGACCGACAGGGGGCGCCTTCGGGCCGAGGCCGCCTCGGCCACGCGACCCAGGTGGCTGGCGAAGAGGTGCCGGGTGAACAGGCCGGTGGACGGATCCATGATCCCGGCGCCGCGCGCGCCTTCCAGCGCCTTGCGGATGGCCAGGTGGCGGCGATGGGTGTGGGCCAGGTCCAGCACGCGCGCCGCGGCGTCGGGCTCCGGCGTGCCAGCCGCAGCCACTTCCGAGAAGCCCCGGTTGAAGAGTTCACTCAGATTGATCTCGCCCTCGGACCGCAGATAGAGGGCAAGGGGGATATGATAGAGGCGGGTGTTCCGCTTCATGCCCGAGGCGATCGACAGGGCCGGCGCGTGGTCCGGCGCGCCCCACAGGACCGCCGCGTCGAAGGCGCTTTCGTGCAGATAGTCGAAGGCGGTGTAGGGGGTCGGCGCCGCCACCACCTCGGCCCCGCCGGCCGTCAGGGTGTTCGACAGGGCGATGAACCGGTGATCGGGGGCCCCGGCGATCAGGATTCGCACCGGGCTGGCGTCCGGCAGGCCGGGGTCCAGCGTCGCGCCGTGCAGGGCGAAGGTCGCCTGACGCAGGCGGAACTCCTCCTCGGCGATGGCGGCGCGCACCAGCTGTTCGATGCGCAGGGCCGCCTGGGCTGGATGCGGAGGCTCGACCATCGTCAGGTCGAAGGTCCCGGCCGGCAGCTTCGCCGCATTGGCCCCGAGGGCGACGACCGGAAGCCGTCGCGCGCCGGCTGCGAGCCGCAGCGCCTCGGGCAGGGCCGAAATCTCGGGATGGTCGGCGTCAAGAATCGCGGCTTCCAGATTGAAGTCCGTCAGGGCGGCCACCGCGCCCGCGCCGGACCGCGCTGTCATCGTGCGCCAGCCCAGCGAGTCCAGCCCGCGGCACAGGTCGCCGATCCGCTCATCCGTTTCGGCGACGACCAGAACGCGTGGTTCCAAACCCAAAATCGATGACTCCCCCTGCGCGACCGGACGGCCGCGGCCCCTGTAAGGAGCGGGCGGACCATACCGACGCGCCCCGGTGCGGCGCAACGGGCCAGATGCCCGCGACAGGGGAAAACGACGAAGGGCCCCCGCTTCCCAATCGGGCGTTTTCCGCTAGAGTTCTTTGTTGGGCTACGGCGGGAACCGGCTTGAGCGGACAGACTAACGAAATGGCGTCGCCCGGCTTCTGGGCGCGGCTCTCGGGGCGGGCGTTTGCGCGCAGCTGGGGCCGGGACGTCATGCTCTACACGGGCGGGGTGTCGTTCTTCGCCCTGCTGGCGGTCTTCCCGGCCATCGCCATCCTGATCGGCTTCTACAAGGCCGTGCTCTCGATCGCTCAGGTCAGCGAGCAGGCGGCGGCTCTGGCCGACGTCATGCCGCATGCCGCGCGCGCCATCTTCCGCGCCGAGATCGAACGGCTGTCAAACGCCTCCGCGCGCGCCGTCTCGGCCCAGAGCGCCTTCGCCCTGATCGTTGGCGCCTATGCCGCGCATCGTGGATTCAAGGCGTTGCTGGCGGGACTGAACCTGATTCATGACGAGACGGAGCCGCACGGCTTCTTCAAGTTCAACTTCCTGGCCTTCGTCGTCGCGGTCGTCGCCTTCGGACTGTTCACCATCGTCTCGGGCGCCGTGGTCACTGCGCGACTGCTGGAGCATGCCGGGCCGGTCACGGGGCAGGGCGGGCTGCCGTTCAACGGCTTCCTGCCGGCGGCGGGCCTCGGCCTGGGGCTGACGCTGCTCTACCGCTACGCCATGTCGCACCGCGATCCGGTGGCCTGGGTCCCGTCGATCGCCGGCGGGGCGGTGGCGACCATCCTGTCGATGATATCATCCTGGCTCTGCGCCATCTATGTTGAGCAGATCGCCGAGCTCGGCGCGACCTACGGCTCGGTCGGCGCCGTCGTGGTGCTGCTGATCTGGCTGTCATGGAACGTCAACGCCATATTCTATGGCGGCGCCTTCGCCACCGAGATGGAGATCGCGTCGCGGTCGAGGGGCGCCCCGGACATCGCGCCTGAGGACAGCCCCTCGGTCGTCAATCTGTCGGAGCGGCGCGCGTCTCGACGGTAATTGTCAGGACCCCGTCCGCCTCCTCGACCGACACGACCCGCCCGCCCAGTTCCGTCATCAGATAAGGCACGTCGATCCGCGCCATCGGGTCGGTGGCGAGCAAAACCAGCTGCGCGCCCGTCAGACCTTCGGCCGCTTTCCTGAGACGCAGGCTCGGGACCGGGCAACGATGCCCCCGCGCGTCGACGATGATTTCGCTCACGCCGCCTCGCAGGCCGCGAGCAACAGACCCAAAGCGACCCGCACGCTCTCCAGCCGCACCTCTTCGCGCCCGTTGTCGCCGAACCGCCGGACCTCGTGCACGATGCCGTCAGATCCGGCGCAGCCGAAATGGACCAGCCCGACCGGCTTCTCCGCCGATCCGCCGCCCGGGCCCGCGATGCCCGTGATCGACACGGCCAGATCCACCCCGGCCGTCACACGCGCCCCGGCCGCCATCGCGCGCGCCACCGGCTCGGACACCGCGCCGTTGGCCTCGATCGTCTCGGCCGGCACGCCCAGCATCTCCGCCTTAGCGCCATTGCTGTAGGTCACGAAGCCCCGATCCACGACCGCTGACGACCCGGCCACGGCGGTCAGCGCTCCCGCGACCAGCCCGCCGGTGCAGCTCTCCGCCGTCGCCACGGTCCAGCCGCGCGCCGAGGCGGCGGCGATCACGGCGGCGGCCAGTTGCTGGATGTCGTCCGGGAACATGGGTCTTTCCGATCCGTGCGCGAGTCAGTCTAGGCTGACCATGGCGCGTCCGTCTGTCGATAGCACGCGCTTCAGACCGGGGACCCCATGACCGACGCAGCCCTGCCGGAAGGCGCCGCACCCTCGACCGGGAGCGGCGACCGCGTGACGCCGATCCTGTTCGCCGTGGCCATCTTCACCTCGGCGGCCCTGGTCTTCATCGTCCAGCCCATGGTGACCAAGCTGGTCCTGCCGATGCTGGGCGGATCGCCGTCGGTCTGGAACACGGCCATGGTCTTCTTCCAGACCGCGCTGCTGGCCGGCTATGCCTATGCCCACGGCCTCCAGCGGATCGGGTCCATGCGGACCCAGATGGCTGTCCATCTGGTGCTGTTGCTGCTCGCCGCCCTGTTCCTGCCGCTGAAGATCAGCGGCCTGCTGGGCGATCCCGATCCCAACGCGCCCATCGGCTGGCTGCTGGCCACCCTGGCCCTGTCCGTCGGCGCCCCGTTCGCTGTCCTGTCGGCGACCGCGCCCCTGCTTCAGGCCTGGTACGCCCGGGTCCGCGCCGGTCATGCGGACGGCCAGAACCCCTATGTCCTCTATGCCGCCTCCAACCTCGGCAGCTTCCTGGCCCTGCTGGCCTACCCACTGCTGATCGAGCCGCTGATGACCCTGTCGGGCCAGCGCGCGACCTGGAGTGGAGGCTATGCCGCCTTCATGCTGATGGTCGTGGCCCTCGCCTTCGTCGCCTGGCGTCGCGGCCAGATCGGCAATGCGCCGGTCGCCAGCCTCGAGGTCAGCCCGCCCATCCCGTGGCGCGAAAAGATCATCCTCGTCCTGCTCGCCGCCGCCCCGTCCAGCCTGATGCTCGGCGTGACCGCCCACCTCGCGACCGACGTCGCCTCGGCGCCCTTCCTGTGGGTCATCCCGCTGGCGCTCTATCTGCTGACCTTCGTCATCGCCTTCCAGGACAGGCCGTGGATCCCGCTGCCGATCACCCTGGTCATCGCGGCGGCGGTCAGTCTCGCCTGCATCAGCTTCACGGCCTTCCGGACCGGTGACTGGGTCCTGATGTTCGGCCTGCATCTGGGGGCCTTCTTCCTGCTGGCCCTGATGTGCCACCGGAGGCTGGCCGCCCGGCGCCCGCCGCCGGACCGGCTCACGGAATTCTATCTCCTCATGTCGCTGGGCGGCGTGGTCGGCGGCGCCTTCACCGCGCTTCTGGCCCCCGTCCTGTTCAACGGCGTCTGGGAATACCCGCTGGTTCTCGTGCTCGCCGGTCTGGCCCGCCCTCTGAACAAGGCCCCGATCAGGAACTGGGAAGTCTATCTGTTCGTCGGCGCGGTGCTGGTCGCCGTCCTGCCGCCAGTTCTTTCGATAGCGTTCCAGGCCGACTGGGGTTTCGCCTGGTGGTTCAACAACAATGTCTCGGACAACATGCCGGGTGTGACCCAGTTCATCATGCTGGGACCGATCCTTGCCGGCTTCCTGCTGCGCGATCGCACTCCCGCCTTCGTCATCATCGCAGGGCTGATCGCGCTTTCGACCGCCTATATCGCGCGCGGCTATGACGCCGCCTTCACCGACCGCAGCTTCTTCGGCGTGATGAAGATCGGCGTGACCCAGGACCCGCGTCTGGGCGGTCAGGTCAACATCCTGATGCACGGCACCACCCTGCACGGCGCCCAGCCGCGTAACCCGGCCTTCGCCTGCATGCCGACCCTCTACTACGCCCCGGCGAGCCCCATCGGCCAGGCCACCCAGAGGCTTCAGCTGCGCCGTCCGGCCCTGAAGATCGGTGTGGTGGGTCAGGGGTCCGGCGCCATGGCCGGCTACAAGCGCGCCGCCGACGAGATGAAGTTCTTCGAGATCGATCCGCTGGTCGATCAGCTGTCGCGCGATCCGCAGTGGTTCACCTTCATCTCCGACTGCGCCGACGGGCCGATCGAGACGGTGCTCGGCGACGCCCGCCTGACCATGGCGCGGGAGACGGCCGGGACCTACGACCTCCTGCTGATCGACGCCTTCTCATCCGACTCCGTCCCGACCCATCTGCTGACGGTCGAGGCCATCGAGGGCTATCTCAAGCTGCTGAAGCCCGACGGTGTGGTGATCCTGCACCTGTCGAACCGCAACCTCGACATCACGATGCCGGCGGCGGCGGCGGCGCAGCGTCTGGACGCGGCCAACCTGCACCAGCTCTATCAGGAATCGCCCCAGGCGCCTGACATGGCCGAGGCCTCGACCGAGGCCCTGATCCTGTCACCCACCGAAGAAGGTCTGGCCGAGTTCCGGGAACAGCATCAGTGGCGCACCCTGGCGGACACCGAGGTCCGCCCGTGGACCGACGACTATGTGAACCTGTTCGGATCCCTGTGGCGTCACTTCAGGCGGTGACGTCAGGCGATTGATCAGGCAGGCAATTCGATTGTCGCGATGGCGGAGGCGGCCAGGCCTTCCTCGCGGCCGGTGAAGCCCATCTTCTCCATCGTCGTCGCCTTCACGCTGACAGCGTCGAGCGGCAGGTGCAGGATTTCGGCCAGCCGTTCGCGCATGGCCTGACGGTGCGGCTTCACCTTCGGCCGCTCACAAATCAGGGTGACGTCGACGTTCACCAGCCGCCCGCCGCGCGCCGTCAACCGTTCGACCGCATGGATCAGGAACTGGTCCGAGGCCGCGCCCTTCCACTTCGGATCAGTCGGCGGGAAGTGGTCGCCGATATCCCCGTCGCCCATGGCGCCCAGCACCGCATCGGTCAGGGCGTGCAGCCCGGCATCCGCGTCAGAGTGGCCGATCAGGGTCTGGTCGTGCGGGATCTCGACGCCGCACAGCCAGACGCTGTCGCCCGGCCCCCAGCGGTGGGCGTCGAACCCCTGACCCACGCGGGTCTGTCTGGCGATCAATGCCTCAGCCATGGCGAAATCCTCGGGATAGGTCAGTTTCATCAGTCGCGGATCGCCCTGGACCAGCCGAACCGTCCCGCCGTCCTGCTCGACGATGGCCGCATCATCTGTCGCCGCCGAGCCATCGGGCCAGACGGCGTAGGCGGCCAGCAGTCGGTCTGCGCGAAACGCCTGGGGCGTCTGCGCCCGCCACAGACCGCTCCGGTCGACCGTCGCGTTGATGCGATCGGCGCCACGCTTGAGCGTGTCGGAGACGGGCAGGGCGGCGATGGCCCCATCCGCGCCGGGGAGGGCGTCGAGCAACCGCAGGATAACCTCGGCGGACAGCAAAGGCCGCGCCGCGTCGTGGATAAGGACGGGCCTGTCCGACGCCCCGGTCAGACCCGCCAGCCCGGCGCGAACCGAATCCGCCCGCTCCGCTCCGCCTTCCACGGCACGCCAGTTCTCCAGCCCGGCCAGCGCCTTGGCCGCGCGCTCGAATGCGTCGCCAGAGACCACGACGACGACCTCCTCGGCCCCTGCCTTCAGCAAAGCTTCGACCGACCAGCGCACCACAGGCTTGCCGCCCAGCAGTCGCCACTGCTTGTCGCCTCCGGCTCTGGAGCCCGAGCCGGCCGCCACCACGATCGCTGCGAATGTCATGATCGCCTTCTAGGGGCCATGTTGCCGGTTGACGAGGGGCCAGGCTTCGCGTGTTGACGGACGAATGAGCACAGGGATTCAGATCGGCGACGTCGCCATTCCCGGACGGGTCCTGATGGCGCCCATGACGGGCATCACGGACCTGCCGTTCCGGCTGCTCGCCAGCCGCCTGGGCGCAGCCTATGTCGCGACCGAGATGGTGGCCGCCGCCGAACTGGCCCGTGCCCGGCCCGACGTCGTCCGACGCGCCGCGGTCGGCGACGGCCTGCCCCTGACGGTGATCCAGCTGGTCGGCCGCGATCCCGCCGCGATGGCCCAGGGGGCGCGCATGGCCGAGGCCGCCGGCGCCGACATCATCGACCTCAACTTCGGCTGCCCGGCCAAGGAGGTGACCGGTTCGGCTTCCGGGTCCGCCCTGATGCGAACGCCGGACCTCGCCGGCCGGATCATGGCCGCAACGGTGGCGGCGACCTCGCGCCCGGTCACCGTCAAGATGCGGCTCGGCTGGGACGACGACACGAAGAATGCACCTGAACTGGCCAAACGCGCCGAAGACCTCGGCATCAAGGCCGTCACCGTCCACGGCCGCACCCGCCAGCAGTTCTACACGGGCGCCGCCGACTGGGACGCCGTCGGCGCGGCCAAGGCGGCCGTCTCCATCCCCGTCATCGTCAACGGCGACATCATCACCGCCGAACAGGCGCGCGACGCGCTGGACCAGTCCGGCGCTGACGCCCTGATGCTCGGCCGCGGCGTCTACGGCCGCCCCTGGCTGGCGGCCCATCTCGACCGCGCCCTGCGCGACGGCACGGTTCTGGTCGAGCCGGATCGCCGGGAGCGGCTCGACATTGTCGTCGACCACATGCGGGCCTCCTGCGACTTCTACGGCGCGCAACTGGGCCTGCGGATGTTCCGCAAGCATCTGGGCTGGTACATCGAACAGGCGCCCTGGCCCGCCGATCCTGTCGAGAGACGCGCCGCCAAAAGCCGTCTCTGCCGGCTGGACCAGCCTGCAATGGTGGCCGGGGCCCTCGCCGACTTGTGGGCTCTGCCTCCGCCTTCGCTGTATTTCAGCAACTCTGCTGTTGAAGTTTCGCCACAGGTGGTCGAAGCTTCGGTGACATGACGGACACGCCCGCCACGCCCCCGGCAACAGAAGGCGACCCCTCCTTCTGGGGACGTCTCGCGGCCGGTCGGGCGCGAGCGGCCTTCGGCGCCGCCTATGTCATCGCCTTCCTGATCACCGGCGCAGCCATCTGGCTCGTGGCCGTGGCGCCGGGCGCCAGCGCCGGCGATGACGCGCGCGCAACCGCCAGCCGCGCCATACTGTTCATCCTGCTGGCCAATCTGGTGCTGATCGTCGGTCTCGCGACCATCATCGGCGGCCGGGTCATGCGCCTGTCGCAGCGCAGGAAGGACGACCCGGGCGCACGGCTGCACCTGCGTTTCGTGGCCTTGTTCTCGCTGGTTGCGGTTGTGCCTGCCGTCCTGATCGCCCTGGTCTTCGGCCTTCTGGTCAATCGCGGCGTCGATCAGTGGTTCAGCCAGAACGTCAGTTCTGCCGTGGACAACGGCGCCTCCATTGGCAAGGCCTACGTCGCCGACGTGAACGCGGGGCTCCAGCGCGACCTCGGCACCATGGCGAACGAACTCGGCGGTGTCCGCGACGCCTTCGACAATCGAATCCAGTTCTCCACCGCCCTGACCCAGATTGCCGACTTCTTCGGATACCCCGCTGTTTATATCCTGAATGGCGAGGGCCAGGTTCTGGCCCAGAGCGATCTGCCCGACGCCCCCGCCTACGTGGCGCCGCCGCGAGAGGCGTTCGAGACCGCCGCCGAAGGGGTCAATGTCCCTCTCGCAGTCACCGAGCATCCCGACACGATCCGCGCTCTGTATCCTCTGCCTGACTATGGCGAAGCCTACCTGTACGTCGTCCGCCCCCTGGCGCCGGGGCTGATCGCGCGGATGCGCAATGGCGAGGAATCGATCCAGGCCTATCGCGTCGCCGAGGAAAGCCGCGCCCGTATCCAGGCCGCCTTCGCCCTCAGCTATCTGGAAACGGCCCTGCTGGTGCTCGTCGGCGCCGTCTGGCTGGGCATGTCTGCCGCCAGCGCCATCTCGGCGCCCATTGGCCGTCTGGTGATGGCGGCGGATCAGGTCGCGGCCGGCGATCTCAGCGCCCGGGTCGAACCCGACGGCGCCCCCGGTGAGATCGCCACCCTGTCGCACGCCTTCAACCGCATGACCGGCGACCTGCAGGCCCAGCAGGCTGCGCTCAAAACGGCCAGCGATGAGGCCCAGGACCGCAGCCGCTTCATCGAGACCGTCCTGTCCGGCGTCAGCGCCGGGGTCATCGGTCTCGACAAGCGCAGCCGGATTTCTGCGATCAATGACAGCGCCTTGCAGCTGCTTTCGATCTCTGAAGTTGAGGTTCGCGGCAAGGCATTGGGCGTCGTGGCGCCCGAGCTTGCGGAACTGGTGAAGCGCGTCGAAGCCCATATCGAGGAAGACATCGACGTCGCCCGCGAAGGCGAGACCCGGCGCCTGCGCGTCCGCATCGAAGGCGGCGTCGGCGGCGAGATGGTGCTGACCTTCGACGACATCACCCGTCTGGTCACGGCCCAGCGCAACGCCGCCTGGCGCGATGTCGCCCGCCGGATCGCCCACGAGATCAAGAACCCGCTGACCCCGATCCAGCTCTCGGCCGAGCGACTGAAGCGGAAGTTCCGTCCCGGGATCACCGAGGATCTCGAGATCTTCGACCGCTGCACCGACACCATCATCCGTCAGGTCGGCGACATCGGCCGGATGGTCGACGAGTTCTCCTCCTTCGCCCGCATGCCGGCTCCGCGGTTCACCAACGAGAACCCGGCTGAACTGTTGCGCGAGGCTGTCTTCGCCCAGCGCGTCGCGGCTCCTGACCTGCCGGTCGAACTGGTCGAACCCCTGCCCAAGGCGAAGATGAAGGCCGATGGCCGGATGGTCGGACAGGCCCTGGCCAATATCCTCAAGAACGCCGGCGAGGCCGTTGCGGCCCGGCGTCTGGCCACGCCCGCCGACGAGGATCAGGTCGCCATCATCGCCCGCCTCGAGGTCGAGGAAGGCGTCGCGACCTTCATCATCGAGGACGACGGCAAGGGCCTGCCGGTCCGCGATCGCGATCGCCTGACCGAGCCCTATGTCACCACGCGCGAGAAGGGCACCGGCCTCGGCCTCGCCATCGTCAAGCGTATCTGTGAAGACCACGGCGGCGAGCTGAAACTGTCAGATGCCGACAGCCTGCACGGCGCCAAAATCTGCCTGATCTTCCCCCTCAACCCCACCGGCAAGGCCGGGCGTGAAGCGGAGCCTCGCGGCGCCGGCGCCCCGGCGGCCGAATAGTAGCGAGGCGTCATGCGTTCCACCGGAGCCGATATCCTGGTCGTAGACGACGAGGCCGACATCCGCGACCTGGTCTCGGGACTGCTCGAGGACGAGGGCCACGCCGTGCGCGTCGCCTCCAGCTCCGAAGAGGCCCTGGCCGGCATCCGCGCCCGCAAGCCCAGCCTGATCGTCCTCGACATCTGGATGCAGGGCGGGGGCATGGACGGGCTGGAGCTGCTCGACCTGGTCAAGACGCTCGACGCCGACCTGCCCGTCGTCATGATTTCCGGCCACGGCAATATCGAGACGGCCGTCAGCGCCCTGAAGCGCGGCGCCTATGACTTCATCGAGAAGCCGTTCAAGTCCGACCGCCTCGTCGTCGTCATCGAACGCGCCCTGGAATCCGCCCAGCTGAAGCGCGAGAACCGCCGCCTGCGCGCCGTGGCCATGACCCCCACCGGTCTGATCGGTCGCTCGGCCGCCGCCCAGGTGCTGCGCACAAACATCGTCAAGGTCGCGCCGGCCAACAGCCGCGTCCTGATCTCGGGCCCTCCGGGCTCGGGCAAGGAGCTGGTCGCCCGCCAGATCCACGAGGCCAGCCCCCGCGCCAAGGGCGAGTTCGTCGCCATCTCGGCCGCCGGGATGACCCCCGAACGCCTCGATCTGGAGCTGTTCGGCGAGGAGGGTCACGACGGCCGTCCGCGCAAGATCGGCGTCTTCGAACGCGCCCACAACGGCACCCTCTACCTCGACGACGTCGGCGACATGCCGCGCGAGAGCCAGAGCCGCATCCTGCGTGTCCTGGTCGAACAGCGCTTCCGGCGCGTCGGCGGCGAACAGGACGTCCAGGTCGACGTCCGCGTCGTCACCTCGACCTCGCGCGACCTGAAGACCGAGATCACCGAAGGCCGCTTCCGCGAGGACCTGTTCCACCGCCTCAACGTCGTCCCCATCCGCGTCCCGCCCCTGTCGGAACGCCGCGAGGACATCGGCGAACTGGTTGAATATTTCATCGAGACCTTGAGCGTGTCGCAGGGCCTGCCGCGCCGCCGGCTGGGCGACGACGCCATCGCCGTGCTCCAGGTCCACCCCTGGCCGGGCAACGTTCGCCAGCTGCGCAATAACGTCGAGCGGCTGCTGATCCTGGCGACCGGCGACCTCAACGACCCGATCTCTGCCGACATGCTGCCCCAGGAAGTGGCGTCGACCGGCGGGGGAGGGATGGGCGCCGAACGCACCATCGCCCTGCCTCTGCGCGAGGCCCGCGAGGTGTTCGAGCGCGAATATCTGGCGGCGCAGATCATGCGGTTCGGCGGAAACATCTCGCGCACCGCCGCCTTCATCGGCATGGAGAGGTCAGCCCTTCACCGCAAACTCAAATCGCTGGGCGTGTCGCCCTCGCGCGGCGGGGAAGAAGACGAAGGGAGCATCGACTGATGTCGCGCGTCGCCTATGTGAACGGGGTCTATCAGCGCCACTCCGAGGCGACGATCCATGTCGAGGATCGCGGCTTCCAGTTCGCCGACGGCGTCTATGAGGTCTGGTCGGTGTTCGACGGCCGGATGGCCGATTTCGAAGGCCACATGACGCGTCTGCACCGCAGCCTCAACGAGCTGCGGATCGACATTCCCATGTCGGTCGAATCCCTGACCCGCGTGCTCAAGGAAACCATCCGCAGGAACCGCGTCCGCGACGGCATCGTCTATCTGCAGGTCACCCGCGGCACGGCCCGGCGCGACCACCCGTTCCCCGCGCCCGGCACCCCGCCCAGCGTCGTGGTTACCTCGAAGTCCCTGAGCTCTCGCAAGTCCGACGCCCAGGCCGCCAAGGGCGTCGCCGTCGTCACCCATCCCGACATCCGCTGGGGCCGCTGCGACATCAAGACCGTCGGCCTTCTCCCCAACGTGCTCGCCAAACAGGCGGCCCGCGACAAGGGCGCCTATGAGGCCTGGATGGTCGACGAGATGGGTCTGGTCACCGAGGGTTCCTCGACCAACGCCTGGATCATCGACAAGTCCGGCAAGCTGCGCACGCGCGACACCCAGGCCAATATCCTCAAGGGCATCACCCGCACGGCCATCATGGCGATGATCGAGGAGGAGGGGATCGAGCTCGACGAACGCCCCTTCAGCGTCGACGAGGCCAAGGAGGCCAGGGAAGCCTTCTTCACCGCCGCCGGCGCCTTCGTCATGCCGGCCGTCTCGATCGACGGCGTGAAGATCGGCGACGGCAAGCCCGGCCCGATCGCAACCCGGCTCCGCGCCCGCTATCTGGAAGAGGCCAAGCGGGACTCGGTCTGACCGCTACCGGACACCGCCTTGCGGTTGTCGCTCGCGCGAAATCCATCACGCGATGAAATCGGTTACCGCGACTGTTGCGACGCGCGAGCGCCGGGGGCTAAGGTGTGCGGGCCGGGCGTTCGATCCGGACCCGCGATCCTCCCCGACGCGGTGAAAACCAAGAAAGAACAGGATTAACCTGCCATGTCGCAAGACAAGCGTCAGAACCTTCAGGACACCTTCCTCAACTCCGTCCGCAAGACCAAGACCCCGCTGACCATCTTCCTCGTCAACGGCGTCAAGCTGCAGGGCATCGTGACCTGGTTCGACAACTTCTGTGTGCTGCTCCGTCGCGACGGCCAGTCCCAGCTCGTCTACAAGCACGCCATCTCGACGATCATGCCGTCGGCGCCCGTGCAGCTGTACGAACCCGAGGCCGACGAGGACTGAGGGCTCTCTTTCTCCGTCCACCCCGGCGCAGGCCGGGGTCCAGAGGGCGGATTCGGCTGCTCGTCAAAGAAGCCGGGCATTGATCCATGCCGCCTCGGAGTGTGATCTGGACCCCGGCCTTCGCCGGGGTGCACGGTGGGTTGGGCGAACCTGGGCCGTTGATTTGGCGGCCAAACCGCCCATCTAGCAACAGCCAGTCCCCAACCAACAGAGACCCTTTGAACTCCAAACTCATCGACCATTCCGTCCCGCTGATCCGCGCGGTCGTCATCCATCCCGACCTGGGCGAGCGCGCCTCGCGTCCGGCCGAGGAGCGTCTGGAGGAGGCCGCCGGCCTCGCCCGGGCCCTGGACCTCGACGTCCGCGCCGAGGAGATCGTGCGTCTGCGCAAGACCACGCCCGCGACCCTCTTCGGGGCCGGCAAGGTCGAGGAACTGGCCGCCCTGATCCGCGCCGCCGAGGCCGAGGCCGCCGTCATCGACTTCGACCTGACCCCGGTCCAGCAGCGCAATCTGGAAAAGGAATGGGACTGCAAGGTCATCGACCGCACCGGCCTGATCCTCGAGATCTTCGGCCGTCGCGCCCGGACCAAGGAAGGCAAGCTGCAGGTCGAACTGGCCCGGCTCGACTACGAGAAGTCCCGCCTTGTTCGCACCTGGACCCACCTGGAACGCCAGCGCGGCGGCACCGGCTCGACCGGCGGCCCCGGCGAGACCCAGATCGAGCTCGATCGCCGCCTGATCGCCGACCGCATCGTCAAGCTGAAGGGCGAACTGGAGGAGGTCCGCCGCACGCGCGGCCTGCACCGGAAACAGCGCAAGAAGGCCCCGTTCCCCGCCGTCGCCCTGGTCGGCTACACCAACGCCGGCAAGTCGACGATCTTCAACCGTCTGACCGGCTCCGAGGTCCTCGCAAAGGACCTGCTGTTCGCCACCCTCGACACGACCCAGCGCACCATCCGCCTGCCGCAAGGCCGCCCGGCCATCATCGCCGACACCGTGGGCTTCATCTCCGACCTGCCGCACGAACTGGTCGAGAGCTTCCGCGCGACCCTGGAAGAGGTGGGCGAGGCCGACCTGATCCTGCACGTCCGCGACATCGCCTCGGCCGACAGCGCCGCCCAGGCGAAGGACGTCGAAGATGTCCTGAAACAGATCGAACAGCCTGAGGGCAAGCCGCGCCGCATCCTCGAGGTCTGGAACAAGACCGACCTGCTCGACCCCGAGGCCCGCGAAGAGGTCGAGGGCCAGGCCGCCCGCTCGGGCAATGCCTCGGTCGCCGTCTCCGCCTGGACCGGGGAGGGGATCGAGACCCTGCGCCAGGCCATCACCGACCTGATCGACGACGACCCCGAGACCGAACTGATCCTCCAGCCCTCACAGGGCGAGGCCCTCGCCTGGCTCTACGAGCACGGCCGGGTCACGGCGCGCGACACGGACGATGAGGGGCGGATGCTGCTGACCGTGCGGCTCGACCCGCAGGCGATGGGGCGGTTCGAGCGGCAGTTCGGCACGTAGTACCTCAGGTTGTCGAACGTGGTTCTCGTTCCCATGTGCAAGCTATGGCTTATCCGATTGAAAAGAAGCTGGTGGTCGGCATCAGTTCTACCGCTCTCTTCGACCTGACGAAGGAACATCAAATATTCCTGGACGAAGGACTCGATGCCTTCCGCAAATACCAAGCGGACCATGCGTCAACGCCTCCTGAGCGGGGAGCCGCCTTTCCCTTCATTCGACGCTTGCTGCACCTCAACAAGCTCTTCCCTGAGCAGAGCCCGGTGGAAGTCGTCATGCTTTCCCGAAACGATCCCGAGGCCGGGCGAAGAATGATGAATGCGATGCCTCACTACGGTCTGGACATCACCCGCTCGTTCTTCCTCTCCGGCTCGGCACCTTATCCGTACATGAAGTCGGTCAACGCTTGTTTGTACCTGAGCACGAACAAGGACGAGGTGAAGGACGCGATCGCTCAAGGCTATCCGGCGGGTCATGTTTTGCCGTGCGCCGCCAAGGACGACGACGAGGACAATCAACTCCGGATCGCCTTCGACTTCGATGGCGTGCTGGTCGACGATGAGGCGGAGTCAAAATACGCCGACGGCGGTCTTCCGCTGTTCCACCACTACGAAGTCGCCAATAAGGACCGGCCGCTGAAAGATGGACCTCTGATGCCTCTTCTGCAGCAGATTTCAGCGATCCAGACGATGGAGCGCGACAACAGCCGGAAGGTCAACGACCCGTCAAAAGCGGTTCGGGTAGCCATTGTGACCGCGCGAAACGCACCGGCTCATGAGCGACTTTTGAACACGATGAAGAACCTGAACATCGAGCCGGATGAGCTGTTCCTGACGGGTGGGATCGAGAAGAAAAATATCCTCGACGTCCTCAAGCCGCAGATCTTCTTTGATGATCAGATTGGCCATCTCGAACCTGCCTCTGAAAGCACGCCCTGCGTCCACATTCCCTTCGGGATCCGCAATCAGTAGGCGCTGCCCCCATAGCCGATGGAGCGATTGCAAATGGAGGTGAGGGCGGTTCGCCGCCCTCTCGATCGACTCTTACTACGACCTTTTGCAATCACTCATCGCCACCAACTCTCTCGTTCTGGTTGGAGAACTGGAGCTTAATCACCCGCCGATCTAAGTAGCCAGGTTCAACGCCCGCCAATGCCTCGACGTCGGACATGTTCATACATAGCGAGCTCTCAATCTGGTCGCGTGTGAACACGCCGTGCTCGACCAGCATCTCGATACCTTGTTGCAGCACGTTCGGCTTTGCCACCGGAAAGCGATCATCCAATGGCTCGACCTTCCGAATCTTCCGCGCGTTCATCTGGCGGAAAATGTAGGAAAATTGGTTCTCAGACAGGATGTTCAAATCCCGACACCGGTAGGCCATAGCCGCGATTGCGACTCCCCACCGCTCCTTGAGGGCGAGGAAATAGTCTATCGAAGTGCCTAGCACTTCCCTGCTGAACGACTCCGCCGGCAAAAGGAATGCACTGGCGAAGCGATTGGCTTGGCGCTCGATTCGGTCGAGATTATCGATCGTGATCTCGACATCCGAGTGCATAACGAGATGCCCCAGCTCATGCGCTAGATTGAACTTGTCTCTAGGTCCGCTTGTCACCTCGGCCGACAGCAGGATGAATGCTCGTCCACCGATCCAGCAACTAACCGCGTCCATGTCAGCACATTGGACTTGCTCCCGGACCAAGATAACGCCGTGTCGTTCAAGAACGTGCGCCAAATCACGAATTGGCCCGCGACCAAGGTTCCAGTGATCCCGCAGAGCTTCGGCCGCAGCCTCGATCTCATCGACATCGTCGCGATCAGCATCGAACCACACCGCCGGTAGGCTAAGCGGTGGCAGATCGACAAACCGTCCGACCATTGTCGCAATGTCGCCGGCCCACTGAAGGCGGCGAATAATGCGCTTGCGCTCCTGCTGTTCCATTCGCTTCAGGCTGCGGAAGAACGGCGACTTTGGTTCACCCGCACGGGCCGGCACCGTCGCGAAGAACGCCATCGGCTGAGCGGTTTCGGCCACGATCTTCCTCATCACCTCTCCGCTAGGAGAGGCTTGGCCGGTCTCATACTGAGCGACGGCTTGGCGTGTGACGCCCAAGCGCTCTGCAAAGTCCTCCGCACTGAAGCCCCGCCCTTCACGGGCCTCACGGATTCTCTCCGGAATGGGCTTAGCGGTCTGCCGTTCGGTCCCCACACCGCTACTCATATTTTTCACTCAGGTTTCATTGCTTCGCCGCTGTCCTCGCCCTTCTGCAGCGATTCCTCAATGTGCTCGCGGAAGCGAAGGCGCATCGCGGCCGTGGGCGTCTCAGCGTGCGCGGCAGGGGTAGCGTTACGGGCCGCACGCTCGATGACATTGATCCGCGCCAGCCACTCGTCCCGCGATGCCTTGGGCATGCCCCAACACACGTGGGCCAGACCAGGGCCATCGACGCCGAAGGTAAGCCAAGCATAGCTTTCGACCGACGCCCTCATGCCGGGGAGCAGCACGATATTGTCGGCGAACAGGTCGAGTTGGTTGGAGAGCCGTTGATCCTGCCGCGTGGGCGTGTCTTCGGGGAAGGCGGCAGGGCCGTCCGTGCGGCAGATATGGGCACGGTAATTGGCGGACCGAAGTTCCACCCAGTGGCCGCCGCCTTTGGGCATGCGATCGATCGAAGCATCGAATGGCAGATCGCCCGTCTTACAGAGCTCGTGGATTCGGAACAGCACTGCTGCGCGCCGTAGATGCCCGCGCAAGTCCTTGCCCACCGGGGTCGAAAGGAACAATTCGTTTTCAAGGGCGGCGTTCGCCAGCAGGACCCCCTGCCGTACACCTAGTATGACGGCCGCGTCGGTCGAGGGCGGGAAAGCCGTCTCAAGTTGGGTTTGAAAGACAGACACGGCGACTCCTCTGGACGACCTGCAAGAGGATTCCCGAAAAGCTACACTCACGTCAAGTAACATTCGCAGATGGCCCGCGACCGGTTCTGACGTAGCCGCATGCCAGACTGCCCGGCATGACCTCCAGCACGCAACTCAACCCCGCCGACCTCGACGGTCTCGGCGGCGACTATTGGGACCATGCCCGGCGGGAGTATCTCGCGGGCGTGAAGGCGACGACCGTCTGCCAGCGGTACGGCATGTCGCTGAGTTCCTTCCGGCAGCATGCGCGGGTCGGGGGCTGGCGGCGCATGGACCAGCCCGGATGCGAGGCGCCGCCCGAGTTCGGCGAATACCATCCCGACGACAATGTCAGCTTCGCCGACCTGGCCGCCGAGGCCTTCCTGAACATCCGCCGGGCCCTGGGCATGGGGCGCGCGTCCGAGGCCTCGACCTGGATGCGCGTCTACGACAGCCTCGCCGACCGCGCCCGCTCCGAGGTCATGGCCGACCTGCCCGACATCACGCCGCCCTTGCTGGAGTCCAGACGCGAGCCGCTGAGGCTGGTCGCGGCGGAGGACGCGAACGTTAACGATTTAAATGCCATAGGGCAAACTTCCGAGACGGCCTCGCAGGAATCGGACTCTCTGCACCCGGTCCGGACAGAGTCCATTTCTCCCTGACGATCAGGCCCGCTCCGCCGCCTTGGCCGCGTCCCACAGACCGTCCATCTCGGCCAGATCCGACTGGTCCGGCGTCCGCCCGGCCTTCGCCAGTTCCGCCTCGATAAAGCAGAAGCGCCGCACGAACTTGGCGTTGGCCCCGCGCAGGGCGTCCTCCGGCTCGACCCCCAGTTTCCGGGCCAGGTTGGCGACGACGAACAACAGGTCGCCCATCTCCTCGCGGGCCTTGTCCAGGTCCCCGGCGGCGATCTCGGCCTTCAGCTCGGCGACCTCCTCGTCCAGCTTGTCGAAGACCTCATCCGTACTGGGCCAGTCGAACCCGACCCGCGCCGCCCGCTTCGTCAGCTTGGCCGCGCGGTGCAGGGCGGGCAGGCCCACGGGCACATCGTCCAGCACGCCATGCTGGGCCTTGGACGCCCGCTCGGCGGCCTTGATGTCCTCCCAGCGCAGCTTCTGGGCCGGGCCCGAGATCTGCGGATCCTCGTCGGCGAAGACATGGGGATGGCGCCGGACCAGCTTGTCGCACATGGCCTCGGCCACGTCGTCATAGGCGAACAGACCCTGTTCCTCGGCCATCCGGGCATGGAAGACGACCTGGAACAGCAGGTCGCCGAGCTCGGTCTTCAGCTCGCCCATGTCGCCCCGCTCGATGGCGTCGGCGACCTCATAGGCCTCCTCGATCGTATAGGGGGCGATGGTCGCGAAGGTCTGTTCGACATCCCAGGGACAGCCGCCGTTGGGGTCGCGCAGCCGGACCATGATCGCCTTGAGCCGGTCGGTCGGGGTCATGCGGCGGTCCCGTCCCGGGCCTCCAGCTCGCGCCGGATCTCGTCATGCCGGGCCGGCGTCAGCGGGTAGTTCTTCAGCAGCAGGGCCGCGCTGGCCAGCAGCAGTCCGGGCAGGGCGATGAACAGGATCTGGAGGATCAGCAGCGAGCTCTCGCTGTTTCCCCCCGCCGGCGCGATGGCCTGGAAGCCGACCCACTGCAGGATCAGATAGGGGATCAGGGCCACGACGTGCCCGACCTTGGTCGTCGCCGACAGGATGGAGAACATCAGCCCGGTCCGGTCCACCCCGGTCTCCAGCCTGACCTCGTCGCCCACGTCCGCCATCATGGCCCGCAGCAGGAACAGGCCCGCGGCATAGGGCAGCCCGGCGATGAACATGGCCGCCGCCGTCACGGCGAAGTTGCCGCCTGGGACAAGGGTCGCCCCGATGTAGAAGGCCGCGAACACCAGACTGGCCACGGCCAGGGCCTTGTCCTTGCCGATCCGCGTCGCCAGCCAGGCCCAGAACGGGGCCCCGATCAGGCCGGCCACGAAATACAGCAGCATGAACAGCGACGCCTGGGTGTGGTCGTAACCCTTGATCTGGCCGAAGAAGAAGAACAGCAGCGACCCCGTGATCCCCGGCGCGACGCCCAGCACTACGTCGGCCAGCAGCAGCTTCCTGACCGCCTTGCGCTTGAACAGCTCCAGATAGGCGCCCAGCCCGCCGTGCGGCGCGGCGCCCGCGTTGACCGGCTCCGGCACGACGAACAGGGCCAGGGCGATGGTGACGGGCAGGGCGATCAGGATGGCCCAGCCCATGATCCGCACGCCGTCGACATAGTTCCCGATGCCCGTCTGGATCACTACCGTCGGCAGGATCAGGATCAGGATCACCCCGACGATGTTGAACACCTGCCACCAGCCATAGACCCGGCTGCGCTGGTCGTACTCGGGCGCCAGGACCGAGGCCCAGCCGAGCTGGCCCAGGGTCCCCATCGAGAAGCCGAGATAGAGAACCAGCAGCCAGGCGAACAGATAGACCGGCCCCGCGCCCGGCTGGACCACCACGAACATCATGAAGGCCGCCAGCATCAGGATCGGCGTCGAGGCGACCATCCACGGGCGATAGCGGCCGAACCGCGTCTTCGTCCGGTCCATGGCCCAGCCGATGAACGGGTCGAAGGTGATGTCGATCAGGCGCACCGCCATGAACACCGCCGCCACGACCCCCAGCTCCAGCCCCACGTGGGTGGCGTAGAACTCCGGCAGGGTGACCGGCAGGGCCACCCCAAAGGCGGCCAGGGGCAGGCAGACCGAGGAGAAGGCGGCGAGCACGCCGTTGCTGCGGCGGGGCGACCTGGAGGTGTCGGACATGCGGAGATCCAGCGGCGGCGCCTCGACTCGGCGACGGCTCACCATGCCAGTTTTGATCGCGACGGGAGAGGGGCCTTGCTTGCGCCGCAACGGTGAGGCTTCCTCTCCTGATGCGCATGGGGATGGCGGGATTGATCGTGGCGGCGGCCCTGGCCTGGGGTCTGCCCAACGCCGCCTTGGCCCAGGGGCGGTGCGAGACCCAGCGGCAGGTCTGGGCCGATCAGGCGGTGGCCAACGCCATCTCCCTCTACTCGCTGGAGTGGACCCCGTTCGGGGCGACGGAGGTGGGCTGGGGCGCCTATCTGCCCCTGCTGCAGAATGAACTGGGTACGGACTGCGAGCCGGGCGCCTCCGACTTCGCCGCAGCCCTGGCGACCTTCCAGGCGCGGTACGCGCTGCCGGCCACCGGGGTCTTCGATCAAGCGACCTTCGAGGTCCTGAAGGGGGTGCTGCAGGAGCGAAGGCCGTTCGTCATGGCGCGGGTGCGCGATGAGTGCCCCGATCCGCCGCCGCTGCGCGAGCTCGGCTATCTGGAGGCGCCCGAGGAGCATGCCGACCGGCTGACCCGGCTCCTGAGGCGCGACGTGCTGGCTTCCTATCGGCGCATGGTCGCCGCAGCCCGGGCCGAGGTTCCGGAGGTCCGCAACGATCCGGAATTGCTGCAGATCTTCTCCGGCTTCCGCGATCCGGAGGCGGATGCGGCGCGGTGTGCGGCGGAGCGGAACTGCGACGGGCTGAGGCGGGCGGTCTGTTCGCCCCACAGGACCGGGACGGCGGTAGATCTCTATGTCGGCCAGTTGCTGGGGATGGGCGTCGATTCGACCCATCCGGAGAGCCGCCAGCATATGACCCAAGGGGCCACCTATCGCTGGTTGGTCAAGAACGCCGGGCGGTTCGGCTTCGTGCCCTATATCTACGAGCCCTGGCACTGGGAGTGGACCGGGGCCTCGGCGGGTTACGGCACGCCATGAGGGCTCTGACCGAAGGCGAGAAACGGCTGGCCCGGAGCGAGTTCGGGCAGGCGCTGGAGTTCGAGACCATCCGGCTGGCCCCCACACCGTGGCCGTTCGATCGGGCCTTTGTGCCGGGGCGATGGTTCGGGCGGGACTGGGTCCTGTGGCCGGGGCGGAGCCTGCCTGCGGACTTCGCCGTGGCGCCGGTGAGCCTTCAGGCCGTGCTGATCCACGAACTGGTTCATGTCTGGCAGGCTCAGCAGGGGGTGAACCTGCTGGCCGGGAAGATCAGGGCAGGGGACGGGCCCTCGGTCTATGGCTATCCCAAGGCCCCGTGCGGCTGGGATGAGCTGAACATCGAGCAGCAGGCCGTGACGGTGGAGCATCGGTTCCGGGCGGGGCGGGGCCAGCGGGTCCCCGAGGAGGCCTCGCTGTACGGAGGCCTCTGCCCCATCAGACAGCCCGGGGCTTGAACGGCGCGCCTGCATCGCCACATCTGCTACTGTAGTTGTTTCAATACGCAGGAAGCCCGTCGCCATGCGCCAGCCCGCCGTCTTCTTTGGCCACGGTTCGCCGATGAACGCCCTGGGCGGTCCCTATGCGGACGTCTGGCGTGCGGTCGGCGAGGCCATCGGCAAGCCGAAAGGCGTGGTCATGGTCTCGGCCCACTGGGAGACGCACGGGCTCGGCGTGACGGCGCAGGAGCGGCCTGAAACCATCCATGATTTCGGTAACTTCGGCCCGGAACTGCACGCGATGCAATATCCGGCGCCGGGGTCGCCCGAGCTGGCCCGGCGGGTGGCCGGGCTGGTCGGCGCGCAACCCGTCGAGATGTGGGGACTGGATCACGGCACCTGGTCGGTGCTGGTCCATGTCTGGCCGGAGGCGGACGTGCCGGTCGTTCAATTGTCGCTCAACCGCGACCTGACGGCGCGCCAGCACTATGATCTGGCCAGGCGGCTGAAGCCCCTGCGCGACGAGGGCTATGTCATCGCCGGCAGCGGCGACTTCGTCCACAATCTGCGGACCTGGAAGCGGGACGGCGGTGAGGCTTATCCGTGGGCAAACAGCTTCAACGAAGCGGTGAAATCGGCCTTCGAGCGCGGCGATCATGACGCCCTGATCGACTGGGTCGACCTGGCCGAGGAGGCGCAACTGAGCGTGCCGACGGATGAGCACTATCTGCCGCTGCTCTATGTCGCCTCCCAGGCCGAACCCGGCGAACCGGTCGCCTTCTTCAACGACGTGATCGAAGGTGGCTCGATCTCGATGACGGGGGTGCGGATCGGCTGATTACGTCCGTTCGTCCGGACGAAAAACAGGGGGACGAAACGGACGAAACGGACGAACCGGTTCGAACTCCATCCAAAATCCGCGACTTACGCAGAATACTTCAGGCTGGCATCCCGCCTGGAGCGGACGGCGCGGACACTTGTGGATACGGTTTTCAAAGACCCGGCCACGCAGATGGTTGCGGCCTCTCGCCTCCGCAAGAGCGAGACAAGAAAATATTCTCAGGCCGCTGACATGGCGGGATCAGGCCGCCTCGGCCAGATCCACCAGCGACTGGATCGCGACATAGTCGGTCTTGCCCGTGCCCAGCACCGGCAGTTCGCGAACCCTGACGATCTTCTTGGGCACGGCCAGCTCCGGAGCCCCGTGCGCTCGGGCCCATTCGGCGATCTTGCCGACGTCGGCGTCGCTGCGCTCGGTGACCAGGACCAGCTTCTCGCCCTTGCGGCTGTCGGCGATCGAGATGACCGCGTGCCGCTGCTCGGGCCAGACGGCCTGGACCAGACCCTCCACGGCGCTGAGGGAGACCATCTCTCCGCCGATCTTGGCGAACCGCTTCACCCGCCCGAGGATGGCGATATAGCCCTCCGGATCGATATCGACGATGTCGCCGGTGTCGTGCCAGCCGCCGTCCAGAGGGTCGATCTTCGTCGGATCGTCGGGCGACATATAGCCGGCCATGACGTTCGGGCCGCGCAGGAACAGGCGTTTGCCCTCGGCGATGCCCTCGACGGCCTCCAGACGCGCCTCCATGCCGGGCAGCAGTTGGCCGACGGTGCCGGGCCGGTTGCGGTCGGGATGGTTCACCGCGACCACGGGAGCCGCTTCGGTCGCGCCATAGCCTTCCAGCAGCTTCACGCCGCCGAATTTGGTGTTGAACAGGTGATGGGTCTCGTCGCGGACCCGCTCGGCGCCGGCAACCACGAACTGCAGGGTGCGGAAATCGTCCGGCGAGGCGACGCGCGCCCACTGGTTCAGGAAGGTGTCGGTCGCGAACAGGATGGAGGCCTTCACCTCGGCCAGCAGGGCGACGATCTGTTTGCCATGCAGGGGGGAGGGGTACTGGAAGGTCTTCAGCCCGTTCAGGATCGGCAGGATAACGCCGCCGGTCAGACCGAAGCAGTGGAAGGTCGGCAGGGGATTGAACATCACCCAGTCCGGATCGAGCGGTATGTGGGCGTTCACCTGACGCGCATTGGCGACGAGGTTCTTCTGGCTCAGCAGCACGCCCTTGGGCGCGCCGAAACTGCCGGAGGTGAATAGAACCACGCCGGGATCTTCGGGTTTCGTGCGGATCCGGAAGCGTTTGGGCGCGATGCCGGCCATCAGGCCGAACAGCTTGTCCTGCAGGCCGATGGTGGCGCGGACGTCGTCCAGCCATACGATCTCGGCGACCGTCTCCAGCTGGACGATCAGCTCATCGAGCTTGGCCTGTTCGACGAAGCGTCGGGCGCACAGGATCTTTTTCACGCCCGCCGCCTGGATCGCCGCCTTCAGGTTCCGCTCGCCGGAGGTGAAATTCAGCATCACCGGCACGCGACCAAAGGCGTGCAGGCCGAAGAAGGTCACGACGACGCCCATCGACGACGGCAGCAGGATGCCGACCCGCTCGGCAGGCTGGGTCATGGCCGCGATCTTGCGGCCCAGGACGAAGGCTGCGCGGATCAGGCCGGTGTAGGTGAGGGGCTTCCGGTCCTGGTCCTCCAGGATTTCCTTGTCGCCGTATCTGGCGCGCGCCGCGATCAGGGCGTCGAACAGGGATTCTTCGCCTGCCGATGGGTCGAGGCCGGGCCTAAGCAATACGCGTCTCCTCCGGAGGGCATTGGCGTCGCCCCCTCGCTGTCAGGCGCGCAAACTAGTTAAGCGACGCCACGATGAAAAGATGCGTTACACGGCGTGAGGCTTTGGGGTGCACGGGGTGCAAGCCTTAATGTCTCACGGGCGCCGATCCCAGGCTCGGGCCAACTTCCGCTTTCGACCCTTTGCGGACGTCGGAGCACAGCGCAATGATCGACTGTGTCCCCAATCGAACCCATTGTGCGACCAGTGCTGTATGCAAATATGGTTCTCCGATGTTCCAGAATTTAGCAGTCTACTTCTATCAAAATGTCGTTGCCTCTTACGAGGCTTACGTCGGAGAGCGCGAGGCTGAAACGAGTGGGCGCTTCCGTCATCTGAGAACTGCCGTCCAGTGCGCCAGCGTACTCTTTCACTTCAGAGAGCACCTCACCGCGCCAAACAAGATGACATGGCGCGATGTCTACGCTGCCTGTCCTGACTATCGGCTGATTGCCAACATCGCGAACACGACGAAACATCACGCGCTAACGTCAGACGACCCTATCGGCACGCCGTTAGTGTCGAGGGTTGAGGATCTGCAAGAGGTCAGCGTCGTGGTCTTGTATGAGGACGATCAGGGTCGCTATCCGGACGCGCGAACCGTTGTGCTTGCCACCTGTTCTGACGGCGTCGAGCGGGACGTGGATATTGCTCTGACCAACGTCCTCAACTTTTGGGGCGGACAACTACTGGCTTGGGGCGTGACCAACTATCAGGCCCGTCCAGTCCCCTATCGACCTGGGTCTGCCTTGATAAGCCGAGAGAGAGCCAAATCTCCCGGCCTCGAAGCGCTAAAAGGCATCGATTTCACGCAAAAGATGCGATTGAAGGAATGGGATGCCCAAACGGAGACTGCGAACCCGGTCGATCTTACCGGCAAGGAACTCCAGTTCCGGATGTACAAACCGTCGTACAAGCTCGGCCTCGGCTTCACTCATCCAAACTATCCGGACGACGAGCCTGTCGAAGTCGAGTTTGATCTCACGGAAGAAGAATCCGCCCGCGTTCACGCGGCTCAAAATGATGCTGAGCGCAACGCCGTCTACACGGCGCTGGCCGACGCGAGGCGGGAGGAGATTCATACTCAGGTTAAAGAGCTGATCGAGAGGAGGCGTGGAGAGGGTGATGACCGAGATTAAGGCTGCATCTACTTCTGAACGCAGACACCCCGGATGACTGCTTTCCACCCTTAGCGTCCGTTGAGCGAGTCTGTTTAAGGGCCGGTCCATTTTCGGCAGTCGGGCGTCCGCGCACACCGTCACACCCCGTGACTTGCCTTCCGAAGGCGGAACGACGACATACCCTGTTCAAGTTCCTGGAGCCCGGCCCGCCTCGATGGTCACCCTCATCGACACCCTGACGCGCAAACCGTCAGACCTGCGTCACCCGGAAAAGCAGAACCGGCCCGAGACCGCCGTGCTGCGCAAGCCCGACTGGCTGAGGGTCAAGGCTCCGGGATCGGGCCAGTACAACGCCACGAAAGAGATCGTCCGCTCCAAAGGGCTGGTCACCGTTTGCGAGGAGGCCGCCTGTCCGAACATCGGCGAGTGCTGGAGCCAGAAGCACGCCACCCTGATGATCATGGGCGACACCTGCACGCGGGCCTGCGCCTTCTGCAACGTCAAGACGGGCCTGCCCCAGCCGCTCGATCCGGAAGAGCCGGCCAAGGTCGGGCTGGCGGTGTCGCAGCTGGGCCTGAACCACGTGGTCATCACCTCGGTCGACCGGGACGATGTCTCGGACGGGGGTGCGGCCCATTTCGCCGAGGTGGTGCGCCAGATCCGCCTCCAGGCGCCCGACACCACCATCGAAATCCTGACGCCCGACTTCCTGCGCAAGGACGGCGCGGCCGAGGTCATGATCGATGCGACCCCGGACGTGTTCAACCACAACCTGGAAACCGTGCCGCGGCTCTATCTGAAGATCCGACCGGGCGCGCGGTACTTCCACTCCCTGCGCCTGCTGCAGATGGTCAAGGAGCGCGACCCCAACCAGTTCACCAAGTCGGGGATCATGGTGGGTCTGGGCGAGACCAAGGAGGAGGTCATGCAGGTGATGGACGACATGCGGTCCGCCGGCGTCGACTTCATCACCATCGGCCAGTACCTGCAGCCGACCCGCAAACACGCGGCCATTGACCGGTTCGTCACGCCCGAAGAGTTCAAGGCCTATGAGGCGATCGCCCGGGCCAAGGGCTTCCTGATGGTGTCGTCTTCGCCCCTGACCCGCTCGTCGCACCATGCCGGGGACGACTTCGCCCGGCTGAAGGCGGCGCGTCTGGCCCAGACCGGACGCTGACCGCCGCTTGGCCGTCCACCGCGTCACCCGCATCCTGCCCTGGACGCCCGCCCAGCTTGCCGATCTGGTGGCGGACGTGGAGGCCTATCCGCGTTTCGTGAAATGGGTGACGGCGATGCGGGTGTGGAACCGGCGGGAGGAAAGCCCTGGCGTGTCCCTGCTGGACGCCGAGGCGGCCGTTGGATTCTCGTTCCTGAAGGAGCGGTTCTCGACCTGGGTCCGGCATGACACCAATGCGCCGTCCGTCGAGGTCGGGCTGTTGCGCGGGCCGTTCCGGCACCTGAAGAACCGGTGGACTTTCCACGCGATTCCCGAGGGTACGCGACTGGAGTTCATGATCGACTTCGCCTTCAGGTCGCCGCTGCTGAATGCGGCGCTGCAGGCCAATTTCGACCGGGCGGTCTCCTCGCTGATCGGCAGTTTCGAGGACGAGGCGGCGCGGCGGTACGGCAGGCCGAAATGACGGGGTTCGACTTCGACGCGGTCGTGGTGGGGGCAGGGGCCGTGGGCCTTGCCTGCGGACGGGCGCTGTCGAAGCGGGGGCTGACGGTGCTCGTGCTCGAGAAGGAACCGCACATCGGTCAGGGGGTGTCCTCGCGGAACTCCGAGGTCATCCACGGCGGGCTCTACTATCCGACCGGATCGCTGAAGGCGAAGTACTGCGTCGAGGGTCGGCGGGCGCTCTACGCCTACCTCGACAGTCACAAGATCGACTACCGCAAATGCGGGAAGCTGGTTGTGGCGACGAAGGCGGACGAGGTCGGGCTGATCGAGACCATATTCCAGCAGGCGACGACCAACGGCGTCGAGGGGCTGGAGCATCTGACGGGCGAACAGGCGCGGGCGATGGAGCCCGAACTGAACGCCCACGCCGCCATCCTGTCGCCCGAGAGCGGCCTGTTCGCCAGCCACGACTATATGCTGTCGCTGGAAGGCGAGATCGAGGACGGCGGCGGGTCGGTCGTGGTCTCGACGCCGTTCGAGCGGGCCGAGCCCCTGCGGGGCGGTGGGTTCCGCATCACGGCGGGCGGAGAGGGCGGAGCGACCCTGACCTGCCGGCTTCTGGTCACCGCTCCCGGCCTGTCGTCGCAGGATGTCGCCGCGAAGATCGAGGGCTTCCCGACCGACCACATTCCAAAGGGCCATTTCGGCAAGGGCGTCTATTTCCGGCTGACGGGCAAGGCGCCGTTCGAGCGGCTGATCTATCCGCCGCCGATCGCGGGGGCGCTGGGCACCCACTATCGCAAGGATCTGGGCGGGCAGGCGGTGTTCGGACCGGACCTCGAATACGTCGAGACCGAGGACTATTCTGTCGATCCGGCCCGGGCCGAGGGGTTTGCGACCTATATCCGCCGGTTCTGGCCGGGCCTGCCCGACGGCGCGCTGACGCCGGACTACGCCGGCATCCGGCCGAAACTGCATGGGGCCGGAGAGCCTCAGCCGGACTTCCAGCTGCGCGGGAGGGACGACCACGGCATCGTGGGGCTGGTGGCCCTGTTCGGCATCGAGAGCCCGGGCCTGACGAGCTCACTTGCGATCGGTGAGGCGGTTGCGGCAATGCTTGAGCATGACTGAGCTCCTGATCCGCGACGCCGAGGCGTCGGACATCCCGGCCCTGCACGGCCTGATCGAAAGCGCCTATCGCGGCGAAGCCTCGCGCGCCGGCTGGACCACCGAGGCCGACCTGCTGGGCGGGCAGCGAACCGATGCGGAGGAACTGGGCGTCATCATCGCCGATCCGAATCAGTTCCTGCTCACGGCCTGGGACGGATCCGGGCTGGTCGCCTGCGTGCGGGTTCTGAAGCTGTCGGACGAGGCAGGGTATTTCGGGATGTTGTCGGTGCGCCCGACGCTACAGGCCTCGGGCCTGGGCGGGCGCATGGTCGCTGCGGCCGAATCGGCCATGGTCGAGCGATTTGGCGCCCGACGGTCCCGAATCCAGGTTTTTCCCCAGCGACAGACCCTGATCGCCTGGTACGAACGGCTGGGCTACGTCCCGACCGGCGAGACCGCGCCGTTTCCCTACGATGATCTGCGCATGGGGCTGCCGCTGCGGGACGACCTGAGCTTCATCATCCTTGAGAAGCCCCTGGGATGACGACGATCCGCACCGGGCGTCTCGTTCTCCGCCCCGCGCAATCTGATGATCTGGACGCCATCCACGCCGTTCTGTCGCACCCGGAGGCCATGCGCTGGTGGTCGACGACGCCGCACGAGGACATCGAACAGTCGCGCGTCTGGCTGGAGGGGATGATCGCCAATACGGCGGCGGGCGCGGCGGATTTTGTCGTCGAATACAGTGGTCGCGTCGTCGGCAAGGCCGGCTGCTGGAAGGCGCCCGACGTGGGCTATATCCTGCATCCCGACGTCTGGGGGCAGGGACTGGCGAGCGAGGCCCTCGGCGCCGTGATCGATCACGTCTTCGCCACGACGGACCTCGACACCCTCACTGCGGATGTCGACCCGAACAACGCCGCATCGATCAAGCTGCTGGAGCGGCTGGGCTTCGTCAGGACCGGCGAGGCGAAGGCGACCTGGCATATCGGCGGACAGTGGATGGACAGCCTCTATTACGGTCTCCAACGGTCTCGCTGGCAGATGCGTCGGGAGGGTTGAACTTCCGTCCGGCTTGAGGCATAAGCCCGCGCTCGCTGGCGGCTCTTTCGAAGGGCCGCCGCTTCTGTTTTTTGCGTCAGGCCCTCCCGGGAACCGGCGCCGTATACGAGATCGAGACGGACATGGCCGTTCCTAAGCGCAAAGTATCGCCCTCGCGTCGCAACATGCGCCGCGCCCACGACGCCCTGGGTACGAACCCGTACACCGAGGACAAGGACACGGGCGAACTGCGTCGCTCGCACCACATCGACCTGAAGACCGGCACCTATCGCGGCCGCCAGGTCCTGACGCCCAAGGAAGACTAGTTTTCTAGGCGAGGCCGGGCTCCGGTCTCGAGACGAAACTCTGAAGTTTACGGCGCGCGGTTCACCCGCGCGCCGTTTTCGTGCGTTTATGGCGCCTCAACCGTCGAGGAGCGTCTCCATGATCCGCACCCTAACCGCCACCGCAGCCGTCGCCCTGCTGCTCGCCGCCTGCGGCCAGCCCGAGGCCACGCCGCCCGCATCCGCGCCTGAAACCCCCGCAACGACGGCGCCGACCACGCCCGCGCCTGACGCCAACGCCCTGACGGCCGGCGGCTATGGTCCGCTGCGGATCGGCATGACACGCGCCGAGGTCGTCACGGCCCTCGGCGACGACAGCGACCCGAATTCGGTCGGCGGGGCCGAGCCCGAGGTCTGCGACCAGTGGCGTCCGGCCCGTGCGCCCGAGGGCGTGCTGGTGATGATCCAGGACGGCGTCCTGACCCGGATCTCGGTGGCCTCGCCCTCGACGCTCAAGACCGATCGCGGCTTCGGCGTCGGCGATACGGCCGCCGCCATCAAGGCCGCCTATGGCCCCCTGGCCGTCGCCACCCCGCATAAATACTCCGAGCCGCCCGCCGAGGACATCTTCGTCTGGGCCAGCGGCGGTCCGTCCACCGCGGGCGCCTGGGTCGATGACGCCGCCGCGCGCGGTGTTCGCTACGAGATCGACGGAGAGGGCAGGGTCTCGATCGTCCACGTGGGCGGCCCGGCCATCCAGCTGGTCGAAGGCTGCTCGTAACGCCTCGTCAGCCGATGGTTGGCGATTCGCAGGCGTCGCGCTAAAGCCCGACGCCTGCACTCCCTCGCACCGAAAGCCTCCCCATGACCGACATCGCCGACATCGTCGCCCGCCAGATTCTCGACAGCCGGGGCAACCCCACGGTCGAGGTGGATGTGGTCCTGGATGACGGCAGCTTCGGTCGAGCGGCCGTGCCCTCGGGCGCCTCGACCGGCGCGCACGAGGCTGTCGAACTTCGCGACGGCGACAAGGAACGCTGGGGCGGCAAGGGCGTCCAGAACGCCGTCGACGCCGTCAACGGCGAGATCTTCGACGCCCTGTCCGGCATGGACGCCGAGGACCAGCGTCGGATCGACGAGGCCCTGATCACCCTGGACGGCACCGAGAACAAGGGCCGTCTGGGCGCCAACGCCATTCTCGGCGTGTCGCTGGCGGTGGCCAAGGCCAGCGCCATCTCAGTCGGTCTGCCGCTGTTCCGCTATGTCGGCGGCATCTCGGCCCGCGTCCTGCCGACCCCGATGATGAACATCATCAACGGCGGCGCCCACGCCGACAATCCGATCGACATCCAGGAGTTCATGATCCTGCCGACCGGCGCAGAGAGCTTCTCCGAAGGCCTGCGCATGGGGTCGGAGATCTTCCACGCCCTGAAGAAGCAGCTGAAGGACGCCGGCCACAACACCAACGTCGGCGACGAGGGCGGCTTCGCCCCGAACCTGGCCTCGGCTGAGGAAGCCCTGAGCTTCATCACCAAGGCGGGCCAGGCGGCCGGCTATCTGGCGGGCGAGGATTTCCATCTGGCGCTCGACGTCGCCGCCACCGAGTTCTTCAAGGACGGGGCCTACAACATGGCCGGAGAAGGCAAGATCCTGGGCGGAGAAGGCATGGTCGCCTATCTCGCCGACCTGTGCGAACGCTTCCCGATCGTGTCGATCGAGGACGGCTGCGCCGAGGACGATTTCGAGGGCTGGAAGCTGCTGACGGATGCTCTGGGCGAACGCGTCCAGATCGTCGGCGACGACCTGTTCGTCACCAACCCGGCCCGTCTCGCGGCCGGAATCGGCGAGGGCCTGGCCAACTCCATCCTGATCAAGGTCAACCAGATCGGCACCCTGTCCGAGACCCTGGACGCCGTCGATATGGCCCACCGCGCCGGCTACACGGCCGTCATGAGCCACCGCTCGGGCGAGACCGAGGATTCCACAATCGCCGACCTGGCCGTCGCCACCAACTGCGGTCAGATCAAGACCGGCTCCCTGGCCCGTTCGGACCGGACGGCCAAGTACAACCAGCTTCTCCGCATCGAGGAACTGCTGGGCGACCAGGCGAGCTACTACGGCGACGGCATGCTGCTGAAATAGGGGCAGAGAGGGGCGGGCGTCATCGACGTCCGCCCTTCACCGCAAAACACGTAATTCTACGGCAAAGCTAGGGTTTGTTAGGCATTTCCGGTCACAAACGATCAACTGTGACCACGCTCAGAAGGAGCGTTCGTATTGCCCGAACGGATGAAGCCCTACTCGTTGTCTGCGTTCCTCTTTTTGCTCGTCATGTATCTGGGGGTCCAGGCGCTGACGGGCGAACGCGGACTCCTCAGCGGCGCGGCGCGCGATGCGCGGCTGGCCCAGCGCGAGGCCCAACTCACCACCCTGACCGAACAGCGCGCGGACCTCGAGGTTCGTGTTCGCTACCTGCGCACCGGCAGCCTGTCGCGTGACCTGCTGGAAGAGCGGGCCCGCGCCGTGCTCGGTTTCAGCGATCCGCGCGACTATGTAGTCCGCACCGTCGCCGCCGCGCCAACCACTGCGAGCGCAAACCTCTCCTGAACTCTTGTTACAGCCCAGGTAGCGTGCTTTGCCTTTGGGGAACGAAGGCTGCTACAGCCGCTTTCCGTAACGACAAGAGGCCCGCACGGCGCGTTTCGCCATGGGCTCCACCGGGAGATGCCGGATGGCGAGAGCCGCCCAGAAGACCACGGATTCCAAAGGGTCCGCCAAGATTCCCAATGCGCCGACGGCGTCAAAGGAGGATCTGCTCAGGTACTATCGCGAGATGGTCCTGATCCGCCGCTTCGAGGAGCGGGCAGGCCAGCTGTACGGCATGGGTCTGATCGGCGGATTCTGTCACCTCTACATCGGCCAGGAGGCCGTGGCCGTCGGCGTTCAGGAGAGCGTCAGACAGGGCCACGACAAGATCATCACCGGCTATCGCGACCACGGCCACATGCTGGCCGCCGGCATGGACCCGAAAGAGGTCATGGCCGAGCTGACCGGTCGCTCGGGCGGTTCGTCCAAGGGCAAGGGCGGGTCGATGCACATGTTTGACGTGCCGACCGGCTTCTACGGCGGTCACGGCATCGTCGGCGCCCAGGTGGCGCTGGGCACCGGCCTTGCCTTCGCCGGCAAATACCGCGGCGATGACTCGGTCGCCTTCATCTACTTCGGCGACGGCGCCTCGAACCAGGGTCAGGTCTACGAGAGCTTCAACATGGCCCAGCTATGGAAGCTGCCGGCCATCTACATCATCGAGAACAACCAGTACGCCATGGGCACGAGCATCGAGCGCTCGTCGTCGACGACCGAGCTCTACATGCGCGGCGCGAGCTTCGGCATTCCGGGCGAACAGGTCGACGGCATGGACGTGCTGGCGGTCAAGGACGCGGTCGAACGCGCCGTGAAGCGCGCCCGCGAGGGCGGCGGGCCCTTCATCCTGGAAGTGAAGACCTATCGCTATCGCGGTCACTCGATGTCGGATCCGGCCAAATACCGGTCCAAGGACGAGGTCGACGAGGTCAAGAAGACCCGCGACCCGATCGACCACGTCAAGATGCTGCTCGAACAGGCAAAGGCTACCGAGGACGAGCTGAAGGCCATCGACGCCGAGGTCAAACAGATCGTCGCCGAGGCGGTCCAGTTCGCCCAGGAGAGCCCTGAGCCCGATCCGTCCGAACTCTATACCGACGTCTATGTGGAGACCGCAGCGTGACCGACATCCTGATGCCGGCGCTGTCGCCCACGATGGAAGAGGGCAATCTGACCAAGTGGCACGTGAAAGCGGGCGACACGGTCAAGGCAGGCGATGTGATCGCCGAGATCGAGACCGACAAGGCGACGATGGAGGTCGAGGCCGTCGACGAGGGCGAGATCGCCGAGATTCTGGTGGCCGAAGGCTCCGAGGGCGTGAAGGTCAACACGCCGATCGCGCGCATGGCCGGTGAAGCCGGTGCGGCCGCGCCGGCGCCGAAGGCTGAGGCGCCTGCCGCCGAAGCCTCGGGCGAACCCGAGACGAAGGCCGCCGCGCCGTCGGCCGCGCCGAAGGTCGAGCTGCGCGATCCGGAGTTCCCGGAAGGCACGAAGCTGGTCAAGACGACCGTGCGCGACGCCCTGCGCGACGCCATGGCCGAAGAAATGCGCCGGGACGAGAACGTCTTCCTGATTGGCGAGGAAGTCGCCCAGTACCAGGGCGCCTACAAGGTCAGCCGCGAGCTGCTGCAGGAGTTCGGCGACCGCCGCGTGGTCGACACCCCGATCACCGAGCACGGCTTCGCCGGACTGGGCGTCGGCGCGGCGATGTCGGGCCTGCGCCCCATCGTCGAGTTCATGACCTTCAACTTCGCCATGCAGGCGATCGACCACATCATCAACTCGGCCGCCAAGACCCTGTATATGTCCGGCGGCCAGATCCGGGCGCCCATCGTGTTCCGCGGCCCGAACGGCGCAGCCAGCCGCGTCGGCGCCCAGCACAGCCAGGACTATTCCGCCTGGTACGCCCAGGTTCCCGGCCTGAAGGTCGTCGCCCCCTATGACGCCGCCGACGCCAAGGGCCTGCTCAAGGCCGCGATCCGGGACCCGAACCCTGTCGTCTTCCTCGAGCACGAGATGATGTACGGCATCGAGTTTGATGTGCCGGACGTCGAGGACTATGTCGTCCCGATCGGCAAGGCCAGGGTTCGCCGCGAAGGCAAGGACGTGACCATCACGGCCCATGCCCGCATGGTCGGCTTCGCCCTTCAGGCCGCCGAGCAGCTGGAGGCCGAGGGCATCTCCTGCGAGGTCATCGACCTGCGCACCCTGCGCCCGCTGGATCACGACACCATCGTCGCCAGCGTGAAGAAAACCAGCCGCCTCGTCTCGGCCGAGGAAGGCTGGGGCCCGATGGGCGTCGGCGCCGAGGTCGTGGCCCGGGTCATCGAACACGCCTTCGACTATCTGGATGCGCCGCCGCTGCGCGTGCACCAGGAAGACGTGCCGCTGCCCTACGCCGCCAACCTGGAAGTCCTGTCCCTGCCGGGCGTCGACAAGATCGTCGCGGCCGTGAAGGCGGTGATGGCGTGACCAGCGAGCCGTCCGAGTTCCAGCTGACTGTCCCGGACAGCGTCGCCTCCGATCCCGATTCGGTCGAGATGTTGCGCTTCTGGTGGTCGCGCGGCGAACCCGTGATGGCGATCAAGCCCGCCTTCCAGGACCCCCGGGCCTACGGAAGCATCCTGGCCATCGCCGCCCGGAACATCGCCCACGTCTATCATGCGGCCAAGGGGCTGGATGAGGAAGAAACCTATCGTCAGGTGCTGAGCGGGCTGGAAGCGGCCCTCGCCGGCCCTGGCTATCAAACCGTCGCCGAGACCAAGAGCGAAGCATGACCGACATCCTGATGCCCGCCCTGTCGCCCACCATGGAAGAGGGCGTTCTGGCCAAATGGCACGTCAAGGTCGGCGACGTGGTCAAGGCCGGCGACGTGATCGCAGAGATCGAAACCGACAAGGCCACGATGGAAGTGGAAGCGGTCGATGAGGGTGTGATCACCGACATCCTCGTGGCCGAGGGCTCCGAGGGGGTGAAGGTCAACACCGCCATCGCGCGCCTGGCGGAGGAGGGCGGTTCGGCCGCTCCCGCGCCGAAGGCCGCCGAACCGGCCAGGGCCGAGGCTCCAAAGGCGGAAACCGCCGCGGCTCCGGCCGCGAGCGCGCCTGCGCCCGCCAAGGCCGCGCCCGCTGCGGCAGCGGCGAAATCCGGCGAGCGCGTCTTCGCCTCGCCGCTGGCCCGTCGGCTGGCGAAGGACGCCGGTCTGGATCTGTCGAGCCTCAAGGGCTCAGGCCCGCATGGCCGGATCGTCAAGTCCGACGTCGAGGCCGCCGGCAAGGGCGGAGCCCGCCCGGCCGCCGCGCCCGCAGCCGCCGCCTCGGGCATCGAGGTTCGCAAGGTCCAGTCGCTCGCCGACATGGGTATTCCGGACGGCAGCTACGACCTGGTTCCGCTGGACGGCATGCGCAAGGCCATCGCCCGCCGCATGGTCGGCTCGATCCAGAACGTGCCGCACTTCCCGCTGACCATCGACGTCGAGATCGACGCCCTTCTGGCGGCGCGCGCCAAGGTCAATGCCCTGCTCGAGACGTCGGGGGTGAAAGTCTCGGTCAACGACTTCGTCATCAAGGCCGCCGCCATGGCCCTCAAGGCCGTGCCGGAAGCCAACGCCAGCTATTCGCCCGAGGGGATCGCTCTGCACCACAACGCCGATGTGGCAATGGCGGTGGCGATCGACGGCGGACTGATCACCCCGATCATCTTCAAGGCCGAAACAAAGACCCTGTCGCAGATCGCTGTAGAATCGAAGGATCTGGCCAAGAGGGCCCGAGAGAAGAAGCTGAAGCCCGAAGAGTTCCAGGGCGGCACCTTCTCGGTGTCCAACCTCGGAATGTTCGGCATCAAGTCGTTCTCCTCGATCATCAACGAGCCACAGGGCGCGATCATGAGCGTGGGCGCGGGCGAACAGCGGCCGGTCGTCAAGAATGGCCAGCTGACGGTGGCGACCGTGATGACGGTCACCGTCACCTGCGATCACCGGGTGGTCGACGGCGCGACCGGCGCCCGCTTCCTGCAGGCCTTCAAGCCGCTGATCGAAGACCCCGTCACCATGCTGGCCTAGGGCGATGACGGCGTCGGTCTATGACTTCACCGCCACCGGGATCGACGGGACCGAGGTCTCGCTGGACCGGTACCGGGGCCAGGCGCTGCTGATCGTCAACACCGCGTCGAAATGCGGCTTCACCGGCCAGTACGCCGGGCTCGAGGCCCTGCATCGCCAATATGCCGACCAGTCGTTCGAGGTGCTGGGCTTCCCCTGCAACCAGTTCGGCGCCCAGGAGCCGGGTCGGGCGGCGGAGATCGCCGCCTTCTGCTCTTCGACCTTCGACGTCAGCTTTCCGATGTTCGACAAGGTCGAGGTCAACGGGCCGAACCGCCATCCGCTCTACGACTGGCTGACCCGGCAGAAGCGCGGCTTTCTCGGCATGCGCGACGTGAAGTGGAACTTCACCAAATTCCTGACCGACCGCGAGGGCAGGGTGATCGCCCGCTTCGCGCCGCAGATCGAGCCCGCTGACATCGCTCCGGAAATCGACAAGGTCATCTGACGCATCCAGATTGCGCCGGTTGGCGAGTTGGCGCACGTTCGCTTTGGGGGGAGGGCCCGCAGATGGACGCCGACAGGCTCGAAAGATCCGCGCAGTTTCTACACAGCACGACGCTCAGCGTCGGCTCGATCGTCATCGGGGCCGTGGGACTCGACAAGGTCAGCACCACCATCGATGTCGGGGATCCGGCCCGGACGGCATTGCTCGCTGCGTTGGGATTTCTGGTCGTCGCCGGCGTAGCGGGAGCCCGCCTGATTCTGCATCTGCCAAAGGAGGCGGAGGGTGACGACATCCTCAAACACCGTCTGCCGCTTGTCGATCTGGGTCGACACAGCGTGGCGCCGTTGAGCGTCGGCTTCTGGCGCGGCCTTCAGCACTGGGCCTTCCTGATCGCCATCCTGTGCACGGTGGCCAGCGGGGTCATGACCGCCCGGGCAGAGGACCTGCCCGCGCCGGCGACAGCGGCCGCATCGTGACAAGGGACGGCAGGGGCGTTTGATGTCTGACGCGGGAGAGCCAGCGGCGATCGCGGAAACGGGAGCAGCCCGCCCGGAGTTTCGCCAATTCATCGAATGGGCCGCGACCGGCATCGGCATCATCACCAGCGGCACCGCGATCTGGAGCGCCTTCACCGTCCTCGGCGCCACGGCGGAGAACGCCCGGGCGCGCATCTTCGAGCGGCAGCTGGAGGCCTGTCTGTCGATTTCGGAAACCGGCACGGCCTTCTGGGACAGGCTGGCGGACGCCCGCGCCTTCATCGACGCGCGACAGGTCATGGGGGCCAGCGCCGAGATCAACGAAGCCGTTTTCGGCCCCGAGGAGACTCGCACCAGCGAGGAAATCAGGACGGCGCAAAAGGCCTTCGCCCGCAATGTTCGCGAGATCCAGATCCTGTATCCAAAGTCAGTGTCCGACGCCGCGATCAGCCTGAACGCCCACGGCACGGCGGCTTCTGCGATGATTGACGTCGCCTGGGCGCGCCCGGACGCTGCGACCCTGGCGGGCCTGCCCGCGACGGTGGACCGGGTTCGGGACGGCGTCGCCCGGATGAGCGAGACCTGCGCCGCCAGCCTGGCGTCGACGGCCCAGTTGGGCCGGGAGTAGCCATCCGGTTTCGCTTGCGCGGGAAACTCTGATTTTTCTAAAGTGTCGTCCGAGGGTTGAGGGCGAACCATGACGGCTGAACCGAGCATCTGCGCGGCCTGTGAATCGCCCCTGGCTGGACGCTACTGTCATGCCTGCGGTCAGGATTCGCGTGTGAAACCGGCCCCGTTGCGCGAGATGGCGATGGAGGTCGCCACCTCCTACAGCCCGATCGACAGCAAACTGGCGCGGACGCTGGCGGTACTGGCCGTGCGGCCCGGTCGGCTGCTGGAGGCCTATCGCAGCGGGGCGGGATCGCTCTACGTCACGCCGCTGAAGCTCTTCGTGGCTTCTACGGCCCTGTTTCTCACGGTCCTGAATTTCAGTGACACAACCCTGTTCCAGTACGTCTGGAAGGTTGATCGACCGGGGACGTCGGTCGAAGCGAACTACGACCCTGCGACCATGGAAGTCACCGTCCTTGGTGCGACCGAACAGGATCGATGGCTCCAGTCCCGTATCGACCCCGCAATCGACCCTGAAGTCGTGGCAGCCCTGACCCGCGGGGCCGAGACAGCGGCGACGGCGGAGGAGCGCGAGGCGATGCGCTACGAACTGGCGGCCAATGAGGACGAGGCGCGGTGGGGCGCCCGGGTTTCGGCCTGGCTGCCCAATGTATTGTGGCTCCTGATGCCGCTCTACGCCCTGGCGCTGATGCCGTTCTTTGGTCGACGGCGGCTGTTCCTTGAGCACGTCATCTTCGCCATGTGGGCCCACGCCGTCGCCTTCCTGCTGGCTATGGGTCTGTCGGCGCTCAACAGTCAGGGTCTCAACCTGTCCGCAGGACTGCTGGCCTTCCCGTACCTGGCCTACTTCACCTTGGCGGCCTCAAAATACTACGGAATGTTCTGGGCCCAGGCCTTGTGGCGAGGCGGGATCCATATGCTGATCTACGTCTTCGCAATCCTCCTGCCGGCCGCCCTCGTCATCTACACGACCGTGATGGACTGGAAGGCCTTCATGACCTGGATGCGGGCCTGAGTTCCGGTCACGGCTGGTTACGAGCCGGAAGGCCAAGCTTTCAGCGGAGGGCAGGGGCCGCTACAACCCCATGATCTTGCAGCGGAGGCTTCGACTTGGCCGACTTCGATCTCATCGTCATTGGTTCGGGCCCCGGGGGCTATGTGGCCGCGATCCGCGCCAGCCAGCTGGGCCAGAAGGTCGCCATCGTCGAGCGCGAGAACCTGGGCGGCATCTGCCTGAACTGGGGCTGTATCCCCACCAAGGCCCTGCTCAAGTCGGGTGAGAAGTTCGAGAGCCTCAGCCACCTGAAGGACTATGGCCTGTCGGCCTCCGGCGCGACCTTCGACTTCGACGCTATCATCCAGCGTTCGCGCGGCGTGGCGGCGACGATGAACAAGGGCGTCACCTTCCTGATGAAGAAGAACAAGATCGAGGTGATCGAGGGCTCGGCCAGGCTGGAGAAGGGCGTCGCCGCTCCGAAGGTCGTCATCGATCTGAAGGCCGGCGGAACGCGCAAGGTCGAGGCCAAGTCGGTCATGCTGGCCGTCGGCGCGCGCGCCAAGGCCATCCCGCAGATCGGCCTGGAAGCCGACGGCGACAGGATCTGGGCCTATCGCGAAGCTTTGGCCCCCAAGAAGATGCCGGCCTCTATCGTGGTTATCGGCTCGGGCGCCATCGGTATCGAATTCGGCAGCTTCTACAGGGCGCTAGGCGCTGAAGTTACCGTGGTGGAGGCGGTCGATCGCATCATGCCGGTCGAGGACGAAGAGGTCTCGAAGGCCGCCCAGAAATCGTTCGAAAAGCGCGGCATCAAGTTCCGTCTCGGCTGCAAGGTCACGAAGGTGTCCAAAGCCGGGAAGGGGGTCCAGGTCGCCATCGAGAAGGACGGCAAGTCCGAAACGCTCGAGGCCGAGGTCTGCATCTCGGCGGTCGGCATCACCGCCAACACCGACGGCATCGGTCTGGAGGCGCTGGGCGTCAACATGGACCGCGGCCACATCACCATCGACGGCCACTGCGCCACGAATGTGAAGGGCCTTTACGCCATAGGCGACTGCGCCGGCGCGCCCTGGCTCGCGCACAAGGCCAGCCACGAAGGCATCCACGCTGCTGAATACATCGCCGGCTACAAGACCCCGAACGTCGTCTCGCCGATCGCCGGCTGCACCTACGCCCAGCCCCAGGTCGCCTCGGTCGGGATCACCGAGCAGGGCGCACGCGAAGCCAAACGCGAGGTCAAGGTCGGCCGCTTCCCGTTCCGTGTGAACGGCAAGGCCGTGGCGGCCGGCGAGGTCGATGGCTTCGTCAAGGTGATCTTCGATGCGAAGACCGGGGCCCTGATCGGCGCCCATATGATCGGCCACGAGGTCACCGAGATGATCCAGGGCTATGTCACAGCCATCACCATGGAAGCGACCGAGGAAGACATCCACGGCATCGTCTATCCGCACCCGACCATGTCGGAGGCCATGCATGAGGCGGCGCTGGACGCCTACGGGCGAACGATCCACCTGTAGGCGCTTGACCGCTCGGTCGCGCCGACGTCTGGTCGCCCGATGAGAGCCCTGACCCACCGCGAATTTCACTCCGTGTCCCGGATCGGCTGGTTGCGCGCCGCCGTCCTCGGCGCCAACGACGGGATCGTTTCGACCGCCAGTCTCATCGTCGGGGTCGCGGCCTCCGGCGCGGGTCATGGAGCCGTCCTGACGGCAGGGGTCGCCGCTCTGGTCGCCGGCGCCCTGTCGATGGCGGCCGGCGAATATGTCTCTGTGAGCTCTCAGTCCGACACCGAAAAAGCGGATCTCGCCCGCGAGCGCCTTGAGCTCGAAATGAGCCCCGACAGCGAGATCGAGGAACTGGTGGGCATCTATCGCGGACGCGGCTTGTCGGATGACCTGGCGCGCGAGGTCGCGGCGCAGCTGACGAGCCACGATGCGCTGGCGGCTCACGCGCGCGATGAACTGGGAATTCTGGAGCTGACCTCGGCCAGACCGGTGCAGGCGGCGGTCACCTCCGCCCTGACGTTCTCGCTGGGAGCGGCGGCGCCGCTTCTGGTCGCACTTCTGGCGCCGGTTTCGAGCCTGGCATGGGCCGTGAGCGCCGCGGCGCTCTTCTTCCTGGTCCTTCTCGGCGGCCTGGGGGCCTGGGCAGGCGGGGCGCCGCTGATGCGAGGAATACTGAGGGTCGCCCTGTGGGGGGCTCTGGCGTTGGCGGTCACGGCCGGGGTCGGGCGCCTGTTCGGCGTGGCGGCCTGAGCAGGGTCAGCGCTTCTTGCCCAACTCGGCGGCGATGTCCTTGACCATGCGGCCAGCCTTGCGGTGGGCGGCGGTGATCTGGTCGCGGGTCACGCCCCAGCGCTTCATCCAGTATTCGACGGCCTGACGCTCGGAGAGGTCCAGACGGTCTTTGTCGATGAAGCCGCGTTTGTCCTTGAGACCGGCCATGAGGGCGTTTCCTGTTTGCGCCTAAGATATATTATGCGAAATTGTGGATGTCAGAAGAGCCATCAGATGGGCGCCCTGGCGGTCCAGCCGTCGAAACCGACCTCGACGTTTTCCGGAAGAAGATCCGACAAGGCGTTGTAATCCAGATCGATGTGCAGGTTAGTCAGCACGGCGCGCTCGACGCCGCTATGCGCGATCCATGCCAGCGTCCGGTCGACGTGGCTGTGCGTCGGATGCGCCGTCCAGCGCAGCGCATCGACGATCCATAGGCTGCATCCGGCCAGGGCTTCGAACGCTGCGTCGTCCAGGGCGTCGATGTCGCTGGAATATGCGACCGATCCCGTCCGGTATCCGACAGACAGGATCGGCCCGTGACCCTGGTCGAAGGTCACGATCGGCACAGAGCCTCCAGCGCCGTCGACCGACCATTGCGCGCCATGTTCCGGAATATCGCAAAGATCGAGGATGGCCGGATAACCCTGATGGCTCTCGAAGATGTACGGAAAGCGCGGCACGAGCGCGTCGCGTGTCGCCTGGTCCATCCAGGCCGGGATCCGGCGACGCCCCCTGATGGCGAAGACCCGCAGGTCGTCGATACCGTGGGTCTGGTCAGCGTGGTCATGGGTGTAGAGAACGGCGTCCACCGACTTCACACCGGCTCTGAGCATCTGTTCACGCAGGTCCGGAGACGTGTCGATCAGCACGGTCGTGTCGCCGTCCGCACCATGCCGCCGAACCAGCGCTGAACAGCGCGAGCGTCTGTTCTTCGGTTCGCTCGGGTCGCAGGCGCCCCAGTCGCCGTCGCCACGCGGCACGCCGCCCGATGAGCCACTGCCCAGAAGGGTGATCTCAAGTTCGCCGCTCGCCGCTCCGGTCATGGTCGCGGGATCCTGTCGAACAGGGTGAAGAAGGCGTCGGTCGTGCGCGACTCCGCCTCCTCCCGGCTCCAGCCTCGAATGTCGGCCAGGGCCTGCAACACATGGCCCACATAGGCCGGCTCATTACGGCGGCCCCGATGCGGCACGGGCGCGAGATACGGACAGTCGGTCTCGACGATGATCCGGTCGGCCGGCATGGCGCGTATGACCTCGCGCACATCTTCGGCCGCCTTGAATGTGGCTATGCCCGAAATCGAGAACCAGGCGCCCATTTCCGCTGCCTGTTCCGCGAGTTCCGCACCCGAGGTGTAGCAATGCATGAGGAATCGGAACGGCGCCCTGGCCTGCCCTTCGCGCAGGATCGCGGCCATTTCGGCATCGGCCTCACGCGTGTGGACGATCAGCGGCAGGCCCGTCGCCTGCGCCGCCTCGATATGGACGCGGAAGACCTCGGCCTGAACCTCGCGCGGGCTGAGATCGTAGTGGAAATCGAGGCCGCATTCACCGATCCCGACCACGCGCGGCCGCTGCGCCAGGGCGATCAGGTCGTCGGCCGTCATGGCCGTATGATCCTTCGCCTCGTGCGGATGGGCGCCGACGGTGCACCAGATGTCGGGGTGGGCCATGGCCAGGCCGTGGGTCGCCTCGAAGGTCGAGAGCTTGTCGGAGATCTCGACCATCATCTGGACGCCGGCCTCGCGGGCGCGGGCGATGACGGCGTCGCGATCCTCGTCGAACTGGACGGCGTGCAGGTTCACGTGGCTGTCGATCAGCATCAGCCGGCCATCCGCTTGACGCGCGCCAGATCCGCCAGGGCCCCGGCCAGCAGGTCGCCCTTGTCGAGATTGATGGCGACCGCCCGATCGGGCGCCTCGGTCAACCGGGCCCACAGATCGGCCCAGGCGGCCCCCTGCCCTCCCTGTGCCAGTGACCGCGCCTTCACGGCGGCGGCGAGCCGGTCCATCAGCGCCTCGAACCGCGCCTGACCCTCCGCGCCCCGGAAACCGTCGGCGAGGGACAGGGCCTCCGCCCGATCCACCGGCCCCTCATCGACCCAGCGGCGCGCCAGCCGGTCCAGTTCAAGATTGGCGGCCGTGGCCAGAGACAGGGCCGCGCCCGGCGATCCGCGCGCCATGCCGGCGATGCGGACCGCCTCGTCGCGATCCAGTTCAGTCTGGCGCGCCAGCAAGCCGGCGATCTCGGGCTCGGGCCAGGGCTGGAAGGTCATGCGGCGGCAGCGCGACCGGATGGTGGCCAGCAACCGGCCCGGCGCATGGGTGACCAGGAACAGCACACCCCGCTCAGGCGGTTCCTCCAGAACCTTCAGCAAGGCATTGGCTGCATTGAGATTCAGGTCATCCGCCGCGTCGATGATCGCCACGCGATAGGCCGCTCGCGACGGGCTCTTTGAGAAGAACTCAGGCAGGTCGCGCGCCTGATCCACCGAGATCGATTTCTTGGTCTTGCCGCCCTCGACGAGCCGCTCCAGCACCAGCAGATCGGGATGGGACTGGGCCGTGATCAACTGGCTGACCGGATCGGACGGCCGTGCGCCGAGCGGCCCTCGTGACGGATCGGGCGCCGCGCCCAGCAGACGCCGCGCGGCCCGATAGGCGAAGGTCGCCTTGCCCAGGCCCTCGCGACCGCAGACCATCCAGGCGTGGTGCAGCCGTCCGCGATCCACGGCCTCGACGAACGCCGTCTCCGCCTCCATCGACGGGATCAGGTCGAACCGGTCGCGCGGATGTTCGCTCACGGCAGGATCGGCTCGATGGCGCGCCAGACCCGTTCGGACACAGCATCGGGCTCTCCGGTGGCGTCGATCAGACGGCAGCGTTCCGGGTGTTGAGCCGCCACGGACAGGAAGCCGTCGCGCAGGCGGCGATGGAACTCCAGCCCCTTGGATTCGAACCGCGTCTCCGTCGCGCCGCGTGCCAGAGCCCGCTCCAGACCCACCTCGACCGGCAGATCGAACATCAGGGTCAGGTCCGGCTGATCGTCGCCGACGATGGCGGCGTCGAGGCTTTCGATGAACTCGGCCGGGGCGCCGCCGCCGGCGCCCTGATAGGCGCGACTGGAATCGGCGAACCGGTCGCAGACGACCCAGCGGCCGGCCTCCAGCGCGGGCCGGACGGTCTTCTCCAGATGGTCGCTGCGGGCGGCGAACATCAGCAGGGTCTCGGTCAGCGGCGACCAGCGGCCCGCGTCGCCGTTCAGGGCGATGTGGCGAATCTCCTCGGCGCCGGGCGAGCCTCCGGGTTCGCGCGTGTGCACGACATCGATGCCGCGCGCCTTCAGGCGAGCGACCAGTCTGGCGGCCTGGGTGGACTTGCCGGTCCCCTCCCCGCCCTCAAGCGTTATGAATTGTCCTCGGGTCACCGACGCACAATGGCGACCCGGACCGCCGGGGCCAAGGGCGCAGGCGGTCTAACGCGCCGATATCAACAGGGCGTCGGCGAATCCGTCGGCCATGACCGACCGCCGGGCGCGTTCGGCGGCGTCAGCGTCGTTCCATGGGCCCATCAGGACGCGGAACATGCTCTGATCGCTGGCGGCCTGGACGCGGGCGGAGCGACCGATTCTCCCCGCGACGGACTGAGCTTGCGGCTGGTCGCGATAGGCGGCGACCTCGATCCAGTACCTCTGCCCGGCATCGACCGGCGGCGGGGCGACCGGAGGCGGCGGCGCGGCCTCGGCGACTTGCAGCACCGTTCCACCGCCCAGACGCGGGGCGCGACCCAGATAGCGGACCCTGACCTCTCCCACGCCCCGGCTCAGCATATCCAGCGCCTCGGCCGCCCCGCGCGACAGGTCGATGATCCGGTCGTCGACGAAGGGGCCGCGATCGTTGACCCTCAGCACCACGCGACGACCGTTGGCCAGGTTCGTCACCTCGACCAGTCCCGGCAGGGGCAGCGTCTTGTGAGCGGCCGTCAGCTCATGCATGTCGAACCGCTCGCCGGTCGCGGTCGGGCGGCCGTTGAACTGGTCGCCATACCAGGAGGCCAGGCCGACGACGTCATAGTCCGGCTGTTCCTCCGGCTGGTACCAGCGTCCCCGGATCTGATAGCGGCGCATGGTCCCCGACACGATCGGGGCCGGGTCGGTCACGACAGGCGCAGAGGTCGGCGCTGACCGCGACGGGCGCGGTCCCTCGGCCAGCCGCGTCGGCGCGTTCGTCGCCCCCGCGCTGGCGCAGGCCGCCAGCAAGGCCGTCGCGGCGATGATGACCGAGGCCTTCGAGGCGCGGCGGAGGAGAACCGGAGAAATCGACATGGCGAAATCATCGCCGAACCGATTTCCGTTTTGGTTAACGCGCGATGCGCTGCTATGCCCCCTCTCCAGCCGGACAGGTGGCCGAGTGGTTTAAGGCAGCGGTCTTGAAAACCGCCGTAGGTGAAAGCCTGCCGTGGGTTCGAATCCCACCCTGTCCGCCACACATCGAGTGGCGGCGCTTCGTCACAAACAGAAGCCAAGCCTGATTGTCCTGCGCCATCGGCATCGGCTCCACTGCACCGGCATCGTGAAGTCGAACCATGCGACTGTTCTCAGGCCTTTCCGCTTTTCCGATCACGCCGATGACGTCGGCGGGCGAGGTCATCGCGACCGATCTGAGCCGCCTGGTGCGTCGCATCGAAGAGGGCGGCGCGGACTCCGTCGGCCTCCTGGGCAGCACCGGGACCTATATGTTCCTTGATCAGGAGCAACGGCGCCGGGCCGTGGCGACAGCGGTTCAGGCTACATCCCTCCCGGTGATGGTCGGCGTCGGGGCCATGCGTACAGACGACGCCCGGTCGCTGGTTCGCGATACGGTCGCCGAGGGAGCCGCCGGCCTGCTGCTCGCCCCGGTCAGCTATACGCCGCTGACAGAAGATGAGGTCTTCGAGCATTTTCGCGCCGTGGCGTCTGAAAGCGACCTGCCTCTGTGCATCTACAGCAATCCGGGAACGACACGTTTCACCTTCCGCCCGGAGTTCGTGGTTCGGCTGGCGGCCCTTCCGACGATCGCGGCGATCAAGCTTCCGCTCCCGTCCGGCGACATCGCAACGGATCTGGCGCTCTATCGCCAGGCGGCGCCCCGACTGTCGATCGGCTACAGCGGCGACTGGGGCTGCAAGGAGGCTCTGCTGGCGGATGCGGACTGCTGGTTCAGCGTCGCAGGCGGACTGTTCACGGAACAGGCCGCCGCCGTGACCGCCGCGGCGATGAAGGGCGACCATGAGGAAGCCGGCCGCCTCGACGCCGCCTTCGCCGGGCTCTGGGACCTGGTCCGGACGCACGGAAGTCTTCGGCTGATGTATGCCGCCGCCAACCTGCTCGGCCTGACCGAGGCCGAGCCGCCGCGACCCTTACTTGCCGCGGATGCAGCGCTTCGGGCGCAGCTCGCGGCGGTGATGCCGCGCTGAGCGACCCGGTCGAGGCGAACTGACCGTCAGACCAGCCGGCTCTGCACCACAGCCGCTTCGATGAAGCTGGCGAACAGTGGGTGGGGCTTGAACGGCCGGCTTTTCAGTTCCGGGTGGTACTGGACGCCGATGAACCAGGGGTGGTCGTTGCGCTCGACCGTCTCGGGCAGGACGCCGTCGGGCGACAGGCCGGCGAAGATCAGACCCTTGTCCTCGATCGCGTCGCGATAGTTGATGTTGACCTCGTAGCGGTGGCGGTGCCGTTCGCTGATCGCGGTCGTGCCGTAGATCTCCGCGATCCGGGACCCTTCAGCCAATGTCGAATCATAGGCGCCCAGTCGCATGGTGCCGCCCAGGTCCCCGCCCTGCTGGCGCAGGACCCGCTGGTTGCCTTGAGTCCATTCGGTCATCAGGCCGACGACCGGCTCTTCGGTCGGCCCGAACTCGGTCGAGGAGGCCTTGGGATAGCCGGCCTGGTTCCGGGCCGCCTCGATGACCGCCATCTGCATGCCGAAACAGATGCCGAAATAGGGGATGTTGCGCTCGCGGGCGAAGCGGGCCGCCTCGATCTTGCCCTCGGCCCCGCGCTCTCCGAAGCCGCCGGGCACCAGAACGGCATGCGCCCCCTGAAGCCGGTCTTCGCAGGCCTGACGGTCGCCCTCGAAGGTATCGGCCTCGACCCAGTCGATGTTCACCTTCACCTGATTGGCGACGCCGCCGTGATGCAGGGCCTCGATCAGGGATTTGTAGGCGTCCTTGAGCACCGTGTATTTGCCGACCACGGCGACCGTGACCTCGCCGTCCGGCTGCAGACGGCGACGCACGATCTCGTTCCAGCCGCTCATGTCGGGCGCCGGCGCATCGGTGATGCCGAAATGGGCCAGGACCTCGGCGTCCAGCCCCTCGCGGTGATAGTCGAGCGGCACCGCATAGATGTCCTCGGAATCCATCGCCTGGATCACGCCGGACGGGCGGACGTTGCAGAACAGGCCGATCTTGCGCTTCTCGTCCTCGGGGATCGGGAATTCGCAGCGGCACAGCAGGATGTCGGGCTGGATGCCGATCGAGCGCAGCTCCTTGACCGAGTGCTGCGTCGGCTTGGTCTTCATCTCGCCGGCGGTCTTGATGAAGGGCAGCAGGGTCAGGTGGACGAAACAGGACTGGCCGCGCGGCAGGTCCTGACCCAGTTGGCGGATGGCCTCGAAGAAGGGCAGGCCTTCGATGTCGCCGACCGTGCCCCCGATCTCGACCAGGACGAAGTCGACGTCCTCGCCCTCGTCCGTCACGGCGGGCGTCAGGCAGAAGGATTTGATCTGGTCGGTGACGTGCGGGATCACCTGCACCGTGGCCCCCAGATAGTCGCCGCGCCGTTCCTTCTCGAGGATGGTCGAATAGATCCGGCCGGTGGTGATGTTGTCGGACCGCGCCGCCGAGACGCCGGTGAAGCGTTCGTAGTGGCCGAGGTCGAGGTCGGTCTCCGCCCCGTCATCGGTCACGAACACCTCGCCGTGCTGGTACGGGCTCATCGTGCCCGGATCGACGTTCAGATAGGGGTCGAGCTTGCGCAGGCGGACCTTGTAGCCGCGCGCCTGAAGCAATGCGCCGAGAGCCGCAGACGCCAGCCCCTTGCCCAGCGAGGAAACCACGCCGCCCGTGATGAATACATATCTAGCCACGGGGCATCACCTTAGCCCTGATTCGGGCTGTCGCTGCGGACCGCATCGCGATCCAGCTGTTGAAAACAAAACTCCGCCCCGGCGCAGGTCCGGAGCGGAGGTGTTGGGGGCGGGAGGAGCGGCGGAGGGTGTTCCCCGCCGCCACCTTATTGCGCCGGCGCGGAGGCCGGGGCGGCGCCGGCCGTCGGCAGGCTGGCTTCCAGGTCGTCGAGCGACGGCGCGGCCGGGGCAGCAGGAGCCGTTTCGGCCGGAGCGGTCTGCTGTCCGGCAGCCGGTGCCGTGTCGAGCGCGATCGAACCGACGGCGTCGGCGTCCACGACCGAGCGATTGGCCCGTTCCATGTTGCCGACAATGGTCAGGCTGATGGCGCAGACCACGAACAGCCCGCCAAGCCACCAGGTCGTGGTGGTGAGAAGATTGCCCGCGCCACGGGCGGTCATGAAGCCCGAGGGGCCTCCTCCCATGCCCAGCGCGCCGCCTTCGGAGCGCTGCAGCAGGATCACCCCGGACAGGGCGATCGAGATGATGATCATGGCGACGAGGAGAATGGTCTGGAGCATGGGGGCTTACATGTGTGGCGGACGACCGCCGATCAAGCGGCGGCGTCTATCATCCTTGTCAGCCGGCGGCAACGCTGGCCGGTTCGGCTGCCCGGATGATAGCCAGGAAATCGGCAGACTTCAGCGAGGCGCCGCCGACCAGTGCGCCGCCGACCTCTTCGACGGCCAGGATGTCGCGGGCGTTCCCGGGATTGACCGAGCCGCCGTACAGAATCGGCGCGGCGCGACCGCCGTCGCCAAGCCGTTCGACCATGGCGTCGCGCGCGGCGGCGTGGATTTCCGCGATCTGCTCCAGCGTCGGCGTCAGCCCTGTGCCGATGGCCCACACCGGTTCGTAGGCCAGGGCCCAGTCCTGCCCGGTCAGCGCGTCGTTCAGCGACCCCAGTATCTGGCCGCGCACGACCGAGGCGGCTTCGCCCGCCTCCCGCTGCGCCAGAGTCTCGCCGACGCAGATGATCGGCATGAGCCCGGCCCGCAACGCAGCCCCGACCTTGTCGGACACCAGGGCGTCGCTCTCGCCGAACTCCTGACGGCGCTCGGAGTGGCCCAGGATGACCATTGTCGCGCCGGCATCGACGAGCATTTCGGCCGAGATGCCGCCGGTGAAGGCGCCCCTGGTCTCGACGCGGCAGTCCTGCCCTCCGACCGCGATCGGGCCGCCGTCGATGGCTTGAACCATGCGGTCGATCAGGGTCGTTGGCGGGCACAGGCCGGCGCGCACCGAGGCGGGAGCGGCGGTCAGGTCAGCAAGCATCTGGGCGACGGCGCCCGCCAGATCGGCGGCCACGCCGTTCATCTTCCAATTGCCGACGATCAACTTCACGGATTGTTTCATGCGCTCTGTCTAGGCGCCGTCTCGCGCGCTGCCAAGTCTCCAGCACGTCGGGCGCTTGCGGGGCGACGGCCCCCTCCCCTATACGGCGCGGTGGCGCTCTTCGCCGTCCGACCTTCAGGCCCCTTCGATGATTTCCGTGTTCCGTGACTTCGCCAAGTCGAAATGGGCTGTCGCCCTGTTCGCCCTGCTGATCATCAGCTTCGCCGTCGTCGGCGGCTCCCAGACGGACGTGTTCAAAAGTCTGGGCGCCCAGCATGTGATCTCGGCCGGCGAACGCTCGGTAGACGCGGCCCAGTTCAGGGCCGACTTCGAGCGCATCCGCACCAACGCCTCGGAACAGGAAGGCCGCCCCCTGACGACCCAGGACCTGGTCAACGCCAACGTCCACGTCCGCTATCTTGAAGCCCAGACCCAGCGCCTCGGCTTCCTGGAGTGGGCGCGCAAGGTCGGGATCCGCCCGGACGAATCCCTCATCATCAAGCGCATTCGCGAGATCCCCGCCTTCTTCAACCAGATCACGGGCGCCTTCGACCAGGCCCAGTACGAGCAGACCCTGGCGCAACAGAACTACTCGCCGGTCCAGCTGGAAGACGAGTTCCGTGACGCCGCCGTCACCGAACATTTCGGCAGCGCCGTCCAGGCCGGCATCCGTTCGCCGCGCATCTACGGCGCCCTGATCGCCGGTCGTGCGCTGGAACTGCGTGACGGCCGCTGGTTCAACGTGACCCAGGCCATGGCCGGAACCGCCGGCGCGCCGACGGACGCCCAGCTGACCGCCTTCATGAACGAGAACGCCGCCCAGCTGCGTCGTCCCGAGTTCCGCATCGCCTCGGTCGTCCTGTTCAACGACGCCGCCGGCGCGGCCGCCCCGGAAATCCCCGAAGCCCGCATCGTCGAGCGCTTCAACTTCCGCAAGGACGGTCTGTCGACGCCCGAACGCCGCACCTTCACCACCCTGACCGCGCCCGATCGCGCCGGCGCAGATCGCATCGCCGCCGCCCTGCGCGCCGGTCAGTCGCCGACGGCTGTGGCCGAGGCCAACCGCATTCAACCGGCCGAATACGCGGCCCAGCCGCAGAGCGCCGTGCCGGACCCCGCTGTGGGCACCGCCGTCTTCGGCCTGACCGCCGGCCAGGTCTCTGCCCCGATCCAGGGCCGTGTCGGCTTCACGGTCGCCAAGCTGGTCTCCGTCACGCCCGGCGCGCCTGCGACGCTGGAAGGCGTCCGCGAGGCGGTCGTCGCCGAACTGCAGGAAGAGGACGCCAAGGCCCGGATCTTCAGCCGCGTGGAGGCCTATGAAAAGGCCCGCACCGACGGCAAGCCTCTGGCCGACGCCGTGCGCGAAGTCGGCGCCCGCATCGTGCAACTGCCGCCCTTCACCCAGGACGGTCGCCTGCCCGACGGACAGCCGATGAATGCGCCGCCGCAGATCACCCAGAGCGCCTACGCCCTGACTGAGGGCGCCGAGTCCGACGTGATCGATTCTGGTCAGGGCCAGTATTTCGTCCTGCGCCTGGACGACATCCAGCCCGCCGCCCTGCCGACCCTCGCCGACGTGCGCGAGCCGCTGGCCCAGCAATGGATCGCGCGTGAGAACGCCCGCCGCCTGACCAGCAAGGCCGAGGAGCTGGCCGCCCGCGTGCGTGGCGGCGAGGACATCGCGGCTGTCGCGGCCTCGGCCGGCGCCACCCTGACGACCCGTGCGGGCGTGCAACAGAATGCCGAAGCCCAGGGCGCACTCGGCGACGGCGTGCTGGGCGGCCTGTTCGGACAGGGCCGCGGTCAGGTCTTCACCGGCCCGGCCTCGGAGACGGCCTTTGTCGTCGGTCGCGTGGATGCGGTTCGCGCGCCCACGGCGGCTCTCGCCGCGCCTGTCGCCGACCAGATCCGCGCCCGTCTGGCCCAGGAACTCCTCAATGGAGCCGGCGAGGGCCTTGTCGCCGCCGCCGCCCGCGCCTCCAGGGCCGAGAACGACCCCGTCCGCGCCATCGAGGCGCTTGGGGTGACGGCGCCGGTTCCCGGCGCGACCCCGCCGACCGCTCCCGCTCAATGATCCAAGGCGGCGCGGAGCCCGATCGCGCGGAGATCATCGCGGGACTGACGCAAGGCCGGCCCCAGGTCGTCGTGCGCCGGATCGTCGACGACCTCGAAACCCCGGTCTCGGCCTATCTCAAGGTGGGCTGGGGCCGGCCCCACGCCTTCCTGCTGGAATCGGTCGAGGGCGGCGCACTGAACGGTCGCTATTCGATCATAACGCTGGAGCCCGACGTGGTCTGGCGCTGCCGCGACGGCGTCGCCTCGATCGCGCGCGGACCGGATGTGGCGGCGAAGCGCTATTCGACACAGGACGGCGGCGCGCTGGACTCCTTGCGCGCCCTGATCGCCGAGACCCGCTTCGACCTGCCCGAAGGCCTGCCGCCCATGGCCGCCGGCCTGTTCGGTGTCTTCGGCTACGACATGGTGCGCCTGCTGGAGCCGCTGGGCGCGCCCAATCCCGATCCGCTCGACCTGCCAGACGCCGTCCTGACCCGCCCGTCGGTCGTGGCCGTCTTCGACTCCGTGAAGCACGAGATCGTCGTCATGGCCCCGGTCTGGCCGGGCAAGGTCGATCCAGCGAAGGCCGTGACTGCGGCCGAGGCCCGTCTCGACGACTTCGAAGCCCGTCTGCGTCGCCCGCTCGTGGCCCGTGGCGCGGCCGCGCCGGCCGCCAGCCTCGACTTCCGCTCGCCTGTGAACGCAGCCGGCTATGGCGACCTCGTCGCAGCCGCCAAGGGCTATATCGCCGCCGGGGATATCTTCCAGGTCGTCCTCAGCCATCGCTTCCGCGCGCCGTGGTCGGGCGATCCGTTCGCCTTCTACCGCTCGCTGCGCCGCCAGAACCCCTCGCCCTATCTGTATTTCCTCAACTTCGACGACTTCCAGCTGGCCGGCTCCAGCCCGGAAATTCTCGTCCGGCTCAAGGACGGCGGCGTCACAATTCGACCGCTGGCCGGCACCCGTGGACGCGGCGCCACGCCCGAAGCGGACAAGGCGCTGGAGGCCGAACTTCTGGCCGATCCCAAGGAGCGGGCCGAGCACCTGATGCTGCTCGACCTGGGCCGCAACGACGTGGGCCGTGTCGCTGCGCCGGGCACGGTCAGGGTGACCGAGAGCTTCGTCGTCGAACGCTACAGCCAGGTCATGCACATCGTCTCCAACGTCGAGGGCCGGGCCCACCCTGACATCGACGCCGTCGACGCCCTGCTGGCCGCCCTGCCCGCCGGCACCCTGTCCGGCGCGCCCAAGGTCCGGGCCATGGAGATCATCGACGAGCTGGAGACCGAGAAGCGCGGCGTCGGCTATGGCGGCGGCGTCGGCTATATCTCGGCGGGCGGAGAGGCGGACATCTGCATCGTCCTGCGCACCGCCATGTTCGCCGACGGCCAGGTCTTCGTTCAGGCCGGCGCCGGCGTCGTCGCCGACAGCGACCCCGCCGCCGAGTTCGCCGAGACCGAGGCCAAGGCCCGCGCTCCCATGCGCGCCGCCGAGGACGCCTGGCGTTTCGAACTGGGCGCGCCGCTCAATACGGCCGGCGAAATCTAGAAGGTCTGGCTGCTCGACGGCGGCGGCCCATCCTCAATGGCCACGCCCGGCCCCAGGATCATGACGCCCGCCAGCAGCACGGCCGCACAGGCCGCCAGGCTGGCGGCGGCCAGCGTCCCCATGACGCCGTTGCGCGCCTCAGGCTCGGTCAGCGCCAGGCGGGCGGCGTCGATCTGGACCTGGGTGTCGCTCATGGGATCGTCGGCTCCGATGGAAGCCCCGATTTCCCCCTGAGTTGGTTAACGATCGGTGTTCGTGAGCGTTCGCTTGGCGGCGCGATCCACAGCCTCTAGAAGCGCCGGATGATCCTCGTCGTCGATAACTACGACAGCTTTACCTACAACCTCGTCCACTACCTCGCGGAGCTGGGCGCGACGACTCATGTCGTGCGCAACGACGACCTGACGACCGAGGAGGCCTGGGCGCTGAAGCCCGAGGCCGTCCTGCTGTCCCCCGGCCCCTGCGCCCCGGATCAGGCCGGTATCTGCCTTCCCCTGATCGACACCGCGCCGCTGGACATGCCGATCCTGGGCGTCTGCCTGGGCCATCAGGCGATCGGCCAGGCGATGGGCGGCCACGTCATCCGCGCCAAGGCCCTGATGCACGGCAAGACCTCGCCGATCCTGCATGAGGGCAAGGGTATGTTCGCCGGCCTGCCCTCGCCCTTCACCGCGACCCGCTACCACTCGCTCGCCGTCCAGCGCGAAACCCTGCCCAACACCCTCAACGTCACGGCCTGGACCGAGGACGGCGAGATCATGGGCTTCCAGCACCACGAGCGGCCGATCCACGGGGTTCAGTTCCACCCCGAATCCATCGCCACCGAACACGGCCACGAGATGCTGGCCAACTTCCTCGACCAGGCGGGCGTCAAGCGTCTGGCGATGGTCTGAGCCCATGGCGGAGGGTGGTTTCAAGCCGCTGCTGGCCAAGCTGGTCGACGGCCGGACGCTGAGCTCGGAAGAGGCGGGCGATTTCTTCGCCGCCTGTCTGCGCGGCGAGCCGACCCCGGCCCAGGTCGCCGCCGCCGTCACGGCGCTGCGGATGCGGGGCGAAACGGTCGACGAGATCGCCGCCTTCGCCCAGGCGATGCGCAACGCCGCCATGACGCTGGACCACCCCTATGACGTCATCGATACCTGCGGCACGGGCGGCGACGGCGCCCACACCTTCAACATCTCGACGGCGGCGGCCCTGGTGCTGGCCGGGGCGGGCGTGAAGGTCGCCAAACATGGCAACCGGGCCATGAGCTCGAAATCCGGATCGTCTGACGTGCTCAGCGTGCTCGGCGTCGACCTGACCGCCGGCCTCGCTCAACAGCGTCAGGCGCTGGACGAGGCCGGCATCGCCTTCCTGTTCGCGCCCGCTTACCACGGCGCCATGCGTCACGTCGGACCGGTCCGCGCCGAGATCGGATTCCGCACCGTCTTCAACCTGCTGGGGCCGCTTTCCAATCCCGCAGGCGCCAAACGTCAGATCATGGGCGTCTACGATCCGCGCCTGCTGGAACCGCTCGTCGAGGTGCTCGGCCGTCTCGGCGCCACCCGCGCCTGGACTGTTCATGGCCAGGGTCTCGACGAACTGACCACCACCGGCCCGACCGAGGTCGCGGAGTGGAAAGACGGCGCCGTCCGTCGCTTCACCGTCACGCCCGAGGACGCCGGCCTGCCCCGCGCCGACATCGAAACCCTGCGCGGCGGCGACGCCGAGACCAACGCCGCCGCTCTGACCGCCCTGCTGGCGGGAGAGGCCGGCCCCTATCGCGACATCGTTCTGCTGAACGCGGCCGCCGCCCTGATCGTCGCGGACAAGGCGCCTGACCTGAAATCCGGCGTGGCCCTCGCCGCCACCGCCATCGACGAGGGCAAGGCGGCCCGGGCGCTCGCCGATCTGGCCCGCATCACCTCGACCCCGGCGCCGATCGAAGACCCCGCATGACCGACGTTCTGGACCGGATCGCCGCCTACAAGCGCGAGGACGTCGCCGCCCGCAAGGCCGCCACGTCCCAGGCCGAGGTCGAATCCCTGGCCCTGATCGCCGGCATGCCGCGCGGCTTCCGCAGCGCGCTCGAACGCCGCGCCGAACCCGGTCGGCCCGCCCTGATCGCCGAAATCAAGAAGGCCAGCCCCTCCAAGGGCCTGATCCGGCCCGACTTCGACCCGCCGGCGCTCGCGCAAGCCTACGAAGCCGGCGGCGCCGCCTGTCTGTCGATCCTGACCGACGGCCCCAGCTTCCAGGGCGCCGACGACTATCTGGTGCAGGCTCGGGCCGCCGTCGCCCTGCCCTGCCTGCGCAAGGACTTCCTCGTCGATCCGTGGCAGGTGGCCGAGAGCCGGGCCCTGGGCGCCGACTGTATTCTGATCATCCTGGCCATGATCGACGACGTCCTGGCCGACGAGCTTCTGTCCGAGGCCCGGCGCTTCGGCATGGACGCCCTGATCGAGACCCACGACGAGGACGAGATGGCCCGCGCCGCCGACCTCGGCGGGGATCTGGTGGGTATCAACAACCGCTCGCTGCGGACCTTCGACGTCGACCTTGGGGCCACAGCCCGCCTCGCTCCCCTGTCGCCAAAGGGGTCGCTGCTGGTCGCCGAGAGCGGGATCTTCAGCCCGGCGGACGTCGCGGAGGTCTGCGGTGCGGGCGCCTCGGCCATCCTCGTCGGCGAGAGCCTGATGCGTCAGGCGAACGTGACGGCCGCGACTCAAGCTCTGCTCGCCTAGGTCTTCCCTCTCCCGTTGGGAGAAGGTGGTTCGCGAAGCGAGACGGATGAGGGTCGGACCTCACCGGTGGCGCACGACCCTCACCCTTTCGCGCAAGACCGATCGCCCTGCGCTCGGGCGCTCAAGCCCTCTCCCACCGGGAGAGGGTATTCGCCTCTGCCGTTAAGTTGACATTAGGCAAGAACACTTACAGAACATCGGCAACGGTTCACGACTTGTTCTGAAGGCGATTCCCACCATGCTGACCCGCAAGCAGCACGAACTCCTGATGTTCATCCACGAACGCATCAAGGAGACCGGTGTCTCCCCCTCCTTCGACGAGATGAAGGAGGCCCTGGATCTGGCGTCCAAATCGGGTATCCACCGGCTGATCACGGCGCTGGAGGAACGCGGCTTCATCCGCCGCCTCGCCCACCGCGCCCGCGCCCTTGAGGTGACCAAGCTCCCGGAACAGGCGACGGCCGGGGCCGTCCGTGGCCGCGCGGGCTTCACTCCGGCGGTCATCGAGGGCGGCGGACGCCCGGCCTCCGCCGAGCCCGCCAACGACACGCGCGAACTGGTTCTGGTCGGCAAGATCGCCGCCGGCGTGCCCATCGCCGCCCTGCAACAGGACCACGGCCGCTATCAGGTGCCCGAATCCATGCTGGGCGCCGGCGAGCACTACATGCTGGAGATCGAGGGCGACTCGATGATCGAGGCCGGCATCCTCAACGGCGATCTCGTGGTCATCAAACGCGTCGATACCGCCTCCTCGGGCGAGATCGTCGTGGCCTTGGTGGAAGGTGAAGAGGCGACCCTCAAGCGCCTGCGCAAGAAGGGTAATTCCATCGCCCTGGAACCCGCCAACCGCAGCTATGAGACCCGCATCTTCGGCCCCGACCAGGTCGAGGTTCAGGGCAAGCTGGTCGGCCTTATCCGCCAGTATCACTAGGGCCCGCGTCCGCCGCGTCGGTGTCCCCGATGCGGCTCCACGGCCGGTCGCCGCGCACATCGGCGGCCCAGACCGCGCGCCAGCTTTGAGCGGTGCGCCACAGCTCGACCGAGCCGCCCTTCTGATAGTCCAGCCCGTCGAGCACCAGCTTGCCCTCGCAAGCCGGCGGCACGGCGGAGACCACAGCCCGCACGCTGACCAGCGGCGCAGACGCACAGAGCGCAGCCAGCTGTTCACCGTCAGGCGCGGCCTTTCCCCACCACAGGGCGACCGGGCCAGACGCTGCGCCGGCCGGTGCACAGCTTGATCTCAGACAGGCCCAACCCTCGTCCGGCCGAGGCGCCAGTGTCAGCCCGCGCCGCCGCGACCACAGGTCCGCCGCGAACTGCCGCACGCCGGGCCTGACCACAACGGCCGCGTCCGCCTCGCTGAACGCCGCATTCGTCCCGCCGTCCCCGATCCACACGGTCGGCGTCGGCGCGCGCGGCCATAAGAGGACCGCACAGGCGAACGGGAGGCCCAGCCACCTCAGTTGCCCCTGCCACAGGCACAGGAACAGCACGCCCAGAAACGAGATCGGCAGGACATAATCGGGTGCGCTCGCGATCGTCCTGACGGCACCGGGCAGCCCCGCCGTCCAGTGGCCGATGGTCAGCATCAGATCGACGCCCTTGCCCGCCACCCACAGGAACGGCCCGCCCAGTCCGACCGGCTCCAGCAGCGCGCCCAGCGCCAGCGCCGGCATCATCACGAAGTCCGCGATGGGCGAGGTCGTCAGGTTCGCCAGCAGCCCGTACATGGCCGCCCGGTTGAAATGCTGGACTGCGAACGGCCCCGTCGCCGCCCCCGCCACCAGACTGGCCGTCACGGCCACCAGCAGCCAGTGTCGCGCCGACTGGAATGCCGCGATGGGCCATGGGACCGACAACTCCCGCGTCCGGGGCGGCCAGGCTTCCGACAGGGCCACCAGCGCCGCTGTCGCCGCGAACGACATCTGGAACCCCGGCGTCACAATGGCCTCGGGCTGCAGGATCAGCACCGCCATGGCCGCCACCGCCAGCGCGTGCATGGTGATCGCGGGCCGATCCAGCAGGATCGCCGCGAACGCCACCGACGCCGTGATCGCAGCCCGCTGCGCCGGCGCCGGAGCGCCCGACAGCACCAGATAGCTCCACACGGCGACCAGCCCGACGACGGCCGCAACCTTCTTGCCGGACACCCTGAGCGCCAGCCACGGCCAGGCCGCGACGCCCACTCGAACCAGGAAGAAGGCGAACCCGCCGACGATGGCCATGTGCAGACCCGAGATCGACAGGATGTGCGCCAGGCCGGAATCGCGCATGGCGTCGAGATCCTCGCGCGCGATCCAGGTTTCGTGCCCCGTGGTCATGGCGGCGGCGATGCCGCCCGTCCGTTCGCCCAGCCGGCCGACGATCCGCTGCGCAAGGGCGAACCGCGCGCCGTTCACCGCCATCGCCAGACGCAGCCGCCACGGGGGCGGCGCCCGATAGGCCTGCCGGGTCTCACCGAGTGCGAAGGCCGTGCCGCCCAACCCTTGAAAGTAGGCGTTGCGCCCGAAGTCATAGGCGCCCGGACTGGCCGGGGGCGGCGGCGGATTCAGGATGGCGAACAACCGGATCGCCTCGCCCGGCGTCGGCGGTTCGCCTCGCACGGTGGCCCGCAGCCGGATGGGCGTCGCCTCGGGTTCCAGCCCCCGGACCTGCACGGGCGCAAGGACGATCCGGTGCCCCCGATCGCCGGGGCTGTCGACATCGACGACCCAGCCCTCGACCACGGTCGGCTCGGCCATGGCCGGCGCGATAGGCGCCGCAACCCGCTCCGCCCTCAGCTTCGCGCCCGCCAGTCCAAGGAACAGGCAAGCGACCAGCATCAGCGGCAGGGTGACCACGCGCCCCTGCCCCTGCATCCGCGCGCCGAGCCACAGCAGCGTCGCCAGCAAGGCCACAACGGCCAGCGGCCACAGCGGCGGCTCGGACCTCAGGGCGAAATAGATCGCCGCCCCGCCGCCGAAGGCCACCGGCGCCCACAGCCGCCAGCGCATCGTCTGGGCCAGCACCTCGTGCCAGGCCCAGGCACGAACACGCGCCGACAGGCTGGGCTTTGCCGCGTCGGGGGGTATAAGGGCGGCCCGTTCGGACCCCTCTCCCATGCCCATAGATTCCTCCCCCCAGGTCGTCACCCGTTTCGCACCCTCGCCCACCGGCTACCTCCACATAGGAGGCGCGAGAACGGCGTTGTTCAACTACCTTTACGCGAAAGGTCGCGGCGGCAAGTTCCTGGTCCGTATCGAGGACACCGACCGCGAGCGCTCGACCGACGACGCCGTCAAGGCCATCTTCGACGGCCTGAGCTGGCTCGAACTGTTCGCCGACGAGGAACCCGTCTTCCAGCACGCCCAGGCCGACCGGCACCGGGAGGTCGTGGACCAGCTGCTGGAACTCGGCGCAGCCTACCGCGACTTCACCTCGGCCGAGGAAACCGGCCGCCTGCGCGACGAGGCCAAGGCCGACCGCCGCACCTTCGAATCGCCGTGGCGCGACCGCACGCCGACCGTCGACGATCTGAGCCAGCCGCACGTCGTGCGCTTCCGCCGGCCGCTGCCCGGCCGTGTCGTCGTGGCCGACGCGGTCCAGGGCGAGGTCAACTGGGGCAATGAGGATCTCGACGACCTGGTCCTGCTGCGTTCCGACGGGGCCCCGACCTACAATCTGGCCGTGGTCGTCGACGACCACGACATGGGCGTGACCCACGTCATTCGCGGCGACGACCATCTGAACAACGCCGCGCGCCAGTCGCTGATCTATGACGCCCTCGGCTGGACCCGGCCGGTCTTCGCTCACATCCCGCTGATTCACGGCCCCGACGGCGCCAAGCTGTCGAAGCGCCATGGCGCCCAGGCCGTCCATGAGTATGCCGAAATGGGCTATCTGCCCGAGGCCATGCGCAACTACCTGGCCCGCCTCGGCTGGGCCCACGGCGATGATGAACTGTTCGGCGACGCTCAGGCGCGCGGGTGGTTCGACCTCGACGGCGTCGGCAAGGCGCCCGCCCGCCTGGACTTCGACAAGCTGGCCCACGTCAATTCGCACTGGCTGCGTCTGGCCGCCGACGAGCGTCTGGCCGGCATGACCCTCGACGCCCACCTCGCGAAGGGCGCGACCCTGAACGAAGGCGACGAGGCCCGGCTTCAGCGCGCCATGCCGTTCGTGAAGGATCGGGCGAAGACCCTGCTGGAACTGGCCGATCAGACGGCCTTTGTGCTCAGGGCCCGCCCGCTGGACCTCGATGAAAAGGCCCGCACCCTGCTGTCCGGAGAGACGGCCGAACGCATCGCCCGCGTTCGCACCCGCCTCGCCCTGTTCGAGAGCTGGGACGTCTTCGCGCTTGAAGCGGAGCTGAAAGCCTTCGCCGAGGAGGAAGGCGTCGGCTTCGGCAAGATCGGTCCGCCGATGCGCGCCGCATTGACCGGCGGCTCCGCCTCGCCCGACATCGCCAGAACTCTGTCGGCCCTCGGACGCGAAGAAGCGCTCGGGCGCTTGGATGATGCGCTGCAACAGACTAAGTGATCGGGGATAACAATCGGGGTCCGGGGCTTCCCGTCCGGACCAAGCACGAAAGCAAGGGCGCCTGATGACTGAAGCCTCGAAATCCGCCGGCACGGCGACCCTGACCTACGGCGATAAATCGGTCGATCTGCCCGTCCTGTCCGGCACGACCGGGCCTGACGTCATCGACATCCGCAAGCTGTACGGCGCGACCAACGCCTTCACCTTCGACCCGGGCTTCACCTCCACGGCGGCCTGCGAAAGCGCAATCACCTATATCGACGGCGACGCCGGCGTCCTGCTGCACCGCGGCTATCCGATCGGTCAGTTGGCCGAGAAGTCGAACTTCATCGAAGTCTGCCACCTGCTGCTCCACGGCGAACTGCCGACGGCCGCCCAGTACGCAGCGTTCGAGGAGACCGTGACGCGGCACACCATGCTGCACGCCCAGTTCGACCAGTTCTTCCAGGGCTTCCGTCGCGACGCCCACCCGATGGCGATCATGGTCGGCGCCGTCGGCGCCCTGTCGGCCTTCTATCACGACAGCCTGGACATCCATGACCCGGTCCAGCGCAACATCTCGGCCATTCGCTTGATCGCCAAGATGCCGACGATCGCGGCCCGGGCCTACAAATACCACATCGGCCAGCCGTTCGTTTCGCCGCGCAACGACCTCAGCTACGCCGAGAACTTCCTGCGCATGTGCTTCGCCGTTCCGGCCGAGGACTATGTGGTCGATCCCAAGATGGCCAGGGCCATGGACCGGATCTTCACCCTCCACGCCGACCATGAGCAAAACGCATCGACCTCGACCGTCCGTCTGGCCGGTTCGTCGGGCGCCAATCCGTTCGCCTGTATCGCCGCCGGCATCGCCTGCCTGTGGGGGCCGTCGCACGGCGGCGCCAACGAAGAGGCGCTGATGATGCTCAAGGAAATCGGCACTCCGGACAAGATTCCGGAGTTCATCGAGGGCGTGAAGGCCAAAAAGTACAAGCTGATGGGCTTCGGCCACCGCGTGTACAAGAATTACGATCCGCGGGCGACCGTGATGAAGCAGTCGGCGGACGAGATTCTCGACCTCGTCGGCGCCGAGAACGATCCCCTGTTCCAGGTCGCCAAGGAACTGGAGCGCATCGCCCTGTCGGACGAGTATTTCATCGAGCGCAAGCTGTTCCCGAACGTCGACTTCTATTCGGGCATCACCCTGTCGGCGATGGGCTTCCCGACCTCGATGTTCACCGTGCTGTTCGCCCTGGCTCGCACCGTCGGCTGGATCGCCCAGTGGGAAGAAATGCTGGCCGATCCGGCGCAGAAGATCGGCCGTCCGCGCCAGCTCTACACCGGCCCGACCGAGCGCGATTACGTGCCGATCCAGAACCGGGGCTGATATAGCCGCACAGACAAGACGCCGGGGCCCGCGCCCCGGCGTTTTTCTTTGTCCGGACACGATCTGCAGCTTGTCCGGACACAACTTCACTGGTGTGGGAACGAGATCGCGGCTGGACTGTCGTCATGACCCAGACCTCCGACACCCGGAACACCCAGATTACCGCCATCGATGCGCCGCCATCCGCCGTCGCCGAGATCGTCGATACGGTCCGCACCGTCGCTGTCGCGCTCGCGGCGGCTGTTGTGATCCAGACCGCGGCCTTCCAGCCTTTCACCATCCCGTCCGCCTCGATGGAGCCGGGGCTTGTCGTCGGCGACTATCTGGTGGTGTCCAAGTTCGCCTACGGCTGGAGCCGCGCCTCCCTGCCCTTCAATCCGCCCCTGCCGTCGGGGCGACTGTTCGAGCGCCTGCCGAAACGCGGCGATGTGATCGTCTTCCGCCGTCCGAGCAATCCGCAGGAGACCTGGATCAAGCGGGTCATCGGCCTGCCCGGCGATACGGTGTCGGTCTCGGGCGGCGTCGTCACCGTCAACGGACAGGCCCTGCCCCAGCGCGCGCTTGGACCGGGTCTCGATCTCGATCAGCCCGGGCGGCCTGTCGAACAGATCGAGGAACGTCAGGCCGACGGCCGCGCCTATGTCACCTTCGACGGAGGTCCCGGATCCGGCGACGACCGCCCGGCCCAGGTCGTGCCCGAGGGTCAGGTGTTCGTCATGGGCGACAACCGCGACAACTCGCTGGACAGCCGCTGGTCGGGCGATGTCGGCGTGGGCCTGCTGCCGGTCACCAATGTTGTGGGGCGGGCCGAGGTCGTCGTCGCGTCATGGAAGCCGGGCGCAGCCCTGTGGAAGCCCTGGACCTGGTTCAACCTGCGCCCGGGCCGGATCGCCCAGCGGATCCGCTAGCGGGCCTGAAACTCGGCAAAGGAGACGACGCCGTCGTGGTCGGCGTCCATCTGGTCGAAGGCGGCGCGAGAGCCCGGCAGGGCCTGTGCGATCGACGGCGCCGCCGCCGCACCGATGACGATGCCCGCCACCGCAGCGGCCAGTGCCTGCCAGCTCCTCACCTGCCGGCGCGCTTTCGGGGCCGCCGAAGTCTCGTTCTCGATCAGGCCGCGCACGACCTCGCTGGCCGTCAGACCGGCGGCGCGGCAGCGCGCCATGAAGGCGAGCTTCGAGGCGTGCGGCAGCCGGATTTCCAGCGTCTCGCTCTTCTTGGGCGGGCGGGCAGAAGTCATTCGACGATCATCCATCGGGATCAGCGGACGGAATCTAGGACGGACGCGCCGTTTGATCCAGAGGCGCCCTCGATAACACTCAGAACCGCTTCAGCCGCCAGGGCCGACGGATCGGCGCCGCCGGGCCCCATATAGTCCAGCGCCTCGGTCTGGCGCCTGGTTTGGGCCGCCCGGGCATCGGGATTGCTCAACAGGCGTCCGACCTCGGCCGCGACCTTCTCCGGCGTTGCGTCGGTCTGGATCAGTTCGCGCGCGATCTCCTCGTCCGCCGCATGGTTGAACAGGGTCGCGTACTTGCCCGTGAAGAACGGCTTCATGATCGCATAGCTGAGGGGTGCGAACCGGTAGCCGATGACCATGGGCGCGCCGGCCAGGGCCAGTTCGGTCGAGACCGTTCCGCTGGTGGCCAGGGCTACGGTCGCGGCCTTCATCGCCGCGTACTTGTCCGCCTCGGTCACCACATGGGCGCGGAAGGGCCAGGCGGCGATCCGGGCGGTGACATCATCTGCCACGGTGCCCGCGACGACCACGGCGACCTCCAGCCTGGGATCGGCGGCCTTCAGCGATTTGATCGCCGCCTCATAGACGGGCGTCATCAGCCGAACCTCGCTCGGCCGGCTTCCGGGCAGGACCAGCAACAGGCGCGCATCCGGCGCGATGCCTCGCGCGGCGCGGAAGGCGGCGGGGTCGGCGCTGCTCATGTCGACATGCAGGGCCTGCGACCCGACCACGGTCGTCGGCAGCCCCTCGCGCTCGAACCACGGCGCGTCAAAGGCGTAGAGGGCCAGGAGGTGATCCACGGCGCCGGCCAGGGTCTTCGCCCGCCCCGGCCGCGAGGCCCAGACCTGCGGCCCGACGTATTTGATAAGGGGCACGCCGGGCAGCGCCTCGCGGAGGGCCTTGGCCACCCGGATAGTGAAACCCCAGCTGTCGATCAGGACGACCGCATCCGGCCGCTCCCGCACCGCCAGGGCCACCGTGTCGGCGACCCGCGCCTTGACCCGGCCATAGGCGCGCAATCCCTCCAGCCAGCCGAGGATCGACAGTTCCGCGATGTCGAACGGGCTCTCGATACCGTTGGCGGCCATCTTCGGTCCACCGACGCCGATGAAGCCGATATCCGGGCGGCGCTCCCGCAAAGCCTGCGCCAGACCGGCGCCGAGCGCATCGCCCGAGGCCTCAGCAGCCACCAGCATGATCTTCACGAGCGGTCCTCGCCCCAGACGAACAGACCCAGGCGATCCGCCGCCTCGATGATCACCGCCCGGTCGATCAGGATCAGCCTGCCTGCGACCCCGCCGATGCCCGCCAGCCCGGCGGCAGCGGCCATCTCGAGGGTCCGCGCGCCGATAACCGGCATGTCCACCCTCAGGTCCTGTATCGGCTTGGGCGCCTTGCCCAGAGCTCCTTTCAGGTTTCCAGAGGCGCCGCGCAGGTCCGCAGGCAGGCCGGCGACACGCCCGAGCATGGCGTCGGTGCCCTCCTGAGCCTCCACGGCGAGCACCAGACCGTCGCAGACAACCGCGCCTTGGCCGATATCAAGTTCACCGGCCTTTTCTGCGACATGCAGGGCCTTCCTGAGATCGGAGAGCTGACCCTCGTCCGGCTGCACCCGTCCCAGCGCGCCGACCGGCAGGGTTTCGCCGCCCAGAATGTCATCCGCGCCCTCGATGGCGTAACCCTCGGCCTCGAACACCGACAGGATCTTGCGCAGCAGGGCGTCATCACCCTTCGTCGCCGCTGCGATGATCCCCGGCAGCACCATCGCCCCCTTCAGATCTGGCTTCAACGCCTTGAAATCCGGCCGATTTACGGTCCCGGCAAAGCAGACCGCGGTGCAGCCCGCCGCCTTCAGCGCCGACAATACCTTGCCGATTTCGGCCATACCGGCCTCGATCCCCGGATAGCGGATCAGATGCGGGTCGGCGAAGCTCGTGAGACGCACCACGAAGACGGCCCGCTCTTCGAGCTCGCACCGCGCCGCGATGGCCAGGGGAAGTGCGCCGCCGCCCGCGATCAGGCCCAATTTTCCGGTGCTCAAGACCCGCCTCCCGGGCCGAAATGGGCGTTTGGTGAAGTTGGCGAGGTTGACCAGCCGACTGGTCGAGTTGGCGACGAAATTTGACGGGTTTGGCGCCCGGAATTGGTCATTCGCCCGGCAGGCACAGGGGCCGTTTGCCGTCCTCGCGGATGAAAGCCACGATCTCCATGATTTCCGGCAGGTCGGCGTAACCCGCCTCGACCGCATCCAGACGGTCGGCGAACACCCCATCGCCTTCGAACAGATCACGGAAGGCGGCCAGCAGGCGGCGCACGGCGTCCTTGCCGTAGCCCTTCCGCTTCAGCCCGATCAGGTTCAGGCCATGCAGTCGCGCATGGTTTCCCCAGGCCGAGCCGTAGGGGATCACGTCGCGCGTCACGGCCGCCAGACCGCCGACAATGGCGCCCTGCCCCACCCGGCCGTTCTGGTGCACAGCGCAAAGCCCGCCGAGGAAGACCTTGTCGCCGATGCGCGCGTGACCGCCCAAGGTCGCGCTGTTGGCCATCACCACATTGTCGCCGACGACGGCGTCGTGGCCGACGTGAGCCCCGGTCATGAACAGGCCATGGGAGCCCACGCGGGTGACCCCCGATCCCTGCGGCGTGCCCCGGTTGAAGGTCGCATGCTCGCGAATGGTGTTGTCCGAGCCGATCTCCAGCCGCACGGTCTCGCCCTTGTAGCCGTTGTGCTGGGGGTCGCCCCCGATCACGGCGAAGGGGTGGATCACCGTGCGGGCGCCGACCGTCGTGTCCTGCTGGACCACGACATGGCTGACCAGATGGACGCCGTCATCCAGCTTCACGCCCGGCCCGACGGTGCACCACGGCCCGATCGCCACGTCCTCGCCGAGCTCGACCGAGCCGTCGACGATGGCGGTGGGGTGGATAGGGCTCATGGCGTGACCGGCTGGTCGACGGTGACCACCATGGCCGCGAAGTCGGCTTCGGCGGCCAGTTTTCCGTCGATGAAGGTCTCGCCCCGGAACTTGAAGATGTCGCCGCGCTGCTTCGTCACGATGACGTTCATGCGCAGTTGGTCGCCTGGTCGCGCGGGCTTCCTGAAGCGGACGCCGTCGATGGACATGAACATGATGACCTTGCCCTCGACCGCGACATCCAGGCTCTTGGACATCAGCAGAGCCCCCGTCTGGGCCATGGCCTCGACGATCAGGACGCCCGGCATCACCGGATCGATCGGGAAGTGACCCGGGAAGAACGGCTCGTTGTGGGTGACGTTCTTGATGCCGGTGATGGACGTGCTGGCCACGAAGGCCTCGGCCTTGTCCACCAGCAGGAACGGATAGCGGTGGGGCAGCCGGCGCATGACCTCGGCGTAGTCGATCTTCACCCCAGGCTCAGTCATCCGTCCGCTCTCTTTTTCGCCCCGCCTGTTTGGACACCCAGACGATCTCACGCAAGAACTGACGGATCGGTTTTGCCGGATAGCCGGACCAGGTCTCGCCCGCCGGGATATCCGCCAGCACGCCGGCGCCCGCTGCAACCCGCGCGCCGACGCCGATCCTGAAGTGATCACCCACCCCGGCCTGCCCGCCGAACATCACGCCGTCGCCGACCGTCACCGACCCCGAAATCCCCGTCTGGCCCGCGACCAGGCAGTTGCGGCCGATGACGCAATTGTGGGCGATCATGACCAGGTTATCGATCTTGGAATTCTCGCCGATCACGGTGTCGTCAAAAGCGCCGCGATCGATGCAGGTGTTGGCCCCGATGGTCACGCCGTCCTGGATGATGACACGCCCCAGCTGGGGTACGTCGACGGGACCGGTCGCGGCGCCCGCCGCTCCGAATCCGGCCTCACCGAGCCGTGCGCCGGCATAGATTTTCACCCGGTCGCCGATCAGGGCGAAGCGGACGGTGACGTTCGGGCCGATGTCGCAATCACGGCCGATCTGGACACCCGGTCCGATCACCGTATTGGCGCCGATCCGGCTGCCTCGCCCGATCCGCGCACCCTGTCCCAGGACCACGCCGGGCTCGATCACGACGCTGTCGTCCTCGCAGACGTCGGAGGGCGACGCGGCGGTCAGGCTGACGGGCCGGTGCAGAGCGACGGCGGCGGCGGCCCAGGCGGCCTGTGGCGTCCGCGAGACGATGACGGCCGCGCCGGCGGGAGCGGAGTCCACGGCCTCTGGCGGTACGATCACGCAGCCTGCGGCGGTCGATCCCAGGGCCTGAAGGAATTTCCGGTCGCCAAGAAAGGCCACGGCCTGTCTGTCGGCCGTCGCCAGAGGCGCGACCCGCGCGATGCGGGTCGCCGAAGTGCGAACGACCTCGCCGCCCGTCAGGGCCGCGAGGTCGTCGACGCCGAGCGGGCTCAGCGTATCGAAGAAGCGGGCGTCGGGCGTCATGCCCTGCGCCTTACTGAGCCGCTTGAGCCGGGATCGGCAGGCGGTTGAAGCTCAGGGTCGGCAGGGCGGTGTTCAGGCGCTGGATCACCACGTCAGTGACGTCCATGGCCGGGTTCAGGATGAACACGCTCTCACGGTCGAGCAGGATGCCGCAGCCGCGCTCCTGATAGACGGCGACCAGGATCGGCTCGACCTGGGCCGAGATCAGGCGGCGCTGTTCCGACAGGGTGTAGCGCAACTCGTCCTGGCGGGTCTGTTCCAGGGTCTGGGCCTCGGTGATGCGGGTCTGCAGGGCCGTCCGGCGAGCGCCGTCCGGGTCAGCAGCCTGGCCGCCCTGTTGCAGCGAGTTGATCTCGGTCTGGATCGCCACGCCGTAGGGGGCCAGCTCGCCCTGAACCTCGGTCGCCAGCTGTTCCATACGGGCCTGAACGGCCTGACCGGCGGTCGAGGTCGCCAGCAGGCGCTGGTTGAAATAGACGCAGACGCCCGGAATCACGGGGCCGGGATTTTGCGGTCCCTGAGTCTGGGCGACGGCGGTCGAGGCGACGAGCGAAGCCAGGGCGAAAGCGCCGATAGCGAGGATTTTCATGGGTAACCTTTTAGGGCCGACGGGCCCGGGCTTAGAACTGGGTTGAGGTCGAGAAGCGGAAGGTTTCGGTCCGGTCGTACTCTTCATTGCTCAGAATCTGGCTGAAATCGAAGCGGATCGGCCCCATCGGCGACTTCCAGTGGACGCTGAGGCCGGCGGAGGCCCGCAGCGACAGATCGTCGGCGATGGACGTGTCAGGCAGACCGTTGCTTCCGAGGGTGTACCGGTTATCCAGCGCGCCCAGGGTGCCGACATCGGCGAACAGCGAGGTCTTGATGCCGTACTGTTCCGGCAGAACATTCGGCAGGGTCAGTTCGATCGTGCCGACGGCGTAGAAATTACCGCCCAGGGCGTCGTTGGTCGTCAGGTCGCGCGGCCCCATGCCGGCGTTTTCAAACCCGCGGAAGCTGTTGCCGCCCTTGAAGAAGCGGTCGTTGATGCGAACCGCGTCGCCGTTCCAGCCCGAAACATAGCCGGCGGAGCCGGCCACGGTCACGATCCAGCTGGGGGTGATGCCGTAGTAGACGGTCGCGTCCAACTCGGTCTTCACATAGTTCACGTCGCCGCCGAGACCTGCGAAGTCCTGACGGAGCGAACCGCTCCAGCCTCGAGTCGCCCGCACCGGGTCGTTCCGGCGGTCTACGACCAGCGTGTAGCCAACGGAAGAATTCAACGATGCGCCGACCTGTTCGCACAGGGCGGATGATCCGGAACCGCCGATGTCGCAATAGCCGATCGGCACCAGGATCTCGTCGTCCTTGATGAAGTAACGCGTCGACAGGCGACTGTAGCCGTTCAACGGATAGGTCAGACGCAGGCCCGCGCCGGTCGACCGGTAGTCGAACGAGGACTCCTCCTGGAAGTCGTAGCGCGAGTGGAACAGGTCGAAGCCCGCCCCGATGTCGCGCCCCAGGAAGCGGGGCTCGGTGAAGCGGAAGTCGATCTGCTGGCGCAGCGAGCCCCATTCGACGCGCGCGACCACATTCTGGCCCCGCCCGCGGAAGTTCCGCTCGGAGATGCCAAGGTTGACCACAAAGCTGTCGACAGAGCTGAACCCGGCGCCGACGGACAGTTCGCCGGTCGGCTGTTCCTCGACGGTGACATTGACGATCGAGCGGTCCGGCGCGGCGCCGCGCGTCTCATCGACGGTGACTTCCTTGAAGAAGCCCAGGGCCCGCAGATTGTTGCGCGACCGCTCCAGCAGGGTGCGATTGAAGGCGTCACCCTCGGTCAGCATCAGCTCGCGGCGGATGACCGGGTCGATGGTGCGGGTGTTGCCGATGACGTTGATGCGGTCGACGTAGACGCGCTGGCCTTCCGACACGTTGAACGTCACGTCGATGGTGTCGGTCTCAGGGTTCGGCCGATAGGTCGGATTGATGTCGACGAAGGCGTAGCCCGCCGAGCCTGCGGCGAACGTCAGCGCATCGACGGAGCTCTCGATCTTGTCGCTCTCGTAGAGGTCGCCCGTGCGGATCGGGAGCAGCAGCTCCAGGAAGTCCGCGTTCAGGCGGTCGTTCTCGGTGACGACCTGGATGTCGCCAAAGTTGTACTTGTCGCCCTCGTCGACCGTCAGGGTCATGGCGAAGGCGCTGTCGTCCGGCGCCAGCTCGGCTACGGCGGAGGTGATGCGGAAGTCGTAGTAGCCGCGGTTCGTGTAGAATTTCCGCAGCTGCTCGCGGTCGTAGTCCAGGCGGCCGGGGTCGTAGTTGTCGTTCTTGGTGAACAGACGCCACCACTGCGTCTGCTTGGTCACCATGACCTCGCGCAGCTCGCTGTCGGAGAAGGCCTGGTTCCCCAGGAAGGTGATCGACTGGACGCCCGTCTCCGGACCCTCGTCGATCTCGAAGATCAGGTCGACGCGGTTCTGTTCCAGCTGGACCAGCTTGGGCGTCACGTTCGCCGAGATGCGGCCCGACAGGCGGTACAGCTCGATGATCTTGCCCACGTCCTCCTGGACCCGGGCGCGGGTGTAGATGCCGCGAGGCGCGATGGTCACTTCCTCGCGCAGCTTGTCCTCGCTGATCGCGCCGTTCCCCTCGAACACCACCTGGTTGATGATCGGGTTTTCGACGATGCGAACGACCAGGTCGCCGTTGGGCTGCAGGCCGATCTGAACGTCGGCGAACAGCTGGGTGCGCGTCAGGGTCCGGATGGCGACGTCGAGGATGACCGGATCGATCGTGTCGCCGGGCTGGATCGGCAGGTAGGACAGGACCGTGGTCTGGTCGATGCGCTGGTTGCCCTGAACCAGGATGCGGTTGACCACGCCCGTCTCGGACGGCGCGGCCGGCTGGGCGGCCGGAGCGGCCTGCTGCGCCGGGGCCGCAGGGGCGGTCTGGGCGAGAGCCGGCGTCCCTGCGACAAGCGCCAGCAAGCTTGCGGTCGCTGCGCAGGTCCTGCGCAGGTTGCGGTCACCCGTATAGGAAGCGGCGCGGAGGTCGTTCAGGATCATGCGGGGAACCATCGGGGGCTGGCGTCGGCTCAACTGACGAGCCCGCCGAGGAATTGGAACACGTTCGACTTCTGCAGGTCGTTCCAGGTGGCGAACAACATCAAACCCGCCAGCAAAGCAAGACCGACCCTGTATCCGGCCTCCTGAACGTTGGCGGCAACGGGTTTCTTCGCCACAGCCTCGTAGGCGTAGAAGACCAGATGTCCGCCATCCAGAACGGGGATGGGCAAGAGGTTTAGAAAGCCGATTCCGATCGAAAGTATGGCGGCGAAGCTCGTTAGCGTCAGCAGCAGGTTCAGCGCCATGGCGCCCGGATCGGGATTTGCGGCCACCGCCGCGTTGGTCAGGGCGCCGGAAGCCTTGGCGATCCCCAGAGGTCCGCTGAGCTGGTCGCCCGACTCGCGGCCGGTGAAGATACGGCCGAGATAGGTCAGGGTCGTGCCGAGGATGTCGCCCGTCTCCCGAACGCCTCGACCGACCGCCTCGACCGGATTGTAGCGAATGTAACGCGTCGTGCCCGGCGAACTGGTCAGTGACAGGCCGATCCGGCCCACGCTGACGCGACCGGCGATGGGATCGGTCTCGGTCCGACGAACGGGTGTGGCGACCAGTTCGATCTCGCTCCCGTTCCGTTCCACAGTGAAGCGCAGGGCGTCGCCGCTGGACAGGGTGACCTTGCGCGTCACTTCACCGGCGTCGCCGATGACCCGACCGTTGATTGCTGTAATCAGGTCGCCGGCCTGGAACCCGGCGGCGGCTGCGGGCGATCCCGCACTGACATCAGCGACCTGGGCCGGCCGAAGCCTGTCTCCGATCGCCGAAAACAGCACGGTGAAGATGAAGATGGCGAGGACGAAGTTCGCGGCCGGTCCGGCGGCGACAATCAGCATCCGCTGCCACACCGGCTTGAAGTGGAAATAATCGCGCTCGGCGCCGACTCCGTCCCGGGCGATGATTTCCGATTTCAGGGTGTCGAGGCCCCGGCTGTCCGGCACGCTGGAGGCATCCATGTCGCCGGAGAATTTCACATAGCCGCCCAGCGGCATCCAGCCGACGCGCCATTCGATGCCGTTCCGGTCGGTACGGCTGAAGATCGCCTTGCCGAAGCCAATCGCAAAGCGGTCGACCTTCACGCCGAAGGCGCGCGCCACCAGGAAGTGGCCCAGTTCATGGATCGTAACGATGACCGTCAGCACCAGCAGGAACGGCACAACGTAGATCAGGGCCTGTCCCAGCGCGTTCAGCATGCCGTCTCCATTCCCGCCCAGCCAAATGGCTCAGGCGGCGAGCGCCAGATTTCCGACGATTTCGATCGCGACCCGACGGGCGCGAGCATCAAGCGCGAGAGCGCCCGCGCAGGCATCGTCAAAATCGGCATCCGCCCCCGTCTTCGTCATCCGATCAAGGGTTTCGGCGACGACTGCGGCAATATTGAGAAAGCCCAGACGGCGGTCAAGGAAGGCCAGGGCAGCGATCTCGTTGGCGGCGTTGAAGATCGTCGGCGCACCCCTGCCCGCCTCCAGCGCTTCGCGCGCCAGCTTGAGTGACGGGAACCGCTCCGGATCGGGCGCCTCAAAGGTCAGACGGCCAAGGGCGGCGAGGTCCAGCTTCGGCGCCGGCCAGGCCATCCTGTCGGGCCAGGCCAGGGCGCAGGCGATCGGCGTCTTCATGTCCGGCGGCCCCATCTGGGCCAGGGTCGAGCCGTCGACGAATTCGACCAGGCTGTGAATGATCGATTCGGGGTGGACGACGACGTCGATCCGGTCGGCCGGCATGTCGAACAGATAGGCCGCCTCGATCATCTCGAGGCCCTTGTTGGCCATGGTGGCGCTGTCGACCGAGATCTTGGCGCCCATGCTCCAGTTGGGATGAGCGACGGCCTGCTCCGGCGTCATCGAGGCCATCTCGGCGCGCGAGGTCTTGCGGAACGGCCCGCCAGAGGCCGTCAGGATCAGTCGCGCCACACGCTCCGGCGCCTCGGCCGGAAAGACCTGAAAGATGGCCGAATGCTCGGAGTCGACAGGGATCAGCCGCCCGCCGGACGCTGTCACCCGCTCGATGAGGGCCCGCCCGCAACAGACCAGACTTTCCTTGTTGGCCAGCGCAAGCGTCGCACCGGTCGCGGCGGCGGCCCAGGCCGACTTCAGCCCTGCCGCGCCGACGATGGCGGCCATGACGAGATCTGCCGGACGTGTGGCCGCCTCAACGACGGCCGCTTCTCCGGCCGCCACGGCGATGCCGGTTCCGGTCAGGGCGGTCCGCAGCATCTCCAGCCGTTCCGGATCGGCCGTGACGGCCACGGCAGGCCGCCAGCGGCGCGCCTGCTCGGCCAGTCGCTCGATATTCTTGCCGCCCGTCAGGGCGACGACCTCGAAGCCTCCGGTCCCGGCCCTCTCGGCCTGATCCATCAGATCAAGGGTCGAGGCGCCCACCGACCCGGTGGACCCCAGCACGGTCACCCGACGCCGGATCACGTGCCCGCGCCGAAGTAGTTGGCCAGCGTTCGTCCGACGGCGACGACCACGATGGCGAACATCAGCCCGTCCACCCGGTCCATCAGACCGCCGTGGCCGGGGATCAGGTTGCCCGCATCCTTGACACCGAACCGCCGCTTCAACGCCGATTCCCAAAGGTCGCCGGCCATAGTCGCCAAAGCCGCGGCGAAACCGAGCAGCGCACTCCACTCCATCGAGCGCACGCCCGCCTCAGGCAGGGCGGCCATGGCGGCGCCGGCCACCGTCCCGGCCAGCAGGCCGCCGATGAAGCCGGACCAGGTCTTGTTGGGGGAGAAACGCGGCCACAGCTTCGGGCCGCCGACAGCGCTGCCGACCAGAAAAGCCACGATGTCAGACGCCCAGGCGACGACGAATGCCAGGGTCACCCAGTAGAAACCGATCGCCGTGTTCCCGTCCCGCAGCCAGATCAGCAGCAGGGCCGGCCAGCCCAGGTAGAGCACGCCATAGGCCGCATCGACGCCCGACTGCCCACGGGCCCTCGCGAACACACCGGCCGCTGCCGCGCCGAAGACCAGCAGCACGAGACTGAAGGACAGGGCCTGATTGGGGTTGGACAGAAGCGTCGCGACGAGCGCGAGCGCAACGGCGGCGGCGATGGCCTTCCAGTCGGCCGGCGCGCTCATCCGGGCCCATTCCATGGACAGGACCACGCAGGCGATCAGCAGGACGCCGAGAATCCAGGGCCCGCCGAACCAGACGGCCAGCATGGCCAGCGGGGCCAGAACGATGGCCGAGGCGGCGCGCAGGCCCATGTCGCGCACCTTGAACGCCATCAGCTGACCGCGAGCGCCGGCTCGACCGCAATCGCGCCGAAACGTCGATCGCGCTGCTGGTACTGACGCACCGCGTCTGCCAGGGCCTCGGTCCCGTAGTCAGGCCACAGAACGTTCTGATAGACCAGCTCGGCATAGGCGGCTTCCCACAGCAGGAAGTTCGACAGCCGCTGCTCGCCCGAGGTCCGCACGATCAGGTCCACCGGCGGGCCGCCCGCCGTGGACAGGCCCAGACCCAGCGTCGCCTCATCCAGCGGCCCGGTCGCCTGACCCGCCAGCAGTTGGTCGACATAGGCCTGGGCCGCATCGACGATGTCCGCCCGGCCGCCGTAGTTGAAGGCGACCTGCAGCAGGAAGCGGCTGTTGTGCGCCGTTGATCGCTCTGCGCGTTCGACGATGGCGGCAATGTCGGCGGGCAGGCCCGTCCGGCGCCCCAGGACGCGCACCCGCACGCCCTCGCGCTCCAGCCGGTTCAGATCGCTCGCCACATAGGAACGCACCAGGCCCATCAGGTCGGAGACTTCCTCCGCCGGACGCCGCCAGTTCTCGGTCGAGAATCCGAACACCGTCAGACATTCGATGCCGAACTGCGGCGCCGCCTGGACAGTGCGCTTCAACGCCTGCACGCCCTCTCGATGACCCATGGCCCGGGGCAGACCGCGAGCCTGAGCCCAGCGACCGTTGCCGTCCATGATCAGTGCGACGTGCCGGGGCCCCGCTTCAGGGGCCGGCGCGCCGCCAGTGGGGGCCGTCATCCGCTATCCGTTCTGTCGGGGTTCGAGGAGGACCCTCAAACCTGCATGATCTCAACTTCCTTGGTCTTCAAGGTCTCGTCGATACGCTTGATGGCCGCATCCGTGTCCTTCTGGACTTCGGTTTCCATCTTCTTTTGCTCGTCCTGGCTGATGTCGCCCCCCTTCTCGGCCTTCTTCAGGTCCTCGTTGGCGTCGCGGCGCACGTTGCGAACGGAAATCTTCTGCTGTTCCGCATATTTGCCAGCCAGCTTGGCCAGTTCCTTGCGGCGTTCCTCGGTCAGAGGCGGTACGGGAATGCGCAGGGTCTGGCCGTCGACGATGGGGTTCAGGCCAAGGCCGGCGGCGCGGATGGCCTTCTCGACCGGTCCGACCATGCCCTTGTCCCAGACGCTGACCGAGATCATGCGCGGCTCGGGCACGCTGATCGCCGCCACGGCGTTCAGCGGCGACGAAGAGCCATAGGCCTGGACCTGCACGGGATCCAGCAGGCCGGCATTGGCGCGGCCGGTGCGCAGGCCCTGGAATTCTTCCTTCAGCGACGACACGGCCTTGTCCATGCGGTCGCGATAGGTCTTCAGATCAGGCTTGGCCATCGGGGTCTCCTTCAGTCTTGTCTTGTCTCAGGCGGCTTTGGGCGGAGCGTCACTGATCACTGTGAACGTCCCCTTGCCTTTCAGCACCTTGCGCAGTGAATCTTCCTCGCGGATCGAGAAGACCACAATCGGAATCTTCGATTCGCGCATCAGGGCGATGGCGGCGGCGTCCATGACCTTCAGGTTCTGCGAAAGCACGTCCTGATAGGTCAGGTGGTCGTAGCGGGTCGCGGTCTTGTCCTTCTTCGGATCAGCGGAATAGACGCCGTCCACGGAAGTTCCCTTCAGCAGGGCGTCGCAGCCCATCTCGGCGGCGCGCAGGGCGGCGGCCGTGTCGGTCGTGAAATAGGGGTTGCCGGTGCCCGCGGCGAAGATGACCACCCTGCCCTTCTCCATGTGGCGCACGGCGCGACGACGGATGTAGGGCTCGGCGATGGCAGCCATCGGAATGGCGCTCTGGACCCGGGTGTCGACACCGATCTTCTCCAGCGCGTTCTGCATGGCCAGGGCGTTCATGACGGTGGCCAGCATGCCCATATAGTCAGCGCTGGCCCGCTCCATGTCCGCGGCCGCGCTGGACAGGCCGCGGAAGATGTTGCCGCCGCCGATCACGAGGCATACCTCGGTCCCGCCCTTGACCACGCGCGCGATGGCCGCGGCCACCGTGTCGACCGTGTGCATGTCGATGCCATACCCCTGATCCCCCATCAGGACCTCGCCGGAGACCTTCAGCAGCACCTTCTTGTATTTCGGAGGAGTGCTGTCAGCGGGCATGGGGGTCTCGTTTCGCGGGAATCGGGCGGGCCATCATAAACGAAGGGCGCGTCCGGCTTCAAAGCCGAACGCGCCCCGAGTGTCACGAAGTGTTTGCGCTTAAGCTTGCGGAGCCATCATCGAGGCGACTTCCGAAGCGAAGTCCGGACCCTCAACCTTCTCCACGCCCTCACCCAGAGCCAGACGAACGAATCCGGCAAGGTGCAGGCCCGGCGCGCCCAGTTCCTTGCCCGTGTCGGCGACCAGTTGCTCGATGGTCACGTCAGGGTTCATGACGAACGGCTGCTTGGTCAGCACCACGTCCTTCTGGAACTTGTTGATCTGGCCTTCCACGATCTTGGCGATCATGTTTTCCGGCTTGCCTTCTTCCTTGGCCTTTTCGGTCAGGACGGCGCGTTCCTTCTCGACCGCGGCCGGGTCCAGATCGTCCGTGTTCAGCGACAGCGGAGCGGTCGCGGCGACGTGCATGGCGATCTTGCGGCCCAGTTCACGCAGGGCGACCTTGTCGCCGCCGCCGTGCAGGGCGACCAGCACGCCGATGCGGCCGAGGCCCGGAGCCACGGCATTGTGGACGTAGGAGGCGACGACGCCTTCATCGACCGACAGGCGAGCGGCGCGACGCAGCTGCATGTTCTCGCCGATGGTCGCGATCATGTTGGTGACCTCGGCCTGGATGGTGTTGCCGTTTTCCAGCTCGGCGCCGTGCAGGGCCTCGACGGTGTGATGCTCGAGGCCCTTCTCGGCGAAGGCCTTGGCGGCGTTCTGGAACAGCTCGTTGCGGGCGACGAAGTCGGTTTCCGAGTTGAACTCGATGGCGGCGCCGATTTCGCCCTTGCCGTCTTCACGGCTGGCGACGGCCACCAGGCCCTCGGCGGCGACGCGGTCGGCCTTCTTGGCGGCCTTGGACAGGCCCTTGGCGCGCAGCCAGTCGATCGCGGCGCTGATGTCGCCGTCGGTTTCCTGGAGGGCCTTCTTGCAATCCATCATGCCGACGCCGGACTTGGCGCGCAGTTCCATGACGAGGGCGGCGGTGATCTCGGCCATTTCTGGTCTCCTGAGGTCTTGAATGCGTGAGCGGCCGGGCTTGGATTAGCCCGGCCGCATGTCAGTTTTGCGGACGGTCCGGAACGCCGGACCGAACCGATCAGGCGTTGGCTTGCTCTTCTTCGGCAGCCGGCTCTTCAGCAGGCGTCTCTTCGCCCGAAGCAGCCAGCATTTCCTCGGCGACGGCCTCGGCGCCCGCGGGGGCGACATCGGCTTCAACCGGGGCCGAAGCCTCGGCCAGCATCGGCTCGACGGGGTTTTCCGACGCGCCCAGATCGACGCCCGAATGGGCGGCGCCGGCGGCCAGACCGTCGAGGACGGCGTCGGCGATCAGATCGCAGTAGGTCTGGATGGCGCGTGCGGCGTCATCGTTGCCCGGGATCGGATAGGTGATGCCGTCGGGATCCGAGTTGGTGTCCAGGATCGCGATGATCGGGATGTTCAGCTTGCGGGCCTCGAGGATCGCGATCGCTTCCTTGTTGGTGTCGATCACGAACATGATGTCGGGGATGGAGCCCATGTCCTTGATGCCGCCCAGGGAAAGCTCCAGCTTTTCCTTCTCGCGCTCGAGGGTCAGCAGTTCCTTCTTGACCCGGCCTTCGCCGCCGCGCTCCAGCAGGCCTTCCAGCTCGCGCAGGCGAGCGATCGAGCCCGACACGGTGCGCCAGTTGGTCAGGGTGCCGCCGAGCCAGCGGTTGTTCATATAGTACTGGGCGCAGCGCTTGGCGGCCTCGGCGACGGGCTCAGCGGCCTGGCGCTTGGTGCCGACGAACAGAACGCGACCGCCCTTGGCGGCGACTTCGCGCACGGCCACCAGAGCCTGGTGGAACAGCGGCATCGTCTGCGACAGGTCGATGATGTGGATGTTGGAGCGCGAGCCGAAGATGTAGCGCTCCATCTTCGGGTTCCACCGGTGCGTCTGGTGGCCGAAGTGAGCGCCTGCTTCGAGCAGGGTGCGCATGGAGAAGTCTGGCAAAGCCATCTTTGGAAGTCCTTTTTCCGATTATTCCGCCGCAGACGGTGAAAGGACCGGATGGTCCCTCGGAACGGAGCGCTTCAGGATTTCTCCCCGAAACGCGCCACGCCTGCGTGTGAAGTGGGCGGGCATATAGTCGGGAAGCACCGGAAAGGCAAGCGAAACGCGCCTCGGACCGGGTGAGGCTCTGGCCGGATGTCCCGCACGGCGTCCAGCCGCCCTGCGGCCGTTCACCCGGCGCGGGCAGAACCCGTCAGTTCGCCGCCGCCAGCGCCACGAGGGCCTGGTCCATGGCCTCGATCGCCGACCCTGCCGTCGAGGGCCGGTCGTTGGCGTAGATTGAGAAGACCAGCGTCCTTCCGCTGGCCGCCGTCAGGAAGCCGGCCAGGGCGTTGACCCCGTTCAGGCTGCCGGTCTTGGCGAAGATCCGCCCCTCCAGCGGCGTGCCGACGAACCGCCGGGCGAGGGTCCCGTCCCGCCCGCCAATCGGCAGGGTCGCCCGCCAAGCCTCGCCCCACGGCTGGCTCATCGTCCACAGCAGGAAGGTCGTCGTCGCACGCGGGCTGACGCGGTTGTAGACCGACATGCCCGAGCCGTCGTGCAGGTCGAAGGCCGCACGCTCGACCCCCGCGTCCGCCAGCACGGCTTCCACCACGCCCAGCCCGTCGGCGCGCGAACCGGCCCCCTCGATCAGGCCCAGCCGACGCAGCATCAGCTCCGCGTACAGGTTCTGACTGGACTTGCCGATGCGCCGGAGACTGGCTGTCAGGGGCTGTCGTGTCAGGCGCTCGACCTCCACGCCGTCCGCCTCGGCCGCCCGATCCCCGTTCGCGGTCGCCGCGGCCTCGCGCGCGGCCGGGTCGTCCGCCAGGGTCAGCGGACGGTGACGCGCCCGGACCCGCCCCTCGATCCCGACCCCGCGTTGCTCCAGCAGGCGTCTGAACCGCTCCGCCGCCGCAGCCGCCGGATCGTCGATCCCGATGCGCAAAGTAATCGCGGTCCCCCGTACCGGCATCCGGCCGTAGAGACGAACGACGTCCGACCCCGGTCGCCGCTCCAGCCGCAGATCGGCCTCTCCCTCCTCGACCGTGATCGCCTCGGTCTGCAGAACCAGAAGATCGTCGCCCGCCCGCCATGCTGTTCGCAGCGGCGCGCCAGCGGCCTCTCCGGGCGTCACCTCCAGGAGGACGACATTGTCGTTCACGGTCAGGGCTGAGATGGCCGTTCCGAACGATGTCTGCAGATCCTCCCAGCTCCAGCCGGCCCCCCATCGCTCGTCGGGATAGAGGCTGTCGTCCCCGATCACGTCGCCGACCCGTCGGGTTCGAGCCGCGACCGCATCGGCCAGTTCGGCGAGGCAGGTCTCGACGCAGGCCGGCCCGTCGCCCAGCGCGGGGTCGCCCGCCCCGATCAGGGCCACATCCGGTGCGCCCTCATCGGCGCGTGGCTCCAGCTTCACGGACGTCCCATCGTTCGGGTCGGCCGCATCAAGGTCGACCAGCCGGGCGAAGACGGCCGCCGTGGTGAAGATCTTGGTGTTGGACGCCGGGCTGAACCGATCGTCGGCCCGCACCCCGGCGACCGTCCCGCCTTCGGTCGTCACGGCCAGAAGGCCCCAGCGCGTGCCGCCCAGGCCGGGATTGTCCAGAATGGCGACCGTCGATGGCGCGATCGCGGCACGATCCGCCCCCTGCGACGCACAGGCGCCGACCGAGAGACCGAACCCTGCGAACAGCAGCCAGAAGGCCGCCGCCGCAGTGGACCGAAGGCCGCCAAGACGGTCAACGTTCGCCGCGGTCAGGCCGGGCTTCAAGCCCCCTCGGCGAACTCCCATCCCGTTTCTCCGCCGCGTTTCAGATCGTATGCAGGCCGTCGTAGCGCATCGTCGGGGTGACGCTGAACGGTTCGATATCGGTCAGGCAGCGGACATTCACCGCAATGTTGACCTTGCCATCCGGGCCGGCGCCCTCGCCGTGGGTTTCAACGCCGCACGTCTTGCAGATGAAATGCCGGATCTTGCGGGTATTGAAGAGGTATTCCTGAACCGCGTCCTCGCCGCGCAGCAGACGGAAGGCCGAGGGCTCGACGAAGGTCAGCCAGACCCCGGTGCGGAAACAGTGGGTGCAGTTGCACTCCATCACCATTTCCAGGTCGGTCTCGACCTCGAAGGCGACGGCGCCGCAGTGACAGGCTCCGGAATGAGTAGCGGTGGTCATCGATCTCTCCTCCGGTTCAGGCGTCTTCAAGCATCAGTACGCCCGGCGCGGACTTCAGCGCGCCGCGCAGGGCCCCGTCCAGCCGATAGCGTCCGGGCAGCAGCAGCTCGATCTCGCGCCGCTTCTCGTTCACGAGGACCGAGGTGACCAGCGAGACTTCCCCGCCCTTGCCCTGAGCCAGCGCTCGCGCCAGCCGGGCCTGGATCGCCGCCGGGTCTCCGGCGGTCGACGAAACGTGCACCCGCAGCCCTACCGTGGCGTCGTCCACCAGCGCGTCCAGCTTCGAGCAGTCGTCGCCGAAGAACCGCACCTCTCCGTCCGACGACTTGGCCCGCACCCGGACCATCAGGGCGGCGCCGACCTCCAGCAGTTCGCGGCATTTCCTCAGTTGTTCGGGCGGGAACAGACATTCGAACTCGCCCGTCGGGTCCGAGAAGGTGACGAAGGCGAACTTCTCGCCGGACTTGGCGCTGGCCCGCTCCTGGCGACGACGCACCACCCCGGCCATCATGAAGGCGTCGTGGCCCTGTTCCGCCCGCTGCACGGCCTCGACGACGAAGGTCACGCGCTTCCTGCGCAGCGCCCCCTCCATGTCCTCCAGCGGGTGGCCGGACAGGTAGAAGCCGACCGCCGAGAGTTCCTGATCCAGCCGCTCCGGCCCGACCCATGGATCCATGCTCTTCAGGCGCGGTCGCGACGCCGCCGCCTGATCGGCGCCGAACAGGCTGACCTGCGAAGAGGTGCGGTCCGCCGCCACGCTCTGGCAATAGGCCATCAGCACATCGGCCTGTTCGAACAGCTGGCGCCGGTTCGGGTGGATGCTGTCAAACGCACCGGCCTTGGCCAGACCTTCCAGCGCCCGCTTGTTGACCGCGCGCGGATCGACCCGTTCCAGGAAGTCGAAGATGTCGGCGAACCGGCCACCCGTCTCGCGCACCTCGACGACGTGCTTCATGGCCTCGAGGCCCACGTTGCGGATGGCGCCGAGCGCATAGAGGACCGCCCCCTTGCCGTCGTCGCCCCAGGCCACGTCGAAGTCGGCGGAGGAGCCGTTCACGTCGGGCGCGCGCACGGGCACCTCGAACTTGCGGGCGTCCTGATAGAAGACCGCCAGCTTGTCGGTGTTGGACAGGTCCAGCGACATCGACGCCGCGAAGAACTCGACCGGATGGTTCGCCTTCAGCCAGCCGGTTTGATACGAGATCAGCGCATAGGCGGCCGCGTGCGACTTGTTGAAGCCGTAGCCGGCGAACTTGGCCACCAGTTCGAAGATGCCGTCGGACTGCTGTTCCGGCACGGACTTCTCGGAGGCGCCCTTGATGAAGCGCGCCTTCTGGATGTCCATCTCCTCCTTCTTCTTCTTGCCCATGGCGCGTCGAAGAAGGTCGGCCTCGCCCAGCGAATAGCCGGCCAGGATCTGGGCGATCTTCATCACCTGTTCCTGGTAGATGATGACGCCGTAGGTCTCCGACAGCGTCTCCTGCAAAGACGGATGCAGGTAGTCGACTTCCTGGCGTCCGAACTTGCGGTCGATATAGGTGTCGATCATCTCCATCGGCCCGGGCCGGTAGAGGGAGATCAGGGCGGTGATCTCCTCGATGGAGCCGCAGCGCATCTTGCGCAGGGTGTCGCGCATGCCCTGGGATTCCAGCTGGAACACCCCGACCGTCTGGCCCGACGCCATCAGCTCATAGGTCGACTTGTCGTCGAGCGGCAGCAGGTTGAAGTCCTGCGCCGCCCCGCGCCGGCTCAGATAGCCGTGGGCCCGGTCCAGCACCGTCAGGGTCTTGAGGCCCAGGAAGTCGAACTTCACCAGACCCGCCGGCTCGACCCATTTCATGTTGAACTGGGTGGCCGGAATGTCCGAGCGGGGGTCCTGATAAAGCGGCGTCAGCTCGACCAGGGGCCGGTCGCCGATGACGATGCCGGCGGCGTGGGTCGAGGCGTTGCGGTAGAGGCCCTCGAGCTCCAGCGCCGTGGCCAGCAGGTTCGCCACCGACTTTTCGGCGTCGCGGGCCTCCTTCAGACGCGGCTCGATCTCGATGGCCTGGGCCAGGGTCGTGGGATTGGCCGGGTTGTTCGGCACCATCTTGCAGAGCCGGTCGACCTGGCCCAGGGGCATCTGCAGCACCCGCCCGACATCGCGCAGCACGGCCCGCGCCTGCAGCGTGCCGAAGGTGATGATCTGGGCGACCCGGTCCTTGCCGTAGCGCTCCTGAACATAGGTGATCACCTCCTCCCGCCGCTCCTGGCAGAAGTCGATGTCGAAGTCGGGCATGGAGACCCGTTCGGGGTTCAGGAACCGCTCGAACAGCAGGCCGAACCGCAGGGGGTCCAGATCGGTGATCGTCAGCACCCAGGCGACCAGCGACCCGGCCCCCGACCCCCGCCCCGGCCCGACCGGAATCCCGTGCGACTTGGCCCATTTGATGAAGTCGGCCACGATCAGGAAATAGCCGGGGAAGCCCATCTGGGTGATGATCCCGACCTCCCATTCCAGCCGGGCCCAGTAGTCGGCCTCGGGCGCGGAGGGCGTCACCTGTTTCAGCCGCGCCTTCAGCCCCTCGCGGGCCTGGTGCATCAGTTCGTCAGGCTCGGTGCGCCCGTCGCCGGCGTCGAAGCGCGGCAGGATCGGCGGGTGGGTCTTGACCAGGAAGGCGCAGCGCCGCGCGATCTCGATCGTGGTGTCGCAGGCCTCGGGCAGGTCGGCGAACAGGGTCCGCATCTCGGCGGCGGTCTTGAAGAAATGCTGGTCCGTGATCCGGCGCCGATCCTCCTGACCGGTGAATGCGCCGTCCGCGATGCACAGCAGGGCGTCGTGCGACTTCGCCTGGTTCTGCCTGGCATAGTGGACGTCGTTGGTCGCCGTCAGCGGGACGTCGTTCGCATAGGCCCATTCGACGAGGCCGCGTTCGCCCGCCGCCTCGTCCGACAGACCGTGGCGCTGAAGTTCGACGTAGAAGCGGTCGCCGAACGCCCCGGCCATCGTCGCCAGGGTCGTCGCGGCCTCGGCCGGCTTGTTCTGCACGAACAGGGGATCGACGGGACCGTCGGGGCCGCCGGACAGCAGGATCAGCCCTTCCGAATGGGCGACGACCTTCGCCCATGGCACGTGCGGCTCGTCATCACCGGCATCGAGATAGGCCGAGGACGACAGGGCGCAGAGATTTCGCCAGCCGATCTCGCTCTGGCAGATCAGGACCACGGTCGGGACCTTGGCCCAGCGCTCGCCCCGCTTGCCGCCGATGCCGGTCACCGGAAGCGCACAGGCGATCAACGGTTGAACACCGACGCTCTTCGAAGCTTCCGAGAACTCCAGCGCCCCGAACAGATTGACCCGATCGGCCACAGCCACCGCCGGCATGCCCGCATCGGCTGCCAGCCTGCCGACCTTGCCCGCCTTGATCGCACCTTCCAGCAGCGAATAGGCCGAGCGCACCCTCAGATGGACGAAACCGGTCTCTGCGGGCGTATCGGTGATGGCCATATCCTCGAGGACAGGCCGGAGGCGACTCATCTCGCCAGCAGGGCGACCTGCCAGACCATCCAGACAAACCCGCCGCACGATGCAAGCGACAGCGCTTCCCGAACCACCCGTGTCATCGTCTTATCCCCAGATTGCGTGTTCCTGTCTTGTTCTATGTTGGCTGTTTGTTCTCGTCAACAGGCGTGTGAACCGATGGCGACGGACGCACTGGAAAGGTCTACGCTCAACGCAGACACCGCGCCGCCCTCCCGGCCGCGCCCGTCAGGAGTACCGGCGATGGCCAAGGGTCAAGTGAAGTCGAACAAGGAAGTCCGCAAACCCAAGGCCGAGAAGCCCAAGCCGGCGGTCTCCGTCGGGACCTCGCCCTTCACCCAGCCGCCCGGCAAGAAATAGGCGTCAGCCGCGCGACCGCTCGACCGTATCCACACTGGGGTTCGCCCTCAGGGCGGCGATGATGCTGGTCGCGTGCTTCGCGTCGGCGACCTCGACGTCCAGGTCCACGTCGAAGAAGTCCGACTGCCTGTGGGCCATCTTGAGGTTCAGGATGTTGCCGCCGGCCTCGCCGATCACCGTGGCGACCTGACCGAGCACGCCCGGCGCGTTCTGGATCGTGGCGCGCAGGCGGGCGGTGCCGACCACGCCCTGTTCGGCCTGGGGCGTCCATTGCAGGTCCTGCCAGACGCTGTCGTCGTCGGCGAAATCGGCCAGTTTCTGGCAGTCGATGACGTGGACAGTGAGGCCCTTCTCCGGCTCCAGGATGCCGACGATCCGGTCGCCCGGCACCGGGGTGCAACAGGCGCCGAAATGGATGCTGACCCCGGGAGTCAGACCGCCGCCGCGCACGAACAACCGCGCCTGGGCGTCGCCGATCTTCTTGCGATCCGTCCCCATGGTCAGGGTGCCCTTCAGCGACGGGAACAGGATTTCCACAACCTTGTTGGGCTGAATCCGTCCCCGCCCGATCGCGTCGAACAGTTCTTCCTGCGTCCCCGCGGCCAGGGTCTCGACCACGGCCTTGAGCGACACATCGGCCAGCGACTTGCCGGCGCGGGTCAGGGCCTGTTCCAGCGTCGTCTTGCCGAGCTTGTGGAACTCGTCCCGCTCTGACGAGCGGATGTGTCGACGAATTGCTGAACGCGCCCGCCCGGTGACTGTCAGACTGCGCCAGTCGGCCGGCGCCTCGCGCTTCTTGCCGCGGATGATCTCGACCACGTCGCCGTTCTGCAGCGCCGTGCGCATCGGCTTCAGCTCGCCATTGATCTTCACGCCCACGGCCGTGTCCCCGACCTCGGTGTGGACCGCATAGGCGAAGTCCAGCGCCATACCGCCGCGCGGCAGGGTGATCAGCGCGCCCTTGGGCGTGAAGACGAAGACCTGATCGAGGTACATCTCGAGCTTGGCGTGCTCGACCCAGTCCTCGCCCCCCTCGCCGTGCTCGATGACCTGCACGAGGTGGCGCAGGTTCTGCAGCGGGTCGCGTCCGCCGTCCTTCTCCATCGCCTCGGGGTCGAAGCCGTAGGAATGGTTCTTGTAGGCCCAGTGCGCCGCCACCCCGTCCTCGGCGACCCGGTCCATGGCCTCGGTGCGGATCTGCATCTCGATGCGCAGACCGCCCGGCCCGACCACGGTCGTATGCAGGGAGCGGTAGTTGTTCGACTTGGGCGTGGAGATGAAGTCCTTGAACCGCTCCGGCACCATCGGCCAGGCGCGGTGGATCACGCCCAGCGCCCGGTAACAGTCGTCCTCGAACTCGACCAGGACCCGGAAGCCATAGATGTCCGACAGAGACGAGAACCCGACCGACTTGCGCTGCAGCTTCCTCCAGATCGAATAGGGCGTCTTCTGGCGGCCATAGACCCGCGCCGTGATGCCGGCCTCGCTCAGGACCTGCTGGATCTCGGCGGCCACCCCTTCGGTCGCATGGCCGTGTTCGAGCTTCAGCGCCTCCAGTCGCCGCTCGATGGCGGTCCGGGCCGTGGGGTTCAGATGCTCGAACGCCAGCTCTTCCAGCTCGGACGCGATCGAATGGATGCCGATTGACCGGCCCAGCGGCGCATAGACCTCCAGCGTTTCGCGGCTGATCCGCTCGCGCTTCTCCGGCTTGACGTATTTCAGCGTCCGCATGTTGTGCAGACGGTCCGCCAGCTTCACCAGCAGGACCCGGACGTCGCGGCTGATGGCCAGAATGAATTTGCGCAGGTTCTCGGCCTGGCGGGTGTGCTCGGCCTGAAGCTCGAGGCGGCTCAGCTTGGTCACGCCCTCGACCAGGACGGCCACCTCCTCGCCGAACATGGCGGCGATGTCGTCGCGCGTCGCCGAGGTGTCCTCGACCACGTCGTGCAGCAGGGCCGTGACGATCGTGGCGGTGTCGAGCTTGTAGTCGGTCAGGATGCCCGCGACCTGGATCGGGTGGGCGAAATAGGGGTCCCCCGAGGCCCGCAGCTGCGAGCCGTGCATCTTCATCGCATAGACATAGGCCCGGTTCAGCAGGGCCTCGTCGGCGGTGGGGTCATAGGCCTTGACCGCCTCGATCAATTCGAACTGGCGCAGGACCGGAATGCGTTTCGCCGCCGGCTGCGGAGCAGCCGACGGCGAAAGGGAGTCTTTGGCAGTGTCGTTCGCAGGCGGGGTCGAACCGGACCGCGCCGGGAGGATGGTGATACCGTTGGCGGGTTCGGCCGTCAGTACCGCTCCTCCTGGCCACCGTCCCGGTCGCTCTGCAGCGCGCGGATCAGTTCGGCCTCGGCCATGTTCATGTGCTGCGGCTCGGCCAGCAGACCGACGATTTCCGCCTCGTCCTCGGCTTCGGTGCGCTCGTCGACACGTTGCAGGGCGACCACGACGGTCTCCAGCAGTTCGGCGGGGACGACGGTGTCTTCCGCGATCTCGCGCAGGGCGACGACCGGGTTCTTGTCGTTGTCGCGATCGAGCGTCAGGGCGGCGCCGTTGGCGATCGCGCGGGCGCGGTTACCGGCCAGCAGGACCAGTCCGAAACGGTTCGGCACCTTCTCGATGCAGTCTTCGACAGTGACGCGAGCCATGAATTACCTCGGGCGGGGGGAGAACCGCGTTGCATACAGATAGGTGTGGATTTGTGCAACGCCACATGTTTGCAATCCGAGGGCGGCGCTTTTGCGGCGGCTACCGGTGCGACCGTTCGAAGCCGGCCGGAATGTCGCTGCTCCAGCAGGCCGACAGCTGGCGTTCGGCGAACTCGACAAAGCTCTTGATCAATCCAGCCCCGCCGGCGACCGTCAGATCCGTGAACGCGCCATCCGCCGTCTGCGCCTGCGCCTTCACCCAGATCGCGTAGCTGTTTCCGTCCGGTCCGGGCGGGGCAGGATGGCTGCCCGCTTCGGCGGGGATGCGCCGTTGCAACCCCCAGATATCGATCTGCGGCGGCTGAAACGCATCTAACGCGCGCATCACCCCCAAAACCTGAGGACAGGTGTCTTCGTCCGCCCAGACGATCTGCTCGATGCCCTCCGGATTATTCAGCGACTTGCGGATGGCGAAGTGGCTGGAACCCCGTCCGTCCTCAGCGTCGGGATAGGGCACGAACCGGCTGTAGATGTCGTGCCGCCAGGCTCCATTGCGACCCGACACAGCAAAGCCCCCAACGGGCCAAGCGTCTCGCGGCGCGGTCGCCTCTCCGACGGCCAACCATCCCGTCTGGGCCCACCCGGACGTCGGCAACGCGACCAGAGCAATGGTCAGGCAGACGATCCAACGCATGTTAACTCCGGACAGGGTGAGCATCAGTACCGACACTCGCCATCCGCGCAAGCTCGACGGCGAGACCGCCCGCCGGATGCTTCCAGCCCGGCGCGATCTCCGCCAGCGGCCCCATGACGAAGAGCCTATCTGCAGCGCGCGGATGCGGCAGGATCAGGCCCACGCAGTCCCCCTGCTCCCGGCCATAGGCGATCAGGTCGAGGTCCAGGGTCCGGGGCGCATTGGGGCCCAGGCGCCGACGCCCGAACGCCTCCTCGATCCGGCCCAGCGCCGCCATCAGGGCGTGGGGGTCATGGGCGGTGCGGACAATGACGACGCCGTTCAGGAAGGGCGGATCGGTCGGGTCGGGCCAGGCCTGCGACGCCCACCAGCTGGACCGGGCGACCACATCGATCCCCTCGGACCGGAACCGGGCCAGGGCCGCCTCCAGCGCCTCACGGCACGACACCCACACCCCCTTGTCATTGCAACCCAGCGCGACGATGACAGCCAGGTCCAGATCCAGGTCATCGTCGATATTGACGCTGATCGCTTCAGGCTCTGTGACCGATTCCGGGGATGTGATTTCCATGAGACTCTATCCGACCGACCGCCTGGCGCTGTTTATAGACGGGGCCAATCTGTATTCGGCGACCAAGGCCCTGAACGCGGACATCGACTTCAAGAAGATGGTCGATGCGTTCCGGGAGAAAGCCGTCCTGGTTCGCGCCTATTATTACACGGCGGTGACCGAGGGCGAAGAGTTCTCTCCGATCCGTCCCCTGATCGACTGGCTTGGCTACAACGGCTTCTCGATGGTGACCAAGCCCGTGAAGCGGTTCACTGACGCCCAGGGCCATACCCGCACCAAGGGCAATATGGACATCGAGATCGCCGTGGACATGCTGGAGCTGGCCCCGCGCATCGACCACGCCATCCTGTTTTCCGGCGACGGCGACTTCCGCCGGCTGGTCCAGGCGATGCAGTCGAAGGGCGTTCGCGTCACCGTCGTCTCGACCCTGAAGAGCCAGCCGCCGATGATCGCCGACGAACTGCGGCGTCAGGCCGACGACTTCGTCGATCTGACCGACCTGCTTCAGGACTACGGTCGCCCACGCACGCCAAGCGCGGCCCCGACGGTCCGCACCTTCGACCGGGACGACCGCGCATGACCCCCGAACCGCCCCGCGACTGCCCGCTCTGCCCCCGCCTCGTCGCCTATCGGGAGGAGAACCGGCGCCAGAACCCCGACTGGTTTAACGGCCCCGCCCCGTCGTTCGGCGATCCGGACGCCCGGCTGCTGGTCGCGGGCCTCGCTCCCGGCCGAACCGGAGCCAACCGCACAGGCCGCCCCTTCACGGGCGATGGCGCGGGGTGGATCCTCTACCAGACCCTGACGAAGACGGGCTTCGCGACCGGCGTCTACGACGCGCGCCCCGACGATGGGCTGCAACTCGTCGACTGCATGATCACCAACGCCGTCCGCTGCGCTCCGCCGTTGAACAAGCCCTTTCCGATCGAGGAGAAGACCTGCCGTCCGTTCCTGATCGACCGTCTGGCCGCCCTGCCCCGGCTGAAAGTCATCGTCACCCTGGGCGATGTGTCGCGAAAGAGCGTACTGAAGGCGCTGGGCGCGCCCGCGTCCGCCATGGCCGCCGGCCACGGCGTTCAGGCGAGGGTCGGCGCCTATACCCTGATCAACAGCTACCACTGCTCCCGGCTCAACACGAACACGGGCCGCCTGACGCCGGACATGTTCGAGGACATCTTCCGGCGGGCTCGGGCGGTGATCGAAGGCTAACCCTTGTCCCGCATCAGCCGGGCCTTGTCCCGCTGCCAGTCGCGATCAGCCGAGGCCTCGCGCTTGTCGTGCAGCTTCTTGCCCTTGGCGAGCGCGATCTCGAGCTTCGCCTTGCCGTCGTCGTTCAGATAGAGCCGCAGCGGAATGATCGTCTGGCCGTCCTTCTGGACCGCACCGATCAGCCGATCGATCTGCTTTCTATGCAGCAGCAGTTTCCGCGGTCGACGCGGCTCGTGGTTGAACCGGTTGGCCTGGGCGTAGGGCGGGATGTCGGCGTTGATGAGCACGATCTCGCGCCCCTCCACCGCCGCATAGCTTTCCGCGATATTCGCGCGACCCATGCGCAAGGCCTTGATCTCGGTCCCCAGCAGCATGATCCCGGCCTCGAGATTGTCCTCGAGGAAATAGTCGAACCGCGCGCGACGGTTCTCGGCGATAAGCTTGGCCTTGGTGATCGGCGCCTTGACGGCTGCCGCAGCCTTTTCCTTCGTCGTGGCCATCAGAGACCCGCCGCCGCCATCGCCGCATCAATGGCCGGTTTGACGGCATCGTTCGTCGGGATCAGCGGCAACCGCATCTCCTCGGTGCAGAAGCCGAGCTTCGCCAGGGCGTATTTGGCGGGAGCCGGTGAGGCGTCCAGGAACAGGGCCTTGTGCAGACCGATCAACCGGTCCTGCCAGGAACGGGCGGTCGCGAAATCGCCGGCGGCGACCGCATTATACAGAGCCACCATAGCCTCGGGCGCAACATTGGCCGTCACCGAGATCAGGCCGACGCCGCCGTGCGCCATGTAACCCGGGAAGCTGTGGTCATCACCTGAGATCAGGTCGAACTGGGCGTCCGATGACACGAGATTGGCATGCATCCAGCTGGCCCGGCCCATGTCGCCCGTGGCGTCCTTGATGGCGACGATGTTCGGATGCTTCGCCAACCGCGCGACGCTCTCGTTCGACAGGTCGACGCCGGTTCGGGCGGGAACATTGTAGAGGATCAGGGGCAGTTGCACCGCCTCGGCCACCGCTTCGAAATGAGCGATCAGCCCCGCCTGGGAAGGGCGGTTATAATAGGGTGTGACCACCAGGGCGCCGTCGGCGCCGCAGGTCTTGCCATGGGCGGCCAGGTCGATCGACTCATAGGTCGCGGGCGAGCCGGCCCCGGCGATGACCCTGATTCGGCCCGCCGCGACCCGGACGCACAGCGAGGTCACGCGCTTGTGCTCCTCGATGGTGAGCCCGCCCCCTTCGCCGGTGGTGCCCACGGCGACGATACCGTGCACGCCTGCGGCAATCTGGCGCTCGACCAGACGTTCGAGCGCGGCTTCGTCCACGTTTCCGTCACGAAGTGGTGTGATCAGGGCGGTGATCACACCCTTGAACAAGGGGGCGGTCATTGAAACAAGTCTACCTTGCGTGGGGATGGGCGACGGGCGCCTGACACGAGACGCAAGAGGGTAGGTTGCCGGGCTCAAACCCGCAACCGGGATGAATGGGGATCGGACACTTCATGCTCGCGACCAGCCTCGCGGCCGTACTGGCCGTTCTCGCACCGATTCCTCAGACCGCCGACCTGAACCGTCAGCCGACGCCCTACGTCACGGGCCAGACGGCGCAGAGCGGCTATCAGGCCCGCATCCTGAGCGACGCCGACACCGCCTCCTTCCGCCAGGGTCTGGCCGCCGCCCGCGCCCGCGACGTGGTCGGGACCCAGAACGCTATCTCCGGAATCAGCGACCCGACCGCCCGCAAGCTGGTCGAATGGGCTCTGGTCGACACCGCTGCTGCGCAGTTGTCCTATACCGAGCTGTCCAACGACGTTCAGTCCATGCGCGCCTGGCCCCGCGCCGAAGCCCGCATCGCAGCGGGCGAGCAGGCGCTGGAGCGCGCCGGCATGGGCGCCGATGCGACCCTCGCTTTCTTCGGTTCCTCCCGTCCAACCACGATCCAGGGCGCCATTGCTCTCGCCGAGGCGCTCGACGAGCGCGGCCGTTCCGGCGAGGCCCGCCTGCTGATCCAGGAATGGTGGCAAACCCAGTCGTTCGACGAAGCGACCCAGAGCCGAATCCTGACTCGCTGGGGTTCAGGCCTGACGCAGCGCGACCACGACGCCCGCCTCAACATGCTCCTGACCGGTCCGCATGGCCCGGCGACCCGCGCCATGCTGAACCTGGTGTCCCCGGAGCGACGGGCGACAGCCACCGCCGCCATGAGCCTGCGCAGCGCGTATTCGCCGGACAGCATCGTCGCCAACCTCTCGCCGTCGCAGGCGATGGACTCCGCCGTGGTGCTGGAGCGCGTCCGCATCCTGCGCGCCGCCAACCGTCAGTCCGAGGGTTTCGCGCTCCTCTCCGCCCTGCCCGCCGCGCCCCTGCATGCAGACGGCCAGACCGCCCTGTGGAACGAGCGCCGCAACTATTTCCTCGACGCCCTGGAGCGCCGCGAATGGCGGGCCGCCTACGACTCCATGGCCGGCCACGGCTTCCCGGCGGGCGAGCGCAAGGTCGACGCCGAGTTCTTCGCCGGCTGGGTCGCCCTGACGAAGCTGGGCGATCCCGCCCGCGCCGCCGGTCATTTCGAGACCCTGCGCCAGTCGTCCTCGACCCCGATCACCCAGGGCCGCGCCCTCTACTGGCTGGGCCGCGCCGCCGAGGCCCAGGGCGACCGCGCCGCCGCCCAGAATTTCTATCAGGGTGGGGCACGCCACATCCAGACCTTCTACGGCCAGCTCGCCGCCGAGAAGGCCGGGATCACCACCCTGACCCTGCCGGCCGAACCCGTCCCGACCCGCAACGACGTCGCCGCGTTCGAGGCCAACGAGGTCGTCCGCGCCGCCCGCATTCTGGGCGAGACTGGTGAAACGAGCCTGTATCGCGTCTTCGCCTACCACCTCGACGACACCCTGCCGGGCATAAACGACCTGGCGCTGCTGATGGACATGACGCGCGGCTACGGCGACGGTTTCGGGGCCATGATGGTCGGCCGCGCAGCGAGCCAGCGCGGCTTCCTTCTGCCCGAACGCCAATACCCGATCCGCATCCCGCCCGAAGTCGCCGGCGCAGCCCCGCTGTCTTTCACCCTGGCCATCACCCGTCAGGAGTCGAGCTTCGACCCCCGCGCCCGCTCCGGCGCCGATGCGCGCGGCATGATGCAGTTCCTGCCCTCGACCGCCTCGGGCGTCGCGCGTCGTCTGGGCATGAGCTACTCCGCCGAGCGGCTGTGGGACCCTGACTACAACATGACCCTGGGCAGCTATCATCTCGGCGAGCTGATGAGCCAGTTCCGGGGCTCCATGCTGCTGACCACGGTCGGCTACAACGCCGGGCCCGCACGGGGTCCGCAGTGGGTGGCCCGCTGCGGCGATCCGCGCGGCGGCGTCGCAGGCGGCGGCATCGATCCTGTCGATTTCATCGAGTGCGCGCCCTTCACCGAGACGCGCAACTACATGATGCGGGTGATGGAGAATATGGCGGTCTACAAGGCCCGTCTGAACGGCGGCTCGGCCCCGCTCACAACCTCGGCCGACATCGCACGCGGCGCCGGCGGACCCCAGCCCTACCAGCCCTGAGGATTCAGGGCTTGAGCAGCCCCGCGAACAGGGCGTCGAGCATGGTCCGGGTCAGCAACGCCCGATCGACCCAATCGAAATAGGGCTTGGTGATCATCAGCGAGACGACCCCGTGGGATCCGGCCCACAGCGTCTGGGCCGAGGCGCGCGCATCGCCGCGCAGACGACCGGCGGCGCCCGCCTCCTCCACGATGGCCTCGAACGCCCGGAACAGTTCGCCTCCCAGCATCTGGGCCGCGCTCTGGGCTCCATCCCGCGCCTCGATGGGGCGGGTGAGATAGGTCAGGCGATAGGCGTTGGGGTTCTCGAAGCCGAAGTCGACATAGGCCTCCATCAGCTTGCGCAGGACGACCTCCGGCGGACCGCCCTCGGCGACGACCGCCGCGTTCGCCGCCTGCAGGCGCGCGAAGGCCAGCCGGCAGATCTCGTGCAGGATCTCGCTCTTCTCGGAGAAGTGCATGTAGAGCGCCGTCGACGACAGGCCGACCTCGTCGGCGATCCGACGGATGGTCGCGCCCTCGTATCCGACGTCGACGAAGATACGTTCCGCTGCGGCGAGAATCTCCGCACGGCGGGCGTGCCCCTCGCCTTTAGGTTTGCGGGTCGAGCGGGACGAAGCGGTTGAGGACATTACAGTTTCAGCCGACACGCTGAGCTCCATGAAGGAGAACCAGCGCGCCAACGGGGCCCGCCTCGCCTCTGCATAGCCCCATTGCCACGACGGCGCCAACGGCTTGCCTGAGACACAACCTTGGGATACGTCGTTAACCTTCGCGGGTATCGGGGGTGGCATGAGTATCCTGACGAGCGGGTATCCCTATCGGGCGGATATGCGGTCGTGCGGCCTCGGCCAGTCGATCGTCGTCGCGATGGCGGTCGGTGGTCTGGGATGGAGCCTCGCCGCGAACGGCGCCGTCACCGCGATGGTTCTTATCCTGCTGGCGCAGATCGTTTTCCTCGTCGCGGCCGCCTGGCGTGTCCTGCTGATCCTCGTGAGCCTTCGCCTCGCCCCCGATCCGGAGCCGGCGCCCGAACTGCCGCGCTACACCGTCCTCGCCGCCCTGCTGGACGAGGCGGAAATCCTGCCCCAGCTGGTCGAACGTCTCGACGCAATCGACTATCCCCGCAACCGGCTGGAAGGCTTCCTGCTTCTGGAGGCCCACGATCATCCAACCCTCGACGCCGCCGCCAGATGCAGACTTCCGGCCTGGCTGAAGGTGTTCGTAGTCCCGCCCGGCGGCCCGAGAACCAAACCTGCGGCGCTCAATGCGGGCCTCGCAGTCGCTTCCGGCGCCCTCCTCACCGTTTACGATGCCGAGGACGACCCGGATCCGCAGCAGTTGCGCGAAGCCGTCGCCCGTTTCGCAGCCGATCCAACAGGGCGCCTGGCCACCCTTCAGGCGCCGCTGCGCATACGTCTGCCCGCCGGCTCCGAACATTCCTTCATCGGTCGCCAGTTCGCGGTCGAGTACGCCGCCCTGTTCGAGGTCACCCTGCCCGCCATGGCGCGGCTCGAATTTCCGTTTCCACTTGGCGGGACAAGTAATCATTTCAGCGTCCGGGCTCTGCGCGCGGTCGGCGGATGGGACTCCCACAATGTGACCGAGGACGCCGATCTGGGCTTCCGTCTGTGGCGCAGTGGCTACCGCCTCGGCACCCTCCGGCGTCCCACCTATGAGACGCCGCCGGGCGAAATGATCGACTGGCTGCCCCAGAGGACGCGCTGGCTCAAAGGCTTCATGCAGACCTGGGGTGTCCACACCCGGTCGCCGGCCGGGCTGGGCTGGCGCGGTTGCCTCTCCCTGACGATGACCCTTGGCCTGTCGCTCCTGGCCGCCATAGCCCACGCCCCGTCCCTGGCCTGGCTCATCGCCACGATCGCCATCTCGACGGTTGCGGGCCTGACGCCGGAGGCGCCCCGGTTCGCACTGGCGGTTCTGGTCGTCGGAATGGCCTCCGCCTGGCTGAACGGAAAGATCGGCGCGCGACGGGCGGGCGTGCCCTACACCGCCGCCGACATGATCGTCGCCCCGGCCTACTGGTCGCTTCTGACGCTTGCGTTCGGCCATGCGGTCTGGCGTCTGGCGGCTCAACCCTTCGCCTGGGACAAGACCCGCCATCGATGCGATCCGGCCATAGAGATCGCCGCCATCGCCGAGGTCGAAGCTGGACGCGAGGCCGCCTGACGGCAGGACCTTGATCGGCTGAGGAGGAATCGCTTCGCGATTCCACTGATGCCGTGAATCAAGGTCCAGCGTTATGCTGGAGCCTGATCCGACCGGAAAACTGCTTACACTTTTCCGGATCAGGCTCTAGAGGCCATGCCGATGCCGCCCGTCCTGTCCTCCCTGCCCGAAACCCTCGTCACGCGCGGCTGGCCGGACTACGCCCTGCTGGACAGCGGCGACGGTCGGAAGCTGGAGCGCTACGGCCCCTACACCGTCGTCCGCCCGGAGCCTCAGTGCTTCTGGAAGCCGCGCGACCCGGCCGCCTTCGACCGAGCCACCGCCACCTTCGACCCCCAGCAGGAGGAAGAGGACGCCGGCCGCTGGCGCTTCGACGCACAGGGCGCCATCGACGCCTTCCCGCTGAGCTGGCGCGATGTGAAGTTCGTCGGCCGCTTCACCCCCTTCCGCCACCTGGCCTTCTTCCCGGAGCAGGCCGCCAACTGGGAATGGCTGGACGCCCGCATCCGCACCCTCCAGAAGCCTCGCATCCTGAACCTGTTCGGCTACACCGGCGTCGCCTCGCTCGCCGCCGCTGCCGCCGGCGCCGAGGTCACCCACGTCGACGCCTCCAAGAAATCCGTCGCCTGGGCCCGCGAGAACGCCGAACTCTCGGGCATGTCCGACAAGCCGATCCGCTGGATCGTCGAGGACGCCCGCAAATACGTCGCCCGCGAAGTCCGGCGCGGCGCCAAATACCAGGGCGTCATCCTGGACCCGCCCAAATACGGACGCGGTCCCACCGGAGAGGTCTGGCGCCTGTTCGAGGACATGCCGGGCCTGCTCGCCGACTGCGCCGCCCTGCTTGCCGACGACGCAGACTTCCTGCTGCTGAACGCCTACGCCGCGCGCATCTCGGGTCTGTCGCTGGCGCACCAGATGCGCGAGGCCACGGCCGATCGCGGCGGCCGCATCGACTGGGGCGAACTGGCTCTGTCAGAAGACGGTCCCGACGCGCGCGCCATCGGCCTCAGCTTCTTCGCCCGGTGGTCCGCGTCATGAGCGACGAACGTCTGATCACCTCCCTGACCAACGACACGGTCAAGGCCGTCCGCGCCCTGCACATGCGCAAGGAGCGCGAGGCCACGGGCCTGTTCCTGGCCGAGGGTCTGAAGTTCATCGGCGAAGCGCTGGATCAGGGTCGCGCGCCGCAAACCCTGCTCGTCGGCATGGAGGCGCGTCCCCATCCGCTGCTCGACCGCGCCCGCGCCGAGACGCTCAAGGCCGGCGGCGAGATCGTCGTGGTCACCCATCCCATTCTCGAAAAGATCAGCCGTCGCGAGAACCCGCAGACGGTGCTCGGCGTGTTCGAACAGGCCTACACCCCCCTGTCCGCCCTGAAGCCCGGGACCGCTCCCTGTTGGGTCGCGCTGGAACAGGTCCGCGACCCCGGCAACCTCGGCACGATCATCCGCACCGCCGACGCGGCCGGATGTGGCGGCGTCATCCTGATCGGCGACTGCGTCGACCCCTTCTCCGTCGAGGCCGTCCGCGCCACCATGGGCTCGGTCTTCGCCGTCGCCATCGCCCGCTGCACGCCGCAGGACTTCCTCGCCTGGCGCGAGACCTGGCCTGGCAGCGTGGTCGGCACCCGTCTCGACGCCACCGTTGGCTATCGCGACGCAGCCTATGCCCGGCCCAGCCTGATCCTCATGGGCAACGAACAGGCCGGCCTGACCGATGCGCTGGCCGCCGCCTGCGACGTCAACGTCAAGATCCCCATGCGCGGCCGCGCCGACAGCCTGAACCTGGCCATCGCCACGGGCGTGATGGTCTATGCGGTGACCGACTAGTCTTCGTCCTTCAGGCGGGACATGCCGATCAGGGCCAGCACGGTGATCGTCGCCGTCGCCGCCAGATACAGCCCCACAGCCGGAACGCCATAGGTCTTGGCCAGCGACGTCGCTGCATAGGGCGCCACCGACGCTCCCGCGATCCCCGCCAGATTGAAGGCCATCGACGCCCCGGTGTAGCGCACCGCCGCCCGGAACGGTCGCGCCATGGCGGAACTGAGCGGGCCATAGGTCGCGCCCATCAGCGCGAACCCCAGCGAGAAGAAGATCAGCAGCCCCGTCAGCCCGCCATTGAACAGCGGCGCGATCAGGAAGCCGAACAGGCCGATCCCGACCGAGGCCGCGATCAGCACCTTGATCTGACCGAACCTGTCAGCCGCCAGAGCCGAGATCGGGATGAAGGCCCCGAAGAAGATCACGCCGACCAGCTGGGTCGGCAGGATGTCGGCGCGCGTGAAGCCCAGGCTCGTCGTCGCCCAGCTCAGGGCGAAGACGGTCATCAGATAGAACAGCAGGAAGGTCGTCGTCGCGCCCAGCGTCCCCAGGATCAGCGCGCCCTTGTACTTCGCCAACAGGGTCAGGACCGGCGTCTTGACCCGCTCGGCCCGCTCGATGACACGGCTGAACTCGGGCGTCTCGGTGATCCGCAGCCGAACCCACAGGCCGACGATGACCAGCACCGCACTGGCCAGGAACGGGGTCCGCCAGCCCCAGCTCAGGAACGCCTCCTCGCTCATCACCGAGGTCAGCACGATGAACGATCCTGTCGACAGGATGAAGCCGATCGGAGCGCCCAGTTGCGGGAACATGCCGAACCAGGCCTTGCGACCCGGCGGCGCGTTTTCGGTCGCCAGCAGAACCGCCCCGCCCCATTCGCCGCCCAGCCCCAGCCCCTGACCGAACCGGCACACGGCCAGCAGCAGAGGCGCGACCACGCCGATCTGCGCATAGGTCGGCAACAGGCCGATCGCGATCGTCGAGATCCCCATCGTCATCAGGGCCGCGACGAGCGTGGCTTTCCGTCCGACCCGGTCGCCGAAATGGCCGAACACCACGGCGCCGACGGGCCGCGCGAAGAAGGCCAGGGCAAAGGTGGCGAACGACTGCAACTGCGCCGTCAGCGGATCGCCGCCCGGGAAGAACAGCGCCGGAAACACCAGCACCGCCGCGGTGGCGTAGATGTAGAAGTCGAAGAACTCGATGGTCGTGCCGATCAGGCTGGCGAACAGGACGCGGCGCGTCGAGGCCGGGCTGGGCGTGATCAGCAGTGCGGGTTCGGTCAACGGCGTGTCCCCCTTGTCGTTGATCCATCGATGCGACAGCGACCGTTGATCGGTCAAGCGGTTCAGGTCCCGCGCGGTTTTACCCGGTTCGTCGGCGGCGCCTCGGCCGGGTTCTCGGGCCATGGATGCCTCGGATAACGGCCGCGCATCTCGGAGCGCACATCCTTCCACGACCCGCGCCAGAAGCCGGGGAGGTCTTTCGTCATCTGGATCGGCCTGCGCGCCGGCGACAGCAGGGCCAGCGTCAGCGGAATGCGCCCTCCGCCCACAGCCGGATGGGTCGTCACCCCGAACAGCTCCTGCACCCGGATATCCACACGCGGCCCGCCCTCGGCGCCGTAGTCGATGGCCGCCGACCCAAGGGGCGTGGTCAGCCGCGTCGGCGCCATGTCGTCCATCGCCCGACGTCGATCCCACGGAACCAGCGCCTCCAACCCCTGCGCCAGGGCCTCGTCCCTGATCTGCGAAAGGTCCTGCACGCCCTCGATCAAGGGCCACAGCCAGTCCTCGCGCCGCGCCAGCAATGCGGCATCCGAAACCTCCGGCCAGTCCGCGTCCTGTCCATGCAGGAAGGCCAGTCGCGCCCGAACCGCGCTCGACCGTTCACCCCACTTCAACGCCGATAGCCCGTCCGCGTCGACTTCGTCATGCAGCGCCTTCGTGATCGCGGTGCGATCGGGCGCCCCGGTGATCTTCTCGTCGAAGACGATCGCGCCCACCCGCCTGATCCGGCGCATGACCATCCGCCCGGACGGCTCGCGCACCAGCCGGTCGTCCGTCTTCAGCCGCGCCTCCAGCGACGCGGGATCCAGCGGCGCCGCCAGCCGGATGCGATCCCTGGCCTCCCCGCCGCCAAGGTCGCCCACCGCCAGCCAACCCTCGCGCGCCAGCCCGTCCGTCGCATCGAGAAACGCCCCGCGCCCCGACGCCAGCAGCACCTCGCCCGGCTTGCCCCGCGCCTTGGCCACCCGTTCGGGGAAGGCCTCGGACAGCAGATCGCCCGGCTCGATATCGCCACCGCCGGTCCGACCGCCTGCCGCCTTCGCCCAGCGCTCGACCAGCTTGCGCGCATCCTGCGCCCGCGCCGACCGGTCCCGCTCGAACCCCTTCAGCCGGTCCCTCAGATCAACGTCGTTCCCGCCAAGGCCCGGCTCGCTCAGCACCGCCGCGATCCGCGCGCCCAATCCCGCATCCCCGCGATCCGCCGCCACGACGACCAGATGCGCCAGCCTCGGCGCCAGCGGCATCCGCGTCAGCCGCCGTCCGTGTCCGGTCAGCGCGCCTGTTTCATCCAGCGCCCCCAGCCGCGTCAGCACCGCCCTCGCCTCCGCCAGAGCCCCGGCCGGCGGCGCATCCAGCAGCGCCAGCCCTTCCGTCGTCCGCGCCCCCCACCGCGCCAGATCCAGCGCCAGACCCGTCAGGTCGGCCTCGAGAATCTCCGGCCTCTGATGCGGGACCAGACCCCGCGTCGATTCCTCGTCCCACAGCCGGTAGCAGACCCCCGGCTCCGTCCGCCCCGCCCGACCCCGGCGTTGTTCCGCCGAAGACCGGCTGACCCGCACCGTCGCCAGCCGAGTGAGCCCGCTCGAGGGCTCGAATCGCGGCACGCGCGACAGGCCGCAGTCGATGACGACCCGAACGCCCTGAATGGTCAGGCTGGTCTCGGCCACCGAGGTGGCCAGCACGACCTTCCTCCGCCCGACCGGCGCCGGCTCGATGGCCCGATCCTGCGTCTCCTTGTCGAGCGCGCCATACAGGGCGACCACATAGATCGACGGATCCCGCAGCCGCTCGTTAATCCGCTGCGCCGTCCGATGGATCTCCCCCTGCCCCGGCAGGAAGGCCAGCACCGACCCCGACTGGTCGCCGAGCGCCGTCAGACAGGCCCGCATCATCGCATCCTCGATCCTCTCGACCGGATTGCGCCCCAGATAGAGAGTCTCCACCGGGTACGCCCGCCCCTGCGCCTCGATCACCGGCGCGCCATCCAGCAAGCGCGACACTCCCGCGATATCCAGCGTCGCCGACATGACCACCAGCTTCAGGTCGTCGCGCAGCACCGACTGACCGTCCCGCGCCAGCGCCAGCCCCAGGTCTGCGTCCAGGCTCCGCTCATGGAACTCGTCGAACAGCACCGCCCCGACGCCCTCCAGACCGGGATCATCCAGGATCATCCGCGTGAACACGCCTTCGGTGATGACCTCGATCCGCGTCTTCGGCCCGATCCGGCTCTGCAACCGGGTGCGATAGCCGACCGTGTCCCCGGCCTTCTCACCGAGCGTCTGCGCCATCCGCTCCGCCGCCGCCCGCGCCGCCAGCCGTCGCGGCTCCAGCAACAAGATTTTCCGGTCGCCCAGCCAGTCGACGTCCAGCAGCGCCAGCGGGACGACCGTCGTCTTCCCCGCACCCGGCGGCGCCGCCAGCACGACCGCCGGATTCGCGGCGACCGCAACCTTCAGCTCTTCCAGCACGGCGAGAATGGGCAGGATCATCGAGGCTCAAGTAGCGCAAAGCGCGATAGCCCCAAGAAAAAAGCGGCTGCACTAGCGCGGCGCCGCCCTGCGACCAAGGAATGTGCGTTCGGATAGCCACTCGCGAGGTCACGAAACCGTTGCGGGGTCTTCATCGATCGGAAACCGCGTTGCACCTGCGTGGATCCGTCGCTAGCGTCCCGCGCTGGAAGGCGGCCCGGGGAGGGTTCGCCGTGTTTTCGTATCGAGGGGGCGCGACGTATGTCCGCAGATGGCCTTAGGCCCAAGGGGAACCGACTGTTCCTCAGAAAATCCGTAGCGCAGATCCAGAAGGAAGCCGCCAAGAGCGAGCTCAAGCGCACGCTCGGCAAGTGGAACCTGATGAGTCTGGGCATCGGCGCCATCATCGGCGCCGGCATCTTCGTCCTGACCGGCCAGGTGGCTGCGGCCAACGCCGGGCCGGCCATCATGCTGTCCTTCATCGTCGCCGGCATCGCCTGCGGCCTGGCCGGCCTCTGCTACGCCGAACTGGCCTCGACCATGCCGGTCTCCGGCTCGGCCTACACCTACGCCTACGGCACCCTGGGCGAGGTCTTCGCCTGGATCATGGGCTGGCTGCTGGTTCTGGAATACGGCGTCGCGGCCTCGACCGTGGCGGTCGGCTGGTCCGGCTACGTCGTCTCGATCCTGACCGATTTCGGCATCAGCCAGCAGATCTTCCCGACCATCGCCTACGCCGGCGGCGAGGGCCCCCAGTGGGCGACGCCTCTGGTGCAACTGGTCCAGGACGCCGGAGCCACCTCCTTCCCCCTGACCGGCACGTTCAACCTGGTCGCCGCCATCGGCATCGCCGCCGTCTGCGGCCTGCTGGTTCTGGGCGTTTCGGAATCGGCCAGCATCAACAACGTCATCGTGGTCATCAAGATCATCGTTCTGCTGACCTTCATCGCGGTCGGCATCGGCTATGTGAACCCGGACAACTGGGTGCCCTTCATCCCTGAACCCACCGGGGTCGCCGGCCAGTTCGGCGTCGGCGGCATCTTCCGGGGCGCGGCGATCATCTTCTTCGCCTACGTCGGCTTCGAGGCTGTCTCGACCGCTGCGGCCGAAGCCAAGAACCCGTCCAAGGACGTGCCCTTCGGCATCCTGGGCGCCCTGTTCGTCTGCACCCTGATCTATATGGCCGTCGCCGCCGTCATGACCGGCGTGGTTCCCTACCTGGAGCTGGCCAGCCCGGCTCCCGTCGCCGTCGCCATCGACCGCATGAGCCTGGATTGGGCCAACACCCCGATCATTCTGGCCAGCGGAGAGCCGCTGAACATCATCAGCTTCATGATCAAGATCGGCGCCATCACCGGCCTGTCTTCGGTGATGCTGGTGCTCTGCTACGGCCAGACGCGGATCTTCTACACGATGGCCCGCGACGGCCTGCTGCCGCGCGCCTTCGCCGTGATCCATCCGAAGTACCGCACGCCCTGGATCGGCACCATCCTGCTGGGCGCGCTGATCGCCATCGCGGCGGCCTTCCTGCCGATCTCGATCCTTGGCGACCTTGTCTCGCTGGGTACGGCCACGGCCTTCTCGATCGTCTGCCTGAGCGTGATTTTCCTGCGCATCAAGCATCCGGACATGCCGCGTCCGTTCAAGGTCCCGGGCGGCATCTTCACCGCCGTCCTGGGCATCCTGGCCTGCCTGTTCCTGGCCAGCCAGAACCTGATCCCGATGTTCCAGCACGCGGCGGAGGACAATCCCCTCCCGCTGATGCTGCTGGGCGGCTATGCGGCCGTCGGTGCGGTGATCTACGCCGCCTACGGCTTCTGGAACTCGAAGCTCGCCAAGGGCATCGACATCACCGAGGAGACCACCATGTCCTCCCCGGCCGAGGCGATGGGCTCCGGCGTCGACAACCAGAAGGACTGATCCCGCCTCACAGCGGAATCGAGAAAGGCCCGGGAGCAATCCCGGGCCTTTTTCTTTGGTCACTCACCGTGGACGAGAAATTTGCGCTCAGCAGCGAGCGACCGCGTCGCGAGCGTTGGCGCTCGGCCAGAACAGCGCTCAGGCACCCAGGCTCCGCGAGCCGAGAGATATCGTGCCGAAAATGCGCTCAAGCAGCGAGCGCCCGCGGCGCGAGCGATAGCGCTCTTAAAAAAAGATGGTGCGGATGAGAGGACTCGAACCTCCACATCTTGCGATGCCAGAACCTAAATCTGGTGCGTCTACCAGTTTCGCCACATCCGCGTGGCGGCGTGTCTAGGACCTGACGGCGCCTGCGACAACCGTCATGTCAGTTCAGTCTGGGCTAACTGATCCGCCATCCCCTAGGACGGCCGCCGCTCGAACCGGCCGGGCGCAGCGATTGCCCGGCGAGATCGATCCATGACGCCCGGAGCCATCGCCGTCCTGTCGCTCAGCATGTCCACCGACGCCTTCGCCGCCGCCGTGGGACGTGGCGCCGCGCATCGACCGACCTGGCGCTCGGCGGTCAGAGCCGGGGCGGTGTTCGGCGTGATCGAGGCCATCACGCCGCTGATCGGCTGGAGCCTCGGCCTGCTGGCCGCCGGGTTCGTCGAGAGCGTTGATCACTGGATCGCCTTCGTTCTTCTGGCCGTCGTCGGCGGCAAGATGATCCACGAGGCATCGAAGTCCCCGAGCGAAGACGCCGCGCCGACCCGGTCCGGTCCCTGGGCCCTGATCGCCACGGCCGTGGGCACCAGTATCGATGCGGCCGCCGTGGGCGTCGGTCTGGCCTTCCTGGGCGCGAACATCTGGGTCATCGCACTCAGCGTTGGCCTGACGACCTTCGCCCTGACCACGGTCGGCATGCTGATCGGGCGCGCCGTCGGCGCTCGCTTCGGGAAGATCGCCGAACTGGTCGGCGGTATCGCCCTGATCGCCCTGGGCACGACAATCCTGCTCGAACACCTCGGGTTTCTGACCGTCTGAGGCCCGGCTGAAAGGTCGCATTAACCTTGATCGTCGAGGGTCTGCCTGAATTCCTGCAGGTCCCCGAGTCGATGAACGCCGCCGAACGTCCGATCATCATCAAGAAGGTCAAGAAGGTGGTCGGCGGCGGCCACCACGGCGGCGCGTGGAAGGTGGCCTACGCAGACTTCGTGACCGCGATGATGGCCTTCTTCCTTCTGATGTGGCTGATCAACACGACCGATCCGGAGCAGAAGCGCGGCATCGCCGAGTATTTCGCCCCCGCCAGCGTGTCCCAGACCACCTCCGGCTCCGGCGGCATCCTCGGCGGCACCTCGCTGGGCGAAGACGGCTCCAAGAGTTCCGGCTCGATGTCGGTGCTGGAGCAGCAGGCTCCGGAAGCGCCCGTCGATGCGCCCGAGGAGGCCGGGACCAACGCCAACCTCGCCGCCGCCTCCGAAGAGGAACTGCGCGAAGAGATCGCCGCGCGCGAGGCCGCAGAGTTCCGGTCCGCCGCCGAATCCCTGCGCCAGGCCATGCAGCGCATGCCGGAACTGGCCGAGCTGTCGAAACAGCTGATCATCGACCAGACGCCCGAAGGCCTGCGCATCCAGCTGGTTGATCAGGAAGGCCGCTCGATGTTCGAACAGAACTCGGCCCGTCCCAACGCCCGCGCCCAGGTCCTGCTGCGCGCCATCGCCGGGGTCGTGAACCGGCTCCCGAACCGCATCTCCATCTCCGGGCACACCTCGGCCGTCGCCGGATCGGGTCGCGCCTCCACGGCGTCCGACTGGCCCCTGTCCGCCGGCCGCGCCGACGCCTCGCGCGCCATCCTCCAGGCCGCCGGCGTCGACGCCGACCGGGTCTATTCGGTCGCAGGCAAGGCGGGCTCCGATCCTCTGTACCCGGACGATCCCTCTCTGGCCGGCAACCGCCGCATCGCCATCGTCCTGTTGCGCGAGGCCCCGGTCCTGCCCACGGACACCAGCCTGTGACCGTCGCGCCGTTCGTTAGCGGCGCGAACCAGCTTGCAGCGCAGGACGGATTGACGCCAGATCGTCCGATGGACGCGAGCCTGCCTTACGCCGGACGAAATCGGATGCGGACGTGGTGACGTGACGCAGCACGTACCGACACGCCAGCTTCGCTTCTTCATGACGGCGGTCGCGCCCTGCCCGTACCTGCCCGGCATGACCGAGCGGAAGGTGTTCGCCAACCTGCCCTTCTCGGACGGCGCCCACGTCAACGACGAGCTGACCCACGCCGGGTTCCGCCGCAGCCAGAACATCGCCTACCGCCCCGCCTGCGAGGGCTGCGACGCCTGCGTCTCCGTCCGCCTGCCCGCGCCCGAGTTCGTTTTCTCGCGCGGCCAGCGCAAGGTTCTGGCCCGTAACGACGACCTGTCACGCGACCTGGTCGAGGCCGAGGCGACCCAGGAGCAGTTCGCCCTGCTGAAACGCTACCTCGCCCACCGCCATCCCGGCGGCGGCATGACCGACATGACCTGGCCCGACTATATTGCCATGGTCGAGGACACGGCGGTCCGCACCCATCTGATCGAGTATCGCCTGCCCTCGACCGATGAAGGCCCGGGCGATCTGGTCGCGGTTACCCTGGCGGACCTGCTCTCCGACGGCCTGTCGATGGTCTACAGCTTCTTCGATCCCGAGTTGGTCAAACGGTCGCTCGGCGTCTTCGCCATCCTCGATCACGTGCGTCAGGCCCAGGCGGTCCGCCTGCCCTTCGTCTATCTGGGCTACTGGGTCGAGGGCTCCACCAAGATGGACTACAAGGCCCGGTTCCGGCCGATGGAAGTCCTCAAACCTCTCGGCTGGACGCGCATCGACTAGGCTTTCCGCAGCCTGACCGGACTGCCGGCCGCACGCACGATGACGCCCCTGGCCTCCAGATCCAGCTGAACGCATTTGGCCCACCAGCCGGCCGTCGCCCCGCCCGGGAACAGATCCTCGGGCAGTCTGGGCGTCAAGGCCGCCTTGATCTCCGCCGGCGTCATGCCCGGCGCCTCGCTGCCAAGCACGGACAGATAGGCGTCGCGCGTCGCCTGGTACTTGTCCGCATCGACCGACTGGATGTGGCCGGGACTGACGACGTTCTGAACCTCGATCTTGCGCCTGGCCATCGGCAGTGCCCTCAGCTGTAGGGAACGGCGGTCGAGGTCGTCTGCGGCACGGCCGTATCCACCGGCAAGCCCGTCTCCAGCAGGTTCGGATCCCACACCCCCGGATCCCGCCCGCCGCCGAATTTCACCAGCGCCGCGATCCGCTTGTCGATCGACGGGTGGGTGGCGAACAGGGCGTCGGTGAACCCCGCACGCTCATTGTCCAGGAACATGCCCTGCACGTCGTCCGGAGCCTCCAGCTTCGACCGTCCCGACACCTTCCTCAGCGCCGAGATCATCGAGTCCGGGTTCTTGGTCAGCTCGACCGCCCCGGCATCCGCCACATACTCCCGGGTCCGCGACAGCATCAGCCGGATGACGACGGCGAACAGATAGCCGACCGCCGCGATCGCAAACCCGATCAGGATCAGCGGCCCGGCGTTCTTGTTGCTCTTGCCGCCGCGCGCATACATCAGCCCCCGGAACACCAGCTGGCAGATGACGCTGATGATCCCGGCGAAGATCGAGGCGATCACCATCGTCCGCACGTCCTTGTTGATGACGTGGGTCAGCTCGTGCGCCAGCACCGCCTCCATCTCGTCGCGGTCCAGGGCGGCCATCAGCCCACGGGTGACCGTGACGCTGTAGTGGCCCTCCCGGATGCCCGAGGCAAAGGCGTTCAGGCTGTCCGACTCGATGATCCGCAGCGCCGGCGTCCGCAGGCCCCGCGAGATCGCCAGATTCTCCAGCAGGTTATAGAGCTCCGGCGCGTCCTGCCGCTCGACCTTCCGCGCGCCCGTCATGACATCGATCATCGCCTGGTTGCCGAACCAGGCGATGACGAACCAGATCAGGGCGACGACGATCGCCAGCGGGATCGTCCCCGCCAGCATCCCCACTGCGTAGTTTATGTCGTCCCCCAGCGTCCCGCCCGAATTGGGCAGGAAGCCGAACCCCATCAACACCAGCTCCAGCCCGAACAGAACCACCACCAGCATGACCGGAAAACCGATCAGCAGCAGGGTCGACCGGGTGTTGTTCGCCCAGATGTGGGTCTGGAGACCGACAGCGGCCATGCGAACCTAGAACTTCACCGACGGCGGCGCGGCGGTCATCGCGGCGCGATCCGCGGCGTCCACGGCGAAGAAGGGCTTCTCGGTCCCGAAACCGAACATGCCGGCGAACAGCACGGTTGGGAACTGGGCCCGCACCGCATTGAACTCGGCCACGGCGTTGTTGAAGAAGCGGCGCGCGGCGGCCAGCTTGTTCTCGATGTCCGCCAGCTCGCGCTGCAGCTCCAGGAAGTTGGTGTTGGCCTTCAGGTCCGGATAGGCCTCGGCCACCGCGAACAGCTTGCCCAGGGCGCCGGTCAGCATGTTGTCGGCGGTCACCTTGTCGTCGACCGTGGTTGCCCCTGCGGCAGCGGCGCGCGCCCGGGTCACGGCGTTCAGCGTCTCCTGCTCGTGGGTGGCATAGCCCTTCACCGTCTCGACCAGGTTGGGGATCAGGTCGTTCCGCTGCTTCAGCTGCACGTCGATGTCGGCGAACGACTGGTCCGCCTTCTGGTCCAGCGCGACCAGCCGGTTGTAGGCCCCCATGACCACGAAGATCAGGATGACGACGATAACGCCGATGACGATGAGTGTGATCATGACAGCTCCCCTGCGATGACAGCGATTATCGCGCGAAGGGCGAACGCCGGATAGTGAAATCGGCGCCCCTCGTTCCCAACTGAACCGCATGACCTTCCTCGAGCGGCTCGGCGTCACGACGCCCATCATCCAGGCCCCGATGGCCGGGACCTCGACCCCGCTGATGGCGGCGCGGGTTTCGGAGGCCGGCGCGCTCGGCTCGATCGCCGTCGGCGCGGTGGATGCGGCTGGCGCGACCGTGATGATCCGCGATGTTCGGGCCCTCACCGCACGACCGTTCAATGTGAACCTCTTCGTCCATGCCACGCCCAGCGCCAATCCCGACGTCGAGGCGGCCTGGCTGAACGCCCTCGCCCCGACATTCCTGGCATTCGACGCCGAGCCGCCCGTTTCCCTCAAGCCCGCCTACGCCAGCTTCGCGGACGACGAGCCCATGTTCGTCGCCATCCTCGCCGCCGCCCCGCCTGTGGTCAGCTTTCACTTCGGCCTGCCCGCCGCCGACCGGGTCGCGGCGCTGAGACAGGCCGGCTGCCTCCTCATCGCCACCGCCACGACCCTTGAAGAGGCCCTCGCCTGCAAGGCGGCCGGCATGGACGCGGTCGTCGCCCAGGGCTGGGAGGCCGGCGGCCATCGCGGCATGTTCGACCCCGACGCCGACGACAGCCGCCTCGGCACGCTTGCCCTGAGCCGCATCCTTGTCGCCCGGGCGGGACTGCCGGTCATCGCCGCGGGGGGCATCATGGAGGGCGCAGGCATCCGCGCGGCGCTGGACCTCGGCGCCGTCGCCGCCCAGCTCGGCACCGCCTTCATCGCCTGTCCGGAGAGCGCTGCCGACCCCGCCTACCGCGCCCTGCTGACCAGCGAGGCCGCCTGCCACACCGAAATGACCCGCGCCATCTCCGGCCGTCCGGCGCGTTGCCTGCCCAACCGGTTCACGGCGCTGGGCCGCAGTCTGACCGCGACCGTGCCCGACTATCCGATCGCCTACGACGCCGGAAAGGCGCTGAACGCAGCCGCCAGGACCGCTGGCGAGACCGGTTTCGCGGCCCAGTGGGCGGGTCAGGGCGCGCCCCTGGCCCGGGTCATGCCTGCGTCCGATCTTGTCGCAACCCTGGTCGATGAGATGACCAACCCGGCCTGATCCGGGCGCCGGCCGAGGTCCACGTCTGTTCTTTTTGTTCTTGCTTTGTTCCCTTCGAGGCCATAGCCTCCTCCCATGTCTCCCGCTCCCCAGCCGAAGAAAGGACGCGGCGCACGCACCAACGCTTCCGGCCGGTTCGAACCCGTCTTGCACGAGGATTTCGATGACGGCTGGACGGCGGAGGACGAGGCGCCGGCCCCGCTCCGGACGACCCTGACGCCCGAACACGTCCGCACGATCATCACGAAGAACACCAGTCCCGATGTCGGTTTCGACCGCTCGATCAACCCCTACAAAGGCTGCGAACATGGCTGCATCTACTGCTACGCCCGTCCATCCCATGCCTGGATGGGCCTATCCCCGGGCCTGGATTTCGAGAGCCGGCTCTTCTTCAAGCCCGAAGGGCCGCGTCTCCTGGAACAGGAGCTCGCCGCGCGGAAATATGTCTGCAAGCGCATCCACATAGGCGGCAACACCGACCCCTATCAGCCGGTCGAGCGCACGCAGAGGATCACGCGCGGCCTGCTGGAAGTCCTGGAACGGTTCAACCAGCCCTTCTCCATCATCACCAAGTCGAATCTGATCACCCGCGATGTGGATATCCTGGGCCCGATGGGCCGCGACGGTCTGGCCAGCGCCTTCGTCTCGATCACGACGCTGGACCGCGATCTCGCCCGCACCATGGAGCCCCGCGCCGCGACGCCCGCGCGCCGCCTCGATGCGGTGAAGCGGCTGGCCGACGCGGGCGTCCCCGTCGGCGTCGGCTTCGCCCCCGTCATCCCTGGCCTCAACGATCATGAGCTTGAGGCTGTGCTGGAGGCCGCCGCAAAGGCCGGAGCGACCACGGCCATGTACGTCACCCTGCGCCTGCCGCTGGAGATCAAAACCCTCTTCGCCGAGTGGCTGGCCGAGGCCCGCCCCGACCGCGCGGCCCGCGTCATGTCCCTCGTTCGCCAGACGCGCGGCGGCAAGGACTACGACGCCGACTGGTCCCAGCGCATGAAGGGAACCGGCCCCGTCGCCGACCTGATCTCCGCGAGGTTCAAGGCGGCCGTCAAACGCTACGGCCTCGACGGGCCGAGGCATGAGCTGGATATGACCAAGTTCCGGGTGCCGGCGGATGCGAGGGCGCAGCTGGAGCTGTTCGGGTAAAGTCTTGCGTCTCTACTTTCGTCATCCTCCGGCAAGCCGCCCCTTGGCGGCGCAGACCGGGGGACGCAGCGGCGCGTGAGAGCGCGAACCTGCCACGCACGCTCTGCTTCCAACATCCTGCCTGAACAGATCGCCTTCGGCGCCGCTGCGTCCCCCGGTCTCGCTGCGCTCGCCGGAGGATGACGAAAGGACAGAGGCCAATCGCTGAGGCCGCGCCGTGCGACATCGCGCCAAAGAATGGCCTTTCAACTGAGCAAACATCAGACGAAGCCGCAGAAGTCCCCGTCAGAAATTTGTATGGAAACGACTTCCTCCAAATTGCACCCTGTGGACTCGGTGTCCTCAGAGTCCAATCCCCGGATGGACGCGACTCGCCCCCGTCGGCACCCTGACCCGATGTGCGATTCCCTCAACGCCCGGACCTGAGCCATGCCCGGCTTCTACGAGTTCTTCGCCGGAGGCGGCATGGTGCGCGCCGGCCTCGGCGCCGGCTGGGACTGCCTGTTCGCCAACGACTTCGACGCCCGCAAGGGCCTGACCTATCAGGCCAACTGGGGCACGGGCGGCGAACTGACCGTCGGCGACATCCGCGCCCTCGACGCGGCCGCCTTGCCCGGCCGCCCCGACCTCGTCTGGGGCAGCTTCCCCTGCCAGGACCTGTCCCTCGCCGGTCACGGCGCGGGCCTCGCCGGCGAACGCTCCGGGACCTTCTACGCCTTCTGGGACCTCGTTCGCGGCCTCGCCGCCCAGGGCCGCGCCCCCCGCCTCGTCGCCGTCGAGAACGTCTGCGGCGCTCTCACGTCCCGCAATGGCGCGGACTTCGAGGCCATGTGCAGGACCTTCGCCGGGGCCGGCTATCGCTTCGGCGCCCTGGTCATCAACGCCGACCGGTTCGTGCCCCAGTCCCGCCCTCGCCTCTTCGTCGTCGGCATCCACGCCGGGACGTCCATCTCCCCCGACCTGACCGCGCCCGGCCCCATCGCCCCCTTTCACACTCCGGCCGTGGTCCGCGCCGTCGACCGCCTGCCCGAGGACCTGCGCGTCTCCGCCCTGTGGTGGAACCTGCCGTCGCCCGAACGCCGCGCTTCAACCTTCGCCGACCTGATCGAGGACACTCCCGACAGCGTCGCCTGGCACACCCTCGCCGAGACCGACCGCCTCCTGTCGCTTATGTCCCCGGTCAACCGCGCCAAGCTCCAGGCCGCCCAGCGCGCCGGCCGCCGCATGGTCGGGGGGGTCTACCGCCGCACCCGCACCGACGCCGCCGGAACCAAGGCCCAGCGCGCCGAGGTCCGCTTCGACGACGTCGCCGGCTGCCTGCGCACCCCTTCCGGAGGCTCCAGCCGCCAGACCATCCTCGTCGTCGACGGCCCCCTCATCCGCTCCCGCCTGATCTCGGCCCGCGAGACCGCCCGGCTGATGGGCCTGCCGGACAGCTATGTCCTGCCACGGAGCTATACCGACGCCTACCACCTGACCGGCGACGGCGTCGTCGTCCCCGTCGCCCGCCATCTGGCCCGGTATCTGTTCGAGCCGCTCACTGGATCAGCCAGCGTCGCCGTCAAGGCCGCCTAGCGCTTGAACACGCCCACCAGTTCGACGTGGGCCGACCACAGAAACTGGTCCACCGGCGTGACCGTCTCCAGCCGGAACCCCGCGTCGATCAGCACCCGGGCGTCCCGCGCGAAGGTCTGAGCATTGCACGACACCCCGACCACGACCGAGGCCTTCGTGTCCTTGATCTGGGCGGTCTGGTCGATGGCGCCGGCCCGGGGCGGGTCGAACACGATCGCCTCGCAGCCCTTGAGGTCGTAGGGCGACAACGGCCGCCGGAACAGGTCGCGCGCCTCCGCCGTGATCTGTTTCATCCCCCGGGCCGAGCCGATCCCCTGTTTCAGCGCCGCGATCCCCGCCGCCGAAGCGTCCGCCGCGATCACGCTGGCTACTGTCGCCAACGGGAAGGTGAAGGTCCCGGTCCCGCAGAACAGATCCGCCACCTTCTTTGCCCCCTTCACCGCCGCCACGGCCCGCTCGACCATCGCGGCCTCCGCTTCCGGCACGGCCTGCAGGAAGCCGCCGGCCGGCAGGGGCACGATCGCCGGCCCGAACTGCACCCGGGGCTGGCGCGCCATCATCAGGGTCTCGCCGGCCATGCTGAGCCGCGCGATATCCGCCTCCCGCGCCGCCCGGATCGCCTGCATCTGACGGTCCGCCGACAGCCCGCCGGACTTCCGCTCGATCCCGGTCACGTCGACGTCCAGCCCGTCCAGCGTCCAGGTCACGTGCAGGGTCGGCGCCGACTTCGGGTGCTCCAGAAACGCCGCCGCGACCTTCGCCAGGGCCGGGAAGGCCGCCACCAGTCGGGGATCCGCGACAGGACAGGTCGAGACCTCCACCAGCCGCCACGACTTGCGCGCCTTGAACCCCAGCACGACCCGGCCGTCCTCCAGCCGCCGCGCATGCAGGGCCAGCCGCCGCCGCGTCCCCGGAGGCACCGCCACCGTCGCCTCGACCTCTGTCTCTATCCGCTCGCGCGCCAGCGTCGAGACCACCAGCTCCCGCTTCCAGTCCAGATACGGCCCGCTCGCCCAGTGCTGCAGCGAACACCCGCCGCAGTCGCCGTACTGGGGCGACACCGGCGCGATCCGGTCGGGACTGGCCTCAAGGATCTCGGGCGTCTCCATCCGTCCATCGACGACTTCGCCGCGCACGGTCTCCCCCGGCAAGGTCAGGGGCGCGAACACAGGCCCGTCGGGCGTATGGGCCACGCCGTCCCCCTGCCCGGCCACATGGGCGATCTTCAGCGTCATGGTCATCGCCGGCTTCTAGGCGCTCCGACAGAAATCCGAAACCTGAACGAAGATGAACGGCCCGCTCAAAACGCATTCAGGTTCGGTGGCCCATACGTCGATCCAACAAGACGCCGGACCTTCCCGGCGCCGAACAGGGGTTCTCTCAAATGACCGCCTTCGTGAAGTCCGCCGTCGTCGCCGCCGCTCTGGCCGCCGCCGCCACCCTCGTTCCAGCCGCCGCATCGGCCCAGTCCTACGGCTATGGCAACGGCTACAATCAGAACCAAGGCTACAGCCAGTCCTACGGCTACAACGACCGCTATCAGGACCGTTGCCAGACGCTCGGCCAGGGCCGGACCGGGGCAGGCGCACTGATCGGCGCAGGCGTCGGCGCCGTCGCCGGTTCGCAGATCGCCGCCCGCGGCAACCGCACCGAGGGTTCGATCATCGGCGGCGTGCTCGGAGCCATCGTCGGCGCCCAGGTCGGCCGCTCATCCAACGACAACTGCCGTTCGAACAGCACCTATTCGCAGGCCCCGACCTACTACAGCTCGAACGACCGCTACGACGACCGGGCCTTTTCCTCGAACCGCTACGACGACCGTGGCTACCGCAACGACCGCCAGGATTATCGCCGCGACGACCGTCGGAACGACCGCCGCTACGAGAACGGCTACGAGGTCTCGGCCGACGGCCACTACTATTTCGATCCGCGCCGCGGCTGGCTGCCGCGCTGATCAAAGGGTTCGCGGCGTCGATATTTTTCAGCCCCCCTGTCGATCGACGTCGTGACGGGCCGCCGGTGGAGAAATCCACCGGCGGTTTCTTTTTGGTGGGGTCGCTAACGCACGCGACGCGGTCGCTCAGTGCTTGAGCGACGGGTCAGGGTCGCTCTCGCTCGGCTGGCGGAGCCAGCGCTGCTTGAGCGACGGGCTAGCTGGCCCGACGCGCCCAGAGCAGGAATTCGATGTTGCCGTCGCCGCCGGTGATCGGGCTTTCGGCGGTGGCCTTGACGGTCCAGCCCGCGGTCGTCAGCCAGTCGGAGACGCGGCGAACGGCATCGAGGTGGGCCTGCGGGTCCTTCACCACACCCTTCTTGCCGGCGTCCTTGGGGCCCTCCCCCTCGAACTGCGGTTTGACCAGGGCGATCAGGTCGGCGTCCTCGCCCGCGAGACCCAGCGCCACCGGAAGCACCTTGGCCAGGCCGATAAAGCTGGCGTCGCAGACGATCAGACCGGGCGCCTCCGGGATCAGGGCCTCGTCCAGCGTCCGGGCGTCGGTCTTCTCCAGGTTCACGACGCGGGGATCGCCCGAGACCTTCGGATGCATCTGCCCCTGACCGACATCGACCGCGAAGACCTTCGCCGCCCCGCGCGCCAGACAGACCTCGGTGAATCCGCCGGTCGAGGCGCCGACGTCCAGCACCACGCGCCCTTCGACCGACACCGGCCACAGGGTCAGGGCGTGATCCAGCTTCAGCGCCGCACGACCGACCCAGCCATGCGCTTCAACGACCGTGACGACCGCATCTTCGCCCACCCCTTGCGAGGCGGCACGGGCGGGCTGGCCGTCGACGGTCACGCCGCCGGCCTCGATCGCGGCCTTGGCCCGCGACCGGCTTTCGACCAGACCGCGCTGAACCATCAGATGGTCCAGCCGCATCCGGGGACCGAAATCAGCCAATGTCGGCCAACCGGGCCAGAGCGGCTTCCAGACGAGCCTTGCCGGCCTCGGCCTCGGCCAGCTTGGCGCGCTGCTCGTCGATCACGGCGGGGGCGGCGCGTTCGACGAAATTGGGGTTGCCCAGCTTCTTCATCACATGGCCGACGTCGCTCTCGAAGGCGGCGATTTCCTTGGTCAGGCGGGCGCGTTCGGCGCTCAGGTCGATGACGCCGGCCAGCGACAGGGCGACCGAGGCCTGACCGGCGACGAGGATGATTGCGCCCTCAGGCGCGGCCTCGACCCGGGTGATGTCGCTCAGTCTAGCCAGCGTCTGGATCAGATCGCGATGACGATCGAAGCGCGACCAGATGTCGGGCACCGGGTTGATGACGGCGAACGGCAGTTTGGCGCCCGGCGGGACGTTCAGCTCCGACCGGCTGGACCGGATGTCGGTGACCAGGGTGATCAGCCAGTTGATCTCCTCGTCTGCCGCGTTGTCGATGAAGGCGTCCGGCAGCACCGGCCAGGCGGCCCCGATCAGGGTCGCCTCGTCCCGGGGCGCGCCTTCCTTGCCGAGCTCCGCCCACAGCTCCTCGGTGATGAAGGGCATGACCGGGTGGAGCAGCTTCAGCGTCTGGTCCAGGGTCCAGGCTGTCATCGCCCGCGTCTCGGCCTTGGCGGCCTCATCGGCGCCGTTGAACACCGGCTTGGCCAGCTCCAGATACCAGTCGCAGAAGACGTTCCAGACGAAGCGGTAGAGCGCCGAGGCCGCGTCGTCGAAACGCCCGCCCTCGATCGCTTCCGACACGGCGCGTTCGGTCTTGGTCAGTTCGCCGCGAACCCAGCGGTTGATCGTCTGTTCGACGGTCGCCGGGTCGAAGCCGTCGACGCGGCGCGCCTCATTCATCTCGGAAAAGCGGGCGGCGTTCCACAGCTTGGTGCCGAAGTTGCGATAGCCCTCGATCCGCTGCCTCGACAGCTTGATGTCGCGCGTGCCCGACAGGATGGCCATGGTGAAGCGCAGGGGATCGGCGCCCAGTTCGTCGATGATCACCAGGGGGTCGATCACGTTCCCCTTGGACTTGCTCATCTTCTGGCCCTTCTCGTCGCGGACGAGGCCATTGATGATGACCCGCTTGAACGGGACCTCGTCCATGAAGTGGAGCCCCATCATCATCATCCGGGCGACCCAGAAGAAGATGATGTCCGCCGCCGTGACGAGGTCCGAGGTCGGATAGAACCGTTCCAGATCCTCGGTCTTCTCAGGCCATCCCATCGTCGAGAACGGCCACAGGGCCGAGGAGAACCAGGTGTCGAGGACGTCCTCGTCCTGTGTCAGCGCCTTGCCGCCCGCCTGGGCGACGGCTTCCGCCTCGGTCTCGGCGACATAGATCTTCCCGTCGGCGTCATACCAGGCCGGGATCCGGTGGCCCCACCAGAGCTGGCGCGAGATGCACCAGGGCTCGATGTTGCGCAGCCACTCAAAATAGATCTTCTCATAGGACTTCGGCTCGAACACCGTGTCGCCCTGCTCGACCGCCTTCAGCGCCGGCTGAGCTAGGGTGTGGGCGTCGACGTACCACTGGTCCGTCAGCCACGGCTCGATGACCACACCGGAGCGGTCGCCGTGCGGCACGACGTGGCGGGTCTTCTCGATCTCGCGCAGCCAGCCGGCCTCTTCCGCCAGGGCCACGATGGCCTTGCGGGCCGCGAACCGGTCCATGCCGTCGTATTCGGCCGGGATGTCGGGCGTGTCGGCCGTGGTGATCCGCGCGAAGGCGTCCAGCACGTTCAAGGCCTCAAGCCCCGCCCGCTTGCCGACGCCGAAATCGTTGAAGTCATGCGCCGGGGTGATCTTGACGGCGCCCGAGCCCTTGGTCGGATCCGCATAGTCGTCCGCGACGATCGGAATGCGACGGCCGGTGATCGGCAGGGTCACAAACTTGCCGACCAGACCCTGATAGCGTTCGTCGTCGGGATGCACGGCCACGCCCGTGTCGCCCAGCATGGTCTCCGGCCGGGTCGTGGCGACGACGATGAAGTCGCGCGTCTCCCACTCCGTCGCCTTGCCCTCTTCATCGAAAGCGATCGGATGCTCGTAGGTGACGCCGTCGGCCAGCGGATAGGCGAAATGCCAGTAGGCGCCCTCGACCTCGCGCTGCTCGACCTCCAGGTCCGAGATGGCCGTCTGGAACTGCGGGTCCCAGTTCACCAGACGCTTGTCGCGATAGATCAGCCCGTCCTGATGCAGCTTGACGAAGACCTTCCTGACGGCGATCTGGAGCTCCGGATCGAGCGTGAACCGCTCGCGGGACCAGTCGCAGGACGCCCCCAGACGCCGCAGCTGGTTCTGGATCGAGCCGGCGCTGGTGGCCTTCCATTCCCAGATCTTTTCGACGAAGGCGTCGCGACCCATCTCGCGACGTCCGACATTCCCTGCCGCCGCCAGCTGACGCTCGACCACCATCTGGGTGGCGATGCCGGCGTGGTCCGTACCGGGCAGCCACAGCACCGCCTTGCCGGTCATCCTGTGATAGCGGGCAAGGATGTCCTGCAGGGTGTTGTTCAGCGCGTGGCCGATGTGCAGCGAGCCCGTCACGTTCGGCGGCGGGATGACGATCGAATAGGCCTCGGCGGCGCCGTCCGTCTTCGGCGCGAAGGCGCCGGAGGCCTCCCACGCGGCATAGAGGCGGGGTTCGGCGGCGGTGGGATCGAAAGTCTTGTCGAGCATTGGGAGGTCCGGAAATGCGAAGGGGCGGCCCGTGAGAGCCGCCCCTGTTGGTCATAGTCGCCGGTGGCGAGCGGGGCTAGCCCGCGCTGCGGGAGATACGTTCGACTTCCTTCTTTACCGCCGCCTCGACGATGCCGGGCAGGTTGGCGTCGAGCCAGTCCTTCAGCATCGGACGGAGCAGGCTGCGGGCCAGGTCGTCGATGGTCGGGCCGACGCCGCCGGTCGGGACCGGCTCGGGCTGACGGAAGGCGGCCGACAGGCCGGCGAATGCACTGGCGGACGCCGCCGCCGCGCTTTCACCGACAAGCGAATCGTAGGGCACCGAGGATGCGCTGGGCTCGGGTTCGCGCGCCACGGGACGCTCCGGTTCAGCGAAGGACGTCGGGAAGGGTTCAGGTTCCGGCTCGTCGGCCGGGGCGGTGACGTCCAGATCGCCGATCGTCTGGGCGGCTGGAGCCTCGTAGCGGTCGGTCAGGTCGAGAATCTCTTCTTCCTCGTGCGCAGGCTCGGGCTCTTGCATCGACGGGGTCGCGTCCATCAGAGCGGGCGACGCCTCCTCGACGGGCTCAGGCTCCGGAGCAGGAGCCGGCGCCGCATCGGCCGCCGGCGCGTCGTCCTCGGAGATGATCCGGCGGATGGACGCCAGGATCTCTTCCATCGTCGGTTCTTGGGCGGTGGTGTCGGTCATGATCGGGCCTTCGAAGAACCTGCGCCGGCCGCCTTGGGCCCACGCGTGACGAACAAAGTGGATCGGAGCCGACGCTCAGCCCTGCCCCAATTCATTTCGTCGCATCAACGCCCGTGGGAATCAACGGGCGTTTTTCGCCTGACTGGTTAATCCGCAGGCGTCAGTTCGAGTTCGGCGCGGTCCGAACGATCTCACCGTCAAGCTGGGTGTCGATCGGGGCATTCTCGGACTCGTTCGCAGGCGTGATCGGCGGTGCGGCGATGCGATCGAGCGTCTCGACCAGACCGTCCCACGGCACGGCGCCGCGCAGGCGGACACGCTGGGCATTCACGGCCGGATCGTAGATTTCGATGCCGGGGTTCAGGTCCTCGCCGCTCAGCCGACCCATGGACGTCAGCAGCGACGCCTGGGCGACGTAGAGATTGCGCTTGGCCACGGCCAGGTTGATTTCGGCGTTGCGCAGCTCCAGCTCGCCGTTCAGCACGTCCAGCGTGGTGCGCAGGCCGACCTGCTGCTCCTGACGGACGCCTTCAGCAGCCACGCGGGCGGCGCTGACACCGGCCACGCCCGCTTCCAGTTGCGAACGGTTCGAGACGACCTGGGCATAGGCGCTCGAGACGCCCTGAAGGACAGATCGCTTCTGGCGGTCGATCTCGATCTTGGCCGCATTGGCCTGTTCCAGGGCCTGGGCGACGCGCGAGCTGTTCAGCCCGCCGGTGAACAGCGGCACCGACAGGCTGACGCCGGCCTGGAATGTATTGGTGCGATCCGACAGATCCAGGCCGCTGATCGGCGTCGAGCCGCCATAAGAGCTGGAAAGACCCACGGACGGCAGATAGGCCGAACGCGCCTGGGCATGACGCGCCTCGGCTTCCTGCAGCTGGTATTCGGCGGCCAACAGGTTGGGATTCTCGGCCAGACCGATGTCCAGGGCTGCGTCGAAGTCAGTCGGGACGCCCGGCAAGGCGGGCGGCGCCTCGAGATTGGTCGGGGCCTGACCGACGACGGCGGCATAGGAGGCGCGCGAGACGGACAGCTGGGCCTGGGCGCCGGCAAGGTCGGCCTCCGACTGCGCCAGGCGGGCTTCCGACTGGGACACGTCGGTGCGCGTAATCTCGCCGACCTCAAAGCGGGCGTTCGATTCGTCGAGCTGGCGGCGCAGGACCGACAGATTGGCCTCGCGGATGCGCAGGATTTCGACGTCCCGCTGGACGTCGACATAGGCCTGGATCACAGCGGCCAGGACCTGCTGCTCGATGCTGCGCAGGGATTCGCGTCCACTCAGGACCGAAGCCTCGGCGGCGTCGATGCCACGGGCGATCCGGCCGCCCGAGTAGAGCGTCTGGTCCACGCCGATGCTGGCGCCGATCGAATCAGTCTCGCTCGTGTTCCGCGACGCGGGGATGTCGTCCACGCCGTCGCCGTTGAGATCGATCCCGGCGACCGGCTGGTCACGGTGGGTGTAGCTGGCCGAGCCGCTGACCGAGAGGGTCGGGCGAAGACCGGCGCGCGCTTGTGGCACAGCCTCGTCCAGAGCGCGCTGCTGGGCGCGCTGGCCCTGAAGCGTCGGATTGGTGCGGTAGGCCAGGGCGATGGCTTCCTGCAGGGTTTCGGCCCAGGCGGGGGCAGCCAGACCGGCCGTAACGGCGATCAGGGCGACGGAAGCGAGCGCGCGCGAGCGTTTGAACATGACAGTATCCCGATGGGCGTCGCGAACGGCGCCGGTACCTCTTCACAGGCCTAGTGCGTGAGGGCCTACAGCTACGCCAGTTAAGTTTTTTTCACGCTACCGCCACCGCACTCCGTAGAAATCGCGTCAATCAGAGGGCGAATGCAGGCGCCGGTGTCATTTCCGCCAGCACCGGCGGGGCGGCGTCGAACAGTTCGCGGCGGGACACACCTTCGCGACCCTTCACATAAAGAACCGCCCGGCCGTTCGGTCCTGAACGCTCGACGACCGCCAGACGGCCGCCGACGCGCAGCGCCGCCAGCCAGGCCGTCGGACGAACCGCCACCGCGCCTTCGGAGATGATGATGTCCCAGTCTGCGCCCGTGGGCTGAGACAGGGGGGCGGCAACCGTGGCGACCCTGGCGTCGGCGAGGGCCGGACCGACGACGTCGAGCACCGCGGCATCGGCTTCCTGAGCGGTGACGGAAACTTTCATCTCGGCCAGAACGGCGGCGGCATAGGGTCCGGCGATGGCCAGAGCGGTCTCACCTTCACGGGCGTCCAGCGCCTGGATCAGTTTGGAGACCTCGCGCACCTGCATCAGCCGGCGACCGGCCGCGATCTCGACCTCAACCTCGCCATAGGCGGCGAAAGCCTGGCCCGGCGTGCAGTAACGCTCGCGCGGCACAGCCATCAGGGCGGCCTGGAGCGTGCGGTCGGTGACGTCGTTCACCCGGACCTGGGAGTCCACCATGACCTTGCGAGCGGCGGCGTAATCCATGTGACGCGGAATCCCTGAAGCGAAAGCGATCCGGCGAGGCCGGAAATCTGGCGCGCTTATAGGTCCGTGCGTCGCAGGCGACAATCGCGTTGCAGCCACAGAGGCGATCTGATAGCGAACGCCCCTCGCGATCTGAGGGCCTTTCAAAAAGCCCTATGGCCTGATGGCGGAGTGGTGACGCAGAGGACTGCAAATCCTTGCACCCGGGTTCGATTCCCGGTCAGGCCTCCATCGCGATCTCATTGAGATCGATGATGATTTTCAGATTGGCGCGGTCATCCAGCCGATCGCGCCGGCGCCGCCGACAGCCGCCGCGACCACGCCGATCGCCACCGCGATCCGCACATTGCGGCTCATGAACCCCAGAATACCAGCCATGTCGTCCTCCCCCGGACCTCCATAGCGGCACGGAAATCGACGTTCATCAAGGTGTATGAAGCGTTAACGCGCTGAAATCACGCCACTGTCAGCGAATCGACACGGTCGTGACCTGATAGAGAGCGAGGGCGCTGGTCACCGCCACATTGAGGGAGTCGAATCCGCCTGCCATCGGGATGCCGACGGTCCTGACCCGCGCCATGATGTCCGATGGCAAGCCCGGTCCCTCCGAACCGACAAGGATCGCCTTGCGCCCCCCGCCCGTCAGCCCGGCCAGCGGCTCCGTCGCGCCCGGAGACAGGGCTATGACCTCGAACCGCGCCGCCTGCAGGGCCATGACCAGGTGTTCCAGCGACGCGGCGCTGGCGCCCGGCGTCCGCAACACAGCCCCGACCGAAACCCGGATCGCCTTGCGATAGAAGGGGTCGCAACAGCGCTCGTCCATCAGCACCGCCAAGGCTCCGAACGCCGCCGCGTTGCGGAACAGGCCGCCCATGTTGTCGTGGTTGCCGATTCCCGCGCAGGCCAGAACGACGCAATCCTCCGGCATGTCCGCCAGAACATCCTCGACCGTCCGCTCGACCGGTTTCTCGCCCAGCGCCAGCAGGCCGCGATGAAGCGGAAAGCCGGCGATCGCATCGATGACGACTTGTGACGCGGCGTAGACCGGCGTCTCGCCCGCCGCCGCGATCAGTTCGCCCTGCGCCTCAAGACGATTCGCGGCGATCAGCAGCGACCGCGCCCTGCACAGGGACGCGGGCGACAAGAGGGTGCGGATGACCACCTCCCCCTCCGCCACGAACAGCCCTTCGCGCCCCGTCAGGTCGCGTTCGCGGATGTCGCGATAGGCCGCCACGCGGGGATCGGCGGAGTCGTCGATGAACTGAACGCTGTTGGCTGACATTTCCCGTTGCACAATCAAGAAGGCCGCTGCTATAGGCCCGCCTCCCGAGCCCCTGTTCCGCGGTAGCTCAGTGGTAGAGCAGCCGACTGTTAATCGGCTGGTCGTAGGTTCGAATCCTACCCGCGGAGCCACTCGGCGCTTTAGCCCGATTTCGATACGGCGCTACCGCCTTTCTGGCGGACACACAGGCATGACAGACCAACCAGCGCCGTCCCGGCAGCAACCGAGGCTCCGCTCATGATTCCGCGCTCCGCGACGATCGGCATCGATTTCGGCACCACCAATACGGTCGTGGCCCTGACCAGTGGCGACGGCGACGCGGTCGTGATTCGATTCGAGGCGCCCGGGGGCGATCTGGCGACCTTCCGTTCGACCCTGAGCTTCCAGCTTCATCCCGGTGAGGATGGCCGCACGCCCGAACGCGTCGTGGAGGCCGGACCCTGGGCCATCGAAGCCTATGTCGAGGATCCGCTCGACACCCGCTTCATCCAGTCCTTCAAGACCTTCGCCGCCAGCGCCGCCTTCACCGAGACGGTGATCGACAACCGGCGCTACGGCTTCGAGGACCTGCTGTCCGCCTTCCTGCTGCGGGTGCGCCACCATGCCGGCGGCGACATGGACGACCTGCCGCCGCGCGTCATCGTCGGCCGTCCCGTGACCTTCGCGGGCGGCTCGCCCAACGCGGACCTCGCCCTCGAGCGTTACCAGACCGCATTTGAGCGGCTCGGCTTCACCGACATCCGCTATGCCTATGAGCCCGTCGGCGCGGCCTTCTTCTTCGCCCGCGGCCTGACCCAGCCGGCGACCGTCCTCGTCGCCGACTTCGGCGGCGGCACCAGCGATTTCTCCATCGTCCGTTTCGAACCGTCCTCCAACGGACTGCGTTCGACGCCTCTGGCCCGATCCGGCGTCGGCGTGGCCGGGGACGCCTTTGACTACCGGATCATCGACCAGCTGGTGTCGCCGGCCCTCGGCAAGGGTGGTTCCTACCGGAGCGTGGGCAAGGTCCTGCCCATCCCCCAGCGCTACTACGCCGCCTTCGCCCGCTGGGATCAGCTGGCCCTGCTGCGGGCGTCGCGCGACATGAAGGACATCCGCAGCCTCGCCCGCACCGCGGTGGAGCCCGAGAAGGTTGAACGGCTGATCGAGGTGCTCGATGACAACCACGGCTACGCCCTCTACCAGGCTATCTCGCGCCTCAAGATGGACCTGTCGCGCGACGCGACCGCGACCTTCCACTTCGAGGCCGGATCGATTCGTCTGGAGGGGTCGGTCGCCCGGTCGGAGTTCGAAGCCTGGATCGCGCCGGAGCTGGCCGCCATCAAGGGCGCGGTCGATCAGGCGATCAGCCAGGCCGGACTGAACCCTGACCAGATCGACCGCGTCTTCCTCACCGGCGGCACCTCCTTCGTCCCGGCGGTGCGCGACATCTTCCACCGTCGATTCGACCCCGCGAAGATCGAGACCGGCGGCGAGTTCGAATCGATCGCTTCCGGTCTGGCCCTGATGGGGCGGGAAACGGACCTCGATCTCTGGACCGAGCGTCGCTGACGAGACTTCCCCGGGATCGCCCGATAGGGTCGGCGCGCCCATGACCGAACAGATTTCGCCCGCCCTCGCCCGTCGCATGGCCCTGGCCGCCCAGGGTTTCGGCAAGCCTCATCCGGCGACTGCCGGGACGCGCCGGTTCCGCGACATCGCGCGCAGGCTAGGCGTGATCCAGATCGACAGCGTCAACGTCGTCAGCCGCACCCACTACCTGCCCGCCTTCTCGCGGCTCGGCGCCTATCCGCGCGACCTGCTGGAAACGGAGGCCTGGGGCAAAAGGCCCACTTTCTTCGAATACTGGGGCCACGAGGCCTCGCTGATGCCTCTGGAGACCCAGCCGCTGATGCGATGGCGGATGGAGCGGGCGCGCGACGGCCACGGCATCTGGACCGGTCTCAATCGCTTCGGGCGCGAGCGTCGCGACTATATCGACGGTGTCCTGGCCGAGATCGAACGGCGCGGTCCCGTCACAGGCGCCGATTTCGCCACAGGTCCTCGCAGCAAGCCTGGCTGGTGGGAATGGTCGGACGGCAAGCGGGCGCTGGAGTGGCTGTTCTGGGCCGGGCTGATCACGACGAAGACCCGGCGCGGCTTCGAGCGGGTCTATGATCTGACCGAGCGCGTCATTCCGTCCCCGATTCAGAATCTGCCCACGCCGTCCGAGACCGACGCCCGACGCGCCCTGATCCGCATCGCCGCGGAGGCCATGGGCGTGGCCGCGGCCGCCGACCTGCGTGACTACTTCCGCCTGCCCGTGGAAGGCTTCAGGGACTGTGTCGCGGAACTGGTCGAGGAGGGTCTCCTGACGCCGGTCTCGGTCCCCGGCTGGCGCAACACGGCCTATGTCGCGCCCGACGCCCGCCGCCCGCGCAGAGTTCAGGGCGCCGCCCTCCTCTCCCCGTTCGACAACTTGATCTGGTTCCGCGACCGCACCGAGCGGCTGTTCGACGTCCGCATAAGGCTGGAGATCTACACACCGGCTCACAAGCGGGCGCACGGCTACTATGTCCTGCCCTTCCTCGAAGACGAGGCGATAACGGCCCGGGTCGATCTCAAGGCTGATCGTCAGGCGGGAGCCCTTCTGGTCCAGGCCGCCTGGCGCGAGCCGCTGGCAACGCCGGAGACCGCGTCGCGGCTGGCCACCGAACTGGTCAGAATGGCGGGCTGGCTGGGTCTGGAGCGGGTCGAGGTCAAGGAACGCGGCGACCTCGCGACCGACCTGTCCGACGCCCTGCCGGACTGACGCCCAAGAAAAAGCCCGACGCGGGCGCCGGGCTGAAGAAGTTCGGTGGTGGTGGGTGTCCTCGAAAAGAACACCAATACGGTTGAGCTGAATTGGTTAACGGATCGTTGCCGGCCTGTCGGGGAACCAGGTGGCCTGACGACCGCCTCCGGGGCTCGACCAGGCGATGCTCCAGCCCGCCCCGGCGCGTTGCAGCGTCTCGGGCGTCGTCGTCCCGCCCGGAGCCGGCGCGTAGGCCCTTCCGTCGATGGCGACAGGCGTGGAGCCGTCGCCCGGCCCCGCCAGCCGCCAGCGCCCTGCCTCGTCCGCCGTCACCGTTCGCTGGACGCTGCCCTCGAGAACGACGGCGCCGCGCGGCGCCGCCCGGCCGGAGACGAAGGCCGCACGTCCGTCGGTGTCAACGGCATCGAGACCGGACCCGGGATCCAGCCGCTGCGTCGGCGCGCCGATGGCCAGAAGCGCGATGGGGGCCGAGGGGTCCGCCCCGATCAGCAGGCGATAGGGCGCCGGGAACCCGGCCTGACCCACTCGGGCTTCCACCAGGAACAGGGTATCGTAGGCCGGGCGCGGCACCCGCAGTTCGAACCGCCCCTCCGCATCCGCGCCGACTGCATAGGCAAGGTCTCCCGCACCGCTGACCACGACCCGCCCCAGCGGCGCAGCCTGCCCGCGCACGATCAGCTCGCGCCCGCTGGACGCTACCGCGTCGATCTCGGGCGGCATGACCCATCCCGATTCCTGCGCCGTCTCGGCGGCAGGCTGGGCCTGTTCGCCGCAGGCCGAGATCGTCAGCGCGGCGAGCACGGCCAGGGTCGCTGATAGCGTCGATGCGATCGGTCGTTTCATCCTGTCCGTCGGGTCTGTAGGACTGTTCGCCCAGATAGACCGGTGCGACCGGCCTGTCTCCAATCTTGCGTCTCGTCTCGAGGGTTCATGTCGGCGTCCATCCCCACCATCGCTCCGTTCGACGGCCAGTCGGTCTGCCTTTTCTGCGGCTCTTCCGACGCGGCCGATCCCGTCTACACCCGCGCCGCGGCCGAGTTCGGCGCCGCGACCGCACGCGAGGGCTGGCGGCTGGTTTATGGCGGCGGCGGCGTGGGCCTGATGGGCGCCTCGGCCCGCGCGGCGCACGACGCGGGCGGCCGGGTCGTGGGCATCATGCCGGCCTTCCTGCGCAGCCGCGAACGCCTGTTCGACGAGGTCGAGACCATCGTCGTCACCTCGATGCACGAGCGCAAACAGCTGATGTACGATCAGTCCGACGCCTTCGTGGTCGCCCCCGGCGGTATCGGCACCCTCGAGGAGGTTGTCGAACTGCTGTCGTGGAAGCGGCTGGACCTGCATGGCAAGCCGGTGATTTTCCTCAACATCGGCGGCTTCTGGGAGACCTTCTTCGCCCTGATGCGCCAGAGCGTGGAGACCGGCTTCACCCCCCCGTCCTTCCTTCAGGCCTGGACGGTCTGCGACACGGTCGAGGAGGCGATCGCGGCCATGCGACACGCTGACGCTTCTCCGGCCTTGAAACATGATCGGCGATAAGTAATCATCGGTCAGTCAGCGCCGAAGTCCGTTCTTTTTGAAAACGCGGATTGACAGTTGTTAATAACAACGCACTATGCCGGTGTTGACGCTGGACCGTGTCGGTCCGTTCTTGCACCGGAGTCTCCCCATGCGCGCCGTCCTCCCCCTGCTCGCCCTTTGCGCCGCCTTCGCTGCGGCTCCCGCCGTCGCTCAGTCGACCGCCCCGACGCGCGTCGTCCTGGCCGACGCTTCGCGCGCCCCGGCTCGCGCCACCATCATCGACGGCGCCAACTGGCGCTGCGAAGGCCAGACCTGCACCGCCTCGGGCGGCGCCAACCAGCCCGCCCCGCGCGCCTGCCGCCGCGTCGCCGCCCGCTTCGGCCAGGTCACCGAGTTCTCGTGGCGCGGCACGGCCCTGACGGCTGAAGAATTGGCCGTCTGCAACGCCTAGAATGCAAAAGGGGCGGTCCACCGGACCGCCCCTTTCTTGGTCGCCTCAGGCCACCTCGCCCTTCAGGCGTTTCTCGATCCGTTCGCGCCCGATCAGCGGCACGATCGTCGCCATGTCCGGCCCGTGCGGCTGGCCCGTCAGGATGTGGCGCAACGGCATGAACAGGGCCTTGCCCTTGGCGCCGGTGCTTTCCTTCACCGCATTGGTCCAGGCCGACCAGGCGCCCGCGTCGATCGTCTCCGGCAGGACGGCCAGTGCGGCTGCCGCAAAGGCCGGATCCTCGATCACCGGCGTGACCGGGCCCCGCACCATCCGAGCCAGATCGACCACGTCGGCGAACTTCGTCAGGTTGGCCCGCACCGCATCCCAGAACGTCTCGCCGAGATCGCAGTCCAGCGCCTCCAGCCGCGCCCTGGCCGTCGCATAGGACATGGCGTGCAGGGCCTGGGCGTTCAGACGATCCAGATCCTCGGTGTCATAGCGCGCCGGCGACCGGCCCATCTTGTCGAAACTGAAGCCCAGGCCCAGGGCATGGATGTCGGCGGCGACCTCCAGCGGGTCGGACGTCCCGATCCGGCCCAGATGGCTGGTAATGGCGATCGGCTCATAGCCCTGGTCCCGCATCTCGGCGACCGACAGCGAGCCCAGACGCTTGGACAGGGCCGCGCCATCCGCGCCGACCAGCAACGGCATGTGGGCGAAGTTCGGCACGGTCGTGCCCAGACCTGCGGCGATCAGGGCCTCGAAGATTTCGATCTGGGCGCCAGTGTTGGTCGTGTGATCCTCGCCCCGGATGACGTGGGTGATGCCCATGTCGATGTCATCGACGACCGACGGCAGGGTATAGAGATAGAGGCCGTCCTCGCGGATCAGCACCGGGTCCGACATGGAGGCCGTGTCCACCTCGGCATGGCCGCGTGACAGGTCCTCCCAGGCGACCCGTCGGCCATCCAGTTTGAAGCGCCAGTGCGGCTTGCGACCCTCGGCCTTGAACGCGGCCTTTTCCTCGTCCGTCAGCGCCAGCGCGGCGCGGTCATAGATCGGCGGCAGGCCGCGCGACAGCTGCACCTTGCGGCGGCGATCCAGCTCCTCGGACGTATCGTAGGCCGGATACAGCCGTCCGGCCGCCTTGAGTCGTTCGGCGGCGTCATCATAGCGGTCGAACCGCTTCGACTGGTTGTACCGCTCGTCCCACAGCAGGCCGAGCCAGGTCAGGTCGTCCTCGATCCCCTGTTCGAACTCCGGCGTCGAACGGGCCAGGTCGGTGTCGTCGATGCGCAGGACGAACGAGCCCCCCTGACCTTTGGCGAACATCCAGTTGACCAGGGCGGTGCGGACGTTGCCGACATGCAGCTTGCCGGTGGGCGACGGGGCGAAACGGACCTTGACGGACATGGGATAGACAGACCTTGAAAGCGAGGCGCGTAGGTCGGTCACACGTCGCCCCAAGTCAAGGACAGCCGCGATCTGGCTAATCGGTCGCTTTTCGGCTTTTCCGGCAACGATCTTGCGGCATAAGGCGTCGATGACCGCGCCCGCCTCCCTGACCGTCGATCTGAACGCCCTTTCGCACAACTTCCATGCGCTGGAAGCCGTGTCCGGCGTGCCCGTGCATCCGGTGGTGAAGGCCAATGCCTACGGCCTAGGCGCCGTTCCGGTGGCCAAACGGCTGCTGGTCGAGGGGGCGCGCACATTCTTCGTGGCGCGGCTGAATGAGGGCGTCGCCCTGCGCGAGGCGCTCGGTCCGGAGCCGATGATCTATGTGCTGGACGGCTGTGTCGGGGACGCGGCTCAGGCGCTGAAGGCCGCCGACCTGCGTCCGATCCTCAACCATGGCGGCCAGATCACGTCCTGGAAGGCGGCGAACGGCGGCGCCTGCGGGCTCCAGATCGACACCGGCATGAACCGTCTCGGCTTCCGGCCCGAGGATGCGCCGGAGACGTTCGACGGCCTCGAGCTGGTCATGAGTCACCTCGCCTGCGCCGACGATCCCGCCGAACCGATGAACCGGCGCCAGCGCGATGCTTTCTCCGCCCTATCAGTTCGTTATCCCGCCGCTCTGAAGTCCTTCGCCAACTCCGGCGGCTGCTTCCTCGGGCCCGATTACGGCTTCGACGCCGTCCGCCCGGGCATCTGCATGTACGGCGGCGGACCCGAAGGACGACCCGACGACCGCTTGAAGGCCGTCGCGACCCTGACCGCCGAAATCCTCCAGATCCGCGACCTGCCCGCAGGCGAGAGCGTCGGCTATTCTCGCGGATTCATCGCCGACCGGCCGCGCCGCATCGCCACCTGCGGCGCAGGCTATGCCGACGGGATCTTCCGCAGCAACTCCCCCGAAGGCCGCGTCTGGGCCGCCGGCGCACTGCGCCCCGTGCTCGGCCGGGTCTCGATGGACGTCATTGCGATCGACGTGACTGACGCGGACGTCAGCCTCGGCGATCACGTCGAACTGTTCGGCGCCAACCGCCCGGTCGATGACGCCGCTGCGGCTGCCGGGACGATCAGCTACGAACTGCTGACCTCCATCGGCAACCGCTGCGACCGCACCTACGTCGATCAGACCTGAGCCGCGATCACAGCCGGCTGTTCAGTCGGCGGCGTGGTCGGGAAATCGCGGATCGGATCGGGCAGTTCGCCGTCTTCCGTGATCGCATCGCAGTCCATGTGCCACTGCTCGGCCAGGACCAACCGCGTCCCGTCCCAACGCCAGCTTGCGCCTTCCGCGCAGCCGGTGGCCTGCATGCGGGTTGATCCGGCGAAGGTGCCTTCGTCGGTCCAGCCCATGTTCGACATACTGTCCCAGGTCTCCCAACCCTCGGCCCCCTGGTACTTGTAGAGCGGCAGAAGGACGTTCACCGGCGCCCCGCCGTCCTCCGAGACATAGACCCGGCTCCACTGGTCGGCCCGACCGGTCGAGCAGATCACGACCACGCCGACATCCCCGCCTCCGAGATCGACGGCCTCTGCGGTTCTTTCCTGCTCCAAGAAGTCGGGAAGGGCGCAGTCCTCGTCGGCCTTCACAAGCGTCATGACCTGGGTCTTCAACGCCTCCAGCCGCTCGGGCGTGACGGGGGCCGCGTCGCTGGCCGCCGCAGGCGCGGCCGGTTCGGGAGCGGACGGTTGGCAACCCGCCAACATTGCGAGCACCGCCAGACTGCAAACAGGCTTCACGATCATCGTTTCACTCCTGGACGGGAACGGCAGCAGGCGTGGGATCCGCCTTGCCCGAAACAGGCCAACCGGCCACTTCGCCGGTCGCAGGCGCGCCGGGCGTGGCATGGGTCACGCGCACCGCGCTGGTCATCACCAGCTTCGATCCATCCCAGCGCCAACGCATGGTGCGCGTCTGGGTGGACGTCTCGCCCTCATTCGGTCCGACTGTGTCGGACCAGACGAATTCCTTCGCTGCCGCATCCCACGTCGCTTCCGACGTCAGGCTGGTCTCCCAGTCGTAGCCTTCCTCGAACTCGGCCTCCGGTCCATTGAAGAGGATCAGCGACTGCGACTTGAGCACACCGTCGGCGCCCTGGACGTGAAGGGTCTTCGACGGCGCCTGGCCTTCCTCGTTCGGGTGACAGTCCGTCAGGACGGCGAAGGCGCCGCCGCCCAGATCGATGACCTGGTTCGCCGTCGGGGCCGCATGGCCGGGCCAGTCGCCCCCGCAACGCGCCATCACCGGCATCGCCAGGATGCGCGCGACGGCCGCCTCCGCAACGGCCGGCGACGTGGTCGCGGCTTCGGCCGGAGCCTTGGTTTCAGCCGCCTGCTGGCACGCGGCGAGGCCGAGCGCGGCGATGGCCGCAATGCAGATACTCTTCATGTCTTCCCCCAAAAGTTGAACGCAACGAACGGCGTTTCGGCGATCCGCGCAAGGCTTCAATCCTGACGGTCCCGGCGCACGTCTGAATCGGTCGCAGGTCTGAAACCGCCCCCTGCCCCGATGCGACCGACTCCTGTAAGCCGTCGTCCATGGCCAGAGACGGTGCGATCTATGTTTGTCAGTCCTGCGGGGGCGTCCACGGCAAGTGGTCGGGCCAGTGCGGATCCTGCGGCCAGTGGAACACCATCGTCGAGGAGGGCCGCTCGGCCACGCCTCCCGGGGCGCTGAAATCCGCCTCGACCGCCAGGGCGCGCGGGCTGCAGTTCGAATCCCTTCTGTCCGAAACGCCCGAGCCGCCGCGCATCGTCACCGGCGTGACCGAGTTCGACCGCGTCTGCGGCGGCGGGGTCGTGCCCGGCTCGGCCATCCTGCTGAGCGGCGACCCTGGCGTCGGCAAGTCGACCCTGCTCCTCGACGTCGCCGGTCGTGCGGCCCTGTCCGGCGCCCGTGTCGCCTACATCTCGGGCGAGGAGGCGATCGAGCAGATCCGGGCTCGCGCCAAGCGGATGGGTCTGTCTGAAGCCCCGGTCCAGCTCGCCTCCGCCACGGCGCTCCGAGACATCCTCGGGACGCTGAAGCGCGAGAAGTTTGACATCGTCATCGTCGATTCGATCCAGACTCTCTGGTCCGACGCCCATGAGGCCGGGCCCGGCTCGGTGACCCAGGTCCGCGCCTGCGCCGGCGAACTGGTGCGTCTGGCCAAGGCCGGCGGCCCCGCCGTCGTCCTGGTCGGCCACGTCACCAAGGACGGCCAGGTCGCCGGCCCCCGGGTGGTCGAACACATGGTCGACGCGGTCCTGAGCTTCGAGGGCGAGCGCGGCTATCCGTTCCGCATCCTGCGCGCTGGCAAGAACCGCTTCGGCGCCACCGACGAGATCGGCGTCTTCGAGATGGGCGACGCTGGCCTGCGCGAAGTCTCCAACCCATCGGCCCTCTTCCTCGGCGAGGGCAAGGATCGTGCGCCCGGCGCCGCCGTCTTTGCCGGCATCGAGGGCTCCCGCCCCGTCCTGGTCGAGATCCAGGCCCTGGTGTCCAAGTCCGCCTATGGCACCCCGCGTCGCGCAGTGATCGGCTGGGAGACAGGCCGCCTCGCCATGATCTTGGCGGTGCTGGAGGCCCGCTGCGGCTTCGGGTTCGGCGATCAGGACGTTTATCTGAACGTCGCGGGCGGTCTGCGCATCAACGAGCCCGCTGCCGATCTCGCCGCCGCCGCCGCCCTGATCTCCTCGGCCACCGGCATGCCCCTGCCCCAGGGCTGTATCGTCTTCGGCGAGATCAGCCTCTCGGGAGAAGTCCGCGCCGTCGGCCGAGCCGAGGCCCGCCTGCGCGAAGCCCAGAAACTCGGCTTCGACCAAGCCCTGTCTCCGCCCCTTACGGTCAAGGGCGGCGGCGTTTTGGTCACAGGCGTCAGCCGATTGACCGAAGCCGTCGAACGAATCTCGCAGAACAGGTATTGATGTCCGTGGTCTGCACGGGAACCGAATGACCGGCTTCGACGCCTTCGCCATCCTGGTCATCCTCGCCTCAGCCGCCGCCGGCTGGGTTCGCGGCGGCACGCGTGAACTGATCACCCTTCTGAGCTTCGTACTGGCCGCATTTTTCGCCCTGGTCGCCCTGCCGCTGACGGCTCCGATAGGTCGTGCGCTGGTCAATCCCGACTGGGCCGGCTCGATCGCCGCCGCTGTCGCCTCCTTCCTGCTGGTCTATTTCGGCATCCGCATCTTCGGCTCGATCCTGTCGAAGCGCGCCCAGGCCCATCCGACCCTCGGCGGGATCGACAGGTTGATCGGCATCCTGGTCGGCGCGGGCCGGTCTCTGGTCCTGCTGGGCGCCATCCATCTGGTCATCGTCGCGGCCATGCCGGGCGAGAAGACGCCCCGCTGGCTCAGCGAAGCCGCGCTGCGTCCGGTCAGCGCCGGCGCCGCCCGCGCCATCCAGATCATCCTCCCGGGCATCGGCCGCGGCGCCGACGCCATCAGCCCGGTGGTCGATTCGTCCGTCCGCAGAGGCTTTTCGAACGATCAAGCCTTGCCCTCGCCCCAAACCAGCCCTAACTCGCGCCCGTCCGCCGCCCAGTAAAATTTCGCCTGTCATCGGAGCCTCCACGATGCGCAGCTTGCCTCACGACATCCAGCCCCCGGTCGTCCACCGCGAGCACTACCGAGACGCGGATGACGACCATCCGCGTCTGGAATGCGGCGTCTGCGGCGTCTGGGGCGCCGACAAGGACGAGGCCTCCGGCATCGTCGCCCTCGGCCTGCACGCCCTGCAGCATCGCGGCCAGGAAGCCTGCGGCATCGCCTCGGTCAACACCGAGCGCTTCCACACCGAGCGCCACATGGGTCACGTCGGCGAGGCGTTCGGCGGCACGGACCTGGCCAAACGCATGCCGGGCTCGGCGGCCGTGGGCCACACCCGCTATTCGACGGCCGGCGGCAGCTTCCTGCGCAACATCCAGCCGATGTTCGCAGACCTGGACCAGGGCGGCATCGCCATCGCCCACAACGGCAACCTGACCAACTTCCACTATCTGCGGAACCAGCTGGTCGGCGAGGGTTCGATCTTCCAGTCCACCTCGGACTCCGAAGTCATCCTCCACCTGATCGCCCGCAGCCGTAAGGCCAAAATCGTCGACCGCTTCATCGACGCATTGGCCCGGATCGAGGGCGGCTACGCCCTGGTCGCCCAGACGCGCACCAAGATGATCGGCGCCCGCGACCCTCTGGGCATCCGTCCTCTGGTTCTGGGCAAGATCGGCGAGGCCTGGGTCATGGCCTCCGAGACCTGCGCCCTGGACACCATCGGCGCGACCTTCGTCCGGGACGTCGAACATGGCGAGGTGGTCGTGATTGACCACGAGGGCCTGCGCTCGCTCAAGCCCTTCCCGGCCCGCGCCGCCCGGCCCTGCCTGTTCGAATACGTCTACTTCTCGCGTCCCGACAGCGTCGTGAACGGCCGCTCTGTCTATGGCGTGCGCAAGCGCATGGGCGAAGGTCTGGCCCGCGAGTTCCCGATCGAGGCCGACGTCGTCGTGCCCGTGCCTGACTCAGGCGTCCCGGCTGCCCTCGGCTACGCCCAAGCCAGCGGCATCCCCTACGAGATGGGCATCATCCGCAGCCACTATCTGGGCCGCACCTTCATCCAGCCCAGCCAGGGCGCCCGCCAGAAGGGCGTGGCCATGAAGCACAGCCCCAACCGCTCGGTGATCGAGGGCAAGCGCGTCGTCCTGATCGACGACTCCATCGTGCGCGGCACGACGTCGGTGAAACTGGTCCGCGCCGTCCGCGACGCCGGCGCGACCGAGGTCCACCTGCGCTCCGCCTCGCCGCCAATCCTGTGGCCCGACTTCTACGGCATCGACATGCCGGAGCGTGACCAGCTGATCGCCGCCAACAAGACCATGGAAGAGATGCGCCAGATGCTGGAGGTCGATTCGCTCGGCTTCCTGTCGGTCGACGGCCTGTACAAGGCGATGGGCGAAACGGGCCGGAACGACGCCGCGCCCCAGTTCACCGACCACTATTTCACCGGCGACTACCCGACCCGCCTGGTGGACCGTGAGATCGAGGAAGGCGGCCGCGATGCGGTCAGCCGGCAACTTTCGCTGCTCGTCAGCGCTTAAGCTTCATGAGCACGAACCTCGGCTACTTCACCCTCGACACGATCGACATCGCCAGGGCCAAGGCCTTCTACGGCGCCCTCTTCGGCTGGACCTTCGACGAGGATGTGTCGAAATCGACCTATGCCCACGTCACCGACAGCGATCCCCCGTTCGGCTTCACCAAGGTCGAGCGTGCGCGTGATCACCCCAATCTGTACTTCCGCGTCGACGACATCGCGGCGACCTGCGCCCGCGTGACCGAGCTCGGCGGCAAGGCGGCCATCCCGGCGGAGAGCCCCACAGGTCTCAGCTGCGCCGTCAGCGACGACCAGGGCGTCTGCTTCAGCCTGTGGCAGGCCGGCGAAGGCTACTAGGCGGCTTCCGCCGGTCCGGTCGCCGCGCTATCAGGCGCCATGACTTCCGACCTCCCCCTGAATGACCGTATCGCCCTCGTCGTCGGCGCCTCACGAGGCATCGGCTATGAAGCCGCCCTGGCCCTCGCTGTCGCCGGCGCCCATGTCGTCGCCACGGCCCGCACGCAGGGCGCGCTCGAGGATCTGGACGACGCCATCTATGCCGCAACCGGCCGCCACGCGACGCTCGTTCCCTTCGACCTGATCGACGGCGGCGGCATCGACCGTCTGGGCGGCGCCATCTTCGGCCGGTTCGGCAAGCTCGACATCTGGGTCAACGCCGCCGCCACCCTGGGCGCGCAAGGGTTGACCCCGGTCAGCCACATCGACCCGCGCGGCTTCGCCAAGATCGAGAAGACCAACTTCACCGCCACCTATCGCCTGATCCGCTCGCTGGAGCCCCTGCTGCGCGCCTCCGACGCCGGCCGCGTCATCCACCTGACCACCAGCCTCGCCCGCGAACCGAAGGCCTTCTGGGGCCTCTACGCCGCGACCAAGGCCGGCGCCGAGGCCCTGATGCTGTGCTGGGGTGACGAAATCGAGAACACCAACGTCCGTGTGAGCGTCCTGGACCCCGGCCGCATGCGCACCCAGATGCGCGCCCAGGCCTTCCCCGGCGAAGACCCGATGACCCTGCCCGCCCCGTCGGAACTCGGCCCCCTGATCGTCGAACTGGCGCGCGGCGACCTGACGCCGACGTTGAGGGTGTCGTTCAAGGAATGGAAGGCGGGCCTGCCCGCCGACGCCCTGATCTAGACAGGCGTCTGCCGACGCTGGACCAGAACTGCCGCACCGCCGGCGAGCAGGGTTGCCAGCAGGATCGTCGCCCATTCGCTCAGGGTTGGAACCGGCGCCGGCGGAGCCGAGTTCAGCACCACGCTGTCGACACGCATCTGATAAGCGTCATTCACATGGGTGGTCAGGAAGAAGACCCGGACGGTCTGGCCCACATAGGCGTTCAGATTGTAGGGCCCACGCGCCACGACCGGATCGCTTGTGCCCTGCGAACCGTTGTGGCTGTAGAGGGTCTGGAGCACCACATTGGAGGTGTTTCGGATCTGCAGAGCTCCCTGGTCGGCTGCGTTGGCGGCGTTGCCGATGCTGCCCATGCTGACGGTCAAGGTGTTGACCGTCCCCGCCGGAATCGTCACGTCCTGATAGAAGCCGCAGCGCTGAGCACCCGACAGGACGCCGGCATGGCCTCCGGTCGTGCCGGCAAGCGGGCCGCCGTACCAATCCCAGTTGCAATTGCCGGAACTGTCGATGTCGACGACCGTCCAGCCATTGATGTTGGCGTTGAAGCTGCCGTTCGTGATCAGGTCCGCCGCTGCGGCCTCGACCGGTGCGGCGAAAAGGCCGAGAGCGCAGGCGATGCCGGCAAGGAAACGATAAGACATGTGAACCCTCGACGCTGGACAATTTCCGTCACGCCGGCGAGGCGCGCGCGACTATGGTCAAGCTAAGGTCGGGTCGTCTGTCTACTGGACACTTTTGGGACGCCTGGGCGAACCCTACTTCTTCGGCGCGTGCTTCTGCCCGGTCCGCACACGTCCCGACCGCGACACCTGCCTCGCCCCGCCGCGCGCGCCCTTCTGGATCGCCACGGACGAGCCGGCCTTCTTCGACGCGCTGTTCTTCACCGCGCTGATAATGCGCGGCTTGGCGACGCGGGTCTTCTTCTGCTCCAGCGCCTTGCCGGGCAGATGGGATTCCTCTTCCGCCTTCTTGCGGACAGCGCGCGGGGCGGTCTTTGCGTCGCCCTTGTAGCGTTCGGGACCCGACTTGGCCCCGCCCGTCGCATAGGGGTTCTCCGAGCCTCCCTTGACCGTCAGCCGGATCGGCACGCCGGGCAGGTCGAAGCTCTCGCGGATCGAGTTGGTCAGATAGCGAATATAGTGTTCGGGCAGATTGCCGCCCCGGCTGGCGAACAGCACGAAGGTCGGCGGACGGGCCTTCGTCTGGGCCATGTATTTGGTCTTGATCCGCTTGCCGTCGACGGCGGGGGGCGGATGCCTCTGGGTCGCCAGGCTGAGCCAGTCGTTCAGATCCTTGGTCTTGACCTTCACCGACCAAGTCTCGTGCGCCTTCAGCACCGCCGGCATCAGCCGCTCCACGCCGCGCCCCGAATGGGCCGACAGCGCCACGAAGGGCGAGCCCTTCAGTTGCGGCAGCTTGTCTTCGGCCAGACGTTTCAGCTCGGCCATCTTGGCCTGCGGTTCCTCCTCGAGGTCCCACTTGGCGGCGACATAGACCAGGGCCCTGCCCTCGCGCTCGACCAGATCGGCCAGCTGCAGGTCCTGGACGTCGAAGGCGTTGTCCTTGTCCATGACCAGGACGACGACCTCGGCGAAGGTGATGGCGCGGATGGTGTCGGCGACCGACAGCTTCTCCAGCTTCTCCTGCACCCGCGCCTTGCGGCGCATCCCGGCCGTGTCGACCAGGCGGATGTTGTGGTCCTCGTATTCCCAGTCGACCGAGATGGAGTCGCGGGTGATCCCGGCCTCGGGCCCGGTCAGCAGGCGATCCTCACCGATCAGACGGTTGATCAGGGTCGACTTGCCGGCGTTCGGGCGGCCGATGATGGCGATGCGGATCGGCTTGTCGGGCTCGTCGATCTCTTCGATGAAGATGTCGACCGAGGCGTCGCGGATGGCGGCATACAGATCGGCCATCCCCTCGCCGTGCTCGGCGGAGATGGCGACCGGCTCGCCGAAGCCCAGCCGGTAAGCCTCACCCACGCCGCCGCCGCTCTCGCGGCTCTCGGACTTGTTGGCCAGCAGGATGACGGGCTTGGACTGGTGGCGCAGGCGTTCGGCGAAGATCTCGTCCAGCGAGGTCACGCCTTCGCGCGCATCCATCATGAACAGGATGACGTCGCCATCCTCGATCGCCAGCTCGGTCTGCTCGCGCATCCGGCTTTCCAGGCTGTCGTCGGTGACGTCCTCGTAGCCGGCCGTGTCGATCAGCGTCAGGTCCATGTCGCCGATATTGCCGTCGGCATAGCGACGGTCGCGGGTCACGCCCGGGCGATCGTCGACGAGCGCGAGGCGCTTGCCGACCAGGCGGTTGAACAGTGTCGACTTGCCCACATTGGGGCGGCCGACGATGGCGAGCTTCAGTGCCATGTCGGCCTTCTAGCGTATTTCGCGGTCTTTGGTCAGCGAATGCTGACCAGTTCGCCGTCGTTGGTCAGAACGTAGAGCGCGCCGTTGTAGGCGGCCGGAGCGATATAGGCCGGCGCGCCGAGGTTCAGCGTGGCCGTCAGAGCGCCGGTCTTCGGATCGAAGGCCACGGCCTCGCCGTCCGAATTGACCAGAATCAGACGGTTGGACGCCAGGATCGGGCCCGACCATTCCGGCCGAACGGTGCGGTCGAAGAAGCCCATGAAGCCGCCTTCCTGACGCACGCGGCCCTCGTTGAGGTCCCGGGTCCAGTAGACGGCGCCCGAGTCGCGGTTGATCACCGTCAGCTCGCCCGACTTGGACACGACGTAGACCACGTCGCCGGCCGGCAGGGGCGCGTTCACGCCCGCGACCGGCAGGGTCCATTTCGGCTGGCCGGTGCGGATGTCCATCGCCTGCAGCACGCCGGAGTGGCTGACGGCATAGACGAATCCGCGCGAGATCACCGGACGACCGGCGATGTCGCGGATTTCCGACAGGGCGCTGGTGCGGCTGGTGCGCGACAGGACCTGGTTCCAGACCGCCTGGCCGTTGGTGGCGCGCAGGGCGACCACTTCGCCGGACGAGAAGGGCGCGATGACGGTGTCGCCGCTGACCGAGGGGCTGGAGGCGCGCATGACGCGGGCCGGCTCGACGATGCCGCGATAGGACCAGTCCTGCAGGCCGGTCGTGGTGTTGAAGGCGATGATCTGGTTGTCGACGTCGATGACATAGACGCGATTGCCCGCAACCGTCGGCGCACCGTGGATCGGCACATCAACCGGCTGGGTCCAGACAACCGCGCCCGTGTTGGCGTCCAGCGCCGACATGGTGCGATAGCCTGAGGCGACGAACACCTTGCCGCCGCCGACGGCCACGCCGCCGCCGAAGCCGCCGGTCAGCGAGCCGCCTCCCTGGCTGACAAAGGGAATCGGCAGACCGAAGGCGGAGACGCCGCCGGCCGCTTCACGACCGGTCGGCTTGACGTCGACCTTCCAGACCACCTCGCCGGTCGCGGCGTCCACGGCCGTGACCGTCGATTCGCCGTCCATGACGAAGACCTTGCCGGCGTCGGCCACGACCGGCGCCATCACCTGACGCGTGCGCGCCGAGCCTTCGCCGATGCGGCGACGCCAGCCGACCGTGAACTGGGGCGCGGCGATCACATGCTCGATCGAGGCCTCAGCGTTTCCGCCCGGCATCGGCCAGGAAGTCGCGGCCACGGGGCCCGGGATGAAGAAGTCGCGTCCGGCCAGACCGGCCGAGGGGGCCAGCTGCTGCTCGAAGGACAGGATCGAAATCCGCTGTCCCTCGCTCGCCGTGGCCTGGGGTTCGTTGTCCTGACCCAGGCCGAACGGCAGGATGCGCCGGGCCGAGGCGCAGGACGCCAGCGAGGCGGCCAGCCCCAGGACGATGGCGGTCTTCAGTACGCGCGTTACGGTCGTCATCCGAACTCCGGTCGTCATCAGGCGGGTCTTCACTGTTGGGCTGCCTGGGCTGCCTGAGCGAGTTGTTCGGGGCTCGGACCGGCCGGAGCGGCCGGCGGCGTCACCGACTGGGCGGCGACGATGGCCGGCAGGCCGGCGGCGACACCCGAATCGATCATGCCGATGGCGGCCTGGGCGCGCTGACGCACGGAATCAGGCACGTCCTGGCCGAGCGTCAGCAGCACGAACACTTCGCGCGCCTCGGCCGGCTTGTTGAACTGCAGGCGGGCCATGCCGAGCGCTTCCTGGGCGAAGGGCAGCATGGGCCGGCCCTCCTTGGTCAGGGGCTCCAGCCGGGCTTCCAGCTCTTCCAGGGTCGCGCCGTTGTCCATCATCAACAGGGCCGACTTGTAGACGGCTGTGTCGTGCAGCAGCGGCTCGCCCGAGGCCTTGGCGGCGTCGTCGAACAGCTGGATCGCGTCCGGAATACGGTTGGCGGCGACAGCCAGACCGGCGCGCTGCTGCAGGGCCAGGGCCTTGTAGGCGCCGTTGCCGGCCTTCTCCGCCTCGGCGAAGGCGGTCTCGGCCCCGGCCGAGTTTCCGGTCTGCAAGGCTTCGAGGCCGCGCTGATAGGCGATGGAGCCCGCGTTCGCCCGGCTCGTCTGGAAGCTCTGCCAGCCCCACCAGGCCAGTGCGGCGACCAGGGCCACCAGCAGAATTCCGCCCACGATGGGCAGCCAGTTGCGCGCCAGGCGCTTGAGGCGTTCGGAGCGGATGTCCTCCTCGACCTCTTCAAAGACATCAGTCACTAGCGGAGCCGCCCCAAAAAAACGCTGAAAAGCCAATCGGCGCGGACCCTAGAGGGTCGCCCTCGCCCTCGCAACGCCTCTTGAAGACAAGACGGGGACTACGGCAGAGCCGGCTTTTTGGAGAAGTAGGTCTCGACTTCGGCAGGAAAACGGCGGGCCTTCACATCGGCCGCATAGGTTTCGACCGCCCGGCCGATCTCGCCGCGCAGATCGGCGTATTTCCGCACGAATTTCGGCGTCCAGTCGAACAGGCCCAGCATGTCCGGGGTCACCAGCACCTGACCGTCGCAGGCGGCCGAGGCGCCGATGCCGATGGTGGGCTTGGCGATCGCCTCCGTGATCTCGCGAGCCAGCGGCTCGGCCACCCCCTCGATCACCACCGCAAAGGCGCCGGCGTCGGCCGTGTCATGGGCGGACTGCAGGATGCGCGCGTGTTCCGCCGCTTCCCGGCCCTTGGCCTTGAACGAGCCGTCGATGTTGATCGACTGCGGCAGCAGGCCGACGTGGCCCATCACGGGCACGCCGCGCCGGACCAGATAGTCGATGGTGGCGGGCACTTCGGGACCGCTCTCGACCTTCACGGCCTGCGCGCCCGTCTCCTTCAGGATGCGGACAGCGTTGGCGTAGGCCTGTTCGACCCCGGCCTCATAGCTGCCGAACGGCATGTCGATGACCACCAGCGCCCGTTTCGCGCCCCGCATCACCGCCTGGCCATGCAGGATCATCATCTCCAGCGTGACCCCGACGGTCGAGGACATGCCGTGAACCGCCATGCCCAGACTGTCGCCGACCAGCAGGACGTCGCAATGCGGATCCATGATCTCGGCCGTGGGGGCGTCATAGGCGGTCAGGACGACGATCGGCTCCCCACCCTTTCGGGCGGTGATGTCCGGGACCGTGATCCGTTTCACGACTTCCTGTTTCTGGCTCGACATGGGTACTCCGCGTATGGCGGCGGAGAGATAGGCGTCCGGATCGATCCCGTCGACCCGGACGCCCTCAACTCACACGTCCTGCGACAGCCTGACCACGCCCGCGGCGGCCACGGCGATCAGGGCTCCGGCTGCGATCCAGAACATCTGCATCGCCCCCATCGACCCGACCGTCATGTTCGCCAGACCCAGTTGCGACAGGCCGGAACCCACCGCGTCCTGGACGTTCAGGCTGGCGTTCTGAAGGCCCTGTCCGATGACCCGCCCGGCGACGGGCGCCTGACTGTCGGACAGTTGCAGGTTGAGGTTCATCGATTCCTTCACCGCAATGACCCCGCCGATCAGACCGGCGACGGTCAGGGCCAGGGTCCGCACCCGGCTGGAGGAGTGCAGCTTCGTCTCCACGTCCGCCGCGAACAGGCTCGCGTCGGCCATCTGGGGCGAGCGGGCGAACAGCCGCTCGATCATCGGATCAAATTCATGAGCCGACATGGGTCGACCTCCCCGACTGTCCGACATCCGGCGAAAGCCGGGCGCGGAGTTTATCCAGACCACGTTTGACATGAGACTTCACCGTTCCAAGCGGCAGATTCATGGCGGAGGCGATCTCCGGATGAGAAAGCCCCGCGCCATGGCACAGGGACACGCAGAGACGTTCCGTTTCGTTCAGCGCCTTCAACGCCTCGTCGAGGTCGACCAGTCCCGCCTGATCGCGGGCGGGAGCGACATCGTCCTCGCCCGGTTCGACTTCGGCGACATAGCGGGCGTCCCTGGCCTTGCGCTTCAGATAGAGGCGCGCGGCAATGCGCTTGACCCACGCGGCGAAGGTGCCCTCGCCCCGAAACTCGGCGCATTTCTCGAACGCCTGCAGGAAGGCGTCCTGCGCGACATCGTCAGCTTCGGCGCCCTGCGCTCCCATGCGTCGCAGCAGGGACCGCACGGCCGAGCCGTGGCGGCGGACCAGTTCGCCGAACTCGCGCCGTCCACCCGCCGCCGCGAGGGCGGCGAGCTCGACGTCGTGATGATCCATCAGGGCCTTGGCCATGATCAGGTTCCCCCTGTCAGACCGGACTCAGTCCTTGTTCTTGTTGAAGAAGCTCAGGACGATGTACGCCAGACCGATGGTGACCGGGATGGCCGCGATGCCGAGCAGGCCGCCATCGAAGTTGGGACCGTCGCTCCAGTCGTCGCCGAAACCACGCAGGTCGTTGATCAGGCTGAAGGCGGAGATGCCGATACCGGTCGCCAGCCAGATGATGCCCCGCCGAATGTCGCGGGTGCGCGACGGGATGTTCTTGGTGGCTTCCCGGCCCAGAGCCTCGATGACTTCCGGCGGCAGGGGCTGACCCTTGTCGATGGCGGCGCGGACGGTCGCCTGCATCTCCTGGCGTTCTTTCGACTTGAGATAGGTCGGGCCGACGATGATGGCCGTGATGGTGCCGAATACGGCGAAGATCGCGAACAGCGGAATGAAGTCTTCCATGGGATGTCCCCTTTTTCGATGATGACCGAGCCTGATGCCCGGGCCTTCTGATCACAAGAGGCGCCGGCGACGCCCAACAGATGCGATTGACGACGTGAAATCTTCGTAAGGTGACGCCTGACCCATTCTGACGTGTCAGACCTGCGGCTGGCGGACCCTCGGCGAACCGCCTAGCATTCCTGCAAGATCAATCAGATCGCAGGACACTTCGCATGAACCGTCGCCCTCAGCTTCTGACTTTCGTCTTCTGCGCAGCCCTCGCGGCCGCCTGTTCTCCGCGGACGGAAGCGACGGCTGAGAGTGAAGCAGCGCAGCCCCAGGCCCTGACCGCCGATCACGTCGCCAACCTGATCGCAGCCGACGGCGCGGCCCACACGGTGGCCGTTCTCACCGGCCCGGCCGATCCCACCGGCATCGACAAGGTGTTCCAGGGCGTCGCAACCGGCGCGCCCGAATGGCTGGCCCTCGTTCCCGCGATCGAACCCGAGACCGACGGCATGTACGCAGAGGGTCTGCAGGACGCCCTCGCCACCGCACTGACGCACAATGCGCCGGACGTGCTGGCGCTGATCCCCGACCATGCCGACGCCTTCTTCGTCTGCAGCGCGACGGCGCCGCCGGACGCCCGCATGATCGCCGCCCGGGCCGCGGTCGACGCCGTCACCGAGCCCGCTCTGCAGGCCGCCAAAGCCGAGTGCATCCGGTTCTTCGAAGGCGCCGAACCGGATCTGGCGGAATAGCGGCCTAGATCGCCTTCAGCCGCCGCGCCCCCGCCATCAACCCCGCCACGCTCAGGGCCGTGATGCCCAGGATGGCGGCGGCGGGCGCGAGCGTCTGGCCCAGACCCGCGATCACTGGCCCCATCATCGGCCCGAGCGCCCAGCACAGTACCATGGCCGCGATGGTCCACGGGATCAGGGCACCGACGGTGGCGAAGGCGCGACGACGGGCGACCCGCTCGGCCACCCCGGCCTGGAAGGCCAGATCGCGCAAAGGCGGCGTCGCCTCAGCGAAGAATGTGTTCAGCCGTTCCTCAGGCGTCATCGGACCCTCCGGTCAGCACAGCCAGCAACCGCGCCCTGCCCCGCGTGACATGGGATTTCACGGTCCCAAGCGGTAGACCCAGCGCCTCGGCCGCTTCCGAATGCGACCAGCCGTCGGCCAGACACAGGGCGACACAGGCCCGCTGATCGGCCGGCAGCCCGGCCATCGCATCGGCCAGAGCCAGCCGGTCCTCTTCCGGGATACCCCCGGACGGCGCCGTCTCGTCCAGCCATGACCGGTCGCGCGCCTGCGACCTCAGCCCCGACCGGATCCGGTCCTGCCCTTTGCGCCAGGCGATGCCGAACAGCCAGGACCGCAGCCCCGCCGGATCCTTCAGCCGCCCCAGCGAACCCCAGGCCGTCACGAACACGTCCTGGGCCAGGTCGTCCGCCTCGTCCCAGTTGCGCCCCAGTAGCCGTCTCAGAAACGCCCGCACCGGCGCCTGGTGTCTTTCCACCAGCCGCGCGAAGGCGGCGTCCGATCCGGCGCGCGCGGCCGCGACCAGCCCCGCGTCCACCGAGGCGCCCTCCATTGTCCTGTCCCCCACGGACCGACATCAGTCCCGGCGACGACGGCGGCCGAGCAGGCTTGAGACCAGCGAGGCCGCGGCAAGGGCGCCCATCACAAAGGCCACGATCAGGAAGGCGTCCCCGGCCCCATACATGTTCGACCAGCTGGCGTAGCCGAAGCCCACGGCCATGATCCCGAACAGCACGACGGAGAACGAGTTGCCGTTATCCATCCGGGTGCCGGGCGTATACTCGTGCCGGTCATCGAGCGGCTGTTCGACGATCTTCAGCAGGCTCTCCGGCGGCTGTTCGCCCCGGTCGGCATAGGTCTTGATGATCTTCAGCACGTTCTTCTGGCGGTAGTAGTTCACCATCGCGTTGAAGCCGCCGAAGATGAACCAGCTGAGCGGGAACAGAAGCCACCAGTAGCCTTGGAACAGTTCGACCATTGTCGTTCACCCTGTATGCGCCGGCCCATCGCCCGCGCTTTCGATGAGTAGTCGGCGCCGACTGCGTGAATGGATGCACGCCGCCGAAGAAAATGCCATCTAGGCCGAAGTCAAACGGAGAACCGCCATGAGCCACGTCACCTATCGCATCGTCGAGCACGACGGCGGCTGGGCCTACAAGGTCGGCGACACCTACTCCGAGACCTTCCCCGCCCACGACGACGCCAAGGCCGCCGCCGTCCGCGCCAGCCGCGAACAGCGCGTCGCTGACCAGACCTCCATGATCGAATACGCCGACAGCACCGGCGCCTGGGTCACCGAACGCGCCGATGGCCACGACCGCCCGGAGACGGACGTCGAGGGCTAGGGCTCACCTCCACCCTTCTCATCCCCGTCAATGCGGGGATGAGAAGGGCGCTGGAACGATCGAGGATTTATTTCCTGGCGCAGCCTTGCGCCCGGGTTGAGAGCCCACCATCTCCGCTGGACGGTCTTTGACAGGTCCAACCTCTGATCCACTCATCGGACGAATCCGATCCAGTCGATCCGCAAGCCGCCTCTGATTTTCCAGACGAATTCTCCCGATTTCGTCCGTTTCGTCCGTTTTGTCCGTTTCGTCCGGTGTTTTTCGTCCGGACGAACGGGACAGGGATCAGGCCGGGAACGCCGCCTCATAGATCTCCGGCTTGAACCCGACGATCGTCCGGTCGCCCAGATCCAGCACCGGCCGCTTGATCATCGACGGCTGCGACAGCATCAGGGCGATAGCCTTGTCGGCGTCCAGCCCCTCCTTGTCGGCGGCATCCAGCGCCTTGAAGCTCGTCCCGTTCCGGTTCAGCACGATCTCCCAGCCGTGTTCGGCGACCCAGCCTCCCAGCGTCGCCCGATCAATCCCGGCCTTCTTGTAGTCATGGAAGGTGAAGGCCCGGTCTTGCTGATCCAGCCAGACCCGCGCCTTCTTCACCGTGTCGCAGTTCGGGATGCCGTAGAGGGTTGGGATCATCGGAACTTCCTCAGGCCGCGCGGTCCCATCCGCCCCGCCCCGGCGCGCTTGCCGAGCCAGTCCTTCCAGTCGGGCCAGTTGCGGCGACGTCCGCCGCCGTCGACCCACTCCGGCCCGGCCTCGCCGATGAAGACGGCGATATCCGTCAGCCCGCCCTGTTTGAACGACTGCAGCTTCACACCTTTGCCCCGGCCCATCTCGGGCAGTTCCTCGGCCCTGAAGATCAGGGTCTTCAGGTTCTCGCCGATGGTCACGATATGATCGCCGTTGACCCGGATGACAGCCAGCAGGTCGCCGTTCAGCACCTGTTTCCCGCCCCGCTTCTGGGCCAGCAGCTCATCTTCAGGCGCGATGAACCCGTACCCGGCCTTCGACGCCATCAGCAGCTTCGATCCCGGCTGATGCGCCAGGACCGCGACGATCCCGGCGCTCTCCTCCAGATCGATCATCAGCCGCAGCGGCTCGCCGTGCCCGCGCCCGGAGGCCAGCTTGTCGGCCCCGACCGTGAACACCCGCCCGTCCGACGCCGCGACCAGCAGCTTGTCGGTCGTGAAGGCGGGCACCAGGAAGCCGAGCGTGTCGCCCTCCTTGAACTTCAGCTCCGACGGATCCTCGACCTTGCCCTTCACCGCCCGGATCCAGCCCCGCTCTGACAGGATCACGGTGATGGCCTCCCTCGGGATGAAGGCCTCGGCCGGGACGAAGGCCGAGGCGTCCACGGCCTCGGCGATCGTCGTGCGGCGCGGCGAGACCAGGGCCTTGCGCGTCGCCGCCAGTTCCTGGCCGATCTTCTTCCACTGTTTGGCCGGCGAGGATGACAACGCCTGCAGGTTCGCAAGTTCCTCAGCCAGCGCCTTGTATTCGTTCTCGATCGCCATCTCTTCGATCCGCGCCAGCTGACGCAGACGGGTGTCGAGGATATAGTCGGCCTGCATCTCCGACAGGCCGAACCGGGCGATCAGCACGGCCTTGGGCTGCTCCTCCTCGCGGACGATCCGGATCACCTCGTCCAGGTTCAGGAAGACGATCCGCAGGCCTTCCAGCAGATGCAGCCGCTTCTCGACCCGCTCGATTCGCCATTGGGACCGCCGGTTCAGCACCTCGCGCCGGTGATCGAGGAAGGCCTGCAGACAGGCCTTCAAGCCCATCACGCGCGGCGTGCCGGTCGCATCCAGCACGTTCATGTTGACCGGGAAACGAACCTCCAGGTCCGACAGCCGGAACAGGCTCTCCATCAGGCTGTCAGCGTCGATGTTGCGGCTCTTGGGCTCGATGACGACGCGAATGTCCTCAGCCGACTCGTCGCGCACATCGCCCAGCAGCGGCGCCTTCTTCTGCTCGATCAGCTCAGCCAGGGCCTCGATCAGCTTGCCCTTCTGGACCTGGTACGGGACCTCGGTGATGACGATCTGATAGCCGCCCCGGTCCAGCGGTTCCCGCTCCCAGCGCGCTCGCAGGCGCACCCCGCCCCGGCCCGTCTCATAGGCCTCCAGGATCGAGGCATGGCCCTCGACCGCCACTCCGCCCGTCGGGAAGTCCGGCCCCGGCACGATCTCGGCCAGCTCCGACGTGGTCGCCTCGGGCTTGTCGAGCAGCAGCAGACAGGCGTCGATCAACTCGCCGACATTGTGGGGCGGGATCGAGGTCGCCATGCCTACGGCGATGCCCGACGATCCGTTGGCCAGCAGGTTCGGGAACCCGGCCGGCAAGACCACCGGCTCCTCATCCTGGTCATCATAGGTGGGGCGGAAGTCCACGGAATCCTGATCGATTCCGTCCATCAGCAGCACCGCCGCCGCCGTCAGCTTGCACTCGGTGTAGCGCATGGCCGCAGCGTTATCGCCGTCGATGTTGCCGAAGTTCCCCTGCCCGTCGACCAGCGGATAGCGCTGGGCGAAGTCCTGGGCCAGGCGGACAAGGGCGTCATAGATCGAGGCGTCGCCGTGCGGGTGATAGGTGCCCATCACCTCGCCGACGACCTTGGCGCATTTCCGCGCCGCCGCCTGCGGGTTCAGCCGCATCTGGTGCATGGCGTACATGATCCGCCGGTGCACCGGCTTGAACCCGTCGCGCACGTCCGGCAGAGCCCGGTTGGTGATCGTCGACAGGGCGTAGGCCAGATAGCGCCGCGACAGGGCGTCGCCCATCGGCTCGTCGACGATGCGGCCGCCTTCGGGCGGAGGGGTGTGGATGGTCATGGGCGGTCGAATCACTCAGGCGAAGGCCGAAGTCTAGCGGCTTCCTCAGCCTAGGGCGCGGAACCACCGGTCGATCAGCACAGCCTCGGCCCGGCGCGCGGCGGTCCGTTCCTCGGCCTCGGCGTCTACGCCCCACTGACGCTCCTGGAAGGCTTCGTCGAGCCGGCTCAGTTCGAAGGCCGCCTCCCCGCCCAGCGAACCGCGCTGAACCGCCAATCCCAGGATCGCGCTGCCCAACAGGGGCACGGCCATGGCCAGGGCTGTCAGCTGGAAGTCGTCGAGTTCCAGCGCCAGCTCGCGCACCGTGGCGATGCTCTCCGGAGGCTGCTCGACATGGATGATGCCCGACGTCGGCTGGACGACGACGCCCAGCTCGCGTTCGGCCCACTCGCGCCACGGCGTCCAGGCCCGGGCCTGCTCCGCGACCAGCGGCGTGGGGTGTTCGGCGAGGTAGCAGAGCAGGTCCGAGCCGACATAGGCGGCGATCTCCTCTGCCACCGGCTCGCGCGTGACGGCGACCCGGTCGATGGCCGTGGCCGCGATCCGCGTGGCCGGCATGGACCCCGGATCGAGGAACTCTCCCTGCGCCGCCCATTCCGCAGCGACCAGGCTTGCGGCCGCCTCGGTCGGCAGCAGGAAACGGTTGTGCGCAGGCGTCTTGGGCGCGCGCCCGTCCAGCAGGACCACCCAACCCTCGGCGTCTTCGGCGGCGACCGACGCCTCCTTCCAGAAACGCTTCAGCCGCTCTTCGGATTCGCGGAACCCCTTCCGGGCGGCGACCATTGGGTCCAGCGGCGGGATATGGCTCATGCGAAGGCTCGTGCGGCGAAACGGTCGAGGGCGGATTCGAGGTCGTCAAAGTCCGTGGCGACATGAGCGGCCCCGGCGGCGATCTGTTCCTGAGGCGTATGGAAGCCCCAGGCCACGCCCTGGGGCATGACGCCGGCCGCCACGGCCATCGCGACGTCGTGCGCCGTATCGCCGATCATGACGGTCGAGGCCGCGTCAGCCGAACAGGCGCTCATCGCGGCGTGCAGCATGGCCGGATCCGGCTTGCCCGGCCCGTCCTCCGCGCAGTGGGAAGACACGAACAAGTCGGCCCAGCCCTGTCGGGCGAGGTTCCTCGCCACACCCCGGCGGTTCTGGCCCGTCGCCAGCGACAGCCGCCAGCCGTCGCGATGCAGCCGCCTCAGCGCCTCCATCGCCCCGGGGTACAGCGGCTCCTCGTGGCCGGATGCATAGAGGCGGTTGAAGCTGGCGCGGAACCCCTCTGTGAACCGCTCAAGCTCCTCAGGGGTCAGCCCCGGCTCAAGCACCGCCAGGGCGTGCGGCAGGCTCAGACCCACGATCTGGCGCACCCGGTCGTATTCGGGATCGGGCAGGCCCAGCTCCCGGGCGGCATCCGTCGCGGCCTGCAGGATCGAGGCGCGGCTGTCGACCAGGGTGCCGTCGATGTCGAAGACTGCGAGCGGGCGGGTCATCGCTGACGCTTCACGCCCTCGAAGGGGTCGTAGTCCGCCTCGCCCTCGTCGAAGCCGAAATGCTGGAAGCCGGCGCGTAGTTCCGCACTGATGGGCGCCTCGACAATCAGCTTGCCGCCCGACGGGTGATCCAGCTCGATGCGACGGGCATGCAGTTGCAGCTTTAGCGGACCGCTCAGTTCGGTCGATTTCTCGTCGCCGTATTTGGGGTCGCCCAAGATGGGATGGCCGATGGCCTTCATGTGCGCCCGCAGCTGGTGCGTCCGCCCGGTGAAGGGCCGCAGGGCCATCCACGAGGCCCGCTGGCCCGCGTGGCTGATCAGGGCGAAGGCCGTCTCGGCCGGCTCCGCCCCGTTCTCCTTGGGATCGGCCGGACGCATGATCTCGTAGTCGTTGATGCCGGACTTCTTCAGATGCATGTCGATCTGCCCGGCGTTCGGCTTGGGCAGGCCCAGGACGATGGCCCAGTAGGTCTTCTTGGCCTGACGTCGTGCGAACGCCCCGGCCAGTCGCTTGGCCGCCTCCGGCCCCTTGCCGAGCAGGAGGACGCCCGAGGTATCGCGGTCCAGCCGGTGCACCAGACGCGGCCGGTCCATCCCCTCGCCCCAGGCCGACAGCAGCCGATCGACGTGGCGCGTAGTCTTGGTGCCGCCCTGCACGGCCAGTCCCCACGGCTTGTTCAGGGCGATGACCAGGTCGTCCTCGTAGATGACCATAGATTTGGCGAAGGCGATGTCGGCGGGCGTCAGGGCCATGTGCTCGCCCGGCGCGCGGACGATGGGCTCGGGGATCGGCGGCACGCGCACGGCGGCCCCGGCGGTCAGGCGGCCTTCAGGCTTGATGCGGGCGCCGTCGACGCGAATCTGACCGCCCCGCGCCATCTTCTGCACCTGGATATTCGACAGGTGCGGCCAGCGCCTGCGGAACCAGCGGTCCAGCCGGATGCCGTCCTCGGCCTCGGCGACATAGAGGATCTGGGCCTCGCGGGCGCCGACAGGTCCCTTGGGCGCCGGCGCCTCGGCTGCATCTTCCTTGGGGTCGTAGCTCACAGGGCGTCTCCGAATGCGCGGCGGGCCAGCATCAATCCGGCCATCAGGGCCGCGACGGCCAGCACCACCGACAGCAGGACATAGGCGCCCGCCAGACCGTATTCACGCCGCTCGATCATCAGCACCGTCTCCAGCGAGAAGGCGGAGAAGGTTGTAAAGCCGCCGAGCAGCCCCACAGCGGCGAAGACGCGCACTGTCTCCTGCCCGGCTCCAGCCCGCAGGCCCATCCAGCCGACCAGCAGACCCATAGCCAGACCACCGACGACGTTGACCGTCAGCGTGCCCCACGGCCAGGTCGAGGCGGGAAACAGGCGCGCGGCGCCCAGTCCCACGCCGTAGCGCGCCATGGAGCCCAAGGCCCCGCCGAGGGCGACGAGCAGAAGTCTTGTCATGATCGGGGCCTTATAGCGCGCCCGGTCCTCACGTCACCTGACCGAAACTTCACTTGCCGCGTTACAGGGTTAACGGCGATACCCAAGCTTCGCGTTGGGAGAGAACCCGGTCAGTCCCGCGACGGGTTCTGCCATAGTGCCGGGTCAAGGTCGCAAGGGTCATACCGTCCGTCATGTCGCACGACGATCATCACACGCCCGAACCGGGTCCCGGCCTGACCATCCCGGCAGCGTCGCCCGCGCCCCCGTCGGGCGCGGCCGACATTCCGAACCGCCCCATTCCGGCGGCGACGCCGGCTCCCGCGCCCGAGCCGATCACGGCTCAGGAGGGCATCCTTCGCCCGATTCAGGAAAGCGACTATTTCACCCTGGATCCGGAAGCGATCCGGATCATCTCGGCCAATATCGACCAGTATTTCAACCAGGCGCTGGATATCTTCCCGTTCTGGGAGACCGAGAACAAGCCGGACCGGTTCCACGTCCTGTTCTCCCGCCAGATCGAGGAGCGTTTCCCCGTCGACGAAGACATCCGGGGCCGCATCCACGGCTATGGCCGACGCGTTTTCAACGCCTTGCGCGTTCATGTGATCACCAAGCGTCTGACCCAGGGCGTGGCTCTGATCGCCTTCGCCGCCATGGCGATCATGGGCCCCGGCCTGTTCGCGGAATGGACCGGCGGGCAGCCGCAGGGACTGGGTCTGGCGGTTCTGGGCATGCTGATCACGGTCGGCATCTTCTTCGGCGTCTCCTCGATACTGTTCGTCCAGTACCGGTTCCGGCTGGAGAACGATTCCTACGAACTGTCCCGCGAGGTCGTTCAGCGGACGCGCGAGCTGCAGAACCTTTTCACCAACGCCCGGGCCCTGTCGGACCAGGCCGAGACCCAGTTCCAGATGGACGGCAAGGGTTGGGGCCAGCGCGCCCTGTTCCTTACGCGATTGGTGATGTGGATCGCGGCACGCATGGAATATCTTGAGAAATTTGCCCAGATGGAGCTGTGGCGCGTGCGGCGGGAACGCTACTGGATGCGCTGGGTCGCACGGATCACGACGCCTTTCGTCCTGCTGGTCTGGCTGGCCATCTTCGCCTTCTGGCCCGCCCCGGCAGCGAATGAGGTCGGGTTCCGGATTCTTCAACTGGTCGCCCTGGGGATGGGTCTGCTGGTGTCCTGGCTGTCCTACTTCAATTGGCGGACGCCGACGGCGGCGGTGAAGGACAAGCTCGGCGTCGAGGGCTGGGTCCGGTACGCCTCGCTGGACGTCGACAACACGATCGGCGACCAAGTGCGGCGGGACAAGGAACGCCTCGTCGAATACCGCGCCCTCACTCGCGGCCGCTGAGCTCGTAACGCACCTCCCGAGCCTCATAGGCCTCGCCCCGATCAGGGCGGGCGCCTCGGCCGAGGCGGATTTCCAGGACGGTCGAGGTCGGCGACGGGCCTTCGAAGTTCAAGCCGACGCCGACACCCACGCCCGTTGATGAGTAACGGTGGCCGCCGTAGCGACCCGAACTTCCGCCGTAGCCGACGGAGACGCTGGGTCGAACGCCGCCTGCGCTGTCGGGACGGCCGTCGATATAGCGCTGAGTCACCTCGAACCAATCATAGCCCTGTTCGAGGGTCAGGTCGGCGGCCCGCAGCAGGGCCATGTCGGCGACCGGGCCTGGCGCGCCGACACCGTTGTAGCTGACCCGATATCGGTCGCTCTCGATCCGCTGTTCCGAAAAGCCCTGCCCATTCGGCCCGCGCTGGGGGCCGTAGGGGGCGAGACTGGCGCAGGCTGCCAGCGACAGGGCGGCCGTGGCGATGACGAGGGTGCGGATCATGGGCGTAGTCCTTTCGCAGGTTAAGCGCTGCGGGCGGGCGAGCCGTTCCCGATGAACCCGACTCCGGAGAATTCAGTACAGATAGTCCATTGAGTCTGGTCGGCCCGAACCCGGAAACACCGTCCGAAGCGTTCGATGCGTCCGAAGCGTTCGCCCATACTGATCCTTTCCGCACGAAAGGGATCAGTATGGGGGCGTTTCAGGGCGTGATGGGTAAAAGACCTCTTGTTAGGGCCGAGCCTTGATTTCAATGGCGAATTTGGACGATCCGTTGATGGGTATCGCCTGTCTTCCTTCTCCTCTTGCGGGAGAAGGTGGCAGCCGAAGGCTGACGGATGAGGGGTTGTACCGGTGGCTGGAGTGAGTGGATCGAGCGCCGACCTTCGACGTTAGTGTAACCCCTCATCCGACCTCGCTTCGCTCGGCCACCTTCTCCCGCAAGGGGAGAAGGGAAGTTAGACAGTCAGCCCCATCGCCTCGGCCAGCGCCCGAAAATCCTCTGGCGGTTCGGCGGTCACTGTGCGTTCGCCGCCGTCCGGGTGCGGGAACCTGAGCGACACGGCATGCAGCATCAGCCGGGGCGCGCCTCGGCCCGCCGCGGTCAGGGCGCCGCCGTAGCGGACGTCGCCGACGAGGGGCCGACCGATGTGGGCCATGTGGACGCGCAACTGGTGCATCCGGCCGGTGAAGGGCTGGAGTTCGACCAGGGCGCCGTCCACGCTGGACGACAGGGTCCGGTATTTGCTGCGGGACCCTTGCGCGCCCTTCGTGTCGAAGGCGGCGACCCGCATATAGCTCTCGCGGCCGATCTCCTGACGCACGAGGGGGACGTTGATGTCGCCGCTAGCCGGATCGGGCGCGGCGGAGACCAGAGCCAGATAGGTCTTGGTCAGCTTGTGGGCCTGAATGGCCTTGCCGAGGAAGCCGGCGGCGGGTTTGGTCTTGGCGGCCAGGATGACGCCCGAGGTGTCCCGATCCAGCCGATGCACGAGATCCGGCCGTTTGCCGTTCGAGCGTGCGAAGGCCCACAGCAGGTCGTCCAGCGTATGGGCCTGAATACGGCCGCCCTGGCTGGAGAGGCCGGCGGGCTTGGCGAAGGCGATCGTCGAGGCGTCCTCGTGAATGACCCACGACCGGACGGCGGCGATCTCTTCAGGCGACAGGATGACGGGGGTGCGATCGGACACCCCCGCCGGTTAGCGGAGAACGCCCCGCTTGCCCATGGTCCAGGCGTACCAGATGAAGAAGACGCAAGCGGCGCCGATCACGATCTGCATCGGCCACATGGAGCCCATGGTCTCCATTCCGTTCGACAGGGCGAAGGCATAGACCGCGCCTGCCGCCCAGCCGAGGAAGGACAGGATGAAGACCGGCGTCGCCCATTTGCGGCGCAGCAGCAGAAGAAGCCCACCCAGCAACCCGCCCCAGACGCCGATGGCCCAGGCCGCGTGCGTCCACGCCGGCATCTCGTGGAAATAGGTTATCGCCGCCTCGGTCATGCCCATGCTGGTCAGCCAGGCATCCCCCTGAGTCTGGGTCATGGTGTAGTCGACGCAGCCGAAGCTGTTCCACAGCAGCGCCACGACGCCGACGACCCAGAGGTGCCAGGGCGTCTTGATGGTCTGCCCCAGGCCGCTCACGACAGCACGCCCTTCTTGCGCATCGTCCAGGCGTACCAGAGCAGGAAGGCGGCGATCGCGGCGATGATCCACGGCATGTAAGCCATGACGGCCATTTCAGGCGGCAGGCCGGGCATGGGGTTCATCAGGCCGAAGATCAGGCTGGTGACCGCGCCGATGACCGACAGGGCGAAGGCATGGACCGCCCATTTCATGCGAAGCAGCAGCAGGACCGACCCCGCGAGGGCGCCCCAGACGCCCAGGGTCCAGGGAACGTACATCCAGGTCGGCATGGCCATGAAGTAGTCGATCATGGGCTGGGTCATGCCCGAGGCGCGCATATAGGTCTCGCCTTGGGTGTTGGTCATGATGAAGTCAAAACCGCCGAACCCGTTCCAAAGCAGACTCACCACCCCCACCAGCCACAGGTGCCAGGGCGTCTTCGTTCCATCAGCCATCGTCCCCTCCCAAGGATCGCGTGAACGGCGAAGCTATGACGCGGACGGGCGTTCGACAATGAACGCTGATCAGTCAGCACCCCTTTCCTTTCGTCATCCTCCGGCGGAGCGAAGCGCAGACCGGGGGACGCAGCGGCACCGAAGGCGATCTGTTCAGCCGTGGCGCGGGAAGCAGCGATGTCCGCGACAGGTTCGCGCTCTCGCGCGCCGCTGCGTCCCCCGGTCGGCGCCGCGAGAGCGGCTTGCCGGAGGATGACGAACGAGAGGGCTATTCCTTCGACTGGATCACCGCCCGCATCTGCGCCCAGCGTTCCAGCCGCGCCCTTATCTTCTCCTCGTGCCCCTCGCCCTTCGGCGCATAGAAGGTCCGGCGCTCCATCTCGTCGGGGAAGAAGTTCGCGCCGGAGAAGCCCTCCTCCGTCGAGGGGTCGTACTGGTAGCCCTTGCCGTAGCCGAGCTGTTTCATCAGCTTTGTCGGCGCGTTGCGGATGTGGGCGGGGGGCATCAGGGAGCCGGTCTCGGCCGCCGCTTTCTTCGCCGCCTTGAAGGCCTCGTACACGGCGACCGATTTGGGCGCGGTAGCCAGGTGGACCACCGCCTGTGCCAGGGCGAGTTCGCCCTCGGGACTGCCGAGGAAGTCGTAGGTGTCCTTGGCGGCGTTGGCGACCATGATGGACAGAGGGTCCGCCTCGCCGATGTCCTCGACCGCCATGCGCACGATCCGGCGCGCCAGATAGAGCGGATCCTCGCCGCCGTTGAGCATCCGCGCCAGCCAGTAAAGAGCCGCGTCGGGGTCAGATCCGCGAACCGATTTATGCAGCGCGGATATAAGGTTATAGTGCTCTTCTCTCGACTTGTCGTAGGCGGGGGCGCGGCGTTGCAGGGTTCCGGCGAGGGCCTGGACGTCCAGCACGGGCCCACCCTCGTCCTTGGCCGGCAGGGCGAACAGGGTCTCGGCCATGGTCAGTAGATAACGGCCGTCGCCGTCGGCCAGCGCCGTCAGAGCCTGACGCGCCTCGGGCGTCAGGGGCAGGACCTGACCCTCCTGCGCCTCAGCCCGGGTCAACAATTGATCCAGCGCCGCGTCGTCCAGTCGCTTGAGCACGAAGACCTGGCTGCGCGACAGGAGGGCGCCGTTCAGCTCGAAAGAGGGATTCTCGGTCGTGGCGCCGACGAGGGTGACGATCCCCTCCTCAACGAAGGGCAAGAAGCCGTCCTGCTGGGCCCGGTTGAAGCGGTGAATCTCGTCGACGAACAGAAGCGTCGACTGGCCAGCGGCACGGCGCATCCGCGCCTGTTCGAAGGCCTTCTTCAGGTCGGCGACCCCGGAGAAGACGGCCGAAATCTGCTGGTACTGATAGCCGGCAGCCTTGGCGAGCAGGCGGGCGATGGTGGTCTTGCCCGTGCCCGGCGGCCCCCACAGGATCATGGATCCCAGACGACCCGCTTCGATCATGCGCCGGATCGGCCCGCCCTCGCCCAGCAGATGATCCTGGCCTACGACCTCGTCCAGTGTGGCGGGGCGCAGGCGGTCGGCCAGCGGCGCGTCGGGGGGATGGATGCCGGAGGCTTCGAACAGGTCGGTCATGGATGATCAGGTGTAGGCGTTCGCATCGCCGATTTCACGCGTTACAATGACCGTGAACCGAGGAGATGACATGGAACAGGTCGATGCCCCCCCGCCCCTGACCGGCGTGACCCCCTATCTCAGCATCGCCTCGCGCGGCGGCCAGGCGGCGGTCGAGCTTTACGCGCGAGCCTTCGGAGCGGTCGAGGTGCGGCGCATGCTGGCCGAGGACGGCGAGCGACTGGTCCACTCCCACCTGCGCATCAATGGCTGCAGCGTCATGCTGTCCGACGAATTCCCCGAGTATGGGATGGAGTCAGATGTCGTGCCCAAGGGCGTGACCCTGCACCTCCAGGTCGATGACGCCGACGAATGGTGGGCCCGAGCCATCGTCGCCGGCTGCGTGCCGATTCAGCCGCTGGCGGACCAGTTCTGGGGCGACCGCTACGGCCAGGTGAAGGACCCGTTCGGCCACTGCTGGTCTGTCGGATCGCCGATCAGGAAGGGCTGACATGGCGGACGCCTATGTCCCGCCTGATCCGCCTGTCGTGCCCTATCTGATGGTGCACGACGGGCCGGCTGCGCTGGACTGGTACGAGCGGGCGCTCGGGGCCACGGTCGAGTTTCGCTATGATGAGGCCGACGGGCGGGTCGGGCATGCGACGCTGGCGGTCAACGACGGCGTCATCTACCTCGCCGACGAATTCCCCGAGGCGCAGGACCGGATCGGGGCGGCCGCGCCCCGGACGCTGGGCTCAACCACCGTCAGCATCTCACTGGCCGTCGACGACGTGGACGCCTGGACCGCGCGGGCCGTAGCCGAGGGCGCCCTCGTCATCCGCCCGGCCGGAGACGAGTTCTACGGCCGCCACGCCAAGCTGACCGACCCCTACGGCCACGTCTGGTCGTTCATCGGGCCGAAGACGGCCGCCTAGCCGGCGTAACCGACCCGGCCGGTCATAACCCGGCCCTGGCGCTGGATGGTCACCTCGGACCCGCGTGCGCCGCGGCGAACGGCGGCGATATCGCGCACCGGGCGGCCGTCGATCTGGGTCACGACGTCTCCAGGCTGGAAGCCGTTGGCGCGCGCTGCGGTGCGTCCGCCGACATTGGTGACGATGGCCCCGCTGGCGAACGGGTCGCCGCCCAGCCGGTCGGCCAAGGCCGGGTTCAACACCGCGATCTCGGCCCCGGCGAACGGGCCCTGCTGGATGATCTCGCCATCGCCCTTGGCGTCGCCGGGAAGAGGCTGGACGCGCGCGTTGAGAGTCTGGCTGCGGCCATCCCGCAAGACGGTGACGACCACGGATTCATTGGGGCTTTTCGTTCCGACGCGGAAATTCAGGCCGGCCTGGTCGTGGACCTCGGCGCCGTCCAGCGCGGTGATGACGTCGCCTTCTCGGAGACCCGCGCGCGCGCCCGGCCCACCCGCGTAGACGTCGGTGACGATCAGCCCCTGGGGCCGGGGCATGCCGAGGGAACGGGCGATCTCGGCCGAGACCGTGTCGCCCTTCACGCCCAGCCAGGGACGGACAACCGCCGTCTCGCCGCCAAGGGCCGAATCGACCACGCGACGGACCATCGAGGCCGGGACCGCGAAGCCCACGCCCGCGGACGAGCCGGAGCGCGAGAAGATCGCCGTGTTGATGCCGATGACGTCGCCGTCCATGTCGACAAGAGGCCCGCCCGAGTTGCCGGGATTGATGGCCGCATCGGTCTGGATGAAGGAGCCCGAGTCCGAGATGCCTGTCTCGGTCCGGTTCAGGGCCGAGATGATGCCGTTGGTGACGGTCTGGCCGACGCCGAACGGATTGCCGATGGCCAGGACAAGGTCCCCGACCTCCTGTTCCTCGCGGTCGTCGATGGCGAGGACGGGCAGTTGTTCGGTGACGCCCTGAAGCTGGAGCACGGCGATGTCGGAGCGTTCATCGGCGAGGATGACCTCGGCGGGGTATTCGCGGCGGTCGTTGAGGACGACGCGGATCTGGGTCGCGCCCTCGATGACGTGGTTGTTGGTCACCACGATGCCGTCGGAGCGGATGATGACGCCGGAGCCTGCGGATTCCGCGACCCGCTGCTGGGGCATGCCGCCGCCGAAGAACTGGAAGAAGGGATCGGCCTGGACCCGCTGGATCGAGCGGGCCGAGATGTTGACCACGGCGGGGGCCGTCTCGCGCACCACGGGAGCGAAGCTCTGCTTCATGGTGGAGGCGTCGGTCGGGGTCCGACGGTCGGTGGGTTCGGCGAAGACCCCGTCCTGGGCCCTGGTGGAGTTGGCGTTGCCGCAGGCGGCCAGGGTCAGGGCCGCCGCGAGGGCGATCATCGAAGTCTTCATCGTCGTCCGGAAGTAAGCCATGGTCAGGCCCCTATATCTGTCCCGCTTTCGGGCTGGATCAAGGCGTCCGCGTTGCAGCCTCGGCACGTTCGGCCTTCACCTTTACGCGCCAGCCCAGCAGGCCGGCTGCACCCAGCACCACGGCGGCCATGAAGAAGGCGAGCCCCGGATGCGGCGCCCAGGCCTCGGGTCCGACCGACATCGCATAGACCCAGCCGAAGAACAGCGGCGAGGCGATGCCGGCGATAGAGGCCACGGAGTTGTTCGCGCCCTGCAGCTGGCCCTGTTCGTCGTCCCTGACGTGACGCGTCATCAGGGCCTGCATCGTCGGCATGGCGAGACCCCACAGGCTGTTGGGCAGCATGGCCAGCGCGAACCAGATCCCGTCCGGGGCCCAGCCCATCATCGCCATCCCGATCGCGCCGCCGACGAAGCCGACCAGCATGGTGCGACGATCGCCGAGCCATTTCGTCACCGGACCCACGACCATGCCCTGCATGACCATGTCGATGACCCCGACCCCGGCCAGCAGGATGCCCACCTCACGCGGCCCCCAGCCGTAGCGGTGCATGGCGTAGAGCACGAACACCGCCGAGAAGACGTGGTGAGCGAAGTAGAGCAGGAAGTTCACGCCTGCGAGGCCGGTCAGTTCGACGTGTCGCCGCAGCAGATCCATGGCTCCGACCGGATTGGCGCGGCGCCAGCTGAACGGCATCCGCTTCTCGACCGGCAGGCTCTCGGGCAGGACGAACAGGCCGTAGAAGAAGGCTACGCCCGACAGGAAGGCGGCGAACCAGAAGGGCGCGCGCGGCCCGATCTCGCCCAGGAAACCGCCGACGACGGGGCCCAGCACGAACCCGCCCGAGAAGGCCGCGCCGATCAGGCCATAGGCGCGCGCGCGATTCTCCGGCGCGGTGATGTCGGCCATATAGGCGTAGATCGCGGTGAAGCTGGACGAGGTCAGCCCGCCCAGGATGCGCCCGACGGCCAGCCACCACAGGTTCGGGGCCAGGGCCATCAGGACCCAGTCGAGGGCCAGACCGGCGCAGGAAATCAGGATCACGGGCCGGCGCCCATAGCGGTCCGACAGCGAGCCGATCACCGGCGAGGCCAGGAACTGCATCGCCGCCCACATGGCCACAAAGGCCCCGTTCCAGATGCCGGCCGAGGCGCTCGATCCCGCGAACTCCTCGATCAGCGAGGGCAGGACGGGCATGATCACGCCCATCGAGAGGATGTCGAGCACCGCCGTCACGAAGATGAAGGCAATGGCCGCCTTGCGCGCCCTGGGATTGAGGATCGACATCGGACGGCGGGTCTAGCCGAGCCCGGCCGCCTTGTCTTGAGGCGCGGCGTCATACCCGGTTCGCACGGCCGTGGTTAGAGGACGACGCCATTCTGGAGAGATCGATGCCCCTCGACCGCCGTCGTCTTCTGCTCGCCGCCGGGGCCTCGGCCTTCGCGCCGGCCATCGCCCGGGCTCTGAGCATCCCCGCCGACGTGCGGACCGGGACGGTCGCGGACGTCGACCATGTCGTGATCCTGATGCAGGAGAACCGGTCGTTCGATCACTATTTCGGGGCGATGAAGGGCGTGCGCGGCTTCGGCGACCGGTTGCCGATCCCGGTCGCCGACGCGCCCGATCGCGAGAACGGGACCTGCTGGGTCCAGGCCAATCCCGGCCGTCCCGGTCGACCGGCGGTCATCGCCCCGTTTCCGCTGAACACGGCGGAGGACTTCCGACTGATGCGCGTCGAGGGCACGCCGCATAGCTGGCCCGACGCCCAGGCGGCCTGGGACGAGGGTCGAATGGCGGCCTGGCCGGTCGCCAAGACCGAGCATTCGATGGGCTATTTCCGGCAGGAGGACATCCCCTTCCAGTACGCCCTGGCCGAGGCCTTCACGGTCTGCGACGCCTATCACTGCTCGATCCAGACCGGCACCAACTCGAACCGGCTGTTCCTGTGGACCGGGACGAACGATCCGTCAGGGATGAAGGGTGGTCCGTCGATCTCCAACTCACACGACGCGCTTGTCGCCGACGGCGGCCATCCGGACTCGTATCGCTGGACGACCTATCCGGAGCGGCTGCTGCAGGCCGGGGTGAGCTGGCGCATCTATCAGGACATGGCCGACAACTTCACCGACAACCCGGTGGCCGGCTTCAAGACCTTCCGTGACAGCCATGACGGCAAGCCCGGGTCGGATCCACGCCTCGCGCAACTGGGGCTCTCGACCCGCAAGCTGGACGGGCTCCGCGAGGACGTATTGACCGGCGCCCTGCCCCAGGTGTCGTGGATCGTCGCCCCGGCTGCGGCATCGGAACACCCCGGCCCCTCCAGCCCGGTCCAGGGCGCGGACTACACCGCCCAGGTGATCGAGGCCCTGACCGCCGATCCGGCCGTCTGGGCCCGCACGGTCCTCTTCATCATGTTCGACGAGAACGACGGCTTCTTTGACCACGTCCCGCCGCCCGCGCCGCCCTCCGCCGATGGCGGCGGATCGACCGTCGATACGATCGGCGAATACCACCTGGAGACCACAGCCAGCGAGGCCGCGACCGAGCGGCCGGAGTTCGCGGGTCGGCCCTATGGCCTGGGGCCGCGCGTGCCGATGTATGTCGTCTCGCCCTGGAGCCGGGGCGGCTGGGTCAGTTCGGAGGTGTTCGACCACACCTCGGTGATTCGCTTCATGGAGACCCGCTTCGGAGTCGAGGAGCCGAACATCTCGCCCTGGCGGCGCGCGGTGTGCGGCGACCTGACCGGCGCCTTTGACTTCGCGACGCCCAACGCCCCCTTCCCATCCCTTCCGGAGACACAGGCCCTGGCCGCCCGCGCCGCCGCCCTGCCCGGTCGAACCGTGCCCTCGACGCCCGCAACGCCCGAGCCGCCGATCCAGGCGACCGGCGTGCGTCGCTCCCGCGCTCTTCCCTATGATCTGGCGGTAGCGGAACATGTCGTGGAGGGCGCCATCGGCCTGACCTTCAGCAATCGGGGCCGGTCGGCCGCCGTCCTGCACGTCTATGACCGGTTGCGGCTGGAGACGGCGCCGAGGCGTTTCACCGTCGGGGCGGGAGCCCGGATCGACGGGGTCTGGGAGGCGGGTCCCTACGACCTGTGGATCCTCGGTCCGAACGGTTTCCATCGTCATTTCGTCGGAGACCCGGGGCGTGATGCACTGACGCTGACGGTGGAGCCCGGCGCCGACAGCCGGGAACTGGTTCTGACGATCGCCAATACCGGCGACCGGGAACGGCGGATCGAGGCTTTGACCGACCCCTATGGACCCGTGGCGGCGCCGTGGCGTCTCTCGGTCGCGCCGGGTGCGACGGCCGTGCGCCGCGCCAGCCCCGCGATCGCCCAGGGCTGGCACGACATCTCCATGCGGGACGGCGAGGGCTGGGTGCGGCGTCTCGCCGGCCGGATCGAGCTCGGAGCGGACTCGATCAGTGACCCGGCCATGGGCGGCCCGGCGCGGATGACACGGGCCTGAGCCGTCAGGACAGCCGGTCGCGGAAGTCGGGGTAGTCGAACTGTCGGACCAGCCGCAGGGCGTCGGTCTCCGAGTTCCAGAGCGCGATGGCAGGCAAGGGCACGCCGTTGAAGGTCGTCGTCTTGACCATCGAATAATGCGCCTGGTCGAGGAAGGCGATCCGCGTTCCTGCCACCGGCGGCGTGGTGAAGCGGTAGTCACCGATGATGTCGCCGGCCAGGCAGGACGGGCCGCCGAGACGGAAGGCGACGCCCTCCCCGGCCTCGTTCAGCATCGCCGGGCGGTAGGGCGCCTCGATGACGTCGGGCATGTGGCAGGTCGCCGAGATGTCGGTGATGGCGATCGGCAGGCTGTTGTCGAAGGTATCAAGCACCTCTCCGACCAGGATGCCGGCGTCGAGCGCGATGGCCTCGCCGGGCTCGATATAGACCTCGATACCGTGTCGTTCGGCGATGGCCATGAGGAAGACTCCCAGGCCGTCGCGGTCATAGTCGGCGCGGGTGATGTGGTGACCGCCGCCGAGGTTCAGCCATTTCAGTGAGGCGAGCGCGTCCGCGATCTTCGGCTCCAGCGAGGCCCAGATGCGCTGCAGCGGCTCGAACCCCTGTTCGCACAGGGCGTGAAGGTGGAGGCCGTCGACGCCTTCCAGGTGCTCAGGCTTGAGCTGGGAGACCGGGAAACCCAGGCGCGATCCGAACTGGCAGGGGTCGTATTTTGCGACCTCGGCCTCGGAGTGTTCGGGGTTCAACCGCAGGCCGATGTCGAAGACCTCGCCTGCCGCGCGCGCCTCGGCAATGAGGTCGGCAAACCGCGCGACCTGAGCCGGAGTGTTGAAGATCACCGAGTCCGACAGGCGCAGGATCTCCGGCAGGTCCCCTGCCTTGTAGGCCGGCGAGTAGGTGGTCAGGTGACCCTTGTAGAACTCGCGCGCCAGCCGCGCCTCCCACAGGCCCGAGGCGCAGACGCCGTCGAGATACTCCTCAACGAGATCGGCCAGCGACCACATCGAGAAGGCCTTGAGCGCCAGCAACACGCGCGCGCCGCCGGCCGCCCCGACATCCTTGAGGATGCCGAGGTTGCGACGCACCGCCATCTCGTCGACGACGAAACAGGGCGACGGCACGCGGCCGAGGTCGAAGCGGACGAAGGCGCCGGGCCCGCCGGCCTTCGTTTCCATGGCGCCGGAGGGGGTGTGCATCGGACTGTCCCCGTCAGAACGCGAGAGGCGCGTCCAGCTCCTGCACCTTCCAGGGCAGGCCGTGCTTGTTCAGCATGTCCATGAACGGGTCGGGATCCAGCTGCTCCATATTGAACACGCCCGCGCCCTTCCACTGACCGGTCAGGATCATGGCGGCGCCGATCATGGCAGGCACGCCGGTCGTGTAGCTGACGGCCTGGTTGCCGGTCTCGGCATAGGCTTCTTCATGGTCGCAGACGTTGTTGACGTAGACGGTCTTCCGGACCCCGTCCTTCAGGCCGGTCGCGATCGTGCCGATATTGGTCTTGCCCTTGGTGAGGGGACCCAGGGACGACGGTTCGGGCAGAAGGGCCTTCAGGAACTCGATCGGGATGATCTCGCGCCCCTGGAACATCATCGGCTCGATCGAGGTCATGCCGATGTTCTCAAGCACCTCGAGGTGTTTCAGATAGCTGTCGCCGAAGGTCATCCAGAAGCGGATGCGGCTGATCTCCGGATAGAATTTCGCCAGCGATTCCAGCTCCTCATGGTACATGAGGTACATGTTCTTCGGTCCGACCTGGTCGAAGTCGAAGACCTGTTTGTGGGTCAGGGCCGGGCCCTCGATCCACTGGCCGTTCTCCCAGTGACGCGACGGGGCGGTCACTTCGCGCAGGTTGATCTCGGGATTGAAATTGGTCGCGAACGGCAGGCCGGTGTCGCCCCCGTTGCAGTCCAGGATGTCGAGCGTCTCGATCGAATCCAGCAGATGCTTCTTCGTGTACGTCGTGAACACCGAGGTCACGCCGGGGTCGAAGCCCGAGCCCAGCAGGGCCATCAGACCGGCCTTCTCGAAGCGGTCCTGATAGGCCCACTGCCATTTGTATTCGAACTTCGCCTCGTCGCGCGGCTCGTAGTTCGCGGTGTCCATATAGTGGACCCCGGCTGCAAGGCAGGCGTCCATGATGTTCAGGTCCTGATACGGGAGGGCCAGGTTGACCACGAGCGCGGGCTTCACCGCATTGATCAGGGCGGTGGTGGCCGTCACGTCGTCGGCGTCGATCGCCGCCGTGTCGATGACCACGCCGGTGCGTTCCTTCACCGAGACGGCGATGGCGTCGCATTTGGACTTCGTCCGCGACGCCAATGTGATGTGCGAAAAGATGTCGGCGTTCATCGCCATCTTGTGGACGGCGACGGAGCCAACGCCCCCCGCCCCGATTACGAGAACCCTGCTCATCTCATGCACTCCTGAAGTCTGCACCACCTGAAACCCGTCACATCGACGCGTTGGGTGGGGTCCTATACGAGGATGGCGTTTCCCGTAACCGTCTGTGGTCCTGTTTTGCGTCGGCAGACGTGCTTATCGCGATACGAGGGACGAACCCGCCCCGTGGAACCTGTCGGAAGCTTAATCCTCCACACGCTTGCCGTGCGCGTGTCGCCGGGCCAAGCTTGCCCCATGAACGCTGTCATCGAGACCCGTAACCTCACCAAGACCTATGGGGCGGTTCGCGCCCTTGACGGGCTGAGCCTGACCATCCCGCGCGGCGGGGTCTATGGCGTGCTGGGGCCGAACGGGGCCGGCAAGTCGACCCTGTTCCGCATCCTGCTGGGCCTGATCCGGCCGACCGACGGCGAGGCCACAGTCATGGGCGGCCGGATCGGCGACGTCGCGGCCTCGCGGCGGATGGGCTCTATGATCGAGACGCCGCGCTTCCCGCCCTTCATGACCGCGCGTCAGGTGCTGGTCTGGCTGTCGGCCGCCCACGGGCTGACGCCCGACGCAGCGCGCGTCTCCGGCTGGCTGGAGCGCGTCGGTCTGACCGAGGCCGCCGATCGCAAGGTGCGAGGCTTTTCCGTCGGCATGCTGCAGCGGCTGGGCGTCGCCGCCGCACTCATCACTGAACCGGAACTCGTCATTCTCGATGAGCCGACCAGCGGCATGGATCCGCCCGGCATCCAGGAGATGCGCGCCCTGATCCGGTCGCTGTCCGAAAAGGACGGCATCACCGTGGTTCTGGCCAGCCACCAGTTGCTGGAGGTCCAGCGCGTCTGTGACCGCGTCGCCATCATGAACCGGGGCAAGCTGGTGCGCGAAGGCCTGGTCTCGGAACTGACCGCTTCCGGCGAGCGTCTGCGTCTGTCGGTGACGCCGATTTCGAAGACGCTGGAGATCGTGTCCAGCCTGCCCGGCGCCTCGGCCGTGCTGGAAGCCGACGCCGTCATGGCCACCCTGCCCCGCACCGACGTGCCCGCACTGCTGCGCGCCCTGGTCCAGGGCGGCGTCGATATCGACGAGGCCCGCTGGGTCGGCGCCGATCTGGAGAGCGTCTTCATGTCCGAGACCGGCTCCGTCCAACACCCGGAGACGATCCATGCTGGCTGATTCCGTCCTCTCCGAGTTCTACCGCCTGATGCGGAACCGCATGGCTGTGTTCTGGTCCGTTCTGTTCGTGCCGTTGCTGTTCGTAGGCGGCGGCATCATTTTCCACCTCGTGACCAAGTCGCGGATGGAAGACATGACAGGCGACCTGTCGGCCTCTGGCATAACGGCGACGGCGCAGGTCAAGGCCGTCGAGGACCTGGGTCAGGATCTGTTGAAGATCGCCGGCATTGCGGCGAATGGCGCAATCCTGGTCTTCATGCTGATCGGTGCGTCGACCCTCTATGCCGGGGATTACCGCTGGGAGACCTGGCGGCTGACCAGCGCCCGCAACAGCCGGATCAATCTGATCCTGGGCAAGGTCGGCGTCTTCAAGCTCCTGACCCTGATCGCCATCGCAGTCTTCGTCATCGCAGGTCTGATCTTCTCGGTCTCGGGGGCCGTGATCAACGGCTCCAGCCTGGCTTTCACCTTCGACGGCGGCGACGCCGGGTCCTTCGCCCTCACCCTGCTGCTCAGCTACATCCGGATCATCCAGTACGCGATGATCGCCCTGTTGGCGGCAGTCCTGACGCGTTCGCTGCTGGCCGCCCTGTTCGTGCCGGTGGTGCTGGGCTTCGCCCAGACCCTGCTGGGCGGACCGGGTCTGGCGATGCTCGGCTGGGAGCCGACAGGCTGGCCGGCGCAACTGCTGCTCCCCGGTCTCGCCTTCGATACCCTGAAGGCCGTCGCCGGACCGGACGGGGCCCCCGCAGGCATGCCCGACGGCCTGGTGATCAAATCGATCGTCAGCCTGCTGCTCTGGACGCTGGCCCCGCTGGCGGGCGCCATCGCCTGGTTCAATCGGCAGGACCTGTCGAAGGAATAGGCGGCCCCGGGCTGATTGACCCTTCCGCGACGAGCCAGTCGCGGAAGGCGTCGACCGAGGCGTCCGGCCGCCCTTCGGGCCGCAGGAAAACGAACCTGGACGGCCGCTCAGCGAAGCCGAAGGGCGCGACCAGCCGCCCCGCGGCGATGTCGGGCGCCACGAAAGCCCAGGGCGCGATGGCGGCGCCCATGCCGGCGGCGGCGGCCTCGACCATCGAGTTGTTGTGCTGGAATTCCCGCTCCTGCGGCGCGCGCGGCAGGGGCACCCCCACCAGTTCGCTCCATACGGCCCAACTCTCGCGGAAGGTGGAGGCGTGCAGGCGCGGCAACCGCCCCAGGGCCTCGATGGTCATGCCGGGCGGCGTCACGGTCGGTGCGCCGACCGGTCCCTGATACTGGGGCAGGAAGGGCGTCGCCTCCTGCCGATTCGGAGCTTCACCCGGATTGAGAATGCGGATCGCGCCATCTACCCGCGCCTTCGCGAAATCGATGGCGGCGTAGGACTCCGAGACCTTCACCCGGATCTCGGGATGAAGGGCCATGAACCCCGGCAGGCGCGGGATCAGCCATTTCAGCGCGAAGGTGCCGAGGCAGGAAATCTCGATCTCGCGCCGTTCGTCGCGGCGGGCAGAAGCGACGGCGTCGTTGATGGTCGTGAAGGCCCCGGACAGCCGCGCGGCCAGTTCGGCGCCGGCGGGCGTAAGGGTCAGGCGATGGCGTGGTCCGACGACGAGGGGGACGCCGAGATGGTCCTGCAGCGCCGCGACCTGACGGCTGACCGCGCCATGAGTAACGCACAACTCGGCAGCCGCCGCCGTCATCCCGCCATGGCGCGCGAAGGCCTCGAAGGCGCGAAGCGCGTTGAGCGGCGGCGGCGCGACGGACTTCATGTGACCTCAGCTCACAGACTGCCGCCGGTTTAATCGATTTCAGCCGAGAGGCAATTCGCGTTGAACCTGATCGATGCCGCTGTTCGACAAACAACCGCCCCGCCGCACCCTCTGGGACCGCATTCTGTACGCCACTGCCGCCGTCGCGATCTGGGCGGCCGTCCTCTACTGCGCGCTGGGCTGAGCCGGGCCGGTCCGCACGCGCGGACCGGCCCGGTCAGTCTCAGAACGAACGGCGCAACGTCACGCCCATCGTGCGGGGTGAGCCGACCGAATAGCCGAGGCGCGCCCGGCCGCCGCGCTCACGATCGAACGACATCAGCGGGTTCTCGTCGAACGCGTTGTTCAAATAGACGACCGCCTCCACGCCGTTGCCGAACTCCACGCCGGCGGCGATGTTGAACAGCTCGTAGCTGGGCAGTTCCAGATCGACGATCGTGGCCCGCGTACCCGTCGCCCCGCCGAACGGCAGGCCGGAGGTGAAGGAGCGAGGATTGTTCTCCTGGTCGCTGGCCTGGGTGTAGCGGCTGCCGACATGCTGGAACGAGGCCGTGACATAGGCCGGCATGCCGCCGGCCAGATCGAAACTGTAGGTGGCGTTCAGGGCCAGCTGCAGCTCCGGCACCGACGGCAGGCGGTTGCCCTCACGGATGCCGCCGATCACGGCGCCCGTGCCGTCGCGGACGGTCGAATCGAACTCCGCCTGGACGAAGCTGCCCGAGAAGCCGACCTCCAGGTTGTCGCTCAGCAGGGTCGAGAGTTCCAGTTCCACACCGGCGGTGTGAGCCTCGGGCACGTTGAACACGATCCGCGAGGAGCAGGAGCCGGCGTCCAGCGTGGTCTGCAGATTCTCGATGTCGGTATAGAAGATCGCCGAGTTCAGGGTCACGGCGCCGAAGCGCGACTTCACCCCCGCCTCATAGTTCCACAGGGTCTCATCCTCATAGGCTTGGAAACCGCCGAAGATGGCGCGGTCCGAAGGCGAGCAGAGGGGGACGTTGAGCGGATCGTTGACCCCGCCAAGGCGGAAGCCCTGGGCCGCCTGGGCGTTGAGGGTGACGTTCTCGGAGGCTTCGTAGCTGACCAGGATGCGCGGGGTGAACCCGTTGGACTCGGTCGTGTCGGTGCGCCGGTCGCCATTGGCGAACAGGCCGCCGGAGGTGAAGCTGCGCGTTTCGGAGAAGTCGTAGAACCGGCCGCCGCCGGTGACGGTCAGCTGGCCGAAGTCGTAGCTGGCCTCGCCGAACACGGCCATCTGTTCGATGTCATAGGGCAGGAAGGCGTTGTACGGCGAGTTCGGACCGAAGCCGTTACGAACCGAGGCCGAGGTCCCCGCGCCCAGTGCGGCGTCCGTAGCGGCGTCATATCCCGATGTCGGCAGGGTCTGCTGATAGACGCGATCGACCTGGGAATAGAAGGCGCCGACCAGCCACTGGAACGCGCCGTCGCCGGTCGAGGCCATGCGCAATTCCTGAGACTTCTGCTCAAGGTCCGTGGTGTCGCGCAGGTTGGACGGCAGCAGCACGGCGGCGGACGGGAACCCGAGGTCCACCGACACCGAACCCGTCAGGGCGCTGGCGTCGCGGCTGACCAGGATGTCGCGGTTGATGTAGCTGGTGACCGAGGTCAGCTCGACACCGCCGAAATCGATGCTGGCCGTCAGGTCGGCGAGGAAGGTCTCGTCATTGAACGACTCGTCCAGCAGCAGGAACTGCTCGCGTTCGTCGAATGTGACGGCCGGACGGGTCGTCGTGAACGGATTGGCGAAGATGTTGAACACCTCCTGCCGGTTGAAGCCGTCGGTCTCGATCTCCTGATAGACCAGGCGCGGCGTGATCGAGATGGAGTCGTTGGGCTGGAACAGCAGGCTGATGCGCCCGCCCGTCCGGCTGCCGTCGTTGATGTTGTTCTCGATCGCGCCGCCGGGGCGGCGGGCATCGATGAAGCCGGCGTATTCGGTGTGATAACCCACGATCCGAAGCGCGGCGGTATCGCCGAGCGGCAGATTGATGGCGCCTTTCAGATGGCCGCCGCCGTCATCTTCCGCGACGACGTTGACGTTGGCCTCCAGCAGGCCTTCGGTCACGCCCAGGACCGGCTGATTGGTGATGTAGCGCACAGTGCCGCCCACCGAGCCGGAGCCGAACAGCGTCCCCTGGGGACCGCGCAGGGTCTCGACCCGGTTCAGGTCGAACAGGTCCAGGTCCGGGGTGAACAGCGACAGCGAGATCACGCTTTCGTCCAGATAGACGCCCACCTGTTCCTTCACGCCCGGCTGGTCGCGCACGACCTGGCCGGCGGAAACGCCGCGCACGGACACCTGGCTCTGACCTGGCCCGAGATTCTGGATCGACAGGCCCGCCACGTTCCGGGACAGGTCCTCCAGCGTCACCGCGCCGGATCGCTGGATATCTTCCTGTGTCTGGGCATTGATCGAGAAGGGCACGTCCTGGATCGTCGAGGCCCGTTTGGTGCCGGTTACGATGATCTCGTCCAGATTGGTGGCGTCCTGGCCGTCCTGGGCCATGGCGGCGCCGGACGAGGTCGCGAAGGCGAGAGCACAGGCCGCCGTCAGCAGCCTGGATCGCGTCATAGTCCTGGTTGAAAATGCGAACATTTGAGCCTCCCTGAGTTTTTTAATTATCGGCAAGCTATGCCGCACCCGGGGAGTCGCCCACTGGCAAGATCTCGGAGAACGAGAATTTGCGAACGGCGTCGTCGTTTTGTCACAAGGAACCGGTGTCAATTCTCTTCGGGCGCGCCGAGAGGGAAGTAGCTCCGATACGGCCGGGCCTCCTCGAGCGCACGAGCGTAGCTGGGCCGCGCCAGCAGGCGGCGGCGATAGGCCCACAGGTGGACGTGCTCCTTCGGGATCGCATGGGTCCAGTGGGCGTACAGCAGGCCCGGAGCGGCGCCGCAGTCGGCCAGGGTGAAGACCTCGCCCGCCGCCCAGGTCCGGTCCGCCATGACGTCGTTCAACCAGACGTAGGCCGTCTCCAGCTTCTTGCGCGCGTCGGCGTCGGTCCCGGCGTCACGCTCCGCCTCGGGGCGCAGGGCGTTGTAGATGATGCGCTGCTGATTGGCCTGCAGGTGGTTGTCGAAGACGCGGTCCATGAACCGCGTCTCCAGCGCCAGGTCGGGGTCGGTGGGGATCATCGGCGTGGCCGGCGAGATCTGGTCCAGCCGCTCGATGATGATCGAGGCCTCAGCGTAACGCCGATCCCCATCCTTCAAGACCGGGAACTGGCCGAAGGGCCACAGGGCGCGGAGCTCGGCCATCGCTCCCTCATTCTCCAGCATCCGCTGCTCAAAAGGCAGGTCCTTCTCATAGAAGGCGACGATGGCCTTCTGGCAGTAGGAGGAGAAGGGGTGGCTGTAGAGAACGAGGTCGGTCACAGGCGCTTCTCCATCCAGACATTGCAGCGGGCATAGGGCGTCGGTTGCGGCGGCAGGTCGACGAAGCCGAACCGGTTGTAGAGGGCGATGGCGTGGGTCTGGGAGCTGTTGGTCTCCAGATAGAGGCGCGGCGCGCCGGCGGATCGGGCGTGCGCCTCGCAGGCCTCCAGCAGTCGATGCCCGAGGCCAAGGCCCTGAGCGTCCGTCGCCGCAGCCATCTTGCCGACCTCGAAGCCGCCGTCGGACATGGCCATCAGGGAGCAGCAGCCGACCGCCTCCCCCTCCCGCTCGGCAATGAAGATGACGCCGCCCTTCGACAGGATCGATCCTTCGGGATCGTCCAGCACAAGCCGGTCCTTGGCCTCGATGGCGTAGCCGCCGGCCAGGATCCAGTATTGGTTCAGCGACACCCAGGCGGCGGCGTGGTCGGGACGATAGGGAACGATCTGGATTGCCGGAGCGGAATTCATAGCGCCATCGTGCACGACCGGGCGGCCAAGCAAAAGGGCGACCCGATCGCTCGGGCCGCCCTTCAATAGCTCAACCGTGGCGTCGAAGCTTACGCTTCGTCGTCGCCCTCGATCGCGTAGACCGGACCGGAGTCCTGGCCCTTGGCGTCGACGTCGCGGTCGACGAACTCGATCACGGCCATCGGGGCGTTGTCGCCGTGACGATAGCCGGCCTTCATGATGCGGATGTAGCCGCCGTTGCGTTCGGCGTAGCGCGGGCCGATCGTTTCGAACAGCTTGCCGACCTGGGTCACGTCACGGACGTGGCTGATGGCCTGACGACGGGCGTGCAGGTCGCCCTTCTTGCCGAGGGTGACCAGCTTTTCGACGAAGGGGCGAAGCTCCTTGGCCTTGGGCAGGGTGGTCGTGATCTGCTCGTGCTTGATCAGCGACGCAGCCATGTTGGCGAACATGGCGGTCCGGTGGCTGGCCGTGCGGCCGAGCTTGCGATAGGCGGCGCCGTGGCGCATCGGGGTCTCTCCTACTCCGGCCCGGGTTTCCCTCTTCAGGGACCTTGGACCGCATTCATTCTAACCGCTCCGATGACCAACAATCGGTCCGGGCGGAGGGTTGAAACTAGATCTGGTCGTCGAACTTCTTGGCCAGGTCTTCGATGTTTTCCGGGGGCCAGTTCGGCACATCCATGCCGAGCGACAGACCCATGGAGGTCAGCACTTCCTTGATCTCGTTCAGCGACTTGCGGCCGAAGTTCGGGGTGCGAAGCATTTCGCCCTCGGTCTTCTGGATCAGGTCGCCGATGTAGACGATGTTGTCGTTCTTCAGGCAGTTGGCCGAACGGACCGACAGTTCCAGCTCGTCGACCTTCTTCAGCAGGGCCGGGTTGAACGGCAGATCGGGCTTGCCGTCCGTCGCTTCCACAGCCTTCTTCGGCTCGTCGAAGGTGATGAAGATCTGCAGCTGGTCCTGCAGGATGCGCGAGGCGTAGGCCACGGCGTCCACAGGCGACACAGCGCCGTTGGTTTCGACTTCCAGCACCAGCTTGTCATAGTCCAGCGACTGGCCCTGACGGGTCGGCTCGACGCGATAGGCGACGCGCTTGACCGGCGAGTACAGGGCGTCGACGGCGATCAGGCCGATCGGCGCGTCTTCCGGACGGTTGAACTCCGAAGCGACATAGCCCTTGCCGTTCTGGACGGTCAGTTCCATGCGGATCGAAGCGCCGTCATCCAGGGTGCAGATGACGTGGTTCGGGTTCAGCACCTCGATGTCCGCGGGGACGTCGATCTGGCCGGCGGTCACCGGACCGGGGCCCGTGGCGCGCAGGGTCATGCGCTTGGGGCCTTCGGCGTGCATGCGCAGCGCCAGCTGCTTGATGTTCAGCACGATGTCGACGACGTCTTCACGCACGCCTTCCAGCGACGAGAATTCGTGCACGACGCCGTCGATCTGGATCGCGGTGACGGCGGCGCCTTGCAGCGACGACAGCAGCACGCGGCGCAGGGCGTTGCCGAGCGTCACGCCAAAGCCGCGTTCGAGAGGTTCAGCGACCAGGCGCGCCTTGCGCTGGGCGTCGGAGCCGAGTTCGATTTGCGGCTTCTCGGGACGAATCAGTTCTTGCCAGTTTCGTTCGATCATGGGTGTCCCTCGAATGGAGTTCGCCGGCCCCTCGCTCCTCGTCAGGTGCGTACAGGGCCGGCGGAGAATAGGGTCGGCGTAGGCGGTCGGTTCGCTTAGACGCGGCGGCGCTTGGGCGGACGGCAACCGTTGTGCGGCATCGGCGTGACGTCGCGGATGGTCGTGATGGTCAGGCCGACCGACTGCAGGGCGCGGAGCGCGGACTCACGACCGGAACCCGGACCCGAGACGTTGACTTCCAGCGTCTTGACGCCGTGTTCCTGGGCCTTCTTGCCCGCGTCTTCGGCGGCCATCTGGGCAGCGTAAGGGGTCGACTTGCGCGAACCCTTGAAGCCCATGTGACCCGCCGACGACCACGAGATCGCGTTGCCCTGGGCATCGGTGATCGTGATCATGGTGTTGTTGAAGGACGCATTCACGTGGGCGACGCCCGAGGTGATGTTCTTGCGCTCGCGCTTCTTTACGCGACCCGGTTCCTTGGCCATGTGTCTGTCTTACTTCTTCTTGCCGGCGATCGGCTTGGCGGGGCCCTTGCGGGTGCGGGCGTTGGTGTGCGTGCGCTGGCCGCGGACCGGCAGGCCCTTGCGGTGACGCAGGCCGCGGTAGCAGGCCAGGTCCATCAGACGCTTGATGTTCATCGACACTTCGCGGCGCAGGTCGCCCTCAACGGTGTGATCCTTGTCGATCGTCTCGCGGATCTGCAGGACTTCGGCGTCGGTCAGCTGGTTCACGCGGCGCGAGGCCTCAATGCCCACCTTGCCGGTGATGTCCTTGGCGGCGGCGGGGCCGATGCCATGAATGTACTGAAGCGCGATTTCCACGCGCTTGTTGGTCGGAATGTTGACGCCAGCAATACGGGCCACGTAGCTCTCCAGATGCGCGGGGACAGACGCAGAAACCGCTCCGGTCAACAGACCAGGAGCGTGCGCGTCTTTCGCGGAAGCGGGCCTTATACAGGTGATTCAGTTTGCGTCAACCGGTGCGGTCATGTTCCGCAGTGCCAGCAGCTTTCCGCACCGATCGGACTGCCCGGAGGGGTCGGCGTTTCGATCCGGTTGGCTTCAAGCAACTGATCCAGCCGCTCGCGGTCATGCAGCAGGGCGCCCAGCCAGTGGTCGTGGGCCCGTTGGACCGGATCGGATGCGCGGGATGAGGCCAGCCGCGCGGCCAGGGTCTCCAGCCGATCCGCGACAACGGCGGATGTGGTCGCAGAAACCCGGTTGGAACGTAGCAATCCCGCGAGGGTCAGCGCGGTGCGGGCCTGCACCCGGCGCGCGGGCTCGCCGAGGCGACCGGGCGCGGGTGCGAACACGGCCGTGGTCAAGGTGTCGATCGTCTCGGTCAGACCAAGAGCCGCAGGATCGCGGCGCCCCATGTCGATCAGCCGCTCGACCCGCTCGGGGGCGAACAGGGCGGACAGCGTGACATCGGCCGCCGCCTCGGCCGCGCTGCCGGCGTCGAAGATGCGGCCCTGACGCGTGGCGAAGACCTCGATGTCGTGCTGGGGGTCGTTGTCGCCCGACTGCTGGGCGGCCAGCAGAGCCAGAAGCGGGTCAGGGAGATCGAGCCCGGCGGGCGCCAGGGTTGCGATCAGACCCGCCAGCGCCGCCCGCTGGGTCGCGGCCGGGACCGCCGTCGCGGCTTCGTGACCGTCACCGGCGACGGGGTAGGCATAGTCCACACCAGCGACCAGCTTGGCCACGGCGTCCACCTGGTAGCGGTGATACAGATAGATCGGTACGAGCCGCCGACGCAGGTCGTTGACGGCCGATCCGGCAGGCAGGTTGTCCAGGCCGAAATGGTCCAGGGCGACGCGCCGCACCTGCATCAGGTGTTCCAGTTCCGCGACCGGGTCCGAGCCGTTGTCCCACAGACTGCCCCAGGCCTGGGCGTCGCCGCCGATGCGGGCGTCCGGATCGGAGACGAAGCGCCAGGTCGCCGCCCCTGCCGCGGCACGGCGGTCCAGCTCGGCCTGATCGACATCGGAATAGAGCCAGTCGATGGCGAACCGGTCCCAGCCGCCCATGCCGACCGCGTAGGCGTCCCGGAAATTCAGCTGCTCGCCGTTCACGGCAATCTGCGGCACCGGATAATCCATCACCGAGGCGCGGTCCTGGGTCGAGGCCGCGAAATTGTGCAGCAGGCCGATGGCGTGGCCGACTTCGTGCGCCGACAGCTGGCGAATGCGGGCCAGGGCGATGGCCTGAGGATCATTGGGACCGCCTGCGCCCGTCTGGTCGGCGCCGACCAGACCTTCGAAGATCAGCATGTCCTGGCGGATGCGGAGCGAGCCCAGAAGGACGCTGCCCTTGACGATCTCGCCGGTGCGAGGATCGACTACGCTCTGGCCGTAGGACCAGCTGCGCGTCGCGCGATTGACCCAGTTGATGACGTTGTAGCGGGCGTCCAGCGGATCTACGCCCTCGGGCAGGACCTCGACGCGGAAGGCGTCGATATAGCCCGCGCGGTCGAAGGCGTCGGCCCACCACAGGGCGCCCTCGACCAGGGCCGACCGGATCGGCTCTGGCGCGGCGCGGTCGACGTAGAAGATGATGGGATCGACCACGGTCGAGCGGGCGGCCGTCGGATTGGTCTTCACCAGCCGGAAGCGGTTGGCGACGCGGCTGACGATGGGCTCGTCAAGCGGCGCGGAGAAGTCTGTGATGACGGTGCTGAGCGCGCCGGTGCGCGGGTCATAGGGACGCGGAGCGTAGTCGGCGTCCGGCAGGCGGATAAAGCTGTGGTGGACGGTGAAGGTGGCCAGCCGGGCGTCGGGCGCGATCTGGCGCAGCACCGGGCCGGGGCCATCGACGGAGAAGGTCAGCCGGGCCTCCAGCTCGACATTGTCCGGGAAGGCTTTCGCCTGCGACGCATCCACCATCGTCAGGTCGGTGACGGGGCGCAGCGTCCCCTGCCCGGCCAACCCCTGAACGATGCCGTGAGCGTCGCGGGTCACGAAACCGGAGATGTCGATGAGGACAGAGCCGTCGGGCGCCGTGGCGACCACATCCCCGGCCCAGACCGTCGAGCCGACGAAGGCGTCGCGCGCCGCCGCCTGTTCGTCCGGCGATCCGGCCGGGGCGCGGTAGCGGGGGTTCTCGAACTCGGCGACGACCCGTTTGCCGATGCGGCGGAAGGCCAGAATGTTCGTGGGCCCGATCTGGGCGCGGTCCAGGCCGGTGACCGCCGAGCCGACGCCGGTGCGCAGGGCCGTATGGTGGATGACGCGGGCGAGCGTTCCATCAGCGGCCGGCGCCGGCAGTTGCAGCAGGACCTTGCCTGACGCTGGATCGGTGAACAGGGTCAGGAGGCCGTCCTGACGGGTCAGGCCGTCGATGCTCTGGGCATAGGTGGCGGGCGTGGTCTGGGCGACCGCCGGGAGCGCGGCCGAACTCATCGTCAGAGCCAGGGCGATCGCTGTCGCCGTTCCGCCGAACCTGAAAGTCATGGATGCCCCCAACGCAAATCTGCGTCGCATCTGGGGCTGATTGTCCGGCGGCTGTCAAACCGCCGTTGGCCTATTGGCGGCCGAAGTTGACCGTGACCGTGACGCGAAACCCTTCCACCGGCCGTCCCGAGGCCGTCGTGGGCGGGCGGAAGCGGAAATGGGTCTCGGCGATCCGGACGGCCGCCTCGCCGAAACCGAATCCGCCCGGCTGTTCGTCCGCCACGCGGCAGCCCTCCAGACGGGTGTCGGCGCGGATGATGCAGCTGACCGCGCTGCGTCCCGCCCGGCGCTGTCGCCGCGCCTCCGGGGGCACGAAGGCGAGGATTTCACCGTTGGACGCTCCGCGCAGGATGATCGGACCTGAGCCGGAGCCCGGTCCGTCGCCTTCGCCCGTGCCGGATCCCGTCCCGGTCCCCTGCCCTCCCTGACCGAGGCCGGAGTTCAGGCTGGCGGTCGGCGAGGCTCCAACCACCAGGGTCGGCGCGGGCGCGGGCGCCGGCGGGGCCAGCGGCAGTTCCGGCGGCGCTTCCGGCGGCTTGGGCGGCACATGCACCCGGGACGCTGCGGCCGGTGCGCCGCCTCCTGGATCCACCTCAGCCGGTTCGACTGGAGGCGGCGGCGGGGGCGGCGGACTGAGCGGCCGGAACAGTTCGACCTCGATCGGCGCGGCGGACGGCAGGTCGATGGACTCGACCCGTCCCATACCGATGGCGGCGAACAGACCGGCGTGAGCCAGGGCGATCACGGCGACGGCGCCGGCCTTGCCCGCAAGGCGAGGCCGCGAAGATGACGGAGGATGGAACACGGCCGCTTCTACCATGCCCGGCTGAACGCGCGGGAATGGCGAAGGCTCAGCTCCCGTTCAGATCAGGAGGCGTCGAGAGCCGCGTCGATGGCCGAAGCCACGGTATCGATCGAGCCCATACCGTCCACCTCGGTCAGCAGGTCCTTGTCGCCGTAGTAGGGCAGCAGGGGCGCGGTGTTGCGGTTGTAGGCTTCCAGACGCACCTTGAAGCTCTCCGGATTGTCGTCCGGACGGCCCTGTTCGGCGAAGCGTTTGGAAATCCGCTCCGTCAGCGCTGCGTCATCGACCTTGAGCCGGACAACGCGATCGATCTGCTTGCCCAGCTTGGCCAGCATGGCGTCGAGCGCCTCGGCCTGGGCGATCGTGCGCGGGAAGCCGTCGAAGATGGCGCCGCCGGCGTCTTCGGCTTCCTTCAGACGGGCTTCAATCAGGGCGATGACGATGTCGTCGGCGATCAGGCCGCCCTTCGCCATGATCTCCTTGCACTGCTGACCCAGCTCGGAGCCCGAGGCGATGGCCTCGCGCAGCATGTCGCCGGTCGACAACTGGACCATGCCGCGCTGTTCGACCAGCCGCTTGGCCTGGGTACCCTTGCCGGCCGCAGGGGGCCCGAACAGGATCAGGTTCATGTTCAGGCTCCCCCCGACTTCTTCATTTAGCGACGGACGGGTGCGGGCGCGCCGCGACCGCCACGACCGCGCAGCTTGGCCTTCTTGATCAGGCCTTCGTACTGGTGAGCCAGCAGTTGAGACTGGATCTGCGCCACGGTGTCCATGGTCACCGACACGACGATCAGGATCGAAGTCCCGCCGAAGTACAGGCTGTTGCCCATCTGCGAGACCATCAACTCCGGCAGGAGACAGACGGCAGTGATGTAGGCGGCGCCGATCACAGTCAGGCGGGTCAGGACATAGTCCAGATATTCCGCAGTGCGCTTGCCCGGACGGATGCCCGGCAGGAAGCCGCCGTACTTCCTCAGGTTCTCGGCCGTGTCTTCAGGGTTGAAGGTGATCGAGGTGTAGAAGAAGCAGAAGAAGATGATCAGGCCTGCGTACAGCAGCATGAACAGCGGCTGACCATGGGTCAGCTGGGCGGTCACGAGCGGCAGCCAGCTCATCCATTGCGGCAGGTCGGCCGTCGCCGTCATCTGCGCGACCGTGGTCGGCAGAAGCAGCAGCGACGAGGCGAAGATCGGCGGGATGACCCCGGCGGTGTTCACCTTCAGCGGCAGGAACGAACGCTCGCCCCCGGCCATCCGGTTGCCTTCCTGGCGCTTCGGATACTGGATCAGCAGACGACGCTGGGCCCGCTCCATGAAGACGATGAAGACGACGGTCGCCACGGCCAGGACCGCGAGGAACAGAAGCGCGAAGGCCGACATCTGACCCTGCTGGGCCAGACCCAGCATACGGGCGACGGTGCCCGGCAGGACCGCGACGATACCGGCGAAGATGATCAGTGAAATACCGTTGCCGACACCGCGCGCCGTCACCTGCTCACCCAGCCACATGAGGAACATGGTGCCGCCCGTCAGGGAGACGACCGTGGTGGCGATGAAGAAGACGCCGGGCTCGTCGATCAGGCCGGGCTGGGCGTTGAGACCCGCCGCGATGCCGAACGACTGCGCCAGAGCCAGGAACACCGTCAGGTAACGGGTGTACTGGTTCAGCTGCTTGCGGCCGCTTTCGCCGCCTTCCTTCTTCAGCTTTTCCCACGGCGGATACACGCTGCCCATCAGCTGGACGATGATCGAGGCCGAGATGTAGGGCGTCACGTTCAGCGCGAAGACAGCCATCCGTTCCACGGCGCCGCCGGAGAACATGTTGAACATGTCCAGGACGCCGCGCTGTCCGTCCGGATCCTGGAAGAACTGCAGGAAGGCGGCGGAGTTGATGCCCGGGATCGGCACATAGGTGCCGATGCGATAGACGAGAAGCGCGCCAAGCGTGAACAGCAGACGCTTGTGAAGCTCGGTCGCTTTCGCGAACGAGCCCATGTTCATATTGGCGGCGAGTTGTTCGGCGGCCGAAGCCATATGTCGTTACCCCGACTTGTCAGTACGCGGCGTCCGATCCGCTTCCGAATCCGACGCCTTCGTCCAGATAGGCGAAGGGCGGCCCCTTAGCGAGACCGCCCCCCACGCTTTATTGGATTAAGCCTTGGCGGCCGTGCGGGTCGTGCGAGCCGAGATCTTGTTGGCGTCGCCACGCGGAGCCTTCGGAGCCGGAACCTTGCCCTTGGCCAGGTTGCGCTTCTCGACGCGAGCCGCAGCCTTGGCTTCAGCAGCGATACGCTCCTGAACGACCGAACCGCCTGCGGCTTCGATCGCCTTCACGGCGCCGGCCGAGGCCGACCACACGATCAGGTTCAGCTTGCCCTTGATCTCACCGGTGCCCAGCAGGCGGACGCCGTCCTTGACGCGACGGATCACGCCGGCGGCGACCAGGGCGTCGCCCTTGATCTCGCCCTTGATGTCCAGCTTGCCGCCATCGATGGCGTCCTGCAGGCGCCACAGGTTCACTTCGGCCAGCTTCAGGGCGTTGGGGTTGTTGAAGCCGCGCTTGGGCATACGCATGTAGAGCGGCATCTGGCCGCCTTCGAAGCCGCCGATGGCGACGCCCGAACGCGACTTCTGGCCCTTGACGCCGCGACCGGCGGTCTTGCCCTTGCCCGAACCCGGGCCGCGGCCGACGCGCATACGCTTCTTGTGGGCGCCTTCGTTGTCGCGAATTTCGTTCAGTTTCATGTGCCTGATCCTTTCGGGTGCTAGCGCCCGCTGAAGACAGCGGACTCGGCTGGTTGGACTCAAGTGGGAACGGCAAAACGAGCCGAACCCGGAACTTCAAGGTCGCGCGCTATAGCGGCTCCCCGGAAAGCAGTAAAGGCGACTCTCGCGAGCCGCCCTCACCGATCGCCCTGCCCTCCCCCGAAGGGAAGGAAAAGGCTTACTTTTCGACGATCTCGGTCAGGTGGGCGACCTTGGCGATCATCCCGCGAACCGAGGGGGTGTCTTCCAGCGTGGACTCGCGGCCCATGCGGTTCAGACCCAGGCCCACCAGGGTGGCGCGCTGGTCGTTCTTGCGGCGGATCGGCGAACCGGTCTGCTTGACGGTGACGGTTTTCTTCGCGGCCATGACTTAGGACTCCACGGCTTCGGCTTCGACCGGAGCCGAAGCGCCGTCGTTGCGGCGGCCCATCAGGTCGGAGACCTTCTTGCCGCGCTTCGAAGCGACCTGGCGCGGCGAGGACTGGACTTTCAGCGCCTCGAACGTCGCACGGATCATGTTGTAGGGGTTCGACGAACCGGTGGACTTGGCGACCACGTCGGCGACGCCGAGGGTTTCCAGGACCGCACGCATCGGACCGCCCGCGATGACGCCGGTTCCCGGAGGGGCGGCGCGCATCATGATCTTGCCGGCGCCCCAACGGCCGTTGCCGTCGTGGTGCAGGGTGCGGTTCTCGCGCAGGGGAACGCGGATCATCGTCTTCTTGGCTTCTTCGGTCGCCTTGCGGATGGCTTCTGGCACTTCGCGCGCCTTGCCGTGACCGAAGCCGACGCGACCCTTGCCGTCACCGACGACCATCAGGGCTGCGAAGGAGAAGCGACGGCCGCCTTTGACGGTGGCCGCGACGCGGTTGATGTGGACCAGCTTTTCGACGATGTCCGAATCCGGACCATCGGCGACGGGGCCGTTGCGGTTGTCGCGACGATTGCGGTCGTTGCCGCCGCCGCCACGTTGAGGTGCTTGCGCCATCTGTGCGGTCCTTAGAAGTTCAGGCCGGCTTCACGCGCGGCATCCGCCAGCGCCTTCACCCGTCCGTGATAGATGTAGCCGCCGCGGTCGAAGACCACATCGGTGACGCCCTTCTCGATGGCGCGCTGGGCGACCAGCTTGCCGATCGCAGCCGCGGCCTCGACGTTGGAGCCTTTGGAGGTGCCGGCCTTGTCGCCTTCCAGCGACGAAGCCGAAGCCACCGTGATCCCCTTGAGATCGTCGATGATCTGGGCCGAGATGTTCTTGTCCGAACGGTGCACGGACAGGCGCAGGCGACCATTGCCCATCGCCTTGAGGCGACGACGGTTGCGCTCGGTGCGGCGGACGGCTTTTTGCTTGAGAGTCGTTGCCATGACTTACTTCTTCTTGCCTTCCTTGCGGCGCACCTTCTCGCCTGCATAACGGACGCCCTTGCCCTTGTAGGGCTCCGGCGGACGCAGCTTGCGGATGTTGGCGGCCAGTTCGCCGACGACTTGCTTGTCCGGTCCCGAGATCTTGATCTCGGTCTGCTTCGGCACCGCGAAGGTCACGCCGGCCGGAGCCTTGACGTCCACTTCATGCGAGAAGCCGAGTTGCAGCGACAGGTCGTTGCCCTTCATGGCGGCGCGGTAACCGACGCCGACCAGCTCGAGCGTGCGCTCGAAGCCTTCGGTGACGCCGACAACCATGTTGTCGAGCAGCGTGCGCGACAGACCCCACATCGCGCGGGCGCGTTGGGTGTCGGCGCGGATCGCCAGGTTCAGTTCGCCGTTTTCCTGGGTGACTTCGACTTCTTCAGCGACCGACCACGAACGCTCGGCCTTGGGGCCTTTCACGGTCACGGTCTGGCCGTCGATGGTGACGGTCACGCCTTTCGGCACGGTGATGGGACGTTTTCCGATACGGGACATCTTAGTAGACCCTGCAGAGGACTTCGCCGCCGACGTTGGCGTCGCGAGCAGCAGCGTCAGACATGACGCCCTTCGAAGTCGAAAGGATCGAGATGCCCAGGCCGTTCTTGACCGGCTTCAGGTCGGTGATCGCCGAATAGACGCGGCGGCCCGGCTTGGACACGCGAGCGATTTCAGCGATGACCGGCTGGCCGTCGAAGTACTTGAGCTCGATCTCGAACTGCGGGAACTCGCCGGGGTTCTGAACCAGCGAATAGCCGCGGATGTAGCCTTCGTCCTGCAGCACGTCGAGGACGCGCTGGCGCAGACGGGAAGCCGGGGTGAGCACTTTCGAACGCTTGCGCATGGCCGCGTTCTTCATGCGAGCGATCATGTCGCTCAGGGGATCGTTGATCATCATGTCTGTCGCTCCCCTTACCAGCTGGACTTCGTCAGGCCCGGGATCTGTCCCAGGTTGCCGAGTTCGCGCAGCGCGATCCGGCTCATCTTGAGCTTGCGATAGAAGGCCCGCGGACGGCCCGTCACTTCGCAGCGGTTGCGGATCCGGACGGCGGCCGAGTTACGCGGCAGCTCGGCCAGCTTCAGGCGGGCGTCGAAACGCTCTTCCAGAGGCAGGCTCTCGTCGTTGGCGGTCGCCTTCAGGGCGGCCCGCTTTGCGGCATACTTCGCAACAAGGGCTTTCACCATCTCGTTGCGGTTTACGGCGCTTTTCTTTGCCATTTTGCTTTTCCCTTCCCGCTCAGTTCTTCACGAACGGGAACTTGAACTCGGTCAGAAGCGCGCGCGCCTCGTCATCGGTCCTGGCCGTGGTGCAGACGATGATGTCCATGCCCCACATCTGATCGATCTGGTCGTAGTTGATCTCCGGGAACACGATGTGTTCCTTGAGGCCCATGGCGTAGTTGCCGCGACCGTCGAACGACGTCGGCTTGAGGCCACGGAAGTCCTTCACGCGCGGCAGGGCGATCGTGATCAGACGGTCCAGGAACTCGTACATCTGGTCGCCGCGGAGGGTGACCTTGCCGCCGATGACCATGCCTTCGCGCAGCTTGAAGCCGGCGATGGAGTTGCGAGCCTTGGTGGCCACAGCCTTCTGACCGGCGATGGCGGTAAGATCCTTGAGGGCCGCGTTGGCCTTCTTGGAGTCGGCGACAGCTTCACCGATGCCCATGTTCAGGACAATCTTGTCCAGACGCGGCATCTGCATCGGGTTGGTGTAACCGAACTTCTCGGTCATCACGCCCTTGATGCGGTCGTTGAACTCGGTCTTGAGCCGGGGGGTGTATTTGGTATCGGCCATTAGATGACGTCTCCCGTCGTCTTGGCGAAGCGAACCTTCTTGTCGCCTTCCATGCGGAAGCCGACGCGGCTCGCCTTGCCGTTGGCGTCAGCGATCGCGACGTTCGACAGGTGAAGCGACGCTTCCTTGTTCTTGATGCCGCCCTGGGGGTCGCCCTGGGTCGGACGCGTATGGCGCTGGACCATGTTCACGCCCTGGACCAGGACGCGGTTTTCGGTCGGCAGCACCTTGGTGACTTCACCGGTGCGGCCCTTGTCCTTGCCGGCGAGGACGACGACGCGGTCGCCCTTTTTGATCTTGGCGGCCATGGTTACAGGACCTCCGGGGCCAGCGAGATGATCTTCATGTGGTTCTTGGCGCGCAGTTCGCGAGGAACCGGGCCAAAGATCCGCGTGCCGACCGGCTCGTTTTGCTTGTTGACGATGACGGCGGCCGACTTGTCAAAACGAATGACCGAGCCGTCCTTGCGCTGGATGTCCTTGGCGGTGCGCACGACGATGGCGCGAACCACTTCACCCTTTTTGACGCGGCCACGAGGAATCGCTTCCTTGACCGAGGCGACGATCGTGTCGCCCACCGAGGCGTAGCGACGCTTAGCGCCGCCGAGCACCTTGATGCACATGACCCGGCGAGCACCCGAATTATCGGCTACCTCCAGGTTAGTTTGCATCTGGATCATAGTGTCAGATCCCTCTGATTACGACGCCGAGGCCGGGGTGTCCTTCGAGAGGACCTCCCAACGCTTCAGCTTGGACTTCGGGGCGCACTCGACGATGCGGGCGATGTCGCCTTCTTTGAAAGCGTTCGCTTCGTCGTGGGCGTGGTACTTCTTGGAGAGGCGCACGATCTTTTTCATGACCGGGTGCAGCAGCGTGCGTTGGACGACGACGACGACGGTCTTGTCGCCCTTGTCGGACACGACCACGCCTTCGAGAATTCGCTTGGGCATAGTGGTTTCCTTACGAGGCCGACCGCTTCTCACGCAGAAGCGTCGAGATGCGGGCGATGTCTTTGCGAACTTCACCAACGCGGTGAGTCTTTTCCATCTGGCCGGTGGCGGCCTGGAAGCGCAGGTTGAATTGCTCTTTCTTCAGCGAGAGCAGCTGGTCGCCCAGCTGGTCCGGCGTCTGCGAGCGCAGATCGGCGATCTTGGTCATCAGGCGACGTGCTCCACGTGCGCGATACCGGCGTCCAGGCGGGTGACCACCTTGGTGCGGACCGGCAGCTTGGCGGCGCCAAGACGCAGCGCCTCGCGGGCGATGTCGTCGGCGACGCCGTCGATTTCAAAGAGGATCCGGCCCGGGTGGCAACGCGCCGCCCAGTGATCCACGGCGCCCTTGCCCTTGCCCATGCGGACTTCGGCAGGTTTGCCCGAGACGGGAACGTCCGGGAAGACGCGGATCCAGACACGGCCCTGACGCTTCATCTGGCGGGTGATCGCGCGGCGGGCCGCTTCGATCTGACGCGCAGTGATACGTTCCGGCTCCAGGGTCTTCAGGCCATACGAACCGAAGTTCAGCGAGAAGCCACCCTTGGCGGCGCCGTGGATCCGGCCCTTGAAGGCCTTCCGGTACTTGGTTTTCTTAGGCTGCAGCATGTTCCCTAGCCCTCACGGCCACGGCGGGGACCACGGTCACCGCGCGGGCCACCACGTTCGCGACCTTCGTTGGACGACGGACCGGCAGCTTCCAGAGCCCAGCGCTTGTCCTGGGCCATCGGGTCATGCTCGAGCACTTCGCCTTTGAAGACCCAGACTTTGACGCCGATGATGCCATAGGTCGTCTTGGCCTGGATGAAGCCGTAGTCGATGTCAGCGCGCAGGGTGTGCAGCGGCACACGGCCTTCGCGATACCATTCCATCCGCGCGATTTCCGCGCCGCCGAGGCGGCCCGACACGTTGATGCGAACGCCCTTGGCGCCGAGGCGCATGGCCGACTGCATCGAACGCTTCATGGCGCGACGGAAGGCGATCCGGCGTTCCAGTTGCTGCGCGATGTTCTCGGCGATCAGCTGGGCGTCGGTTTCGGGCTTGCGGACCTCGACGATGTTCAGGTGAACTTCGCCTTCGGTGCGGGCCGAGATGTCCTTGCGGAGCTTCTCGATGTCAGCGCCCTTCTTGCCGATCACGACACCCGGACGGGCGGCGTAGATCGTCACGCGGCACTTCTTGTGCGGACGCTCGATGATGATCCGCGAGACGCCGGCGGCGTTCAGGCGTTCCTTGAGCCAGGTGCGCAGCGCCAGATCCTGGTGCAGCAGACGGGCGTAGGTCGGGCCGTCGGCGAACCAGCGGCTGTCCCAGGTCCGGTTCACGCCGAGGCGGAAACCGATCGGATTGATTTTCTGACCCATATCAGGCGGCCTCGCCGGCTTCACGGACCACGATGGTGATCTCGCTGAACGGTTTCAGGATACGCGACGAGCGACCACGAGCGCGGCTCGCGAAACGCTTCATCACCAGGTTCTTGCCCACGAAGGCCTCGGCGACGACCAGGTTGTCGATGTCGAGGTTGTGGTTGTTCTCGGCGTTCGAAACGGCCGAATACAGAACCTTGCGGACGTCGTCCGAGATGCGCTTGCGGCTGAACTCGAGTTCGTTCAGCGCCTTCTGCACCGGCAGACCACGGATCGAGGCGGCGACCAGGTTCAGCTTCTGGGGGCTGATCCGGACGTTCACCAGCTTGGCGCGGGCTTCGGTCAGACCGACGCGGCGGGGATTGTTGGTCTTTGGCATCTTACTTCCGCTTCGCTTTCTTGTCCGCGGCGTGGCCGGGGAACGAACGGGTGGGCGAGAACTCGCCCAGCTTCATGCCGACCATGTCCTCGTTCACGTGCACGGGAACGTGCTTGTGACCGTTGTGGACGCCAAAAGTGAGGCCCACGAACTGCGGCAGGATGGTGGAGCGGCGCGACCAGGTCTTGATCACGTCCTTGCGGCCCGACGTCGAAACGGCGTCGGCCTTCTTGAGCAGATACCCGTCGACGAACGGGCCTTTCCAGGAGGAACGAGCCATCTTTAGCGAGCCTTCTTAACGTGGCGGGTACGGATGATGAACTTGTCCGTCGCCTTGTTCTTGCGGGTGCGGGTGCCCTTGGTGTCCTTGCCCCATGGCGTAACCGGGGTACGACCACCAGAGGTCCGGCCTTCACCACCACCGTGCGGGTGGTCGATCGGGTTCATGGCGACGCCGCGAACGTGCGGACGGAAGCCCATGTGACGGACGCGACCGGCCTTGCCCAGGTTCTGGTTCATGTGGTCGGCGTTCGAAACGGCGCCCACCGTGGCCATGCAGCCGTCCAGAACCATGCGCAGTTCACCGGAGCCGAGGCGGATCTGGGCGTAACCCTGATCGCGACCCACCAGCTGGGCGTAGGCGCCGGCCGAACGGGCCAGCTGGGCGCCCTTGCCCGGCTTCATTTCCACGCAGTGGATGATGGTGCCGACAGGAATCGCGCGCAGCGGCATGGCGTTGCCCGGCTTAACGTCCGTCTTCTCGCCGGCCACGATCGTGTCGCCCGCCTTCAGGCGTTGCGGCGCGATGATGTAGGCCTTTTCGCCGTCCTCATAGGTGATGAGGGCGATGAAGGCGGTGCGGTTGGGGTCGTACTCCAGCCGCTCGACGGTCGCCGTCTGGAACTTGCGACGCTTGAAGTCGATCTTGCGATACAGGCGCTTGGCGCCGCCGCCGCGGAAGCGGACAGCGATGCGACCGCCCTGACCACGTCCGCCCGACTTGGTCAGGCCTTCGGTCAGAGACTTTTCCGGACGGCCCTTGAAGAGCTCCGAACGGTCGATCAGCACCAGGGCGCGACGGCCCGGCGAAGTCGGATTGTATGTTTTCAAGGCCATCTGATTAGAGCCCCGTCGTGACGTCGATCGACTGGCCGTCAGCCAGCGTCACGATCGCTTTTTTGATGTCGACCCGACGGCCCATGATGCCGCGGAAGCGCTTGGTCTTGCCCTTTTGGACCAGGGTGTTGACCTTCAGGACGTTGACCTTGAACAGGCTTTCGACCGCAGCGGCGATCTCGTCCTTGGTCGAGGTTCCGGCAACGCGGAACACGACCTTGTTTTGCTCCGACAGGATCGTCGCCTTCTCGGTGATGATCGGCGACAGAATGGTGTCGTAGTGTTTGGCGGTGGGTTGGGCAGCCATTACGCGGCGTCCTTCTCGGCTTGCTCGCGACGCGACGGCTTCATGTCGGCGTAGCGGGCTTCGATGGCTTCGACGGCGGCCTTCGAGAGCACCAGCTTGTCGGCGCGCAGGATGTCATAGACGTTCAGGCCGGCGTTCGGCAGCACGTGGATCTGCGGGATGTTCCGCGAGGCCAACGCGAAGTTCGCGTCGACTTCCGGACCAGCGATGATCAGCGTGCGGGTCCAGCCCAGCTTGCCGAACGTCTCGCGCAGAGCGGAGGTCTTGGCGTCCTTGACCGTCAGGGCGTCGACGACGACCAGGTCGCCGGACTTCGCCTTGGAAGACAGGGCGTGACGCAGGGCCAGCGCGCGAACCTTCTTGGGAAGGTCGAAGCCGTGATCGCGAACGATCGGGCCGAAGGCGCGCGAGCCGCCGACGAACTGCGGTGCACGGCGCGAACCGTGACGAGCGCCGCCGGTGCCCTTCTGCTTGTACATCTTCTTGCCGGTGCGAGAGTTCTCGTTCCGGGTCTGGACCTTGTGGGTGCCGGCGCGGCGCTTGGCCAGCTGCCAGTTGACGTAGCGGGCCAGAAGGTCGCCGCGAATGTCGGTGATGCCGAAGACGGCGTCCGACAGTTCAACGTCGCCCGAGGCCTTGCCGTCGAGTTTGATGACCGAGAGTTTCATTACGCTTCACCGCCTTCGACGGTTTCGACCGCGACCGGCTCTTCAGCAGGCGTTTCGGCCGGAGCGGCTGCAGCGCCGCCCTTGGTCTTGAACGAGCCGGGGAACGGCAGGTCGGCATGCGACTTCTTGTGCGCGTCGCGGACCTTGACCCACGAGCCTTCGTGGCCGGGGACAGCGCCCTTGACCAGGATCAGGCCGCGTTCGGCGTCGACACGGACGACGGTCAGGTTCTGGGTGGTGATCGTCTCGTTACCGAGCTGACCCGCCATCTTCTTGCCCTTGAACGTCTTGCCAGGGTCCTGACGCTGACCGGTGGAGCCCAGCGAACGGTGCGACAGGGAGACGCCGTGCGTCGCCCGCAGACCGCCGAAGTTCCAGCGCTTCATACCGCCCTGGAAGCCCTTGCCGATCGTCTCGCCCTGGATGTCGACCTTCTGACCCACCACGAAGTGGTCGGCTGTGAGGGTCGCTCCGACGTCGATCATGGCGTCGTCCGACACGCGGAACTCCATGACAACGTGCTTGGGCTCGACTTCCGCCGTGGCGAAGGTCGTGCGTTGAGCCTTGTTGGTGTTTTTTGCCTTCTTGGCCCCGGCGCCCAGCTGCAGGGCGACGTAGCCGTCCCGCTCCTGAGTGCGTTGGCCGACGACCTGACAGTCGTCGAGCTGAAGCACAGTGACCGGAACGTGCGCGCCGTCTTCGGCGAACACGCGGGTCATGCCCAGCTTCTTGGCGATCACGCCCGTGCGCATATCGGATCCCGCCTTTGTTTCTTTAAATCTTGATCTCGACGTCCACGCCGGCGGACAGGTCGAGCTTCATGAGCGCGTCCACGGTCTGCGGGGTGGGGTCGACGATGTCGAGGACACGCTTGTGCGTGCGGATTTCAAACTGCTCGCGCGACTTCTTGTCGACGTGCGGCGAGCGGTTCACGGTGAACTTTTCGATCAGGGTCGGCAGCGGGATCGGACCACGAACAGTGGCGCCCGTGCGCTTGGCCGTATTCACGATTTCGCGCGTCGAAAAGTCGAGGACGCGGTGATCGAAGGCCTTGAGCCTGATGCGGATGCTTTGATCCATATCGGTCGTATTTCCCAAGCAGGCGAACCTGCGTCCTGTGAACCATTTCAAAGACCGGAGCCCAAGGGTCGAGACCCTTCAGGTACGCACTTCGCAAAAACGATCGGCCCACGCAGTCCCCCGCGAAGGCCGTGAAGTCCCAAGAAGCTGCAAAGAACAGGTACTTAGGTCGTTCCTGCGAACTGCGTCTGCGGTTTCCCGCACAGCCAGTCCAACAAGAGTTGGCGCTTATGCCGATTGATTCCGATTTCGTCAAGCGCGCGAAGGCTTTGAAAGCGCCTTTCTGCCTGTAGCCGCCTAGCCGTCGGAAAGCGGATGCCAGATAGCGTCGATCGGCCCCTCGTCCGTCTGCGAGGAATAGGTGTCGCCGTTGACGGACGGCCGGGGGACCAGTCGGCGGGTGGTCGCGTCCAGCCCCCAGGCCAGGCGGCAGGGATTGCGGGCGTCATTGCAGGACAGGTGATGGAAACTGCCCTCGAACCGGGGCTCTCCGTCCACCACGGTCATATCCAGCGCTTCGAGTGTCTGGCGGTCGAAGATGCGGACCAGGTTCTGGCCATGGGTCAGATAGACGGTGACGCGGCATCCGCCGGTGCCGCAGAACTGGGTGCTCTCGGGCCATTCGACAATCCAGTCGCTGACCCCGTCGGCATTGATGTCGACCGCCCGGATAACGCCTGCGGGCGGCTTGCTGAGCAGCGGCGGGCGGTTGGTGGGGTCATCGGGATCGTCATAGAAGCCATTCATCTGGCTGATGACGGACCAGGACAGACCGGCGGGCGGGGCGCTGGTCTGGGCGACCATAGCGCAGCCGGACAGGGTCAGGACGGCGGCGGCCGCTGCGATACCCTTGAACATCGATACGCCCTCCCTCGAACGGTGCAGGGGCCACTCTGACATCCTCCGCCCATCTGGACCATTTCGATTTCTGACGCGGACCGGACAGGTAAAGACGGCCCGGGGGTTCCACCGCCCCGGGCCGTCTCCTTTTCAGCAGACTGAGTTCAGGAGGCTCAGTTGCCGATTCTCACCCGGCCGCCGCCCATGACCGACTGGGAGACCGAGCCTGTCACGCGACCGACAACGACGTCGCCGCCGCCGACCAGGCTGGCGTCCAGGCTGGCGACCGTGCCGGTGACCGTGATGTTGCCCGAGCCGGCGATGGAAGCGTCCAGCGGACCGGCGTCGCCCGTGATGGTGATGTCGCCCGACCCGCCGACGGCTGCATCGACCTCGGTCGGACGGCCGCCGTTGACGCGGATGTCGCCCGAACCGCCGATGGCCGCGTCGACCGGGCCCGTGGCGCTGGCGACGATGATCGTGCCCGAACCACCGATGGCGGCTTCCAGTTTACCGGTTGCGCCGGCCGTGATGTTGCCCGAGCCGCCGATGGAGGCGTCCAGGCTGCCCGACATTCCGGCGCGGATGCTGCCGGATCCGCCGATCGACAGGTCGGCGGAGCCCGTGGTATTGGCCACGGTCCAGTCGCCGCAGCCGCCGGAACCCAGTTCGATCGAGGTCGCGCCGCGGCCGATGGCGCCGAAGACGGCGGACTGTTCGGTCGAGACGTCGACGGTCGGCGGGGTGCGGATGACGATCAGGGGGGCGGCCGAGAGGTTGACGCGTCCGTGGTCACGAACCTCGACCGAAGCGCCCTGCCCCGGCTGGCGGGCGTCGGCGGGGCCGCTCTGGCAGCGGCGGAAGGCGTTGCGGCCGAGGTTGCCGTTGATGCGGACCTCGTCGCCGCTGCGGGTCACGGTCGGCAGGGGCAGACCGCCCGAGCCAGGCTCGATCTCGACGGCGATGTCGGCTCGGTTCTCGACGATGACGACCACGCGGGCGGCGGCGTAGCGAATGCGGACTTCGCGGTCAGCCTTTGCCGAGGCAGGGGCTGCGGCGCCGAGGGCGGCCAGCAGGGCGACGGATGCGACGGCGGTTACGAAAGCTTTCATGACGGGGTTCCTCTCCTGAAGTTGAGGCGAACCTGACCCTGTGATGAACGGAAGTCAGTTTAACTCGACGTCATGACCTCGAATTCACCTGCCGGTCCCGCGAACGCCCCGCTGTCAGGCCATACGGCCCTTTGGGTGAATTCCCCGTAAGGCTCGGGCTCAGGCCTGCAGCGCCCCTGCCCCGTCGGCGGCGCCGACTTCCGGCGTGAAATCTCGCTTGAAATGCTCGATCCGGCTCTTGAGTCCGCCGACCCGGCGCAACGCCAGCGACGCAGCCCAGCGCGCCGCCAGTTCCGGGGTCGACATGCTGTCGGTGAAGCGCGGACGCCCTCCCCGGCTGCGGATGACGGCATTGGTGTAGATGGCGCCGTTGCGGAACCGCGTCGGCCAGGTCTGGAAGTCCATCGACAGTGAGACGCAGAACCTGTCGAGGTTCTCGACCCGGTGCGGCGCATACAACGGCCAGGTCAGGGCCTCGCCCGGCTCCAGATCCATGACCTGGGCGTCGGCCTCGAAGGCGCGGGTGTAGGGCAGTTCCTCGGTCGTCTGGCGGGCCACGACCTGCTCCATCGCCTTCTCGGGCAGATGGGTCTCGTCGCCGGGGTATATAAAGAGGCGCTTCCTGCCGCGCAGGTGGAACAGGATCACCCCGGCGGCGTCGAAGTGATACGGCACCTTGGCGACCGGCGAGGAGATGATCAGCTGGCCGGCGTTGGTCACGGCCTTCATGCCGGGATAGGCAGCCTGGATCTTCCGGAACTCGTCCATCGCGGCGTTCCACATGTCGGGGCAGCCCGCCTCGGCCTGACGCAGGTTGACCCAAAGCCGCCCGGCCTGGATCGCCGCCAGAAGCTGGTCGCCCGACAGGCCGCCGCGCGCGCCGGTGCGCAGCGAGACCTGACCCTCGTCGTCGTAGTCGTAAAGGTTGATGTCGAAGAGCTCGGCCGGATAGCGGTGCAGGATCTCGGCCAGGGCCTCGTCGGTGGCGAAGCCCTGGTCGACCAGGGCGTGCGGGTGTTTCTTGGCCTCGGCGATCGGGCCGGGATAGCGGGTGCGGCGGGTCGTGGTCGTCTGGGTCATGCTCGTCTCGATCAGGCGGCCTGGCGGGCGCCGCTCACCTTCTTCATGGCCGCGCCGGCGGCGGCGACGGCGCCCATCAGGCGGTTGGCGGAGGTGGTCTCGCAGGCCTCGATGGCGGCCCATCGGCGACGGACGCTGGTGCGCAGACGCTCGCCCTTGCCGCCCGCGGCGGTGTTCAGAAGGCCCACGGCCGCATCCGACAGCATCGAACCGACGCCGGGTTTGAGGATCACGGCCTCGCGCACCGTCTGGGTCGCATTGCAGAAATACTTCTTGTAGCCCTCGCCCCCGAAACCGAAATCGAAGACCCGGAAGCCGGCGTCACAGCCCAGCCGCATGGTATCCATGGTCAGCAGGATGCCAGGCGAGCAGCGCGCCAGCTCGGGCTGATAGGCGGGGAACCAGAAATGGTAGCGATCGCCGGCGTGTAACGAATATTCGATCGCCGTCAGCCTGTCCCCGGCCCACAGCGCGGCCATCGAGGCGCCGAAGTCCTCGTGCTTCGAGGCCATCAGGGCGTGGAGCAGGTCGCGCGTCCAGCCGCAGGCGAAGATGTCGTGGCGACCCGTGCGCGCATACTGGTCGCGCTTCAGCTGGATCAGCTGGTCGAGCAGGGCCGGATCGGTCAGGCCGCGCTCGACGCGGATCGGGCCCAGTTCGGCCTCCAGGCTGCGGCGGGCGCGTTCCTTGTCCTTGAAGTATTTGCCCCAGGTCTGGCGACGCTCGGCGTACCAGGCGTCGAACCCCTCCTCCGGCGTGACGGTCATCAGGGTCTCGCGCAGCTCGCCCGCCCCCGATGGCCCGACCCAGGCCGAGACGTTCAGCCGGGGCGCATTAAGCAGGGCGGCGACGGTCGCCAGGGACGGCGCCTCGCCCGGCATGGCGATGACGCCGTGATAGTCGTTCATCGGCGCGCCCAGAGGCTGGATCGCCGATCCGCGCCGCTGGTGCGGGAAATAGCCGATGGTGCGACCGCGCTTCGACAGGATCGCCACGGCGGCGTTCGGGCTGACGCGGGCGGCGATCTCGGTGAACTCCCAGCGGAAATAGGGGCTGGCCAGATCGGGATTGGCGTCGACCATGGCGCGCCACAGCACACGGTCGGCGACCGTCAACTGGTCCGCCTTCACGACCTCGATCTGTAGCGTTCCGGGCATGCAAGTCTCCGACCCACGCCTGAGAGCAAGGCGCGTTCCTTTCGCTGGTCTAGCCCACCGGCCGTTTCGGGACGGTGTAATGGCGTGGTGAACGAAAGGTTGGGGAGCCGCCGTCGGTTTGGGGCGTTCGGTTGGCGATCAGGAGCTTGACCATGACCGACCCCGCCCGCCCCCCGCGCCAGACCGAGAACGAGAACCAGCGCCCTGCAGGCGACGGCCAGCCGCCGCGTCCGGCGACCGAACCCGTCGGTTCGAAAGGATCGAGCAACTCCGGCGAGACGGCGACGGACCCGGCGACGGGCAAGCCGAACGGATAGGTACGGTCACGGCGGCCCGGTTTCCTCCCCCTTCGCCGCCTGGCGAATGGGGAGGTGGCGCGGCGCGGCTTCGCGCCGTGACGGAGGGGGCGAGGTGGCGTTTGAGTTGGAGGCTGGCGAGGGCTCATGCGGTGAGACCGTGTCGCCCCCTCCGTCCGCTCGCGAAGAACTCGCGTCCACCTCCCCGTCGCTGCGCGACCGGGAGGAGAGATCCGCGTCGTCCTCTTCACGTGGCTTCATGCGCACCAGCTCGCCGTCCCGGGTGATGCGGAAGCCCCTCACCGGCCCCTGCTGGTCCAGGGGCTCCCGGAATTCAGAGTCCAGATAGTCCCCAGAGTCCGCTTCAGCCTCCTCGGCCTCGATATCGCGGGCGCGCTGTCGGATCTGGTATTTGCGGACCTCTTCCTCCTCGGCCCAGCGGCGCAGTTCGGCCTCACGGACCTCGATGATCTCGGCAACCTTGTGCCAGCGCATGAATTCGGCCGAATCCCCGCGCAGGATCGCGCGCATCATCCGTCCCTCGGTGACGCCCGACAGTTCGCCCCATTCGATCAGGTCGAGATTGCCGCAAATACGCTCTTCGAGCAGACGCCCCTCGTCCCAGGGATCGAGCGACTGAGGCGGGATCCAGGGCTGGTCCGAGCGTCGCCAACCCTCGCGAGCCGCCCGGTTGCGCAAGGCCGACAGGCTCACACCGTGCCGCCGGCAGCAGTCCGGCCCCGACATGCCCGCCAGATAGTCCGCCTTCACGGTGTCCCAGACCTCCTCGGGGACGACCTGTCGGCCGGTGTTTGTCGCCTGATCTTCCATATCCGCGCCTCCAGAAAAGGACCGGACAGTGTGAGGCCGTTTCAGGGGGTGATGGGTACAGGGGCTCTAAATAGAGCCGGGCGTTGTTTCGATTGGGAAAATCGGGGGATGTGTTGATGGGTATGGGCCCACTTCCCTTCTCCCCTTGCGGGAGAAGGTGGCAGCCGAAGGCTGACGGATGAGGGGTCGTGCCGGCGGCTTGAGTGAGTGGATCGAGCGCTGACTTCAGGCGTCAGCGTGACCCCTCATCCGACCTCGCTTCGCTCGGCCACCTTCTCCCGCAAGGGGAGAAGGCAAAGAAAAAGACCCGCCGGATTTCTCCGGCGGGCCTCTTCAGATCGATCCGGAGACCGGTCTTGCTCTACTCGATGATCTTGGCGACGACGCCGGCGCCGACGGTGCGGCCGCCTTCACGGATGGCGAAGCGCAGGCCCTGATCCATGGCGATCGGGGTGATCAGTTCGACGTTCAGCTCGGCGTTGTCGCCGGGCATGATCATCTCGACGCCTTCCTTCAGCTGAACGATGCCCGTCACGTCCGTCGTGCGGAAGTAGAACTGCGGGCGGTAGTTGGTGAAGAACGGCGTGTGACGGCCGCCTTCTTCCTTGTTCAGGATGTAGGCTTCGGCGACGAACTTGGTGTGCGGGGTGATGGAGCCCGGCTTGCAGAGAACCTGGCCGCGCTCGACGTCTTCACGCTTGGTGCCGCGCAGCAGCACGCCGACGTTGTCGCCCGCCTGGCCCTGGTCCAGCAGCTTGCGGAACATTTCCACGCCCGTGCAGGTCGTCTTCTGGACCGGACGGATGCCGACGATCTCGACTTCCTCACCGACCTTGACGATGCCCTTTTCGATACGGCCGGTCACCACGGTGCCGCGACCCGAGATCGAGAAGACGTCTTCCACCGGCATCAGGAACGGCAGGTCGACCGGACGCTCCGGCTGCGGAATGTAGGCGTCGACGGTTTCCATCAGCTTCAGAACCTGCTGTTCGCCGATTTCCGGGTTCACGCCGTCGGTCGCGGCCTTGGCCGAACCCATGGTGATCGGAATGTCGTCGCCCGGGAACTGGTAGGACGAAAGCAGCTCGCGCACTTCCATCTCGACGAGCTCCAGCAGCTCCTTGTCGTCGACCAGGTCGACCTTGTTCATGAACACGACCAGGGCGGGCACGCCGACCTGACGGGCCAGCAGGATGTGCTCGCGGGTCTGGGGCATCGGGCCGTCAGCGGCCGAGACCACCAGGATCGCGCCGTCCATCTGGGCGGCGCCGGTGATCATGTTCTTCACATAGTCGGCGTGGCCGGGGCAGTCGACGTGGGCATAGTGACGGTTGGCCGTCTCATATTCCACGTGAGCCGTGTTGATCGTGATGCCGCGGGCCTTTTCTTCCGGCGCGGCGTCGATGTCGGCATAGGCCATGGCCTTCGCGCCGCCGGCCTTGGCCAGGGTCATCGTGATGGCGGCCGTCAGCGTCGTCTTGCCATGGTCAACGTGACCGATGGTGCCGATGTTGCAATGCGGCTTGGTGCGTTCGAACTTTTCCTTGGCCATGGCCAAACTCCTGATGGCCCGGGTTGAGGGGCGCTGGGTGCTATCAAAAACCTGGAGCGGGTAGACGGAATCGAACCGACATATTCAGCTTGGAAGGCTGCTGTATTACCATTATACTATACCCGCACGGAAACCACGGCAGCTCTTTGTTTTTACAAAGAAACTTCCGCAGCTGATCCTCTTCGAAAACCCTGTCGTCCGTATCGAAAGCGCGTGGTGGGGGAAGCAGGACTCGAACCTGCGAAGCTTACGCAGGGGATTTACAGTCCCCCCCCTTTGCCACTCGGGACATTCCCCCAGCGCGCTTTAATCGATCCGTCCGAACCGTCCCTGACCGATCTTTCGACCGGTGTCGGAACAAAAGGCTTCAAGGTCGGGACACGCCTGAGATAGAGGGAGCGCCAGACCCGAAAGCCCTAGGGCTCCAAATCGGAGGGCGTCTTATAGTGTCGAGAAATCCAGAACGCAACGACCGGAAATCGGGCAAAAAAGGGCCCGGTAAAACCGATGAGCGGAGCCGCAAGGGCGGGGCTTTGGATGCTCCCAAGGGCGGCCCCGACCGGGGCGGCTGGAACCCCAATCCGCCGACCAGGAGCTTCAGCACCGCCGCGCCGCGCGCCGGACGGGGCAAGGTCGACGCCGACGGCTTCGTCTGGGGCCGCCATCCTGTGCTGGCGGCGCTGGAGAACCCGGCGCGCAAGGGTATGGGCCGTCTGCTGGCCACCGCTGATCGCGCCGCCGAGCTTGAACGCGAGGGTATTCCCAACGGCCACAGGGTCGAGGTGATCGATTCGCTGGCGCTGGAGCGGATGCTGCCCGCCGGGGCGGTCCACCAGGGCATGGCCTTCAAGGTCCAGCCGCTGGAAGGCGTGGCGATCGAGGACTTCGCCGATCCGGCCGAGGGAATCATCGTCATGCTGGACCAGCTGACCGATCCCCAGAACGTCGGCGCCATCTTCCGTTCGGCGCTCGCCTTCGGGGCCAGGGGAATCATCGTGCAGGACCGGCACTCGCCGGTGCTGGCCGGGGCCCTGGCCAAGGCGGCCGCGGGGGCGACGGAACGCCTGCCCTGCGCGCGGGTGACGAATCTGTCCCGGGCGCTGGAACGGCTGGCCGATCTGGGCTGGCGGGCCGTCGGGCTGGACGGGTCGTCCGAGGAATTGCTGGAGAACGCGCTGGATCACCGGCCGACCGTTCTGGTCATGGGATCCGAGGGCGACGGGATCCGCCGGCTGGTGGCCGAACATTGCGACGTTCTGGCCAAAATCCCCATGCCGGGCGGATTCGAGAGCCTGAACGTCTCGAACGCGGCGGCCGTGGCCCTCTATGAAGCCTCGAGAAAGCAACGCTCGCTTGATTAACCGGCATCCCCTGCCCTAACAGCGCCCCATGGAATTCCTCAGCACTCCCGAATTCGCCAGCCAGCTTTCCGCCCTCGGCAAGGTTCTGGCCATCGATCTGGTCCTGGCCGGCGACAATGCCGTGGCCGTGGGTCTGGCCGCAGCCGCCCTGCCGCAGGAGCTGCGTCGCAAGGCCATCCTGATCGGTCTGGCCGCCGCCGTCGTGCTGCGGATCCTGTTCGCCCTGGTCACGGTCCAGCTTCTGGCCATCGTCGGCCTGCTGATCGCGGGCGGGGTGCTGCTGCTTTGGGTGTGCTGGAAGATGTGGCGCGAGCTGCAGGAGTCCGCGACCCACGACCAGGCCGAGGCGCAGGCCGAGCTTGAGCTGGCCCTCGCCATCGAGCACGGCAAGGGACCCTCGCCTGAGGAAATGGGGCTGAAGCGCAAGACCTTCGGCGCGGCGCTGGTGCAGATCCTGATCGCCGACGTGACCATGTCGCTGGACAATGTGCTGGCCGTTGCCGGCGCGGCCCATGACCACCCGTGGATCATGGTCTTCGGCCTGGTTCTGTCGATCGGCCTGATGGGCGTCGCGGCGACCTATATCGCCAAGCTGCTGAGCAAGTACCGCTGGATCGGCTATGTCGGCCTGGTCATCGTGCTCTACGTCGCGGTGCACATGATCTGGGACGGCTATCGCTCGACCGTCGTCCGGGCGCTGGCCGTGGAGCAGCACAACGCCTCGGCCCCGGCCTTCCTCGACATCACGGCAGAAGAGGTCCGGAAGTCGTGCCGGCCGGAGAAGGACCAGAAGCTGGTGGTCTGCCTGGCCCAGGGCGCCCTCGCCAAACCCTGATCCGACCTGACCCGGCGCGGCAGCCGGCTTCCGGTCGCGCCGGCTAGAAGCTAGGGTCTTCGGGCGCGGTGAGGCCGGACACGGGTCCGGGCCGTCTCGCCCGGGGAACCCGCATGAGCCTTCTTCTCGCCCTCGCCTTGATCGGCGCCCCCCTGTCGGCGGGTTCGGCCCCGGCAGCGCCGCCGCCGGCCGTCCAGGCCGGGCCGCGCAATGTCCCCGTCGGCGATCCGATGCGCCGTCCGATCCTCGACGCGCTGCGGCCGGCGATCCAGCGCGATCTGGGAGGCCAGCCGGTCCAGTTCATGGTCGACCGGCTTCGCATCCAGGGCGACTGGGCCTTCTATGCCGGTTCGATCCAGCAGCCGAACGGTCGACCCATCGACTTCAGCAAGACCCGCTACGCCAGCGCGCTCGAGGAGGGGTTCTTCGACGGGCCCGGGACCTACGCCCTGCTCCGCCGGACCGCGGGCGCATGGCGGGTGGTGACCTTCGTGGTCGGTCCGACCGACGTGGCCTATCTGGGCTGGCCGGACGAGCACGGCGCGCCCATGAGCCTGTTCGAATAGTCAGACGCCGCGCAGCCAGCCGGTGATCGACACGCGGTCGGCGCCGGCGGACAGGGCGACCTGGGTCACCGAATGCGGCGCGGGGACCCTGAGCAGATTCAGGGTGTTGAAGCGCGGGGTGAAGGCCTCGCCGACATTGCCCTCGGCGTCGTGGAAGGCCAGCAGGCCGCCCCAGTCGATGCGCCAGCCGGGCGTCAGGCCCAGGACATAGGCGTAAAAGCGATTCTTGCCCTCGGCGGTGTCGTCGTGCGCGGTGAGGAAATGGCCCTTGCGGAAGCGGGTCAGCTGGGCGTCGGCCAGGGCGATGCGGGGTTCGCCGGTCGCCTCGCGCATGAGGCCCAGGAAGGCCTCGCCGTTCAGGAAGGCGACCAGATCGGCCCAGACGGGTTCGGCGGTCCCGGCCTCGGCCATGTCGTAGATGGGGTGGTTGTCGAACAGGTACTGGAAGTCGTCTGTGGCGGCGGTCTGGACGGCCTGGCCCAGGGCTTGGCGCTGGTGCGGCTCCAGTGAGTGCAGCCAGGCGGCGGACAGGTCGACGTGGCCGGTCGAGCGGCGGGTGACGACGTTGAAGTCGGGCTTGTCGGCCTCGGCGCGCAGGTGGTCGGCGTAGGGCGCGGCCAGCAGGTAGTGCAGCTGGGCGCGGCCGGTGGCGGCGAGGCGCGCACGCACCGCCGAGAGGGTCGCCGGCGAATGGTCCGCCAGCGCGGGCTTCACTGAGCGCCGCCGAAACGCTCGGTCCACTCCGCGACCTGGACATCCTCGATCTTCCTGAACAGGACCTCGGCGGCGGCGACCTTTTGACCGCGCGGCAGCTGGTCCAGCAGGACAGCGTCAGGGGCCGGCCAGCTCAGGTCCGTCTCGCCCACGGCAGCGGCGATCTTTTCAGCCGAGAAGGGCATGACCGGGGCGGCGATGCGGGCGAACAGGGCGACGAGGTTCAGGCCGGTGCGGACGCCGACGGCGGCGCGATCGACATCGGTCTTGAAGGCGGTCCAGGGCGCGGCTTCCTGAAGGTATTCATTGCCCAGCACCCAGACCGCGCGCAGGGCCTGACAGGCCTTGCGGAACTCCATGGCCTCGAAGGCCTCGGTCGCCTCGGCGATGCCGGCGCGGATGTCGGCGTCCAGCTTCTCTTCCAGCGGACCGGGCTGGCCGCCGTCGGGGACGACGCCGTCAAACTTCGATTCCGCGAACTTGACGATGCGGTTGACGAAGTTCCCCAGCACGTCCGCGAGGTCCTTGTTCGTCGTCGACTGGAACTGCTCCCAGGTAAAGGCGGCGTCGGAGCCCTCCGGCCCATAGGCCGTCAGGTGCCAGCGCCAGTAGTCGGCGGGCAGGATCTCCAGCGCCTGGTCCATGAACACGCCGCGCTTCTGGGACGTGGAGAACTTGCCGCCGTACCAGTTCAGCCAGTTGAAGGCCTTGAGCGTATCGACCGTCTTCCACGGTTCGCCCGAGCCCAGGATGGTCGCCGGGAAGCTGACGGTGTGGAAGGCGACATTGTCCTTGCCCATGAACTGGACGTAGCGAACGTCGTCGGCGCCCTCGTCCGTGCGCCACCAGTCGCGCCAGGTCGTGCCGTTGGCCTGCGCCCATTCCTCGGTCGCTCCGATGTATTCGATGGGAGCGTCGAACCAGACGTAGAAGACCTTGCCCTCCATGCCCGGGCGCGGTCCGCGATCGGGTCCCACCACCGGCACGCCCCACTTCAGGTCGCGGGTGATGCCCCGGTCGATCAGGCCTTCATCCAGATGCTTGAGGGCGATCGAACGGGCCAGGGTCTGCCAGTCAGTCTTGCTTTCGATCCACGAACGGATGCGGCCCTCGATCTTCGTCTGCAGCAGATAGAGGTGGCGGGTGTCGCGGACCTCGAGGTTGGTCGAACCCGAGACTGACGAATAGGGGGCGATCAGGTCGGTCGGGTCCAGCAGGCGGCCGCAGTTGTCGCACTGATCCCCTCGCGCCCCGACGTGTCCACAATGGGGGCAGGTCCCCTCGACATAGCGGTCGGGCAGGAAGCGGGCGTCGTCGATCGAATAGATCATCCGGTCGACCCGTTCCTCGATCAGGCCGTTCTCCTCCAGCACCTTGGCGAAATGCTGGGTCAGGCGACGGTTGGGCTCGCGCGAGGAGCGGCCGAACCAGTCGTAGCTGAGGCCGAACGCCTGACCGGCGGCCTTCTGGATATCGTGCTGTTCGTCGCAATAGGTCTGGACGTCCTGACCGGCGGCGGCGGCGGCCAGCTCGGCAGGCGTGCCGTGCTCGTCGGTGGCGCAGATGTAGAGGGTCTCGTGGCCCTGGGCGCGTTTGAAGCGGGCGAAGACGTCGGCCGGCAGCATGGAGCCCGCCAGATTCCCCAGATGCTTGATGCCGTTGATGTACGGCAGCGCCGAGGTGATCAGGATGCGGGCCATTGACGTCCAGTGGTTCGAGGAAGCAGCGGGATATAGAGTGACGATGTCGCGGCGTCACCCTGCCCCGCCGCGATCAGGAGCGCACGATGTCCATCATCCCCGTGGTCCGCAGCAGCCAGATCATGCGTTCGATCGCCTTCTACACCGAGGTGCTGGATTTCCGGCTGGTCGGGGTCTGGCCGGAACCGGCCGATCCGGCCTTCTCGATCCTGACGCGCAACGGCGACGAACTGCATCTGTCGAGCCATAGCGGCGACGGCGCCTATGGTCAGTCGATCACCGTGCTGGTCGACGAGGTGGACGCGCTGTTCGCGCGGTTCAGGGCGCGCGGACTGGATAGCGCGGCCAGACCCGACTCTCCGATCCATCAGGGGCCGACGGATCAGACCTGGGGCACACGGGAGTTCTGCGTCGATGATCCCGACGGCAACAAGGTCTGCTTTACGCGGCGACCCTGACCCGCCGCGCGATCCGCACGAAGCGGCCGGTCAGAAGGGTGGACGACACCAGACTGGCGATGATGACCGCCCAGACGAGGCCATCGACGCCGATCTGATGTGCGAACCACCAGCCCAGCGGCATCATGATCCCGCCGTAGGCGGCGAAGTGGATGATCGTGGGCCACCAGACGTCTCCGGCCGCGCGGTTGGCCTGGGCCGCCACGACCTGGATTCCGTCCGCCACAAAGAACAGGGTCGCCAGCACGAGCGCGGGCGCGGCCAGAGCCAGCAAAGCCGGATCGCGGTTGTAGGCCCCGACCAGCAGGCCCGCGCTCGGCCAGACCAGCAGGGCGACGCCCAGGGTCAGGGCCGTCACCACTCCCACCCCGACCAGGCCCGCGCGCAGGGCGCCGGGTCTGTCACCTGCGCCATAGGCCCGGCCGACCAGGACCGCGGTGGCCGACGAGAGGCCCATCGGGACCATGAAGACGATCGCGGACACATTCAGCACCACCGCCCAGGCCGCCGTCTCGTTGACGCCCAGTTGGCCGGCGATGAAGGTCATGGCCGCGAAGGCCGCGACCTCGATGAAATAGGACGAGCCGCCCCCGTAGCCGATGCGACGCTGTTCGGCGGCCGCGACGGGATCGGGCTTCGGCCGGGTGAAGACGCCGAGCGCCCGCGCCTCGGGCAGGCGGACGATGTAGATGACGAGGAAGATCGCCAGCGCCGCCCGCGCCGCGAAGGTCGCCCAGCAGGACGCCTCGGCGCCATTGATGCCGAGGCCGAGCAGATCGGGCACCAGCAGCAGGTTGAGCGCCAGGTTGACGCCGTTGGCCACCCACATGGCGACCATGCCGGGCTTGGGCTTGCCCAGGGCCTCGAGGAAGAACTGGGCCGCGACCGACACCAGATAGGCGGGCATGGACAGGGCGAGCACGATCAGGGCCGGACCCGCGCCCTCGGCCAGACCGGCCTCGAGGTGGATCTGGCGCAGCAGCCAGGGGCCGACGAAGATCAGGGCGATACAGGCGGCGACGCCGAGCTGCAGCGCATAGACGAATCCGCGCCTGAGCACGGCCCCGACCTCGGCGCGGCGTCCCTCGCCCAGCATCCGGGCCGTCATGACCTGAACGCCGAACAGCAGGCCGACCGCCGTCACCACGATGATCGAATGCGGCGCCCAGGCGAGGGAATGGAAGGCGAGCTCGCGCGAGGCGTAGTTGCCGACCACGATCGCATCGGTCAGCCCCATGGTCATGATGCCGATGCGCGCCAGCACCACCGGCCAGGCCAGGGTCAGGAGTTCCTTGGTCGCGGAGCGGGTGGCGGGGGTCAGGAAGGTCATGGGAGGGCGCGGAGACCACGTCGAGGCACGAAGGTCAACACGGTCCTTCTCCCCTTGCGGGAGAAGGTGGCCGAGCGGAGCGAGGTCGGATGAGGGGTCACGCTGACGTCTGAAGTCCGCACGATCAGCCCTCCCGCCAACAGCCGGTGTGACCCCTCATCCGTCAGCCTTCGGCTGCCACCTTCTCCCGCAAGGGGACAAGGACGCTCTCACCAGGCCCCCATCTCGCGCAGCTGTTTGGCCAGATCCTCGGGCATGTCGCCGGCGTCGAGCGAGGACATGTCAGGCGGTGCGTCCTTCGGCTCCAGATAGCGCCAGCCCTGGAAGGGGCGGCGGGCCTGGGGCGCGGTGCGGATTACCTCGGGCGACAGTTTGATGAGGCACATCGAGGCCTTGCCCTCGCCCTTGGTCGAGACGTCAAGGATCGGCATGCGGCAGGTCACCGAGCCCTTCATGACCCAGAACAGGGAGCCGCCGTCTTCGAGTTCAGCGGCGCGTTTCGGCGTCATCCGGGTGTTGACCGTCAGCCACTGGCCCTTGGCCGCGCGACGTTCCAGAGTTTCCACGTGGGCGACGCCGACGCACAGCTTGATCATGTGGAGAGGCATGGGCGGTTCAGGCGGCCTCGACCCGCGCCAGCACCGCATCCGCCGTCACCTGATCGCCGACCGAGAACCCGATCTCGCCGACCACGCCGTCGAACGGCGCGGTCAGGGCGTGCTCCATCTTCATGGCCTCCAGCACGATGACCGGCTGGCCCTTGGTCACCGTGTCGCCGGGCTTTGCGGGCACGGCGACGATCTTGCCGGGCATAGGCGCACGCAGCGAACCGTCGGAGGCCGAGCCGCCGCCCGCTCCGCCGGAGAAGCGCGCCTGCTCGACCAGCCAGGCCTCCCCTCCATCGAACAGAACCTTACCGCCGGCTTCGAGCCAATACTGGCCGAACCAACGATCGCCGACGTTCAACCCATCGGGCGCCGACTCAACCCGCAGTTCCTGATCGCCGAGCCGGACCCGCCAACTCGTGTCGCCGGACAACATCGAGCGTGCCTCTCCCTGGATCACGTCATCGCCCAGCCGGGCGCGATAGGCGGCGCGATCCGCGGCGTTCAGGCGGAAACCACAGGCGGGCCCCGGCAGGCCTTCCCAAGGGCCCAGAGTGTCGTCGCTCTTCGGTTTACGAAGATAGATTCCGTCCTCGGCAACGATCGCGACGGCCGCCGCCCGCAGCGCCGCATCGGGTTCGGGCCGCGCCAGATCACCCTCCTCGGCCGCGATAAAGCCGGTGTCCACATCTCCGGCCAGAAACCGGGGGTGGGTCAGGCAGCGTGTCAGGAAACCGGCGTTGGTCCGCACCGGCCAGACCTCGACCTCGGCGCAGGCGTCGGCGATCGCTTCAGCGGCGGCTTCGCGCGTCGGCTCATGCACGATCAGCTTGGCGATCATGGGGTCGTAGAACTGGCTGACCTCGCCGCCCTCCTCCACGCCGGTGTCGATACGGATGTCGTCGGGCAGGACGAAATGATCCAGTCGTCCGATCGACGGCAGGAAGCCGTTGGCCGGGTCCTCGGCGTAGAGGCGGGCCTCCATGGCCCAGCCGTTCATGGGGATGTCGGCCTGCTTCAGCGGAACAGGCTCGCCGGCGGCGGCCCGGAACTGCCATTCGACAAGGTCGACGCCGGTGATGCTTTCGGTCACCGGGTGTTCGACCTGGAGCCGGGTGTTCATCTCCATGAACCAGATGCGGTCGGCCTTGAGCCCGTCCGAGGCGTCGGCGATGAATTCGATGGTGCCGGCGCCGACGTATCTTACAGCTTTCGCTGCCTTCACGGCCGCCGAGGTCACGGCCTCGCGGGTCGCGGCGTCCATGCCGGGGGCCGGAGCCTCTTCAATGACCTTCTGGTGGCGGCGTTGCAAGGAGCAGTCGCGTTCGTACAGGTGGACGACCTCGCCGTGGCTGTCGCCGAAGACCTGAACCTCGATGTGGCGAGGCGACAGGATGTATTTCTCGATCAGGACCCGGTCGTCGCCGAAGCTGGAGGCCGCCTCGCGCTGGCAGGAGGCCAGGCCGTCGAGGAAGGCCTCGGACCCATCGACGCGCCGCATGCCCTTGCCGCCGCCGCCCGCGACCGCCTTGATCAGCACGGGATAGCCGATGGCGTCGGCCTCGGATTTCAGCCGGTCGGGCGACTGGTCCTCGCCCATATAGCCGGGCGTGACCGGGACCCCGGCCTCGACCATCAGTGTCTTGGCCGCGTCCTTGAGGCCCATGGCGCGGATGGAGGCCGGCGGGGCGCCGATCCAGACGATGCCGGCCGCCATCACGGCCTCGGCGAACTCGGCGTTCTCGCTGAGGAAGCCGTAGCCGGGATGGATGGCCTCGGCGCCCGTGGCCTTCGCCGCCGCCAGCACCTTCTCGGCGACGAGGTAGGATTCGCGCGCCGCCGCCGGGCCGATCAGGACGGCTTCATCGGCTTCGCGGACATGGAGCGCCTGGGCGTCGGCCTCGGAATAGACGGCGATCGTGCGGATCCCCATCCGCCGGGCGGTGCGGAAGACTCGGCAGGCGATCTCGCCGCGATTGGCGACCAGGACGGACTTGAACATGGACGCTCTCTATTCCGCCCAGCGGGCCGGGCGTTTTTCAAGGAAGGCGCGGACGCCTTCCTGGCCCTCGGGCGAGACGCGGGCGCGGGCGATGCGTTTGGCGGTCTCCTCCATCAGGCCGTGGTCGATGTGGCGACCCGCGACGTCGCGGACCAGACGCTTGGCCTCGCCCATGGCGCCGGGGGCGTTCTGGGTCAGGCTGTCGGTCAGCATGGAGACGAACTCGTCGATCGAGCCCTCGGGCAGGACCATGTCGATGATCCCGGCGTGGGCCGCGTAGTCGGCGTCGAAGATGTTGGCGGTCAGGAACAGCTGTCTGGCGCGACGGGCGCCGACGGCCTCGATGACATAGGGGGCGATCGTGCCGGGGATCAGGCCCAGCTTGACCTCGGAGAAGGCGAAGCGCGAACCCTCGACGGCCACGGCCATGTCGCAGGCGCAGACGATGCCCGCGCCCCCGCCCATGGCCGCGCCCTCGACCAGGGCGACCGTCAGGGCCGGAACGTCGTGCAGGGCCTTGAGCATCTTCGCCAGCATCATGGCGTCTTCGCGATTGTCGCTCTCGGACCAGTCGATGGCGTCGCGCATCCAGTTCAGGTCGCCGCCGGCGCTGAAGGTCCCGCCGGCGCCGCGGATGAAGACCACGCGCACATTGTCGGCACCGTGAAGCGTCTCGAACGTCTCGTACAGGGCCGCGACGGTGGCGGCGTCGAAGGCGTTCTTCTTGTGCGGGCGGTTGATGGTGACGAACACCACGCCGTCGGCGGTGCCGTCCACCTGGATCAGGTCGTCGTTCGCGTCGGGCGCAGGGTCCGGCACCAGAGGCTGGGCGATCGAGTTGATCTCGGCGGCCTCGGCATCGGTGATGTCCAGGGCGTTCAGGTCGGATTCGTCGGGTTTGTCGGTCATGGAAGACTCCTCAATCACATCCTGAACACGCCAAAGGTCGTGTCGGGTATCGGCGCGTTCAAACTGGCGGAAATCGCCAGTCCGAGGACGTCGCGGGTCTGGGTCGGGTCGATGACGCCGTCGTCCCACAGGCGGGCGGTGGCGTACCAGGGACTGCCTTCGTCCTCGTATTTCTGGCGGACCGGGGCCTTGAAGGCCTCGGCCTGTTCGGGGGTCCAGCTGTCGGCGTCGCGGTGGACGGTGGCGAGCACCGCCGCCGCCTGCTCGCCGCCCATGACGCTGATCCTGGAGTTGGGCCAGGTGAACAGGAAACGGGGCCCGAAGGCGCGGCCGCACATGCCGTAGTTGCCGGCGCCGAAGGAGCCGCCGATCAGAATGGTGAACTTGGGCACGGAGGCACTGGCCACGGCCGTGACCAGTTTGGCGCCGTCCTTGGCGATGCCGCCGGCCTCGTATTTCCCGCCGACCATGAAGCCTGAGATGTTCTGCAGGAAGACCAGCGGAATCTTCCGCTTGCAGGCCAGTTCGATGAAATGGGCGCCCTTCAGCGCGCTCTCGGAGAAGAGCACGCCGTTGTTGGCCAGAATGGCGACCGGATAGCCCCAGATGCGGGCGAAGCCGCAGACCAGGGTCGTGCCGTAGAGGGCTTTGAACTCCTCGAACTCCGAGCCGTCGACGATGCGGCCGATGACCTCGCGCACGTCATAAGGGGCGCGGACGTCGTCGGGGATCAGGCCGTAGAGTTCGGCGGGGTCGAGGACCGGGTCGCGCGGCTCGCGCACATCCATGTCGACGCGCTTGACGCTGTTCAGGTGGCCGACGATGTCGCGCACGATCTCAAGCGCATGCTCGTCGTTCTCGGCGACATAGTCGACAACGCCGGACTTGCGGCCATGGGTCTCGGCCCCGCCCAGTTCCTCGGCCGAGATGACCTCGCCGGTGGCGGCCTTCACCAGCGGCGGGCCGGCCAGGAAGATGGTGCCCTGGTTGCGGACGATGACCGTCTCGTCCGACATGGCCGGGACATAGGCGCCGCCGGCGGTGCACGAGCCCATGACGCAGGCGATCTGGGGGATGCCCTTGGCCGACATCTGCGCCTGGTTGAAGAAGATGCGGCCGAAGTGGTCGCGGTCGGGGAAGACCTCGGCCTGGTGCGGCAGGTTGGCCCCGCCCGAATCGACCAGATAGACGCAGGGCAGGTTGTTCTGCTCGGCGATCTCCTGGGCCCGCAGGTGCTTCTTCACCGTCATCGGGAAATAGGCGCCGCCCTTCACCGTCGGATCGTTGGCGACGATCAGGACCTCGCGGCCCGCGACGCGGCCGACGCCGCAGATCATGCCCGCGCCCGGCGCCTCATCGCCGTACATGCCGTTGGCGGCGAGTTGGCCGATCTCGAGGAAGGGCGAGCCGGGGTCGAGCAGACGTTCGACGCGGTCACGAGGCAGCAGCTTGCCGCGCGAGACGTGGCGGTCGCGGCTGGCGTCGGAGCCTCCCCTGCCCGCTTTCGCGACCCGTTCGCGCAGTTCTGCATTCAGTGCGGTGTTGTGGGCGTGCAGCGCCTTGAAGCTCGGCGAGTGCGGGTCGATGGCGGAGGTCAGCTTCGGCATGGGGCGAGGTTTAGGGGGGTTTGATCAATGCGTGAACCCTCTCCCCTTGCGGGAGAGGGCTTGAGCGCCGCGAGCTTGCGAGCGGACTTGCGCGAAAGGGTGAGGGGTTTGACCGCCGCCAACCGGTGAGGGCCTGCGTGACCCCTCACCCGCCGGCGCAAGAACGATCGCTACGCTCTCATGCGCCGCCTCCCTCTCCCGCAAGGGGAGAGGGTTATTTGCGGAGGAGCCTGTCCCGCGCCGCGTTCAATCGCGCGGCCAGCCCTTCGGTACCGCCCTGATCCGGATGAGCGCGGCCCATCTGGCGGCGCCAGGCAGCGTTGATGGTTTCAGGTGTCGCGTCGATCGGGACGCCGAGGATGGAGCGGGCCTCGGCGTCGCCAAGGCTTTCGCGCTTCTCCGGAATGGACCGGATCCGTGAGGACACCGTCAGCCACAGGGCCGCGCCGACGAGGGCTGCCCCGCTGATCCACGCGCCCTTCGACAGGGCCAAGGCTCCGCCGGCCAGCATGGCGGCGGAGATCAGGGTGGCGGCGACGCGCCACTGGCCGCGGCGGGGGCCCTCGGTCTGACGCCCCAGCCGGGCCAGGGCCCAGACGCCGATGCCGACCAGCACCAGCCAGATCAGACCCATGATGGAACCGGGGTCAGGCCGCCGCGTCCAGGGCCGGCAGGCTGGCGGCGTCGAGGCCGAGCGACTGCATCAGGTTGCGCATTTCCTGACGGGCCGCGACGTGGGCCAGGGACACGGCCACGGGGCGCACCTCGCTGGACAGGTCGGCGACGGTCAGACCGAAGGGGAAGAGCTCGCGGTAGATGACGCGGTCGCGCAAGCCCGGACCGACGCGGAAGCCGACCCGCTTGGCCAGTTTCTGCATCTTCTCTTCGAGGCGACGGCGGTTGCGGGCCTCGGCGACGGCGAGGCGGTTCGTGATGATGACCCAGTCGATGGCGGCGTGGCGGCCCTCGTTGATCGCGCGGTGCTTGCGAGCCTCCCAGACACTCTCGGAATAGGTCGAGGGTTTGAGCAGATCCAGCGTCACCGGATCGACGGTGCCCAGCATGTCGAAGTCGACGAAGCTGTCGTTCATCGGGGTGACGATCTGGTCGGCGCGGGCGTGCGCCGCGCGCGACAGGGCCGTGTCGCCGCCGGGGGTGTCGATCAGGATGACATCGGCCGATTGGGCTTCGGCAAAGGCGGCTTCGAAGCGGGCGATCTGTTCGACTTCGTCGGCCTTGGCCAGGGCCTTGCCCTCGCCGAGGTCGGGCTCGAGCGGCATGGGCAGGCTCACGCCGTTGGCGGCGGTCCAGGCGGCGCGATGGGAGAAGAAGTGCGACATCGACCGCTGGCGCAGGTCCAGGTCCAGGATGGCCACGCGCCGACCCGCGTGCAGCAGGCCGCAGACGATGTGGATGGCCAGGGTGGACTTGCCCGCCCCGCCCTTTTCATTGCCGACGACGATGACCTGGGGCTGCGTCATGATCCGATAGTCCGAAAGCTGGCGACGACCGACTCACTCACCGGTCGTCATGGCTGGCCAGAATCGGGGGAGCCGCCCCTTCCGTCAACGAAAGGTTAAGCGACGCCTGTGGATGGGATCGTCGGGGCTCACCGCTGCCCTATAACCGTGCGCCCCGGCGGAGGCCGGGTGCACGGATGATGGATTGGCCGGCTAGCCCCGGCGCAGGCACCCGAGTTGTGCGGCATCGGCGGCGCGGCAGACCGCGCGGGCGGCGTCGGCAGGCGCGATGACCTTCAGGCGGGTCAGGTTGCGACCATCGACCTCGACCGCTTCGAACGTCGGAGACAGTTCGGCCACGGCCTGGCCGGCGGAGGCGATGCGGGTCCAGGCGGCGCGGGCGGCGCCCGGGCTTGAGAACGCGCCGAGTTGCAGCGTCGTGCGTGAAGCCGAGGGCGGAGGAGCCGTTGCTGCAGCGGCGCGGACCGCAGCGCGTTCGACACGAGGCGTCTGCATCCTATCCGAGACCTGCTGCACGACCGCCTCTGCAACCATCGGCGCTGCGGCTTCGATCATGGCCGGAGCGGCGCGTTCGACCGCCCCCCGCAGGCCGGCGTCACGCGCATCCCACAGATCGTGCGGGTCCATGACCTCGACCCGAAGCGCGCCGGGGTTGACCACCGTATCGGTCATGGCCAGCGCCGGACGCAGACCGGCCTCGGCCGCCGTGCGCACGGGGCGAGCCTCGCCTGAGCGGGGGCCGCCATCCAGAGGGATGTCGGCGACGGCCTGGGCCATCGATTCAAACCGGTGCGGGTCGCCCTCGACCAGACTGCACGACGAGGTCGCGAGGCCGGCGAGACCGAGGAGGACTGGACGAAGCATTCTGCTGGGCGTCATAAGCCACCCATAGCCCGGCAGGTTTTTCCGCCCCGTGCACGAACAGCCTTAAGTCGAACGGTTAACGCGGTAAGCATGACTGAGAACGCTCCTCCCCTTCCGATCGCGCGAACCGTCGAAGCGTTGCGTGCGACCGTGCGCGAATGGCGTCGTCAGGGGTTCACCGTGGCCTTCGTGCCGACGATGGGGGCCCTGCATGAGGGCCATCTGACGCTGGTGCGCGAGGCCGGACGGCGGGCGGACAAGGTCGTGGCCAGCGTCTTCGTCAATCCGACCCAGTTCGCCGCGCACGAGGATCTGGGGACCTATCCCCGGCGGGAGGCCGAGGATGCGAACCTGCTGGCAGGCGCAGGCTGCGAGCTGCTGTTCGCGCCGACGGTCGGCGAAATGTATCCGGACGGCTTCGTCACCGGGGTCAGCGTCGGCGGGCCGTCGCAGGGGCTGGAAACGGACTTCCGGCCGCACTTCTTCGGCGGTGTCGCCGTCGTGGTCGCCAAGCTGCTGAACCAGGTCCAGGCCGACGTCGCCGTGTTCGGCGAAAAGGACTACCAGCAGCTGATGGTCGTAAAGCGGATGGCCCGCGATCTGGATATTCCGACCCAGATCGTCGGTTCGGCCACAGAGCGGGACGGGCATGGCCTGGCCCTGTCATCGCGAAACGCCTATCTGTCCGAGGACGAACTGCAGATTGCGCGTCGCCTGAACGGCGTCATTGCCGAGGCGGCGATCAAGGCGGCGGACAAGCGCCCCCTCGCGGCGGTTGAACGCGACGCCTATGCCGAGATTCTGAAGGCCGGCTTCCAGCGGGTGGACTATGTCGCGGTGCGGCGCGCCGGCGATCTGGCTGTCTTCCCCAACGGCGTGGTCGACGGGCCGGCGCGGATCCTGGTTGCGGCATGGCTGGGCAAGACACGGCTGATCGACAACATGGCGGTCTGAACCGCCGTCAGCTTGACCGCAGACGACGACGCATGTTCCCTCCTCACCGAACGGGGGACTCTCAGATGAACAGAACAACCATCATTGCCGCCTGCCTCGGGGCCTCCGCCCTGCTGTCCGGCTGCGACAAGGCGGGCGTGACCGTGTCGACCAGCGCCGGGGAACCGCACGTCATCGCGGCATCCGACATCGCCGCCGGCCGCTATGTCGTGTTGGTCGGCGGCTGCAACGACTGCCACACGCCGCAGTACGCCATGACCGGCGGGGCCCAGCCGCCCGAGAGCGAGTGGCTGAAGGGCTCGACCGAGGGTCACACCGGGCCGTGGGGCACCAGCTACGGCAAGAACCTGCGCCTGACCGTGGCCGGCCGTTCCGAGGACGAGTGGGTCGAACTTCTGAACACAGGCACGAGCCTGCCGCCCATGCCCTGGCCGAGCGTCCGCGCCATGTCGGAGGCCGACAAGCGCGCGGTCTATCGCTACATCAAGTCCCTGCCGGGCGATCCGGGCCAGCCTTCGCCGGCCCCACTGCCGCCCGGTGCGACCCCGCCCGCTCCCGCCGCTCCTTCAGCCTAGCCGTCCCGTCTAGCCGATCGCGCCGACACAGCCCTCGGCGTCGCCGGGGATCAGTTCGGCGTCGGTCAGGGCCAGGGTCCAGCCGTGGTGGGTGTTCAGGCCCCAGCGACGCGCGCCGCCGCCGTCGCCGGCGTCTCCGCCCGCGCTGACCACCACACGACGGCCCTTCGGCAGGGCCGCCGGATCGATCTTGCCGACGGCGAGCGAGGTCGGCTGACCGCCCGCCGAGCCGAAGCCGTCGAAGACGCTCAGGCTCGACCAGTCGCGGCGCAGGCCGACCCACCAGGAATCGTCGGTGTTGACCGCCAGCACGGCCACGCCCTTGCCCTCTGCGGCGAAGGCCAGGGCGGCCTGCGGATCGCGGACCATGCGGATAGCGGCGGCGGCGCCGAAGCGGTGGCGGGCGCCGTCGAAGGCGCGGGTCGGGTCGGTCGGGGCCCAGACCTGGACCTGAAGCTGGCCCTGACGCGCCAGACCCCAGCCCACGATCTCGCGCCACAGGCCCTCGACGGCGACGGCGTTCTCGGGATCGGCTTTCGCCATGACGCGGCTCAGGACGGTCTGTTCGCGGTCGGGGCGCAGCTTGGTGTGGGGGCCGTGGGGCGCGTCCTTGGCCTGACCGACCTTGGCGGCGATGGCGAGGCGACGCTGGAACAGGGCCAGAAGCTCGTCGTCGACGAGGTCGATCTCGTGACGCAGGGCGGCGAGCGCCATCTGCTCGGGCGACATCTCTTCGGGATTCATGTCGGGCCAGACTTGCTGGAGGTTCGAACTGGGCATGGAATTCGGGCTTTCACGGGATGCATTTCGATAAGGGGCGAATGGGTGCGCCGCCGCCCTGGTTGAGGGCGGTCGCCGGCGAGGCTGTCAGGAGCAGGGGTCGCTCGAGGCCTCAGCCGGCGTATCGAAAGCCGTAAAAATAGGAGCCAAAATAGCAGGCAGCCGCGCGCGAACGGAGCGAAAGGGTCGAAAGCGAAGCGCGCAGCGGGGACATGGGTCGAACCGGTTGTTCGGATCGGTGGCGATCCGTCGGCCCTTAAGACACGCAACGATCGTGCGACGTCAACCCGGTTCGCGGGCCAGAAGAACAAATCGCGTGCGGTTGTCGTCGGAATCCTGAAGGTCGTTGCGCAAAACCGTCAGCCCGTAGACCTCGGCGGCGGCTACGGGGGCGATGGCCGCGCGCGTGCGGTCACCCAGTTCGGCCACCTCGCGAGCAGCGCCCGCTGTGTCAAAGACCTCGACGATCTCGACGTCCATCTCCGCCAGGGTCCGGGCGCATTGGCGGAGCGCTACGGGATGGCTGGCCACAGTGCGGATCTGCTCGATCGTCGTGCCGTCGATGGCCATCAGCGCCATGCGGATGGGTCGCCAGACATCGCCGATGATCGGCAGGCCGGCCTCGGCCACGAGCGTCGCTGCCGGTTCCACAACCCCGATGGTCGAGTTCTCGACCGGGATCAGGGCGCAGTCGCAGTCGCCCGACTTCACGGCCGTGATGGCCTCGGCGAAGGTCTCGAACGGCACATGCACGTCCCAGGGGCGCAGTGCGACGCAGGCCTCATGGCTGAAGGCGCCGGGCGCGCCCTGGAAGGCGGTGCGCCCTCCCCGGTCGTCGCCGGCGGGTCTGCCGATCGAGGCGACCGTCACGCCGCCTTCGACTTGTTCAGGCGGCCGGTCTTGAGCCGCTCGGCCACCAGGAAGGCCAGCTCCAGCGCCTGGTCGGCGTTCAGGCGCGGGTCGCAATGGGTGTGGTAGCGGCTCGACAGGTCGTCCTCGGACACGGCCTGGGCGCCGCCGAGGCATTCGGTGACGTTCTGGCCGGTCATCTCCAGATGGACGCCGCCGGGGTGGACGCCCTCATGCTCGGCCACCTCGATGAAGCCCTTCACCTCGCCGAGAATGCGGTCGAACGGCCGGGTCTTGTAGCCGTTGGACGCCTTCAGCGTGTTGCCGTGCATCGGGTCGATCGACCAGATGACCTTCTTGCCGTGGGCCTTGGCCGCCTTCATCAGGCGCGGCAGGCGGTCGTGGACCTTGTCGTGGCCGAAGCGGCCGATGACGGTCAGACGGCCCGGGATGTTCTCCGGGTTCAGGGCGTCGATCAGGGGCAACAGGTCGTCCGGCTCCATGGTCGGGCCGCACTTCACGCCGATCGGGTTCTTGATGCCGCGCATGAACTCGACGTGGGCGCCGTCCAGCTGGCGGGTGCGCTCGCCGATCCACAGCATGTGGGCCGAGGTGTCGAACCATTCGCCCGAACCGCCGTCCAGACGCGTCAGGGCGCTCTCGACGTTCAGCAGCAGGGCCTCGTGCGAGGTGAAGACCTCGACCCTCGACAGGTCGGGATGGGTCTCGGGCGTGACGCCGACCGCCTCCATGAAGGCCAGGGCCTCGGCGATCTTCTCGGCCAGTTCGCGGTACTGGGCGCCGACGCCGCCGTCGGCGAAGCCCTGGGTCCAGCGGTGGATGTTGTAGAGGTCGGCATAGCCGCCGCCGGCGAAGGCGCGCAGCAGGTTCAGGGTCGAGGCCGACTGGTTGTAGGCCTTGATCAGACGCTGGGGATCGGGGATCCGCTCTTCCGGCGTGAAGGCCGAGCCGTTGATGTTGTCGCCGCGATAGGAGGGCAGTTCGACGCCGTCGATCTCTTCCACCGGCGAGGAGCGCGGCTTGGCGAACTGGCCGGCGATGCGGCCGACCTTCACCACGGGCTTGCGACCGGCGAAGGTCAGGACCACCGCCATCTGCAGGATCAGGCGGAAGGTGTCGCGGATGTTGTCGGTTGAGAACTCCTTGAAGCTCTCGGCGCAGTCGCCGCCCTGCAGCAGGAAGGCGTCGCCGCGTTCGACCTGGGCCAGTTTGGCGGTCAGGCTGCGGGCCTCGCCCGCGAACACCAGCGGCGGCATGGCGCGCAGCTCGTCTTCCACGGCGGTAAGCGCGCGCGCGTCCGGATAGTCCATCGGCATGTGCACGATGGGTTTGTTTCTCCAGGATTCAGGGGTCCAGCGCTTGGTCATGGCCGCAAGATAGGCGTCTCGCGGTTGCGAGACAACAAATCTAACCCGCGCTGACGTCCTGTGACTGTTTGACCTTCAGGGTCACCAGTTCCTCGGCCATGGTCGGGTGGACGGCGCAGGTGGCGTCCCACTGGGCCTTGGTCAGGCCGGCCTTCACGGCGATGGCGGCGAGCTGGATCATCTCCGGCGCTTCGGGACCGACGATGTGGACGCCGACGACGCGGTCGGTGTCGGCATCGACCACCAGCTTCATCAGCACACGCTCGTCCGAGCCGGTGAAGGCGTATTTCATCGGCCGGAACCGGGTGACGTAGACGTCGACCCCTTTGGCGCAGGTATGGCGCGCCTCGCTCTCGGTCAGGCCGACGACGCCGACCGGGGGCTGTGAGAAGACCGCCGTCGCGACGGCCTCGTAGTCGAAATGCTGGGGATTGTCCCTGTAGACGGTCTCGTGGAAGGCGACCGCCTCGCGGATGGCGACGGGGGTCAGGTTCATCCGGTCGGTGACGTCGCCGATGGACCAGATATTGTCGGCGGTGGTCTTCGACAGGCTGTCGACCTTGATCGCACCCTTCTCGTTGAGTTCGACGCCGGCGGCCTCCAGACCCAGGTCCTTCACATGCGGGACGCGGCCGGTGGCGAACATGACGACGTCGGTTTCCAGCTCCATGCCGTTCTCCAGCACGTTCACCAGACCGGTCGCGGTCTTCCGGATTTCCTGGTGCTGGCAACCCAGAATGACCTTGATGCCGCGCTTCTCGATCTCTCCGGCGAGATGGGCGCGGACGTCGTCGTCGAAGCCCCGCAGAATATTCGGGCCGCGATAGATCAGCGTCGTCTCGACGCCGAGCCCGGCGAAGATGCCGGCGAACTCGACCGCGATATAGCCGCCGCCCGCGATCAGGATGCGCTTGGGCAACTCCGGCAGGTGGAAGGCCTCTTCCGAGGAGATCGCGTGTTCGATGCCCGGCAGGTCGTCGGGCATCCAGGGCCGGCCGCCGGTGGCGATCAGGATCTTCTCGGCGGTGATCGTCTGGTCCTTGCCGATGATCTCGACGGTGTGCGCGTCCTTCAGGACCGCGCGGCCGTGGATCAGCTCGACGCCGGCCTTGCCGAGGTTGGCGGCGTAGATGCCGGACAGGCGGGCGATCTCGACATCCTTGGACTGGATGAATTTCGGCCAGTCGAAACTGGCCTCTACGGTCCAGCCATAGCCCTCGGCGGTCTCGAACTGGTGGGCGAAGTCAGAGGCCATGACCATGAACTTCTTGGGCACGCAGCCCCGCACGACACAGGTCCCGCCGACGCGGAATTCCTCGGCGATGGCGACCTTCTTGCCGCCCAACCCGGTCAGACGCGCTGCACGGACCCCGCCCGAGCCGGCGCCGATGACGAAGAGGTCGTAGTCATAGTCGGCCATGGCGATCTCGAAGCGGACGGAAAACACAGTCCGAAGCGTCCGAAGCGTCCGGAGAGGCCGGTCGTCGCTGGCGGCGTCGGCGGATGGACTTAGGCGCCGCTGACAGTCGGGACAAGCGCCCCACCCCCTTCAACTCGATGCCTCCGGTCCCCTTCCCGCCCTGCAGCCATGGAAAGGTTCGCACCGGCCGGCGTTCGGGGCTCCGCAGCGCGATGATCGCGCGTCCCACCCGTCACTTTCCCGACACGGCGAGCGCGTTGAATCAGCGGCACTTGAACAACCACAGATCAGTGTTAGCCTCGTCTCCGGGACCTGTTCAGGAGAGACACCGTCATGCTTACGCTCGCTGCCCTGACCGTCATGGCCACAATGTCGATCGAGGGTGACGCCAATGCGTCGATCCGGCCGATCCAGGTCGCGCCGCAGGTCGCCCAGACGGGCGAGCCGGTCCGGCTGGAGGATATCGAGGTCACGGGTCGTCCGCTGGATCAATTGATCAACGGCTTCATCGATGAGGTCGCGGCGCCCGCCAGGCGGCGCGGTCTGGCACGCTGGGACGACAGAGTATGCATCGGCGCCGCCAATCTGCAACGCGATGTCGCCCAGTACATCGTCGATCGCGTCTCGACCGTGGCCGAGGATGTTGGCCTGGACGTCGGTGGTCCCGGGTGCAGCCCGAACGTACTGATCGTCGCGGCCGCAGACGCCGACGCCATGACCGAGGGTCTCCTCACCGACAATCGCCGCGCGTTCCGCGTGGGAGGATCCGGAATGGACCGCGGCGCGACCGCGTTCCAGGCGTTCCGTGCCTCCGACGCGCCCGTCCGATGGTGGACCGTCAGCGCACCGATCGATACCAACACCGGCCAGATCGCCACGCGCATTCCCGGCGAATGCCGGAATGACTGCACTTCACCGATGGACATGGTCCCGACGATCTCCGTGCTCGGCTCACGCCTGACGACGCAGGTCGTCGACCACATTCTGCGCACAGTGGTCGTCCTCGACGTGGACCAGGTTGCCGACGTCTCCGCACAGCAACTGGCCGACTATGTCGCCATGATCGTCCTGGCCCAGATCGATCCGGAGGCGGACACCAGCGGCTATGCGTCCGTGCTCAATGTTTTCGATGCGCCGGAGACGGCGAAGGGGCTGACCCAATGGGATGTCGCCTATCTGGAGGGGCTCTACGACGCCCGGCGCACGCTGCGCAGCCCGCAAGGGGCCAATCGCGAGATCGCCTCGTCGATCCACCGCGCCCATGCCCGGTTGAATGACGCCGAAGAGTAAGCTCGACCCGGCGTGGCGGTCAGGGCAGTCTGATCTCGACGCCCGCGTCCGTGCCGATGATCGCCTCGTCAGCGAGGTCGAGGAACAGGCCGTGTTCGACCACGCCGGTGATCAGCTTCAGATCGTCGGCGAGCCGGACCGGGTCGTGGATGGCCTGGCATTTCGCGTCGTAGATGACGTTGCCGCCATCGGTGCGGACAACGCCGCGATCGGCCTGACGCAGGCGGGCGGGCATCTGGATGTCGTGGTCGATCAGCACGTCGGCGATGCGGTTGCCGGTCGTCTTGTGACCGAAGGCGACGACCTCGATCGGCAGCGGGAAGGCGCCCAGGACCTGCACGACCTTGGCCGCGTCGGCGATGACGATACAGCGGCTGGACGCTTCCCACACGAGCTTCTCGCGCAGCAGAGCCGCGCCGCCGCCCTTGATCAGGGCCAGGCCCGGCCCGACCTCGTCGGCGCCGTCGACGGTCAGGTCGATGCGCGACACATCCTCCAGCGAAACCAGCGGCAGGCCCAGTTCGCGGGCCAGGTCGGCGGTCCTCTCCGACGTCGGGACGCAGCGCAGCCCGGTCAGGTTCCGCGCCGCCAGCGCCTTGACGAACCAGGCGGCGGTCGATCCGGTGCCGAGACCGACGACCATGCCGGCCTCGACGCGTTCGGCCGCCGCTTCGCCGGCGATCTGTTTCTGATGGTCGCTCATTTCGATTTCGCCGCCTTCTTCGCCTTCGCCTTGTCCCGGAAAGCCGCGCCGGCGCCGTCCTTGTTGACCTGACGGCCACGGGCAAGCGCCAGGGCGTCAGCAGGCACGTCCTCAACGATCACCGAGCCCGAGCCGACGATGGCCCCCGCCCCGATGGCGACCGGGGCAACGAGAGAGGAATTGGAACCGACGAAGGCCCCCTCGCCCACGACCGTCTTCGCCTTGTTGTACCCGTCGTAATTGCAGAAGATCGTGCCCGCGCCGATGTTGGCTCCCGCCCCGACCGAACCGTCCCCCAGATAGGACAGGTGGCTGGCCTTGGCGCCCGCGTCCATGCGGACGTTCTTCACCTCGACGAAGTTGCCGACCTTCACATCCTCGCCCAGATCAGCGCCCGGACGAAGGCGGGCGTAGGGGCCGACCTCGGCGCCGGACGCGATGCTCGCGCCCTCGATGTGGCTGAAGCTGCGGATGCGGGCGCGCTCGGCGATGTTCACGCCCGGGCCGAAGACGACGAAGGGTTCAATGATTGATCCGGCCCCGACTTCCGTGTCCCAGGCGAAGTGGACGGTGTCGGGCGACGACATGGTCACGCCTGCCGCAAGGAAGGTCTCGCGCTGAACCTTCTGGAACAGGGCCTCGGCCTGGGCCAGTTCGGACTGGGCGTTGACGCCCATGACGGAATCCTCGGACGCCATGGTCACCCGGGTCGGTTCGCCGCGCCTGCGGGCCAGTTCGACCACGTCGGTCAGGTAGTATTCGCCCTTGGCGTTGTCGTTCCTGACCTCCGCCAGCAGGGAGAAGAGCAGCCCCACAGGTGCGGCCATGACGCCTGAATTACAGGTGGTTATGGCCAGAACATCAGGCGACGCCTCCTTGGCCTCGGTGATGGCGCTCAGGGTGTCTCCGTCCATGACGAGGCGGCCGTAGGCGCCGGGGTCGGCGGCCTCGAAGCCGATGACAGTGACGCCGTCGTGCGTCTCGAAGACCGCCTCGATGTCGGCAGCGCGCAGCAGAGGTACGTCGCCATAGGTGACCACGACCTGGCCGATGAAGTCGCCCAGCACAGCCTCGGCGGCGCGGACCGCGTGGCCGGTGCCCATCGGAGGGTCCTGCACCGCGACGGCGTCCTCGCCCAGCCGCGCGACGACATGGGCGCGGACTTCCGGAGAGTGTGCGCCGACCACGACGACGATCCGCTCGCAGTGCAGGGCCTCGGCCGCGTCGATGGCGTGATCGAGCATGGCGCGATGGCCGACCGGGTGCAGCACCTTGGGAAGGGGCGACTTCATCCGCGTCCCCTGACCGGCGGCGAGGATGATGGCGGCTCTGGGATGGGTGGTCATGAATCGGTCCGGGGTCTAGTCACGCGCCGTGGTCTAACCCATCGGCGGGCCGGACGGGAGAGAACCAATGATCGAACGCGACCTTGAAGGCTGGACCCTGGCCTTCGACCTGGACGGGACCCTGGTCGAAACGCACGAGGATCTGGTCGGCACCCTGAACCGGATGCTGGTCCTCGAAGGCCTGCCGCCCGCGCCGATGGAAAGCGCGCGCGAGTTGATCGGCGGCGGAGCGCGCGCCCTGCTGACGCACGGCTTCGAACTGGCCGGCGCCCCGGCCGAGCGCGCCGCCTCGCCCGAACTGTTCGACGCCTTCATCGCCGACTACATCGAACATATCGCCGATCATTCCGCCCCGTTCGAGGGGGTGGTCGAGACGCTGGAGACCCTCGCCGAGCGGGGAGCGACCCTGATCGTCGTGACCAACAAGCGGTCGGACCTGTCGGAACTGCTGCTGGGCAAGATCGACCTGACGAAGCATTTCGCCGCCATCGTCGGCCCTGACCGGGTCTCGGCGAGGAAGCCCTCCGGTTGTCATCTGGTCGAGGCGGTGAAATCGGTCGGCGGCGATCCGGAGCGCGCCATCATGGTCGGCGACGCGGCTCCCGACATCGGCTGCGCAAAAGACGCCGACGTGCCGTCGATCGGGGTGACCTTCGGCTATACGCCGATCCCGATGGAAGATCTGGAGCCCGACGTCATCGTCGACGCCTTTGAGGACATCGAGGAGGCCGTCGATATGATCGTGGTGGAGCACTATGTGACGCGGGCGCTGGCGGGAGTTTGAGCCGGCGAACGCCGGTCTAACCCGATCTTCAGACCTTACTGTCAGGCTTGCCCTCCCGAAAAGGAGAAGCCTGTGTTCGGAGAGACCCTCGCCTACCTGCATCGCCACAATCGCGTGGCGCTGACCAGCACGATCATGCTGGCGTTCGTCGCCGCGGTTCAAGCCCTGCGCTAGCCGGCCTTCGCCGGGTCCGGGGCTGAACGGAGCGCACTGATCCATGTCTTTCGTCATCCGTCGGCAATCCGCCGCGCGGCGGAGGATGACGAAAGAGGTTTTCTAAACCCGGTCGTAGAATTCCTGTGCCTCCATCGCGTTGCGATCCGGCAGGGCGGCGAACATGTTGCGAGGCTCCTCCCCGGAAAGCCGCCTTTATGTTCGCCAGATTTTTCGCCATCCCCCTGTGGCAACGCACCGCCGCGGGGTTCGCGCTCGGGATCGTCGCGGGACTGATCCTGAGGGAACAGGCGGAGGTCTGGCTTCAGCCGATCGGCGACATCTATCTGAACCTGATCCGCATGGTGGTGGCGCCCCTGGTGCTGTTCACCATCGCCTCATCGATCGCGAAACTGGGCGAAGGCGCGGGGGCGATCCGGCTGGGGGCGCGGACCATCCTGTGGTTCGCCATCACGTCATTGCTGGCCGTGCTGGTCGGGTTCGCCTTCGGGCATCTGATCAATCCGGGGGTGGGTCTGGCCAACCTCCCGCTGGGCGAAGTGCGCGAGCGGGAGATCCCGACGCCGCTGGAGGTGCTGATCGGCATCGTCCCGACCAACCCCTTCGCGGCGCTGGCCGAGGGCCACGTGCTTCAGATCATCTTCTTCTCGGCGCTCGTAGGCGCGGCGCTGGTGGCGCTGGGCGACAGGGCGCAGACGGCGCGGCGGTTCGTCGACGAGGGCGCCGCCATCGTCTTCCGCATCACCCGCTGGGTGATCCAGTTGACCCCCTTCGGCGTGTTCGGCCTGATCGGCTCGGTGGTCGGCGGCTATGGCTGGGAGGCGTTGCTGCCGCTCGGCAAGTTCATTCTGGCCATCTATGCGGCCTGTCTGTTCCACATCCTGGTCGTCTACTCCGGGCTGCTGAAGCTTCATGGGCTGAAGGCCACGAGCTTCTTCCGGGGCGCCTTCGCGGCGCAGCAGACGGCCTTCGCCACCTCGTCGTCGCTGGGCACATTGCCTATCACCCTGCGCCAGACGGTGGAGCGACTGGGCGTGCCCCAGGCCTATGCCGCCTTCGCCGTGCCCCTGGGCGCCAACGTCAAGATGGACGGCTGCGGCGCCATCTATCCGGCCATCGCGGCCATCTTCATCGCCCAGTATTTCCATATCGAGCTGTCGATCACACAGTACGTCCTGATCGGACTGACGGCGGTGCTCGGGTCGTTGGGGACCGCCGGGGTGCCCGGGACCAGCATCGTCATGCTGACCCTGACCCTGTCGACGGCGGGCCTGCCGCTGGAGGGCATCGGCTACATCGTCGCCATCGACCGGATCATCGACATGATGCGCACGGCGACCAATGTGACGGGCCAGATGCTGGTCCCCGTCCTGGTGGCGAAGGAAGAGGGCATCCTCAACGAGGGCATCTACGACGGCCACGTCGCCTGGCTGCCGGGCGACCCCGATACGGAGACGCCGGAAGGCGTGCGCGCGGCGGGCATCTGAGGCTTGCCTCCGAACGGGGAGCGGGCTATGTCCGCGCCTCCCCGCTTCTGGCGGGCCCGAGATGGATGCTTAGCTCAGCGGGAGAGCACCTCGTTCACACCGAGGGGGTCGCAGGTTCAATCCCTGCAGCATCCACCATTTCTCCTGGCGGGCAGCCGCCACACCAACCCTGCCCGCGGGGTTTCGGTTCGAGGCAAGCGCCTCTCTCCTCCACCCGTCTCCCTATTCCTGCCGTGCCGCCGCACTCGCCTCGCGCACGGCCTCGAACTCGTTGCCCGAGGTCCAGGCCGGCCAGTCGCGGCCATTCGCCAGACCCCGACCGACGCGGTAGAGCAGTTGCACGTCCCGGGCCGCGCCCTCCATCGTCCAGTCGGAGGCCCATTCGTCGGTCGGCTGGTGATAGCGGTCGCGGACATAGGCGCGGCTGGCGTCCGAGGCGCCGGTGAAGCCGGCGGCGGCGAACAGGGCCGGGACGCCCATCTTGGCCAGGGGGAAATGGTCCGAACGATAGAAGGCGCCGACCTGGGGCGCCGGATCGGGAATCAGGGAGCGGCCCTCCTCCGACGCCAGATCGGCCAGCCGGTTCTGGGCGTCGGTCTTGCCGAAGCCGATCACGACGATCTCCGACGACGCCGGGCCGGGCAGCAGGCTGTCCAGGTTGATGTTGACCACTGTGGTCTCCAGCGGAACCAGCGGATGCGCCGCATAGTAGTAGGCGCCGAGCAGCCCCGCCTCCTCCGCCGCCCATGAGACGAACAGGACCGAGCGGTCGGTGCGCGGCGCCTCGGCATGGAGCCGGGCCAGTTCCAGGATGGCGGCCACGCCCGTCGCATTGTCCACGGCGCCGTTATAGATGTCGTCGCCTGCCGCATTGGCCACGGCGCGGCCGTAGGCGTCCCAGTGGGCGCCGTACATGACGGTCTCGTCCGGATGGCGGGTTCCCGGCAGACGGGCTGCGACGTTGCGAGTGGTCAGGCGGCTGAAGGTCTGGCCGAAGTCGAGCGACAGGGTCACTCCGTCCAGCGCCACAGGGCGGAAGTCCGAGGACTGGGCCGCCGTCTTCAGCGTCGCATAGTCGAGACCTGCCGCCGTCATCAGCCGCGCCGCCTGCTCCTGCTGGATCCAGCCCTGGGCCTGGACCCGTTCCCGCTCCGGGTCGGCGCGGACGATGTCGAGGCCGGGGGCGGTCGAGGAGTTCTGCAGGGTGTTCCACGGATAGCCGGCGCCCGCCGTCTCGTGGATGACGAAGACCGCCGCCGCCCCGCGCCGCGCCGCCTCCTCAAACTTGTAGACCCAGCGGCCGTACCAGGTCATGCCCTGGCCGTCGAAACGGTTTGCCGTCGGGCTGTCGGCGGCGACCTCGAAGTCCGGGTCGTTGACCAGCATCAGCACGACCTTGCCGCGCACATCGACGCCCTTGAAGTCGTCCCAGCCGCGCTCGGGCGCGTTCACGCCGTAGCCGACGAAGACCACCGGGGCGTCGGTGATCGTGATGTGGTCCTGAGGCCGGTGGCTGTTGGCGATGATGTCGGTCCCGCGCTGGAGCGTGATCGTCTCGCCGCCGGCGTTAGCGGTGATCACAGCCGGTCCGTCCTGGACGAAGCGGTTGATCGGCACGGTCTGGAAATATGTGCCGTCATCGCCGGCGGGTTCGAGGCCGAGGGCGTGGAACTGTTCAGCGATCCAGGTCACCGACCGCTCCTCGCCCGGGGTGGTGGGCGCGCGACCTTCAAAGTCGTCTCCGGCCAGCACGGCCACGGCGGCGTTCAGCCGTTCGGGGTCGATCCGGCCCTCCTGGGCGACGGCTCCGGAAGCCGAGACGAGGCAGGCGGCGAGGACGGCGAGGCTGACACGGGACACGGGCGATACTCATTCACGGACGGCGGGAGATCGACCCTGACCCAGCGGGTCGGCGCTGTCGAGCGAGAGACGCGGGCCGGAGCTGATCGAGGAGGAGCGGCTGCTCATCTCAAAACTGCTTCAGTCGACGGACGCCTGGGCGCCGCCGACGGCATCGCGGGGCTGGTCTAGAGGATCGCCAGCGCCCGATAGAGGTGGACGGTGTGGTCGAGGAAGCGGCGGGCCATGTCGCCGAGGGCGGACAGATTGTCGTCGCGGGTGACCATGTCCTTGCCGTTGCGGGCTGCGCGCTCGCGGGTCGTCTGGAACACCTCCCAGACCGACAGGGCGATCGCGTCCGGGGTGCGGGCGCCGGCCAGCCAGGCGCGCATGAACAGCTGGGCCGACCGGGGCGTCAGGACGCCGCCGCCGGTCACGGGCGAGGCCATGTGCTTCAGGTGAGGGCCGGTGACGGCGCGATCGAGGACGAGGCGGTTCCAGGCGTCGCACCGCGCGCGGACATCGGGTGTGAAGATCTGGGCCGGTCTGAGAACGCCCATGCCGACGAGGTTGATCAGGGCGGCGATCACGTCGTTGCGCCGGAAGCCTGAGACGCCGTGCGCGGCCAGCAGGTCGGTCGTGCTCTTCGGGCGGAAATCGTCGGACGCCAGCGCGAGCGCGAGAGGGCCGTAGGTCGCTTCGGACAGGACAACCTCACCCTGGGCGCCCGTCAGCTGGAAGTCGATCTCGTCGAGACCGCAGGCGAGGACGAAGGCCTGGGCGTCGAGCCGCGCCGTCTGTTCGGCGGGTGACAGTGTTCGGGCGTCTTTTGCAAAGACGTCGGGCCGGAACTGCTGGTTGACGAGGAAATCGCGGACGGACTCGCGCAGGACGGGGTCCTTCTGGCGGTCCATCAGGGCGACGCCGGCGGGCGGGAGGTGGATGGCGTTCACGCGGTCCAGCAGCCGGGCGGAGGTGACGAAGCCCAGATCGGCTGCAGACAGGGCTTCCGCGACGTCCGAGAAATACGGGACGTGCCAGTCGGCGTTCAGATACTCGTGGCCGAGATACTGCGGGCCGACCTTGCGCAATGACGCGGCGTGGCTGGCGGCGGTGCGATTCTCGGCAAAGAAGCGGCTGTCGGCGGCGGCGACATCCTCCATGAACTCCAGCGCGGCTTCGATCCGGACCTCGGGGTCCAGCCCCGGGCGAGCGGAATGGCCGAGTTTCAGCAGGTGGCGAACCGGCGACCGAGAGGCCCAGCCCGGCTGGCAGTTGTAGCTCAGATAGACCACGCCGCCGGGCTTCAGCCGGTCGCGGATCAATTCGACGATGACCCTGCGGCTGGCGTCCGAGACCCAGCTCCAGACGCCGTGCAGGGTGATGACGTCGAACAGCGGCAAGTCATCCCGGGCCGCGAACGTCTCGAAATCCTGAGCGTCGAGGTGCAACGCACCGTCGAACGAGGCCGCCAGCGCCCGGGTGTTCTCGACGTGGGCTGGATTGATGTCGACGCCCCAAAAGTCGCCTTCGCTGGCGGCGGCGTGAATCGCCAGCGACACCCCCTGCCCCATCCCCAGTTCCAGATAGGTCGGCGCCTCGGGCACGGCGACGTCGACGCCCGCGATCAGGCCGCAGAAGCGCAGATGGGCGGGTCCCGGCTCGTGATAGTAGCCGGCCGTGTATTCCAGCTCGGCGTAGTGGCGGGGCTGTTGTGCGGTGGGCGCGCTCATCCCGACCTCATGCACCAGACCCGCCCCGCGAGGCGAGGCCCCTTCGTCAGGAGGCGGCGGGCTTGTTGGCCAGACACCAGGCCGAGGTGACTTCCATCTTCCCGGGCGAGGCGTCGTCCTCAACGGCGACCGAGCTGGCATAATACTGGGCCACTTCGTCCGGGGTCATGGACTGGAGGGCCAGCCCTTCCCAGTCGTTCAGCGCGGCGCGAACGGCGGTGACGTCGCCGGGGGGCGACTGGGCCTCCAGCGCCGTCTGCTTCAGCGCCAGATAGGCCATGCAGGCGACCGCCTGATCGACGCCGGTCGCGCCGCTGACGACCTCGGCGACGGGCGTGGCCGGGGCGGCGGGGGCTTCGGCCTTCTGCTGGCAAGCCCCGAGCGCGAGGACGGCGGCGGCCAGGGCCGTCGCGCGAAGAATGGTCATAACTCTACTCCTACTGGATACAGGACAGGCTCAGTGCGATCCGGCGTTGTAGCCGCTGGACGCCAGACGCAGGACCACGTCGTCGACCTGCACCCCGCCCCGGTCGATGACCAGGTTCTGATAGTTGCGTTGGCCTTCCATGGTCTCGGCCTCGACGTTCTCGACCTCGGCTACGAACTGGCGGCGCAGATAGGTGGCCAGTTCGCCGGCGGTGACCATGCCGTCGCCGTCGACGTCGCCCGCCCCGGCCAGACCCGACCGCAGGAAGTGGGACAGGTATCCGCCGGCCTCGAACTTGTCGGCCACGGCGCTGGTCAGGTCTTCTTCGGACGAGAACAGACCCATGACCCCCGGGCGATCCACGACGTTACGCGCAAAGCCCCCGGAGAAGCAGCTGTCGAGCACCAGCAGAGACAGGCGGGTGTTCAGGCCGTCAAACAGATCGGCCATCTCCTGATCGGTGATCTCGCCGTCGCGCAGGACGATCGATTCCATGCGGCCGTCCGGCTCGAGCGCGCTGGAGGCGGCGTCTTCCTGGCTGCCATGGCCGGAGAAGAAGAACAGGAACATGTCGTCCGGTCCCGCCTGACGCGAGACCTGCTGGAAGGCGCGACGCACGCCGCCGACGGTCGCCTCGGCATTGGTCAGGACGACGCTGGACGGGTTCAGGACCCCGCCGCGTTGCAGGGTCTCGGCCAGCTTCTCGGCATCTTCGTCCGTGTACGGAAGATCACCGGCGGCGCCGCCGTACTCCGAGATGCCGACCATGATGGCGAAGACGCGCGGACCGCCCTGGACCGAGGCCTGGCGGGCCGAACCCTGGCTGGGCGCGACCGAGAAGCGATAGGACCCCGTCTCGCCGGCCGCGTAGGAGGTCACCATGACCTGATACTCGCCCTCCTCCTGAAGCACCGTGTCCAGGCGGCTGTTGGTGCCGTCCTCGCCGTCGTCGTTGTCGAGCTGTTCGCCCGAAGGGGTGGTCAGGATGATGTAGGCGTCGAAGGCCGATGAGGTCAGCTCCGCCGCCACCCGCTGGCCGCGACGGCCCGAGAAGGTGAAGGTGTCGACGTACTCGCCGCTATCGAGTTGTTCGTCGCCCGACTGCAGCGTGCCGCCGACGGTGTCGCCGATCGAGATCGAGCCGCCCTCGACGTCCTGACGCTGACCGCGCTCCTCGACGTAGGAGTCCTGGCGCGGCCGGCCCTGCGATGCGCGACCGTCGGCGGGGAAGACGCCGAGGCGATAGGCGCCGGACTCGCCCGAGGCATAGCTGGTGGCGGTGATCTGGTAGTCGCCGTCCTGCGGCAGGGTGACGAACAGGCGGCTGTCCAGCGCGCCGTCGCCATCCGGATCGTCGTCATTGAACTCCGACAGGCCGGGCCCTTCGATGGCGACATAGGGGTCGAAGGCGGAGGACGACAGGCGCAGGTCCAGTTGCTGACCGCGACGCCCGCGCAGGGTGTAGGTGTTGATGTATTCGCCGCTGTCGAGCTGGCGGTCACCCTGACCCAGATTCCCGTTGACCGTCTGACCCAGCTGGATCGAGCCGTCGGCCTGACGCGACGGGGGCTGATAGGTCGGCTGTGGCTGACGGACTCCTCCGGCGTAGGGCGCGCGACCGCCCTGCTCGGCCAGGATCTGGTAGCGGCCGGTCTCGCCCGTGCCGAAGCTGGTCGCAGCGACGGTCACGACGCCGTCGGCGACGGCAGTGAAGGTCACGCGGCTGTTGCGGCCGCCGCGCTGGCCCGGATCGTCGTCGTTGTCCTCGCTGAGGCCACCCGGACCGCGCACCATCAGATAGGCGTCGAAATCAGCGGCATCGAGGCTGACCGTATAGGTCTCGCCGCGACGGACCCGCAGTTCCCAGTCATCGGCGAACTCCCCGGCTTCCAGCCTGCGGTCGCCCTGGGCCAGGGCGCCCGATGCGCCACGGCCGGGTTGCAGCATGCCGCCGCCCGCGTTCTGGGGTCCGCGACCGCCGCCGGTCGCCTGGGCCCGTCCGCCGGCGTTGCCGCCGCCGCTCATGGATAGGCTGTAGCGACCGCTTTCGCCGGGCTCATAGCTGGTGGCTGTGATGCGATAGGTCCCGTCGGCGGGCAGGCGCACGTCGAGGCCGGCGTTGGTGCCGTCGTCGCCCGAGTCGTCGTTGTCTTCGGTGAAGTCGCCCGGTCCCCGGATCATCAGATAGGCGTCGAAGTCGTCGGAGCGCATGACCACCGACAGCGGCTGACCGGCACGGCCCTGGACCTCGTAGACGTCGATGAACTCGCCGGTGTCGAGCTGATCGTCGCCGCGCGACAGGTCGCCCTGGACCGATCCGCCCGGCTGCAGCCGCTGCTGGGCGATGGCTGGACCGGTCAGCAGCGGTGCGGCCGCCAGCGACAGAGAAAGGGCCGTGGAAAACAGGACGTTGCGCATGACGACTCTAACCCCCGAAAGACAGCGGGACATTGCCTACAGTCCAGCCTGATGTCACGGGTTCGCGGAACGAGGGTCAGATTCCGACACCTTCTCGCCGTATCACCCTCATTCGGCCTTGATCGCGGAGCAAAAGCCCCGCCCCGCGAAAACCGCGACTCCTCCCCCAGACGACCCCGCGCCGCTCGCCAATTCGGGCCCGGCGCCCTACGGAACCGCCATGCCCTTCCCCGCCAGTCATCCCGCGCTAGACCGCGCCCTGTCCGAACGCGGCTATGCCGAGCCCACCCCAGTCCAGGCGGCAGTGCTTGAGGCGTCCCAGGCCGAGGACGGAACCGGACGCGACCTGCTGGTCTCGGCCCAGACCGGCTCGGGCAAGACCGTCGCCTTCGGCCTGGCCCTGGCGCCCACCCTGCTCGGCGACGCCGAGAAGTTCACCGACTTCGGCAATCCGCTGGCCCTCGTCATCGCCCCGACCCGGGAACTGGCCCAGCAGGTCTCGAACGAACTGCAGTGGCTCTACGCCCAGACCGGCGCGCGCATCGTCTCCTGCGTCGGCGGCATGGATCCCAAGGTTGAGCGGCGGGCGCTGGAGCGCGGCGCCCATATCGTCGTCGGAACACCGGGCCGTCTGCGCGACCATCTGGAACGCGGCGCACTGGACCTGTCCGAAGCCCGCGCCGTCGTGCTGGATGAAGCCGACGAGATGCTGGACATGGGCTTCCAGGAAGACCTGACCTTCATCCTGGACGCCGCCCCGCCCGAGCGCCGGACCCTGCTGTTCTCGGCGACCCTGGCCCGCGACATCGTCCAGCTGGCCAAGACCTATCAGCGAGACGCCGTCCGCATCGACACCGTCGCCGGCAACAAGTCGCACGCCGACATCGAGTACAAGGCCATCCGCGTCGCCCCGAACGAGATCGAACTCGGCGTCGTCAACGTGCTGCGCTATTTCGAGGCCCCCGGCGCCCTGGTGTTCGCCAACACGCGCGAACGGGTGAAGCACCTGACGTCGTCGCTGCGCGAACGCGGCTTCTCGGTTGTGGGCCTGTCGGGCGAACTGACCCAGAGCCAGCGGTCCGAGGCGCTGCAGGCATTGCGCGACGGCCATGCCCGCGTCTGCGTCGCCACCGACGTCGCCGCGCGCGGCCTCGACCTGCCCGACCTGGGCCTGGTCATCCACGCCGAGATCCCGGTGAACAAGGCCGGCCTGCTGCACCGTTCGGGCCGCACCGGACGCGCGGGCAAGAAGGGCGTCTCCGTCCTGCTGGTTTCCTACACCCGCCGCCGCAAGGTCGAGCTGATGCTGCAGTCGGCGTCGATCGTCGCCGAATGGTCGGGCCCGCCGTCGGCGGAGATGATCCTCGAGAAGGACCGCGAACGCCTGCTGGCCGATCCTGCCCTGACCGCGCCTGTCGAGGACGAGGAGGCGCTGGAACTGGGCCGGCTGCTGCTGGAGCGCACCACGCCCGAACAGGTCGCCGCCTCCCTGATCCGTCTCTATCGCCAGAAGCTGCCGGCCCCGGAAGAGGTCTATGACGACGAGCGCATGAAGCGCGCCCAGGTCAGCGGCGTGAACGATCGCGGCCAGGCCGACGGCCCGCTGCGTGACTTCGCTCGTGGTGGCGACATGGTCTGGTTCCGCATCAACATCGGACGCGACAAGAACGCTGATCCCAAGTGGCTGCTGCCGACGCTCTGCCGTCTCGGCCATGTGACCAAAGGCGACATCGGCTCGATCAAGATCTTCGATCGCGAGACCAAGTTCGAGATCACCACGGCCGCCGAGGCCAAGTTCCGCGCCGCCATCGCCTCGGGCCTTGAGGACGGCGTCACCGTCAACGACGCCGTCGCGCCCGGCCCCAAGGAACGCCCCGCCAGCCGCTGGGACAAGAAGCCGGCCGGCGACGGCGGCGCCCACTCCTCAGGGGATCGTCCCGAGCGCAAACCGTGGGCGAACAAGACCGAGGGCGACCGCGCACCGCGCGCCGACAAACCGGCCTGGAAGGCCCGCGAGGATGGCGACAAGCCCGCGTGGAAGCCGCGCGAGGACAAGCCCGCCGGTGAAAAGAAGCCCTGGGTCAAGCGCGAGGACGCAGCGCCCGCCGCGAGCGACGCCAGGCCCAAGTGGGTCAAGCGCACGCCGGACGCGCCGACGCCGGATGGCAAGAAGCCGTGGGTGAAAAAGCCCTACGCCGAGAAGAAGCCCTGGGCGCCCGCCTCCGACGCCGCCCCGGCCGCGCCCGGCGACAAGCCCTGGAAGGGCAAGCCCAAGGGCGGCGACCGTCCCTGGGCCGCCAAGGACGCCCACGGCAAGCCGGCCGGCGAGAAGAAGCCCTTCAAGGGCAAGAAGAAGCCGAACGGCTGATCCATTCCTCCCCCATCGGGGGAGGTGGCGCGGCGCGGCTTCGCGACGTGACGGAGGGGCCCCACCCCAGACCCGGTGTCTGGGTCTGGCCCCTCCACCACTTCGTGGTCCCCCTCCCCCGATGGGGGAGGATTAGGTTGGCCGCCTCTGCGTAACCGCTTACAGTCCCGGAAAAGACGACCCCGGGACAGGAAACACGCATGGCCGACGTCGCACTCAGCGGCATTCGCAAGAGCTTCGGCGCGACCGAGGTTCTGAAGGGTGTCGATCTGACCATCGCTGACGGCGAGTTCGTGGTCTTTGTCGGCCCGTCCGGCTGCGGCAAGTCCACCCTGCTGCGCGTCATCGCCGGTCTGGAAGACGCCGATGCCGGCGAGGTCTCCATCGGCGGCCGCGTCGTCAATGCGCTGAGCCCGTCCGATCGGGGCATCGCCATGGTGTTCCAGTCCTACGCCCTCTATCCGCATATGAGCGTGCGCCAGAACATGGCCTTTGGCCTGAGCCTGGCGAAGACGGACAAGGCCGAGATCGAACGGCGCGTCATGGCCGCCGCCGAAACCCTGAACATCGTCGACTACCTCGACCGCAAGCCAAAAGCCCTCTCCGGCGGCCAGCGCCAGCGCGTCGCCATCGGCCGGGCCATCGTGCGCGAGCCCGAGGTCTTCCTGTTCGACGAGCCCCTGTCGAACCTCGACGCCGCCTTGCGCGTGCGCATGCGCTACGAGTTCGCCTCGCTGCACGGGCGGCTGAAGACTACGATGATCTACGTCACCCACGACCAGGTCGAAGCCATGACCCTGGCCGACCGGATCGTGGTCCTGAACGGCGGGGTGATCGAACAGGTCGGGGCGCCGATGGAGCTCTACGAACACCCCCGCACCCGCTTCGTCGCCGAGTTCATCGGCAGTCCGAAGATGAACATGCTCCCCGCAGAGGTGGTCGAGGCGTCGGCGACGGGCGCGACGGTGCGGACGGCGGCGGGCGAGACGGTGCATGTCGCTGCTGATGCCGGCTCCGCCAGGGCGGGCCAGTCGGTCATGCTGGGCGTGCGGCCCGAACAGCTCACGCTGTCAGGCCCCGGCGATCCGATCCGGGTGAAGGCCGCCTTCGTCGAGACTCTCGGCAATGCCACCTACGCCTATGTTACCCAGGCGGGGTCGAGCGAGACCCTGACGGTGCAATTGTCCGGCGACATCCGCCCCTCGGTCGGCGAGGTCCTGACCCTGCACATCGACCCCGCGCGGGCGCACCTGTTCGACGCGGACGGAGCGGCGTTCAGGCGGCTCTGAGAACGGCCCTTACTCCTTCAGCCGCCAAGTCGCGCCGGTCGGGCCGTCCATGACCACGACGTTCAGCGCCGTCAGCCGGTCGCGGATGCGGTCCGCCTCGGGCCAGTTCTTGTCCGCCCGCGCAGTCACCCGTTCGGCCAGCAGGGTCTCGACCTCTGTCTTAAGAGCGTCGTCGGCCCCGCCCTCGAACCATGCGTCCGGGCTGGCCAGCAAAACGCCCAGAATTCGGCCGCACGCCATCAGCTCCGCCTTGGCGATGCCGACCGCCCTGTGATCGCCGGCCGTCATGGCCCGTTCGATCTCGCTGGACAGGGCGAACATGGTCGCCATCGCGCCCGGCGTATTCAGGTCGTCAGAGATGGCTTCGAGGAACTCCGGCGACGGCATGTCGCCCAGAGCATCCACACCCTCCGCCCGACGCAGCGCGCCGTAGAGCCGGTCCAGGTTTTTCCGCGACTGGTCCAGCAGCGACTGGTTCCAGTCCAGCGGCTGACGATAGTGGGCGCTCAGCAGGGCCCAGCGCACCACCTCGCCCGGGATCGCCTGCACCAGGTCGTGCAGCAACAGGACGTTGCCGATCGACTTGGACATCTTCTCCGCATCGACGGTCAGGAAACCGTTGTGCATCCAGTAGCGGCTGTATTCGTCGTGGGCCGCCTCGCCGTGCGCGTGACCGTGGGCGCAGACGCCCTGGGCGATCTCGTTCTCATGGTGCGGAAAGACCAGGTCGATGCCGCCGCCGTGGATGTCGATCGGCAGGCCAAGCGTCTTCTCGATCATGGCCGAGCATTCGATATGCCAGCCGGGCCGTCCCTCGCCCCAGGGCGACGGCCAGGACGGCTCGTCGGCCTTGGACGGCTTCCACAGGACGAAGTCGTGGGGATTCTTCTTGTAGGGGGCGACCTCGACGCGGGCGCCGGCGATCATGTCGTCCAGGTTCCGCCCCGACAGGGCGCCGTAGGACGGATAGCTCGACACATCGAACAGCACATGGCCCTCGGCGGCATAGGCGCAGCCCTGATCCACGATCTCGCCGATCTGTTTGATGATCGCGTCCATATGGTCGGTGACGTGCGGCGCGATGTCCGGCGGCGAGACGTTCAGCAGCCCCATGTCGGCCAGATAGGCGGCCTCGTAGCGGGCCGTGACCTCACCGATCGGCACGCCTTCCTTGAAGGCCTTCGCGTTGATCTTGTCGTCCACGTCAGTGACGTTGCGCGCATAGATGACGCTGTCGGCGCCGTACTCACGCCGCAGCAGGCGGACAAGGACGTCGAACACCACGGGCGGGCGGGCGTTGCCGATGTGGGCGTAGTCATAGACCGTCGGTCCGCAGACATAGAGCGTCACCCGTTCCGGGTCCCGGGGGACGAAGGCGCGCTTTTCGCGACGCAGGGTGTCGTGCAGGTACAGTGTCATTTGATCGCGGTGCAGTCGGTTTTCTTGCGGGACGGGCCCAGCGTCCCATATAGCCGTGTCGACGCGGCGAATAGCCGACGTCATCGAAAAGGGAGAGCGACGCGCGTCAAACCGGAACCTTCGTTCCGGCGCTACTGGTCGCTTAGAAAACACTTCATGGACGCCAACGCCTCCAGACCGACCCTCGTCGGCAACGATCATCTGTCCCGCCCGACCCGCGAGGAGGCCCTGGCCGCCGTGCGCACCCTGATCGCATGGTCGGGTGACAATCCGGATCGGGAAGGCCTGCTGGACACGCCCAAACGGGTGGTCGACGCCTACAGCGAATGGTTCGAGGGCTATGCGGCCGATCCGGCCAAGGAACTGAGCCGCACGTTCGAGGACGTGCAGGGCTATGACGACATGGTGCTGCTGCGCGACATCGAGGTCGAGAGCCATTGCGAGCACCACATGGCCCCCTTCCTCGGCAAGGCCTATGTCGCCTACCTGCCCACCGAGAAGGTGGTCGGCATCTCCAAGATCGCCCGCGTGGTCGAGATCTTCTCCAAGCGTCTGCAGACGCAGGAGACCCTGACCCAGGAGATCGCCAAGGCTCTCGAGGACAACCTCAACCCGGCCGGCGTCGCTGTCCTGATCGACGCCGAGCACCAGTGCATGACGACCCGCGGCGTGCATCACCGCCACGTCTCGACCATCACCACCCGCTTCACCGGGGCCTTCAAGTCGGACCCGGCGCTGATCGAGCGCTTCCTGAAGCTGGCCAAGGGCTGACCGATAAATCCTCCTTCGCCCACGGCGGAGGAGGATTTCTCCCCGTTCGGGCGAAAACCACGCCCTGGGAACCGACTTCCTTCCGAGACCGCTTTACAAGCCTCGCGGCAGACGCCAAGAAACCGTCCGAACCGTAACGCGTCGCTCGCGCCCCGCGCCCGAGCCTCCATGGAGAATCAACGCATGGGCTCCAAGCTCGCAGGTCCCGCCGGCCAGGGTGGCAAGACCATCTCCCAGAACGCGGACATCAACGTCACGCCGTTCGTCGACATCATGCTGGTGCTGCTGATCATCTTCATGGTCGCCGCGCCGCTGGCCACCGTGTCCATCCGCCTCGACCTGCCGCCGGCAACGCCGCCGACCGGCGAAGAGCCGAAGGAACCGGTCTACATCACCATCCAGGAAACCGGCTCGATCTTCATCGCCGAGCAGCAGACCACGATCGAAACCCTGGCGGTGGACGTCTGCGCCGCGCTGGGCGGCGGTTCGCCGGCCTGCCAGGAAGAGCGCGTGTTCGTCCGCGCCCAGCCGGAAGTGAAGTACAACGCCTTCATGGAAGTCATGAACGACCTGCAGAAGAACGGCTTCTACAAGGTCGGCCTGCTCAACGAAGACATCGAATAGGCTTTTCGCCTCTTCACACCGATCAGGGCCGCGTCTCGAAAGAGACGCGGCCTTTTTCATTTGCGCGACGTGAGCCTAGGGTCGGCGACATGACTCCCGCAGACCTCCGCGCCCTCGTACTGACCTTCCCGGAAACGGAAGTCGGCACGACCCACGGCAAGCCGTCGTTCAAAGCAGCGGGCCGATTCTTCACGCGGCTTCGGCCCGAGGACGACAGCGTCGTGGTCTATGTCGACAGTCAGGATCATCGCGACATGCTGATGGAGGCCGAACCCGCGACCTTCCACATCACCGACCACTATCGGGGCTATCCGATCGTTCTGGCCCGTCTGGCCTCGGTGGATCCGGTCTGGCTGCGCAAGACCCTGGAAAAGCGCTGGCTGAAGATCGTGCCGAAGTCGGTGTCGAAGACCTTCAGTCCCGCCCCTTGACCTGACGCCGCGTCATCGTGCCACGTTCGTTTCCAAACAGGACGGACTGGCCGTGGACACTCCCGAACTCATTTCCCGCGATCTGACGACCGAGGCGGCCGACGGCTATCGGCTGGCGCTGAGACTGATCGCGCCGGCGAACCCCGTCCATGCGGTGCTCGTCACCTCGGGCACCGGTTTTCCGATGGGCTTCTACGAGAAGTTCGCCCGGCATCTGGCCGCGAACGGCGCCGCGGTCCTGCTTCATGACATGCGCGGGATCGGCGGATCGCGTCCCGACGATCTGGCGACCCTGCAGATGACCTATGCGGACTGGGGACGGCTCGACATGCCGGCGGCCCTGGACGCGCTGGTCGCCGCCTATCCGGACCTGCAGGTCTCCCACGTCGGCCATAGCGTCGGCGGGCATTTCGCCGGCTTCATGCCGAACCACGTCCGAATCGCCCGGCATGCGTTCGTCGCCGTGGGCTCGGGCTACTGGGGCGACCATTTCCGAAGCTACAATCCCGTCGAGATCGTCTTCTGGTGGGTCTTCGGCCCGTGGAGTCTCGCCCGTCACGGCTACATCAAGAGCGGCAAGCTGTGGCGCGGCGCCGACCTGCCGCGTGGCGTCTTCCTGCCCTGGCGACGCTGGTGCCACGACCCTCGATATTTCGCGGATCGCCTTGGCAAGGAGCTCCGGCCCAACCATTTCACAGAGGTCACGGCGCCGATCCGGTCGTGGATCTTCACCGACGATCCCATCGCCAATCAAAGGACCGCGCCGTGTATGCTGGAGGTCTATCCGAACGCGCCCGGCGAGTTGGTCGTCCGCGACCCGGCCGACTATGGCGTGGCCCGGATCGGCCATGAGGGGGCGTTCCGGCGGGGACTGGAGCCGCTCTGGGACGAGATTTCCGGCTGGTTGACCGGTCCGTAGCTGGCGCCGCCGCGTTCGCCTCCCATATCCGGCCTCCCCCGAACCCTGGCCGGAGCCGCCCGATGTCCGAACAATTGTCCCTGACCATCGACGGCCTGACAATTCCCCAGCTCGGATTCGGCACCTGGCAGCTGGAACCTGCAGACGCGCGGCGCATGGTCGCCGAGGCCCTGCGCATCGGTTACCGCCACATCGACACAGCCTGGATCTACAAGAACGAGGCCGCCGTCGGCGACGGCATCCGCGACGCGATCGAGGCGGGCGTGGTCGCGCGGGACGACATCTGGCTGACGACCAAGATCTGGGTCGCCCATTTCGAGCACGACGCCCTGCTGCGTCAGGCCGGGGAATCGGCGGCCAGCCTGGGCTTCACGCCTGACCTGTTGCTGCTGCACTGGCCCAAGACCACGCCCACCTTCGCCGAGACGCTGGGGGCGCTCAACGAGGCCAGGGACAGGGGGCTGACCCGTTCGATCGGCCTGTCGAACTTCCCCTCGGGTCAGTTCCGCGAAGCGCAGCGCCTGTCGCCGGCGCGCCTGGTTACCAACCAGGTGGAATACCATCCCTATCTGTCGCTGAAGACCCTGCGCGCCACGGCCGCGGACCTCGGCTCCTCGATCACCGCCTGGTCGCCGCTCGCCCAGGGCAAGATCGCCGACGACGCCGTCATCGGCGAGATCGCCCGCGCCCACGGCAAGTCCAGCGGCCAGGTCACACTGCGCTGGCTGGTGCAGCAGGGCGTCATCGCCATTCCTCGCACGATGAAGGTCGAACGCGCCGCCGAGAATTTCGACATCTGGGACTTCCAGCTCTCGGACGAGGAGATGGCCCGGATCCACGCCCTGGCCCGTCCCGACGGCCGTATCGGCGACTGGCTCGACAAGGACTTCACCTGGGACCAGGATTAGACCCGGACGCAGCGCTCAGACTGCGCGGAGGTCACCCATGGGCTCTGTACACGGCTTCCCAGGCATCGATCCGCAGGATGCGGCCATCGGCGCCCGCCTGAAACGCTGGCGAGAACACCGCGGCGTTGACATCGACGCCGTGGCCGCCGCCCTGAAGATCACCCCCGAAGAGGAGCGCCGCGCCGAGGCCGGCCGCGCCCACCTGACCTCGCTCCAGATCGCAGCGGCCACCAATCGCCTGCGCCTGCCGATGTGGGCCCTGGTCTCAGACACGCCGGCCTACTGATGCTCCAGAGGATGCACGGCGCCGCGCGGGGCTGGCGCATCCTGTTCGCCATCGTCGGCTGGGCGGGCCTGACCGCACAGTACCTGCTCCTGCTGCAGGCCGGGACACGGTCGGTCCTCGGCTCGACGATGGTCTTCTTCAGCTATTTCACGATCCTGACCAATGTGGTTGTCGCCCTGGCCCTGACCGCCCCGGCCCTTTTTCCCGACAGCCGCCTCGGCCGCTGGACGGCGAGCGAGGGAGTCCGCGCCGCCGTGGCCATGTACATCGCCGTCGTCGGACTGATTTATCACACCCTGCTGGACGCGACCTGGAATCCGCAGGGGCTGCTGTTCTACGTCAACCAGGTCCTGCACACGGTGATGCCGATCGCCTTCGTTCTGGACTGGCTGCTGTTCGTGCCGAAGGGACGGCTGCGCTGGATCGATCCGGTCAAGTGGCTGGCCTATCCCCTGCTGTACGGCCTCTGGACCGTGATCCATGGCCAGCTGATCGGCTGGTATCCCTACTGGTTCATCGACATCGGCGAGCTCGGCTGGGAACAGGCGGGCGTGAACTTCGCAGCCCTGCTCGTCTTCTTCCTCGTCCTCGGGCTTGTCGTCGCGGCGATCGATCGCGGCCTGAGCGCGCTCGGCAAGGGTGACAGTTCCCTCACGCCGTCCTAATCGGGCGACATGGCCTACAAATCCCTGCGCGACTTCATGGCCCAGCTGGAGGCCTCGGGCGAGCTGGTCCGCGTGTCGGAGCCCGTCTCCACCGTGCTGGAGATGACCGAAATCCAGACCCGACTGCTGAGGAACGGCGGCCCGGCGGTGCTGTTCGAGAAACCCGTCATGCCCGACGGCTCCATCAGCCCGATCCCGGCGCTCGCCAACCTGTTCGGCACCGTCAAACGCGTCGCCATGGGGGTGACGCTCGACAAGAAGTCCCGCACCACGGCCGCCGAGTTGCGCGAGGTCGGCGAACTGCTGGCCTTCCTCAAGAACCCGACCCCGCCGCGCGGCCTCAGCGACGCCATGGACATGCTGCCCCTGGCCCAGTCGGTGCTCGCCATGCGCCCCAAGGTGGTGAAGTCGGCCCCGGTCCAGGACATCGTGCTCAAGGGCGACCAGATCGACCTCGGCAAACTCCCCATTCAGACCTGCTGGCCCGGCGAGCCCGCGCCCCTGATCACCTGGGGTCTGGTGGTGACGAAAGGTCCGTCCAACGACCGCGAGGACGACTTCAACCTCGGCATCTACCGCATGCAGGTGCTGGGCAAGGACAGGGCCATCATGCGCTGGCTGGCCCACCGCGGCGGGGCCCAGCACTACGCCCGGCACAGGAAGGCCCGCCCGACCGAACCCCTGCCCTGCGCCGTCGTCCTTGGGGCCGATCCGGGCACGATCCTCGCCGCCGTGACGCCGGTTCCGGACACCCTGTCGGAATACCAGTTCGCCGGCCTGATGCGCGGCGCCAAGGCCGAGCTGGTCGCCTGCAAGACCGTGCCCCTGATGGTCCCGGCCCAGGCCGAGATCGTGCTGGAGGGCCACGTCCTGCTCGACGAGCACGCGCCCGAAGGCCCCTACGGCGACCACACCGGCTACTACAACTCGGTCGAGACCTTCCCGGTCTTCCAGGTCAGCGCCATCACCATGCGCCGCGACCCCGTCTATCTGACCACCTTCACCGGCCGCCCGCCGGACGAGCCCAGCGTGCTGGGCGAGGCGCTGAACGAGGTCTTCATTCCCCTACTGCGGGCCCAGTTCCCCGAGATCACCGACTTCTGGCTGCCGCCCGAGGGCTGTTCCTACCGCATCGCCGTGGTGTCGATGAAGAAGGCCTATCCCGGCCATGCCAAGCGGGTGATGCTGGGCGTCTGGAGCTATCTGCGCCAGTTCATGTACACCAAGTGGGTCATCGTCGTGGACGACGACATCGATGCCCGCGACTGGAAACAGGTCATGTGGGCCATGGCCACCAAGATGGACCCGGCCCGCGACATCACCCTGATCGAGAACACCCCGATCGACTATCTCGACTTTGCCAGTCCCGAGAGCGGCCTCGGCTCCAAGATCGGCCTCGACGCCACCGACAAATGGCCGCCCGAGACGAAGCGCGAATGGGGCGAGGAAATCCGCATGGATGCAGGCGTGGTCGAGCGGGTGTCAGCGATGTGGGACACGCTCGGATTGCCGGGTGACGGAACGCCGATCTGGAAATAGGGTGGCCGCCTGATCGCGCTTGGGAGGGCCGGTATTGGGCGCGTTCGAGATCTTTTTCAGCTTCTACGCCCTGATCCTCGGCCTCGCCGTGGTCGAGGTCCTGTCCGGCGTCCTGAAGGTGGTGCGCACCGAGAACCGGCCAAGGATCGGCGTTCTGACGCCCTTGCTGACGATCTGGGTTCTCATCGACCTCGCGAACTTCTGGGACGGCGCCCAGTACGACACTCGCGAGGGCGTCGTCGGCTACGCCAAGATCCTGCTGAGCCTGATCGTCGCCTGCATCTATTACGTCGCCGCGGGGCTGATCTACCCGGACAAGGTCGGCGAAACCGACGATCTGGATGATCACTACGATCGCCGCAAGCGACTCGTCCTTGGCGGAATCGTTACGGCTAACGTCATCGGGGGCCTGCTTCTTCCACTCGTCGGGCCGGATCGGGACACGTTCCTGGCGTTCTTCGCCTATCCCGGCATGGTCTTGATATTCTTGGCGGTCACCTTCTTTCCTCTGATCCTCCTTCCCATCCAGAACCGCCGGATCAATGCGCTCCTGCTAGTGTTCATGATCGCCTGGTATGTGACCGCCGGTCTGAATTTGTGGGTACTGCTCGGTCTGGCGCCGGGCATGCCCGAGCCGGTTTGAGATGAACGCGTTCGAGTTCTTCTTCACCTTCTACGGCCTGATCATGGGTCTGGCCGTGGCCAACGCCGCCGGCGGATTCGGGGCCATGTGGCGCGACCGGCACGATCTGCAGATCGGATGGTGCGTGCCCCTGCTCAGCGCGCTGATTCTGTTCAGCGCCGTCGGAGTCTGGCTGGCGGCCTGGAGCGGCGCCGGAACGCAAATCATCAACCAGATTCAGCTGTTCGCCGCCCTGGGCGTCGCCGTGCCCTACGTCTTCATCAGCGTCGCCATGTTCCCACGGGATGCGAGCGGAGGTCGGCTTGATGCGCACTACATATCCCATTCCCGCTCGCTGATCGGCGCGGTGATGGTCAGTCGCCTGACAGCGTTGCTGATGAATCTCTCCGATGGCGACCATCCCGGCCTGTTCGACCTCGCGACGAGCCTGGTTCCCCAGTGGACGGTGCTCATCGTGCTGTTCTTCTGGCGGAACCTGCGCGCCCACCAGATCGGCCTGACCCTGCTGGCGGCACACACCCTGTGGCGCGTCGCTCTCTGGAGTCCCTCGTAAGCCGTCAGTCCGGATAAAGCGCCGCCAGCCGTTCAGCCATGCGGCGCATCGCCGACCTCAGGTCAGGCGGGGCCAGCACCTCGGCCTCCGGACCCAGCCGCAAGAAGTCGCTCGCGGCATGCTCGACCGACTCGATCGGAGCGGTCACCTCGACCCAGGCGCCGGCCGCCGGCGTCTCGGTTCCCGCCACGATCGCCGCATAGGCCGAGCCCAGCCGCCTCAGCCGCCGCAATCCTTCGGCCGTCAACCTCAGCCGCGCCTCGCCGGTGAACAGTTCGGCCTCGAACCTGGCTGAGGTCGCCGCCCACCAGGCCGCCAGGTCGAAGCCCTCCGGCCGCTCAAACCCGTCTCCACTGACCTCCAGCGCAAGGATGTTCGACACGCGGTAGGTCCGGGAACCTGCCTTCGCCTCGCCCGCCGGCCGTGCCGCCAGATACCAGACGCCGCCCTTCAGGATCAGGCCCAGCGGCTCCAGCGTCCGCTCCACCGGCCCGCTCCAGCGCTCGTAACGCACGGAGATCCGCCGCTGACCCCAGACGGCCTGGGCCAGTTCCGGGAGGTGTTCGCCGCCCGTCTCGCCCTGGTACCAGCCCGAGGGATCAAGGTGGAACCGCCCGGCCATCCGCTCGGCCGCCGCCTGCCGCTCGGGCGGCAGGGCGGCCAGCAACTTCAACTGCATCGTCATCAGGGCCTCGGAGAAGCCCATCGCCGCCGCCGGTCCTGCCAGCCCGCCGAGGAACAGGGTCTCGGCCTCGGCGTCGGTCAGCCCTGTCAGCCGGGTGCGATAGCCGTCCAGCAGCTGGAACCCGCCCTCGCGGCCCCGGTCGGCATAGACGGGCGCCCCGGCCGCGCTCAGCTGGTCGATGTCGCGATAGATGGTCCGCACCGAGACCTCGAACTCGGCGGCCAGGGCGCTCGCCGTCGTCCGTCCCCGGGTCTGGAGTATCAAGAGGATCGACAACAACCGGCTCTGGCGCATCTCGTGACCCTAGCGGATTAATCCTGACATCCAATGACAGGTTACCCGGCCTATCCCTGCGTCCTCTCCGCAGGAGTTCCTACATGACCGTCCCCTACCCGCCCGCCGTCCACGACTTCGATTTCCTCCACGGTCACTGGACCATCGCCAACCGGCGGCTGAAGACGCGCGGCGTGGGGGCGGATGACTGGGACGTCTTCGCTTCAACCGCCTTCTGCGAGCCGCGCCTCGAGGGCCTGGTCAATGTCGAGCAGATCTCGTGCCACGAGCGCGGCTGGACCGGCATGTCCCTGCGCAGTTTCGACCTTGAGCACGGCGTCTGGGCGATCTGGTGGATCAGCACTGCCAACGGCCAGCTGCAGCCGCCGGTGCGCGGGCGCTTCCGCGATGGCGGCTGCGTGCTGGAAGGTCCCGACATGGACGGCGAGCGCCCCATCCTCGCCCGCTACATCTGGTCCGACATCGAGCCCCGCACCGCGCGCTGGACCCAGACCTTCTCCTACGACGCCGGTGCGACCTGGGAAGACAACTGGATCATGGACTTTACGAGGACCACCCAATGAGCCCCGCCGTCATCGAACTGCGCCAGCATAGGCTCCACCCTGGCTGCCGGGATGAACTGATCGCCCGGTTTGAACGCGAGGTCTTGGAGACCCGGGAGGTCGAGGGCATCGACCTGATCGGCCATTTCGTCGACCTCGACGATCCCGACAGGTTGGTCTTGCTGCGCTGCAATCCAAAATGTGTCGGCATTGCGATTTTCGCATGACAGGGCGGTAATCTTGCGGATAGCGTCACCGCTTCTCATCCGGAGCAGCCTCATGAAGTTCGCCGCCGTCGCCCTCGCCATCGTTCTGGCCGCACCCGTGGCCGCCTCCATCCCCGCGACGGCTGAGGCTCAGGTTCTGGCCGGCCGCGGCGGAGACACCCGCCGTCTGCGCGAGGCGCCCCGCCCCGCCCTGACCCCCCGCGAGGAAGACCGTCTGTTCGAGGCCGAGGAAGCCGTCTTCGAACTGCAGGCCCAGATCGAAACGCTTGAGGACGTGGCCGCGCCGACCCCGGAACAGATCGCCAGCCTGGAAGATCTGCGCGAACAACTCGAGGACGAACAGGGCACCGTCGACCGCCTGACGCGCAAGCGCAACCGTCGCGGCTGATCGTTGGACCGGGGGTGACCGCCCCGGTCGCCAGCGCTAGCGTCTCCTGGAGCAAAGGTCGGGGGACCCGGTGAGCGCGTTCGAATTTTTCTTCAGCTTCTACGGCCTGCTGCTCGGCCTGTCGGTCGCCGAACTGGTCGGCGGCTTCTCCCGCGTGCTGCATGAGCGTCAGCGCGTGCGGTTCGGCTGGCTGACGCCGCTGCTGGCCCTGTTCGTCGCCATGGATGTTGCGACCTTCTGGAGCCAGGCCTGGACCATTTTCCGCGGTGCGCCGTTCAACCTGGCCCTGCTGTTCGTGGGTCTGGTGGTGGCATCCACCTTCTACGTCGCCGCCAGCGTGACCTTCCCCCGCGTGACGGCGGAGGGCGTCGAACAGCGCATCGACCTCAACGAGCATTTCTGGGCGCATCGGCGGCTGATCTTCACCTGCATCCTCGCGGCCAATCTGATCGTCGTCACGATCTTCATCAGCCTGATGCTGGCGGACGCGGGGTTCACCAGCCTGTCGTCACCGCGACTGTGGATCGGGTTCACGGTGTTCAGCCTGGGTACGGCGATCGCAGCCTTCGCGCCGTGGCGGCGCGTCGCTGTCGGCGCCCTGATCGTGCTGATCGCCTACAGCATCTTCAATGTCGCGCGGTCCGCCGCCGTCCTGTTCGCAGCGGGCGGATGGTCGCTGCCGACCGGGAGCTGAAATGGACGCCTTCGAGTTCTTCTTCAGCTTCTACGGGCTGATCCTCGGGCTGTCGGTGGCCGAGGTGATCACCGGCCTGGTGCGGGTGTTCAAACAGCGTCAAAGAATTCGTATCGGCTGGCTGACACCGATGCTGGGCCTGTTCGTGCTTCTGGACATCACCAGCTTCTGGGCCAACGCCTGGGGCAACATGCGTAGCCTGGAAGTCAGTTATCGCCTGCTGATTTTCGGCCTCGCGATCGCAGGCATCTACTACGCGGCGGCTTCCCTGGTCACTCCGGACGATCCGGAGGAGTGGCCTGATTTCGACGTCTTTTACGACCAGCATAAACGCTACGTGATCGGGGGCGTCTGGATAGCGAACCTGCTGGCTTTTGAAGTCATTCCCGCCGTTGTCGATCCCTCCGGCTACATCAAGGCCGTGGCCGCCCCTACGGTCTGGGCGTCGATGGCTGTGTCCAACGCGATGCTCCTGGCGCTCTTCGTCATCAAGAATCGCCGCATCAATATCGGCCTGCTCGGCTTTGGGCTCGTCATGTATGGGGTGACCGCTGTGTTATACTGATCCGGCTTGCCAGCCCGGATCGGACGGCGGATGAACAGGTATGCGCACCGTCCTCATCCTGACCGCCCTCGCGGTCCTCGCGAGTCCCGCCATGTCCCAGTCCGTCCCCAACAGCGCCCCCTGGGACCAGCCGTTCCTGCCGCCGGCGCTGGAATGGAACGGCGCCAGCCGGGCCCTGATTGCCGACGCGTCGAACCCGTGGATCACCGATTTCGAACGCGATCCGGCGCATGACTTCAGCCCCGACTACGCCGCGACGCGCGCGTGGTTCGACCGGCTGGACGCGGCGTCCGAGCTGATTCGCATCGAACAGTTCGGCGTCTCGCCCGAAGGCCGACCGATCTACGCCGTCATCGCCTCGAAGGACGGCGCGACCCTCGACCCCGCCAAGCCCGTCCTGCTGGCCCAGGCCGGCATCCATCCCGGCGAGATCGACGGCAAGGACGCGGGCATGATGCTGCTGCGCGACATGGCGTTCGGTTCGAAGGGCGACCTGCTGGACCACGCCAATCTGGTCCTGATCCCCATCCTGTCGGTCGACGGCCATGAGCGCGCCTCGGCCTACAGCCGCCCGAACCAGCGGGGGCCCCGCATTCAGGGCTGGCGCAATACCGGCACCAACCAGAACCTGAATCGCGACTTCCTGAAGCTGGACCAGCCGGAGATGCGGGCCCTGCGGACCTTCATCAACGGCCTGAAGCCCGACCTCTATCTCGACATCCACGTCACTGACGGCATGGATTACCAGTACGACGTCACCTACGGATTCAACGGCGAGTTCGACGCCTTCAGCCGCTCGCCGTCGAGCGCGCGCTGGCTGGATACGGTGTTCAAGCCTGCGATGAACCAGGCGCTGGAGGCCGAAGGCCACATCCCCGGCCCGCTCGTCTTCGGCATCGACGACCAGAACCCGCGGGCGGGTCTGAACGACGGCGGTCTCGGCGAACGGTTCTCCAACGGCTGGGGCGACGCAGCCCACGTTCCGACCATCCTGATCGAAAACCACAGCCTGAAGCCCTATGAGCAGCGCGTGCTGGGCACCTACGTCTTCCTGGAAGCGTCGCTGCGCATTCTCGCCGGGAACGTCTCGCCCCTGCGCGCAGCGATTGCCTCCGACCGTGATCTGCGCCCGGCCGAGGTGCTGGCCAACTTCGGGTCCGATCCGGTCCCGCACCAGACCCGCGCCTTCAAGGGCGTGCTCTATGAGACCTGGGACAGCCCCGCCTCGGGCCGTCAGGAAATCCGCTGGCTGGGCCGCCCCGATCCGGAGTTATGGCAGGTGCCCTACTACGGTTCGCGCGCAGGCATCCGTCTGCGCCGCCCGACGGCCTACTGGGTCCCGGCCTATCGCACAGACCTGATCGAGCGCCTGCGTATCCACGGCCTGACCATGGAAACGCTGGACGCGCCGCGCACCGTTCCGGTCGAGATGCTGCATCTCGACAACCCGACCCTTTCGCCCCGCCCCAACGAGGGCCACGTCCAGGCGACCGTCACCGACGTCACGGCCGAACGCCGCGACTGGACCTGGGCGCCCGGCTCCGTTCGCGTACCGACGGACCAGCCGCTCGGCGACATCGCCGTCCTGCTGCTGGAGCCGCAATCCAGCGAGAGTTTCTTCGCCTGGGGCATGTTCCCTGAGGTGCTCAGCCGCGTCGAATATATCGAGGGCTACGCCATCGCCCCCCTGGCCGAGGCCATGATGGCCGCCGATCCGGCGCTGAAGGCCGAGTTCGAGGCCAAGGTCGCCGCCGAGCCCGCGTTCGCCGCCAACGGCGATGCGCGTTTGGCGTGGTTCTATGAGCGAACCCCGTTCTATGATGACCGCTACCGACTCTATCCGGTCGGACGGGAGGACTAGAAGATGGACGTGCTCACTGACATGACCTCGGCCCAGGCCACCGCTCTGTGGAGCGGCCTGATGATCCTGTGGCTGATGTATCTCGGCATCCGGGTCGCCCTGGCCCGGCGCAGCAACAAGGTCCTGCTCGGCGACGGCTCCAATCCGACAGTCCTGCTGGCCAGCCGCGTGTTCGGCAATGCGGCCGAATACACCCCCATCGCCATCGGGGCCCTGGCCGTCCTGACCCTGCTGGGGATGCCGTCCTACGTGCTGCACGTCCTCGGCGGCCTGCTGTTTCTCGGCCGGCTGATTCACGGCTTCGGTCTGAGCAACAAGAAGGTCACCGCCGGCCGGGTCTTCGGCATGGTCCTGACCTGGACGCCCCTCATCGCGGCCGGCGCCATGCTGATCGTCCACGCCTTCGTCGGCACGCCGCACGGTTAGGGGCGTTGCGGGGGGAGCGTCGGTCCGCCATATCGGGCCATGCCTGACAGCCTTCCCGCTTCCGACCTCTTGAACGATATCGTCGCCGCCGCCCTCCGGGCAGGAGCCGACGCCGCAGAGGCCGCCACCGCCGAACGCGCCTCCCTGTCCGTCGGCGTCCGCAACGGCGCCCTGGAGGACGTCGAGCGCGAGGAGAGCCGCGACCTGGGCCTTCGGGTCTTCATCGGCCGGCGCCAGGCGACGGTCTCCGCGTCGGACCTGTCGGCCGCAACCCGCGAGCGTCTCATCGAACGCGCCGTCGCCATGGCCCGGCTGGCTCCGGAAGACCCCTGGGCCGCCCTGGTCCCGACTGCCGAACTGGCCCGCGGCCCCTTCCCCGACCTTCAGCTGTCGGACCCGTCCGAGCGCACCGCCGCCGAGCTGGAACAGGTGGCCCGCGAAGCCGAGGCCGTGGCCCTCGCCGTGCCCGGCGTCTCCAGGTCCGAAGGCGGCCACGCCGGCACGGCCTCCAGCCGCTGGCGTCTGGTCACCTCCGAAGGCTTCGACGGCGCCTACGCCACGACCGGCTTCTCGCTCGGCGTCGGCGTCATCGCCGAGAAGGACGGCGCCATGGAGCGCGGCGGCGAGAGCCGTTCGACCCGCTGGCTGGCTGACCTTCCCGGCCCCGACGGCATCGGCGCCGAGGCCGGTCGCCGTGCGGTCGAGAAACTGGGTCCCCGCAAAATCGCCTCGACCACCGCCCCGGTGATCTTCGAGCGCCGCGTGGCTGCGCAGGTCCTGTCGCCCCTGCTCGGCGCCATCTCAGGCCCCTCGATTGCGCGCGGCCAGTCCTTCCTGAAGGATCGGATGGGCGAACAGGTCCTGCCCAGGGGCCTAGGCCTGATCGACGACCCGTTCCGCATCCGGGGCATGGCCTCCACCCCGTTTGACGACGAGGGTTCGCCGGTCGAGCGTCGCAACCTCGTAGACGACGGCGTCCTGACCACCTGGCTGCTGAACTCGGCCGCCGCCGCCCAGCTGGGGCTGAAGACCACCGGCCACGCCTCGCGCGGCCTCGTCGGCCCGGCCGGCGTCCAGACCCACAACCTGCATTTGACGCCTGGCGAAGCTGACCTGAACGGCCTGATGACCCAGGCGGGGACCGGCCTCGTCGTCACCGGCATGTTCGGCCCGTCGCTGAACGCCAACACCGGCGACTGGTCCGCCGGGGTCTCGGGCCTGTGGTTCGAGAACGGCGAGATCGCTTATCCGGTCAGCGAGATCACCGTCGCCGGCAACCTCGTCGACCTGTGGACCCGCCTCGTGCCCGGATCGGACCTGGAGTTCCGGGGCGGGTTCAACAGCCCCTCCCTGCTGTTCGACGATGTGGCCATCGCCGGCAAGTGATGCAGCATGGCTCTCAAGACCGGGCCGCCGATCTCGCCCTGATCAGGGAGGCGGCCCTCGCAGGCGGCGCCTTGGCCGAGGCCGAGCGCGATCGCGGCCTGAAGATCACCCACAAGGATGGCGGCTCGCCCGTCACCAACGCCGACATCGCCGTCGACGCCATGTTGAAGGCCCGGCTTCTGGCCGCCCGCCCCGACTACGGCTGGCTGTCCGAAGAGACCGCCGACACACCCGACCGCCTGTCGCGCCGCCGCCTGTTCGTCGTCGATCCCATCGACGGCACCGTCGCCTTTCTGAAGAACCAGCCCTGGTGGTGCATCCCGATCGCCGTCGTCGAGGACGGTCGGCCCGTCGCCGCCGTCATCCACGTCCCCGCCACCGGGGAAACCTATGAGGCGACCCTGGGCGGCGGCGCTCGCCTGAACGGCCGTTCGATCTCCGCCTCCGACGTCGATGCGCTCGACGACGCGGCTGTACTTGCCGACGCGCGTCTGATGGAGGGACCCCAATGGCCCGAGCCCTGGCCGCCGATGCGCTATGAAAAGCGCAACGCCCTCGCCTATCGCATGGCCCTGGTCGCCTCGGGTGCCTTCGACGCCGCCATCGCCCTGACGCCCAAATGGGACTGGGACGTCTGCGCCGGCGCCCTGATCGCCGGCGAGGCGGGCGCTAAAGTCACCGATCACCACGGCCATCCCTGGCTGTTCAATCGCCCGGACCCGCGTCAGGCCAGCCTCGTCTGCGCCGCACCGGCCCTGCACCCGTTGATCCTGAGGCGTACAGCGCCTATCCCGCTGGCGACCTGATCCTCGCCCTCCCGGACACGCCCCATGACCGACGCCCCGAACGCCTCCGATCCCCAGTTGCTTCACCTCGTGATCGGCGGAGAGTTGCGCCACCTCGACGCCCCGGTCTTCCGCGACCTGTCCAAGGTCGAGTTTGTCGGCGCCTTCCCCAACTACGCCGAGGCCAAGGCCGCCTGGAAGGCGCGCGCCCAGGCCACCGTCGACAACGCCCACATGCGCTTCTTCATCCTGCACGCCCACCGCATGATCGACCCGCGCGGCGAGGCCTGATCGTCGCACGCGGAACCATGGCCGGGACGCAGACGCTCTTAAGGTCTAGGCTGCGCTGACAAAGGAGCGCTCGACATGATCCCGACCCTGATCGTTCTGGGCCTGCTGGCGCTGGGCGTCGGCATCGTCGCCTTCGCCACGCGACGGCCTGCGACCCGACAGGACATCGTCGTCGACAACGATACCGCCTGGAACGAACCGATCACCCCGGCTAACGCCGCCCCGGTGGAGGCCGATCCGTTCGCCCACGCGCCCGTGCTGACGCCACCTGCGGGAGCCGACCCGGCCCCGGCCGACGCCATTCCTGCGGAGCGCCCTTTGTGACCGTGTTCGGCACGACTCTCGACGGCGCCCAGATCGCGGCCCTCGTCGGACTTCTGGCCACCCTGGCCCTGTGGCTGATCGTGCTCGGCCGCGAGCGCGGCTATGCGAAGTGGTTCCGCCAGTGGGAGGCCGACCGCAAGGCCCGGCTCGACGCCCAGAACGGCGCCACCCCGGAACAGAAGCGCGACCCGACCGGTCCCTGGGGCTGAAGCCTATTCCCGCCTGAGCAATTTCTCGGTCAGCAGGGTCCCCCACCAGTTGGCGCGGAAATCCTTGCGCATCGCCTGGGGGTCGTAGGCGTCCGACTCGACCCATTCCATGAAGCCCACGCCCGTCGGCTCAACCTCGTCGACGTAGGTCTCGAGGAAGTGGTCCAGCACGCCGGTCAGCCCCTCGCGGCTGTGCAGGTATTTCTTCGACAGTTCGCTCATTGCCGTCGAGATCGGCTCGCCGAGATGGAAGTGGCGATAGAAGACAGCCATCAACCCCGCCCGGTCCGCGCCTGACTTGCAGTGGATCAGCACCGGATACTCGATCGACTGGAACAGGTCCCGCGCCCGGCGCACCCGATCCTTGCCCGGCGGGTCCCGCGAATCGAGGGGCGCGTCGATCAGGGTCAGCCCCAGCCGCTCGCACGCCGCCTTCTCCAGCCAGTAGTAGCCCTCATCCCGCTCGCCTCGCAGGTTGATAACGGTCTTGATGCCCCGTTTCGCCCAGCCCTCCAGCTGACGCGGCGACGGCTGGTTGGTCCGCACCAGGTCCGGCCCCAGCCAGTGGGCGTTGGAAAACGCCAGACGCAGGAAGGCGTGGTCGTTCCAGAAGAAGTCCCGCTCTGCCGCCCGCCGCCCGGCCTCCGTGCTCACATCGAAACGCGTCATGCCGTCAGACATAGTGGGGGCGACAGCCGACGTCATCCCGTGCAGGATCATCGCCGACCCATCGTCCCGCCGGAGTGTCTTCCATGCGCCTGAGCCCGATCGCCCTGATTCTTGCGCCGTTCGCGCTCGCCGCCTGCTCCCCGGCGGCGGAGCCTGCCTCCGCACCGGTCGAAACCGAGGCGACCGCCGCCCCCGCCGCACCCGCCGCGCCCGCGACGCCCGCCGACGATCCGGCTCTTGGAGCAGCGATCGCGACCTTCCTCGCCGAGGACGCGGCCTCCAGCCGCACCGTCGTCCGCGTCGTCGGAGAAGGCGAAGGCCGTATCGCCCTGGTTTATCTGGTCGGGATGAACTGGTGCGGATCGGGTGGCTGCACCCTTCTGATCTTGCGTCCGGGGCCCACAGGTTGGGAACCGCTCGGCAACCTCGTCACGCTCGTCAGCAACCCCGTGCGCGTTCTGACGACCTCGACCAACGGCCTGCCCGACATCGGTGTCACCGTCTCGGGCGGCGGCGGCCCCCCTGCCTATGAGGCCAAGCTCTCGTTCGACGGCCGGTCCTATCCGCGCTTCCCGTCCGATGAACCCCTGGTCGGCGCCGAGGGAACCGTGGTCATCACCGACGACGACCTCCCGCCTCCTTCCGAGTGATCCCTTGACTTGAGGGGCGGGGCGTCCGACCTCGGGCGGATGACTTCGCCCGTCCCGACCGTTCCGCAGGAGGACGCCGCCTCGCGCCCCCTGATCGGCCGCATCTGGCGCGACTACCTGTCCCGGCGCAAAGCCGTGCTGGTCCTGTCGATGATCTGCGCCGCGATCGCGGGCCTCAGCGCCGCCACGGTGCTGCAACTGCTCCAGCCCGCCATCGACGGAATGTTTCTCGGCCAACCGGTAAAGGTGGCGGGTCTGTTCGTTGTACCGCCGCAGCATGCGCTGGTCGCCATCCCGGCCATCATCGTCGGCATCGGCCTGATCTGGACGGCGGCCTCGCTCGGCCAGGCCGCACTCGTCAATCGTCTGGGGCACGGCATCGTCGGCGATATCCAGGTGCGACTGTTCGGCTCCATGATCCGAGCCGACCTGGCGCGGCTACGCAGCCAGCATTCCGGAGCCTTCGTTTCCAGCGTCCTGTTCGACGCCAACCTGGTTCGCGAGGCCTTCACCAGCGGCGTCGTCAACTACACCCAGCACGGCCTGACCCTGATCGCGGTGCTGATCTTCATGGCCTGGTCCGACTGGCGGCTGACGGCCATAGTACTGCTCGGCGCGCCGCTGATCGCCTATGTCATCCAGCGTTTCGGCAAACGGATGCGCAAGGCCACCACCGGCGCCATGGTCGAGACGGAGAACCTCTCCACCGCCCTGATGGAGAACCTGGACGGCGTCCGTCTGATCAAGATCGAAAATCGCGAAGCGGCCGAGGAAGCGCGCGTCGCCGAGGTCGTCGGCCGCCGCCAGCGCCACGTCATCAAGTCCGCCGACTCGAGAGCCTTCGCCGGTCCCTTCTCCAACCTTGTCGCCATGCTCGTGGTCGCCGCCGTCATGGCCTATGCCGGCTGGCAGGCGCGCCACGGCCAGATGACGGTCGGCGCCTTCGCAGCCTATGTCGGCCTGTTGATGTCCGCCGGCCAGTCGTTGCGCCAGGTGACCAACCTCCAGACCGTCATCGCCGAGGGCATGACCGCCGCGCGCCGTCTGTTCGGCTCGCTCGACATCGACCCCGAGATCCGCGAGGCGACCGCGCCCAAGGCCCTGCCGCCCGGCCCGGCGACCCTCTCGTTCGACGACGTGTCGTTCGGCTATGGCGCCGCGTCTCCAACGATCACGGAGGTATCCCTGACCGTCGCGCCGGGAGAAACGGTCGCCCTCGTCGGTCCGTCAGGCGGCGGCAAGTCGACCCTGCTCAGCCTCCTGCCGCGCTTCTACGACGTGACCTCGGGCAAGGTGACGATCAACGGCGTCGATCTGCGCGACCTCAGCCTGTCGGACTTGCGCGCCCGTATCGCCCTGGTGACCCAGGAGCCTTTCCTGTTCGACGACACCATCGCGGCAAACATCGCCTACGCCCGCCCCGAGGCCACGCCGGAACAGATCGCCGAGGCCGCCCGCTCCGCCGCCGCCCACGACTTCATCACGGCCCTGCCCGAGGGCTATCAGACCCGCGCCGGAGAGGGCGGCATGCGCCTGTCGGGCGGCCAGCGGCAGCGGATCGCCATCGCCCGGGCCTTCCTGAAGGACGCGCCCATCCTGCTGCTCGACGAGGCCACCTCGGCCCTCGATACCGAGAGCGAAGCCTTGGTCCAGGCCGCGCTGGAGCGGCTGATGACTGGCCGCTCAACGTTGATGATCGCTCACAGACTGTCCACCGTCCGGCATGCGACCCGTATCGTGGTGCTGGAGGCCGGCCGGATCGTCGAGAGCGGTAGCCACGCGCAGCTGGTCCGCAAGGGCGGGCTGTACAGCCGACTCGCCAAGCAGCAGTCGCTGGACGGAACGCCCGCCGTCGCCACGGTCGCCTGACGTGAGACCGCTCCGGAACCCTGTTCTTCAGACCGTCCTGTCCTGGATCCTGGCCGGATGGATGAAGATCTGCTTCGCGACCATCCGGTGGACCTACGAAGGCCGGGAGCACGCAGACAAGGTTTGGGCTGACGGCGGCGGTGTCGTCTGCGTCTTCTGGCATTCGCGCATCGGTCTCGCCCCCGCGTCTTGGGATTTCACGCGAGCTCAGCCAATCAAGGCCATGATTTCACTCAGTCAGGACGGTGAGTTCATCGCCAAGGCCGTCGCCTTGCTGGGCTTCCCGGCGGTGCGCGGTTCGTCCGCCAACAAGGACAAGGCCGAAGCTGCCAAGGGCGGTTCGCGCGCGCTCCGCGATGGCCTCAAGCAACTGAAGATCGGCGCCCTTGCCATCACACCCGACGGCCCACGCGGCCCGGCCCGCATCATGGCCGAGGGCATGCCCCTGATGGCCCGGATGTCCGGCGCGCCGGTCCTGTTCATCGGCGCGAGCTGCAGTCCGGCCATTCGCCTGAACAGCTGGGACCGCGCCGTCCTGCCCCTCCCCTTCAGCCGCGGCGCCATCGTCTACGACATCGCAAGCTTTCCGGAAGGCGCCGCCATCGCCGACCTCATTGGCCCGTGGACGGACCTGCTGACGGGCGTGGAGGCGCGCGCCGATGCGATCACCGGGCTGGAACGCGTTTGACCCTCCCCCTCCTCGCCTACCGCCTGCTCACGCGGGCGCTTGAGCCCTTGGCCCCGCGTCTGCTCGACGCCCGGGTCAAGCAGGGCAAGGAAGATCCGGTTCGCGTCGATGAGCGCCTCGGCGTCGCCGGTATTGGCCGACCCGAGGGCGATCTGATCTGGCTGCACGGCGTCAGCGTCGGCGAGACCCTGTCCCTGCTGCCCGTGGTCGAGCGGTTCGTGAAGGCCCGCCCCGACCTGACCATCCTCGTGACCTCCGGAACGGTCACTTCGGCCGAGCTCCTCGCCCGCCGGTTGCCGCCCGGCGTGATCCATCAGTTCGCGCCCGTGGACGCCCCCGGGGCCGTCGCCGCCTTCCTCGACCACTGGAGCCCGTCGCTGGGCGTCTTCGTCGAGTCCGAACTCTGGCCCAACCTGATCCTCGCCGCCCGCGACCGGGAGGTTCCGCTGGCCCTCGTCAGCGCCCGCATCACCGAAAAGACCGCCGATGGCTGGGCGCGGTTCCCGGCCTCCGCCCGCGAACTGCTCTCCGCCTTCCGGGTTGTGATGCCACAGGACGACACCTCGGCCGTCCGGCTGCAAAACCTCGGCGCCCATGTCGACGGCCAGGTGAACCTGAAGCTTTCCGGCGCGCCCTTGCCCCACGACGCCTCGGCCTTCACCAGCCTCAGCGCCGCCATCGGCGACCGGCCGGTCGTCGTCGCCGCCTCGACCCACGAGGGCGAGGAGATCGCCATTGTCCGCGCCCTCGACCATCTGGCCGAGCGGCTGTGCCTGATCCTTGTTCCCCGCCACCCTGAGCGCGGTTCAGAGGTCGCCACCGCCCTGACCCGCGACGGCTATCGCTTCGCCCTGAGGTCCCGCGGCAGCCAGCCGAACGCCGAGACCGACATCTATGTCGCCGACACCCTGGGCGAACTGGGCCTGTTCCTGCGGCTGGCCGACGTGGTGGTCATGGGCGGTTCGTTCGGCTCCTTCCTCGGGCGCGAGCCCTGGGGCGGGCACAATCCGCTTGAGCCCGCGCGTCTGGCCAGGCCCGCCGTCGCCGGCCCCGACGCCTCCAACTGGCAGGCCGTGACCGCCGATCTCGTCTCCGCCGGAGGCCTTCAACTCGTCGCCACGCCCGGCGACCTGCCCGGCGTCGTGGCGCCCCTGCTGAACGATCCCGCCGCCGCCCGCGCCATGGGCGAGCGCGCGCGCCGGGCTGCCGCAGACGTCGGCGCCGGTCTCGACCGCCTGTGGGATGCGCTCCAGCCGCTTCTCCCGCCGAAGCCACGCCAATGAAGCTTTCCACGCCCCGCTGGTGGTATCAGCGCGACGGCCGCCACGGCCGCGTCGCCCGCACCCTGTTTAAGCCCGTGTCCTGGATCTGGGGCGCCGCCACCGCCCGCCGCATCGCCCGCGCCACGCCGGTCGATGTCGGCATCCCCGTCATCTCGATCGGCAATCTGACCGTGGGCGGCTCCGGAAAGACCCCGGTCGCCCGCGAAGTCCTGAGCCTTCTGCATCGACGGGGCGTGAACGCCCACGCCCTGTCGCGCGGCTACGGCGGCAGACTGGCCGGTCCGCTCCTCGTCGATCCCGCCGTCCACACCGCCGCCGATGTCGGCGACGAACCCCTGATGCTGTCCGGCGACGCGACCGCCTGGATCGCGGCCGATCGGGTGGCGGGGGCTCAGGCCGCCGTCGCAGGCGGCGCCCAGGCCCTCGTCCTCGATGACGCCCACCAGAACCCAGCCCTGAAGAAGACGCTCAGCCTCATCGTCGTCGACGGCGAGACGCGCGAAGACGAATGGCCGTTCGGCGACGGCTCGGTCTTTCCCTCCGGTCCGATGCGCGAGCCGCTGGCCGCCGGCCTCGCCCGCGCCGACGCCGTGGTGGTCCTGCTGCCGGCCGACAGTCCGCCCGCAGATCCTGAACTGCTGACCATCTTCGGCGCCCTGCCGACCTTCATCGCCCGCCTGGAGCCCGCCAGTCCGCCCCCGCCCGGCCCCCAGGTCGGTTTCGCCGGCATCGCCAAGCCATGGAAGGTCGAGCGGTCCCTGATCGCCGCCGGCTGCGATCTGAAGGACTTCGCGCCCTTCCCGGACCACGCCGAATACCGGCCCGAAGACCTGGCCTTCCTCGCCGACCGCGCGGCCGTGTTCGACGCCGGTCTGGTCACCACCGAAAAGGACTGGGTCCGCCTGCCTCCCGACTGGCGGACCCGTGTGGTCTCATGGCCCGTCGCCGCCCGGTTCGAGGACGAGGCGGGCTTCGCAGCCTTCCTGGCTCAGTCGTTGCGGTAGACCACCCCGCCCTTCATCACGAAGGCCATCTGCTCCAGCGTCGTGACGTCGCTCAGGGGGTCGCCCTCGACCGCCACGATGTCTGCGGGGCGGCCCGGCGCGATCAGACCGGCCTGGTCAGCGACGCGCAGATGCTCGGCCGCCACGACCGTCGCGGCCTGGATGGCTTCCAGCGGCGTCATCCCCGCCTGCACCAGAAGTGCGAACTCCTGGGCGTTGTCGCCATGCGCCGAGACGCCCGTGTCGGTCCCGAAGGCGATCCGCACGCCGCCGGCGTGCGCCCGCCGCGCCATGTCGAGCATCTTGGGACCGGCTTCCAGAGCCTTGGCCGTCTGGGCGGGGGTGAAGAAGTTGGTCGGGCTCGACGCCACCCGCGCCACGAAGTCCCCCGCCAGCAGGGTCGGGACCAGATAGACGCCCTCGCGGCGGAACAGCCGGATCGACTCGTCGTCCAGATAGGTGCCGTGCTCGATCGAATCCCCGCCGGCCCGCAGGAAGGCGTTGATCCCGTCCACACCGTGGGCGTGGGCCGTCACCTGACGCCCCATCCGGTGCGCCACCTCGACGATGGCGGCCAGTTCGGCGTCGGTGAACTGCTGGGCAAGGCCCGCCGCCGTGTTCGACAGCACGCCGCCGGTCGCGGTGATCTTGATGATGTCGGCGCCCGACCGCACCTGGGTCCGCACCGCACGCATGCAGTCCTCCGGGCCCGAGCAGACGCTTTCTGACGACAGCAGGTGCATGATGTCGTCGGTATAGCCGTTCACGTCGCCATGCCCGCCGTGGATCGAGACGGACGAGCCGGAGGCGATGATGCGCGGACCCGGCACGTCGCCGCGCCGGATCCCGTCGCGCAGGGCGAAGATCGCGTCGTTGCTGGCGCCCAGGTCCGCCACTGTCGTGAACCCGGCCATGAGAGTCTTCCGCGCGAACCCCGCGCCGATAATGGCTCCATCCGCCGAGTCCCGGGTCACCGCGTCCAGTCGCCCGGTCGGGCTCTGCTGCGAGGTCAGGTGAACGTGGCTGTCGATCAGGCCGGGAAGGACGAAGGAATCGCGCAGGTCGACGACGTTCGCACCCTCGCCGACGAAGCCGTCGCGGATTTCCGTAATCTGGTTCCCTACGATCACGAGAGTTTTATCTCGCAGCACAACACCGCTCTCGGGGTCCGCCAGAAGCCGCCCCGCCTGAACGAACGTCGTTTCCCCGTTCGCGGGAAAAGCCTGTGAGGCGGGGCCCTGCTGCGCCTGCGAAGGCGTGGCGAGCGCGAAAACGGCGGCGACCGCGAGTGCGACGAACTTCATAAACCTCTCCCTGATACTGTGCCGTCACCATACGCTTCAGCGGATTTCGGCCAAGGCTTCGGTTGAACCCGGCGGCGCATTTGTGAAACAAGTCATCGCTTCGGCATAACCGCTACGAAGGGCGTCGCATGCGGCTATCGAGACGGGGATTGATTCTGGGTGGGTCGGCGATGCTCGCCGGCTGCGCAACCGCACCCGCCGTCGTCGAAACCCCGATCGTGCTGGCCGCCGCGCCGCCGCCTCCACCGCTGCCGCGCATCCCGCAGATCACGCCGCCGCCGCTCGATCCGCGCCGTCTGGTCCGTCCGGAGCTCATGAGCCGCGCGATGGCCGCACTCGACGTACACAGCCACCGCATCACCCTGCGCGACCGCATGTATCTGGTCGACTTCCAGAAATTCTCCGGTGACGCCCGCATGTTCGAGGTCGACCTGATCGGCGGCCGGGTCACCGCCTTCCGCACCTGCCACGGCCGCGGCTCGGACCCGGAGCACTCCGGGTTTGCCCGCCGGTTCTCGAACACGCCGGAAAGCTACATGTCCTCGGTCGGCGCCTATGCCACCGCCGGCGCCGGCTGGGGCGCGCAGCAGGGGCCCAACGTCCTGCTCGACGGGCTGGAGTATTCCAACAACCTGGCTCGCGACCGCGCCATCATCGTCCACGGCGCCGACTATGCCGACCCGGACTTCCTGGCCCGCGAAGGCAAGCTGGGTCGCAGCTACGGCTGCTTCTCCACCGCCCATACCGACCTGCCGATGCTGCGCGAGCGCATGGGCGAAGGCCGTCTGCTGTTCGCCTACGCCTAGGCCTCGTCCCGCTCCAACGCGCGCCAGCCGATGTCGGTGCGGCAGAACCCGCCCGGCCAGTCGATCTTCCTCACCGCCGCATAGGCCCGCTCGCGCGCCTCGGCGATGTCGTCGCCCTCGGCGCAGACGCTCAGCACACGACCTCCGGCCGCGACCAGGGTCCCGTCCTCGCGGCGCTGGGTGCCCGCGTGGAACACCTGGACGTGCGGGCCGAAGTCCTGTTCCGCGCCCCGGATGATCGAGCCTTCCAGCGGGCTGTCGGGATAGCCCTTGGCGGCCATGACCACACAGATGACCGTCTGCGGCTTGAACTCCGGCTCCGGCAGGCGCGACACGTCCCCGCGCGCGCAGGCCAGCAGATAGGGCACGATGTCCCCCGCCATCCGCATCATCAGGACCTGGCATTCCGGGTCACCGAAGCGGGCGTTGAACTCCACGACCTTGGGGCCTTCGTCTGTGGACATCAGCCCGGCGTAGAGAACCCCCTTGTAGGGCGCGCCCTCGGCCGCCATCGCCTTCAGGGTCGGCTGGACGATCCGGCGGTTGGCCGCCGTGACCAGGGCCTCGTCGAACACCGGCGCCGGCGAATAGGCGCCCATCCCGCCCGTGTTGGGCCCAAGATCCCCGTCGAAGGCGCGCTTGTGATCCTGGGCGCCGCCGAACAGGACGGCGCGCTTGCCGTCGCACAGGGCGAACAGGGACCCCTCCTCGCCCTCCATGAACTCCTCGATGACGACGCGCGACCCGGCCGAACCGAACCTCCCGCCCAGCATCCGCTCGATCTCGGCCTCGGCGTCGCGCCGGTCGGGGCTGATCGCCACCCCCTTGCCCGCCGCCAGACCGTCCGCCTTGATCACATAAGGCGGCTTGAATACCTGCAGCGCTGCCTTGGCGTCCTTCACCCGGTCATAGACGCCGTAGTGGGCTGTCGGAATCTCGTGCCGCTCCAGGAAGGCCTTGGAGAAGGCCTTGGACGTCTCAAGCTGGGCCGCCTTGGCGCTGGGTCCGAAACACGGAATGCCGGCCGCGTTGAGCAGGTCCGCCAGCCCGGCCGCCAGGGCGACCTCGGGCCCTACTACGACCAGTCCGACCTTCAGCTCGCGCGCCAGTCGGGCCAGGCCCTGGGCGTCGTCGGCGCGGACATCCGGCACGCATTCGGCGGCCCTGGCTATGCCGGGGTTTCCGGGCGCGCAGTACAGTCGGTCAATGAGCGGCGATTGCCGCATTTTCCAGGCCAGGGCGTGCTCGCGCCCTCCCGATCCGACCAGCAGGATATCCATGCGCGCGGAATGGCCGCGCGGGCCCCGCTGGTCAAGGCCGCAGACGCTCAGAGCAGGGCGGAAACCACATAGACCAGGGCGGCGAGCATGAAGATCAGGCCCAGGATCACCCAGATGCTCACTGCCGAGTCGCCACTGCGGCGCGAAAGCGCGCGCTCGTCCGGGTTCTCTTCATCGCGCGGGGGGATGCGATCGTCGTTCATGCCGCCGGTATAGGACGAATGCAGCGGTTTCCGCACCCCCTCGGCGACGCTACAGTCGCCCCATGACCGACGACTACGTCTTCGCAGGCCCCACCGACGCCGAGCCGGCCACGCCGCGTGACAACAACCCGCCCCTGTCGATTTCAGAACTGTCGTTCGCCCTCAAGCGCACGCTGGAGGACCGGTTCGGTCATGTCCGGCTGCGGGGCGAGGTGTCCAAGGTCAACCGCCACGCCTCTGGCCACATCTATCTGACGCTGAAGGACGACAAGTCCGCCATCGACGGCGTGGTGTGGAAAGGCGCTGTGCGCGGCCTCGGCGTTCAGCCGGAGACGGGGCTTGAGGTCATCGTCACCGGCAAGATCACCTCCTACCCGGCGCGGTCGTCGTATCAGATCGTGATCGAATCGATGGAGGCGGCCGGCGCCGGCGCACTGCTCGCCCAGCTCGAGCGGCTGAAGGTCAAACTCAGCGGCGAGGGCCTGTTCGATCCCGCCCGCAAGAAACCGGTCCCTCTCTACCCACGCACCATCGGGGTTATCACCAGCCCGACCGGCGCCGTGATCCGGGACGTCCTGCACCGGATCTCCGAGCGCTGGCCGTGCCGCGTCATCGTCTGGCCGGTGGTGGTTCAGGGCGACGCCGCCAGCGGCCAGGTCGCGAACGCCATCCGGGGCTTCGACGCCATGACAGCCGGCGGGGCCATCCCCCGACCGGACCTGCTGATCGTCGCTCGCGGCGGCGGCTCGGTCGAGGACCTGTGGTGTTTCAACGACGAGGGTCTGGCTCGCACCGTAGCGGCCGCGACCATCCCGATCATCTCGGCCGTGGGGCACGAGACCGACACCACCCTGATCGACTTCGTCTCGGACCGCCGCGCTCCCACGCCCACGGGCGCCGCCGAACTGGCCACTCCGGTCCTCGCCGACCTGCGCGCCTTGGTCACCGATCTGGAGCGCCGTCTGGATCGCGCGGGCGCCCGCCTGCTGGAGGATCGCCGGGTTCGCCTCCGTTCCGTCGCACGCGGCCTGCCTGCCCGGCCGGAGGAACTGGTCGCCCTGGCCCAGCAACGTCTCGACCACGCCTCCAGTCGCCTCGCCTCAGGCCTCGGCCGCAACACCGAACTGCATCACCGGCGTCTGGTCGCTGTCGGCGGCCGCTTCGCTCCGGCCCTGCTGGATCGCGCCATCGAGCAGCGAACGGCGCGGCTGGAGAGCCAGTCCACGCGTCTGGTCGCAGGTCTGGGCGCCAACGCCGCTGTGCACGAGCGCCGCTTGCTGAAGGTAGCCGGTCGCCTGACACTCGACCCGATCCACCGCCGCCTCGACCAGCGAGTTTCACGACTTGAGACGGTCTCCGCACGCCTGTCCCGCCCTGTCCCCCAGTCGCTGGAGCGCGCCGGGGCCCGCCTCGCCGCCCTCGCCCGCGCCCTGGCCACCCTCGACCCGAAACGCCCCAAGCCCGGCTTCGCCCGTATCGACGATGAGACGGGCGCCATGGTGTCGTCCGCCGCCGCCCTGTCGCCGGGCCAGGCCGTGACCCTTGTGTTCCCCAACGGGTCCAGGGGAGCCCGAATCGAAGGCGACGCTGCGCCCAGGCCCAAACCTGTCGCCAGGCCGAAGAGCGCAGCGACCTCGCAAGGCGATCTCTTCTAACCCTCTCCCGCTGGGAGTGGGTTCACGTTATCCTCCATCCCATGACCTCCGCTCCCTCCCCTGCGACACTCCACTACGGCGACGGCGAGTTCGCCGTGCTGAAGCCCGGCCCCTTCGTCCTGTGCGCCGTCAGCGGCCGCCCGATCCCGCTCGAAATCCTGCGCTACTGGTCCGTCGAGCATCAGGAACCCTACTTCGGCCCGACCGAAGCCCTGTCGCGGATGGTCGATCAGTGAGCCCCTCGCGGCGCGGCCTGATTCTGGGCGCCGGCGCCGCATCGCTCGGCGGCTCCGCCTTCGCCCAGACGAACGATGGCCTCGCCCTGACCGGCCGCTTCGTCCAGGGCGGGTTCGCCATGGGTCGGGCGGCGCCGCGCGCCATGGTCTTCGTGGACGGCGAGGCCCTGACCACCGCCTCCGCCGCCGGCCTGTTCGTTGTCGGCTTCGACCGCGACGCCCCGCCTTCGGTCCAGCTGGAGGTGCGCAGCCAGAACCGCGTCGCCCGACGCACCCTTGCCATCGCCCGCGGTACCTTCCCCTCCACCCGCATCGACGGTCTGCCCCGGTCGACGGTCGAGCCCAGCGACCCCGCCCTCCTCGCCCGCATCCAGCAGGAGATCGCGCTGAAGACCGAGGGTTTCGCCAGCCGCACGGAGGCCGACGACTTCCAGTCCGGCTTCTCCTGGCCGCTGGACAGCTATCGCGTCACCAGCCTTTGGGGCTCCCAGCGGGTCCTGAACGGCACGCCGGCCCGGCCGCACTACGGCATCGACCTGGCCGCGCCCGCGGGGTCGCCGATCAGGGCGCCCGCGAACGGGGTCGTCACCTTCGCCCGACCCGGAATGCATTTCGAGGGCGGCCTGACCCTGATCGACCACGGCCAGGGCCTGATCACCGCCTATCTGCATCAGTCACGAATCGACGTCCTGCCGAGCCAGAGAATCACGCGCGGCGATGTCATCGGCCGGGTCGGAATGACCGGCCGCGCCACCGGTCCGCACCTGTGCTGGCGCATGAAATGGCGTGATCGCAACTGCGATCCGTCGCTCATGGTGGGACAATCGGCGCCAGAAAACGGTTACTCGACCCGCTAGGCTCTTGATCTGCGTGGACCTTGCCGCGCTTTGCCCGTAGAATCGCCGATTAGACCGCCGTAGGGGCGGCGTCGAACTGTCACCAAATGTCTGCCCTTCAATCGCTCAACATTCTGCTGGTCGACGATAACCAGCACATGAGAGCCATCACGTCCGCCATCCTGCAGTCCGCCGGCATCCGCAACATCCGCGAGGTGTCGGACGGCGCGATGGCGCTCGACGTCGTGCGCGATCACCAGGTCGATCTGGCCATTGTCGACTTCAACATGTTCCCGCTGGACGGCGTCGAGTTCACCCGCCTGGTCCGCAACAGCCCCGACAGCGCCAACCCCTACCTGCCGATCATCATGATGACCGGCCATTCGGAAAAGCACCGCGTGGTCGAGGCCCGCGACGCCGGCGTGACCGAGTTCGTGGTCAAGCCGATCACCGCCAAGGCCGTCTTCGACCGCATCCAGGCGGTCATCATGCGTCCGCGCCCGTTCGTGAAGACCGACGACTATTTCGGCCCGGACCGTCGGCGGACATCGAGTGTTGCGAGCTACAAGGGTCCGCGCCGTCGTTCGACCGACGTGGCGGAAACCGCGTCGACCGACATCGAGGGCGCCGGCAAGGCCTGATCGCTCAGGCGTCCTGCTCCAGCGCCTTGTAGACCCGGTCCGGCCAACGCTTGTGGACCCAGAACCAGTCCACCGGATGCTCGCGCACCCTCTCCTCGATGAAGCGCGTGATCGCCTGCACGCCGCGAGCGATGTCACCCGTCCGGTCACCGGTCTTCGCCAGCTCGATCGGCTCGTGCGCGGTGACCCGGAACCGCACGCCGGGCAGCCGCACCACCGACATCGGCTGCAGCACCGTGCCGAAACGCAGCGCCAGCCGGCTCGGCCCCGGCGCCGCGTTGACCGGCTGACCGAAGAAGATCACCTCCGGCCCTTCCGAGAATTTCTGGTCGTTCATCAGGGCGACGCTTTCGCCCCGCGCCATCCCGGCCAGCAGCTCGCGTGCGCCGTCCCCGCCCTTGGGCGCGAACAGTTTGATGCCGTAGCGCGCGCGCGCCGCGATGATCTGGGCGTCGACATAGGGGTTGTTGGCCGCGCGGTAGGTGACCTGCACCGGCACGCCCGAGGCCACGAGCACCGCCGCCATCGTCTCGATATTCGCCAGATGGCCGGAGACAAACACCACCGGCTTGCCGGATGCCCGGATGGCCTCCAGCCGCTCGGCCCCGACGATGTCGATCCGCCCCGACGCCGGGGTCAGTTTGTCCATCACGGCCGTCTCGGCGAAGGTCCGGCCGGTCTGCTCCCACTGCGCCAGGGCCAGCCGCCGACGTTCGTCCTCCCCCATGTCAGGGAAGGCGATACGCAGGTTGCGCAGCACTGTCTTCTGCGTGCCCGTGATGGGACCGAGCGTTTTCAGCACCCGGCCGCCGAAGTTGGACGCCGCTTCCAGCCCGATCAGCCGCATCAGGCCGATAAATCCGGCGAACGCAGCCGCCTCCAGCCGCCAGATCAGATCCTGGCGCAGGCCCGGGATCCTGGCGTCCTCACCAGGCAATCGTCAGCCCGCCGTCCACCACCAGGGTCTGGCCGTTCACATAAGATCCCGCCTTCGAGCACAGATAGACGGCCGTGCCCGCGATCTCGTCCGGCTGGCCGATCCGCTTCATCGGGTTCGGCTCGACCGTGACCTTCAGCACCTCCTCGTTCTCCCACAGATAGCGGGCGAAGTCGGTCTGGATCAGGCCGGGCGCGATGCAGTTGACCCGCACGTTCGACGGCCCCCACTCCACGGCCAGGTTCCGCGCCAGCTGCATGTCCGCAGCCTTCGACACGTTGTAGGCGCCGATCAGGGCGTTACCGCGCAGGCCGCCGATGGACGAGATGATCACGATCGCCCCGTCCTTGCGTTCTAGCATCTGCGGCGCGACCATCTGGGTCAGCCAGTGGTTGGCCAGCACATTGTTGTGGAAGATCTTCTCGAACTGCTCGTCGGCGATCCCCGCCATCGGCCCGGCATAGGGGTTGGACGCGGCGTTGCAGACCAGGATGTCGATCTTGCCCCAGGCGGCGTTGGTCTCGTCGACCAGCCTCTGCAGGTCTTCCTTCGAGGCGATATTGGCCGGAATGGCCATGGCCCGGCCTTCGCCGTACTTGCCGTTGATCTCGTTAGCGACCTCGTCGCACGGCCCGGCCTTGCGCGAGGAGATGACGACTTTCGCCCCATGCTCGGCCATCCGTTCGGCGATCGCCTTGCCGATACCCTTGGACGAACCGGTGATGACGGCGACCTTGCCGGTCAGATCGAACAATTCCATGCGTATCCCCTGTTTCCGGCGTGGTTTCTTCGACCACACCCTAGCTGTTTCGTCCTGATACCCCGATACTCGGACGATTCCATCCGGGAAGTCGGACTTCACCGTTCCCATGCGCGCACTGACCAACGGTTTTCTGTTCTTCGGCTACGTCTTCCTGGCGATGACGGTCGGCGCCTTCCTGTGGCGCGCGGGCCTCGGCATCGGTCCGGGCGTGGCAGCGACGCTCGGCGTTCTCGGCGTCCTGACGGCGGTCCACGCCATCTTCACCGGGATCGGTGAACGCAAGGCCCTGCGCGCCGAGATCGGTCAGGTCCGGGAAGCCCACCGCCTGCTCGCCGACGCCATGGAGCAGACCCAGACCGCGCTCGGCGACCTGGCCACCGCCATCGAGGCCGGCGCCCTGACCCGCACCGACGAACTGACCGGCGAAGTCCGCATGCTGGAGGATCTGATCCAGCAGATGAGCGTCTCGATCGACGAGCGGCTGAAGGTCGCGCCGATGGTCGCCCCCGACAGCGCCGAGGCCCGCCGTCACCACCAGTCGAACCTGCTGCTCAAGACCGTCCACGACGCCCTCTCCGAGAACCGCGTCGACCTGTACCTGCAGCCGGTCGTCACCCTGCCCCAGCGCCGCACGGTCTTCTACGAGAGCTTCACCCGCCTGCGCGATTCGACCGACCGGGTGATGATGCCGGCCGAGTATCTGTCCATCGCCGAGGGCGAGGGTCTGGTCCCCGCCATCGACAACCTGCTGCTGTTCCGTTGCGCCCAGATCGTTCGCCGGCTGGCGCGGCAGGATCGCAAGGTCGGCGTCTTCTGCAACGTCGCCCTGTCGTCCCTCGGCGACGAGACCTTCTTCCCGCAGTTCCTCGAGTTCCTGTCCGAGAACCGCGACCTGAACCAGGCCCTGATCTTCGAACTGGGTCAGGCGACCTTCGACGCCCGCGGCGCGGTCGAGGCGCGCAACATGGCCAAACTGGCCGACCTCGGCTTCCGCTTCTCGATCGACAAGGTCCAGACGCTGGATCTCGACTTCAACGACCTGCAACGCTCCGACGTCCGCTTCGTGAAGGTCTCCGCCGACCTGTTGATCGAACAACTCCTCGACCTCGACGGCGGCTCGCCGATCCCGAGCCTGCGCGACATCCAGGCCGCTGACTTCGCCCAGCTGACCCGCCGCTACGGGATCGAGGTCATCGCGGAGAAATGCGAGAGCGAACGCCAGATCGTCGACATCCTCGAGCTCGACATCTCCATGGGTCAGGGGCATCTGTTCGGCGAACCCCGCGCCATCAAGGAAGCCGTCCTGGCCGAGACCGACCCGCCCGCCGACTTCGTGCGGTCCACGCTGATCTCGGCCGAGAAGCGCAGGCGCTACGCCTAGGTCGAGCCCTATGACCCTGCATGCCCCCTACGACCCGTCCAATATCTTCGCCAAAATCCTGCGCGGCGAAATTCCCAGGGTCACGGTGTGGGAGGACGACGCCGTCCTCGCCTTCATGGACGTCTTCCCCCAGTCCGAGGGGCACGTCCTGGTGATCTCAAAGACCTCTACCGCCCGCAACCTGCTGGAGGTCGAGCCCGAGACCCTGACGACCCTCGCCGCCGCGACCCGGCGCACGGCCCGCGCGGTCGAAAAGGCCCTCTCCCCCGACGGCTTTTCGATCATGCAGTTCAACGGCGAGGCCGGCGGTCAGACCGTCTTCCACCTGCATTTCCACATCATCCCCCGCTGGGCCGACCGCCCCCTGAAGGGCCACGGCCAGGCCGGCATGGCCGATATCGAGGATCTGAAGGCCACGGCGGCCAGGATCGCAGCCGCCCTCTAGAACGGTCCCCGGAACACGAACCAGGCCCCCGCGAAAATCAGGGCGAAACCGCAGGCGTGGTTCAGTGTCAGCTTCTCGCCCAGCACCGTCACCGAGAAGACGGCGAAGACCAGCAGGGTGATCACCTCCTGCATCGTCTTCAGTTCGGCCGCCGAATAGACCTGATGCCCGATCCGGTTCGCCGGCACGGCCAGGCAGTATTCGAAGAAGGCGATGCCCCAGCTGACGATCACCACGATCCACAGCGGCCTGGACCCGAACTTCAGATGGCCGTACCAGGCGAAGGTCATGAAGACGTTCGACAGCACCAGCATGACCACGGGCAAGACATAGGACGGGTTCGGCATGGCGTTTGTTAGCTTGCGCCCTCGCCCTCGCGCCAGCTAAACCCCGCGCCTGATCACCGCCTTCGGTGGTCCTGGGGCCGGCTTAGCTCAGTTGGTAGAGCGCCAGTTTTGTAAACTGGATGTCGCGGGTTCGATTCCTGCAGCCGGCACCACTCCGCCTGTCGCAATCCGCCGGTTCGTCGCAGATCCGGGCCGGTTGGACGCATCGCGCTTGCCGCCCCCGGCAGCACCGTCGATGCTCGCCCCATGCGCCTGGGCCCTCCGATACCCGGAACAATCAGCCGTCGCGCGGGCCTGAAACTCGGCGCCGCCCTCGCCGTCGGCGGCCTGATCAGCGGCGCGCGAGCCCAGTCTGCGCCGCCGGGCCTGCGTCAGGCCAGGTTCCGGACCCGGGGCGAGGACCGCACCATCCTGCTCGTCGAACCCTCGACCGACGGGCGGGCCTCCGGCGCCGCCATCATGCTTCTTCACGGCGCCGGGGGCCTGCGGTCCGACGTCCCGACCTTCTACCCCCATGCCCTCGACTGGTCTGCGCGCGGCTACACGGTCGCCATGCCCAACTGGTTCACCGAGACCGGCGATCCCCGCACTGAAGACGTCCGCTGGTGGGCCCAGTCCGTGGCCGATGCGACGGCCTGGACCGCCGCCTTGCCCGGCGTCGACCCGCAAAGGCTCGGCGCCATGGGTTATTCGCGCGGCGGCTATCTGGCCGCCGAAGTGGCGGTGCAGAGGACCGACATCCGCGCGGTCGTCGGCGTCTGTTCAGCCGGCAATGTGGAGCCCGACGACATCGTGCGACGTCCGCCGGTCCTGCTGATCCGCGCCAGCCTGGACGACGTCATCCCCGACCACCGCACCCTGCGCTGGGCGCGCATCCTGCAGAGCCGCGGCGTGTCCGTCGAAACCGTCGTGCTGCCGGGCGAGTCTCATCAGCTGACGCCGACAGCCTGGTCGACCGTGTTCGATCGGGCCGACGCCTTCTTCGCCCGCACGCTTCAGACGGCCGAAAGCGCCCCACCGTCCTGAGCGGACTTCAGCGCCGCCAGCAGGTCCTCCTCCCGCACGAAGTCGAACCGCGCGACAAACTCTTCCACGGCGAACCCGGGCTGGGCATAGGCCCAGTCCATCGCCACCGCGACAGGACCGCTGAATGCCGGCCCCCGCAGTCCCGTGGCGCGGAGCAGGGTCAGCGGTCGCCGCACCGGCAGCTGATACTCCGCCGCCCGCCCCACCAGCCGCTGCTGGGCCATACGGACTTCATCCCTGAACGCCGGAGAGCCGGCAATCCGGCCGAGATGAGCGGCGAGTGCCGCCAGATGGCTCTGGAGCACCTCGCCGTTCCCTGCCCCGTCAGGCAGCCAGGCCCGGAACAGGCCGGACTGCATCGCCGCCGCCTCCAGCAGCTTGAAGATCACACGGCCCGTCAACGGCGTGGCCGAGAATGTCAGGTGCAGCGAGGCCTCGCCCTCGGTCATTGCGTCGTGGAACCAGCCCCGGGGCAGATAGAGGACGTCCCCGGCTCGCAGCGTAAGCTCCCGGGTCAACGGCCCCCGGTTGGCCTCGAACCACGCCCGAACCTCCGCATGAGAGCCTGACGGGAAGGCTTCAGGATTGTCGGCCTGGCGCTCGTACAGCCGCCAGGTCTTCTCGCCCTCGCACTGCAGGACCAGAACGTCGTGGATGTCGTAGTGGGTCCCGAACGCCTGCACGCCGCCGAACGAGCAATAGGCGTTCACCCCGACGTCGGCGGCCAGGGTCCGCGCGATGTCGTGCGCCAGCGCCCCGATCTCCGGCGACAGGGTCTGGAGTTCATTGGCGACCAGACTGGCCCCATCGGCCAGAAAGACGTTCACCAGCGCTGCGACCGGCCGAAGCACGGAACCCTGCGGGGTCCTCGCTTCGGCGCAGTAAAGCTCCGGCGCGACCGGATCGCCATTCTCCATCAGACGCAGGCTCGAGGCTGTCCAGAGACCGGTCTGGGACAGCAGGCCGTTGAGCGCGGCCCACCCGAAGACACCGGACCTCGCTCCGTGATTGGCGCGAGCCACGAAAGGCGCACGGTCGTAGGTCAGGTCGAAAAATTCGTTGGCGGACGCTGGATGGATCAGGTCCTGGAAGCGCATCACCTCGAACTCCACTAAAAGGGGAAATGGGGCGGCCCTTTCGAGCCGCCCCATCCGTTGGCCGTCCGCTGGTTTCAGAACGGTCGGAAGTTGAGCCCGATGAAGAAGCGCGTGCCGTAGGGGTCGAAGTTCGGATAGAGCGTCGTTCCCAGGTAGCGGGCCTGTTCGGCATCGAAAGCGTTGACCACGCCGGCGCGGACGGAGACCTCGTCGTTGACGGTGTATCGAACCGTGAAGTCGTGGCGGGCGAAGTTGCCCGTCGCGATATCGGCCGGCACGCGAGCGTCCGGGTTGCCGGTCTGGCCATAGGCGCGGAAGCCGCTCGCATTGTCCGACGACGTCTGCCAGTCGACCGTCCAGGTGACGCTGAGGCGGTCTACGGGCGTGTACGTCAGAGCCGAAGTCAGGCGAACGCGCGGATAGGCGGTCGCGGTCAGCAGGCCGATCGTGCTGTCCAGGCCCGTGTAGTCGGCCGGGTTCTGGGCATTGTTGAACTGCTTCTGCTCGATCAGCCACGAGCCGGCCAGGCGGTAGTTCAGACGGCCCGCGTCGAGGCCAAACGCCTCCTGCAGGTCCAGCCGGTAGTTGGCCGTGAAGTCCAGACCGCGGGTGGTGCGCTTGGCATAGTTGATCGAGCCCTGGATGAAGGCTCCGATCGGGTCGCCGGTCGGCGCGCCGATGGCGAAGGGCAGGTTCGGGTTGTTGCGGAAGATGGTGGCGCAGGCGGCCTGGTTCAGGCTCGGTCCGTCGACGCAGTTCTGGGCCGCCACGATCGGGGTGATCGCCGCGATGACGTTGGTGATTTCGATCTCGTAGTAGTCCAGCACCAGGCTGAAGTCCGGGAACATCCGGGGCTGGAACACGGTCGAGAAGGTGAAGCTGTCCGATTCCTCAGGCGTCAGGAACGGGTTGCCGCCCGACACGCCCTGAACGGAGCCGGAGCCCAGGGGCGTCGGATCGAAGTCGTCCGCGATGCCGGGAGTGGCGCCGGCGAAGTCGAAGGTCAGGTTGCGGGCGGCGGCCAGGGCCGTGCAGTTGGCGATCCGGTTGGTGCGGAAGGCGGCGTTGACGGGCGCGTTGATGTTCGCCGTCGAGCAGGGATCGGTGAAGGCGAAGTTCGCGAACGACGGCGTGAAGGTCGCGAAATTCTCGGTCAGATTCGGCGCCCGGAAGGCGGTGTTGAAGCTGGACTTGAAGATGACGTCGCCGATCGGGCGATAGATCAGGTTGACGCCGTAGACGTCGCCGGTGCCGACCGTGGTGTAGTCGAAGGAGCGATACGATCCGCTGAGTTCGGCGTATTCGCCCAGCCAGCTGTCGCGGAACAGCGGCAGAGAGAGTTCGACGAAGGCCTCTTCGGTCTCATACTGCGAAGCCGGAGTGGAGCCGACCACGAAACCCTGGGTCAGGCGACCGACGTTGTCTTCCTCGTAGCCCAGACCTTCGGTGTACTCGCGACGGTATTCGACGCCAACGGCGACGCCGATCGGGCCGGCGCCCCAGAAGTCCCACAGTTCGCCGGAGACCGAGGCCAGGGCCTGCTCCTGTTCGACGTGTTCCTCCAGGTCGCCGGTATGACCGATATAGGCCAGCGCGGCCTCCGACTGGTTGCCCTTGCCGAAGATGTTCAGCGGACGGCACTCGTTGATCGCCGCCTGGCCCAGCGGGTTGTTGCGAAGATCGCCGCCGCGGATCTGGTCCGCGATCGTGGCGACGTTCTGGGCGCGAAGCAGTTGCACCCGGCAGACGATTTCACCGGGACGATTGTTGACGATGCCCGCCACGTCGAAGACGGCGTCGGACGCATAGGCCTGGCGCTCGGTGTCGATGGCGGTCGAGAACGATTCAATCTCGACCTCGCCGTAGGTGTAGCTGAGGTCCCAGTTGACGTTGTCGACGAAGGCGACGCGATCGATGCTGCCTTCGAGCGAGCCGACGAACCGGCTCAATTCGCGGGTGTTGTTCAGGAACCGGTCCTTGCCGCGCACGGCGGCGCGCGCGAAGGGCGCGGCGACGGTCGCGCCGGTCGGCACGCTGGGCGCATCCGCCGTCGGCTGGGTGTAGACGATCAACCGGTTGTTCTGGATCGCGGTGCGCACATTGGCGGGCAGGAAGGCGTTGTCGCTCAGACGGATGTGATACTGCGAGCCGCTGACGATCTGGCTGACCTGGTTCGCGGCGCGGCCGTCGTTGATGTAGACGTCGAAGAACGACGCCTGTCCCATCGCGTAGTTGTCTTCCTGGACATTCTTGGCTTCGAGCCGAAGCGTGATGTCGTCCGTGATCGACCAGTTGGCGCCGGCCGCCAGGCGCGTGGCCGAGCCTTCGGGGAAGAAGGTGAACTGGGCGAACTCCGACGTGTCCTCCCCGTCGCCGCCGATGGTCAGCAGGCGCGACAGGCCGGTGCCCACACGGGTGCCGAAGTCCGTGGGCCGACCGACGGAGCCGTCGAACACATAGGAATAGCCCGGGTTGGGAAGGGTGCAGTTGCCGTTGATGAAGTTGGCGGCGGTCGCCCCGGTGCAGTTGTTGTACGGGATGTCGGGATCGCTCAGCGGGCTGCCCGGCTGATTGTTGGCCAGGTTGACCACGCTCCAGCGAACGCGCTGCAGGGATCTCAGGCCCGAATAGACGCGCGCATCGACAATGCCATCCGTCTGCGGGCCGAGGCCGAGCCCCGCCGCCGGATCGACGTCGGTGCCGACCAGGCCATAGTTGGCGCTCAGCCAGTCGATGTGGTCGTTGGTCAGTTCGTCCAGGTCTTCATATTCCGCGAAGGCCCAGAGGTTCAGACGGTCGTCGAACAGGTTGACGCCGGCCAGGGCCGAGATGCGGCTGTTGGCCTGGCCGTCCTGGTTGATCTGGCCATAGTGGGTATCGATTTCGAGGCCTTCGAAGTCCTTGCGGAGGACGAAGTTCAGCACCCCGGACACGGCGTCGGCGCCATAGACCGACGAAGCGCCGCCGGTGATGATCTCGACGTTCTCGATCAACAGGCGCGGAATGGAGTCCACGTCGACCGCCAGCGATCCGCCGAGCGAACTGACGTGACGGCGACCATCCACCAGGGTCAGTGTGCGACCCGCGCCGAGCGAGCGGAGGTTGGCGAACGCAAGGCCGACAGACCCGGTGCCCACGGTGTCCGAGGGAACCTGCGAGTTCGACAGGGCCGGGATGGTGGCCAGATAATCGATGACGGTCGACAGGCCCGTCGAGGTCAGCTCTTCGCGCGACACCTGGATCAACGGTGTCGGTGCGTTTGTCGGATTGCGACGGATACGCGAGCCCGTGACGACGACTTCCTCGACCTCCGTGGCTTCGTCGTCCTGCGCCGGCGCGGCGTCCTGGGCGAAGGCCGGCGCCGTCATGGCCATCAAGGCGCCGCTGAAAATGGTCGTCGCCAACAGTCGCTGACGGGTGAAGTGAGTTCTCAAAGCCTGCCCTCCTGAGCCGCCGGGAGATCTGCGGAGACTTCCGCACGGCTCCCGGCCGTTGATGCGCACCAGCCCACTGCCGAATGCAGTCGTTGCTGATTTGCAGGAAGACTATCGACGCATCATTCGTCACGAAACCGAAGAATATCGTTCTCATGAAGTTGACTAACAGCCGACACCGTTCGAACACACTAGAAATATTTGTCACATGACAAATTGTTTACTTCAGCTATCACTCCAGTCGAGTTGTGTTGCTCAAACTCGGAATGCCAGACCCGCCGCAGCCGTGATCGCGCACGCCGCCGCGCCTGCGTCTCCACGGAAAAAGCTGTCAGAAAGAAGCGGCTCCGGCGCGGCCCGCGTTCAGCGCGATCGCTGGATCTTCATCGACTGGGTGACCTGGTCGACATAGCTCGGCCCCACGACCAGCTCCTTGCCGGTCGAGAGCGTCAGGATATAGCCCTTGCCCGTCCGGCGCCTCAGCCCCCGGACCCGCTCCATGTTCACGATCACCGAGCGGTGGCAGCGCAGGAATCGCGCCGGGTCGAGACGCTGCTCCAGCGAACTGATCGTGTCCCGCAGCGTGTGCGAAGCCGCCTGCAGATGCAGTTCGACGTAGTCGCCCTGCGCCTCCACATAGTCGACCTGGTCCAGCGCCAGCCGGTGCAGACCCGTCGCCTTGCGGACCCAGATCTCGGTCTCGTAGTGGGCCGTCTTCGCCGCGTCCTGAGATGCCGCCACCAGCTTTTGCAGCTGGGCGAACCGGTCGTCGGCGCTGCGCGCCTCCAGCCGCCCCTTGGCCCTGCGTACCGCGGCCCGCAGCCGCTCGAACTCGAACGGCTTGGTGATGTAGTCGGCCGCCGCAATGTCGAACGCGCGCACCGCGTATTCCGAGAAGGCGGTCAGGAAGATGATCTCCGGGATATGATCCGCCGGCTGCAACCGCTCCACCAGCGTCACCCCGTCCACACCGGGCATCTGTATATCCAGGATCGCGACGTCCGGGCGAAGCTGCTGGATCAGCCGCTCCGCCTCGCCGCCCGACCGCACGGCGCCGACCATCTCTACCTCGGGAATACAGGCCAGGGCCTGTTCCAGCCGCTTGAGCGCCAGCGGCTCGTCATCCGCGATCAGGACCTTCATGCGGTCGCCTCGACATCGAACGGCAGGCTCAACGTCACCAGCCATCCCCCTTCGGCGCGGGGACCATAGGTCAGGTCGAAGTCGCCGTCGTAGATCATGTCGAGCCTCTGACGCACGTTCTGCAGGCTCCGCCCCAGACCCGTCACGGCGGGAATACTCTCCGCCCGCGCGTCGTCGCAGATCGTCAGTTTCAGACCATCCCCCTCGCGATCGGCCCGGATCTCCACCGCCGTCGTTCCCGCCGAACAGGCCAGTCCGTGCTTGATGGCGTTCTCGACGAACGGCTGAAGGATCAGACTGGGCACGAGTGCCCCTTCAGTCTCCGGATCGACGACGATGCTGGTCTTCAGCCGGTCGGAGAAGCGGACCTCCTCGATCGATAGATACAGGCGCTGCGCATCGACCTCGGCGGCGAGGGTGACGAACTCGCGCGGCGCGGCGGCCAGGGTGTGCCTGTAGAAGGCGGCCAGCCGCAACAGGGCCTCGTCCGCCTCGCGCGCCCGCCCCTCCCCGATCAGGCCGGAGATCGCGTTCAGCGCATTGAACAGGAAATGCGGCTGGATCTGATAGCGCAGGGCCGCCAGCCGCGCCTGCTGCTCGGCGTCTCTCGCATCGGCCATCGCCCTGTCCTGCAGGCGCAGGCTCTCGGACCCGACCAGGGCCGCATACAGAGCCGCCCAGGCCATGAAGATCCACAGGAAGCCGAAGTAGCTCGGAATGAACTCGGACGGCGAAAGGTAGAGCTGCGGCCTGACCTCGTAATACGCCGAGAACAGTTTGAAGAAGGTCTCGTTCAATCCCGTCTGCAAGGCGCAAGCCACCAGCGACGCCAGCGCCGCGCGCCTGAACTCGTCGAGGATGCCTCCGCCTCGGTAGCGTCGCAGCAGCGCCAGCATGGCCAGGGTGATGATCACCCCCGTGGCCGTCGTGCAGCCGCGCGCCAGCATGGAGCCCGGGTCGCTCGTGTATCCCAGGAACATCGCCCTGCCCGCCACGATCACACCGTGGGCGACCCAGATCACCACGCACAGATAGATCATCATCCGCTCGTAGCGGCTCTGGTCGCCCGTCTTTGAAGGTGCAGTCGGCATGGGCGGCGTCGTCTTCCGGAAGCTGATGCAGAGGGCCACGAAACGGTGGGGAGATCAAAGGCTCCGCGACCAAGCGGCGCCTCCGCGCGACGAATATGCAATGCACGGGCCGCGCACCCGACAGGTTGCGGCCGGAGCCCCCTCGAACGCGACGAACGACGTGACAATGCGGCGAACCGACTGATCCGGACGATGGGTCCCGGCAACCGCGTCCTAGGCTGGAGCCGTTCGTTCCCTGCGAGTCCCGAAGTCGTTCATGGTTCACCTTTCCCCTTCAGGAGCAGCCGGCTCCAGCCTCCTCGCATGCCTGGCCCTCGTCACCCGGACCGCGCCGGAGATGCGGCTGAACCAGGTCGTCATGTTCCTGCTCACCGCGCGCAACGAGGGCCTGCTGATGGCTGACCTCGCCCATCAGTGCGGCGAGAGCTATTCGACGGTCTCGCGCGGCATCCGCAAGCTGGCGTCGCCCGGCGATCCCGGCGCCCTCGCGCCCGCCTATGGTCTGGTGGAACTGCTCAGCGACGCCGACGACCGGCGCGCCCGCCACATCGTTCTGACGGACAAGGGACGCGCCCTGGACCAGCGCCTGACCGCCGCGCTCTCGGGGCGGGGCTAGACCTCGATCAGCGGCGGCGCGAAGAAGTAGCCCCGGCCTCGGGCGGTCATGACGACCGAGCCGTCGTGATCCCCCAGCGTCCTCCGCAGCCGGACGATATTGGTCCGCATCGCGCCTCTGGGATTGGTCAGCGCCTGGCCCACAACCGTCCGCGAATTCTCGTGGGTGATCAGGACGTCCGGCTTCTGCATAAAGTCGGTCAGCAGTGCGTATTCCGATGGGGTCAGGGAGATCACGGTCCTGTCCGGCCGGGTCACGGTGCGCAATGTCGAACTCACCAGCCAGGACGCCTCCTGCGCACTCCGGCCTTGCCGCCCCACCGACGCGCGTCGCAACAGGGCCCGCATCCGCGCCAGCAATTCCCGATGATTGCAGGGTCTCTGCAACAGGTCATCGGCCCCGACCTCAAGCGCCAGAATCCGCTCGGTCAGGTCGGCGTCCTCCGACAACACGATGGTCAGCATCGAATGCTCGGCCATCAGGGCGCGAAACAGCTGCAGCCCGTGCATGGTCGGCGACGACCCGACGATCATCAGATCGACGCCCTGCTCGCTCAGAAGCGACCGCGCCTCCTCTGCGTCCACGGCGGTCAGAACCTCGAACCCCTGCCGCTCCAGAAACCCGCCGAGGTCCGCCAGCAGCGCATGATCCTGATCGAGCAGGAGCACGGTCGCCTGTGGCTCGACGTTCGGCGCGGGCTGCAAGTAGCGGCTCCATTTCGACGGCGACGATTGAAGCTGGTGTGTCTGCATGTCCTCCCTCCCAGGATGGCGCTGCGGCGGGCAGGGCTCAGTTCACAGCGGGCCGCGGACCCTGATAGACGCGCGGGGTCTCCGCCCGCTTCGACAGGCGGGGACGCCGCTCGGTGACCCTCAGATCGACCGTCGCGAAGGTCTCGCGCAGGCCTTCGACGTAGCGACGGATTTCGGCCTCGCGAACGCGGGCCTCCAGGAAGTCCTGGCACTCGAAATCAAGGGTGATGATCGCTTTGCGTTTCATGGCCTTCGCCTCGGTCTGTGGCATTCAACCTACCCCGGACCGCCACGGAGTCGTCGCTCCGCGCCGCCGCTTTGTCGCAAACCGAACGCCTTCGTCGCATTGAAGGCATCCTTGCGGATCACCGTCGCCGCCGCGCCAGCGGCAAGGCCGAGATCACGGCCGCGTCGGCACGATCCGCGCGAGGCCGCCCCTCCCCGTCGAAACGTCCCCACTGGCTCTGCTGGATCAGCAGCACTGCGTCCGCCCCCATCGTCAGACCCGACGGTTGGTCCATCGAGTCCAGATTGGCGGCCTCGACGGTCGCCCCGACGATCCCGCGCCAGTCGGGCGTCAGTTCCAGACGCATCAGCCGGCTGGGTGAGATTCCGTTCTGGACCAGCCAGACGGCGCCGTCGTCCGACAGCGCCAAGCCGTCCGTCGAAATCAGCGTCAGTCCTTCCGGCATCGTGACAGGGGCAACCCCGCGGGTGCGCAGGTCGATCCGGTAGAGCCCGGCCGAATAGTCGGCGATCAGCAGCAATCCGGCGTCCGACGAAAAGACCATCCCCTGCGGCGAACCGAAGGCGCCCGGACCGATGAGCGGTTCCAGACCATTCCCGCCCGGACGCAGCAGGAAGACCTCGCCCGTGGTGGAATCGGACACCGCGACTGTGCCGTCCCGCGCCACGGCGACATCGCCGAAATTCCGGCGCGCGGCGGCCGGCGGCGCATGGTGCGCCACGATCCGACCGGACGACAGCTCGATCTCCAGAAGTTCGGTGCGGCCCATGTCCGTCGCTTCGGTCACGCCCGACTCCGGCGATCCGACCGACGCGGCCCACAGCCGATCCCGACCCTCATCGATCGCGAGCCCATAGATTCCCAGCGGCTGGGCCGGCTGCAGCCACGAGACGAGGCGACCGTCGTCGATGCGGTAGATGGTATGGTCGCGGATGCTGGAGACCAGCAGTTCGTCGTCGCCACTGTTCCACGCCAGCCCCTCCAGCAGGTGCAGCTGGTTATCCCGGAGCACGGACGACGGCGCGCCCACCGACGCCCGGTTCCGCCCCAACCGCTCCGCCACGGGCGCGAAGCCCGGATCGACCACGACCTCGGCAAACAGCGGATCGGCTGCGATATCCGCGATCAGGCCGAAGTCCGCATAGCGAGACAGAAAGACAACCGCCTCTGGCACGCGCCCCTCGGCGGCCGCGACCCTCGCCTGCATCAAAATCAGGCCCGTATGGGTCGGCATGATCGTCGCCGCCTGCCCCAGCCTGTCGGCCGCCGTCTCCAGATCGCCCGAGCTGGCCGCTGCGACGCCCTCGGCCCGGAGCTGTCGAAAGCGGGCGACGTCGATGGTCTCGGCGTGCGCATTTCCCAGCACGAAAAGGGTCAGCCCCGCTGCGGCGGCCATCGCGAAAATGCCGGAATGCATGTCAGCCTCCAATTTCTTTGACCCTGTTCCCGACCGCCTCCGCCGTAAACCAGGCGCGAGACGAAGCCCGACTGTGACGCGTCCAACGTCTTGTGAATGCGCCGGAGGTGCCCATCGGATCGTCGGAGCAGGGATTTTGACGGCCAATGCCGAACCGTGCGAAACGCGGTGACGCTGACGTCCGAGCGGGATGTCGCGGGTTCGAATCCCGCAGCCGGCGCCACCTCCTTCCGGGCCTACTCCCCATGGCCGAACGCGCGATCAACAAACTGGGACACCGCATCGGCGCGCGGGGCGGAAAGACGCGCGCTGCGATCCTGGACGCGACCCGCCGCCTTCTGGACCGTCAGCACCTGGGCGAGATCCGGGTCGCCGACGTGGCCTTGGAAGCCGGCGTGTCGCCGTCCAATTTCTACACCTATTTCAAGACAGTGGAGGAGCCGGTTCTGGCCCTGTGCGAAGCGGCCGCCGTCGACTTCGCCCCCCTGTCCCGGCACCTCGAAGGCGACTGGTCGGCGGATCAGGCCTTCGGCGCAGCCCGGGCCTACGTCATGGACGTCCTGCTGATCTGGCGCGACCACGGCCCGGTCCTGCGCATCGAACACATGCTGGCCGACAAGGGGGAGGCCGGCTTCGTGGAGGCCCGCATCCGCCGCCTGCGCCGGGTCCACCTGTCGCTCGAGCGCCGCATCGCCGTGGCCCACGCCACCGGCTACCACGCGCCCGGCCTTGACCCGCGCCTGACCTCCTACGAGGTCGCCAACCTGGTCGAGTCGGTCGCCGCCGGCTTCGACCTGATGCGACGCGGCGACACCCCGCCCGACGCCATCATCGACACCACCGCCCATATCGTCGTTAAGCTGGTCACGGGGCGCTGACCGGCGTCCGCATCTGACGTACCGGCGTGCCAGGCCGAAGATCGAAACCGGTCTTTGACATCACGAACGAGACTCTACGGACTATCTGGACTCCAATTTCCGGAGTCCCGATCCCCGACCTGGACTCATTGGACAAGCTGGACTCTGTCCAGCGGAGTCCAGATCACCCCCCGAACGGCCCGTACAGCCAGGTCAGCCAGATCCCGATCGCCAGGAAGGTTCCGAACGGCAGCTTCTGGGTCATCTCGACCTTCTTGCGCGTAATCAACAACGTAAGCACGATGCTGAACCCTGCCGCGCAGGCCCACACCAGCACCGTCGGCAGCCCCGTCCACCCGACCCAGGCCCCTGCCCCCGCGAACAGGATCGGATCGCCCCCGCCGAGCCCTTCCCGGCCCCGCACCCGCCGATACCCCTCGGCCAGCAGCCACAGCAGACCGAAGCCGGCCACGGCGCCGATCAGCTGCGGGATCGGCCAGCCCCAGGCCAGCAGCGCCGTCGCGATCAGCCCCGTCCCGATCAATGGCAGGGTCAGCTCATCCGGCAGCCAGAAATTCTCGGCGTCGATCAGGGCGATCAGCAAGAGCTGCCACCCCAGCACCGCCGTCGCCCCCACCGTCAGCCAGCCGGTGTCATAACCCCAGAGCGCGGCCCAGACCCCGATGGCCCCCGCCCCGCACTCGATCAGGATATAGCGCGGCGACACCGCCGCCCCGCACATCACGCACTTGCCGCGCTGGAGCAGCCAGCTGATCGCCGGGACCAGCTGCCAGGGCTTCAGCGTCTCGCCGCAGCTCATGCAGTGAGACGGGGTGAGGACGATCTCTTCGTCCCTCGGCATGCGCACGGTCACCGCGGCGATGAAACTGCCGAAAATCAGGCCCAGCAGGCCCATGACGATGGAAGCGTAAAGGATGCTCATCGCTCCCAATACCCATCACCCTCGGGATTGTCCCGAGGGCGCGGCCCCTTTCACCGTGCATCCCGGCGAAGGCCGGGATCCAGTTCTTGGTCAGGGCCTGGTGCGCAGAGCCCTGAAGCATCAGGGTGTGCGTCTCTGGACCCCGGCCTGCGCCGGGGTGCACGGAGAGGAAGTGTCAGCCCCCGCCCAGCGCCACCGCGATCCGATAGGTGATCAGGGACGCCAGATAGGCCAGGGCGAACATGTAGACGACCATGACCCACATCCACTTCCAGCTGTTCAGCTCCCGCTTCACCACGCCGAGCGTCGCCACGCACTGTGGCGCGAAGACATACCAGGCCAGGAAGCTGAGCCCCGTCGCCAGCGACCACTGCGCCGCCAGGGTCGCGCCTAGAAGGCTGCCGACAGCCTCCGCATCCGCCACCGAATAGACGGTTCCCAGGGCCGCCACTGCGACCTCGCGCGCCGCCATACCGGGCACCAGGGCCACGACCATCTGCCAGTTGAAGCCGATGGGCGCGAAGATCGGCTCCAGCCAGCGGCCAATCATCCCGGCGAAGGAATAGTCGATGGCCGGAAGCGTCGCGCCCTCGGGCGGATAGGGGAAGGTCGAGGCGGCCCAGACAACGATCATCAAGGGCAGAATGATCCGCGCGGCGCGCTCCATGAAGATCCTGGCGCGAAGCCACAGATTGAAAAGGACATTCTTCGCGTCCGGCAGCTTGTAGGCCGGCAGTTCCATCATGAACGGCTCGACCGCCCCCCTCCAGAAAATCTTGCGAATGACGAAGGAGACCAGCAGCGCCGAGACGATGCCCGCCGCATAGAGGCCGAACATCACCAGCCCTTGCAGATTGGCGAAACCCCAGACCGTCTGCTGCGGAATGAAGGCTCCGATGATCAGGGTGTAGACCGGGATGCGCGCCGAACAGGTCATCAGGGGCGCGACCATAATGGTCGTCAGCCGGTCCCGCTTGGCGTCGATCACCCGCGCCGCCATCACGCCCGGAATGGCGCAGGCGAACGAGGACAGCAGCGGAATAAAGGCCCGCCCGTGCAGACCCGCCCCGCCCATGATCCGGTCCATCAGGAAGGCCGCCCGGGCCATGTAGCCGAAGTCTTCGAGCAGGATGATGAAGGCGAACAGGATCACGATCTGCGGCAGGAAGACGAGCACGCCGCCCACGCCCGCGATCACCCCGTCGACGATCAGGCTCTGCACCAACGGCCAGACCGGCCCGCTATCGGGCACGACCGCGCTGACGCCCGCGCCCAGCAGGCCGAAGCCCGCCTCGATCATATCCATGGCCGGCGTCGCCCAGGCGAACACCGCCTGGAACATGACGAACAGCAGGGCCATCAGGATCACCAGCCCCGCCACCGGATGCAGCAGGACCCCGTCGATCTTGCCCGTCAGGGTGTCAGGCCGCTCGGGCGCGCGCACCGCCGCCCGCATGATCTGCTCGGCCCGCTTGTGGGCGCTGCGAATGGCGGCCGCATCCGGGGCCTCCCAGTTCTCGCCTTGCGAAACCCAGCCCGGCCCCGCCGCCGTCTCGATCTCGGCGACAAGTTCATCGATGCCGCGCCTGCGCGTCGCCACCGTGGTCACGATCGGCACGCCCAGCTCGGCGCGCAGGGTCTCCAGATCGATCCGCAGGCCCTGACGCTGGGCGATGTCATACATGTTGAGCGCCAGAACCATCGGCCGCCCCACGGCCTTCAGCTCCAGGATCAGGCGCAGCACGAGGCGCAGATTGGTGGCGTCGGCCACGGCCACGATCACATCGGGCACGACCTCGTCCTGAAGCCGCCCGAGAACGGCGTCGCGGGTGACCTCCTCGTCCGGGCTGCGCGCGCGAAGGGAATAGGTTCCGGGCAGGTCCAGCACCGACATCGACCGGCCCGAGGCGGCCAGCACCCGGCCCTCCTTCCGCTCGACGGTGACGCCCGCATAGTTGGCGACCTTCTGGTGGGCGCCGGTCAGGGCGTTGAACAGGGCGGTCTTGCCCGAGTTGGGATTCCCGACCAGGGCGACCCGCACGGGCCGAACAGCGACGTCCATTATTCAGCAGCTTCCGGCAGGGCGGTCAGGTCGACAGTCAGGCTGGCGGCTTCCTTGCGCCGCAGGGCGACACGCATGTCATCGACCTTCAGCGCGATCGGATCGCGGCCGAACAGACCCTCGTGCAGCAGTTCGACGCTCGCTCCCTCGACGAGACCCAGCTCCAGCAAGCGGCGCTCCAGTTCGACCTCCTCCGCCTGATGGTGGCAGTGGGTCCCGACTGAGACGATGACGCCGCGGTCGCCCACCCGGGCGTCGCTCAGCTTGATGACATTGGACATTTGCGAACGCTTATCAGGAGCGCAAGGAAAGTCCAGCCACAGACCTCTTCCTCCCCCTCGGGGGAGGAAGAATCACTACTCCGCCGCCGCCGGGATCGGATCGTTGGCGGTCGTTTCCTGCGCCTCCCACTCCTCGATCTTGCGGGCCGTATACTCGGGCGACCTGGTGAAGCGAGCCAGGGCCCCGTAGATCACCGGCACAACGAACAAGGTCAGCAGGGTCGAGAACATGGCCCCGGCGAAGATCACCACGCCGATCGTCTGGCGGCTGCCTGCACCAGCCCCCTGCCACAGCACCAGCGGCAGGGCGCCGAAGGCGGTGGCGATCGAGGTCATGATGATCGGGCGCAGACGCAGCGCCGAGCTCTCGACGATGGCCTCCTTGATGGACCGGCCCTGATCTCGCAGCTGGTTGGCGAACTCCACGATCAGGATGCCGTTCTTGGCCGCGATCCCGATCAGGATGATGAGCCCGATCTGCGAATAGATGTTCAGACTCGACCCCGCCATCAGCAGGCCGAACAGACCGCCGGCCGCCGCCAGCGGCACGGTCAGCATGATCACCGCGGGGGTGATCCAGCTCTCGAACTGCGCCGCCAGCACGAGGAATACCAGCAACAGAGCCAGACCGAAGGCCCAGGCCACGGCGCCGCCGGCCTCCTGCTGGTCGCGCGCCGCGCCGCCGTACTGGATGCTGACCACACCCTGGGGCTGTTTGGCGATCTCTGCCTCCATGAAGGCGACGGCGTCGGCGATGGTCGTGCCCGGGTTCAAGTCGGCGCTGATCGTGATGGCGCGCTGGCGGTCCAGACGACGTCGATCCGGCGTGTCGCCCGAGGTCTCCGTCGTCACGACTGACGACAGGGGCACCAGAGCGCCCGAGCCCGCTCCGACATAGAGCCTCTCGAGGTCGGCGATCGAGGTCCGGTCGGCGCGATCCGTCTGCAGGATGACGTCATATTCCTGACCGCCCCGGATATAGGTCGTGGCACGGCGCGATCCGAACATCGTCTCCAAGGTCCGCCCGATCTCCTGGGACGACACGCCCAGAGCGGCGGCCTTCTCGGGATCGACATCGACCAGCAGGCGCGGCGCATTGGGCTCGTAGTTCAGGCGCGGACGCGAGAAACCCGGGTTCTCCTGCGCCGCCGCCAGCACAGGCTGCAGCCAGTTGTAGATGTCTTCGTATTCCTGTCCGGTCACGATCAACTCGATCGAGTTACCACCGCCGCCGCCCCCGCCGCGCTGGAAGGCTCCGGGCACCGAGGCGTTGACCTGGGCGCCCGTCTGCGAGCGCAGCTTGCCGTTCAGTTCCTGGGCGATCTCGTCGGCGGACCGTGTGCGTTCGGACCAGTCCTTCAGGATCAGCGAGGCATTGCCGGAGTTGAAGCTGCCGCCGCCGAAGCCGGGGGACGAGATCAGGAAGCTCTCGACTTCGCCTGCGTCCTTGTATTCGGCCAGGATCGGCTCAAGGCCCATCATGATGTTGCGCGTGTAGTCGAAGCCGGCGCCTTCGGGCCCGGCGACGCGAACCTGCACCCGGCCCCGATCCTCTGGCGGCACCAGTTCATCGGGCAGGGTCAGGAACATGCCGCCGGCTCCCGCCCCGACCAGAAGAATCAGCAGGGAGACGCCGATGACGGCGAACCGCTTGCCGACCATGGCGTCCAGCGAATGGGCGTAGGAAGTCTTCAGCCCGTCCATCGCCTTGTCGACATTGCGCGCCAGCCAGCCCGAGCCGGCGGCCGGCTTCAGGATCTTGGAGGCCAGCATTGGCGACAGGCTCAGCGCCAGGAAGGCCGAGAAGGCCACGGCCGCAGCGATGGCCGCCGCCAGCTCCACGAACAGGCGCCCGACGTATCCGGGCAGGAACAGCAGCGGCGCGAACACGGCCAGCAGGGTCACGGTCGTGGCGATGACGGCGAAGAAGACCTGACGCGTGCCGCGCTCGGCGGCCACCAGCGGCGGCTCGCCGTGGTCGAGACGACGCTGGATATTCTCGGTCACCACGATGGCGTCGTCGACGACCAGGCCGATGGCCAGAACGAGGGCCAGAAGCGTCAGCAGGTTCAGCGAGAAGCCCAGCGGCGCCAGGACGATGAAGGTCGACAGCAGACAGATCGGCGCCACGATCGAAGGGATCAGCGCGGCCCGGAAACTGCCCAGGAAGATGAAGTTCACCAAGGCCACCAGCACCATCGAGATGCCGATGGTGATCCAGACCTCATCGATGGCGTGGGAGGTGAAGACAGAGTTGTCCGAGCCGACGACCAGTTCTGTTCCCGGCGGCAGGGTGCCCTGTAACTCTTCCACCAGGGCCGAGACGCCCTTGGAGATTTCGAGGTCGTTGGACTGGGCCTGACGCGTCACGGCCAGACCGATCTGGTCCAGGCCGTTGCCGCGGAACAGGCGGCGCGCCTCGGCCGGCCCCTCCTCGACGCGGGCGATGTCGCCCAGACGGGTCACATAGGTGGCGCGCGCCTGCAGGGCGCCGGTCGCGCCCGAGCCGTTCGGAATGGCCCCGGTCGAGACCGCGCCCGAGGCGCCGCTCGACCCGATCGAGGCCGACCCTGCGGTGCCAATGGGAAGTTGGGCGAAGTCCTGGGGCCGCGCATAGGTGCGGGCCACGCGGACGGTGTAGTCCTTGTCGGTCGATTCCAGCGCACCGGCCGGCAGTTCGACGTTCTGGCTGGTCAGGGCCTGTTCGACGTCCGAGACGGTCAGGCCGCGCGCGCCCATGGCGGCGGCGTCCAGCCAGATGCGCATGGCGTAGCGCTGCTCGCCATAGATCTGGGCCTGGGCAACGCCCGGCACGGTGGCCAGCCGGTCCAGCAGGTTGCGGTCGGCGTAGTCGGTGAGTTCCAGCCGGTTCATCGACGACGACCGCAGGAACAGGATCATGATCGGCTGGCTGTCGGAGTCGGCCTTGGACACCTCCGGCGGCTGGGCCTGATCCGGCAGGCGGCCCTGCACCCGGCTGACCCGGTCACGCACGTCCGAGGCGGCGACGTCGATGTCGCGATCCAGGGCGAACTCTATGGTCACGTTCGACCGGCCGTCGCGGCTGGACGAGGTGATCCGCTCGACCCCCTGGATGCCGGCGACCTGCTGTTCGATCGGCTCGGTGATCCGGTTCTCGATGACCTCGGCCGAGGCCCCGGCATAGCTGGTCGAGACCGAGACGATCGGCGGATCGACGTCCGGCAGTTCCCGCACCGGCAGGAAGAAGAAGGCCGCCGCCCCGATCACGCACAGCACGATCGCGGCCACGGCCGCGAACACCGGCCGCCGGACGGAGACGTCGGACAGCATCATCGGGCGGCCGCCTGCGGAGCCGCAGCCTGGGCCGGAGCGGCACGTGCACCGCCCGCCCCCGCCACCGTGATCGGCGCATTGGGCTGGATGCGGTTCAGGCCGGAGCCGACCACGCGGTCATTGGCCGACAGACCGGTGATGATCTCCACGAAGCCGTTCTCGACCGCGCCGGTCTCGACCGTCACCCGCTGGGCGGTCGAGCCGCGCTCGCCGGCCGCGATGCGATAGACGAAGGCGCCGTCGCCCTCATACTGGATGGCGGATTCAGGCACGGACGGCGTCTGGCGCTGGCCCTGCTGGATCCCGACCCGCATCAGCATGCCCGGCCGGATCCGCCCGCCGGGATTGGGGAACTCGGCGCGCGCGGTGACCGCGCGGGTCGTCTCGTTGATCCGGGTGTCGATCAGGGCGATCCGGCCCGAGAACTGTTCCGCCCCGTAGGCGTCGGCCGTGGCCACGATCGGCAGGCCTTGACGCAGCACGCCGAGGTATCGCTCCGGCACCGGGAAATCGACACGGATGATCGAGGTGTCGTCCAGTGTGGCGATCACGGCGCCGGGGCTGATCAGGGTGCCTGCCGTCACAGTCGAAAGGCCCAGGGTTCCCGCGAACGGCGCCCGGATCATCCGGTCGCCGCGACGGGCCTCAGCAGCCGAAAGCGAGGCCTGGGCGGTTTCCAGCGCGGTCTCGGCGTCCTCGGCGGAGACCCGGGGAGCCACGCCGCGCTCTGCGAGCTGCCTGAACCGGTCGTATTCGCGCTGGGCCTGGGCCACCTGGGCGCGAGCCTGAATGATCGAGGCGTCTTCTTCACGCGCCTGCAGCTGGACCAGAGGCGTCCCCGCCGCCACCCGCTGCCCGTCCGAGAACAGGACGGCCGTTATCAGCTCGGACGTGCTGGAGGTGACGTTCACCGAGCGCCGCCCGCGCGCCACGCCCAGGACGTTGATCTGGTCGCTGAAGGGCCGCAGCGTCACCACGGCCTCCGACACGGCCTGCCCGCGTCCGCCGCCGGGTCCGCCCCGACCGCCACCGGGTCCCCCGGCGCCGCCCTCATCGCCTGCGAAAGCAACGCGAAGCACAGCCGCGACGATCATCAGACCGAGCACGGCGGCGGCGATGACGAGGAACAAATGACGTCTGATCACGCGGTACGGTCTCTATGAGCAAGCGGGCGGCCCGGAATACCCATTCCGCCCCCCGAGGCAACCTAAAGAGTTTGTAACGTCTACCGTTCCGGTTTCCGTCGCGCCATTCGGTCGCGGGTCAAAAACGTCGCCACAGCGCGATGACCGCCCCCTCCGCGAGCGGCGTCTCCCGTCCCGCGACGGTGCGTCGCCAACCGGCCTGCAGGCTCCACTGGCCGACGTTGCGCACCACCGATGTCTCGACCGACAGCCAGCGGGCGCCGTTTCCGTCCGTCATGCCGCCGAACGCCTGACCCAGCACCATCCAGCCTTCGCCGAAGTGGCTCCCGATCGTGAAATCCGCCCGCGTCTCGTCCGGCAGGCCGTCGCGCATCCGCCTCGCCGCCTGCACCTCCACGAAGGACCGCTGCGGCCCCCATCCGCCGGTCAACCCCCGCCCCGGCCCGCCCAGGGACCGGCCGGCGGAGACGCGCACCTCCCAGTCTTGCTCGCCCACGCCCGGCGCGGCGTAGCCCGCGTTGCGCCCGTCGCCAGACAGGGAGTAGCCGGCATAGAGGCTGACGGCGTTCCGGTCGTCGCGGTACGCCTGCCAGGTCACGCCGAGTTCGACGGGACCACGGCCGTCATAATCGACAAAGGCGTCCTCTCCCGACTGCCAGTCGCCCTTGAACTGGACCGTCAGGGTGTCGGTGATCCCGTACTCTGCAAACACGCCCACCGACCGGTCTTCCCGCTGCGCCGGCAAGGGCCGGACGGCGCCCGTCGGGCCGTAGCCCTCCTTCGCCCGCATCGCCTCGGCCTTGAGGATCAGTTGCCCCTTGCCCTTCGGCTGGGTCCAGGCGTTGGCCGTCGCGGACGTGGCCGCCGTCGCGAGCAACAGGCCCACGAGGCAGCGATGCCACATCAGACGTCGTAGCCGGGAGATTTCCGGTCCAGAAGCCGCAGCGCCCCAGGCCAGGCCAGGGCGGAGACGAAGCCGATTCCCCGGCCTTGCTCCTTGGTCTCGGCCTGCGCCGCGTCGGGCGCCATCAGCACATGCGCGCGTCCGCCGGACAGGGCCGCGATCTGCTGGGCGCAGGCCCGCTCCAGGAAGAACATCCCGACCCAGGCCGCCGCCGCCGTCTGACCGACCGCCAGCGTTCCGTGGTTCCGCAGCAGCATCAGCGGCTTGTCGCCAAGATCCGCCACCAGCCGCTCGCGCTCGTCATGGTTCAGCGCCAGTCCCTCGTAGCCGTGATAGGCGACCTGGTGCTGCAACAGACAGGCGTTCTGACCGATCGGCAGCAGGCCCTCTGCTTGAGCCGCCACGCCGACGCCTGCCACGGTGTGCAGGTGGATGACGAAATGCGCATCCTCGCGCGCCGCGTGGATCGCCGAGTGGATGGTGAAGCCGGCCGGATTGATGAAATTCCGGGTCTCCTGAACGATGTTCCCGTCCAGATCGACCTTCACCAGGGAGGAGGCCGTGATCTCCTCGAAATAGAAGCCGTAGGGGTTGATCAGGAAGTGGTGTTCGGGCCCCGGAACCCGCGCCGAGATATGGGTGAAGATCATGTCGTCCCAGCCGTGCAGGGCGACCAGACGGTACAGGGCTGCCAGATCGACCCGCGCCTGCCATTCCTCGGCCGAAACGCGGGACTTCAACGATTGAGGGGCGCCGTCGGCCATACTAACTCCTCCATCGCCTCTTGGCGGGCGAGGCGGTCACCGTCGCCTCAAGCTGATGGCGGGTCAAGCTGAACGACTTTCAGGCTTGATTAACCGAGTTTTCACCACCCCACGGTCAATGTGGTCCTGTCGGATGCTCAAATTCGGCCGGAGTTCGCCGTGACCGCTGTCGTCCAGCTTCAGTCCCATCGCCTCTCGGATGCCGAGACCCTGTCTTCCGCCCAGCATCTGCTTGAGCTGGCGCGCGGCAAGGGCGTGGACGATCGACGCCGGTTGCTGCTCGGCATCGCCGCCCTGTGCGACGCGACACCGCCCGGCGCAGAGGCCTCCCCCATCCTCGGCGAGATCTTCATGGTCATCGCCCGTCAGGCCGAACGCGATATCCGCAAGGCCCTGTCAGACAGCCTCGCCTCCGCCGAATGGGCCCCGCCCGCCCTGATCGCCATGCTGGCGCTCGACGAGATCGAGATCGCCCGTCCCGTGATCGCCCAGAGCCCGCTCCTCAAGGATCAGGACCTCCTGCGCGTCCTGGTCGAGGCCACCATCGAGCATCAGATCGAGGTCGCCCGTCGTCCGCACATCAGCGGCCGCGTCGCCGACGCCATCATCGACCGGGGTGAACCCGCCAGCCTCACGGCGCTGGCCGGCAACAAGACCGCCGAGGTCAGCGAAGACGCTCTGGGCCGCCTGATCGAACAGTCGCGCCGCGTCGCCGCCCTGCGCGCGCCCCTGACCCGCCACCCGCGTCTGAACGACGCCCTGGCGACGCAACTCTACCAGTGGGTCGGCCAGTCCCTGCGCGAAGCCATCGGCGAGCGTTTCCGCGTTGACGAAAGCAAGCTGGCCGAAGCCATCGAGGCCGTGACCCGTCCCGCCACTCCCCCGCCCGGCGCCGAGCCGCTCGGCATGGAAGCCGCCGACGTCACCGATCCCGAGGAGATGGAACGCCGTCTCGTCGCCAAGCTGCAGAGCGCCGGCCAGTTGCGCGCCGGTTTCCTGATCCGCGCCGTCCGCGAGAAACGCCTCAGCCTGTTCGAACACGGCATCGCGGCCCTTGGCGGCTTCCCGATCACCCATATCCGCGCCGCGATCGTGCGCCCCAGCCCGGACGCCCTGTTCCTGGCCTGCGCCGCCGTCGGCATCGACCGCGCTGTCTTCCCGGCCGTGCTCGACGAGATTCGCAAGCTGAACGGCGGCTGGCCCGGCGACGGCGATGAAGGCTATGCGGGCCGCATGACCCTGCCTCCGTCCGCCGCCATGCGCGAATTCCGGGCCTTGATGGGCCATATCGGGTCCTGACCGACAAGGACGGCGTTTGACTTCCCCGCCGGGCTCGGCTTCTCGTGAACCGGTGAGCGTCGACCCCTCCTCTCTCCGGATCGCTTTTTGCGCCAGTGACCGGCCCGAGGCCGAACAGGCCTGCGAACGTCTGTCCGAACGCTACGGATCGGTGCAGGCGGCCCAGGCCGACGTCATCGTAGCCCTGGGCGGCGACGGCTTCATGCTGGAGACCCTGCACGCCAATCTGATGCGCAAGATTCCCGTCTACGGCATGAATCAGGGCTCGGTCGGCTTCCTGATGAACGACTACGACGAGGAACAGCTGCCGGAACGGATCGCCGCCGCCGGCCGCTCAATCATCCACCCGCTGCAGATGGACGCCGTAACCCGGACCGGCGAGACGCACACGGGCCTGGCCATCAATGAGGTCTCCCTGCTGCGCCAGACCCGTCAGTCGGCCAAGCTGAGGATCAGCGTCGACGGCAAGGTGCGGCTGGAGGAACTGACATGCGACGGGTGCATGGTGGCCACGCCCGCCGGCTCCACCGCCTACAATCTTTCGGCTCACGGCCCGATCATCCCGCTGAACGCACGGATGCTGGCGCTGACGCCAATCAGCGCCTTCCGGCCCCGTCGCTGGCGCGGCGCCCTCCTTTCTCACCGCGCCAAGGTGGAGTTCGAGGTGCTGGAGGCCGACAAACGCCCCGTCAGCGCCGTCGCCGACGGGCTGGAGATCCGACAGGTCGTGAAGGTCGCCGTCAAGGAACGCCGTGACGTCGGCCTGACCATGCTGTTCGATGCCGGCCGGTCATTCGAGGAACGCGTTCTGGCCGAACAATTCACCGGCTGACCACGAGTCACGGGTTCTTAAGAGCCCCCGTGCATGGTGTGCGGGTTAGTTCTCAGGAGTTCGTCGTGAGCAATCCGGCCCAGGTCATTCGCCCGCCCAACATGCTGCGCGCCAAGGTCGGCGGCAGCTTTGGAGGCATCAATGCCGACGCCATCGCCAAGGCCGAAGAGGCCCTGAAGGCGATGTCCGGCCAGTTCGGCCAGTGGCTGCAGGACGAAATCACCAAGCTGGACGCCGCCCAGGCCGCGATTCGCGCCGAGGGCTACAACGCTGCGACGGCCGAGGGCCTGTATTTCCGCGCTCACGACCTCAAGGGTCTCGGCGCCACCTACCAGTATCCGCTGGTCACCCGTCTCGCCGGTTCGCTGTGCAAGCTGATGGACGACCCGATCAAACGCCTCGAAGCGCCGATGATGTTGATCGACGCCCATATCGACGCCATCCGCGCCGTCGTCCGCGACCAGATCCAGACCGACGACCACCCCACGGGCCGCGTCCTGTCGGAAACTCTCGAAGCCAAGGTCGCCGCGCACCGGGCCGGCTGACTGATTCCCTTCTCCCCCTGCGGGAGCAAGGAACTGGGGTGCATCTGGGCGGAATTTATTCTTCCGAAGGCCTTGCCCTGCGGCTTGGCGACCGCCACGTCCACGCTTGGGTCTTTGACAACTCAGCACGACGGCGCGAGCAAAACCGTCCGAAACAAGAGCTCCCGGACAAAGGCTTTAAGCCAAGCCTCTGATTTTCTTTCGGCGACTAACCGTTTCGTCCGAAATGTCCGCCAATTTTCGTCCGGACCCAGCGGACGAACGCCCTAGGCCGCGTTCGCCGCCGTCATCCGGCTCGGGCTGACAGCCGGCTGGTCCAGACGCTCCATCAGATAGGCCAGATCGTCCCTCGGCGCATTCGGGCGCTGGGTCAGGAACCGTTCCAGCATGCGCTCGCGGAAGGCCTCGCCGGACGTATCCGCGCCTTCGGCCGACAGCTGACGCCAGGTGTCGACGCCCGCCCGGAAAGCCTGGAACAGGCGCGGCGGCAGGCCGGCCCGGTCATAGATCGCCTTCAGACCTAACGGCCCGGCGTCGTGCACCATCAGCCAGGCGCGCTGGTGCGGCGTGGACGACAACTCCGCCACCCCATGCTCGAACAGGGTCATCTTGCCGCGTGCGAGGGCCCGCAGCAGCAGCGACGCCGTCAGCGCCTTTCGCGCATTCAGCTGGGACACGAAGGTCGCCAGATCTGCGCTCGCCCCCGCCTGATCGATCAGATCGACGGTCGCGCGTTCGCGGGCAAAGCTCGACAGCCGGATGGCAGTCTCGGGCGCCACGGCGTGGCGGGTAATCAGATGCTCTCGCACGGCATCAGACGCCAGGGCCACCAGCCGTTCCGTGATGTCCAGCGGCAGGACCTGGCGATAGGCCAGCGCCGCCACGACCTCCGGCGTGTCGCCGAACCGATCGACCACCCTGCCCATCGCGCCTTCGGAAATGTCGGCGTTGTCGTTGGACGCTAGGGTCCGCACCGCGGTCTCGCAACCGTCGGAGCTCAGAACATCGGCGACGTCGCGCGATACGGTCGGGCGCGCGGCGATCGCGACCTGACGCACGGCCGAGCCGGCGCGCACGATCTCGATCAGGTCCTCGTCGCTGAACACGGGCGACGATCCGATGATCGGCAGGGCGATGGAATCCACATCGGCGGCCAGAATTCGGGCGACGTCGCGCGGCAGCAGATCAGAGCTCTTCAGTGTCACAGCCAGAGCCCGACGCACCAGTTCGGCGGCGTCGTTGGCCAGGACGCGCATGATCTTCTGCGCCGCCTCGCGGTCCTCGTCGGTCAGGTCCGCCCTGTCGATGCTGCGGCACAGCTTGTGCGCCGCCGAAGCGCGTTCATCGTCGTCGGTCGCCTTGATCAGGCGGCGGATGTCGAACTCGGTCAGGCGGGCGCGGTGGGCGGTCATGGGGTTCTTCTGGCGAGTCGCGGTCGGACGACGTCAGGGTGAGCCTGCAGGCTTAACGTCCGGTTTACTATGGGCTCAGACGCCGGATTTGGCTTCGGGCGAGAAGGCGCCGCCGAAGCCTCCGCCCTTGCCGTCGCCGTCCTGGCCCAGCAGCAGGGCCAGAAGGCTCTGATCCTGCTTCAGTCGGTCCAGACGGGCCGCCAGGGCCTGATCCTGTTCGCTCAGCAACGGCGCCTGCGGCCCGGCCGGGGCGACGACCGATCCCTCGCCCGCCGACCGCTGCAGATTGGCGTGAACCTCGGCTACGGTCGCCGCCCGCCCGTCGCGGTAGAAGATCGATCGGTTGGCCGCCGCCGCCTGGGGGAACATGGCCACGGCGCTCGATCCCGGCCGTGTCGCCATGGCCTCCATGATCTGGGCCGCGCCTGCCGGGCCCAGGAAATGGGCGGCGTAGAGATCGCCCGCACCCGGTTCCCGCCCCGTCCGGCCGCGCAGATAGGCGGCGTTCGACGCCGTCAGCTCGCCCGCCATGGTCGAGGCGGCCTGCGGATCGAAACGCAGGTCCAGCACCACGTTCCGCGCCGAGCCCTCGACGCGCCAGCGCCCGTCGGATCCGCGATGGATAAGGTCGGCGTATTGGCCGTATCCGTGCTTGGCGCCGTGCTGCTTGACCGTCGCCAGCCAGGTCTGCTCGATGAACTGGAACAGGCCCGATGCGGACGATGTCGGCGCCCGCGCATTCGGGTTGAACGAGCTTTCCCGCCGCGCCGTGCGCATCAGGAAGTCGTAGTCCACGCCGGTGCTGTTCGACGCGCGACGAATCGCGGCCTCCACACCTCCCGACGCTGGAATCGCTCCGACGCTCATACGTAGAAACTCGGAGATCATGGTTAATCGAGCGTTAATGTCGGTTAACGGCGCTGCTTCGGGGCCACACCGATAGCTGATCGACGTTCAGTCAGAAACGGTGGTTTCGGGTGCCCCAATCCCGCCATGAGCCGCGCGCGTCATTCTCCCGTGGGTTGCTGGGGAGCGGCACTGAGAGGGAAGTGACGGCCATGATGATTCAAACCGCAGGCGGCCCCGGACTGGTCAGCCCCATCGACTTCGGCGAACGGCGCAAGCCCCTGCCCCGCGTGACCTGGATCGCCATCGGCGTCGTCGCCCTGGCTCACATCGGGGTCGGCACGGCGCTCTACTATCAGCGGTTCGAACTCAAGACCCTGCCGGATCGCAGCGAGCCGCGGGTCATCGACGGCAGCGTGATCGTGCTCCACCGCGAGCCTCCGCCGCCTGTCGTCACCACGACGCCCCCCGCCCCGAACCCGCCCGTTCACCGCCCGGAAAGCCAGCCGACGAACGTCGAGACCCTGACCACGGTCATCCCCGACATCCCGACGGCCGCGACCGGCACGGTGATCAACACCACCGTCCTCGTCCATCCGACGGCCGCGACCGGCACGGCCAGCGAACCCGTCGTCGAGGCGCCCCGCGGGCCTCCGGTCATCCGCTCGCCGCAGTGGATCAGCCGCCCCACCGGCGACCAGCTGACCCGCGCCTACCCCTCGCGCGCGCTCAACGGCGAGGTCGCGGGCTCGGCCACCCTCAGCTGCCGGGTGCAAGCGGCGGGGACGGTCACGGGCTGCACGGTCGTGTCGGAAACGCCGGGAGGCTACGGCTTCGGCCGCTCGGCCCAGCAACTGGCCCGTTACTTCCGCATGAGCCCGCAGACGGTGGACGGTCAGGCCGTTGACGGCGCCCAGGTCAGCATCGGCATTCGCTTCACCCTGCCGGAAGACTGAACCTCAACGGGTCGAGGGCGGCCGCATGCGATCCGCGCGACCGCCCTTCGATTCCGTCCGCCACGACCCTTGCGACCAGGGGCCCCAGCAGCCAGCCGTTCCGCCTCGGAGCCAGAGCCAGATGGAGTCCTTCGCCGACCTGCCCCGCCAGTGGCAGGCCATCGGCTGTCGCCCCGCGCACACCGCCACGCCACTCTATCTCGGACGCAGAAACCCCTGAAAGCCGCGCGGCGACCTTGATGAGCCTCGCCGACGCCGCCGGATCGGGCGCCGTCTCCCGGCTGCCGTGGACCATCGTCGCCCCAATCAGGGACCCTGTCACCGCCGGCGCTACATAGCCGCCCACGCCTCGCACCACCCGGTCGGTCAGAGGCGCATCGGTTCGCCCGATCTGGCCGGCGATCGGCTCGATTCCGTTGATGATGCCTGCGACCGCTTCCGGCAGGCCAGGCAAGGCGGCAGCGGCGCCGGTGGCGACGATCAGCTGGCGAGCCTCGATCCGGCCGGCTGTCGTCTCGACACGCCAGCCCCGGGAACTCCTATCGACGGCCCGGCATTCGGCGACCACCAGGGCCTCGCCCAATCCCGCCCGCAGCGTTTCAAGCGCCGCCTCCGCATCAAGGCGTCTGTCGCTTTCGGCCCGGACGACATCGCCCTCCGCCTTGACCGGGAAACCCAGACGGCCGAGCACCTTGGCGGCCTCGGCCGCGTCCGACCCGCGCCACTCGGCCGGCGTCATGTCCAACACCAGCCGCGACCGCGCGGCAAAGGCCGGCCAGAGAGCCCCCGCGTCGCGCAGCAACGCCGCCCGCGCCGCATCGGCGCCGTCCAGCAGGCTCTCGAACGCCGGTGCGATCATCCCCGCCGCCACCGACGAGGCGTTCGGCAAGCCCGGATCGACCACGCGGACATCATGCCCGCGTGCGGTCAGCTCGGCAGCGACCGACAGGCCCAGCACGCCGGCCCCGATCACTACGATGTCAAAGGAGAAGTCCGCCACGGCCGGTCCTTCGACCGGCCGTGCGGGGATTTCAAGTCTCAGTCGGCCATTGGCCTATTCGGCGGCCAGTTCGGCCGCTTCACGCTCGTCCTTCGCCGCGTCCAGCCGGTCGACCAGAGCGTCGTGTTGCCGCCACAGGGCGGCGGGCAGACGGTCGGCGAACTGAGCGTAGAACTCGGGAATCAGGGCGGCCTCCTCGGACCAGACATCGACGTCGACGTCCAGCAGGGTCGCCAGGGCCTCGTCCGACAGCGACAGGCCAACCAGATCCAGCGCGTCGCGCGTCGGCACCCGACCGACCGCCGTATCCTGAGCCTCGGCCTTGCCGTCCAGGCGCTCGGAAATCCACTTCAGGACGCGTGCGTTGTCCCCGAAGCCCGGCCAGACAAAGCGGCCGTCCTCGTCCTTGCGGAACCAGTTGACGAAGTAAACGCCCGGCAGCTTGGCCGGATCGGCCTTCTCGCCGAGCGCCAGCCAGTGGGCGAAATAGTCGCCCATGTTGTAGCCGCAGAAGGGCAGCATCGCGAACGGGTCGCGGCGCAGGGTCCCGATGGCGTTCTCCGCCGCCGCCGTGCCTTCACTGGCCACGGTCGAGCCCATGAAGACCCCGTGCTCCCAGTCGAAGGCCTCTGCGACCAGAGGTACGGCCGAGGCGCGACGGCCGCCGAACAGGATGGCGTCGATCGGCACGCCCTTCGGGTCCTCCCACTCGGGCGCGATGGTCGGGCATTGGGAGGCAGGGGCCGCGAAGCGGGCGTTCGGGTGGGCGGCAGGCTCGCCCGAGGCCGGGTCGTGCGGCTGGCCCTTCCAGTTGGTCATGCCCTCGGGCGCGACCTTGGTCAGGCCCTCCCACCAGACGTCGCCGTCGGCCGTCAGGGCCGTGTTGGTGAAGACGGTGTTGGTCGCGAGCGTCGCGAGCGCGTTCTGGTTGGTGTTGCGGCTCGTGCCGGGAGCGACGCCGAAGAAGCCGGCTTCCGGGTTTACGGCGTACAGACGTCCATCGTCTCCGAACCGCATCCAGGCGATGTCGTCGCCGATCGTCTCGGCCTTCCAGCCCGGGATCGACGGCTGGAGCATGGCGAGGTTGGTCTTGCCGCACGCCGACGGGAAGGCGGCGGCCATGTATTTGGCCTGACCCTCGGGATTGGTCAGCTTGAGGATCAGCATGTGCTCGGCCAGCCAGCCTTCGTCGCGGGCCATGACCGAGGCGATGCGCAGGGCGTAGCATTTCTTGCCCAACAGGGCGTTGCCGCCGTAGCCGGAACCGTAGGACCAGATCTCGCGCGTCTCGGGGTAATGCACGATCCATTTGTCGGCGTTGCAGGGCCACGGCACGTCAGCCTCGCCCTCGGCCAGCGGCGCGCCGAGCGTGTGCACGGCCGGCACGAAGACGCCGTCCTCGCCCATCAGGTCGAGCACCGGCTGGCCCATGCGGGTCATGATGCCCATCGAGATGGCGACATAGCCGCTGTCGGTGATTTCGACGCCGAGGGCGCTGAGCTCCGAACCCAGCGGGCCCATGGAGAAGGGCACGACATACATGGTCCGGCCGGCCATGCAGCCGTCGAACAGGCCGGCCATCCGGGCGCGCATCTCGACCGGGTCGGACCAGTTGTTGGTCGGGCCGGCATCCTGTTCGTGCTCGGAGCAGATGAAGGTGCGGCTCTCGACCCGGGCGACGTCGCGGGGATCGGAGGCGGCGTAGTAGCCGCCGGGCCGTTTTGTCTGGTCCAGAGCCTTCAGCGTGCCCTTGTCGATCAGGTCGGCGATGATGGCGGCCTTCTCGGCCTCCGAGCCGTCGCACCAGTGGACACGGGCAGGCTTCGTCAGGGCGGCGATCTGTTCGACCCAGGCGATCAGGCCCTGGTGACGGGTCGGCGCCGGACGAAGGCCCGGTACGGCGGTGCTGGAATCCACGCGAACTCTCCTGATGCGCGGCCCGGCTGGTCTGTCGCCGCCGTGGCCTTTCCCGAATGTTACAAGGCCTCACGGGCTGTAACAGCCGCAAAGACACCCGACGCGACGCCACGTCAACCGGCGCAAGATTTCGCCTCTAGTCATCGTGCCTCCGCACGCCCGTGGGCCGAATCCGGTCGCGCGACGGCTCAGGCGGCTGTATCTGCCTTCTGTGCAGACGCTCGATTCCGTTCAGACCGCCGCTCCGCAAGGCGCCCTCGCCTCCCCCGCCGTGGCCCGCAACACCGCGCCGATCCTGCGGGTGCTGCGCGCCCACCTGCCTGCCCGCGCCCGGGTGCTGGAGATCGCGTCCGGCTCGGGCGAGCATGCCATCGCCTTCGCCCGCGCCCTGCCCGCCACGACCTGGACCCCCAGCGACCCGTCGCCGGAAGCCCGCGCCAGCATCGGCGCCTGGACCGAAGAGGCCGCCCTGCCCAACGTCGCTCCGGCGCTGGCGCTCGACGCCGCCGATCCGGACGGCTGGCCCGAGGTCGATGCGCAGGTCATCTTCTGCGCCAACATGGTCCACATCAGTCCCTGGGCCGCGACCGAGGGGCTGATGGCCGGCGCCGGACGCGTCCTGCCCGACCCCGGCGGACTGCTGGTCCTCTACGGCCCCTACCGCGAGACGGACGCCCCCCTCGCCCCGTCCAACGCCGCCTTCGATGACAGCCTGAAGGCCCGGGATCCGGCCTGGGGCCTGCGCGAGCTGGACGATGTCGTCGCCCTCGCCCGGACCCACCGTCTGCACCTGACCCGCCGGGTCGAGATGCCCGCCAACAATCTGATGCTCCTTTTCCGCCACGTCTGATCGGAGACCCTCGATGAAAGCCCTGATCCTCGCCCTGGCCCTTGCGGCCGTCGCTCCCGTCGCGATGGCCCAGTCGACGCCCGGGATTTCCAAACAGGCCAGCCCCCCGTCATATGGCGCGCCGATCTCGCTGGCCGCCGCCGAGGCCCTGATCGAGCGCGCGGTCACGGCGGCGCGCGCCGCCGGTCACCGCATGGCCGTCGCCATCGTGGAACCGAACGGGGAACTGGTCGCCTTCGCCCGCATGGACGACACCCAGTACGGCTCTATCCGGGTCGCGCAGCGCAAGGCCTGGACGGCCGCCCGTTATCGTCTGGCCACCTCGACAATGGAGGAGCGGACCCTGGCCGGCCGAATCGTCACCCTGGCCAACGACGACTCCCTACCGATTGCAGGCGGCATTCCGATCGTCGTCGACGGCCATATCGTCGGCGCCATCGGCGTGTCGGGGGCCTCGGCCGCCGAGGACGCCGCCGTGGCGACCGCAGCCCTCGCGGAAGACTGATCTCGCTTGGCCTTTTCCCGCACCTATGACGGCGCCGAGCCCAGCCGGATCAACAAATGGCTGGGTCAGACGGGCGTCTGTTCGCGCCGCGAGGCCGACGCCCTGATCGCCGACGGACTGGTCTCCATCGACGGAGAAGTGGTCGCCGATGCGGGTCGCAAGATCGAGGCGGGCCAGACCCTGACCCTGTCCGACCGTGCAACGACTGTGCTGGCGGCCGGGGTGACCATCGTGATGCACAAACCGCTCGGCTATGTCTCGGGCCAGCCCGAGCCGGACAAGATCCCGGCGGTGCGGCTGCTGACGGACGCCAACCGGATCGGAGAGGGCGTGACGCCCGCCGTTGATGCCTCCCTGCCCCCCATCGGCCGGCTGGACGAGGACTCGCGGGGCCTTCTGATGCTGTCGTCGGACGGCGTCGTGGCCAAGGCAGTGATCGGGCCGGAGTCGAAGCTCGACAAGGAATACCTGGTCCGGGTCGCCGGCGACGTGACCGAGAAGAAGCTCAACCTGCTGCGTCACGGCATCATGCTGGACGGGCGTCAGTTGAAATATGCGCGGGTCTCGCGGATGGAGCAGCAGAGGCTGAAATTCATCCTGACCGAGGGGCGCAATCGCCAGATCCGGCGCATGTGCGAACATGCGGATCTCGACGTGGTTGATTTGCTCCGTGTGCGGATCGGGCCGATCCATCTGAACAACCTGCCCGAGGGCGCCTGGCGGATGCTGACCGCCGAGGAGCGGGTGGCGCTGGTCGGTTAAGCGACCAGACTCCGGAATTCAGAGTCTCGATAGTCCGTAGAGTCCCGTTGGTGGACGCTCCCCGGACTCCAAAGCACAGTCCGAAGCGTCCGAAGAGACCGAAGCGATCGGATAGTTCGGCTATTCCCCGGCGGCGTCGCGCCGGATTTCGACCTGTCAAAGACCATTGGCTCACATGGCAAGCGGATCGACCTGCGCAAGATCGGTCTGGAATAAATTCTTTGCACGCGTCCGCTTGCTCCGCGTTTCCAAGCGCTTGTTATCCCGGCCGCAGCGAAGCGGAGAGCCGGGATGTCGGACGCTGAACCCTGGACTCCCGGAAATCGCGCCAGCGATTGTCCGGGAGACAGTCCGACCGCCCCGACTGCCTCCCGGACAGCCGCTTCGCGTCTTCCGAGAGTGTCGAAGAGACGTGCTTCGTCCCGGATAATCGCTGGCGCGATTTCCGGGATGACAAGATCGAATGTCGGTTGGACCTAGTCCGCGTCGCTCTCGCGCGATCCAAGCACCACCGGCCCGGGCGTACCCGCCAGCGCCGCGTCCAGCCGGTCGCGATCCAGCCCGCCCTCCCAGCGCGCCACGACGATGGTCGCGACCGCGTTGCCGATGAAGTTGGTCAGGGCCCGGCACTCGCTCATGAACCGGTCGACGCCAAGGATCAGGGCGATGCCTGCGATGGGCACGGACGGAACGACGGCCAAGGTCGCAGCCAGGGTGATGAAACCCGCACCCGTCACACCCGCCGCCCCCTTGGACGACAGCATGGCGACGCCCAGCAGCAGGGCCTGCTGGCCCAGGGTGAGCTCGATACCGCAGGCCTGGGCGATGAACAGGGCCGCCAGGGTCATGTAGATGTTGGTGCCGTCGAGATTGAACGAATAGCCGAGCGGCACGACCAGACCGACCACGGGCTTGTCGCAGCCGGCCCTCTCCATCTTGTCGATCAGGCTGGGCAGGGCCGCCTCGGAGGAGGAGGTGCCGAGCACGAGCAGCAGCTCCTCTTTCAGGTAGCGCATCAGCTTGAAGATCGAGAAGCCGTTCGCTCGCGCGACCAGCCCCAGAACCACCACAACGAACAGGGCCGAGGTCAGGTAGAAGGTGGCGACGAGGGCCGCCAGGCTGATGACCGACTCGATGCCGTACCGGCCGATGGTGAAGGCGAACGCCCCGAACGCCCCGATCGGCGCGGCCTTCATCAGGATGGCGACCAGTTTGAAGAAGGCCTCCGAGGCGCTCTCCAGCACCGTCATCACCGGCTTCGCACGGTCGCCGATGGCGGCCAGCGAGATGCCGAACAGGATGGCGAAGAACAGCACCTGAAGGATCGCTCCGCCCGCGAAGGCGCCGACGACCGTGTCGGGGATGATGTTCATCAGGAAGCCGACGATGGTGCTGTCGTGGGCCGCGGCGCTGTAGCCCTGGACCAGTCCCTGGTCCAGGGTCGCGGGATCGACGTTCATGCCTGCGCCGGGGCGGACGACATTGGCGACGACGAGCCCGACGATCAGGGCGAGGGTCGAGAAGGTCAGGAAATAGGCGAAGGCCTTGGCCGCGACCGAACCGACCTTTCCGAGGTCGCGCAGGTGGGCGATGCCGAGCGACACGGTCAGGAAGATGACCGGGGCGATGATCATCTTCACCAGCTTGATGAAGGCGTCGCCCAGCGGCTTCAGGCTCTCGCCGAAGCTCGGCCAGAAATGGCCGATCAGGGCGCCGAGGCCGATCGCGACCAGAACCTGGAAATACAGATGCGTCCAGATCGGCTTCTTCGCGGGCGGCGGAGGCGGAGGTTGGACTGCGTCTGGAACGGCGACGCCGGGCGCCGCCTTGATCGCGCGGGCGGCCCTTGGCCGAGGTGTGGCAGGGGGCGTCTTTGGAATGCGGGCCATGCGGGTCTCTTGCGATTCCCGACGACCCTAGCGGAGGCGGTTCGATGCAGCCATCGGCGTCGAACCGCCTCGCGTGCCCGGATCAGGCGTCGTCGGCGCGGGCGGCCAGTTCGTCGGCGCGCCGTTCCATGTCCGCGGCCTGACCGGGCATTCTGCGCCCCGCAGCCTGCAGTTCCGCATCCGTGACCGTGTTGCCGCGCGCCGCGTTCTCGCGGATCTGGCGGGCGCGGTAGGCCGGATCCTCCAGACGGCGGCTCTCCTGCCTCAGTTGCTCGGCGCCGCGCCGCATGTTCACCACGCCTTCGCGCATGTGCACGCGGGCGTTGGCCCGGGCCTCGCGGGCCTGGGCCTGCGCCTGGACTCGGACCTCATCGGCGGCGCGACGACCCTCGGCGGCATGGACCAGAGCGACCTGGCGAGCCTGTTCGCCGGCAATGCGGGCGTGCTCGCCGGCGATCCGGGCGGACTCGGCGTGCTGGCGGGCAATATCGGCCTGACGGCGATTCAGATCAGCCTGGGTGCGATCCCGATCGGCCTGGGCGCGGGCATTGATGTTGATGTTGCGATTCACATTGGCGTTGGCGCGCATGGCGGCGGCGTGATTGCGATCAGCCTCGGCGCGAGTGCGGGCGTCTGCGATGCGGGAGCGCTGTTCGGTGGCGCGGGCGCGGGCCTCCAGCGCGGCCTGGCGAGCCTCGACGGCGGCCTGACGGGCTTCCTCGACATGCTGGCGTTCCTCGGGGGTCAGGTCCTCCCAGCGACGGCCGTTGTAGGTGTAGACGTAGCGGCTGGACTGGTTGGCGGCCGGCGGCGCGGGGGGCGCAGGCGGCGCCGGAGGCGCGGGCCAGGCGACGGGCGCGGGCGGAGCCTGCGGGGCCGGAGGCGCATACCCGACCCAGGACAGCATGGCAGGCGCGGCCGAAGGCGGAGCCGGAGGTGCGGGCGGCGCCGGCGGCGCGGGCATGGAACCGTCGTCAGCGATCTGGATCACAAAGCCGTCGTCGGAGATCTGGAGCGTCCGGGCATGCAGCTCCAGCGCCGCGATGGGGGTAGCCACGGCGGCGAGAGCAGCGACGGCGGTCAGGATGACGGCCGGGCGACGTGCAGGGGACTTGTCGGTCATGAGAGCAGCAATCCTTCGTTTCAGGGAACGGCCGTCGCCCGCCATCGCGGTCGCAGCCAGGGGACCCGGAACGGCCGGGCGACGTGCAGGGGACTTGTCGGTCATGAGAGCAGCAATCCTTCGTTTCAGGGAACGGCCGTCGCCCGCCATCGCGGTCGCAGCCAGGGGACCCGGAGCGGCGGCGAGGCCGATCAGGGCGCGGGCATAGGCGTGACGATCCACCTGTCCGACAGCGACGGCGTCTGCCGCCTCCTCGGAGCGTTCGATCAGGCTGCGATGCAGCATCCAGATCAGCGGGTTGAACCAGAACAGGGCGAGGGCCAGCCGCGACAGGACCAGGAACAGCCAGTCACGTCGGCGGATATGGGCCATCTCGTGGGCCATGACGGCGGCGGCCGTCTGGGGTCGCGAGAGGGTGGCCGGGTCGATCAGGACGGCGCCCGGCGGAAGACCCCAGCTGAGCGGGCTGGTGATCCGGTCGCTGGACCTCAGCTCGGGACGGGCGGCCGGCGCGAGGGTGCGCAGGGCCTCGGTCCAGACCTCGGACTTCACCGGACGGCCGGCCTCGGTCCAGCGCGACAGGGTCCAGACCCCAGCCGCGAACCGGCCGGCGACAATCAGGGCCCCGACGGTCCAGACGAGCGCCAGGGTCTGACCCCACGACGGCAGCAACAGGGCGCCGGACACAGTGACTCCCTCGACCGGATGAAGGTCGCCGCTCCACAGTGCCAGCGGCGGGGCGGCCTGTGGAGCGGCGGGCAGCAGGGCGAGGCTCAGCGCCGGGCCGAAGGTCATCAGCACCGGCAGGGCCAGCAGGATGCAGACGGTGGCGCGCAGCACATCGACCCGGTCCTCGGCGCGACGGGCGACGGTGGCGGACAGGGCGAGACCGAGGGCGGCGACGACCGACGACTTGGCCAGCAGGGCGACCAGAAGGGCGGCGCTCACTGGTCCCGCTCCCGCGCCGCATCGAGCAGCTTTTCCAGCGCCTTGATCTCGGAGGGCTTCAGCGGCTCGCCCATGCCCAGAAGGGCCGTGGCGGCGCTGGCGGCGGACCCGGCGAAGAAGGTGTCGACCATCCGCTTCAGGGCGCCGGCGGCGACGGTCTCAGTGCGGGGAACGGGCCGATAGTCGAACCCGTCCCCGCCCGCCGCCCGCGACACCAGCCCGCGATCTTCCAGTCGCTTCAGCAGGGTGCGAACGGCGGAATCGCTCAATGTGTCGGGCATGGCCGCGCGCACGGCGGCGGCGGTCGCGACCTCCAGACGACAGAGGAGTTCGAACACCTCTCGCTCCCGCCTCGGCAGCCCTTCAATCACGACCCGTCTCCGCTACATTTGTAGCGTTACATTTGTAGCGGATTGAGGCGGGATTGGGGCGACGAAGATGAAGCTTTGGAAAGGCGTCGGGCTCAGGCTGCGGGCGCGTCCAGCGAGGCCATGTCGATGACGAAGCGGTAGCGGACGTCCGACTTCTCCATCCGGTCGAAGGCGTGATTGATCTCGTCCATGCGGATCATCTCGACGTCGGGGTGGATGTTCTTCTCGGCGCAGAAGTCGAGCATCTCCTGGGTCTCGCGGATGCCGCCGATGGGCGAGCCGGAGACGCGGCGACGGGCCATGAGCAGCGGCAGGGTCGACATTTCCTCCATCGGACCCAGCTGGCCGACGATCACAAGCGTGCCGTCGATGTCGAGCAGCGGCATATAGGGGTTGAGGTCGTGCTTCACCGGGACGGTGTCGATGATCAGGTCGAGGCTGTTGGCCGCCGCCTTCATCGCCGCCCGGTCGGACGAGACCAGCAGCTCGTGCGCGCCGAGTTCCTTCGCGTCGCCTTCCTTGTCGGCCGTGCGGCTCAGCACGGTGACGTGGGCGCCGAGGCCGGCCGCCAGCTTGACCGCCATGTGGCCGAGACCGCCCAGCCCGATGACGCCCACGCGGGTGCCTTCCTTGACGCCCCAGGTCTTCAGCGGCGACCAGGTGGTGATGCCTGCGCACAGAAGGGGCGCGGCCTTGGCGATGTCCAGCGCGTCCGGCACCGACAGGACAAACTCTTCGCGCACCACCAGATGTTTGGAATAGCCGCCGTAGGTCGGCTCGCCCGTGACCCGGTCCTTGCCGTTGTAGGTCTGGGTGTTGCCGTGACGGCAGAGCTGCTCCTCGCCCTTGTCGCACTGGTCGCAGTGCTGGCAGCTGTCGACCATGCAGCCGACGCCGACGCGGTCGCCTTCCTTGAACTTCGTCACCTCGGGCCCGACGGCGGTGACGACGCCGATGATCTCGTGGCCCGGCACGATCGGATACGAGGAGAAGCCCCAGTCGTTGCGCGCCTGGTGCAGGTCCGAGTGGCAGACGCCGCTGTAGAGGATTTCCATGGCCACATCGTTGGCCCGCAGCTCGCGACGATCGAACTCCCAGGGAGCCAGCGGCGTCGTGGTCGAATGGGCGGCGTAACCGATGGTCTTCATGAGGCGGATCCTTGAACGGCTGGCGCGGAGTCAGCGATGCAGACTCCGTCGATGCCGCCAGAATAGGCCGCGACCCCGCCTGCGATTACCCGCTATAATCGGCATGATCCTATGAATGGAAATCATCAATGAAGCGGGACGAACTCGGCGACCTCGCCGCCTTCCTGGCCGTCGCCGAGGAGCGCAGCTTCACCCGGGCGGCCGCACGCCTCGGCCTGTCGCAGTCCGCGCTGAGCCACACGATCCGGCGACTGGAGGCTCGGCTGGGCCTGCGCCTGTTGCTGCGCACGACCCGCAGCGTGGCTCCAACCGAGGCGGGCGAACGGCTGGCCGAGGCCCTGCGCCCCGCCTTTGACGGCATCGACGCGCGGATCGAGGCGCTCAGCGCCCTGCGCGACCGGCCCTCGGGAACGATCCGCATCACTGCGGGCGAACACGCGGCCCAGACCGTGCTCTGGCCCGTGCTGGAGCGGTTCCTGCCCCTCTATCCCGACGTCCGGGTCGAGATCGCCACCGACTACCGGATGATCGACCTGGCCGAGGGCCGGTTCGACGCCGGCATCCGGCTGGGCGAGCATCTGGCCGAGGACATGATCGCCGTGCCGATCGGGCCCGACATGCGGATGGTGGTCGTGGGCTCACCCGCCTATTTCGCGACCCGCCCGGTCCCGCAGACGCCGCATGACCTGACCGCCCACGCCTGCGTCAACCTCCGTCTTCCGACCCGCGGCGGCCTCTATGTCTGGGAGTTCGAGAAGGACGGGCGGCCGCTGAACGTCCGCGTCGATGGCCCCCTGATCGTCAACGACATGGACCTGATGGTCTCGGGCGCGCTCGGCGGCGTCGGGCTCGGCATCGTCATGGAGGACCAGGTCACGGCAGAGGTCGCCGACGGTCGATTGATCCGGGTGCTGGAGGACTGGTCGCCGCCCTTCCCCGGCTATCACCTGTATTACCCCAGCCGCCGCCAGCCGACGCCGGCGTTCACGGCGCTGATCGACGCCTTGAGGTATCGACGGCCCTAGTGGTTGGTGGTCAGGACGACGCCGACGAGCACGGCGGCCCAGTGCACGCTGGCGGCCGCCACGACGTGGCCATGCCAGATGGCGCGGAACCACTTCAGCTTCTTGCGCACATAGAAGACCGCCCCGGTCATGTAGAGGGCGCCGCCGATGGCCAGCAGCAGCAGGGCGATCCACGAACCGTGGGCGACCATCGGCTGGAAGGCGATGACCACCAGCCAGCCCAGGGCCATATAGACCGCGACCCACAGACCCTTGCCGATGCCCGGCAGGAACAGCTTGCCCACGGCGCCCAGCGTCGCCAGCCCCCAGACGGTACCGGTCATCGCCCAGGCCCAGGCGCCTTCCAGGTTATGCGTCGTGAACGGGGTGTAGGAGCCAGCGATCATCAGGAAGATGCCGGCGTGATCCAGCCGACGCAGCATCGGCCGCCACTGGGGCCTGGCGAAATTATAGGCGGTCGAGAACCCCAGCATGGCCAGCATGCCCAGGGCATAGACGCCCACCGCGACCACGAGACCCAGATCGCCGCGCGCGACCGACAGGCCCAGCAGGACGCCGCCGCCGAACAGGGCGAAGGCGAGCCCGGTCAGGTGCACGACCAGATCGGCGCATTTGGCGCGCGGCGTCGGATAGTGGCGGGGTGGAAGAGGCGTCGTTGTCATGGCTGCAAGCCTAGCAGAAGACGATCCCTGTCGCCCCTTCACTGATCATGCGGGGACGAAGTGGACGAAATGGGGCAGCGTCACGGGCGCGGTGAGCCAGGACTTCGTACTCCTTGGACGTCGGGCCGATGGCGTCGCCGGAACGAGGCAGTTGACGGAACTCGAGGTCGACCACCACTTCGCGGATCTCCTGTACCCCGGCGGGCTCGCGGCGACCGACGAACTGACGCAGGTGAGCGGGCAGTCCAGCCAACAGCGCGCCGATCCCGAAAATCTTCCCGACCTGTTCGTCGGCGCCGATCAGAAGCCTCGTCGTCAGAGGTGCGGTAGCCAAAACACCATAGCCGCCATGCCGATCCCGGCCGCCATCAGCAGAGTGAGCGCCGCGATCACCCCAGCCATTGCCCACTTCGGTACGGCCGACCCCTGGCGTCGAGCCATGAAATACAGCTCGAGGACAATCAACGGGACGAGGTAGCAGGCAAATTTCAGGAAGGTGCCGACGGGCCCTTCGAGCCGCCCCCCCAGGCCCTCGGTTCCGATTGTCAGGATCCACATCATGACGCCGACGCGAAGGAACCAGACGCCGCTCATCGCGAGGAACAGCCGCAGGGCCCAACGCCGGTGAACGTCGATCCGCCGCGCCATGGCGTTCTTCAACGTCATCCAGGCGAAACCCATGATCAGGAGCGCGTTCAGCGTCAGGGGCGAAGATCCCAGGAGGGTGTCGTCCGCCTCGCGATGTCCCCAGATCAGGTAGAGGCCGCCGAGGCTGATGATGAACGCCAGACCGACATAGACCCGGCCGGTCCAGCGGTGGAGCCGGGGCAGTCGCGCCCGCAAGGCTGGGATCAGTTGAAGAGGACCGGCGGCGGTGACCACGAACGCCAGCGCGACATGGGCCGCCATGGCGAGCAGGCCGACCGTATCGCCGGCGACCACCCGGCCGGGAACAACCTCATTCCAGGCCTGGAGGTCTCCCCGAAGCGATGTGCCGCCGTAGAACAGGGCGATGTAGATCGCGAAGAACGCCTGCCCCATCACCGCGACGACAAACCAGAAGATCGTAGAGGCCGTCAGCACCCCGTCGGCGCTCAACGAACGGGGCTTCCCCGCGTCCAGCCGGGTCGCAATGGAGGGGTTTCCACCCGGGTTCTGATCTGGCCTGTCGATCACGCTCGTACTCGGTCTGGTTTACTCGGCGCCGCCAGCTCCGCGTCGGGTCATAGCGCGACCCGGCTGCGGCCCTGGTCGCGGTGGGCGGACTTAAGCTCTAGCGTTTCACCACGCCGACGAGACCGTCCGGGAACGGAATACAGTCATTCATAAATGGATAGGTCTACGCCGCTTGGGCCAGGCCGCCGTCAGCAGGGCGGTCGCCAGAGCCAACATGATCAGCACGGGCGAGCTCAATCCGAACAGCTGAAGGCCGTCGCTTCCCGGGCGCGAGATGACCCCGCCGTACAGACCGCCGAAGACACAGGCGCCGATCAGAGATCCGACCACAATCAGGCAGAGACCTGCCGCCAGTCGTTCTCGTCCGCGCACCACGGCCAGCCAGAGCGCCACAATCGCCAGCCCGGCATTCGTCAGAAGCTGCCACGCCTCATGAAAGCGGGCATGGGCGGGCCAGTCGGGGCTGAAGAGATGGGTCTCGTTCACTTCCAGCATCGGGATCAACACCACCAGAACGAATGCTGACAGCGCGACGGCCCCGGAGCGCCAGCCCGGCCTGCGGCGCGCCGCGTTGTCTGCAGTCGGGCGGGGCGTGCGGACAAAGATCGACATGGTTGCGGCTCCCTGCCGTGACAATGCCTTCGCCCCGCTTGCTTTCACCAGCACCGTGCGTGAACTAGACCTATGCAAGAACGTATCGACTGGCGATCCCTGCGCTTCGACTGGAACCACGCGCGAGCCTTCCTCGCGACGGCCGATCTCGGCTCCCTGTCGCGTGCCGCCGTGGCTCTTGAACTCAGTCAGCCCACGCTGAGCCGGCAGGTCGAGGCCCTGCAACATACCCTCGGCGTCGTGTTGTTCGAGCGCGCCGGACGAGGCCTTGTCCTGACCCACGCCGGTCTCGAACTGCTGGATCATGTCCGCAGCATGGGCGAGGCCGCCTCGCGCACCAGCCTGGCGGCCGACGGTCGGACACAGACCCTCCAGGGTTCGGTGGCGGTGGCCGCAAGCGATGTCTACGCCACCACCCTGTTGCCCGATGTCGTGGCGGACATCTCCAGACGGCATCCCGGCCTGACGATCGAGATCGTGGTCGCCAATGATCGGACGGACCTGAGGCGGCGCGAAGCCGACATCGCCATCCGCAGTTACCCTACCGAGCATCCGGATTTGATCGTGAAGCGGCTCGGGTCCGACGAGGGCGGGTTCTTCGCATCGCTAGACTGGCTTTCACGCCACCCAACGCCCGTCACGCCCGCGGATATGGAGGGCGTCGATATGATCGGCTACCCGGGTCAGAACTGGCTCCTGAAGGGTCTGCGCGAGCTGGGCTTTCCGATCTCTGAGCAAGACATGCGGATCGTTTCCGATTCTCATCTGGCGCAATGGGCTCTGGTCAGGGCCGGAGCGGGCGTGGGCATCATGACCCTCCGTGTCGGAGAAGCTGATCCGACCGTGCGGCGGCTGCTGCCGGACCTCCCGCCCCTCACCTTCCCCGTCTGGTTGGTCACCCACCGGGATCTTCGCACGAGTCTAAAGGTACGAACCGTCTTCGACATGCTGGCCGTCGGTCTGGGGCTATGCATCAACACCGGCGACCGCCTGCACCCGTAGATCTACTACCCTGAGGCTACGGGCTCGCACTATCCAACACGCCTTTTCGGAGTCTAGTCGCTGGTTGGCGCCTCTGCGGCGGGCGTCGGTTGAGGCACGGCGAGGACGCGCGAGGCGCTCTCCCGATCCGGTTCCGACAGGCCGAGGTCGCCCTCATCGAAGAGGTGGAACTCGTGCCAGACGCCGTTCAGCACGCCGAAGGCGACCGCCAGGCCGATGCCGAGTATCCAGGCGAAATACCACATGGTGTCTGTCCTTCAGCGATCAGTAGAGATCGGGGTTGGTCTTGAACTCGGTCGAGCTGGCCCGCCCCCACAGCACCCGATAGACCCAGGCCGTGTAGATCAGGATCAGGGGCAGGAAGACCACGGTCACGCCCAGCATAATGAACAGCGTCAGATGGGTCGACGAGGCGTTCCAGACGGTCAGGCTTGAAGCGGGATCGATCGAGCTGGGCAGGATGAAGGGGAACATGGACAGGCCGACCGTCGAGATGATGCCGACCGTTCCCACCGACGAGCCGCCGAAGGCCAGAGGCTCTGACCGACGCCAGAGGCCCGCCAGGGCGATGACCGTCCCCAGAAGGCCGAGCACGGGCGCGACGATCGTCCACGGCGCGGCCGTGTAGTTGTCGAGCCAGGCGCCCGGCGCGGCCACGACCGCAGTGCGCAGCGGATTGGACATGCCCGACGGATCGACCAGGCCGACGATGCGGAAGCCCACGTCACCGAAAGCGACGAACAGGCCGCCGCCGAGGAACAGCAGAAGACTCACCATACCGGCGACTGTGCCGAACAGACGCGCCCGGGCCTGAACAGGCCCCAGCTCCGCCTTGAGACCGAGCCAGGCCGCGCCGTGAAGCACCAGCATGGCGACAGAGAGCAGACCGCACAGCAGGCTGAAGGGGGTGAACAGCCCCAGCAAACTGCCCTCGTAGAAGGACCGCAGATCGCCATCCAGCCGGAAGGGCGCGCCCAGCAGGACGTTGCCCACCGCAACGCCGAAGACGAGCGCCGGAACGAAGCCGCCGACGAACAGCGCCCAGTCCCAGAAGGCGCGCCAGCGTTTGTCGGGGCGCTTGGAGCGATATTTGAAGGCGACCGGCCGCAGGATCAGCGCGGACAGCACCAGGAACATGGCCAGGTAAAAGCCCGAGAAGCTGACCGCATAGACGAAGGGCCAGGCCGCGAAGATCGCGCCGCCGCCCAGGATGAACCACACCTGGTTGCCTTCCCAGGTCGCGCCGACGGTGTTGATCACCATGCGGCGCTCCTCATCCGTCTTCGCCACGAACGGCAGCAGGGCGCCGACCCCGAGGTCGAACCCGTCGGTCAGGGCGAAGGCGATCAGCAGCACGCCCAGCAGTCCCCACCAGATCAGGCGGAGGGTGGCGTAGTCGAGGGGCAGTTCCATCTCGAATATCCTTGAGACTGGAGGGTTCAGGCGACAGCGGGCGCGGGGGTCGGCATCGGTTGGTCGGGCCCGTCAGTCGGGTCCGGCGTCTTTGGCGAGAGGTCCAGGCCGAACAGGTCGATCTCGGCGAACGGACCCTTCTTGATCGTCTTCAGGATCAGTCCGACCTCGACCACCGCCAGCGCGCCGTAGAGGACGGTGAAACCGATGATCGTGGCCCACAGTTGAGGCACGCTGAGGCTTGAAGCTCCGAGGAAGGTCGGCAGCACCCCCTCGACCGCCCAGGGCTGCCGCCCCACCTCGGCCAGGATCCAGCCCAGTTCGGTCGAGATCCACGGCAGGGGAATCGCGAACACCGCCAACCACAGGAACCATCGCGTCTCGTGCTTGCGCAGGGTGCAGAGCACGAAGGCGGTGGCGAACAGGCCGATCATCAGGAACCCGATCCCGGCCATGATGCGGAACGACCAGAACATGACCGGCACATTGGGCACGGTGCTCCAGGCGGCCAGGACGATCTGGTCCGGCGTGGCGTCGCGGGGGTCGGCGACATAGCGTTTGAGCAGAAGGGAATAGCCGAGGTCGCGCCGGTTCATCTCGAAGTCGGCGCGCGCGGCCACATCGGTCGGATCGGCCTTGATCCGCTCAAGGGCGTCATAGGCGAGCACCCCGGATTCGATGCGGGTTTCAGCGGTCGCGACCAGCTCGAGGATGCCCAGGACCGGCTTGTCGATACTGCGGGTGGAGATCAGGCCGAGCACATAGGGAATCTTGACCTCGAAATGGGTCTGGCGGTCCTTGAGGCTGGGAATGCCGAAGGCGGTCAGGCCGGCGGGCGCGGGCTCGGTGCGCCACATGGCCTCAAGCGCCGCCAGCTTCATTTTCTGGTTGTCGGTCAGGGCGTAGCCGCTCTCGTCGCCGAGGACGACGACCGACAGCGACGCCGCGAGGCCGAAGGCCGCCGCGACGGTCATCGAGCGTTTGGCGAACCCCTTGTGCCGGCCCTTCAGCAGATAGAAGGCCGATATGCCGAGGACGAAGACGGCCGCGATGACGTAGCCGGCGCTGACGGTGTGGACGAACTTGGCCTGGGCCACCGGATTGAACAGCACGGCCATGAAGTCCGAGACCTCCATCCGCATGGTGTCGGGATTGAAGGTCGCGCCGACCGGGTTCTGCATCCAGCCGTTGGCGATCAGGATCCACAGGGCCGACAGATTGGTGCCCAGCGCCACCATGAAGGTGACGAACAGGTGTCCGACCCGGCTGAGCTTGTCCCAGCCGAAGAACATCAGCCCGACGAAGGTCGCTTCCAGGAAGAAGGCCATCAGGCCTTCAATGGCCAGCGGCGCGCCGAAGATGTCGCCGACGTAGTGGGAGAAGTAGGACCAGTTCATTCCGAACTGGAACTCCATGGTGATGCCGGTCGCCACGCCCAGGGCGAAATTGATCCCGAACAGCAGGCCCCAGAACCGGGTGATGCTCCGCCAGATCGGGCGACGGGTCATCACATAGATGCTCTCCATGATGACCAGCATGAAGGACAGGCCGATCGTCAGGGGCACGAACAGGAAGTGATACAGAGCCGTCAGCGCGAACTGCAGCCGGGAGAGGTCGACGACCGCAAGGTCAATCATGGGATCAGGCTCCGAACCGCCGGTCCGACGACCGACGATCCTTCGCCTACGGCCGGACGAGGCGCTCCGCCTTGATCTCGATCAAGGCCGGCGCCGACGCCGGCCGCTAGGGCGGACTCATGACGGCGGACGCCCTTTCAACTTCCACGGCCGGCTCCTGGCTGAAGGCCGCGACCCGGCCCCATCGTCGACTGGTCGGCCTGTCGGCCGCGCTGGTCGTCGCCGACGTCGCGCCGGCGATCGGCTTCGCCGCCGGCCTCGGCCTGGCCATCGGCGCGCTTGAACGTTCGGTCGCAGAGGCCGCCCCCTGGCTGGCCCTGGCCGCTGCGAGCCTGGTCCTGCGGGGCTTGATGGGTCAGGCTGCGACCCTCGTCTCCGCCAGGACCGCAGCGGCTGTCAAAGGCGACGTCCGGCAGGGGATCATCGCCGACCTGTTCGCCGGTCGGCGACCCGCCGCCGCGGCCCTGACCGCGGTCGTCGAGGCGGTCGAGACGCTGGACGGCTATGTCGCCCGCTTCGCCCCCGTCCGCATGGCCGCAACCGTCTCGCCCCTGATCGTGATCGCGGTCTGCGCCCTGGCCAGCCCGGTCGTCGCCGGTATACTGCTGCTGACCCTGATCCCCTTCATCGTCGGCATGGCCCTGGCCGGGGGTGCGGCGGCGGCGGAGAGCCGCCGGCAGTTCGAGGCGCTGGAACGATTGTCAGGGATGTTCCTGGACCGCGTCCGCGCCCTGCCCACCCTGCTGTCCTTCCAGGCCGAGGCGCGCACCACCCGCGAAATCGCCCGTGCGGCCGATGAACTGGAGCGCCGCACGGGTCGGGTGCTCAAGGTGGCCTTCGTCTCGTCCGCCGTGCTGGAGTTTTTCTCGGCCCTGTCGGTCGCGCTGGTCGCGGTCTACTGCGGCTTCAACCTGCTTCGCATCCTGCCGTTCCCGGCGCCCGAGACCCTGGACCTGGGCCGCGCCTTCTTCGTGCTGGCCCTGGCGCCCGAGGTCTATGCGCCGATGCGTCGGCTGGCCGCCGCCTACCATGAGAAACAGGCCGCCGAAGCCGCCGCGCCGTCGATGGCGGCGCCGGGGCCCGGCCGGCCGGTGATCACGCCGCCTTCGCGACGGTGGTCGAGCGCCCCGGAGCTCGACTTCCGATCGGTCACGATTCGCTATGGCGACGGCGCGCCGGCGATCTCCGACTTCGACCTGCAGGTCCCGGCCGGAGCCATCGTGGCCCTGGTCGGCCCAAGCGGCTCGGGCAAGACCAGCCTGCTGCATCTTCTTCTGGGTCTGGCCCCTCTGTCTTCGGGCGCGGTCCGGATCGGCGGGCACAACCTGTCTCACGCCGATTCCTTCGCAGGCGCCGTCGGCTGGGCCAGCCAGAACCCGGTCGTGGCTCCCGGCGCCCTCTACGACAACATCGCCCTGGCGAGGCCGGGTGCGAGCGCGGAAGCGATCCGCGACGCCGCCGCGCGCGCGGGCCTCCAGGGCGATCTCGGTCGCGTCCTCGACGAACGCGGCGGCGGGCTTTCGGGCGGGGAGCGCCGGCGTCTGGGCCTGGCGAGGGCCCTGCTGTCGCCCTCGCGCCTGTTGTTGCTGGACGAACCGACCGCCAATCTGGATCCCGCGTCCGAAACCGCCGTGCTCGAGGTCATCCGGGCAGCCGCCGAAGGCCGCACCACCCTCATCGCGACCCATTCGGAAGCGGTCATGGCCCTGGCCGACCGCGTGGTGCGGCTGTGAGATCAAAGACCGCGAGCACGGGCGCGTTGACCCTCAAGGCCCTGCTGGCCGAACAGCGCCGCGTCCAGGGCGGACGGTTGCGGCTCGCCGCCCTGTCGGCCGCTCTGGTCTCCGCCGCCTCGGTGGCCCTGCTGGGTCTGTCAGGCTGGTTCATCACGGGCGCCGCGATCGCCGGAGCCGGGGGCGTCGTCGTCGTCCAGGCGTTCAACTATCTGCTGCCGGCCGCGGTGATCCGGATGCTCGCCATCGTGCGGACGGGTTCGCGCTACGCCGAGCGGGTCAGCGGTCACGCCGCGGCGCTCAAGGCCCTGGCCCGTCTGCGGCCGCTGCTGTTCGCCCGGTTGGCCGCGGCTCCGCCCTGCAGAGCGTTCAGCCTGTCCAGCGGCGAAGCCTCGGCCCGGATGATCCAGGACGTCGATGCGATACAGACCCTGTTCGTTCGGCTGAGCGGTCCCTGGGGCGCCGGCGCCGGCGGCCTGGCGGCCATCGGCCTGACCCTGCTCGCCGGTCCCCTGCCCGCCCTCATCCTGGCCGGCGGCATCGCGATCGCCAGTCTCGGCGGTCTCCTGATCGGCCGCAGGGTCGCAGACCCGGCGGGTCGGCAGGTGCAGGTCGCCATGGGTCTGTTCAAGGATCGCCTGTCGGTCTTGCAGGCGGCGGCCCCCGAACTGCGGGCCTATGGTCTGGAGAGCTGGGCCGCCGATCAGGTCGGGCGGGCGGCGCGGACGCTGGATCGTCATCGGGTGGAGGACGCCGTGGCCGGCGGCTGGATCCCGGTGTTCCAGGCCGCGGTCCTGGCCGCGACCGTGATCGGGGTCATCGCGACATCCGTTCCGGCGCCCCTGCCGCTCGTCGCCCTCGCGGCTCTCGCGTCCGTAACCGGACTTGAGGCCGCGGCCGCCCTCACCGCGGGGCTGCGCCAGAACGGCGCGGCGCAGGAGGCCCAGGGACGGATGGCGGAGATCCTCGACGACCCGGCGACGTCCGTCCCCCGGCACGCCGCCCCGGCGATGACCGGCGACGCGATCGTCATTCCCGCCGCCGGGTTGGACATCGCGCCGCCCTTCCGTCTGGGCGTCGTCGGGCCGTCAGGCTCCGGCAAGACCCGGCTGATCGAGACCTTGATGGGGCTGCGACCTCCTCCCGGCGACCCGCTTCGGCTGTGCGGAGTTCCTCTGGAGGCGGCCGATCGGAACGCCATTCGCGCCCGCTTCGCCTATGCGTCGCAGGACATCCGTCTGCTGGCGGGCTCGATCGCGGACAATCTTCGTCTCGCCGATCCAGGCGCTTCGGACGACGACCTGTGGTCCGCCCTGGGCGACGCCTGCCTCGCCGACCGGGTCGCGGCGCTGCCGGCTGGCCTGAACACGGTTCTGAGTGAGAACGGAGACCGGCTGTCCGGCGGCGAGCGCCGGCGGCTTGGACTGGCGCGGGCCTATCTGCGCGACGCGCCCTGGCTGGTGCTCGACGAACCGACCGAAGGCCTGGACGCCGACACTGAAGCCCGCGTGCTGGACGGCCTCGCGCGCCGCCTCGCATCCCGCCGCCAGGGTCTGATCCTGGTCAGCCACCGACCGGCGCCCACGGCCCTGTGCGACCAGGTGATCGACGTCTCCGTGGCGCTCTCGACTGAAATTCCGCTCGCGGATCGGGGCGTCAGGGCCGCCGCTTGACCCAGATCAAGGCGCCTTCGGGAAAGATCGTCTGAATAGCGCATGGCCCGCGTCTCGATCCAGATTCTGTCGACCGCTGACATCGACGAGGCCTATGTGCTCGCCCGGCTCGGCGACGCCGGACTGACGCTGAAAGCCTGGCGCGCCAAGGTGGTTTTGCGCAACGCCTCACCCGACGCCGGCGGCGTCCTGCTGGCGCGCGACCTGGAGGCACGGCCCTGCGGCCTTGTCGTCTACGCCCTGACGGACCAGCCCGACGGACGACGAAGCCTGCAGGTCGAAACGCTGATCGGCTGCCATGTGCTAGACCCACAGCGGGTCGCGTCCGCCCTGATCGCCGAAGTGGTCCGTCTGGCTCGCGCCGTGGGATGCGAAACCCTGTGCCTGATGCGGCCCCTGGGCCAGTCCGTCGAAGTCGCGGCCCAGGTGCTCGCCACCGGCATGGCCGTCTTGCCGAGCCTGTTCTGGTCGTCTCCACCCGTCGACCGACCGACGCGGCCGTTTGACCTGGGTCAAGGACGCCGCCCCTCGGGCCGGATGAATTGAAAGCCAGCCGCCGGAGTAGAATGATGCGAACCTTCAAGATCATCGGCCTTCTGCTCGTCGGGGCCTGCGCGCCCGCCCCCGGACCTCGGATGGAGGCGACGGCGCGCCCGATGCCGATCCAGAGCCTTCCATCCCTGTCGACGGCCATGGACCTTGAGTCCGCGGCGCGCGGTCGCGCCATGGCCAGCATTGGATGCGCCAGCTGCCACGCCATCGACGCCACGGGCGACAGTCCCCTGGCCATCGCGCCGCCGTTCCGGGAGATCGTCAAGCGCCGAGGCTCTGACGATCTCGCCGCCGCGTTCGAACAGGGCCTGGTCACGACGCATCCGGCCATGCCCCCCTATGTCTTCGGCGCCAGTCAGATCCACGATCTGACGGCCTATCTCGACACGCTGCGCGCACCGGTCGTTCGCCCGTCCGGACGTTAGGCGCGTGGCCCGCGTCAGCAGCCGGTGAACCTCTACACTGCCCGCGCCCGGACCCTGGCGACCTGTTTGTCCGCCCTCGCCGGCTTCGTGGACGCCATAGCCTACATCCATCTGGGCGGGTTCTTCGTCTCCTTCATGAGCGGCAACACGACGCGCCTCGGCGTTGGCCTGGCCGAGGGATCGTCCGATGCAGCGCTGGCGGGCGGCCTGCTCGCGACCTTCGTCGTCGGGGTCATCCTCGGCTCTCTGACCGGCCATCTCTGCACGCCGCGCCGTCAGCCCGCCGTCCTTGTCCTGGTCGCCCTGCTCCTCGCCGCCGCGGCCGGTCTGAGCGCCGCCGGCCGCCCCCTGCTTGCGGCGGTCGCCATGGCCCTGGCCATGGGCGCCGAGAACGCCGTGTTCGAACTGAATGGCGAGGTCCGCATCGGCCTCACCTATATGACCGGCACCCTGGTCAAGCTGGGCCAGAAGATCACCGCCGCCCTGCTGGGTGGAGAGCGGTTCGGCTGGACGCCGTACCTGTTCCTCTGGATGGGGCTGGCGGCCGGCGGGCTGGCGGGAGCGCTCATCTACGCGCGCCTGGGCGTCGGCGGTCTTTGGATCGCCGCCGGCGTCGCCGGGGCGCTCGCCTTCGCGGCCGCGAAGATGGGGCCGGACCGGCGCGAGCCGAACCTCAACGCCGTCTGACGATCGTTCAGCCGGCCGCCATACTGCCGGTCCGGACGAACCGCGCGTGCCAGGACAGGGCCTCGTCCAGCAACATCGGCGTCTGCAAGCCGTAGGATCCCTTCAGCGCGCGCTGGAAATAGTCCTCCAGCATCGGACGGAAACTCGGGTGGGCGCAGGTGTCGATGACGACGCGCGCCCGCTGTTTGGGCGACAGGCCGCGCAGATCGGCCAGACCCTGTTCGGTGACGATCACCTGGACGTCCTGATTGATGTGATCGACGTGGGAGACGGCCGGCACCAGGGTCGAGATCTTGCCGCCCTTGGCCGTCGAGGCGCTCATGAAGATCGAGATATACGCGTTGCGGGCGAAGTCGCCGGAGCCGCCGATGCCGTTCTGGATGCGAGAGCCCATGACATGGGTCGAGTTGACGTTGCCGTAGATGTCGGCCTCGATCATGCCGTTCATGGCGATACAGCCGAGGCGGCGGATCACCTCGGGATGGTTGCTGATCTCCTGCGGTCTGAGGATGATCCGGTCCCGGTAGTCGCCCATGTTCCGGTTGACCCGCTCGGTCAGTTCGGGGCTGAGGCTGAGCGCGGTCGAGGAGGCGACGCGCAGCTTGCCGCTGTCCATCAGCGCCATCATGCCGTCCTGAATCACCTCGGTATAGGCGCTCAGATCCTCGAACGGCGCGTCGATCAGGCCGGTCAGGACGGCGTTGGCGGTGTTGCCGACGCCTGACTGGAGCGGCAACAACGAGGGCGGCAGACGGCCCTTCTTCACCTCGTGCTCCAGGAACTCCAGCAGATGTCCGGCGATGGCCAGGTCGTCCGGTCCGGGCACGGTGAAGCCGGCGTTGCGGTCGGGCCGGTCGGTCTCGACGATGGCGACGATCTTGTCCGGGTCGCAGCGGAAGCAGGGCTCGCCGATGCGGTCGCCCGCGCGGATCAGCGGGATCGGCACCCGGTTCGGCGGCAGGGCCGTGCCGTAATAGATGTCGTGCATGCCCAGAAGCTCCGGGTTCTGCCACCGGTTGACCTCCAGGATCACCTGGCTGGCCCGGTCCAGCCAGGTCTTGTTGTTGCCGACCGAGGAGGCCGGGATCAGCGCCCCGTCCTCGCGGATGCCGGTGACCTGGATGATTGCGGTGTCCAGAGGCCCAAGGAAGCCCTGCCAGGCGACAGGCGCCACCTGGCTCAGATGCATGTCGAAATAGGCCATCTCGCCGCGATTGATCCGGTCGCGGCAGGTCGGGTCGGAGTTGTAGGGCAGCCGGAACTCGATGCCGTCCGCCTTGGCCAGGGCTCCGTCCAGTTCCGGGCCGGTCGAGGCGCCGGTCCAGATGCGCAGTTTGAAGGGCCGGCCCGCCGCGTGCTCGGCCTCGATCCGGGCCGCGAGCGCCAGGGGGACAGCCGTCGGGTAGCCCGAGGCGGTGAAGCCGCTGAGCCCCACTGTGGTGTTCGGCGCGATCAGGCGGGCGGCGTCCTCGGCCGACATGACCTTGGCGCGGTGTCCGGCGCTGGCGATGCGATGGTCAGTCATGAGGTGATCTTTCCCAGGTCCCGATATGGCCCTGCCAGTAGGTGAAGGCGCCGGCCGGCTTCTCCCAAGACACCTCGCCGGAGAACGGCAACCAGACGCCGTCGTGGAGTCGGTAGTCGGCGAAGACGCCGCGCCATGGGGTCAGGACGGTGACGCCATCGATCAACGCGCCGCGATCCGGTGCGAAGGCCCCCGCGATCCGACCCTCGCCGTCGAGCGTTAGTGTGACCTCCGTCGCCGTGTCATCCGACCCCGCACCGACGACCAGACTGTCCAGCCCGTCCGCGCGCCATCGCAGGCCGAGGTTGCGCAGGATGGCGTCGGGCGCCCAGGCCAGTTCGGCCAGATAGCGCATCAACTCGCCTCGGGTGAGTTGGGCGGACGGTTGGGCCCGGGCCAACGGGATCACGCCGAGCGCCCGAACCTCGAGCCTGCCGGCTCCGCCCGCCAGGGCGTCGCGCACGGACACCGCCCCAAAGGGCCCGGTTCGCGCCTGCCAATCGAATGCGCAGTGCTCCACCCCGATCGTCTGGCGCGCCGTGAACCCGCCCCAGGCCGAAATCGCGGTCTGTCTCATGCGGCCGGTCTGCGTCAGGCTCACCCGCGCCGGACCGTTGGGTCGCGCGCCGAGCCGACGCGCCAGGTCGACCACGGCCGGAATCAGCCTTTGAAAAAGCGGATGGTCTTCGTCGGTCATCGATCCCGTCCTCGCGGTCATACGCCCTGGCCGATCAGTCCGGCCCATCGCGCGGCCAGAAGCAGGAAGGCCACGGGAAGCAGCGGTCCGAAGATCGCCAGGGTGTGTCGGGTCAAGGCGGTGGGCAGGAAGGTATCGGCGACGCGTCCCGGCCCGCCGGCGTAGCGGTCGACCACAGCGGTCAGCGGACATCTGCGGCCGTTGGCGGCGAAGACCAGAATCTCGATCGTCAGCAGCGGGACGACGAGCCACAGGCCGGCCATCAGCCGGACAGTAAGCCCGATGTAGAGTAGCGCCAAGGTCGAGGCCGCCATCACTCCATAGATCAGGGTGTGCAGGCCGCGGGCCAGCGTCAGGTTCAGCGGCGCCGGGCTCATGGAGCCTCCGGCATCTGTGCGCTTTCCGGTAGGCGGCGACCTCACTGTAGGATGACCTGGGCGAGCGGACGCCGCGCCGAGAATTTCAGCGCCGGGCCGTAGCCGAACCGCATGAGCAAATCGGGCCGGCGTCCCGACAGGCCGACCAGCGCGGCCAACTCTGGCCGAAGGGCGGCGACCTCCACGGGCTGATTGATATAGGCGTGCTTGAGCCCCAGAGCCGTCGCCTGGAGGGCGAACCTCTGGCTTGCGCGCCCCACGCGGGTCCAGTGGTCCGGATCCTCGCGGTCCCCCACGAAAACGGCGAGGCCGGAAGAGGACCGGATGTGACGAGCGTATTTGTCGTTCTCGGCCTTCGGTTTGAAGGTCGCGTTGAACAGGGTCGGCCCCAGCCATTCCGGCAGGGCCGGACTGCCGCTCACGGCGCTGAACAGGCCGTCGCCGCGCGCCATCGCCTCACCCGGGCTGAACCGGATCCAGGCCTTGAGCTCGCGCACGAAGGCGGGGTCGGCCATCTGGGCGCTGTTGCCAGCCACGACCAGATCGCGGACCCGGTCCATCTGGGGGCGGTCGGTGATCAGGACGAGATCGACGCCCGGAACCCGCGCTGCCTCGGCCAGGGTTCGCAGGTCTGCGGCCCCAACGGACCGCCCGTCATAGTCGGCACGTGTGGACTGACGCATGCGGATCGCTTCGAACAGGTTGGTCTCGCGGCTCTCTCCCGTCCCGTGGAGGAAGGCCATCGATCCGCCATGCGCCGGGTGGAACGACAGTTCGCCCGATCGGCCCCGTGCCGCGCCCGCCAGCGACAGGTTTTCGGCGGCGCTGCCCAGACTGACAAACAGATGATGGTCGTCCGGGTCCACGACCGGGGTTCGACGGGCCGGATCGGGCAACACATCGATCCGGCCCTCGGCCAGACGAAATCGCCAGGGCTGGGCGTTGTGGCCATTGGGGGCCAGGGTCGCATAGCGCACGAGCTGGGCCAGTTCGGCCCGCACCGGCAGGAGCGCGCGCGTCGCGGCCACGGCAGCCTCGTAGTCGGCCATCGATCCCATGCCGCGAACACCGGCCCAGGCCGCGCCGGCGCCCGCGACGACGACCGCGCCGCCGCCGGCCAGAATCGTGCGCCGGTTCATGATCGCGATCCTTCACGCGCCGGGGTCAATGGCTTAGCAGCAGGCAGACCGGGGACGCGCCCAGCAGCCCGTGGGTGACGCCGCCCAGCACCCACTCGCGCAGCCGGGCATGGCCATAGCCGCCGGCGACGATCAGGCCCGCCTGATGCGCGTCGGCGAATTTGAGGATCTGGCTCGATCGCGCCCCGCCATCGCCTTGGAGCACCCGGGCGCTGGCGCTGATGCCATGGCGACCGAGGAAGGCGGCGACGTCCGCCGTGCGGCTTCCGGCCTCGTCCATGCCGCCCTCGGCGCAGATTTCGATCACATGGGTCTGGGACGAGGCTCTCAATATCGGCAGGGCGGAGGCGACCGCGCGTTGGGCCTCGCGACAATCCTTCCAGGCCACCACCGCCGCCGTCCCCATGGGAAGGCGATCCGGCGCGGGCGGCACGATCAGGACGGGGCGACCCAGGGCCATCAGGGCGTCGCCGGGGTCGATGGACCGTTGCGGCCCTCGCGCCGGATCGAGACGCCCCAGGATCAGCAGGTCGGCGGCGCGCATCGCCTGCCCCACGACATCAGACGGAAACCCGATCCGCCCGCGCCATTCGCAGCGAGCGGCATGGGCTCCGACTGCCTTCCAGAAGGTCGTTTCAGCCTGGCTCACATCGGCCTCGGCCATGTCGCGGAACAGGCCGAGCATTTCGCCCAGCATAGCGCCGCCCGCGAAGGGATCGACCTGGGGCGCGTCCGGCAGACTGGCCGATATCCCGATGACACGGGCGTCGAAAGTCCCGGCGAGGTCACAGGCGATCGCCACCCGCGCCTCGGTCTCGACGCCCTGGTCGACATAGACCATCAGGCTCGCATAGGTCATGGTTTCGGCTCCAGTTTCGGGCCAACTGCGCCCTTCGCCGGGCCGACGCATTGATCGGGATCAAGGATGGCGGCGGATCCGCAGGGCAGGATGGTCGCTTCATCCGACGGAGACCCGCCCGTGAACCCGATCCCCGCCCTTGGCCTCCTGCTGGTTCTGTCCGCCTGCGCGCCGATGGCTCCCCCCGGAGCGGTCCGCGCCTCCCTCGATCCCTCCCTGTCGGCAGCGGTTTCCCCGCAGGACGACCCGGTCGCGCGCGGCGCGGCTTTCGTCCAGACGCAATGCTCGGGCTGTCATGCGGTGGGTCGCTCGGGGGACAGCGCGATGCCCGCCGCGCCGCGGCTGCGCGACCTGGGGCGACGCTATCCGGTCGATCAGTTGGCGGAAGCCTTCGCCGAGGGAATCGTGACCGCCCACCCCGCAATGCCGGAGTTCGTGCTGTCACAGGACGAGAACCGCGACCTGATCGCCTACCTCAAATCCATCCAGGCTGACGGCGCATGACCGTTCAAGGCGTAAGGGCCTGACCGGGGCGGAGGCCTGCCGCCTTTCCTGATCGCCATGTCGATCATCCTGGCCTCGGCCGCTCGCTTTTCCGATCGGGAAAGCGCATCCTTGGGCATGCTCGCCGTCAGGACCTCCGAACTTGCGCTGCGGTCTCCGCCTGACGGATGCGCAGATCGCCTCAGGGCCAACGACTGCAACCGCTGCGGCGCGCGGGCGCTGAGCGTATGCGGCAGTGTCGCGGATTCCGATCTGGCTCGCCTCGGAGCCCTCGCCGAAGTCGTGACCCTGACGCCCGGCGCGGTCCTCACGCGCGAGGGCGACGCTGCGCCCTACGTTTTCAACATCACCTCCGGGTCGCTGAGGGTCTACAAACTCCTGCCGGATGGACGCCGCCAGATCACCGGCTTCCTGTTCGCCGGCGACTTTCTGGGACTTGCGATCGGCGAACACTACGTGTTCTCGGCCGACGCCATCGAACCCACCACCGTCTGCCGGTTCCGCAAGGGACCGTTCCGCGCACTGGTCGAGAGCTCGCCGCCGCTGGAGCATATGCTCCTGCAGCGGACCTCTCACGAACTCGCCGCCGCCCAGAACCAGATGCTGCTGCTGGGGCGCAAGACCGCCATTGAGCGGATGGCCTCCTTCCTTCTCGACCTGCCGGGCCACGACCCTGCCCGTCCCACCGCACCGGGTCATGTCCGTCTGCCCATGAAGCGCGGCGAGATCGCCGACTATCTGGGCCTGACGATCGAGACGGTCAGCCGCGTGCTGACGCGGATGAAGGCCAAGGGCATCATCTCGATGCCGTCACAGAGCGATCTGATCGTCCAACGCCCCGATCTGCTGCGCGCCCATGCCCAGGGCGAGATCTGACCTCCGGCCTTTGAGCCAGATCAAGGTCGGGACGCTCCAGGCGTCCTGTCGCGGGTCGATCGGAGACTCCTGACTACGCGGATCCAGGCCTTGCCGGGGTGAAGGCCCTCAGGACCCGGCTCGGGAGGCCGTAAATCATTCCCACTCGATCGTGCCCGGCGGCTTCGACGTCACGTCATAGACCACGCGATTGACGCCCCGGACCTCGTTGACGATCCGCGTCGCGCACTTGCCCAGCACGTCCCAGGGGAACTCGAAGAAGTCGGCGGTCATCCCGTCGGTGGAAGACACGGCGCGCAGGGCCAGCACCTTTTCGTAGGTGCGCGCATCGCCCATGACGCCGACGGTCTTGACCGGCAGCAGGACGGCGAAGGCCTGCCAGATCTTGTCGTAGAGACCGGCCTTGCGGATCTCGTCCAGATAGATCGCGTCGGCCTGTTGCAGGGTCTCGACGGCCTCGGGGGTGATCTCGCCGGGGATGCGGATGGCCAGGCCCGGTCCGGGGAACGGGTGGCGTCCTACGAACGCATCCGTAAGCCCGAGCTCGCGGCCGAGCGCACGGACCTCATCCTTGAACAGTTCGCGCAGAGGCTCGACGAGCTTGAGCTTCATATAGTCGGGCAGGCCCCCGACGTTGTGGTGGCTCTTGATGACGTGGGCCTTGCCGCTGGAGGACGACACGCTCTCGATCACGTCGGGGTAGAGGGTGCCCTGGGCGAGGAATTCGGCTCCTTCGATCTTGCTGGCCTCGCGGTCGAAGATCTCGATGAAGACGCGGCCGATGGTCTTGCGCTTGGTCTCGGGGTCTGACTGACCCGCCAGCTCGCCGAGGAATTCCTTCGACGCATCAACGTGGATCAGGGGGATGTTGTAATGTTCCCTGAAGAGGTTCGTGACCTGGGTCGCCTCGTCCTTGCGCAACAGTCCGGTGTCCACAAAGACGCAGGTCAGCTGGTCGCCGATGGCCTCGTGGATCAGGACGGCGGCCACCGAGGAGTCCACGCCGCCGGATAGACCGCAGATCACCTTGGCCGAGCCGACCTGTTCGCGGATCTGGGCGATCTTCTCATCGCGATAGGCGGCCATGGTCCAGTCGCCCTTCAGCCCGGCAATGCCGTGGGTGAAGTTCTTCAGCATGGTCGCCCCGCGCGGGGTGTGCATCACCTCCGGATGGAACTGGACGCCGTAGAAGCGGCGGGTCTCGTCGGCGATGACGGCATAGGGCGAGCCGGCCGAGGTCGCGACGACGTCGAAGCCTTCCGGGATGGCGACGATCTTGTCGCCGTGGCTCATCCAGACGGTCTCGTCCTCGCCGACCGGGGCCAGGCCGGCCAGCAGGGGCGAGGATCTGGCGACGGTGATCTCGGCGCGGCCGAACTCGCGGGTGTGGCCGCCCTCGACCTTGCCGCCCAGCTGTTCGCACATGGTCATCTCGCCGTAACAGATGCCCAGCACCGGCACCCCGGCCTCGAACACGGCCTGGGGCGCGCGGGGACTTCCCTCTTCGTGGACGCTTTCGGGACCGCCCGACAGGATGATCGCCGCCGGCTTCAGCGCCGCCAGCGCCGCCTCCGCCTTCGCATAGGGATGGATCTCGCAATAGACGCTGGCTTCGCGCAGGCGGCGCGCGATCAGCTGCGTCACCTGGCTGCCGAAATCGACGATGAGGACCTTCTGGTGATCAGTCGTTGCGGCGGTCATGCGGTCTCCATGGGATCGGCGGTCAGGCGTTCGAATTCGGCTTTCAACAGGTCCAGCGCCTCGGCCAGACCCTCGTCGATCACCGCGAGCGTGTCGGTCCAGTCGGACAGGCCGGTCAGGTCGGCCTTGCCGTCCGAAATCCCGCGGAGGCCCATGACCGGCACGCCGAACTTCGCAGCGGCGCGGACGACGGCATAGGTCTCCATGTCCACCATGTCGGCGTCGATGTCGTCATAGGCCTCGCCGGTGACGACGCTTCCGCCTGTGGCGAGGCGGGCATAGGGCTGGCCTGCCGGGCCGCTGGCGAGCGTCAGGACAGCGGGTTCGTCGAGGAAGGGGGTGACGCCCTTGGCGAAGCCGATCGCCGAGGCGTCCATGTCGCGATAGGCGACCTCATCCACCCAGTAGACGCGGCCGTGCTGCAATGTCTGCGATCCCGCCGAACCGAGCGACAGGATCAGGTCGGGCAACCGCCCTTCCCGCTCCAGCATCGCCAGGGCGACCGTGGTCTCGACCGCCGCCTCGACAGGGCCGACGCCTGTGATCAGGGGCCGGATCCGCGCCCGCAGCGCCGGGCCGTATTCGGCGTGCGCCGCCATGACGCACAGGGCTGTCAGCGGGCCGAAAGCCGTCAGGTCCCAGGGCGTGGTCGCCTCAGCGCTCAACCGAGTCTCGCCTCAAGCCACAGGGTGCGTTCCACGGTCTTGCGCAGGACGCATTCGGCCATGTTGATGCGGGCGATCGTCCCCTGCCCCGCCTCGGCGGCGCAGTCGCTGTCGCGCGTGGACAGCCATGCCCGCTGCGAGCGACGGAAGCCGGCGGCGGCCGTGGCGCTGGATTGGGCCATGAGTGCGCGATAGGCGCGATTCAGTTCGGCGTCGCGACCGACCAGTTCATCGGTGTTGCACTTGACCATCTCGACCGTGGTCTCGGCGACGTTCAGGCAGCGGTCGTAGCGAGCCGACAGTCGGGCATCGATCTCGTCGTCGCTCTGGGCGATGGCCGGCGCAGCGCAAAGGACGAAGACGGCCAGACCGAGCAGCAAGCGGGAGTTCAGCATCAGGCGGTCCGTTCGTAGATCGCGGCGAAGAAGCCGTCGGTGTCGGTGGTAGCCGGGGACAGACGCAGGCGGTGACCGCCGTTGGCGAGCTCGGCCAGCTTGTTGCGACCCGCGTCGGTGAAGCCAGACGATGACAGGCCTTCGGTGATCGCGACCGGCGCGAACGACGGATGATCTTCCTCGAAGTGGTCCAGGGTCGCCTCGTTCTCGACCCGCAGCATCGAGCAGGTGACATAGACCAGACGCCCGCCTGGTTTCACCAGCTTGGCCGCGCGGGCCAGGATGGCGATCTGCAGCGAGTGCATGCGGTCGACTTCTTCGGGCTTCAGACGCCAGGCGTCCTCGGGGCGGCGACGCCAGGTGCCGGAGCCGGTGCAGGGCGCGTCGACGAAGACAACATCGGCGATGCCGACGATGTCCTCGACCCCGCCGCCGTTGGGACCGAGATGGATCAGCTCGGCCTCGACGCCCGCGCGCGCCAGCCGGGGCCGGATGTTGTCGAGCCGCTTCTGCACCACGTCGCAGGCGATCAGCCGGCCCTCGGCCTTGGCGATGGTTGCGGGTTTGGCCCTGGCCTTGGGCGCATCGACCCAGCCGGTCGGCGTCCAGATGCGTTCGGGCTCGGGCGGCGCGGCTTCGACGCGCGAGGCGCCGACGGCCAGCCCCTGCATGGCCAGACCCAGGGTCTTGCCTCCGCCCCCGGCGCAATAGTCGACGACGGTCATGCCGGGCCGGACGCCCGCAAGCCAGCAGGTGATCTGGCTGCCCTCGTCCTGGATCTCCATGCGGCCCTGTTTGAAGGCCTCAAGCGCCTGGACGTTCGGCGGCGGCTCGGACTGGAGGCGCAGGCCGGTCGCGGACCAGGGCGTGCGTTGCGGCGACAGGCCGGCTTCGCGCAGTTCGGCCTCGACCTCGGCCACCGTGGCCTTGGCCAGGTTGACCCGCAGATCGATCGGGGCGCGCGGCAGCATCAGGCCCGCAGCCTCCTCGGCCCAGCGGTCGCCGAAGGTGTTCTTGAAGTCGTCGACCACGAACTCGGGCAGGCCGGCGAGCGCCCAGGCGGGCGCCCCGTCGTCGGTCAGGCTGATGCGGCTGCGTTCCTGTTTCGACAGGGGCTTGGGGCCGTATCCGTCGCCGGAGTGCAGGGCCTCGATCTCCTCAAGCGACAGACCGTCGATCAGGCTCAGCGCGCCGATGATCAGGGCGCGACCGTCCTCGCGCCCGCCCATGGCCCAGACCAGACGGCCCCGCGCGCGCAGGACCTTGTAGACCTGATCGGCGATGGCGCGGCGGTCCCTGGAGCCGGCGTAGCGGTTTTCGGTCCCCCAGGTCTTCAGAACGGCCTCGGCCGGGGCCTTGCCCGCAGTGATGCGGTCGATGATGGCGGCGGCGGAGGCGAGACGAGCGGCTGGGGTCACTTAAACTTTCAGATGAACAGGGCGGCGACGATCATCAGGAGACCGGCGAGCGATGTGAGGAAGGCCAGGCTGCGAATGCCCGTCACGCCGAAGGCGTACAGGGGCACATAGACGACGCGAGCCCAGAAATAGAGCGTAGCGCCCCAGTACGTCAGAAATCCGTCCTCACCCGCAACATGGGCGATCAGCACGGCGCCGAGGAAGAGCGGCAGGGTTTCGTACAGATTGGCCTGGGCCCGCTCGAGACGGCCGGTGATCACATTGGACGGCGGCACGGCGGCGTCGCGGGGCCCGGCGTTCCATTTCGGCCCGTGCTGCAGCGTCCGGCCGGTGGCGGGCAGGAAGATCTGCACCACCGCCAGCAGGATGGCCAGGGCCGCATAGGTCAGTTCGGGCGTCATGTTGAACATCTGCTACCCCTGCCGATAGTTCGGCGCCTCGCGCGTGATCATCACATCGTGGACATGGCTTTCGCGCAGGCCGGCGCCGGTGATCCGGACGAACCGCGCCCGCTCCTGGAAGTCGGCGATGGTGGCGGCGCCGACATAGCCCATGGCGGCGCGCAGCCCCCCCACCATCTGGTGCAGCACCGGGGCGATCGGCCCCTTGTAGGGGGTCTGGCCCTCGATGCCCTCGGGCACCAGCTTCTGGGTGTCCTCGACTTCCTTCTGGAAGTAGCGGTCGGCCGAACCCGCGCCCATCGCGCCCACCGAGCCCATGCCGCGGTAAGACTTGTAGCTGCGGCCCTGGTACAGGAAGACCTCGCCGGGGCTTTCGTCGGTACCCGCGAACATCGAGCCCATCATGGCGACCGAGGCGCCGGCCGCGATGGCCTTGGCCAGATCGCCAGAATATTTGATCCCGCCGTCGGCGATGACCGGCGCGCCCGAGGCCTTGGCCGCCCGGACGGCGTCGATGATGGCGGTCAGCTGAGGCACGCCGACGCCCGCGACGATGCGGGTCGTGCAGATGCTGCCGGGACCGATGCCGACCTTGATCGCATCGGCGCCCGCATCGATCAGGGCCCTGGCGGCGTCATAGGTGGCGATGTTGCCGGCGATGATCTGGAGCCGGTTGTTCTCGCGCTTGATGCGCTCGACGACGCGCGAAACCTGGGCCGAGTGGCCGTGGGCGGTGTCGATGACCACCACGTCGCAGCCCGCGTCGGCGAGGGCCATGGCCCGCTCGTAGCCGGCGTCTCCGACGGTCGAGGCTGCCCCGACCAGCAGACGACCCTGATCGTCCTTGGCGGCGTGGGGATGGGCCTGGGCCTTCTCGATGTCCTTCATCGTGATCAGGCCGGTGGCGCGATAATCCTCGTCCACGACGATGACCCGCTCGATCTTGCGGGTGCGCAGAAGCTCGCGCGCCTCTTCCTTCGAAGCCCCCTCGCGAACCGTGACCAGTTCGCCCGTGGTCATCAGCTGGTCGGCGGTGTGGCTCGGATCCGTGTCGAACCGCATATCGCGGTTGGTCAGGATGCCGACCAGCTTGCCGCTGGCGTCCACCACCGGGAAGCCCGAGATCTTCCGCGCCGCCACGATCTGGCGAACTTCACCGAGCGTGGTTTCGGGGCGGATCGTCACCGGATTGATGACCATGCCGCTCTCGTACCGCTTCACGGCGCGGACCTGATCGGCCTGCTGCTGCACCGTCATATTGCGGTGGAGGATGCCCAGACCGCCGGCCTGGGCCATGGCGATAGCCAGCCGGCTCTCGGTGACCGTGTCCATCGCGGACGAGGTCAGCGGGATGTTCAGCCTGATGTCGCGAGTGAGCCGGGTCGAGACGTCCGCGTCTGCGGGCATGATCTCTGACGGACCGGGTTCAAGCAAAACATCGTCGAAGGTGAGCCCTTCGCGAATCTCCATGGGAGTCTCCGTTTTGCGGGCCGCCTATCCTCTTTCGCGGGTGCGAAGTCAACCGTGACGACCTGCATCCGACGCTTCGCCACATTCGTAACTTTTTTCAGCGGCGCTTGAAACTTTCAGCCAAAGCTAACATTTAAGGACCTGATGGTCGTCAATCTCGCCCGATCCGTGCGGAGCCTCGCGCTCAAGATCGCCTCCTACGGCGTGATGCACCTCGTCGTCGCCATGCTGGTGGCCTTCGCCATCACTCGCGACTGGCGCATGGCCCTGGCCATCGGCGTGGTCGAACCCTTCTTCCAGACCATCGCCTATTCCTTCCACGACCGGGTCTGGCACCGGATCGAGCATCGCCGCATGGGCAGTCCGATCGAGGAGACGGCCGAGGCCTTCACCGCCCGCCTGAACGTCATGGACGCCGAGGAACAGGCCCGGACCCGCGCCCACCACGGCCACACCCACGGCCTGCCGTCGCTGAAGAAGATCGCCGCGAAGACGCTGACCTATGGCCTGATGCATTTCGCGGTCGCCGTGGCCGTGGCCTACGCGATCACCCAGGACTGGCGCACGGCCCTGGCCATCGGCGTCGTCGAGCCTCTGGTCCAGATGGTCTTCTTCGCCATCCACGACCGCATCTGGACGGTCCGCGAAGCCCGCCGGGCGCCCCGGACCGCCTGATCAGGCCATCCACTGGTACCAGGCGCCGTGCGGACGGCCGCCTGTATGGCCAAGGCCGCGCGGGCCCCGGCCTGGCTCACTTCTTGTTCAACGCCACCAGATAGACCTCCGACGAGCCCTTACGGCTGGCGGCGGGCTTGACGTATTTCACGTCCTGGAAGTTCGCGCGCAGGTCGGCCAGCACATGGCCCGCGTCCCCGCCCTGGAAGTTCTTGGTCACGAAATGTCCGCCGGGCCTCAGCGTCCGGATCGCGAACTCCGACGCGATCTCGATCAGGGCGATGATCTTCAGGTGATCCGTCTGGCGATGCCCGACCGTGTTGTGCGCCATGTCCGACAGCACCAGGTCCGGCGGCCCGCCGAGGGCGTCGATCAGCTGCTGGTCCACGCCGGGCGCGGTGAAATCGGCCTGGATCAGGATCGACCCGGGGATCGGTTCGATCGGCAAAAGGTCGACGCCGACCACAGACGTCGCGCCCCGATTGACGCAGACCTGGATCCAGCCGCCGGGCGCGGCGCCCAGGTCGATGACCCGGGAACCCCTCTTCACCAGCCGGAAACGGTCGTCGATCTCCGAGAATTTGAACGCAGCCCGGCTGCGCCAGCCCTCGGCGCGCGCCTTCTCGGACCAGGGATCGGCCAGCTGGCGCTTGATCCATTCGATCGACGAGATCGACTTCTTCTCGGCCGTCTTGATCTTGCCGCCCATGCTCCGGCCGGCGGCCGTGCCGCCGGTGGGCGGACGGACCATGCGGCGGCGCGCGGGTTCGACAGGCGCGGATGTGGGCTTTTCGTCGTCACTCATCGCTCCCACATAGCGCCCACGGCCCTCAGCGGCTATGACCCCCGCCAATCATCCGAAAATGGAGCGCCACATGGCCGACCAGACCCTGACCCTGACCCTCGACACCGGTGACGTCGTCATCAAGCTGCGCCCCGACCTGGCGCCCGGCCACGTGGCCCGCATCACCGAGCTGGCGAGCGAAGGCTTCTACGATGGCGTCGTCTTCCACCGCGTGATCCCGGGCTTCATGGCCCAGGGCGGCGATCCGACCGGCACCGGCACCTCGGGCTCCAAGAAGCCGAACCTGAAGGCCGAGTTCTCGTCGGAGCCCCACGTGCGCGGCGTCTGCTCGATGGCCCGGACGAACCAGCCCGACACGGCCAACTCGCAGTTCTTCATCTGCCTGGACGACGCCACCTTCCTGGACCGCCAGTACACGGTCTGGGGCGAAGTGATCGAAGGCATGGACCACGTCGACGCCCTGCCCAAGGGCGAGCCGCCCCGCGCACCGGGCAAGATCGTCAAGGCGACGGTCAACTAGGACTTTCGGAAAGGCGGCCTTCGCGGGCCGCCTTTTTCGTATCCGTCAGTCGCCGCCGTACCAGTTCAGCTTCACGCCCGAGAAGCTCTGGTCGCCGATCCGGATGGTCGCCGTGATCGCCGGCTCCTCCGACCCGCCCAGATTGCGGCGCGCGGTCGCCAGGGTCCCGGCGTTCAACTGACCGTCGAAGCTGATGCGGTCGCCGTTCGAACTGGTCCCCGTCATGCGGATCCGGCCGTCGCTGACCGAATAGCTGTCAGGCAGGACCCGCTCGGTCGTCTCGCCGGGGACGAGGAACTCCAGCATCACGGGGGCGAAGGTCGCGGACCGCTTGCCCTCCTCCCAGTCGGCGAACTCCTGCGCCTGACCGACGAACAGATGCATCAGCGAGTAGTCGCCCGGACCGACCTGGGCCTCGCCCACCTGGTAATAGCCGGACAGGTCTTCGCTCTGGCTGTGGGCGAAGGCGCCGCCGCTGACGGGCGCGGTTGCGGGCGTCTCCCCGCCCGGCGCGGTCGGCTTCGAAGGCGTATTCAACAGGTCGCAGCCGGCCAGCGCCAGGGTCGCCGTCGTCAGGAGAATGATCGTCCGCATCGCCCAAGGGTCTCCGTGTCCGCGCCGACAGGACCACGTGACGCGGGCGCCGTCCAGCCGCCCACCCTGCGGATCAGATTTCGTCCGTCAGGGCAGGTGCAGCAGGATCGGCAGCCAGCCGGCGGCCTGGGCCATGTCCACGGCTTCGAAGACCGGAATGGCCAGAAGGAAGACCAGTCCATCGCGAATCGTCGTCAGGAAGAAGCGCGGCTTGATGCTGAGATCCTCTTCGTCGCGCCATTTCGAAAAGTCGGGGCCACAGCGGGGCGTGCGCGCCATATAGGCCTTGTAGGTGTCGCCGAACTCGGCGGTCAGCCACGCTTCCTCCTTCTCGATCGTGAAGTGGAAGACGACGACGGCGATCAGCACGAACAGGGCGGCGATCACCATGCTGCCGGTCTGGGCGCCGACCCCGAAGGCTCCGGCGTAGCTGAAGACATAAAGCGGGTTTCTGCTCAGCGAATACGGTCCGGTGGAGACCACCTCCTGCTTCTTGCGCCCGCCGATATAGAGCGAACACCAGGCGCGTCCGACGATGCTGAGCACGATGGCGCCCAGGCCGACCGATTCGACGGCTTCATGGGTCGGACCGTCGCCCCACCAGGTGGCGGTGAACATGGCCAACACCACCACCGCCAGCAGAGACAGGCCGATGGCCCATTTCCGGATCTTCTGGATACGCTGAAGATCGAACGCGTCGGTAGTCACCGTCGTCATAGCCGCTTCCAAGCCCCCTCGGTTATCCGAAGACCGAAGCGCCGATACGCGGCCAGGCGCAACACCTATCTTTGCAAGTGAAAATCGCCTGCGATCAGCGGTCCAGACCCTGATCCAGCGCCCGGAACGCCGAGTACGACAGTTCGACCGCGCTCTGGAACACCGACGGCGTGATCCGCTCAAAATCGTCCGACGGGCGGTGATAGTCGGGGTGGTAGTTCACGCCCAGATACAGGAACGGCACCTGGGCGTTGAAGAAGGCGCCCTGGTCCGAGGCCTCGACCCAGTTGTCCGCCCCGGTGTCCTGCGGCGTGTCCTTGCCGAAGGCCAGGGCCACCGAACCGTTCGCCGGGATGGTCTCCAGAATCGGCCGGAAAGTCGGGTGCTGATAGGTGCCGGTGACCCACAGCTTCCCGTCAGTCTCGGCGCGGGCGATCATGTCGAAGTTCAGGTTCATGGCGATGGACGACAGCGGCACTGGCGGCGCCTGGACGAAATGCTTGGCGCCCAGCAGGCCCCGCTCTTCGCCGTCGAAGCCCACGAAGATCACGCTGTGCTCGGGCCTGGCGGCCTGCAGGCGGGCGGCGACCTCCAGCATCGTCGCGACGCCCGAGGCGTTGTCGTCGGCGCCGTTGTAGATCTGGCCGCCGTTCATGCCGACGTGATCGTAGTGGGCGGTGATGACGATGTAGCGATCCGGAACCCGAGTGCCCTCGATCAACCCCAGCACATTGACGCCGTTGAAGGTCTTGGGTCCCTCGCGCGTGCGGCCCTGCGCCTCGAACGGCTGCAGCCGGCCCATCGGCGGGGCGGCGACGCCGAGCGCCTCCAGCCGCGACACGATATAGGCCCGCGCGCGCTCACCGCCGGGCGCGCCCGTGTCCCGTCCCTCCATGTCGTCCGCCGACAGGATGCGCACATCGGCCATGAGCTGGTCGTAGTTCACGGACGGGGCGGCGGGGGCTTCGACAGGCGTCTCGGCCGCTGGCGGGGTCTCGGACGTCATGCCCGCACAGCCGGACAGAATCAGGGCGGCGACGGAGGCCAGGGCGGCGGCGCGAAGGGAACGGGACATGGAAACTCTCTGGAAGCGTCTGTCCCGGAATAGCCGCCTCCGGCCCTCGCGTCCGGTTAAATTCGTGTCATCCGCCCCGCTGGCCGCAACCGCGCGCGGTGCTAAACGGATGCCATGGCCGAACCGACCGTCGAATCCCTGACTGCACCCGAAGCCGAGGCGGAACTGGCCCGGCTCGCCGCCGAGATGGCGCGCCACGACGCCCTCTACGCCGAGGCCGCGCCCGAGATTTCCGACGCCGACTACGACGCCCTGCGCCTGCGCAACCTCGCCATCGAGGCGCGCTTCCCTGCCCTGGTCCGCGAGGATTCGCCGTCGCGAAGGGTCGGCGCACCGGTCTCGAGCCAGTTCGCGGAGGTCCGCCACGGCGTGCCGATGCTGTCGCTCGACAACGCCTTCGACGACGGCGACGTCACCGATTTCGTCGCTCGCATCCGCCGTTTCCTGAACCTGCCCGCCGACGAGGTCGTGGCCTTCGTCGCCGAACCCAAGATCGACGGTCTCAGCGCCAACCTGCGCTATGAAAACGGTATTCTGGTCCAGGGCGCGACCCGCGGCGATGGCCGCGCGGGCGAGGACATCACCGCCAACCTGAAGACCATCGCCGACATTCCACACCGTCTGAAGGGCTCCGGCTGGCCCGCCCTGATCGAGGTGCGGGGCGAGGTCTATGCGCCCAATGACGCCTTCGCCGCCTTCAATGCGGAGGCCGAGGCGGCCGGTCGCCGCACCTACGCCAACCCCCGCAATTTTTCCGCCGGATCGCTGCGCCAGATCGACCCGACCGTGACCGCCCGGCGCCCCCTGAGCTTCTTCGCCTATGCCTGGGGCGAGACCTCCGAGCCGTTCGCGGAGACGCAAGGACAGGCGCTGGAGGCCTTCGAAAGCTGGGGCTTCCCGGTCAACCCGCGCTCGACCCGCGTCGAGGGGGCCGAGGGTCTGATCGGCATCTACCACGGCCTCGAAACCGACCGCGCCCAGCTCGGCTATGACATCGACGGCGTGGTCTACAAGGTCGACCGGCTGGACTGGCAGGCCCGTCTGGGCTTCGTCTCCCGCAGTCCCCGCTGGGCCATCGCCCACAAATTCCCGGCCCAGCAGGCGACGACGGTGCTGGAGGGCATCGACATCCAGGTCGGCCGCACCGGCTCCCTGACCCCCGTGGCCCGCCTGGCCCCCGTCACTGTCGGCGGCGTGGTCGTGCGCAACGCCACCCTGCACAATGAGGACGAGATCGAACGCAAGGACGTTCGCATCGGCGACACCGTGGTCCTGCAACGCGCCGGCGACGTCATCCCCCAGATCGTCTCGGTCGTGGCCGACAAACGCCCCGCCGACGCCGTCCCCTACGTCTTCCCGACCCACTGCCCCGTCTGTGGCTCCGAGGCCGTGCGGCCCGAGGGCGAGGTCCGGCGGCGCTGCACCGGCGGCCTGATCTGCGCCGCCCAGCTGGTTGAACGGCTCAAGCATTTCGTCTCTCGTCGCGCCTTCGACATCGAGGGTCTGGGCGAGAAACAGCTGATCGCCTTCCATGAGCGCGGCTGGATCCACGAGCCCGCCGACATCTTCCGCCTGGCCCGCGACGCCGGGAAGCTGGACGCCCTGCGCGCCGAGGACGGCTACGGCGAGCTGAGCGTGAAGAACCTCGTCGCCGGCATCGACGCGCGCCGCACGATCGCGCTGGAGCGGCTGCTGTTCGGCCTCGGCATCCGCGACATCGGCGACCAGACCTCGCTGCTTCTGGCCCGTCACTTCGGTGACTGGAACAGCTTCCACGCCGCCGCGCTGGAGGCCGCATCCGGCATCCCCTCGCCTGAATGGACCCGGCTCGCCGAGGGCCACGGCGTCTCCGCCCGCACCCTGGCGGTCATGGCGGCCGCTCAGCTGTCGCCCGCCGATCCCTGGCCCGAGGCGCCGCTGGACCAGAAGCTGGCCCTCGCCTTCCCCGGCGTCGCCACGCCCGCCCGCCGGGCCCTGGCCGGGCTGGTCACCGACTGGGCCGGCATCGTCGAACTGGCCCGCGTCGCGCGCGAGGAAGGCCCGTCGATGACGCTGGGAGAGATCGCCGGGATCGCCGGAGTCGGCCCCGTCGCCGCCCGCGCCGTCGCCGAATTCTTCCACGAGCCGCACAATCGCGAGGTGGTCTCGGCCCTCGTCTCCGAACTGACGGCCATTGAGGACGCCGAACGGCCCAGCTCCGACACCCCCGTCGCCGGCAAGACCGTCGTCTTCACCGGTTCCCTCGAACGCTTCACCCGCGACGAGGCCAAGGCGCGCGCCGAAACCCTCGGCGCCAAGGTGTCCGGATCGGTGTCGAAGAAGACCGACTACCTGGTCGCCGGCCCGGGCGCGGGATCCAAACTGGCCGAGGCCCAGAAGCACGGCGTCGCCGTCCTCACCGAGGACGAATGGCTGGCGCTGATTTCGTGATCCTTCTCCCCCTGCGGGAGAAGGACATTGTCTCACCGGTTCAGCGCGCTGCGGGCCGCCTCGGCATACCTGTGACCGGACGCCGCGTCCTTCGGGAACACCGCCTCGATCGCCTCGATGTCCTCGGCGGTCAGGGTGATGTCCACGGCCGCGGCATTGTCCTCCAGCGTCGCGATCCGGCGCGTGCCGGGGATCGGGACCAGGTGGTCGCCCTGGGCCAGCACCCAGGCGAGGGCCAGCTGCGCCGCCGTCACGCCCCGGTCGTGAGCGATACCCTTGACCGCCTCGACCAGGTTCAGGTTCTTCTGGAAATTCTCGCCCTGGAAGCGCGGGTTGGACAGGCGGAAATCGCCCGGCTCGAGGTCGGCGATCGACTTGATGTCGCCGGACAGGAAGCCGCGGCCCAGCGGGCTGTAGGGCACGAAGCCGATGCCCAGCTCGCGCACGGTCGCCAGGATTTCGTCCTCCGGCTCGCGCGACCACAGCGAATATTCGGTCTGCAACGCCGTGATCGGGTGGGTCGCATGGGCGCGACGGATGGTCTCCGGCGCGGCCTCGGACAGGCCGAGGAAGCGGACCTTGCCCTCCTTCACCAGCTCGGCCATCGCCCCGACGGTCTCCTCGATCGGCGTGTCCGCATCGACGCGGTGCAGATAGTAGAGATCGACGTGGTCCATGCCGAGGCGCGTCAGACTGCCCTCGATCGCGCGACGCACATTGGCCGGCGATCCGTCGACCTTCAGGGCCGTGCGGTCGGCGTTGTAGCCGATGCCGAACTTGGTCGCGACGAAGGCCTTGTCGCGCCGGTCGGCCAGCGCCTTGCCGACCTGGATCTCGTTGGTGTGGGGGCCGTACATCTCGGCCGTGTCGAAGAAGGTGACGCCCAGCTCCAGCGCGCGATGGATCACCGCCGTGGCCTGGGTCTCGTCCGACGGCGTGCCGTAGAAGGACGCCATCCCCATGCATCCGAGGCCGATAGCCGAAACCTCAGGGCCCGAACGACCCAGCTTGCGCATCTTCATGGCGCGTCTCCTGAAATGTGAGGGAGCCGCGGCGACCCGCGACGTCTCACAGATGGGCGCCGTTCGGCCTTATTTCAAGGGCGCGCACTGAGCCTCAAGCCAGACCTTCGCCTCGCCTTCGAGCAACGGCCCGACCTTGGCCCACGTCTCGGCGTGATAGGCGTCGACATAGGCCCGCTCGTCGGCAGTCAGCAGGGTCACGTCGATCAGCTTGCGGTCCAGCGGCGCGAAGGTCAGTTGTTCGAAGCCGTGCATCGGCCGTTCGCCGCCCGGGATCGGCTCGGGCGCCGTGACGACCTGCAGGGTCTCGATGCGGATGCCCCAGTGGCCTTCGCGATAATAGCCGGGCTCGTTGGACAGGATCATGCCGGTCAGCAGGGGCTGCGTATTCACCGCCTTGGCGATCCGTTGCGGGCCCTCGTGCACGCCGAGGTAGGAGCCGACGCCATGGCCCGTGCCGTGATCGTAGTCGTGGCCCGCCATCCACATCGGCGCGCGGGCAAGCGCGTCGAGCTGGTGCCCGCTGGTCCCGACCGGGAAGCGGATCACGGCCATGGCGATGTGGGCCTTAAGCACCAGGGTGAACATGCGACGCTGGTCGGCGGAAGGCTCGCCGATGGCCATGGTCCGGGTCACGTCGGTGGTGCCGTCCAGATACTGGCCGCCGCCGTCGACCAGCAGCAACGAGCCCGGCTCCATCCTGCGGAGGGTGCGCGTGACGGGCTTGTAGTGCGGCAGGGCGGCGTTCGGCCCGACCCCGGCGATGGTGTCGAAGCTGAGATCCTTCAGCGCGCCCGTCTCCTCGCGGAACCGCTCCAGCGCCTCGACCACCCCGCGCTCGTCGGGCAGTTCGACCTGGGCCACCGTATCGACCCAGTGCAGGAACCGCGACAGCGCCGCGCCGTCGCGAATATGGGCCTGACGCGAGCCCTCGATCTCGACTGCGTTCTTGGCCGCGCGCGGCAGGGCGCAGGGGTCCATGCCGCGAACGACGGTCGCCCCGACCAGATCCAGCCGGTCGAAATACCAGGCCGAGGACTGGGCTGGATCGATCAGAACCTTGAACCCCTTCATCCCCTCCAGCGCCTGACCGAGCGTGTCGGGGGTCACCAGGGTGACGTCGTCGCCGAGCCAGCCCGGCAGTTCGTTGGTCACCTTGGCCGGATCGAGGAACAGCATCGCCGTCCCGTTCGCCGCCAGAATGGCCTGGGCCAGCGGCAGGGGCGAGCGAATGACGTCCCCGCCCCTCACATTGAACAGCCAGGCGATCGACGACGGCGCAGTGAGGACGACGGCGTCGGCTCCGGCGGCGGCCACCGCTTCCCCGATCCGCTTCCTCTTCGACGCGCTGGTCTCGCCCGCATAGCGATCCTCGTGCGGCACGACCGGCGCCTGCGGCTGCGCAGGGCGCGCCTCGGCCCAGGCGGCGTCGACCGGATTGCTGTCGATCGGTTTCAGACTGGCCCCGGCTTTCGCGGCAGCACGCTTCAGCGTCGCCAGGGCGTCGGGGCTGTGCAGGCGCGGATCGTAGCCGATCACGGCGCCCTGGGGCGCGCGCTCCAGATAGGCCGGCACCCCGCCCTCGACGAGGTCGAGGATTTCGAACTGGGCCGCATCGACCTGGGCCCGGACCTGAACGGTGTAGCGACCGTCTGCGAAGACGGCGGCCCTGTCGGTCATCACCACGCCCGCGCCCGCCGAACCGGTGAAGCCGGTCAGCCAAGCCAGCCGGTCATTGGCGGCGGGCAGATATTCGTTCTGATGTTCGTCCTCATGCGGGACGAGGAATCCGTCCAGCCCCTGCTGCGCCATGGCGGCGCGCACGAGCGGAAGGTGTTTCGCCCCGAAGGACGGCGAGGTGGTTTCGTCGAAGGACTGGCGCATGCCGCACGCATAGCGCCCCCTCCCGCTTTTGGGGAAGGGGCGATGCGTCGGATCAGTTCTGCGGCGTCGTGCTCGTGATCACGGCCGAACCCGAGGTCGGGGCGGGCTGCGCGGCCGGGACGGTGATGATCACCGGGGCCGGCTGGGTGGCGGCGCGGGCGATGTCGGAGCGCGCCTGGCTGGTGGCGCGAGCCGCCTCGGCCTGGGCGCGGGCTGCGTCCATCCGGGCGATGTCGACGCTCTGCTGGGCGCCGGCGATCTGGCCCTGGACCACGGCCTCGTCGGCGCGCGCCTGGGCCGCCACAGCGTCCGCCTGGGCTTGAGCCAGAAGGACTTCAGTGTCCTCGTCGCGCCCGCCCGAAGCCAGGATCCAGAGCACAGCAATGAGGACTGCAGCAGCAAGACCGCCTGCAATCCACCAGCCGGCGCTCGACTCGCGCCGAACGACGACCGTTTCGGTATAGACCGGCTCGGTCACGACGATGCGCTCGATCTTGGCGTTCGGGTCGATATTCGGATCGTACTGGCTCACGGGAAATCCCTCCATTGAGCCAGCACAACGGCGCCGCTTGCTGGCGGTTCCTTCTACGCCATCCGGCGAAGCACCAGCGCGCTCCACGCATCCCGATGGATCCGCCGCTCCAGCTTGAATCCGCGCGACAGATAGGCGGCCGACACGCGCCGTTCCTGCGTCCGCAGCAGGCCCGACAGGATCGCCACCCCGCCGATGCGCAGGCTCATCTTGATGTCCTGCGACAGGGCGACCAGCGGCGGGGCCAGGATGTTGGCGAACACCAGATCATAGGGAGCGCCGGCGCGCACCTTCATGTCGTTCAGACCCGAGGCGTGGACGAACCGCGCATTGGCCTGATTGAGTTTGGCGTTCTCGTTGGCGATCCGCACCGAGGGCGCGTCGATGTCGGTGCCGACGGCCAGGGACGCCCCGGTCCGCGCCGCCGCGATGGCCAGCACGCCCGTGCCGCAGCCGACGTCCAGCACCTTATCGAACCGCTCGCGCTTCAGCAGTTCGTCATAGGCGACGAGGCAGCCGACCGTCGTCCCGTGGTGGCCCGTCCCGAAGGCGGCGCCCGCGTCGATCTTCAGGTTCACGGCGTTCGGCGGCACCCGTCCCTGATCGTGGGCGCCGTAGACGAAGAACCGTCCCGCCCGCACCGGCGGCAGACCCGACAGCGACATGGCCAGCCAGTCGGCGTCGGCCAGAGGCTCGACCTTCACCGTCACGCCGGGGTGTTCGGCCAGACGCGCGGTCAGGGCCTCGACCTCTTCCTCCGAGGTCGGGAAGGCGTCGATGCGCCAGATGTCGCGATCCTCGTCTTCTTCCAGAATGGAGTAGGTCGCGCCTTCCAGCAGGATGTCGGAATCGATGGCTTCAGCGGCGGCTTCAGCAGCGGCTCTGGAGCCGCGCGCGATTATCTGGACGGGGTTGTGGGACATTTATTCAAACACCGGTATCATTGCGAATCGATACTATTGAGTTTGCGCCCATGCTCTCCCGCATCGGTCGCGATCGTTCCAACCGAGGGGTCGGGGAATACATGGCCAAGTCACCGTCTACTGCGTCGCCTAAAGCGTCAGCCGCTTCCAAGCCTAAAGCAGCCGCGAAGTCGACTGCGAAAACGGCGAAGCCTGCTGCGGCGAAGCCCGCAGCCGCCGCCAAGCCCGCCGCCGTGAAGGCAGCTCCGGCTCCCAAGGCCGCCGCGAAGCCCGCCGCCAAGCCGGCTCCGAAGGCCGCTGCGAACCCCGCCGCAAAAGCTCCGGCCGCCAAGGCCGCTGCTCCCAGGACCACGGCAAAGGCCGCCGCGCCCAAGGCCGCCGCCAAGGCTCCGGCCAAAGCCGCCGCCAAACCCGCTGCTGCGAAGGCTCCGGCCAAGGCTGCGCCGAAGGCCGCTGCGACGAAGCCGGCCGCCAAGCCTGCTGCCCCCAAGGCCGCTGCGAAGCCGGCGGCGAAGGCTGCTCCGGCCGCCAGGCCTGCTGTCGCCGCCGCCCCGGCCGCGAAGCCCGCCGTCGCTCCGGCCCCCGCGCCGAAGCCGGCCGTGACCGCTGCGCCTGCTGCGGCTCCGAAACCCGCCGTGACTCCGGCCGCCGCCGCTCCGGCTGCGAAGCCGGCCGCGCCCGCGCCGAAGAAGGGCTTTTTCGACAAGCTGGCCGACGCGATCTTCGGCAAGCGCTGACCGTCGCCACCTGAAACGACAAACGCCGGGCGGTTCGCACCGCCCGGCGTTTTCATGTCTGGTATCCGGATGGATCAGTCGGCGGGCAGATCTTCCGCCAGGATCGCCATCTCGAACATGAAGCTGCCGTCCTCGTCCTCGTCATCGAAGACGACGCCGATGAACTCGTCGCCGACATAGACCTCGGCCGAATCGTTCACCTTCGCCCGCGCCTTCACGATGATGCCGCCCGTGTTGAAGGTGCGCTTCAGGTGCGTCTCGATACGCTTCATGTCTGCTTCGTTCACGGCGGGCCTCGGTGGTCTGGATTGAAGGCGCGGACCCTAGAGAAGCGACATCGCCAAGGAAAGCCCGTCAGGCCTAGATCACGAAATCATAGACGACGTCGGCCAGGGTATGGTCCATCGTTCGGGCGGGCGTCGCCTCGGTCGGACAGTTGACCAGTCGCGCCGGCACCCCGGCCACTGTGCATCCCGCCGGCACCGGCTTCAGCACCACCGAACCCGAGGCCACCTTGGCATAGTCGCCGACCGTGATGTTCCCCAGCACCTTGGCGCCCGCGCCCAGCAGCACGCCCTTGCCGATCTTCGGATGCCGGTCGCCGCGTTCGGCCCCCGTCCCGCCGAGGGTCACCCCGTGCAGCATCGACACCTCGTCGCCGACCACCGCCGTCTCGCCGATGACGATGCCCGTGCCGTGGTCGAGGAACAGGCCCGAGCCCAGCTTCGCGCCCGGATGGATGTCGATCTGGAACAGCTCTGAAATCCGGCTCTGGAAGTGGAAGGCCAGGGTCTCGCGTCCCTGGGTCCACAACCAGTGCGCCACCCGCGATGCCTGCAACGCCTGGAAGCCCTTGAAGTAGAGGAACGGCTGCAACAGGGTCTTGATCGCCGGATCGCGCTCGGCCACGGCCTGAAGGTCCGCCTCCGCCGCCGCGACGATGGTCGGGTCGGACCAGTAGGCGAAGGCGCAGACCTCGCGCACGCTCATGGGCGCCAGTTCGGCGTCCCCGATCTTGCGCGCGATCTGGAAGCTCAACGCATTGGCCAGGTCGAGATGCGACAGGATGGTCGCGTTCATCAGCGACCCCAGGTGCGGCTCGCTGCGTGCGGCATCCTCGGCGGAGGCCCTGAGTTGGGTCCACACGCTGTCCTGCGACGCGACGACTTCAAGCTTGGGCATGACCGGCTCCATTCCTCATCATACCCGCGTCAGCATGGCGTGCGCCAGCCAGCCCGGGATCAGGGACTCCCTGGCCATATGGTAGGCCCTGAGGGCTGTAGCCACCGTAAAGGTGTCGCGCACCGCGCCCCGGTCGATCTCGCGCATCAGGGTCATGAAGGGCACGCGCGCCAGTTCGATCACCTCGGTCGGATCCGGCGCCTTTTCGACCTCCGACAGATCCCAGGCCAGCCAGGCGATGGCCCGTTCGTCGGTGATGGAGTTCGACATCTCCATCCGGAGCACCTCGCGCCAGGACTTCGCCGCCAGCCCCGCCTCCTCGGCCAGTTCGCGCCTGACCCCGTCCAGCGGGTCCTCGTCGTAGGGCGCCCCGCCCTCCGGCATCTCCCATGAATAGTTGGCCAGGGCGAACCGCGCCTGTCCGACCAGGGTCACCGTCCCGTCCGAATGGATCGGCAGCACCCCGACCGAGAGGTTCTTCGGCCGCATGACGACATAGATCGCCTCCGCCCCCGTCGGCGCCGTCGCCGGATGCGACGTCAGCCTCATCCACGGGTTCTCGAACACTGTCGCCTCGCCGTCGCTCTTCCACGCCGGCCGCGCGGGCGGGTCGAGATCCCACGAAGGCACAGGTCGGTCGGCGTCGAAGTGGTCGCGGGAGTCGCTCATCCCGCGCATATGGCGCCGCACGCGTCGAACGCCTAGCTAGACGGCCATGACCCTGCCTCCTCCCGTCGACCTCGGCGCGCCCCTGCCCTCGCCCACCCCGTCGCCCGAAATGCTGGCCCGGCTGGCGACGCGCCGCTCGGCCCCCGCCCAGGCCCTGACCGGACCCGGCCCCGACGCGACCCAGATCGCCGACATCCTCACGATCGCCGCCCGCTCGCCCGACCACGGCAAACTCTTCCCATGGCGGTTTGTCGTCCTCGGTCCGGCCAGCCGCGCGCAGATCGCCGAACGCCTCGCCGTCATGGCCGTCGACAAGGGCCTGCCGCCCAAGGCGACAGCCGTCCTCGCCAAACTGACCGCCGCCCCGACCACCGTCCTCGTGATCTCCACCGCCGCGCCCGCGTCCAAACCCGTGTGGGAACAGGAACTCTCCGCGGGCGCCGTCTGCATGAACCTGGAACACGCCGCCTCGGCCTTCGGCTTCGCCTCGAGCTGGATCACCGACTGGTACAGCTACGACGCCGACGCCCTGCCCCTGTTCGGCGTCCGCGAATGCGAGAAGGTCGCCGGCTTCATTCACCTCGGCACGGTGATCGAGCCGCTGCTGGAGCGGGATCGGCCGAACGTCGCGGCCCTGACGACGACCCTGCCCTAGGTCTTCGCCCACTCCATCATCATGAACCATGGCGCGCGGTCATAGTGGGCCTGTCGCGCCGGATCGCCGCCATGGGCGCGCGGCTCCGCGAAATGGGTCAGGGTCAGCCCCTGCTCCAGCAGGAGCGTCATGTAGGTGCTCAGGGGTCGGTGCCAGTTCTGGATACGGATGCCCTTCCAGGCGATCCAGCCGACCTTCTCCTCCAGATAATAGTCCATCGCATGGGCGCGCCGCCCGTCCGGCAGCGTGAGCCAGCCCAGATCGTTGGCGTCGGCGGCGGAGTTGTAGCCCGCCAGATTGGCGATCAGCAGCCTCCCGCCCGGCGCCAGCACCCGCGCCATCTCTGCGATCGCGGCCCGCACATCCGGAATGTCGATCAGCGACAGATAGCTGACCACCAGATCGAAGGCCCCGTCCTCGAACCCCAGCCCTTCTGCCGCCTCGACCCGATAGTCGCTGTCTGGATCGAGAGACCTGGCATGGTCGATCAGGGCCGCGGTCGGATCGATGCCCGCGACCTCGATCCCCTCGGCCTTCAGCATCCGGCAGAACCGTCCTTCACCGCAGCCGACATCCAGCGCACGACGCCAGGGTCTCAGCCGCACCCGCTCCAGCATCGGCGAATCCATGACCCAGCGCCGCCCGAAGTCGCCTTCCTCGCCTTGCGACGCGATCCAGGCCTCGGCCGAAACGTCCCACCCGTCGCTCATCGCGGTTCCTCCTCCGGCCGGTGGACCAGCGACGCCATCACCACCGAAATGATCATCAGCAGATACCAGCTGCCCAGCTTGGCCAGCGACACCATCTCCCACCCCGCCTCCTGCCCCGGATAGGCCCAGGCCCGCCCGAGGGTGCCCAGGTTCTCGGCGAACCAGATGAACAGGGCGACCAGGAAATAGCCGAGCAGCAGCGGCATCTTCAGCCGCATCCGGTCCGCCGTGAACCAGAACCACCCTCGCCCGAACAGCAGGGCCGTGGCCACGAACAAGGCGAGGCGAATGTCCGGCAGCCAGTGATGGGCGAAGAAGTTGACGTAGATCGCCGCCGCCAGCACCCAGGTCGTCCACACCGGCGGATAGCCCCTGACCCGGATATGGAAGATCCGCTGCACCCGCGCGATGTAGGATCCCACCGCCGCATACATGAAGCCCGAGAACAGCGGCACCGCCCCGATCCGCAGCACCGAGTCCTCGGGATAGACCCACGATCCGTGCGCGGTCTTGAACAGCTCCATGATCGTCCCGGCGATATGGAACAGCAGGATCACCCGCGCCTCGGCCCAGCTCTCCAGCTTGAGCCCCAGCATCGCCGCCTGGATCAGCACCGCCCCGACCACGAGGAAGTCGTAGCGCGACACGGGCGCATCGTCCGGCCACAGCAGGAAGGTCACCAGGATCAGCCCCAGCATCGCCCCGCCGAACAGGCAGGCGTAAGCCTGCTTCAGCCCGAACCACAGGAACTCGAGCAGGCCCCGCCGCCACGGCGACGGCTCGGCCCAGGCGTCCGCCGCCGCCAGCGCGCGACGACCCCAGGCTTCCAGCGGCAGGCGAGTCGAACCGATCATCCGCCCAGACTAGTCGCCCTCGACCCACCCGGCATGAGCAAATCCAGCGCTTTCCACGGAATCGGCGCCGACGCGGTCATGCGTCCATGCGTCCGGCCGCGCCCCGATGGCCCCTCACGCGAACCATGCTATGGCGACGTCAATGCTTCGCTTCCTGCGCAAGATGATCGCCCGCATGGGCCTGGCCGGCGCCGTGGTGCTGGCCCTGGCCTTTGCTGCGCCAGCCTTCGCCTCCCACGCCTGCATCGACGAGCGCTGTGCGCCGGCGAGCCAGACAGCGGCAGAGGCGTCTTCGGACGCCGACGACGCCTGCCCCGATTGCGGCCCGGCCTGCGCCAACGGATGCTGTCATGCGCAGCACGCGGCGACCGCGCCCGACCTCGCCTCGCCTTCGTCTGTCCCGGTCGTCACCCGCACCGACGTCTGGCTCCAGGATGCGACGCCGCCTCTGGTCCGCCCGACCGGCCCCGACCGCCCTCCACGCCTCTGATCCCCGACCGGGCGCTGCCCCGGTTCGTCCAGAACCCCGCGCGGCATCGATGTCGCGCGTCCTGAACTCTGGGCCCGGCCGCGCGTCGGGCGAGGATCAAAGATGCAATCGTACAAATACTGGCTGATGACCGGCGCCGCCGTCGTCGTCGCCCTGGGCGTGGGATACGGCGCCGCCCAGCTCCTGAACCGCCCCGCTCCCGAAGCCGCCCATGCAGAAGAAGGCCACTCCGAGGACGAGGCCGAAGCAGCGCTCGTCGCCTTGTCGCCCGCACAGGCCGCAGCGGCCGGCGTCACCGTCGTCGCCTTGCAGAGGGGCGGCGGGACCGAGCTGAAACTGCCCGGCCGGGTCGACTTCGCCCCCGGGGCCGAGGCCGCCGTCGACGCCCCTCTGGCGGGGGCCGTCGCCCGGGTCCACGTCGGTCTCGGCGACCGGGTCTCCATCGGCTCGCCCCTGGTCACCCTGCGCAGTCCCGACGGCGCCGCATCCCGCGCCACGGCCGACGCCGCCTCCGCCTCCGCCGATGCCGCCCACGCGGCCGAAACGCGGGACCGCAGCCTGTTCGATCAGGGCTGGGTCTCCCGGGCCCGGCTGGACATCACCGCCGCCGAGGCCCGTCGCGCCGAGGCCGAACTCCGCGCCGCCCGCGCCCGCGTCGGCGCCTATGGCGCGCCCGGCGCCGACGGCATGACCGTCGTCCGCAGCCCGATCGCCGGCGTCGTCACCCGCATCAGCGCCGCCCCCGGACAGGTCCTGCACGAGGAGGCGCTTCAGGTCGCCGCCGTCGCCGATCCGCGCCGCGTCGAACTGGTCTTCGAAGCCCCGCCCTCGGCCGCCGCCCTGATCCGTGTCGGCGACCGGCTGGAGAGCACCCTGGCCGGATCGGGCGCCGTCTCCGGCGTGGTCACCGCCATCGCCCCCGCCAACGAGGCCGGCGTCGTCATCGTCCGCGCCCGACCCGACGGGGCGCTCCCGCCCGCCGGATCCGTCCTCTCGGCCCGCATCACCGCCGGGGCGGGGACCGGCGCCCTGGTCGTCCCGCTGGACGCCGTCCAGACCATCGAGGGCGTCCCGTCCGTCTTCGTCGTCGAGGCCGACGGGTTCCGCCCCCATCCGGTCGTGACCGGGCGAACCTCGGACGGTCGGGTCGAGATTCTCTCGGGCCTGACCGGATCTGAACGCATCGCCGGCGCCGGCGCCTTCCTGCTCAAGGCCGAACTGGCCAAGGGCGAAGCCAGGCACGGGCACTGACCATGCTGGACCGCATCATCGACGCCTCCGTGCGCTTCCGCTGGCTGGTCGTGGGCCTCGCCGTCGTCCTGGCCATCCTCGGCGGGCGAGAGCTGCTGCGCCTGCCCATCGACGCCGTGCCGGACATCACCAACCGCCAGGTCCAGATCACCACCGTCGCCCCGGCGCTTGGACCTGAAGAGGTGGAACGCCAGGTCACCTTCCCGCTTGAGACCGAACTCGCCGGCCTGCCCGGCCTGATCGAGACCCGCTCCCTGTCGCGCCACGGCTTCTCCCAGATCACCGCCGTCTTCACCGACGCGACGGACATCTATTTCGCCCGCACCCTCGTCAACGAACGCCTTCAGTCGGCCCGCGAGGACCTGCCCGCCGGCCTGTCGCCGTCGATGGGCCCGGTCGTGACCGGTCTGGGCGAGGTCTATATCTGGACCCTCGACTTCACCGGCCCCGCCGCTCGTTCCGGCCTTCCCGACGTCACCCCCGAAGGCGAACGCCTCGTCACCGATCCGGAGAAGGCCACCTACCTCCGCACGGTCCAGGACTGGATCGTCGCCCCCCAGCTGAAGACCGTACCCGGCGTCGCCGGCGTCGATGTGCTGGGCGGCTACGTCAAGGAATACGCAGTCCATCCCGATCCGGGCCGCCTCGCCGCCTATGGCGTCGGTCTGGTGCAACTGGTCGAGGCGCTGGAGCATGCCAACCGCATCGCCGGCGCCGGCTACGTCAACCGCGCGGGAGAGGCCTATATCGTCCGCGCCGACGCCCGCCTGAAGAGCCTAGACGACCTCGCCCAGACGCCGATCCTCAATCGCGGAGGCCAGGTCATCCGCGTCTCTGACGTCGCCGTGGTCGAGATCGGCCGCGCCCCCCGCCTGGGGTCCGCCAGCGCCGACGGCCACGAGACGGTCGTCGGCACCGCCCTGATGCTTCAGGGGCAGAACTCCCGCGAGGTCGCCCGCCGCGTGGGCGAACGGCTCGAGACCATCAAGGCCAGCCTGCCGCCCGGCGTCGTCCTGCGCCCCGAACTGGACCGCACCGACCTGGTCGAGGCCACCATCAAGACCGTCGAACACAACCTCGCCCTCGGCGCCTTTCTGGTCATCGCCGTCCTGTTCTTCGCTCTCGGCAATGTGCGGGCGGCGGTCATCACCGCGCTCGTGATCCCGCTCAGCTTCCTGTTCGCGGCCTCGGCGATGAACCGCTTCAACATCAGCGCCAACCTGCTGAGCCTCGGCGCGCTGGACTTCGGCCTGATCGTCGACGGGGCCGTGGTGGTGATCGAGAACACCCTGCGCCGCCTCGGGATCGCGCGGCGCGAGACGGGCCGTCCCCTGACGGTCGCGGAGCGTCTGTCCGTCGCCGCCGCCTCGGCGCGCGAGATGGCCCGGCCCGCAGCCTTCGGTCAGGCCATCATCCTGCTGGTCTACGCCCCTCTGCTGATGTTCGAGGGCGTCGAGGGCAAGATGTTCGGCCCCATGGCCGCGACCGTCATGCTGGCCCTTCTGGCCGCCTTCGTTCTCAGCTTCACCTTCGTCCCGGCCATGGCCGCCCTGATCGTGAAGGAACCGAAGGCCGACCACGAAGAGACCCGCCTGACCCGCGCGGCCAAGGCCCGCTACGCCCCCCTGCTCCGCGCCGCCATCGCCCGGCCCCGTGCCGTCATGATCGGCGCCGGCGTCGCCCTGATCGCCGGCGTAATCGCCTTCGCGACGCTCGGCCGCGAGTTCGTACCCCGGCTCGACGAGGGCGATGTCCTCGTCCAGGCCCTCCGCGTCCCCTCGACCTCGCTGGAACAGAGCCAGGCCATGCAGTTCCGCGTCGAAACCACGCTGAAGGCCATGCCCGAGGTCGAACGCGTCTTCACCCGCACCGGCACGGCCGAGGTCGCCTCCGATCCCATGCCCCCGTCCATCTCCGACACCTTCGTCATGCTCAAGGACCGCGCCGACTGGCCGAACCCCGGCGAACCGAAGGCCGAGGTCGTAGAACGGATGGAGGAAAACCTCTCCACACTTCTCGGCAACAACTATGAGTTCACCCAGCCGATCGAGATGCGGTTCAACGAACTGATCGCCGGGGTCCGTTCCGATGTCGCGGTCATGATCTACGGCGACGACTTCCCCGCCATGGAGCGAACGGCCCGGCAGGTCGCCACGATCCTGAACGGCATCGAAGGCGCCGCCGACGTCCGCGTCGAACAGGTCTCCGGCCAGCCGACCATCACCGCCACGGTCGACCGCACGGCGGCGGCGGCGCAAGGGGTTCACGCCTCCGACGCCGCCGATGCACTGGCCATCGCCCTGGCTGGTCGCTCCGCCGGGCAGGTCAACGAGGGCGACCGCCGGTTCGACGTCGTGGTCCGCCTCGGAGACGAGTTCCGCAACGATCCGAACATCATGGAACAGCTGCCGGTCATGCCCGAGAACGCCGAGGCCGGCGCACCGACCGTACCCCTGTCCTCGGTCGCCCGCTTCGACGTCGCCGAGGGGCCGAACCAGATCAGTCGCTCCGACGGCAAGCGCCGCATGATCGTTCAGGCCAATGTTCGCGGGCGCGACCTCGGAAGCTTCGTCGCCGAAGCACAGACGAAGGTCGCCGCTGAGGTCGAGCCCCCGCCGTCCGGCTGGATCGACTGGGGCGGGCAGTTCGAGAACCTTCAGCGCGCCTCGGCCCGGCTGGGTCTGATCGTCCCGATCGTCTTCCTGACCATCGGCGGCCTGCTGGTGATGGCGCTACGATCCTGGAAGGACGCCGCGCTTGTCTTCGCGGGCGTGCCCCTGGCCTTGGTCGGCGGGGTGCTCGCCCTCGCGGCGCGCGGCATGCCTCTGTCGATCTCTGCGGCGGTCGGCTTCATCGCCGTCTCGGGCGTCGCCACCCTGAACGGCCTCGTCCTGATGCAGGCCATCCGCGAGCGCACCGCCGACGGCGCGTCTGCGACCGAGGCAGCGTTCGAGGGCGCTGTCGCCCGGCTGCGCGCCATCATGACGACGGCCCTGGTCGCGGTCCTGGGCTTCGTCCCCATGGCCTTCGCCTCAGGCGCGGGCGCGGAGGTCCAGAAGCCTCTCGCCACGGTCGTGATCGGCGGCCTGACGACAGCGACCCTGCTGACCCTGTTCGTCCTGCCGATGCTGGTCAGTCTCGTCGGGCAGAGGCGCTAGGGAGGCTCAGCCCCGCCCGCGATAGGTCGGCACGCCCTGGTCGGGCAGCCACAGCCCCTCGGGCGGGGCGCCCGTCTGCCAGAAGACGTCGATCGGGATGCCGCCGCGCGGGTACCAGTAGCCGCCGATGCGCAGCCATTTGGGGGCCAGCAGGTCGGCGATCCGCTTGCCGATGGCCACGGTGCAGTCCTCGTGGAAGGCGCCGTGGTTGCGGAAGGCGGTCAGGTACATCTTCAGCGACTTGGACTCGACCAGCCAGTCTCCCGGCGCATAGTCGATGACGATATGGGCGAAGTCCGGCTGGCCCGTGACCGGGCACAGGCTGGTGAACTCCGGCGCCGTGAACCGGGCCAGATACAGGGTGTCGGCATGAGGATTGGGCACCCGCTCCAGAACCGCCGTCTCGGGCGAGGTGGGCTGGACGATATGCTGGCCGAGCTGGCTCAGGCCTGAAGTGTCGGTGGTCATCGCGATCCTGTAGCGCCAACGGCTTTTGGCGTCGATGCGTCCGTTTCTGGCGCGGCTTCATGCCAGGCTATCCATCACAAGGCTCCCGCCCCCTCAACCTGGACTCCCTGGACAAGCTGGACTCCCCTGGACTGGAGTCCAGCTTGCCGATTTGCCTTCCCCCGCGACACCCCGCTAAGCGTAGCCAAACAAGACGCACAGGAAACGCCATGGCCATCCCCGCCTCCCTCCAGAAGGGTCTGAAACTGCCGGTCATCGAGGCGCCGATGTTCCTCGTCTCCGGCCCGGACCTCGTGGTCGAGTGCTGCAACGCCGGGATCATCGGTACCTTCCCGTCGCTGAACGCCCGTACCACCGAGGGCTATCGGGAGTGGCTGGTCGAGATCAAATCCCGCCTGAATCCTGACGCCGCCGCCTACGGCGTCAACCACATCGTCCACCCGACCAACCCGCGCCTGATGGCCGACATGATGGTCTCGGTCGAGCATCAGGTGCCGCTGATCATCACCTCGCTCGGCGCCGTGCGCGACGTGGTCGATGCGGTGCACGGCTACGGCGGCGTGGTCTTCCACGACATCGCCAACGTCCGCCATGCCCGCAAGGCGGCCGAGTCGGGCGTCGATGGCCTGATCCTCGTGGCCAACGGCGCCGGCGGCCACGCGGGCATCATCAACCCCTTCGCCCTGGTCAATGAGGTGCGCGAGTTCTTCGAGGGCACGATCATCCTGTCGGGTTGCCTGTCGAACGGCCAGGACGTCGCCGCCGCCCTGATGCTGGGCGCCGACTTCGCCTACATGGGCACCCGCTTCATCAACACGACCGAGGCCATGGCCCCCGAGGCCTACAAGGAGATGATCATCGAGAGCGGGGCCACGGACATCGTCCACACCCCGGCCGTCTCGGGCATCCCGGCCAACTTCATGACGAAGTCGCTTCAGGCCAACGGCATCGATCCGAAGTCCCTGCCTGAGCACAAGCTCGACATGGGCGACGAGGCCAAGGCCTGGAAGACCGTCTGGTCCGCCGGCCAGGGCGCAGGCACGATCCACGACGTCGTCCCGACGGCCGAGCTCATCCAGCGTCTCCGCGACGAATATGCGCAGGCCACGGAACAGTTCGCAAAGAAGGTCGGCGTCGCCTAGACGATGGCCGGATGATCCGGTCATCCGCACTCGCCGCCAGCCTCGCCGCCGTCCTGTCGACACCCGCCGTTGCGCAGGACGACGACAATGCGCGCTACGTCGCCGGGCGGGGAAACTGGACCTTCGAACTGGGCGCCGGGACCGACAACCGCTCCAAGGGCGCGTCCAAGAGCGGCGCCGACCCCTACATCTTCGCCGAGATGCAGTGGAACGACGCCAGCGGCTTCTACGCAGACCTGGAGTTCGAGACGATCGACTCGTCCGGCTCCCGGGTCGAGACCGAGGCCGAGGCGGGCTGGCAGTATTCGGCGCTGGGCTTCGATTTCGACACCTCCGCCTCCCACAAGTGGCGGCTCGACGCCGTCGCCGGCCATGACGACGCCGCCTGGGAATACCAGTTCGACGTCATCAGGGACTTCGGCGACGTCGACACGCGGTTCCGGGTCGAACACTCCCCGGACGGCCTCGGCTCGACCGAAGCCTGGACCTGGGTCGAGGGCCGCGTCCGCTTCCCCCTCGCCGACCGCCTGAAGGCCAGCGCCACCCTGGGCCGCCGAGAACAGGACAATGCGCCCGACTACACCGGCTGGAACGCCGGCGTCGCCTATGCCGTGACCGACACCACCTCGGTTGACCTGCGCTGGCACGGAACGGACATCGAAGATGAGGGCGAGCAGTACGAGGACGCCCTCGTCGCCTCGGTGCTGGTCGCCTTCTAGGCTCATCGCAACCACCACCGCCCAACAAGCTCGACCATCCGTCGCAGCCGGCGGCAGAATTTTCCGCTCGCCTGCGTTCGGAATAGCGCAAGGCGATGGCGGAGTTTCGAGCTGGGGTCGGAGACACCTGAAGCCGATTGACCTCGCCGGTCACTTCGGATCACAGATTACCGATGACACGAGCCGCCCCGGAACATGAAGGCGTCGATCGCGCGTTTTTCGAGAGCGTCATCGTCCCCTCTGGCCGACCGGCGATCCTTCGCGACGTGGTGTCCGACTGGCCCATGGTTCAGCTGGGGCGGACGTCCACGGCTTCTCTGTCGGCCCATATCCGCGCCGCCGCCACCGACGCGCCCACCCCGATCTGGAGCGGCGCGCCCGAGATCGAGGGCCGGTTCTCTTACAGCGACGACCTGAAGAGCTTCAACCACACCCAGGAAAACGCCCCGCTGGCGACCTTGCTGGACCGTCTCGCGGCTCACCACGACGATCCCCGCCCGCCGGGCTTCTACGCCGGCGGCGTGCCGTTCCGCCCTTGCCTGCCGGGGCTGCTGGCGGAGACTCCGATGCCCCTGCTGGATCCGGCGACCCAGAGGCGGACCTCGCTGTGGATCGGCAACCGGGTGCGCACGGCCTGCCACTGGGACCTGCCCCAGAACCTGGCCTGTGTCGTCGCCGGCCGCCGCCGCTTCACCCTGTTCCCGACCGACCAGATCGCCAATCTCTACATCGGCCCTGTTGATTTCACCTTGTCCGGCCAGCCGACCAGCCTGGTCGATTTCCGCAACCCCGACTTCGACAGATACCCGCGCTTCGCCGAGGCGCTGGAGCATGCCGAGGTCGCCGACCTTGAGCCCGGCGACGTCCTCTACATGCCGAGCCTCTGGTTCCACCACGTCGAGTCGCTCGACCCGTTCGGAGCCATGGTGAATTTCTGGTGGCGTGACGCCCCCACCCACATGGGGCCGCCGATCTTCACCCTGCTGCACGGCCTGACCAGTCTGCGCGACCTCAACCATCGAGAACGGCAAGCCTGGCGTGCCGTCTTCGACCACTATCTGTTCCGGCCCGACGACTTGGAGCCGATGGCGCACATCCCGCCGGACGCCCGCGGCCTGTTCGCCGACATGACGCCTGAGCTGGAAAAGCGGCTGAAGGCCGCCCTGATCGGCCCGCTGTCGCGCTAGGCGAGTAAGCTTGACCGTTCGACGAAGACGATCGCATCCTCATAGCAGCGACAGCGCTCGGGGGAGCGAAGGATGCGGATTCAGATCATCGTGGCGACGGTCGTCTGCCTTTTCGCCGGAGCGGCCGAGGCGCAGACCTCGCCCTGGTCCGGCAGCCTGGGTCTGACCACCGACTACGTCCGGCGCGGCACGGCGCGGGGTCAGGAGGACGTAGAGGCGACCGGCAGCCTCGAATACACGACCGGTTCCTTCTACGCGGGCGCGGCCGCCAACACCGCCGCCGTCGGCGACAGCGACTACGAGGTCGATCTCTATGTCGGTTTTCAGCCGACCTGGGCCGGCTGGGACTGGGACCTGAACGCCAAGCGGGTCAGCTATTTCGGCGGTTCCGGCGACGTCGATCACTGGGAGTTCTACGCCCAGGCCACCCGGTCCATCGGCCCCCTCACCGCCGTCGCCCTTGTCGGCGGCTCGCCCGACTACGAGGGCGCGGCCGAGGACGCGGTCTGGGCCAACGCCAATCTGGCCTGGGCCCTGACGGCGAAACTGTCGGCCGACGTTGGCGGCGGTTTCCAGGACCAGCAGGGCGCGCCGGACTACGGCTGGTGGCAGGCCGGCGTGACCTACGCCTTCACCGCGTCCGTCAGCGGCGACCTGCACTGGTACGACACCGACAACGCGGCGGCGCTGGGTGAAGCCGGCGACGGCCAGCTGGTGGCGGCGATCAGCTGGACCTTCTAGACGCGTTGCGCCGAACCATCTCGCGGCGCGGTTGACAGCCTACCGCCGTTCGATAGGTTTCCGACCCGGAGGATATCGACATGTTGAAACCCCTTACCGCCTTGGTCGCGCTGGGTCTTGCGGTCAGTGCTGCCACCCTGGCCGAGGCCCAGGCGATCAATCAGACCGTCCCCGGGCACAGTCCTGGACGAGAAGCCCAGCTCGCGCCGATGCGCGAAGGCGCTGCCCGCATGCAGCAGTTCGAATCGGTCCGTCGCCTGGCCGAATACTCCCCGGCCGAACGCCAGCGGGTCCACCGTCGCGCCGCCGGCCTGCTGACCGCCTCCAATACCAGCTGTGACATCGTGAACGCCGTGCAGCTGGGCATGACAGAGCGTCGTCGAGACATCATCGAGGTGTCCTGCTCCAGCGGCTTCGGCTACCTTCTGGTCGGCGGGTCGCCGACCACGGCTTACGACTGCCTGCAGATCGCAGAGGCCGCGCGTGTCGTGCGCGTCAACAACCCGCGCGCCGACGTCGGCTCGCAGTGCGTTCTACCCGAAAACGGCGGCTGACCGCTCGACCAAGCCAGTCGCTTCAGCGGCCCCCGTCTACCGTAACGCGACTTCTCTCTGGTTGACACGCTGTGAGAGAGGCGTAGCTTCGGCTCAGAAGGCCCCCTGATGCTGAAACCCATCATCGCCGTCGGAGCTCTGACTATCGTCCCCGGATGGGCGGCGTCCGTGCAGACCCGGGTCGATCCATTTGACCCCGGAAACAACGCTCATCCGCAGGGAAAATCCCGCGCTGACGTCGACCTCACCCCGTTACGGAGACGATGACATGCCTAGATCAAATGCAACACGCCGATCCATCGCCGTCGTCGCAGCAGCGATCGCGACCCTGTCCGGAGCTTCTTCAGTCCAGGCTCAGACGGCCCCGGATTACGCCGCCATCAGCCGCGAGATCGGCGTCTGGAACGATAACTCACTAGCCAGCGCTGCAATGGCGCGCACGCACGCCAGTGCCTTCGATCGTGACATCCAGCCCTATACCAACCTGGAGCGCCAACGCGTTTTCCGCCGCGCCAACACCTTGCTTTCGGCGTCTCGCACGAACTGCGAAGTGACCAACGCCGCCCGGTTGGGACGCACGGAGCGCCAGCGCGACATCGTCGAGGTCGCCTGCGCCAATGGATATGGATACATCCTTGTCGATGGCTCGGCCCCAGCGGCCTTCGACTGCCTCCAGATCGCGCAGGCGACCGTCGTCGTTCAACGGGAACGGTCGCGTCGCGGGGTCGGCGTGCAGTGCATGCTGGACGAGAACGGCGGCTGATCTAGCCCGGCGCCTCGTCCAGGTCCGCGATCAGGTCATCCAGGTCCTCGACCCCACTGACAGACGGATCCGGTTCGCGGTCACCCCGCCCGCCTCGCGCATATCCTTGGGCGCCGGGGCGAGGGTCAGCGGGTTGCGGCGGTGAGGTGGGCCTTCTGATCGCCGAGGCCAGCGGCCAGATGCCGCACGGCGTTCTGCTCCGCATCCAGGGGCGTCGGCACTTCGTTCCTGTCTGCGATCGCACCCACGCGATCCGCCCAGGAACCTCCTCATGAAACTCTCCGCTCTCGCCGGCGCCGTGTCGGCCGCCGCCCTCCTCGCCGCTGCCCCGACCGCCTTCGCCGACCATCATGGCGGTGGCCACGGCCAGTCCGTCACGGTCGGCGGCGCCGCCATGTACGCCAACAAGACCATCGTCGAGAACGCTGTCGCCTCGCCGATCCACACCACCCTTGTGGCCGCCGTCACGGCCGCCGGTCTGGTCGAGACCCTGTCGGGCCCGGGCCCCTTCACGGTCTTCGCGCCGACGGACGCCGCCTTCGCCGAACTGCCCGCGGGCACGGTCGAGACCCTGGTCCGTCCTGAGAACAAGGCGACCCTGACCAAGATCCTGACCTATCACGTCGTCGCCGGCCGCGTGACCGCCGCCGACGTCATCGCCCTGATCGAACAGGGCGGAGGGTCGGCTGAGATCACCACCGTCTCGGGCGACACCCTCACCGCCAGCCTGGACGGTTCAACCGTCGTCCTGACCGACGAAAAGGGTGGCACTGCCCGCGTGACACAGGCCGATGTGCTGCAGTCGAACGGCGTGATTCACGTCACCGACGCTGTCTCGATCCCCGAGTAGATCGACGCTTTCACGGAGGGGGTTCGCCCCCTCCGTCTTCGGCTACCCCAGGGCCTGATCGAGGTCGGCGATCAGGTCGTCGAGGTCCTCGACGCCGACCGACAGGCGGATCAGGTTCTCGGTCACCCCGCCCGCCTCGCGCACCTCTTTCGGCACCGAGGCATGGGTCATGATGGCCGGATGGTTGACCAGGCTTTCGACCCCGCCGAGCGACTCCGCCAGGGTGAAGACCTGAACCCGCTCGAGCACCTGTTTCGTTCGCGCCAGATCGCCGTCGATGATCACCGTGACCATGCCGCCGTAGCGGCCGTTCATCTGGTGCGTGGCAAGTTCGTGCTGCGGATGGCTGATCAGGCCCGGATAGATGACCTTCGCCACCCCGCCGCCGGGCTTGCCAATGCGATCTTCCAGCCACCGCGCAATGGCCAGGGCATTCTCGTTGTGCGCCTTCATCCGCAGGCCCAGCGTCTTGAGCCCCCGGTTGGCCAGGAAGGCGTCGAACGGCCCCATCACCCCGCCGATGGAATTCTGAAGAAACTTCAGCTCCTTGGCGACCTCTTCCGAACCCGCCACCAGAACCCCGCCGATGATGTCGGAGTGACCGTTCAGGTATTTGGTCGCCGAATGCATGACCACGTCGGCGCCCAGCGCCAGCGGCCTCTGGCTCCACGGCGTGGCAAAGGTGTTGTCCACGACCAGCAGCAGGCCATGCTTCTTCGCGATCGCCGCCAGCCCGGCGATGTCCGCCAGCTTCATCAGCGGATTGGTCGGGGTCTCGGCCCAGATCATCTTCGTCTTCGGCGTGATGGCCGCCTCGACGGCGCTCAAATCCGCCATGTCCACATAGGCGAAGTCCAGCCCCATCGAGCGCCGGCGCACCCGCTCGAACAGCCGCCACGACCCGCCGTACAGGTCGTCGCCCGTGACGATGTGCGAGCCTGCGTCCAGCAGCTCCAGCGCCGTCGAGGTCGCCGCCATGCCCGAGCCGAAGCCGAAGGCCTGAACCCCGCCCTCAAGATCGTTGATGCAGGCCTCGAACGCCTCGCGCGTCGGGTTTTTGCCCCGCGCATACTCGTAGCCCTTGTTCACGCCCGGGCTTTCCTGGGCGTAGGTCGAGGTGGCGTAGATCGGCGTCATGACCGCGCCCGTCGTCGGGTCCGGCCGCTGGCCCGCATGGATCGCGCGGGTCGAGAAACCCTGACTGTTCTTGATGGAGGCCACGCGCTTACCGGTTCAGGCTCAGGTGGTTGATCAGGTCGACGCGAGCGATCAGGCCGACAAATTTCTCGCCGTCCAGCACGATGGCCACCCGATCGCGGTCGAACAGCGGGATCAGGGCGTCCAGCGGTTCGGTCACCTGCACCGTGTCCAGATCGCGGGTCATGGCCGAGGCCACCGGCTTGGCGAACCGCTCCTTGCGGGTGATCTCGTCGGTGTTCATCACATGAACCAGATCGCTCTCGTCCAGAATGCCCACCAGACGGCCATCCTGAATGATCGGCAGCTGCGACACGTCGGCGCCGCGCATCCGCTTGAAGGCTGTGTCCAGAGTGTCGTTCGGCCCCGCCGTGACCACGTCGCCCTTCTCGTATTTGCGCGAGATCAGGTCTGACAGATCGCCGTGCAGTTCGCGTTCGCCCAGCCCCTGATCCGACAGCCAGGCGTCGTTGTAGACCTTCGACAGATATTTGGCGCCGGTGTCGCAGACAAAGGTCACGCACCGCTTCGGCTCGGTCTGCTCCCGGCACCAGCGTAGGGCCGCCGCGATCAGGGTCCCCGACGACGATCCCGCCAGGATGCCTTCCTTCAGCAACAGCTCTCGCACCGTCGCCACGGCCTCGGCGTCCGGGATCGAATAGGCCTTGTCGATCAGGTCCATGTCGGCCGTATCCGGCACGAAATTCTGCCCGATCCCCTCAACGGTGTAGCTGCCCTCGGGGCTCGGCACGCCGGTGTTGACGATCCCGGCCAGCACCGACCCGACCGGATCGGCCAGAATGATCTCGGCCTTCGAGCCCTGGCTCTTCAGATACTGGGCGACGCCCGTGATCGTCCCGCCCGAACCGATGCCGGCGACATAGGCGTCGATGTCGTGGCCCATCTGTTCCCAGATCTCGGGCCCCGTGGTCTTCACGTGGGCTTCGGAGTTGGCCTTGTTCGCGAACTGGTTGACGAAGAACCCGCCAGGAATCTGCTGAGCCAGCCGCTCGGCCATGTCGGTGTAGTACTCCGGATGGCCGTGATCGACGTCGGATCGCGTCAGACGCACATCGGCGCCCATAGCCCTCAGATGCTGGATTTTTTCCTTGGACATCTTGTCAGGGATGACCAGCAACACCTTATACCCTTTGGACTGACCCACGAGCGTCAGCGCCAGGCCCGTGTTTCCGGCCGTCGCCTCGACGATGGTGCCGCCGGGCTTCAACCACCCTTCCGCCTCCGCTGCCTCGATCATCGAGATCGCGATGCGGTCCTTGATCGACCCGCCCGGGTTTTGCGCCTCGAGCTTCAGGAACAGCCGGCAAGGCCCGGTGTCGATCCGCGTCACCTCCACCATCGGCGTCTTGCCGATCAGGTCCAGCAGCGAGCCCGTGGGCGCGCTCAGGGTCGGGTGTTCGGACAGGGACATTCACAAAGCTCCGGATTCGAGGCCGGAAGCTAGGCGCGCCCCGGCACTGGGACAACCCGTTGCCGGTCATTGCCGGTACCGTCATTTATGGCTATATTTATGGCCATAATCTTGGAGACTGACCATGGCCACCTACGGCGTCGCCGAAGCCAAGAACAATTTCACCCACCTTCTGGACCGCGTCCAGGACGGCGAAAGCATCACCATCACCAAGCATGGCAGGCCGATCGCCGAGCTGTCGCCGACGCGAAAACAATCCACGCTCACGCTCGAAGAACGGCGCACGAAAATGGCTGAGTTCAACGCGTGGCGTAAGCAACAACCGCCTCTCGGGATCTCGGCGGCGGAATTGGTGCGCAGAATGCGCGACGGCGAGCCTGAATGAGGTTTTACCTCGATGCGAGCGCGCTTGTCGCGATCATGGCGGAGGAGCCTGCCAGCGATGCAGTCAGCGACCAGCTTGGACGGAGCGATCACCTTCCCGTCGTGACGGACTTCTCGCATGCTGAGTCGTCTGCGGCGCTTTCAAAGCTGGTGCGGATGCGCATTCTTGGCGCCGAGCGCGTCGATGATCTGCTCGCCCAACTGGACTACTGGACATCCCGGTTCAGCGAGCGGCCGGAAATCGCGCCGGCCGACGTCGCCGACGCCGCTCTGCACGTTCGACATCACGGCCTCGGCCTCCGCGCCCCCGACGCCATCCACATCGCCGCCGCCCACCGTCTGGGCGCCACCCTTCTTACGCTTGATCGCGGCATGGCGCGCGCCGCCGCCGCATTGGGCGTACCCTGTCTCAATCCCGCCGAGGTCGAAGCGCCCGGCGAACCGAAAGACTGAATGACAAAGACACCTAAACCCGCCGCAGGATTGCCGGACGAGGCCACTCTGCTGGCCTTCCTTCGCGACGCCGGCAGTGCTGAAAAGGGCGATATCGCCCGCCACTTCGGCCTGAAGGGCGAAGATCGCCGCCGGCTGCGAGAAATGATCCGCGGCCTCGAATCGGCCGGCAAGCTCGGTAAGCGCGGCAGGAAGGGCTTCTCCGAAGCCGGCGTCCTGCCCCCCGTCGGCGTCGCCGATGTGGTCGAAAAGGACAATGACGGCGAACTCTATGTCCGCATGGTCGAGGCCTCGGCCGATGCGCCCAGGGCCCTGCTGGTCCCCGACAAGGGCAAGCCCGGCCCCGCCCCCGGGCTCGGCGACCGCGTCCTGGCCAAGTTCGAGCACGGCCCGAACGGCTGGGAAGCGCGACTGATCAAGAAGCTGGACACCAACAACAACCGCGTCCTCGGCGTGATCCGCAAGTCGAACAAGGAGACCCGCGTCGAGCCCGTCGACCGGCGCTCCAAGGACGTGCTGATCATCCCGCAGATTCTCGCCGGAGACCTGCGCGACGGCGACCTCGTGCTCGCCGCCATCGAGAAGTCGGAGCAGCGCTATGGCCACAAGCGCGGGAAGATTCTGGAGACCGTGGGCCGCGAGGACGATCCCCGCGCCGCCTCCCTGATCGCCATCCACACCCACGGGGTCCCCATGGGCTTCTCCGAGGCTGTCGAGCAGGAGGCCGAAAACCAGGACCTGCCGACGCTCAAGGGCCGCGACGACCTGCGCGACATCCCCTTCATCACCATCGACCCGGCCGACGCCCGCGACCACGACGACGCCGTCTATGCCCAGCGCGACGACGATCCGAAGAACGAGGGCGGCTGGATCGTCTGGGTCGCCATCGCCGACGTCGCCGCCTACGTCCGCCCGAACACCAGTCTGGACCGCGAGGCCCGGGCCAAGGGCAACTCCACCTACTTCCCCGACCGCGTCGAGCCCATGCTGCCCGAACGGCTGTCGAACGGCCTGTGCAGCCTCAAGGAGGGCGAGAACCGCGCCACCCTCGCTGTGCGCATGGTCTTCGACAGGGAGGGGCGCAAACTCGGCCACAAGTTCCATCGCGGCCTGATGCGCAGCCACGCCAAACTCTCCTACGAACAGGCCCAGGCGGCCATCGACGGCGTCGAGAAGGGCGGCGGAACCGACGACGCGACCGGTCCGATCATGGACACGATCCTGTACCCGCTGTGGAACGCCTACCACACCATGCTGAAGGGCCGACTGAAGCGCGCGCCCCTGCAGATCGACTCGGCCGAACGCCGCATCCGCATGTCGCCCGACGGCGGCATCGCCTCGATCGAGAAGCGCGTCTCTCTGGAGGCTCACCGCCTGATCGAGGAGATGATGGTCCAGGCCAATGTCTGCGCCGCCGAAACGCTGGAGGGCAAGAAGACGCCCCTGATCTTCCGCGTCCATGACACGCCCAGCCAGGAGAAGGTCTTCAACCTCGCCGACTTCCTGTCGACCATCGGCAAGCCGTGGAACAAGGGCGAGGCCCCGACGACCAAACGGTTCAACAAGCTGCTGGACGAGACCCGGGACGGCCCCCATGCCGAGGTGGTCAACGAGGTCGTCCTGCGCTCCCAGATGCAGGCCATCTACTCGCCGGACAACGTCGGCCATTTCGGCCTGAACCTCGACCGCTACGCCCACTTCACCTCGCCGATCCGGCGCTACTCCGACCTGATCGTGCACCGGGGCCTGATCCGCGCCCTGAACCTCGGCTCGGACGGCCTGACCGACCGCGAAATCGCCGAACTGCCCGCCATCGCCGATCAGGTGACCCTGACCGAGCGCCGCTCCATGGCCGCCGAGCGCGACGCCATGGACCGCTACATCGCCGCTTTCCTTCAGGACCGTGTCGGGGCGACCTTCACCGGCCGCATCACCGGCGTGACCCGCTTCGGCCTGTTCGTCCGGCTGGACGAGACCGGCGCCGACGGCCTCGTGCCCGTCAGTTCGCTGGGCAACGAATACTTCACCCACGACGACCGCGCCCACGCCCTCGTCGGCGAACGCTCGGGTCAGCGCTACACCCTCGGCCGCACCGTCGAGGTCAAGCTGAAGGAGGCCACCCCCATCACCGGCGGTCTCCTGTTCGAGATGCTCAGTGACGCCGAGCCGCGCGACCCCAACGCCCCTGCCCCGCGGCTGGGCATTCGAGGTCGCGGCCCCGGCACAGGCGGAAACGGCCCGCCCAAACGCGGCCTGGGCCGTCCCGGCGGCCCCAAGCCCCCGCGCGGCGGCACGCCCAAGGGCGTCCGCAAGGGCAAGCGGCGGTGACACACCCCTTCGACGCCGCCCAGGACCTCCGTGACGCGCCCCGCGCCGCCGGCCCGCGTCAGCGCCCGAAGGACGCCGCCACCCTGATCCTGGTCCGGGGCGGCAAGACGCCCGAGGTGCTGATGGGCCGGCGCGCGCCCGGCCACGTCTTTATGGCCTCGAAATGGGTCTTCCCCGGCGGCCGCATCGACCGCGCCGATTTCGCCGCCGCCGCCATCTCCGATCCCGATGGTCCCACGCGGGCCCGTCTCGAAGCCGAACTGGCGCCCCATCGGGCCCGCGCCCTGTGCCTGACCGCCGTGCGCGAGACGTTCGAGGAGACCGGCCTGATCCTCGGCCACGCCGCCCCGCCCGCCTCAGTCGCCGGGCCGTGGCGTGAGTTCCGCCAGGCCGGCGCCCTGCCCGACCTCGCTGCCCTCTCCTACGTGGCCCGCGCCATCACCCCGCCCGGCCGCACGCGCCGCTTCGACGCGCGGTTCTTCATGGCCGACGCCTCCGCCCTGCTGGCGCCCGAGCCGACCGCGGGGTCCGGCGAACTGGACGAGATCGCCTGGCTCCCGCTGGAGGACGCCCGCGCCCTCGACCTGCCCTCCATCACCCGTTTCGTCCTCGGCGAGGTGGCCGAACGGCTGACGCAGCCCGACCGCCCCCTGCCCTTCGTGCGCATGGTGCGCGGGGCCCATCTGGTCAGCCATGGCTGAGACCGTCACCCTGCGCCTGACCATCGCCGATCCGGTGCCCGGCCTGCACTACTGGCGTCAGGACGCGAAGAACGCGCCGCACGACATCCGCCTGTCGACCGATGCGCCCCTGACCTTCGACATGCCCGTCGACCTTCGCCCGGACGGCAGACTGGGTGGGACCTTCGTGCGTCGCGAGGGCAAGGAACGCCGCTTCGTCTACATCGCCATCGGCGGCGCCGTGCCGGGGCTGCCTGTCGTCAGCCGCCGCGCCAAGATCGACGTCCACGACATCCCGGCTGACCTGCTCAGGCCCGGAGCCGTCATCGCGACCACCCTTCCCGGTCGAGGCAAGGACGGCACGCCCGCCTGCGCCACCGTCCGCCCCCTGACGCCCTGGACGGCTATCGGCTGACGCGCCCTGTTCCGGCCACGGTCGCCCGTCAGCGTGGCCGGACCGACGGGGAGGATCTGTGTCGAACGCCGGCCTGAGTATCGCATCCTGGCGCTCGCCCGCTGCCCGCCGATCGTCGTCGCGCCGTGCGGCGATCCTGGCGGGCTCGATCCTGTTTCACGCGGCGGTCCTGACGCCGCTGGCCATCGGCCTGTTCGCGGGCGATCGCCCGGTCTTCACCGAAGACCCCGGCTTTCCGATCTTCGTGGAGATGGAGCCCCGTCCCCTGCTTGCGGGCGAGACCGTGCGCGAGCCGACCCTGGCCAGCGTCGCCGCCCGCGAAACGGTCCCCCTCGCCGGCGAGGCCGTCCCATCCGTCACCCGCGACCGCACGCGCGAGGACGAGGAGGAGGACCGCCCCAGCGTCCCGACAGCCCGGATCGGTTCCAGCCCTCTGGTCGGTCCTCCGCCCGCCTCCGCCGATCCCTGGCAGGTGAACCCTGAGAGCACGGCCGCCGCTGTCGGCCGATCAATGCGCACGGGCGCCGGCGGGTGCCGGATGATGGATGGCCGCCTGTCCGCCTCGGAACAGCAGCTCTGCGACGAGCGCTTCAATGCGGCCGCCAGCCGCGCCGGCCCGCTCGGCCCGCGCACCCTGACGCCTTCCGAACAGCGCCGCGACGCCCAGTTCGCCCGCGACGGCGCCGCCGCCCTGGCCCAGTACGAGGCTCGACGCCGGCCTCTGTCGGGTGGTCCCGGCATCACCCTGGCCAGCCCGGACTGCCCGGGCGGCAACCTGCGCGGCTCCTGCGCCGGCGCTCACCTGCGTCCCGGCTTCGAAATGACCGACGAGCGGCTGCGCAACAACCGCAAGATGGAGTAGCGCTCAAACAGCGAGACGCCGCGCGGCGATCGGTAGCGGACAACGAAAAGTCGCGCTCAGGCAGCGAGGCTCCGCGAGCCGGGCGTTAGCGCGCTACAGCCCTTCAAGCCGCCCAGCCGTGGTCCGGGCAGAAGGCGTCGTGAGCGGCCGCGCCCAGATCGATCATCCCGTTCATGGCCATGAGGTAGCAGGCCGCCGCCATACAGAGCGCGGCGATGGTCCAGGTGATCCGGTCGGCACGGCCCGGCGTGTTGTCGCTCTTCGTCATTGTCCGCTCCCTCTACACGGCAAAGCTGTGCGTCGGATCGTCCGACGTCAACCCACGGTCTCGTGACACGCCGCCGCGAGCAAAGAAAAAGGCGGCTCCGTCACCGGAGCCGCCTCTTCAGTCTTCAGTTGGTGAAAGCGATCACTCGCTCTCGGCCAGCTCCAGTTGCAGATCGGCCGGCAGGGGCTCGACGGCGGCTTCCCGCGTCGAGGTCAGCAGGGCGTCGCGCTCGTTGGCGATCTTCTGCAGGCTGCGCAGATAGGCGCCCGTACCGGCCGGGATCAGTCGGCCGACGATGACGTTTTCCTTCAGGCCTTCCAGCATGTCCTTCTTGCCGTGGACCGACGCGTCGGTGAGGACGCGCGTGGTTTCCTGGAAGGAGGCCGCCGAGATGAAGCTGCGGGTCTGCAGCGACGCCTTGGTGATGCCGAGCAGGACGGGCTGGGTGGTGGCGATCCGGCCACCACGCTTCTCGACCTTCTCGTTCTCGATCACGGCTTCGGCCACTTCGACCGTGTCGCCACGGATCAGGGTGGTTTCGCCCGAGTCGAGGATCTCGACCTTCTGCAGCATCTGGCGAACGATCACCTCGATGTGCTTGTCGTTGATCGGCACGCCCTGCAGTCGATAGACCTCCTGCACTTCGTTCACGAGATACTCGGCCAGCGCCTCGACGCCCTGGATGCGCAGCAGGTCGTGCGGATCCGGGTTGCCGTCGATGATGTAGTCGCCCTTCTGGATCAGATCCCCGTCGTGGACGGAGATGTGTTTGCCCTTCGGGATCAGGAACTCGACCGGTTCGCCCTGGTTGCCATCGGCATCCGGTTCCGGCGTGATCTTGATGCGGCGCTTGTTCTTGTAGTCGCGACCGAATTCAACGCGACCGTCCATCTCGGCGATGACCGCGCAGTCCTTGGGACGACGGGCTTCGAACAGCTCGGCCACCCGCGGCAGACCGCCGGTGATGTCGCGGGTCTTGGCGCCCTCGGTGGGGATACGGGCCAGGATCTCGCCGGGCTTCACCTCGTCGCCGTTGGCGACCGACAGGATGGCGCCTACGGGCAGCAGGTAACGGGCGTCGGAGCCCGAGGCCAGCTTGGCGTAGGTGTCAGCCGTGGTGATGCCCATGGCCGGACGCAGGTCCGAACCACGCGGCGAGGCGCGCCAGTCGATGACGACGCGCTGGGCGATGCCCGTCGCCTCGTCGGTTTCCTCGCGGAACGACAGGCCCTCGGTCAGGTCCTCGAAGCGGACGATGCCGCCCACTTCGGTGATGATCGGGGTGGTGTAGGGGTCCCACTCCGCCAGACGCTGGTTCTTCTTGGTCTCGTCGCCTTCCTTGACGCGCAGACGGCCGCCGTACGGGATCTTGTACGACTCGCGGTCCTTGCCATCGACCATGACGGTGACGACGACGTTGCGGCTCATCGACACCAGGTCGCCGTGGGCGCCGGTGACGGTGGGGCCGACGATCTTGACCGTACCGGCGTTGGTCGCCTCGTAGAACGAGGTTTCCGCCACCTGGGCCGTGCCGCCGATGTGGAAGGTCCGCATCGTCAGCTGGGTGCCCGGCTCGCCGATCGACTGGGCGGCGATAACGCCCACCGCTTCGCCAATGTTGACGTTGGTGCCGCGCGCCAGGTCACGGCCGTAGCACATGCCGCAGATGCCGGCTTCGGCTTCACAGGTCAGGGCCGAACGGACCTTGACCGACTGCACGCCCTCGCGGTCGATGACCTCGACCACATCCTCCACCAGATAGGTGTCGGCGGGGAACAGCACGTTATCGGTGCCCGGCTCCTTGATGTCCTCGGCGTTGTAGCGGCCCAGGACGCGTTGACCCAGCGAGACCAGGACGTCGCCGCCCTCGACCACGGCGCGCAGGGTGATACCCCGCGTGGAACCGCAGTCTTCCTCGGTGACGATCGAGTCCTGCGCCACGTCCACCAGACGACGGGTCAGGTAACCCGAGTTGGCGGTCTTCAGCGCGGTGTCGGCCAGACCCTTACGGGCGCCGTGGGTGGAGTTGAAGTATTCGAGGACGGTCAGGCCTTCCTTGAAGTTCGAGACGATCGGGGTCTCGATGATCTCGCCGGACGGCTTGGCCATCAGGCCGCGCATCCCGCCGAGCTGCTTCATCTGGGCCTGCGAGCCACGGGCGCCGGAGTTGGCCATCATGTAGACCGAGTTGATCTCGGCGGTACGACCCGAGGCCAGGACGCGCGGTTGCGCGATCTCGCCCATCATCTCGTCGGCGACACGGTCCGTGGCCTTGGCCCAGGCGTCGACGACCTTGTTGTACTTCTCGCCCTTGGTGATCAGGCCGTCGGCGTACTGCTGCTCGTATTCCTCGACCAGGGTGCGCGTGGCGGCGACGATCTCGACCTTCTTGGCCGGGATCACGATGTCGTCCTTGCCGAAGGAGATGCCGGCCTTGGCCGCTTCCTTGAAGCCCAGGCCCATCATCTGGTCGGCGAAGATCACCGTCGCCTTCTGACCGCAGTGGCGATAGACCACGTCGATCAGGTTGCCGATTTCCTTCTTGGTGAGGTTCTTCTCCAGCAGGCGGTAGCCGACCTGCGGGTTCTTCGGCAGCAGGGCGCCCAGCTTCATCCGGCCCGGCGTCGTGTCGATCACCTTGGTGATCTCCTCGCCGGCGGCGTTCTGTTCGGTCCAGCGCGCCTTGATGCGGGTGTGCAGGGTCACCACGCCGGCGTCGAGCGCGGCGTCGATCTCGCCCATGTTGGCGAACAGCTTGCCTTCGCCCGGCTCACCGTCCTTGACCAGCGAGATGTAGTACAGGCCCAGGACGATGTCCTGCGACGGCACGATGATCGGCTTGCCGTTGGCGGGCGACAGGATGTTGTTCGTCGACATCATCAGGACGCGCGCTTCGAGTTGCGCCTCCAGCGACAGCGGCACGTGGACAGCCATCTGGTCGCCGTCGAAGTCGGCGTTGAAGGCGGCGCAGACCAGCGGGTGCAGCTGGATGGCCTTGCCCTCGATCAGCTTCGGCTCGAACGCCTGGATGCCCAGACGGTGAAGCGTCGGCGCGCGGTTCAGCATGACCGGGTGTTCGCGGATCACCTCTTCGAGGATGTCCCACACCTGGGGCTGTTCGCGCTCGACCATGCGTTTGGACTGTTTGACGGTGCCCGACAGGCCCTTGGCGTCAAGGCGCGCATAGATGAACGGCTTGAACAGCTCGAGCGCCATCTTCTTGGGCAGGCCGCACTCGTGCAGCTTCAGATCCGGTCCCACGACGATGACCGAACGACCCGAGTAGTCGACGCGCTTGCCCAGAAGGTTCTGACGGAAGCGGCCCTGCTTGCCCTTCAGCATGTCGGCCAGCGACTTCAGCGGACGCTTGTTGGCGCCCGTGATGACGCGACCACGACGGCCGTTGTCGAACAGGGCGTCGACGGATTCCTGCAGCATCCGCTTTTCGTTGCGGATGATGATGTCCGGCGCGCGCAGCTCGATCAGGCGCTTCAGGCGGTTGTTGCGGTTGATGACCCGGCGATACAGGTCGTTCAGGTCGGACGTGGCGAAGCGGCCGCCGTCCAGCGGCACCAGCGGGCGCAGTTCCGGCGGGATGACCGGCACGACCGTCAGGATCATCCACTCGGGCTTGTTGCCGCTTTCGAGGAAGGCCTCGATCAGCTTCAGGCGCTTGGAGGCCTTCTTGGCCTTCATTTCCGAGGGGCTGTCGGCCAGTTCGCCGCGGTGGCGCTCGGCCTCCGAGTGCAGGTCGATGCCCATCAGCAGGTTGCGCACGGCCTCGGCGCCGATCTCGGCGGTGAAGCCGTCATCGCCGAACTCGTCCTGGTAGCGATAGAACTCGTCTTCCGTCAGCAGCTGGTTCTGCTTCAGCGGGGTCAGGCCCGGCTCGGTGACGATGTAGTTTTCGAAGTAGAGCACGCGCTCCACGTCCTTCAGCGCCATGTCCAGCATCAGCGAGATGCGCGACGGCAGCGACTTCAGGAACCAGATGTGAGCGACCGGCGAGGCCAGTTCGATGTGGCCCATCCGCTCGCGCCGAACGCGGGCCAAGGTGACCTCAACGCCGCACTTCTCGCAGATAATGCCCTTGTACTTCATGCGCTTGTACTTGCCGCACAGGCATTCGTAGTCCTTGGTCGGGCCAAAGATACGGGCGCAGAACAGGCCGTCACGCTCGGGCTTGAACGTGCGGTAGTTGATGGTCTCGGGCTTCTTGATCTCGCCGAACGACCACGAGCGGATCTTTTCGGGCGAGGCCAGGGCGATCTTGATCTGGTCGAAGGTCGGAGTGACCGGGACCGCGTTGAAGATGTTCAGGACTTCCTGGTTCATCTTGTTTTCCTTCTGCGGCGGGGGCCGCGAAAATATCGAAAAGTGGAGAGAGCGGTGGGACCGTCCCTCCCCGCATCAGCGAGGAGGGATCATTCGGTCGGTCAGCTGTTCTCCAGCTCCACGTTCAGACCCAGCGAACGCATTTCCTTGATGAGAACGTTGAAGCTCTCGGGAATGCCGGCCTCGAAGCTGTCGTCGCCGCGGACGATGGCCTCGTAGACCTTGGTCCGGCCGGCCACGTCGTCGGACTTCACCGTCAGCATCTCCTGCAGGGTGTAGGCGGCGCCGTAGGCTTCCAGAGCCCAGACCTCCATCTCCCCGAAGCGCTGGCCGCCGAACTGCGCCTTGCCGCCCAGCGGTTGCTGGGTAACGAGCGAGTACGGCCCGATCGAACGGGCGTGGATCTTGTCGTCGACCAGGTGGTGCAGCTTCAGCATGTAGATGTAGCCGACCGTGACCGGACGCTTGAACTGCTCGCCGGTCTGACCGTCATAGACGATCGACTGACCGGAGCGCTCCAGGCCTGCCTTCTCCAGCAGGTCCTCGATGTCCGAGATGTGCGCGCCGTCGAACACCGGGGTGGCGAATGGAACGCCCTTGGACAGGTTCTGCGCCAGCTCGACCAGCTCGTGCTCGTCCTGCGGCAGAGGGGTGTCCTCGCCGTAGATGCCGGTCAGGTGATCGATCAGCGCCTGCTTCTGGCCGCCGCCCTGCCAGGCTTCCAGCAGACCCTGGATCTGCTTGCCCAGGCCCGCCGACGCCCACCCCAGGTGGGTTTCGAAGATCTGGCCGATGTTCATGCGCGACGGCACGCCCAGCGGGTTCAGAACGACGTCGACCGAGGTCCCGTCTTCCAGGTGCGGCATGTCCTCGATCGGCAGGATCTTGGAAATGACGCCCTTGTTTCCGTGACGGCCGGCCATCTTGTCGCCGGGCTGAAGCTTGCGCTTCACGGCCACGAAGACCTTGACCATCTTCATCACGCCCGGAGGCAGTTCGTCGCCGCGTTGCAGCTTCTCGACCTTGTCCTCGAAGCGACGGTCCAGCGCCTTGCGCTGGTCCTCGAAGGCCTTCTTCATGGCCTCCAGCTCGCCCATCGCCTTCTCGTCGTCGAGGGCGATCTGCCACCACAGGCCGCGCGACAGCTCGCCCAGCTTGGCTTCGGTGACTTCACCGCGACCCAGGCCCTTCGGACCCGAGACGGCGTTCTTGCCCAGAACCAGCGGACGCAGGCGGCCGTAGACGTTGCGTTCCAGGATCGCGAGTTCGTCGTCGCGGTCCTTGCCCAGGCGTTCGATCTCGTCGCGCTCGATCGACATGGCGCGCTCGTCCTTGTCGACGCCGTGACGGTTGAACACGCGCACGTCGACGATCGTGCCGGCCACGCCGGGCGGCAGACGCAGGGAGGTGTCACGGACGTCCGAAGCCTTCTCGCCGAAGATGGCGCGCAGCAGCTTCTCTTCCGGCGTCATCGGGCTTTCGCCCTTCGGCGTCACCTTGCCGACCAGGATGTCGCCCGGCTGGACCTCGGCGCCGATGGCCACGATGCCGGCCTCGTCGAGGTTGCGCAGGGCTTCCTCGCCGACGTTCGGGATGTCGCGGGTGATTTCTTCCGGCCCGAGCTTCGTATCGCGGGCCATCACTTCGAATTCTTCGAGGTGGATCGAGGTGAAGACGTCGTCGCGCACGATGCGCTCGGAGATCAGGATCGAGTCCTCGAAGTTGTAGCCGTTCCACGGCATGAAGGCGACGAGGGCGTTGCGGCCCAGGGCCAGTTCGCCCAGGTCCGTCGACGGGCCATCGGCGATCACGTCGCCGACCTTCACTTCATCGCCCACGCGCACGATCGGGCGCTGGTTGATGCAGGTCGACTGGTTGGAACGCTGGAACTTCGACAGGCGGTAGATGTCGACGCCGGAACGGCCGGCGTCCTGCTCGTTCGTGGCGCGAACCACGATGCGGGTGCCGTCGATCTGCTCGACCACGCCGTCGCGGCGAGCCACGACCACGGCGCCCGAGTCACGGGCGACCACAGCTTCCATGCCCGTGCCGACCAGCGGCGCGTCGGACTGGACCAGAGGCACGGCTTGACGCTGCATGTTCGCGCCCATCAGTGCGCGGTTGGCGTCGTCGTTTTCCAGGAACGGGATCAGGGCGGCGGCGACCGAAACGACCTGTTTCGGCGACACGTCCATCATGTCGACGTCGGCCTTGATCAGCAGCTGGGATTCGCCGTTGATCCGGCCGGGGACCAGGTCATCGACGATCTCGCCGTTGTTCAGCTGAATGTTGGCCTGGGCGATCGTGTACTTCGATTCCTCCATGGCCGAGATGTAGACCACCTCGTTCTGGGCCTTGCCGTCCTTCACGCGACGGTACGGGCTCTCGATGAAGCCGTACTTGTTCACGCGGGCGTGGGTGGCCAGCGAGTTGATCAGGCCGATGTTCGGGCCTTCCGGCGTTTCGATCGGGCAGATGCGGCCGTAGTGGGTCGGGTGAACGTCGCGGACCTCGAAGCCGGCGCGCTCCCGCGTCAGACCGCCCGGGCCAAGCGCCGAAAGGCGACGCTTGTGGGTGATCTCGGACAGCGGGTTCGTCTGGTCCATGAACTGCGACAGCTGCGACGAGCCGAAGAATTCACGCACCGAGGCGGCGGCCGGCTTGGCGTTGATCAGGTCGTGCGGCATCACCGTGTCGATATCGACCGACGACATCCGCTCCTTGATCGCGCGCTCCATGCGCAGCAGGCCGACGCGGTACTGGTTTTCAAGCAGTTCGCCGACCGAACGAACCCGGCGGTTGCCCAGGTTGTCGATGTCGTCGATCTCGCCGCGGCCGTCCTTCAGGCCGACGAGGATCTGCAGGACCTTCAGCACGTCGTCCTTCTGCAGGACGCGGATTTCGTCGGACACTTCCGGCGTTTCCAGACGCATGTTCATCTTGACCCGGCCCACGGCCGACAGGTCGTAGCGCTCGCTGTCGAAGAACAGCGAGTTGAACATGGCTTCGGCGGCTTCCGGGGTCGGCGGCTCGCCCGGACGCATCACGCGATAGACGTCGAACAGGGCGTCCTCGCGGCCGGTGTTCTTGTCGACGCGCAGGGTGTTGCGCATGTAGGCGCCGACCGTGACGTGGTCGATGTCCAGCACGTCGATGGTGGTGAAGCCCTTGCCTTCCAGCAGTTCGATCGTCGGCGCGTCCAGCTCGTCGCCGGCCTCGGCGTAGATCTCGCCGGTCTCGAAGTTGACGGCGTCGGCGGCCAGGTAGCGGGTCACCAGGGCGTCGGCCGCCAGCGACAGCGACTTGGTGGTGTCGCCCAGCTTCTTGGCGGCGCGGGCCGAGATCTTCTGGCCGGCCGAGGCGACGACCTCACCGGTGTCGGCGTCGACCAGGTCGAACTCGGGCTTCACGCCCTTCCAGCGGTCGGCCTTGTAGGGCGTGACCCAGCCTTCGCCGCGCTTCTCGTATGGAACGGTCTCGTAGAAGGTGCGCAGGATCTCCTCGCCGTCCATGCCCAGGGCATAGAGGAAGGTGGTCGCCGGCAGTTTGCGGCGACGGTCGATACGCACGAACACCACGTCCTTGGCGTCGAACTCGAAGTCGAGCCACGACCCGCGGTACGGGATCACGCGGGCGGCGAACAGCAGCTTGCCCGAGGAGTGGGTCTTGCCCTTGTCGTGGTCGAAGAAGACGCCCGGCGAGCGGTGCATCTGCGAAACGATCACCCGCTCGGTGCCGTTGACGATGAAGGTCCCCTTGTCCGTCATCAGGGGGATGTCCCCCATGTAGACGTCCTGTTCCTTGATGTCCTTGACCGAGCGCGCGCCGGTCTCTTCGTCTGCTTCAAAGACGATCAGGCGCAGCTTGACCTTCAGCGGCGCGGCATAGGTCATGTCGCGCTGGATGCATTCCTCGACGTCGTACTTCGGGTCCTCGAACTCGTAGGACACGTACTCCAGTACGGCGCGTTCGTTGAAGTCCTTGATCGGGAAGACCGACTTGAAGACCGCCTCGATGCCCTGTTCCTTGCGGACGCCCGGACGGACCTCGCGCTGAAGGAACTGCTCGTAGGAGGCGCGTTGAACCTCGATCAGGTTCGGCATCGCCACCGCTTCGGGAATACGCCCGAAGGATTTGCGGATGCGCTTCTTGCCGGTGAAGGTTGTGGCCGATGCGATCTGACCGTTGATGGTGAGACCGTTCAGGACGTCAGTCATTCTGTTTTCCCATTCGCGGATCCGGGGGGAGACCACGCGCAAAATGCAGTAGCCACGGCGATGCGAGCGGGCATGCCGTGACAATCGGTTTCGGCCTCCACCCTCGATCCCTGCAGGATCAGGAGGCCTGAAATCTGAGAAGCTCCCTGGGTAAGGAGCCACGCCTTCGCTCGGTCGGAGGGCGACGGACCGGGCCTCGGCGCTTTCGCGCAGACTCATGTGAGCTGTTGCGGAACGCGGACATATACTCGCTTTCCCGACGAAATAAAGGCCGCGACGCCGATTTTCGCCAGCTTCGCAAGAGCTTTTTCGGCTGCTAGCGTCCGGGCATGAAAATCATCCCCATCTTCGTTGCCGCAACCGCCCTCGCCGCCTGCGCCACGGCCCCTGACCCGGTCGTCGTCTCCGGCGTCGACCCGCGTGTCCACTCCACACCTGAGGAATACACCGCCGGCCAGGCCGCTTACCTCGCCTGGAACGGCGCCCGCCGCGGCTGGACCACCACGGCCTCGGGTCTCCAGTACCGTCGCGAAGGCGCCGCCCACCCCGAGGGGCGCCAGCCGACCGAGACCGACACGGTCCGCGTCCACTACGAGGGGACCTTCATCGACGGGCGCAAGTTCGATAGCTCCTACGACCGGGGCGAGCCCGCCGAGTTCCCGCTGAACCGCGTCATCAAGGGCTGGACCGAGGGCGTCGCCCTGATGCGCGTCGGCGAGACCTTCTATTTCGCCATCCCCGCCTCGCTCGGCTACGGCGAGCGCTGGGTCGGCGGCGACGAACTCCCGCCCAACTCCACCCTGCTGTTCAAGGTCGAACTGCTCGAAGTGAAGTAGGAACCCTTCTCCCCTTGCGGGAGAAGGTGCCCCGGAGGGGCGGATGAGGGGTAAGTTTCCACCCCTCGAGTCTCGCCGTTGAGAGCCGGCCTGATGACGCATACCCCTCATCCGTCAGCCTTCGGCTGCCACCTTCTCCCGCAAAGGGAGAAGGGAAACACTCACGCTTGACGAAATGTCGCACCCGGCGCTCATGTGCGCGCCTGTTCATCTCCGGGTTCCCAGCACCATGAAGCGTCTCGCCGTCTCCGCCTGTCTCGCGGCCCTCCTGCTCGTCTCGACCGCCCCGGCCTTCGCCCAGACCCCGCCAACGCCGCAGCCGATCCCGGCCGTCGTCGACCGCGCCTGGCCCGGCGTGGTGCGCCTCGACGTCGACGCCACCGATCTGAACCGCCGCATCTACCGCGTCCGCGAGACCATCCCGGTCGAGGCCGCCGGTCCGATGACCCTGTTCTTCCCGGAATGGCTGCCCGGCAACCACGGCCCGGTCGGACCGATCACCCAGCTGGCCGGCCTGACCTTCACGGCGAACGGCCAGCGTGTGGAGTGGGTCCGCGACGCCCTCAGCCCCTACGCCTTCCATGTCGTCGTCCCGGCCGGCGCCACCGAACTGGTCGCCGAATTCCAGCACCTGTCGCCGACGACCGGGGATCAGGGCCGGATCACGATGACGGCCGAGATGCTGAACATCCAGTGGGAGAAGATGCTGCTCTATCCCGCCGGTCGCTTCCACCGGAATGTGACCATGCAGGCCAGCGTCACCCTGCCCGACGGCTGGAAATACGGCACGGCGCTGCGCCCCGACAGCACGTCGGGCGACACCACCACCTTCCAGCCCGTTCCGCTCGACGTCCTCGTCGACAGCCCGATGTTCGCCGGCGAACATTATCGCCAGATCGATCTCGATCCGGGCGGCCGTTCGCCCGTCCTCCTCAACATCGTCGCCGACGAAGCCTCCAACATCGCCCCGACCGACGACCAGATCGGCATCCTGCGCACCCTCGTCGTTCAGGCCGACCGCCTTTTCGGCACGCGCCAGTACGACCACTATGATTTCCTGCTCGCCATGACCGGACGACTGGGCGGCATCGGCCTGGAGCATCACCGCAGTTCGGAGAACAGCGTCGATCCGGGCTTCTTCACCGACTGGGAGTCGAAACTCGGCGACCGCGACCTGCTGGCCCACGAATACACCCATTCCTGGGACGGCAAGTATCGCCGCCCGGCCGGTCAGGACGTCGCCAACTTCAACCTGCCCATGCAGAACGAACTGCTGTGGGTTTACGAAGGCCAGACCCAGTTCTGGGGCAAGGTCCTGGCTGCACGGTCGGGCCTGCACAGCCGCCAGAACGCGCTCGACGCCCTGGCGATGGACGCCGCCACCTATGACAATACCGTCGGCCGCGAATGGCGGGCGATGCAGGATACGGTCAACGACCCGATCATCTCCCAGCGCCGCCCGATCGGCTGGCGGTCCTGGCAGCGCAGCGAGGACTACTATGTCGAGGGCCAGCTGATCTGGCTCGACGCCGACGCCCTGATCCGCGAGGGCACCAATGGCCGCAAGTCGCTCGACGACTTCGCCCGCGCCTTCTTCGGCGTCGAGGACGGCGTCTACGACGCGAACCCCTACACCTTCGAGACCGTGGTCGAGACGCTGAACGGCGTCATGGAGCACGACTGGGCGACGTTCCTGCGCACCCGCCTGGACGGCCACGGCCCGGGCGCCCCGCTGGATGGTCTGGCGCGCGGCGGCTACCGCCTCGTCTACACCGACACCATGAGCGACTATCAGAAGACGCTGTGGGGCGAGTACGGCCGCAACGACTTCATCTATTCGCTGGGCTTCATGACCGGCACGGACAACACGATCTCGAGCGTCATGTGGAATGGCCTCGCCTTCCAGCAGGGGCTGGCGATCGGCATGCAGGTCATCGCGGTCAACGGCGAGGCCGTCACCGCGGCAAACCTCGCCGCCGCCGTCACCGCCGCCAAGGGCACGGACGAAAAGATCGAGCTCATCGTCCTCGACGGCACGCGTTACCGGACGGTGACCTTCGACTATCACGACGGTCTGAAATACCCCCACCTGGAGCGGATCGGAGGCACGCCGGACCGGCTGGGCGACCTGTTCACGGCAAGGCGGCGCTAGCCACATCCCTCTCCCCTTGCCCCTCACCCCAAACCGCCGCTAATCCAGGTCGCCGGCCGGGCATTGACCGGCCGCCAGCCCCGGCGATGACATCCGCATGAGCCCTTCCCGCCACGACAGTCTCGAAGCGGCGCTGGCGCGGGTCTTCGAGGATCAGAACACCAGGGCCAGCTGGTTCGCCCTGACCGGCGGAGAGCTGCTGTTCTCGGCCGGGGATGAGCCCGACAGCCTCTATCTGGTCCGCTCCGGCCGTCTCGGCGTCTTCCGCCAGGAGGACGATCAGCCGCCCCAGTTCCTCGGCGTCATCAAGCCTGGCGAGCCCGTCGGCGAAATGGCGCTGATCGCCGGCAGGCCGCATTCCGCCAGCGTCGTGGCCCTGCGCGATTCCGAGATCCTGGCCCTGCCCCGCGAGGTCTTCTTCGAGGCCGTCCGCACCCAGCCCGACGTCATGATCGAGCTGTCGCGGCTGATGCTGCACCGGGCCCGTGAACGCGCGCCGGGCGTCACCGAACCCAGCGTGTTCGGCTTCATCTCCGTGCGCGGCCGCCCCATCCGCCCCTTCGTCGACCGCGTCGCCGCCGCCGTCGAGGCTCAAGGCAAGACCTGTCAGGTCATCGATCATTCGGCCCTGTCCTCGGTCTCGGAATGGTTCTCGCGCATGGAGGACACCCACGACTTCGTCCTCTATGTCGCCGAGCTGGACGAGCCCTCCTGGGCCAACCTGTGCGCACGCCAGGTCGACCGGCTGTTCCTCATCGGCGACGCCCTGACCGCGCCGCCGTCCAACATTCCCATCCGCACCGCCCATGGGCTTCAGCAGTTCACCGACCTGATCCTGTTGCGCGACCCGCGCATGCGCCGCCCGGCCAACACCTCCGTCTGGCTGGACGCGATCAATCCCGGCCGCTGGTTCCACGCCATCGAGGGCGACGTGGGGGACGCGGCCCGCATCGCCCGCATCGTCACGGGCACGGCCATCGGTCTGGTCCTGTCCGGCGGCGGCGCCCGCGCCTACGCCCACATCGGCGCGGTGCGCGCCCTGCACGAAGCCGGGGTGCGGTTCGACTTCCTCGGCGGCTCCTCCATGGGCGCGGTCATCGCCGCCGGCCCGGCCCTCGGCTGGACCGACGAGGAGCTCGACGCCCGCATCCGCACAGCCTTCGTCCGCTCGGATCCCCTGTCGGACCTGGCCTTCCCGATCATCGCCATGACCCGCGCCGGCAAGGTCGCGCGGCTGCTTCAGGACGCCTATGGCGAGATCGACATCGCCGACATGCCCCTGCCCTTCTTCGCCGTCTCGTCGAACCTGACCAGCGGCCGGATCGAGGTGCACCGCCGGGGCCTGCTGCGCCGGGCCATGCGCGCCTCCATCTCCATTCCCGGGGTCATGCCGCCGGTCGTGATCGACGGCCAGGTGCTGGTGGATGGCGCCGTCATCAAGAACTTCCCCACTGACGTCATGCGCCAGCTGAACGCGGGTCCCATCGTCGGGGTCGACATGTCCCAGATGCGCGGGGTCGATCCCGCCACCCTGGCCAATCCGCCGTCATGGTGGCGCTGGATCGTCTCGGGGGCCTGGAAGAAGGGACCGCCGATCGTCTCGGTGCTCATGCGCTCGGCCACCATCACCACGGATGCCGACATGGAGAGTTCACGCGCCGAGGCCGACCTGCTGATCCTGCCCGTGCCCGAAGGCTCCGACATCCGAGACTGGAAGGTCTACGACCCGGTGGTCGCGGCCGGCCATGCGGCGGCGGCGGCGGCTCTGTCGAAACTGGAAGGACCGATCGAAACCCTGCGCCAGCGTCCCGACGTCACGGCCTCACCGCTGGATCAGGACGAGGCCGAACCGGCCGTGGCCTGAGCACCGGCCTGAAGACCCTGGCGATGTGGGAGGATGGTACCGCCTCTCAGGCTTGAACTGAGGACCTCCGGTTCCACAAACCGGCGCTCTAACCAACTGAGCTAAGGCGGCGCAGCGGCCCTCCCCATTTCGTCCGATCGAAGATCAGACCGGGGGGAAGGGCGACGCGAGGCGCGTTGTTAGCGGCGCCGGAAGCCGCGATCAAGACCGCTGTGGCTCTTGAGAACATCCCGACAAAGAAAAACGCCCCGAGGTTTCCCTCGGGGCGCATTCCCTGGTCCGTTTCCGGGCCATGTTTTAGTCCGGCAGGTTGAACCTGACGGTGAAGCGAACCGTACCCCCGGTGGCCACGCCGTCGACCGAACGGGGCGACAGGCGGGCGTTGCGGGCCGCAGCCAGGGCGGCGCGACCGAAGCCGGCGCCCGACGGCGTTTCCGAGACGATCGAGCATCCGGAGACACTGCCGTTCGGGTTGACGGTGCAGCTCAGATCGGCGCTGCCGGACAGACCACGCTCAAGCGCGCGATCCGGGTAGGTCGGGCGAGGCTGCGAAGCCCAGCTCGGGTTCGTGATCACTGGCGGCCGAACCGGAGCCGGCGGAGCCGGCGGCGGCGGAGGTCCGGGGACGATCACGGGCGGACCCGTGTATTCGACCCGGTCTTCCTTCTTCGTCGGCTCGATCGGAAGCGTGATCGGCGGCGGAGGAGCCAGGGTGTTGATCACCGGCGGACGGACCTGCAGCTTGGGCGGCGGCGGGGTGTCCGGCGGAGGCGGAGGCGGCGGAGGCGGCGGGGGCGGCGGGATCGGTTCGACGATCTCGACGTCCACGGCGTCGTCCGAATACTCCTGGATGCGAAGCTCGAACTTGGTCTTCTGGAGGTAGAAGATCATGATCGCGAAGAGAACGGTGACCGTTCCCAGGGCGATCAGCCAAATCCCGGGGGAGACCCCCATGAACCCCTTCTTGCGAGGGGGGTCATAGCGACTGCGATGATACTCAACGGGAGCGTCTGTCATCCTTAGTCTCCCGTCGACGTGGGCGAGTTGTCTTCGCCGACCAGGGCGACGCTATAGAAGCCGTTGTCCTGCAAGGCGTTCATGACCTGCATGAAGTCGCCATAGCGGGTCTGCTGGTCGCCGCGGATGAAGATACGCTCCTCTTCCGGATTACGCGTCCGGATCAGGCGCCGCAGATCGTCCCCGAGCTGTTCAGGGCTGCTGCGTCCGTCGCCGATGAAGACGTCGCCATCGTTCTGGATGGAGATGAACACCGGCTTGGGCGGGTTCTCCTGGGGCGGGGCCACGGCGGTGGGCAGTTTCACCTCAATCGACACGGTGGCGAGCGGCGCCGCCACCATGAAGATGATGAGGAGAACAAGCATGATATCAACGAAAGGCGTGACGTTGATGTCGCTGTTCTGCTCGACGTGATACCTGCCGCCGCCGCCGCCGGAAAGCTTGGCGGCCATCCGTCTTACGCTCCCTTGTCGAGTTGACGCGAGATGGCGTTGATCAGTTCAGCGTTGAAGCCGTCCGAACGGGTGCCATATGCCGAGATGCGGGTGTTGAAGTAGTTGTAGAAGATAACCGCCGGGATAGCGGCGAACAGGCCGATACCGGTGGCGAGCAGGGCTTCAGCGATACCCGGGGCGACGACGGCCAGGTTGGTCGTGTTCGACTGGGCGATACCGATGAAGGAGTTCATGATGCCGTAAACGGTGCCGAACAGACCCACGAACGGGCCGGTCGAACCGGTCGAGGCCAGGAACTGCTGACCACCCGAAAGGCGGGCGGCGAGACCGGCTTGCACGGCCGAGACGGCTTGCTGAGCGCGCAGCAGGGCCGAGTCGCTGTGGTCGCCGTGAACGTTCAGGCCAGCCTGGCGGGACAGTTCGATTTCTTCGGTCGCCGCGGCGGCCATGTCGGCCAGCGGGTTGCCGTCGAACTCGTCGGCGGTGGCGACACGACGCATGTCAGCGATCGTGCGGGCGCCGCGGAAGGCTTCCAGGAACTGGTCGGTCTTGCGGTTCAGGCCGCCGAACTCGAGCAGTTTGATGAGCAGCAGGGTCCAGGAGAAGATCGAGGCCAGCAGCAGGCCGATCATCACGATCTTAACGACGATGCCTGCTTCCAGGAACATCGAGATCGGGGTGATGTCGCCACCGTGGCCGCCGGAAACGGCGTCGCCGACCGATTCCGGATCGGCTTCAGCGGCGGGAGCGGCCGGAGCCGGGGTGGCTGCGGCCGGAGCGGCGGTCGCGGCTGCCGGAGCAGCGGTCGCGTCAGGGGCTGCCGGGGCTTGCGCCAGAGCCGGCGAGCCCGCCATCAGGACGGCGGCGCCGGCCAGGGCGAGAAGGGTGTTGGTCTTAATCATGTGTCGCCAGTTCCTGCTTTTTTGGTCTGACTCGTGGAACCCAGGAACGGAGCGCGTCAGGGACGCTCCGCCCTCTATGAAAAACGGTTGTGTCCCGCCGGCCGGCCGAGCTGGCCAACGGCGGAACGCCTTCTGTCGCATCCGGTTGCCCGAGGGCGCCCATCGGCGTGGTCGAAGCCTTGGAGCACGAGGCCCAGCAGGCGTTCGGCCGCTCACGCAAAGAAAGCGGTCAAGCTCCTTTGGCGAACCGATAACAGAGCGTCAAGGCTTCAGAGGTGCTTTTCGCCCCCTGAGCGAGCGGGCCGGTCAAATCCCGCAATGTCTTACCACTGCTGCATTTCGGCGTTAGGTTAATCGACCCCGACGATGCCAAACGGGCATTGCAGGCTTACGTTTGGGAATGGGGCCCCGCAGGCGTGGTTTTCACCGCCCCGGCAACCCTTGGCGCGCCACGATATCGCCCCGTGCGGCCGTGAGGCCCCCGGGTCGTGCGACGATTTTCCTGAAGAAAAAGGGAGTGGTGCCTGGAGGCGGGTTCGAACCACCGACACATGGATTTTCAATCCATTGCTCTACCAGCTGAGCTATCCAGGCGCCCGCGCGAAAACGCGAGAGGCGGGTCTATAGGCGAGCCGAAACGGGGTGTCCAGCCGGTATCAGTCCTCGTTTTCAGGATCGGCGTCAGGGACCAGCTCGTCCGTGTCGGGCAGGACATAGGACCCCACCAGCCAGCGCTGCAGATCCACGTCTGCGCACCGCTTCGAACAGAAGGGCCTGTAGGCCTCGACGGTCGGATTCTTTCGGCAGATCGGACAGGTCGCCATTCGTTCAGCCCTCCTCGACGGTGAAACGCCCGGGCGCGACCGACGGGTCCGCCTTCACCGCCGCACGCGGTCCCAGCCGGGCGACCAGCGGCGCGGCGGCCTCGGCCTCTTCAGGCGCGCATCTTGCCGTGAACCGGGGCGCGGCCGTGTCCGACAGCATGGTGTGCCTCAGGGACCGTGCGATATCGATCGCCCGCGTCGCCAGCGACCGCCGCCGCCCGGACTCCAGCAGGATCTCTTCCACCGGCCGCGTCCGCCATGGCAGGGCCAGTTGCAGCAGGCCGAACCGGCTCAGCGGCCCCAGGGTCGCGTCGTCGCCGGCAAAGGCCGCCTTCGCCATCTCCGTGACCTGCGCCGGATCCAGCGTCGTCCCGACCAGATCGACGGCCACCAGCCCGCCCCAGCCGCTCAGCCGGATCATGCGCGCGGCCTGTATCAGACCCTGCCGATTGGCCTGCGCCCTGCCCTTGCGCGCATCGCGTCCGGGCAGATGCGCATAGTCTATGTCCACTGCGATAAGCGCCCGCGTCCGCTGCACCGCGAGGTCCAGCGCCCACTCCGCGAACAAGTCGCCCGGATTGAGCGCCTCTTCCTCGGCGTCCCAGCTCGTCTGAATCGCCTGAACGCCGGTGATCGGCGCGACGCCGGGGGCGAAGTGTCGCAGCCGCTCGATGACGTCCGGCCCCGGCGCGATCAGGCGAGGCTTGCCCTCCCCCGCTCCGAGTCGTTTCAGCGCCGGACCCTTGGCCTCGCGCCGTTCGGCCGTGACCTCGACCTCGACGATCTCGCCCGCCCGCAGGCTCTCGCCCTTGCCGAGCGGCAGGAAGCCCGCCGGACCGTCACAACCCAGATCAATGAAAGCGGCGCGAAAGGCCCCGTCGGCCTCGATCACCCGTCCCACGCTGCGCGCGCCCAGCCGGTGCTGGGGCGGATCGTCTTCTCTCTGGATGAGAAGCCTTTCGAAGCGGCCGTCCCGCGCCACGATTCCCCTGACCTCGCCAGGTGTGTCGTCCAGGAAGACCTCGACCTCGCTCATTTACGCCAGCCGGCGCCCGCCAGCAGGTTGACCGTCTCGGGCAGAGGCAGCCCCATCACCGCCGGATGGCTGCCGATGATCTTGAGCACGAAGGCCGCAGCCGGTCCCTGAATGCCGTAGCCCCCGGCCTTGCCCTTCCAGTCGCCGCCGGCGACATAGTCGACGATCTCGGCGTCCGACAGCCGCTTGATGGCCACGCGGGTGTCCACCACGCGATGCCGCACGGTCTCTCCCGTCGCCACGGCCACCCCGGTGAAGACCCGGTGATTCCGTCCTGAAAGCAGGCGCAGGAATTTCTCGGCCTCCGCCGCATCGGCGGGCTTCTCCAGCAGCCGACGCCCGACCGCCACCACCGTATCGGCAGCGAGCACGACGGCGTGCGGCGCGCGCGCAGCGACGGCCTGCGCCTTGGTCCGCGCCAGCCGCACGGCCAGCCGCGAAGGTGTCTCATCCCTCAGCGGCGTCTCGTCGATGTCGGCGGGATCGATACGATCGGGGCTGATCCCGATCAGCGCCAGCAGTTCGATGCGGCGCGGGCTGGCCGAGGCCAGCACCAATTCAGGACGGGCCACCGCCCTGCCCTTACTTGAAGCGATAGGTGATGCGGCCCTTGGTCAGGTCATAGGGCGTCATCTCGACCAGAACCTTGTCCCCGGCCAGCACGCGGATGCGGTTCTTGCGCATCTTGCCGGCGGTGTGGGCGATGATCTCGTGGTCGTTCTCGAGCGTCACGCGGAACGTGGCGTTCGGCAGCAGTTCGCTGACCGTACCGGGAAACTCGAGCAGTTCTTCCTTAGCCATGCGGCCTCTCGCGCCCTTGAATACGAATCAAGGCCCGCGCCGGACGAAAGCGCGAGCCGTAAGAAGTCGGCGCTAATGCACCAAAGTGGGCTCGAAGTCGAGTTCTCCTCCCCGTGCGCAGCATGGGGAGGTGGCGCGGCGCCTCTTTGCGCCGTGACGGAGGGGGCGACGCGATATCAAAGAGAGGGGTTTATCCGCGCTTCCGCCTCTCGCCGAACATACGCCAGAACCCCATCCAGTTCGTCGCGGACATCCAGAGCCCGAACCCTGATGACCCGAATGCCTTTACCGCCCAGCCAGTGGGTGCGCCTCGAATCGTGCGCGATCTGGTGCGGATGGTCATGCGTCGCGCCATCCACCTCGACCGCCAGCTTTGCAGCGGCGCAGTAGAAATCGAGAATATACGGCCCGATCGGGTGCTGTTTTCGAAAACCCAGCCCGCCGAGTTGATCACCCTTCAAGCAGCGCCACAGCCGCGCCTCGGGCGGCGTAAGCGCCCGTCTGAAAGCGCGAGCGCGTTGATAGCTGATCCCGTCCGCCACCGGGTCGCCCCCTCCGTCACGGCGCTGAAGAAGCGCCGCGCCACCTCCCCATCGCTTCGCGACAGGGAGGAGAAAACTAGCCCCGCCGGTACAACGCGCACACCAGCGTAAACAGCCGCCGGGCCGTCTCGTGGTCGATCTGGACCTTGCCGTCCAGCCGCGCCTTCAGCAGCTCTGCGCCTTCGTTGTGCAGGCCACGCCGGCCCATATCAACGGCCTCGATCTGGCTGGCCGACGACCCGCGCAGCGCCTCGTAGTAGCTGTCGCAGATCATCAGATAGTCCTTCAACACGCTCTTCAGCGGCGTCAGGCTCAGGGCGTAGGTTCGCGTGTAGTCCACACCTGTGATGTCGAAGACCAGCCGGTTGTCCTGCAGCGACAGCTTGAGCCCATAAGGTCCACCCTCCGACCCTTCCGGCTCGAAGACGTTCTTCTCGATCAGGTCGAAGATGGCGACCCGGCGCTCATGCTCGATCTCCGCCGTCGCCGACGGCAGGGTCGCCTCGTCCAGATCGACGGAGGCCAGCCGGTGATCGCTCACGGCTCGATCCCGCCCGACGGCGCGTCCAGATGGGTCGGGGCGACGCGCGCAGCCCAGCGGTCCGACAGGTCCGCCACCACAGCGTCCAGGCATTCGACGTCGACCCTCAGGTCCCCGCCGCCCGCGAACATCAGAATGGCCCGCCCGCCCGGCGCCTCACCCTCGAAGAAATGGATGGCCAGCAGTTCCAGCGGCGCGTCCGGCAACCTCGGCAGTCCCCGGCTCTTGACCGAGATCACGTCGCCGAACTGCATGGCGGCGCGGACGCGGGTCCCGCCGCATTCCCAGCAGAACCGGCTCAGCTCGATGGTGAGGCGCCGTCCGCCCTTCTCCCAGACGATGTCCGCTGGTCTCAGGATCGCGTCCTGCAGCGCCGCCGAGATGATGGCCAGGTCCTCGCCGTCCTCGGCCAGCAGCCGCAGGGGCTCGTTGGTGCCGCCGCTTGCCGCGCGCACCGCCTCCTGCTCCTCGCGCTCCAGCGCCTCAGTGGTCATCACCCGGTCCTTCGACAGGCGGGCCTTTGACCCGCCGGATATCCGCCCCGCATGCGCCGAGCTTCTCTTCCAGACGCTCGAACCCGCGATCCAGATGATAGACGCGACCGATGCTGGTTTCACCCTCGGCGACCAGACCTGCGATCACGAGACTGACAGAGGCCCGCAGGTCCGTCGCCATGACCGGCGCGCCCTTCAGCTTCTCGACGCCCGTGACATGGGCCTCGCCCGCGTGGACCGAGATCTCGGCCCCCAGCCGCGCCAGTTCCGGCGCGTGCATGAAGCGGTTCTCGAAGATGTTCTCGTGGATGACGCTGACGCCGTCGGCCGTGGTCATCAGCGTCATGAACTGGGCCTGCAGGTCGGTCGGGAATCCCGGATAGACCTCGGTCGCCACGTTGACGGCCTTCAGCCGTTGCGACGGATCACGCTTGACGATCACCCCGTCTTCGGTCGGAACGATCTCCACGCCCGCCTCGACCATCCGGTCGGTCAGGGAGGTGATCAGCCCGGCCCGGCTGTTGGTCAGACGCACCTCGCCCCCCGCCATGGCGGCGGCGCAGGCATAGGAGCCCATCTCGATCCGGTCAGGGATCACCGACCACTCCCCGCCATTCAGCGAGGTCACGCCTTCGATGACCAGGGTATCCGTATCGATACCCTCGATCTTCGCACCCATCATCACGAGGCAACGCGCCAGGTCGCCGATTTCCGGCTCCCGGGCGGCCCGCTTCAGCACCGTCGTCCCCCGCGCCAGGGTCGCGGCCATCAATGTGTGTTCCGTCGCCCCCACCGAGACGAACGGAAACTCGATCTCGGCCCCGATCAGCCCCCTGGGCGCGGTGGCGGACACATAGCCCTCCTCCAGCTCGATCAGGGCCCCCAGACGCGTCAGGGCGTCGATATGCAGGTCGACCGGCCGCGCCCCGATGGTGCAACCGCCCGGCAGCGACACCTTGGCGTGCCCCGTCCGCGCAAGCAGCGGCCCCAGAACGTTGAAGCTGGCCCGCATCTGGCGAACCAGATCATAGGGGGCGAAGGTCGACGAGATTTCGCGGGCGTCGAACAGGGTCTCCTGCCCGTCGTGCCCGTCGCGCTCCTCCACGGCGATGCCGAACTGTTGCAGCAGCCGGCCGAGGAATTTCGTGTCCGCCAGCCGCGGCATGTTGGTCAGCAGAAGCTTCTGGTCGGTCAGGATCGACGCCGCCATCAGCTTGATGGCCGAGTTCTTCGCCCCGCTGACCGGAATCGATCCGTGAAGCGGGCCGTTGCCGTGAACCGTGATGCTGTCCATGTCGTCCTTGAAGCCGCAAGGATCGACTGTCCCGGCGAGCCGGCTATCTAGCGCGGTCGTCCCGTGTCGCGAAAGGGCCGCCCGTCGCCGATTCGATGACTTTCAGTTGCCGGGCCCTAGTTCCCCGGCCTGTCACGCTTCGGCTGGACCGCCTTGCGACGCCGCAGATTGTCCCTCAGCGCCCTGGCCAGCCGCACGGTGCGTTCGGCCCGTTCGATCTCCGCCGGCGTCCGGAGCGCAGGCGGCGTCGTTTCGGCGGGCGCTGGGGTCGAGGACTCGGGCGGTTCGGTCATGGCTTCACTCAGCCTCGGGAAAAGTTTCGGGGCAAGGGAAAATGGGCTTCCCCCCCGGCAGTGGAGTGGCTATACGGCCGCTTCCTCGGAACAGGCCGCCGTAGCTCAGTGGTAGAGCGCATCCTTGGTAAGGCTGAGGTCGTGGGTTCGATTCCCCCCGGCGGCACCATTCCGAAACGACAAGGCCCGGTCGCGAGACCGGGCCTTTTTGTTTTCCCCGCCATCCGTGCACCCCGGCGAAGGCCGGGGTCCAGATGGAGGTCACTTATGCGGGATCAGTCGGCCAGGCGCCTTATCCCGGCCGCCTGAACGCGTGATCTGGATCCCGGCCTTCGCCGGGATGCACGGGGGAAATTTAGTCCTCAGCCGTAATTAACGGCGCCCGCCCCCGCTCGCGCCGACCCTTGTCCTCATCCCAGCTGAAGCCCACCGACATCGACCGCGACCGGCCGGGCGCGCCATAGAGCGAATCGTAGACGCCATAGGGCCGGATCCGCGCGCCGTAGCCGACGTCGCCAAACCCGTACTCGCCCGGATAATCCCAGGAGCCGTAGCCGTACCCCGGATACCCGTAGCCGTAGCCGTTCTTCGTCTGGCTGTAGGCCAGGTCCAGCCGGCCGTTCTCGCCGATCGGCAGGGACACGCCCACCGACACGGACGAATAGTCGTTCGTCCCGATAGAGCCGCTGACGAAGCCGTGCATCTTGCGATCGTCCTGAGGCCCCGTCGCCTCGGCGAACGGTTCGGAATCGGGCGCGCGCGCCGCGACCCAGCGGTCGATCTGCTCGGCCGTCGTCAGATTGTGCGGCGTCACGGCGACAACCTGGGCCGCATCGGGCCGCGCTTCGGTTGTGGGCGCTTCTGCGCCGACCATCACGGCCCCGTCGCCCCGACGCGCGGTCGTGACCACGCCGTCCGGATCCTCCGAACCCAGCAGGGCGGTCAGGGCGAGGGCGATCAGCATGGGCGATACTCCGGACTGACGATCATCCTAACCCGGATTGAGGCCGGACCGTGATGGCGAAGTTTCAACCGCGTCACGCCACCCCGTCGCCGCGCCCCAGCGGATCGGGCAGAGGCCGCCCCTCCTCCACGAACGACAGCGCCACGGAGTTGATGCAGTAGCGCAGGCCGGTCGGCGGCGGCCCGTCCGGGAACACATGCCCCTGATGGCTCCCGCAGCGCGCGCAGGTCGTCTCGGTCCGCACCATGCCGTAGGCGCGATCCTCGATGGCCGTGACGTGATCCTCGCTGACCGGCTGGGTGAAGCTGGGCCAGCCCGTGCCGCTCTCGAACTTGGTCGTGGCCCTGAACAGCGGCAGGCCGCATTCCCGACAGACGAACACGCCCGGACGCTTCTCGCCCAGCAGCACGCCGCAGAACGGCGCCTCGGTGCCGTGCGAGAGAAGCACCCGCCTCTCCTCGGCGTTCAGATCGGCCTCCAGCGCCACGCGCTGACCCTCCGAGGGCGGCGTCAGATCGTATCCGGCGGCGGACAGGTTAGGGCGGGCTTCGGTGATGTCGGTCATGGACGGGAGATGGGGGTAAAGTGGCGCGGTTCCAAGAGCCTGGCTTCGACCGATTTCTGGACCGTGGTCAGTGAGACGAGGCCCGTCAGGACTCGTCATTTACGGGCAGCGCTGCAAGCCGCTATAGACCGCCGCGACGAGCTTGTTCGACGTCATTTTTTCTAATTGCGCCGGCATCCCGGCCTTTGGGGGACTACACTTATGAAGACCAACCTTTTCGTGGCGGCTTCGGCCGTCGTTCTCATGTTCGGCACCAGCGCCATGGCGCAGGCCACGATGACCGTCACCAACGACGGCGAAGTGGCCATCGTCGGCCTGGCCATCTCGGGCGAGTCTTCCGATGATTTCGGCGACAACCTGCTCGACGAAGAAATCGCCCCGGGCGAAGGCGTCGAAGTGACCTTCGAAGTCGGCGACGACTGCGTTCAGGACGTCCAGGCCACCTATGAAGATGGCGACACCGAAGAAGTCATGGGCGTCGACCTCTGCGAAGGTGACGGCTTCGAAGTCGAAGACGAAGACTAAAGATTCAGGGACGGCGGCGAGGAACACGGTTCCTCTCCTCCCACTCACGCTTTGCTTCTGCGGCGGCTCCCGAGAGGGGGCCGCCGTTTTCGTCGGTGGCTCAACCTTCGTCGACGGTGGTCACCGGACTTCGATGCGACCCGGACTGGCCACGGCGATTGCTCGCGGACAACCGGTCGCCACCCCTCGCGAATGCCCCGTCCGCCCGGTCTCCCTCACTTCTCCGGAGGACCGCTCTTGGCAGCTGTCCTGATGCCCGCTTTCGACCCGTTGCAGACGTTGAAGACGTCCGCTTTGCGACGGTGCTGATCGGTCTGATCGTGGCCGTGACGGTCATGCGCCGGACCGCGTTCGACCAACGCAGATTTCCTCTATGATTGAAATGTTTGACTTGTTATGGCCGGCACGGGGTACGGACAGACTGTTTCCCATTAGGGGAAGCGTTTCATGTCGATCATCGTGTCCTGCGACCGTGCGCGGTCGGTGAGGGGCCTGCTGGCTGCCGTCGCCTCCGGTCTGTTGGCCCTGGTCGCAGCCTTTGCGCTCACCACACCCGCGACCGCGCAAACAATCACCACGCTCGGCAGCGGCTTTAGCAGTCCCAGAGGCGTTGCTGTGGATAGTGCGGGCAATGTCTATGTCGCCGATACCAACAACAATGCGGTGAAGCGGATCGCCGCTGTCGGCGGGGCTGTCACCACGCTCGGCAGCGGCTTTAGCTATCCCAGAGGCGTTGCTGTGGATAGTGCGGGCAATGTCTATGTCGCCGATACCGGCAACAATGCGGTGAAGAGGATCCCGGCGGGCGGTGGGGCCGTCACCACGCTCGGCAGTGGCTTTTTCAATCCCTACAGCGTTGCGGTGGACAGCGCGGGCAACGTCTATGTCGCCGAGGCCTTCAACAGTGAGGTGAAGCTGATCCCCGCGGGCGGTGGGGCCGTCACCACGCTCGCCGGTGGCTTTAACGGTCCCTATGGCGTCGCGGTGGATAGTACGGGCAACGTCTATGTCGCCGATAGCGGCAACAATGCGGTGAAGAGGATCCCCGCTGGCGGTGGGGCCGTCACCACGTTCGGCAGCGGCTTTTCCGACCCCTTCGGCGTTGCGGTGGACAGTGCGGACAATGTCTACGTCGCCGATAGCGGCAACAGTGCGGTGAAGCGGATCGCCGCTATCGGCGGGGCTGTGACCACGCTCGCCAGCTCTATCAATGCCAGAGCCGTTGCTGTGGATAGTGCGGGCAATGTCTATGTCGCCGGTACCGGCGTCCAGAAGCTGACGTTTGCGGCGCCAGCCCCGGTGCCGACGTTGTCAGAATGGGCCATGATCCTGTTCGGCCTGTTGCTGGCGGGTGGAGCGGCGCTCTACATCCAGCGGCGACAGCTGATCGCCTAAGCGACGTTTCGCCCCGCTATGGAACGGCCCCGCTGGCGACGGTGGGGCCGTTTGCATGTCTGGAATCCACCCGTAGCGGACGTCGACGACGACCGCTGACCGCCTCGGGCCGTGCAGCACGAACGGCATCGCCCGAACGAAAGAGGCCGGACGAGGTCTCCCCCGCCCGGCCAATCTCACTCTTCAGACCGCGCTCCAGCAGCCGGCGACCGCGTCGCCGGCGTTAGCGCAGCAACATGCGTCAGCCGCCGAACAGCGTCCCGACCCAGGTCCGCACGGCGTTCTCGTCCGCCGGGTTGCCGACGTAGACCAGACCCTGCGCCGGGGTGAAGGGCGCGTTGTTCGGGCGTTCGCGGCTGGTCCAGGCCTTGTGGCCGTAGCTCAGGTCCGAATAGTTCGACGGCAGGCGCGCCTGCGTCGGCTCGATGAAGATGGTGTCGGTCGCCGTGGTCGAACCCGCGATGCGCACGTTCGGCAGCTTGGACAAGAGGTCCAGCGTGTCGAGGCAGCCGCCCGAGCAACCGGCGTCGACCAGCACGACCACCGGACCCTGCACCGGGTTCGGGGCTCCCGTGTCCGGCACGGCGGCGCGGCCCGGCAGGGTGAAGGTGCGCTGACCCGAGGCGATGGCCGTATCGAAGGCCGCGACGATCTCCTGCGTCTGGGCGATGACCGGCGCGGCTTCCTGGACGAAGCGCGGGTCGGCCTGCATCCGGCCCAGGGTGTCATTGTACCAGGTGCGGTTGCCCGGGGTGGCGCGATAGGTGATGGCGCCGGCGGCCGGCTGGCGGCTGACGGTGAACTCCGGCGTCCAGATGCGGTTGGCCAGGCCATAGCCGCGCGCCGTGGAGGTATAGGCCGAGGCCCCCGAGGCGGCGCGCAGGTCCAGCACGAAGCCTTGCGGGCCGCGCAGGGCCGCCGCCTGGCCTTCGACCAGCGAGTTGAAGGCGTCCCAGCCCGCGCTGTCGGCGAACGAGTGGACATGGACCCACGGACGGCCGTTGACGGTCTCGACGTTCAGCGGCGTGACGGGCGGCATGTAGACGGTGGCGCGATAGGCGGCTTCCAGATCACCGGCGACCAGCGGCACGGGGCGCAGTTCGACAGCGCGCGGCCGGGCGCGGGCGTCGCGCTTGAACTCGCAGGTCGAGGGCGTGCCGGCCGCGAACGGATTGTTGCGGTTCCACAGCAGGTAGGGCGCCGAGGTGACGCGGCCGGCCTCGGTGTCGAGGTTGCCCTCCCACTTGTCGAGCTTGGCGCGGGCGTACTCCTCGATGGGCGTCAGGTTGCAGCTGACGACGATCTCGCCGAGGCGCGGGGCGTTGCGCACGCCCGGCTTCACATAGGTCACGACATACTGGCCGTTGCGCCATCCGGTGGTGATTCCGGGCCAGCTGATTCCGAAATAGGGGCCCAGGCCTTCGAACGAAGGAGTGATGGCGATATTCGAATCGCGGAAGCCGCCGGCGTAGTAGCGCATCAGATAGGCGTGGGCGTCGCCCGAGTTGACCTGGCCGATGCGGCCGTTGGCGTCCGCCAGACCGGCGTCGAGCCAGCTGCGGAAGGTGTCGCCCGGCGCGCCGGGGATGACGGCGGCGGGGTGGTTGTCGCGGAGCGCGTCATGCGCGGCCTGCAGGTCCGTGCGCGCCAGGGCGCGGAAGTCCTGCGCGACTGCGGCGGTCGCCGTCATCATGCAGGCGGCCGCCGAAACGGCGGTCAGAAAGCGGATCATAACGAACTCCAGGCGGGGGATGCGAATGGCTCGGCCGCGAGTTAAAGCCGATCAACCCTGATCTTGCCAAGCGAGAACGGCGCCCGTGTGACGGTTCGCCCCGTGCGCGAGCGGACGGGGCGCCCGTTTACACGCCCGCGACGCCATCCTACGGAACGCGCATGTTCTCAAAGATCCTGATCGCGAACCGGGGCGAAATCGCCGTCCGTATCATCAAGACGGCCCGCCGCATGGGCATTCAGACGGTGGTCGTCCATTCCGACGCCGACGCCGGCTCCATGGCCGTGGAGATGGCCGACGAGGCCATCCACATCGGCCCCTCGCCCGCCGCGGAGAGCTATCTGGTCCAGGACAAGATCGTGGAGGCCGTGCGCCGCTCGGGCGCCGAGGCGGTCCACCCCGGCTTCGGCTTCCTGTCGGAGAACCCCGTCTTCGCCCGCCGGCTGGAGGCCGAGGGCATCGCCTTCATCGGTCCCAACCCCCACGCCATCGAGGCGATGGGCGACAAGATCACCTCCAAGAAGTTCGCCGCCCAGGCCGGCGTCTCCACCGTGCCCGGCTATATGGGGCTGATCGAATCCGACGAACACGCCATCCAGATCGCCAACGAGATCGGCTATCCGGTCATGATCAAGGCCTCGGCCGGCGGCGGCGGCAAGGGCATCCGCGTCGCCCATTCCGACGCCGACATGGCCGAGGGCTTCTCCGCCGTGAAGGCCGAGGCCCTGACCGCCTTCGGCGACGACCGCGTCTTCCTCGAGAAATTCATCATCGACCCGCGCCACATCGAGATCCAGGTGCTGGGCGACAAGCACGGCAACATCGTCTCCCTGTTCGACCGCGAGTGCTCGATCCAGCGCCGCAACCAGAAGGTCATCGAGGAGGCCCCCTCCCCCCTGCTGGACGACGCCACCCGCAAGGCCATGTCCGAACAGGCCGTCGCCCTGGCCCGCGCCGTGAACTACGACTCCGCCGGCACGGTGGAGTTCGTCGCGGGTCAGGACCGCAGCTTCTTCTTCCTCGAGATGAACACCCGGCTCCAGGTCGAACACCCGGTCACCGAACTGATCACCGGCGTCGATCTGGTCGAACAGATGATCCGCTCGGCCGCCGGCGAGCGCATGGCCTTCGGTCAGGACGACCTGAAGATCAACGGCTGGGCCATCGAGAGCCGGATCTACGCCGAGGACCCGTACCGCGGCTTCCTGCCCTCCATCGGCCGCCTGGTCCGCTACGACCAGCCGGAAGAGGGCGAACAGGACGGCTACACGGTGCGCAACGATTCCGGCGTCCGCGAGGGCGACGAGATCTCGATGTTCTACGATCCCATGATCGCCAAGCTGAACACCTGGGCCCCCACCCGGATCGCCGCCATCGACGGCATGAAGCGGGCGCTGGAGGACACCCACCTCCAGGGCGTCGGCCACAACGTGCCCTTCCTCGCCGCCGTGATGGATCAGGAGCGGTTCCGCTCGGGCGCACTGTCGACCAGCTACATCAAGGACGAGTTCCCCGAGGGCTTCAAAGGCGCGGCCCCCGATCGGCGGCGCACCGACATCCTGATCGCCACGGCCGCCGCGATGAACGAGATCCTGACCGAACAGTCCGGCGATCCGTCCGACCGCACCGACTGGATCGTCCTGATCGACCGCGACGCCCACGGCGTCTCCCTCGGCTATGACGAGGACGAGGCCCTGACGCTGGACCTCGCCGGCGAGGACCGCGCGCTGCAGCTCTCCGACATCGACTGGCGCCCCGGCCTGGCCCAGTTCCGCGCCGTCCTCGACCACGAACCCTTCACCGCCGAGGTCGCCCGCATCGCCGACGGCTTCTCCATCCGCACCGGCGCCACCCGCGCCCGCGTCCGCGTCCTGACCCCCCGAATGGCCGAGCTCTTCGCCCGCCTGCCCGAGAAACAGGCCGCCGACACCAGTAAGCTGATCCAGTCCCCCATGCCCGGCCTCGTCGTCTCCATCGCCGTGACGGTCGGCCAGGAGGTCAAGGCCGGCGAGACCGTCGCCGTCATCGAGGCCATGAAGATGCAGAACATCCTCAAGGCCGAACGCGACGGCGTGGTCAAAGCCGTCGGCGCGAAGGCCGGCGATCCCGTCGCCGCCGACGATGTGCTGGTGGAGTTCGGCTAGGCTTCACCAAAGCCGCCTCTTCTGACTCAACCCGGGCCTTGGGGACCGTCTGCTGCAAGCCTTGACGCCGCCAACCCGTCGGCCGCCCGGCAGATCGACTGCGCCGTCCCGTTTGCAGTGAGCAGAGGTCCAGCGCACCTGGGTCGTCGATAATATTTCCTTACGATGCTTCCCGGTATGTCTGGCTCGCACGGAGGGTGAAGGCATTGGACGAAATCGCGAGGCTCGGCGTTCTGCACGATCAGGCCGTGCTCGATACGCCCCCGGAGGCCCGGTTTGATCGCATCACGGCGATGGCCGCCTCGCATTTCAACGCTCCTATCGCGCTGGTGTCGCTCGTCGACACGGACCGGCAGTGGTTCAAGTCCTGCATTGGCCTCGACGTTCGTGAAACCGAACGCGGCTGGGCGTTCTGCGATCATGCCATTCAACTTGGCGCACATGCGGTCATGGTCGTCGAGGATGCGACCCTCGACGCGCGGTTCAAGGACAACCCCCTTGTCACCGGTGCGCCGGACATCCGCTTCTACGCCGGCGCGACCCTGACCACGAGCGAAGGGGTCAACCTCGGCTCGCTCTGCGTCATCGACACCAGGGCGCGTCCGACGCCGAACGAGGCGGATCTCGCCCATCTGCGTGCGCTGGCTGATCTCGTCGTGGACCAGATCGACCTGTCGCGCGCCAGGAAGGAGCTGGATGACCGGCACCGCATCCTCGATCTCGCCGAACGCTTGTCGGGGACTGGCTACTGGACCCTCAATACCCAGACCGGCGCCGTGTTCTGGTCTCCGCAGGTCTATGCGATCCATGGCGAGGACCCGGCCACCTACAATCCCGCCCTGGGCGACGCCCTGGCGTTCTATGTCGAGGAAGATCGAAAGTTCGTCTCTGAACTTATCAAGACACGCAGCGAGAACGGTCAGGGCTGGGACTTCGACGCCATAATCGCCCGCGCGGACGGCTCGCGCCGCAACGTGCGTTCGCTGGCAGAGGTGCAGAGGGACCCGACGGGCTCGGTGACCGGCTTCTTCGGCGTGTTCAAGGACCTCACGGACGAGCGCAGGGCCATCGAGACGGCGGTCGAGCAGGAACGTCGCTATCGCCTCCTGGCCGACAACGTGAGCGACGTCATCGCCACCTATGGTCCCGACGGAATCTTCAGCTACCTCTCGCCGTCCGTCAGCGAACTTCTCGGCTACTCTCCGGAAGAGATGATCGGGCGGACCTCCTATGACATCATGGTTCCGGAAGACCATGATCGCGTCGCCCGGGAGTTCAGGCTGGCGGCCAAAACCCGACGGCCTCTGACCGTCGAATACCGGGCGGTGACCAGGGATGGCTCGGTTCGGTGGCTCGAAGCGCGGCCCCGTTTCCAACGCGATGAGAATGACGTCATCGTCGAGATCCACGATTCCGTTCGAGACGTGACGGAGCGGCGCGAGCGTGAGGCGGCCCTCGCCGAGGCGCGAGCCATCGCGGAAGACGCCGCCCGGACCAAGGCCGACTTCCTCGCCAACATGAGCCATGAAATCCGCACCCCCCTCAATGGAGTGCTGGGGTTCGCAGAGGTCCTTTCGAACACCGAACTGGATCACGATCAGCGGCGATACCTCGATCGCATCCGGACGGCGGGAAAAGGGCTGTCGGCTCTGATCGACGACATCCTTGATTTCTCCAAGATCGAGTCCGGCAAGATGACGACGGAACGACGGGCCTTCGATCTGAAAGCGCTCGCGACCGATGTGATCGACCTGACGCAGGTGAGTGTGGCCGGACGACTGGATCTGCAGCTCGCGTTCGACAATGACGTCAGCCCCTGGGTGATGGGTGACGAGCAACGCACAAGACAGGTGCTTTTGAACCTCCTCGGCAACGCGGCCAAGTTCACGCATGAGGGGTCTGTCACACTGAAGGTCGGGATTTCGGCCGGACAGCTCGAACTGAGGGTCATGGATACCGGGATCGGGATTTCCCCCGAGGCCCTCTCCCGTCTGTTTCAGGGCTTCACCCAGGCCGACACAGCGATTGGTCGCAAGTTCGGAGGGACGGGTCTGGGGCTCAACATCAGCCGATCTCTCGCCCGGCTGATGCACGGCGACGTAACCCTGGAAAGCCAACCCGACGTCGGGACCACGGCGATCTTCACCCTGCCCTATGCGCCGGCCGAGGCTCAGTCGCCGCCGGTTTCGGCGCCCGCAGACGCATCATCGGCCCGGCCCTTGAGGATTCTCGCGGTGGACGACGTCATGCCCAATCTCGAGCTGCTTGAGATTCTGCTCTCGCGCGAGGGCCACGCCGTCGTTTGCGCCACGTCTGGAGACGAGGCGATCGGGCTGCTTGGCCGGGACAACGGGTTTGATCTCGTCCTCATGGATGTGCAGATGCCGGGCATGGACGGTCTGGCCGCGACCCGTCTGATCCGTGCGATGGGCAATGGAGCGCAGCGGATACCCGTGGTCGCCCTGACAGCGAACGTCCTGTCCGATCAGATCGAAGCCTGCCGCGCTGCAGGAATGGATGATCATCTCGGCAAGCCGATCAAGGTGGAGGACTTGTTGAGCCTCCTCTCCCGCGTGGCCGGGCTGAATGATCGCTCTCCCCCACCGGCCCCGGCAGACGTCGTCACACGGGACCCTCTGGCGGAGCTGAAAGCCAGGTACAGGGCGCAGATGGATACGTTCGCGGCTGAGTTCGCTCGCCTCGGCGCCTTGCCTTCGGACAGCCGGGCCGACGCCATGGCGGCCTACAGCCACTCCATCGCAGGAACGGCAGGCAGCTTTGGCTTCACGGCGGTTTCCAACGCGGCCTTCGAGCTGGAAGCCGCGGCCAAACGGTGCCGCGACCTGGGCGCCGAATCCGGGACGCTCGATCCGCTGATCCACAAACTGGTGAACGCAGTAGCGTTCTCCTGAAAGTTGCTATAGTAAACGGTGTTCGTTCGCCGGGGGGGGGGGCGTCTTACCAACGTAGAGAATCCGTCCGTGTCGAAATGCATTGTCGTCGAGGATGACCCGTTCTGGTCCTCCGAAATCAGCGCGGCTCTGTTGTCGGCGGATGTTGAAGTGATCCACGCCGCAGACGGTCGTGAGGCGCTGGCCATGGCCCGCCGTCATCCTGACGCCAGCATGGTGCTGGATATCATCCTGCCGGAAGTCGACGGCGTCGAGGTTTTGCAGCAACTGGGCGCCATCGCGCCGAACATGTCTGTTCTTGCGGTCACCGGCGGAGGACGCCTCGGCCCTGCATTCTACATGAAGCTGGCCGAGACTTTCGGCGCCAAGGCTCAGCTTGCTAAGCCGTTCACTCATGGCCAACTTGTCGAGAACTGGATGGCCCTGGCCGCCTGATTCCCAAGTTATGGATTGCGTCAAAGTGAGTACACGCCATTCGATCCTGGTCGTCGATGACGACGCCTTCATGCGAGAGCTGACGCGGGTCCACCTGGAAAGTGCAGGCCACACTGTCGCCTTGGCCGCCGGGGGCGCCGAGGGTCTGGCGAAGGCGCGTTCCATGGGTCCGGCCGCCATCATCATGGATTTTTCCATGCCGGGTCTGTCAGGCACGGATACGCTCAAGCAAATTCGGGCGGATCCAGACATCGCCGAGACGCCGGTCCTCATGCTGACGGCATGGTCGTCTGGTGACAGCCGTCTCGAAGCTGAATATCTCGGTGCGACCTGGCTGGAAAAGCCGCTCTCCGGCGAAGCCCTGATCGATGCGGTTGACCGCATGATCACGTCCTAGGCGCGGGACAAGGTGTCTGGTCAGAAGCTGCAGCGACCTCACCGGGTCCTGGTCGTCGACGATGACCCCTTCATCCGGGAACTCGCGCAGGCGATCCTCTCGGCGAGGGGGCAGAAGATCACAGTCGTGGGCACCGGCGCCGAGGCATTGGCCCGCATGGCCGAGGCGCCCCCGGACCTGGTCCTTCTTGATCTCGGGCTGCCGGACGTTCCGGGGCTGGAGGTTCTGCGTCACCTCCGTGCCGCCCGCTCATGGGATCGAGTCCGAATTCTGATGCTCACGGCCTCGCATGACGTCGAGGACATCATCCGGGCGAAACAGGCCGGGGCGTCGGGCTACGTCTGCAAGCCGATCCAGCCCGACGCCCTGGCGGACATGGTCTGCGATCTTCTGGAGCAGGATACCCTGCTCTGGCTGGACGACTATACGCGAGCCCGCAAAGGATCTTGATCCTGGCAACCCGATTTTCACCTGTAGGCGGCAAATTGCGCGCCGAGAGGGGGCCGCGTCGGTCCCGGTAAACGGTGACCTACTTGCCCCAGCCCCGAATTCTGGTCGCCGAAGATGACCGGTACCTGGCGGCTCTGGTGCGGCAAACCCTGGAAGGTCACGGCATGACCGTGACGGTTGCCCAGGACGGCGAAGACGCGCTTCACCGTGCGGACAGTGACTGCCCGGACCTCGTGATCCTGGACGTATCCATGCCGGTTCTGGATGGCTACGACGTGTTGCGCACCTTGAAGGCCGATCGCTTTCATCGAGACACGCCGGTACTGATGTTGACCGCATCACGTTGCGAGCGGGACGTCCGACGTGCGGTATCGAACGGCGCCGCCGATTTCATCACCAAGCCCTTCCGCCCGGATCAGTTGGTCAAACGGGTCAAACGGCTCCTCGCAGGGGCGCCTGCCGAGGCCGCAGCCGCCCCTGCGAGGCCGGGCGGCTAGCTCACAGCCGCTCCGCTCAGAGTCGCACCTTCCAGCGCGTCGCGCACCGCCGGCAGCCGGTTCCGGCTGATCGGCAGCGCCGCCCCCTCGCCCATCAGCAGCCGGCCCCGTCCGCCGTCGCGCTCATAGCCCTGCGCATGCGCCAGGTTGGCGATCACCGATCGGTGCACCCGCAGGAACCCGCCCGGCAGCTCCGTCTCCAGCCGATCCAGCCGCGCCGCGTGCAACAGCCTGCGCCCATCCGTCAGCCTCAGCTCGACATAGTCGTCCGCACCGACCACGGCGACGATCTCCGCCAGCGGAACCCGCAGCACGCCGCGCGCCGAGGCGACGGTCAGGCAGTTCGGCCGGGCGGCGGCGCGGGTCAGGGCGATTTCGCGCTCCTGGTCGTCCCGCCCCAGCCGCACCACCTCGGTCATCAGCAGAGGCAGGACCAGACCCGCCGCGAACAGGAAATAGGACAGGTCGACCAGCCCCTCGGGGAAGATCAACCCGACCGCCACGAACACCGCCAGATAGGCCAGGGTCAGCCGCGCCCCCGGCTGCCGCCGCCACACCGCGACCGCAGCCGCCACGGCCGCCAGCCCGACCCCGACCGTCAGAGCGGCGATGGTCTTCAGGTCGAACCCGGGGACCAGCCAGCTCAAGGCGATGCCCACGACCGCGATGCCGATCATCGCCCGTCGCGCCCGGGGCCAGAACCGCGATCCCACATAGGAAACCAGCAGGAGGGCGAAGACCGCCGTCAGCGCCCAGATCCCGACCAGTCGCCAGACGTGGACCGGATAGGCATAGGGGACCAGCGTCCTCAGGGTCTCGAGGATCGCCTGCGCGCCTGCGACCCCCGCCATCGCCGCCAGCGTCAGGCTGGACCCGGTCCGCCTCAGCGCGTGGATCACCCCGAACCCGAACGCCGCAGCCAACAGGGCCCCGGCGGCCACGAATGTCATCGCCAGGGCGATGGGCCGCGACGGCAGCGGATAGTCATGGACGACCAGTCCCGCGATCGGCTGATCCAGCCGCAGCCCGCCGTGAAACGACGACATGTGGACGATCAGCTCATTGCCCCCCGCCCGCCAGCCGGTCTCGCCGATCGGAAACGCCGCCTGATACCGCCCCGGAATCTCGGCCTGCGCCGACGGGCCGGGCCGCCCGTTCGCGCCCAGCATCCGCCCGTTCAGCCAGATCTCCGAAGACGCCACGCCGCCGATATAGAGGGCGTGGGGCCCCTGCTCCGCCGGACGGTCGATGGCCGCCCGCAGCCACAACTCCCGCCCCTGCGGATCGATCGTCCCCTCGACCGGCCGACAGTCGCTCAGCACCGGGCCTGACGCGCCCGGCTCCCCGCGACAGGTCTCCCAGTCCTGGGCCCCCGCCACGCCGGGAAGCCAGATCAGAAACAGGGTGAGAAGAAGCGCGCGAACCATTCCGACACCCTACCGCGCAGTTCGCCGGAACGCGCCACCGCTCACCGATCCAGCGGCGCCGTTGACCGAAGCGCTGCTGCACGCCTTTGCGAAAACCGGTTCGACTGTCGCCATGACCCACACATCACTGAACCGCCGCTCCCTCCTCGCCGTCGCCGGCCTGGCCGTCCCCACCCTGGCTCTTCCCTGGAAGGCCCGCGCACAGGAGGAAGCCGGCCCGTTCCGCTTCGCCTCCGGCGACGGTCAGGAGACCGACGCCGAACGCGGCTTCTTCGAGGTTCCCGAGGACCGTCGCCTTCCCGGCTCGCGTCGCATCCGCCTCGGCTATGTGCGGTTCCCCTCGACCTCGCCCAATCCCGGGCCGCCCATCGTCTATCTGGCCGGCGGGCCGGGGGGATCCGGCGTGCGCACCGCCATGGGCCCGCGCTTCCCGATCTTCATGGCCCTGAGAGCGGTGGCCGACGTCATCGCCTTCGATCAGCGCGGCACCGGCCTTTCAGCCCATATTCCTGACCGGGCCAACACCACCCCCTTCCCCGCCATGACCCACGCCGGCGTCACCGCCTGGTATCGCGAGGAGATGCAGAAGGCCTGGGTGGACTGGACCCGCGCCGGCATCGCCATGACCGGCTACAACACCGAACAGAACGCCGACGACATCGAGGACCTGCGCCGCCATCTGGGCGTGGACAAGGTCAATCTGTGGGGCATCAGCTACGGCACCCACCTGGCCCTCTCGGTGCTGAAACGGCATCCGGACTCGATCGGCCGTGTCGCCCTGGCCAGCCTCGAGGGTCAGGACCAGACCATCAAGCGCCCGGCCCACATCGACCTGTTCCTGGACCGCGTGGATCGCCTGATGGGGACGGACCCCGCCGTCCGCGCGGCGATCCCGAACATGCCGGCCCTGATGCGCCGCGTGCACGCGCGGTACGAGGCCGATCCGGCCACGGTGACCTTCGCCGGTGAAAGCGGCCCCCTGGACGTCAGGGTGGGCGGTTTCGGTGTCCAGCTCCTGGCCTCCGGCCTGGTCGCCAATCCGCCGCAGCTGTCCATGCTGCCGGGCCTCTATCTGGCGCTCGACGCGGGCAGGACCGAGGTCCTGGCGCCCCTCTTCCCGCCTCCCCACCGCTTCTTCAACATCGGCGGCATGCCCGAGGCGACCGACCTCGCGTCCGGCATCTCGCCCGAACGCCTGGCGCTCATCACCGAAGAGGCGAAGACGGCGGTTCTGGGCGACGCCTTCAACCTGCCCATGCCGCACCTGCTGGGCGCCATCCCCGGCGCCGATCTGGGCGAAGCCTTCCGCCAGTCGATCCGCATCGACACCCCCGCCCTCCTCGTCGCCGGCTCCCTCGACGGCCGCACGCCCTTGGAGGAACAGGCCGAGGTCATCGCCCAGTTCACGAACAAGTCCCAGGTCCTGGTCGAGAACGCCGGCCACAATGTCTTCGAGGCCCACCCCGAGGTGACGCCCCTGCTGGTCCGCTTCTTCGGCGAACAGCCCGTCGCCGACACGCAGCTGACCCTCCCGCCCCCGTCCTTCCCCCTCTCCTAGAGCCTCCGGATCTTCGGCCCCTCGCCTGCGCCGTTCAGCATCAGTGCTGACACCGCCCACACCAGGGCGTCGGCGCGGTCGAGGGACAGGCCGCCGTCGTCCTCCGCCCCGATGGCCATCAGTTCCTCCTCCAGAGCGTCAAACACCCCCGCGTGCGTCACCCGGCCCTGTTCGTACAGCGACGCCACCGGCTCGGCCCGCGCCCGCTTGCCGACCGAGGCCCGCACGTCGATCACGGGCGTCCCGCAGCCGACCGCCCTGAACACCGCCCGCACCATCTCCCCGCCCTGATTGACCTCGGCCACGATGGAGGTCGCGCCCCAGGCCAGGGCCGCCGCCTTGGCCTGCCGCGCCCAGCCGTCCGGCGACAGTCCCCGCGCCGACCGGTCCGCCAGCACCACCGCCCGCGTCACTCCGTCGATCCGCCGCCGGCCCACCACCACGATGCCGCAGGCGTCCCCGCCCGCCGTCGTCGTCGGGTCCACCCCCACGACCACCCGCTCGAACCCGGCCGGCATCGACGTCTCGCCCTCGCCGCGCCGCACCCCCAGCGTCCCCCAGGGTCGGAAGTCCTCCTCAGCCCGGCAGTCCGCCATCATCACTGCGGTGAACAGGGCCCCGTCGATTTCCACGACCCGCCCCTCCAGCTCCTGCGCCGCCCGCCGCGTCCCGCCGTAACGGGCCGTCAGCTCCTCCAGAAACCCCGGCGACAGATGCGCCGCATTGTCCGCCGTCGTCGCATGGGTGGTCACGCACGAAGCCTCGTCCCGCAACCGGACCAGCGCCCGCGTCGGCCGGGGCGTCGTCGTCACCACCAGCCTCGGCCGCTCGCCCAGCCTCAACCCCATCCTCAAAAGGGCCAGGGTCTCCCCCGCCCCCCGCGCCCCCGACGCCGGCCAGGCGCAGAACTCGTCCGCCCAGGCCGCCGAGAACTGCGGCCCTCTCAGACTGTCCGGATCCTCGGCCGAAAAGGTCTGCGCCACCGCTCCGTTCGAAAACAGCAACCGCCTCCGCGACGCCTCGAACCGGGGCCGGTCCGCCCGCGACCAGCGCGCCAGCGACCGGATCCCCGACACCCCCTCGATCATGACCTCGCGCACGTCGTGCAGGGTCGGCCCGATCAGCGCCAGCCGGCCTCCGGAGGCCTCCATCGCCCGATCGCTCAGCCACATGGCCCCGGCCAGGGTCTTGCCCGCCCCGCGCCCGCCCAGGAAGAGCCAGGTCGCCCAGTCGCCCCCGTCGGGAAGCTTGTCGGGCGCTCTCTGCGCCGTCCTCAGTTCCACCGGCGCCGACGCGATCTCTTCCGCCTCATCCTCCGGCGGCGCCCCGACCCAGCGCACCTTCGGCTTGCGCCACCCGCGCTCCATCAGGTCCAGCACCCCCTTGCCCAGGGTCATCAGCCCCCGCCCATCGGCCCACCGCTTCTCAGCGATCGCGTCGGACACGCTGTCCAGCACCGCCTCGCGCGCCGCGTCGGGATCGCGCCGGTCGAACACCAGGGCGAGGTCGCGACAGCTCATCCGCACCGACCCGTCCGCCTGAAACTCGGCCACCGCCGGCGCCGGCCCCTTGGCCAGACGCACCGCGTCCGCCCGGTCCTTCTTGCGCATCTCCAGCACGCAGGCGTTGCGATGGATGGTGGTCGGCCGGACCCCGTACTCGGCCGCCAGCGCGCCGATCGGCTCTCCGGCCAGCCACCGGTCCAGCAGATCATGCCACGCCTTCGGGCTCATCCCCGACCGGCTCTGAGCCAGAGGCCGGTCGTCGTTCCTGTCGTGCAATTTCCCCATGCCCACAGTATCGGGGCGCCGCGAACCAGGGCGCGCATAAAGCCTCTATTTAGAGCCGGGCCTTGAAATCATTGGGGTCCTGGGTCGATCCGTTGATGGGTATCGGCCGATACGCGGCGCCGCGACGTCATCCTGGCAGGCGGAAGCCCGATTATCGAACCGGGGCGTGGTTCGAGAGCCGGGAACTCGACCATGCGTCTCAAAGTGAGGGCGCGGGGCCCGACAGGTCTTGTCGAAGAGCATTGCGCCGAGGTTAACCGCCGGAGTGCGCCACGACATGGCGATGCGGTCGCCTATGACGGCGGACCAGGGGACGGGAATGGCGAAGAGCGCGAAACGAGCGGCAGCGCCGGGCGCGGCGGCCTGCGTGAGGGCGACCCCGGCAAAACCGGCTCTGACCCAGGCGGTATGCTCAGGGGTGGGGCAGACGTTCACGGCCGGCGTTGCGGAGGGGCAAAGCCCTCTGGGAACTTCAGGTGTCCGCTGTTCGGTGTGGTCGTGAAAACCGCTTTTCGCTTCGGAGCCCGGGGACGTTTTCGACCCCTGGCGGACGTTCCTGGCAAGCTATCTCGCTAGAAAAATAGGGAATTTTCATGATCAGATCAATTTGCGCGGCGACCACCGCTCTGGGCGTGTTGGCCTTCGCCAGCGCCAGTGCGGCTCAGGTTCAGTCGGATTTGTCCTTCACGACCACAGGCGCCAGCCCGACGATCGCGGCGATCTACTCCAATGGTCAGCCCTGCGCCGTAAACGCGAGTGTCGCGCACGCCGTCGAAACCCAGGTCGTGACAGTGACCACGACAGGCGCATACACAGCTAACGATCGCTCGGCGCGTGACGGCGGCTTCGCGATCTACAACGGCGCCTTCAATCCGGCGAGTCCGGCCACAAACTGCGTGGCGTCCGCGGACGACGGCGCCAGCTGGACCCTCACCGCAGGAACCTATACTTTGGTGGGAGGCCCATGGGCTAGCACAAGTCCAAACGGAATCTACGCCGTTCGATTGACCGGACCGGGGGCCGTGACCGTAACCGTAGGCGCTGCAGCGGTGCCGACCCTGTCCGAATGGGCGATGATCCTGTTTGGTACGATCCTGGCGGGCGGAGCTGCGCTCTACATCCAGCGGCGTCGGTTCATCGCGTAAAGCACATCAAATTACCGGTGACCGGCCTCGCTGGAGACGGCGGCGACGTTTGCATGTCCGCCTCCCCCCCTTTGCGGCTGTTGGTCAGGTCCGTTGTGCGGTCGGGGCCGCGAGGTCCGCTTTCGGCGGCAGCTCCAATGACCGTTCCCGACCCAATGGAAACGTTGAGAGGGTCCGTAGTCCGGATTTCGGGGCGAAATCTCCTGTCCGGCTGAGGCACTGACCGCCTTCGATCGGGTCTCGTCAGGTCCTCGGGCGGGCCATGATATGTGCGATGACTTCGGCGACCTGCGCGGGCAGATAAGGTTTCCGGATCACCGGGGTGTCCGCATTGACCTCGCTGCTGGTCACAAAGCCGGTCGCGTAAACGAAGGGTATGCCCCGCTCGCGCAGCTTGTCGGCTACAGCGCCATTCCCGATGCGTCCGGCAGTGGCCTGAATGACGAAAGCCCGCCCCCTTTCAGGGGCGGGCCGCTCAACCGTTGGCAGGTTTGAACAGTGCGGGATGAACCCAACACCGTCGTATTAACCAATGCCGGCTGGGGCTGTTCCTGTGCGCGGTGACCGACGTTCGGCTGAACGAGCGAAGATCCTGCAGCATTCAGGCGGCGCCCCGAACAGATCCGCACGTTTTGCGCTTGCGGGGCGTCCGTCGAATGTCCGCTATCGGTCATCAGGCTAGTGACCGAACGCGATCCGTTGCCGGCCATCCCTACGATCTCTGCTGCCGGCCCACAGGCAGCGCCGATCAAAGCGTCCCAAAAGTGTCCAGTGGAAGACATTGGACCAGCTGATAAGCGTCACCGCTGCGCCAGGCACGAACCTGGTTCGGTCAGTGCGAGGTGACGGAGTGTTTCAAGTGATTCGAGCGGCCTCGTGCGACCGGGTCCGTGCGTGGGGTTGTTCCGGGGTCTTGCGGCGGCTGGCCATCGCGCTTGCGTTCAGCCTCCTCGCCCTCCCGGCGGCGGCCCAGACGTGGACGCCGACGCCGGACCTGACCGGCCCCGGCAGCTCATACATCCCGCAGGCGATCACTGATAGCACGGGGGTCGTCACCGCTGTCTGGACCGGGAACGACGGATCAAGCGATCGCATCAGGGCCTCGCGCCTATCCGGGGGGCGGTGGAGTGCGCTCGCCGAACTGTCGCCTGCCGGTGGGAATGCGTCCGCGGCTCAGGTGACGGTTGACGGTGCAAACGTGGTCACCGCCGTCTGGCACCGGTTTAATGGAGCGGAATCTGTCATTCAGGCCTCGCGCTTTGCCGCGGGCGCCTGGAGCCCGCCGGTCGACCTCTCCTCCGCTGGCGAAAGCGCGGAATTTCCCCAGGTCGCGGTGGACGGCGCCGGCGTCGTCACCGCTGTCTGGCAGCGGTTCAATGGAGCGGAATATGTCATTCAGGCCTCGCGCTTTGCCGCGGGGGCCTGGAGCGCTCCTGTCGATCTGTCACTCGTCGGCCAGCACGCCTACGACGCCCAGGTGACGGTGACTGACGCGGGCGTCGCTACCGTGGTCTGGCGGCGGAGCAACGGAGCGCAACCTGTCATCCAGGCGTCCCGCTTTTCCGCGGGGGCCTGGAGCGCGCCTGTCGATGTGTCCCTCTCCGGTGGGGAAGCAAGCGCTGCTCAGGTCGAGGTGGACGGCGCGGGCGTCGTCACCGCCGTCTGGATGCGGTTCAACGGAGCCCAATGGGTCGTACAGGCATCCCGCTTTAGCGGATCGACCTGGAGCGCCCCGGTCAATCTGTCCGCTGCAGGCGCGTCGGCGACTGAGCCTCAGCTGATCGTGGACGGCTCGAATGTCGTCACCGCCGTCTGGACCCGGGACAACAGTGTCGTGCAGGCTTCGCGCTTTACCGGGGCCGCCTGGAGCGCCCCGTCTGATATTTCAGGCAGCGGCGAGGCCGTACAAGGCCCGCAGGTGAAGGTGGATAGCTCGGGCGTCGTCACCGCCCTCTGGCGACGCCAGTCCGACGGCGTGAACTATGTCGTTCAGGCGTCACGTTTTTCGGCTTCGGCCTGGAGCCCCCCGGTCGATCTGTCCCTCACTGGTGTGAGCGCAAGCAACCAACAGCACACGGTGAGCAGCGCGGGCGTCGTCACCGCCATCTGGGATCGCGGTTTGGCCATCCAGGCCTCACGCCTTGTCCCTCCCGTCGTTGTCGCGGCCCCCGTCCCCACCCTGTCCGAATGGGCGATGATCCTGTTCGGCACGCTCCTCGCCGGCGGCGCGGCGCTCTACATCCAGCGCCGGCGCGTCGCGGCCTGACACCCAACTCACTTACGAGGGCCTCGACCGGCGACGGTCGAGGCCCTTCTCATGTCTGCTTTGCGCCCTGGAGCCGGAATCCGCTGCCGACCCATTGCAGACGCTTGTTCAGGCACCCGTTTCGCGCCGCGAGCGAGGCGCGACTGATCCGTGCTCTAAGACGTTGACGCGGAGCCAGAAATCGCAATGTTCCGCAGTCCCGCTTCGGACCCATTGGTCCACCTGTAACAAAAGTACCGTGAGTGGCTTTTCCAGACAGTTCCGTCGACACGCCGTTCCTTGAGTATCGCCAGGCGATCCGGCTGCTTAACGAGTTCCAGTTCTTCACCGGAAACGTGCTGATCCCCACCGTCGGATTGCGGTTCGATCGATCTGTGCCCGCTCTGATGCTGTTGCGGGCGGACCGCCTCGGAAATCAGCCCCGCGGCGTCAGCATAAGCAGTCTTGCCGCTTCGTTCAGGCACCCGCGCGAAACGATCCGGCGAGCGATGCTCGATCTTCAGGCCGTGGGCCTGGTCGAGCGTGCGGAGGAGGGCTGGCGCCTTTCACGGTCGAGGGGTTCGGCGGAGTTGCGTGAGGAGCTGTCCAGCGAGATCCTGCGCCATTTCGGCCATTTCATCGAAGGGCTGGGGCCGACGGGCGTTTTGCCACGGCATGATGTCGGCAAGGCCTCCCCGGACGCCCGGCTGATCGCAGCGCTGGATATCTATCTCTCGATCTTCGACTTCAACATGCTGTCGTTAAGAGAGTGTCGGGAGCTCTACCTGCTCGTCGGGATCTCCATCGTGGAGATGTCTCGCGTGACCCACTGCCGCGAACTCGCCAACCGCTATTCCTTACCGGACACCCTGCCTCCCGCCTCGCTCACATTGCCGGTCACGCTCAAACAGGTCGCAAGCTGGCACGGATTTCCCGCGTCATCGGTCTGGCGGTCCCTAAGACTGCTGGAGCAGAGGGGCGCATTGAAACGGGACGGCGCGGGGTATCGTATCGGTGACGCATTCACCGCCACGCCGGAGGCCCGCCGATGGGCCGTTCCCATGCTGCAATACGTCAGACGGCGTTTGGCCGACTGCGGCGGTTTAAGCACGCGTCGCCACGCGTTAGCGCATTGTTTTAACGAATAATTTTCACCGTGGGGCACTGGAACTCTTCACGGCGGTATCTCTAGATGACATCGAGACCGGCTTGTCGGCACGCGCCGTCACCCGCCATCGAGTTGGAAACATGAAAAAAACATCGCTGCTTGTCGCCGCTGTTCTGTCGCTTGCCGCCACTTCGGCCTTCGCCCAGATCACGCCCCCCGAGGCGCTGACAGTGACCCAGAGTTCGACCGTCCCGGGCACGCCTTCGACCTTCAGCACGCGGTTGACCTCGGTCGTGCCGACCTATTCGTCAAGCGGCAACCCGGTGACTGGCGCCTACTTCGACATCATCATCCCCGACAGCTACACGGTCCCGACCATCACCCCGGCGATCTGCGCCACCATCGCAATCACCATTGCGCCGGCGGCGCCCATTGCACCCCAAAGTTGCGGAAAGCAGGCTGTCACATCGGCGACTTCAGTGGCCTCGCCATTGCCCGCCTTTCCCAACGCCTCGACCAAGATCTTCCTTCTGCTGCCGGCCGTTTCGGTCCCCCAGAACAGCGTCATAACCGTGGCCTTCCCGAGCGGCGTCGTCACTGCAAGCACCGCCGGCACCAAAGCCATCCGCGTCGATCAGACAGATAACGCTAGCAACCCGATCGGCCTCCAGCGGTCGGAAGGCACAATCGCGATCACGCCGCCCACCCCCGTCCCCACGCTGTCGGAATGGGCCATGATCCTCTTCGGAACGATCCTGGCGGGCGGCGCCGCCCTCTACATCCAGCGCCGCCGTCTGATCGCCTGACCTGTCGGTTTCGACGTTCTCAAAGCGGCCCCGCTGGCGACGGTGGGGCCGTTTGCAGGTTCGCTTCCCACTCATCTCGGTCATTCAGCAGGTCCGCTCCTTGTCCAAGGCGGCAACGTCTGCTTTTCGGCTCTAGGGCAAGGTCTGCTTTCGACCCTAACCAGACGTTAGGAGCGTCCGGGTGATGGGCGAGAGTGGGGCATCGCTAGCGCAGGGCGCTCCACCCTGCCCTCTGGCAGGAGAGGCCACTGTTCTCCGGCATCGCCATAGTCCTGATTGTGTTCTATTTTACAGCGGGCTACCGCTTTCGCCACAAGATCGATATCTGTTGGGGGCTTTGCGTGAAGATCAGTCTTAGTGTGTTGGCGAGCGTCGCGGTTCTGACCTGTGCGGGGCCTGTTTTGGCGCAGTCGATTTCAGTGCCCCTAACGGGTGCCAGTCCGCGGGCGACCTTTCCGAAATTCCGGAACGGTCACGCGAACTGTGCGGTCAACACCCCACAGCTTCGCTCCTATGAACTGAGAACGCTGACGGTCGGCACGACGGGGAATTATACGTTCGAGGACACCGGCACTGGCGACGCGATCCTGGGTATCTACAACGGATCTTTCAATGCGGCTGATCCGACGCTGAACTGCGTGATTGGGGTGGACGACGGCGACAGGAATCCCCCCAACGGCAGCGATGTAACGCTGAACGCAGGGACCTATACGGTGATGTTCGGCAACTTCAGTGACACCACCGCAATGACGGCCACCTACGCTTATACCGGTCCGGGCGTCCTTTCCGTGGGGCCGCTGGCCGTGTCGGCGGTGCCCACCATGTCCGAATGGGCGATGATTCTATTCGGCCTGATCCTGGCGGGCGGGGCGGCGATGATCATCCAGCGGCGTAAGCTGACCGCCTAAACGGTCCTACGAACTCTACGGCTCCGCTGGCGACCGCGGGGCCGATTGTATGTCCGCTTTCCACCCATTGCTGACTTTCGCGCCGTCCGCTCTTCGCCCCTAATCCACCACCGCCTGGGCGATTCCGGCGAGCAGGCTCGCCGCCGTCACCGGCTTGGCGACGTGCAAATCCGCCCCCGCCGCCAACGCCTCATACCTGTGCTCGGCCATGGCGTTGGCGCTCAGCATGATGATCGGGGTGCGCGCCCCGCCCTGCTCGGCCAGACGGATTTCGCGGGTGGCGGTCAGGCCGTCCATGACCGGCATCTGCATGTCCATCAGGATGACGTCGAACCGCGACCGGGCGACGGCCTCCACGGCCAAGGCGCCGTTCTCGACGGTGACGACCTCCGCCCCCGCCGAGCCCAGGATCAGCTGGACGACGCGCTGGTTGGTCGGATGATCCTCGGCCAGCAGGATGCGCAGCGAGCGCTCCGGCATGAAGATCGGGGCCGGTCCCATCTCGGACGGCGCGGCCAGGCCGTCATACTCCTCCAGCGCCACCACCCTCTGCAACGGCAGGGTCAGGGTGAAGGTCGAGCCCTCCCCCGGACAGGACCGCGCCTCGACCACCCCGCCCATCAGCTCGGCCAGCGACCGGCAGATCGACAGGCCAAGGCCCGTACCGCCGAACCGACGGGTGATGGAGGTGTCGGCCTGGTTGAACCGCTGGAACAGGGTCGCGCCCGTGGCGGCGTCGAAGCCCACCCCGGTGTCTGACACGGCGAGGGTCAGGACGCCCTCGCCCACCTCGTCGCCGCTGACGTCCCAGTCGACGGTGACCGTGCCCTCGGAGGTGAACTTGACCGCGTTGGACAACAGGTTGTTGACGATCTGGCCGATCCGGGTGCTGTCGCCCATGAAGACGCCGCGCGCGCCCGAGCCCTGACGCTCCTCGAACTGCAGCCCCTTTTCGGCGGCGCGACTGTGGGACAGGTCGATGATCCCGGCCAGGGCCTCGCCTAGGTCGAACTGGCGGGATTCGAAGTCCAGCCGCCCGGCCTCGATCTTGGATACGTCGAGGATGTCGGAGACCAGCCGCTCCAGCGTCACCCCGGCCCCCTGGATCAGATCGACCATCTCGCGCTGTTCGGGGTTCAGCTCGGTGCGACGCAGGGAATCGACGATGCCGATGACCCCGTTCAGGGGTGTGCGGATCTCGTGGCTCATATTGGCCAGGAAGTCGGTCTTGGCCCGGCTGGCCGCCTCGGCCGCCGCCTTCGCGTCGTTGAGGGCCTGTTCCGCCGCGACCCGGTCGGTCACGTCGCGCGCCACGCCATAGATGCGGTCGCCGGACCGGTGGGCCCGCCATTCCAGGGTGCGGTACGAGCCGTCACGATGCCGGTATCGGTTGATCTGGCCCAGGATCGCGTCGCCGGGCCGGCGGGTCTCGACCTCGACCACGCTCATAAGCGTCCCTGGCATGTCGTCGGGATGGACGAGCCCCAGCAGGGGTGTCCCCTCCAGCTCCTCGGCGCGCCAGCCCAGATGGGTCTCCCATGAGCGGCTGACCTTCAGGACGATGCCGTCCAGATCGCGGATGACCAGCATGTCCAGGGTGACGTCGAAGAAGGTCGACAGGTCGGCGTGGTCCACCAAGGCCGGAGCCTCGCGCCTCTGCGCCGTTGCCGTTCCGTCCATCCCACGCACCCTCTACTCAACCTGACGTTCGAAACCGTACACTCCAAGCTGTTAAGCCGGTATTTCGTCCGGCGAAGAATTTCGGACTGCGCCAAAAACACGCACGAAGCTGGCCTTCAGGGCGGCGTCGGCGTCCTCCATCGTCGCCGTGACGCCCAGATCCAGCAAACTCGTCACCCCGTGCTCGGTGATGCCGCACGGCACGATGCCGCCGAAATGATCCAGATCCGGTTCGACGTTCAGGCTGACGCCGTGGAAGCTGACCCATTTGCGGACCTTGACCCCGATGGCGGCGATCTTGTCTTCTCTCCCCCCGCTCGCGGGGGGAGTGTCGGCGAAGCCGACGAGGGGGGGGCGGGACCAGCCTTCTTTTGTCATCCCGGAAGCCGCCCCTGGGGGGCTATCCGGGACGGGCCCTGTCGTCATCCTCCGGCCGAGCGGAGCTCGGACCGGGGGACGCTCCACCCAGACCCCGACCCGGCCCTCGCGCACATCGGCCTCGACGCCGAATTCACCGAGCGCCCCGATCAGCCAGTCCTCCAGCCCGCGCACGAAGCCGCGCACGTCCTTTCCCCGGTGGTTCAGGTTCAGCATGACATAGGCCACCCGCTGGCCCGGCCCGTGATAGGTGAACTGCCCGCCCCGCCCCGTCCGGTGCACCGGGAACCGTCCGGCGTCGATCAGGTCGTCGTCCTTGGCCGACACCCCCGCCGTGTAGAGGGGCGGATGCTCCAGCAGCCAGACCCGCTCCGGAGCCTCTCCGGCCGCGATCAGGGCCACACGGGCCTCCATTTCCGCGACCGCGTCCTCATAGGGAACATAGCCGGGCGCAGTGACCCATTCGACGGCGCGGCCGTCGGGGCGAATCAGCGGGGAAACGGCGGCGCTTAACGGCTCGGCAAGCATGATGGCCTCAATGTGAGGGCGAGGGCCGCCAATGCAAGTTTCGCCGCCAGTACCCTCCAGCGTATCCGGAGATCCCTTGAGCCAGATTGAAGCCGTCGACGTCGAGCTGTCCGTCGTCCTGGGGCGCTCGGTGCTGCCCATGTCCCAGCTGCTGAAGATGGGGCGCGGCGCGGTAATTCCGCTCGACGCCTCGGAACATGACGAGGTCTGGATCCTGGCCAACAACCACCCGGTGGCCCGCGGCCAGATCGAAATTCGCGACGACCGGATCGCCATCACCGTGACCCGCCCCGCCGACGTCTACGACTTCATGGCGGGAGCGGCCTAGACGGCGCTATCTCTCTCCGCTATCAGCCCCCCTCCGATGCGAGCGGTCGTGGCGGAATTGGTAGACGCGCAGCGTTGAGGTCGCTGTGGGGCAACCCGTGGAAGTTCGAGTCTTCTCGACCGCACCATCAGACTAGGGAATAAGAATTCGGCGCTACCAGGCTGATTCACATCGAGAGAGGGAGGCCCCCGCGTGAGCGAACGACCCGCCACTCTCGATCCCGACGTCAACGAAGACCACGAGGCGCTGGACGAGGACTATGTCCTGACGGCGTCCTTCGTGGAGAAGGTGGTCGACGCCGCCGACGACGGCGACGGGATGCGCTTGCGCTCCCTGCTGGAAGACCTGCACCCCGCCGACGTCGCCGACCTGATGGGCTTCCTGACGGCCGAGCATCGCGGCGTCGTGGTCCTGTGGCTCCCGCCCGAACTGCTGGCCGAGACCCTGCCCGAGCTCGACGACGGTATCCGCGAGGAGGTGCTGGAACGTGTCGCCCCGGGCACCTTGGCCGAGGCGCTCCAGGAACTGGATTCCGACGACGCCGCCGCCGTGGTCGAGGACCTCGAGGACGACCAGCGCGAGAAGGTGCTGGCCGCCATGCCCGCGACCGACCGCGCCGCCATCGAGAACTCGCTGGGCTATGCGGAAGACACCGCCGGCCGTCTGATGCAGCGCGAGGTCATGGCCGCGCCCCTGTTCTGGAGCGTCGGCGACACCATCGACCACGTCCGGGCCCAGGGCGAGGACCTGCCGGAGCTGTTCTTCGACATCTATGTCGTCGATCCGCACAACAAACCGGTCGGCGGCATACCGATCAGTGGCCTGCTGCGCGCCGCCCGGACGGTCAAGCTAGCGGACCTGATGGAGCCGGTGAACGCCATCGCCTCCGACACCGATCAGGAAGAAGTCGCCTACATCTTCGAGAAATACCACCTGATCTCGGCCCCGGTCATTGATGCGGCGGGCCGGCTGGTTGGCCAGATCACCGTCGATGACATCGTCAACATCATCCAGGAGGAGAACCGCGAGGACATCCTCCGCCTGGCCGGCGTGTCCGACGAGAGCCGGGGCGCGGGCGTCTTTGGCGTGGTGCGCTCCCGCATCCCCTGGCTGGTGGTGAACCTCGGCACCGCCTTGTTCGCGTCGGGCGTCATCGGCCTGTTCAAGAACGAGATCGAGGCCCTGGTCGCCCTGGCCATCCTGATGCCGGTCGTCGCCTCGATCGGCGGCAATTCCGGCACACAGGCCCTGACTGTCGCCGTGCGGTCGCTGGCGTCGAGAGAGCTGACGTCGGCCAACTTCCCGCGCATCCTGGGGCGGGAGGTCACAGTGGGCCTGTTCAATGGCGTGACCATAGGCTGCCTGCTGGCCGTCGTCGCTTGGATCTGGTTCCGCGAGCCGCTGCTGTCCCTGACCATTGGCCTGGCGGTGCTGATCAACCTCGTCGCGGCCTCCCTGGCCGGGACCCTGGTGCCGATCATCCTTGACCGTCTGGACCGCGACCCCGCGGTTGCCTCGCCCGTCTTCGTGACCTGGATCACCGATACGGTCGGATTCCTGTCCTTCCTCGGACTCGCCGGCGTCATCCTGTTGTAAGGACGACGTCGAACGGCGCGACCCTTGCTCCCTCTCCTGTGGGGCGAACGCGCCCTGTCTCGATTTGGGTCAAATCCGGTGTCCGACGCGTCCAGGCAAAATCTGAAGGTCTCCCGCGAGGGGATCGTGCTGATCAAGAGCTTCGAGGGTTTCAGGCCCCGGGCGATCCCGCGCGAGGACGGCGGCTGGATCATCGGCTACGGCCACACCCTGTCCGCCCGCGAGGGAGCCACGGTCTCGGAAGCCGACGCCGAGCTGCTGCTCCGGTACGACCTTCTGCCGGTGGAGAAAACGGTAAACCAAACCGTCCCCGAGCCTCTGAATCAGCACCAATTTGACGCCCTGGTCAGCTTCGCCTTCTCCGTGGGCGTCGACCGCTTCGCCGGTTCCGACGTCCGCCAGCGCCTGAACGCGGGTTCGCCCGGAGAGGCCGCCGACGCCATGATGGGCTGGCCTGAGCCCGCCCTGCCCGAAACCGCCCTGCGCCGACGCGCCGCCGAGCGCGCCCTGTTCGTCGCCAATCCCCTGGCGCCGGTCGCCCTGTCCGATCTGCTGTCCGCTCCCCTGCCCCCACCCGCCGTCAGCGCGCCACCGGCAGAGGTCGAGGTCAAGATTACGTTCGAAACCGTGCCGGGGCCGGACACCGTTCCCGCGGCCACCACGGAGGTCGCCGACCCGATCGACCCGCGCAGCGCCGCTGTCGCCGCCCTCTTGGGCGAAACGACCGCCCGTCTCGTACAGGCCGAAGCGCCGCCCGCGCCCTCCAACGACAACCCTCCGGCCGAAGACCTGTCAGGGACGGAGGCCGTCGCGCCGGAATCCGCTGATGAGCCTTCGCGCGACGAACCACAGGTCACCGAAACGGGCGCCGAGTTCCCGACCGAGACCGAAGCAGACATCGCTCGGGAGCTGACGATCGCTCCCGCGCCGGTCATCGATCCCGTCGTCCTGAGCGCAAGCCGGTATGCACCCTACAGCTCGGTGATGGTCGGCCCTCTGCCCTTCCTGCAACCGGCGACGCCACGGGAAACGCCTGTCGCACCCGAGGTCCGCGCGATCGACCGCTCGGTCATCGAACTCACCCCGCCCGAGGTCGTCGAGACCGCACCGGAAGAGGATCAACCCGCGCCCCTCGTCGGCGAGATTGCGGCGGCCGATGTCGAGGCCGTCATCGATCCCGCGCCGGTCGCCGAACTGGTCCTGACTCCGCTGGACGACGCGCCTGAGCCCGCCGTGGAGCGCCCGCTGTGGACGCCCGAGGAACGCGACGCACCCGACGCCTCCGAGAATAGTCTGTTCGGCGAGGATCTCTCCCTGACCCAGGGAGGTTCAATCCTGCGCAACGACATCGAGTTCGAGCCGCCCGCCCGCTTCGACTGGAGCGAGACCGGTCCCTTCATCTTCATGGGCGGTGTGGGCCTGGTATCCTTCGGCGCCTCGATGGCGGCCTTCCGTCGAGCGGCGGAACAGTCCGGCGGCAATGAGCTGACGCTGATCGGCTGGGTCCTGGCCCTGATTGGCCTGGCATGCGTCGGGGTGTCGTCGATCAACCTCTACCGTCGCTTCGGTCTGCCTGGAGGGGACTGACCCCCTCTCCCCAGCCACGTCTGGATCGTGCTACCCCGCTCGTCATGAGCATTCCGAACGCACCCCAATCGATGGAATTCGGCCTCGGCGAGAACGCCGACATGATCCGCGAGACCACCGCCCGCTGGGCCGCAGACCGTCTGGCGCCCCGCGCCGCCGGGATCGACGAGACCAACACCTTCGCCCGCGACCTGTGGCCCGAGATGGGCGAGTTGGGCCTGCACGGCATCACCGTCCCCGAAGAGGACGGCGGTCTCGGCATGGGCTACCTCGAGCACGTCGTGGCCATGGAGGAAGTCTCCCGCGCCTCCGCCTCGATCGGTCTGAGCTACGGGGCCCACTCCAACCTGTGCGTCAACCAGATCCGCCGCTGGGGCAATGCCGAGCAGAAGGCGAAATACCTGCCCAGGCTGATCTCCGGCGAACATCTGGGGTCGCTGGCCATGTCCGAGGCCGGCTCCGGGTCCGACGTCATGTCGATGCGCACCCGGGCGGAAAAGAAGGGCGACCGCTACGTCCTGAACGGGACCAAGTTCTGGATCACCAACTCCCCGACCGCCGACACTCTTGTCGTCTACGCCCGCACCGGAGAGGGCAACGGCGGCGTCACCACCTTCCTGATCGAGAAGGGGATGAAGGGTTTCAGCGTCTCGAAGAAGCTGGACAAGATGGGCATGCGAGGCTCCGACACCGCCGAACTGGTGTTCGAGGACTGCGAGGTCCCGGAAGAGAACGTCATGGGCCCGTTCGGCGGCGGCGCCGGAATTCTGATGAGCGGTCTGGACTATGAGCGCGCCGTCCTGGCGGGCGGACCTCTGGGAATCATGCAGGCGGCGCTGGACGTTGTCCTGCCCTACGTCCGCGAGCGCAAACAGTTCGGCAAGGCCATCGGCTCCTTCCAGCTGATGCAGGCCAAGGTCGCCGACATGTATGTCGCCCTGAACTCGGCCCGGACCTACGTCTACGCCGTAGCCAAGGCCTGCGACGCCGGCAAGACCACCCGCTATGACGCGGCCGGCGCCATCCTCCTGGCCTCGGAGAATGCCGTGAAGGTCTCTCTGGAAGCCGTCCAGGCCCTGGGCGGCGCCGGTTACACCAAGGAATGGCCGGTGGAACGGCTGGTCCGCGACGCCAAACTCTACGACATCGGCGCGGGCACCAACGAGATCAGGCGGTTCCTGATCGGGCGGGAGTTGCTGGGGTCCTAGGAACCGACCGGCCCATCTCCGGTTTCCTTCGGCTGAGGAGCCTGTGATGCACTCCAGGTCCGCATTCCGGCATAAGGCAGCGATTGACCCGCTCGAAACCGTCGCCTTCGGGCCATAGGGTCGCTCCATGAGCCTGACGGAGACCTCGACCGGTCGTCCTCTCCGCTTCTCCGACACCCTCGAGCGGCTGGGCGCGCATGGCGGTCAGAAGCTGTTCCTCGCCGAGGTCGTCGAGGCGTTCGGCGAGCGGGCGTTCGGCGCGGTCATGCTGCTGTTCGCCATCGTCAACATGCTGCCCTGGCCGCCCGGCGGCACGACCCTGACCGGCGCGCCCCTGCTGTTCCTGTCGGCCGAACTGGCCTGGGGTCGCGACAGCCTGTGGCTGCCCCGATGGCTGGCCCATGCCTCGGTGAAGCGAGAGACTTTCCGCACCCTCAGCGGCCGGCTGATGAAGATCATCCGCTTGTCTGAGGCCTTGTCCCGGCCGCGCCTGTATTTCCTGACCGGCCGCCTGGGTCAGGGCCTGATCGGCCTCGCCTGCCTGTGCCTTTCCGCCATCCTCGTCCTGCCGGTCTTCGGCGGAAATCTGATCCCCGCCGTGGCGATCGGCTTCTTCTCGCTGGGCGTGATGCAGCGTGACGGCCTGGCGGTGCTGCTGGGCTGGGTCATGACCGGCGTGACCGTCGCGGTCCTGTTCCTCGCCTGGCATCTGGTCCTCGGCGGCTTCCGCGCGGGATCCGACTGGTTCGGTCAGGTTTTCTAGTTCTGTAGGAATGTTAAGTGGCGGCGGCTCAACCTGCGGCCTAGATCGTCGTCATCCCTCGCCGAGGCCGTTTCTGATGCCCGACTACGACTATCAGGGCGACCACAGGCCCTTCTCCCAGGTGCTCGACGACATCGGCGGGAAGGACGACCCGAAGCTTTACCTCGGCGAACTGGTGAATGCGTTCGGAGAGCGCGGCTTCGGCGCCCTGATGGTGTTCTTCGGCCTGATCAACGCCATCGCCTCGCCGATCCCCGGTTCGACGACCGTCCTGGGCGCACCGTTGCTGCTGATCTGCCTGCAACTGCTGATCCGCCGCGACCAGCTGTGGATGCCGAAATGGGCGCTGAGCTCAAGCCTGCCGCGCGACAACTACCGCGCCACCATCGACAAGGTGCGCAAGCCTCTGCTGTTCGTCGAGAAACTGTCCAAACCGCGCGTCAGCATCATGAGCAGCGAGGTCGCGGAGGTCCTGATCGGCCTTGTCACAACCCTGCTGACCGTCATCGTCATGCTGCCGATCTTCGGCGGCAACCTGTTCCCCTCCCTGTTCGTGGCCCTGTTCGGCTTCGGCCTGATGCAGCGCGACGGCGTCCTGATCGGCCTGGCATGGTTCGGCGTCGCCGGTTTCTGCGTCTTCGTCTGGGCCGCCTGGGCGCTGATCTCCAGCCTCTTCCTCGCCAGCGCCGGCTGGTTCGTGGGCGCCTGGCACTGGATCCAGGGGCTGTTCAGCTAACCCGCGCTCAACCAGCGAGCGGCCGCGTCGCTCACGTCAGCCCCCCAAAAAGCCCAACAAAAAGGCCCGCCGGATTTCTCCGGCGGGCCTCATTGTCTGACCGCGCACGGTCTGACCGACACTCAGCCTGAAAGGATCAGGCCCGGACCTCGCGAGAGGACCAAGCTTCGGTCACCATACGGGTTTGGGACAATGAGATCACTTGATCACCTCCTTTCGACTGTTGAACAGGGAGGTTGAAGGTAGGGGCGGTTCGGGCGGTTCGCAAAGGCCTCCTCCCGATTTCGTGATCGCGTCGCGCTCAAGCAGCGAGGCTCCGCGAGCCGAGCGATAGTGCCCCGGCCAATGCGCTCAAGCAGCGAGACGCCGCGCGTCGAGCGATAGCGCCCCACAAAGAAAGACGCCCGGGGCGAACCCCGGGCGTCCTACGCGACTTAGCTACGGAACAGCGACAGAAGGATCTGCGGACCCTGGTTGGCGATTCCCAGCGCCTGCACGCCCAGTTGCTGCTTCGTCTGCAGCGACTGGAGCTTGGCGCTCTCCTTCGCCAGATCGGCATCCACCAGATTGCCGACCCCGGATTCCAGCGCATCCGTCAGCTTCCCGACGAAGGTGCGATGCGTATCCAGAGCCTTCGCCTTCGTACCCAGACGCGCCAGGGCGGCCGAGACGTTGTCGATCGAGGCATTCACCAGACCCAGGGCCGTGGTGGCCAGGGTCGAGGTGCCGATGGTCGTGGTCGTCGCAACGGTGACGCTCGTCGATCCCAGCGACAGCACCTCGGGGGTGACCGTCATTGTGGTCGTGCCCGCCGCGTTGGCCAGAGCCTGGAAGCCGGTCGCGCCGGTCTTCAAGAGGTTGATCCCGTTGAAGTCGGCGTTTGCAGCAACCGTGTTGATCTGATCGCGGATGGACTTGAAGTCCTCGTTCAGCGCTTTCCTCGATGCCGTCGACAGCGACCGGTCGGTCGCCGCCAGTGCCTTCTCCTTCAGTTGCAGCAAGAGATCCGAGATGCTCTCGCCCGCCGCCAGACCCACATCGACCGCCGAAATGCCGCGGTCGAGCGAGGATTTCACCGCCCCCAGGGCGCCGATGTCGGCTCGTTGACCCTGGGCGATCGCCCAGATGGCCCCGTTGTCCTTCGCGTTGGCGACCTTTTTGCCGGTGTTGATCCGGGTCTGGGTCGCCGCCAGTTCGGCGTTGGTGGCGTTGAGGTTCTGCAGCGCGACAAGCGCGCCAAGGTTCGTGTTGACCGAGTTGGCCATGGGTAGAGTCCTTCCATTCTGGTCGGGGGAGCGGCCTTCTGGCCGTTGAACCGGTTCTGGTCCTGCGCGCGTCCACGCAAGGGACGGGCCGGACCGATCAGATTGAAAGGATTGAGAAAGTTATTCGGCGCCCCCGGCGCTCGGCAATTTCTCGCCGGTCAGGTCAGGACTTTGCCGACCTCGCACCCGTCTTTCGTCATCCTCCGGCCGATCCAAGATCGGACCGGCGGAGGCGCCGAAGGCGATCTGTTCAGGCCGGCTGTCAGAAACGGAAGTGCGCCTGGCGGGTCGCTCTCCCGCGCGCCGCTGCGTCCCCCGGTCTCGCCACGCACGCCGGAGGATGACGAAAGGAAGATCAGGCCGCCGGCGAACCCTGCGGGGCCAGGCCCTGCATGATCGAGCGGTTGATGTCGATCAGGGCTTCGAAATCCTCCTCGCCGCGCATGACGGCCGAGGAATGGCGTCCGACGAACAGGCTGATCGAGATGATCTGGGCCTTCAGTGGATTGTTCAGCTGGTTGTCCGAGTCGGAGCAGTCGGTCGCCAGAACGGACCAGAGGCGGCGGTTCCAGTCGAGGGCGTCGATGCGGGTCTTCACGTCGCTCTTGTCGACGGTCGCGGCGTGCATCAGGGCGCGCGTGACCTGGCCGAACAGGCGATACTCCATCTCGCGCGGCGTCTCGGTGCGGTTCGACGCCTGGGCGTAGGCCTTCAACATCAGGTCAGGCTTTCCTCGTAGTCGACGATCTTCCGCGCGCTCATCAGGGCCTTGTAGTACTCGCGGGCCATGACGTGTTTCGACGTCGAGACGCATTCAACCATGATGTCGGGATTGCGGGTCGCGCTCATGAACTCGGTCAGGCGGGTGACGAACTCGTCGTAGACCTTGGACGCGGAGCTTTCGTCCAGGTACATCATCATGACCGGGAAATAGATGCGTTTGGCGGGCGTGGTGACGTCCTCCAGCTGCATGATGTCCTTCTCGCGCAGGACCGAAGCCTTGTTCTGCAGGATCAGCACGCCGCGGCGGTCGCCATTCTGCACGACGGCGCCGTTCAGGACGAACTTCTCGCCGGGCTTCAAAGACAACTTCAACGGCATGGGCGCCCTCCTTGCGTCCGCGAGGCTCCGACATAGCCGTGCGGTGACTGACGCAGGCTAAACAGCCGTGGTTAACCATGTGTTCTAGAGCATGGCCGTATTGCCCCTTATCAGCCTTATCCCACGCCGAGATCGTCATGCCCGTCGTCGATACATCGCCTTCCGAACTGGTCCACGGCCATGTCCCGACGGCCCAGGACGCGACCGGCGACGCCGCCTCTCCCGCCGCCATCCGGCGGCTGTCGCACGCCCTGGCTGACAAGAAGGGCGCGAACCTCAAGGCCCAGAGGAAGGCGATCGAATCGCTGAAGGCCGCACTCGCCTCGATCCGGGTCGGCGACTACGACGCCGGCGCGCGCCGTTGCCTCGCCCTGCTGCAGATCGACGAAGAGAACGGTCTGGTCTGGCACGTCCTGGCCATCTGCCGCGAGAAGTCAGGCCACCTGTCCGAGGCGCTCAACGCCTATGACGCCGCCCTGCGCATCCTGCCCGAGGACGCGAACATCGCCCACGATCTGTCCCGGCTGGCCGCGCGTCTGGGCCATCTCGACATCGCCGAGAAGCTCCTGCGGAAGTTCCTGCTGGTCCAGCCCGGCCATGTCGAGGGCACCAACAACCTGGCCTGCGTCCTGCGCGACCAGAAGCGCTATCAGGAAGCCATCGACACCCTGCGAGACCTGATCCAGATCGAACAGGCCGATCCGACCCTGTGGAACACGCTGGGCACCGTCCTCAGCGACCAGGGGCAGATGAAGGAGTCCCTGACCTTCTTCGACGAGGCGCTGCGCATCGATCCCGCCTTCGCCAAGGCCCGCTACAACCGCGCCAATGCGCTCCAGCCGCTCGGTCAGGCGGAACAGGCGCTCGCCGATCTGGATGAAGCCCTGAAGGGCGCCGAGAGCCCCTACGAACACGCCATGATGCGAATGGCGCGGGCCATGACCCTGATGGGCCTGGGGCGGCTCAAGGAGGGCTTCGAAGCCTATGAGGTCCGGCTCGATCCCGAAATGCCCGAGGCGATGCACGTCGTCGTCGATGCCCCGCGCTGGGATCCCCTGACCGAAGACATCCGCGGCAAACGTCTGGTGGTCGTCGGCGAACAGGGTATCGCCGACGAGATGGTGTTCGGCGCCTGCCTGCCTGACGTGATCTCGGCGGTCGGCCCGGAGGGCAAGGTCTTCATCGCCGTCGAGCCCCGGCTGGTCGATCTCTACCAGCGCTCCTTCCCCACGGCCCTCGTCGGCGGGCACCGGGCGGTGCGGATCGAAGGGCGCCTGACCCGCTACTGCCCCTTCATGGAGGAGGTCGGCGAGACCGACGGCAAGGCCGACTGCTGGACCCCGATGGCCAGCCTCAGCGCGGTCTATCGTCAGGAGATCGCCGCCTTCCCCGACCGCGACGGCTATCTGACACCCGATCCCGACCGGGTCGCCCACTGGAAAACCGAACTCGAGAAACTGGGCCCGGGCTTCAAGGTCGGCCTGCACTGGAAGAGCCTGGTGCTGACCGGGGTGCGGGCCCGCTACTTCTCCAGCTTCGAGCGCTGGGAGCCGGTCCTGACGGCGCCCGGCTGCATCATGGTCAACCTGCAGTGCGGCGACGTCACCCAGGACCTCGCCGCCGCCGTGGCCGCCGGGGTGAAGATCTGGACCCCGCCCATCAATCTGAAGGACGACCTCGACGATCTGGCCGCCCTGTCGAACGCGCTGGACCTCGTCATCGGCCCGGGCATCGCCGGCACCAACCTTGCGGCCGCGACGGGCGCCCGGACCTGGCTGATCCACGCTGCGGACGACTGGCACCTGCTGAATACCGATCGCTACCCCTTCTACCCCCGTGTCCGCACCTTCGCGACCGGCGGCTTCGACGGCTGGCCAAGGGCGATCGCGGAAGTGAGGGCGGCTCTGGAGGCCGAGGTCGGCTGATTTCCGCCCCTCTCCCCCTTGCGGGAGAGGGAGATCGCGTACGGCGGCGATAGCCGTCGTCCTTGCGCGATCGGGTGAGGGGTCGCACCGGAGGTTCCGTTGAGCCCCTCCACCCCCCGTCACCCGTCTGCGCGACCCCTCATCCGTCCGCTTCGCGGCCACCTTCTCCCGCAAGGGGAGAAGGAAAGACACCCCCATACCCATCAACACATCGTCCCAGAACCTCAACGATTTCAACGCCCGGCTCTATTTAGAGCCTTTATGTGCGCCCCCTCCCGGGCCGGGCTTACACTGTGTCCGTCCCGTCGCAGGGGGAAGGCGTCCTGGGCCCAGGACCCGGACGTGCGGCGGGGCGCGATCGAGCGGGACCCAAAGGGCGGCGCGAAGCAGCCAAACTGTATCGCTGCGCGCGGCCGAGGACCCTGATCTGGCGTTGAACCTGGATCTGTGGAGGCACGAACCGGCGCTGATGCAGGACTGTCCATGGGGTGACAAACCGTGGAGCCCGGAGGGACCTGACGCCCTCCGCCCGTCGCGGGCCGAGGTCGGACTGGGTTTAAGCGGCGCAAAGCGTGGGGGTCGAAAACGACGAAAACCTCACAGGCTGCACGAAGCCCGTCACCGGCCGCTCGCGTGAACCGGTCGCGACGGAGCCCCGGCGCGAGCCGAAAATTCTCATCCGGTCCCCGTAACGCGAAAGCAGGGGGCCACATCGGTTCCGGGCGACCGCCCAGGCTCCGTCCACTTCCCCGACCCGTTCACAGCGGAAGAGCGATGATGGCTGCCCGACGTAGCGGAACGCGCGGCAAAGCCACGGCGTTGAACCTTCACAACAGGGAGGCGACCATGCCCGACATCGACCAGTCCGAGGCTTTCGACGAAGACAACAATGACGCCTCCGAGACCGGCGGCGTCACCAACGAGTTCAAGACCTTCGAGGAAATGCCCGAGGTCCTCGACGTCACGACCGCCGACGGCGACGCCGATGAGGAGGAGTTCGACGAGGACGATCAGGACCTCGACGACACGCTCGGGGCCGACGGGGTCGATCCGGAAGCCGACGCCCAGTATGGCGCCGACGGAACGCGCATCAACGAACTGGACCTCGGCGTCGACGAACCCGGCGAGGGCGAGGTCGAGCTGGTCTATGCCGGCCTGATGGAGGACGTCCGGGGCGCCCAGGCCAGCGCCGCCCACTGGGAGGCCAAAACCCTGTCCGACGACGACATTGCAGATCTGGGCTACGGCCCCGAAGGAGAGAACAAATGAGCGACGCTAATCCCCCGACCGGCAAGCCGCGTGATCCCGATCATGACACCGACACGCCGCACGCCCGCCGCACAGACCGTCTGGAAGGCAAGCCCGATCAGCTGAACGAGAAGCACGGCGATGCCGAGGATCGTCAGGAAGCCCTGGTCGATGAGGGCATCGAAGAGACCTTCCCGGCCAGCGACCCCGTCTCGGCCAAGCGGATCACCTGAAACTGATCGTTGTTAACCGGCCGCGCCATCGGTAGTCGTGGTTCGCAAACCACCGGAGCATCCGATGTCGCGGCCGACTGACCGGTTCGAGGGCACCTCGAACTATATCGCCACCCAGGACCTGAAGATCGCGGTCAACGCCGCAGTCGCCCTGGAACGCCCCCTTCTGATCAAGGGCGAGCCCGGCACCGGGAAGACGGTCCTGGCCTATGAGATGGCCCGGGCGTTGAACGCCCCGCTGATCACTTGGCACATCAAGTCGACCACCAAGGCCCACAACGGCCTGTATGAGTACGACGCCGTCAGCCGTCTGAGGGACTCCCAGCTGGGTGAGGAGCGCGTCCACGATGTTCGCAACTACCTCAAGCCCGGCAAGCTGTGGGAAGCCTTCACCTCCCCCGTCCGGCCCATCCTGCTGATCGACGAGATCGACAAGGCCGATATCGAGTTCCCCAACGACCTCCTGCAGGAGCTCGATCGGATGGAGTTCTACGTCCACGAGACGGACGAGACGATCCGCGCCGAGGTCCGCCCGATCGTGGTCATCACTTCGAACAATGAAAAAGAGCTGCCCGACGCCTTCCTGCGCCGCTGCTTCTTCCACTACATTCGCTTCCCCGACGACGAGACGATGAAGGCGATCATCGCGGTCCACTTCCCCGGCATCAAACCCCGGCTGGTGTCTGAAGCGCTGAAGACCTTCTACGAGATCCGCGACACGCCGGGCCTGAAGAAGAAACCCTCCACCTCCGAACTGCTGGACTGGCTGAAGCTGCTCATGGTCGACGACGTCCAGCCCGAGACCCTGCGCGAGACCTCGCCCAACAAACTGATCCCGCCCCTGCACGGCGCCCTGCTGAAGAACGAACAGGATGTGCATCTGTTCGAGCGCCTTGCCTTCCTCAATCGTCGCGAGGGCTCACGCCCCGGCGTTTGAGAAACGACGCAATCCGGTCATCCGACGGACAGATATCGTCAGATCGATTACCGCGATTTCACTGGAATAGTGACGGCTACTGTTCAAGATGACGAACTGAAGAGGAACCCGTTTGATGCGACTGCTTCTCGCCACCATCTGCACCGCTTGCCTGTTGACGGCAGCCTGCGACGGCGAATCCGTGCGCATCTCCTCGACCACCACCGACACCAGCGGCAAGGGGGTGCTGAAGGTCATCGACACCCTCCAGTGCCCTGAGACCATCGGCGTCCTGACCCGCAAGGGAACGGCCCACGCCGGCGGCGCCACCTGCCTCTACAGCGGCCCCCGCGGCGCCGAGGTGACCCTGCAACTGATCGCCCTCAGCGACCAGACCGTCGACGCGGTGCTCCAGCGCTTCGAGAATACGCTCTCGGCCGACATGCCGCACACAATGGCCGAGCTCCATAGCGCCTCCGCCGAAGCGGACCGCGCCGAAGCCTCGGCGGACGCCGCACGCGCCCAGGCCGACGTGGCGGCGGCCGAAGCCGACGCAGCTGCAGCTGCAGCCGAAGCCAATGCAGCCGCCGATGCTGCCGACAGCGCCCATGTTCGCGCGCCGGGCATGGCGATCGACGCCGAGGGCGACCGCGCCCGAGTCCGCCTGCCGGGCATGAGCGTCGACGCCGACGGCGACAAGGCCAGCGTCCGCATCGGCGGCTTCTCCATCAATGCGGACGACTCGGGAGACACTGTCGACATCAGCTCTTCCGACGAGAGTGTCAGCATCCAGGCCCACGACGACGCCGCCGAAATCCGCACCAGCGCCCCCGGCGAAGCCACCCGCCGAACCTATATGCTGACCGATCGCACCCCCGCCGACCAAGGCTGGCGACTGGTCGGCTTCGAAGCGCGCGGCCCCGTCGGCGGCCCGATCGTCATCGCCACGGTCCGCGCCAAGGACCGCGACAGCGACGGCGTCTTCGACTCCGCCAAGGACCTCGTCACCCTCAACGTCGGCGAATAGGCGCCCTCACGCTTGATCCGGCGGCGAGGATGGGTCACCTGACCTGCCGTTCGCCGTCTGGATCTCCGTCTTGGCCTCTGCCCCTTCCTCTCGCGGCTCCCCCCGCGCTTCAAAGGCGCCGCCCGCGCCCCGCGCCTGGCAGCGCATGCTGTCCGGCCGCCGCCTCGACCTGCTCGACCCCTCGCCCTTCGACATCGAGATCGAGGACATCGCCCACGGCCTGGCCCGCGTGGCCCGCTGGAACGGTCAGACCATCGGTGAACACGCCTTCTCGGTCGCCCAGCACTCCTGCGTCGTCGAAGAGATCGCCGCCCACATCAAGCCGGGTCTGGAGCCGAAATGGCGTCTGGCCGCCCTGCTCCACGACGCCTCCGAATACGTCATCGGCGACATGATCTCGCCCTTCAAGGCTGCGCTGGGCGTCAGCTACAAGTCGTTCGAAGCCCGTCTCGAAGACGCCATCCACGTCCGCTTCGGCCTCCCGCCCAAGACGCCCCTGCCCATCAAGAAGCTCATCAAGAGCGCCGACAGAGCCTGCGCCTACTTCGAAGCCACCCAACTGGCCGGCTTCAACAAGACCGAGTCGCTCGGCTTCTTCGGCTCGCCCCCTCCGGGCTATGACCTGGTTATCGATCCCCTGCCCGCCCCGATCGCCCAGCAGCGCTATCTGGAGCGCTACCGCATCCTCGCCGAGGCCGTGGGCATCCTGCCCGCCGCCGACGCCTGGCACACGGAATAGCGCCATGTCCTGGGGCGGGGAGCACGGCGTCCGCATCGGCCTTTCCGCCGTCGTCATGGCCCTGCGTTCCGGTCAGCTCTGCGTCCTGACCACCGAGACGCCCGAAGGCGAGCTGGCGCTGCCGTTCGGCCCATTCGATCCGGCAGAAGACCGCACCTTCGAACGCGCCCTGCGGGCCTTCGTGACGGCTCAGACAGGCTTCGGTCTCGGCTTCGTCGAACAGCTCTACACCTTCGGCGACGCCGGTCGCGCAGCGCCCCGCCCAACGCCCGGCCCGGACCGCCAGCGCGAGGTCTCCGTCGGCTACCTCGCCCTGACCGCCGACGCGGTCGACATGGCCCCGCCCGGCGCCCGCTGGACCCCGGCCCTGGAAATCTTCCCGTGGGAGGACCGCCGTGCGCCGACGCCTGGACCGACCAATGAAATCTTCGACTGTTTGAAGACCTGGGCCGGCGGCGATCCCCGGCGCGCCGACCGCATCGACGCTCTGTTCGCCCCGTCCGCTTCCGCCCGCTGGGATGAAACCCGCGTGCTCGAACGCTACGAACTCCTCTACGAAGCCGGCCTGGTCGCCGAGGCCGCCCGCGACCGCGACGATGCTGCTCCGCTGGACCTGCACGACCGCCCCATGGCCTCGGACCACCGCCGCATCCTCGCCACGGGTCTGGGGCGTCTGCGCAGCAAACTCCGCTACCGCCCGGTTCTGTTCGAACTGACGCCCGACACCTTCACCCTGTCCGCCCTGCAGGCCGCCGCCGAGGCCGTCGTAGGCCTCAACCTGCACAAACAGAACTTCCGTCGCGGCGTCGAACGCACCGGCCTGGTCGAGCCCACTGGCCGCCATTCAACCGGTACCGGCGGCCGCCCGGCCGAGCTTTTTCGCTTCACCGGCGCCGGTCCTCGCGACGGTCAGGCTCCCGGCCTCGCCCTCCCCGCCTTGCGCTGATCCGCCTTCATTCGGAAAATCGTCCACGCCCGCTTGCGGCGCAGGCCTCACCCCATTAGAGAAGCCGCTCGCTGTCGACCAAGCGCACTACGGCCCCGCGGAGAGGTGGCAGAGTGGTCGAATGTACCGCACTCGAAATGCGGCGTGCCTGGAAGGGTACCGTGGGTTCGAATCCCACCCTCTCCGCCACACTCTTCACGGATAGCTTCCGTGTCCCTGATCTCGGGGAATATTGCCCGACATTACCGCACCTTGCTCGACCCCGGAGACCGGAACCCGGTCTCTGTTCGAGGCCCCATGCCTGATCGTCGGGCATTTGGCCGCCCGTGTCTCCGCCGTCCTCGCGACGGGTCCCTTTCGGGTGTTGGGGCGCGGCCTGTTAACAGGGAAGTACAGGGAAAGTCGGTCTGAACGCAGTTTGACCGGCACGACGATATGCCCGCAAATGCCCGCCACACCTGGATCGCTGGGATGGTGTTGGTCAGAATTCCCGCGGCCGGAACAGGGAAATCATTCGCACCGAACAGGGAAGGCTTTTCATCGGAACAGGGAAGTCCGGAACGAGGATCAGGGATCGGCGCGTGCGCCGATCAGGCGGCGTAGAGCCGGCGCTGATCTTCCCAGTCGAGCGGCATCTCGGTGCGAACCAGAGCCTCGAGGGTGAGGCCGAATGGCTGGCGTCCATCAAGAATCGCCGCCTTCAGATCCGGAGCCAGGAAGGCTGTTCGGATCACTCGCCGAGCATATGCGGGGGTCACGCTTTCAGCGCGGGCGATCTCTTTAAGAGAGGCGACCTCGCCGGAGAGTAGTTGGCGCTTCCAGGCCTCGGCCCGAATCAGCGCGGCGCTGAGCGCCGGGTCGTTTTTCGTTGTTCGGATGGCGGATTGACCGTCTGGCCCGATGGCCACCTTGGCGCCGCCGCGCTTCACCATTCTGACCGGGATGGTCAGTATCGGCGCGGCCCCCTTTCGTCGAATACGGTCGATCGCGATTCGGGCCTGGGGGCAGAAGTCACGGACGGCGAGATTGAGCATGGCTTCGTCGAACTGCAGGGTGATGCCGTCACTGGTCACCTCGACCCGATCGATCAGGTTCCGGATCGCCAGCCAGTCCGGAGCCGCGTCGATCGGGTCGCAGAGCTTCAGCTCATTCAGTCGCTGGACGATCAGTTCCTCGATCAGATTAGCGGAGATGCGCGGCAGTGATCCCACCCCTTCGCGGCGGCCGATCTGCAGCGGGCTGGAGACATAGTAGCGGTAGATCGGCTTGCCGGCCGCGGCGACCTTCATCGGGGTCATCCGGTTGCCGGCGGAATCGAAGATCAGCCCTTTGAGCGGTGCGCCCTTGTGCGGCCGACGCGCCTCACCCGGCGCGCGGGTCTTTTTGTCATTCTCGGCGAGCATCGCCTGGGCCGCATCGAACAGATCACGGTCGACGATCGCCGGATGCTGGCCGGGATAGCTGGCACCTTTGTGGGTGATCTCGCCGATGTAGATCCGGTTGTGCAGGATGTGGAACACCGCGCCCCGATCCATGATCACGCCGCCCTTCTGGACACCCGCCTTGGTCGTACGGGATTTCGACCTGACGTCGGCCGCCTCAAGCTCAAGCATTACCGCATGGACCGAACCGAGTTCCAGGTACCGCTCGAAGATCCAGCGGACGGTCTTCGCCTCTGCTTCGTTGATGGTCAGCGTCCGGCCTGCGGCCTCGTATCCGAGGGGCACCACCCCGCCCATCCACATGCCCAGCTTCTTGGACGCCATGATCTTGTCGCGGATCCGCTCCCCCGTGACCTCGCGCTCGAACTGGGCGAACGACAGCAGCACGTTCAGCGTCAGCCGACCCATAGAGGTCGTTGTGTTGAAGGCCTGGGTCACGCTGACGAAACTGGCCCCGGCCTTGTCGAGCACATCGACGATCCTGGAAAAGTCCGTCAGGGCGCGGGTCAGGCGATCCACCTTGTAGACGACCACCACATCGATCAGACCCGCGTCCACGTCAGCGAGCAGGCGCGTCAGGCCCGGCCGCTGCATGTTGCCGCCGCTGTAGCCTCCGTCATCATAGACCTCGGGCAACATGGTCCAGCCCTCGCCCGTCTGGGACAGGATGTAGGCCGCGCACGCGTCGCGCTGGGCGTGGAGCGAATTGTAGTCCTGCTCCAACCCCTCCTCGGTGCTCTTCCTCGTATAGATCGCGCAGCGAAGGGTGCGGCCAGGCTGGCTCATCCGGCGGCCCCTTCACGCAGACCGAAAAACCGGGGACCATTCCAGCGCACGCCGGTGATCAGACGCGCCACCTTGGACAGGCTGGCATGCTTCTGTCCCTGCCAGATGAAGCCGTCGGTCCGGACCTCGACCTCATGGCGCACGCCCTGCCACTCGCGGATGAGCGTCGAGCCCGACTGGAAGGACGAACCCCGCAGCTTCGGCTTCTTGCCCGTCCGGTGCTGGCTGGCCGCGCTGGATAGCCGCCGGTCCAGGACGGCGGGCTTGCCGCTGGCCTGGACCTGAAGCGCTTCAGCCAGGGCGCCGCGGAGGACAATGATGGAGCGCACCGGGGGCGGCTCGCCGAGCCGCTCCCGCCACACTGCACGAAGCGCATCGACGTCCATGGCCGTGAGGCTTGCCAGGAGTTCGCGCAAGTCGCTCATTAAGAGGCCGCCTCGAGCGGCGCGGCTGCCGTGATGCGCCAGACACGTCGGTCGTCGGTCTTCTCGCTCGTGACGAGGAGACCCTTCTTCTTCAGCGCCCCGGCCATGGCTCCGCGGATCGAATGGGCCTGCCAGCCGGTCGCCTCGATCATCGTGGGCATGTCAGCCCCATCTTGACGGAGCAGGATGGCGGTCAGTCGATCGAGTTTGGACGGCGCGCGCTGGGCTACGGCAGGGGCGTCAGCCTTGGGCTTGCGGGGCATGAGGATCGTTCCTTGGATCAACGGGCGCGGTGTTGCGCCCTACTGAGCCAAGCCCGGACTGCCGGGCGGGAACGCGATCACTACCGCTTCCTGTGCAGCGCTAGTCCAGTCGGAAGAAGCGTTTTGCCGATTTTATTCGCTGCGTCCTTGCTTAACTCAAGGGCGGCTCACCACCTTTCGAAAGTCGGACTTAGTTCGACGCTGTCGGCAGAACACTGGGCTTCGTCCCGCAGGGCATTCGACAGGTTCCCATCAATATCGGCGTCCGCCGCACGCCTCAGCGCGATTGCGAACCTGCGCCTGCTTGTCTGGAGATCTGATCATGACGATCGACCCCGTCCAAACCATAGCCCAGCAAATCCCTCCATCCGTCGCCCTGGCGGTGGAAGTCATACCCATTGCAGAGCTCGTGCTCGGCAGTCGCCAACTTCGCATTCGCAAGAAGAGCGTCATCGAAGTGATGGCCGCCAGCATCCGTCAGTTCGGCTTCTTGATCCCGGTCACCATCGACGCCGACAACCGGATCATCTGCGGGAAGGGTCGGGTCGAGGCCGCCCGCCTCCTCGGCATGACCGAGGTTCCCTGCATCCGCATCACCCACCTGAGCGAGGCCGAGCGGCGGGTGTTCGCCATCGCCGAGAACCAGCTCGGCCAGCTCGCCGGTTGGGACAACGAGACGCTGAAGATCGAGCTGCAAGAGCTCTCGGGGATGGACCTCAGCTTCAGCCTGGAGCTTACAGGCTTCTCCTCGGCGAAGATCGACAGCATCGTCTTTGGCGGCGAGAGCGGCGACCGCAGCGAGAATGCCATCCCTGCCCTGCCGGATCAGGTGGTCAGCCGGGTCGGCGACCTCTGGCAGCTGGGCGACGGTCGGTTACTCTGCGCCGACGCCATCGATCCCGCCAGCTTCGAGCGGCTACTTGACGGAGAGCAGGTCCGGGTCGTCTTCACCGACGTGCCCTACAATGTGGCGATTGCCGGCCATGTGACCAGCGGCGGCAAGCATGGCGAGTTCGTCATGGCGTCGGGCGAGATGTCCGACGACGAGTTCACCGCCTTCTCGACCCAGGTGATGCACCGGGCCAGCGAGAACCTGATCAATGGCGGGCTCATCTACTACTGTATTGATCACCGACATGTGGAGCACACCCTCGCCGCGGCCGCCGCGGTGAAACTCGACCGGTTGAACCTCATCGTCTGGGACAAGAAGGCAGGCGGCATGGGCAGCTTCTACCGCTCCCGCCACGAACTGATCTTTCTGTTCCGAAAGCCCGGCGCGTCGCACCTGAACCGTGTCGAACTGGGCAAGCACGGGCGCGACCGATCGAACGTCTGGACCTATGAAGGGGTCAACGGGTTCGGCGCGGCGAAGGCCAAGGCCCGTGAGATGCACCCGACCGTCAAGCCGTTGGCGCTCGTCCGCGATGCCATCCTCGACTGCACCGCCAGGGGTGACGCGGTCCTGGATCTCTTCAGCGGCAGCGGCACCACGATCGTCGCCGCGGAGAACGTCGGCAGGCGCGGCTTCGCCACGGAACTCGACCCCCGCTACGTCGATGTCGGGGTTATCCGCTGGCAGGAATTCACGGGCCGCGAGGCGCGTCTGGCTTCGACCGGCCAGACGTTCAGGGAGGTCCGGGCCGAACGCGGCAGGCTTTCAACCACATCTCCGGCGCTGGTCGATGAGGCACCCCCATCGGCCGAGATCATCACCCTGCCCGCCCCCCGGGTTCGGGTCCGCACCCGTCTGGCCGCTTGAGGGAGATAGCTCATGTCTGATGACTATGAAGTCGGCTACGGCAGACCACCTCTGGCGACGCGGTTCAAGGCTGGCCAGTCCGGGAACCCGAAGGGCCGGCCCAGGGGCTCGCACAATCTGCATACCCTGCTGTCCGACGCCATGCAGACCCGGGTGTCCGTCACGATCGAGGGCCGTCGAGTCTATCTGACCAAGGCGGAGGTGGCTGTGCGCCAGCAGGTCGACAAGGCGGCCAAGGGCGACCTGCGGGCCCTGGCCTTCCTGGTCAAGGCGATGGGGCAGGCCGTCCCGCCGCCCGACGGCAGCGAACCGGGACAGAGGACGGAACTCAGCACTGACCAGTGCAACGCCATCTTCGAGGCTTTGGTCCAGGAACATGCCGCGGAGGGAGGGCTTTGAGAGCCCTCCCGATCCCCGTCGAAGACTTCCTCTTCACTCGCGCCCGCGACGACTTCACTGCCTTCCTGGAGCTGACCTTCGCCGCCCTCAATCCCGGCGTGGCCCTGGCCAGGGGCTGGTATCTCTCGGCCATGATTCAGGCGTTGAGTGAAGTTGCCGACGGCTCCAACCGGCGTCTCCAGATTACCGTGCCGCCCCGCCACCTGAAGTCGATCGCGACCACGGTGGCCTTCTCCGCATGGATGATGGGCCGGGACCCGACCTTCAAGATCATCTGCGCCAGCTACGGCCAGGAGCTGTCGTCCAACCTGTCGCGGGACTTCCGCAAGGTGGTCACCTCGGCCTGGTACAGGCGGATCTTTCCGGTTACCGCGACCTCGATCGTCCGGGACACCGATACCGAGGTCAGGACGCGTCAGGGCGGCTTCCGGTTCGCCACGGCGGTCGGATCGACCGTCACCGGCTACGGCGCCGATCTGATCATCATCGACGACCTGATGAAGGCCGCCGACGCCTCCTACCCGGAGGCCCGGGCCAAGGCGCAGCGGTTCGTCGATGAATCGCTCTTCACCCGCCTGAACGACAAGGCGACCGGGGCCGTCATCGCCATCCAGCAGCGGCTGCACGAGGATGACGTCTCGGCCCACCTGACCAACAAGGGCGGCTACCGGCATCTGGACCTGCCCGCCATCGCCATCCGCGACGAGATCATCCCGCTCACACGCGGCCGCACGCACGTGCGCCGCATGGGCGATGTGCTGAACCCCGACCGCGAGCCCATGTCGGTCCTGGACGAGATCCGGGTCGGCCTGGGGACGCGGGCCTTCGAGGCCCAGTACCAGCAGAACCCCACGCCGGCCGATGGCGACATCATCCGTTGGGACCGGATCCAGTTCCACGACGACGATCCCATCGACTATCTGACCCGCGACGGCCGACGGCTGCTGCACAAGGTGGTCATCAGTTGGGACACGGCCGACACGGTGTCGCCCACCGCCGACTATTCGGTCGGGACGGTCTGGGGCAACGACGGCACCGCCTGGAAGCTGCTCGACCTGATCCGGGTTCGCCTCGCCTATTCCGACCTTCTGGCCAGAGTTCGTTTTGAGCGGAACAGGTGGCAGGCCGATGTCATCCTCGTCGAGGCGGCGGGGGTGGGGCGTGCGATCCTGGACAGCCTGTCGCGTGACACCCGCAGACTGAGCGAACCTGAGCACCATGCGCCCTGGTGCATCCGTCTCGCCGGCCCGTCCCGGTTGAGCAAGGCGGAGAGGTTCGCGACGGCCTCGGAACCTCTCTACTCCGGCAAGGTCCTGCTGCCCCGGACGGCGGCTTGGCTCGATGACCTGCGCAAGGAGATGATGTCCTTCCCCAACGGTCGCCACGATGACCAGGTCGATAGCCTAAGCCAGTTCGTGAACTGGAAGGACGGCTTTGGGGGACGCCGCCTGCTTGATCCTCGTCGGGTCGACAGGCCAAGGGCGGCTTGAATGGCGGGCGCGGTCGCAATTTCTGCGGTCGGCAGGGTGTTCGCCGGGTCTGGCTTCGACCCGGTCGGGCAGGTCCGCCATGCGCCAGGTGCAGAGTTAGCCCTTCGCCAGAAACATGACATTCATACAGCCCCTTTCGTGGCCGAAAAATCCCGTTCAAAGCTGGTGGTCAGGACATTTGCGGACTCGGTGCGGACATCCGACGGTCCCGGCACACGCCTGATCGTGCAGACGAGGATCAAGTCGTGGGCGCGATGCATCGATCGTCGAGGGACAGGCGCGTTTGAAACGTATCCCCTATGAACGGCGGACGTCGCTGCCCGAGGAGAGTTTGATGGTCGATTTCACCCGCGCAGCCTTGGGCCTTATGAGCGCCGCGACCATCGTCGCTGCCACCGCGACTCCGGCCTTCGCTCACGCCACCCTCGTGCGCGCCAACCCGGCCAGGGACACGACGGTCGCGCCGCTGCAGCGCGTCCAGCTGACGTTCAGTGCCCATGTCGAGACCCGCTTCTCAACCGTACAGGTCGTTTCCGCCTCGGGGCAAACGGTCGCTGGCGAGAGCTCGGTCGGATCGGACAACCGCACCCTGACGGCGACGCTGGCCCGACCGCTCACGCCGGGGACTTATCGGGTCGAGTGGCGGATTGTGTCGGCCGATGGCCACCGGATGCAGGGCGACTACGGCTTCACGGTCCGCTGAGCATGACGCCCGCTTGGGTGGAGGTTTTTATCCGCCTGGCTCAGTACGGCTTTGGCCTTGTCCTGTTCGGCCTGCCTGCTTTCGCCGTCTATCGCTGCAAGGCATGGGAGGCGGCGGGACGCACTGGTGTACCCTTTCGGGTGACCCTGATCGCCAGCGCACTGGGTCTTCTGATCGCGGCGTCAGCGGCGACAGTTACCCTGACCGTGAACATGTACGGCACCCTGGCGGACTCGCTTGACGTCGAGGCTGTCTGGTCGGTGCTGACCGGTCTGCAAGTCGGCGCGGCGCTCGGGGCTCGGCTGGTGCTAACGACCGTCTTCCTGCTCGTCCTGCTGTTTATGCCCGACGGGACCACGAAGCGACCGGTGCTCACCCTCATCGGCGGCGTGATCGTCGCCGGATTCGCCTGGTCCGGCCATGGCGCGGCGACTGAGGGGTTCTGGGCGCTCTGTCATCTGATCTCCGACATTCTTCACCTTCTGGCCGCAGCGATCTGGATAGGAGCCCTCGTGGCCCTGAGCGGCGTCCTCGCTCGCGCCTCAGCCCCTCGGAACGCAGCGTTGGTCGCGGACGATCTCAAGGCCTTCTCCGCCCTTGGAACAGCTTCAGTGTTGGTCATCGTGATCACCGGCCTGATCAACAGCGCGTTCCTCGTCGGCGTGGAACGGATCGGGCGGATGACGACCGATCCGTATGGGCAAATCCTGATCGCCAAGATCGCTCTGTTCGTCGCCATGCTCGGCCTCGCCGCCGCCAACCGGTTCGTCCTGGTGCCGCGCCTGGAGCGGCAAGACCTTGCGCCGGTCTCGGCTCTGTCCCGCCTCAAGATCAGCGTCGGCCTCGAGACCATGCTGGGCCTTCTGGTCCTTCTGGCCGTCGCAGCCATGGGCCGGATCGCGCCCCTGTCGGGCGGGTGAGGGTCTCATGCCGATGTTGCGTATACTGATCGGGGCGAGGACGCGCGGACCGATACGATGACACCTCTGGATCGACATCTGACGGCACTGGCCGGCGCGGCGACCGGTCGCGATCTGTCCGGCCTGGATCGGGAGGTCTGGCGCGTGATCGACGCGCGTCCCGCGATGTCCACGCGACGCCTGCGGCCGATCCAGTGGGCCGCCGTCTCGGCCGCCCTGGTAGTCGGGGCGGTCACAGGCACCTTCGCCATGACCTCCTTCGACCGGACGAGCGAGATGTCGGTCTTCTCGGCGCATTCGCCACTTGCCCCTTCGACCCTGCTGGCAGACCACGCGTGAGCGCGACGAAGCGGTACCTGATCCTCAGCATCGTGCTGGCGGTCATCGCCGGGGCGATCGGCGCAGCGTGCGCGGTGCACTGGCTGTCCCATCGCGAACAGACGTCGTCGCTGCACCAGCTGGTCCACGACGACCTCGGCCTGACAGCGGAGCAGCTGACTCGCATCGAAGCCGCCGAGGCCCGGTTCGCCACCCGCCGCGTGGCGCTGGAGCAGGAGATGCAGGCTGCAAACCGCCAACTGGCCAGCGCCATCGAGGCCGACAAGTCCTACGGTCCGGAAGCCCAGGCCGCGATCAACCGCTTTCACGGCGCGATGGGCGAACTCCAGGAACAGACCATCCTGCATGTGTTCGAGATGCGCGACGTGCTGACGCCCGAGCAGCAGGTCCGGTTCGACCGGACGGTGACGGCGTCCCTGACCGAACAGGAGCGGTGACGTCCGAGGTCGATCAGGCGGGGGCCAAGGACGATGCCTGGCTCGCTGTCGCGGCGGCCAGCGGCGACACGCGTGCCTTCTCCACCCTGATGGGGCGGCACAAGGACGGCATCTACCGCTTCTGCCGTCGCTATGTCGGCGACGCTGACGACGCCTATGACCTGACACAACAGACCTTCGTCTCGGCCTGGTCGGCGCTGGGCCGATACGACCCGAACCGCGCCTTCACCACCTGGCTGCGCGCCATCGCTCTGAACAAGTGCCGGGATCATGGACGTCGGGTCACCGTTCGGCGGCTGATTTTCGGGACGAGGCCCACCACCGAAGCCGGCCTGATTGAGGTCGCCAGTGACGCCCCGTCTGCCGAGACCCAGGCTCAGGACACTCAGGCGTTACGAGCGCTCGACCGCGCACTTTCGACCTTGTCGGATGCGCTGAAGACGCCCCTGATCCTGACCGCGCTGGACGGCCTGAGCACCGCCGAGGCCGCCGCCGTCATGGGCGTCTCGCCCAAGGCTGTGGAGACGCGCCTCTATCGCGCGCGCAAGGCGCTAGGCGCACAGATGGAAGCATTCTTCGACAGGGTATGATGCCTCACGCGGCGGGGGCGGCGCGCGAGGACCAGTGGATGTGCTGGATGCGCCAGCCGTCGGGTCCGCGCTTCAGCACCATGGTCTCGACGGTCAGGCGGTCGATGGTTCGATCCCCGGCCAGACCGGTGGTCCGGCCTTCGCTTGTTACCCAGGCGACAACGCCCTCGGCCCAGCCCGTGCGGCGCGTTGTCGTCGCCTCCGTTACAGCAGCGAAGGAGGCATCAGCCTCAAGGTGATGGGCAGCATATTCGTCGCGCGAACGTTCCGCGCCGCCCTCCTCAAGGACCATCACATCCTCTGCCAGAAAGGCGAGAGCCTTGTCCGTCTCGTTGGCTTTCAACGCAGCATGAAAGGCATCGATGACCGCAGCGGCTTCTGACGCTTCGGAGGAAACGGCACCGGCCGACCCAGAACCGACCTGGGCTCCCGCCGCGCCTGCCGTGGATGAAAGGAGCATGGCAGCGAGTGCGGCAACGACGAGAGAGCGAGGCATGGAAACTCCAGATCGGTGGGTCATTCCGCCGACGTCCGCGACGAACGGTTCAGCGTGATCGAGGTCTCTTAGTCGACGGTGGGAGCCGGGGCCGGTTGTGGAGTCGGCTCCGGAGCAGGCGCCGGTGCCGGTGCGGGCATCGTCATGGTGTGGTCCATCCCGCCTTCTGACTTCATCTTTTCACAGCAGCACGCCTCGGCGGCGAAGGCCGCCCCGGCGCTGAGCAAGGTCAGGGCACCGGCGAGGACGAGGGTCTTCTGGGTTCGGGTCATGATCGTCTCCGTGATGTTGGGGTTGGAACGCTACACTCAGTGGACCATGAAGCCGAAGCTGCCGGTCATGGTGTGGTCAGCTCCGGCCGCGGTCCAGGCGACCGTGTAGGTGCCGGCCGGCAACGTCGGGACAGGCGAGGTGACAGTCTCGACGGCGGAGTCGGACAGGGTCGCCGACAGCGGGATACGCTGCCCGGCGGCGTTTGTCAGGCTGACCGACTGCACCGTCATCGCGTGCGGCAGGGTCATGGATATCTCGGTCGGCGAGGCGTTCAGCATGGCCCCGGCGACGGGCGACGAGGCCTTGAGGGCGGTTCCAGTCGGGGCCGGGACGCTCATGCCCGTCATCGCCGACATGTCGTGACCCGCGTGCGCGTCGGCAGGCATGGAATGGCCCGCATGAGGATCGGCGGGCGCGGTCGTCTGGGGCGCAACCTGAGGCGCCGCCGCCGGCATGGTGTGGCCTGCGTGCGGGTCAGCCGCCGGAGCGGTCTGGGCGCTGGCGGCACCAGCCGCGAGGACGGCGAACAGGCCGGCGGTGGCGAAGGTAAGGGTCTTGGTCATGGTCTTCTCCCTGGGATGAAATCGCGGGTGCGGGCTCAGGCCGGACGTCTGGGCGGAGCGCCGAAGTTGCGGTCGCTGCTGACACGGCTGGCGACGGTACCGGGCGGGTTTTCGTACCAGCCCGGATCGCCGTAATCGCCCGCGCGGATATCGTCGCGGACCTTCACCAGGGTGAACATTCCGCCCATCTCGATGTTCCCGAACGGCCCGCGCCCCATCATCATCGGCATGGTGTTGGCAGGGCCCTGGTGACCCCCGTCGGTGTGGTCCTGATGCTCGGCCATCCCATCGCGACCCATCGCCATATAGCCAGGCAGAAGCCTGCGGACCCGGGCCTCGACGCCGGTCTGATCAACGCCCGTCGGATTGGGGATGTCGTGGCCCATGGCGTTCATGGTGTGGTGAGCCATGTGACAGTGCAGCGCCCAGTCGCCGGGCACGGCGTCGAACTCAATATCGCGCATCTGGCCGACGCTGACGGTCTCGGTGACTTCCTTACGCCACTGGGCCCGGGGGGCGCGCCCGCCATCCGAACCGGTGACGTCGAACTGGACACCATGCAGATGGACCGGATGGTTCCACATCGACAGATTGCCGACCCGAATACGCACGCGGTCACCGGTCCGCGCCACCAGCGGCTCGATCGCTGGAAAGACCTTTGAATTGAAGGTCCACAGGTCGAACTCGGTCATCACCGCCGGATCGGGCCGCCATGTCCCCGGATGCAGAGCCCAGTTATGCAGCAGGAAGGCGAAATCCCGGTCGATGGCCTCACGCTGGCGCGGATGGATGATGAAAAGCCCCATCAGCCCATAGGCCATCTGCGTCATCTCGTCGGCGTGCGGATGATACATATGAGTCCCGTGCTGGCGCAGGGTGAACTCGTAGGCATAGGTCTCGCCTGGCTGGATGTGCGGCTGGCTGAGGCCGCCGACCCCGTCCATGCCCGAGGGCAGGATCAAGCCGTGCCAGTGGACGGTTGTATGTTCCCTCAAGCCATTGGTAACGAAGATTCGAACCCGGTCACCTTCGACCGCCTCGATCGTCGGGCCGGGGGTGGACCCGTTGTAACCCCAGCAGGTCGCGGCTGAACCCGGGCCGAACTCATGCTGGATCTCTTCGGCAATCAGGTGGAACTCCTTGACGCCGCCGTTCATCCGGTAGGGCAGCGTCCAGCCGTTCAACGTCCGCACAGGAGTGTAGCGTCCATCGCGGGGGCTCGCCGGCGCAGGCCCCTGCACCACCGGGGTGGGGGCCGGAACCGCTTCGGCTGGCATCGGCATGGCGTGGCCAGAGTGATCCTGCGCCACCGCGCGGCTGACCGGACCGGCGGCTGAGGCAAGCGCCACGGTGCCCGTCGCGAGCATGATGTCTCTGCGGCTCACGCTCACGAGCGGCCCCCATGATTGCTGTGATCGGGAGCCGGGACGGGTGCCGGAGCGACGGGCGCAGCACCGTGCCGGGAGTGGTCCATGCCTTCCATCGCTCCGCCCACTGGCGGCGTCAGGATGTCTGACACGCTCGGCGTCGGCGCGCTGCTCTGGCGCTCACTCGGCAGGCGCGCGCCGACAACGCGCATCAGATCGACCCGCGCCAGCCAGTAGTCGCGCACCGCCTCCAGATAGCTTTGGTAGGCGTCATATTCCTCGGTCTTGGCCCGGATCAGATCGAACACGCCAATGAGCATGTAGTTCTGTTCCTCCTGGCTGCGCGCCACGACGGTCTCTCTCTGGGGCACCAGGGCCTCGCGGTGGATACGCACGATGCCGCTCATCACGCGCACCCGCTCTGCGCCCGCCTCGACCGCATTGGCGGAACTCAATTCGATCCGCGCCAGACGCGCAAGAGCCACCTGAAGCTGAGCCTGCGCCCGCGCCACCCGCGCCTGGCCCTGGTTGAAGATCGGCAGCTCCAGATCGAGCGTCGGCCCGCTGATCCGCGCGCCGTCGATCTCCTCCTCGCGTTCATAGGCGATGCCGGTGTCGCCCAGCAGGCGGAAGGCCCGGGTCACGCCGGCGGCGTTGGCGCTGATCTCGGCCTCCCGGCGCGCGGCCAGAAGCGTCAGACTGCTCTCGGCCGCCATGCGTCGGAGGTCCGCAGGATCATCCTCGGTCGCGACCGGCAGGGACAGCACCGTCGTGGCCTGCCACTCGGCCTCGGGGCCGGTCAGGCCGATCAGGGTAGTCAGGTCCAGCCTCGCCATGCGGGCGTCCACTGCTGCCCGCGCGGCGTCGATCCGCGCCTGGCTGGCGGCGGCCTGTTCGCGGCTCAACTGCAGTTCGGAGATGTTGCCGGCGTCGAAATAGCGCTGCGCCAGATCGGCCGACGCACCCAGCCCTTCGGCGACGGCCGCACGCATCTCGGCGATCTGCCGGGCGGCGACATGGGCATACCAGGCGGCCTCGACATCCAAACTCACGGCCATCACCGCCGCAGCGATCTGATAGCGCGCCCGCTCATGCTCGGCCCTCGCCAGCCGCACCCGCGACGGCAGCACCAGCAGATCGACGAAGGGCATGGCCAGGCCGTAGGAAAGCTGCGATCCCGGCCCGTCTTCGACCGCCAGCCGAGAAGCGCTGAGGCGCGGATTGGCGATCTGCACCGCCTCGAGGATGTCGGCACGAGCCAGCCCCAGTTCGCCGTATTGCTCCTGAAGCCGGGGGCTACGCAGCATCGCCATCTGCACGGCACGGTCGACGGTCATGGGCTCGTTCAGCCAAGCCCTGACCGACGCTTCATCCTGGGCGGCGCCGTTCGTCTCCCAGTCTAGGGCGGGCGCACCGCGATCGGTCAGCAGTTGGTTGATCTCTGCGGTGTCCTGGATCGGATCCACGGTGGCGCAGGCGGCGAGGGTCGCAACAAGACCAAAGGCCAGAATCGGGCGCATGGCTGCACGGCACGGCAGCCGCGTCTTTTCGGCCAGACGGATCATCAAGTTGGGCATGGGCCTCGATCGAAAGCGGGTCTTGCATCCGATACGCGGACCGGCGCGTCCCCCCTCACCGCTTCTCTGCGACGCGCCGTCACAACCGCACGGCCCGAAGCCGTAGCGCATTCCCGATGACGCTGACCGACGACAAGGCCATCGCCAGCGCCGCCACGGCCGGCGACAGCAACCAGCCGAACGCCGGGTAGAGCAGCCCGGCCGCGATCGGGATGCCCAGCGCATTGTAACCGAAGGCGAACACCAGGTTCTGACGGATGTTGCCCATCACCGCCTTCGACAGATGTCGAGCACGCACGATCCCCCGCAGATCGCCGCCGAGCAGGGTCACGCCCGCACTTTCGATGGCGACATCCGAGCCAGCGCCCATGGCGACCCCGACATCGGCTGCGGCGAGCGCCGGCGCGTCGTTCACGCCATCGCCGGCCATGGCGACGACCCGGCCTTCGGACCGCAGCCGCTGGACGACCGAGGCCTTGTCCTCGGGCAGAACCTCGGCCTGGACGTCGTCGATGCCCAGCCGACGCGCGACGGCCTCGGCGGTGGTGCGATTGTCGCCGGTCATCATCACCAGCCTCAGCCCGGCGGCCTTCAGATCGGTGATGGCCTGGGCGGTCGTGGCCTTGATCGGATCGGCAATGCCCAGAACACCGGCAACCTTTGCGTCCACAGCCACAAAGATCGCCGTGGCGCCGTCGGCCCTGAGCGCCTCGGCCTCGACCTCAAGCGCCGAGACGTTGACGCCGAGGCCGTCCATGAAGCGCGCATTGCCCAGGGCCACGGGCCGTCCATCGATCCGACCGGACACCCCGCGTCCAACCGGGCTGTCGAAGTCGGTCGCCTCTGAAAGGTCCAGTTTCCGCTCGGCCGCGGCCGCTACGATGGCGTCGGCCAGCGGGTGTTCGCTGCCTCGCTCAAGGCTGGCTGAGAGGCGCAGGAGTTCGTTTTCATCAAAGCCCGGCGCGATGCGGATGGCCGTGACCGACGGACGCCCCTCGGTGAGGGTGCCGGTCTTGTCCAGCACCAGGGTGTCGACCTTCTCGAATCGTTCCAGCGCCTCGGCGCTGCGGATCAGGACGCCGGCATGGGCCCCTCGCCCCACGCCGACCATGATCGAGATCGGCGTGGCCAGGCCGAGGGCGCAGGGGCAGGCGATGATCAGGACCGAGACCGCCGCGACGAGGGCATAGGGCAGCCGGGGCTCGGGGCCGACCAGGCCCCAGACGACGGCGGCCAGCACGGCCATGGCGATGACCGCCGGCACGAACCAGCCGGAGACCGTGTCGGCCAGCCGCTGGATCGGGGCCCGACTGCGCTGGGCCTGGGCCACCATCTGGACGATGCGGGACAAAAGGGTGTCGGCCCCGACCATATCGGCGCGCATCACGAACGAGCCGGTGCGGTTCAGGGACCCGCCGACGACGGCGGCCCCGGCCTCCTTGGTCACGGGCATCGACTCGCCGGTGACCATAGACTCATCGATCGAGACGCGGCCGTCCAGGATCACCCCATCGACCGGCACCTGTTCGCCCGGACGGACCCTCAGCCGGTCACCGACCACGACGAGGTCCAGCGTCACGTCTTCATCGGCACCGTCGTCACGAACGCGGCGGGCCGTCTTGGGTGTGAGGTCCAGCAGCGCACGAATGGCCCCGGAGGTCTGTTCACGGGCGCGCATTTCCAGGATCTGGCCGACCAGAACCAGCACGGTGATGACTGCCGCCGCCTCGAAATACACCGGGGCGCTGCCGTCCATGCGCAGGAAGGCGGGCGGGAACAGACCGGGGGCTAACACTGCCACCACGCTGTAACCCCAGGCGACGCCGACCCCCATGGCGATCAGGGTGAACATGTTCAGGTTGCGGGTCTGCAACGACGCCCAGCCGCGCTGAAAGAAGGGTGCCCCGGCCCACAGCACCACGGGCGTCGCCAGCGCGAACTGGATCCAGTTGGAGGTCTGGCCCGGGATCCGCATCATCAGGCCCGTCAGATGTTCTCCCATTTCCAGGGCGAAGACCGGGAGTGTCAGCACCAGCCCCACCCAGAACCGGCGGGTGAAGTCGATCAGTTCGTGGTTGACCGGCGCCTCCGCCGTCACCGTCTCCGGCTCCAGCGCCATGCCGCAGATCGGGCAGGCCCCGGGACCCTCCTGACGGATCTGGGGATGCATGGGGCAGGTATAGATCGTGCCCGGCGCGGCCGGGGCCGGCGCGCTCTTCGGACCGAGGTAGGTCTGCGGTGAGGCGATGAACCTGGTGCGACAGCCCGCCGAACAGAAGAAATAATCCGTGTGTTCGAGTGTCGCGCGGTGCGCCGTCGTCGCCGGATCGACGCTCATGCCGCAGACCGGGTCGGTGGCTGTTTTGGCGTCACCAGCGGGCTTCGCGCCCGAACAGCAGCAGGACTTTGGGGCGTCGGCGGGGGTCGGGGCTTCTGCGTGGGACATGGGACGTCTCCTGACGGCGAACCCGGGACGTATACCCTATGGGGGTATATCGCAAGATACCGTCACGGGGTATAACGCGCCTGAACCGGAGGCGACCTATGCAGGCAGACACAAAACCCAAGGTGCTCAATCGGCTGAGCCGGATCGAGGGCCAGGTCCGGGGGATCAGCAGGATGGTCGAGGATGACCGCTACTGCGTCGACCTTCTCACCCAGCTCCAGGCCGTGCGCGCGGCGCTGACCCGGGTCGAAAGCGAGGTTCTGAAGGACCACCTCGACCACTGCGTCATGCAGGCCATGACAGGCGACGACATGGCCGAGCGAAAGGCCAAGGCCGGTGAGCTGATCGAACTCCTCGGTCGCGCCCTGCGATAGGCGACCCACGGAACAAAGGTCGGTCGTCGGTCGCTACGGGACCAGCTTCCAAGGAACCCGTCATGAACCGCTTCATTCCCCTCATCGCCGCCTGCGTCTTCGCCACCGCCTGCTCGCCGCAGGCAGAGCCCAAGGCTGGCGAGCCCGCCCGTCCCATGACAACGGCAGACGCCGGTATGGCCAACCATCAGATGGACGCCTCGATGTCCATGATGGAACCTGCCGAGGGCGATACGGCCTCGACCCGGGAGTACAAGGCGGCGACGATGACCATGATGACCGCCATGCCCGCTTACACCGGCAACGCCGACGTGGACTTCATGAAGCAGATGCGAGTGCACCATCAGGCGGCGATCGCCATGGCCCGCGTGGAGCTGGCCCAGGGCACGAACGCTGAGGCCAAAACTCTGGCCCGGGAAATCGTCTCTGCCCAGGAACGAGAGATCGCCACCATCGACCGTTGGTTGACAGCGAACGGCGGGTAAATCCGACCGCAGGCGGGCGTTCGGTAAGAGCCTACTGGGAACAGAGTAACGGCTTGCGTTCCGCCCCGGTGCGCGTCGCCCGTCCGCAGAACAACTGCCCGATGGCGGTCGGTTTGCGATATACGCGTCTGCCCCAGATCGGACTCGCCCATACCTGCATACAGCAGACGTCCCACACTTGAGCCCAGGGCGAGAAGCGGCCGCCCACTGCCGAACCCACCAAGTTCCGAATGCGCCAGAGGGAGCCTTTGGCTGATCGGCTTCAGCCAGATTTTCGATGGGGCTGAGGCCGGCGGTGTACCTCTTGGAAAGTCTGGCTCGTTCTTTTGCTGCGCTGGCTGACGTTCGCCTCTGCAAGCGTGCCCGTCAGTTGTCTAATCCCCCGGCTCACCGTATTCAGGTTTGCCTAGGACGCTTCATGACCACACTGACCCGCACCTTGTGCACGATGTTCGCCGTCGCCATTCTGGCGGCGATGAACGTGCATGGGGTGACGCAGTCCCAGCACACGATGGCCCACATCTCCGACTGGCCGGCGGTCCCGCTCGTCGAAGTTTCTAACGACCACGATCACCACGGCGCCCACGTTCATGTCGCGCCGGACGAAGCCAGCGACAGCGAGCACCAAACCGGCGAGGACGCCTCGAACGAAGGCCGCCCCGTCGGACATCACCATCATGGCGGAGGCGACAGCCAGGCCGCCATGCCGGTTACTGCTCGTGCATGGAGCGCTGGACCCACGCTGGGCGTCTCCCGCGTCCCTCCCGGCTCCGGATCGCTACGGCCGGGCTTGACGATCGACGGGCCAGAATACCCTCCCAAATGGATGCGCACGGTCGTCTGAACCGGCGCGGCCATTCGGCTGCGCGCAACCCGTTTCCCGGAGATATCCTTGAAGACCCCGAACACCGGCTCGGCCGGATCGTGGGCGCGTGTGGCGGCCGTCTCGGCGCTCGCGCTCTCGCTGGCGGCCCTGCTGTCGCATCCGACCCTGGCTCAGGAGCCCGGCGGCGCGACCACTCCCGCGCCAACCCTGTCGCTCGAACAGGCGCTCGCCCGCGCCGCTGGCGTCGATCCGGCCCTGCCGGGTCTGGACGCGCGGGCCCGAGCCGGCGACGCCGCCGTGCGTCAGGCCGACGTGCGCCCCAACCCGACGCTCGGGCTGATCGTCGAGAATCTGCCCACCCTGGGCGGCGGCGACATCCTGGGTCGGACCGAGACGACCCTGTCCTATGAGCAGCGGATCGAACGCGGCGGCGATCGCCCGGCGCGGGTCGATCTGGCGCGGGGAGAAAGCGCACTCGTCCAGGCCGAAGCCGCGATCCGGCGGCTGGATCGGCTGGAACAGGTCCAGCGCGCCTGGGCCGAGGCACTGGGGGCCCAGGCCGATCTGGAGATCGCCCGCGAACGTCTGGCCCTCGCCGAACGCTTCCAGACCGAGGTGCAGCGGCGGGTCGACATGGCGCGCGACCCGCTGTTCGCGGGGGCACGCGCCGAAGCGGAACTGGCCCAGGCCCAGATCGACTTCGACCAGGCCGAAATCCAGGCGCGTCTGACGCGCGCGACCCTCAGTCGGTTCTGGATCGGAACCTCCGACTTCACCCTGGACCCCGCCGACTTCGAGGACACCAGCGCCGCGCGCGACGTCGCGGGCGATGCGGCCGCGATCGACCTCGCCGTCCTCGCCGCCCAGCGGGACGTGTCACTGGCGCGGGTTCGGGTCGAGCAGGCGCGGGCCACCCCGGACGCCACGGTCAGCGTCGGTGTCCGCCACTTCTGGGAAGGTCAGGATCTTGGCCTCGTCGTCGGTGGCTCCATCCCTCTCGGCCGCTATGATCGCAACGAGGCCGCCATCGACCGCGCCCGCTTCGACGGGCTGGCCGCCGCAGCCGACATGGCGGCGCTGCGCGAGGAGCGCGAGCGCGAGATCGCCCGGCTCCAGGTGCTGCTGGCCTCCCGCGCCCTTGAGGCCCGACGCGTCGCGGACGAGACCCTGCCCCAGGCCGAACGCGCCGTGGTGCTGGTCCGCGATGGCTTCAACCGGGGCGGCTTCACCTACAACGACGTCATCGCCGCCCAGACTGCGCTGCTGGCGACCCGTGCCCGCCGCGTCGCCGTCCTCAAGCAATTCCACCTCGACCGCGCCCGCCTTGATCGGCTGACCGGCGCGTACGCCGACCTGCTCGGTCTGGAGACCCGCCCATGATCCGCTCCATCAAATCGCGCGGAATGTTCGTCGCCCTGTGCCTCGCCCTGACGGCGAGCTTGTCCGCCTGCGGGCAGGGCTCCCCCGAGAAAGCGGAGACCGAGGTCGCCGCAGGCGACTACGAGCGCGGCCCCCATCGAGGGCGAATGCTCCGTAACGGCGACTTCGCCCTGGAGATCACCCTATACGAAGACGGGCCGGAGCCCCTGTTCCGGCTCTACCCCTATGTCAACGACGAGCCGGTCGATCCGCGACAGGTGCAGGCGGCCATCTCCCTGGTGCGAACGGGCCCGCAGACGGACCGCTTCACCTTCACGGCCGAGAACGACTACCTGACCTCGCCCGGCATCGTGTTTGAGCCCCATTCTTTCGACGTCACCGTGACGGCGACCCATGACGGCCAACAGCACCGCTGGACCTATGCCTCCTACGAAGGGCGCACCGTCATCGCCTCCGACGCTGCCCAAGCCGGAGGCGTGACCGTCGAAAGGGTCGGCCCCGCCACTCTGGGCGAGACCCTGTCTCTGACAGGGCGCGTTGAGATCACGCCCGAGGGCCAGGCCGAGGTTCACGCCCGCTATCCCGGCCGGGTCATGGCGCTGAACGTCGCGCTCGGCACCCGGGTCTCGCGCGGTCAGGTCATCGCCCGCGTCGAGTCCAGCGAGAGCCTCCAGACCTACGCGATCACCGCGCCGATCTCCGGCATGATCGTGGCCAAGAACGTCAATGTCGGTTCGATCACCGGCGGCGGCGAACCGATGCTGATGATCGGCGATCCCACACGGCTGCATGCCGAGTTCCTGCTCTATCCCCGGGACGCGGAGCGGGTCCGCGCGGGTCAGCCAATCATCGTCAAGAGTCTGGCCGGCGACTACACCTTCAATGGGCGGATCGAAGCCGTGCTGCCCTCCACCGATCTGACCAGTCAGGTGCTGGTCGCCCATGTGGACCTGCCGTATCAGGGCGGCATCTGGCGGCCCGGCCTCGGCGTATCGGGAGAGGTTCAGGTCGCCTCGACACCGGCGCCCCTCGCCGTGCGAACCCGCGCGCTCCAGCCGTTCCGCGACTTCACCGTCGTCTATGCCCGCTTCGGCACGACCTATGAGGTGCGGATGCTGGAACTGGGTCGCCGCACGCCGGAGTGGACAGAAGTCCTGAGCGGCATCGATCCCGGCACCGAATATGTGGTGGACGGCGCCTTCCTGATCCGCGCGGACGTCGAGAAGTCCGGCGCGAGCCACGACCACTAGAGGCGCTGATCACCATGCTCGAACGCATCATCGCGCTCTCGATCCGGTTCCGCTGGATCGTCATGGTGCTCGTGGTCCTGGCCTGCGCGGTCGGCGTCTGGAGTTTCCAGCGCCTGCCGATCGACGCCACTCCCGACATCACCAACGTCCAGGTCCAGATCAACACCGAGGCCCCCGGCTTCTCGCCGCTGGAATCGGAACAGCGGATCACATTCCCGGTCGAGACCGCCATCGCCGGCGTGCCGGGGCTGCAATACACCCGCTCGGTGTCGCGCTATGGCCTCAGCCAGGTGACCGTGGTCTTCGAGGACGGCACCGACATCTATTTCGCTCGCCAACTCGTCAACGAACGTCTCCAGGCCGCGCGGAGCCAGTTGCCCGAAGGCCTGACGCCCGAACTCGGCCCCATCGCCACGGGGCTGGGCGAAATCTTCATGTATACGATCGAGCCGGAACGCGGCGCGCGTCGGCCCGACGGCGAACTCTATACGCCCGAAGACCTGCGCACCCTTCAGGACTGGGTCATCCGGCCCCAGCTTCGCAACACGCCGGGCGTCACCGACGTCAACACCATCGGCGGGTTCGAGCGCCAGTATCATGTCACGCCCTTCCCGGATCGCCTGGTCGCCTATGGGGTGACGATGGCCGAGGTCGTCGAGGCCCTGAACCGCAACAACGCCAACGTCGGTGCGGGATACGTCGAACGGTTCGGCGAGCAGTATCTGGTCCGCGTGCCGGGTCAGGCCGAAAGCCTGGAAGACCTCGGCGCGATCATCGTCTCCAACCGCAATGGCGTGCCCGTCCGGGTCGCCGACGTCGCCGACCTCATTATGGGCAAGGAACTGCGGACTGGGGCCGCGACCGAGGACGGCCGCGAGGTCGTGCTGGGCACCGTCTTCATGCTGGTCGGGGAGAACAGCCGCACCGTCGCCCAGGCCGTCGCCGCGCGGCTGGAGACGGCGGCCGAGGCTCTGCCGGCGGGCGTCCGCGCCGTGCCGGTCTATGACCGCACGGACCTGGTCGACCGCGCCATTCACACGGTCGAGAAGAACCTCGTCGAAGGGGCGCTGCTGGTCATAGTCGTCCTGTTCCTGCTGCTCGGGAACATCCGCGCCGCCCTGATCACCGCCGCCGTCATCCCCATCACCATGCTGATGACGATCACCGGAATGGTGCGGACCGGGGTCTCCGGCAATCTGATGAGCCTCGGCGCGCTCGACTTCGGCCTGATCGTCGATGGAGCCGTCATCATCGTCGAGAACTGCCTGCGCCGCTTTGGCCAGGCCCAGCATCAGCACGGTCGCTTGCTGACCCGCGACGAGCGCTTCGCCCTGGCGGCCTCGGCCTCCAGCGAGGTGATCCGGCCGTCCCTGTTCGGCGTGCTGATCATCACCCTGGTCTATGTCCCGATCTTCGCCCTGACCGGGGTGGAGGGGAAGATGTTCCACCCGATGGCGATCACCGTCGTCATCGCCCTGACCTGCGCGCTGTTCCTGTCGCTGGTCTTCGTGCCCGCCGCCGTCGCCATGTTCGTCACCGGCAAGGTCGAGGAGAAGGACAGCTTCGTCATGCGGGGCGCCCGCCGGTTCTACCAACCAGCTCTGGAGATGGCCCTCCGGCTGCGCGTGGCCTTCGTCGCGGTCGCCGTAGCCCTGGTCGCGATCGCGGCCCTGGGCGCCAGCCGGATGGGGTCGGAGTTCATCCCGAACCTCGATGAAGGCGACATCGCCCTGCACGCCCTGCGTATCCCCGGCACCTCACTGAGCCAGGCTGTGCAGATGCAGACGGCCTTGGAGCGGCGGATCGCGCAGTTCCCGGAGGTGGAGCGGGTCGTGGCCAAGATCGGCACCGCCGAGATCGCCACCGACCCGATGCCGCCATCGGTCGCCGACACCTTCATCATGCTGAAGGATCGCAAGGACTGGCCGAACCCGCGCAAGCCCCGCGACGAACTGCTGGCGGAAATGCAGGCGGCCGTCGCCGAAATCCCCGGCAACAATTACGAGTTCACCCAGCCGATCCAGATGCGGTTCAACGAACTGCTGTCCGGTGTTCGGGCGGACGTAGCGATCAAGGTGTTCGGCGACGACCTCGACCAGTTGCTGGAGGTCGGTAACGCCGTCGAGGGCGTGATCGGCGGCATCGAGGGAGCCCAGGACGTCTCGGTCGAGCAGGTGACGGGCCTGCCGGTGCTCCAGATCAGACCCGACCGCGCAGCACTTTCACGCCTCGGCATCAGCATGGATGACGTTCAGCAGGTGGTCTCGGCCTCGATCGGCGGCGTCGTCGCCGGTCAGGTGTTCGAGGGTGATCGGCGCTTCGACGTGGTCGTGCGCCTGCCCGAAACGCTGCGGGAAGACACCGACGCCATCGGCAGGCTGCGCATTCCCGTGCCCGGCTCCGGCGGAACAGCCTTCGTGCCGCTGGAAGAGATCGCCACCATCGCCGTGGAGACTGGGCCGAACCAGATCAGCCGCGAGGATGGCAAACGCCGCGTCGTCGTCACCGCCAATGTGCGGGGCCGCGACCTCGGCTCGTTCATTGCCGAGGTGCAGGAGAAGGTCGGGGCCGAGGTCGAGGTCCCGGCGGGCTACTGGATCAGCTACGGCGGCACGTTCGAGCAACTGATCTCCGCCGCCAAGCGGTTGCAGCTGGTGGTGCCGGTGGTGCTGCTGCTGATCTTCGGCCTGCTGTTCGCCCTGTTCCGGTCGGTGAAGGACTCCGCCATCGTCTTCTCCGGTGTCCCGCTGGCTTTGACCGGGGGCGTCGCAGCCTTGGCGATGCGGGGACTGCCGCTATCGATCTCGGCGGCGGTCGGCTTCATCGCCCTGTCAGGAGTCGCCGTGCTCAACGGCGTCGTCATGGTCAGCTTCATCCGGACCCTGATCGCGGAGGGGAAGCCGCTCAGTGAGGCGATCCGAGAGGGCGCCCTGACCCGGCTGCGGCCGGTTCTGATGACCGCTCTGGTGGCCAGTCTCGGCTTCGTGCCCATGGCGCTCAACGTAGGCGCCGGGGCCGAGGTCCAGCGGCCGCTGGCGACGGTGGTGATCGGCGGGATCATTTCCTCGACCATCCTGACCCTGCTCGTGCTGCCCGCCCTCTACAGCCTGGTCCATGGCCGTCCGCCAAGCCCTGCCGGCGCGCGGCCCGCCTGGATGAGCCGTCTTCCCTTCAATCGGAGCAAGGCATGACCGCCACGACCCATCGATGGGCCGCCTGGCTGAGGACGCCTGCCGGCGTCCTTGTGCTCGGGCTGCTGATCCTGTTCCTGAACGGCCTGCTCACGGCTGCCTTCGCCCACGGCGTCGCCGATGGGGACAAGGGCTACATCCAGGAGACCTCGGGCTTCCTGTTCTGGCCGTTCCTGTATCTGGGGGCCAAGCACATGGTCACCGGCTACGACCACCTGCTGTTCCTGCTGGGCGTGATCTTCTTCCTCTACCGGATGAAGGACATCAGCATCTATGTGACGCTGTTCGCCATCGGCCACTCCTCGACCCTGCTGCTGGGCGTGCTGACCGACATCAGCGTGTCCAGCTATCTGGTCGACGCGATCATCGGCCTGTCGGTGGTCTACAAGGCGCTGGACAACATGGGGGCCTGGCAGCGCTGGTTAGGATTCCAGCCCAACACCAAGGCCGCGACCCTGGTGTTCGGCCTGTTCCACGGCTTCGGCCTGGCGACCAAACTCCAGGACTTCAACCTGTCGCCCGATGGCCTGATCGGCAATCTGCTGGCCTTCAATGTCGGGGTCGAGATCGGCCAGCTTCTGGCCCTCGGAGCCATCCTGATCGTCATGGGCTTCTGGCGGAAGTCCTCCAGCTTCTGGCGTCACGCCTACACCGCCAATGTGGTCGTCATGACCCTCGGCTTCATTCTGACGGGCTATCAGCTCGTCGGCTTCTTCGTAGCCTGACCGGAGACCTGACCCATGTATAATGCCAACAAGCCCGACGCCTCCGAACTGCCCTCGACCGGCCAGCTGCTGCGGTCCACCGGCATCGCCGCCGTGGTCGCCACCGCCCTTCTGGTCGCCGTCGTCCTGCCGGCCGAATACGGCGTCGATCCCACCCGGATCGGCTCGGTCCTCGGCCTGACCGAAATGGGCCGCATCAAGATGCAACTCGCTGCCGAAACCGAGGCCGAAGAGGCTGGTCTGGCTGTGGCGGCGTCGGCCCCTGCCGCCGCGCCAGCGGCTTCGACGACCGCCACCACGCCGGCGGCTGACACACCGGGCCAGCGCTCCGACGAGACCGTCCTGACCTTGGAGCCCGACCAGGGTGCCGAAATCAAACTGGTGATGGACGAAGGCGCGCGGGTCCGCTTCACTTGGACCAGCAGCGGCGGCGCCATCAACTACGACACCCACGCCGACCGGCCCGGCACGCCCTATCACGGCTACGGCAAGGGCACCGAGCAGCGGGTCGAGGGGGAACTGGTCGCCGCCTTTGACGGCAGCCACGGCTGGTTCTGGCGCAACCGCACCGGTGAGCCGGTGACCATCACCCTGCGCACCAACGGTGCGTATTCCGAGGTCAAGCGGGTGGTCTAGATGATTTACTTCATCCTCAAGGCGGCGATCTCCGGCGTGATCATCGCGGCGATCTCAACCGTGTCGAAACGCTACCCCGGATTTGGCGCGCTCATCGCCTCTCTGCCATTAATCTCCGTGCTTGGAATGATCTGGCTGTGGCGCGACCGACCGGATGCGGCGAACATGGCCGACCATGCGCAGGCGACCTTCTGGTTCGTCCTGCCGTCCCTGCCGATGTTCCTCGCCATCCCGGCCATGCTGAGGGCGGGCGTCAATTTCTGGGCGGCCCTGATTGCCGGATGCCTGCTTACGATCGTGCTCTACAGTCTGATGATCTGGCTTGGGCCGAAGTTCGGACTTCGGCTGTGACCCTAACCCTCGGGCCCTGACGGGCCGTCCGATTCTGACCCGCCGAAAGTAGACATTCCCAACCGCCGCTTTGAGTCAGGATCGGACGTTCCCCTCCCCCCTTTGCGCCTAAGCGCCATTCTCGGAATCCGAGATCCGACCGCGATGATCAATCTGCACTCATTGTGTGATGAGCAAGAAAAGCCCGGCGATGGGAGCATCGCCGGGCAGAGGTTGGGGAGGCAAGGACTTCAACGAGGCGACTTCAATCGGCGTTAGGGGGAGTGATGTTGGCCGGAACATTCCGTCTCTCGGGTGGTGAATGCCGACAGATCGACTGCTTCCGCCATGACAGCGTAGCCCGGATCCTTCGGGTGCAGTTGGTCGTCTCCGACAAGGTCTTTTCTCATCGTCTCAGGCCGATCCGGATCCCGCGTTGCCATGTCGAAATCGGTGACGGCATCGAACTCGCCACTGTCGCGGATGAAGGCGTTGATGGTCTGACGCGCGGTTTCGGAGCGTTCGTCGAACCGCTCGGAGCCGCCGAAGGGCGTCATTGTCCCGCCGATGACCCTGATCCCACGCAAATGCAGACGGGCGATGACTTGGCGATAGCTGGCGATCACCTCCTCGGGGCTTCGACCGACGTTGGCGGGATTGCCGTCATGACGAATGTCGTTGATGCCCTCGATGAGGATGACGTGGGTGACCCCAGGCAGGGACAGGACGTCTCGGTCCAGTCTAGCGCGGACATTCGGACTGCGTCCGTCACGGACGACCTGGTTGCCGCTGATGCCAGCGTTGACGACGACGAAGGCGCCCGGGCAGGCTGCCTCGAGGCGACGATTCAACACTGACGGCCAGTCCGCCTCGGCTCCCAGGGTCGAACTGGAGCCTTCGGTGATCGAGTCACCCAGAGCCACGATCACCGCGGGCGGTTCTTCGGTCAGGGCGTAGACGGCGGAGACGAAACTCTGGCGTCGAACCAGAGGCGCATCGGCCGACACGGGCGTCTCGCCCTCACCTAGTCGGACGGCCACACGCCGGACCACCCCGCGCGTCGGGCCGGGCGCGTACAGGCTGACCGTCAGAATGTCGGACCGCTCGGCGGCGATGGGCAGGGTATCGCTCAACAGGGTCACGCCGACCGGGACGACGATGTCCCTCAGCCCGCTAAAGGTCACGGGCAGCGCACGCCCATCCGGACCGGCGGCCGTGATGTTCTCCAGCGTCAAGGGCTCGAGCCCCACCTCGTTGCTGACTCGCAGGCGTACGGCCTCGGCCGCCACGCCCATTCGGATGTCCTGCCGGACGGTCTCGTTCAGGTATCCCAGCGGCGCCTCTGGCGTGCCGTCGAACCGCGCGGGCGCGGCTGCAGCGGTCCAGGCCGGACGCCAGACGAGGGCGTCCTGGGCGATCGCGGGCGCAGCGGCCAGCACAAGCAACAGCGCGATGATGCTCCGCCCGCTCCACCTCACGAGAAGAACAGTCCGCCGTTGATGTCCAGGTTCACGCCCGTGACGAAGGCGGCCGCATCCGAGGCGAGATAAGCGACCGTTTCAGCCACTTCCTCTGGCCGTCCTTGACGACGCAGCGGCGTGCTCCCGGCAACGGCCGTCCGCACTTCCGGCTTGGTGAAGGTGTCGTGGAAACTGGTGGCGATCATGCCGGGGCACAGGCTGTTCACCCGCACGCCCTTTGGTCCCAGTTCCTTGGCCATCGATCGGGTGAAGGTCATGAGCGCGCCCTTGGACGTCGCATAGATGGATGCGCCCGGACCCCCGCCGTCGCGACCGGCCTGGGACGAGAAGTTGATGATGGAGGATCCCTCCGGCATCAGCGGCGCAACCGCCCGGGTCATCAGGTAGGCGGACTTGAGGTTCAGGGTCATGACCCTGTCGAAGAAGGCCTCGTCGATATCAGCCAGCGGCCGACGCTCGACCATGCCGCCGGCAAGGTTCACGAGGATATGGACCTCCGCGCCATAGGCGTCCTTCGCCGCGGCCACGAGCGTGGCGACGCCCTCGGCCGTGGTCACATCGGCGCGACAGACGATGGCCTCACCGCCCGCCGCCCGGACGCTGTCCAGCGTTTCAGCCGCGCTCGCCTCGTCATTGGCGAAGTTGATCACGACCTTCGCGCCCTCGCGGGCCAGTACCCGCGAAACATCGCGGCCGATGTCGCGGCCGCCGCCGGTGACAATGGCGACCTTGTCCTTGAGGCGCATCAGGAATCCTTCAGTGCAGTAGACGTGATCGGTTGAACCGGCGCGATGCGACCGGTGACGAACCACAGGGAGAGGAGGGAAAGCGGAACGAGAGCGGCCACGAGGATGAAGATCGGGCCGTAGGAGACCTTGGTCATCGCGGGCACGAGCCAGGTGGTGATCAATGTGCCGGCCACGGCCGCCATGCCGCCGATCCCGGCCAGCGACCCGACTGATCGTCCGTCGAACAGGTCGCCGGGGATGGTCTGGATGTTGCCGATGGCGACCTGGAAGCCGAACAGAATGCCGGCGATGACCAGCACCGCCAGGGTGGGATCGGTCATGTTCGGCGCGATGATCAGACAGGGCATCATCACCGCGCCGCCCAGGGTGACGCAGAGCTTGCGGGCCATGCCCGGCGACCGACCAGACCTGATCAACTGACCCGACAGCCAACCGCCGGACAGGCTGCCGATCATGGCGCCGACGTAGGGCACCCAGGCGAAGATACCGATCTGTTTGATGTCGAAGTCGAAGGTCTCGGCCAGATAGATCGGCAGCCAGGAGACGAACAGCCACCAGATCGGGTCGAGGAAGAAGCGCGACAGGATCAGACCCCAGCTCTCGCGGTGAGAAAGCAACTGCCGCATCGTCGGGACATAGGCGGGGGCCAGAGGCGCTTCCGCCGGCTGGGCATCGGGCCTGTCGAGGATCAGGGCGCGCTCGGCGGCGCTGACCCAGGGGTGGCGATCCGGTCCGGCGCGATAGATCACCAGCCAAGGCAGGACCCAGACGAAGCCGAGCGCCCCGACCAGCAGGAAGGTCCCCTTCCAGCCGAGCCCGAGGAACATCAGGGCGATCAGCGGCGCGGAAATTATCGCGCCGACCGAGGCTCCCGCATTGAAGATGCCCTGGGCGAAGGCGCGTTCCCGGGCAGGGAACCACTCGGCATTGGCCTTGACGGCTCCGGGCCAGGCCCCGGCCTCACTGATCCCCAGCATGGCGCGGAAGACGCTGAATGACAGGATCGACGTGGCGAAGGCATGCAGGGCGATGGAAACCGACCAAACCCCGATGGACCAGGCGAAGCCGAGACGGACGCCGATGGCATCGAACACCTTGCCGAAGACGAACTGGCCGAGGGCGTAGAAGACCATGAAGACGGTCACCAGGAGGGCGTAGTCCTCCTTGGTCGCGCCGATCTCGGGCGCGATCTCGGGCCACATGACCGCCAGCGCGTTGCGGTCGATGTAGTTGATCACCGTGGCGATCGCGATCAGGCCGATGATGACCCATCTCATGTTGGACTTCATCGCCATCTCCTCAGCGATCAAACCGGGCGTAAGGCCCGGTCCATTCGTAGGTTTGTCCGTTCGCCCGCATCGAATGCGTCGCACCGGCCGCGACATCATGGGCGACACCGAGCGCCAGCGTCCGGCCTGACGCCAGCGTCAGCACGATCACCTCGCCCCCCTCACCGGCAACGCGGGCGATGGCCCGGATGCGGCTGGTTGACCCGGACACGGTCTCGGCGGTCGCGTCATAGGCGCCATGCGGCTCCAGCACCGAGAAGAAGCTGGCGTCGGCCTGCCCCTGCATCCGCTGGATCAGTGCCGGCTCGCGTCTCAGGTTGAAGTTCGGGTCATTGGCGCCGCTCTCGACCAGCAGGGCGCTGATCGGCGACGAGGCACCGAAGCGGTAGGTGTAGAAGCGTCCGCCCAGCAGCCAGGTCAGGCTACGGGCCGCGCTCGACGGCGCGGCGACCGCATCGACCCACAGATGTTGGTATCCATTCGCATCGCCCAGCACCGGCCGATCGCGCACCGAATGGTCCGCCTCGAAGGCTGAAACGATCTGGCCGTTGAAATGCAGCGGCAGGTCGTAGTCGTTCGGCGCCGACCCTTCCGCGCGGAGCAGGTCGATCACCACCGGGAAGGCCAGATCAGGATGCTCGATCATCGCCAGGGTCCGGGTCAGGGCGACGCCGTCATTGCCATCGTCCAGCCGGGCCGAGGCGATCTGGAACCCCTCTGCAACTTCGAAGAACAGGGGCGTCGTCGGATACTCCTCACCCCTCTGCCAGTCAGCCCCGAATTGGCTGGCCTCGCCGACGACCAGGGTGTTGTGGGCGACGGTCTGCATCGCCCAACTGTCGTTCTCGGGCAGATAGCCGCCGCCGCCCTTGGCCTCGACGTTGAGGAAGCGGGCGGACCCGTAGTCGCGAACCACCGCCTGGCCGTTGTCGTAGAACACCATGCCCAGCCGGTCGAAATGGCCGTGGCCCTGACCCTGCTGGCTGTTCTTCATCACCAGCGCCTGGCCGTTGGCCCCGCCATGACGCAGGAAGACCAGATTGCCGAGGTCGCCGTTCGGCCCGTCCCGCAGTTGCATAGAACGGAAGTCGAAGGGTCGCGCCGTACCGGACGCCACCCCCTCCGCCACCGCCAGCCCATCAGGCGCCAGGATCGTCCGGCCCTGGCCCTGCGCGATCCAGAGCAGGGACGGGTCCTGCGTCTGCGCATAGGCGATGGCCACGCCGGTCACGATCTCCTCCGAGTCCAGGCCCTTGTCCGGCATGGCGTCGTTGATCGGGAACAGCAGCCCCGCATAGGACGACTGGATCACACTATCGACAGCCTTGAGCAGCACGCCGTCGCGCCGCCCGAAGATGTCGCGCTGCGGCTCGTTCTGCTGGATCGCCCGGGCAAAGATGACGAACGGCGCCAGGGCGTACCGCTGGTAGTAGGGGCCCTCCGCATAATAGCCGTCGGGCGAGAACAGCTCGTCGACCTGACGCAGGAAGCCGGCACTCCCGTCGTGCGCTGAGCCATTCAGCGCCCGGTCGACCAGGTCCGGATCACGAAGCACATAGCCCGTCATCCCGACCCCGGCCGTAGCCCAGGTCGCGTGGTTGTGGATGCGGTCGAAGTACGGCGCGTTTTCCTCCGACAGGAAGTGCGCCATGCGACGGAAGACGTCGTTGTCGATGGTACGGCGCTGCTCGACGGTCAGCGTCTCCCGGATCGCGTCATAGCCCTGGGCCGAATAGACCAGCCAGACGGAGTCGTTCAGCGCCTGCCAGAACAGTCGCCCCTTCACCGGCGAATTCCCGGCCGGATGGTTCGACAGCGTCGGATAGAGGCGCGCATAGGCCAGCAGCATGTCGCGCGCGAAATCGGCGTAGGCCCGGTCGCCGGTGAGACGGTACAGGGCCCCGGCGCCGGCGATCGCCTTGTAGTTGGCCTTGTGCTGTTCGTGCGTGACGCCGCCGCCCAGATCACGAGGCTGGGGGACATTGATCCCGCCGGCCATGGCGGCCCGGACCTCCCGTTCCACCCGCGCCCGCTCCGCGGCGAACATCGGATAGCGGTCGCCGGCGTCCGCCATGGCGCCCCACTGGTCCAGGGAAACGAGAACCGGCGTCGCGTCGTCGGCGCGGGCGGCCGCGGACGGCCGCGTGACCTGGGCCAGGGTGCCGGCCGGCAGGCTGGCGGACAGGACCGCCGCCACGGCGATCAGGAGCGGACGATTCAAGGCGCGGTCTCCAGCGGCGGAACATTGGTGATCAGGCCGGGCGTGCCTTCCAGCCGGTTGCCGCTCCAGACGAAGACCGGATCTCCGACGCGCCGGAAGAAGGTCGGTGCGCCGCTGTCGACGAAGCGGTTGTCCCGGATCTCGGCGCGCTGGACGCCGTACAGTTTGAGCGCGCCGGCCGCGTCGCCAGCCCGGCCGCTGCGCTCGAAAGTCGAACCGGTAAGGATCAGGCGCGGGCCGAAGGTGCTCTCGTCCGTGCCGCCGCGATAGAGATCCACGACCGGCCCCGTCACGTCACGGAAGCTGCTGTCGATGACCTCCACGACCTCGGCGTTGTAGGTGCCCAGATCGGCCGTCTCCGTGTGCGCGGCGATCACCGAACCCGTCACACGGTCGACGGTCACCCGCTCCAGCCGGATCCGGTCGGCCAGGGTGCCCGGGCCTGCCGAAAAGACATTGAAGCTGCGATTGACGGTCAGGTCTTCGAAGACCGTATCCTCTATGACCAGCGCGTATCCGGCCGCGCCCTGCCCCGCGCGGATCACGGCGGCGCCGGCGACGTCGGGGGCCAGCGCGCCCGAGATCGCCAGGCGCGACAGGCGAAGCGATCCGCCGCGTTCGATGTCGAACAGGCTGGGTCGGGCGAACTGGATCTCCGCGCGGCCCTCGGCGGGCCCCTGGACGGTCACGGCGTGATCGAGGCCGATTGTCTGGTTGACGATGTACAGGCCTGCCTGAAGGTCCACCCGGTCGCCGGGGCCGGCCTCGGCGATCGCACGGGTCAGGGTGTCTTCACCCGGCGCGGCGACTTGGACCGAGCCGCTGTCCAGGGCCGCAGGCGGGGACGCCTTGGGGTACCAGCTCACACCCGTGGCGCTGCGGGCGACGAAGGCCAGGTCGGATCGCGCGCCTACGCCATCCAGCCCCGCAGCGGTGAACAGCCGGCCGCGGCCGCGCTCGACCGCGATGTCCCGACCCGAGAAGCCCGGCAGCGCTTCGGTCGCGGTCGGCGACTGGACATTGCCCTCGAACGCGATGCCGCTCATGTCGCCCAGCACCCGGATCGGATCATGGTCGTCGCGATTGACGATCAGGTTGTTGGCGAAGCGGCTGGCGACCGGCGCGGCGGAGCGTTCCGCGTCCATCCCGATGCCGAAGCCGAGTTCGCGCGCGTCGACGATCGTGTTGTTCTCGATCACCGCGCCCTCGACCTGGACGTACCGGTTCAGGGGCGAGTTCGGGACGCCGTACATGATCGTCAGGGCGCTGCCGAAATTCGTGCCGGTCAGCCCCTCCATGTAGTTGTTGCGGACGGTATTGCGGCGATTGATCATCCGGATTCCGCCGGTGTTCACAACGCCGTTGCCGATGAAGACATTGTCCTCGACCAGGTTGCCGTCGCCGTGCCTCAGCACCAGCGCGCCCTGGGATTCGAAGAAGACATTGCCGCGATAGATGTTGCCGCCCGACTTATTCGAGACGACCTCGACCTCGCCGTCGCAGTGTTCGAACCAGTTTCCGATCACCGAGGTGAAGGAATCCGACGCCGAGTCATGGCTGGTGCCGACGCGGATCGTCTCTCCGCCGTTCGAGCCCAGCAGCGGCCGATGACCGAAGTAGTTGTGATCGATCGAGTGGCGGTTCTCCATCCCCTGCTCCTCGTCGCGCACGACGACCAGGGTGGTTCCGGCATTGGTCTTGCCCGTCAGCTGGTTGTGGTCGAACCGGTTGTGGTGGCCGTAAAGGGCGACCCAGTTGTCCGACTCGGCCCGGTCCGGCTTGGAGAAGCCGTCGACGACCACGCTGGTGATGCGGCTGTAGTTGGCGCGCTCAGTCCGCGACCGCCGGAACGACAGCACCTCTCCGGTGGGCGACCAGCCCTCACGGAACACCAGGTTCGAAACCACCAGATGCTCGCCCGCCATGCGCAGGTTGGATCGCCCCGTGATCCGCACCCCGCCCGGCGTCTGGGCGGTCAGGGTGATGGGCCGATCCGGCCGACCTTGTCCGGTGAACAGAATTTCGAAGTCGCGCCACTCTCCATCCGCCAGGGTCAGGGTGTCGCCCGGCTCGAGCCGGCGCAGGGCGGAGGCGAATTCCGCCTGGGTCCGCACCAGCGCCGACTCGGCCATGGCCGCGCACGGTGCGCCGATCATCGCGGCCGCAGTGGCGATTGCGATGAAAGGCGCCTTCAGAGCCGACGTCATCCGTTCTCCTGTTCGGCGTTCGCCTGTGTCGGTTCCATCGTCATCTAGAAGCGGAGGCTCAGACCCGCCGTCACGCGCCGATCCGTCAGACCGTTGTAGCAAAGCAGGGCGTCGTCATTGATGCAGAACTCGTTGGCGTCTTCCCGGGTCAGGTTGATCGCTTCGATGCCCACGCTGGCCCAGCTGGTGATGTCATAGTTGACGCTGGCGTTGAGTTGCCCCCGGTCGTCGCTGACGCGTGGCACATCGAAGGCCGAGGTGAAGGCTTCGGTGTTCAGGTAGTCGGAACGCCACGTGTATCGCATCCGTGCGCTCAGCCCGTCGCGCTCGTAGAACAGGGTCGCATTGTACGAGTATTTCGACAGGTTCTCGAGTTCGATCTGATCCTGCGGCAGGGTGGTGAAACCGAGATCCCGCGTCGTGTTCCGGGTCAGGCCGATGGTCCGGTAATTCGCAACGTCCCCACCGGTCTCCTGGTAGGTGAAGTTGCCGATGAAGCCGAAGCCGGACGCCCAGCCGAGCCGGTCTTCGAACTGCGACAGGTCATACTGGAAGGCCATCTCCACGCCGGTCTGGGTCGTCTCGCCGTCGACGTTGAACGTCGACGTCAGCGGCACGCAGATGCCCACCTGGCCGCGGGCCGGGTTGTTCTGGTTGATAATGGCGATCGGGTTGTAGATGCCGCCGCCGGGGCAGGACTGATCGCGGCTGCGGTTCACCACCCCGCCCACCGAGTTGTCCGGCGGGCTCTCCGTGACGCTGGCGAACAGGTTGTCCCGCACCTTGTGGAAGACGCCGACGCTGATCAGGCTCGCCGGCGCGAAATACCATTCGGCCGAAAGGTCGAACGACAGCACGGCTTCCGGCTGAAGATCGGGATTCCCCCGGACCACGGCCGTGTTCTCGCTGGTCGCAAAGGTCACCGACGACGACAGGTTGTTGAAGTCGGGGCGGCGGATGTCGCGTGCGATCCCGCCCCGGATGACGATGTCCTCGGTCGGTTCGGCAACCAGGTTGAAGCGCGGCAGCCAGAACTCATAGGAGGCCTCGTTTTCGGCCCGGGTGGTGGTCCCGCCGGTGGCGACCGTATTGCCGACCGAGCTCAGGTCCGTGGTGACGTAGCGCAGGCCGGCGTTGCCGCGCACCGGAATGCCGAAGGCCTCGGTGTCGAAATTGGCCTGCAGGAAGGCGGCGGTCGTGTCCTCCGTGATCTCGAAGAAGGCGCTCGCCTGGGATGTCGGCACGCCGATCTGGGCGATGTTCGAACCGTTCGCAGCGTTGCTGGCCGTGATCGCGGCGTTCAGCGCGGCGAGCGTCCCCGCCGGATCCCGGAAGGCGCGGGCGCCGTCGATGATCAGGAAGTCGGGGAAGTACAGACGCCGACCATCCGCCGCATTGAAGTTGTCCGGACCGGGAATCAGCAGGCTGGCGAAACGGTCCCCGCTCGGCCGGAAGAACGACGAGGTGATGTTGGTGAAGCCCGTCGTGCCGGTGATGTTGTCGTTCAGCACACTGGTCTCGTTCCAGCGCAGGCCGGCGTCGATCGAAGTGATCAACGGCAGGATATCGGTGGTGTCGTAGGAGGCGTCGAGACGCAGGGCCTTCTCCTCGTTCTCCCGCACGCTTCGCGACTGGGCGACCTGCTGCAGGCGGTAGTTGGCCGGATCCCGCAGCATCGCGGCGGTCGGCGTCGACGCCAGTCCCTGGGCGATGCCGAACTGCAGGGTCCCGCCGCTGAGGTCGAACTCGATCGGCACCCCGTTGGCCAGGGTCACCCCGACCGTCGGACGCGGTGAGTTGGGGTTCACGAACTCCAGGGTCGTGTTGAAGCTCGGCAGGACCGAGTCCGATGTCGACAGCGCCGCCTGGCCGCTGATCGACAGCCGTTCCCCCTTCCACTCTCCGCCGAACGAGAACACGCGGCTCTCGGTCACGCGCGAGCCCGTATCGCTGGTCGTGCGCAGATAGGGCGCCAGGTTGCCGGTCAAACGCGGCTGGATGACGCCCGTCAGCGCAGCCCGCACCGTGCCCAGGTTCACGTCGCCGTTCGGCCCGTTCGCCGTGCCCAGGTTGACGGTCTCGAAGGCGGTGTTGCGCGTATTGTCCACGACGCCATTGTCCGACACGGTCGAGATCTGCACCGTTGAGCTCTGCTCCGCCCGCTCCTGATCGTTGAGCACGACGTCGGCGTAGAACTTCAGGCTGTCGCTCGGCTTCCACTCCGCTGAACCGGCGAAGTTCTGCGTCTCGTATTCGAAATTGTCGTAGTCCTGGTTGAAGAACTGGATCCGCAGGAACGGGAAGGCCTCAGCGCTCGTACGGCCCGAGGTCGGGGTCACGACGGCGTCTCGATCGACGCGGGGCCTGAAGGCGGCGACGTCCTGTTCGGCGTAGCTGAAGCTCCCGACCAGGCCGATCTCGCCGATGCCCGTGTCCCAACGGCGGCCGATGGTGCCTGAGTAGCGCGGCGTCGCCGTATCGGACAGGTCGCTGTATTCGGATTGCGCCCGGAAGGCGAACAGCGGCTCGGTCAGTTCCAGGGGCCGGATGGTGCGCAGGTTGATCGTCCCGCCCACCGAGCCTTCGATGGTGCCGGCTTCGGGCACCTTGATGACCTGGACGGAGCTGATCATCGAGGCGGCGAGGTCGTCGAAGCTGATCCCCGAACGACCGGATCCCGACCCGACCGTCGAGACGCCGTTGATCTCGACCCGGTTCGCATCGGTGCCCCGGATCTGGACACCGCGACCGACCCCCGCTTCCCGAGTAATCTGGATGCCGGTGACGTTCTCGAGCACCTCGGCGAGGTTCTGGTCCGGCAGCTTGCCGATGTCTTCGGCTTCGATGACCTCGACCAGATTGTCCGCGTTGCGCTTTTGAGAAAGCGCATTCTGCAGGGAAGCCCGGATCCCGGTGACGATGATCTCATCGACCTGATCGGAGGCCTGGCCCGCGGGGTCCTGGCTCGCCGGTGCGTCCTGAGCGAACGCGGTCCCCGCCGACAGCAGCGCCGTGCTCGCAAGCAGGATCGTCGCCAGTCTCTTTTCGACGCCCAGCCGAGCGCCCCCGATATCAAACCGCCTCATCCTAGCCTCCCATTTGCAGTCTTTTTGTTGCCCTGACGCTGGATTGGCATGGCGATCCTGTCAACCTGTTTTCAGACCTAAATCGCGCGCATATGCATACCAATTTTCAGGACCAGAGCGGCTTCTCCTCGCTCGACAAGGCCGGGGCACTGCCGGTGGCGTCACCGTCATCCCGTCCACACCAAGCTCGCCAAAGGCCCAACCGCCCCGCGCGCGGCAGCCTGGACTGACCCGGCCGCGACTGGCCGGCGCCCGGCGCACCCATGAAAATTGGTTGACAAATTGGTTGGCCACGCGGAACCCTGCGACCAAGCCTCGGCAAAGAGGTGTGGGAGGATGATCGTGCAACACACTTCGGCAAGGCGGCTGTCCCTTGGACGACGGACCCTCAAGACCCTCTTGCTGGGAGGACTTGCCCTGCCGCTATGGGCCACCACAGTCGCAGCCCAGGACGGGCCGGCCCCGCAGCCGGCGCAGGCCGAGTCCCAAGTCGACGAAGTCGTAGTGACCGGTATCCGCGGGTCGATCCAGTCCTCGATCGAGCGCAAGCGCGAGGCGACGGTGGTCGCCGATATCCTGTCGGCCGAAGACATCGGCGACCTGCCGGCCCTGTCCATAGGCGAGGCGATCGAGACCATCACAGGTGCCTCGACCCACCGGGAAAAGGGCGGCGCGTCCGAGATCTCGATCCGCGGCCTCGGCCCCTTTCTCGGCTCGGCGACCTTCAACGGGCGCGAGGCCTCGAACGGCAGCGGCGACAGGTCGGTCAACTTCAACCAGTTCCCCTCCGAACTGATCAGCGAGGTCGCGGTCTACAAGACCCAGCAGGCAGACTTCATCGAAGGCGGCGTCGCCGGCATCGTGAACATGGAAACGGTCCAGCCGCTCGACTTCGGCCGCCGCCGTATCCAGGTGGAAGCCCGCGCCATCTGGGCCGACTACGACGACCGCCTGATCGATCCCGATGGGGCCGGCTGGCGCGGCACGGCCAGCTATGTGGATCAGTATGATCTCGGCGAGGCCGGTCGCCTCGGCCTGTCGGTCGGCATTCAGAGCCTGGAGGGATCGAACCCCGAGGAACTGTTCACATCCAGCAGCACCTGGGTCGCCTGCAACGGCGCACAGGTCGTGGCTACGACGGCCAACTGCACGCAGGTCACACCCGCCCAGGTCCTGGCCGGGACGCCCTACTACCTCACGGCAGGCAGCCGAACCTATCGGCAGTTCATCGAGCACGATCAGCGGGACGCCATCTTCGGAGCCTTGCAGTGGCGGCCGAACGACACCCTGGAATTCGCGGTCGACTACCAGAACTCGCGGCGCACCTACACGGAAGAGCGGAACGATCTGAACTTCTCCGAGGCGTTCCGCGGGGTCGCCAACCGCGTGGTCAGTCCCGAGGGCATCCTGCTCGCCTACTCGGGCAACACGACTATCGAATCGACGCCGACCTTCCGCATCCGCGATGAACAGTATGAAGGCGGGGGACTGCGCGCCACGTGGCAGGCGACCGACCGGCTCTCGCTCTCGACCGACCTGTCGTTCTCGAGCACCTACCGCAGCGAGATGGATCGTCAGGTCCGGCTCCGGTCGAATGCCACCGACATCAACGGCGTTGCCGTGACGGGCATTTCGGGCCAACGCGTCAACTACACCTTCGACGCCCGCGACGTGGATCTGCCGGCGATCACAGTCAATCCGCTCTTCGACCTGAACCGCCCCGAAAACTTCAGCGCCGCCGCCCGCGCCCGTCGCGACGAGGTCATCCGCGACAATGAAATCAAGAGCGTCCGCTTCGATGGCGATTATGTCCTCGACGGGGCGTTCACGGTCGTGACGGGCGGCCTGCGCCTCTCGGAACTGACCTACAGCGACCTCGACGATCGCGTCGAGATCAACGTCACAACGACCGCCACCATCCGTGACGCCAACGTCGCCTGCCGTCGGCCGTTCGGACAGACCGATTTCCTGAGCAGCGCGACGGGGCCGGTCATCAGTCGATGGGCCAGCTTCGATGCGCGTTGCCTTTTCCGGGCCATCACCGGCGTCGATGACACCGGCCAGAACGCCGATCCGCGCGCCATCGGCAACCGCAACGTGACCGAGAACACCCAGGCCGCCTATGTCATGGGCGAGTTCGACACCCGGCTGTTCGGCCTGCCCGTCACGGGCAATGTCGGCCTGCGCTATGTTCGCACCGACGTGGAATCCATCGGCCTGCGTGGCGACCTGAACGTGATCACCAACCCGGACAACACGATCCGGCTCGTCCCGACAGGGCAGTTCACCTCGACGACGATCGAGTCCTCATCGGAGGCCTGGCTGCCCAGCCTCAACGCCAATTTCGCCCTTCGCGACGACCTCGCCCTCAGGTTCGGCCTGTTCCGCGCGATGTCGCGTCCCGATCCGAGCAGCCTCGGCGCCGGCCGGACATTCAACCTCGAGGCCGGCACGTCGTTCACCTCCGTGGACGACGCTATCGCCAGCATTACAGCCAACGGCAATCCGCGCGCCGAGCCCCTGATCTCCTCCAATGCCGATGTGTCGCTCGAGTGGTATCCGAACCCGGACTCGATTTTCAGCTTCGCGGTCTACTACAAGCAGTTCAATGGCGGCTTCGTGCCCTCGGTCATCGACGAGACCTACGTCATCGGCGGTCGATCGGTCACTATCCCCGTCGTCCAGGATTCGACGACGGATGAAGACAGTGCGTTGACCGGGTTCGAGATCACGGCCGCCCACCGCTTCTCCAGCCTGCCCGCCCCTTTCGACGGCCTCGGCTTCAAGGTCAGCTACAACTACGCGGACTCCGACTACGAGACTGAGGACCTGCGACTGGGCGATCAGTTCAATCCGCTGACCGGGGCGACCACGCCTGGTATCATCGAGCCCGCGGGCATCTTCGGCCTGTCGGAACAGGTCTTCTCCGGGTCGCTTTACTACGAGATCGGCCCGCTGGAGTTGCAGGGCATCTACAAATGGCGGACGGATTATTACCAGAAGTTCGTCGGAGCCCCTTCCCAGAACCGCTACATCCGTGAGACCGGCGTGTTCGATTTCCGGGCGTCCTATCGAATCAACAGCAATATCTCATTGAGCTTCGAAGGCTCGAACCTGAACGACGAACCGCGCTTCCAGGACATGCCCATACGAGGGTCCGTGCGGGAATACAGCAGCTACGGCGCTCGCTACTATCTCGGGGTGCGATTCCGCTACTAGATGAAGCGACGGCGGGTCGAGCGAAGGCTGAGACCCGCCGATCAACAGGCAAGAAGGCAGAAGACAAGGATGGCGGAGCAGCGTCTCTATCAATCGGTCGCGAACCATATCCGCACCATGATCGAGTCCGGCGAGTTTCCGGTAGGCTCCCGCTTGCCGGGCGAGCGCGACCTTGCCGAGCGACTAGGCGTCAGCCGCGTGACCATCCGCGAAGCCGAGATCGCTCTGGAGGCGCAGGGCTGGATCGCCATCCGCACAGGCTCCGGCGTCTACGTGCAGCAACGACCCGAGAACGCCGCCGCCCTGCCAAATGTCACCGCCTTTGATCTGACCGCAGCCCGCGCGATCATCGAGGCGGAGGCGGCCGCACTGGCGGCGCAGCACATCACGGAAGCGGATTTGCTGGAGCTCGAGGAACTTATCCTGGCCATGTCTGATTCCAAGGGATCGGACGAGGACCACGCAATGGCGGACCAGAAGTTTCACCTCGCCATCGCCCGGATCGGCGGCAATCCGGTGGTGGAGTTCTGCGTCTCGCTGATCTGGAGGATCCGGAACGAACTTCCTCAGGTTCGCCAGGTTTATGGCCGCGTCTGTCACAATGACGGCGACGCCCGCACCAACGAACACGCGGAAATTCTGGCCGCCTTACGTCGGCGCGATCCACAGTCCTCACGGGCCGCGATGCGGGATCACTTCCACCGCTTGTTCGAAGCGATGCTCGAAGCGACGGAGACAGCGGCCATGGCCGAAGTCCGTAGTCGCACCGAAGAGGACCGCAAACGCTTCCTGGCGACCACACGGATCTAGATCCGGCGCGATCCACTCGTCCTCAGCATCGGGGGCCTGACAGGTTAACTCCGCCAAGTCGAAAGCCCCCTACCCTGCCCGAGATCAGGCAACCGCAGCAGCCCAAACGGACTCCGCCTCGGCGCGGAAACGCCGAAGTGTGTGTCTGCTGATCAGATGGCGCTGGATGTTGAAGGTGTTGTAGATCGCTGCGTGGGTGGTGAGGAATCTCTGAGCTGAGGCTTGGGACTTGAACCGCTGCTGCTGTCGCTCTCGTCGCCGGATCGGGAGATGGGAGTTCTCAACCCGGTTGTTCTCGCGAAGCCGGCCCGGCCGATGCAGATGCCTCAGATCCAGTTGATCCAGAGCAGCGCCGTATGAGGCCAGGCCGTCGGTCGTGATCGTCTGCGGCTCGACCGGCTGGTTGTGAAGGAGCCGCCTGAGCAGCTTCAACGCAGCCTCCGTATCCCGCCGGCGCTGGACCAGAACGTCGAGGACCTCGCCTTCGTCATCGACGGCTCGCCATAGAAACATCCGCTTGCCGCCGATGTTGCAGACCATTTCATCCAGGTGCCAGCGCGGCGACGGCGGCCGCCGCTTCTTCCTCAGCCGTCTGGCAATCAGCGGTCCGAACTTGATGGTCCAGCACCGGATCGTCTCGTAGCTGACGTCCACACCGCGGGCCGCCATCAGTTCCTCAACGTCACGGAAACTGAGGCTGAAACGAAAGTACAGCCAAACGGCATGGCGGATAACATCTGCCGGAAACCGGTGACGCTTGAACGAAATCGGCTTCACGAAATATGATCCCCATCAGCGGCTTACGCTGCGTTCAGTGGAGACAAGTTCGCATTAAAGTGACAGCGCCCTCCTTAATAATATATTCACATTAACACACAGGAAGTCATACCTGTGCGTCAAACCTTAAACGCACCGAAGTACATTCTCCACAACGAAAGAAAAGTGGAGATCGGTGATGTCTCGTACCCCTGTATTGCTTAGCGCTGCTGTAATCGCTGCGCTCTCGCTCCCAGCCCAAGCCAATACAGGCATGGGTAACAGCACGAGCACGGTCATCCGGCTGCACGCGTATGTGCCTGTGCTCTGCCGCGTCCAGCTGGACGCGACGCCGGGCCTGCCCGACGAGGAGGGCATCGTCCAGCTGGGTCATGCTGATGAGTTCTGCAACGCGCCGCGTGGATACCGCGTCGTTGTTCAGCATTCGCAAGGTCTCGAAGGCGCGGCCCTGATCAGCGGCGGTGTGCGAATCCCGCTATCGTCGACAGGCGAGACGATCCTTACGGACTCGTTCCATCCCGACCTGCGGCGTACCGAACTGGCCGCCGACCTCGGAGAGCGGCCGGAAGAGTTCCGTTCGCTGAGCGTTCGGATCGAAGCGAAAGCCTGATCAGTTCGCGGGTTCCAGAGTCAGCAGGAGGGTGTCCGTATACGGCCCTGCCCTATTGCCCTGGACGTTCTGCACTCCGACCTCGAGAGGAAGCTGGCGTCCGATCAGACCGGCTCGGGGCATCGCGACACCCGCCTCCCCTCCCACCCGGATTGGCTGGCCGTCAAGACTGGCCTCATAGTGGATCCGGTCAGACGCATCTGATCCCGCAGAGCCCTCGCGCAGCATGAAGCCGCCGTTCAGGCTCTGGGCCGTAACCCGGTAAGGGCCGGTACTGCGTACCGACACCTGAAGGGTGCGAGCCAGAGCCGTGAAGTCGAAGAAGTCGATCTCGCCGCGCACTGAGGCGCCAGCCACGCTGGCGCTGAGCACGTTCGGCACCGCAACGGAGACACCAACGACAGCGACGGACTCGAACGGCGCCGTGACGCCCTCGCTGTCGCACCAGTACCGGACCGTGAACTGTTCCCGATAAACGCCGGACCGCAGGTCTGAACGCAGGTCCGTCAGGCGAAGCAGCATCTGCCGCTGGCTGGCGACGTCATCCTCTCCCATCCCGACGAGGCCGGAGTTCATCAAGGCATAGGCTTGATTGCGCAGGCCGCCGACGTCGCGGTTCGAGTCGTTGCTCTGCCAGCCCACGACGGGGCCGTCCGAAACACCGACCCGGGGCTGAATCGCCGAATCATCGTCCAGAATCTGGTAGCGGATCTGAATCGGCTGTTTGTCGACCGTGGCGCGGCGGAAGATGAGGGTGAACGGTTGAGCCAGAGCGGCGGACCCGGCTGCATCCATGGGATCCAGCCGGACTTCGGGCACGACGACCGGATCGATCGTCGCGCACTGCGCCCAGGCGGCGGGCGCGGAGAAAACCGTTGCGGCGATGACCGTGGCCTTGAGTGCGCGTTTCATCCTGATCTCCTACTCGACCGGCCGCAGGTCGCCCACTCGGGCCATCCCGTCGTCCGTTTCCGGAACTGTTAGGTCGTAGACCCTTGGAGGCTGACCCAGCAGTTCGATACGCCAGCGGCCTGGCCGCAATCCACTCATCCCGAACACGCCCGTACGGTTCGTGAACACCTCGACCCGACGTCCGCCATCCAGCTCGACGGCTTCGCCGGCGAGGAAGGTGACGGGTTCGGCGCTGCTGTCGAGCAGACGGCCGATCGCCGTCATCGTGTAGTCCGAGCCCACCGTCACCACATAGCCGGCACGATAGGGCGCGAGCACCCTCAGCGCGCCCGTGCCGATGTCGAAGCCGCCTTCAGCAAAGGGAGCGTCGTAGGTGATCGTGCGCGGCGAATGGGAACTGATCTGACCGTAAAGAGCCGGCCCAAGCAGCCCTGACCGCGCGTAATAGCCTTCCTGCGTCGACTCGACCTCGACGATCGTATCCCTCGCGCCGGCATAGGGTGCGACGATCGCGAAGCCGTCATTGATCGGGCGACCGATCGCGAGGCGACCGCCAGCGAAGGCGAACGCAGTTGCGGCGCGGATGGACGTACGCTGGTCGGAAATCTCGTCGCGGTCGACCGAATAAGCGGTGGTGTGGGCCAGGCCGAGTTCCGCACGGTTGGCGGCGTAGGCGGCGGCACCGTTCAAGCCGAAGCGATCTTTGCTGGCGTCTAGTGAACCCGCTGCACTCCAGGCGCCGGTACCCTGGCCGCCCGAGGCCTGATAGCCTAGGCGCGCCTGTTCGTTAACACTGTCATACTCGGCGCGGGCCGAGCTGGTTGAGCCGAAGCGGCGCACCAGGCTGACCCGGAAGCCGGCCCCGTCTGCGAACCCGCCGTCCGTCCAGCTGGTGTCCAGCACCACGTTCATGCCGTCGGTGAGCCGGTGACCATAGGTGGCCCGAACCGTGCGCTCGTCCTCGAACCCGTCGCGCGCCATCGCATAGCGCACCTGGATGCCCGCGAACGACGCCTCGCCGAAGGACCGGCTGTAGGAAACTGCGGCATTAAGGGAGTAGCGGTTATCTGGCGACAGCTGCGTCGGTGCACCGAAGTACCGGCTTCTCGTTTCAATGGAGGCCTGGAGGGCGGCCCCGCCGCCCGCGTCCTGCAGCAGGCGCTCGTAAGACAGGTTGACGGCCCACCCGCCGCCGACGGCATCCAAATCGCTGAAGGCCACGTCGCCTCCAAAGGTGCCGAGCTCGGAGCCCCATACCCCTTCAGCCCCAACCAGCCAGCGGTTCTCGACGTACTGGAAATTGGCTCCGGCAGTCGCGTTTTCGGTCAGGCCACGACGATAGAAGCCGGAGGCCACGGCATCGTCCGTGTATTTGATTTCCCCCGCCAGGGGGTCGGTTTCGACACCGATGTAGACGCCATACTCTGACAGACCGGGGGCCAGTTGGGTGCGGTCTACGAAGACGGAGAAGGAAAGCAGTTCCGAGCGGCCAGAGGCGTCCACAACCACCAGATCGACGTCGTTGGAGCCCTGGACGAACGGGAAGTCACTGACGTCATAAGTGCCCGGTTGCAGGCGCAGTGTCCGGACCACACGCCCGTTGACGAGGGCTTCCACAGTCGCTTCGCGGTCAAGGGTGAAGGAGCGGCCGCCGCGCGGCGCCACATTCCTCTGCGGGTCGAGCAGGCCATAGACCCGCTCGACGCTGAGGCCCGCCATGTCGCCCACGCCTTGGAAACCGCGCGACTGGGGCAGCAGATCGCCCGCCACCCAGCGGTTCAGGTTTGGAACATCGTCATATACGATACGCGTGCCTTCACGCCGGGGATCGCTGCCGGTGTTCCAGGAGACCTCGTTCTCGACGACGAAATTATTGAGCCGCGCAGCGCCGTCCATGAAGAAGGTCGGATCGGTCAGGCCGGTATCGGAGCCGACGTGGATGTAATCCGCGGCCATCCGCACGTTCATGTAGGCGGAGAAGGCCTCGGGCGGAGCGAAGTCGCCGAAGGTCTCGCGGTCGAGATTGGCCAGGCCGATTGACTGCCGGGCCCGGGCGCTGATCGGCACCTGAATGCTCAACTCGAGCAGGGCCGGGTCGAACGTCAGTGAATAGCCGAGCTCCTGAAAGCGGTCGGTAGCCACGAATACGCCGGACTGGGCTACAGATTCCAGAGCTGCGAGCGACACGGGATCCAAGAAGCGCGTCAACTGCTCGACGACCTGCCAACCGGCGACGTCGATAGTGTCGTCCGGATTGACCTGCAGTTCGATGTCGCCGAGGAACGCGCCGTTTTCCTTCAGCGGCGCGACGATCTGCATGACCCGGCCCGTCGGGTTCAGACGTGCCTGCGGAGCAGCCGCGGCCCGCGGCGGCACGTCCTGAGCCGGGATCGCTGCCGCGAAGGCCGGCGCGGCCACAGCTGCGAAGACCAGCTGGCAGACCCCCGCCTTCAGATACCTTACCCCCCGGTTTGGCATCAGCGTCGTCCACGAGGCGCCGTATAGGTCACCTCAAGCTGACCATCGGCCGATTCCAGTTCAATCGCGGTGACGAAGCGGCGCGTTTGTTCGGGGCCGATCAAACCATAGCCGATGTTCTGCTGGATATCGTTGCTCGCCATGGAGCGACGCAGGGTTTCATTGCCCGAAGCGTCGGTTTGACGGATCAGCAGGGTCCCCTGGCTGAGATAGCCGTAGTTGAGCGCGGCGTTGTTCACGGTGAAGGCGACAACCGGCTTGCCGTCGCCGTTGGTCACGATCTCCGACCCGGTGATCGAAAGCTGCGGCTCCCCGGCAACCATCGAGGCGACGTTCACCATCACCTGGAAATTGTACAGGATCTGGATCGCGGACTGGCCTTCCGGCAGTTCGACGGGTTGCTGGGCGACTTCGGCGTAGAAGTGGCGGCTGCGCTCGCCGGCCGGATCGCCGATATACTGCATACGGAACACCTGGGTGCCACCCGGCGGGATGATGGCCTGGGGCGGGAAGGCGATGATGTCGTCAGTCACGCGATCAGACGCGCGCACGAAATCGGGACCGAACTCGGTTTCGACGATACGGATTTCGACCGGCAGCGGGTTGGGTCCGTTGTTCTCGACGCGGATTGGGGCGCTGGACTCGCGTCCCGCCATGCGGAGGTCGACGGCGACCGGCTGGACAGTCATGGCGGCGACAACGCCCGCGCACAGGAGTGTGACCGCGGCGCCGACGCCTACGAGCCAGGAACGGCTGACCTTACGCATTTAACTCTCCAATGCCCCGCCCCGAGGCGAAATCGTTACTGTGGCCGGCAAAAGGAGCCGTCCGGAAGTCTGCGAAATCGGCTGACGGGAGACCCGGTCAGTCGATCTGCGATTGTGGTTAGCCCACCGGCGTCAGGGTGAGGGTGATGACGTCTTCATAGGCGCCCGCCAGCATTGGTTGGGTCGGCAGCCCCGTGCGCTGCAGGCCCATGCGGATATCGAAAGTCCGATTGCCTGGCGGCGGAGCAGTGGGGGTGATCGTATAGTTCCCTTGGCGGAACTGACCCGGCGTGGTGGGCGAGAAGTTCTGAATGTTGCGAGTACCGCCCGTCGCGAAGGTCCCGCCGGCGCCGTTACTCCAGTAGGCGTCGTACTTCATGGTGCGGCGGTTAGCGAAGCCGGTCACCGCAGGAGCATCGGCAACCAGGCCGCCGTTCTGGCTGGTCAGGATGATGGTGTGGGCCGTGTTGCAGAAGCTGGTGCCGGTGATCCGGATGGCAACTTCGGCCCCGGGCGCGCTCGTCCCAGCCGTGTCGGTCAGAAGGTTGGAGGGGATCGTCCAGGTCTTGGCGCCCGAGTTGAAGCTGGCCGAACCGTTAGTGAAGCCCCCGGCCGACAGGAAATTCCAGGTGTCCGGCAGGTGGCATTCCGCCTCTGCTGTGCCCGTCATGTCGAGCGTTTCCTGCGCCGAGGCGGCGCCGGCGGCGGCGAGAGCCATCGTTCCCGCAGCCAGGCTTGCGATGAGTTTCATGGCGGTTCCCCCAAAAGGTTGCTTGGCGTGTCGGCATGACGAATGCGTTTGCATGGCGGTCTCCCTAGCCGGCTGCGGCGAGTTCAAGGATGAGTTGATCAGAATAGGAACCCGCGACCAGCGGCGCGCCGCCTGCGGGAATCTGGATGGTGACGGTGACGGAGCCTGTCGTGGCCTCTCCACTGGAGATCGTCACGGCGGGATCACCGCTCTCGTAGGTTTCAGAGCCGGAACCCCAGGATACCGCGACCGAATACGGCAGCACGGACCGGAAGGGACCACTCGCGGGCGTGCCGTCGACGTTGAGCAAACCGCCGTTGACACTGTCCAGGCTCACCGTGTGGGCCTGATTGCAGGCGGCGGGCACGGTCAGGATGATGGTGGCGCCAACCGATACGCCGTCGTCGCCGACCAGCTGACCGATAACGATGTCGGCCGCGCCGGGCGCCGCTGAGGTCACCGATGCATTATTGGAGCTGGGTGATAGGGGCGTTCGCATAAGGCAGCCCGCGGGCGCCTCGCCATTGAAGGCCAGTTGCTGATTGACCGGAACAGACTGGGCCTGAACCGAGCCGGCCATCTGGGCCAGAAGCGCTGTCGCCGTCAGAATGTGAAAGACGCGGGTCATTGCGATTCCACCGTCACGGTCACGACATCGGAGTAGCTGCCCGCCAGAAGAGGAGTGCCGAGGCCGGCGTTGGTCGCGCCCGCGTCAATGCTGAAGTCCAGCTGAACGTCGCCCGTGGCGGGACGGCCGACCAGAAACTCCCATTCGACGGCTTGGCGCGAAGCTGCCGTCGCCGCGATCTCACGGGTCTCGTCCGCCCAGGTCAGACCGAGCCGATAGGGAACAGCCGAGCCGAAACCCGAGGTGGCGCCCCCAACTTCGGTGCGCCACAGGCCATCATTCTGGCTTTCCACGATCAGCCGGTGCGGAGTGTTGCACATGGCGTTCAGCTTCAGGCTGAGATCCGCGGCGCGGGTGGTGAGCGTCGAGGGATCCGTCAGTTGAGCGACCACGAAGACCGCGCCCGTCGGATTCTCGAAATTCTGCAGCGCGCCATCGCCCAGCTCTGCCTCCCCAAGGAAGCACTGGTCCTCAGCGACGCCGATCAGCGTCAGCTCGGAGGCCTCCTGCGCGGCCGCGGGCAGGGCAATGCCCAGCGCGCCGATCAGGAAGACCAGGGTCCCGGGGGAATGGAAGGAGGTCATGACGCGAGGGGTTCCGATCCGGTTCAGGGTTGAACCGTCACGCCGATGACGATCTGGGCGGAGTAGGCGCCGGCTTCAAGGAAGGCCGAGTTTTCGACCGTGCCGCCGGCGTCGAGCGTGGCCAGCCGCGAGACTTCGATACCCAGCGGATCTGCGGCATGAGCACCGAGAGCATTCGCCGACTTGGCGGCGTCGCCAATGAGCGGACGATCGGACAGGGCCGACTCCCACCCGGTCAGGGCAGCGGTGAAGGTGATCAGCCGCGAGAACCCGGTGGGGGTCGCATATCCGGGCGTCGTCACCAGCGAGAGCGGCGTCGCGTTGATCGTGATCACGCTGGGTGCATTGCACCAGGCGATCGGAATGGCGCTCTGGGCGCTGATGGTGGCGCCGACCAGGGCCGCTTGCAGCTTGCCGTCGGCTCCGGTCAGGTCGCCGAGGTTCATCTCGGTGACGTCCGGATCACCCAGAACGCAGGCCTTTAGGACTTCGCCCGCCAGATTGATGTTGCTCGTCTGGGTCTGGGCTTGGGCCGCGAGCGGCGAGGCCAGTAGCGCGGCGGTGGTTATGGCAAAGGCGATGCGTTTCATTGGACTAACTCCGGTCGCCGGTTCAGTTGAAGTTGACATTGAGGACGACCGAACCCTCGTAGGTGCCGGCCACCGGCCGCAGGTTGCCCTGGGTGTCGGGAGCGGAGACGGAGACTATGAGTTCGCCCGTACGGGCCGACGTGGACGGGAACACCGTCGCGGCGGATGCTGTGGTGGCGTTGGTCAGAAGGACTGAGCCCCCCCAGGACAGCGAGGCGACGTAGTCGACCGAGCCGGTGAAGGAGCCGGTGTCAATGATCGTCTGGGACGGGGTCACAAGCAGCGGATTGGCGTCGAGGCTGATCGAGGCCGGCCCGTTGCAATAATAGGTCGCCAGATTGGTGTCGGTGTCGCCCGCGAAGGTCCCGACCACCTGGCCTACACCGTCGATCAGGGATCCGAGCGCCAACGGAGCCGGGGCCAGACCGGTCAGCGACTGGCAGAATTTCGGCACATTCGACGCGATGGTGATGCTGTCGGTGTCCTGGGCGGAGGCGGCGGACGCCGTCACGCTCAGGCCCAACGCCAGGGCGCAGATGATCTTGGTTTTCACGGCCTTCTCCTCAAGTGCCCCGCGAGCGGGATCCGGATGGGTGACTGGGGGCGGGGTCATGAGCGGACCTCGACCTCGATGACGATATTGTCCTGATAGGCGCCCAGGCGCGGCGCACCGTCGCCCTGACCTTCCCAGCGCATGTGGATTTCGCCCGACTGGCGGATGGCGATGGCGTCGCCGGAGGACCAGCCGCCCAGCGCAGCTGCCGCACCGAAGGCGCAGCCGCCAGCGGCGTCAGGCGCCAACTCGACGGAGGCGCACCAGCCCAGGTCCTGACGGCCCTGGCTTGTGCCGACCTCGACGCCCAGCCGATAGTCGGCCTTGGCGGCGATCCCGTACAGGGGCTGTACCGCGGCCATGCCGCCGTTTGCGGACTTGACCCGCAGAATGAAGGGGGTGTTGCAGTCGATGCCGAAGGCCCCCGAGACCTCGCCGGCGTCGTTCAACTGGATGCGGCCCATCTGTGAGGGCGGGATCACTTCGCAGCGCGCCGCAACCTGGCCGCGCAGATCGATGCGAAGTTCCGTGGGCGCGCCCAGCGGGGCGTCGGCCGAGGAGTAGCCGGCGCCTAGGGCGGCGTCATGCAGCGGTTCCGCCATAGCCGCGCCCGTCCAGGCAAGCCCGGCGGATGCAACGAGCGCTCCGGTCAGCTTGGCGAGGGACGAGGTCATGGTCATGAAGGCTCCGATTGAAATAATGAGGAAAGTCGGGGTCGGTGCGGACGGGCGAACCCGCCCGCACCAGTTCCGCGGTTTCTTACGAAGCCGTAGCGGTCAGCGTGATCGAACCGGCGTAGTCGCCGGCGACGGGACGCTTGTTGTTGCCGCCCGAACCGATGGCCGGGAGGATTTCAATGACCAGACCCGAATACCGGCCCGTGCCAGTTTCAAAGGCGCCGGGCATCGGGCCGGCTGCGGAGCCGTTGGCGGTGGTGGTGGACTGCACGATGCCGCCCGGGGTGTTGGCGTTGAAGTAGACGCTGGTGTCGGTGGTGACCTTCACGGCGAAGCTGTTGGCGAACGAACCCGTGTCGGTCGTGGTGTTGCCGGTCGAGAACGGCGTGACCGTCAGCGAGACGTTGGCAGCGGTGTTGCACCACATGTTGCCGAAGCTGCGCTGGTCGGAGGTGTAGCCGTTGAACTGGCCTTCAGCGTCGGTCATCGCGATGCCGCTGATGTTCCCCTGGGCCCAAAGGGGGTTCGAGTTGGCGCCCGAGATGTGGTTGCCCAGGCCGCAGGCCTTGGCGACGGTGCCGCCCAGGGTGACGGTCGAGCTGGCCGATTGAGCGAAGGCCGGAGCGGCCAGCAGCGACAGCGCAGTGGCGGCGATCAGAGCGATTTTCATAGTCAGTCTCCAGAAAGTGCGGCCCACGAGCCGCCAGGTTGATGACCGGCGAACCGGCCTTTTCGATACGCAGACCCATTGGGGTCGATTGGATCGGCCCCAAAGGACGGCCGAAGTTCGTTTCACGGGCTCGCCCCGGATGGGGCGCACACGTCAGCAGGCCGAGGCGCAAGCCTGGAATTGAACCCTTGATTGTTTTGGAATGGCGGTAGCCGCCCTTCCCCCCCCGGCAAGAAAGATTAACGCTTTCTTAATCGCACCTTACGAGGAGGTCTTCGAAGTCGCGTCCCCACATTTGGGTACTGTTGATATTTTCAACCAGCGGACGACTCAGCGTTGTTAATTTGTCCAGTTCCTGGGATGTAATCTCCGGACTATTATTTGATTCAAAAGACTTTTTTTGACGAAAGGAATATTCCGATCAGGCTCTCGTCAGGTCACATCTGCTTGCGGATCAATGAACGCGGCGGGGCTGGTCTGTGAGACCAATCGCGCGCGACTGTGCACCCCAACTTCGGATCCGTCCGACGAGTATGGGCACGCAAGGTTGTGACGGTGACCCCGGGGTCCTCGGCCATGGCCTCCGCGCGCTCGCCACTGATCACTGGCTTGACGATGTCTGCCTCTTCCCGCGTCAGGGCGAATACGACCCCAATTCACCCCACAGAAAAGGCTGTTCCGCATCGGTCGACTAGATCTGGAGGGCGACGTCGGGCGGCTGAGGCACGACAGCGGTCTAGCCGACCCGAAATTGGCTCACGATTGCGAAGAGCTGCTCGCGATTGTTCACGCCAAGCTTCGAGTAGAGACGGCGGATGTGGGTCCGAACGGTTTCTACGGAAATGTCCAAATGCACGGCGAGCTCATCGGCCGCTTCGCCCTCGACCAGAAGCTTCACGATAACGAGCTCTGACTTGGTGAGATGAAATACATTGCTCAGGTCAGCCCAGATGTAACGATCTCTGGAATTGGTGGGGTACACCATGAGCGCCGCCGCCGGCTCCTCCCCGACAGGCCGGAGAGATTCCCCACGGACCACGACATGGGCCAGATCAGTATGGCCAATTGTCAAAGCCTGCGGCTTTTCGCCGAGCGAGCCCAGGAACGCCTGAAAACTAGCCATTTGCGCCTTGTCGGCGCACATCATCTGATCGCCCTGCCTGGTGAACAGGACACCTTCGACGAGCATCCGTTCGGCCGCGCCGTTCACCCATAGGATGCGCCCATCCAGGCGAAGCAGCACCGTTGGGATTGAGAATGTTTCCGCCCAAGCCGTGAAATAGCTTTCAGCGTCTGCGTGTGGTCGTACCGCCACCCGGTTCGACGACAACACCTCAGTACTGCCACCACGGTGCGCGACTTGGTTCGCGCTGCCCACGCTAAATTCCTGCCTGATCATGAATCAACTGCAGGCAACCTAGGGAGCTTAGCTTTAGAACGCGTCCCCAAATTTGAGTATATATCAGATCGCAACGAAACATCGTTCGGTGACGATCAACAAGCTTTACCATTACCGATCACCTGATAAACGAGGCCGCGAAGATCTGTTTCGTTCACCGAGGGAACGGTGTCATACCCCGAATGGGGTATAATCCGGAGTTGCGGATCGTCGACGCGCCCAGGAGATTTTTAGTGATCGAGGAGATCTACGAAGCGGCGGCCAATGACGAAGCCTATGCCGCGCTGCCGCGGTTGTTGGCGGATGCGGTTGGCGCGCGTTCTGCGACGCTGCAGGTTGTGGAACACGGCGTCCCGGTCCACATCGCCAGCTCCTATTTCAGCCCGGAGATGAGCGAATACTATGTCGCCCAAAACATGGGCGAGCATGACGTCTGGAACAGGCTGGCAAACTCTAGAGATTTGGTTGGCCGTGCAATTTCATCAGACCTCATTATGTCTCGCGAAGAATTTACCCGCACTGCGTTCTTTAACGACTTTTTCCGCGTCTTCGGTGACGACACCGGCGTCAGCTTGGGCGCCCTGATTCCTACCGATCTGGGGTTCATCGGACTGGGATTGCATAGAGCAACGACGGCTCACGCCTACAAACAGGCTGAGATCGCCCGCCTGAACGACGCCCTGCCGCACCTTCGGCGGATGATGGGAATCCGCCACCGACTTCAGGGGCTCTTGAATCGTGCAGAAGGCTTGGAGTCTGCCTTGAATGCTCAGGGCAGCGGGTTGGTCGTCACGGATCCGAATGGTCGGATCACGTTCGCCAACTCTTCGGCTGAGCAGATCATCAGAAGGGGCGATGTTTTCAGGGTTGTCGGAGGCAAACTCGTTGCCCACGACCCGGCATGCCAAGCTTCGTTTAGAGCGGCCATCGGCGCGGCATGCACAGGGCGGGGCGGCAATGCTGTCTGGGCACGGCGCGTGGATGGCAGCGCGTGTAGGCTGACAGTCAGCCCTCACCGGAGCACGGCTGGCCTGCTCGGGGTCTTGATCATGTTGGACGACCCGGGCGCGGATGCTCCCGACTGCCGAGACGTGCTCCGTGCCCTCTATGGACTTACGGCCGCAGAGGCAGATCTTGCTCAACTTATGTTCGAAGGGCTCAGCCCGAAAGAAGCGGCTCACGCGCGGGGCGTATCAATCGGGACAGTTCAGACCCAGCTGAAGTCAATCCGTTCCCGCACCGACACGACCCGTCACGGCGACCTGGTGACGCTCGTGGCCGGAGTTTCTCATCTAATCCCCGAAACATGACCATCATCTGGATCAGTGCTGTCATCTGTGGACGGCCGGCGCTGACAGGTTAACCCCGCCAAGTGGAGACCTGCCCTCCCCTGCTTTCCGTCAAGAAGTCAAGCCGTCACGGCCGCCCAAGCGGATGCCGCATCGCTGCGAAAGCGCCGAAGGGTTGGCCGGCTGATGAGATATCTCTGGGTGTAGAAGGTGTTGTAGATCGCCGCATGGGTGGTGAGGAAACGCTGGGCCGAGGCCTGGCTCTTGAAGAGCTGTTGCTGCCTCTCCCGTCGTCGGATCGGAAGATGGGAGTTCTCCGCGCGATTGTTCTCCCGGAGCCGGCCTGGTCGATGAAGATGGCGCAGCTCGAGCTGATCCAGGGCCGCAACGTAGGAGCCCAGCCCGTCCGTCGTGATGAGCTGGGGCTCCACAGGCTGATTTCGGAGAAGGCGTCGGAGTAGCTTCAGCGCGGCTTCCGTGTCCCGCCGGTGCTGGACGACGAGGTCCAGAACCTCGCCTTCGTCATCGACTGCTCGCCACAGGCACATGCGCTTTCCGCCGATCCGGCAGACCATCTCATCGAGATGCCAGCGAGGCGATGAGGCTTGCCGCCGGCGCTTCAGCCGCCGGGCGATCTGGGGCCCGAACTTGATCGTCCAGCACCGGATCGTCTCATAGCTGACATCGACGCCGCGAGCGGCCAGGAGCTCTTCAACGTCGCGCAGGCTGAGACTGAAGCGGAAGTAGAGCCACACGGCATGGCAGATCACCTCCGCCGGAAAGCGGTGGCGCTTGAACGATAGCGGCGTCACGAAACTCACCCACAATCAGCCGGTTACAACGGCCTTCAGTGGAGGCAAGTTAGCGTTAGACTGACAGCACCGCCACCGACCCTTGTTTTAATTGACCTAATGGGCCGGATGGCCATCCCACCCATCATGGGACCCATCAATGGTTTTTGAGCGGATTAACGGGTCCCCCTGTTAGCTGGGCGCGCCAGGGGTGTTAACGGCTCAGCGCGGACAGGCTCGGTCCGGGATCTTCGACCAAGGTGCATGGCGTGATGCCCTCGGCATGCAAGGCATCTATAAACCATTCTGCGTCATGGCCCCGGTCACCCAGCAGCCGTGGCGCGCTGGGCAGGCTGTCCAGCCGGGTAGCGGCATCGACATCCTCTGCTCCTGTTACCAGCCTCCACCGTGTCGGCTTGATAGGAAAAGTTTCGGCCCATCAGTCTGAAGGGTAACAGGAAACCGTGAGATCGAGCCCGCGCAGTGCTAGCGGCACGAAGAGAGAGCGACCTTGACGACCTTCCCGACCAATCCTCTTGCACCGGTTGCCACCCCTTCGCCGCTGCTGGACGGTCGTCAGGGCAAAGCTGGGCCCATCCTGCTAATGTCGCAGGGCTTCCCGGCCTGGCTCGCCGCCAATGACTGCAGCTTGGCGCTCACGACCTATCAGGCGGGCCGGTTATTCATGATCGGGCGTAAGCCCGACGGTTCGGTGCGGGCCCATGAACGACTGATCGAGCAGTGCCAGGGTCTGTGGACGGACGGCCAAGCTCTCTGGACCAGTGGCCTTTTTGCCCTGTGGCGGTTCGAGAATGATCTCGATCCGGGCGTCGTCACCGCGACTGGCGTCGATCGGGTATTTGTGCCGCGAGAGGGTCGGATCACTGGCCAGATCGATGTGCATGACATCGGGGTAGGCGATCTGGGTCAGTTCGGTGGTCCACCCGGCACGGGGCCGATCTTTGTCTGTACCGCCTTCAACTGCCTGGCGACCCCCGATGACCACGCCAGTTTCCGGCCGCTGTGGAGGCCGCCGTTCATCAGTCAGATGGTGGGCGAGGATCGCTGCCACCTGAACGGCTTGGCCATGGACGGCGACCGCGTCGCCTATATCAGCGCCGTGAGCCGTTCGGACGTTGCGGACGGCTGGCGCGAACGTCGTCTCGATGGCGGGGTGGTTCTCGATGTCGCCACCGGCGAGGTCGTGGCGACGGGCCTGTCCATGCCTCACTCACCGCGTGTTTATGACGGCAGGCTGTGGGTTCTGAATTCAGGTCAAGGTGAACTCTGCACAATCGACCCGGCAGACGGCACAGTCACGGCCGTTGCGTTCTGCCCCGGCTATGCGCGTGGCCTCGCGTTCATCGGCCGTTACGCCGTTGTGGGCCTGTCGCGCCCACGCCGCAATCAGACCTTCGAAGGCTTGGACCTAGATGACCGGCTAACCGCCAAGGATGCGGTACCCCGCTCTGGCCTTCTGGTCATCGACATCGACACGGGCCGCACGGTCGAGTGGCTGCGGTTCGAACACACGATCGACGAACTCTACGACGTAGCCGTGCTGGCCGGTGTGAAACAGGCCGAGGTCATCGGCTTTCGCGGCGGCGACATCAGACAGGCTGTCCGGGTTTCGGCGGACATTGCTGGCAAGGTCTAACGCTAGGCAGCGCAGTCTTTCGAGGCCTTCGCCCCGCCAGGTGGATCAACAGCGAGCCCTGCCTCGCCGGCGGCCGGATCTTTTGGCTCAAGAGGTGCCATCGCCAACCACCCGCGCACGCCAAGCCGACTGTTAGAAGTTCAGCAGTGTCTATGGCGCGGCGCGGATCGGTGAAGACCATTTCACGCGCGGCTGCTCGGGGGCAGTTGTGGCTGGCCGCCGGTGTCTTTTCAGTTCAACGTAGAATGGTTGAACGGATCTGGCTCGCCATGCCTCGTTTCAGGAGCTCACTATGCCTGCCCCGACCCTAACCGGCTTCAACCCTTCGATCGTTTTTGGCGAGAACACCGTCAACGCCACCCCGCAACTGCTAGATGCGGATGTCACCTTCTCCGATGCGGAGGGCGATTTTGATGGCGGCTCATTGGTTCTGTCCGGCCTGTTACCCGAGGACCGGGTGTCGGTGCGTAACGAAGGTACATCGGCAGGCCAGATCGGCTTGTCGGGTACAAGCGTCACTTACGGCGGGGTTGTCATAGGCACTCTGGCCGGTGGGACCGGTGCGACCCTGACCGTCACCTTCAATGCGTCGGCGACCTCGGCAGCCATCGACGCCCTCATCCAGAACCTGACCTATGCCAATGCGTCTGACACCCCAAGCACGACGCGCCAGCTCAGACTGTCGGTCGTGGACGCGGCGGGCGGCAGCATTGGTACTGATAGCAGTATTCCGACTTACGTCCCAGCAACCGGAGCGGCCAATCCTTTCAGCGGCATTGACGTGGGCTCGATGGCCACCCCGACATTTGTCGATCTAGACGCCGACGGAGACCTTGATCTTGTCGTTGGAAACGAAACTGGTAGTTTCAGTGCGTTCCGTAACGGAACTATTGGAACATCAGGCGCTTTTTCTCTGTTAACTGGTTCAGCTAACCCCTTCGCAGGCATAGCGGCGGGCATTTACGCTCCACCAACGTCTGTCGACATCGATAATGATGGAGACTTAGATAATATTGAGCAGACATTTGGAATATATGCTGCGCCAACATTCTTTGACATCGACAGAGATGGCGACTTAGATTTTATTGCGGGGACACTTCTACAAATCGTACGAGTAAACACCGGAAGTATAGGCCGATTTGATTACCGGTATGTCCAAGTTGGCTTGGCAACATTTCGCAACGGTTCAGTTGGAGATTCTGGAACATACACATCCGTCAGCCGATTAGATAACCCTTTCAATTTTTTGCAGTCCAGTAACCTTGGCACGGTCGAGGGTCGGATTCAAAACCCTGTATTTGTTGATCTGGACGGCGACGGTGACCTCGATCTCGTGGCTGGTGCGCCCAACGGCACCTTGACGATGTTTCGCAACGGATCGGCCGGCGCAGCCGGGTCATTCGCGCGAGTCAGCGGCGCAAGCGACCCGTTTGCCGGAATTGACGTCGGTGCCTACAGCACCCCAGCGTTCGCTGACATCGACGGCGACGGTGACCTCGACCTAATTGTCGGGACCAACTACGGCACTTTGCTGACTTTCCGCAATGGGACCATCGGAACAGCAGGGACCTTCACTGCTCTCACGGCCGGCCTCAATCCGTTTGGCAGCATCGACATCGGTAACCGCAGCACCCCTGCTTTCGTGGACCTGGATGGGGACGGCGACCTCGATCTGGTCGTGGGGAACGCTGACGGCACTCTATCGACCTTCCGTAACGTTGGTGGCCGGACAATCACCGTAACGGTCAGCGCCGACAACGACGCCCCGGCCGCCACAGGGCTGCCGGCCGACGTGAGGGTGACGGAAGATGCCGCATCCAACCTGGACCTGTCATCGGTAACGATCACCGATGTCGACACCACTGGCGCAATCACCGTCACTCTTACCGCCTCGGCCGGAACCATGACCGCAACGACCGGCGGAGGCGTCATCGTCACGGGCTCCGGCACCGGCGCGGTCACACTGTCCGGAACCGCCTCCGCTATCGACGCCTTCCTGAACACGGCGTCCAACATCCGCTACACCGGCGCTCTGAATGCCAGTGGCAATAACGCTGCCACCATCACACTCACCGCCAACGATGGCTCGGGCGTTGTCACACTCGGAGTAGTCAATGTCGACATTACGAACGTCAACGATCCGCCGACGCTAGCGGGTTTCAATCCATTGATCGTGTTTGGAGAAAACACTGTCAATGTCACGCCGCAACTGCTGGATGCCGACGTCAACTTCGCAGACGTGGATGGTGACTTAAACGGCGGCAGGCTGACCATCTCTGGCCTACTGGCGGAAGACCGAGTCTCGATACGAAATGAGGGCCCGGCGTTAGGCCAGATCGGCCTGTCGGGGGCCAATGTCACCTATGGCGGTGTCGTCATAGGCACCCTGATCGGTGGTTCTGGCACGTCTCTTACTGTCACGTTCAATGCCGCAGCGACATCAGCGGCGATCGACGCGCTGATCCAGAGCCTTACCTATGCCAATGTGTCGAATGCGCCTACGACGACACGTGTTCTTTCTCTGAATGTCACCGACGCTGCCGGCGACGACCTGGGTGTTGGTGCCCGGACCGCAAACTTTTCAGCTGCAACAGGCGTGGCGAACCTCATTCGCGGCCACGATGTCGGCTCCAATGCCACCCCGGCGTTTGTCGACCTCAATGGCAGCGGCAACCCAGTCCTGGTCGCCGGAAACCTGGACGGGACCTTGTCGACCTTCCGCAGCACGTTCCGTGGCGGAGACTTCCATGCTCAGACTGGTATCTTGAATCCGTTCAGCGGCATCGACGTGGGCTCAACAAGCACTCCGACCTTTATCGACCTGGACGGCGACCGCGACCTTGACCTCGTGGTCGGTAACTCCGAAGGCGTATTGCTGGCCTTCCGCAACGGGACTGTTGGTACAGCGGGTGCCTTCACCGCGCTCACCGGTTCGTTCAATCCGTTCAATGGCGTCGATGTCGGTAGCAATGCCGCCCCGACCTCGGCGGACATCGACGGCGACGGTGACTTGGACCTCGTGGTGGGCAACGGCGACGGCACCCTCCTGACTTTCCGAAACGGGACCGTCGGTGCGGCGGGTGTCTTCACTGCCCTGACCGGCGCTGCTAACCCGTTCAATAACATCGACGTAGGCGGTAGCAGTACCCCCACATTCGCGGATCTAGACGGGGACGGAGATCTCGATCTCGTCATAGGTGAGCGCTACGGGACGTTGCTGACGTTCCGCAATGGGACCGTTGGTGCAGCGGGCGGTTTCACCGCCCTGACAGGCGGGGACAACCCGTTCAACGGCATCGATCTGGGATACAACTGCGTCCCAACCTTTGTGGACCTGGACGGTGACGGTGATCTCGATCTCGTCGTGGGCACCAACGACGGCATGTTCCGCACGTTCCTCAACGGCACGCCGCGCGGTCAGACGATCACAGTCACGGTCAATGCTGAAAACGACGCCCCGACCGGGGCAGGCCTACCCCGCGACGTAATGGTGCTTCAAGACGCAACGTCAAATCTCGATCTGTCGTCAGTGACGATTACCGACGTGGATTCGGTCGGAAGCATTGCCGTCACCCTGATGGCGTCGGCGGGCATCATAACCGCCAACACTGGTTCGGGTGTCACCGTGGCCGGCTCGGGCACCGGTGCCGTCACCCTGTCAGGCACGGCCTCGGCCATTGACGCGTTCCTAAACGTGGCCTCGAACGTCCGCTACACTGCTGCCGCGAACGCCAGGGGTGACAACGCCGCCACGATCACCCTCACCGCGAACGATGGCTCGGGTGCCGCAACCCTCGGCACAGTCAATGTCGACATCACCGCCAGGGTCAATGGGACCGGTGTGAATGATGTTATCAATGGCGGAGCGGGCAACGACATCATCAACGGCGGGCGGGGGTTTGACACCATCGACGGTGGGGCCGGCACAGACACGATCCTTCTCGACGGGAGGAGCTCCGCCTATTCCGTGGCGCGGACGGCAGACGGCGGTTATCGGATCACGGGTTTTGGACAGACTGATACTGTCGCCAACGTCGAGCGGGTCAGCTTCGATGGCGGGGCGACCTCGATCACGCTCGCTGAGTTTGAGCAGCAGGCGTTTGATCCATTCGCTTATATGGTCGCCAACCCAGACATCTATGCAGCCTACGGGATCAACGGTTCCGCTGCCGCGCGCGCTCATTACTTTGCTTTCGGCATAAACGAAGGACGCGATCCGGGGACCTTCGACGCCCTGACCTATGTCGCTTCCAACCTGGACCTGATCCGGGCCTTCGGGACCGATCAGGCTGCAGCGACGCAGCATTACATCCAGACAGGTCGGTTCGAGAACCGCCCGACGGACCGGTTCGACGCCCTTTCTTATGCGGCCACCAACATCGACCTGGCCCAGGCTTTCGGCACCGACGTCGATGCTGCGACACGCCACTATATTCGGACAGGCGTCTTCGAAGGACGCGCAACGACGGGGTTCAATGCCCTTCTCTACACGGCTTCCAACCCGGACTTGGCGCGCTCGATCGGCCTTGATGCCGCGGCCGCGCTGATCGACTATCTGACGTCTGGCCTGCGAAGCGGGCGACCAACCGATACGTTCAACGCCTTGCTCTACTCGGCGTCAAACCCCGACCTCGCGCGCATCTATGGGACCAATACGGGTGCTGCCGTGTTCCACTATGTCGCCTATGGCGTGAACGAAGGGCGGCCAACGACAGGCTTCGATGCCCTCGCTTACTCCGCGGCAAATACTGACTTGGCCAGAGTGTTTGGGACCGACGCGACGGCTGCTCTAAGGCACTATTTGAACGCTGGCGTGAGTGAAGGTCGCGTCACATCCGGCTTCGACAGCGTTGCCTATCTCCTGACAAACAGTGACCTCGCTGGCCTTGGAGCGACGGGTGCCCTCAATCACTGGCTGGTGTGGGGTGCCGATGAGGGTCGTGTTGGAGATAGCGTGTTCGGTCGGGAACAGACGGGTCACACCCTTGTGGTTTCCGGGGTTTCTGGCGCGATCGATCAAGTTGGAGACCGAGACTGGTTCCAGCTCGATCTGGCCAGCGGCCAAAGCATCACTCTAAACGTCGCCGGAGCGGGTGCACGAGGTGGAAGCCTCCCGGATGGCGTAGTTTCGGTCTTTGACGCCCTCGGCCGACTGGTAGCGACCGACAACAACTCGGGTCCAGAGGCCGATGCCCGGGTCTCATTCACCGCCACGACACCGGGCACATATTATGTCGTTGTAAGTGGCGCTGGTGGAGTAGGTACCTACCAGGTCACCTACACGTCACCAGCCATCGCCGGGCCTTTTGCACCCGCTGCCGACGCCACAGCCAAAGACCTCGATGCCCCGCAGGTCCTACCGGACATGGGCGACGACTTCGCGTTCACGAGCGATCCGGAAAGCGACGCCTTCATCCTGCCCATGCTGGACGATCTATTGCCGCTGGTCCTGCCGTCCATCGACGAGGGCACTGAGTTCCTGCTGCAGGCCTTTGATCGGTTCCCGCCACCCTCCGGCGACACCATCGCCACCTTGCCGATGTTCGACGAGCACAACGCTGACGATGCCAATCTATGGCACCGCTTCGACCCTAACGACGGTTGGATCATGCAGTAGGTCTGCATCGACTATACGAGCCAGCGATTTTCTCAGGGCAATCTCACCAAGTCTAAAAGCCTGACCTGTCGCTCCCACCGGAACTCAGGATCAGCTCTAAGTTCTGCGGGCTCCTATTACGACCACAGGACCAGAGGGGAGTAGGTAACGATTTTTGCGCCTATTTTCAAAGAGTCCCCGGTCATTCGCCTAGACAACTCCCACTAGATTGTGTCACGCAAGCCCTCTTGTAAAAAAGCTTTGAGGGATCGCAGATGCCAACAATCACAGGGACGGTTGGCGACGATCTCCTCCAGGGCACCGACGGTAGTGACTCCATCGACGGCGGTGCGGGCAACGACATCATCAACGGGCTGGGCGGCGACGATTACATCATCGGGGGAGCCGGGAATGACCGCATCGACGGTGGTGCCGGTAACGACCGCATCTATGGCGGCTTGGGCGACGATGTCGTTTTGGGTGGTGCCGGAAACGACTCTCTTCAAGACGAAAGCGGCAATGACCTGCTGAGTGGCGGCGCGGGTAACGACACGCTTTACGTTTCTCGCTCCTCCAATGCCTCGGGCAGTTTCGTGCGGATGGAGGGTGGCGACGGGGACGACGAGCTCGGCGTGAGCAACTTCACAACGGCGCGGGTCGAGCTCGACGGCGGGACAGGCCAAGACCGGTTCAACGTCAGCTACCTTTATGGGGCCACGAGCATCACCACCGGCGAAGGCGTGGATACGATCAGCGTCGGCCCCACGATCAATGCCGCTCTGACAGTGACGGATTTCACCGCTGGAAATCAGGGCGACAAGCTGACCCTGGACTTTTACCTTACCAACTCGCTGCGAAACTGGGATGGCACCAACCCCTTCGGAACCGGCCACCTCAGGCTGGTTCAGGCCGGCAACGACACGATTGTCCAGGTCGACAATGACGGCCCGCAGGCTTCCGGTCAGTTCACCACTCTGCTGACTCTACAAAACGTCCAAGCGGCCAGCCTCACCGCTGCAAACTTCTCCGGCCTGGCACCTGACGGCTCTAATCCGCCTGGACAAACCCTTTCGGGCACTGACGCAAGTGACTCCATTACCGGTAGCGCGGGCAACGACATCATCAACGGGCTGGGCGGCGACGATTACATCATCGGGGGAGCCGGGAATGACCGCATCGACGGTGGTGCCGGTAACGACCGCATCTATGGCGGCTTGGGCGACGATGTCGTTTTGGGTGGTGCCGGAAACGACTCTCTTCAAGACGAAAGCGGCAATGACCTGCTGAGTGGCGGCGCGGGTAACGACACGCTTTACGTTTCTCGCTCCTCCAATGCCTCGGGCAGTTTCGTGCGGATGGAGGGTGGCGACGGGGACGACGAGCTCGGCGTGAGCAACTTCACAACGGCGCGGGTCGAGCTCGACGGCGGGACAGGCCAAGACCGGTTCAACGTCAGCTACCTTTATGGGGCCACGAGCATCACCACCGGCGAAGGCGTGGATACGATCAGCGTCGGCCCCACGATCAATGCCGCTCTGACAGTGACGGATTTCACCGCTGGAAATCAGGGCGACAAGCTGACCCTGGACTTTTACCTTACCAACTCGCTGCGAAACTGGGATGGCACCAACCCCTTCGGAACCGGCCACCTCAGGCTGGTTCAGGCCGGCAACGACACGATTGTCCAGGTCGACAATGACGGCCCGCAGGCTTCCGGTCAGTTCACCACTCTGCTGACTCTACAAAACGTCCAAGCGGCCAGCCTCACCGCTGCAAACTTCTCCGGCCTGGCACCTGACGGCTCTAATCCGCCTGGACAAACCCTTTCGGGCACTGACGCAAGTGACTCCATTACCGGTAGCGCGGGCAACGACATCATCAACGGGCTGGGCGGCGACGATTACATCATCGGGGGAGCCGGGAATGACCGCATCGACGGTGGTGCCGGTAACGACCGCATCTATGGCGGCTTGGGCGACGATGTCGTTTTGGGTGGTGCCGGAAACGACTCTCTTCAAGACGAAAGCGGCAATGACCTGCTGAGTGGCGGCGCGGGTAACGACACGCTTTACGTTTCTCGCTCCTCCAATGCCTCGGGCAGTTTCGTGCGGATGGAGGGTGGCGACGGGGACGACGAGCTCGGCGTGAGCAACTTCACAACGGCGCGGGTCGAGCTCGACGGCGGGACAGGCCAAGACCGGTTCAACGTCAGCTACCTTTATGGGGCCACGAGCATCACCACCGGCGAAGGCGTGGATACGATCAGCGTCGGCCCCACGATCAATGCCGCTCTGACAGTGACGGATTTCACCGCTGGAAATCAGGGCGACAAGCTGACCCTGGACTTTTACCTTACCAACTCGCTGCGAAACTGGGATGGCACCAACCCCTTCGGAACCGGCCACCTCAGGCTGGTTCAGGCCGGCAACGACACGATTGTCCAGGTCGACAATGACGGCCCGCAGGCTTCCGGTCAGTTCACTACTCTGCTGACTCTACAAAACGTCCAAGCGGCCAGCCTCACCGCTGCAAACTTCTCCGGCCTGGCACCCGCGATAGCAGCACCGACGGCTCGCGTGAATGCCCCTGGCAGCCTCACGGAGGGCACGAGAGGGGACCTATCCATCACGTTCCTGAACACGGGCCAGCTCACCACGACGGTAACCGTCACGGCCGTTGGGACATCGACCGCGACCGGTGCCGACGTGACTTATGTGGTTGGCACTTACCAAATCCAGGTGAGCCAGGCACCGCCAAGCGATTACACTTATCAGCTCGGTCAAATGGTCGCGTTGGACGATCTGCTCGTTGAAGGGGTGGAGAACTTGCGTCTTGAGGTCCGAGCAACGGGCCAGATATTCGCCACGACTGGAGACAGAGCACTCGTCGATGTCGCCATTCTCGACAACGATTTTGGAGGCACTCCGAGTGCTGAAACGCTTATTGGAGATGCCGGCACCAATCTAATCGAAGGTCGCGGTGGCGCTGACAACCTCACTGGATTAGGCGGCAATGACGTCCTTCGTGGAGGCACCGGAAACGACTTCCTCGACGGTGGATCGGGCGACGACGTGCTGTCGGGCGGGACGGGTTCCGACGTGCTCGATGGAGGAGCTGGAGCCGACACGATGCTGCTTGATGGAGCAGCTAGCGCCTATTCAGTCATGCGGGTGGCTGGAGGCGGCTTCAGGGTCACGGGTTTCGGCGCGACTGACACGATCACAAACATCGAGCGCGTCAGCTTCGACGGCGGAGTGACCTCGATTAGCGTTGCTCAGTTCGAGCAGCAGGCCTTCGATCCTTACGCCTACATGGTGGCCAACCCGGACATCTACGCAGCCTACGGGGTCAATGGGGCGGCTGCCGCGCGGGCTCATTACTTTGCATTCGGCGTGAACGAAGGACGCGATCCGGGGCACTTCGACGCCTTCGCCTATGTCGCCTCCAACCCGGACCTGGTCCGGGCTTTCGGGGCCAACCAGGCTGCAGCCACCCAACATTACATGGCAGCAGGGCGCTTCGAGAGCCGGTCTACAAACAGCTTCGATGCGTTGGCCTACGCAGCTTCCAACGCTGATCTTGCCCGGACGTTCGGGACGGACATTGAGGCCGCAACCCTCCATTACGTCAGAGCGGGTTTCTACGAGGGTCGGCCCACGACCGGGTTCAACGCCCTGCTCTATACGGCGTCCAATCCGGATTTGGCGCGCACCATTGGTCTGGATACGACTGCCGCCACGATCGACTACCTAACGTCAGGCCTGCAAAGCGGCCGACCGACCGATACCTTCAACCCGCTGATCTATGCGGCGTCCAACCCCGACCTGGCCCTGGCCTACGGTTCCAATGCCGGCGCAGCCCTCTTCCACTACTTGGCTTCTGGCGCGAACGAAGGCCGCCAAACCACTGGCTTCAGTGCGATCGCTTACTCTGCAGCCAACCCGGATCTGGCCAGCGTGTTCGGGACCAATGCTTCAGCCGCCTTGCAGCACTATCTGAACGCAGGCGCTCGCGAGGGTCGCGTCACATCCGGCTTCGACAGCGTGGCCTATCTACTGACCAACAGCGACCTCGCTGGGCTGGGGGCGTCAGGCGCGCTCAATCACTGGCTGATCGCCGGCGCTGATGAAGGACGGAGCGGAGATGCCGTCTTCGGTCGAGATCAGTCCAGTCATCAGTTGGGTGGATCGACAACCGGTACGCTGGAACAGGCGACAGATCGGGACTGGTTCCAGGCCAACCTGACCGGAGGCAACCGAGTTGTGATCGGCTTGACGGGAGCGGCCACGACGGTCGAGCTCTACGATGCTCTTGGGAACCGCATCCCGTCTACAGCTGGGCAGGCCGGTAATGTCTTTGATGTGGCTACGACTGGAGCCTACTTCGTCGTGGTGTTCGGCGCGACCGGCAACTTCACGGTCAGCACGTCGGTGGGGAGCGCATCCCCTCTCGTTATCCCAGCTCTCGAAGCTGAAACCAAAGACGCCGGGCCGTTGGTCCTGCCGGACATGGGCGACGAGATCGCGTTCACGAGCGATCTCGACAGCGACGCCTTTATCCTGCCCGTACTGGACGATCTATCGCCGCTGGTCCTGCCATCCATCGAGGACGGACCTGAGTTCTTGCTGCAGGTCCTTGATCGCTTCTCGCAGCCCTCCTCCGTCGAAACCATGCTCACCCTGCCGATGTCCGACGAGCACAACGCTAACGATGTCAATCTATGGCACCGCTTCGATCCCAACGACGGTTGGATCATGCAGTAGGTCTGCATTGACTATGCGAGCCACCGGTTCTGTCGGGGTAACTTCGCCAAGCCCAAAAAGCCCCTACCCCGAGACTCGATTAGGCGCCGGCAGCCGTCCAACCGGTCGCCGGTGCACGCGGGGGCCCGCTCATGACGCTCTGCGGGAATCATGCGCTCCTTCCCTCAACGGAGGACGCCTTGGCTAAGCTGCTGGACCTCAAGACTTGGTTGACCCTCGGCGAGGCCGCACGTCACCTGACGGAGGTGCTCGGAGACGACGTCAGCGAAGCCGACGTCTTACGACTAGCTCTCGACGGACACCTTGTGCTGTCAGCGCTTTTTGTGAACCACACCATCGCGCGGGTTGGGAAGGTAGTTCCGCTCGACGAAGCCGAAGGCGAACTCGTTCCCGCGCTCATGGGCTTCGAGTCGTTCGAGATGGTGAGAGGCGTCAAGCTTAACAAAGACGAAATCCTGACGCTGTCCGATCACGTCGTGCACCTAGAGGGCCTCTGGGACCTTCCTCTGATTGGCGCGGAACGGATCGACTTGGAGCACCAATACCAGGCGTTGACCGGTGGACCGGCGGTGGACCTCGTCTGTCTGGACGGAGCGATAGTCCGGGGGGAAAACGGAGTGTTGGCGCAGTTGGTCAGCAAACATCTACCCAATCCCGACAGAGCACCCCGCTCGACGCATCCCGACCGCAGTCACCACAGCCACTTTTACCCGGCGGCCAGTTTGCCGGAAGACAGCGTTATCGTGTTGAGCACCGCCAACCTGGCCTCCTTCCGAGCTGCTGTGTCTGACCCGATTCAACACGCCCGGCCTTTAGAGACCCGCGAGCGAACAACGCTTCTAGTAGTCATCGGGGCGCTTCTCAGGCTGGCCAAACTCGATCCCGCCAAGCCGTCCAAGTCTGCGGCCGTCATTGAATCCGAGACTGCTCTGATGGGCGCGCGGGTGTCCGCTCGGACAATTGAGGAGCACCTGAAGAGAATCTCAGAGGCCGTCGACGCGAGGTCTGGCTCGTAGATCGCCGCAACTGCGGTCCGATGCACCGCAACTGCGACCCGGAGGTCGTCGCTCCAAGCACCCTGTGAACTCACAGAAGCGCAGGAGCCATCGTGAGATGACCGATAACCAACCCGCCTATGGGGCCTTGCCCGCCAGCGGCTATGTCCGCCAAGCTCAGCTGATCCCAGCGATCTTCCCCTTCTCGTCGGCGACACTCTGGCGAAAGGTGAAAGCCGGCACATTTCCCAAGCCCGTGAAACTGGGGCCAAGGATCACCGCGTGGAAGGTCGAGGACATCCGGGCGCTCCTGCGGCAAACCGCCTGATGGGTCGGCCTACCCTCGATCCGAGGCGAGCCAAGAGCCACTACAACTACACCGTGGCGGAGGCCGCAAAGCTGTTCGGTGTGCACCGGAACACCATTCGCGCATGGATCGCAGCGGGTCTGGAAACCGTTCGGACCGCCCAGGGCCTGCTGCTCCTTGGCGACGACATCCGAGCGTTCCTCGGAAAGCGAAGACAGGCCCGCCGCATCCAAACCCCGCCAGGGGAAATTTACTGCATGCGATGTCGAGCACCTCGTCGCCCGGCCGGGGGAATGGTCGAGCTGCTTGGCGAGACAGGAGTGACCCTCAATATCCGAGCGCTTTGCGACCATTGCGGAGCGCTGATGCACCGGCGAGTCAACATATCCGGCTTGGTGGCTGCAGGCTTTGACGTCCTCGGGTCGACGCAGGGGGACTCGGACTTAGTCGATAGCCCCCTCCCCTCCGTGAACTGTCATCAGAACAAGGCCGCATGATCATGCGCAAGCACAACCCAGAGAATGAGCTCGTGAAGCGCGAATATCTGGCCTGGCTAAGAAATGCCGGCGGCCGAAACGTCGCAACGCTCGACCAGGTCGCGGCCGCCCTGCACGGGTTCGAAGCGTTCACCCGATACACTTCGTTCAAGGCCTTTCGCCGTGAGCAGGCAATCAGCTTCAAGGGCCACCTCGCCGAGCAGATCAATGCAGCGACCGGGAAGTCACTCAGCAAGGCCACCCTGCATAGTCGCCTCAGGGCCCTGAAAGCTTTCTTCGAATGGCTTTCGCAGCGATGTCAGGTTAACCGCGCCAAGTCGCGAAGCGCTCTACCCTACTTTCCGTCAGGCCGTCGCGGCCGCCCAAGCGGATGCCGCGTCGCTGCGGAAGCACCGAAGGGTTTGCCGGCTGATGAGATGTCTCTGGGTGTAGAAGGTGTTGTAGATCGCCGCATGGGTGGTGAGGAAACGCTGGGCCGAGGCCTGGCTTTTGAAGAGCTGCTGCTGCCTCTCCCGTCTTCGGATCGGAAGATGGGAGTTCTCCGCTCGATTGTTCTCCCGGAGCCGGCCTGGGCGGTGAAGATGGCGCAGATCGAGATGATCCAGGGCCGCGACGTAGGAGCCCAGCCCATCCGTCGTGATGAGCTGGGGCTCCACAGGCTGATTTCGGAGAAGGCGTCTGAGCAGCTGCAGCGCGGCTTCCGTGTCCCGCCGGCGCTGAACGACGAGGTCCAGAACCTCGCCTTCGTCATCGACTGCCCGCCACAGATACATGCGCTTTCCGCCGATCCGACAGACCATCTCATCGAGATGCCACCGAGGCGATGGGGCATGCCGACGGCGCTTCAGCCGGCGCGCGATCTGAGGCCCGAACTTGACCGTCCAGCACCGGATCGTCTCGTAGCTCACGTCGACGCCGCGCGCCGCCAGGAGCTCTTCGACGTCGCGCAGGCTGAGACTGAAGCGGAAGTAGAGCCACACGGCATGGCGGATCACCTCCGCCGGAAAGCGGTGGCGCTTGAATGATAACGGCGTCACGAAACTCACCCACAATCAGCCGCTTACAGCGGCCTTCAGTGGAGACAAGTTAGCGTTAGACTGACAGCACCAGCGCGCCGAACTCAGAGATGTCGTTCCCGGCGCTGAAATGTCCGCCCGCACCCCGCAGAATAACGACCCGGATCGTCGGGTTAGCCTCGGTTTCGGCGATAAGACGTTCGAGGCTGCGCCATCCATCCAGCCCCAGGGCATTTCGCGTTTCCGGCCTCTCCAGACGAACCGTCGCCACCGGTCCTCGGACCTCGAGCGCAGCGCTCTGTAGCGAGCTATCCTTCAGTCCAATCACAACACGCCCCGGTTCTGCGTCTGAAGTCGAAAATCCCATCTCGAGTTGCCTGCGCGGCCAGGAATGAGAGGGCCGTCACTCTTTACAGGTAGCTTGGCTCACGACAAGCTCGAGCTCAGGCCAACGCAGAGTGGCCGGGAGGATGCCCTGATGCTGCTTGAGCGACTTGCTGATTTTTTGATGCCGCTGTCGAAGTCGGAGGACGACACCAAGTTGGTGACCGCGGGCTTCTGTAGCGTGACCTATTCTTTCTGGTGGGTTGAGACCGACCTTGAACCCAATGCCCGCGAAGAGCGATTGGTCCACCCGGTGGCCAGGTAGGCATCCTAAGCCAGCAGTGGAACTGGAGGATGGTGACGTCCGTAGACGTACGTCTCGCTGCCGACGCAGCCATTCGAGCGCCCGCTTAAAGCGGGCATTCCCAAGAGCCGCTTCGAGTCAGGATCGGACATTCCTTCCCGACCCACGTTGCGCCTAAGCGCCATTCCTCCAAACGGTGCCGGCAGTTCACCTGAAGGTCCCATCTCACCCCATCGTGGGGATCACGAAGCTCGAATCCGCGTGTTCCAGTTCCGAGTCCGGCCAGCGGGCGGTGATGGTCTTGACCTTGGTCCAGAACTTCACGCCCTCCATGCCGTGCTGGTTGGTGTCGCCGAAGGCCGAACGCTTCCAGCCGCCGAAGGTGTGATAGGCGACCGGCACCGGGATGGGGACGTTGATCCCGACCATGCCGACGTTGACGCGGGCGGCGAAGTCGCGGGCCGCGCGGCCGTTCTGGGTGAAGATGGCGACGCCGTTGCCGTACTGGTGCTTCGAGGGCAGCGACAGGGCTTCCTCGAACGAGGCAGCGCGGACGATCTGCAGCACCGGGCCGAAGATCTCTTCCTTGTAGGATTCCATCTCCGGGGTGACGTGGTCGAACAGGGACGGGCCGATGAAATAGCCCTTCTCGTGCCCCTGAAGCGAGAAGCCGCGGCCGTCGACAACCAGTTCGGCGCCGTCCTTGACGCCCTGTTCGATCCAGCCTTCGACGCGGGCCTTGTGCTGGGCCGTGACGACGGGGCCGTAGTGGGCGCCCGCGTCGGTCGAGACGCCGACCCGCATGGTCGGGATCTCGGCGACCATCCGCTCGCGCAGTTCGTCGGCCGTTTTCTTGCCGACCGGGACGACCACCGGCAGGGCCATGCAGCGTTCGCCGGCCGAGCCATAGGCGGCGCCCGACAGGTCCTTGATGACCTGGTCCATGTCGGCGTCGGGCAGGACGATGCCGTGGTTCTTGGCCCCGCCCATGGCCTGGACCCGCTTATGGTTGGCGGCCCCGACCTGGTAGACATAGTGGGCGATGTCGGACGAGCCGACGAAGCTGACGGCGTGGACCAGCGGGTGCTCAAGGATGGCGTCGACCGCCGCCTTGTCGCCGTGGACGACGTTCAGCACGCCGGCGGCGGCGCCCGCCTCCATCATCAGTTCGGCCAGACGGACCGGCACGGACGGATCACGCTCCGACGGCTTGAGGATGAAGGTGTTGCCGACCGCGATGGCGACCCCGAACATCCACATCGGGATCATGGCCGGGAAGTTGAACGGGGTGATGCCCGAGACGACGCCCAGCGGCTGGCGCATCGAATAGACGTCGATGCCGGGCCCGGCGCCCCAGGTGTATTCGCCCTTGAGCGCATGGGGGATGCCGCAGGCGAACTCGATGACTTCGAGGCCGCGCTGGATGTCGCCTTTCGAGTCGGCGACGACCTTGCCGTGTTCGGACGACAGCAGCTCGGCCAGCTCGGTCATGTTGGCCTCGACCAGGCGCTTGAACTCGAACATCACGCGGGCGCGGCGTTGCGGGTTGGTCGAGGACCAGCCTTCGAAGGCGTTCTGGGCCGACTGGACCGCGCGATCCATCTCGGCGACCGTGGCCAGCTGGACACGGGCCTGGACCTCTCCGGTGTTCGGGTCGAACACGTCCGAGAACCGGCCGGAGGTCCCGGTGAAGGACGCGCCGTCGATGAAATGGTGAATGTCGCGCATGCTGATCCTCGGATGCCAGGGCTGGGCACGGGCGATCGCGCCAGCAGGTTCCTGCCTGTCCTAGACACGCGCTCACTCCTTATCAACACCATCGTTGACGCACGCGCCCGGCCATGGCAACTTTTCGGCAAGGAGAGCCTCATGGTTGAAGACGTTCGCATCGATATCCTCGTGATCGGGGCAGGCCTGGCCGGGCTTCGGGCGCTCCACACCTTCCGGGCGCAGGGCTTCGGGGTCCAGGTCCTGGAGGCGTCGGACGAAATCGGCGGCGTCTGGAACTTCAACCGCTATCCCGGCGCGCGCTGCGACGTCGAAAGCTTCGACTACTCCTACCGTTTCTCCGAAGAGCTGGAACAGGAATGGCGCTGGAGCGAGCGATACGCGAAGCAGCCGGAGATCCTGCGTTACATCAACCATGTCGCCGACCGGTTCGATCTGCGTCGCGACGTCAGCCTGAACACGCGCGTGCGCCGTGCCGAGCTCGATGAGCCGACGGGCCGCTGGCGGATCGAGGCGGAGGACGGCCGCACGTGGTCTGCCCAACGCTTCGTCATGGCCGTCGGCCAGCTATCGATGCCGAAGGCCACGACCTATCCGGGACAGGACAGCTTCGCTGGCCAGGTGCTGTACAGCGCGCGCTGGCCGCGCGAGCCGGTCGCGCTTCAAGGCAAGCGCGTAGCGATCATCGGCACCGGTTCGTCCGGGGTACAGATGACGCCGATCATCGCGGCCCAGGCCGAGCATCTTACGGTGTTCCAGAGGACCGCAAACTATTCCATCCCCGCCGCCAACGCCCCCGTCTCGGACGAGGAGGATGCAGCGGTGAAGGCGAACTACCGGGCCCGCCGCGAGGCGGCACGAAACTCGCCCAGCGGCTTGGGGTTCGCACCCGATCCCCGGTCCGCCGCCGAGGTCGATCCCGACGAGCGCGAACGCGCCTTCGAGGCCGCCTGGAACCGGCTGGGGTTCGGCTTCGCCCTGACCTTCAAGGACATCCTGCTGAACCAGGCCGCCAACGACATCGCCTCGGCCTTCGTGCAGCGGAAGATCGGCGAGCAGATCGAGGATCCGGTGCTGCGCGACAAACTGGTGCCCATGGGCTTTCCGTTCGGAACGCGACGCCCCTCCGTCGACGGCGGATATTTCGCCACCTTCAACCGATCCAATGTGTCCCTGGTCGACATCAGCGAGACGCCGATCGAGGGCTTCACTCCGACCGGCCTTCGCACCACGGCCGAAGACCTGCCGTTCGACGTGGTCATCTACGCCACCGGCTTCGATGTCTTCACCGGCTCGATCCTGAAGATCGACATCGTGGGCCGTGGCGGCCAAGCCCTCAAGGACGCTTGGGCCGGCGGGCCGGCCAGCTATCTGGGCATCGGCGTCCACGGCTTTCCCAACCTGTTCTTCGTCGGGGGACCCGGCAGCCCGTCCCTGCTGAGCAATGTCATCCTGTCCAGCGAGGAGCAGATCGACTGGCTGGCGGCCCTGTTCGAGACCGCGCGACAGCGGGGCGTATCGGAGATCGAGGCGACACAGGCGGCCCAGGCGGACTGGGTGGACCACGTCAATGCCCGCGCCAACGAAACCCTCTACATGAAGACGCCGTCCTACTATATCGGGGCGGAGATGCCGGGTAAGCCTCGGGTCTTCATGCCCTATTCCGGAGGCGTCCGCGGCTATCGCCGCATCCTCGAAAAGGCCGCCGCCAACGGCTATGACGGGTTCGACCTGCGGGGCGGCGAGGCGATGCGTGCCGCCTCCTGACGGGTCGCTGGATCCCGATCTCGCCAGGTGGCTCGAGGATCCACGAGTGGCGCTGCGGGTACCCACCGATCTTTCGGCCTTTCGGGCGGGAGCCAACGGCTATCTCGCTCGGGCACCCAGACCAGACATCCACGCCGTCGAGGACCTCGAGATCACCGGGCCGGTCGGCCCCCTGGCTCTGCGTGTCTATCGGCCCGCGGCCGGACCGGATCGGGCGATCGTGGTCTTTCTGCATGGGGGAGCGTTCGTCTTCGGCGACCTAGACACCCACGACGCCCTGTGCCGACGTCTGGCCCTGAGCAGCCGCCTTACTGTCGTGGCGGTTGATTACCGCCTTGCCCCCGAGCATTCCTATCCGGCCGGACTTGATGACGCGATTGCGGCCGTCCGGTGGGTCCGAACCCGATTCCCCGGGGTCGCCGTCGGGCTGGCGGGCGACAGCGCCGGGGCCTGGCTGGCGGTAGCCGCCGCTCTTGAACTCGGAGCCCTGCAACAGCCTGTTGATGCCATGGGCCTCCTCTATCCGGCGGTCGACGCGGCTTGCGCCAGTGCGTCCCAGATGGCCTTTGGTCGAGACCACATGCTGACGCGAGACTTCATGCTGTGGGCCTGGAACATGTTTGCGAGCGAAGGCATGCCCGATCTGACAAAGGGCGATCTGTCCAGCCTTCCCCCAAGCGTGGTGATCACCGCCGGGTTTGACCCGCTTCGGGACGAAGGCCAGGCCCTGCTCGAACGGGCCCAGGCGGCGGGCATCCAGATCAGCGCCCACCACTATCCCGACATGATCCATGGGTTCGCCGGATTGCCCCAGGGCAGCAAACGCAGTGACGAGGCGCTCGATCGTCTGGCGGAGGGGCTGAGCGCCGCCCTGACCTGAACGCCCTCAGAGGCTGCTGAAGTCGGCGGGCCGCCGGGCGATGAAGGCCGCGATCCCCTCCTGCCCCTCAGACTGGGCGATGGCTTCGGCGATGCCTTGGGCCTCGCGTTCCAGCTGTGTCTCGAGCCCATTCGACAAGGATTGATGCAGGAGAGCCCGTGTACGCGCAAAGGCGCGGCGCGGCCCCTCGGCAAGGGTCCTTGCGAGGGTGAAGGCTTCATCGTGCAACGATTCGTCGTCGGTCACCCGGGTGATCAGACCGATCCGCTCGGCTTCCTGGGCATCAATGCGCTCGCCCGTCAGTGCGAGTCGCTGGGCCTGGCGGTGTCCGACCAGGCGCGGCAGTAGCCAGGTCGCGCCGCCATCCGGCGTCAGGCCGATCGCGCCATAGGCCATGGCGAACTTCGCCGACCTCGCCGCGAGGGCGACATCGCCGAGGATCGCCAGTCCGAAACCGGCCCCGGCCGCTGCGCCGTTGATCGCCGTCACCAGAGGCTTTTCCATGCGGGTCAGCCGGGCGATTGCCACGTGCAAGGACGCCGTCAGATTCCCCACCAGGGCAGACGCTCCCGCGCCGGCCGCGGCGAAGGCCTTTACGTCGCCCCCAACGCAGAATGCCCGTCCACGGCCCGTCAGGAGCACCGCTCGCACCGCGTCGTCGGCGGCAACCTGAAGCGTGGCTCTGAGAAGGCTGTCCGCCATCTCCTGATCGATGGCGTTGCCGGTGTCGGGGCGCGACAGGGTCAGCACCGCGACGCGACCGGTGACCTCGATCTGAACGGCTTCGGTCATCGCTTCAGCACGATGGAAGCGCCATTGGCCCCGAGGCCCAGGACAGCCGACATCGCGATGCGAGCACCCTCGACCTGGCGCTCGCCTGCCCGGCCCTGCAGTTGCCATGCAAGTTCGCAAACCTGCATCAAGGCTTGGGCCGTCGTAGCCTCGCCGAACGACAGGAAGCCACCGCTGGGATTGACCGGCAGGCGGCCACCCAGTGTCATCTCCCCGGACAACAGCATCCGATCGGCCTGCCCCGGCTCGAAGAAGCCGAACAGCTCGGGCCAGGCCAGGATGTGCCAAGCAGTGTTGTCGGCGATCTCGACCAAATCGATGGCCTCGGCTCCGATGCCGGCCAGGGTCCACGCCTTATGGACCGCCGAGACGACTTCGCTGGTGTGCGAAACGCCGGGACGTGGGGTCGATCCAACGGTAGGGATGCGCGCGGCAGGGTCGCCGAACCGGCCGGTAGCAATGGCGCTGGCGGCGACCTCGATCATCGGACCACCCGCCCGGCGCGCCTGCTCCTCAGATCCCAGGATGACGGCGGCGGCCCCGTCGCTGACCGCGCAGATCTCGAGCAGGTGCAAGGGATCGCTGACCATTGGAGAGGCCAGGACCTCGTCCATGGTCGAGGGTGTACGGAAGCGGGCGTAAGGGTTCAGCGCCCCGTGACGACGCATCATGATCGAGGCGGCGGCGAAGGTTTCGGCCGTCGTGCCGTGATCGTGCATCCGGCGCCGCGCTTCCATGGCCCAATAGGCCGGATTGGTGGCCCCCATGGTCTTCCAGCGCAGGAAGTCATGGTCGGCCGGATCATCCGCAGAGCCGGGCGGACGCGGGATGAACCCCTTGGGCATCCTCTCGGCCCCCATTGCCGCGACCGTGTCGTACTGGCCGCTGGCAACCAGCATATGGGCGGTATGGAAGGCGACGGCTCCGGCCGCGCAGGCACCGCCAACGTTGATACAGGCCAGGCCGTGTTCCGAAACGGCCTGCACCAGTTCGTTCGCGTGCAGGCCCCACCCCATCCCGCCCTCGAAGCGCGAACTGGCGGCAACGAGGCCTTGCAGATCGCGCCACTCCAGCGACGCCTCGGCCAGCGCGGCCTTCATGGCATGGATGGCCAGCTCGACCTGTGTGGTTTCCGGCCATTTGCCCCAGGGGTGCGCCCCGACACCCAGCACATAGACCGGCCTCATGCGTCGGCTCCATCGTCGAGGACGAAGCTGTGGGTTACGACAGCATTTCCAGCATCGTCGTTCAAAACCAGCGTGGAAAGGCGGAGCGGCATGCCGATCCGGATATCGTCCTGCGGCGCATCCAGGATGCCCATCACCCGCAGACCGTCCTCAACGTCCACGAGCCCCAAGGCATAGGGATGCCATGGCTCAAGCGCGAACAGCGCCGGCGGTCGGTAACGCTGGATCGTAAAGCTGTAGAGGCTGCCGCGTCCGACAATCCGTGCCGGAACGACTTGCTTACCGTCACACTCCGGGTTCCGGCAGCTGACGACCTGAGGATAGTAAAGCGTCCCGCAATCCACGCAGCGGGTGCCCAGCAAGGCCGGCGCGGCCTCGTCCAGTGCGAGCGCCTCGGCGACAAGCGCGGTGATGGCAGGGTCCGTCATCAACCGCCCCTTAAAGCGAGAGAATGTCGCGGGTTTCGCGGAAGTAGAGGAGACCGCTGCTCACGTCGGTGACCTCAACCGTATGACGAACGTAGCGGCGGCCGCGCTTCTCGAACTTTTCGGTCGCCCGGGTCGTGATCCTTACCGTCGCTCCGACGGGGATCGGCTCGAGGATCTCGGAGTCATGATAGGTGTGGATCGAGCCGATCGAGAACGGTCTTGTGGCGTCGAACTGCACTGACAGGACGAAGTGCGAGACCAGCAACGGCGGCACGATTGCCCCGCCGAAGGGTGATTCACCCTCGATGTGCCAGCTGTTCATACGCCAGCCCTCGTACCAGGGATTGAAGTCCTCGACGCCGTCCGAATACAAGATCACCAGCTCTGCGGAGAGGTGAAGGTCGCGCGACAGCTCGTCTCCGATCTCGACCATATCCCAATAGGGACGCGCCTCTGAGGCCAGCCCATCGATGAACGCGCGGGTCTGTCGAGCCTGCACCGGGCTCATGGGCTTGAGTGCGTCGGTGGCAGGCTGCTGTGAATGGGTCTGGGGTGTCATGGCGTCATTTCCTTGCACGGCGGCGCGATCAAGCGCCGACATCGACTTCGACCCAGCCGGCCGTCTTCTTCTCACCGGCCTCGTTCTCGGCCCAGACATCGACGATGAAGCGGTAGCCGCCGCCCTTGGGCTGCTTCTCGCGCACCACCCCCTGGGTCGAGATGATCTCGTCGGCAAAGGTCGACGCGACGTATTTGAGCACCACGCGCGAGCCCTTGAAGAAGGCCGCGCCGAAGTGGTTCACGCACATCTCGGCGATGTAGGCCGATGACATTTCACCGGTCTGGATCGGGGCCTTCAGGCCGGTTTCGGCGGCATAGACCGGATCCCAGTGATTGGGGTTGAAGCGGCCCCACAGACGCGAACCCATCAGCTGGATCGCGGCTTTCTTTCGCAGGCTCTGAAGTCGGTAACCGACCGGCGTCGCAGGCGTGATCGCCAGGTCCAGTGGTAGCGATGTTCCGGTGCCATCCATGGCTAATCCACACTCCCATCTGCACGACCCCGATGGTCGTTACCGGGGCTATGGTCTCAACGCTCGACCGTCTTGAGCCCCTGCTACATACTATCAACGCGCTCGTTGATTTCTGTCAACACCGGTATTGACAGATCGTACGGCAACGGTCTTTCTGAGCCGGTCGCAAGGACTCGCACCAGACGAGCGGATGGCGACAGGGATTGGAAAGTCAGGGGAGAGCCATGGCTGTATCTACGAAATCGCTGTTGATGGCGGGTAGCGCCGCAGCCTTGCTGATGGTCGCTTCAGGACCTGCGTTCGCGCAAACGGCCGGGACGCAGAGCGCCACGGCACAGGAAGACACCTCGTCGGTCGACGATATTGTCGTCACCGCGCGACGCCGGTCAGAGACCCTGATCAGTGTGCCTGTCGTGGTGAATGTGGTCACAGCCGAAACGCTCGAACGGAACCGCGCAGATGACCTGTCTCGCATCGGCGAGCTCACACCGACCGTCGTGGTCGGTGCCTACAAGTCCAATGGCGGCGGATCGATCGCCATTCGTGGCATCAGCTCTCCGGCCAACCAGACCGGCTTCGAACAGGCCGTGTCGGTCGCCATCGACGGTGTCCAGACCAGCGACGGCCGTATCACCCAGATGGGTTTCTTCGACCTTCAGCAGGTTGAAGTCCTGAAGGGACCCCAGGCCCTGTTCTTCGGCAAGAACAGCCCGGCCGGGGTTATCTCGATCAAGTCCGCCGACCCTACCGACCAGTTCGAGGCCGGCTTCCGCGCCGGCTACGAATTTGAAGGCGATGAGGCCACGATCGACGGCTATGTCTCTGGCCCGCTCGCCGAGGGCCTGAACGCCCGGTTGGCCTTGCGCTATCGCAACCTCGACGGCTGGCTGACCAACACCGCCCGGCCCATCGCAAACCCGTTCTATACGGTCGCGTCCGGGGCCCCGATCGGTGCTGCAACGCTGCCTGGCGTCTCCGACAGCCGCCCCGGCGATGAGGAAATCCTCGGCCGCCTGACCCTCACGGCCGAGATCGCTCCGACCATTACAGGGCGACTGAAACTGTTCATGGGCCACAACGAGGACGCGGGCCCAGGCGTCGCGACCCAGAACATCGGGTCGTGCACCGGCGGCTCCAACCCACGGGTCTATGGCATCGCCGATCCGTTCGCGGACTGTGTTGCGGACAACCGGACGACCAGCGGCGACCTGCCCGACGCGATCGCGAGAACGATGCGCGGCTATCGCGGCAACAACAGAGCCTATGGCGAGCTGGACGTGTTCACCGGCGTGCTGGATTTCGACTGGGCCCTGACCGACACGCTGAACCTGTCGTCCACCACCGGCTACAACTCGACCCAGTATGAATTCCTCTCCGGCCTGGACCAGACGACCTATTCGCAGCTGGCCTTCTACAATCGACAGACCAACCAGGAGATCAGCCAGGAATTCCGCCTGAGCAGTGACTACGCGGGCCCGTTGAACTTCATGCTGGGCGCCTTCTTCCAGGCGACAGAATTGTTCACGACCAATGACACCAAGCTGCGCGACAGCAACTACCAAGCCGCGTCCGGCCGGTTCTCCACCTATGAGGACTATGCCAAACAGAGCGGTGAAACCCAGTCGGTGTTCGGTCAGCTAATCTACGACCTCAGCGACACCATAGAGATCGCAGGCGGCGTTCGCTGGACGCGAGAGTCCAAGGACTTCGCCAAACAGAACCTGTATGGCATCGGCACCTTCGCGACCCAGACGACAGTCTATCCGGGGTCCCCTGTCGTCGGCGAAATCCGGGGTCAGTTCGACGACGAGAATGTCTCGCCCGAGGCCACCATTACCTGGCGACCCGACAGCAATCACACGGTCTTCGTGGCCTACAAAACGGGCTACAAGTCGGGGGGTTTCGGTCTGACCAGCCCATTCCAGACCACCACCCGGATTGGCGATATCGACTTTGATTCCGAATCCGCCAGCGGCTTCGAAATCGGGGCCAAGGGCATCTTCGCCGACGGCAGGTTGCGCGCCAACATCGCGGCCTTTGCCTACAGCTTCGAAGACCTGCAGGTGAACACTTACGACCCGGCTCGTATCGCCTATACGATCAACAACGCCGGTGAGGTTCAGCAGCGCGGATTCGAGGCCGACGGCGTCTGGCAGGCCACAGATGCCTTGTCGCTACGCGGGGCGATCGCCTACGTTGATGCACAGTTCAAGGACTTCGTGGGGCAGTGCTACTCCTACGCCTTCCCGACCGGCACAGTGCGGGCGACAGCCGTGGCTCCGACGAACTGCTCGTTCGTCAATGCGACGGCCCTGACCCTGCAACAGGACTTCGATGGTCGCGCTCCCGCTCGCGCGCCCCAGTGGTCGGGAAGCGCAGGCTTCACCTATGAAACCCAGATCGCCGGGTTCGGCGTGGCCCTGACCGGCGACGGCTTCTATAGCGACAGCTACTATGCAGCGGAAACCATGGCCCCCGCCACGCTGCAGGAGGCTTTCTGGCGGTACAATGCCGGGGTCACCGTCACCTCGCCGGACAGCCGCTATTCAGTGCAGTTGATCGGTCGGAACCTCTCGGACGAGAACTACATCCTCTACGCAGCGGACCGGACAGGCGGAGCCAGCGTGCCCGGCGCGATCGGCGAGCAGCGAGGCGTCGTAGCGCGGGGCCGCGAGGTGGCGCTGCAGTTCTCGGCCAAGTTCTGATGACGGACACGGCCCAGGCCGCCGGATCGAAAGATCCGGCGGTTTCGTCGTCAGGAGCCCCGCCCGCCACCGGCTACGCTTGGTATACGGTCGCGGTTCTGACGGTCTGCTACACCCTGTCTTTCATCGACCGCCAAATCCTCAGCCTGCTGGTCGGTCCGATCAAGGCCGAGTTCGCGGTGTCGGACACCCAGGTCGGGCTACTGGGCGGGCTGGCCTTCTCGCTGTTCTACACCATCGTCAGCCTGCCGGCGGGACGGCTGGTTGATCGGCTGAATCGTCGAAACATCATCGCCGCGGGCGTCTTCTTCTGGAGCCTGATGACCGCAGCCTGTTCGGTCGCCATGGGCTATCCGGGCCTGTTCCTCGCCCGCATGGGCGTGGGAGTCGGAGAAGCGACCCTGGCCCCCGCGGCCGTCTCCATGATTTCCGACACCTTCCCGAACGAAAAGCTGGGTGCCGCCATGAGCCTGTATGGCGTCGGCATCTATCTGGGTTCGGGCCTGGCGCTGCTGGTCGGGGGACTGGTGGTGCAACTGGTCACCCAGACCGCGACCCTCACCCTGCCCATCTTCGGCGAGATTGCTTCATGGCGCGCGACCTTCCTCGTCACGGGTATTCCCGGCCTCCTCGTCGCCCTCTGGGTCCTGACGCTGCGCGAGCCCGCCCGACGCAAGGTGATCGTCGCCGCCGACGGAGCCGTCGCACGCCTCACGATCCGCGAGACCATGGCGGAAATCGCCAAACGGCGGGTCGCTGTCGCCTCGATCGCCCTGGGTCTGATGTTCCAGGCCGTTGCCCTCTACGCCTTCATGCTGTGGTCGCCGGGCGTGCTGCAGCGCTCCTTCGACTGGACGCCGCAACAGACAGGCCTCGTGATGGGTCTGGTCGTGCTGATCGGCGGCAGCTTCGGCATGCTCATGGGAGGGCGCCTCAGCGACAGCGGCCTGGTGGCCGGTCGACGGGACGCCGCGCTTCGCATCGCGACCTTCAGCTCCATTCTGGGCACCATCGCCTTTGGGGCGCTGATCTGGGCACAGGGTTTTTCAGCCACCGCCACGGTCGCGGTCTTCGCAGTCGGGGTCATCCTTCTCGCGATGCCGGCGGGCAGTTGCTACGCGGCCTCGCAGATGGTCCTGCCCAACCAGGTCCGGGGCCAGGCCCTCGCGCTGATCCTGTTCGTCGCCAACCTGGGTGGACTGACCATGGGGCCCCTGCTGCCCGGACTGCTCAACGACTACGTCTTCCGTTCCGAAACCGCGCTCGGCCTTTCGCTGGGCATCACGTTGTCGATCTCCACGTTGCTGGCCGCTCTGGCCTTTGGCTGGGGACGGCGTGACTATCGCAAGCACCATGAGATCCTGAACCCCTGACGATGGCCTTCGAGAGCGTCCAAGAACCGATCATGCCTGCCAGAGCGTTCCTTCCTCCCGTTGCCGAACGTCAGGCCGCCACGGCGCGGGGCTTCGATCCGTGGCGACCGCGCACCCTCTACGACATGCTGGTTCATGCGGCGGAGCGGCATCCGGATCGCCCCTATCTGATCACAGACACCCGGACGTGGACCTATCGCCAGATGGCCGACTGGGCGACATCGGTCGCCGGCGGCCTGGTCACCGCCGGGGTTAGGCCTGACGAGCACGTGGCCCTGGTCATGGCCAACTATCCCGCCTTCGCCGCTGTGAAGTTTGCCGTTGCCGCGATCGGTGCCGTGGCCGTTCCGGTCAACATCCTCAACCGCCGGGACGAACTGGCCTATGTGTTGCGCCAGTCCCGGGCCGTCATGCTGGTCACGATGGACCGCTTCCGGGACCTCGACTACCTGGGGATGCTGGACGAGATCGCCCCGGGTTGGGAGAGCGATGGAGGCGGCGCGGCTCTGCCCGACCTGCGCTCGGTCGCGGTCTTCCAGGCCGAAGGCGGCGGGCGGGCCGGAGCGACCGCGTTCGAAATGCTTCATGGCGGCGTGGGCCAGCTTCCCGAGATAGACCCGGCGGCCCCCGCAGACATCATCTACACCTCGGGCACGACCGGCTCACCCAAGGGCGTCGTCCTGACCCACGACATGCTGCTGCGCGCGGCCTTCGGCAGCGCCTATGCCAGGGCGTTCGAGGACGGGCGGCGCATCCACTTCAGCCTGCCGATGAACCATGTATACGGCTATGTCGAAGGGCTTCTGGCGGCCCTCTTCGTCGGTGGCGCGATCGTCCCTCACCTGAAGTTTGATCCGCGAGAAACGCTGCGGGCCGTCCAGCGCCACGAGGTTAGCGACCTCCTGCTGATCCCGACGATGACCCTGGCCGTGCTCGATGCCCTCGTCGACACGCCAGTTAATACGTCATCGCTCAAAGGGATGCTGTCCTCGGGCGGGCGCACCCCGCCCGGTCTGTGGGATCGTATTCTGGCGAGCTTCGACGGCATCGAGATCACCACCGGCTATGGCATGAGCGAATGCACGGCCTCGACCACGGTGACCCGGCCGGACGATCCAACCGACCGTCTTAAGACCACCAACGGTCGCCTGCGAGACGTCGGGCCGGCGGGTGATCCGGCCATCGGCAACCGCATCGTCGATTACCGCGTCGTCGACCCGCAGTCGGGCGCGGTGCTGCCGCACGGAGACGTCGGCGAGCTGATGGCCAGAGGGCCCGGTGTGACCGCAGGCTATTACGACAAGCCCGAGGCCACGGCCGAGGCGTTCGATGCCGAGGGCTGGCTGCACACCGGCGACCTCGGCCGGATCGATGCCGACGGCTATCTGAGCCTCGTCGGCAGGGTGAAAGAAAGCTATCGCTGCGGCGGCGAACAGGTCACGCCCTCGGAGATCGAGGACGTGCTGATGGTCCATCCGTCGGTGCTTCAGGCCCACGTCGCGCCGGTGCCGGATGACCGCATGGGAGAGGTCGGTGTGGCCTTCATCGTCACCCGGCCCGGACAGGCACTGGATCCACAGGCGCTGATCGACTGGTGCGCGGGGCGACTGGCCCGCTTCAAGGTACCGCGTCACATCCTGCCGATCGGGACCGAGGACGTGCCGCTCACACCGTCCGGGCGACCCCGCAAATTCCTGCTGTCGCGCATGGCGATCGAGCGTCTGGACCTATCATGACCCAACCTGCGCGCGTTGCGCTCGTAACCGGGGCCGCGCGCGGCATCGGGGCCGCCATCGCCGAACGCCTGGCCGCGGACGGCTGCGACATCGCCGTGATGGATCTGGACCCGGTTGCCTGCGTCGACACCGTCGCGCGGATTGAGGCTCTGGGGCGTCGGGCCATCGCCGTGGCCGTCGATGTCGCCGACGAGGCTTCGGTCCAGACCGCCGTCGCGGCGGCAGAGGCCGCGCTGGGACCGCCCGCCGTCTTGGTCAACAACGCCGGCGTGCTGCGCGAGAAAACCCTGGCCAAGATGACGCTCGACGACTGGCAGGTCGTCCAGGACGTGAACCTGCGAGGGGCCTTCCTGATGTGCCGTGCGGTTCAGCCGGCGATGCGCCGCCTTGGAAGTGGCCGGATCATCAACCTGGCCAGCATCGCCGCGCTTGGTGCCTACGGCCAGGCCAACTACGCCGCGGCCAAGGCGGGGCTGATCGGCCTGACCAAGACGCTGGCCCTGGAGATGGGCAAATCCGGCATCACCGCCAACGTCGTCGCACCGGGCTTCGTCGTCACCCCGATGACGGCGGCCGTGGCCGAACGACTGGGCGTGACCTTCGAGGTGATGATCGCGGATGTTGTGCGCGATATCCCTGTGGGCCGGCCGGGCCAGCCCCAGGATATCGCCAACGCCGTCGCCTTCTTCGCCGATGCCCGATCGGGCTTCGTATCGGGTCAGGTCCTGTTCGTGGCGGGCGGACCGCGCGGCTGAATGGGCCCGCTTGGCCTTTCGCCGCTCGCTCGCTAATCAGGTCGCAGAATGAGCCCGACCAGCGACAAGACCAGCGGCATCGGCAAACGCCGCAAGGCGGCGAAGGAAGAGAGTTCCGACGCCTACAAACGGCGTCGGCGCGAGATCGCCGAAGCCGCCGTCCGTGTGTTCGACCGTCTGGGCCTGCAGGGCGCCAGCATCAGCGCAGTCGCGGCTGAACTCGGCATCGATCGCGCCTCGGTCTACTACTACATCTCGTCCAAGGAAGAGCTGTTCGACGAAGTGCTGCGCGCCGTGGCCGAACGCAACTCCCAGATCGCAATCGACATCGCCGCCAGCGCCCTGCCCGCGCCCGACAAGCTGTGGAGTTTGATCGTCTCGATCATGGAATCCTACGGCGAGCATTATCCGCTGCTCTTCATCTACATTCGCGAGAACCTGGGTCGCGTCTCGGGCACCCGGACGAAATGGTCATCGGACATGCGGCAGGTGAACCGCATGATCGAGAACGCCTTCATCTCGATCATCGAGGAAGGCTATGCCGATGGCACATTGCGTGACGTCGGGCCGTCGCGCGTGGTGGCCTACGGGATGTTAGGCGTCGTCGGCTGGACCCATCGCTGGTTCCGCCCCGAGACCTCGCCCCAGAGCGCGCGCGAAATTGGCGAGACCTATGCCAACATGATGATCTCCGGAATGCGGGTGACGCCATAGGTCGTGTAGGGCCTGACAGGTTAACTGCGCCAAGTCGAAAAGCGCCCTCCCCGTCTCGACTCAGTCAACCGCCGCCGCCCAAGCTGTCGCCGCCTCGGCGCGGAAACGCCGAAGGGTTGGTCTGCTGATCAGATGACGCTGGATGTTGAAGGTGTTGTAGATCGCCGCGTGGGTGGTGAGGAATTTCTGGGCTGAGGCTTGTGATTTGAACCGCTGCTGCTGCCGTTCTCGTCGTCGGATCGGGAGGTGGGAGTTCTCGACTCGGTTTTTTTCCCGCAGCCGACCCGGCCGGTGCGGCGTTGACAGGTTAACCGGGCCAAGTCGAAAGGTGCCCTCCCCGTCTCGATTCAGGCAACCGCAACCGCCCAAACGGACGCCGCCTCGGCGCGGAAGCGGCGAAGTGTGGGTCTGCTGATCAAATGGCGCTGGACGTTGAAGGTGTTGTAGATCGCTGCGTGGCTGGTGAGGAATCTCTGGGCTGAGGCTTGGGATCTGAACCGGGCCTGACAGGTTAACTGCGCCAAGTCGAAAACCGCCCTACCCGTCTCGATTCAGACAACTGCCGCCGCCCAAGCAATCGCCGCTTCGGCGCGGAAGCGGCGAAGGGTGGGTCTGCTGATCAGATGACGCTGGATGTTGAACGTGTTGTAGATCGCCGCGTGGGTGGTGAGGAATCGCTGGGCTGAGGCCTGGGATTTGAACCGCTGCTGCTGTCGCTCTCGTCGTCGGATCGGCAGGTGGGAGTTCTCTGCCCGATTGTTCTCACGAAGCCGGCCGGGTCGATGCAGATGCCTCAGATCCAGGACATCGAGCGCCGCGCCATAGGAGGCCAGGCCGTCCGTCGTGATCGTCTGAGGCTCGATCGGCTGGTTGTGTAGCAGGCGTCGGAGAAGCCTCAGCGCCGCCTCCGTGTCCCGGCGGCGCTGGACCACGAGGTCGAGGACCTCGCCTTCATCATCGACCGCGCGCCACAGGTACATCCTCTTGCCGCCGATCCAGCAGACCATCTCGTCCAGGTGCCAGCGAGGCGAAGGAGCCCCTCGCCGCTTCTTCAGCCGCCGGGCGATCGAGGGGCCGAACTTGATGGTCCAGCACCGGATTGTCTCTTAGCTGACCTCGAGCCCGCGTTGCGCCAGGAGTTCCTCGACGTCACGAAAACTGAGGCTGAAGCGGAAGTACAGCCAGACGGCGTGCCGGATGACGTCGGCCGGAAAACGGTGGCGCTTGAACGAGATCGGCTTCACGAAATATCATCCCCATCAGAGGCTTACGCCGCCCATAGTGGAGACAATTTAGCGTTAGACTGACAGCACCGGCGCGCGGCCGACAGCGGACATTCCGAACTTCGCCTTAGAGTCAGGATCGGACATCCCTCCCCGCTTTGCGCCTAAGCGGCATTCTCCGAATTCTAACGAGAGAGGGCGTAGCCTGAAACGTTCGCCGATCAGTAGGGCTGAGAGATCATCGCAAACGTCTTCGTCAGGAGCGCGACGTTTTCCGCCAAAGGCGCACCGGCCTGCTCGAGTTTCGACAGTCCAACGCTCGTCTCGACCACGGTGCGCACCCGTTCGAAGCGGCGCGTCATGAAGGCGTCGAAAGCCTCAGGAAGGCTGGTCGCCGCCGCAATACACTGCGCCAGAACCACAGCGTCCTCTAGCGCCATGCCGCCACCCATGCCCATATGGGCCGTCGTCGCGTGAGCGGCGTCTCCGATGAGGATCGTGCGACCCTTGTGCCAAGGCTGGTCGAGAAGGATCCAATAGTAGGGCCGATAGATGAGCTCGGCATCGGGCGTCAGGCGGTTCCGCAACTCGACCATCGCAGGCGCCGTGTAGGAATCGAGCAGGCGCGTGAACAGCGCATGCACTTCCTCGTCGTTGAGCCAGACGGGCTCTGGCGAGTTGATCACGGCGGGGACGTAAACGACGCCCTGGGGGATGTAGTAGAATCCGACCCGGCCGACCTCGCCGCGATACCAGCCCTCGCCCTCCAGGAACGGCCCGGGCGCCATCCAGCGGATGCTCATCTGACCCGCATATTCGGGCTTGGGCGCGTGCGGGAACAACATCCCCCGCGTCGCCGAGTTGATGCCGTCGGCGCCGACGACCAGGTCATAGGTTTGCGTGCTGCCGTCGGTGAAGGTGACCAGCGCGCCTGCGTCCTGTTCGTCGATCGCCGAGACCGTGACGCCGATCCGGACCGACGCGCCCAGCCGCGCCGCCTCGTCCGCCAGCACCTTGAGGAAGTCCGGACGATAGACGCCGAGCGCTGTCTTCGCACCCGGCCACGGCGGACGATTGGGTCCGGGGCTGATCAGGTTGCCGGCCGCGTCCCATTGGTGGACGACCGTCGTATCTGGCGTGAACGGCCTGCTCGTTGCGGCGCACTGGTCGTAGACGCCGAGTTCGTCGAGCGCCTCAGCTGCGCGGCCGGAGATCCCGAGCGAAGCACCGAGGGGCGCGTCAGCGATCTCGACGACGTCGCACTGAACGCCGACTTTGGACAAGGCGATGGCCGCCGAAAGGCCGGCAATGCCGCCACCGATGATCAGAGTCTTTGCAACGCACGCCATATCGAATTCCTTTCGCCGGTCTTGCCGGCGCTAGATCGTCAGTCTCGGCGCGTCAGGCGCCGGATGGGCTCTGGATGATTCAGGACTGGGTGATCGCAGCCGCGCGACGGACGGCGATGAACATGAGCAGCCCCGCCAGGACAGGCATCAGGCCAAACACAAGCGATACCCCCGCCCGGTTCAGGCCAGCCGCGAACATCAAACCGGCGACGGCGGGCCCCGACACGCTGAAAATCCGACCGATCCCGATGACCAGGCCGATCCCCGACACGCGCACCAAGGGCGGGAAGCTGGCTGCCATGGTCGCGTAGAACAGGCCCGCACAACCCGACGCGAAGAAGCCGCAGCCGGCCGACGCCAACAGGAGCAGCCGCAGGTCCGCCGGCGTGAACCCGAAGATCGCCACGGCGCATCCAAGGCCGACCATGGCGAACACCGCCAGACGACCCGGACCGAAGCGGGTCGCTGCGAGACCGAACCCCAGACCGGACACCATACCGACGATGCTTGACGTGGCCGACACAAGGGCCCCCGTGGCGGGCGGGAAGCCTGAGTCCGCGATGAGCTGGGGCAACCAGTTCAGCAGGTAGTAGGTCGTGGTCGAGACCAAGACCATCACACCCGCGAAACACAGGGTCATCACCGCCAGCTCGGGTGTGAACAGCGCAGCGTAAGATTTGCGCTTGGCCGGCGGCGCATCGGGCAACCGATCCAGTGTCGGGCGCTTCAACCGAGCCAGGACGCGATTAAGCCGCTCGAGGGCGCCGTTGGTGCGACGCGAGATCAGGAAGGCCGGAGACTCCGGCATTGCAAAAGCAACGATCGGCAGCAGGATCAGGCCGAAGACGGCACCGGAGATGAAGACCGAATGCCAGTCGAAATGCTTGAGGAGGGCCGCAGCGATCAGACCGCCGGACACCGAGCCGGCCGTAAAGCCGACGGTCGTGGCCGTCACCGCGAACGCTCGGCTCCTGGCGCTCGCGAACTCCGACGCGATCGTCGTCGTGAGGGGAACCATTACCCCGATCCCGAGACCGGTCATTATCCTGAACAACGCCAGTTGCGGGACGTTCTGCGCGAAGGCGGAGAGCAGCGACCCGACGATCATCAAGGCGATCGCGGCGAACACCAGCGGCTTGCGGCCGGTGATATCGGCGAGGGGCGAGAGGGTCAGTGATCCGATCGCCATTCCGATCAATGAGGTCGAGAGCAGGAAGCCCAACGTCGCCTTGTCCAACCCCCAGGCGTGACTGAGCGTGGGCGCGACAAACGCCATGCCGAGGACGTCGAATCCGTCGAGCGCCGCCAGCAATATCGCCACGCCGAGAACGACGATCTGCGGCCTGGTCATTGGTGACGAGCCGAGCGGACCGACGGGCTCGGCGCCTCTGGTGGCTTCGGTCATGAGGTGTGTCTCCGGATCAGAACAGGGCGGCGTTGCTTGGATCTAGCTCTAGAGGTCGGCCGGCATGGGCGGACCCCACTGAACACCAAGCACCTCGTCCAGCGTCCCTACACGAGAGCCGTCGGCGGCGGTGAACATGTCGCCATCGGTCCAGTGTTCCAGGGTGTGACCCCAAGGATCACGCCAATAGTCGAAAACCTGGCTGCCGAGATAGTGGCGGCCGACGCCCCACGCCGGCGTATGGTTCTGCCCGATCAACCTGGCATGCCCGGCCAGCAGATCCTCGATGTCGCGCACCTCGAAGGCGGCGTGATTGAAGCCCGGCCCCGTCGGGAGCTGCGCGAGGAACAGGGTGTGGTGATCGGTCGGTGTATCTCCCCGATCGCAGCGCAGGAAGGCGCCCATGGCGACGTCCGGTGCGACCTGGATCTCGTCGGAGGTGATGAAGCCGAAGCGAGACTTGTACCAGGCTTCCGACGTTCGAAAGTCCGAGACGTTGAGCACGCAGTGTCCCAGGCGGACGATTTTGGCAGGCCCCTGCTCCACCCGTTTGACGGCACGGAGGCGGGGTTTTTCGGTCGCGAAGTTCCAGGCTGCGGGCGGTTCGAATTCGATCGGCGCCGCCTTCTCCTGCCCGGCGACAACCCGGACCGTGTGACCGTCGGGATCAGCCAGATCGATGTAGAGTCCGCCGCCCGGCGCATCCAGCGGCTCCGGCGTCGCGCCAACCTCGCTCGCGAGGCGTTGAAGGTCTTCGACCGACTCTGCCCGGAAGCCGACCATCATGAATGCCGGGTCTCCGAGTTCCGTCGTGTGAACGAAGGGCGCAGGCCCTGTGCCCCGGACATAGAGGGCGGTTTCGGTCTGGCGGACCGGTACCGCGCCGAAGTCCTCCATATAGCTGCGCATCCGATCGAGATCCGGAGCCCGGAAACCGACAAAGGCGATATCTTCGATCTTGATCCCGGCCATCGGAGGCCTCCTGTCCTAAAACGGCGTTTGCGGATCGCCGGTCCAAAGTTGTGGTCCTAGAAGCCGACCTGGTCGGCACCTTTGAGCGAGAGGATTTGTCGGGCCTCGTCCGGCGTCGCGATCTCCAAACCGAGGCCTTCGACGATCTGACGGACCTGAGTCACTTGGGCGGCGTTGCTCTCGGCCAGCTTGCCCGCGCCGAGGAAAAGCGAGTCTTCCAGACCCACCCGCACGTTGCCACCCATCGCGGCCGCCATCGCGGCGACAGGGAGCTGATGCCGTCCGGCCCCGAGCACCGACCATTGGTAGTTGTCGCCGAACAGGCGATCCGCGGTCCGCTTCATATGCGTCACCTCATCCGGGTGAGCGCCGATACCGCCGAGCAGACCGAACACCGTCTGGATGAACAGCGGGGCCTTGATGACGCCCTCGGTGTAGAAATAGTGGAGGTTATGCAGGTGGGCGGTGTCGTAGCACTCGAACTCGTAGCGCGTGCCCGACTCGTTCATCGTTTCGAGGATGTAGCGGATATCCTTGAAGCTGTTCCGGAACACGAAGTCGGCGCTGGCTTCCAGCATCGCCGGCTCCCAGTCGAACTTGAAATCCTTGAACCGCTTGAGCATCGGGAAGAGTCCAAAGTTCATCGACCCCATGTTCAAGCTGGCGAGCTCGGGCTTCCACGTCGCGGCGGGCTGGACCCGTTCCTGAACGGTCATGAGCGGCGCACCGCCGGTCGTCAGATTCACGACGACATCGGAACGCGACTTGATGCTGCGCAGGATCGGTTCGAACGCCTCGGGGCTTTGATCGGGGCGACCATCGACGGGATTGCGGGCGTGCAGGTGCACGATGGCGGCCCCGGCTTCAGCGGCGCCGACGGCGGCATCAGCGATCTCCCGGGCTGTCACCGGGAGATAGGGCGACATCGACGGGGTATGAATCGAGCCCGTCACCGCGCAGGTGATGATGACCTTCTTAGACGCCATGGCGTTGCTTCTTCCTGAGTTCTGACAACGAGGCGGCGACCGATGCGGTTACGCCTCTGGCGAGTGCGCGGCTGAGCGCGCCATTCCATTCCTGGCCACGCCAGGCGACGTGCTGATCAGGACGCACAAGCGTCAGATCAGCCTCATAGAGGGCGGCGATTGCCGGCCCGGGACGAACGATCTCCAGAGGCGCCCCGAGGTCGGCCGCCTCCTCAACCGCTCTTGAAACCTGGTCCTCGTCCACACGGTCGGCGACGACGAGGGCGAAGCCGGCGCCAAATGCGTCGTAGAGGGAGCGGCCGTCCGACAGCCATCCGTGGGGCGCCAACTGCCCGGGACGGGCGCTGGGCGTGTAGCGCTGGCCGTCGTGCGCGTCGGTGTCGCCATCTTCGTGATCGATGATCGGCGAGGTTTCGTAGCCCAGTCCCAGCACCGTACCGAGGGTGTGATATTCGCGTGCTTTCCGCTCCTGGATCACAGCGCCGATCTGCCGACGTAGCGATTCGCCTTCAGGCGTGTCGTCCGTCAGGCCTTCGCGCCAGGGCGACCCCGTCATCATGGCATTGTTGGCGATAGCTTCGTCCATCACGAACCGGTGCACCGGGCGCCGCTCAGTCTCGTAGGTCTCGACAAGATCCGCGCCGCCCCAACCCTGCAGTTCAGCGGCGATCTTCCAGCCCAGATCGACCGCGTCGCCGACCCCCATGTTCATGCCGTAACCCCCGAAAGGCGGGTGCAAATGGCAGGCGTCGCCGGCCAGCAAAATGCGGCCTCGGCTATACCGATCGGCGATGAGTTCACTGGCGACCCAGTGGTCCGCGCTCAGGATTTCGTAGGGCAGATCGATGCCGGTGGTCTGCTTTATCTGTTCGACCACGGTTTCGCGGGAGGGCGCATCGCTCTCCTTGACCGGTGTCCCAAAGTACCAGATGTCGCCTTCGTCCATTGGGCCAATGATGCTCAGTCCCTGAGGGCCGATCTGGAGGAACATGACGCCAGGCCCCTGGCGGTTCGCTTCCGCCAGCCCCGGGGCGTGGAATACGACGTTGGACGCGTGGGAGAGCCCATAGGTCCCTTCCATCTTTGCGCCGATCACCTCGCGGACCGCACTGCGGGCCCCGTCCGCGCCGACCAGGTAGCGGGAGGTAATGCTCCACTTCGCACCGGAGGCCGAGGCGAGCGAAGATGTCACGACTTCGTCCTCCTGATCGGCGCCGACGAAGGTCGTGTCGAAGCGGAACTCCACGCCCGGCAGTCCGCGCGCATGGTCAAAGAGAACGCGTTCGAGGGTGTACTGCGGCACCCACTGGGCGTGCTCGGGATAGGCATCGGCGCGTTCGGGCGAAGCATTGAAGGCGTTGCGGAACACCGCGAGCGGGTATCCCGACAGGCCCGTCACGAAATGGATGTCGTTGGGATAGTCGACGCCCAGCGGCGATGCGGCGGCCAGGGCGTCCGCGATGCCCCATCGACGCAGATGGGTGCGAGTGCGGACATTGGTCGTCTTGGCCCGAGGCGCGACGCCGCCACGGCTGTTGCGCTCGGCGACGAGCACTCGCACGCCGCGCGTGCCGAGCTCAATCGCGAGCGCGAGCCCGACCGGACCCGCTCCGACGACCAGGACATCGAAGTCCGTGTCGGTCACGCCGGCCTCGAGACCCGGTTCTCGATCGCGCCGATGCCGTCGATCTCGCAGCGAACGACATCGCCGACCTGCAGGAACTGGGGCGGCTGCATGCCGACGCCGACCCCCTCGGGAGTGCCGGTGGCGAGAAGATCGCCCGGCTCGAGCGTGAAGGCCGTCGAGAGGTAGGCGATCTGGGCCCAGAGGTTGTTGACCATCTGGCTCGTGTCGCTCTGCTGACGGATTTCGCCGTTGACGAGGCAGCGCAGCGTCAGGCCGTGCGGGTCGGGGATCTCGTCCGCCGTCACGATCCAGGGGCCGACCGGACCGTGGGTGTCGAACGACTTGCCCATGGTGAAGGTCGGGGAATGTGTCTGCCAATCCCGCGCCGACAGGTCGTTCGCGACCATATACCCGAAGACGTGTTTCGAGGCCTCGGCCTCGGCCACCCCCTTGGCGGCCCGGCCGATCACGGCGCACAGCTCGACTTCGTAGTCGAGTTTCTCGCTCACGCCCGGATCGGTGTCGTCGTAGGGGCCGACGATGCAGCTCGTCTGCTTGTTGAACCAGAACTGCTGCTTGGGCTCAGGTACGCCCAGGCGCTCCGCTTCGGCGATATGCTTGCGGTAGTTCATGCCGATGGCGAGATACTTGCCCGGACGCTCCACGGGAGCGAGCAGGCTCACGCTTGCTACCGGAACGGTCTCCGTCGCCGACCCGGCGAAGGCGGAGATCGTCGCGAGGGCGTCGTCGCCCCCTTCGATCACGGACAGCATCGTCGGGTAGTTGCCTTCGAGAGGCTTGAGCGACACGACCTCGTCGCCACGCAACACCCCCAAGGTCGGCTTGCCGGCGGATGCAAATCTGAGAAGCTTCATCGGAGGTCTCCATGGGCGCGGTACAGGTGCGGTCGCGCCCGGCGTCATTGTTCAATCGCGGCGGCGGTCGCTGCGTTAGTGAGCGGTCAGTTCCTGGAAGGTCGTCTCGACGAAGGTCGGGAAGCGTGACGCAGGCCCGGGAAGCGGCACGTCGTGAAGCGCCTCCTTGATCTGTGGCAGGGTCATCCCCTGGGCCACGAGCGCCTGGATTTCAGCGCGGCGCTGTCGAGCGGCAGCCAGGCGAGCAACAACCTCCGCCCGGGTCTGAGGCTGTCCATGGCCGCTGACGAAAATGTCCGCGTCGAGCGCCAGCATGGCCTCGACTGATGCGATCCAGCCCAGGGACGAGCCCTGCTTCTCGAGATGGATGCCAGGATAGAGACCGATCGCGGGCGTCAGCAGGTCGCCCGCAAACACGACCTTCTGTTCGGACAGATAGACGATCAGGTCGCCGTCCGTGTGCGCCGGTCCGGTGTGGATCAGAACCACCGGAACGCCGTCCAGGGTCAGGGTCTCTGAGCCCGTGACGGTTTGGGTGGGCACGTAGTCGCGGATCTCGGCGGGCGGCGGTAGTCCGTTTGACGCCGGGTTGGCAATGGCCCCCTCGATGTCTGTCTTCGCCTCGGCACCTGCAATGATCGCGAGTCCACGAGGGAAAGCAGGCAGGCCGTTGATGTGATCGGGATCACTATGGGTCAGAATGACCGTATCGACCGGATGGTCCGTGACCGCAGCGATCGCTCCGATAAAGGCCGCCGCCGCCGGCACAGAGATTTGCGCGTCAATCGCGACGACGCCGGTGTCGCCCACGATGAAGCCGGAGTTGCTAATCATCCCGGGAACCCAGTAGGCGCCGGGCGCCAGCAACACCGCTGAGGGCGGCGAGCCTATCGGCAAGGTCGGCGCCGTTTGGGTCGCTGCCACGGGCGTCGGTTCTGTCACGCAAGCACACCCGCCCAAGCCCGCGAAGGCCAACATCGCAACACTGCTGAACAGCTCAATCATCACTGGATTCCGTCTTCTTCTGATCGCAGGGGAAGCCAACTCACGGCCCTTAGAAGCGGCGCGTCAGTCTGAAGCCGTAGGTGCGCGGGTTCCCGTTGATCGAAGCGATCAGGTTCGAGCCCGGGATCGGTGTCGCATAGACCAAGCTTCGCTCGTTCTCGATGTTGCGGACGTAGGCGGCGAGAGCCCAGACGCCGTCGACCGGCTCAAGGGAGACTTGCGCGTTCGACGTCCACACCGGTTCGGCGTGTTCAGAGGAGGTGAACTCGAACCCGGTTTCGCGGCTGGATCGGTACTGGGTGTCCGCATCCAGGATGAGCTCGAACTCGCCCATCGGGATGATGTGTTGAACTCCGAAGTTGGTCGTCCATTCCGGTGAGTTGAACAGGCGACGACCCGAGCAGTCGACATTGAACAGAGCGCCGGCAGCCGTGACCGCGCAACCCGAATAGGGGCGAGCCGGCGTCTGGTAGGTGAAGGAGTCGTAGTTGGAGTCCACGTACTGGATGGCGGCGCTGAACGTCGTACCTGCGGTCGGTCGGAACTTCGCCTCCAGGTCCACGCCCCGGATGGAGGATTGCCCAATGTTTCTGGTGATCGGCCCGACGCGTCCCGTGCCGTCCACACCAAGGAAGGTGAGTTGCTGGTCCCTGTAGTCCCAGTCGAAAATCTCGACGTTCAGTTGGGCACGATTGTCGAAGAAGCGGCTTTTCACCCCGACGGTGTATGCAGTGATGTTCTCAGGAGCGTAGGGAACGTCATTGTTGAAGCCGCCGGCCCGGTAACCCGTTTCGACACTCGCATAGGCCAGAACTTGGGGCGCTAGATCGAACTCGATCGCGCCACGGTAGGTCGTCTTGCTGGTGTCAGATTCACCACCCGTCACCGTATCCGCGCGTCTCACGACCACGCCGGGGGCCACAGGCAGGACAGCACCATTGGTCGCCGGGATGACCGGCTGCTGTTCGAACGTCAGCGTATACGGCAGCAGGGGTGCGGTCGGGCAGCTGGCCGGGACTGAGCAGATCACCGCGAGTACGCGCGTCAGGCCGGCGAAGGACTTGTGATCCTCCGTGTAGCGGACGCCACCGGTGAACCGGAGCCGATCCATGGCGTGCCAGGTCAGCCGGCCGTAGACGGACGGCGAGCGGGTCTCGTAGTCGGCGAGCAGGAAGTTGGCACTGATACCGGCGGAGTTGTGGGTATCGTCGGATATCTCTTCGTTGAAGTAGTAGGCACCGAGAATGTAGTCGATCGGACCGCCCGGATTGCTGACCAGCCGGGCCTCGAGCGAATATTGCTCGGAGTCCTGAGTGTCGCCGATATTCTGTCCGGACTGTGTATTGAAGTTGTCCTTCAGCGCTTTACGCCAGGCGGGGATGACCGTCAGGGTGCCGACCGGCGTGCTCCAGTCGACCTGTGCGTTGACGCCATAGATGTCGAAGTCCTGGTACGGACGTCTCGCGAGCGGATCCATCGGCCGACCGACGAGCGTGCCCGGCGTGCCGGTCCGACGGTAGGCTGCGCTCGCTGGCGACTGCAGCCCGTCGGACAGCGACAACCCGGAAGGCGTCACGTCAAACTGACCGGTCGCTGCGTTGAAGGCAAAGCGCCCGACATAGCTGGCGCCGGGACCGATCCCGCCTTGGTGAGCATAGTCGGCGCTCAGTCGGAACGTCAGGTCCGGCGTGACCTCGGCCTTGAACTGAGCCCTCACCGCTCCCGACTCGTCAGCTGAAGTGCCGTCGGCGAGGTAGCCCTCATGGCTCGAAAATGTGCCGGCCAGACGGACGCCGGCATTGTCGCCGATTGCGGCGTTGAAGGCTCCTTCGCCGGTCACGGCATTGTAGTTGCCGAGGCCAAACATCGCGTAGCCCGAGGTCTCGCCCAGACGCGGCTGCACCGGCAGGACATTGATCGCTCCGGCGGTCGCGTTGCGGCCGTACAGGGTACCTTGGGGGCCCTTGAGCACTTCGATCCGCTCCAGATCGAAGAAGCTGCCCAGCGTCGAACCGGAACGACCGACGTAGATGCCGTCGTAGTTGAAGGCTGCGGCGGGGTCGCTGCTCGGCAGGAAGGAGAAGTTGCCCACACCCCGGATGAAGACGAGGTTCCCTTGGCCGCCGGACGCCACCTGAAGCGCCGGAACGGACTTCTGAAGGCTGTCGAGGCCCCGGATGCCGTCCCGGACGAGCTCCTCGCCGGACACAACGGACACTGCGAGGGCGGCCCGCTGCAGGTTCTCCCCGCGCTGCTGGGCGGTCACGATGATCTCGTCGAGCTGGCTGGCCTCGCTTTCCGATCCAGCCGGAGCGCTCGACGGCGCGGTCTGCGCCCAGGCGGCGGCCGGCGCGCACATCAGCGCGGTCGTCAGCATGAGAACGGTCTTGCAGGAATTCGTCATGGTCGCCCCCTGGGTTACGTCCCGGTGTTTCCCGTGACGCTGAGGCTCGCTCGTCCGATCTGTCCGCTATGCGCGGCGACGATCCGGCGGCCTCTTATGCCGGCAGCTATGCGCTGCAGCCGGGCGGTGAATAAGATGGCAATGACGCGGGGGCGTTACCTAGATGATATATCCCCCAAGGACGATGTCGCGGCCGGAAAGGTCGCCCGATCCTCAGCCAACGTCCAGAGAGCCGCGCTTGCCCACATGAATGGCCGCCGCTCGGTGGGCAAGGTCGTTCAGGTATTCTGCCGCCGGGGTCAGGGGGACGTTGGCCCGACGAACCCCGCAAATCCGGGGAGCGTCCGGGACATCTCGGATATGAAGCCGTTCGATCAGATGGGTCTGCTTGACGAACTCCACCCACTGCTGCGGCAGAGGAGCCAGCAGGTCGGACGAGGTGATGATCGTCAGCAGGCTCATGCTGGACGCAGCCTGCATAGCGATGTGCGGCGCAGGCAGGCCCGCGGCCTGGAAGACGCTGTTCACCTCGCTGTCGTGGTCGATCGCGACCGGCGTTGTTACCCAGGACGCGCCGACAAGTTCTTCGAGCGTCCTCGCATGCAGCAGGGGGTGACCCGGCCTGGCCACGATGATCCGGGCGTTCTCGAAGAGCAGGTCGACCACGAGAGCGGGATCCTGAAAGCCCTTCGATACAGGGCCGTAATAGAGGTCGATCAGTCCGTCCCGAATATCCGTCTCGAGCATGGGGAAAGTCCCCTCGACGACTTTGATCCGGATATTCGGGAACCGTCGGCGAAACGGGCCGATCATGCTGGGCAGAAGAGCGAGATGGCCCGCCGCTGACATGGCGACCGTGATCTCACCGAAATCCACGCCCTTCGCCTGTTCGATCTCGTCTAGGGTTCTCTGAAGCTCGGCGAGCATTCCGCGCGCGCGCCGGACGAAGATTTCGCCGACAGCCGTCAGGGTCATGCCGAACTTGTTCCGCTGGAACAGGACGACCCCGAGTTCCTGCTCGAGTTCCTTGATGCTCCGAGACATAGCCGGCTGTGCGAGACTGAGATGTTTGGCGCCCGCTCGCAGGCTTCCCCTGTCCACCACGGCCACGACGTTGCGCAGGTGATGAAGCTTCATTTCGACGACTGTTGCGACATCGTATTGTCCTCTGCCGCGCCTCCCCGAGCGTGTGGCTCAAACAGAAGAAGCGGTCCCGACCGGCCTATACCATTTCAGTAACACCCCCGCCATAATCCCATCTTCCCCGATCCGGCCAACCCGCTAGCAGTCAGTGGCTCCGCGCGGCGTCCCGCAGTGAGTTTGAGGGTATGATGGCAGAGCTTCAGGGAGACGTTCGCGACCGGTTCGAGATTCGTGAGCTTCTTGAGAATTGGGTGATCTGGCGCGACTCCGGGGACTGGGAGCGCTTCGCGACTGTGTGGCACGACGACGGCCGGATGAACGCCACCTGGTTTTCGGCCCCTGCGCCCGAGTTCATCGCTCGGTCCAAAAAGGCCTTCGACGCCGGCATGGTCGGGCTGCACACACTCGGCGGCAGCAGTATCGAGATCAGCGGCGACCGGGCAGTCGCCCAGACGAAGATGGAAATCCTTCAGCGGGCCGCCGTTCATGATGTGGTTGTAGACGTGGCCTGCAAAGGTCGCTTCGTCGATGCCCTTGAACGGCGGAACGGTCGATGGGGTCTGGTCTTGCGCCAACCTGTCTACGAACTGGACCGTATGCAGGCCGTGGATCCGACAGCAGTAGTCGTGCTTGAACCGGACCTGTTGGCGTCATTTCCAGAGGGTTATCGACACTTGGCCTATGTCCAGACCAAACTCGGGTTCGACGTCAGCAAGACACTGCCAGGCACACGAGGACTCGAGATCGCAGCCCTGATGAGCCGTATGCGGCTTTGGCTTGAGCGCGCCGACGCGGGCTGCTTCCAGGCGTGAGCGAACAGATGCCCCAAACGCCCGATGATGACCGGTACGCGGCGCTCTTCGAGAACGGACGCACCCACAATGTATGGCTCCCGCGAGCATTGCCCGACGACCTCCTGCGCAAGTTGTACGAAAGGCTTCGTTGGGCGCCCACCAGCGCGAACACGAACCCCGGTCGGTTCGTCTTTCTGAAATCGGACGAGGCCAAGGCCCGCCTCAAGCCGCACTTGTCGCCGCAAAACGTCGAAAAAACCATGAGCGCGCCGGTCTGCGTCATCGTCGCGGCAGACACCGCCTTCTACGAGAACCTCCCGACGCTTTCGCCCCAACGTGACTTTCGGTCGATGTTCATGGCGGCTCCCGAGCTTGCCGCCGAAACAGCCGAGCGCAACGCCATCCTGCAAGGCGGCTACTTGATCTTGGCCGCCCGTTCCCTGGGTCTCGACTGCGGGCCAATGTCAGGATTCGACCGTTCCGCTGTCGATGCTGAGTTCTTTCCGGATGGCCGACTGAAGACGAACTTCCTCGTCAATCTCGGCTATGGCGACGCCGCCAAACTGTTTCCCAGAAATCCCCGGCTGTTGTTCGCCGAGGCCTGCCAGATCCTCTGATCGGCACACCGTACCCAAAGCCACCTCATGATCTTGCGGTTCGACACGATGCAGCGCCAGAGACGCAGTGCTTCTCCGGCTTTGGCTTTGACCGGGATCTCTACGCTCTCGCGCCAGACCGGGGCGAGTTGCCGGGCCCTTCGCTACTACGAGGAGGTTGGCCTGCTCAGGCCTACCCGCACCTCGACTCGCGGCCGACTGTTTTCGCCGCACCAGTGTGATGTCGCCTGGGCGATCGTCGTGATGCGCAGACTGGATGTTCCTATCGCAGAGATAAGGTCCATCCTCGACGGCGCGCGCTCGGAGCGCGAACGAGTTTCGGATTTACGCAAGGCCCTCGAAGCGAAGGCGGCGACTTTGGCTGATCAGCTCTGTGATGTCCGCCAAGCCCTCACCGACTGGTGCGACCCGAGAGATTTGACCGACCTGCACGATCAGCCATTCGATGAAACACGGTCAGACCTGCTGATCGCTCAACAGCTTGAGGTCGCGACCTGACAGGCTTCGAAGTTGCGGGTTAGCCTGTCCCGATCGAGGTTGCGGCCGATGAATACAAGTTTCGATGGCCTCGCTGCGTTTGGCCACGCGTCCAGAAAATCGCCGTCTGCGATACGGTGGACAGCCTGAAAAACGAACCGTCGGGCGTCGCCCTCAAATGACAGTATGCCCTTCGTTCTCATCATGTCGTCTCCCGCGCTCGCGAGCTGGCCATCGATCCATTGAAGGAAGCGATCCATGATCAGAGGCCTAGAAACCTCCAGACTGACGGTCTCGATCCCCACCCCATGACGGTGACCTCCGGCCCCGATCTCGGACAGATGTTCGGTCACGAGATCCAGATCAAACGCGGCCCGGTTAAAGACTTCCTTTGCCGGCAAGGCTGACCGCACGGTTCGTCGAACTTCCGCGAATGGGTTCACGGCGCGGATCTCTTCGTCGGCGGCAGTGAGCGCGTCGGCGCTCACCAGGTCGCATTTGTTCAGCAGAATGAGATCAGCGGAGGCAAGTTGCGCTTCAGCCTCGGGAGCGCTGCCTATCGTTGCAAGCAGGTTTTTGGCGTCAGCGACTGCAACGATGGCGTCAAGGCGCGTCCTCGCGTTGATATCGGGGTCCATAAAGAAGGTCTGGATCAACGGAGCCGGGTGAGCCAAGCCCGTCGTCTCGATGACGATTCCGTCGAAATCACCCCGACGCTTCAGCAGATCTCCGATGATGCGGATTAAGTCGCCTCTCACGGTGCAGCATATGCATCCGTTGTTCATCACGAGCACATCCTCATCCGCCCCGACAACCAAGTCTCCGTCTATGCCCAGTTCGCCGAACTCGTTGACGATCACGGCAAGCCGGTAGCCATGATCGTCGGCCAATAGCCCGTTAAGCAAGGTTGTCTTTCCCGCGCCGAGGTAGCCGGTCAGCACGGTGACGGGGATGCGTTCCGTAATCATCGCCGATGTGTACTCATCGCTTGTCGACCACAAGTTCCCCTCCAAGGACGGTCGCCTTCAGCTGTCTCAGAGCCCCAATGTCCTGCGTGGGGTCGGCCGCCAGCAAGATCACGTCCGCACGCTTGCCCGGCGCTATGAGGCCTAGGTCAGCGCGGACGCATTGTTTGGCGGCGTTGCTGGTTCCGGCGATCAGAACGTCGATAGGCGCCAGTCCGGCCGCCACCATAAGTTCCGCCTCTTCCAGGGTGTTTGCTCCAAAGAGGCCCCGGCCGGAGAAGGAGTCCGAGCCCAAGACCATCGTCACGCCGGCCTCGGCCATCAGCTTAGTATTCGGTCTGCTCTCCGGATGCACCGCGTCGTGGATCCAGAGAGTGGGCGTGTAGGTCGCGCCCTTCGCCAGCATCATGTCCACGAGGCCGTGATCCGTAATGGGCTCAACCGTTACACCGTGCTCGAGGCCATCCGCTCCAGCTTCGATCGCTTCGCGCGCTGCAGCCTGTTGGGTCGTGTGGACCGTGACCCTGAGGCCGCGTTCGTGCGCGACTTCTATACCCGCCCGCATGATAGGCGTGGGCAGGCGGATCAGTTCGACGGCTGCGGGAAACACCGGATTCTGCCAGATGTATTTGGGCGACCCGGGGCAACTGCATCCGCCCTCTGACAACAGCTTAATGGCATCTACACCTCTGTCAGCCAGATGGTGGACGAGGTCGCGCATCTGCTGGATGTTGCCAACTTCTCCGGTGGCGCGCGCTCGGAACCAAGGATTGCCGCCGAAGATCGTCGATGCCGGGTGTCCGTCTCGCCCGGTGATCCCGTTGCCTGTCACCAAGAGACGCGGCCCCCTAAGAGTCCCTGCGGCAATCCTTGATCGGGTGTCTAGGATCTCACTTGTGGGGTCACCAACCGACTTGATCGTCGTGATGCCGTGCTGGAGGAACAGCTCGAGCCGACCAGGGATCTCGTCTTCAACAAATTTCGCGAGGCTCTCTGGATCGGAGATGGTCCGAAAGTCGTAGAAGTGAAGGTGAGTGTCGATGAGACCCGGCATGAGCCAGTAGCCGTCAGCGTGGATTTCCCGCTTGCCGCCAGTGATAGGCTACTCCGAGACCAGAGCGATTTCACCGCCGCGGATCCCGACGTTCCGAGGACTTGGCAGCACCCGCTGGCCGTCGAATATCGTTGCTTGATGAATTACTAGGTCGAAGACTTCGCCGGAGCCGTCGTCCGCGGAGGCTACCACTGCGGCTGCCGACTTCTGCTTATCAATCATTGGCCCATCCACCCCATGCGGTTCAGGGCCGCGGAAGGAACGTTGTTGGAATGGCCTGAGCCAACCGCAAATCGCTGAGCCTTCGGCGGCTCTTATTGGCGCTCAGGCTATGGGACCAGGGAATGTTAGGAGAGATGAGATTTAGTCGAGGGTGTTGCCGATTAGGTATCTCAGACTGCTACGGCGCACAGTGATATGTCGGACGTAAGATGCCTATATTGCATCGGGAATCAGCTGGCGATCGCCCGCGCTCGCGCCAGCTAATGCTAGAAGCGTTGTCAGACCCGATGACTGACTTCCTCGTCGGGAAGCTTAAGGTATGGCGAGAAAAGACACGGCCGATGAGAAGTCGGCGGGCATTAGGGATGCGCGCCCCTTATCAGTCACCCCGCGCCGAGATACGTGCGCCTTAGAGTGCATAAGGCTGCGCGCTGTGGTCGGGCAACTCTCCAACTTGATCCTCGTCCGCATTCACCTCATCCACCCACCAGTACGAATAGGATAAACAACACAATTCTGCGGCCGTAACCTTCCCGTTCAAAGCCACGCCGTGACTCAATAGCAACCCTTCGGCGAGCCATTTGAGTACGTCCATTGCGACCTCCCGGCCACTCTTCGTCGGCCTAGAGGAAGTCTGGATGCGGATGGTTTCGTTGTAAACAACTTCTTGCGATCAGGCGGCGCGCATTGACGCTGCGCTCAGTTGCCCGCGAGCTTATCAGCTTTAGCTTCGCCCAGACAGATCGTCTGGTAGCCGAACGAGCTCGGCTAGCTTCACAATGGCGGCATGGTAGGAGGGCGCATGAAACTGACTCACATGCGCGATGTCCTGGCGGTCGCTGAGCACGGCAGTATCCGCGCCGCTGGACGGTATCTCGGCACGACCCAGCCTGCGATCACGCGCAGCATCCGCGAGATCGAGCATGAACTCGGCGTGTCCCTATTCGAGCGCCATGCCAAGGGCATTCGGCTGACCGACATGGGTCGCGCGTTCGTTCGACGAGCCGCCGCGATCCAGCAGGAAGTCCGGCGCGCGCGGGAAGAAATCGATCAGTTGAAGGGTTCGACCACCGGTGAGGTTTCAATCGCGCTTTCGACCGCATCGATCATGGGGATCATGCCTCGCGCCATGAGGGAGTTCCGTCGCCGCTACCCAGACGCCGTGGTCAAAGTTCATGAAAGCTTTTTCCAGCCGATAGAACGCGAGCTGCTCAGCGGAAGTATCGACCTCTACATCGGTCCGTTGGACCAGGCCAAAGGGGCATCGCAGTTCATCGTCGAACAGCTTTTCGAAAACCATCGATTGATCGTCGCTCGGCGGGGTCATCCGCTGGCGGCCGCCAAAACGCTGGCCGAATTAGTCGGAGCCCGCTGGGTTCGCCCGACCCTGTCGTCGCGGATCACCGAGGGCGATTTCGAAGACATGTTCGTCCGGGCGGGTCTTCCTAGACCCAATATCGTCGTCAACGCGCGCTCGGCGCTGATCACGATGCTGGCGGTGGCGGAGAGCGACCTGCTCACGGTGGTTCCGCGCCAGTGGGTTGACCTGAAGCTGCTCTCGGACGCGATTGAGCCCTTGGCCCTTCCCCCGCTCTACGCAGCGCCGATCACAATCGTCCGGCGCCAAGATATGCCTCTGACCCCGATTGCAGAATATCTGTGTGACATGATGAGACGCGCCGGGGTGCAATATGCTCGGGCTCACAAGGGGGACCTGGGGGTCGCGCCTTAGGACCTCAACCGTCCGGTGACGCGCTCGAGCAGCTGTTCGCCGGCGGGCCAGACATCACCACGCCAAGCCACATGCTGATCCGGACGTATGAGCGTAAGAGCCGCGCCGTAAAGTTCTCGGAGGGCAGGGTCGGCGAGTTCAAGGATTTTCAGCGGCGTTGCGGTCGCCGCAGCCTCCTCCTGCGCCGTGGCCTTAAGGTCCGCATTGGATCCAAGCGACAGCAGCGTGTAGCCCTCGCCGAACAGGTCATACAGAGAGACTTCGTCGCTCATCCATCGGTGCGGCGCGAGACATCCGGGCGCGGACGAGGGAACATACTCTCGCGAGCGCTCCCATTTCGCGGCCGAGCCGTCGTCGACGATAACTGGAGAGTTTCGGTAGCAATAACCGAGCACCACGCCGAGCGCGTAGAACTCCGGCGTCTTGGCGCTGACCACGATTTCTTTCAGCTCCTGACGCAGAGCCTCCCCCTCGGTCGTGTCGTCCTCCAGGCCGGGCCGGTACAGTGCGTTCGGAGACGCGGCGAGATTGGCGCCTGACTCGTCCAGGACAAACTCATGCGCCGGGCGGCGTTCGATTTCGTAGCTGTCGAGGAGTTCGGGGCCTCCCCACCCTTGCAGCACCGCGGCGATCTTCCAGCCCAGATCGACAGAGTCTGCGATGCCCATATTCATGCCGAAACCACCGAACGGAGGATGCAGATGGCAGGCGTCGCCGGTGAGAAACACGCGGCCGCGGCGATAGCGATCCGCCAGAAACCGGCTCGCTACCCATTCGTCCGAGCTGAGGATCTCGTACGGTAGATCGATCCCTGTCGCGCGCCGGATGGCGTCCAGCGCTTCCGCCTCTGTGTAGGTGACCCCCGGCGCCAGTCCGGTGGGCATGAAATACCAGAGGTCGCCTTCATCCATCGGTCCAATCAGGCCCGGCGTGTCCTCGTTGATCTGGACATACATTATCCCCGGACCATGGGCGTGCGCCTCCGCCAGCCCCGGGGCGCGGAAGATGGTGTTGTAGTTGCGAGATAGACCGTAGGTGCCTTCCATGGTCGCACCGATCGCGTCCCGGACGGCGCTGCGGGCCCCGTCCGCGCCGATGAGATAGGCCGCGTCCATTACCCGGACCCCGCCTTCATCCCGGACGTGAACCCGTATGCCGTCGGTCTCTTCGTCGTATTTGAGGAACTCCTGCCCGTAAGTCAGCTCGACCGTCGGCAGCGACTGGGCGTGCTCCCGTAGCACGGCTTCAAGCTTGTACTGAGGGATCCACTGCCCGTGTTCCGAATAGCGTTCGTCGCGATCCGGCGAGCATTGCAACGCGTGTTCGAAACGATGAATCAGCGGACCGGCGAGCCGGGTCACGAACAGGACGTGAGACGGGTAGTCGACGCCGAACGGCGACGCAGCTGCGAGTTTATCGGCGATGCCCCAGCGACGGAGATGCTCGCGGGTGCGGGTGTGGGTGGTCTTGGCGCGCGGCGCATGACCCGCCCTCGCCTGACGCTCCAGAACCGTGCAGCGAACCCCCCGCATGCCGAGTTCGATCGCCGCCGCCAGACCCGCAGGCCCGGCTCCCACAATCACCACATGCTCTTGCTCAGCCATCAATCGCTCTCTCGTCACTGTCCGCCGTCTATCGGGCGAGGAGCAAACACGGATGATGCCGCTTGTGGCCGAGCGATGCGCGAAGAGCATCGCAAAGCACACGCGGTCGAGGTGACCAACCAGAGCGTTCGACGTTGGTCATGCGCCTTCGCCGAACGGATGCTCGTCCATCTCGTAATTGTGGACGAAGTCGTGCGGGACGTTGGGACCCCAGTTCGCGAGACTATCCGCCATCTCGTAGTTGGTCGGCGTCCACTGCGAGTGGTCGTCGATGTGGTCCATGTCGGAATAGTATTCGAACCACGATCCCCAAGGGTCCTGGATGTAGTGGAAGAAGTTAGATCCGATCGTGTGTCGACCGAACCCCCAGTCGCCGCGTCCCGACTTGTCCAAGAGCGCCTGGCCGGCGCGGCCGACCGCGTCGGGATCGGCGACCTGGAAACTCGCGTGGTGAAAACCAACCCCCGGCGATTTCGCGAATGCGACCACGTGATGATCGCTGTCCCGGGTCGCGCAGCAGAAGGCGATGATGTCCTGGGCATGGTCGGCGAGCCCCATGCCGAGCCCTTCGATCATGAAAGCCACGCTCGCGGGCACGTCAGGCGAGAAGACCAGAATGTGCCCGAGCCGCAGCGGTTCGGCCGGCGGATAGGCGGCGCCCGGTTTCATCGCCGACCGCCGCGTCCGGATCACCCGTCCGGGTGCGTTGATCTCGTAGATCGGGCCGGCCGCCAGCTCGGGATCGGCCGGACGTTCCGACAGATGGATCAGCATCCCGTGCGGGTCTTGAACCCACAGTCCGTCGTCCTCGAATCCGGCCGGGGCCTCGACCAGCCGGCCGCCGGCCGGAGGAACTGTCCTCGCCAAGTCGTCGAGGTTCTCCGCCCGTAGCGAGATGTGATGCAGTCGCTTGCGCGCGGCGCCGCCCCTCAAAACGATGGAGTCGCGAGTCTGGCCGACGCAACGCAGATGGGCGACGCCGCCTTCCACGGAGCCCACAAGGCCGGCATCCCGATAAAAGGCCAGGCCCGGCTCGAAATCCGGAACTTCGAGAGTCAGCGACAGGGCGCCAAGCACGGGCATGATCACTGCTTCCCGTCAGCCGGCGACACGATTTTCGATCGCGCCGATGCCGTCGATCTCGCACCGGACCACGTCGCCGGGCTTCAAGAAGGTCGGGGGCTCCATCCCGATCCCGACCCCCTCCGGCGTACCGGTCGCGATCAGGTCTCCAGGCTCTAGTGTGAAGGCGGTGGAGAGATAGGCGATCTGTTGCCAGAGATTGCTCACCATCTGGCTGGTGTTGCTCGACTGGCGCAGCTCACCGTTCACATAGGCCCTCAGATCGAGGTCATGGGGGTTCGGTACCTCGTCTGCGGTCACGATCCACGGTCCGATCGGACCATGAGTGTCGAACGACTTGCCCATGGTGAAGGTCGGGGTGTGGAACTGCCAGTCGCGGGCCGACACGTCGTTCGCGACGAGATATCCGTACACATAGCGTGGGGCGTCTGCTTCCAGCACGCCCTTGGCGCGCGTGCCGATGATGGCCGCCAGCTCGACCTCGTAGTCGAGCTTCTCGGTCACCCCGGGCTCGATCGCGTCATAGGGGCCTGCGATGCAGGTCGTCTGTTTGTTGAACCAGATCTGGTGGGCGGCGCGAGCCACACCGAGTTTGTCCGCCTCGGCCAAGTGCTTGGCGTAGTTCATGCCGATGGCGAGATATTTTCCGGGGCGCTCGATGGGGGCCAGAAGTTTGGCCTCACTCAACAGCAACTCCGGGCTAGCGGCCTCGACCTCCCTGCGGATCTGCTCCAGTCCCTCGGGGCCGGCCTCGATTAGGGCGAGCATGGTCGGAAAGCCCGTCACAGGCACGATCGCGTCGCCTCGCACGACCCCCAAGGCCGCCTGACCGTGGCGATCGAAACGCAGTAACTTCATGGCAAATCCATCCTCAACCCCGGATGGATTGCGACGCCGCTGAACCGCTGTCACGATCACAATGAAGCATCACCGATGCCGGTTTGGCATCTCTCCGTGTGCGCCGGCAGGCCTATGAAACCGCCATGCGCCTGATCGCCGTCGAAGAAGCTTTCGCCCCTGTCGAATATATCGACGCCTATCTGGAGCTGGCCAAGACGCTCGACAGTCCGGCGTCACGCTACCTGGCCAACTACTACGGCCAGCCCGAGTTCGCTCGCCAACTGACGGACCTCGACCATCGCCTGACCGAGATGGATCTGTTCGGCGTGGACATGCACCTGGTGGCGATCACGGGGCCGGGCGTGCAGGCGTTCGACGCAGTGCGCGGAACCGAGCTCGCGGCTATCGCCAACGACACCCTGGCCGCCGCGATCCGCAAGCACCCGACCCGGTACGCCGGGCTCGCCGCGGTCGCTCCCCAAGACCCGCAGCGCGCCGCGCGCGAGATCGAGAGAGCGATCTCAAGCCTGAAGTTGAACGGGGTGATCATCAATTCTCACACCCACGGCGAATACCTCGACGACCCAAAATTCTGGCCGATCTTCGAGGCTGCGGTCGCCTGCGATGCGCCCATCTATCTGCATCCGACGATACCCTCGGATGCGATGATCCAGCCCTTGTCGCAGTACGGAATGATGGGCGCGCTCTGGGGGTTCGGCGCAGATGCGTCGCTGCACGTCGTCCGCATGATCCTCGGCGGCGTCTTCGACGAATTCCCGACACTGAAGATCGTCCTCGGCCATCTCGGTGAGGGGCTCGCCTTCTGGCTCGGGCGTCTCGACAATCGCTACTCGAACATCAAGCGGCGAGGCCTGGCTCCGCTGGGCGACAAGCCGTTGCAGCGGCTGCCCAGCGAATATTTCGCCACCAACTTCCATGTCACCACCAGCGGGATGATGACGAACCCGCCGCTGGAGTTCTGCCTGAAAATGTTTGGCGAGGACCGCATCCTCTTCGCGATCGACTATCCGTTCGAGCAGACCCAGGAGGCCGTGGAGTTCATCCGCGCGGCCCCCCTGCCCGAAGCGGCCATGCGCAAGATCTGCCACGCGAACGCCGAGGCCCTGTTCCGCATCCCACCAGCCTGAGACCTCGTTCAGCTAGACCAGAAGGGCGAACGGATCCTCGACCAAGTCCTTGAAGGCGGACATGAACGCTGCGCCGTCCGCGCCGTCGATCGCACGGTGATCGAAGCTGCCGGTCGCGGACATCACGGTTGCCACCCCCAAAGTATCATCGGGCATGACGTAGGGCCGCCGCTCGCCGGCGCCCACGGCGAGGATCATCGCCTGGGGTGGGTTGATGATCGCCTCGAACTGCTTGATCCCGTACATGCCCATGTTGCTGATCGAGGCCGTGCCGCCCTGGTATTCTTCCGGCCGCAGCTTGTTCTCGCGGGCGCGCGACGCGAGCTCGCTGATCTCAGCCGAAATGACCGAGAGCGCCTTCGAGTCCGCCCCTTTGATCACCGGCGTGATCAGACCCGTCGGCGTCGAGACGGCGACAGAGATGTCGACCCTGTGGAAGCTGATCAACTGATCAGGAGCGAACATGACGTTGCAGGACGGCGCACGCATCAAGGCCAGGGCCTGCGCCTTGACCATCAGATCGTTGACCGAGAGCTTGATCCCGCGTGGCTTCAGCGACGCGTTCAACTGGGCGCGCAGTTCCAGCAGCGCGTCGAGGCGCACATCTACCGTCAGATAGATGTGAGGGATCTGCTGCTTCGATTCTGTGAGACGTCGAGCGATCGTCTTGCGGACGTTGGAAAGCTTGGCTGCCTCATGGGGAATGTCCAATGCCCACGCCGGCATTGGGATGGGCGAGGCCAACTGCGGTCGTGCCGGGCCTACGGGTGCGGTTGCCTGCGCAAGCATGGCGCTGCGAGAACCCTCGATATCGGATCGCACGATCCTGCCGCGCGGGCCCGTCCCGTTCAGCGAGGCCAGGTCGATCCCCCGTTGGGCGGCGAGGCGTCGGGCGAGCGGGCTAACCTTGACCGTAGGATTGGAGCGGACGACCGAGGCGGGAGCGACCGGCGCGACCGGCAGCGGTTCGGCCGCGGCGGGCTTGAGCGACTCGCTCGCGACAGTGGGCGCGTCTTCGCCCTCCTCGGCGAGATAGGCGATGACCGCGCCGACCTTCACGCCCTCGGTTCCCTCCGGAACCTCGATCCGCGCGATGACGCCGGGATCCGCGGCCTCGAATTCCATGGAGGCCTTGTCGGTCTCGATTTCCGCCAGGACGTCGCCCGCCTTGACGCGGTCGCCGGCCTGCACCAGCCAGCGGGCGAGCGCCCCCTCCTCCATCGTCGGCGACAAGGCCGGCATCGTGATGGCGATGGTCATCGGGCGTCATTCCTCAGATGCAGTTCGGCGACGGCGTCCAGGATCGCCTCCGCGTCGAGCCGGTAGGCGCTGTAGAGGTCGAGCAGATCGCCCGTCTGACCGAAGCGATCGACGCCGAGGGGGCTGACGCGCATGCCGCGGACGCCGCCGATCCAGGACAGGGTGGACGGAGAACCGTCGACCACTGTGACGAGACCGGTATCGGCAGGCAGCCGCGCGAGCAGGGCCTCGACGTGGCTGGGCTCCAGGGCCTCGCCCTTCCACCGCTGCGCCTGGGAGGCCGACCATCCCCGGTGAAGCAGATCGGCGGAGGTGACATTAAGCAGGCCGACGCCGGGAAGATCGTCGACCAGGGCTTCCCAGGCCTCGAGAACCTCGGGAGCTACGGCGCCGGTGAAGACAATGGCGAAATCGGCGTGCTCGCCCGGTGGCTTCAGCCAGTATCCGCCCTTGAGCGCATCCGCCCGCCAATCCCCGCCCGGCCGCTCGATCTGGGCGATGGCCCGGGTGGTCAGTCGCAGATAGACCGAGCCGCCGTCGCGGGCCTGCAGGTGCTCGAACGCCCACTGCATGATGACCGCCAGCTCGTCGGCGAAGGCCGGCTCGAAATAGGTCAGGCCGGGCTGGCCGATCCCGATCAGCGGCGAGTTGATCGATTGGTGGGCGCCGCCTTCCGGACCGAGCGTCAGTCCCGACGGCGTGGCGACCAGGAGGAACCGCGCATCCTGGTAGCAGCCGTAGTTCAGCGCATCGAGGCCGCGTGCGATGAAGGGGTCGTAGACGGTCCCGATCGGGATCAGCCTTGTCCCAAACAACGGGCCCGACAATCCGAGCGCGGCCAGCATCAGGAACAGGTTGTTCTCCGCGATGCCCAGTTCGATGTGCTGACCGGCGTCATGCCTTGCCCACTTCTGCGGCGAAGGAATCTTGGCCGCGTGAAACACATCCGACAGCTCGCTTCGGCGGAAGAGTCCCCGCTGGTTCACGAAGGCGCCGAGGTTGGTCGATACCGTCACGTCGGGCGACGTGGTCACGATACGGTCCGCGAGCGGGTGGCCGGACTTGGCGAGCTCCAGCAGGATGCGCCCGAACGTCGCCTGGGTCGACTGGTCTCCCGTTGAAGCGACGCTGATATCCGCAGGAACGGCGATGCGTTCAGCGTCCGGCTCCGGCTTCCTGACGGCGAGCGGCGAGGTCTCAACGAACGCGCGCAAAGACGCGGTCGCGTTGTCGCCCAGGCCGCCGTAGGGCTCCCATTCGTCGCCTTCTGCGATGCCGAAGCCGTCGCGCAGGGTTTCCATCTGGCGCGGATTCATCAGGCCCGCGTGATTGTCCTTGTGTCCGGCGAAGGGCAGGCCGAACCCTTTGATCGTGTAGGCGATGAACAGCGTGGGCGTTTCGTCCGCCGCTTTGTCGAAAGCCTCCATCAAGGTCTCGACGCAGTGACCGCCCAGATTGGTCATCAGGGCGCCGAGGCCGTCGTCGTCATAGGTGTCGAGCAAGGCAGAGACGCTCGCCTCCGTCCCGATGTCGGCGAGCAGTCGCGTACGCCAGGCCGCTCCGCCCTGGAACGTCAGGGCGGCGTAGTCGACGTTGGGGCAGGCGTCGATCCAAGCCCGCAGCGTCTCGCCGCCCGGCTTTGCGAACGCCGCCAACTGCGCCTTGCCGTGCTTCAACGTCAGGACCCGCCAACCGCAGGTGCGGAAGATGTCGTCGAACCGGTTGAACATCCGGTCGGCAGTGGTGTGGTCCAGCGATTGACGATTGTAATCGACGATCCACCAGCAGTTCCGGATGTCGTGTTTGTAGCCCTCGATCAGGCACTCATAGATGTTGCCTTCATCGAGTTCGGCGTCGCCCATAAGCGCCACCATCCGCCCGGCGTCCGCCTCGGCCAGTTGGCCATGGGCGATCAGATAGTCCTGCACGAGGCTCGCGAACGCTGTGATCGCCACCCCCAACCCGACCGACCCGGTCGAGAAATCGACGGGGATCTTGTCCTTGGTCCGGCTGGGATAGCTCTGCGCGCCGCCGAAGCCCCGGAAGCGCTGGAGCTGGTCGAGCGTCTGCTCGCCCAGCAGATACTGGATGGCGTGCAGCACCGGGCCGGCATGCGGCTTGACCGCCACCTTGTCGTTGGGTTTGAGCGCGTGGAACCAGAGGACGGCCATGATCGCCGTCATCGAGGCGCAGGACGCCTGATGCCCGCCGACCTTCAGACCGTCACGGCTCTCGCGCACGTGGTTGGCGTTGTGGATGGTCCAGGACGACAGCCAACGCAGCCGTTGATCGAGCGCCTCCAGCGAGGCGACCGTAGACGCGGGGGTCAAGCAGGATTCTCCATCAGAAGGGGTAGGCGCCGGGGCGGTGACTGATGGTCGTCAGTCGATGCTCGGTGAAGTCCTCGATCGCGAAATAGCCGGACCGGCCCCAGCCGCTGTCCTTCACGCCGCCGACCGGCAGGGCCGCTTCGCTCGCCATCGTCGGCGCATTGATGTGGACGATGCCGGTGTCGAACCGTGCTGCCATATCGAGCGCGCGGGTATGATCGCGGGTCATGATCGACGCGCTAAGACCATAGGGCGTTGCCTGGGCGGAGGTCAGTGCGGCCTCCGGATCGTCGAAGGCCTCGATTACCAACAGAGGGCCAAAGGTCTCGGTCGCCCCCGTGGTGCAGCTCGCGTGTTTCGGCACATGGGTGAGAATGGTCGGCTCGTAGATGCGACCTTCGGCCCTGCCCCCCGTCACCAGTGTCGCACCCTGCCGCACGGCGTCATCGACTCGCTCGGCGATGTCCTTCACGGCGCGGTCATTGATCAGGGGACCGATGATGACGGATGGATCGACGGGATCGCCGCTCTTCAGCGTCCGGACCTTGGCGGCGACCTTCTCGACGAACTCGTCGTGGATCGAGCGCGCGACATAGGCCTTTCGCGTGTTCATGCAGACTTGGCCCTGATGGAGAAAGGCGCCGAAGACGAGCGCGTTCACGGCCTCGGTCTGGTCGGCGTCCTCCATCACGATCATTGGGTTGAACCCGCCGAGCTCCAGGACCATCCGCTTAAGGGTTTGCCCGGCCCGCGCTCCAAGAATCCGGGCGGTGCGGTCGGAGCCGGTGAAGTTGATGCAGCGGACAGCTGGGTTCTCGAAAAAGACGTCGGCGATCGCGGCCGCCTCGCCCGGCGCATGGGTGACGACGTTGAAGCTGCCGGCCGGAAAGCCCGCCTCCTCGAGCACCTCGGCATGGAACAGGCCGGCAGACATCGGCGCCTCTTCAGAAGGCTTGATCACCGTCGTGTTGCCGAACGCCATCGGCAGCAGGAAGGTGCGCCAGGTCAGGTAGAAGGCCCCATTCCACGGCGTGAAGCCGGCCACCACACCCAGCGGCTTGCGCGTCACGGTCGCCGTACGTCCGGGCACGTCGCTGCGGATCATCTCACCGTAGGGCAAATAGCCCCACCCGGCCGCCTGTCGCAGCATCGCCGCCGAGAGCTTGACCTGGAAGGCCGCAAAGGCGCGGCTCGCGCCGCCCTCCACCGCCATCAGTCGAACAGCGTCCGCCAGACGGCGCTCGACGATGTCCGCCGCTTTCAGGAACAGTCGCTGCCGCTCTCCCGGACCCGTCTCGGCCCAGGCGGGGAAGGCGCGCGCCGCCGCCGCCACTGCGGCCTCGGCCTCGGCCCGCCCTCCAGCGGCGATGTCTGCGACGAGCGCGTCGTTGAAGGGGTTGCGATCTGGGAAGGTCCGGCCGCCCGGCTCCGCCCATTGCCCGTCGATGAAGTGCGTCGTCCGCCCGATCGCCATTGGCTCCGCCATAAATTTCCGCCTCGACTAGACACAGTTCGGCTACCTTACTAACTTGAGCGCGCCAGCTTGGCAATCGCAGGAGCGATACGATGGGCCCCGCCTTGCAGCTTCCGCGTCTTATTTTCGGGGCCGGATCTTTGACGCAGCTCCCCACTGAGTTGGCCAACCTTGGTGTTAGACGGCCACTGCTGGTGACCGATCGCGGTATCGAACGCGCCGGTCTCTTCGAAGGATTGGACGTTGGGATTCGCTTCCTCGACGTTCCCGAAAACCCCACGGCGGCCGGCGCTGACGGCGGCGCCGAGGTTTATCGCCACGCCCGCTGCGACGGCATCGTCGCCTTGGGAGGCGGGTCGGTTCTGGACACCGCCAAGATCGTTTCGGCGATGGTCGGGTCGAGTCTTGAGCATGCTCGCGAGGTGATAGGGCGGCCTGACGCGATTACAGATGTCTCGCCGCTGATCGCTCTGCCTACGACGATTGGCACCGGCAGCGAGAGCTCGCCGGTGGCGGCCTTGCATCTGGTCGCCGGCGGACCGGGGATCGGCACACGCCATCCGCTGCTCGTCCCTCGAACCGCAATCTGCGACCCAGATCTGGCCAGGACGCTTCCACAGCGGCTGATCGCCGCGACCGCTATCGACGCCCTGTCTCACTGCATTGAGGGGCTTCTCGCCGAGCCGACCAATCCGATCGTGGATGCGCTCGCGCTGGACGGTGCGGCCCGGGTGTTCCGGGACCTTCACGCCGCCATTGGCCTCGACGCGGAGGCGCGGGCCTCCCTCATGGCGGCGGCCTTCGCGGGCGGCGCGGCGATCCACAAAGGCTTGGGTCCGGCCCACGCGGTCGCCCTCGCCTGCGCCGATCAGGACGTGCATCACGGCACGCTGATCGGGGTCGCCCTGCCCCACACGGTGCGACTGCTGACCCCCCACGTTCCCGAGAAAATCGATCGCCTCAATCACGTTCTGAACCTGTCGGCGCACACGGATCTGGCGGACGCGCTCCAGGGGCTTATCGCCTCCATCGGCCTGCCTGCCACCTTGGCTGAGGCAGGCTATCGCATTGACGACGTCGAGCGACTGGCCGACGAGATGGCTCAGAGCCATTTCAACCGGACCAGCCCCTATGCGCCGACGCGGGCCGAATACAGAAATCTGCTGTCGGCGATGGCATCCTAGACCGGTCGGCGGCCGCCTTTGACGACACCCTCTGTACAGACGGCGTCCTGGCGCCGGACCAATCTCGGTCATCTGCTCTTCGCCGCGACGGGCCGCAGCATCGCGCACAAGGTCGCGGTCGTTCACGCCGCGGGCTACCCGGACCTGACCGACGCCCAGCTCGCCCTGTTCCAGCACCTCGACCCTGACGGCGCCCGGCTGACCGCCCTCGCCGCCCACGCGGACCTGACCAAGCAAAGCATGATCGAACTGATCGACCGCGCCGAGGCGAGCGGACTGGTCGAACGCTTGCCGGATCCCGAAGATCGGCGGGCCAAGATCGTTAGACCAACCTCGCGGGGGCGCGATCTCGCCGATACGGTCGTTCGCGCCATGGCGGAGGCCGAACGCGCGTTTGTGGCCGCGCTCGATCCGGCCCAAGGTGATCGGATCGACCAAGCGCTGTCCGCTCTGGCGCCGAGAGCCACGGGCGCCGGCGGGCTCGAGCGGCAGCTCTCGTCGGCCTCAGGACGGTTTGCCCGGGACGTGCTGAGCGAGGTTCATCGGCATGGCTATCTGGAGGTCAGCGAGGCACTGATCTCCCTGTTTCGGACGCTTGAGCTTCATGGGTCCAGGCTAACCGACGTCGCGGCTGCCGCCCGCATTACAAAGCAGTCGATGCGGGACCTCGTAGAGCGTGCGGAACAGCTCGGTCTGGTTGAGCGCGAGCCGGACTTGTCTGACCGACGCGCCAAGACCATCCACTTCAGCTACGCAGGGCTGGCGATGCTCGAAGAAATGCGTCGGGGCGTGGAGAAGGCCGAATCCAACTTCGCCGCGAAAGCTGGAGAAGAAGACATGCAGGTTCTGAAGGCGGCGTTGGCGAGCTACCTGTCCGCGCCGCCCGTGGGGTGAGACGAGGCCGCTTGCAGAAACTCCGCCGGACGCCAGGTGTTGAACCGCTTGACGCACCGCCATGCCAAGACCGTGCACGCCAAGGTGCCCACCACCATGAGGGCCGCAGGTGCGAGCGGCAGGGTTTCGATGGGAACGTTGAGGCTGAGCAGAACACCACCCGCCAGAGGCGCCGCGAGCGCGCCCACACGACCCGCAGCCTGGGTCCAACCCACGCCGGATGACCGGATGGGCGTCGGATAGAAGATGCCGAGCAGCGCCGTCAATCCGATCTGGACGCCGGTCACACAGACGCCGGCGCCGAGGATTACTGCGGCATGCAGTTCGGGCGACAGGTCCGTCATCGCCATGCTCGCCACCAGGGGCGCGCCTACGAGGAACAGCAGTACGACGGGGATGATCCCGACTCGATCGAGCACGAAGATCAGCATCAGGCCGCTCAATAGGCCGCCGAGAGAAAACAGAGATGCGTTGGCTCCTGCATGGGCCGTGCTGGCCCCTCCCGCCTGGAGCAGTGTCGGAAGCCAGGTCAGGGCGAAGAAGTTGGCCATCTGATTGGCGGCCTGACAGACCCACAACAGCGGCGTGACGGTGGCGAAGTCCCCCGAAAACAGCGAGCGGAAGGATCCGCGCTGAATGACGCCGGCTGCGGGAAGCACAAAACGCGTACTTGCATCGACGACGAGATCCGGGCGCAGCGTCTTGACGAGGTGATTGACCCTCGCTTCCCGATTTCCACGCGCCACCAAGAACTTCAGGCTCTCTGGCATCGCGACGAGGCTGACGAGGGCGACTGCGATCGGAAGTAGTCCGCCGACAACCAGGATCGCCTCCCAGCCGAACTGGGGCACCAAGGTTGCGGCTACAAGTCCCGGGAGTGCGATGCCGATCGGCACGCCCAGGGTGACGATAACAAGCATGCGACCGCGCACGCGCTTGGGGCTCAGTTCGGCGACGAGCGCACCGACATTGGGGATCACGCCCCCCAGGCCAATGCCTGTCAGAAACCGCAGCGCGACGAGATCCGACGGCGCTCGAACGAAGATCGTCAGGAGAGTGAAGACACCGATCGCGACGAGCCCCCAGACGATCAGCATTCTTCGACCGAAGCGGTCGCCCAAGAACCCCAGCAAAGGCCCGCCGATCATCATGCCGATGATACCCGCCGAGAAGGCCGGCACGAACGCGCCGGGCGTCAGTCCCCATTGCTTGGCCAGTTCAGGGGCGATGTAGCCCATGGCGGCGAGATCGAACCCGTCGCTGATCAGAACCAGGGTCGCCACCAGTACCAGAACGACGCTGGCGCGCCCGATCCGCTGTTCATCGACAATGGTGTTAATGTCCAACGAGTTGCTCACAGCCCGAGCTCAGCGCTCGATCGGAGCTCTTCGTCCAGCATGCGTCCATAGGCAGGAAGTCCGGAACGAAGGCGTTCCGACATCGCGATCAGGTGCGGATATGGCTCGGCGTCGAAGGGGCCTTTGCGAACGACCCAGAACGCCCAGTCCAGATACACATCGACGATGGACACCTCGCCGAGCCACCAGCCACGCTCAGCGATGCGAGCCTCGGCATAGGCAAAGGCCTTGCCCGCAAGCTCGCGCGATCTCTCGCGCACGGGCTCGCCGTCGCCCGTGGTGATCCGCTGCGGGTTGAAAACGCCGCGCACCACTGGATGCAAGGTGCCGCCACAGAACGACAGCCCTCCGATGGCCTCGGCCTGCATACGGGGATTGGGGTCGCGGGGAAAAATCCCGGCATTCGGTCGAAGCGCGTGCGCGAAGGTGATGATCGCGCTGTTCTCCAGCAGCGGCTCGCCATCGACGACGAGGGCAGGCACCTTCCCGAGCGCCGAGATCGCCTTGTAGTCTGCACCGCCCTGTTCGCCCTTGGCGACGTTGACCAGCTTCAGTTCGTAGGGAAGCTCGGCCATTTCCAGCGCGCACAGACTGACCCGGGAGCAGGCTCCTGGAAAATGGCACAGCGTGAGGTGCGGGCTGGTCATCTGAAGTTCGCCTTTACTAATTCACGCCGGGCGCCTTTGAGGAGCTTCCGCCATGTAGTGGGTTCTGCTTGGCGCGCGTCTCGCGAGCATTCGCCGTGGTGCTGTCGTCAGACGCCGTCGCGAGGGTACGATTTGAGGCCAAACCGCTATCGGATTAGACATAGATTAGTCAGGGTTGATGCCTTCCCCGCATCGCCTCCTGCTTACGGCAGGGCTCGTCGAATCCTTCAGCGGATCGGGATCGTCTCCACACCACGCGGACCGCTCGGAGGGCGGCGTTTCAAGCCACTCTGTTCCTCGCCGGCTTGCAGCCGTCGGCGCAACGCAGCGGGGTCGAAATCCACCCCGATCGGGTTCATGGCGAACGCATCGGTGAAGAAGAACTCACCCGCTTCCTCGACCGAGTCATAGTTGTCGATCTGGAACTCGAGTTGATTGCCGTCTGGGTCGGTGTAGTAGAGCGACGTCGTCGGCCCGTGGTTGACTGGCCAGCTGGGCCTTACCCCCATCGCCAGGAGACGATCGTAGTTGTCGAGCAGCGTATCCAGGCTGTCGTAGGTGAAGGCGACGTGGTGGACGCCCGCCTGCCCTGCCGGTTGTTCCGCCAAGCCCGGGACATGGATGAACGCGATCCGGTGGTGCTCGTCGTCGTAAGCAAGGAATGCGATGTCGTCGCTCTCGAACGCCGGCTTCGCGTTCAGCACCGCCTTGTACCAAGCGACCATCTCGGCGAAGCGCGACGTCCGGAACACCACGTGCGCAAGTTTTACGGGCGACTTGATTCCGGTCTCGACGGGCTCGGTCATGGGTGTGTCTCCGCCAGTCATTTCCTAGAAGTTCATGGATCCGCGGACGCCGAAGGTGCGGGGCGCGAGCGTGCCGGCGACGAGTGCGTTGGCGAGCGGAGTGGTCGCGGAATAGGCGACGGTGCGGTTGTCCTCGATGTTTCGGACGAAGGCAGAGATCGACCAGCGGTCGTCTGACGGGCCGAACCGGATCTGCAAATTGCTGCGCCAGACCTCCTCCAGCCTCTGTTCCGGCAGGTAGGCGAAGCCGACATAGCGGCTGGTCCGGTACTGGGTGTCAGCCTGGGCCACCAGTTCGTAGTCGCCGATCGGGATGGTGTGCTGCGCCCCGAAATTCAGCGTCCACTTCGGCGAGTTGTACGAAGGGAAGTTCGAGCAATCGACATTATAGATGTTGGTCGCCGCGTTCAGCGTATAGCTGCATCCGACGAGCGGCGGCGTTCCGGTGTTGGCCTGCTGGTAGATGAACTCGCCATTGTCCGCGTCCAGGTACTGGATGTCGGTGCTGAGCAGGGTGTTCTCGGTGACCAGAAAACGACCTTCGACCTCGACACCGCGAATACGCGAGCTGTCGATGTTCTGGGTGATGTTGGCCGTACGGCCGTCCAGGTCGTTACGAACCGCCGACACCTGCTGGTTCTCATATTCCCACCAGAAGGCTTCGACATTCAGTTGCGCCCGGTTGTCGAAGAACCGGTTTTTCGAGCCGAACGTATAGGCCGTGATGTACTCGGGCTCGTACGTTTCGAACCCGGTCGCCGGATTGAAACCACCCGACCGATAGCCCGTCTCCACGCTGGCGTAGAGCAGCGAGGCCGGTCCGGCATCGAACTCGATCGCACCGCGATACGTGACGCGATCGCTCTTCTGGCTGCCGTTGTCGAAGCGGTCGGCGCGCGAGATGATCGCGCCGGTGGGCACGCCATTGACGATGATCGGGCGCACGGCGTTGGGCCCGGGAAGCGGGATCGGGCTCTGCGAAATGTCATCGAAGAAGGGGAACAGCGGGGTGTTGGGGCACGTCGGCACATTGTTGATGCGCGCCGTGCAGACGATGGTGTTACCGATCGTCGTTCCGGTGAACTGCTTATCGTCCTCGGTGTAGCGCGCGGCGCCGACGAGGCGCAGCCGGTCCGAGAGGTTCAGCGTCACCCGGCCGAACGGGGCGAAGGATTTGGTCTCGTACTCGTTGTCGAGGAAGTTGGCGGCGGCGGCCAGGCTGAGCGCGGTCTTAACCTTCAGGCTCTCATCGTAGAGGAAAACGCCGACGACATAGTCGACGATCCCCACGCGATTTCCTGTCAGTCGCGCCTCAAGGCTGACCTGCTCGTTCTCCTGCCTCTGGCGATAAGCGAACCCGCCGGCCGACGAGAGGTAGTCTTCGTCGCCGCGACGCCATGCCGGTACGATCGTGATCGTCCCGATGCTGACATCCCAATCTATCTGCGCATTTACGCCGTAGAACTGGCTGTTCTGGAACGGGTATATATCGAGCGGCGTCAACCGCCGCCCAGCAGGTCCGGCGGGCACGGTCTGGCGGAAGGTCTGGCTCGCGGCCGTGAAGATGCCCTCGTCTAGGCCCGTGGTGGTTCTGACGAAGGCGTAGCCGTTGGCGATGGGATTGAAGAGGTAGTTGCCGATATAGCTGACGCTCGTGCCCACGCCGCCGATGTCCGCGTAGTCGGCCGCGACACGAACCGTCAGGTCGGGCGAAAGCTCGGCCTTCAACTGGGCGCGGAACGAATAATCGTCTTGGTCCGTGGTGCCGTCGCTGAGATAACCATCGTGGCTGGCGCGGCTCGCCGACAAGCGAACGGCGGCTTCGGATCCGATCGGCACGTTCACGGCGCCCTCGGCGGTCAGGGCATTGTAGTCGCCGTAGGAGACGCTGGCATAGCCCGACTGCTCGCCGAGGCGGGGCTGGGCTGGAATGATGTTGATGGCGCCGCCCGTTGCGTTCCGCCCATAGAGCGTGCCCTGCGGCCCCTTCAGCACCTCGACGCGCTCGAGGTCGAAGAAGACACCGTTGGAACCCGTAGGACGACCGACGTAGACGCCGTCGTAGTTGAAGGCCGTCGCGGGATCGCTGTTGGGCGTCAGGGTGAAGTTTCCGACGCCCCGGATGAAGACGAGGTTGCCCGTGCTCGTGGGCTGGATCGTCAGCGCGGGAACCTGCTCGTTCAGGCGATCCGCCTGGGTGACGCCCGCCGCCAGCAACTCCGAGCCGCTCACGACATCGACCGCGACCGCCGCGCGTTGCGAGCTCTCCGCCCGCCGCTGGGCCGTGACGATGATCTCGTCCAGCGTCGCCGTCTGGTCATCGGCGTTCGCGTTCTGGGCATGCGCTGCCGTCGGCAGGCAGGCTGCTATCGCTGTTGAGACAAGCCAGGTGGCAATGCGCATGTGAGATCCCCCTAAAGTTTCCTCGACGGTCCCTTTGCTGCGGGCCGCCGCTTAGGTTCGGCTTTAGGCGTCCGAACGGCTATCGGGACGATGACGAAAGCGATGTCGTGATGCGGTTCCGGCATCACTTGGCGCAAGGTGGTGTCGTACAGCGGCAGGGCAGCGGCGCTATTCAGACCGGGTAGTCTGAGGGAACATCAGCATGGCGGCGCGTACGACAGGAAGACGGCTCGGTTGGCTCGTCACGGCGATGGCGGTGACGTTCGGGGTCGCGTCGCCGACGAACGCCGAGACTGTTCGCGAAGGGCTCGTGATCGACGGCGTCACGATCGTGGACGTACGCACCGGACACCTGACCTCGAACCAGGCGATCGTGATCGCCGACGGCCAGATCGCCCGTATCGTACCGGCCGGCTCCGTCGAGGTCGCAAGGCCGGCTCGCCGGATCGACGGCCACGGTCGGTTCGTCGCGCCTGGCTTCAACGACATGCACGCCCACAGCCTCGTCTCGGAAAGCGCCGCGACCGACCTGCCGCTGATGCTGGCGAGCGGGATCACCGGCTTCCGGCAAATGGCGGGAGCGTCGCCGCTGTTGGCTGCGCGCGCGGCGGGTCGATCGCTGCTGCCAGAGGACTCGCCCGCGCTTCTGGCGATGCCGGGAGCCATCCTGACCGGCGCCGCCTTCTCCGATCCTGCGGCAGCGGCAGCCGAGGTCGAGAAACAGGCCGCCGAGGGCGCGGACTTCATCAAGGTCGTCGATCTGCCGCCGGCCGCCTTCGCCGCGGCGGCCGAAGCGGCCCATGCCAGCAACCTGCCCTTCGCAGGCCACCTGCCGCTCAGCGTCAATGAACGCGAGGCGATGCGACTTGGCATGGCGTCGATCGAACACCTCGGCCCCGGCATCAGTGTCCTGTTGAACTGTTCCAGCGATGAGGTCGCGATCAGATCGATCCTGGCCATGGTCCCTCCTGGCGGCGCCAACTTCGGCGCCGGGCCCGAGCAGGTTCGCCGGATGCTGGTCAATCCGATGCTGGTCACCCCGCCGCCGGCCTTCGCGGTCATCGGCCGCGTGCTTGCGACCTATGACGCCGCCAAATGCCAGGCGTTCGCCGCCGACGTCGCCGCCAGCGACACCTGGATGACCCCGACCCTGACGCGCCTCGAAGCCATGGAGTTGGGCAACACCCCTACCCTGCGCGACAATCCGGATCTCCAGTACGTGCCCGCCGCCTCCCGCGCGTTGTGGAGCGAGGTCGGCGCCGAGTTCGATACGCGGCTGACGGCCGAGCAGCGCCAGATCCTGAGCAACCTGTTCGAGGCGCAACTTCGTCTGACCGCCCTGTTCGACGAGGAAGGCGTGAAGATGCTCGCCGGCACCGACGTCGGTGGCGGCTGGATCGTTCCCGGACGCTCCCTCCACCACGAGTTCGACCTGCTTGCGCGTGCGGGTGTCGAGCCTCTGCGCATCCTTCAGATGACCACGATCGACCCCGCGACCTTCCTGCATCGCGAGGCGACCATGGGGACTGTCGAGGCCGGCCGGATCGCGGATCTCGTCTTGCTGGATGGTGATCCGACAGCGAACGTCGCCAACCTGCACCGAGTCGCGGGTGTGGTCCGTGGGGGCCGCTACTACGATCGCGCGGACCTCGACGCCATTGAGGCACGAGCAGCCGCTGCGCTCGAATAGAACCCTTTCGAGGGCATCGACGACAACGACAATAAACGGGGAGGACAAATCATGAGCCAGACAGGCCAGTTCGGTATTTTCAGTGGACGGGTGTCCTCGGCGGAGAGGATCGAGGGTCCGCGTCCGCTTGTGATCGCCATCCACGGCGGCACCTACACCTCCACCTATTTTGACATTCCGGACCATTCGCTTCTCGACCGGGCCGGCCGGAACGGCATCGTGGCGATCGCGATCGATCGGTACGGCTATGGCGCCACGCCCTTCACGTCCGACATGACCATCCTGGGTCAGGCGGCCGCACTGCGCGAGGCGCTGGTCAAGGTCTGGAACGATCATAAGGGCGACGCCACCGGGATCGTCTTGATCGGACATTCGATCGGCGCCGCCATCGCGCTCGGTGTGGCGAGCGACCCAGGCAAACTGCCGGTGATCGGCGTCGCGGTCTCCGGCATCGGCGTGCGCACGCCGGGAGCCCACTCGGACATGTGGAACTCCCTGCCGGACCTTCCGACGGTGGAGATGCCGGGGCCGGTCAAGGATCAGCTGATGTTCGGCAAGCCGGGCAGCTTCTCGTCCGCCATGCCCGCGGCGAGCCACCCTGCGGGCGCTCCCGTCCCCAAGGCCGAACTCGTGGACATCGTCGGTGGCTGGCAGAAGCAGGCGGCTGCGGTTTGCGCCAAGATCAAGGTGCCTGTTCACTACCGTCAAGCTGAGCACGATCAGCTGTGGGTCGTGGACAAGAGCGAGATCGAAGCCTTCGCCTGGCGCTTCACGACCTCGCCCCGCGTTGATGCGGCACTGGTGCCGAACACCGGGCATTGCATGGATCTCCATTCGGTCGGCGCCGGATTGCAGCTTCAGCAGCTCGGGTTCGCGCTGCAATGCGCCGTCGAGGCTCAAGGTCGCTAACGACCCGAGTTTACAGCTAACATGCGAACTGGAATGAGATCCGATGAGTGCTCCTGATCCCGCCGCGATGATGGCAGCTGTCGGTCAGCGAAAGGCCGCGCTGCTGGCGCAATGCCCTCCCGCGCCCGCGCCTCTGACGGCCGCCGAATTGGCCGACAAGCCGATCAATGTGATCGAACTCGGAGCCAACGGTCCGACCGTGCTGATCGTGCACGGAGGCGTTCAGGGCGGACTGGGCGGCGGACCGGCGACCTTCGACAAGCAGCGGATTCTGGCCGATCGAGGCTGGCGCCTGAAGATGGTCGAGCGCCCCGGCTTCGGCGACAGCCCTTCGCGCGGCGTCGATGATATGGAAGCGGACGCCGAATGGATCGCCGACATGCTCGGCGACGGCGCTCACCTGGTCGGCCATAGCTGGGGCGCGGCCGAGGCCCTCCTCGCTGCGGCGCGCCGACCGAAGGCGGTCCGCTCCCTGACTCTGATCGAACCGTCTCTGTTCCCCATCGTGATGACCGACCCCGCGCTCCGGGCCGACCCGGAGATGCAGGCGATCGCCGGACGCCTCGCAGGTCTAATGATGCAATCCGCCACCCCGGCAGACTACGCGATCGGCTTCGCCAAGTCGGTTCTCGGGCCTGCCAATGACCCGGAAGTTCTGTCTCGGGTAGCGGGCCTGCAGGCTGACAGCGCGCTGGCATCCCGCGTGGGGTGTGCCGTTCTGCAATCTAAAATGGCCTCTCCCGAGACAATGCGGATGGCTGCCGAAACACTCTCAGCCAAGGGCGTGCCCGTGCTGGTCGTCAGCGGCGGCTGGACTCCGTTCTTCGACCGCGTCGGCGAGGTCGTGGCCCGCTTCACGAAGGGCCGCTACCAGGTGGTGACTGCTTCGAACCACATGGTCCAAGACGTCAGTTCGGACACGTTCAACACAGTTCTCGAGCAGTTCATGCTTGATGCCGAGGCCCGGGCCTAGTCGCTCCCATGTCCTCTGACCTGCAGACGGCCGTTGAGGGGGCCAGCATAGCTTTAGACAGCGCTGGCGACATCGTCGGGCCTATCGGATCCGGCCGTCCGCGCTTCGAACTGTTTCACGCCGCGAACTCGATCTGCTCGCAGAAGGTACGCTGCGTGCTCGCCTACCATGGGCTCAGCTACGCCAGCCACCCGGTCAACCTGTTCGTGGGGCAGACCTACCTGCCCGACTACGTCCGTCTGCGTATGATGGGCTGCGACAGGCTCGGCGGTCCATTAGCGTCCCACCACTCGGGCGACACTTCGGCGAGTGCAGGCGGCTGCGACGGCGCGGTTGTTCCGACCCTGATCGACTGGGAGGAGCACGCAGTCCTGGTCGATTCAAGATTGATTTGCCTACACCTAGACGCGCAAGTCGGGCCCGATCGCTGTCTCCGACCACCCGCCTTGGCATCCGAGATCGATGACCACCTGCGGATCATCGACGGCCTGCCAAACTACCAGCTGCTAATGGGCCGCACGCCCGGCGAAAACGAGAGTGGCGATACCCGAGACGGGATCGGTGGGAGCTTCTCGATGAAGAAAGTAGCCTGGTGCGATCGCGCCCTTGGCGAACACTCGGCTGATGAAGCCTTGGTGCGGGCCTACACGGCAAAACGGGCGAAAGAGCTCTCAGCCGCCGAACACCTGTTTTCAGACGATGCGATGCGCTCCGCGTACGGGCGCGCCAAATCTGCTCTGGATGGTCTCGAAGAAGCGCTTAAACGGCGTGACGGGACCTGGCTCTTTGGCGACCGGTTGACGATGGCCGATCTTTTTTGGGCGATCGAACTTCTGCGAATGAAAAACACCGGCATCGCGAACCACTGGGAAGAAGCCCGTCTACCGCACGTCGAGCACTTCTTCGCCGCCGTCCCAACCATACCGGCGATACGGTCGGCAGTTATCAATTGGGCCGGCGCATCCTTCTAAGCATCAGCAGCAGTTTTTCGGCGTGCGTGGCCAGTTGGCGCTGTCAACTTAACTTGGGGGTTCTGTCAGCCCAAACGGATTACCCCCCGCCGACCTCGCTCCTAGCGTGGCCATATGGCTCGCGCCTCAAACCCGTTCCGCTATTTCGGCAGCTCGCCAGAGGTGATCCGGACGGTGGTGATGATGTACGTGAAGTACCCGCTGTCGCTCCGGAATGTGGAGGACCTGCTGGCCGAGCGCGGCATTGATATCTGCTACGAGACGGTGCGGCTCTGGTGGAACCGCTTCGGCCCGATGTTCGCCGCGGAGATCCGGAGGAAGCGCGTCCAGCGGATGCGCGCCTTCACTCACTGGCGATGGCACCTCGACGAGGTCTACGTGAAGATCAACGGCGAGATGCACTACCTCTGGCGCGCCGTCGACCACGAAGGCGAGGTGCTGGAATCCTTTGCCAGCAAGACCAGGGACAAGGCTGCGGCCCTGACCTTCATGAAGAAGCTGATGAAGCGTCATGGCCGCGCGAAGGCGATCACGACTGACGGTCTGCGGTCCTACAAGGCCGCCATGAAGGACCTCGGCAACACCGCCAAACAGGAGATTGGGCGCTGGGCCAACAACAGGGTCGAGAACTCCCACCTGCCCTTCCGACGACGAGAGCGGGCCATGCTCCGCTTCCGGCAGATGAAGACGCTGCAGAAGTTCAGCTCAGTGCATGCCGCCTTCCACAACCACTTCAATCAGGACCGCCACCTCATCAGCAGAGAGACATACAAGGCCCAACGCTCGGCCGCCCTGGCTGAGTGGCAGACGCTCGCCGCATAGGCTTGACGCCCCCTGCCCGGACTCCTCGAAGTGGAGACGAGTTAGCGTTGGACTGACAGCACCTCGCCTGTATGGGCGAGGGCCTGCTGGGTGTCGGACGGCGGCACCGGTCGTTTGCCTATTTCCAGATCACCAACGGCTTCGGTGGCGGGATCGTTATCGACGGCTCGCCCTGCCGTGGCGCTTTCGGGAATGCCGGCGAGTTCGCCGCCGTCTGGCAGGCCATGGGCATTGCGCATCCGAACCTGGAGCGTCTGAGGCGTCTGATGGCAGAGCATGGTACCAGGTTCGCGACCGTTTCCGACATGCTCATCGATCTCGACGTCATGAGTTCAGGCGTGGAGGCCTGGCTGGCCGAGGCCGGCCCGGCCTTCAGCGTCGCGGCGACGGCAGCCTCGGCCGTAATCGACTGCGAAGCCGTGGTTCTCGGCGGCAGAATTCCCCATTCGCTCGCGCTGCGCCTCGCCGAGCGAATGACAATCGCCGGCACCGAGCGACGGGGCAGACCTCGCCCCTTGCCCGCAATCCTCCCCGCTGAAGCACCGGGAGACGCCGTCGCCCTGGGCGCGGCAATGCTAGCGCTGCAACCGGCTTACTTTCTCTAGCTTTGGGCGGCGCTGTTGGCGAAACTTCAGTCGGCTGAAAAGCCCCCTACCCGTCTCGATTCAGGCAACCGCGGCCGGGGCCCTGTCAGCCCAAACCGATTGCCTGCTGCCAAGACGGCGCCTGACGTTGCCCTATGGCCCGCTCCACCAACCCGTTCCGTTACTTCGACAGCTCGCCAGTGGTCATCCGGACGGTGGTCATGATGTACGTGAGGTACCCGCTGTCTCTGCGGAACGGGGAGGACCTGCTGACGTCGATCCCGCGTTCCAGACGGTGTGGCGGATGAGGTCTGGCGGGCACCGGTAGCGCTTTAACGAAATCGACTTCACGAAATATGAGCCCCCGTCAGTGGCGTACGCCACAAATACCGGAGACATTTTATCGTTCGCCTGACAGCACCCGCCTGACAGTAGCCTCTTGCCGCACAGGCCCCGGGTTCTCCCCGAACTCTCATTGATGACGCAGGTCAGCGTCGGGCTGACAGCACCTCCGCCGGCGCAATACACCCGAGCCCGTTTGTAAAGAGGGATGCAATGGCGTCGGCTCGCCGCCTTAGAACCATACGGCGGTTTATCGAGCCCTTGTCGGAAACCTCGTGCGCCTCCGGATCCGGAGCGTCTGTCAGGAACAGCAGGCGAGCGATGCGACTGGACTGGCCGGGGTTGTCACGGTTGTGCGAGGCCAGTGCCTCGGCGACGGCGGCGCGGATGATGGGGTCATTGGTGTCCGTCCCGCCCGTCAGTCGCCGCACCCCTTCCGGATCGCCCCACGCCAGGACGGCAATCTCGGCCTCTCCGTCGCCGCAGATGACGACCTCGCGGACGATCCCGGCGAGACGACCCAGCAGCGAATCGCGCAGACGGCCGGCGGTCACGAAGGTGCCGTTTAGCAGCTTGAACTGTTCGGCGCGGCGGCCGGCGAAAAACATCCCGCCTTCGGGCCGGTCGCGGTCGTGGAAGTCGGCGAGGTCTTCCATACGGAGATAGCCCTCCTCGTCGAAGACGACGGCGGTCTGGTCCGGATCGGCGAAATAGCCGGGCGTGGCCGAGGGCGCCTTGACCCGCACCTCATAGACCTCGTCGCAGGGGACCAGTTTGAACGATGCGCCCGACACCGGCAGGCCTATGCCGACCCGGGTATCCTCCCACCAGGTGTAGCTGATCGCCGAACCGGTCTCGGTCGAGCCGTAGCCGGAGACGAAGACAAACCTCTGGCCCGTGGCGCGGACCGCGATGCGTTGCAGCCGGTCGTGCAAGGCCTGGGGCAGGCCGGCGCCGCCGAACAGCATGGCGCGTAGTTCGCCGAAGAACCGCCGGGCGAAGTCGTCATCCGCCTCCAGCGCATCGGCCAGCATGGCGTAGCCGTTCGGCATGGTGCCGTAGTAGCGGAGCGGAATCTCCTTCAGGTTCCGGATGGTCTCGTCGAACCTGCCCGGCATGGGCCGCCCGTCGTCGATATAGAGGGCTCCGCCCAGGCAGGTGATGTTGGTCATCAGCGACGACCCGGCGATGTGGCTCCACGGCAGCCAGTCGAGCGCCTGCCGGTCCCAGGCGAAGGCGTCGCCCATGGCCTGAAAGCCGGAATGGGTATTGCCCGTCGCCATCGCCATGGTGTGGATCACCGCCTTGGGACGTCCGGTCGAGCCGGAGGTCAGCAGGTAGCGGGCGGGCTTCGTCGGATCGAGGACGGCGACGTGGGCCGACAGATCAGGCGCGGGGAAGCCGACAGCCTCTGACCAGTCGATGGAGCCGGGAAGGCCGGGCGCGGCGGCGAGAATGATGGCGTCGGCGGGCGCCACGGCCGCGATGGCGGCGGCGAACGGCGCGCCCTGTTCGGCGAAGATCAGCCCGGGTTTGATCAGATCGACGACGTGACGCAGCCGCTCGAAGTCGGTGGACAGAAGCGAATAGTTGACGCTGACGGAGGTGACCGGAACGCCCGCCACCATGCCCGCGAACAGGAGGACGGCGTGGTTGAGCGAATTCTCCGACAGGACGAGGATCGGTCGCTCCGCCGTCACTGCGCGGTTCATCAGCCAGGCGGCGACCGAGGCGACACGCGCCCTGCCCTCGCCATAGGTCAGCCGCGTCCAGTCCCGTCGCGGCCCCTCGCGTCGCGCCAGCCACAGCTTGTCCGGCGTGGCGTCGGCATGACGCCAGAAAGCGCCGGCGAGGTTGGGGTTGTAGGGTTTCAGCGGCGCCTTGCCCGAGACGATGATCACGCCGTCCGGGCGGCGTTCGATCTCCACCCCCACCTCTCCGAACCGCACCGAACGACAGGGGGCGGCGGTCAGGTCGATGGTGGAAAGCGTGTCGGTCATCAGCCGACACTAAGCCTGCCACAGTCACTTGCAAATCGAGATTTATCGAACAGCGACGCAGGGCTCCATCTGGTGCTAGGATCGACTCGGCCCCGCACAGATCGGGTTGAAGACAAAGATCAATCCGCGTGACGCTTCACTCCACTCGCGACCTGATCATGGGCAATCCCGTGGCCCGCGCCTTCGCCGTAACCGGCGACGCCTGGACCCAATTGATCCTGCGCGAGGCCTTCTATGGCGCGCGACGCTTCTCGCACTGGCGCGACCGGCTGGGCATGCCGCGCAGCGTCCTGACCGACCGGCTGAACCGTCTGGTCGCCGCCGGTCTGCTGGAACAGCGCGAGGCCAGGGGCTCGGCGACGCGCATGGAATACCGGCTGACCGAGATGGGCCTGGACATGTTCGGGGTCGCGGTCATGCAGGGCCAGTGGGAGCGGAAATGGGCGCGCTCCCCGCTGCAGGAACGCTACGCCATGGCCTTCTACGACCGCGAGACGGGAGCCCGGATCGAGCCGGCCGTCTTCGATCACGAGGGCGGGCGCCCCATCGAGATGCATCATGTGCGCTGGGAGGCCGGCGAGGGCCTGACGCCGATCGCCCCCCCGACCTCGCGACGGCGCCGGACGCAGCCGATCGAGACAGACCGGGCGATCATCGACCGTTCAACCGACATCATGGGCGACTACTGGAGCTGGGCCGTGCTGGCAGCCGCCTTCTTCCGTCTGCGCCGGTTCGACGAGATCCACGAGGCGTTGGGCGTGGCGACCAACATCCTGGCCGACCGGCTGAAGACCATGGTCCTGCAGGGGGTGCTGGAGAAGCGACTCTACCAGAAGGCGCCGCCGCGGTTCGAATACCGGCTGACCGAGGCGGGTCGCGACCTCTATCCGATGATCATGGCCATGCACGGCTGGTCGGAGCGCTGGCTATGCCCCGACGGGTCGCCCCTGAGGCTGATCGAGACCGAGACCAATGAGCCGATCGCGGCAGTCGTCTGCGACCTGGCGACCGGCCAAAAGATTGATCCGCGCGCCATCCGCTGGGAAGTGGAAGCGGCGGCGCCGGTCGAAACCAGCGCCGCCTGACCATTCTCAGAAGCTGCGGCTGACGGCGATGCCGTAGCTGCGCGGGGCGCCGAAGACGCTGAAGCCCACGCCCACATTCTTGATGATGTGCTGCTGGTATTCGGTGTCGCCCAGATTCTTGCCGTAGACGGCGATCTTCACCCCGTTCGCGGCTTCCCACGAGGCGTAGGCGCTGACCAGGCTGTGGGCCGGCGAGCGAACCTCGGGGTTATTGGACGGGTCGAAGAAGATGTCGTCGGTCCACTGATAGTCGACGCGAGCCGCCAGTTCGCCGCCCCACATGTCCCACTCGCCGTCGGCGTAGAGGGTGTACTGGCTGTCCGGCGATCGCGGCAGCGTCAGGCCGTTGTAGGGCAGGATGGACGCGCCCGAGACGGCGTTCGAGGTGTATTTGGCGTCGAGCGAGGTGTAGGAGCCGCCGATCGTGATGTTGTTCGAGACGGCGAAGGCGCTCTCGATCTCGAAGCCGTTGACCTCGGCCTGGGCGTTGGACGTGACCAGGTTCAGGCCCAGCAGCTCATAGACCTGCAGATCGTCGTACTCGAGCTTGAAGGCGGCGGCGTTGAAGCGCAGCCGACCGTCCATGACGGTCGACTTCAGCCCGATCTCGTAGTTGTCGAGCAGTTCCGAGCGAAGCGGCGTGCGGGCCTGGACGCCCGTCTGGGCCCCCGACGGGAAGGACCCGGCCTTGTAGCCCCGGTCATAGGAGGCATAGAGGCGCACGTTGTCGATCGGCTCCACCGCCAGCGCGATCTTCCAGGTCGGCTCCTCGAAGCTGGCCTCGGCGCGGACGTTGTAGGGGGAGCCGGTCGGTCCCAGCGGGATGCCGACCGGCGGGTTCAGACCCAGGTCGTTGTCCAAGGCGACCTGGTGGATCTCACGCTCGTCATGCGTCCAGCGGGCGCCGAGGGTCAGTTCCCAGATATTGCCGAAGGGAATGGTCGCCTGACCGAAGGCGGCGTAGCTCGAATTGGCCGCCGTCTGATTGAAGGTGGTGTCGCCACCGAACGACGGCGGCGCGATCGGCAGGGCGGCCTGGACGATGAAGCGCTCCGAGCGGTCCACGTCCTCGGTGAAGTAGTAGACGCCGGCGACCCAGCTGATCGCCGAGTCCGGCTTGGAGACCAGGCGGAACTCCTGGCTGAACTGGCTGGCGTCCTCCGTGGCGCGGTCATCGACCGCCAGCGGGAAGTTCGGGAACGGCAGGCCGCCGAGATTGTCGCGCCAGCTGTATTCGTTGTTGCGATAGGAGGTCAGGGAGACGACGTCGAACGCCTCCGCCGCATACTCGGCCCGCACCGTAGCGCCCCAGTTGTCGCGGTCCTGGTAGTTGTCCGGCGAGGAGTAGCTCTGACGCACGTCCAGCCCGGCGCGCAGACCGTTGATCAGGCTGACGAAGGCCGGAGCCGTCCCCGAGGCCGTGACCGGGATGCGCGCGTGGCCGTCCATCCGGTCACGCGACACATCGACCTGTCCCGTCAGCGTCCAGGGACCGGATTCGGTCATCAGCGAGACGCGCGCTCCGAACTGGCTGCCGCCTTCCAGACCCCGCCGCGAGGGCACGTTCTCGGCATAGCCGTCGTTGGAATTGACCCGCACGGCCAGGCGGGCGGCCGAGCTCTCGCCCATCATGCGGTTGATCACCGCTTCCCCGCCCCATTCGTTGAAACTGCCGTAGCGCAGGAGCGCCATGGTCGTGTCTTCAAGCTGGGGCTTGCGGGTATAGACGTTGAGCGCGCCACCCGAGGCGTTGCGGCCGTAGAGGGTGCCCTGGGGTCCGCGCAGGATCTCCACCCGCTCGATATCGAGGAACGCCAGCGAGCTGGCGCCCGCACGACCGATCGAGACTTCGTCGATGGAGACGCCGATGGACGGGTCGCTGGCGGCCGAGTCGCTCGTGGTGCCGACGCCGCGGATGTAGAGTTGCGGCTCGCCGATGTTGAACTGGGTCAGGGTCACGCCCGGCGCCTTGGACGCGACGTCCTGAATGCCCGACGCCGCCGTGCGCTCCAGAGTCTCGGCGTTGAAGGCGGTGATCGCGATCGGCACGTCCTGCAGCGATTGTTCGCGACGCTGGGCGGTGACGATGATGTCGTCGAGCGAAGCGGCGTCGTCCTGCGGCGCGGGCGTTCCAGCGCTTTGAGCGAAGGTCGGCGTGGCCAGGCCGGCGGCCAGAATCAGCACGGCGGCGGACGCGGTTTTCCCGATGATGGTCTTCATGTTGGCGGTCCCGTTCCCATGATTGGCTTCCTGTTTGCCGGAAGCTCTGCCGAGAGGCTTGCGCCAACAGACCATATTTGCAAGTCCTTTTACGCAAGTGTGGCGCAAGGAGAGTTCATGACCGACCGATCGCTTGAGAACCGTGTTGTCATCGTCACGGGGGCGGGACGTGGCCTCGGCCTGGCCTATGCGCTGGATCTTGCAGCGCGCGGCGCGAGCGTGGTCGTGAACACCCGGCCCCGGGCGCAGGGTCAACCGGCCTCGGCCGACGCGGTAGCCGAGCGGCTCCGCGCGGAGGGAGGCAAGGCCGTGGCCTGCGCCCTGGCGGTCGAGCAGGACGGAGCCGGAGACCGGCTGCTTGCGGCGGCGCTGGAGGCGTTCGGTCGTGTCGATGGCCTGATCAACAACGCCGGCGTGCCCGAGGCGATGAGCCTGCACAAACAGAGCGTCGAACAGGTGCGCGGCGTCTTCGACATCAACTTCTTCGGCACCCTGACTGCGACCCTGCCGATCTATCGACACATGCGCGAGCAAGGCTCCGGCCGCATCGTGATGACCACCTCGGCGGCCGGGCTGCACGGGGTGCACGGCATGGCGGCCTATTCGGCGTCCAAGGCCGCGGTGATCGGCCTGATGCGGGTTATCGCGCTGGAAGGCGTCTCGAAGGGCGTCCACGCCAACGCCGTCGCCCCCTACGCCCTGACCGGGATGACCGAGAAATATGTCGATGACGCCACCGGCGCCGCCATGCCCGCCGAACTGGTCGCGCCTGTGGTCAGCTGGCTGGTCAGCGAGGGCTGCCGGCTGAACGGTGAGACCCTGGTTGCGGGCGCCGGCCGCGTGCGGCCCGCCTGGCGTGTCGAGGGGCCGGGGCTGGATTTCGGCCGCGACACGGACATCCCCCTGGAGCGGTTCGACGCGGTCCGCGAGACCCTGATGTCGGCCGAAAACTGGACCAGCCCCTTCGATGGCAACGCGGCCTTCGAAGAGTTCCTGGCCGCCACGCCTCCCAGGGCGTGAGACCTGACTTGCGTTAAGATACCACTCCGCGTAGCTTGCCCCTCTGGATGTATGGAGCTTGAGCCATGGCCGACGACGCCGCCGTAGCCCGCAGGATTTCGACCGGCGAACTGACCGGCCTGAACACCCTGAACCCCTATCTGCAGGGCCTCTACGAGCCCGTGGCCGCCGAGACGACGGCGCTGGAGCTCCCGGTCATCGGCGAGATCCCGAAGGACCTGCACGGGTCCTTCGTCCGCAACGGCCCGAATCCGCATGAGGCCCCCGAGGGGATGCACCACTGGTTCGACGGCGACGGCATGATCCATGCCGTCTATTTCGAGAACGGCAAGGCCGAGTATCGCAACCGCTATATCGGCACCGACGACTATCGCGCCGAGAAGGCCGGCAAGAGCATCGGCGCCGGCGGGGTCATGCTCCCGTCATCGAAATCGCGTCCGGATTCGACGCGCGGCGAACTGGTCTACAAGGACACGGCCAACACCGACCTGGTCTTCCACAACGGCTCGCTGATGGCGCTGTGGTACATCTCCGGCAAGCCGGTGCGGGTCGATGCGCGGACGCTTGAAACACTCGGCAACGAGACCTTCGGCGGCGCGCTGCCCCGGCACGTCTCGGCCCACGGAAAGGTCGATCCGAGGACCGGGGAGTTCTGCTTCTTCGACTACTCCCTGACCGAGCCCTGGATGACCTATGGAGTCGTGTCGAAGGACAACGTCCTGACCAACTTCCAGCGCGTGGACCTGCCGGGTCCGCGCCTGCCGCACGACATGGGACTGACCGAGAACTACGTCATCCTGCACGACCTGCCCGTGGTCTTCACCGAGGGCGGGCTGCGCAATCACATGTGGCAGATCAAGGTGGCGGATCAGCCGGCCCGCTTCGGCGTCGCGCCCAAATACGGCTCGGGCGACCAGATCAAATGGTTCGAGACCGAGACCTGCTACATCTATCACGTCGTCAATGCGTGGGAGGACGGCGACGAGGTCGTCATGACCGCCTGCATGATGCAGCCCAACGGCTTCCCGCCCAACCCGGCCTATGGCCCCTACGCCTCCATGGTCAATGTGCTGGCGCTGAACGCCGTGCCGGTCGAGTGGCGGATGAACATGGTCACGGGCGAGGTGAAGAAGCGCCAGCTCGACGACCGCATCGGCGAGTTCCCGGTCATCAACCTCGACTACACCGGCGCGAAATCGAAGTGGTCCTACCATGTGTCGATGGCGCCCGAGGAACTGCAGCGGTTCGACGGCCTGCTGAAATACGACCTCGGAACCGGCGAGGCGCAGGAATACAAATTCGGCGGCGGCATCGGGGGATCGGAGCCGGTCTTCGCGCCGCGCATCGGATCGACGTCCGAGGACGACGGTTATGTCGTGGTCTTCGCCACCGCGCCGGACGGAACGTCCGAGGTCCAGGTTCTGCATGCCCAGGACTTCGACAAGGGGCCGATCGCGCGCATCCCCCTGCCCGTCCGCGTGCCGGCCGGCTTCCACGGCGCCTGGGCGCCCGGCGACCAGATCGCGGCCTGATCCGAACCTCGGGGAGTAAACTTATGACCGCCTATATTCTGGACGCTGTCCGCACGCCGCGCGCCAAGGCCCGCCCCGACGGCGGTCTCGCTTCGATGAAGCCGCATGAGCTGGTCGGGGGACTGATCGATGCGCTCGACGCCCGCAACGGCGGCGCGGCCCGCAAGGTCGATGCGCTGATCCTCGGAGCCGTCGGTCAGGTGGGGGCCCAGGGCGCGAACGTCGCCCTGGTCTCCAAGATGCATGCCGGTCTGCCGGACGAAGCCTATGCGTATTCGATCAACAACTACTGCGTCTCGGGCCTGACCGCGATCGGACAGGCGGCGCAGATGATCGAGGCAGGCGGCGCGAAGACGGCGCTGGCCGGGGGCGTCGAAATGATGTCGCGCGTGCCCTTCATGGGGGACAAGGCCGACTACTACGAGGACGCCAGCTTCCCGCCGCGCACCCGCTACATCCCCGTGGTCGTCGCCGCCGACCGCCTGGCCGAGGACATCGGCGTCTCCCGCGAGGAGATGGACGCCGCAGCCTTGACGTCGCAGCAGAAGACGGCCGCCGCCGAGGGCACGCCGCTGGTGAAATCCAGAATCCCGCTGAACGGCCTCGACAAGGAAGAGCCGGCCCGCGCCTCGACCACCGCAGAGAGCCTCGCCGCCATGCCCGCCGCCTTCGGCGCACTGGGCGAGCAATACGCCGCCGCTTTGGACGGGCGGGTCATCGACCATCGCCACACCGTGGCCCACGCCCCGCCGATGTGCGACGGTGCCGGCCTCGCCATCGTCACCGGCGAAGCGGCCGGCGCGCGCGCGAAGATCGTCGCCTACGCCGAGGCCGGGGGCGATCCTGCGGCGTCGCTGACCGCCGGTTTCACCGCCATGGACCGGGCGCTGGCCAGGGCGAACCTGACACTCGACGACATGGACCGGATCGAGTTCATGGAGGCCTTCGCCGTCACCATCGTCAAGTTCATGCGCGAGCGGAAGGTCGATCCGGACAAGGTCAATGTCGGCGGCGGCCACATGGCCAAGGGCCACCCGATGGGCGCGACCGGCGCCATCCTGCTGTCGTCGCTGCTGGATGCGCTGGATGCCTGCGCAGGTCGGTACGGCCTCGTCGTGGCCCAGGGGGCGCAGGGCGTCGGCTCGGCCATGATCGTGGAGCGGATGGCCTAGGATGGACGGCTCCGCGACCAGCCTCGAAGACCGCCGCCGCGCCCTGATCGCGCGCCATGCGCCGACACTCACGGCTGCCATCGATGCCGTGCAGACGCGCAAAAGCTGGAGCCCCTGGAGCGACAGTCCGTCCACGAAGATCCACGGCCCCGACAAGCCGGGCGCCGGCAAGGCGGCGTTCGAGGCGCGCATTGGCGCGACCTTCGATCTGAACCAGCCCGGCGTCGTCGGCGAGGTCGGCGCGGAGGTCTCGCCGTTCACGCAACATCCGCTCGGCATTCGCTATCCGAAGAGCGACCCGAACGCCCTGGTCGCCGTCGCCGTCAGCGCCATGGGCGACTGGCGTGAGGCCGACTTCGAGCTGCGTGTGGCCCTGTGTCTGGAGATGGCGGCGCGGCTCTATGACCGTAATTTCGAGATGGCCCATGCGGTCATGCATGTCGCCGGCCAGAGCTACACCCAAGCCTTTAGCGGCTCCGGCCCCAATGCGCTGGATCGCGGCGTCGAGGCCCTCGCCTATGCCGCCAAGGCCATGCGCGATGTGGCGCCGTCGGCGACCTGGCGCCGCAACTTCGCGGGCGAACAGGTGGCGCTGGAGAAGACCTATGTGCTGGTCCCGCGCGGGGTGGGGCTGGTGATCTGTTGTGCGTCCTTCCCGACGTGGAACGCCTATCCGGCGATGTTCGCGTCGCTGGCCACCGGTAACCCGGTCATCGTCAAGCCGCACCCCATCGCCATCCTGCCCATGGCCATCGTGGTCGAGACCTGCCGCGCAACGCTCGCAGAGTTCGGCTTCGATCCGAATCTGGTGACCCTGGCCGTCGACACCCTCGCCGAGCCCGTCGCCCAACACCTCGTCGATCATCCCCAGGTCCAGATCATCGATTTCACCGGCAGCCCCCGCTACGGCGGCTATCTGGAACGCACCGTCGTCGGCAAACAGCTGTTCACCGAGACAGCCGGCGTCAACACCGTCGTCATCGAGAGCGTCGCCGACCTCGACGCGGTCGCACGCGCTGTAGCCCGCTCGTCCAGCCTGTTCTCGGCCCAGATGTGCACCAGCCCGCAGGTCATCTACATCGCGCCGGACCTGTTCGAGCCGATATCGAAGGCCATCGTCGAACAGATCGAGGCCATCGCCTCCGACCCCGCACAGGCCGCCGGCATCATGGGCGCGATCCAGGGCGAGGTGTCGCTGAAGGTCGTGGCCGAGGCCCGCGCCGCCGTCGCCGATCTGCCGGGCGTGCGGACACTTCGGGAAGCCGTCCCCTACGTCCATCCGCAGTTCCCGGACGCCCGCACCCTGACGCCGCTGGTGATCGCGGTGGATAGCGGCCGGCAGGTCGATCTGTATGCGGAGGAACGCTTCGGCCCGGTCCTGTTCCTGGTCCAGAAGGACGCCGACGAGGCGGTGATTGAGGCGACCTGGCTGGCGAAGACCAGGGGCTCGATCTCGTCCTACCTCTATTCGACCGACGAGGATTTCATCGACAGTGCGACGCCCGCCTATGAACAGGCCGGAGCCAATCTGTCGATCAACCTGACCGGGGCGATGTGGATCAACTTCGCTGCCGCCTACAGCGACTATCACGTCACCGGCCTGAACCCGGCCGGCAACGCCTGTCTGGCCGACCTGGCCTTCGTCGCCTCGCGCTTCCGCATCGTCCAGCGACGACGGCCCGGGGCGTGAGCGGCGACGTCTTCATCGCCGGGATCTCCATGACCCGCTTCGGCAAGCGGCCGGACGACAGCGTCAAATCGCTGACCGCCGAGGCCGTCACGGCGGCGCTGGCGGACGCAGGAGCCGGGGTCGGCGAGATCGAGGCGGCCTGGTTCTCCAACACCCGCCAGCCGATGCTGGAGGGCCAGAACACGGTGCGCGGCCAGATCGCCCTGCGCCCGCTCGGCCTGAACGGCATCCCGGTCGTGAACGTCGAGAACGCCTGCGCCTCGGGATCAACGGCGTTGCTGTCCGCCATCCACTGGATCAAGGCGGGCGCCGGCGACATCGCCCTGATCGTCGGGGTCGACAAGATGGTCTGGCCCGACCGTGCCGAGCGGGTTGCGGCAGCCTTCGCAGGAGGAACGGATATCCACGACCGCGAGGGTGTCGTCGCCTACATCCGGTCGATGGGCGGCGAGGATCCCGGCCCCGACCGTAGCCTGTTCATGGACCTCTACGCCGCCCAGGCGCGCGCCCATATGACCCGCCACGGCATGACCCAGGAGGACTTCGCCCGCGTCGCCGCCAAGAACCACACCACCGGCGCCCTGAACGACCGGGCCCAGTACCGGACGCCGATGACGGTCGAACAGGTGATGGCCGACAAGCCTGTGGTCTTCCCGTTCACCCGCGCCATGTGCGCCCCGGTCAGCGACGGCGCGGCGGCGGCTGTGATCTGTTCGGCCGCCGGTCTGGCGCGGCTCGGGGGGCCGTCGCGCGCCGTCCGCGTGCGCGGCTGCGCCCTCGTCAGCGCGAGCGACAGGCCGGCCAACGACTTCCACAATCACATCGGCCGCCGCGCCGCGATCAGGGCTTACGAGCAGGCCGGCATCGGGCCGGACGCCGTCGATGTCGTCGAGGTCCATGACGCCACCTCCTACGCCGAGGTGCAGCAGATCGAGAATCTGGGTCTGGCTGAACCCGGAACAGTCGGGGCGCGGCTGAGGGTCGGCGACTTCGCGCTGGGCGGACGGACACCGGTCAACCCATCGGGCGGGCTGGTGTCCAAGGGCCATCCGGTGGGGGCCACAGGCATCGCCCAGCTGTTCGAACTCACCATCCAGCTACGCGGCGACGCCGGAGCCCGTCAGGTCGAGGGCGCCCGCATCGCCGTGGCCGAGAACGGCGGTGGATTCCTTGGCGTCGAGGAGGCGGCGACCGTCGTCACGGTGCTGGAGCGGGCGGCATGAACCCGATTCACGCCCTCTACGAAAACCAGGCGAAGAAGGCCGGCCGCCCCGCCCTGTTCGACGGCGACAGAACCCTGACCCACGGCGATCTGATCGCCCTCGTCGAGGCGGCGGCGGGCGACCTGTCGGCGCGCGGCGTCGGGACCGGCGACCGGGTCGGACTGTGCGCCCGGAACAGCTGGCGCCACGTCGTCGCCTACCTCGCCATCCTGCGCGCGGGAGCCGTCTGGACGCCGCTCAATCCCCGCAACGGCGCGCGGTTGAACAGCGATTTTCAGACGCGGGCGAACATCGCCCTGACCCTGGTTGACGCGGCCTCGGTCGAGGCTGCGGGCGTCTCGACGCGACCCCTGCCGCTGGAGGCCTGGCTCGATGGCGTGGGCGCGGCGACACCGCTTCCGATCACCGACGATCCCGACGCGCCCTTCGCCATGAAGTTCACCGGCGGATCCACCGGCGTGCCCAAGGGCGTTGTCCAGAGCCAGGCCAGCGGCGCCGCAGCGCTGCGTTCGTTGTCCGCCTTCTACGATTTCACCGCCGACGACAGGAACCTGGCCGTCGCGCCCCTCACCCATGGGTCGTCCCACTACATCCTGCCGGTGCTGGCGGCCGGCGGGGCGCACGTCCTTCTGGCCGAGCCCGACCGTGCGGCGATCCTGAACGAACTGAAGTCACGCGTGACGACAGTCTTCATGCCGCCGACCCTGATCGCCCTGTTGATGGGCGAAGCCGAGTTCCAGCCCGACGACTTCCCTCGCCTGCGCCATCTGACCTATTCCGCCGCGCCCATGTCGCCTGACCGGATCGCACAGGCCATCCACCGCTTCGGCCCGGTCGTCTCCACCCTGTACGGTCAGACCGAAGCGCCCATGACCATCGCCGGCCTGTCGCCGACCGACATGGCCGATCCCGACAAGCGCGCCAGCGTCGGGCGACTGTTCCCTGACACGCCCGTCCGGCTGCTGTCCGCAGACGGTCTCCTGCTGGACAAGGGCGAGGGTGAGATCGTGGTCGGCGGCGACCTGACCCGGACCCACTATCTGGACGCGCCCGAACTCACGGCGGCGTCGCGGCACGACGGCTGGCTCAAGACCGGAGACATCGGGCGGCTCGGCGGCGATGGGCTGCTACACCTGATCGGCCGGTCGAAGGACCTGATCATCACCGGCGGCTACAACGTCTATCCAGGCGAGGTCGAGGCGGCGCTGAACCTGCATCCCTCGGTGCGCGAGGCCTGCGCCTTCGCCGAGCCCGACGACGTCTGGGGCGAGCGGCTTGAGGCGGCCGTCTCGGTCGCGCCGGATGCGGACGCGAACGCCATCACCGCCTTCGTCCGTGACCGGATCGGCCCGGTCCGGACGCCCAAGCGCCTGCATTTCCTCCCCGACCTGCCCCGCAATCCCGTCGGCAAGGTGGTGCGCGACGACGTCCGCGCCCTTTGCCGTGAAACCCAATCCCGACCGCTGGAGCTGGCCCGATGATCGTGATCCCCAAGGACCGCATCCGTGAAATGAAGTCGAAGGGCTGGTGGGGCGACCAGACCCTGGACGATCTGTTCCGCAAGCACGTCGCCGCCCATCCCGACGCGGAAGCCCTGGTCGATCCGCTCAACGCGACCGATGTCGTCGGCGGTCTGCCGGATCGTCTGACCTGGCGCGAGACGTCCCACGCCGTGGACCGGCTGGCGGCCGTCCTGATCGCGCACGGCATCCGCAAGGATCAGGTCGTGGTGATCCAGCTTCCCAATATCGCCGAGCTCAGCATCGCCTATCTGGCCTGCCTGCGCCTCGGCGTGATCGCCAGCCCCGCGCCGGTCCAGTACCGCGAGAACGAGCTGGCCTACATCATCGACAGGACGGACGCGGTCGCGGCGATCACGGCCGACCGGATCGGGAAACAACAACACGGCGAGATGATCGTCGCGCTCAAGGCCCGCTGCCCGACGCTGAAGACGGTTTTCGTGCTGGGCGAGACCTGCCCGGCCGGCGCGCTCGATCTCGAGCCCCTGATGGACGGGGTCACCGGCAAACAGCATCGCGCGGCCCAGAAGGCGGCGAAGGACGCCCACGTCACCGCCGACGACATCTTCACAATCTGCTGGACCTCCGGCACCGAGGCCCAGCCCAAGGGCGTCCCCCGCAGCCACAACGAGTGGATCATCATGGGCGCCGGCGTCGTCGACGCGGCCGACCTTGAGCCCGGCGCGCGTCTTCTGAACCCGTTCCCGATGGTGAACATGGCGGGCATCTCGACCGCCTTCGTGGGCTGGCTGCTGCTCGGCGGCGTCCTGATCCAGCATCAGCCGTTCGACCTGCCGATCCTGCTGAAGCAGATGCGAGAAGAAAGGATCGACTACACGGTCGCTCCGCCCGCGGTCCTCAACCTGCTGCTGCAGAACGAGGCGCTGCTGGAGGGCATCGACTTCAAGCGTCTGAAATCGATCGGCTCGGGCTCGGCGCCGCTGTCGGAATGGATGGTGCGGACCTTCCACGAGAAGCATGGCGTGCAGATCGTGAACTATTTCGGCTCCAACGAAGGCGCCTCCTTCGCCAGCGCACTCAAGGATTTGCCGGTCGCGGCCGAACGCGCGACCCTGTTCCCGCGCCTGGCGGAAGGCTTCCGCTGGAACGCCGTATTGCACGACCGGATCTTCACCCGGCTGGTCGATCCGGACACAGAGCAGGAGATCACCGAGGCCGGCCGGCCCGGCGAGCTGCGGGTCAAGGGGGCGACAATCTTCTCGGGCTACTGGCGTGCGCCGGAGATCAACGCCCGCGCCTTCGACGCCGACGGCTGGTTCCGCACCGGCGACCTGTTCGAACTGGCCGGCGACCGGCTGCAGTATCTGAAGTTCGTCGGCCGTCTGAAGGACATCGTCATCCGGGGCGGGATGAATATCTCGTCCGAGGAGATCGAGAACCACCTCGTCGCCCACCCATCCATCGCCGAGGCCGCGGTCGTCGGCGCGCCTGACCGGAACCTGGGCGAACGGCTGGCCGCCTTCGTCGTCTTCCGACCCGACCAGACCGCGACCATGGAAGAGATCAACCGCTTCCTGACCGCCGAGCGTCAGGTCGCCGTCTACAAGCAGATCGAACGGCTGGAGACGCTGGACGCCCTGCCCCGCAATCCGGTGGGCAAGGTGCTGAAACGCGACCTGCGCGCCGCCTTCAACGAGACCGAGACCGTATGACCCCCCCCTTCGATACGCTCCGCCTGCCCGTTTTCGCGGCGCCCATGTTTCTGGTCTCCGGGCCGGAGATGGTTATTGCCGCCTGCAAGGCCGGGATCGGCGGAGCCTTCCCCACCACCAACTGCCGCACGGTCGACGACCTCGACGGCTGGATGGCCCGGATCACCGAAGCCCTGAAGCCCGGCGACGCGCCGTGGATCGCCAATCTGATCACCCATTCGACCAATGCGCGGTTGCCTGAGGATCTCCGGCTGGTGGCCAGGTACAAGCCGCCGGTGGTCATCACGGCGCTCGGATCTCCGAAGCCGGTGATGGAGACCGTGAAGGCCTATGGCGGCCTGGTCTTCGCCGACGTCATCTCGATGACCCTGGCGAAGAAGGCGGCTGGAGCGGGAGTCGACGGCTTGGCCTGCGTCAGCGCGGGCGCCGGCGGTCACACCGGCCACCTGTCGCCCTTCGCCTTCATCTCGGCGGTGCGCGAGTTCTTCGACGGCTATATCGCGGTCGGCGGGGGGGTCGGCGACGGAGCCGGGATCGCGGGCGCGGTCGCGGCCGGGGCGGACTTCGTCTACATGGGCACCCGCTTCCTCGCGACGACCGAGAGCATGGCCCAGCCGGCCTACAAACAGATGGTCATCGACGCCGGGCCGGACGATCTGGTGGTGTCGGACGCCGTCACAGGCACGGCTGCGTCGTGGCTGAAACCCTCGCTGCGCGCCGCCGGTCAGGACCCGGACAATCTGGGCGGACCGGCCGTGCGCGACTATGCGTCGGGCGGCGACACCAAGCGTTGGCGCGATATCTGGGCCGCCGGACAGGGGATCGAGTCGGTCAAGGCCGTAGAGCCGACCGCCGACGTCGTCGCCCAGCTGGAGCGGGAGTACGTCGCCGCTCTGGAGCGGTTCGAGCGCAAGACCGCCAAGCGTCCGGCCCTGCGCGGGGCGGCGTGAGCGAACCCGTCCGGTTCCGGCTCGATCCGACCGTCGACGGACTGGAGCTCGTCCGGCGCTGGATGGCGGCCGGCGACGAAGTCGGAGGCTTCCTGAAGCGCCTGGGCTCGCATCCGGTCGAGGCGCGCGAGGGGTTCGTGCGGGTGGCGCTGGATATCGATCCGGGCCACGCCAACTTCATCGGCCTGGTCCACGGCGGAGTGACGGCGGCCCTGATCGACATGGCCGGCGGGGCGGCGGTGATGAGCATACTGAAGCCCGGCCAGACCCTGGTCACGACTGACCTGAACATGCGGTTCCTGAACGCCGCACCCAGCGACACGGCCCGACTGGAGGCGACGGGGACGGTGACGTATCGCGACGAGCGCAAGGCCGTCGTGGCGGCCGAGGTGCGAACCGACGCGGGGGTAGTGGTGGCTCAAGGGACGGTCGGGGTCGCGATCCGCGCGGGGCGCTAGACCCCCACCACGAAACTGACCGTCGTCGTGGTCGAACCGCCGATGTTCAGCGTCTGGACGTTCCTCGCCCCCTCGACCTGATAGTCGCCGGCCGTGCCCGTCGTCTGCTTGAACGCATCCAGCGCCATTCGCACCCCGGTCGCGCCGACCGGATGCCCGCAGCCGATCAGCCCGCCCGAGGCGTTGATCGGCAGCTTGCCGCCCATCTCGATGTCGCCGGCCTCGACGGCCTTCCAGCTCTCGCCCGGCGCGGTCAGCCCCAGGTGGTCGATGGCCATGTATTCGGTCATCGAGAAGCAGTCGTGGGTCTCCACGGCGTCGATGCCCGACAGGTCGAGACCCGCGCGGGCGCGGGCGTCATCGATGGCGCGCTTCACCTGCGGGAAGACGTACTCCTGACCTTCGCTGGCCTTGATCTTGCGGCTGTAGTCGATGGGGGCGCAGCGGTGGCCCCAGCCCTTGATGCGGGGGATGCTCTCCAGTGCGATGCCGCGCTTCTTCGCATACTCGGCCGCGCGTTCGGGGGAGGCCAGTATGATGGCGGCGGCGCCGTCGGTGACCTGTCCGCAGTCGGTCTTCCTTACGCGGCCCTCGATGACCGGATTGGCCTCGTCATCATCGCTGAAGCTGGCGTTCGAGAAGCTGTACTTCCGCGTCTGGGCGTTCGGATTGCGCTTGGCGTTGTCGAAGTTGATCTGGGAAATGCGACGCAGGTGGGCCTCGTCGATGCCGTAGCGACGGTCGTACTCCTCGGTGAGGTCGGAGAAGGCGCGCGGCCAGGCGTAGGTGGCGTCCAGATACTCGTGCCCGGCCCAGGCCGCAGCGCCCAGATGCTCGGCGGCCGTCACGCCCGGCACGTTGCGCATCATCTCGAGCCCCAGCACCATGGCCGTGCCGTAGCGGCCGGACTCGATGTCAGCGGCGGCGGCCATGATGGCCAGACTGCCCGAGGCGCACGCGGCCTCGTGGCGCGAGGCGGGCATGCCGGTGAACCGCTCGTCGGTCATGGCGAAGAAGCCGCCCAGCATGCCCTGTCCGGTGAACAGGTCGCCGACGAAATTGCCGACATGGCCCACGTCGATGTCCCCGGGCTCCAGACCCGTCTCGGCCAGTGCGCCGTGGACGGCCTCTGCGAAGCCATCACCGATCTCCAGCCCCTCGCGCGCATAGTTGCGCGCGAAGTCCGACTGCCAGCCGCCGAGGATATAGGTCATGTCGCTCTGTCCTTAAGCCGCCTTGCTCGCCAGCATCGCCTTCGACGCCCGGATTGTCTCGCCCTGTTCCCAGGTCGCATGGGTGCCGCTGGAAATGCGGCCGGGCAGGATGATGCGCGCCACCGGACCGTCGGCCAGTTTCCGCGCATCATAGATCACGCATTCGGACCGGTCCTCGATCATGTCGGTGACATAGGTGATCAGATAGCCGTCGTCCTCCTCGGTTGCCCCGACGCGTGGCGCGAAGCCGGGCTCGGACCCATAGCGTTCCGGGCCGAAGTCGATGGCCCAGCTCTCGAGGCTATCCATGTCGTGCTTCACCAGGCCGGTGAACAGGAACCAGCCGGGCCTGGACACGGCGGAATAGGCCCAGCGGTATTTCACCCCGGCGAACTGGTTGTTGATGATGCCGAACTCCAGCACCCGGTCGTCCAGCCGCTGTTCCGTCGTCTCGCCCGTGGTCAGGTTGAAGCGCCAGCGGTGCAGCTTGGGCTGCAGCATGTTCTGATCCAGGAAGGTCATGATCCGCTCATGACCCGGCCAGGCGTCCGGACTGGTCTTGGGCACCGGATTGTCCTGGAAATAGCCGTCCAGAACGACGCTGTCGCCGTCCTCCCAGGCGTTCAGGAAATGCAGCACATAGGTGGCGTCGCCCTCGAACCAGCGCACGTCGGCCTCGCCGCCGAAGCGCGGGATCAGACCGAAGCGGGACTTCATGTCGGCGTGGAAGCGGGCGACGTGGAAGCCCTTTGGCAGCAGATCCTGCTCCCAGAACAGGGGGAAATCGTTGAGGATCGACCAGTTCGTCGTGAAGGCCATATCGTGCGGCAAACGCGGCCCCGGCAGCGGCACAGGCGTGAGGTGCTTCAGCCGGTTGTCGGCCCCGACCACGCCGTAATGCATGTAGGGCGCGGCCTTGGAGTAGTTGAAGAACAACAGCTCGCCGGTCTTCGGGTCCACCTTCGGGTGGGCCGAAATGCCTTCCGGCGGGCACCAGCCGTCCGTCCCCATCGGCTCCAGCGTATAGGGATCGATCCGGTAGGCCTCGCCGCACTGGTAGAAGGTCGACAGGATGGCGCCCGCGTGGATGATGACGTCGGTCGAAGACGAATCCTTCAGCCCGCCATGAGCGCCCCAGCCCGGCTTTTCCGACAGCGAAGGATGCTCGGCCAGACCGGCCCACAGGGCGCGTCCCGCCTCCTGTTCGGCCTCGAAGCCAGCCGTGCGGACGAAGCGGTTGCGATAGCTGGCCTTGCCGTCCTTGAACGAGATGGCGTGCAGCATGCCGTCGCCGTCAAACGGATGATAGCGGCCCAGGGGCTGGTGGACGGGGTTCTCGGTGTTCCGGACATAGACGCCGTCGATGTCGGTCGGGATCACGCCGATGACCTGCATGTCGTCGGCGGTGTGTTCCTCATGCTGGGGCGTCCAGGCGCCCTGCATATAGGGATGCGATCGATCCTCCAGGGTCACCTTCAGCGGCCCCTGCGCCACATCGCCGGTGAATGCGGTTCGGGCCTTGCCCGTCTGTTCCAGTCCCATCGCTCGCTCCTCAAGCCGGCGGGCCTTCGCCCAGTGGGTTGCGTTAGCATACCATGCTTGCAGCAGATGGCGAGAGGGGATTAGTATGAAAGTGAAAGCGACGCCGGATCCGCCGGCGCATGAGGGAAACGACTATGGCCGATCATACGCCTCCCGCACTGGATTTCGACGGCCTCAGGCCGCCCAGCCCCTTCATGACCCCTGAACATGACGCCTGGCGCGCGAAGCTGCGCGGTTTCGTCGACGGCTATATCGCCCCGCATCTGGACGAGTGGGACGCCGTCTCCGACTTCCCCGACAGTCTCTACAAGGACGCCGCGCGCGAGGGGATCAGCGGCATGGGCTTCCGTGAGGACCTGGGCGGCACCGGCGAGAACATCGACCTGTGGGACCGCATCATCTTCGCCGAGGAGTTCTTCCGCATGGGTTCCGGCGTGGTCTTCGCCGACCTCGCCACGCCCTGGATCGCCCTGCCGCCCATCATCAATGGCGGGACGCCCGAGATGCTGGACCGGGTCGCCCGACCGGTGTTGGCGGGCGAGAGCAAGATCGCCTTCGCCGTGACCGAGCCCGGCGGCGGGTCGGACGTCTCCGGCTTCACCACCACGGCTGAGCGCAAAGGCGACGTCTTCGTCGTCAACGGCGGCAAGACCCTGATCTCGGGCGCCATGAAGGCCGACTATCTGCTGACGGCGGTCCGCACCGGCGGCCCTGGTATGGGCGGTCTGTCGATGCTGCTGATCGAGACGGATCGTCCGGGCGTGACGCGCGGTCCCCTGCCCGGCCTGCAATGGTACAACCGCAACAACGGCTGGCTGAACTTCGACAATGTCGAGGCGCCCGTAACCAATCTGGTCGGGGTCGAGAACCGCGGCTTCGCGGGCCTCGCCAGCCAGTTCAACATCGAGCGGTTCTCCGGTATCGCCGCCACCCTGGCCATGACCCGCACCTGCGTCGCCGAGGCCATCGCCTTTGCCCGCGAGCGCCAGACCTTCGGCAAACGGCTGATCGACCACCAGGTGATGCGCCACAAGATCGTCGACATGGTCCAGCGCATCAAGGTCGCCTACGCCATGCTGGACATCCTGGTCTGGCGCTTCGGCCGGGGCGAGGTCCCCGTCGCGGACCTGGCCCTGCTGAAGGTTCAGGCGACGACGACGCTGGAACACTGCGCGCGCGAAAGCCTGCAGGTCCTCGGCGGGCGGGCCTATACCGGCGGCAACCGCGTCGAACGCATCTACCGCGAGGCCCGCATCTTCGTCATCGGCGGCGGCTCGGAGGAGATCCTGCGCGATCTGGCGGCGAAGCAACTCGGCTTCTGAGCCGCCCCCTTTGCGGCAAGAAAAATGGCCCCGCTGCTCACACAGCGGGGCCAAGGTGTCTCAGGTCAGGAAAGCCCCGAAGAGGCGGCTCAGAAGTTGCGCCGCAGGGTGACCCCGTAGGTGCGGGGGTCGCCGAGGAAGGCCGAGTAGGATCCCGCCTGGAAGGTCGCGGGGATCACACGGCGATAGTAGTCCTGGTCGAAGACGTTTCTTGCGAAGACGTCCAGCTGCCAGGCCTCGTTCGCGTCCCGGAGGGAGAAGCGAACATTGGCGGTCGTGAAGCTGTCCTGGACGCGGTTCGGATCGAACCCGCCCGTGAAGAACTCCGAGGAATAGCGGGCGTCGGCGTAGGCCACCCCGGTCAGCCTGTCGCCGATCGGGAACTCCCAGGTGATCGAGGAGACGTTCACCCAATCCGGCGACTGCTCCAGCTCGAGGCCGGAATACTGACGGTTCAGCACGTTCACCGGGTAGTAGGCGTCAGTGTAGCTGAGGCCGTTGGTCAGGGTCAGGCCGGGTGTCGGCTCCCAGGTGACTTCCAGCTCGGCGCCCTTGGTGATGACCTCGGCCAGCGAGCGGACCACGAAGCTGACGCCCGTGAACTCGATCAGCTGGAAGCCCTCGAACGTCTGGTGGTAGGCCGCAAAGTTGGCGCGCAGTGTGCGATCGAAGAACTCGCCCTTGATACCGATTTCGTAGGCGTCGACCGTCTCCTCGACGAAGGCCAGATCACGGGCGTTCGGCGTAGCGGGTGTGGTGAAGCCGGCGCGGTCGAAGTTGTAGCCGCCCGATTTGTAGCCCCGCGAGTAGGAGGCATAGGTGTTGAGCGACTGGTTGACGCGATAGGCGATGTTCACCGTGCCGGTGGTCGCCTCTTCGCTGCGTGCGTCGGAGTCTCCGGACGGGTTGAGGCGCGTATCCCAGAACGGGGCGCAGAAGCGGGTGATGCCGGCGGCGTCACTGGTCCGCACGGCGCTGTCGCAAGCCGGGTTGAAGTTCTCACCCCGGTAGGTGATCTCCTTGTCGTTCTGCGTATAGCGCAGGCCTGCAGTGATGCTGAGCGCATCCGTGACGTGGAAGACGTTGTGCGTGAAGAAGGACAGATCCTGTCCGCTCTGCTCACCGATGCCGCGCGCGCCATCGCCGGGCCGGAAGGCGGCCAGGGTCGAAGCCTGGAAGGTCGCCGCCCCGCCGTAGATCAGCGGATAGTCGGCGCCCATGCGGTAGGCGCTGTCGTTCAGGACCGTCTCGTCCGAGTAGAACAGGCCCACCAGCCAGTCGAGGCGACCGTTCTCGCCCTGAAGACGCAGTTCCTGGGTCAGGACGTCGAAGCCCTGGTGCAGACCGTCGGGGGCGAAGAAGCCCAGGTCGGCGCCCGAGTGGTCGAAGTCCTGCGAGCGGAAAGCTTCCCAGCTGCGGAAGGCGCTGACCGAGTTCAGCGTCGCCCAGCCCAGATCCCACTCCGCCGAGGCGGACACGCCCATGTCCTCGATGTCCTCCTGGTTCTGGCGGATATTGTTCTTGGAGGCGCGGCGATCGAACGGATTGGTCGACGGATAGCCGATGCCTCCGCGCGCGGCCGCCAGCTGGTTGACCAGATTGTAGGTCGGGCCGGCGATGGCCAGGAGCGCGACGCAGCAGTTCTCGTTGCGGTTCGTATAATCGGCCGTGAAGGTCCAGCTCAGGGTCTCGGACGGACGCCATAGCAGTTTGCCGCGGATAAACTGGCGGTCGAGGTTGTCCAGGCTCTCGCCCGAGTTGGCGTCGGAGTGGAAACCGTCACGCAGCTCGTAGCTGCCCTCGATGCGCAGGGCCAATTCGTCATCGACCAGCGGGAAGTTCACGGCTCCGGAAAGCCGGCGATCGTCGAAGCTGCCGTAGGACCCGGTGATATTGCCGCTGATTCCGTTGAAATCCGGCTGTTTCGTCGTGACGTTGATGATGCCCGAAGAGGTGTTGCGCCCGAAGAGGGTGCCCTGCGGACCCCGCAGGACTTCGATGCCCTGAAGGTCGCCCAGTTCCGAAAGCGCGACCCCTGTGCGGGCCCGGATCACACCGTCGATGATCACGCCGACCGAGGATTCCAGACCGGGGTTGGTTGAGGTCGTGCCCACGCCGCGGATGCGGATCGAGGAGTCCGAGCCGCCGCCGGGCGTCTGGAACTGAACACTGGGAGCCAGGCTGGTCAGTTCGCGAATGTCGCTGACTCCGGAGTTCTCCAGCTGTTCGCCACTGACCGCGGTGACGGCGACCGGCGCCTCGATCAGGCGCTGCGCGCGGCGGGTTGCGGTGACGATGATCTCATCGACGACCGTCGCCTCCTGCCCGGAGGGCGCGGTCTGGGCCAGGGTCGGCGTCGCGGAAAGCGCCGCGGCGATGAGCAATGCGGATACGCTGACTGTGCCTCTGATATTCACGCCCAATCCTCCCATGAGCCCCCGTTAGCCGAGGTGCTTCTGAGCGCTGATTTGTAACTGGCGAATTGAGACTGTCAAATAGCTTTTGTAATCAGACCGCCTTGTGTGCTTCAGTGTGGGCAAGCCGACACGCTCCAGCCACGCTTGGGCTGCGCCGGACCCGACCGAACGAAGATTTGGGGGGCTGTCGAACAGTAATCTGTTCGGAAACAGGGAGTTGAGAATGCATTATCGCCGTTCACCAAGCCCCGCTTGTTCGCCGACCCACGAGATCGGCTACGCGGTCGCGAAGAGAACTGGCGGTCATCTCGCAACTGCGAAAGTGACTTTCATCTTGAGATTGAACGAGGTCGCGGCATGAGCGTGAGTGACGGTGTGACAGGCGTCGGCGGGCCGACGACGGCGAGGGTCTGGCCCCACTCGGGCTGGGCCTGGTTCGCCGTCGCCGCCTTGATGGTGGCCTACACCTCCAGCTTCATCGATCGCCAGATCCTGACCCTGCTGGTGCAGCCGATCCGGGCCGACCTGACCATCACCGACACCCAGTTCAGCCTTCTGGCCGGGATCGCCTTCTCTCTGTTCTACACCGTCATGGGGGTGCCGCTGGCGCGACTGGCGGACCGGGGCAGCCGGCGCTGGATCATCTTCTGGGGCATCGTGGTCTGGAGCGTGATGACCGTGGCCTGCGGCCTGGCCAACAGTTTCTGGGCCCTGTTCGCCGCGCGCATCGGCGTGGGCATCGGCGAGGCCGCCCTGTCGCCCGCCGCCTATTCGATGATCTCCGACTATTTCCCGCCGCGTCAGCGCGCGCGGGCGCTCGCCGTCTATTCGATGGCGCCCTATCTCGGCGCCGGTCTGGCCCTGATGATCGGCGGCGCGGTGATCGACCTGATCGCCCAGGCAGGCGCGATGCGACTGCCGCTCGTCGGCGAACTGGCCCCCTGGCAGCAGACCTTCGTCCTCGTCGGCGCGCCGGGCCTGCTGATCGCCGCCCTGTTTGTCGTCGTGCGCGAACCACCGCGTCAGGGCGTGGTGAAGTCGGGCGTCCAGGCCGGCGTCCTGAAGTACATGTGGTCGCGCAAATCGACCTTCTACATGCTGATCTTCGCCTTCTCGATCTTCGGCATGGCGGGCATCTCCTACCTGGCCTGGGCGCCCGCGGTCCTGATCCGTCAGCATGGAATGACACCGGCAGAGGTCGGCTTCGCCTATGGAATGGTTCTGCTGGCCGCCGCCACGCCAGGCGTCCTCGTGGGCGGTTGGCTGACAGACTGGTTCGCCAGCAAGGGCCGGACAGACGCGCCCGTTCGGGTCGCCATCCTGGCCCTCGTCGCCAGCATCCCCTTCGCGATCGCCATGCCCCTGATGCCGACCCAGGGTCTGGCCATCGCCGCGCTCGCCGGGTTCAGCTTCTTCGCAGGCGTCATGAACAGCCTGCCCGCCACGGCCCTCCAGGCCGTCGCCCCGAACCAGCTGAGGGCCCAGATCACGGCCATCTACTTCCTGATCGGCAACCTGATCTCGCTGGGCCTCGGCCCGACCGTCGTGGCCGCCATCAGCGACAACTGGCTGGGCGGCGATCAGAACATCGGCCTGTCCCTGGCCATCGTCAGCGGCGTCACCGTCACCATCGCCTCTCTGATGCTGACCCGCGCGCTGAAGTCCTTCCGCGACAGCGTCGAGGAAGCCCGCGAATGGCAGGAGCCCGCCCGTTGAGCGATCAGCGCCTCTCGCTCCCCTGGTTCGATCCCGCGCCGCCCTCGGCCGAGGACTGCGTCATCCCCCGGCTGATCGACCGCTGGGCCGCCGAGACGCCGGACACGGTCTTCATCCGCTTCGAGACCGGCGAGACCTGGACCTGGGCCGAAACGCGCAGGCGCGCCCTGTCCACCGCCGCCGCCCTGCAGGCGCGCGGCGTGAAGGGCGGCGACATCGTCGCGGCCTGGGCGCCGAACGGCCCGGCCCTGCTGCGCGCCTGGTTCGGGGCCAACTATGCGGGCGCCGCGCTCGCCCCGATCAACACAAGCTTTCGAGGCAAGCTGCTGGAACACGCGATCGCGAAGACCGGCGCCAGGGTGATGATCGTCCACCCGGACCTCGCGCCGCGTCTGGAGGGCCTGTCTCTGGGCGCTGCCGAACGGCTGATCCTCACAGGTCCGTCCGACCCGTTGAACCTGCCCGTCGAGATCGAGCACGCCTCGGTGCTAGACGGCGATCCGGCCGCCTGCGTCCCGGTCGACCAGCACCCGTGGGATCCGCCGGTGATCATCTTCACCTCAGGCACCACCGGCCCGTCCAAGGCCGTCATCACCTCCTATGTACAGGAGTGGACCACCGCCAGGGTCACCTACGGCTACATGGTCCAGTCCGACCGGATGCTGGTGAACCTGCCGATGTTCCATGTCGGCGGCATCGCGGCGATCACGGCGGCAGTGGCCTGTGGCGGCTCGGTCGCCCTGTTCGAGGCCTTCGACACCCGCCGCTTCTGGGACACGGTGCGCGAGACCGGTTCCACGGTGTGCAGCGGCCTGATTGGCGCCCTGACCTCCTTCCTGATGAAGGAGCCGCCCAGGCCCGACGACGCCGACAATCCCCTGCGGATGGTGACCCTGTCGCCGATCAACGAGGACACCGCCGCACTCGGGAAGCGGTTCGGCTTCGACTACCTGTCCGGCTTCAACATGACCGAGGTTTCGGGTCCGCTGATCAGCGCGGTCAACGACTCGGTGATGCGGTCCTGCGGCCGCGTCCGTGTCGGCATGGAATGCCGCATCGTCGACGACCACGACAACGAGGTCCCGCACGGCCAGCCGGGCGAGCTGGTGATCCGCTCAGACAACCCGTGGACGCTCTTCTCCGGCTATTTCGGCGATCCGGAAGCGACGGCTCGGGCCTGGCGCAACGGCTGGTTCCACACCGGCGACCTGATGTGGCGCGACGTCGAGGGCTGTTTCTTCTTCGTCGATCGCAAGAAGGACGCGATCCGCCGGCGCGGCGAGAACATGTCCTCTCTGGAGATCGAGATCGAGGTCGTCGCCCACCCCTCCGTGCGCGAATGCGCGGCCTATGGCATCGACCTGCCGGGCGGCGAGCAGGAGGTCATGGTCGCCGTCGCCCCCATTGACGGCGCCGGGATCGACCCGCGCGAACTGGTCGAATGGCTGATCCCGCGCATGACCCATTTCATGGTGCCGCGCTACGTCCGGGTCGAGACGTCTCTTCCCAAGACCCCGACCAACAAGATCCAGAAGACGGGCCTGCGGGACGAAGGGGTGACCACCGCCACCTTCGACCGGGAGGCGGCGGGACTCGTCGTCCGCCGCCAGAAATTGACGGTTGCTTGATAAGACCTAACGGCGTCGTCTAGGAGAGACGATGTCTCGCACTGCGCCGAAAATTCGTCTGGTTCCAAAGAGCTCCGTCAACCGTGCCCTGAACGCCCTCGGCGACCGGTGGAGCCTGCTGGTGGTGCAGGAGGCCTTCCTCGGGGCCACGCGGTTCGAGGAATTCCACGCCCGTCTCGGCGGCGCCCGGTCGACCCTGTCCAGCCGCCTCGCAGCCCTTGAGCGCCACGGCATCCTGGTCAAGAAACCCCACAAGGATGAGGGCGCGCGCATGGCCTACCATCTGACGTCGCGCGGTCTGGGCCTGTTCGATTCCATGATGTTGATGTGGGGCTGGGGCGTGCGCTGGGGCGTGACCGGCGGCCGGGCGCCGACCGTCTTCACCCACACCGAATGCGGCAAGGCAATGCTGCCGGAACTGCGCTGCGGCGGCTGTGGCGAGCCTCTGACGCTGCACACCTGCACCTTCACGCCCGGGCCGGGCGAAGGCATGGAGAAGCTGCCGGTCCAGCGCATGCACCGCCGCCGCCAGCCCAACGACGAGGCCCCGACCATCGAACTGGTCGACCTGCTCGGCGACCGGTGGACCGCGCTCGTTGTCAGCGTTCAGTATTTCGGCCTGCACAAGTTCGACGAGATCCAGAGCGTTCTCGGCATCGCCTCCAACATCCTGACCGACCGGCTGCGGACGCTGGAGATGTCGGGCATCTTCGAACGCCGCCTCTACGAGATGACGCCGCCTCGCTACCAATATCGGCTGACGACCAAGGGACGGGACCTCTATCCCCACGCCCTGAGCATGATGACCTGGGCTGACACCCACCTGAAGGATCGGGCCGGGCCGCCGGTGAAGATCAAACATGTGTGCGGCGAACCCCTGAACCCCCAGGTCTGTTGCAGCGCCTGCAAGGGGCGGCTGACGCTGGAGACGGTCCTCATGAAGGCGGGTCGCATCAAGCCGTCCGCCTGACGATCAGTCCGGGTTTGAAAGCGGGTTTCCGGCGCTTGCATTAGCAGACTTATGGTCCTAGCGTTCGGGCAATCAGAACGCTAGGGAGACACGCCGTGGGTCAGAACATGCAGGTCGTGGAGGCCATGATGGCCGCCTGGAAGAAGCGCGACGTGGAGGGCTTCATCGCCACCCTCGCCGACGACATCGAGTACCACTGGCACCCCACCAAACGTCCAGCCGTCGGCAAGGACAAGATGCGGAAATTCCTCTCCAACTACGAAGCCGGCTTCGACCAGCAGGAGTGGCGCGTCACCCATTCCGCCGAAAACGGCGAGGTCCTGTTCGTCGAGGGGATGGAGGTCCTGGTCGACCGCGCCTCGGGTGTGAAGATGGACAACCCCTTCGTCCAGGTCTTCCAGGTCCGCGACGGCCTGATCTACCGGATGCGCGACTACTACGACACGTCGCAGGTCCACGCCCCGGCCAAGCCCGAGGCCTCGAAGGCGACCGCATGAGCACGCCGATCGAGCGTCTGCGGGCGCTGATGGTCGTGTCGGAGGCGCGCGACAAGCCCGCCTTCCTCGACTTCTTCGCCGACGACGTGGAATACCACTACCATGTCGGAACCCGTCCCTTGGTCGGGAAGGATTGGGTCGACAGGTTCATCACCAAATACTGGGCCAACCACTCGGCGACGAAGTGGACGCTCGTGAACTGGGCCGAGAACGGCGACAAGGTGCTGACCGAGGGGCAGGAAGACTACGTCAACGCCGACGGCGTCAGCGTCTCCCACCCGTACATGGGCATCATCGAATTCCGGGACGGCAAGATCATCGCCTGGCGCGACTATTTCCAGATGAAGGACCCGGCTGCGTCCTGAAGCTTAGTCAGCCCGGTTTAACGCGTTAACTCAATAACTTGCATCGTTATAATGCAAGATTACGTTCGGAATTGCACTCATTGGACTCGGTGTTGTCCGAGTCCAACTCGCACCTTTAAACGGCCGGCATCCGCTCGGCCCGCAAGGCCGAGCGACGCACCTTGCCCGCATCGTCACGCAGCCGTTCGGTCGTAACCTCCAGCGAGCGAGGGCGCTTGTAGGGCGCGATCCGCTCGGCGAGGAAGGCGTTCAGCGCGCGCTCGTCCAGAGCCCCGTCCGCCGTCTCCACGATGGCGTGAACCCGCTGACCGAAGTCCGTGTCTGGCAGCCCCACCACCACGCTGCACTGGACGCCGGGGAAGCTGTCGATCGCCGCCTCGACCTCGGCCGGATAGACGTTGGCCCCGCCCGACACGATCATGTCCACGCGCCGGTCGGCCAGATAGAGCCAGCCGTCGTCATCGACATACCCCATGTCGCCCAGGGTCTCGAACGTACCGTTCGCACGCGGCTCGGCGCCAAGGTATTTGTAGGTCGTCCCCTGCCCCCGCAGCGGCATGAAATAGATCTCGCCGACCTCGCCGGGCGCACAGGCTTCGCCGGCCTCGTTCAACACCTTCATCTCGTAGCCGGGCAGGACCTTGCCGACCGAGCCGGGGTGATCGAGCCATTCGACCCCGTGAATGCCCGTGCCGCCCAGCGCCTCCGTGCCGGTGTAGATCTCCCAGACCGTCTCTGGCCCCACCCATTCGATCCATTTCTGCTTCAGCCAGGGCGGACAGGCGGCGGCGATATGCATGACGGCGTCCAGCGACGAGACGTTGTAACTCGCCTTCACGTCATCGGGCAGGGACCAGATGCGGTGCATCATCGTCGGCACCTGGAACAGCCAGCTGACCTTGTACTGGTCGATCAGCCTCAGCGTTTCCTCCGCGTCGAAACGCGGCATCAGGACGATGTGCAGACCCCAGCCCATGGCGAAACAGGTCATGCCGAACGGAGCCGCGTGGTACAGCGGCCCCGGATTCAGCAGCACATCGTCTGGGATCATGCCGAGCAGCAGGACGTCGGGATCGGCCATGGCCGGGGCCATGTCGACGATGACCTTGGGGCGCCCGGTCGAACCGCCGCTGGCGATGGCCTTCAGATGTTTGGACACGATCTCCGGCAGGGGCGAAGGATCCTCCGACGCGTCATACGTCTCCGCCTCGGAGAGGCGAGGTGTATTGCCCGCCCTTGCCCCATCCTCGATCACGATCAGGCGCGGCTTCAACAGATCGAGGATGCCGGCCAGTTCGATCGCAGGCAGCTTGTGCGACAGGGGCGCCGGCGTCGCGCCGAGCGTCCACACGGCGAAGGCCAGCTCCAGAAATGCCGGGCAGTTGGGCAGGGCGATGGCGACGAAATCCCCCTCGATCACCCCCGCCTTCGCCAGGGTCCGCGCCCGACGGTTGACCCGGTCCGCCAGCTCACGCCGGGTCAGGGTCACGCCCTCGAACGTCAGGGCCGGTCTATCCGGGTCCCGCGCGGCATGGACGTTCAAAAGGGCTCCCACCGCCCGGGGCGCCGGCATGGCGACCCCCGGCGTGGACATCATGCGTGGCCGGGCGGGGCTGATCATGCGGCGGACTTCGTCTCCACGGCAGCCGCCGTCTTTGGCGGCCAGGGGATCATCAGGCTGGTCCGGGCCATGTAGCCCTCATAGCCGGGACGCGTGTGCTTCAGTCGCTTTTCGTACGACACGCCGCCGCTGTACTTCAAGAACATCACGAGCAGCAGCAGCGGCCCGACGATCGAGGCGGCGCCCAGAAGCCCCGTCTCCGCCGCGATCAGCCACAGGCCGAACCAGACGCACAGGTCGCCGAAATAGTTGGGATGCTGGGTGTAGCGCCACAGGCCCCTGTCCATGACGGTCCCGGCCGTGCCCGGCGTCTTCTTGAACCGGACCATCTGCCAGTCGCCCAGGCTTTCGAAGATGATGCCGAAGACGGTCAGGCCGGCGCCGATCCAGCCGATCATCCCCACCGCCACAGGCGTCGCGGACAGCTGGCCGAGCTGCACCGGCAGGCTGACGATGAACAGGATCGGCGACTGCAGCTGGAACACCATGACCCAGGCGGCTTTCGGATAGCTCATGCCCTTCTCCTGGGCGCGATCCAGCATCTTCACATACCGACGGTCCGGGCCGTGATCGCGCCAGCGCCAAAGCATGTACCCGCCCAGCCGCAGACCCCAGACGCAGACCAGTACGAGAATGAGCTGCATCCGCTGGTCCGATCCGTCGGCCATCAGAAAGGTCGTCACTCCCATGAAGGCCAGACCCAGGGCCCACCAGGCGTCCACGAAGGTGACGTCCCGAATGGCGACGCCGATCCCCCACAGGATGACGAAGGACGCGACGCAGATCGCAAAATTGATCCCGAGAATGCTCAGGATTTCGGTGATGGGCGGCATGGTCTGGTCTCCCCCTCGTGATCGGTCCTAGCGGCCGGTCGACAGTTCCTTGGCGTGCAGCATCTTTGCCATGCCCCGCTCCATCCCCTTGGGATCGCGGGCCAGGGCGGCGCGGCTCTCGATGGCGAACCGGTCTGTGTCGATCTCGTCGACCCCGCGCGTGATGCCCTTCATGGCCGCGCGGGCGATGTCCTCTGGCGCCTCCTTGGCCCCCTTCACGTGCGAGGCCATCCGGGTGTCGACCGAGCCGACGATCAGAGAGGTGACGCTGGTCCCCTGCCCGGCCAGCTCGGCGCGGATGCAGGAGCCGGCCGCCCGCATGGCGAACTTCGACGGGCTGTAGCCGCCCATGTTCGGCACTGCGACAATGCCCGCGACCGACAGGACGTTCAGGATCGCCCCGCCGCCGTTGGCTTTGAGCACGGGCGCGAAGGCGCGAGACATGGCGACGGGGCCGAAATAGTTGACCTCCATCTCCTCGCGCATAGCCGACATATCGTCCGAGCCGATCAGCAGCTTTCCCGTTGAGACGCCGGCGTTGTTGACCACCACCGATACATCCGGACAGGCGGCGGCCGCCTCGGCAATCTGGTCCGGCTTCGCCACGTCGAGACGCACGGCGAAGACCTTGCCAGGGTATTGATCGACGAGGTGCTGGGCCGAGGCGGGGTCGCGGGCGCCGGCATAGACCTTGGCCGCCCCCTGCTCGATCAGCACGCGCACGAAGCCTTCGCCGATACCCCGGTTGGCCCCGGTGACGATCGCGACTGAGCCCTGGATATCCATGCGCTCGCCTCAGGCTGCCGTGTAGATGATGTCGTCGGGCTTCTTGGCCCCGCGCCGCAGCACAGAGGCGTCCCGGGTGATCGCCCCGCGCGCCCAGGTTTCGGAGAGCTCGTGCTCCTCGTTCCATTCCCAGCACATGGTGCGGCGCAAGATGCGCCATTCGTCGCCGCGCTTCTCCATCTGATCGACGCAGCGGGCCAGGGTGCGGGTGTCGAACTCCTGCCCCTTCACCGTCAGGCGCGATGCCGTCAGGATGTAGCATTCAGCCGTCGCCGTGGTCGCCGACTTCAGTTCAATGATCAGGTTCATGGCCATGTGATTCATCAGCCCGGCCTTGGGCAGCCGCTCCTTGATCACCGCCACCCATTCGGACGCAAGTCCGTCGAAAGTGCCGCCATGATCCTCCCAACCGTCGGGCCAGTAGGCGCGTTCAACGAGGTCGGAATCGGCGCGATCGCAGCCGCGCAGGAACTTCAGCAGCACCTCCTCGATCGCCTTCTTGTCGAGCAGGGCCTGAACCTCAGGGTCGCGGTTGGCCATCCTGGTATCCTCCGATGACTGTTATTCAGTCTTGAAACGAAAGTGACATGGCTTGCGTTAGCGGGCAAGTCGCTTTGGCCGGCTTCAGAGCCTGAGCAGGCCCGGCGGGGCGGCGACCACGCGCGGGATCGCCTGCAACACCATCGCCGCCACGGCGAACTGTTCCGGTTTCGTGCGAACACCGTCGGGGGCGGTATCGACCAGGTCCATGGCGATCCGGACGCCTGGCAGGCCGTCGACCTCGATCTCCCAATGCGGCTTGCCGGCGAACGGCGCCTGGGCCGGATCCATGATCCAGTTGACCTCATGCGTGATACGCCGCACCCCGTCGATCAGGCCGTGCACACGCCAGGTCGTGGCCGAAACCGAGCCCTTCGGGATGACCCCTGCGGCGATGGTCAGATCGCGTTCGGCCAGGCTGACGGCATGGTCCGGTTCGAAGCCGTCGAGCGACAGGCCGAGCCGCACGGCCAAGCCCTCCACGCTCTGCGAAAACATGGCCGTGAAGGTTTCCGCCAGCGGCCCGTTCGCCAGGTCGATCGCTCCCGGAGCGGAACCAAACCCCAGCGCCCCGAAGACATAGCCCGGGTTCGGAACCGTTGTGCAGTCGATGATTTCCCGGGTCGCGATGTTGCTGTGCGACAGACACAGGGCGACGGCGTTGACCGCCATCCGCTCCGCCACCCAGCCCGGATTGACGCCCGTTCCGGCGAGGGTCGCGCCACCCTTGATCGCACTATCGGCCAGCCCGTCGGCGTAGGTCCGGCCGAGCGCGGCGGGCTCGAAATAGTGGTTGATCGAGACCACATTCTTGCCGGATTCCAGCAGCCGCTTCACGTCCGCGTCGTGCCCGACATAGGGTGCCGACAGCATCGGCGTATGAATGACGACGTCGGCGTCCAGCGCCAGTATCTCGTCGATCGACCGCGTCGCGATAACCCCCGTCTCCGGCCTGCGCGCGATGTCGCCGGCGTCGCGTCCGGCCTTGGCTTCGCCATAGACGAACAGCCCGATCAGCTGGAACCGGTCGTCGTCCAACACCGCCCGCAGACAGGCCTTGCCCATCGAGCCGGTCGCCCACTGGATCACCCGGATGGGTCTGGTCATCACGCCTCCCCACGCTTTCGCCGCGTCTTGCTCATCGACGGTGAAGCGATAAGTCCAGAAACGCAAGCTGCTTGCCAAGCGCCGTTGAACGATTAGTGTGTTTACGCAAGCGACAGCGGATCGCGCGGAGAGATGTCCATGGCCGAGCCCCCCTTCTGGCAGGCGCTGATGAAGTCGGCGAATTTCTACGCGCGCTTCGCGCCCTCGTTCACGCGCGTCGGCTATGTCGCGCGCGGCCTGCCGTTCAAACCGGTAAAGGCCAACTACGTCGGCCAGAACTGGCTGGTCACCGGCGCCACGGGCGGTCTCGGCAAGGCCACAGCGCTGCGGGCGGCGGCCAAGGGCGCGACCGTCTACGCCATCGGTCGCAATGTGAAGGCGCTCGGCGACCTCGTGCGCGAGGCCAGCGGTCCAGGGACGATCGTCCCCATCACCTGCGATCTGTCGTCGATGGCCGCCGTCGCCGGCCTGTCGAAACGCCCCGAAATCGCGGCGGTGAAGTTCGACGTCGTCGTCAACAATGTCGGCCTTCTGATGCGCTCATTCCAGGCGACCCCGGAGGGACTGGAAACCTCCTACGCCACCAACCTCCTGGGCCACTGGATCCTGACCGAGGACCTGCACAAGGCCGGCGAGCTGAAGCCCGGCGCAGCCATCATCAACGTCGTCTCCGGCGGTCTCTACAATCTCGGCCTCAACAAGAAGATGCTCAACATTCCCGAGGCGCATTTCAACGGCTTCGCCGCCTATGCCGCCCACAAGCGCGCGCAGCTGGCCCTTGCCGAACACTGGCGCACCGCCTGGGCCGCTGACGGCATCAAGACCTATGCCGTCCATCCCGGTTGGGCGGATACGGCCGGGGTGAAGACCAGCCTTCCGAAGTTCCGCAAGGTGCTGGCCCCGATCCTGCGCAACGACCACGAGGGCGCCGACACAATCGACTGGCTGGCCGCAACGCGGCCTCCTGAAGTCGTTGACGAGATCTGGTTCGACCGCAAACCCCGCACCGCCCACGCCTACCCGCACACCCGCAACCCGCGCACCTCGATCGCCGACGTGGTCGCCTTCCTTGAAGCAGATCGAACACGCCTGGCCGTGTGACGGCGCTGCCAGCCCGGATATGGCCCGGCGGCAAGCATTGAGCTCAATCGCTTGGGCCGCCTTGCGTCCCATCTGAAGTTCGAGGATCGGGCGCAAGGAGCGCCAAACATCTGGTTTGATGACGATAACAGTCAATCAATACAGATACTGGCTAGCGCTGTTCGCGCGGTCTAGAGTGACCGCTTGAGCATCTGTTGCGTGCGTAGGAGGACCGCTCCTGTGTAGACGGAGACGGCTTTTCTTACCCAGGCACAGGAGCGGGGGAAGAGGAGTTCCATGCGTTGGAGTCCACGAACACCGAGGCGCCTGAGTATTTCCACAAGGTCGTCGATTGCCAGTGGGCCTGTCCGGCCCATACGCCCGTTCCCGAATACATCCGGCTGATCGCCCAGGGGCGCCACGCCGACGCCTATATGGTCAACTGGAAGTCCAACGTCTTTCCCGGCATCCTCGGGCGGACCTGCGATCGTCCATGCGAGCCCGCCTGTCGCCGTGGACGGGTCGAGGACGAGCCGGTCGCCATCTGCCGGCTCAAGCGCGTCGCCGCAGACAACAAGGGCGATGTCGCCGCCCGCATGCCGACCCCGCCGGTCAACCGGATCGGCAAGAAGGTCGCCTGCATCGGCGCGGGGCCGGCCTCAATGACCGTGGCGCGGGATCTCGCCCCGCTCGGCTATCACGTCGTGGTCTATGACGCCGACGCCAGGGCGGGCGGCATGATCCGCAGCCAGATTCCGCGGTTCCGACTGCCCGAGAGCGTGATCGACGAGGAGATGGGCTACATCACCGACCTCGGTCTGGAGATGCGGCTGGGTCAGCGCATCGAAAGCCTGAGCGCCCTTCTCAAGGAAGACTACGACGCCATCTTCGTCGGCACCGGCGCGCCCCGCGGACGCGATCTGGACGTTCCGGGCCGACGGGAAGCCGCCGCCAACATCCACATCGGCATAGACTGGCTCTCCAGCGTCTCGTTCGGCCACATCGAGAAGATCGGTCGGCGGGTGATCGTTCTGGGCGGCGGCAACACGGCCATGGACTGTTGCCGCACCGCCCGCCGCCTCGGCGGCGAGGACGTCAAGGTCGTCGTCCGCTCCGGCTACGATGAAATGAAGGCCTCGCCCTGGGAGAAGGTGGACGCGGTCCACGAGGGCATCCCGATCCTCAACTTCCTGGTCCCCAAGGCCTTCACCCACGCCGACGGCCAGTTGACCGGGGTGACCTTCGAAAGGGTCACGCCCGTGGTCGATGAGAAGGGTCGCCGGACGTTGAAGCCGACGGGAGCGCCTGACGAACACATCGCATGCGACGACGTGCTGGTGGCGATCGGTCAGGAGAACGCCTTCCCCTGGATCGAGCGTGACATCGGTCTGGAGTTCGATGAATGGGGCATGCCTGTCGTCAATGAGACCACCCTTCAATCGACCAACGACAAGGTCTTCTTCGGGGGCGATGCGGCGTTCGGGCCCAAGAACATCATCTGGGCCGTGGCCCATGGTCATGACGCGGCGATCTCGATCGACCATTTCTGCCGCGGGACTGACGTGCGGCTCCGTCCGCCGCCCGGCGTGCTGGTCTCCTCCCAGAAGATGGGCATCCACGAATGGAGCTACGACAACGACATCTCCGTCGATGATCGCCAGATCGTCCCCCAGCTGCCGATCGCCGAAGCCCTGGGCAATGTGAGGGCCGAGGTCGAGCTGGGCTTCGACGCGGCCCTGGCGCTGGCCGAGGCTCAACGCTGCCTCAACTGCGACATCCAGACGGTCTTCACCCCGCCGCTGTGCATCGAATGCGACGCCTGCGCCGACATCTGTCCGACCGACTGCATCACCTTCACCGTCAATGGAGAGGAAGAGGAGCTGCGCCCCCGGCTCAAGGCGCCGGCCCTGAATCTGAGTCAGGACCTCTACGTATCCGGCGCCCTGCCCACGGGGCGGGTGCTGGTGAAGGATGAGGACGTGTGCCTGCACTGCGGTCTGTGCGCCGAGCGTTGTCCGACCGGGGCCTGGGACATGCAGAAGATCATCATTGAGATGACCCACGCCGGCGGGTGCTCCAAATGACCGGTCAGACCCGTGCGGTGAACGACTTCGTGGTCAAGTTCGCCAACGTCAACGGCTCGGGTTCGGCCAGCGCCAACGGCCTCTTCGTCAAGGCGATCCTGCGGATGGGGGTGCCGGTGGCGGCGCGCAACATCTTCCCGTCGAACATCCAGGGCCTGCCGACCTGGTACGAAATCCGCGTCAGCGGCCAGGGCTGGCTCGGCCGCCGCGGCGGCGTCGATCTGATGGTCGCCATGAATCCCCAGACCTGGGATCGGGACGTCGCCGAGATCGATCCGGGCGGCTACCTGTTCTACGATTCCACCAAGCCCATGCCGGCCAGCAGGTTCCGGGATGACATCACGGTCGTCGGCATCCCTCTCACCGCCCTGTGCAACGCCGCCTATGTCGAGCCGTCCAAGCGCAAGGTGATGAAGAACATCATCTGCCTGGGCGCCCTGACCTTCCTGCTCGGCATCGAACAGGACGTGGTCGAAGCGCTTCTGGCCGCAGAATATGCCTCCAAGCCGGCAATGATCCCGGCCAATATCGAAGCCCTTCACATCGGCTTTGACCATGCGAAACAGAGCCTGAAGCCCCTCGGTCTGCAGCTGAAGCGGGCCGATGCGGTGGGCGACCGGATATTCGTGGACGGCAACACGGCGGCGGCGCTGGGCGCGGTCTATGGCGGGGCCACGGTCTGCGCCTGGTACCCCATCACCCCGTCGACCTCGCTGGCGGAGGCCTTCACCGACTACTGCGGCAAGCTGCGTCGCGATCCTGAAACCGGACACGCCCGCTACGCCATCGTCCAGGCGGAGGACGAGATCGCCTCGATCGGCATGGTCGTCGGGGCCGGCTGGAACGGCGCGCGAGCCTTCACCTGCACCTCGGGACCCGGCGTCTCGCTGATGCAGGAGTTCATCGGCCTGTCCTACTTCGCCGAGATCCCTGCGGTGATCTTCGACGTCCAGCGCGGCGGCCCGTCCACCGGCATGCCGACCCGCACCCAGCAGTCGGACATCCTGTCGGCCGCCTACGCAAGTCACGGGGACACCAAACACGTCCTGCTGCTGCCCGAAGGGCCGGGCGAGTGCTTCGAAATGGGCGCCCAGGCCTTCGACCTGGCGGACCGGCTGCAGACCATGGTCTTCGTCATGCTCGACCTCGACATGGGCATGAACGAATGGCTGGTCGAGCCCTTCAAATGGAATGACGCTCGCAGCCTCGACCACGGCAAGGTCATGACTGCAGAGATGCTCGAAGCGGGGGCCGATTTCGGCCGCTACAAGGATGTCGATGGCGACGGCATCCCGTTCCGCACCCTGCCGGCGACCCATCCGTCAAAAGGCGCCTATTTCACCCGCGGCACCTCGCGCGATCCCTATGCCCGCTACAGCGAAGAGGGCGCCGTCTATGTCGACAACATGGAGCGGCTGCTGCGCAAGTTCGACACGGCCAGGACGCTCGTGCCCGCGCCAATTCTGCGCAAGGCCCCGAAACAGACGTCCTACGGCGTGATCTATTACGGCTCGACCTCGCCGGCGATGGACGAGGCCCTGGCCGGTCTCGAGGAGCGGGGCCTGAACGTGGACGCCCTGCGCATCCGCGCCTTCCCCTTCCCCGGCGAGGTGTTCGACTTCATCGCCCATCACGAACTGGTCTTCGTGGTCGAACAGAACCGCGACGCCCAGCTTCGCACCCTGCTGGTCAACGAGGGCGGCGTCGACCCGGCACGGCTGGTCAAGGTGCTCAACTACGACGGCTCGCCGATCACCGCGCGGTTCATCCAGGCCGAGCTGGCCCGGGGGATGGGCGCGATCGACGCGAATGCGGCGGGGGAGATGGCGCAATGACTTACATCGTCAAGCCGCAGTTCCATCATCCGTCCCTGCCGACCAACACGCTCGGCTTCACCCGCCGCGACTACGAAGGTCGGGTCTCGACCCTGTGCGCCGGCTGCGGCCACGACTCGATCAGCGCCGCCATCGTCCAGGCCTGTTTCGAGATCGACCTGGAGCCGCACCGGCTCGCCAAGCTGTCGGGGATCGGCTGTTCGTCCAAGACGCCGGACTATTTCCTCAGCGCCAGCCACGGCTTCAACACCGTGCACGGACGTATGCCGTCGGTGCTGACCGGGGCCAATCTGGCCAACCGCGACCTGATCTATCTGGGCGTCTCGGGCGATGGCGACAGCGCCTCGATCGGTCTGGGCCAATTCGCCCACGCCATGCGGCGGGGGGTCAACATGGCCTATATCGTCGAGAACAACGGGGTCTACGGCCTGACCAAGGGCCAGTTCTCCGCCACCGCCGACAAGGGCAGCAAGTCCAAGAAGGGCGCGGTCAACTCCGACAGCGGCATCGACCTTGTCGCCATGGCGCTACAGCTGGGGGCCACCTTCGTCGGCCGCAGCTTCTCCGGCGACAAGGACCAGCTTGTACCGCTCATCAAGGCCGCCCTCAGGCACAAGGGCGCGGCCTTCATCGACGTGCTCAGTCCCTGCGTGGCCTTCAACAATCACAAGGGATCGACCAAGAGCTTCGACTGGGTCCGCGAGCACAATGAGGCGGTCAACCGGCTGGACGTGATCCTCGGTCGCTCACCCGTGACCGCCGACTACGCACCCGGCTCCCTCGTCGAGGTCACCCAGCACGACGGATCGGTCCTGATGTTGCGCAAGGTCGCCCGCGACTACGACGCGACCGACCGGGTCAAGGCCATGGCCTATCTCCACGAGCGGGAGGCCGTCGGCGAGATCGTGACCGGCCTGCTCTTTGTCGACCCCGGATCCGAAGATCTGCATGACGCCCTGGCGACGGTCGCAAAGCCGCTCAACGCCCTGTCCGACGCGGAACTGGTCCCGGGCGCTGCGGCCCTCGAAAGGATCAACGCAGCGCTGCGCTAGTCGTCGGCCCGCTCTGGCGGTCGCGTCCGCGGGCTTACGCCCCGCTGCAACAAGGGACGTGTCACCAGTAGAAGGCCGTACCGTCCTCAAGCCGGTTCACCGGCAGGTATGCGCGCTTGTAGGGGAAGGTCGCCGCCAGGCTCTCGTCCAGCTCCACCCCCAGGCCCGGCGCGTCGCCGGGGTGCATCATGCCGTCGGCGAAACGGTAGGCGTGCGGGAAGACCGCGTCGGTCTCGGCGGTATGGCGCATGTATTCCTGCAGCCCGAAGTTCGAGACCGACAGGCCGAAATGCAGGGCGGCCGCCATCGTCACCGGCGACAGGTCTGTGGCGCCGTGACAGCCGGTCTTCACATGGTGGATGTCGGCCAGGGCCGCGATCTTGCGCAGGTGGGTGATCCCGCCCGCGTGAACCACGGTTGCGCGGATATAGTCGATCAGCCCCTCCTCGATCAGGGTCTTGCACGACCAGATCGATGAGAAGACCTCGCCTACCGCCAGCGGTGTCGTCGTATGCGCGCGGATCGTGCGGAACGCCGCCTGGTTGTCGGCCGGAACCGCGTCCTCCAGCCAGAACAGGCGATAGGGCTCCAGGTCCTTGCCCAGCCGCCCGGCCTCGATCGGCGTCAGCCGGTGATGCACGTCGTGCAGCAGGTCGATGTCCCAGCCCAGGGCGTCGCGCGCGGCGGCGAACAGATCGGGGACGCTGTTCATATAGCGCCGCGTCGACCACCGGTTCTCGGTCGGCAGGGCGCCGTCCGCCGGTTCATAAAACAGCTTGTCCTTCGACACGCCGTAGGTGCTGGCCATGCCCGGCACGCCGGACTGTAGCCGCACGGCCTTGTAGCCCATGGCCACATACTTGCGGGCCTCGGCGATCGTGTCCTCGATGGTCTCGCCGTTGGCATGGCCGTAGACGGTGACGCCGCTTCGACAGGCCCCGCCCAGCAGCTGATACAGCGGCAAGCCTGCAAGCTTGGCCTTGATGTCCCACAGGGCCACGTCGACGGCGGCCAGGGCGGTCATATCGACCGGCCCGCCGCGCCAGTAGGCGCCCCTGTGCAGGGTGTTCCAGGCATCCTCGATCCGGTGGGCGTCGCGACCGATCAGCAGGGGCGCGATATGCTCTTCGAGATAGGCGACCACCGCCATCTCCCGCCCGTTCAGCGTCGCGTCGCCCAGACCCGTGACTCCGCTCTCGGTCGTGAGCTTCAGGGTGACGAAGTTGCGCCCGGGACAGGTGACGATGACCTGGACGCGGGCGATCGGCTCGACGCGCGGCGCATGCCCGGCAAGGCCGTCCCGGGTCTCTTTCGCTCTGTCGTGGAAGTTCATCGGCCAGTCCGGGAAAAAAGTTGGAGGGCGACCGGGATCGCCCTCCAGGCCCAGTTTCGGGGGCGTTTCGTCGCTAGAAGGTGGCGCGCAGCGTCAGCTGATACGTCCGTCCATCGTAGTCGATGCGGCGCGGCAGCATGGGGTCGGATTGATATTCCGATCGCGTCGCATCGGTCAGGTTGAAGGCGTCCGCCGACAGGGTGATCCGGTCCGTCAGGTTGTAGGAGGCCGAGGCGTCCAGCTGGGACCGAGACTCCACCGTGCGGGCATCGCCGACGAAGCTGTTGCCGGCGGCCAGGTCGTAGTCGCCGCGCCAGTTCCAGGTCAGGCGAATGCCGAACCTGTCGGTCTCGTAGTAGCCGATCAGGTTGAGGTTCTTGCGCGACACGCTGGGCAGGGTGATCGGGACGCCCGCGCCCGTGGTGCCCTCGATGTCGATATAGGTGAAGTTGGCCGCGCCCCCGAAGTGGGACAGCCAGCCCGGCAGGAAGTCGAGGTTCTGCTGAACCGCCAGTTCGGCGCCCCGCACAGTGATCGGATCCTGGTTGGTGCTGCCGCTGGCCAGGACCTGGACGCCGGCGGCCGTCAGGCAGTTCGTGCCCGAGATGGTCAGGGGTCCAAGGCCGAAGTCGACGCCGTTGATCAGACCGTTTGAGGGGCAAAGCCGGGTCGGATCGACGATCGGCCCGATGTAGCCGTCCACGTCCTTCTGGTAGAGGGAGACGGCGAACACGCCTCCGGGCCGGTTGTACCACTCCAGCGCCAGATCATAGGCGTCTGACGTGTAGGGCGACAGGCTCGTGGCGCCGATGGTGATCGTATAGGGCGAGTTGACCACGGCCGGGTCCGGCGTGAGCACCGAGGTGATCGGCACGTTGTCGCGCGGCTGCGGACGCACATAGGTCCGGTAGTAGGCGGCGCGCAGGACCAGTTCGTCCGTCAGGTCGATCTTGGCCATCGCCGACGGCAGCCAGTAGTCGTTCTCGCTGCCATAGGTGCGTTCGGTGACGAAGTGGTTCACCGCGCCCGCCGCCGTGGCCCGCACCGACGAACACCCCTGGCAATCGAGGGCGACGATCGAGGTGTCGAGCTTCTCATAGCGCAGACCGACATTGCCCCTCACCGGGAACCCGAACACCGCGCTGTCGAACTTGGCCATCGCATAGGCCGAGAAGGTGTCGTTGGAGTTGGTGAAGTTGTTGTTCCAGTAGTTCGGATCCCAGTAGTTGTTCACCAGACCGTAGGTCGTCAGGAACACGCCGGTCGCCGGGTCGAGCAGGAACTGGTTCGTCACTCCGTTGGGATTGGCCGTGGTCCGGAGCGTGGTGTTGACGGGCAGGATCCCGGCCAGGGTCCGGGCGACGTTTACGCTGCGCCAGTTGGAGGTGTACCCGCCGGCTTCGCCGCCGAAGAAATCGCCGACATAGGGATTCACCTCCGAGACGGACTGGGTGAGCCCCGCCATGTTGATGCCCATGGCGCTGTTGCGCGATCCGCTCGACGCGAAGGAAGTCGATTCGAGCCTCAGACCGCCCATCAGGGACGACAGGAACGAGCCGTTCAGCGTCCGCTCCAGGTCGAACTGGACCGCGTCCAGTTCGGTCAGCGCCTGTCCGTTGGTGCCGGTGACGCCGAACCGGTCGCCCGCGACCGTCGCCAGCTGGCCCGGCATCACGGCCCCGACCTGGGTGACCGAGTTGGCCGCCACCGGGATGGTGTACCCGTTCGCCGGGATATGGCTGGCATTGGGGGTGTTCAGGGTGATGCGGAACCGGGACAGGTCCGATCCGCCGGTGAAGACCGAGGCCGTGTTTCCGTTCAGCCCCGCCGGGCCCAGGTTGCGATTGGCGTTCTGGACGATGTCCAGTTCGATCTGGTCGGAGCGGGCCTCGGCGCGGGAGATCGTGCCCTCCAGCGTCGCGCGCCACTCGTCGTTCTCGAACGTCACCGTCGGATTGATCGCCCACACCATCTGGGTGACCGGCTCAGACCGGATGGAGTCGAAGGTCTGGGCGTTCACCGACGAGAACTCGTTGATGTAGGCCCGCCCGTCGGCCGCCACATAGGGCGTGCCCAGGCTGGTGAACCGGGTGACGGCGGATGTCGCGTTCAGCGCGGTGTTGGTGTTCTGGCCCGCGCCGTTCTCGATATAGAGAAGATGGTTGGTGCCCTCGTCCAGCTGGCGCCTGGTGTAGAAGCCGGTCAGTCCGAAGCGGACCTCGTCGGTCGCCTGCCATTCGAAGCCCGCCGCGCCGGTGAAGACGTCGCCCCGGTTCTGGCGCACGAACTGGCGCATCTGGCTGGGATAATAGACCCCCCCCGGGTTCGCGGCGATCAGGGCGTCATAGACCGGGTTCGTGCCCGGCACGCCCTGGTTGCCGACCTGGATCGAACCCAGACGGTTGGCCCACGAGTTGACCGTGATCGAGTCGCGGCGGAAATTCTCTTCCTTGAACGCCAGGGTGCCGAAGACGGCGAAGTCTTCGCTCAGGTGGGTATTGTAGCCGACCGTGTAGGACGGCGACCCCTGGCTCCCCAGATCATTGTATTCATAGGCCGCCTTCACGAAGCCGCCGTCCCGCCGCGACAGTGCCGGCGCGATCCGCAGGTCGATGATGCCCGACAGACCGCCCGCGACGTTCGAGGCGTCCGGCGACTTGATGATGGTGATCCCCGAGAAGATGTCGGAGTTGAACGCGCCCAGGGGGGTCGACCCCATATTGGTCGATGTGCTCAGGATGGGATCGGCGAAGCCGGAGCCGTTCAGGGTCGTGCGCGCAAAAGAGCCCGGCAGGCCGCGCAGGCTGATGGTGGCGTTTCGCGAGTCGGCCTCGCGGTTGATCTGCACGCCCGGCAGACGCTGGATGGCCTCGCCGACATTGAGGTCGGGGAAGCGGCCCAGGCCGTCCGACGAGATCGAATCGGTGATCTGATCCGAGCTGCGCTTGGTCGCCAAAGCACTGGCGTAGGCGCCGCGGAACCCGGTGACGACGACTTCGTCGAGTTGATCGTTGGCGTCCTGCGCCGGCGTTTCCGCCTGCGGAGCGCCGCTCGCCTGCGCGGCGGCGACGCTGGCGGAACAGAGGACGCCGCCCAGCGCGAACGCGCTCACGGCCCCCAGAAGGAGCACCCGTTGTCTGATCATGTTTCCAACCCCGTGCCGTTCTCAAGCGACGGCTGAACAGGAAGGTACGATGTTATCTCAATTGGTCAAGCCACTTTGCGAATTGGCCTGACGGGCCGCGCGATACACCGTCATCCAGGACCGCGGGCGTCCCTCGGTTGTCGCAACCAGACCATCGAAACGCGCGGAATAGCGATCGTCGAGCAGGCTCGCCAGGGCGAGGGTGTTGACGGCTCGCTCGGGCCGCCACGGGCCGGCGTACTCCGTCTGACCCGCCGCGAGACGCTGGGCGTCGAACGCGATCCGCGAATGAACGAACTCCTGATGCGTCTTCGTTCCTTCGAAATAGGGCGTCAGCCAGTCGATCACCGAGGAGACGCCGGTCCCGGAGGCGTTCTTCCAGTCGAACCAGTCCAGCCCGTGCGCCTGGGCGGCGAGGCCGGCCATCATCATCGGATCGACGTTGTAGAGCACGTAGTGAATGGCGTCGCGTTCGTAGAAGTCGAACACCGTCCCCTCGGCGAGGACGTTGGTGGCCACATGCTTCTGGTAGTCCTCGAAGGTCCGCTCGATCAGGCGGGCGTCGCCGAGCTGGAATGACGCGAGCGCGGCGATCTTGATGCGGTGGCTCTGCCAGTTGGTGTAGAAATGCGTCGGCGTACCGTCCATGTCGTCGAGGTAGCCTGTCGCCAGATTGCGGAGAAAGCCGTCCATGGCCGCCCGCGTCCCTTCCGGAAGATCCGGCTCGGTCAGATCGTAAGCCAGGATCATGGAGTCGAAATTCGTCTCGTCGATCGGGTTGAGCGAGACGACATAGGTTTCGGCCCAGGCTCTCAAAAACCGATCCGCGGCGTCGAGATATTTCCGTTCGCCAGTGATGCGCCAGGCGAGGGCGAAGTCGAGCATCGTCGGTAGATCGCGCCGCGCCAGGATACTGGCGTCGCGAATGCCCTGTCCCGGCAATGTCCCTTCGGTATGCACGACGGGAAGCGGCCCGGGCGTCCGCGCGAGCGCGGCCTCCGCAGCCGCGATCGTCGCCACGCCGGCCTCTGAGCTGCGGGTCGTGGTCAGCGCCGAAACGACCTGCGGGCTGAAAATGGCATAGCCCTCTGCTCGCGACTGGCCCGCGCACAGAAGGACGATTGCCAAGGCTGTCACACCGGCTTTCATTGCGACATTCCTGTTTCCAATCGATCGCCGGACGCCATTGTCCTTAAAACGATCAAGGTGGACAGTATTTTGGCCTGACCAATACGTCAAACGGCCTTACCATTCGCCGCCGGCTTCGACTTTCGAACCGGTTGCGCGTCTGGCGCCAACGGCCCCCTCCCCTGACCCAGACCCTCCACGGCCTGAAGCGCACACAAGTTGGCGCCAGGCTGAGAAGCGCCCTACCCTGCCGAATTCAGGCAGTCGCTACCGCCCAAGCGGTCGCCGCCTCGGCGCGGAAGCGACCAAAGCCGGGTCTGCTGATCAGATGACCTTGGATGATCCCCGTTAGCGGCTTAAGCCACAAATACCGGAGACACTTTTGGTGTTCACCCGACAGCACCGGCCCAACGTCGGGTCACCAGCCCCAGGCGTCCATCATCACCCGGAACAGGTGGGTGTTCGGGAAATACCCCCGGACACGCTCGGCGCCCGCCCCGATCGCCAGTACCGGAACCTCCTCGGCCGTGTGCGTGCGGTTGACCAGCACGTTCTCAAGGCGAACGAGGTCGGCCTCATCGCCCGAGGCCTTCCAGGCGTCATAGCCTTCCAGCAGCGGTTCACCACGACGGCCGCCGTCGACCTGCAGGCCGAAAGAGTGGTCTGCGGTGAACACCAGCAGGGTGTCGCTGAGATCGACCCGGCTCTGCACCTCGGCGATCAGCCTGTCGAAATCGACCACGTTCTGCAGCCCCGCGTGCGGATCGTCGGTGTGGGCGTCCCATTCGACCATGAGGAAATAGCCGCGGGGCGATTGTTGCAGGATGTCCAGGGCGCGGAGCGTCGCGGCGCGAACCTCCATCGCGTCGCTGACCACCACGGGCCGCATATTCCCGGCCGGCGCATCACCGAGCGTCGCGTAGATCGGTCGGGCGTGGGTCTGGGCGAGCGCGTCGAAGCTCGTGCCCAGGGCGTTCAGTTGATCGCCGACGTCCTGACGGCCCGCGCCGAACAACACATCGACGCCGTCGCCGAACCGCGGCGTGAAGGCCTGGGCGAAGATCTGACCCCAGTTCCCGCGGTCGTTCGAATGGGCGTAGGTGGCCGCCGGCGTGGCGTCAGCGATGGATTGGGTCGTGATGACGCCGGTGCGCAGGCCGTGCTCCTCCGCATGCTCCAGCAAGGTCTTGGTCCGCGCGCCGTCGCTTTGACCCCTCACCGCGTCCGGGCCCTGGCTGATGACGCCGTTACGGGTCTTCACGCCGGTCACGATCGACGACATCCCGTTCGCCGAATCCGAGACGAAATCATCGACGGGGGAGGTCTCGCTTAGTCCCAGATATGGCCATTGCTGAACATTCAGGCGCAGGGGTTCGCCATAACCCAGCAGGCTGGCCGCGGAGATCGTCGGGACACCGCCTGCATCGGCCAGAAACAGGATGATGTTCCTGGCCCTCGCCGGCTGCGTCGTCTCTGAGGCGGGCGCCGGATTGCCCTGGGCCAGCGCAGGCCCAGCCGTCAGGGCAAGCGAGACGGCGAGGGCCAGGAGGATCGGATGGCGGATGCGCTTCATGATGTGCGGTTCCAGGTGGGAGGGGTGTCGGCGACCAGGTGCTGCAGCACCCGCTTCTCGAGCACCAAAACGGCGCCGGCGTGGTTCGTGCGAACGACCACTCCCTCGCCCAGAGGCCGGGCTGCCTGTCCAACAGCCGCGGCGAGTCGCTCGAACTCTGACCGGGCTCGACCGCTGACGCCGTGAAGGGCGCAGAGCTGGCGCCAGTCCTGGACGAAGCTTTCCAGCAGCTGGCCGAACCGCACGACGCGGGCCCTGGCGTCCGGGGTGTCGGCGGCGGGCGTCAGTTCCGCACGCAGGTCGTCGACCAGCAGCTGGACCTCCGCGGCGGGCATGATCGGTGAATGCTGATCGCTCTCGGTGAGCAGGCGTGGAGCGATGTCCGGGTTCCACGGCATCGTCGGCCACTGCGAGCGCGGCGGGGTCGGACCGCAGGCGAACCGCCAGAAGGCGGCCGTGCCGGTGGTGTCCGCGACCAGATGGATGCGATCCGCATCCGAACCGTTCTCCACGTGGTGGCGGCGCCAGTTGTCGAAGATCCAGGCCTCGCCCGCGGCCATGTGTACGGTCTCGCCGTCGCAGTGGAAGCACACCTGCCTGCGCGTCGTGATCGGGATGTGAAGACGAACGCGTGTGTGCCAGTGGTAGTTGATGTCGGCGTGCTCGGGCACGACCGCGCCGGGCGCGAGGCGCATCAGGCGCGAACGGCTCCACACCACGCCGAAGCCCGCCAGCACCTGGCGCGCATAAGGCATGGTCGCCAGCCAGGGCGTCGGCAGCATCTGTCCGTGTACGGAATCTGTCTCCATCCCACCGGCGCTGATCAGGCGCGCCGCGCTGTTGCCGGGCACGCTGTCGGGGTGTGAGACCCAGGCCTCGGCCGGCAGGGCCGCGACCTCAGCCTGAAGCCGCTCGACCTCGAACAGCACGGGCAGCTGGAAGAAGGGTTTGGCGAGACGCATCGGTCAGTCCCTGTAGCCGGTCAGGGCGTCGCCCAGCGCATCTCGCAGCGGCGCCAGCCACGGCGCGTAGTTCCGCCACTGGTCGAGCCCTTCCCGGCCAATGGGCCGGCGCACCTGTTCGGAACTCGGCGTGCGGATGCTGCGCCGGGTCTCGTGGAAGCTCAGGCAGGCTGGTTCGAACGGCAGGTCGCAATGCGTCAGCATGCGCCGAACCCCGCCCTCGAGGTCGTCAACCAAGTCTTCGTACTGCACAGTCAGCACCCTTCCCGGCAGTGCCTCGCCCCAGTGCCGCATCAGCTCAAGGCAGGCGCGGTAGTGACGGGCGATATCGGCGGGGGCGTAGGTGAAGGCATGGTGGGTCGTGCCGAACAGCTGTTTGAGGTTGCTGAAGGCGCAGGCCATGGGCTCACGACGCACTTCGATGATGATGGACCGGGGCAGGATCAGCTGGATCAGGCCTATGTGCCAGAAATTGTTCGGCATCTTGTCGATGAAGAATGGCCGGCCCAGCCGGCGGTGGACGGCCGTGTCGGCAAGGAACCGTTGGCCCAGGGCGCGGGCCTGATCCGCCGTCAGGCGCGCGATGGCCTCGGGATGGAGCGGCAGGCCGCAATGGGGATCGCGACCGCAAAGTTCGCCGACGTATCGGTCGATGACGGTCAGTTCCTGGGTGCCCTCGACTGCGGAATGGGAGGCCAGGATCTGCTCGATCAGCGTCGAGCCCGAGCGTGGCAGGCCGACGATGAAGACCGGCGCAGCGTCAGCAACGCCCCAGCCGCTCCGCGCAGCAAAGAACTCGGCTGTGAACACCGTTTTCAAGCGCCGGGCGCAGGCCTCCGCGACCTCGGAACGCCAGCGGCCGGCGGCGCGGCGCAGTGCGTTGCCGCGCTCATAGTAGCGCCATGAGCCGGCATAATCCGTGAGGTCTTCCAGCGCCTTTCCCAGTGCGAAACACAGATAGACCCGATCCATCTCCTGCAGATCGTGGCGCGCTTCCGCAGCGCGCATGCGCGTGACGTCATCATCGGTGAAGCAGTAGGTCTTGAGGTTGGCGAGACTGAACCAGGCGACGCCGTTGTCCGGGCGCGCCGCCAGGGAGGCGCGATAGTCCGCCACGGCTTCGTCTTGTCGGCCGGTGACCTTGAGGGCGTTCGCCCGCCAGAGACGCAGGTCCGCGACCTCTGCGCCCGAGGCTGGTCGATCGACCAGCAGCCGTTCGTAGAGATCGATGACCGGCTCGTGGTCGCCGAGGGCGACGCAGGCCGCCGCGTACAGTTTCAGGTAGTCGCGGTTGTCGGGGTCGTGGCCGAGCAGGTGTTCCGCCTCACGGCGCGCCGGCAGAGGCTGCTGCCGGGTGAGGAGCAGCATGGCGTAGTCGAGCCGGGCGGCGTGATAGTCCGGCGCGCATTCAAGCGCCGCTTCCAGCAGAACCGCGGCCTCCTCGAGCGCCTGTCGCGCCTGGCGGATTCGCGCCAGCAACCGCAGTGCGCCCACATTGTCGCCGGCCCTGCGCAGGTAGTCCCGAAGAATCGCTTCGGCCGGCTCAAGGTCGCCGTCGGCCAACAGGCTGTCGGCCGCGACCACCTCGGGGGGCAGTTGCTTCAGGACGGCCAGCCGCTCCGCCGCGAAGGCCGCCTCGGCTGTCTCGCCGCGCAGGCGATGGAGCTGCTCCAGCATGTCCCAGCTCGCCGGCAGCGTAGGATTGAGGCGCACCGCCTCGCGCAGGGCCTCAACCGCCGCCGCCGCATTATGCTGCAGCACTTGACAGTGAGCCCGCTCCTGATGAAGGCGGCTGAACTGCGGGTGCCCTTGCTGCAGGCGCGCGAGCACAGCAAGGGCTTCCGGAATGCATTGACGGGCGCGCAGGTCGCGGGCGCGTTGCAGCAAGGCGTCACGGCTGTCGACGTCGGCCGGGCCGCTCACCGTGCGGCGCCGGTCAGCAGGAACGGCGCCAGCCAGGCCGGCTCCGGCTGGTCGGCGTCGTAGTATTCGAAGATCAGATGGACGCGGTCAGTGTCGCCGCCATTGCGCACCCAGTGGGGCGCCAGGTTGTCGACCTCGAACGCCTCGCCGGCGGCGAAATGGTGCTCCTCGCCGCCGAAGAAGCACACCACGCCGGGATTGGTCGACAGCGGCACGTGGATCTTGTGGGGCCACTTCGCCGCTGGATTGGCGTCAATGTGAGGATGGATCACCCCACCCGGCCGCATTCGGGCGAACATCACGCGCGGGAATACGCCGCGCGCATAGCCGTAGTCGCGCACGGCGGCGGCCATCACCGGCTCCAGCAGGGGGCGCCAGTCCGGCCAGGCCGGGCGGTCGTGCGACGCACGCCAGTCGCGGCCGCTGTCGATGAATCGAAAGACGATGTGGCGCGTGGCGTCGAGGGCCTCGAGCTTGTTGGGCTTGTCGGCGTTCTCGGCGTCCCAGACAGCCTCGGGGATCGCCCGCACGGCCGCTTGCAGCGCGACGATATCGACCGGCCCCAGCAGGCGAACGCCTGTGGTCTTGCGCGGATTACCGGTCAGGTCGACGGCGCTCACCGCGAGCCTTCGAAGGTGTAGCCGAACAGGTCCAGGTCCTGCGCGTAGCGGGCGGCGACGGCGTCGACCAGCTCCGCATCGTAATAGCGGCGATAATCGCCGCGTTTCGTGCCGTTGACCCGGTCCAGCGGCCGGGAGGGTATGCCGATGCGCGCGCAGATCGCATCGTAAGAGGACTGCATGTCTTCGACGCGGCCCACGAGGTCCGTCAGCAAGGTCTCGCCATTCCCGTCCACCAGAAGGGAAGCCTGCGGCTGGAACAGGATGTGCTGCTCGGGCGGCTGTTCGAACAGGAAGTTGCGCATCACGTCACGCGGACGGCGCTCGAAGACGTCGCCGCCGCGCAGCATGAAGGCGCAGTAGGAGATGAAGCGGTCGAACGGATTGCGCACGAAGGCGAACTTGAGATAGCCGCCGAAAGCCGCCTCGCCGAGGTGCGGGCGCACCTGCCGCAGCGACAGGTGGCCGTGCCGGATGGCCGCCAGATCCTGCCACGGAAAACGCTTGTCGACGAACAGTCCCACCTGTTCGGCATCCTCGTCTCCGAGGTGCTCGCGCAGGGCTTGTCGCACGGCGTGCGTGCCGGTCTTGGGCACGGCGGCGAAGATGAACCGGTGGCGGTGGGATACGATCATTTGTCTGGGTTCAGGAAAGGGCGCCCCGCCCGATGGAGCGGGGCGCCCGGTCCAGGCTGGCGATCGTGTCAGAACTTGTAGCTGACCCCGGCCATATAGGTCGTTCCGCTCTGGTTCTGATTGTAGAGATACTGGTTGCGACCCCAGAACTGCGTGTCCTCTTCATTGGTCAGGTTGACGGCATCCAGGGTCAGCTGGAGGGTGTCGGTGATGTTGAAGAAGGCGGCGGCGTCGACGTAGGTTGAAGCCTCAAAGCCCCGCGTGCCGGCGCTCATCGGATCGCCGCTATAGCCGCTGAACCAGGTGTCGCGGTGGCTCATGGAGGCGCGGGCGCCCCACCGGGTCGTCTCGTAGTAGACGGTGGCGTTGTAGCTCTCGGGCGAGAAACCGGTCAGGTCCTGATCGGCATCGACCTTGGTATAGTTGGCCGTCACGCCCAGGCCGTCGAACGGAGCCGGCAGGAAGGTCAGCTGCGCCTGCATCGTCAGCTCCACGCCCCTGAGCGTGTTGGAGCCCTCGATGTTGATCGGCATCGTGAACTCATTGACGATGGTGTTCGCCGTGGCTCCCGGGATGGTGCCGAACGGAACGCCCGTCTGGCTGAACGGAACATTCTCGAGCCGCTGCGATCCGATGTAGTTGGTGATGTCCTTCTGGAAGAGGCTGACAGCGACCAGGCCGACGTCGCCGAAATAGTATTCCAGACCCAGGTCGTAGGCGTTGACCTTGTAGGGCTCCAGGTTCGGGTTGCCGCGCGAGGCAGTGATCTCGCCAGAGTCCTCGTTCTTGAAGGCGCTGCCTTCGGCCGCCATCGAGCCGAGACCCGGACGGTTCAGGTTCTGCGTGGCCGAGAAACGGAGCAGGACGTCCGGGGCGACTTCCAGCACGGTGTTCAGGGCCGGGAGCACGCCCTCATAGCCGCCCTCGACGTCGGCCGTGCCAAGGTAGGCATAGCTGTCGCCCTGGATCCAGCCGACGCTGCGGGTGTCGGTCGTGTAGCCGCGCAGGCCGATGTTGCCGCGGAACGGGCGACCCATCAGCTCGGTTTCCCAGTCCGCCTGGATGAAGCCTGAAATCGTCTCTTCAGTGGTCTCGAAGACGTTCTCGATGTCCTGCAGCGCGCCGCCCGTGCCGTCGGTGTTGGGACCGAAACGATGGTACTCGCGGTACTTCGCGAACGCCCGGTCGTAGTTGCCAACCAGCCAGGAGCCGAACTCGTTGGTGAAGACGTCGGCGATGTCCGCGACCGAGGTGCCGCGGGTCTTGCTGCGCGTGCCGTTGACGTTGTCGTCATAGAAGGTGTCGCGACCGTCCTGCCGGAACCTGTGATAGGCGAGGCCGGCGCTGAGGGTCCAGGTGTCGTTCAGGAGGAAGCGCGCGTTCAGCTCGCCCTCGTGCAGCTCCGATTCATTGTGGAAGCCGCGATAGTAGAACGAGTCCATCGCGTAGTTGGCGGGGTTGGTGGCGTCGAAGCCCGGATATTGGAAGGTGGCCGAGCGGCCGTCCGCGCCGTAGTTGGCGATCTGGTTGCCCTTGGCCCGCATGTAGAGCTTGTCGTCGTAGGGCGTCTCATACGTCGACTTCTCGTAACCGAGGTGACCGTCGATCGTCAGGCGGTCGCTCAGGTCCCATTTGCCGGTCAGCACGATCTGGTTGAACACATTTTCGTTGCGGGACCGGCGATGTTCGCTGCCGAACGTCGTGCCGGTGACATCCGTCATGGTGACGTAGTTGTTGGCGTCCCAGGCGATGTTGTTGATGACTGACGCGGTCCGGAAGATCGCCGGCCAGGGCGCGCCCGCAGCGCCGTCGAAGGCGACGGAGCCGGCCGAGTTCAGCGGGCGTGTCGCCAGATGCAGTTCGGCCCGCTCGGTGGTGAATTCGCCGTGCAGAACGTCGAGGGTCAGCTCCATGTTCGCGGTCGGCCGCCACTGCAGCGCGCCGGTCAGGCCCAAACGCTCCTGTTCGGCATTCCACGACGAGATGCGGTTGCCGTCTGCGAAGTAGAGGTCACCGGACAGGAACTTCGCCTGCTGGGCAGCGGACAGCCTGGAGATGTTCAACCCGCCGGCGACCATGCTCCGCAGGCGAGACGCGCTGGCCTGTTCGTAGTTGTAGGTGTTGTGACCCTGCTCCGTCGTCTGACGGCGGCTGTAGGCGGCCGATAGGGAGACGCCGAAGACATTGTCCCAGTTCTGGCTGAACAGGGCCGCGATGCGCGGCTGGGCGTCGTCGGTCCATTCGTTGGCGCCGATCTTGGCCGTCATGGCGCCGCGGATTCCAGGGCCGGTATCGAAGGGGCGACCGGTGAACAGGCCGACCGTGCCGGCCATGCCGCCTTCTTTCTGCGACGCCTGGAAGGTCTTTTCGACCTCGACGCGCGAGAACAGTTCGGAGGCGAAGATGTTGAAATCGAAGGCGCGGTCTCGCGACCGCTGACCGCGGCTGTCCTGGGCGGAGTCGACATTGCCCAGAACTTCCATCCCGTTCAGCTGAACGCGGCTGAAGTCGGCGCCCAGGCCGCGCAGCGAAATGCGGCGGCCCTCGCCGGCCTCACGCGTGATCTGCACGCCCGGCAGACGCTGGAGCGATTCCGCCAGGTTAAGGTCGGGGAACTTGGCCATGTCCTCGGCGACGATGGCGTCCACCGCGATGACCGAGTCCTGCTTGATGTCGCGCGCGTCACTGAGCGAGCGGCGGTAGCCGGTGACGACGACCTCATCGAGGTCGCTGACGGGTGCTTCCTGTGCATAGGCGCCGGTGGAACTTGCACCAACGATGGCCACGGACGCCGTAGCTAGCAATAGGCGCTTGAACTTCAGGCGCGCGGCCGGAACAGAGTTTCGCTTCAGCATGTGTTGTATCCCCCAACTGGTCTGAACCAGACCGTTAGAGCAGCCGGCGATAACACCCGCGTGACATTTCGCTGACCGATCTGTGCGGGCGATCGGAAATCACCTCGCTGGTATGATCGGCAGTTCGACGCAGACAGCCAGATGTGGCCCGTCGCTGGCCAAATCGAGGCGGGACGGGCGTCTTGTTCGGACCCCGCGAACGGCGGGCCGGGTCCCCTCCGGCTGGCTTAACGCACGCGGATGTCGACGCTGATCCGCACCGCGTCGTGACGCCAGTGCTCGTGGTCGTATTCCACAACGCGGCCTTGGGCGTCGTAACTGATGCGCTGGACGGCCAAGCCGGGCAGGCCGGGCTTTAGCCTCAGCGCCTCGGCTTCATAACCGGTCAGGGCGCAGGGCTGCATGCTGACCTGGTTGCGGGCGACGGACAGGCCGTATTCGCTCTTCAGGATGCTGGTCAGCGACTCGTCGAAGGAGAAGCGCAACAGATCCGGCGCGAGGGCTGCATCGACGACGATCCTCTCAACCAGCACAGCCCGGCTGTCCACGTAGCGGCGGCGGCGAATCATATAGAGCGGCGAGCCGGGCGGGCGTGAGAAAACCTCGGCCAGAAGAGGGTCGGCGACGATGGGCTCGGCCGAAATCGTCTCCGTCGTCGGATCGCGCCCTTGCGCCTCGACATAGGACATGAAGCCTTCCCAGCGGGTCGGGTCATAGACCACAGGCGGAGGCGAGACGTACCAGCCGCTGCGATCGCGGCGATAGATCACGCCCTCCGCCTCCAGTTGGAACAAGCCCGCACGAATGGTGCCGCGCGCGACGCCGACCTCGTCCTGCAGCCGCCGCTCGGACGGCAGCTTGTCGCCAGGCTTCAGATCGCCGGCGGCGATGCGCGCCGCGATGTCGTCGCGCATGCCCAGATAGTGCAGGCCTTCGGACTTCGGGGCTAAGGCGGCGTTCGCCATTTGAATCCTGGGATTGAACCAGGCCTTCGATCCGGCCCCGACAGTTCGACGTCAAGGCGCCACGTAACCGCCAACAGTTTTTCACGAAAGCTTCGCTGACCGCAGCTCAACGCATTGGTACATACCAAAACTGCCAGCCATGTCGTGCGACGGGTTGAACTTTCCTCGTGGAGTGTGTCGTGAACAAGCCGATCAAGGGCGCCGCGCTGCTCCTGGCCCTCCTCGCCGCCACGGCGGGTACGAGCATCTCGTCCTCCAGCGCCGCCCAAACGGCCCGGCACGTCATCGTCATCGGCGTCGACGGCTTGAGCCCCGACGGCGTGATGCACGCTGACACGCCGACCCTGGACGACATGATGGCGAACGGCGCCTGGAGCCTGCACGCCCGGGGCGTGATGCCGACGACCAGCGGCGCCAACTGGGCCTCCATCCTCGACGGCGCCGGACCTGAGCAGCATGGCGTGACCAGCAACGACTGGCAGGTGGGCGAGTTCAACTTTCCGACCTCGGTCACGGGCTCAGGCGGGTTCTTCCCGTCCATCTTCCAGATTCTGACCGATCAGCATCCTGAGTGGGAAGTCGGTTCGGTCTATCATTGGGAGGGGTTCGGCAACCTCTATGATCGCCGTTTCGTGGACTACGATGTCCACGGTGAGAGCGAGGAGCAGACCGCCGCGCTTGCGACGGCTTACATCAAGGCCAGGCGCCCCCGCTTCCTGTTCGTTCACTTCGATCACGTCGATCACGCCGGCCACGAATACGGGCACGGCACGCCGCAGTATTATGAGGCGGTGGCCAAGGCCGACAGGCTGATCGCCGAGGTCCGGCAGGCCACGGTGGAGGCCGGCATCGCCGGGGATACGGCGATCCTGGTGACCTCCGACCACGGCGGCGTGGGCAAGGGGCATGGCGGCGAGACGCTGGCCGAGCTGGAGATTCCGTGGATCGCCTCCGGTCAGGGCATCACTCGGGGCGCAGAGCTCGACCTGCCCATCAACACCTTCGACACCCCCGCCACCGCGGCCTGGCTGCTTGGCGTGGACATACCCTATGCTTGGCTGGGCCGTCCGGTTCGGCCTGCCCTCGCGGGCGAGCCGGCGCCGGTGCAGACTTACCGGACCAGCAGCTTCTATGCCTCGCCAATCATCGAACCCGCAGGCGAGGGCAATGCCCCTTCGGGCGGGCTGTTCGTCGGCCAGACGGCGCGGATGACCATCCGCAATCCGAACCCCGCCGGGGATGTCCGCTACACATTGGACAACACCATACCCACCGCCGCATCGCCGCTGTACAGCGGCCCGGTCGAGATCACCCGCAGCACCATCGTGCGCGCCGGCCTGTTCGTGGATGGCCTCGCCGCCAGCGTCCCGTCCACCGGCTACTTCCGCATTCTGGACCAGAGCGCCGGCCCGCGCGGCGTGACCTACAGCGTCTATCTGCTGCCGGAAGGCCCGGTGCGGCTGCCCGACTTCTCGCGCCTGCAACCGGCGGCGACGGGCGCGGCGTATGAGCTGAGCATCGACGGGCTGACCCTGCCGCGCGAACACGCGGTCGCCGTGGTCTTCGAGGGCGAAATCACCATCGCCACCGCCGGCTCCTACGGCTTCTCACTGGCCTCGGACGACGGCAGCAAGCTGTACATCGACGGAAAGACGGTCGTGGACAACGACGGCGACCACGGCGTGATCACCGCGGCCGGCAGCATCGATCTGCAGCCCGGCCAGCACGCCATCCGCGTCGAATACTTCAATGGGGGCGGCGGCTCGTGGCTTGGCGCCTGGTTCGAAGGCCCCGGCATCCCGCGCCAGTTCATCGACCCTAACCTGCTGACGCCGCGCTAGCAGCATCGATCCGGCGTTCGAGCGCCCTTACTGAATGCGTCGCTTCTGGTATAGTCCAAGTTTGCAGCCTGGATTCTCTATGACGCGACCGCACTCGACCGAAGCCTTCGTCGACTCGATCTTCGCCCTTTTTGATCAGCTTGGCGGCACCCGCTACGGCGAGGCCGTGACCCAGCTTGAGCATGCGCTGCAATGCGCCCACCACGCGCGCAGCGCCGGAGATCCCGACGCGATGGTCGCTGCGGCCTTGCTGCATGACATCGGACATCTGCTGCAGAAGCAGGGCGAAGACGCGGCCGATCGTGGCGTCGACGCCTTGCACGAGCGCATCGGTGCGGCCTGGCTGGCTCAGGGCTTCGGCCCGCAGGTCGCCGAACCCGTCCGCCTGCACGTGGAAGCCAAACGCTATCTCGCGGCGCGTGAACCTGGGTATCTCGAATCCCTGAGTTCCGCCTCCAGCCAGAGCCTTGAACTGCAGGGCGGACCGATGAGTCAGGCGGAGGCCGACGCCTTCAGCACGGCAGCCGGTTTCGAAGCCGCCGTGAGGCTGCGCCGCTACGACGAACTGGGGAAGGTCGAGGGCGTCACGATCGCGCCGCTGGCCGACTATCGCGACCTGCTGATCGCGCTCGCCGCGCCAAACGGGGCGCCGGCCACGGTGGTTCGGAAAACCGCCTGGAGGCCGTAGCGTCCCCTACCCACCGCGCCGGGCAGCCTCGGCTTCCAGCGCCGGTACAAGATCGGCGACCGTGTCGATAACCAGGTCGGCGCCGGCGGCGCGCAACCGGTCGGCGGCCGGGTCCAGCAAAGCTGCACGCTCATCGGCGCCCAGATCGGCCAGCGCCTGCTCCGTAAGGCCTGCCATATTGCCCGACGCAGCCACGCCCACGGTGAAACAGCCCGCATTCCGGCCCTCTTCCATCCCGACTTCCGCGTCGTCGACCTTGACCACACGTGTAAACGGCCAGACGCCCAACTCGGCGCTGGCCTTGTAGATCATCAGTGGCGAAGGCCGTCCCTGGGGCGTTTCGTGCGCGCACACGACTAGATCGGGCGCATAACCTTGGCTCGCGGCGCGCGGCAGGATCGCCTGCATCATCTCGCGCGTGTAGCCGGTGCACGAGGCGATCTTCACACCCTGCTCGCGCAAGCTGGAAATGGCGGCAGCTACGCCGGGGATGAGGTCTGCGGTCTCCGCGGCCAGCCGGATCATTGGAGCCTGCAACTCGGCCATCACCTGTTCGATCGCCGCCTTGTCGGACGCAGCGCCGTGCGCGTCCTGCCACGACCGGGCGATCCGGGGCTGTTCGAACATGGCGCGGACGTGGTCGGCCTTGGCGCGTCCCATGTCGCGGCGCGCCTCCTCTTCAGCGACCGTCACACCGAGGGCGGCGAAGGCCTCGACCAGAGCCAGCACCGGAGCGCGGCTACCGAAATCGACCGTGGTGCCGGCCCAGTCGAAGACGACCATGTCGAAGCAGTCGCGGATGGAGGTCATGGTTCGGAAATCTCCTCGAACAGGTGTGCGATCACCTCTTCGCCGAAGGCGAAGCCGGTGGAGGCGCCGTTGCCGGCGGTGATGAGCGCGAGACGCACCCGCGGATGCGGCGCCTCGATCAGGCCGGCACTGCGGCCGCGCGCATAGGTTCCCGTCCAGCGCTGCAGCACCGGGGGCGCCGGACGCCCGGTGACGGCGAGCCACTCGTCCAGGATCAGCCGGTCCACGGCCTCGCTGGCGAACGGGTCCGGCGTGGCGGCGTCGTGATGGCTGTCGCCCACCACCAGGGCGCCGTCGGCATCCTGCACGGCGATCAGGTGGACGCCATGGGCGAGCGCGTCGCCCTGCTCCGCCTCCAGCCGCGCGCGCAGGGCGGCCGCCTGGGGCAGGTCGGCGTAACCGCCGTAACGAACCAGGCCGAGGTCAGACATCACCGGCGCCGTCAGGGCGAAGCCGGGCGACGCCAACCGCATCATCTGCAGCTTGCAGCGCACCAGCCCGGCGTCGGCCAGCCGGTCAGGGAACAGGCTGACCAGATCGTCGCCGGGACAAACCACCACTCTCTCGGCCTCGACTACGCCCTGAGCGGTGATGACGCGAGGCGGCTCGACGGCGTGGACCGCTGTCTGGCGCAGGAAGTCAACGCCGAAGCGGTCGGTCAGCCATGCCGCCAGCTTCGGGATCGCCGTGCGCGAATCCACACGCAGATCATGAGGGCTCCAGAGAGCCGCGACGGTCTCGGGACCGGTCACCTCCGGGGCCCGCGCGCGTGCTTCGGTCGCCGTCAACAGGCGGCACCCCTCGCCCATCTCGGTCGCCATGAAGGCGTCCAGCACCGCAACGGCCTCGAGGCGTCGAACCGGCAGCCACAGGCCGCGCTGCAGGATGTCGATGCCCGCCCCGGCGGCAATCTCGTCCCAGACTGCACGGCTGCGGCGCGCCCGGCGCCAGACGACGCCGCGCGGCTGGCCGGTGACGGTGACGAAGCCGAAGTTGCGGATCGAGGCGCCGTTCGCCTGGGCGTCGCGGTCGATCACGACGACCGACAGACCCCGCCGGGCGGCGGCCAGGGCGCAGGCCAGGCCGACGATGCCCGCTCCCACCACCGCGATGTCATAGCGTTTGCCCATGCGTCAGTCTGCCTGTCGGAGCGATGCGATCCGCTCTATCCCGGCGCCATCGCACCGGCCTGCCGCGCGCATCGGATTGCACAACGCCGCCGCATGACCCGGCAGCCGCGCCTGGTATCCACCGGCGAGCCTCGCATCCGGCCGCATGTAGTCGGTCGAGACATATTGCGCGCCAGAGGACAGGGCCGCGTCCCGGCGGCGGACATCGTTGGCTCGCGCCTCCGCCGTATCCGCGTCGGCGCGGGTCCGGACGATGAAGCCGGCCAGAACCGCCGCCCGGATGCGCGGGCCATCGGAGACCGGGTCATTGAGCGTGAGATAGGCGGCGGCCGGCGAGGCCTCGTCGGTATTGATGAAGAAGACCCTCCCTTCCAGCGATCGCCGCGCACCGCGATAGGCGGCGGTCCTCTCCGGCCCCTCGTCCAGCGCGAACATGACCTTGCCGCGGGCCTGACCCAGCGTCGGCCAGGCGCCGGCCAGCACCGCCTCGCGCAGGGTCGGATACGTCCCCTGCACATCGTCGGGCGTGATGAGCGCTCCGGCGGGGAAAACGCTTCTCACCTCCCTGTCGAGCGCATCCCAGGCGCCGGCGTCGAATGGCAAGGCTGCTGTTCCCTGCGGCAGCGGCGAGGCGTCGGTTTTGGCGTTGAACATCAACAGCAGCGGCGCATGATCCGGGTGATCCACGGACCAGCGCCGAATGGCGCCGAGACAGTCGACCAGCCGCGTACAGGTACTGAACACGTCAACATCCTGGACGTGCATGACCTTGAAGCCCGGCGCCGCGAGCGCGGTGCGTCGCGCCGGATCGAGCGTCACGCCTGCGACAGCGAGACCAGCGGGGTCGAGAAACCGGCCGCCCTCAGGATCATAATAGACGTCGATCTCCAGCTGGCGGGCGCCGTCGTCCAGCTGATGACTGAGCGACGGATGGCCATAGTCCAGCCCGTTCGCCCGGCCCGGGTCCGTCTGTCTGAGAAGGGCCATCAGCGATGCCGGGATCGACTCCTTGTAGCTGTTGTGCGTACCCACCGTCAGCAGGTCGTTCAGTCTCAGATTGGCGTCCAGCCAGGCCCGCTCACAGGATGCGCCGGCACGGCCCGCAGAGGCGGCTGTGAGGTCGCACGGGGCCGGCGCCATGCCCAGGCTGGCCACCCCCAACATCGCCGCCGCCCACCGCATGCACCCCATCTCCGTCATTCAGTCGTCGCAGGATTGGTCTAGACCACATCCATGCAACGAAAGCATGTCAAGCGATGAACCGACTGCGGCTCTGGCTGGCGCGGGCCAACCCCGTGGTCTTCGTCCTGTTCGCCGGTCTTGCCGGCTTTTGCGCGTACTTTTCGATGTACGCCTTCCGCAAACCGTTCACCGCCGCAACCTTTGACCTGGTTCCCGGCTGGGACTTCGCCCTGGACTACAAGATCGCTCTCGTGATCGCCCAGGTCGCCGGCTATGCCCTGTCCAAGCTGATCGGCGTCAAGGTCATCGCCGAGATGCGACCCGAGCGACGGGCAGGCGGGATCGTGCTGCTGATCGGCGCCTCCTGGATCGCCCTGGTCCTGTTCGCGGTCGTCCCCGCGCCCTGGAACGTCGCGGCCCTGTTCCTCAACGGCCTGCCGCTGGGTCTGATCTGGGGCCTGGTGTTCGGCTTCATGGAGGGACGACGCACCAGCGAGGTGCTGGGGGCGATCCTGTGCGCCAGCTTCATCCTGTCGTCCGGCGTGGTGAAGTCGGTCGGCAAGATGCTGATGGACGGCTTCGACGTCAGCGCCTTCTGGATGCCGGCCGCAGTCGGCGTGATCTTCATGCCGCTGCTCGCCATCTCCGTCCTGGCGCTCGCCGCCCTGCCCCCGCCCAGCGCCGCGGACGAGGCCGAGCGCGTGGCGCGTCGACCGATGATGGCCAGGGAACGCGCCGCCTTTCTGGCCGCCCACTGGCCCGTGCTGGTGCTTCTGGTCGCCGCCTATGTGATGCTGACGGCGTTCCGCGATCTGCGCGACAACTTCGCCGCCGAGATCTGGCAGGCGCTCGGCTACGGCGACGCCGCATCGGTCTTCACCGCCAGCGAAGGCCCGGTGGCGGCGCTGTCGCTCGTGACAATGGGCGTGCTGATCGCGGTGAAGAACAACGGCCGGGCCCTGCTGTTGATGCACGGGGTGATTTTGGCCGGATTCGCCATCCTGGGCGGCTCGACCCTGGCGTTCCAGCAAGGCCTGCTGTCACCGATCGCCTGGATGATCGCCGGTGGGGCGGGCCTCTACCTGGCCTACACGCCCTTCAACGCCATGCTGTTCGACCGGATGATCGCCTGTTCCGGCACCGTCGCGACCGCTGGTTTCCTGATCTATGTCGCGGACGCCTCGGGATATCTGGGTAGCGTCATCCTGTTGCTGCTCCGCAACTTCGCCGCCGTCGATCTGCCGTGGCTGCGCTTCTTCGTCGGCGCAGCCTACGCCACCAGTCTGGCCGGCCTCGTGTTGGTGACCGGTGCGGCCATCCTGTTCTTGCGTGGCCGCGGCGATGGTTCCGCGCGCAAGACAACGGCCGACGCGCAGGCGTTGACAGGTTAGCCTGGCGAAGTCCCAATCCGCCGCCGCGGGTCGACCCCTTCCGTCCACGGCTCAAACGTCACCGCTTCATCGCCGTCCCGTCGCACGGGCGATGCCAAGCGTAGCTAGGGGGCATGACAGCAACAGGGGCTGTTCATGTTCAATCGCACTCACACCAAGACCATTCTCATGGGCTGCGCCGCCGCGTGCGCACTCGCCACCTCGGCCAACGCCCAGGTGTCGGACGACCAGACGTCCCAGCTGGAAGAGGTGATCGTCACCGCCCAGCTGCGCGCCCAGGACCCGATCGAGGTGCCTTTCGCACTGACCGCCTACAGCGGCGAGTTCCTGGACGGGCTCGGCGTTCAGGACTTCGAGAAACTTTCGGCCTTCGTGCCCGGCCTGCTGGTCCAGAACCAGTCGCCGAACAACCCCGGCTTCGTGATCCGCGGCCTGACCTCGGACTCGACCGGAGCCTCGGATGAGCCGCGCGTGTCGATCTATCAGGACGGCGTGTCGATCTCGCGCGCGCCCGGCGCCTTCGTCGAACTGTTCGACGTCGACCGGGTCGAGGTCTCCAAGGGTCCGCAGTCGACCCTTTACGGCCGCGGCGCCCTGATCGGTGCGATCAACGTGATCCAGACCAAGGCCGACCTCGACGGCTTCGAGGCCGAGGGCCGCGCCGCCATCGGCAACTACGACTACCGCATGGTCGAACTGATGCTGAACGCGCCGCTCAGCGACACGGCCGCGGTCCGTTTCGCCACCCGGCTGAAGAGCCGTGAAGGCTATGTCGAGAACCTGCTGGACGGCCGCGACTACAACGGCGTCGACACCCAGGCCTTCCGCGCCCTGGCCGCGTTCGCGCCGACCGACGCCCTGCGCGTCGACGTGATCGCCAACTACCAGCAGGACAGGCCTTCGGGCGTCAGCTTCCGCTCGATCTATTACAACCCCCAGGACCCGAACACGGGCGCGATCCTGGGCGCCGACCGTAACGCCGGTTCGCCCGCCGCCCTGACGCCGGGGTCGAACATCCCGGGCGGCAGCGAGCTGGGCATCGACCGCGAAGTCTGGGGCGTCACCAGTCTGGTCCGCTATGACCTGTCGGACAGCCTGACCCTGAACTCGGTCAGCGCCTACCGCACCTTCGAGACGGCCGAGACATTCGATCCGGACGGCATCTCCCTGCCGATCCTGACCGGCATCGGCATCTCCGACGGCGAGCAGTGGAGCCAGGAGCTCCGCGTGAACTGGGACAACGGCGGCGCCTTCTCGGGCTTCGTCGGCGCCAGCTACTTCCGCGAAGAGAACCAGTCCTCCTCGCCGATCGAGATCGACGAGCGTCTGGCCCTGGCCCAGCTGGCCGGCATCCTGGACGGTACGCCGCTGGCCGTCCTGCCGACCGCCCTGCCCCGTTCAGTCTATGCGTCGCAGGCCTTCCTGCAGCCGCTGCTGGCCGGCCTCGGCATTCCGACGGCGGCCCGCGCCGGCATCGCGAACAATCTGAAGGCCAGCCACATCGAGACGGCCGCCACCAACACCGACCTGCAGTCCTTCGACGTCTTCGGCGACCTGACCTGGAAGCCCACCGACCGGCTCGAGTTCGCCGCCGGCGTTCGCTACACCTCGGATGAGAAGACCACGGAGTTCGGCTCCTCGGTCCTGAACGGCCGCTCCATCGCCGGCGGCCTGCTGGCGGTGCAGCAACTGCAGGGCCAGATCAACTCACTGATCGCGGTCGGCACCCCGGCCGCCCTGGCCCAGGCCGGCGCGCTCGGCGCCTTCGCCAACGGCATGGTGGTCCAGCTGGCCACGCCGGGCGCGGCCAACGCTGCGGCCTCGGCCGCCTTCCCGCTGTTCGGCCTGACCTTCCAGCCCACGGCCGGCAACGGCGGCGTCACCGCCCGGGACCTGAACGACGATGGCCTGACCTATCGTCTGACCGGCCGTTATGCCGTGTCGGACGACGCCAGCGTCTATGCGACCTACGCCCGCGGCCGCCGTCCGGCGGTGCTGGCCGTGACCGTGCCCTCGACCCCCTTCGGCGCGCCGATCTTCACCGAGGTCCCGGCCGAGACCGTCGACAGCTACGAAGCCGGCTTCAAGTCGGCCCTGATGGATCGCCGCGTCCGCCTGGACGGCGCGGTCTATTTCTACAGCTACGAAAACTTCCAGACGACCGAACAGGTCGGCACCCAGTTCATCACCACCAACGCCGGTGAAGCCGAGGCCTATGGCTTCGAGGGTCAGGCCAGCTGGATGGCCTCGGACTGGCTCGATCTGTTCGCCACCTACGGCTACAACCACGCCCGCTTCCAGACGGGGGCCCGCGACGGCAACCGCCTGCGCCTGTCGCCGGACCACCGCGTCTCGATCGGCGGCCTGGTCACCCTGCCCGTCACGGGCGGCTCCTTCGAGATCCAGCCGACCTACAGCTGGCAGTCGGAAGTCTTCTTCGACGACAACAACGACCGGACCAACCTGCAGACCACCGGTTTCGTGCCCGACCGGATCGTCGACGAGTTCCAGGACAGCTACGGCCTGCTGAACCTGCGCGTCCGCTATGTCCCCGACGGCGCGAACTGGTCGGTCGAGGCGTTCGGCGACAACCTGCTGGACGAAGCGTTCATCAAGGACGCCGGCAACACCGGCGACAGCCTGGGCCTGCCGACCTTCATCGCCGGCGAACCCCGGACCTACGGCGCGACCGTCACCGTCCGCTACTAGACTACGCCTGTCTCGACGGCGCCCCGGTACGCCGGGGCGCCGTTTCCTGTTTCCGCCGGAGCCCGCCATGAGCATCGACCGCCGCAGTCTTCTGGGCCTGATCGGGGCAGGTTCCGTCGCCGCGCCCGCCTTCGCCGCACCGGCGCAGAGCCCGGCGGTCGCCTTCCTGCACGGGGTCGCATCCGGGGACCCCGATGCCCATTCGGCGGTCTTCTGGACCCGTGTCACGCCCGCCGACGCCTCGGGGACCGACATCGACGTGAGGCTGGAGGTCGCGCGCGACGCCGCCTTCTCCGACATCGTCCGCACCTCGTCCGGCCTGCGCGCCCGCGCCGCACGCGACTTCACCGTCAAGCACGACCTCGACGGCCAGGGGCTGGAGCCGGGCGCCGAGTATTTCTACCGCTTTATCGCCGGTGACGTGACGTCGCCGGTCGGCCGGGTCCGCACCCTGCCCGTCGGGCCGACGACTGAGGTCGTCCTGGGCGTGGCCTCCTGCCAGCTCTACCCGGGCGGTCTGTTCAACGCCTATGACGCCCTGTCCAGGGAGCCGCGCCTCGACGCCGTCGTGCACCTGGGCGACTATATCTACGAATACGGCGCCGCGCCCGATGACTATGGCCTGTCCACCGGAGCCGCCCTGAGCCGGATTCCGCAGCCGCCGCACGAGATCCTGACACTCGAGGACTACCGGCTGCGTCACGCCCAGTACAAATCCGACCCCGACCTGCAGGCCGCCCACGCCCGCGCCGCCTTCATCTGCGTCTGGGACGACCACGAGGTCGCCAATGACGCCTGGTCCATGGGCGCCGAGAACCACACCGACGGGGCCGAGGGCGACTATGCCGCGCGCAAGGCCATCGCCCTGCGCGCCTATTACGAATGGATGCCGATCCGCGAGCCGCGCGCCGGTCTCGGCTTCGACGCCATCAACCGCAGCTTCGAGTTCGGCGACCTGGCGACCCTGGCCATGGTCGAGACGCGGCTGCTGGCCCGCAACAGACAGCTCGACTACGCCACCGACATGCCGATGGTCGACGGGACGCCGGACCTGGTCGCCTTCAATGCGAAGCTCAATGCGGAGGACCGCGACCTGCTGGGCGATGCACAGCGGAACTGGCTCAAAGGCGTGCTGGCCGCGTCGAAGTCTGCGCACAAGCCCTGGCAGGTCCTGGGCAATCAGGTCGTGATGGCCCGGGTCATGGGCCCGGACGTCACGAAGATCGCTTCAGAGGCCCAGATCGAGGGCATGATCGGCGGCCTGCCGGAGCAGGTCCGCACCGGACTTCGCCAGATGATCCAGCTCTACAAGCTCGGCGTGCCCTTCGGCCTGGATAGCTGGGACGGCTATCCGGCCGGGCGCGAGCGTCTCTATGCGGCCTTCAAGGAGGCCGATGTGCAGCCGATCGTTCTGGCCGGCGACAGCCACGCCTACTGGGTCAACGAGCTGAAGGACGCGGCCGGCGACCGTCGAGCGGTCGAGTTCGGCACGTCGGCAATCTCCAGCCCCTCGCCCGGCGACGCGGTCGCGCCGTTGCCGCTGGGGCCGCTGCTGTCGGCGAACAACGAGGAGGTCGTCTTCTGCGACCAGACCGCCAAGGGCTACATCCTGCTGACGCTGACACCCGAGCGGGCAGAGGCGAAGCTGCAGGCCGTCTCGACCATCATGGCCAAGCCCTACGCTCTCAGAACGCTTTCAAGCTGGGTCGTCACACACAGTGAAGCCGGGGTCCTCTCACTCGTGCGGGGCTGACGCGTCAGCGGCGTTCCGCCGTCTTTTCAGACCCTGTGCAAACCCAGGTTCTGATACCCGGTTATGAGGCTGCGGCGGCCGCCTGGGGTTCAGTCGAGAGATCGAACCGGATCGGTTCGGCGGACAAGAGAGTCGTACACATGGGTCGTCTGGGCGAAGGTCACCCTGGAAGGATGGCCCGCGAACGCCTCGGGCGAAAACCAGGGCTCGGCGAACCCGGCGGCGATCGGATCTCCGATCTTGTCGACGTTCCAGCCCAGCAGAAGACGCCCGCCCGGACGAAGAATATGCGCCAGCGCCTCAAGCGCCCGCCGTTGCTGCTCGGGCGCATCGACGCCGAACCCCAGAACGCCATTGCACACGATGGAATCGAACATCTTGTCCGCGAAGATGGCGTGCGCAACGCAGACGTCGCCTGTGCGATGCCGTCCGGCGCGACCCCAGCGCTCCGCCCCCGGGTCGATATCTGTCGTCCAGGTCTCGCCCCCACCGCCCTCGAGTCGTTCATAGTCGCCGACAGTATAGGCGCGGCAACCGACCCACAGAATGCAGCCGCCTTCTTCGGCCAGGGCCGGAATGTAGACGTCCGCCAGCATCTTGCGATCCGGCAGAGCCAATATCTTGCCGGACCGCCGAAGCTGCAGCGCCCGCCTGGCGGCGTCGCCCCCGAAAAGGCCGGTCAGGAAAGTGCGTCCGCCCACTGGATATCCTCGTCGTCTTGCATCTTGAGACCGTAAGTCGACGGCCCGTAAACTGAATGCGGGGCGGCGGGACACGATGTCCAGCCGATCTGCGGGGATCGCTGTCGTCTGACGACGACAATCGATCTATCGGTCGCTCATGAACGGCCGAGAGAATCCGTCGCGTGTCCGGAGGGTCTCTCAAACCGGGACCGTGCCGTTGCCCGGGGCGCCGCCGATGCGAGCCATAGCGACGCGCGCGAAGCCAGATCGGCCCACCCGCTCCGCCGCGCCGGAAGCAAGGCCGCCCGCCGGATCATCAGCCCCTCTCTGAGATCGTCCAGCTGGGCCGACCGAACCGCAGGCGAGTGGGTCGCGGCGACAAAGGCCTGTCCTGAGCGGGCGATGTCCAGGCGAGCCGCCGGATCCATGATCAGGTCGGTCAATGCCTGGACCAGGGCCGGCGCCTGTGGATCCTCGACGTAGACGGCATGGGAGCCGCTGGCCTCGCGAAGCCCGCCTCGACCGGAGGAGATCAGCGCGGCGCCCGCCGCGTGCGCCTCCAGCGCGGCAAGGCCCAGGGCTTCGGCGACGAAGGAGGGCGTGACGGCTATGGCCGCGCGGCGTGTGACCGCCTTCACCTCCGCCGGCGACACGGACTTGCCGACCGCGACACGGGCTCCAAAGCGTTCGAGCGGCTGGAGGCGAGGTTGCGCCCACGCCTCATGGCGATCCCAGTCGCCGAGCATGAGAGCCGCTTTCCAGCCGGGGAAGCGTTCGAGCACGACTTCGAGCGCCTGGCACAGGGGCTCCAGCCCCTTCTCCTCCATCGCCCGCCCCGAAAAGACGATCAGCTCGTCGCGATCGGTCGGGTCGCCGGCCCACGCCTGCGCATCGATCGGGTTGCAGATGGCCGAGGCGCGGTCGGCGAAACGCGGATAGTCGGTCGCGAATTCGAGCCGCGCCGCTTCGCTGACGAAGATCAACTGGTCGAATGCGGCCAGCCGCGCCTCGTAGCGCATCCGGTCGAGCCCGCCCCGGGGCGGTCTGATGCGCGTGTGACGGTAGAGCACGTGGACGCGGCCAGGCAGCCGCCGCGCCAGGGCCGCCGACGATTCCAGCTGCTGGTGATATTCGACGTAGCCGGGGTCGAGCGCCTCGATCGCGCGAGCGACCGCGGAGGCTCGCTTCGACCTGGTCAGCCCTCCGGGGACAGTAACCAGATCGGGCAGGACAGGCTCGGGCGCCCCGGCATCGCAGATGACCCTGGTAACCCCTTTCAGACGGCTGGACGCCAGCATCGCTGCGGCGACCGTCTCCATTGAGTTCGCTCGGGCGCGGCCCATCTGGGAGCCTCGAGGCATGACGACAGCGACACGCATCCTCAGACGCCTTGACCGGAGCGCGCAAGGTCAGGTCGGGACGGCGTCCGCCGCCTGGCCTTCGGACCGTTCAGGCCCAGGAGCCGGCGCACCTTGTACTGGGTGCGGATCCAGCCTTCCGACGCCGATTTGCGGACGCTCTTCACATCAATGAAGGTCGTCTCACCATGGCCCGAGAGGGTGTGGAAACCGTCCGTATAACCCGGCAGCAGATCGCCGGCCTCGAAGCGCCCGACCACGACGGCCTCAAACACCTCGGGCGTCAGGGTGTCGATGCGCAACAGGGTGATCGCCGCACCGTAGGTTTCCGCACAGTCCTGAACCGGCAGATGCAGCACGCCGTCCATCTCGAACGCGGTCCCCCCCGGTCGCGAGGTCCGAAACCCGGCTCGTACCGGATTGGCGGCATGCGGCGTCCAGGGCCCGGCCAATTCATCGGCCCAGGCGACATGCAACTCACGCATCGCCTGATCGGCGGGACCGGGCAAGGCATGGAACATCCACCATTTCGAGTCGTGGCGGGCGACGGTCGCATCGATGGCGGGGATGTCCATGAGACGTTCGGCGGCTTCCCACAGATCGGGAAACCGGACGCAGCGATACAGGGTCAGCCCGCCGCTCTTGTAGGCCTCGGGCAGCATGTAGAGTTCGCCGCCATCCTCGATCAGGGAGGGATAGGAGAGGTGGAACCGCTCGGCGAGCGCGACGCCTTCGCCCACCAGGACGTCGGCCTCGTCATACTGGAAATACCGGATTTCCCCGCGGCGACTGCGATAGTCGAAATGCTCGGCGAAGACGGTCAGCACGCCGTCGCGAATGATGCCGAACGGGTCGGCCACATAGGCGAACGGGCCCTGATCCGGCAGCCAGGTCACTTCAATCGACCCGACGCCCGTCGCATTGACGCTCGTCAGCGAGCGTCTGACGAAGCCGGATCGCCAAATATCGTACATCCGTGCCCCCGCACCGGCCGCCCGGACAGCGGCCTCAGAAAGGAAGACGGCGCCCGAGGCCGCTTGCCTCATCAAATTCAGCGCTGCATTAGATTTGAGGTTGGATCGGCGGCGGCACTCGCCGCCCAAATGGATCGGACACGGAGGATATCGAGGCTTTGACCGCGTCGCCCGCGTCCTCGCTGCTGACCGTCTATCTGGAGCAGCGTGAAGCCATGCGCCGCTTCTTCCAGGCGCGGCTGGGGCCGACGGCTGACGTGGAGGACCTGCTTCAGGACCTGTATCTCAAGGCAGCAGCGGCGGACCCTGCGACGGCTGTGCGCGAACCCCGTGCCTATCTGTACCGGCTCGCCTCCAATCTGATGATGGATCGCTGGCGGTCAGGACGGCGGTCCGCTGTTCGCGATACGGCCTGGCGCGATGTGACGCGCACGTCCGGCCCGACAGAAGATGTGGACGACGCGCCGTCGGCCGAGGCTGTCGTCGCCGGCCGAGACCAGATCATCGCGCTGATGGACGGTCTCACTCGCCTGCCGGACAAGACCCGAACCATCTTCCGGTTGCATAAGTTCGACGGTCTCAGCTACGCCGAAGTGGCCGAGCATCTCAACGTCTCCCGGAGCACGGTGGAAAAACACATGATGGATGCTCTCCGGCAACTGGCGGCCAGGGTTCGGCAATGACCCGCACCACGACGCGAAAACCCGGGCCTTCTCGTGAAGGCGGAGGCTCATCGGCGCCGTCAAAGGGTCAGGCGCCCATATCAGCGACGCGAAATCGGCTCACCGCTCCATGACGACGACCCTCGCACACGATCAGGCGCTGGACTGGTTCGTCCGTCTGAGCGACCCGGACGCGCCGGAAACGGCGTGGATGGATTTCCAGACGTGGCTGGAAGCCGATCCCGCCCACCGCCAGGCCTATGACCTGATCGAACAGGTCTGGGTGGCGCTGGATGACGCGACGTCCGCCGATGAGGTTGACGCCCACCCGTTGGTGGCGAACGACGCCTGCCCCGAGCCGGGGCGGGACCGCATGGAAACTCGTGCAAGGCGCTCGAGCCCCCCATGGCTTCCGTTGATGGCCACGGCGGCGGCAGCGGTTCTGGTCGCCGGGCTCTGGCCCGAAATCACCGGCACGGGCCGGTTCCAGACCTACAGCACAACGGACGCCCCTCGGGAGCTGGTTCTTTCGGACGGCTCTCGCCTGTCGATGAACCGCCACTCAGATCTTCGTGCCCGGATCGGAAAACGCGACCGCGAAGTCATCCTGAGCGATGGTGAAGTCGCCTTCGACGTGACACCCGACGCCGACCGTCCGTTCGTGGTCGCGGCGGGAGCTCGCGAAGTCCACGTCCTGGGCACCGCGTTCAATGTGCTCAGCCATCACGAAGCGTTCTCCGTCGGGGTGCAACGCGGCATGGTCGCTGTCTCCGGCGCCGGAATGCCCGACCCGGTCCGGCTGGCGGTCGGCGAACGGATGGATCAGGTCGGCGAGGCGCTTCCGGTCGTCACACGTGTCGATCCCGGCCAGACGTCAGCCTGGCGACAGGGCGTCCTGATCTACCGGGACATCGACCTCGGATCGGTCGCCGATGATTTGTCGCGCTATCTCGACAAACCGGTTAGTGTCACCGCCTCCGCTGGAGCGCTGAAATTCACCGGTGCGCTTCGTATAGGCGATGAAGCTACGATGTTGAGACAGTTGCAGGAATTCGTTCCGATCAGAGTGACTGAGACGGCTGGCGGGCTTCACATGGAAGCGCGTGACGGCGGGTAGCGGTGCGCGTCGCTGTCGTGCGACCCCTTGGGCTATCCTGACACTGCTTCTTGCCGTCGGGCTGAACGGCCTTCTCGATTCTCCGGTTCTGGCCCAGACGCGTGGAGCCGACACTTTCAATCTGAACATGCCGAGCCAGCGCATGGACGAGGCGTTGCTCACCCTGGCGCTTCAGACCCGTCGTTCGCTCGGAGGCGACATTCGCGCCTGCCGCGGGCCCGCTCCGGCGCTCAGGGGCCGGATGTCGCTGAGCGCCGCGTTGAATCGACTGCTGACCGGATCAGGCTGCGCCTATGCCATACGTCAGGACGGAGCCATCCTGGTTCGACGCGCCCCACCGCCAACACCGCGACACACTCCGCCGCCTGTCATCGCTGAAAGCGAGGTTGCTACCCAGTTGAGTGACATCGTCGTCACTGTCGAACGGCGCTCTGAAACGCCCGAAGGGGTCGCGACCGCCCTGACCGCCATCGCGGGGACCCGGTTCGAGCGCGGCGGGGTCACGGACATGACAGGGGTCGCATCCCTGACAGCCGGAATGACTGTCACCAACCTCGGGTCCGGCCGAAACAAGATCCTGCTGCGCGGGATGTCCGACGGCGCATTCACCGGCCTGACCCAGTCGACAGTGGCGCTCTATCTCAACCAGATTCCGATCACCTACAGTGCGCCCGACCCGGATCTCAAGCTGGTCGACATCGACCGGGTCGAGGTGCTGCGCGGGCCCCAGGGGACCCTCTACGGCACCGGGTCGATCGGCGGCGTCATCCGGACCATAACCCGCCAGCCGGACTTCAGCGGGCTCTACGGCGACATTTCCCTGACGCGGTCCGAAACCCGATCCGGCGGGCCCAACAGCGACTATTCGGCCATGGTGAACCTGCCTCTGCCGGGCGGTCGCGCTGCGCTTCGGGCCGTGGCCTACGAAGAGGCTTTCGACGGCTACATCAACGATGTCGGGTTGAACCTGCCACGGGTGAACCAGGGCTCCCGAAGGGGCGGCAGACTGGCGCTCGCTGTCCGTATGGCGGAGGACTGGAACCTCGGCGCAGGCCTCCTCCATCAGTCGATCGACACCGAGGACACCCACTATGTGATCCGGGGGCTCGGCCGTTTTCGTCGCGCCAATCTGGTTCGGGAGCCCCACCAGAATGATTTCGATACGGCGTATGTAACCGTCGATGGGCATGGTGAGTGGGGCCGGTTCGATGCCTCGATCGGCTATGTTCGACATGACTTCCGGAGCCGCTACGACGCCTCCACAGCGCTTGCCCAGTTCGGATCGCGCGGTCTCATCGGCGCACTGGATGAAGACAAGGACATCGACCTCCTGACGACCGAGGCGTCCTGGACCTCGCCGAGCGCCGGGCGTGTCCGCTGGCTTGTCGGCGCCTTCCTGTCCACCAGCGACATGCGCACCCGGACCACCGTGTCAGTACTGCGCCCGGCTGTGGTGCAGGCCTATGCCGAGCATCGTTCGGATCAGTTGGAAGAAGGCGCTCTCTTCGGCGACATCTCCTATGACCCCCTGTCCCGACTGACCCTCACTGCGGGTCTGCGTTACTACGACGCCCGATACAGGGTCGCCTCACAAGTCACCCAGGGGCTGAGCGGGAGAGCGTTCAGCGGGTCGGGGGCGACGAGCGGATTTTCACCCAGACTGGCCGCAGCCTGGCGCTGGACCGACGATTGGAATGTCTACGCTGAAGTCACCCAGGGGCATCGCGCGGGAGGGTTCAACACCGCCGGCCCGGCTGGCCAGCAGTTCACGCAAGCCGTCGGCATGCCGGGTCGCGAGTACAGTCCTGACACGCTGTGGAACTATGAGGCGGGCGCCAAGGGTTTCCTGTGGAATGACCGGATGCGCGTCCGCATCGCGGTGTTCAGGACACGCTGGAACAACATCCAGAGCGACCAGTTCCTGCCCAGCGGTCTGACCTACGCGGTGAATGTCGGCGACGGCGCCAATACGGGCCTTGAAATCGAGACGACCTGGCGACCGACAGCCGGCCTGGAGATCCACACCAACGCCCTGTTCGCCGACCCGGAGATCACCCGGCCGAGCCCCTCATTCAACTCGCGTGGCGACGCTGGTCTTCCCGGCGTGCCAGCAGTCTCAGCCAACCTTCTCGCATCCTACCAGCGCAGCCTGCCGTGGGGGCTGAACCTGGAAGCAAACGGAAGTCTCGCCTACGTCGGCCCCTCGCATCTGACCTTCGACGCCGAACGCCGCTCCCGCATGGGCGGCTATACGACCGGTCGGATCTCGGTGGGCGTTCGAGCCCCTCGCTGGGCGGCAACCGCGTTCGTGGACAATCCATTCGACACCGAAGCCAACACGTTTTCGTTCGGAGACCCATTCCGTTTGCCGGAAGGTCTGGCGATTACGCCTCTGCGGCCCCGCACCATCGGCCTGACCCTGAACTGGAGCCACTGAGCCACCGGCTTCCGGGCGCGCGGCGCCCCCTCGTCAGCCCGCCTTCACCGCGGCGCCCCGGTTGCGCGAAGCCTGGGTCGCAAGAAGACGGGAGTCCCGCCGGCTGACCCGCATCCGACCGATCCGAATCTGCGTAACTCAGAGCGTTCAGCCAAAGGCGGCGTGATGAGGTCCACCCCACGCCCTGCGTGGCGGGGGATCGTCGCGGGCCCTTCGGCGATCGAATGGGACAGACGATGACCGACACTCCGGGCGTGATCGACACCGCTTCGTATGGCGACTCCAGCCCGCCCTGGGCAGGCCCCCTCATGCGCGCTCTTTCCTCCCTGTGGCGGGTCGGCCGGTTGGTGATCGTCGATCCGGCGGGACGCACGCTCGAGGTCGGTCCCGCTTCGCCGCAGACGGTCGTCTGGCGTATCCGGAACTGGCGGGCCTTCTCGCGGATGGTCCGACGCGGGGATATCGGGTTCGCCGAAGGCTATGTCGCCGGAGACTGGGATACGCCTGACCTGCCCGCCCTCCTCCTCGCCTTCGCCGACAATTACGACCACCTGGGTCGCCTCGTGGGCGGCAATCCGGTCGCGCGCGCGATCGACGCCGTCCGCCATGCCTTCTCGTCCAACACCCGCAAGGGCTCGCGGCGGAACATCGTCGCCCACTACGATCTCGGCAACGACTTCTACGCCCAGTGGCTGGACCGGGGGATGACCTATTCCTCAGCCCTGTTCGCCGCGCCGGACCAGACGCTGGAAGCCGCCCAGCACGCCAAATACGCCGCCCTCGCCGACGCCGCAGACATTCAGCCGGGCCAGTCGGTGCTGGAGATCGGCTGCGGCTGGGGCGGGTTCGCCGAGTACCTGGCCAGCGAGCGCGGGGTCCACGTCACCGCCATTACCCTGTCGCCCTCCCAGAAAGCCTTCGCCGAGCAGCGCATCGCCCAGGCCGGGCTAAACGACCAGGTCTCGATCCAGTTGATCGATTACCGCGACGTCCAGGGCTCGTTCGACCGCATAGTCTCCGTCGAAATGTTCGAGGCGGTGGGCGAGGCCTACTGGCCGACCTTCTTCGAGACCGTTCGCGCCCGGCTCGCGCCCGGTGGCCGCGCCGGCCTGCAGATCATCACGATCCGCGATGACCTGCTCGCGACCTATCGCCGACGGCCCGACTTCATCCAGATGTACGTCTTCCCGGGGGGCATGCTGCCGTCCGAACCTCGGCTGGCGCGGGCGATCGGCGCCGCCGGCATGGAGGGACAGGTCGTTCGCCGCTTCGGCGTCGACTATGCGGAAACGCTTCGCCGCTGGCGGATCGCGTTCGACACCGGCTCCGCCGGGGGCAAGGACGAGCGTTTCCGCCATCTCTGGCGCTACTACCTCGCCTACTGCGAGGCCGGTTTCCGCTCGGCTCGGACGGACGTCGTCCACATGACCCTCTCCCGCGACTGATAGGCATCCAGGGCGCGCGTTCGAGCGTAGCTATTGATATCCCAGGCTCGACGACAGGCAGCTTCATGTTCGACCGCACACTCGACGAAACGACCGGCCCGAGGCGCCGCATTGCGGTCGTCGGCGCGGGCATATCGGGTCTGTCGGCCGCCTGGTTGCTGTCACGCCGCCACGAGGTCGTGCTGTTCGAAGCGGAAGCCCGCCTCGGCGGCCATTCGTGCACGGTCGAGGCGCCGTCGCCGGACGGACCCGTCGCGGTGGACACCGGCTTCATCGTCTACAACGAGCCCAACTATCCGAACTTCACCGCCATGCTCGACTGCCTCGGCGTCGAGAGCAAGGCGGCCCATATGTCGTTCGCGGTCTCGATGGACGCAGGCGGATTCGAATACTCCAGCCACGGCGCGCGCGGCCTTTTCGCCCAGAAACGCAACCTCGCCAGCCCCCGCTTCTGGGGCATGCTGATGGACCTGAAGCGGTTCCACCGGACGGCGGAGGGCGACCTGGCTGAACTGGACGGGTCGCTGTGCTCGCTCGGTCGCTATCTTGACGACCGCAAATACGGGCAGGCGTTCCGCGATCTCCATCTCCTGCCCCAGGCGGCGGCGATCTGGTCATCCACCCCGGGCCAGATGACGGACTATCCGGCAGCCGCCTTCATCCGCTTCTATCGCAATCACCGCCTGCTCGAGGTCGACATGGAGCCGACCTGGCGCACGGTCGCGGGCGGCAGCATCCGCTATGTCGAGGCCCTGGCCGCGGACTTCCGGGGCCAGATCCGGCTGAACGAGCCGGTGTCCCGCATCGAACGCAGCCCGGACGGCGCGACCTTGTACACAGGCCAGGGCGCGGAGCGGTTCGACGCAGTCGTCCTGGCCGTCCACTCCGACCAGGCCCTGGCCCTGCTGGCCGAGCCGGGCGCGGACGAGCGCCGCCTGCTGCAGCCCATGGCCTACGGCCGCAACCGCGTCGTCCTGCATCGCGACCGCAGCTTCATGCCTCGCCGCCGCAGCGCCTGGGCCGCCTGGAACTATGTCGGCGCCGGCCGGGCCGATGCCGCAAGCGCCGCCAGCGTCACCTACTGGATGAACCTGTTGCAGGGTCTCTCAGGCCCGGAGCTGTTCGTCACCCTGAACCCCGAACGCGACCCCGATCCGTCGCTCGTGCTCGCGGACCGAGACTTCGACCACCCCATCTTCAACGCGGCGGCGATGGAGGCCCAGCGCGGCCTCGGCGCGCTTCAAGGACGGAACAACACCTGGTTCTGCGGCGCCTGGTTCGGGTCGGGCTTCCACGAGGACGGGCTGCAGGCCGGCCTCGCCGTCGCAGAAGACATCGGCGGCGTCCGCAGACCCTGGAACGTGCAGAACGAGAGCGGCCGCATCCCCCTGCCCGTCCCCGCCGTCGAGACCCTGGCCGCCTGATGTCGGAGGGCCTGCGATCCGGGATCTACACAGGGCCGGTCTTCCACCGCCGTCTGCGTCCCCGCGTCCACGCCCTGCGCTACCGCCTGTTCATGCTGCTGGTTGATCTCGACGAATGGGACGCTCTGGTCGGCCGGCTCCGCTGGCTCGGCGCGGGACGGTTCGGCCTGATGAGCCTGCGCCAGAGCGATCACGGCGACGGCTCCGAAACCCCTCTGAAGGTGCAGATCGAACAACGGATGCGTGACGCGGGCCTCGCCACCGGTGGCCGGGTCCAGCTGCTGACCCTGCCCCGTATCCTCGGCTACGGCTTCAATCCGCTCAGCGTCTATTACTGTCACGCCGACGACGGACGGCTCAGCGCCATTCTCTATGAGGTGTCCAACACCTTCGGCGGCCGCCACTCCTATCTGATGCCGGTCGGCGCCGCCTCGGGGCGAGTGCGTCAGGCGGTGGGCAAGGCCTTCCACGTCTCGCCCTTCATGGACATGGACCTGACCTACCGGTTCGAGGTCGATCCGCCAGAGGGCATCGAGGCCGAAACGACCCGCGTCTCCATCACAGTCGATGATGCCGACGGTCCGATGCTGCTGACCGGCTTCTCGGGTCTGCGTTCCGAGATAACCGACGCCAATCTGCGCCGCGCCTGGCTCAGCCATCCCCTGCTAACGCTCAAGGTCATCGCCGGCATCCACTGGGAGGCGATCCGCCTTCTGCTCAAGGGTCTGCGCCTGCGCGGCGGGGTCACGCCCATCCATCCCGTCACGGTCGGGGGACCGTCAGAAACCTCCACCGGAGCCCGACATGCCTAGATACGCCCTGCCACTCGCGGCCGCTTTCATGCTGATGATCGCCACCGCCGCATCCGCCCAGGCGCCCGAGCCGCGCCGCACGATCGACCTGGATCGCTTCATGGGACGCTGGCACGAGATCCTGCGCACTCCGAACGATCACCAGCGCGACTGCTGGGCCGCAAGCCAGGTCTGGAGCCGCCGTGCGCCGAACGACTTCTCGATCAGCCAGACCTGTCGCCGCGGCGCCCGCGACGGTCGGGTCACGACGATCAACACGCGCGCCCGCGTCACCGACACCACGACCAACGCCAAGTTCGAGGCCAGCTTCTTCGCCGGCCTGATCCGCCAGCGCTACTGGGTCATCGACGTGGCCCCCGACTACAGCTGGATGATCGCCACGACGGCCGACGGCCAGTTCCCGGCCCTGCTGTCGCGCAGCCCGACCATGAGCGCCGCCGAACAGACCCGGCTGCGCAATCGCATGGTCGAGCTCGGCCTGCCGACCCGCCAGCTGATCCAGCGCTGAACCCAAGGAAGACACCCCATGAGCCTCCTCGCCCAACGCGTGAACAAGCTTCAGGACGCGCCCTTCCCTGACTTCATCACCCGCCCGGCCATCGCTCTTCTGGTCGCGACCGCGCGCAAGACCTACGCCTCCGCCCCCGAGGATGAGGCCGGGTTCGCCCGCGAGATGGCCGAACGCCCGGTCGCAGAGCACACGGACGCCGCCAACCAGCAGCACTACGAACTGCCGGCGCGGTTCTTCCAGCTTTGCCTCGGCGCGCACCGGAAATACTCCAGCTGCTTCTACGAGACGCCGGACGCCTCGCTCGACGCCGCCGAGGCCTCGGCGCTGCGGATCACCTGTGAACACGCCGACCTGAAGGACGGGCAGGCGATCCTGGAGCTCGGCTGCGGCTGGGGGTCTTTGTCCCTCTGGATGGCCGAGCACTACCCGGCCTCAACGATCACCGCCGTCTCCAACTCCCGCAGCCAGAAGGTCTTCATCGACGCCCAGGCCGCCGCCCGAGGCCTCACCAACCTGACCATCGTCACCGCGGACATGAACGTCTTCGATATCGACCGGACCTTCGATCGGATCGTCTCGGTGGAGATGTTCGAGCACATGGCCAACTGGCGCGCCTTGCTGACCCGGACCCGGACCTGGCTGAAGCCGGACGGCCGCATGTTCCTGCACGTCTTCAGCCACATCGACGCCCCCTACCGGTTCGAGGTCTCGGACGACGCGGACTTCATCGCCCAGCATTTCTTCACCGGCGGGGTGATGCCCAGCCATAACCTGATCCGCCAGTATGCCGACCTGTTCGAGGTCGAGCAGGACTGGCGCTGGAGCGGGACCCACTACCAACGCACGGCCGACGACTGGCTCGCCAATTTCGACGACAACGTCGAGGAAATCCGGGGCCTGATGAAAGACGTCTACGGCGCCGACCACGCCCTGTGGATGCGACGCTGGCGCCGGTTCTTCATGGCCACCGCCGGCCTGTTCGGCGACAGTGACGGAACGGTCTGGGGCGTCAGCCACTACCGGCTCAAGGGAGTCTGATCCAATGCGTTACTTCGCCGCCTTCGGGGCATCGGCCATCGTCATGCTGGTGCTCGACGCGGTCTGGCTGACGATGATGGGCGACCGCCTCTATCGCCCGGTGCTCGGCGACTGGATGCGTCGCGACGTCAACTGGCCGCCCGCCGTGGCCTTCTACCTGCTGTTCCTGTTCGGCGTGACCTTCCTGGCGACCGTTCCGGCGCTCCAGCAGGGCTCATGGCAGCGTGCGGCGATCAACGGCGCCGTCTTCGGCCTCGTGGCCTATGCCACCTACGACCTGACCAATGAGGCGACCCTGACCCGCTGGTCGACGACCATCACCCTGGCCGACATGGCCTGGGGCACATTCCTCGCGACCACAGCGGCGCTGGCCGGCTATTTCGGATCGCGCTGGCTGGTGCGCTGACCACAACCTCCGGCACAACGTGCCTTCAAGGTTACGGATAACAATGATCGCGGCCCCGCTCATTGCACCATACTGAAGTTTCAGTTTAGCTTCACACTGCCGATCGAGGCAGTCGAGCATCGCCACCAATGGCGAGCCAGGGAGGGAAACATGGGACGATATCAGTGGACGAGGACGCGCGCCTCGCATCTAGCAATCATGGCCGGGCTCGGCCTGCTGGCGTCGGGGGGCGCCGCAGCGGCCCAGGATCAGGCGACCAACACCGTCGACGACATCATCGTCACCGCCCAGAAGCGGGAGCAGAACCTGCAGGACGTGCCTGTGGTGGTCACCGCCCTGTCTGAAGAGCTGCTTCAGGACGCAGGCGTTCGCGACATCAAGGAACTGACCATCCTGACCCCGGGCCTGACGGTCACCTCGACGTCCAACGAGGCGATCACCACGGCCCGCATCCGTGGCGTCGGCACCGTCGGCGACAACCCCGGTCTGGAGTCATCGGTTCTGGTGACGATCGACGGCGTCTATCGCCCCCGCAACGGCGTCGGCTTCGGCGATCTCGGCAACCTGCAGCGCATCGAAGTGCTGAAAGGCCCGCAAGGCACTCTGTTCGGCAAGAACGCCTCGGCGGGCGTGCTGAACATCCTCACTGAAACGCCGTCCTTCGACTTCGGGGCGGAAGGCGAACTGACCGCCGGCAACTACGGCCAGATGGGGGCCTCGGTCTATGTCACCGGCCCCGTCATGGAAGACGTCCTGGCCGGCAGCGTCTATTTTGCGACGCGCCAGCGCGACGGCTTCCTCGATGTGACCACCGGGCCCGGGCCCCGGACCCTGAACGAGGATGTGGACCAGAACTTCTGGACCGGTCGCGGCCAGCTGCTGTGGCAGCCGACTGACACCTTCTCCGGCCGGTTCATCGCCGACTACTCGAAGCGTGACGAAAACTGCTGCTCCGCCACCCAGCTCTTTGTCGGCGGCTCGGCCACGTCCCGCGCCGTCCTGCTGAACCTCGTGCGGCCCGGCGCGGTCGATACGGTGGCGACGCCCTACGATCGCAACGCGCGCGCAAACCGCGATACCGCCCAGAATATCGAGGACCAGGGCGTGTCGGCCGAGTTCAACTTCGACCTGACGCCGGAAATCTCCCTCACCTCGATCACCGCCGCGCGCTCGTGGCGGACCGAGAACGGCCAGGACAGCGACTTCACCGCCGCCGACATCGCCTGGCGCCCGACGAACGGCGCCAACTTCACCGAGATCGGGCAGTTCTCCCAGGAACTCCGGATCGCGGGTTCGAGCGAGAACGTCGACTGGCTGCTGGGCGGCTTCTACGCCAAGGAAGACCTCACGGCGGGCTTCCAGCTTCTCTACGGAACCGACTACTACGCCTACATCGCGGGTCGTCTGCTCGGCGGCGCGCCGGCCCTGATCGGCCTGACCGCGGCGAACATCTTCCAGGCCGGAAACGGCAGCCGTGACAGCTACGACCAGTCGACCGAAAGCTGGGCGCTGTTCGCCGACAACACGCTTCGCTTCAACGACCGGTTATCGCTGAACATCGGGGCGCGCTGGACCAATGACGAGAAGTCGCTGAACTCCATCTACCGGACCACGGGCTCGTCCTGCGATCAGGCGGAAGGCGCCCTGCCGACCCTCATCGGCGCGGTCGGCGCGGCGGCCGCGACCCAGATCGCGGGCACCCTGTGCCTGAACAACGAGAACAACGACTTCGATGACTTGGGCCCGACGAACCAGCAGCGAGCCGAGGACGCGGTCACCGGCACGATCAAACTGAAGTACGACGTGACGGACGACGCCATGGTCTACGGGTCCTATGCCCGGGGCTTCAAGGCGGGCGGCTTCAACCTCGATCGCGAACAGGCCATCGTCATCCTGCCGTCCGGCCTGCCGAACTTCACCGCCGACCGCGATACCGAGTTCCGTGGCGAGTACGTCAACGCCTTCGAACTGGGCGCCAAGCTGCGGCTGTTCTCGAACTCGCTGCTGTTCAACATCGCTGGATTCCACCAGACGTTCGACGACTTCCAGCTGAACACCTTCGTCGGCACGGCCTTCATCGTGGAGACCCTGCCGGAGGTCATCTCCAGGGGCTTCGACGCCGACTTCGTCTGGGCGACCCCGCTCGACGGCCTGACCTTCCAGGGCGGCGTGACGCGGGCCGAGACCACGATCAGCACCTTCACGGCGTCCCAGCTTCTGGTCGCCAGCCGCTTCAACAGCCTGCGCCGCCTGCCCGGCGCCCAGCTGTCGTTCGCGCCCGAGACCTCCGCCACCCTGGCGGCGAGCTATGAGCACGACATGGGCGCCGGCCTGATGTTCCGGAGCAATGTGTCCGCAAAATACACGTCGGAATACAACACGGGCTCGGACCTGCATCCTTCGAAGGCCCAGGACGCCATGACCCTGGTCAATGCGCGGATCGGCATCGGCTCCGAGAGCGGGCGCTGGATGCTCGAGGCCTGGGCCCAGAACCTGACCGACGTCGACTATCTGCAGGTCGGCTTCAACGGGCCGTTCCAGGTGGACGAGAACAACGACGCGATCAGCATCTACGACGCCTTCCTCGGCGCCCCGCGTACCTACGGCGTCACCCTACGGCTCACCTACTGATCCCGAGCCCACTCCAGCCGCCCCGGTCGCAAGGCCGGGGCGGCTTTTTTGCGCCCGCCGGACACCCCGCCGGTGACGCTCTCCCCCGATGACGCTAGGGAAGGTCATGCCCCCGCCGACCGCAAGGACGAAGCCTCGAACCAGTCGCGAGGACCGCACCGCGCAGATCCTGCAGGTCGCGGCCTTGCTGATGCTGGAGCGTGGTCTCAAGGGCATGACCCAGGCCGATGTCGCCGAACGCGCCGGCATGAAGGCCACCAACCTCACCCACTATTTCCGCAAGAAGGAAGACATCGCCTTCGCCTGCCTGTCCCGTACGATGGACCATATCGAGGCGCGGATCGAACAGGCCGAGCGTGAACCGGACGCCCCCGCCAGGGTCTCGACCTTCATCCGCCTGGCCATCGAACATGAGAAGGGCGTGCGCGAGAAACGCGTTCCCGCCCTCGCGCCCCTCTCTGATCTCAGAGCCATGAGCGAGCCCGGACAGGGTCTGCTCGTCGCCCGTTTCATGACCCTGTTCAACAGGGTGAAGGGCTTCTTCCCTGCGGTCGAGGATGAGACCGGGCGCGCCTTGCGGACCGCCAGAACCCACGTCCTGATCGAGGTGCTGCTATGGCTGCCCGCCTGGATCCTTCGCTACAGCGCCTCCGACTACGACCGGGTCCACCACCGCATCGTGGAGATCCTCACCCACGGCCTGTCGGCGGGATCGCCCTGGGCGCCGCTGCAGGTCGATGCACGTGACGTCGGGATGGAGGATGGCGCCGCGCGGCGGGGCTTCCTGATGGCGGCCACACGACTGATCAATCAGCGCGGATATCATGGCGCCTCCGTCGATCTGATCGTGTCCGAAGCCAGGGTCACCAAGGGCAGTTTCTACCACCACCTGGAGGCCAAGGACGATCTCGTGACCGCCTGTTTCCTGGACAGTCTGGCGACGATCTCGAGAGCCCAGCACCGGACCGACGACATGGCCGGAACGCACCTTCAGAAACTGCAGTCGGCGGTCGCCGCCCTGCTGGAGCTGCAGCTTTCCGATGGCGACCAGTTGCTGCGGACCAGCGCGCTGCAGGGCATGCCGACCGACGTCCTGCGCGCGGCGCTCGATCGCTCCTACCGCGCAGCCGGGCGTTTCGCGGACATGGTCATCGACGCCATGAGCGAGGGTTCGGTCCGGGCCGTCGACCCCGTGGTGGCCAGCCAGATGCTGATGGCGGCCATCAACGGCGCCTACGAGCTTCGCGGCTGGGCCGGGAAGCTCGGACGCTCAGACGCCGTTGAGATCTACGCGTCCACCCTGTTCGACGGGCTTTTCGCCGAGGCTACGCCGCCAGGGCGATGAAGCGGCGCAGGTGCTGTTCGACGCTGCCCAGCTGGATCTCGAGGACCGAGGCGCGCCGGAAATAGTGGCTCAGCGCCAGCTCATCGGTGACCCCGATGCCGCCGTGGGTCTGCACCGCGTTCTGGCCCACGAACCTCAGCGCCCTCGACACCCCGACCTTGGCGGCGGACACGGCCCGCCCCCGCTCTGGCGCCGGCTCGTCCAGCTTCAGCGTCGCCATATAGGTCAGCGAGACCGCCTGCTCGACGGCCATGAACATGTCCACCAGCCGGTGCTGCAGCACCTGGAACTCCCCGATCGGCCGCCCGAACTGCTTGCGCTGTTTGACGTAGTCCAGCGTCTGCCCGTGAAGTTCGCGCAGCACCCCGACCGCCTCGGCGCACAGGGCCGCCACCGCCTCGTCCATCACGGGCGCGATCAGCGCATCGAACGCCTCGCCCTCGACGCCCAGCAGCGCGTCGGCCGGCAGCGCCAACCGCTCCAACACCACCTCGCCCGCATGCCGGTCGTCCACAGTCGGATAGCCCCGCACCGACAGCCCGTTGTCCTTGTGCGCAGCGACCTCGATAAGGAACAGGCTCAAACCCGCCGGATCGCTCGCCTCGCCGCCAGACGTCCGCGCGCTGACGATCAGATGCGTGGCCCAGGGCGCGGCCGAGACCACCGCCTTGGCCCCCGACAACACCCAGCCGTCCCCGCTCCGCTCCGCTGTCGTCGCGACCGACAGCAGGGCGTGGCGGCCCTGAGGCTCCCCGTGGCCGAAGGCGACGACCGCCGTCCCCTCGACGATGCCCTGCAATACCGCGTCAGCCCGTTCGCCGCCCGCCCGTTTCAGCAGGCCGACGCCGACGACCGCCGTCTCCATCAGCGGTTCGACAATCAGCGCCTTGCCTGCCGCCTCCATCAGGATCATCGCCTCGACCGGTCCGCCGTCCAGACCGCCGACGGCCTCCGGAGCCAGCGCCCCCAGGATGCCCAGTTCATGGGCGAACCCGGCCCAGACGTCGGCGCTCCAGCCCGCTTCCGACGCTACAATCGCCTTGCGCGCCTCGAACCCGTAGTTCGCCGACAGATAGCCCGACAGGGAATCCGCCAGCATCGACTGCTCTTCGCTCAGATCGAAATTCATCTCAGAGCCCCAGGACCAGTTTGGCGATGATGTTGCGCTGGATCTCGTTGGACCCGCCGTAGATCGAGGTCTTGCGCACGTTGAAATAGGTCGGCGCCGCGCGACCCGCGTAGTCCGGCCCGACCGGCCCGGCATTGCCCAGCCCCCGCGCGTCCGGCAGGCCGTAAGGCCCGACCGCCTCAAGCGCCAGTTCCGTCAGCCGCTGCTGGATCTCCGTCCCCTTGATCTTCAACAGCGACGATTCAGGCCCCGGCCCCCTGCCCGCGCTCTGTCGCGCCAGCGACCTCAGCTCGGTGTATTCGAGCGCCAGCAGATCGATCTCCAGCTCCGCCAGCTTCGCGGCGAAGCCCGGATCGTCGGCGATCCCCTCCTTCACCGCGATCTTCCGCACCTTCTGCAGCGCCCGCTTGGAGCCCGACACATTGGCGATATTGGTCCGCTCGTGCGCCAGCAGGAACTTGGCGCAGGTCCAGCCCTCGTTCTCGTTGTGGATCCGGTTCTCGACCGGGACGCGGACGTCCTCCAGCCAGACCTCGTTGACCTCGTGGCGGCCGTCCATGGTGATGATCGGCCGCACCGTCACGCCCGGGCTCTTCATGTCGATCAAGAGGAAGCTGATGCCCATCTGGGGCTTGGCGGTCACATCGGTGCGAACGAGGAAGAAGCCCCAGTCGGCGTACTGAGCCAACGTCGTCCACGTCTTCTGGCCGTTGACGACATAGTGGTCGCCCGCCTCGTCCGTCCCCCGCACGGCCCGCGTCGTCAGACTGGCCAGGTCCGATCCGGCGCCCGGCTCGGAATAGCCCTGGCACCACCAGATATCGCCTGCCAGCGTCGGCGGCAGCCAGCGCGCCTTCTGCTCGGCCGTGCCGAACGTATAGACCACCGGCGCCACCATCTTGAGACCGAACGGCAGGATCGGCGCGGTGTCGGCGGAGGCCAGTTCCTCCGCCAGCAGGAATTTCTGCACGTCGCTGAGACCCGGCCCGCCATGTTCAACCGGCCAGCCCGGCGCGACCCAGCCCTTCTTCGCCATGACGCGGTGCCAGGCCAGATAGTCCTCCTTGTCCAGGTCGATACCGGCATCCTGCTTGGCGCGGATGCCGGCCGGATAGTCCGAGGCGATGAAGGCCCGGACCTCGTCGCGGAAGGCGACGTCCTCGGGCGAGAAGTCGAGATTCATGCGTCGGTCTCCGAAGTCAGCATCGCCTTGAGGTCGTTCTTCAGCACCTTGCCGGCGGCGTTCCTCGGCATGGGCTGGTCCAGCACATAGATGTCCACGGGTCGTTTGAAGGCCGCGAGACGGCCTGCCGTCAGATTGCGCAACGCCTCGACATCGACCGTCTTGCCCGGAGCCACCGACACGAAGGCCACCGGCTCCTCGCCCAGAACCGGATGAGGCTGCGCCACCAGAGCGACCTCGGCCACGCCCGGATATTCGAACAGGATGGCCTCGACCTCCTGGCAGTAGATGTTCTCGCCGCCCCGGATGATGATGTCCTTCTTGCGATCGACGATGAAGCAGAAGCCCTCGTCGTCCACCTTTGCCAGATCACCGGTCCGCACCCAGCCGTCGACAAAGGTCTGGGCTGTCTCCTCGGGTCGGTTCCAGTAGCCGCGCACGATGTTCGGACCATAGGCCAGCAATTCGCCGACCTCGCCGGTCGGAACCTCCCGCCCGTCCGCATCGACGATCCTGATCTCCCCGACCGGGATCGGCGGGCCGCAGCTGTCGGGACGGTTCAGATAGTCCTCGCCCAGATGGTGGGTGTGGGTCGCCGAGGTCTCGGTCATGCCCCAGCCCGAGCCCGGCCGGCCCGTGGTCTTCTTCGCGATCTCCCCAACCAGGGCGCTCGGCGCCGCCGCCCCGCCGTAGGCGACCAGCTCCAGCGACGACAGGTCGTATTTGGCTCGATCCGGATGCTGCAGCAGCTGGATCGCCACGGTCGGCACCCCGCCGATGGAGTTGATCCGCTCGCGTTCGATCAGCATCAGCGCCTCGCCCGCATCGAACCGGCGCTGGCAAACCAGCCTGTGACCGATGACGAGCGCCGGCAGCAGCACGGCGTTGCACCCCGTCGTGTGGAAAAAGGGGATGGAAACGAGTCCGACCTTCTGTGGCGCCCCCGGGTCCATCTGCGGCGGCGCCTCGCCCCGCCGGACATAGCTGCGGCTCAGCGAGAACAGGCCGGCGACCAGACTGCACGCGGCATTCCGATGTGTGCCCAGCGCACCCTTCGGCAGACCCGTCGTGCCCGAGGTGTAGAAGATGGTCGCCGCATCCTCAGGCCCCATCGCAACGCCCGGCATGACCCCCTCAGGCAGGTCCGCCCAGGTTCCGGACGCGCCGATCACGGACTCCAGCGTGGTCACCCGCGTGTCGGTCGGCGCAGCTGTCGTCCGGCTGGCGAAGACTCGCTTCAGATCCGGCAGACCGTCCAGCGCCGGCTGGATCAGCGCCAGCCTTTCGGCGTCGACCACCGCGACCTTGCTGCCCGAATCCTTCAGCCCGAACGCCAGCTCCTCGGCGCTCCACCAAGCGTTCAGCGGCGTCACGACCGCGCCCAGCAGGGCCGCGCCGAAGAAGGCGACCGGCCATTCCGGCAGGTTCCTCATGACCACGGCCCCACGGTCCCCCGCGACGACGCCCGAAGCCTTCAGTTCGGCGGCGAAGGCCAGGGTCGCACGCGCGAAGGCCTCGAAGGTCACCCGTTCGTCGCCATAGACGATGAAAGTCTTCGCCCCATGCGCCCGTCCGGCGAGAAAGCTGTGCATCAGGGTCGGCGGCGCGTTCTTCCACGCCTTCACCAGTCGGCCGTCGATCTCCACCGTCTCGATCTCGAACAGCGTCCCCGCCTGGGTCAGCAGGGCCGTCGCCTCGGCGAGGCTCACGGCGGGCCAGCCGGCGGGGACAGGCGAGGTCGGATCGACCGCGTCGTTCATGGATGCTTCCTCGGTATGGCCGCTTGAGCGGCTCTCAACTGTGACGCCAGATCAGAGACCCCGGCCGAGGCGAAGATGCGGCGACCGAGGCCGATGCACAACCTATCTGATCGGCGTTCAGGTTTGCACCATACCGAATCTTCAATCAAGCGCGTCCTCCTGCCTGCATGTCGAGCGCCGCGTTAACGTGACATCCACGGGGCCTGTGCAGACTGTCGTTATGACAAGCGCCATCGATATCGGCCGGGCGACGGCGCTTTCCGACGCGGGCGAGACCGCCGCGCGGCTCGACGCGCCGGGCCTGCAGGCTCTGGCCGCCCGGTCCGTGTCCACATCGAAGGCCGACGGGGCCGCGCGACGCGGACCCTTTCGTCCCGAGGTCTGGCTGAACGCACGCCAGCGTCACGCCTCGCGCCTGGCGGTCCACTGGTTCCGCAGCGCAGACGTCGCCGCGGTCTCGATCATCACCGTCGCCATGGTCTGGGCCATGACGCCCGGCGGCCTGCTCGCCGCGCCCCTGTCGGCCGCCCTGCCGCTGGTCGTCGGCGCCGTGGTCGTGCTCGGCCTGATGCGGTCTCTGGGTCTCTACCGGTTCGCACGGGGTCAGAAGACGCCCCTGCATCTCGCGACTGTCGCGGGCCTGGCCCTGATGGGCGGCGGCGCGGCAGTTCTGCTGGACGCCATCCTGGCAGGCGGCGCGATCCTGTCCGCCTACATCATCTGGACCGCCCTGATCACCGTCAGCCTCTACGTCCTGCACATGGGCTGGAGCGACCTCGTCGCCGGCTGGCGCGCCAAGGGCGCCCTGACGCCGAACATCGTCCTGGTCGGCGCCACCCGCCACGCCGAGACCCTGATCAAGGACGCGCTCCAGCGCCGCGACATCAATGTGCTGGGCGTGTTCGACGACCGTCTGGCCCGTTCGCCCGACAGTGTGGTCGGCGTGCCCGTGCTCGGCGACGCCGAGGCCCTGATGACGCACCGGATGACCCCCTATGTCGACAGGATCGTCCTCGCCATCGACCCCAGGGCCGAGAAGCGCGTCCGCGAACTGACCGCCCGCCTGTCCGCCCTGCCCAACGAAGTCACCCTGCTGGTCGATCCCGTGGACGAGCATGAGCGCAGCGCCGCCCTGGATCGTCTGGCCAGCGCGCCCCTCGCCTCGCTCGACGGCCGCGTCGACGACGACCGCCGCGCCTTCAACAAGCGGATCCAGGATCTGGTCATCGGCTCGGTCGCCCTGATCCTGCTGGCGCCCGTCATGGCCCTGACGGCGCTCGCCATCCGTCTCGACAGCCCCGGCCCGATCTTCTTCCGCCAGCGTCGCCACGGCTTCATCCACGAGGAGATCGTGGTCTGGAAGTTCCGCTCGATGCGTCAGGAGGCCGCCGACGCCACCGCCAGCCGTCAGGTCACCACCGACGACGACCGCGTCACCCGCGTCGGCAAGATCATCCGCTCGACCAGCCTCGATGAATTGCCCCAGATCTTCAACGTGCTGAAGGGCGAGATGTCGCTGGTGGGCCCCCGCCCCCACGCCATCGGTATGAAGACAGGCTCGGTCGAGTCTGCCCGCCTCGTCGCCGAATACGCCCACCGCCACCGCATGAAGCCCGGCATGACCGGCTGGGCCGCCATCAAGGGCTCGCGCGGCCCTCTGCACTCGGCCCAGGACGTCCGTCGCCGGGTCCAGCTCGACATCGAATACATCGAGCGTCAGTCCCTGTGGCTCGACCTCTGGATCATGCTCGTCACCGTCCCCGTCCTGCTGGGCGACAGAGCCGCGATCCGCTGATGTTCTGGCGCGGCGTCTGGGGCTATCTGCCCGCCAACATCATCCAGGGCCTGGTCGGTTTCGGGGCCATCGTGGTCTTCACCCGCCTGCTGTCGGCCGAGGACTTCGGCCGCTACGCCATCGCCTTCTCGATCATGACGCTCGTCCACGTCGCGACCTTCAGCTGGCTTGAGGCCGCCATGGCGCGCTTCTGGGCCGCCGAGGAAGGCCAGTCCCTGGCCGACCATTTCCTGACCCTCTACCGCACCGCCGCCGTCATGAGCGTCGCAGCCCTGCCGCTGGCCGCCCTGCTGCTCTGGTTCGCACCGATCGGCCCGGGGCTGAAGCTGGCCATCGCCGCCGGCCTCGTCGGCATCCCCATCCGCTGCCTCGCCAAGCTTGCGCAGGAGCGATACCGCGCCTCGGGGGAGGTGACCAAATCCGCCGGCATGGACATCGCCGTCACCCTCGGAGGCTTCGCCATCGGGGCCTTCTGCGCCTTCCACGGCGTCGGCGCGGCCTCCCCCCTGATCGGTATCGCCGTCGGCCCCCTGCTGGTCCTGCCCTTCGTCCTGCCGAACGAACTGAAACAGGCGCGCGGCGGCGTCCTCTATCGCGACCGTCTCGGCTCCTACGCCCGCTACGGCTACCCCATCGCGGCGGGGCTCGGCCTGTCGCTGATCATGGCCTCTACCGACCGGTTCCTGCTCGAGATCTACATGGGTCCGGCGGCGGTCGGCGCCTATCACGCCGGCTACAGCCTGGCGAACCGCACCCTTGACGTCCTGTTCATCTGGCTAGGCGCCGCCGGCACGCCCGCCCTGATCATGGCGTGGGAGCGGGGCAGCCGGGAGGCCTTCATGAAGGCCGCCCGCGAACAGGCCTCGACCTTCATCCTGATCGGCCTGCCCGCCGCTGTCGGCGTGGCCCTCGTCGCGCGTCCGCTGGCCGACTTCATGATCGGCGAGGACCTGCGCTCCGTCGCCGCCTCCGTCACGCCCTGGATCGCCCTGTCGGCCTTCCTGTCCGGCTCGACCGCCTACTACCTCAGCCAGTCCTTCGTTCTGGGCCGCCGCACCGATCGCCTGCTTCTGACCCTGTGCATCCCGGCGGGCGCGAACGTGATCCTCAACCTGATCCTCGTCCCGATCATGGGCGTCCACGGGGCCGCCATCGCCACGGCCACCAGCTTCGGCATCGGCGTCCTGGCGTCCATCGGCATGGGTCGTTCGATCGTCCAGATGCCCATCCCCTGGGACACCCTGGCCCGCTGCGGCGTCGCCTGTGCCGCCATGGCCGCCGCCGTCCTGCCGCTTCCGGCCCTCGGCGGCGTCGCTGAACTGATCCTCAAGGCCGGGGTCGGCGCGGTCGTCTACGGTGTTGTCGCGATGATCCTGAACGCCGCCGGGGTCCGTGACCTCGCCACCCGCCTGATCGGCGCCCGCCTGTCCCGGAGAGCGACCGCATGAGCCGTCCCGTCATCACCGACAACGCCAGACGACGCGGCGCGAAACCCGCCGTCTCGGTCCTGATCCCCTTCCTGCGCGACGACCCGTCAGAACTGCTCCAGCTCCTCGACGAGGAGGCCGGCGCCGTGGATCGCGCGGTCGAGGTCATCGTCATGGACGACGGCACCAACGACCCCGACCTGACCGCCCGCCTGCAATCGCAGATCAAGGCGATGGCCCTCCCCGCCCGCCTCATCACCCTGAAAGCCAACGAAGGCCGCTCGAAAGGCCGCAACCGCCTCGCCGACGCCGCGCGCGGCGGTTCGCTGCTTTTCCTCGACAGCGACATGCGTCCCGACCACCGCCGCTTCCTGTGGACCTGGGCCGAACTGGTCGCGCGCGAGGACCCGGCTGTCGCCTTCGGCGGCTTCTCGCTGCTGCAGGCCCCGACCGACGCCCGCTTCCAGGTTCACCGCTCCATGGCCGCAAAGAGCGACTGCGTTCCGTATCAGGAGCGCGCCCGCACGCCGGAGAAATACGTCTTCACCTCCAACCTGCTGGTCCGCCGCGACGTGTTCGAGGCCGAAACCTTCGATTCCGAATTCTCCGGCTGGGGCTGGGAGGACGTCGAATGGGCCATGCGCGTCTCGCGCCGCTTCACCGTCGTCCATGTCGACAACCCGGCCACCCACATGGGTCTGGATACGGTCGAGACCCTCGCCGGGAAATACGAACAGTCCGCCGGCAATTTCGCCCGCGTCGTCGCCCGCCATCCCGACATCGTCGGGACCTACCCCAGCTACAAGGCCGCCCGCCTGCTCAAGAAGGTCCCGGCCATCGGCGCCATCCGCCCCTGGATCAAACGCGCCGCGACCACGACCTGGATGCCGACAAAAGCCCGCGCCTTCTCGCTCCGCCTCTACCGCGCCGCCCTCTACGCCGGAGCCGTGTGATGCAGCCCGTGTCGGTCATCGTGCCGACCATGCGCCGCCCGGAGAGCCTGGAGCGGGCGCTGCGCTCCCTGTTCGCCCAGACCGCGCCGATGGCCTCCATCGTCGTCGTCGACAACGACCCGGCGGGTACGGCGCGGGACACGGTCGCCCGGCTCACGCCCCAAAGTCCCTGCCCGCTGATCTATCGCCACGAGCCGCGTCCCGGCGTCGCCACAGCCCGCAACGCCGGTCTGTCGATGACCGATGCCCCCCTGATCGCCTTCCTCGACGATGACGAGGCCGCCTCGCCCGGCTGGCTGGCCGCCCTCCTCGCCGCCCTCGACCAGACCCGGGCCGACGTCGTCTTCGGCCCCATCGCCGGTCGCGTCCCCGACGGCACGGGCTGGGCCAGACCTTATCTGGAGGCCTTCTTCGGTCGCGAAGGCCCGGCGACGACCCGGCGCATCGACAAGCCCTGGGGCTGCGGCAACTCCCTGATGATCCGCGCCACGGCCCTGCCCGGCCCCGCCCCGTTCGACGCCTCGGCCGACCAGTCCGGCGGTGAGGACGACGCCCTGTTCGCGGCCCTCGGCGCGCGCGGCGGGACCTTCGGCTGGGCCGCCGACGCCTGGGTCGACGAGTTCGCCCCGCCCCACCGCGCCACCATGCGCTACGCCCTGTCGCGCGCCTTCGCCTACGGTCAGGGGCCCAGCCAGACCGCCGCCAAGGCCCGGAACTGGCCCGGCGTCGCCCGCTGGATGATCGTCGGCGCCGTGCAGGCCCTTGTCTGGGGGATCGCCGCCATCGGCCTCACGGTCATCGCCCATCCGTCGCGCGCCCGCATGATGGACAGGGCTGCACGCGGTCTCGGAAAGATCTTCTGGATGAAGGGGTTCGAGCCCCACTTCTACGGCGCGCGCGAACTCGCCCGCCTGAACCGGGTCAGCCCGTCAGCCGCCTGAGGAAGGCCGGCGGCGTATAGGTCGAGCGGTTCACGACCACCCCCGCGATCCGCCCGCCGACCGACTCGATCTCGTCCCTCAGGATCACCGGCTCGTTCGCCGCCGTGCTCTCCGCCGCCACGATCAGCACCGTCGCGTCGACGAAAGGAGCCAGCATGATCGCCAGATCGCTGCGATCCGCCGCCGGGGCGTCGATCACCACCGTATCGGCGTGTTTGCGCATCGCGTCCCAGTAGCGAGGATCCGACAGGGGCTCGGCCCTCTGCCCCGACCGCAGTATCTCGGCCCGAAACCGCGTGATCCAAAGCCGCCCGCCGAGGCAGGGCCGCGCCGTCATGAGCCGCGCCGGCGCGATCGGCTTCTGGTCGCGGCCCATGACCGGCGGCGTCACCGCGAAGAAGCTCGACCCGTTCGGCGATGAGGCAGCCGCGGCCCCCAGCCGTCCGAACCGCTCGGGCTCAGAGGCCACGGCTTCCTGTTGCGAAGGCTGGGCCAGGTCGGCGTCGATCAGCCAGACGGGCTTTCTCGCCCGCACCGCCGCCAGCCGCGCGAACTCCCGCGCGACCGTCGAGGCGCCCTCTCCGGTATTGGCGCAGGCGAACTGGATGACCCGTCCACGGTGAGCGGGGGCCGATCCCAGCGCGGCCCAGAGGCCCGCCATTTCTGATGTGAGATCGACCATACGAATCGGTTACGCGCTGCAACTTGGCCCGAAGGCTAACACGACGATCTCAGTGGGCCTTCATCGGGGCGACAGCGAGAACGGGCATCTCAAGCGTCCGCCCGGCGATCGCCGGCGTCGCATAGCCCCGCCGCGTGAACACCCGCAGCAGGCCGACGCACAGGGCCGTGAAACCGGCGAACAGGATGACCAGGGCCAGCAGGGGCAGCTTCATGCTGGTCCCCCGCGTCGGCGCCGCCGCCCGTTCGATGACCCGCACATTGTCCGCCCCGGCGGCCACCAGTCCGTTGTCGGCCCGGCTCTGCGTCTCGCGCTGCTGGAACTCCCGGATCGAGGCGGTCAGCACATCCCGGTTGGAGGTCAGGGTGGAGTTCTGGGACTCCTCGCGGGTCAGTTGCGCCTGTCGATCGAGAATCTCGGCCAGTTGCCTGTTCACCGACGACAACCGCGCGCTCAGCGAATCCCGCTCGGCCTGGGTCGTGATCCGCGTCGTCTCCAGTTCGGTCCAGACCGGGTTTGGCCCAAGGCGCACTTCCTTGGCCCCCACCGTGGTGCCGGAGGCGACGTACTCCTGCAGGCCTGCGATCCGGGCCTCGATGTCCAGGATTGGCTGGCTGTCCGGCTGATAGCGGGCCAGCAGTTGCTCGCGCTCGGTCCGCAGTTGCAGGATCTGGTCGTTGGCCGAAACGTTCAGGTCCTGCTGCAGGGTCACTTCCGCGGGCGTCCGTTCCTGCTGCGCCTCCAGCGTTTGCAGCCGCCGTGCCGCCTGGTTCAGCTGGTTCTCGACCGAGAACTTCTCCGTCAGGGTCGACTGATAGGTCGCCGCCAGCGCCGCCTTGGTCGCCGCGAAGTCGCCGATGTCGTTGGTGGCCAGAAACTGCTCATAAGCGCGGTCGACCTCGGCCAGCTCGTCCTCGAACACCCGACGCTGCGTCTGGATGGCGGGGGTGGAGCGGTCCTGGAACACCTCGCGGCGGTAGATCAGATACTGGTCGATGATCGCGTTCAGCACCCGCGCCGACTTCTCGGCGCTGTCGCTCTCGAAGCCCAGACCGATCGTCGCGCCCTGCGGGGTGGTCGAAATGCTCAGCCCGTCGTTGATGAACTTGATCGCGTCGCCTTCCTGCTTGGCGACGGGATCGGTCGAGACCTTGCCCGGCTTCTGGAAGAACGGCAGGCCCAGCGCCCGCACGGCCCTCAGCTTGACTTCCCGCGTGCCGATGATCCCGGCCTCGGCCTGCGCCACCTCGCCGACGGCGGGCGGCTGCGACTGGCGATCCGCCAGCCCGCCCACGCGCGGCTGATAGACATATTCCTGACCGGCGTTGACCAGCAGGCTCGCCCCGGCCGTGTAGGTCTTCTTCAGGGTCATCACGGCCGCGGCGCCGAGGGCCGCCACCAGCACGAACACCAGGATCATCACCAGCAGCTCGCGGAACAGCAGGCCGATCACATCGAACAGCCCGTAGCGCGGTCGCGCCGAGACATAGGCTGTCGTAGAGGCCGAACGCATGGGAACTGGCGAATCCGTCGCAGAGTGAACCGTCTCCGATCCTTCGCCTGTCCGCGTTAACCATCCATTACCCATAACTGGCGAGGGTCACCCTATGTTCGATCGGCGTCAGATTCTTTGGACCATGGGCGCTGCCCTCCTGGCCTCCTCGGCCGCCGGCTGCGCCTCGGGCCAGGCGACGCCGCGCAGTCAGAGGGTCGAACGGGCCGATTTTAACGACATCGCCTTCGCCGACTGGACCGAGGCCGAGCCGGAATATCTGCTCTATCCGGGCGACGAGATCGAGGTTGCGACGCCGACGGCGACGGAGCTGACGCGCACCCTCCGGGTCGGACCGGACGGACGGATCGCCCTGCCTCTGATCGGTCAGGCCATGGCGGCGGACCGGACCCTGGCGGAACTCGAATACGAACTCTCTTCGGCCTATGCGTCACAGCTGGTGCGACCGGTGGTCGAGGTGACGCTGAAGACGGCCGGTCCGATGAAGGTCTGGGTGGCCGGCGAGGTTCGCACCCCCGGCGTCTACGACCTGATCGGCGACAGCGACGCCTATCAGGCCATCGTCCAGGCCGGCGACTTCCTGCCGAGCGCGCGGTCGCAGCAGGTGGCTCTTATCCGTCGTGGCCCCGGCGGCGTGCGGATGATGCGGGTGGTGGATCTGCGGCCTCGCCGCGGAGAGGTCCTGGCCCTGCGGCGCGGCGACATCCTGTTCGTGCCGCGCTCGACCCTGGGGGAGCTGGCCAATTTCTTCACCCAGGTCCGCAACGCCCTGCCGATCGGGTTCAACTATTCGATCAACGGCCAGTACCAGCAGTTCTAGATTGGCGACGCCGTTCTAGGAAAAAAGTCTCTGGTTGCCCTTGCGATGGGCATTGACAGCCCCATGTCCGAGGCTGGTCTTTGAAAAGTCGATCACGGGCGCCGCCACGCTCGAAACGAATCCGGCAATTGGCCTCGAGTCCAGGTCGTCCTCACACGCGATCTGTCGAAATTTCAATGCGATCGCGCCGAAATCTCCCCGATTTGGACTCTCTGGACTATCTGGACTCCGTTTTTCGGAGTCCAATACGTCGCGGAACCCTCAGGCCGCCAGCTTGACCACGCCGGCGTCGATGTAGCGACGGGCGGCGCGCTGGGCCTCGGCGATCTCGTCGCGTTCCATCTCTTCGGACATCTCGCGGCGATAGACCCGGGCTTCGATCGAGCCCTTCATGGCCGCCAGGTTGAAGATCATGTGAGCCGAGACTCGGTCCATCGGGCAGCCGCCCGATCCCGACGAGTACATCATGCCCAGCCGGAACAGGGCGTCGCCGTCCATGTCGGCGGTGGGCAGGGGCAACGGGGCCGCTTCGACCTCGTTGTGCAGTTCCGGCGCGGTTTCTTGCGCGTTCATCACGGTCGTCCTTTGCGATGGCGGACGTCCGTTCTGGACCCGCCCTTCGATACGCGATCAAATACCCCCGGTTTGAAGTTAAAGTTAACAACGCCGGGAGCCGCAAAGTCTTTTCAGTAAAGGGAAAATGAATACTCCACAGTCGATTCAGACCTGCGAAATATACCGTCAAGACGGCGTTTACCGACCTTCTTGAAAGCCTAACGCGCGCGCTGTCCGAAGAGGACCTTACGCGCCTCTTCCGCCGCCTTGCCGGAGGCCGCCAGGTTCCGCCGCATCTCCTCGCCCAGCGCCCGGCCCGCCTTCACCGCCGGCCGCGCCCCGACCCGCTCCATCCAGGCCGCCAGGTGCGGGAAATGGGCCAGGTCCTGCCCCTGATGCCCGGGCAGCACCCACGGCCAGGCCGCCATGTCGGCGATCGAATAGTCGCCCGCCAGATACTCCCGATCCTCCAGCCGCCGATCCATGACCCCGTAAAGGCGATGCGTCTCATCGGTGTAACGGCGGACGCCATAGGCGATCTGGCGCTGATCCTTGATGATTGCCGGGGCGTACTGGCGGAAATGGTGGGTCTGGCCCGCCATCGGCCCCAGCCCCCCGACCTGCCAGAACAGCCACTGGTCGATCTCGACCCGGGCCCGGACATCGGTCGGATAGAACTGGCCCGACTTGTTGCCGAGATACTGCAGGATCGCCCCGCTCTCGAAGATCGACAGCGGCGCGCCGCCCGGTCCGTCGGGATCGATGATCGCCGGCATCCGGCCATTGGGACTGATCGCCTGGAACGCGGGCGTGAACTGTTCGCCGATGCCGATGTTCACCGGCTTCAGCTCATAGGCCAGCCCCATCTCCTCCAGGGCGATGGAAACCTTCCAGCCGTTGGGCGTGGGCCAGTACCAGAGCTCGATCGGGGCGGTCATGGCGGCGGTCTCCTGCGGTCAGGTCAGGGGTCTGTCTGGGCCGCTCACATCCGGGCCGCAAGCCCGTCACGAACCATCAGAAGCGCCTGAATCGTCGTTCAGCCACCGTTCATGGACAAAAGACGACCGTCATCACGAGCCGCCAGAGAACCGGCGTGCGGGGAAGAAACGAAATGAAATCGATGCTGACGGCCTTCGCCGCCCTGGCCGCCCTGGCCATCCCGGCAGGCCTGCCCACGGTGGCGCTGGCCCAGGACGACGCCTCTGTCGTCGCCGACGCGCCGCCCCCACCCAATGACGCCGGTGGACGCTACCAGCCGGACGAGTCCTCACCCTCTCCCCCGCCAGCCCCGCGCTTCGAGCAGCCACGCCCGCAGGTCCAGGACGTCCAGGACCGTCGCGGCGGCGGCGGTGATCGCGGCGGTCGCGGCGGCGGCGGTGATCGCGGCGGCGACGGTGGCGACCAGGGCCAGGGCCGCGGTGATCGCGGCGGCCAAGGCGGCGGCAACGGCGGCTGGAACGGCGGCGGAGACCGTGGCGGCAATCGTGGTGACCGCGGCGGCAATGACGGTCGGGGTCGTGATCGCGGCGGCGACACCGAGACCGGCAACGGCCCCGGCCGCTGGAACCGCAATACCCCCCCCGTCGTGACGCCTCCCGCCCCTACTCCGGGTCAGGACCGTGGCGGCCGTGGTCGCGACAACGATGGCCAGGGCTGGAACCGCGGCAACGACGGGCGCGGTCGTGACAACGATGGCGGCGGCTGGAACCGCGGCGACCAAGGCCGCGACGGACGCGGTCAGGACTGGAACCGCGGCAACGACGGCCGGGGTCGCGACAACGACGGTCGCGGCAACGGCGGCTGGAACGGCAACGGCCAGAACAACGGCGGCTGGGACCGCGACCGCAACAACGGCGGCCGCAACTGGCAGGGCGATCGCAATGGTCGCCGCGACTACAACGGCTGGGGCAACCGCTGGAACCAGAACGACTGGCGCCGGGACTGGAACCGGGGCCGATCGAACGACTGGTGGCGCAACGATCGCGGCTTCCGGGGCTACTCCGGCTACCGCTTCGGTTTCTATTTCGCCCCGAACTATGGCTACTACTCGGTGCCGAGGAACTACTGGGGCCAGCGCTGGTACCAGGGCGACTATCTGCCCTCGATCTTCTGGCGCTACAGCCTGAGCGACTACCGCACCTACGGTCTGGGCTACCCGCCTCCGGGAACCCAGTGGGTCGCCGTCGACACCACGATCTATCTGATCGACAGCTACGACGGCTACATCATTGAGGTCATCCACGACGCCTGGCGCTGGTAGGCGCCGGGCGGGCCGGGGTCAGCCGCAGTCAACGCTGCGGATGATCCCGGTAGCCTCATCGAAACGGATGTTCAGACGGTTGGGGCGATAGTCCTCGGTCGCCGAACAGGTCGTGCAGACGAACCGCATATCAGCCCCGGCGGCGAAGTCGACTGCGCCCCGATGGCTGCCCACCAGATCGCGAGCCGCCGCCGCCGCGTCGCAGCGTTGCGGCCCTGTCGGTTCCGGGGTCGGGGTCGGGGTCGGCGCACACGCGGCCAGCAGCGCTCCGCCCAGCACCAATCCGGCGATCACCCGCATCGAACCTGCTCCACGATCTCGGTGCGCGTGTTGTAGAAGATGTTCAACCGATGCGGCGAGAAGTCCATCGTCACCGGGCAGGTGGTGCAGACCACGCGGCGGTTGACCACCTCGACCGGCACCGGGATCTCGTTCCTGTGCTTGCCGACCAGATACTGGAAGTCGGCGGCCTTGCAGAGGTCGGCCTCTCCATCGGGCATATGCGAACCGACCGGCTGGTTCGCTTCCGCCTCGGCCACAACCGACGGCGCGGGCGCCTCGCCGACCGGCGCCGGCGTCGACGAACACGCCGCCAGGAACAGGGCCGCGATCAGGCCGCCTTTTCCCAGCGCCCCTCGTCCGACTGCTTCCAGTAGGCGAGGTTCGCGCCCTGCTCCTTCAGCGTCTTCCAGCGCTCCCGCGCCCGATGCAGCGCGGTCTCGTCGCGGCCGTCGAAGATAATGAAGCATCGCTCGAACTCCTCTGTGAGGCTCATGTCTGAACCATCGACGATGAAGAGCGCCTGAGACCCGTTCGGGTTCTCATTTCCCGCCATCAGCAGGATCGGCTGGCGCTCGGGATGGGGCTGATCCGAAAGGCCGTGAGCCAGGAAACTGTCGTCCCGCCAGGTCCACAGCCGCTCGTCGATGGCCTCGCGCGCATCGGGGTCTGCGACCCTGACGCGCGCCTTCCAGCCTCGTTGAAGTGTGCGGTCCAGCAGTTCGGGCAGGACCTGATCCAGCGTGGATCGCTCCAGATGGTAGAACCAGATTTCGCCCGAGCCGTCGGCCCCCGCTTCACTCACAGACTTCAGCCTTCGTAGGTGTCAGCCACCATGCGATCCAGCAGACGCACGCCCCAGCCCACCGGACCATCGGGAACCGTCGTCCGTGTCGACTTCGAGACCCAGGCCACCGGCGCGATGTCGATGTGGGCCCACGGCGTGCCGTTCACGAACCGCTGCAGGAACAGGGCGGCCGTGATTGACCCGCCATCGCGCCCGGCCGAGTTCTTCACGTCGGCGTTCACGCTGTCCATGATCTTGTCGTACTGCGGCGGCATCGGCAGGCGCCAGACGTTCTCGTTGACCTTGGGACCGGCCGCCAGGATGGCGTCGGCAACGCCGTCGTCGTTCGAGAACACGCCCGCGTAGTCGAGGCCCAAGGCGATGATCATCGCGCCCGTCAGGGTCGCCAGGTCGATCATGAACTTCGGCTTGAAGCGGTCCTGCGTGTACCAGAGAGCGTCGGCGAGGACCAGGCGACCTTCGGCGTCGGTGTTGATGACCTCGACCGTCTGGCCCGACATCGAGGTGACGATGTCGCCCGGACGCTGGGCGTTGCCGTCAGGCATGTTCTCGACCAGGCCCAGAACGCCGACGGCGTTGACCTTGGCCTTGCGCCCCGCCAGCGCGTGCATCAATCCGGCCACGGCAGCCGCGCCGCCCATGTCCCAGATCATGTCTTCCATGCCGGCGGCCGGCTTGATCGAGATGCCGCCGGTGTCGAAGCAGACGCCCTTGCCGACGAAGGCGATCGGCGCGTCCCCGGCCTTGCCGCCGTTCCACTGGATCACGGCCAACTGGCTCTCGCGAACCGAACCCTGACCCACGCCCAGCAGGACGTGCATGCCCAGGGCTTCCATATCCTTCTCGCCGAGAATCTCGACCTTCAGGCCCAGACGCTCCAGCTCCTTGACCCGGCGGGCGAACTCGGCCGGGTAGAGGATGTTGGCGGGCTCGGCGACCAGATCGCGCGAGAAATAGACGGCGTCGGCGACGGCGTTCAGCGGCTCCAGCGCGGCCTTGGCGCCCGCCACGTCCCCGGTGACGATGTGGACGGTCTTGATCGACGGGATCTTGTCCGGCTTTTCCTTGGTCCGGTATTTGTCGAACCGGTAGGCGGCCAGGCGCACTGCGAAGGCGGCCCGGGCCGCTTCGGCGCCCGACAGATGGCCGAGGTCGATCGTCAGCGTTTCTGCGCCGGACAGCTTCACGGCGTTGTAGGCGGCGCCGGCGGCGGTCTCGAGCGCCAGGTCGTCGAACTTGCCGGCCTCGCCCGCACCGACCAGCACGATGCTGTCGGCCTTCACGCCCGACGGCGCGGCGACGATCAGGCTGGAGTTGGCCCCGCCGGTGAAGCGGCCGGCGCCCATCGCCCTGGTCAGGGCCCCGCCGGTGGCGGCGTCATGAACGCCGCCCGCGCCGGCCAGACTGCGGCCGTCATGGACGAGGATGGCGAGAACGCCTGCTGCGCCGGCTTCGGCGACGAAATCGATCATCATGGAAAAGCATACTCCGGCCGGGATGGACTCCCGGTCATTGAACTGTGGGTGGTCACGCCCGCCATTGTCGGCGGCGCGCCCGGACGTGTATTAGATGCGCCGCAACGTCCGCGCCCGCAACCGGGTGATTTCATCGCCCGCATGACCCTGATTCAACGCTATCTTTTCCGTCAGATCAGTTTGCCCGTCCTGGCGGCCTGCGGCTCGCTGGTCGGAATCGGCCTGCTGAGCCAGAGCCTCGACCAGCTCGAAGTCATCGTGGAGCGCGGCCAGAGCGTCTGGGTCATGCTGAAACTGACCCTTCTGGCTGTGCCCCAGCTGGTGGGCGTCATCCTGCCTGTCGGCCTGTTCGTCGGCGCCCTGATCGCCCTGACCCGGCTGCAGCGCGAACAGGAACTGACCGCCGCCTACGCCAGCGGCATGTCGCGCTGGCAAATGATCGCCCCCTCCGCCCGGCTGGCGCTCGCCGTCGCCCTTGTGGCCCTGACGACCAATGTCGTGATCCAGCCCTGGGCCCAGCGCACATCGCGCGAACAGGCGTTCGAGATCCGCACCGACCTCGCCGCCCTGCTGGTGGAAGAAGGCCGCTTCGTTCAGGGCCCGAACGGCCTGACCGTCTACGTCCAGCAGATCGAACAGAACGGCCTGCTGAAAAACCTCTTCATCTACATCGAGGACGGCGACACGGTGACGACCTGGGACGCGTCCGAGGCGCGCTTCGGCCGCGTCGATGACCAGCCCGTCCTGACCATGAAACAGGGCTCGTGGCAGCAGTACGATTCCAAGGGCGTGCTGCAGCAGCTCTCGTTCGACGGCTATGTCTTCCCGCTCGGCCAGTACGTCAGCGACACAGAGCGTATCCGCTACAAGCCCGCCGACCTGTGGATCACCCAGCTGTTTGACCCGACGCCCGAACTGATCCGCGACACCGCCCCGCGCGGCGAACTGCTGGCCGAGGCGCATAGCCGCCTGTCCTCGCCCCTCTACGCTTTGACCGCGATGGCCATGGCCCTGGCCGCCATCATGGGCGGGGCCTTCAGCCGCACGGGCTACGGCTCGCGGATCGCCAAGGCGTCGGCCGCCTTCCTGCTTGTGCGCATTTTCGGCTACGCGGTCGTCGCCGCCAGCGCCTGGAACAGCTGGCTGAATCTCTTCCAGTATCTGCTGCCCATCGTTGCGACCGCCCTCGCCCTTCGCCTCCTGTTCCGGGCACTGAAGCCGCGCCGCTCCAAAGGCCGGTGGCCTCTGGCCCAGTTGAAGGCCCGGTTCGCATGAGCGGCTTCGGATCCATCGCCGACGCGCCGCGGCACGTCCTGAGCGCCCTGCGCATCGGACGCATCGAACGCTATGTGTTGATCCAGCTCGCCCGGTCGCTGGGGGTCGCCCTCGCCGTCATCGCCGCCCTGGTGATGCTGATCGACTTCGTGGAAATCTCGCGGGGCCTCGGCTCGGACACCGACCTGTCGGGCCTGCGCATCCTCGGACTGATGCTGCTGAAGTCGCCGGCGGTGATCGTACAACTTCTGCCGTTCGTCTTCCTGTTCGGCACTCTGGGAGCCTTCGTCGGTCTGAACCGGCGATCGGAGCTGGTGGCCATGCGCGCAGCCGGCGTATCCGCCTGGCGGTTCGTCCTGCCTGCGGCGGGCGCGGCGCTGGTGCTCGGCGTCCTGACGGTGACTGTGATCGGCCCCGTCGCCGCCTCGGGTGACGGGTTGTTCCAGCGCGAACGTGCGCGGATCTCGGGCTCGGTCGTCAGCGGTGAGGAACAGGAGGCCATCTGGCTCCGCGAGGGCGAAGGTCCACGCCAGATGGTCATCCGCGCCGGTCGTCAGGACCGCGCCAACGCCCGGCTGCTGGACGTGACCTTCTTCATCTACGCCACCGATCCGCAAGGGCGCCGCCAGTTTACCGAGCGTATCGACGCTCCCTCGGCCAGCCTCAGCGCCGGTCGCTGGCGGCTGTTCGACGCGGTCGGGGCCCAGACCGGCCAGCGCGCGGTCCGCTACGCCACCCTCGATCTGCCCTCGGCCCTCGCCGACGAAGAGGCGTTCGAGCGCTTCGCCCGGCCCCAGTCGACGCCCTTCTGGTCCCTTCCCGGCCAGATCCAGCGGATCGAGGACGCCGGCTTCTCCTCGACTGCCTATCGGCTCAGGCTTCAGTCGCTTCTGTCCACGCCCCTGGCCTTCGCCGCCATGACTATACTGGCCGCCGCCTTCTCCCTGCGGCTGATGCGGCTGGGCGATCTCGCCCGCATGGCCGTGGCCGCCGTGGTGCTGGGCTTCGCCTTCTTCTTCCTGAACCAGTTCTCGGCCGCCATGGGCTCGGCCGAGGTGGTGCCGCCGTTCGTCGCGGCCTGGTTGCCCGCGATCCTCACGGCGCTCGCCGCCTTCACCTTGCTGTTCTATACCGAAGACGGCTAAGCGGACCCCGGCGGGGGCCTGAAGGAACGGTTGGATTTGATGCGGGCTGAAGGCGCCGTCTCTCGCAAGACCCGGCTGCGGAACCGGCTTCTGGCCGGAGCGGCTGCGCTCGCCTGCGCGCCGCTGCCCGTTCTCGCCCAGACCGCGCCCGTCCGGACCGCGCCCCCCGCTGTTCAGGCCGATGGCCTGACCCCCGACGCCATCTATATCGAGGCTGACACCGCCGGACGTCAGGGCGACGTGATCAGCGCGACCGGCGAACAGGACCGCGTCTACGCCCGCTTCCAGGGTCACACCCTGCGCGGCCGCGCGGTGACCTACGACGTCGCCCAGGGCATCGGCACGGCGGACGGCGACGTCGAACTCGTCGATCCCGACCGCAACACCGTCTTCGCCAGCCACCTCGAGCTCGATTCGGATCTGCGGGCAGGCGTCGCCGTCGACTTCGCCACCCGCACGACCAACGGCGCCAGCCTGATGGCCGCCACGGCCGTGCGCCGGTCCCAGAACGTCAACGAACTCAACTACGCCCTCTTCACGCCCTGCCCGATCTGCGACGGCGAGGGCAATCCCAGGACGCCCTCGATCTCGATCCAGGCGGAAAAGGTGGTCCAGGACGAAGAGCTGCGGGCGGTCCTTTACCGCAATGCCGTGTTCAAGGTCGGCGGGGTGCCGGTGCTGTGGACGCCGTTCTTCGCCCATCCAGATCCGACGGTTGAGCGGGCGTCAGGCTTCCTCGTCCCGATCTTCAACTATGACGACGGGCGCGGCGTGTCGGTGGAGACGCCCTATCTGAAGGTCATCTCGCCGTCCGAGGATTGGCTGATCAGCCCGCAGTTCAACACCCGCGTCCTGCCGTTCCTGAACCTGCAATGGCGTCGCCGCTTCGCCGACGGGACCATCGTGGCTCGGGGCGGCTACACCTATGCGCAGAACTTCGGTGACTTCGACCTGAACGGCGACGGCCGTGCGGAATCGAACGTCGACTTCGGTGATCGCACCAGCCGCAGCTACTTCCTGGGCTATGGCAGGTTTGATCCCGCCGGTCCGTGGCGCTGGGGCTTCACGGCCGAGCGGACGTCCGACAAGACCCTGTTCGACCGCTACGACATCATCGATCCCTATCAGGACAACGGCCTCTACTACGGCGACCAGCGCCGCCTGATCAGCCAGGTCTATGCCGAGCGCCAGACCGGGCGCTCCTATCTGTCGGTCGCCGCCTTCTCGATCCAGAGCCTGCGCGTCGCCCTGTTCAATGACGTGACCCCGGCGCTGAACATCTTCGAGTCCGACGACACGCTTCCGCTCGTCGCGCCGCTGATCGACGCTCGCTGGGAGCCTTCGGGCCCGGTTCTGGGCGGCCGCCTGCGTCTGCGCGGCTCCGCCGTCTCCCTCTACCGCGACGACTATTTCGGCAGCCCGGTGCTGCGGCCCGAGATCATTCCGACAACGGCCACCACCTTCGGCCTGCCCGGCGTCGACAGCCGGCGCGTGAGCGGCCAGCTGGACTGGCGGCGCAGCTTCACCTCCCCGGCGGGCATTCGCTACGAGCCGTTCGTCGACGGCCGTATCGATGTCTATTCCGTCGCAGACCTGCCGCCGGTTCTCGGCCTTGAGGACGAGACGATCACCCGCGGCCGCGCCACCCTGGGCCTGGACGTCAGCTATCCCCTGATCCGCCGCCTCGGCGACGGAGCGGACATTATCGTGGAGCCGCTCGGCCAGATCTCGATCTCCACGGACCCTGATCTGGATTTCCGGATCCCCGTAGAGGACGCCCAGACGCTGGAACTCGACGAATCGTCCCTGTTCCGGATCGACCGCTTCCCCGGTTACGACTTGCTCGAGGGCGGCGTCCGTCTGACAGCCGGCGTGCGCACAACCCTGCGCTGGAGCGAGGGCCGGACCGCCAGCCTGTTCGTGGGACGCAGCATGCGCGACGCCGAGCAGGATGCCTTCCGCATCCCCATCCCGGACGCGCCGAACCGCCTCTACGATCCGTCCGGCCTGGCAGCCGAGACCTCCGACTGGGTGGTTCAGGGCAGCTTCCAGCCGTCCGACCGGATTCGGGGCTGGGGCCACGCGACCGTAGACGGATCGGGCGACATCCGCCGCGCGGAGATGGCCGTCGACGGTCGTTGGGGTCGACGTAACCTGGCGACGGTCAGCTACATCGTCGACCGCTCCAATCCGCTGGATGGCCCCCGCAACCGCAACTACGAATTCGTCCAATTGGCCGGCCAGCAGTTCGTCGCCGGCAACTGGGGCGTGGCCGTCGCGGGCATCGCCGATCTGGAGCGCGACCTGATCACCCGCTCCGAAGTCGGCGTGGTGTTCGACGACGACTGTTTCCGCATTGAAGTGGGTTATCGGCGCGACAACACACGCGTCAGCCCCACCGGCCCGTCCGAGGGCGTCTACTTCCGTCTAAACCTCGCCACTTTTGGAGGGTCAGGCTATGGATCAAACGGCTTGCGTTAGGCATGACGCGTAAAGGCGTGCGCCAACCCGGTGGGGAATCGGGGCAGCAGGCTCGAAGGAATCAGGACTGACCATGCGTTTGATGCGTTTTACGGCCGGGGTCGCGATGGCCGCGCTGGTCGCGGGTTCGGCGATCGCCCAGACTGCGCCTGCGGGTCAGGCGGCGGGCACACTGGATCCGGCCGCCGAACAGGCCCCCGCGACCGCCGCCGCTGCGGAGCCGGAGTTCACCCTGGCTGACGGCATCGTCGCCACGGTCAACGATCAGATCATCACCGGTTTCGATCTGCGCCAGCGCATGCTGGCCGTCATCGCCATGAGCCAGGTGCAGCCGACCGAGGAAAATATCCCGGCGATCCAGCAGCAGGCGCTGCAGGCCCTGATCGAGGAGCGCCTGCAGGCGCAGGAGATCGCCAACTACGAGACCCTGAAGATCGGCGACGAAGAGGTGGATCAGGAAATCGCGGCGATGGCGCAGGAAGCCGGCACGACGCCCGAGAACTACATGGCATTCCTGGCCCAGGGCGGCATCCGTCCCAGCGCCATGCGCGAACAGCTGCGCACCGAGATCGGCTGGCGTGAATTGGTCGGCGGCCGCTTCAACAGCCGCGCCCGCGTCAGCCGCGCCCAGGTCGAGCAGGCCGTTCGCCAGCTGACCGAAGCTGCGTCCAAGCCCCAGTACCTGATCGGCGAGATCTATCTGGAAGCCAATCGCGTCGGCGGCCAGTCGGCGGCTGTCAGCGGCGCAGAGCAACTGGTCGCCCAGATGGTTCAGGGCGCGCCCTTCCAGGCCGTGGCCCGCCAATTCTCGGCCGCCCCGTCGGCCGCGCGCGGCGGCGACGCCGGCTGGGTCGTCCAGGGTACCGTCCAGCCCGCCCTGCAGACCGCGCTCGACGCCCTGCAGGTCGGTCAGCTGTCGCGACCCATCCCGGTCGAGGGCGGCGTCTACATCATCTACATGCGCGACAAGCGTTCGGGCGCGGCGACCAGCCTGGTCACCCTGAAACAGGCCATGATCGAGCTGCCGGAGACGGCCAGCGAAGCCGATGTCGCCGCCGCCACCCAGCGTCTGGAGGCCCTGCGCCCCAGCCTGACCTGCGACAACATCCTGCAGCGCACGACGTCGGAAGCGGGCCTGCTCGGCTCGGACCTCGGCGAAAGCGACGTGGCCAACCTCGCGCCCCAGTTCCAGCAGGTCGCCCGCTCGGCCGAGGTGAACACGGTCTCGAACCCGGTCCGCACGCCGCTGGGCATCCACCTGCTGGCCGTCTGCGGTCGTCGGGTCGGCGGCGTCGACGTACCGTCGGCGCGCGAGGTCGAAGGCCGGTTGCAGAACCAGAACCTGGCCATGCTGGCGCGCCGCTACATCCGCGACCTGCGTGCGGACGCCCTCATCGAAATGAAGTGATCCCATGGCCTCCGCGCCTCTTATTCTGACGCTCGGCGAACCCGCCGGCGTCGGCGCGGAGATCATCGCCAAGGCCTGGACCGCCCTGTCGGATCAGGCGCCCTTCGCGGTCATCGGTGACGTCAGGCTGCTCGAAGCGCAGGGCGTGCCCGTGCGCGAGATCGGCGACCTGTCCGATGCGAGCCTGTTCTTCGCTCGCGCCCTGCCTGTGCTGAACCACCCGGCGCCCGCGCCCATCGAGCCGGGCAGGCCCGATCCCCGGAACGCGGGCGTCGTCGCCGACTGGATCGAGCGCGCCGTCGCTATGGCCCTGTCCGGAGAGGCGTCCGGCGTCGTCACCGCCCCTATCGCCAAGGCGCCCCTTTATGCCGCCGGCTTCCGCTTTCCGGGCCATACCGAGTTCATCGCCGAACTGACCTCAGACGCCCCCTACGCAGGCACGCGTGGCCCGGTGATGATGCTGACGGCCAGGGATCTGCGCGCCTGCCTCGTCACCATCCATGTGGCGCTGGATCAGGTGCCCGAACTGGTGACCGAGGATCGGGTCGCCCGCACCGCCCGCGTCGTCCACGAGGTCCTGCGTCGCGACTTCGGCATCGCCCGGCCGCGTCTGGCGCTCGCCGCACTGAACCCGCACGCCGGCGAAGGCGGGGCGTTGGGCCTGCAGGAGATCACGGTCCTGAAGCCGACGGCCGAGGCCCTGCGCGCCGAGGGGATCGACATCACCGATCCCCTGCCCGCCGACACCATGTTCCACGACGATGCGCGGGCAACCTATGACGCGGCCATCTGCCTGTACCACGATCAGGCCCTGATCCCGGTCAAGACGCTGGACTTCTGGGGCGGGGTCAACGCGACGCTGGGCCTGCCTGTCATCCGCACCTCGCCCGATCATGGGACCGGGTTCGACATCGCCGGCAAGGGGATCGCGCGGCCCGACAGCCTGATCGCGGCCATCCGTCTGGCGTCGGAGATGGCGGCGAAGCGTGCGGCGGGCTAACAGGGGCCGGTGACCGACCTCCCCCCCTTGCGCGAATCCCTCGAAGCCCATGGCCTGCTGGCCAGGAAGAGTTTCGGCCAGCATTTCCTGCTGGACCTCAACATCACGCGGAAGATCGTCCGCCTGGCCGGGCCGTTCGAAGGCCGCGCCGTGATCGAGGTCGGACCGGGCCCCGGCGGCCTGACGCGCGCCATCCTGGAGAGCGACGCCGGCAAGGTGGTGCTGATCGAGAAGGATCCGCGGTTCCTGCCCCTGCTGTCGGAGCTGGACACCGGCGACGGGCGGCTGAGCATCGTAGAGGCCGACGCCCTGAAGGTCGATCAAGGCAAGCTGGTCGAGGGGCCGGCCCATGTCGTGTCCAACCTGCCCTACAATGTCGGCACGCCCCTGCTGATCGACTGGCTGACGGGGGCGTGGACGCCCGTCGCCATGACCCTGATGTTCCAGAAGGAGGTCGCCGAGCGGATCGTGGCCGCGCCGGGGGACGACGCCTATGGCCGCCTCGCCGTCATCTCCCAGGCCGTGGCGGAGGCGAAGATCGTCATGCATCTGCCGGCCGCCGCCTTCACCCCGCCGCCCAAGGTGGCCTCGGCTGTAGTCCATGTCGTGCCGCGTCCCGACCGGCCCGACGCCGCCACCCTGAAACGGCTGGAGCGGGTCACGGCCGCAGCCTTCGGCCAGCGCAGGAAGATGCTGCGCTCCAGCCTGAAGCAACTCGGCGGCGGCGCCCTGTGCGAGGCCGCGGGCATCGACCCCGACGCGCGGGCCGAGGTCATCGACATCGCCGGCTTCCTGAGGCTGGCCCAGGCCCTGACAACGTGAGCCCTGCAGTCGTGAGCGAGATCGAACCCTTCCGCGCCATCGCCATCAGCCGCCTGGCCCACGCCCTGAAGGCCGAGGGCCGGTCGGTGATCCATATGGAGTTCGGTCAGCCCTCGACCGGCGCTCCGCCCGCCGCCATCGCCGAGGCCCACCGGGTGCTCGATGCGGACAGCATGGGCTACTGGGAGAGCGCGCCCCTCAAGGCCCGCATCGCCCGGCTGTACGATGAGCGGTACGGCGTCACCGTCTCGCCCGACCAGCTGCTGCTGACCAACGGCGCCTCGCCGGCCCTTGTGCTGGGTCTGTCGTCGCGGTTCTCGCCGGGCGACCGGATCGCCATGGCCCGGCCCGGCTATGTCGCCTACCGCAACACGGTGAAGGCGCTGCGGATGGTTCCTGTGGAGATCGCCTGCGGGCCCGAGGAGCACTACCAGCTGACCGCCGCTGCGCTCGAGGCGCTGGAGCAGGCGCCGGCCGGGGTGATCATTGCCAGCCCGGCCAATCCCACCGGATCGGTGATCGCGGCCGGAGAGCTGGAGGCCATCGCCGGGGTCTGCGCCCGCAAGGGGATCCAGATCCTGTCGGACGAGATCTACCACGGCCTGTCCTACGTCGGGCCCCAGCCTTCGCTGCTGCAGTTCGCCCCGAACGCCATGGTGATCAACAGCTTCTCCAAATACTGGAGCATGGCCGGCTGGCGGCTGGGCTGGCTGCTGGTGCCCCACGACCATATCGAGCGGGCCCGCGCCTATATCGGCAACCTGTTCCTGACCCCGCCGTCGCTGAGCCAGCACGCGGGCCTGGTCGCCATGGACCAGCTCGAGGTTCTGGAAGGCCATATCGAGACCTATGCCCGCAACCGCGGCCTGATGCTGGAGGCTCTGCCGGCGCTGGGCCTCAAGTCGATCGCCCCGCCCGATGGCGCCTTTTACATCTGGGCCGACATCGGTCACCTGACCGACGACAGCGTGGCCTTCTGCGAGCAACTTCTGAGAGATACCGGCGTAGCCACAGCGCCCGGCGTGGACTTCGATCCCGTCGACGGCCACCGCTTCATGCGCTTCAGCTTCGCCGTCTCCACGCCGGAGATCGAGGAGGCCCTGCGTCGCATCACGCCGTGGTTCGAGGGCCGGTCCGCCTGATCGGGAATTGCACTCCAAAGGACAGGGTGCATCGAGTGCAAACGAGCAATTACAGCAAGTTGCACCCGAATTCTGTCTTGCGGCCTGCGACGTTTCTGGACTCTCCCACCGTCTGAGCGCCACGGCAGGCGCTCGCATGGACTCCGCGAACGCCAAGGGTAGTCTTTCGCCGCACAGGGAGAGGGCGAAATGGCGAAGCTGATCTATGGTTTGAACCAGTCGCTGGACGGCTACGTCGATCACGACAGCTTCGGGCCCGACGCCGTCCTGTTCCGCCACTTCATCGAGCATATGACCCGCGTGACGGGCAGCCTCTACGGCGGCCGGATGTACGAGATCATGCGCTACTGGGACGAGGATCAGCCGGGCTGGGGCGATGCGGAACGGGAGTACGCCAAGGCGTGGCGCGACAGCCCGAAATGGGTCGCGTCGTGGTCGCACACGTCGGTCGGGCCGAACGCGACCCTGCTGAAGGGCGATCTGGAAACGGCGGTCCGTGCGCTGAAGGCGAAACACGACGGGGAGATCGAGGTGGCCGGGCCCGCCCTGGCCGCCATCCTGACCCCGATGGGCCTGATCGACGAATATCAGATCTATCTGCACCCGGTCGTGCTGGGCGGGGGCACGCCCTTCTTCAAGGAAGCACGCCCCCCGCTCCGGCTGGTGGGCAATCAGCCGATCGGCGAGTGCGTGGTCAAGTTGACCTACGTTCCTGCCTGAACAGGCTCAAACGTCCTCGGCCAGCAGGGCCGACTGGTAGCCGCCGACCCACACGTTCCGGAACCGGCGGCTGCGCTCGGCGTGATAGATGTGGGCCAGCTCGGCATAGGAGCGGTCGAAGTCGTCGTTGACGAAGACGTAGTCGAACTCTCCGCAGTGCTCGATCTCGCCCTTGGCGTTGGCGATCCGACGCTCGATGACGTCGTCGGCGTCCTGTGACCGGGTCACCAGACGGCGTTTCAGCTCTTCAAGGCTGGGCGGCAGGATGAAGACGCGCACGGCGTCTTCCGGGCATTTCACCGCGATATCGCGCGCGCCCTGCCAGTCGATGTCGAACAGCACGTCGCGGCCCTCGGCCAGGGCCTTGTCGACCGGCGCGCGCGGTGAGCCGTAGCGATTGCCGTGGACGTCGGCCCATTCGAGGAAGGCGTCTTCGTCGATGCCCTTCTGGAACTCTTCGGCGCTGACGAAGTGATAGTCGCGGTCGGCGACCTCGCCCGGGCGGATGCCGCGCGTGGTCATCGAGACCGACAGCTCCAGCCCGCCGTGGTCGGCCATCAGGCGACGACACAGCGACGTCTTGCCGGCGCCAGAGGGGCTGGCGACGATCAGGAGGACGCCCCGGCGGGGCGTGCGTTCATTCGACATTCTGGACCTGTTCTCGAAGCTGCTCGATGACCGCCTTCAGGTCGAGGCCCGTGGCGGTCAGCGCGGTCGTAGCCGATTTCGAGCACAGTGTGTTCGCCTCGCGCATGAACTCCTGCATCAGGAAGTCCAATTTGCGGCCCGAGGGTGGTTGATCCAGCAGGGCGCGGGCGGAGGCGACGTGGGCGGTCAACCGGTCCAACTCCTCGCGGACGTCGGCCTTGGTCGCGAGGGCGGCGGCTTCCAGCACAATGCGGTCCTCGAGGCCGGGCGCGTCGGGAGCCAGTTCGCCCATGCGGCGGGCGAACCGGTCACGGACGGCTTCGGTCTGGGCGGCGGCCTCAGTCTCGGCCGTGGCGACCAGTCCTTCGATGCGGGAGACGAAATCCTCGACTACAGGCCGCAGCTGGGCGCCTTCGCGTTCGCGGGAGATCTTAAGGGCGTCGAGCGCCTGTTCGACCGTGGCCGCCATCGCGGCCTCAATGGGGGCGCGCGCCTCGGGGTCCTCGGCCTCTTCATCGGTGTCGAGAACGCCGCGCAGGGCCAGCAGGCCGTCGGCGGACGGCGGGGTCGCACCCTCCTCCGCCAGCTGGTTGGCGAGCTGGAGATAGCGAACCAGCACGGCCTCGTTGACCTTCAGGCTCGACGCGTCACCGGCCGCCCTGCGCGCCTGGATGCCGATTGTGACCTGGCCCCGGCTGAGGCGGGACTGGCCGGCGGCCTTGGCGAGGCGTTCGAGGTTGTCGAAGCCGTTGGGGCCCCGGAAGCGGACTTCCAGATTGCGGCCGTTGACCGAGCGGGCCTCGACCGACCAGGTCCAGCCGTCGAGCGCCCCGTCGGCGCGGCCGAAGCCGGTCATTCCAGACAAGATGGGGCCAGAGAGCAGGCTCACTGACCCGCCGCCGGGGTCGTGGGTGCGGCGGGCGTCGCGGGACGCAGGGTGCGCGAGGGGGTCACCGTTCCCGGCGCCTGCATGGTGATGACGGCTTCGCCGGTCACGGTCGGCGGGGCGACGGCCGCGCCTTCGGGCGTACCCTGTCCGGGGGGCGGCGCGCCGGGGACCGCGCCGGGCGGCAGGGCCTCGGCCGGCGGGGCCTTGCCCGCCTCGATCGCCCGCCAGCGCGACACGTTCATCAGATGCTCCTCATACGTCCGGGCGAAGGCGTGACCACCGGTGCCGTCGGCGACGAAGAACAGGTCCTGGGTCGCGGGCGGATTGAGCACCGCCTCCAGCGCCTGACGGCCCGGGTTGGCGATCGGCGTCGGGGGCAGGCCGTCGATCAGATAGGTGTTCCATCCGGTGTCGCGCTGCAGCTCCGACAGACGGATGCCACGGCCGAGCGGCCGGCCCTTGGTGATGCCGTAGATGATGGTCGGATCGCTCTCCAGCCGCATGCCCATCCGCAGCCGGTTCGAGAACACGGCGGCGACACGCGGCCGTTCGCGCGCCAGACCGGTTTCCTTCTCGACGATAGAGGCCAGGATGACGGCTTCCTCAGGCGTGCGAACCACGGTGTTGGGGCTGCGTGCCGCCCAGAGTTCGGCCAGGTTATCGGCGGCGTCGCGCTGCATGCGGGCGATGACCGAGGCCCTGGTCTGGCCGCGCGAGATCTCGAATGTATCGGCCCACAAGGAGCCTTCTTCGGGAATTTCGTCGATGGTCCCGGTCAGGATCGTCTCAGCGTTCAGGATGTCCACCGCCTGGGCCGACGACCAGCCCTCGGGGATGGTCACGAAGTGGCGCACCACGCGGCCGTCGGTCAGCAGACCGATCACGGCCTTCAGCGACGCGCGCGTCGGCACCTCGTATTCGCCGGCGCGCAGCTTGCGATCGGCGCCGGTCAAGGTGGCGGCGGCCTTGAACATGTCGACCGACCGGATGACGCCCGCGTTCTTCAGGGTCGCGGCGATGGCCGAGACGCCGGAGCCGCTGGGCAGGGTGACCACCGTGGTGTCGCCCTCGCGCGCCGTCGGGCCGGGCGAATAGTAGACGCTCCAGCCCCAGGCCAGGGCGGCGATCAGGAACAGGCTGAAGGTCGCGGACGCCGCCAGCAGCGCCACGATCAGACCCGGACGTTTCCGCTTCGGCGCCCCCCCGGCATCCGCCACGATCAGGTGACCTTGCGGAAGATGATGGAGGCGTTGGTGCCGCCGAACCCGAAGCTGTTGGACATGGCCACATCGATCTCCATCGGTTTGCCCTTGTGTGGCACGAGGTCGATGGCGGTTTCGTGTTCGGGATCGTCGAGGTTGATCGTTGGCGGGGCGATCTGGTCGCGGATGGCGAGGACCGAGAACACCGCCTCGATGGCCCCGGCTGCGCCCAGCAGGTGGCCGGTCATCGACTTGGTGGAGGACATGGCCATGTCCTTCGCGTGGTCGCCGACCAGCCGTTCCACGGCGCGCAGCTCGATCCAGTCGGCCATGGTCGAGGTGCCGTGGGCGTTGACGTAGTCGATGTCCTCGATCGCGATCCCGGCCCGTTTCACCGCCGCCTTCATGGCGCGATAGGCGCCGTCGCCGTCCTCGGACGGAGCGGTGATGTGGTAGGCGTCGCCGCTCATGCCGTAGCCGATGACCTCGGCGTAGATCTTCGCGCCGCGCGCCTTGGCGTGTTCGTATTCCTCGAGGATCACGACGCCTGCGCCCTCGCCCATGACGAAGCCGGCGTGGCCGCGGTCATAGGGGCGCGAGGCCTTCTCGGGCGTGTCGTTGTAGGCGGTGCAAAGGGCCTTGCAGGCCAGGAAGCCGGCGATGCCGATGGGGACGATGGAGCTTTCCGCCCCGCCCGCGACCATGACGTCGGCGTCGTCCAGCATGATCATCCGGGCCGCGTCGCCGATGGCGTGGACGCCCGAGGCGCAGGCCGTGACCACGGCATGGTTCGGCCCCTTAAGGCCGTGACGAATCGAGATCTGACCCGAGGCCAAGTTGATCAGGGCCGAGGGGATGAAGAAGGGGCTGATGCGGCGCGGGCCGCTGGTCGCCAGAATCTGGGCGCTCTCGGCGATGGGACCCAGGCCGCCGATACCGGCGCCCATCATGACGCCGGTGCGTTCCTTGTCCTCGTCGGTCTCGGGATGCCAGTTGGCGTCGTTCAGGGCCTCATCGGCCGCCGCGATGCCGAACAGGATGAAGTCGTCGACGCGCTTGCGGTCCTTGGCGGACATGATGGCGTCGGGATCGAAGCTTCCGGGGACGTCAGGACCGCCGCCGCCCCGCCCGTCCACGCTGGGGACCTCGCCCGCGATCGTGCAGCCGTAGCCTTCGGTGTCGAAGGCGGTGATCGGGGCGATGCCCGATCTGCCCTCGACGATGCCCTTCCAGCTGTGTTCGACCCCGTTGCCCAGGGGCGTGACAAGACCGAGACCGGTGACGACGACGCGACGCATATTGTCGGGCTCCAGCTTCAGGAAACTCTGAATCAGAAACAATAATGGCCGCCGGGCCTCTCCGCTAGGAGGGCCGGGCGGCCATTGAATGCCGGTGGGACGTTGGCTTAGGCCGCAGTCTTCTCGTCGATGAACTTCACGGCGTCGCCGACGGTCTGAATGTGCTCAGCGGCGTCGTCAGGGATTTCGATATCGAACTCTTCCTCGAAGGCCATGACCAGTTCGACGTTGTCGAGCGAGTCAGCGCCCAGGTCGTCGATGAAGCTGGCCTTTTCGGTGACCTTGTCCGGATCGGCGTCCAGGTGGTCGATGACGATCTTGCGGACGCGTTCCAGGGTATCGGACATGGGTGTCTCTGCCTTCTAGAGCCGCCGGGGCGGCGTATGGTGGTCTTGCCGTCTCACGACGGCTCCGCTTGCGCAAGAGGCAACGCCTCATTGACCCAACCGGTTGCGCGGCCTTTAGCACACCCCTCACGGAGGGAAATAGGTGTGAAACAGTCCTTGAGGGCTGATCGCGCGGTCGCGCGGCTTGAGCCCGGGTGTTTGATCAACGACGGCGGTTGACCCACCAGGCCAACGCGCCGCCCGCCAGAGCCATGGGCGCGCCATAGACGGCCCAGATGATCTGACCCGTCATGAAGCTGCCCGGAAGGATGTTCAGCCCCTGCAACACCCAGATGACTCCGACCAGCAGCAGCGGCCCGCTGAAGATCGTCGCCAGATACCGCAGGGCGATCATCAGATCATCGCCATGCCGCCGTTCACGTGCAGGGTCTGCCCCGTGACATAGGCGGCCTCGTCCGACGACAGATAGACGGCGGCGGCGGCGATCTCGTCGCCCGTGCCCAGGCGGCCGGCGGGGATGTTCCGCAGAATGCCCTCGCGCTGCTGCTCGTTCAGCACGTCGGTCATCGGCGAGGTGATGAAGCCCGGGGCGATGCAGTTCACGGTGATTCCCCGCGACCCGACTTCCTGGGCCAGGGACTTGGAGAAGCCGATCATGCCGGCCTTGGAGGCCGCATAGTTGGTCTGGCCGGCGTTGCCGGTGACGCCGACGACCGAGGTGACGCCGATGATCCGGCCCGAGCGGCGCTTCATCATCCCCTTCATCGCGGCGCGCGACAGGCGGAAATAGCTCTCCAGATTGACGGTCAGGACAGACTGGAAGTCCTCGTCCTTCATCCGCATCAGCAATCCATCCTTCGTGATGCCGGCGTTGGCCACGAGGATATCCAGGCCCGCGCCCGCGACCTCTTCCGCCACGCCGACCAGTGCGTCGACCGAGGCCGGGTCCGACAGGTTGGCGGTGGCGAAATGCGCGCGCTCGGCGAGTTGCTTCGCCAGATCGGCCAGCACGGCCTCGCGCGTGCCGGACAGGACGACGGTGGCGCCCTGGGCATGCAGGGCGCGGGCGACGGCTCCGCCGATGCCACCCGTGGCGCCGGTGACGAGGGCGGTCTTGCCTGTGAGATCGAACATTTCAGTCTCCCTGTCCCTTCTCCCCCTGCGGGAGAAGGTGGCCCGGAGGGCCGGATGAGGGGTCACACGGACCTCTCCGGTTGGGTTGCGAGGGATCACTGGAAACGCCAGTGCGACCCCTCATCCGTCAGCCCCCGATCAAGTCGGAGGCTGCCACCTTCTCCCGCAAGGGGAGAAGGAAATCAAAGCGACTTCGCGAAGGCCTCGATATCTTCGGGGCTGTTGAGGGCCAGGCTCTCGGCATCCGGCGCGATCCGCTTGGCCATGCCGGTCAGGACCTTGCCCGAGCCGATTTCGACGAAACGAGTGACGCCGCCCTCGGTGGCCATCCAGTCCATCGACTCGCGCCAGCGGACGCGACCGGTGACCTGTTCGACCAGCAGGCGACGGATCGTGTCGGCGTCGCGCTCTGGACGGGCGGTCACATTGGCGACGACGGCCGCGGACGGTGCGATCAGGGCGGCCGAAGCGAGCGCCGTCGCCATCTCGTCGGCGGCGGGCTGCATCAGGGGGCAGTGGAAGGGCGCCGAGACGTTCAGCGGGATGGCCCGCGCGCCCAATTCCTTGGCCTTCTCGATGGCGCGGTCGACCGCGGCCTTCTCGCCCGAGATGACGACATTGCCGTTGTTGTTGTCGTTGGCGACGACGCAGACCCCGACCTCTGCGCCTGCGGCGGCGGCGGCCTCGGCCAGCGCCAGATCCGTCTTCGGCCCGATCAGGGAGGCCATCGCCCCCTGCCCCACCGGCACGGCGCGCTGCATGGCCTGGCCGCGCAGCTTCAGCAGCCTGGCGGTGTCCGCGATCGACAGTGCGCCCGCCGCTGCCAGCGCGGAATACTCGCCCAGCGAATGGCCGGCGACGAAAGCAGCGCGATCGACGGCGATACCGTATTCCTTGTCCAGCACCCGCATGACGGCCAGCGACACGGCCATCAGGGCCGGCTGGGCGTTCTCGGTCAGGGTCAGCTGATCCTCGGGTCCGTTCCGCATCAGTCCGGACAGATCCTGTCCCAGCGCCTGGTCGATCTCAGCGAACACATCGCGCGCCGATCCGAAGGCGTCGGCCAGCGCCGCCCCCATGCCGACCGCCTGGCTGCCTTGTCCGGGGAACAGGAGGGCGAGGGTCATCGATAGGGTCCGTGGCGATTGTCAGAAGCGCGGAGGGGTAGGCCGGTTGGGCCGAACGGGCAAGCATCGGGCGGGATGTTGCGGAACTTCACCCGACCTTGCCGGAGACGCAGAACCAACAGCCCCGCGCCCAATCAAGCCGAAAATTCAGAAGCCTGGGCCGCTGTAATAGATGATATCCAGGACACGCTGAACGGACCAGGCCAGAGCGCTGCGTGTGTCCGGCGAGTCGTAATCGCTCGTGGATATGATGCAGACATGTCGATCATAGGGATCGGTCTCCGCCCCTTGGTAGACGATCAAGGTTTGTAGATTCTCGCTCCCGAAAAGCTGGACGTGCAGTTCTTTGCCTGCATGGTTTTCAACCGTTTCAGCAGAAAGCGGACCGGTGGGGATCAACGCAGCCAGCACGCTGGATTGGGACGATTTGGCCGGCACGGGATTGCACCGGGCGGCGACGTCCGGGCCCAAGCCCGAAAGCACCAACGGGTCCGCGCCCAAGGTAACGGCGACCAAGGCTGCGATCAGTTGCACCGGAGGCTCCATTGACAAAGGTCTCTGACCCAGTTGAACGGCGGGTTGGCTCCACCCGTTGAGATGATAACAACCGATGCGAGAAGGGGAATGAAATTCTCTGGACGCGGGCAGGATGGCGTCACCAGACCCGCGCCTTGCCTCTCGCGCCCTTTTCCCCTATACGCGCCCGCTTTCCAGGGCTTCGGTCCTGATGCGGAACACCAAAGGGTTCGGGAAGTCATCCCGGCCGCCGCTTCAGGATCCATCGTGGTTCGGACTTTACCCGGTCCGTCTGCGCCGACGCCCTACAAGGGAGACTACCGAATGGCTCTTTACGAGCACACGGTCATGTCGCGCCAGGATATCAGCGCGCAACAGGCCGAAGCCCTCAACGACACCATCAAGGACCTCATCGTGGCCGGCGGCGGTTCCGTCGCCAAGATCGAGTACTGGGGCCTGCGCAACCTGACCTACCGGGTCAAGAAGAACCGCAAGGCTCACTATTCCCTGCTGGCGATCGATTGCCCGCCTCCAGCCATGGCCGAAGTCGAGCGTCAGCTCGGCATCAACGAAGACGTCCTGCGCTGGCTGACCGTCAAGGTCGAAGAGCTGGACCTCGAGCTGTCGCCGCTGCTGGCCCGTCGTGAGCGCGAGCGTGAACGCGACCGTGAGCGTGGTCCGCGTGAAGACGCCGACGTGGCCGCGTAAGGAGATCTGGAAACATGACTGACACCACCTCCTCGCCCAACGTTCCCGGCACCCCCGCGGGTTCGGGTTCGGCCGGCCGCCGTCCCTTCTATCGTCGCCGCAAGGTCTGCCCGTTCTCGGGCGAAGGCGCGCCGAAGATCGACTACAAGGACGTCAAGCTGCTGCAGCGCTACATTTCCGAACGCGGCAAGATCGTGCCCTCGCGCATCACTGCCGTGTCCCAGATCAAGCAACGCGAACTGGCCAAGGCCATCAAGCGCGCTCGCTATCTGGCCCTCCTGCCCTACGTGGTGAAGTAAGATGAAGGTCGTTCTGCTCGAACGCGTCGAGAACCTCGGCGCCATCGGCGACGTCGTCACCGTCAAGGATGGCTTCGCCCGTAACTTCCTGCTGCCCCGTGAAAAGGCGCTGCGGGCCACCTCCAAGAACCTCGAGAAGTTCGAACTCGACCGCGCCGCCATCGAGGCCCGCAACGAGAAGAACAAGGGTGAATCGCAGAAGATCGCCGACAAGATCGACGGTCAGTCCTACGTCATGATCCGCCAGGCCGGCGAAACCGGTCAGCTGTACGGATCGGTCGCCGGTCGCGACGTCGCCGAAGCCATCCAGGCTGAAGGCGGCAAGGTCGAGCGTTCGCAAATCGCCCTCAACACGGCGATCAAGACCCTGGGCGTCCATGAAGTCGTCGTGCGCCTGCACGCCGAAGTCTCGGCCACGGTCAAGATCAACATCGCCCGCTCGGCCGACGAAGCCGAACGTCAGGCGAAGGGTGAGGACGTGATCAAGTCGGCCTACGACGAAGACCGTAACGCGGCCGCCGAACAGGCCCGCGACATGGTCGAAGGCGGCGCCGGCCAGCAGGACGGTCTCGGCTCCGAGGCCTGATCCTGAAGATCGGTTCGACGAACCGATAGAGACGCTAAAGGGCGTGTCCTCCGGACACGCCCTTTTTGCTGCGCGTCGCGAACGGGTCGCAGAAACTATGTCAAAATTGCAACGAGGCCAGCCACTTACGTTAACCCTAGCTTGACCGGGTCTCCGGACGCACCCAGCTTGCACGACAGGGGGGCGTCCGCGCCGGTCCGCGCAATAATCTTGCGCGGCTGGTCGGCCGATAACCACACGGCGGTCAACGCCGGACCTCGGACCCAATATCTCGCGCCGCGCGTCCCGCGTCGGCCCAATCTCGTCAGGCTCGTCATGCACCTCAGAATTTCTCGCTCCATCCTCCTTGGCTTCACCTCTGCGGCGACCCTGCTCGCCTGCCCGATCGCGGCCCTGGCCCAGACGGCGCCGCAGGAAGAAGCGACCGCCGTCGACGAGATCATCGTCACCGGCACCCGCACCGTCGGCCGGACCCGTCTGGACTCGGTCGCACCCGTGGACGTGATCTCGGGCGAGGTCCTGACCCGCCAAGGAGCCGGCACCGAGCTGGCCGCCGCGCTGGCCGCAACGGCTCCGGCCATCAACTTCCCCCGTCCCGCCATCTCGGACGGTTCCGATCACGTCCGTCCGGCGACCCTGCGCGGCCTCGCCCCCGACCAGACCCTGGTCCTGATCAACGGCCAGCGCGGCCACGTCGCCGCCCTGGTCAACGTCAACGGCAACCTGGGTCGCGGCTCGACAGCGTTCGACCTGAACACCGTCCCCGCAGTCACCCTCGGCAACGTCGAAGTCCTGCGCGACGGCGCCTCGGCCCAGTACGGCGCCGACGCCATCGCCGGCGTGATCAACCTGCGCCTGCGTGAAGCCAACTCCGGCGGCGGCCTGACCGCCGTCTACGGCGTCTACGACACCGAGTTTGACACCGCCCGCGGCTCGCACACCCGCAACGACGGCGAGCAGATGTCCCTGTCCGGCTGGATCGGCCTGCCCCTGTTCGGCGACGGCTTCCTGACCCTGTCGGGCGAAGTCCAGGAGCGCGATCCGACCAACCGTTCCGACTTCGCCGCCCCCGGCAGCGTGGTCGGCGGATCGGCCACCAGCGTCATCGGCCGCTTCGGCGATCCGAAGACCAGCGCCCAATCGGTCTGGTTCAACGCAGGCAAGCCTCTGCAGAACGGCTGGGAAGCCTACGCCTTCGGCGGCTTCCAGCACCGCGACTCGGAATCGGCCGCCACCGCGCGCGCGTTCAACAACGGCAACAACGTCCTCGCCATCTACCCGAACGGCTTCCTGCCGATGATCGGGGCCGGTATCGACGACTTCAACCTGTTCGGCGGCCTGAAGGGCGAAGGCGGCGGGATCGATTGGGACTTCTCGATCGGATACGGCCGCAACGAACTGGAGTACAATGTCTTCAACAGCCTGAACGCCTCCTACGGCGCAGCGTCGCAGACCTCCTTCGACGCCGGCGGCCTGGCCTATGACCAGCTGACCGTCGCGGCCGACGGCGTGAAGCAGATCGAGGCGGGTCTGTTCGAGCCGCTGAACCTCGCCTTCGGCCTCGAATACCGCCGCGAGACCTTCGAAGTCTCCGCCGGGGAACCCACCTCCTACAACAAGGGCCCGCTCAACGCCGGCGCCGGCGCCCAGGGCTTCCCGGGCTTCCAGCCGTCGAACGTGGTGGACGAGGATCGCAGCAACATCAGCGCCTATGTCGACCTGGAAGGCCGCTTCACCGAGGCGTTCACGCTCGGGTTCGCCGCCCGGTACGAGGACTATTCCGACTTCGGCGACACCCTGACCGGCAAGCTTTCGGCGCGCTATGACTTCAATGACCACTTCGCCCTGCGCGGCGCGATCTCGACGGGCTTCAAGGCTCCGGCCCTGCAGCAGCAGTTCTTCAGCTACGTCGCGACCAACCTGGTCACCACCGTGGTCGGCGGCGTGCCCGTCACCTCGCTGGTCCAGGCCGGTTCGTTCCGCGTCAACGACCCGGTCGCCATCGCCCTGGGTTCGCGTCCGCTGGAGCCGGAGCATTCGACCAACTTCTCGGGCGGCTTCATCCTGCGGAACGGCGGGTTCGAGCTGACGGTCGACGCCTATCGCATCGATATCGAGGACCGGATTATCTACTCCGAGACTCTCGGCCTGACCCGACCCAGCCAGACGGCGGCCACTACGAATGCGACTCTGGCCCTGCTGGCCCCGTTCGGCGTGACTGGAGCCCGCTTCTTCCTCAACGGCGTCGGCACCTCGACCAACGGCCTGGACGTCGTGGCTCGCTACCGCACGCAGCAGGACTTCGGCCAGTTCACCTTCACAGGCGCCGCGAACTTCAACGCGACCGAGATCACGGAACTGCCGGAGGTGCCTTCGACGGTCGCCATCCCGACCTCGCCGGGCTACCTGTTCGACCGCGCCAACCAGCTGTCGTTCTCGGACGGCACGCCCAGGCGCAAGGTCGTCGGCAGCGTCGACTGGAACCTGGGCGACTTCTCCGCCACGGCCCGCGCGACCTACTACGGCAGCGTTCTGATCGCCAACAACACCGCGACCCTGGACTACCAGACCGGCGACGCGACCCTGGTCGATCTGGAAGGCCGCTACACCTTCCCGATGGGCGTGACGGCCGCGGTGGGCGTCAACAACCTGACGGACGAGTACCCGAACTTCACCCCCTCCACGATCAACGGCGGTACGGGTTCGGTGGGCTTCCCCGGCTTCTCGCCCTACGGCTTCAACGGCCGCTTCCTGTTCGCCCGGGTGAGCTACAACTTCTAAAGACGTCCGTTTCGGACACGGCGACGGCGCGGAGAGCAATCTCCGCGCCGTTTTCGTTTTGAGGCGCCATGCTTCCGCCACGAGCGGAGGTTGAAGCTTGGCCATCAACCGGAGGGGTCCGAAAATGAAAACCGCCGCCATCGCCCTGGCCGTCGCCGTCGCGTGCGCAGCGCCCGCCTTCGCCCAGTCGAACGGTACGCTTGACACCTTCGTCACCCGCGCGAACCGCATCCCGCTGAACCCACTCGCCGCGCTCAGGCCTGACGCACGCCGGCTGATGAACGAAGCCAATGCGGCCTTCACTGCGGTCGGCGCCGAGACCCGTGCGGCGCGCGCCGCCGGGCGTCGCCCCGCCGCCTGCCCGCCGGCTCGAATGGAGGTCAACCCGCGTCAGCTGCTGGCCTTCCTGAACGCCATCCCCCAGGCACGGCGCACGCGGATGACCCCGACCGACGGCATCCGCGAGTGGATGGCGGACCGCTACCCCTGCCCCGCCGCCTGACCCGGAACTGATCCGCCTAGGGATTTACCAGCGGTCCACAGACTGGCGGCTTTCATCCCCGTTTGAGGGTGCGACCGACCGTGTCGCAGGGGCGTGCGACGGGTAAGCGTTAACCCGATGAACGCTTTCTCTCCCTTCAACGACGCCGTCGCCGTGCCGTCGCTCCCGCACAACCTCGAGGCGGAACAGGCGCTGCTGGGCGCCCTGATGTTCGACAACGCCATCTTCGAGCGTCTGAGCGACCGCCTGCGCGGCTCGCACTTCTACGAACCCTTCCACCAGCGGCTCTACGACGCCATTGAGGATCACATCCGCCAGGGCATGCTGGCCGAGCCGACCATCCTGATGGAGCGGTTCAAACAGGATCCGGCCTTCGCCGAGTTCGGCGGCCTGCGCTATCTGGCCGATCTGATGGACCGCGCGCCCCCGGGCGCCAACGCGCCGGACTACGCCCGTGTCGTCTACGACCTGGCCCTGCGCCGCGACCTGATCCGCATCGGCGGCGACATCATCAAGGAGGCTCCCGATCCCGAGCGCGCGGCGCTGGAGCAGATCGAACAGGCCGAACTGACCCTGTACTCCCTGGCCGAGACCGGCGCGCCCTCGTCCGGCTTCGTCAGCTTCTCGACGGCGCTCGCCGGCGCCGTGCAGATGGCAGGCGAGGCCTATCAGCGGGACGGCAAGCTGGCGGGTCTGGCCACCCACCTCGACGACCTTGATTCCAAGCTCGGCGGCATGCATCCGTCCGACCTTCTGATCCTCGCGGGCCGTCCTTCGATGGGCAAGACGGCGCTGGCGACCAACATCGCCTTCAATGTCGCCCGCAACTATCGGTGGGAGCCGACCCCGGACGGACGCAAGACCGTCTCGGGCGGCGTCGTCGCCTTCTTCTCTCTGGAAATGAGCGCCGAACAGCTGGCCATGCGTATTCTGGCCGACGCCTCCGGCGTGTCGTCCGACCGTCTGCGCAAGGGCGAGATCGACGCCAGCGACTTCGGCAAGGTGCGCGACGCGGCCATAGAGATCGGCGAGAGCCCCCTCTACATCGACGCCACCGGCGGCCTGGCCATCTCCAAGCTCGCCGCCCGCGCGCGGCGGCTGAAGCGGATGGAACAGGGCCTCGACCTGATCATTGTCGACTACCTCCAGCTCATCACCGTCGGCGAGGGCAATGCCCAGAAGAACCGCGTGCAGGAGGTGTCCGAGATCACCGGCGGCCTGAAGGCCCTGGCCAAGGAGTTGAACGTCCCGATCATCGCCCTGTCGCAGCTGTCGCGTCAGGTCGAAAACCGCGAGGACAAACGGCCGCAACTGTCCGATCTGCGTGAATCCGGCTCGATCGAGCAGGACGCCGACTGCGTGATGTTCGTCTATCGCGAAAGCTACTACCTCGGCCGCACCGAGCCCCGCGAAGGCACGGAAGAGCATTTGAAATGGCAGGAGGACATGGACCTTCTGGAGCACCAGGCCGAGGTGGTCATCGGCAAGCAGCGCCACGGCCCGATCGGCATCGTGAAGCTGAGCTTCGACGCGGACACGACGCGCTTCGGCAACCTGGCGCGCTCGGGTTACGGCAACTTCAGCGATATTCCAGAGTAGATATCCCTCTCCCCTTGCGGGAGAGGGAGATTGCGCACGGCGGCGAAGCCGTCGTTCTGGCGCGATCGGGTGAGGGGTCGCACGGGCGTGTCCGTGCGAGGCAAGGCAGCAATCGGTGAGGTCAGCGTGACCCCTCATCCGACTTTGCTTCGCTCAGCCACCTTCTCCCGCAAGGGGAGAAGGAAGACGGTTCAGTCGTCCCGGTGGACCCGTTCGCGGCGCTCGTGGCGTTCCTGGGCTTCCACGGACATGGTCGCGGTCGGGCGGGCTTCCAGTCGGCCGAGACCGATGGGTTCGCCGGTGTCCTCGCAGTAGCCGTAGGAGCCGTCCTCGATGCGACGCAGCGCGTCCTCGATCTTGGAGATCAGCTTGCGCTGACGGTCACGGGTGCGCAGTTCCAGCGCGCGGTCCGATTCCGACGAGGCCCGATCGACCAGGTCCGGATGGTTCTCCGTCTCGGCCTTCAGGTTGACGACGGTGCCCTTGGACTCGCGCAGGATGTCATCCCGCCAGGCCATGAGCTTGTGCTTGAAATAGGCGAGCTGACGTTCATTCATGAACGGCTCGTCGTCGGAAGGTCGGTAGGCGACCGGTTCGTCAGACACGATCGAGGCCAATGCGGTCATCGCACTCACACTCTAGAACAACGCCCCCCATGGCGCACGACGGCGTATAGGCAGGCCAGAGAGTCGCGGCAACCGGGTTCGCGCGTCCGTGATCGCGGTAAAGCTTCGTTGCAACCGGCACCGTGACATTTCGTCCTCACTTCGCTCCCCGAACGGGGGAATGAGACCGGTTTTCCGGCACTTATGCTGCGTTGCGGCGAACTTCGGCCTTGGCCAGTTCAACTGCGGCGCGAAGGTCGATCTGTTCCAGCAAACCGGTCAGACCCGCATCCTCGTCCTCCGGGCGCTCCTCGCGCAGGGTCCGGCCCAGGCGTTCAAGCGCGCCTTCGCCTGCCTCACCCGACAGCATGGCGATCTTCAGTTCGTCCAGACGGTCCAGCAGGGTTCCGCCGCGGCGGATGGCGCGACGCCTGCGTTCCGTCGCCGTTTCGACGCCCTGCAGCGCCATCAGGGCCGAAACGTCAGCGACCGCGGACGCCGGAGCCGTCGCTGCGGCCGCTGCCGACGGAGCGGCGCCGGACATCTGCGGCATCGAGAAGCCGCCGGCCGAACGCACCGAGCGCTGACCGCCTGCGGGGGCGGCGCCCGATGGGCCGTTGACCTTCATGAGCGGAGACTCCGGGACATTCCGCACCATCGTGGGCTGACCGTCACTGTTTGGTTAACGGCAGGGCAGGATTTGCCGGGCGAGACGCCTCAAGGCCCGACCCCATCCTTGATTTCACTCGCCTTTCCGTTCGGCACGATCTTCGCAACGCCCTCTCCGAACCGTCGCGGAAAGCCTGCCCAGTGCAAAAGTTTCTCACCGCCTTCCTGATCCCCCTCGCCCTCGGCGCCGTCATGGCCGCCCCGGCGTCGGCTCAATCGCGGATCAAGGACATTGCCTCGATCGAAGGCGTCCGCACCAACCAGCTGGTCGGCTATGGCCTGGTCGTCGGCCTGAACGGCACGGGCGACAGCTTGCGCAACTGCCCCTTCACCCGCCAGTCGCTCGAGGGGATGACCGAGCGTCTCGGCGTCAACATCCGCGGGACCAACGCCAACTCCAAGAACCTGGCCGCGGTGATGGTGACCGCCGAACTGCCGCCCTTCGCCACGCCCGGCTCGCGGGTCGACATCTCGGTCTCCAGCCTGTGCGACGCCAAGAGCCTGCTGGGCGGCACGCTGCTGGTCACCAGCCTCCAGGGCGCCGACAGCCAGGTCTATGCCGTGGGTCAGGGCTCGATCCAGACCGGCGCAGTGTCGGGCTCGGGCGGTTCAGGCTCTTCGGTGACGCGCGGCGTGCCGACGGCGGGCCGCATCGCCTCGGGCGCCACGGTCGAGCGCGAGACGGGCTTCCAGCTCGACAGTCTCACCGAAGTGCGTCTGACCCTGCGCAACCCGGACTTCACGACGGCCCAGCGAGTCGCCGCCGCCATCAACGCCACCTACCCCGCGACCGCCCTGGCGGAGAATGGATCGGTCATCGCCCTGCGCGCGCCGGCCCAGCTCGGCATGGCGGCCTTCATCAGCCGGGTCGAGAACATGCCGGTCGCGGTCGACACCCCGGCCCGCGTCATCATCGACGAGGTCAACGGCGTCATCGTCATGGGCGAGAACGTGCGCATCTCCACCGTCGCCATCGCCCAGGGCAACCTGACCATCTCGGTTCAGGAAAACCCCCAGGTCAGCCAGCCCGCGCCCTTCAGCCAGGGCCAGACCGCAGTCATTCCGCAATCCGACGTCACGGTCGAGGAGGAACTGGGCCGTGAGATCCGGCTGGTGAACGGGGCCACCTCACTGTCGACCCTCGTCAATGGCCTGAACGCCCTCGGCGTCTCGCCTCGCGACATGATCTCCATTCTTCAGGCCATCAAGGCGGCGGGCGCGCTGCAGGCCGACATCGAGGTGCTGTGATGAGCGACCTGGCCGTCTCCCCCTCCCTGCTGACCTCCGTCGCCGCACCGAACGCCGAGACGCCGCGCATGCGCGAGACGGCGGAACGGTTCGAGGCCTCCTTCCTGTCGCAGATGCTCAAGCCGATGTTCGAGGGCATCGAGACCGATGGTCCGTTCGGCGGCGGCGAGGCCGAGGGCACCTGGCGGAGCTTCATGATCGATGAGATGGCCAAACAGACCGTCCGCGCCGGCGGCATCGGCCTGGCCGACACCGTCGTCTCGGAGATGATCCGCATGCAGGCCGAACAGTCCCAGGCGCAGACCCTGCCGGGAGCGACGGCATGAGCCTCGATCCGACCACCGCCACCGCCTATCTGCGCAACCTCACGGCGCTGACCGACCGGCTCACCGCCCGGCTGGAGATGGAGACCGACGCCTTCGCCACCCGCCGCGCCGCCGACGTCGCAGCCGGGCTCGCCCAGACGCAGGAACTCGCCAACCAGTACCGCAAGGAATCCGCTCACCTGAAAGCCAATCGGGCCCTCCTGATGGCCGCGCCCGCCGGCGAGCGGATGGCGCTGGTCAAGGCGACCGAAGCCTTCGAGGCGGTGCTGGCCATCCACGGCCGCACGGTCGAGGCCGCGCGCACGATCTCGGAGGGCCTTGTTCGCACCATCGCTCAGGAAGTTGCCGCAGCGCGGGCCATGGGAACGGGCTATGGCGCATCCGGTCAGGCCAACGGCGGCGACAGCCGCGCCGTCACCCTGAACCGCACCGCCTGATCGTCAGCCGGCCATCGCCAGTTCCAGCGGCCCGTCGGCCTCCGCCACGGCGCCTCGCTGGCGATAGACATGCCGCCCGGCCACCGGCCACAGCTGCTCGGCCAGCGAGGCCCACAGGCTGTTGATCTCGAAGGCCGCCTGGCTGTCCGGCTGATCTTCCTGGGCGCCCAGGCCCTTCCACATCGCATTCTGATAGGCGGCGCGCTGGCGCAGGCCGACCTCGGCCAGGGGGATGCGGTATTCCGACAGAAAGTCGATGGCGTCGCGGATGACGCGCGGCTCCGCCCCGTTTCGCCGGACAGGCGCCTGGTTCAGCACGAACAGGCCCGGGCGGCGCAGGTTCTCGACCAGTTGCACGGTCCGACCGACGGCCTGCAGATCGAAGAAGTTCGGTCTGACGACGATCAGGCACAGGTCCGCAAGACGCGCCGCCTCGGACGCCTCTGCATCCGCCGACGACCGGCTGTCGACGATCAGCAGATCGATGCCCTCGCGCTCCGCCGCGCGGTGAGTCGTAAACAGAGCCCCGGCCCGGCCTTCCATGACCAGGGGCCAGTCGGCAGCGCGCTCGCGGGCCCATTCGAGCGAAGACCGCTGCGGGTCCATATCGACCAGGATGACGCGCTTGCCCGCCGCGACGGCCGCAGCGGCCATGTGCACGGCCAGGGTCGACTTGCCGGCCCCGCCCTTGCGCGACATCACCGCGATCGTCTTCATCGGCCCCCGCCTGTCTGGATGGCCCGTCCGGCGTTCCGGGAACGTCGTTACGGTTTGTTCACCATAGAAGCCGTGCTCGCGGCGTCAACGAATCACCCGGAACCAACTCGTCCGGCGCGGGAATTTTCGGACGGTTAAGCATGGCTCTGCGGCGAACCTTAACCGGTGCGCGTGCAGGATGAACCCATGATCCGCACGCGTCTTCTGGGTTTCACCTTCGCTTCCGCCGACCTGCTGCTTGAGCTCGACGCCAAGGGGCTGACGGTGTTCGGGCTGGGTTCGGGACCCACGGCCGACCTCCCTGCTGAAGGATTCTGCGGCGCCCGGCTGGGAAACCGCGTGGCTCCCGCCAGCGCCGAAGCGCTCAACGACGTGTTGAAAGGCCTTCTGCCCGGGTGCCGGTCGGCGCCGGTGGAACTTCTGTTCAATGCCGGCGAGGGGCGGTTGAGGCGCGCGACTGCGCGGTTCTTCGTGCTGCCAGACCTGGCGCCCAATGTCTCCTGCTCGGTGACCTGGGAAGGCCCGGTCTATCGTCTGCATGACGCGGAGGCGGCGCCGGCGCTGACGCCCGAAGCCTTCCTCGCGCGGGCTCGCGAGATCATGGCTCCACCTGCGGAGGCGCGCGAGCTGGCCGTGGCCTTCGTCGATGTCGAAGGCCTCGCCGCCGCCCAGGGAACCGGAGAGGCCGGCGAACGGCTGAACGCCCGCGTCGAAGCCGCTCTTCAGGCCGCTTCCCTCGCCGGGACCTCGGCCGGAAAGCTGGGACCGGAACGGTTCGCCGTGATACGCGACCGGGGCGAAGAGTCCGACATTGCCGGCGAGATGCATGAGATCGGCCGCAGCGAAGGTTTCGAGCTTTCGGCATCTTCGACGGAATCCGACCTGACCGCCGGCGGCGAGTCGCTAAGCGCCCTGCGCGCCCTGCGAGTTGCGGTCGAGGGGTGCCTGAAGGACGGCGGTTCCGGCCGGCCGGAACTCAGCTTCACCGCTGCCCTGTCGCAGACCCTGAACGACGCCCATGCCTTCCAGTCGATGGTGCGCGACCGTCGGTTCGAGCTGCACTACCAACCCATCGTCGACCTGAAGACCGGGGCCGTGCATCACTTCGAGGCCCTTGCCCGGTTCAAGGGCTCGGCAAGCCCGGCCAACGCCATCCGCATGGCCGAGGAGATGGCGCTGATCGACAGCTTTGACGTCGCCGTGGCCGAGAAGGCTCTGAGCCGACTGCGCCAGAAGGGCGCGGGACTGCTAAAGTTCGCCATCAACGTCTCGGGCGCCTCGCTGGCCGACGACCGCTATGTCCAGGCCCTGCTGCGGATGACCGCGTCCCGGCCTGAAGAGCGCAAGCGTCTGATCGTCGAGGTCACGGAATCCGCCGCCCTGTCCGATGTCGAGGCCGCCAACCGTCGCCTGGGCGGGCTGCGCGCCGCCGGCATCAAGGTCTGTATCGACGACTTCGGCGCGGGCGCGGCCAGCTACGACTATCTGCGCCGCCTGTCGGTCGACACGGTCAAGATCGACGGGACCTTCGTCCAGGGCCTGGAGAGCGATCCGCGCGCCCGGACTCTGATCGGCCACCTGGTCGACCTGTGCCGCTCACTGAAGGTCGAGACCATCGCCGAAATGATCGAGACAGAGGCGGCCGCCGACGTCCTGCGCGAGATCGGCGTCGATCTGGGCCAGGGCTGGCTGTTCGGCAAGGCCGAGGCGGAGCCACGCACCGTACTGGCTTACAACGAGCCCGTCGCCGCGCGCCGCGTGGGCGCCGTCGCAGGTTGGGGCTGACGCAAGGCCGCCAGGCGTGACAGGCTAGGGGATCGTCCCCCGGAGGTCGCCTTGATCCGTTTTGCGTTCCTTGCCCTCGCCGGCTCCATCGCCGTCGCCGGATGCGCCACCGCGCCGGAGGCGACCTTCGCCGGACCGCCCGACTTCAGCCCGATCCAGACGCAGCCCCACGCTCGCGCCCGCCTGTTCGTCGACTGCATCGCCCAGGCGACGGCGGCCGGCGCCTATGGCCACGCGCATTCAGGCGACAGCGACCGGCTCCTGTTCACCTGCAACGACGCACCGGCCCGCGCCCTTTATGACGGTCTGGCGGCCCGCAGCGCGGCCATCGGCACGGAGGCGCAGGTCGACGGCCGCACGTTCCGGACGACGGAAATCGTGGAGCGGGATCTTTTCGGCGTGGACTATTGTTCGACGGGCGGCGCGAACGACTTCACCTGCGTCATCACCCTGAACACGGGCGCCGCGCTCGTCGAGTGACAGCCTCTGTCAGCAGCGCCTTTATGTTCCCACATTGTTCTTGCTGAATCAGCGAGATCAGTTCCCATATAGCGTTGTCGCACCGGACACCTGTCCGGCATTCCCGCGTTCCCGGACAGCATGACCGAAAAGCACAACTTCATTCGCGTGCGTGGCGCCCGCGAGCACAATCTCAAGGGCGTGGATGTCGACATCCCGCGTGAGAAGCTGGTCGTGATGACCGGCCTGTCGGGGTCGGGCAAATCCTCGCTCGCTTTCGACACCATCTATGCCGAGGGCCAGCGTCGCTATGTCGAGAGCCTGAGCGCCTATGCCCGCCAGTTCCTGGAGCTGATGGGCAAGCCCGACGTCGACCTGATCGAGGGCCTGTCGCCGGCCATCTCGATCGAACAGAAGACGACGTCCAAGAACCCGCGCTCCACCGTCGGCACGGTGACCGAGATCCACGACTACATGCGCCTGCTGTGGGCGCGGGTGGGCGTGCCCTATTCGCCCGCGACCGGCCTGCCGATCGAGAGCCAGACCATCTCCATGATGGTCGACAAGCTGAGCGCCCTGCCCGAGGGCGAGCGCCTGCTGCTGCTCGCGCCCGTCGTTCGCGGCCGCAAGGGCGAGTACAGGAAGGAGATCGCCGAGTGGCAGCGCTCGGGCTTCCAGCGCCTGAAGATCGACGGCCAGTTCTATGCCATCGAGGACGCGCCGACGCTCGACAAGAAGTTCAAGCACGATATCGACATCGTCGTGGACCGGATCGTCACCAAGGCGGGGCTGGAGGCGCGCTATGCCGACAGCCTGCAGACCGCGCTGGGCCTCGCCGACGGCATCGCCGTCGCCGAATGGGCGAATGCGGCCGAGGGTGAAGACCCGCGCCGGATCACCTTTTCCGAGAAGTTCGCCTGCCCCGTGTCCGGCTTCACCATCGCCGAGATCGAGCCGCGGCTGTTCTCGTTCAACAACCCGTTCGGCGCCTGTCCGGTCTGTGACGGCCTGGGGGTCAAGCTGGCCTTCGACGCCGATCTGGTGATACCGGACCGCGACAAGACCCTGCACAAGGGCGCCGTCGCCCCGTGGTCGCGCGGCCCCTCGCCGCTCTACACCCAGACCCTGCAGGCGCTGGCGCTTCACTACGGCTTCTCGATGGATTTGCCGTGGCGCGATCTGCCGGAGAAGGCCCAGAAAGTCATCCTGAACGGCACCGGGACCGAGAAGATCAAGTTCGTCTATGACGACAACGCCCGGAAATACGAGGTCTCCAAGCCGTTCGAAGGCGTCGTCCCCAACCTCGACCGCCGCTGGCGCGAGACCGACAGCGCCTGGGTCCGAGAGGAACTGGGCCGCTTCCAGTCCGAGACGCCCTGCGACGCCTGCCACGGCAAGCGCCTCAAGCCCGAGGCCCTGGCGGTCAAGATCGACGGCTCCGACATCGCCGACATCTCGACCCTGTCGATCAGGAAGGCCTTCGACTGGGTCAGCGCCCTGCCCGAACAGCTGACCGACAAGCAGATGGAGATCGGCCGCCGCATCCTGAAGGAGATCGGCGACCGGCTGCGGTTCCTGAACAACGTCGGCCTCGACTACCTCAGCCTGTCGCGGTCGTCCGGCACCCTGTCCGGCGGGGAGAGCCAACGCATCCGTCTGGCGTCGCAGATCGGTTCCGGCCTGACGGGCGTACTGTACGTTCTGGACGAGCCGTCGATCGGCCTGCACCAGCGTGACAACAGCCGGCTGCTGGAGTCGCTGCGCGGCCTGCGCGACCTCGGCAACTCCGTGCTCGTCGTCGAGCATGACGAGGAGGCGATCCTGACCGCCGACTACGTCATCGACATGGGTCCGGCCGCCGGCGTCCACGGCGGCGAGATCTGCGCCGAGGGCACCCCCGCCGAGGTCATGGCCAATCCCAAGTCCCTGACCGGCAAGTACCTGACCGGCGAGCGCGAGATCGAACTGCCGCCCGAGGGTCGCCGTCCGGTCGACCGCAAGAAGACGCTGAAAATCTCGGGCGCCACCGGCAACAATCTGAAGAGCGTCACCGGCGAGATTCCCGTCGGCCTGTTCACCTGCGTCACCGGGGTGTCGGGCGGCGGCAAGTCCACCTTCACCATCGAGACCCTCTACAAGGCCGCCGCGCGTCGCCTGCACAACGCCTCGGACGCCCCCGCCCCGTTCGACCGGATCGAGGGGCTGGAGCATTTCGACAAGGTCATCGACATCGACCAGTCGCCGATCGGGCGGACGCCCCGGTCGAACCCGGCGACCTACACCGGCGCCTTCGGGCCGATCCGGGACTGGTACGCCGGTCTGCCGGAATCAAAGGCGCGCGGCTACGGGCCGGGTCGGTTCAGCTTCAACGTCAAGGGCGGGCGCTGCGAGGCCTGTCAGGGCGACGGCCTGATCAAGATCGAGATGCACTTCCTGCCCGACGTCTACGTCACCTGCGATATCTGCAAGGGCAAACGCTACAACCGCGAGACGCTGGAGATCGTCTTCAAGGGCAAGTCGATCAGCGACGTGCTGGACATGACGGTCGAGGAGGCCGGACAGTTCTTCAAGGCGGTCCCGCCGATCCGCGACAAGATGCTGACCCTCAGCCGCGTCGGTCTCGACTACGTCAAGGTCGGCCAGTCGGCGACGACCCTGTCCGGCGGCGAGGCCCAGCGGGTCAAGCTGTCGAAGGAGCTGTCGAAACGCGCCACCGGCAAGACCCTCTATATCCTCGACGAGCCGACGACGGGTCTGCATTTCGAGGATACGAGGAAGCTGCTGGAAGTGCTGCAGGAACTGGTCGAGAGCGGCAACACCATCGTGGTGATCGAGCACAACCTCGATGTCATCAAGGTCGCCGACTATCTGCTGGACTTCGGGCCCGAGGGCGGCGACGGCGGGGGCGAGATCGTCGCGGTCGGCACGCCGGAACAGGTTGCGGCCAACGACAAGTCGTGGACCGGGAAATACCTCAAGGAGGTGCTGGACCGGCACGAGACGCGCCGCAAGGCGCGGGTCGCGGCCCTCAGGCGGAGCGCCTGAGGGTTCAGGCTGCAGCCTCCGCCGGTTCGGAGGCGGCCTGCACTCCGTGGTTCCGGGTCCGGCCTTGCAGAGTCAGCAGGATGACCCCGATGAGCAGCACCGTGGTCGTGACGAGGCTGGCTTCAGGCCCGAAGGCCCCGCCCGTCAGCCACCAGACCGCACCCGGCGCGGCCGCCAGATCGGTGATCAACGGCACGGAGTCGATCACCTGGCCCGAAACCTCAAGGCCGAATCCGAGGCCCAGAAGCCAGTTCCAGGCGGCATGCCAGCCACACGCGCCCCACAAGGAACCCTCGCGCACGGCGTAGAGGCTGATGAAAAGCCCGAAAAGGACGACGTTGGCCAGCCCGACAAGCAACTCTCTCGACGGTTCGATGTTGCCGGCGTGGGCAAGGGCGAACAGGACCGAATTGGCGATCACGGCGACCCATAATCCGTGACGTGAGGCGATCAGTTGCATCAGCCAGCCCCTGAACAGGATTTCCTCCGAGGAGCCCTGGATGATGAAGCCCAGCATCAGCACCCCTATGGGAAGAAGGGCCGCCCCCAGGGCGGCGTGGCCAAAGGCGCCGGCCCCTTCGACCACATAGCCCCCGGACAGCCAGATCGTGCCGACGACGGCCAGCAGGAACCCGAGACCCGTCAGATAGCCGCGGACGAACCGCATCGGGCCCTTGCCATTCAGTCCCAGAGCCGACGGCCCGCGCCGTTCAAACAGCCCGGCCCAGAGCAGGACCAGAAGCGCCGTCAGGCCGAAGGCGGCGCCGAGCTGATAGGCCATCTGCGGCCAACCGTCAGAACCGCCACCGGAGACTACAAACCCCGTCGCAATGGCCGGAATGATGGCCCCCGCCTGACCCGCGATCATGAAGACGAGGCCCAGCGCGACAGCCGCCAGGGTCCAGGTCCGCCGGTGGCTTGGCTTGCGCCCGGCGTAGAGTTCAATGCCGGTCATGCGGGGCTCCAGTCGGACGGGTCAGCGGATAGGGGTCCGTTCTGTCTAGAGGCCCCGGCCCTGCCCGATGGATGCACACACCCCGGAATTTGTCCGATCCCGTCCGGGGGACGGGCCCGGGCGCGACCGGGTCACTCGTGCGGAAGGCCCTTCAGGTCGCGATAGGCGGCCGAGAAGGGTGCGTAGACCACTGCGAGCTGCAACGCCGAGAAGATCGCGTTGATGGCGCCCCATGCGAGAAGGCCGACGCCCGCCGTCTGAAGGATCTGGGCGGTCGACTGGCCGTCGAGCGCCGCGAGCTGTTCAAGGCCCCCGGTCGCCATGGTGACCGGCAGGGCGACGATGGTGGAGAGGATGCCGACCAGCATCGACATGATGACGGCGATCACCGCCATGCCGAGCAACGGCAGCGCATGTCCCTTGGTCAGGCCAAAGGAGGCGAAGGGCGCGATGCGCTTCTCATGGAAGGTGGTCGGAACGGCCAGGCTGAGACGGACCGCCAGCCAGATCAGCAGGGCGGCTGCTCCGAGACCCAGCAGAACACCGACGAGGATGCCGACACCCGTGTTGACCTGACCGGCGACGCCCGCCGCCACTCCGACAATCGTAAACAGGAGCACAGTCCCGGCGAAGAAGACGATGCCGAGAAGCACAGTGACCACCAGCACGCGCAGCTCGTCTCCGCCCAGCCGCATGTAGCCGAAACTCTTTTCGGCCGGCCTCAGCACGGAGCGGGCGACGGCGGCGTTGAGCACCGCACCAAGCACCAGGCTAAGAGGCAGGGCCAGGGCCATGAAGCCCGACCAGCTCTGCATCAAGACCTGGATTTCCTGCGTGCTGGGCTGGGTCCCTTCCAGGCTCTCGGTCGTCGCCAAAACCGTGGCCAGTGGCCCGGCGAACAGGCCGAAGAAGGCGGCGAAGAAACCGGTATAGGCCAGGGCCCAGAATACGATCGCCAGTGGATGGCGGCGCACCACGCGGAAACCCTCGAAGGCGGCCTCGGTCGCTGAAAAGGTCATCAAATCCCTCCCTGAATCCAGATCTATCACGACTGTAGCGTATCGACGGGCGCCGCGTCTTCGAGGATCGGCCCGACCGGGGCCGTCGGAACGCCGTCCAGCAACTGCCGCGCCGCGACGACGCCGGGCGCTGCGTACAAAGCCATCACCCACCCGAACACGATCGAGAACGGGATCAGGGTCACCAGCGCCGGGACTATCATCGCCTGGATCAGGGGCTGCACATCGGCATAGCTCTCGACCTGCGCCGGCCACTGCAGGCCCTGACCGAAGAAACTTCCCACGAGGATCGTGCCCGCGAGGGCGTACATGAGGATCAGGCTGACCATGTAGATCAGCCAGACCACCAGGTTCAGGCCAAGCAGCTTCCACATCTGCCCCCTCGCCAGGGCCCAGCCCTCGGCGAAGGCGAACCGTTTCAGGATCAGACTGGCCGGCGCGATCAGCGACACGCGCAGCCAGCCCCAGATCGACAGGGCGAACACCAGCAGGCCGTAGACGATCAGAACGCCGACCGCCGTCGCCTGACTGGAGCTCCACAGCGCCGCGCCGATCCCGACGCCGAGCAGGATCAGCACCAGAAGGGCGATGTACCAACCGATGAACACGGCCACGACGGTCACCGCGACCCGGACCTCATCCATTCCAAGGCGCAGGAACAGGAATCGGTCCCCTCGCCCCGGCGACAGGGTCGCGCGCGCCGCCGCCGTCCAGGTCAGCAGCATGACGAGATACATTACGATGTTCATGCCATTGATCGCGGCCTGAAGCCGGATCGACTCCATCAAATAGGTGTCGAACGCCTCCTCACCGCTGGCCGAGCCGACCATCGAGGCCATGAGGGGGATCAACAGGCTGTACATGGCGGCGACCAGCGCCATCATCATCAGCCCCCAGACGAAGAGATAGAGCGGCCGCCGGCGCAACAGCAGGAACGGCGCACCGACCGCGTCGTTGAAGGAAAAGCCCGGCGTCATCGCTTCGTCTCCTCGGGTGACCAGTATTCCAGCTGTCGGTAGGCGGCGCCGAGGAAACCGATCGTCAGCGGCAGTTGCAGACCGGCCAGAACCAGCGCCACGACGATGTCTCCTGTCCTCCCGCTCAGCACGCCGGCCCCGATCAGGATCAGCAGCACGATCCGGGGCAGGGCCGTCACGATCAAACCGGCCAGCAGCGGCCAGAAGCTGCCGTAGGCGATGCCCATCGCATTCAGCGACACCATCTGGCGTCGCCCCAGGGTGGCGGGCGCGAACAGGGACAGCCGAACGACGAGCAGCAAGGGAATCGCGACCGCGCCGACGCCGAGCACAGCCAGAACACCGAGCTTCCACGGTTCGCCCACCGCGGCCCAGTCCCGCGCCTGAATGGCCTGAACATTCAGTTCCGCCATGCCAAAGATCGCCAGAACGACCAGGGCCAGGATGCACACGATCATTGCCAGGAACAGCAGGCACAGCAGCAGGGCGCCCAGCAGCCGGGCCTCGGGCAGTTTCCCCTGCAACCCCAGCGGACCGAGGCCCATGGCCCGCGCCTCCGCCAGATCGTCGCTGATCGAAAGACGGGCCAGGGCGCCGACGGCGCCGAGGGTCGAGGCCGCGACAGCCAGCGCCCAGATTCCCCGAATCCAGCCTTCAGGAGTCCAGAACGCAGGCAGAAGCCACAGGGCCGTGCACAGCGCCAGTGCGCCGGCAGCACCCGACCACATGAGCGGCAGCATACGCAGCGTCCTGCCCAGAGCGGCCTGAAGGTTCAGGCGCCGGCCTCCGACATCCTTGTTGCTCATCAAGCCCCCTCGCCGAGCGTTCGGCCGATCATAGCGGGCGATATCACATGCCGACAGACGCCTGCTGACGAACACCATCCGCGTGTTTAAGAAGCCGCATGACTGACCTCTCTCCTATCCACGTCATCGGCGGCGGCCTCGCCGGTTCGGAAGCCGCATGGCAGATCGCCTCGGCGGGCGTCCCCGTCGTCCTGCACGAGATGCGCGGCGTGCCGGGCATCAAGACCGACGCTCACCATACCGACGGCCTCGCCGAACTGGTTTGCTCCAATTCCTTCCGCTCCGACGACTGGGAGCACAATGCCGTGGGCCTGTTGCACGCCGAGATGCGGGCGCTCGGTTCGATCATCATGGCCTGCGGCGACGCGCATCAGGTTCCGGCGGGCGGGGCGCTCGCGGTCGACCGCGACGGCTTCTCCCAGGCCGTGACGGCGAAACTGGAGGCCCATCCGCTGGTGACCATCCAGCGCGAGGAGATCGCCGGACTGCCGCCGGAAGAGTGGGACAGCGTCATCGTCGCCACCGGCCCCCTGACCTCCCCCGCCCTCGCCGAAGCGATCCTGAAGCTGACCGGCGAGGAGAGCCTGAGCTTCTTCGACGCCATCGCCCCGATCGTTCATGCCGAGTCGATCGACTTCGACATCGCCTGGCGTCAGTCGCGCTACGACAAGGAAGGTCCGGGCGGAGACGCCGCCGCCTACGTCAACTGCCCGATGAACAAGGCCGAGTACGAGGCCTTCGTCGACGCCCTGATCGACGGCCCCAAGGCCGAGTTCAAGGAATGGGAGAACGTCCCCTATTTCGACGGATGCCTGCCCATCGAGGTCATGGCCGAACGCGGTCGCGAGACCCTGCGTCACGGCCCGATGAAGCCGGTCGGCCTGACCAACCCGCGCGATCCGCTGGTCAAGGCTCACGCCATCGTCCAGCTGCGTCAGGACAATGCCCTGGGCACCCTGTTCAACATCGTCGGCTTCCAGACCAAGCTGAAGCACGGCGCCCAGGCCGAGACCTTCCGCATGATCCCCGGCCTGCAGAACGCCCAGTTCGCGCGGCTCGGCGGCCTGCACCGCAACACCTATCTGAACTCCCCCCAGCTGCTGGATCGCCAGTTGCGCATGAAGTCGATGCCCCGCCTGCGCTTCGCCGGCCAGGTCACCGGCGTCGAGGGCTATGTCGAGAGCGCAGCGACGGGCCTGCTGGCCGGCCGTCTCGCCGCCGCCGAACGGCTTGGCAAGCCGCTCGATGCGCCCGAGGCCCACACCGCCATCGGCGCCCTGGTCGAACACATCACCGGCGGCCACCTGGCGGGATCAAAGTTCCAGCCGATGAACATCAACTATGGACTTCTGCCCCCGCTGGAGGCGCCCAAGGTCGACGAGGCCGGGGTCAAGATCCCGATGAAGGAACGCGGCCGCGCCAAAAAGCGGCTGATGAGTATCCGGGCGCTCGATGCGCTGAAGCAATGGCGGGACGTGGCCTGATCGATGCTGGATCCGGTCAAGATCGCGATCCGCCGCCGGATCAATGAGCTGTTCAACGACTATGAGCGCGGCGAGCGGCCGGCCCTGCGCCGCGCTGACGCCCTGTTCCCGACCGACGCCGTCGCCTGGCGGGTCAATGGCGACATCGTCACCATGATGATCGGCGGGGTGTCGGGCCTGCTGCTTCAGATGCTGCATCCGGCCGTGCTGGCCGGCGTCTGGGACCATTCGGACTTCCGCGCCGACATGCACGGGCGGCTGAGACGGACGGCCAAGTTCATCGCGGCCACCACCTACGACCATGCCGCCAGCGGGCAGGCGGCGATCGACCGCGTCAAGGGCATCCATGTGAAGCTGGGCGGAACCCTGCCCGACGGCACGCCCTACAAGGTCGACGACCCGGCCCTGCTGGCCTGGGTCCATGTGACGGAGATCAAGAGCTTCCTCGACGCCTGGATCCGCTATCAGGATCCGCAGATGTCGATGGCGGATCAGGACGCCTATTTCGACGAGATGGCGCGCATCGGCGTGGCCCTCGGCGCCGACCCGGTGCCGCGCGATCGCGCCGGGGCCGAGGCCCTGATCCAGTCGATGCGGCCCCATCTGAAAGCCGACGCCCGCACGCACGAGGTCGCCGCCTTGGTCATGGGTCAGAGGATCGGCGGCCCGGCGGAAGGGATCGCGGCCGGTCTGGTCATGGCGGCGGGGGCGGATCTGTTGCCGGATTGGGCGCGCGCGATGCACGGCCTGCCCGCCGCATTGCCGGCCCAGCGGTTCGGGGCCCGGTCTCTGGCCCGCACCCTCGACTGGGTCTACCAGGGCTCGCCCAACCGCAAGGTCTGGCCCGACGAGGTCGACGTCTGGCCGGAGTAGTCGCCTAGGCCAGCCAGAACCAGGCGCACAGGGCGAACTGCGCCGCGGTGGTCAGCACAAGCCCGGCGACAAGCGCCACCTCAACCCGGTCCGGCCGCCGAACGGGCGCGACTTCGGATCGAGACACGGCGACTGGTGCTTTGGGAAAGGGATGAACGCTCAACGACTCGGCTCCGATGACCTCCGGATGCTACACGATTCTCGATCCGACCTGGACGTGTTGAACGGAGCGAACCTCTCGCCCTGATAGGCTACGGCCCGGGCATCTACAGCAGCGGCGCCCGCCGCAGGTCCTGAAGGTTGGCCGACCCTGTGCAGAAGCAGGCTGTTCGCAACTGGCGGATGACGACCTGGAAATGCTCGACCACCGCTTCGGTCGAGACCGTCGCGGAATGTAGCACGCCGGCCGCCTGACCCACGACGTCGGCGCCCAACCGGATGGCCTTGGCCGCGTCGAGGCCGTCCCGGACGCCGCCCGATCCGATCAGGACGACGTCCGGGCAGGCGGCGCGAACCTGGGCGATCGCCACGGCGGTCGGAATGCCCCAGTCGGCGAAGGCCAGGGCATGCGCCTTGTCCGCCGGCTCGGTCGCGCGCTCGCCCTCGATCAGCCCCCAGTTCGCCCCGCCCGCCCCGGCGACGTCGAGCGCCGCAACGCCCATGTCGGCCAGCCGTCGCGCGCTCGCGGCTGACAGGCCGGCCCCCGTTTCCTTGACCACCACCGGCGCATCCAGCCGCCGCACCAGAGCCTCAAGCGCCGCGCCGACGCCCCACCAGTCACGGTCGCCCTCGGGCTGACAGGCTTCCTGAAGCGGGTTCAAGTGGACGATCAGGGCGTCGGCGCCGATCATCTCGATCACCCGGCGCGCCTCGTCGACACCGAACCCCCGGGTCAGCTGGGCCGCGCCGATATTGGCCAGGATGGGCGTGTCCGGCGCCCGGCGACGCAGTGACTGGTCCAGCCCGCTCGCCCCGCCCTCCAGCGCCGCCCGCTGGGACCCGACCGCCAAGGCAATGCCGAGGGCTTGCGCCGCCTCGGCCAGATGGGCGTTGATCGCCTCGGCCCGTGCGGGCCCGCCGGTCATGGAACTGATCAGCAGCGGCGCCTGCAGCCGCCGCCCCAGGAAGTCCGCGCCAAGGTTGATCTTGGCGTGATCCAGATCGGGCAGAGCCTCGTGGACGAACCGGATCGCATCGAACCCGGCGTCCCGCGCATGCCGCCCGCCGCCCGCCAGGACGACGTCCAGATGCTGGTCCTTGCGGTCACGGATAGTGTCGTCAGTCATGCCGACTGCTTAGCGGCACGACGCCACGGTTGGAACAGCGCCCGAGCAGGCGTAGTCTGACGTCCATGCTCCCCGTGTGGTTTACCCTGCTGACCCTGGCCGTCTTCATCCTGATGGAGGGCGTCGCCTGGTGGACCCATCGCTATGTCATGCACGGCCCCCTGGGGTGGGGCTGGCACCGCGATCACCACGAGCCCCACGACAAGACCTTCGAGACCAACGACCTCTATGGCGTCGTCGGCGCCGTCGTTGGAACGAGCCTGTTCGTCCTCGCCTGGCTGACGGGTCTTTGGTGGGTGCGGGCCATCGCCCTGGGCGTGACCCTGTACGGCGCTGTCTACGCCTTCGTGCACGACGGCCTGGTGCACCAGCGCTGGCCGTTCCACTGGATGCCGAAGAACGGGTACGCCCGCCGCCTGGTCCAGGCGCACAAGCTGCACCATGCGGTCCAGACCCGCGAGGGCGCCGTCTCATTCGGCTTCGTCTTCGCTCCCGATCCGCAGCGCCTCAGCGCGATTCTCAAGGCCCGCCGCGCCGAACGCCCCGCCCCGGATCGCCGGGCGGTCGCGGATTGACCGCCGCCCGCCAGACCGCCATCGGCCTGACCCTGGCGGCCCTGATCGTCGGGTGCTGGATCACGCTGCACGTCTGGGGCGTCTTCTTCCAGCCGCTGACCGGGTCGGGCCTGGTCATCGCGCCTTTACTCATACTGACCCAGAGCTGGCTCGGCGCGGGCATGTTCATCGTCGCCCACGACGCCATGCACGGCTCGCTGGCGCCCGGCCGTCCGCGAGTGAACGCGGTCGTGGGCCAGGTCTGTGTCGGCGCCTATGCCGCCTTCTCGTACCGCAAACTGAACGGCAGCCATCACCAGCACCATCGGACGCCGGGCCAGGCCGAGGACCCCGACTTCCATGCCGCCCGGCCCGAGGCTTTCGCCCCGTGGTTCTACGGCTTCTTCACCCGCTATTTCGGCTGGCGCGAGTTCGCCGTCGTGACAGCGGTGCTGGTCGCCTATCTGCTGATCGGCGCCCGTGTCGCCAACCTGATCCTCTTCTGGGCGCTCCCGGCGATCATCAGCGCGATACAGTTGTTCTTCTTCGGCACCTGGTTGCCGCACAGGCATGACCGGACCGCCGAACCGTTCGCCGACCGACACAATGCGCGGACCATCCCGATGCCCTGGATCGCGTCACTGCTGACCAGTTTCCACTTCGGTCTGCACCACGAGCACCACCTGTCCCCGACGACGCCATGGTGGCGGCTGCCGGAGCTCCGGCGGCGCTAGACCCGCGTCCAGAGCGCCGGTCTGGGCGGCGGCGCCTTGCCGCGATCCAGCGTCTGGGTCCAGACCGCGATCAGGGCGCCACGCCCGAACAGCCAAAGTTTCATTGGCCTACCGACGGACACCCGCCTGACCCAGACGCCCGGTCCGCGCCGACGCACCTTGCGGCCGATCTCGCGATAGATGCCGCGCGCCGCCGCGATCGCCATCGACGACCTGAACGGCAGACCGCGCAGTCCGTCGCGCGCGCTGTCGTAGTAGGGCTCTGCGACGGCCAGCAGCCGCTGGGTCACCGCGTGCACCACGGCCCTGTTCGCCGGATCGGCCACGGCTTCGGCGATCGGTTCCAGCCCCGCCTGGACCAACCAGTCCGCCGGCAGATAGACCCGACCGTCCTCCGCATCCTCGATCACGTCGCGCGAAATATTGGTCAGCTGGAAGGCCAGCCCCAGGTCCTGGGCCCGACGCAGCACCTCGGGGTCCGTCACCCCCATGACGCGCGCCATCATCACCCCGACCACCCCTGCAACGTGCCAGCAGTAGGTCATGACGTCGTCGAGCGTCCGATAGTCCCGGCGCTCCACGTCCATCGCGAAGCCGTCGATCAGGTCCATCGCCCACCGCTCCGGCAGGCGATGGCGGATGGCGACGCGCTGGAAGGCGGCAAAGGTCGGATCGGGCATGGGCTCGCCGGTCATGGCACGCCGGGTCATGTCATAGAGCCGGGCCAGACGTCGCTGCTGCTCCTCGACGGACAGCACCTCATGGCCGAAGCCGTGGTCCTGGCCGTCGATCTCGTCGTCGCAGGCCCGACACCAGGCGTAGAGCAGCCAGGCGTCCTCGCGCACGGCCGGGTCGAACAGCCGTGAGGCGGAGCGGAAGCTCTTTGACCCCTTGGTGATCGAGGCCTTGGAAGCGGCGAGGACGGCGTCGGTCATGGAACTTTGGCGGCCTGTTCCAGCATCAGCCCCGCCGTCGCCTTGGCCGAGCCGACCACGCCGGGTATGCCCGCCCCCGGATGGGTGCCGGCCCCGACCACATACAGGTTCGAGATGACATCGTCGCGGTTGTGCGGCCGGAACCAGGCGCTCTGCGTCAGGATCGGCTCTAGCGAGAAGGCCGACCCCAGGTGGGCGTTCAGATCTTCCTTGAAGTCCGCCGGGGTCCAGATGCGAGTCGTCATCAGGTCTCGACGCAGGTTGGGGATGTACCGTTCCTCGAGGTAGTCGATGATCTTCTCGCGGTACTCCGGCCCCTTGGTCTCCCAGTCGATGTCGGCGGCGCCCAGGTGGGGCACGGGCGACAGGACGTAGTGGCTGCTCATGCCCTCCGGGGCCATCGACGGGTCGGTGGCGCAGGGCGCGTGCAGATAGAGGGAGAAGTCCTCGGGCAGGGTCGGGCCGGAGAAGATCTCGGAGATCAGCTCGCGGTAGCGGGGGCCGAAGCAGATCGTGTGGTGGGCCAGCTGCGGCTGGGGCTGCGACGTGCCGAAATACAGCACGAACAGAGACATCGAGAATCGCTTGGATTTCAGCGACTTCGCCTTGGCCTTTCCGCGCGGTGTTCGGCCCAGAAGCTTGTCGTAGGTGTGGACCACATCCGCGTTCGAGGCGACCATGTCGGCGCGGATCGTCTCGCCAGTGTCGAGCGTAACACCCGTGGCCCGATCGCCTGCGGTCTCGATCCGCTCGACGGAGGTGTTGAGACGAACGGTCCCGCCCAGATCCTCGAACCCCTTCACCAGGCCGGCGATCAGGGCCCCCGTCCCGCCGCGCGCGAACCAGACGCCGCCGCGCCGCTCCAGCGCATGGATCAGGGCGTAGACGCTGCTCGTCTTGAACGGATCGCCGCCCACCAGCAGCGTGTGGAAGCTGAAGGCCTGCTGCAGGTGCGGATCCTGGATGTAGCGCGCCACCATGGCGTGGACGCTGTTCCAGCTCTCCAGCCGCGCCAGCTCAGGCGCCGCCTTGATCATCGACCAGAAGGACTGGAACGGCACGGCGCCCAGTTTAACATAGCCCTCCTGGTACAGTTCCTCAGAGTAGGCGTGGAACCGGTTGTAGCCCTCGACGTCGGCGGGATTGAAGGCCGCGATCTGGCGCTCCATCGCGACCTGGTCATCATTGTAGTCGAACGACGCCCCGTCCTCCCAGCACAGGCGGTAGAAAGGATCGACGGGCAGAAGTTCAGCATAGTCGGACAGCGACCGGCCCGTGCCCTCGAACAGTTCTTCCAGACAGTCGGGGTCGGTGATGACCGTGGGACCGGCGTCGAAGGTGAAGCCCTGTTCCTTCCAGACGTAGGCGCGGCCGCCGGGCTTGTCGCGTTTCTCGATCAGGGTCGTCTGGATGCCTGCGCGTTGCAGTCGGATCGCCAGGGCGATGCCGCCGAAACCGGCGCCGATAACCACCGCACGCCTGGCCGTTACGTCTCTCATGCCACTCTTCCTCGCCCGGTTTCCCGGAGTAGTTTCAATGCGCGCCCGACCGGCACGGGCGGTTTGCCCGTCAGGATGCGGACCTTGTCCAGCACCGTGCTGGCGCCTGCGTAGAAACGCCTGACCAACGGTTCCGGCAAGCCGTAGAAGCGTCGCAGCACCTTCCATCGTTCCCGGGGCTCCGCCGCCCGGAACAGCATCCGGTCCAGCAGCCGGTAATAGGCGCGGTCCGCCCACAGTGATTTAGAGTGCGTTTCCAGCAGGGTCCGCAGCCCGGCCGAGGACAGATCGCTCGCCGCGGCCACCCGCCGCGCCACCGTGACCGCGTCCGGCAGGGAGTATCCCGTCGTCGGATGGAACAGCGCTCCCGCCAATCCGGCGCGCGCCACCGGCGGTCCCTCGGCCCAGAAGGCGTCGATGTCGCCATCCAGAGCGATGGGCAGGACGCCTTGTTCCTCATCGATCACGGCGTCGACGGCCCAGCCGCGCGAACGGATGTAGGCGTCGATCCGGCGTCCCAGCAGCGCGCGGTCCAGATTCGGGCCATCCACATAGTAGGTGTCCTCGACCAGTACCGTCCGCTCGTCGAACGGCAGCAGATAGACGAAGCGATAGGCGTCGCCCTGCCCCACTGTGGCGTCCATGATCGTGGGGCGCGTCAGACCATGCGGTTGGGTCAGGCGGACCGTGCGACCGACGAACAGCTGCCAGCCCAGATCCAGATGGGGTGTCGGCGCCGGCCCCCGCGCATCGATCACGCCATGGGCCGTCAGCACCCGACCGTCGGAAAGGGTCATGCCATCGGGCCGAACCTCGACGGCCTCGCCAGCGATCAGCCGGTCGCCGAGCAGAGGCGACACGGCCTCGTGCAGCCGCTCCGAGGTCAGGCTGTTGTAGGGCGTCTCCAGCACCCGGCTCAGACCCGGAAAATAGACCTCGTATCCGTCCGGCCAGCGGTGCGGCGTGGCCGGCTCCAGCCAGTCGCGATCCTCGTCCGACACGTCGCCGTCGAAGAAGGACCACGTATGATTGCCGCCCAGCCGCCCGTCGCGTTCGACCACGGCGACGCGAACCTCCGGCCGGTCGATCGCCAGCCGCCAGGCGATCAGACTGGAGGCCAGGCCGCCGCCGACAAGGATCAGGTCATGGTGGGGGGAGCCCATGTCCGATCCATAAAGCGAAAGAGGCCCCGACGCGAACGCATCGGGGCCTCATCGCAGGATGTCGGAATGACTACTCCTTGGGCTCGACCGTCAGGGCGTAGGCCCCCGACTGACCCGAGGAGAAGCTGCGGGCGCGGATGACGTAGTCGCCCTCCTCTTCCACCGCCCAGTCGATCTTGGCATGGGTGTCCGACAGACTGTCGTCATCGGAGACGACCGAGGTGAACACGCCGGTCTCGTCTTCACGACCGATGTCGATGAAGGCGTCGAACTCGTTGGAAACCATCGTCAAACGCAGCTTCTCGCCAGCCTTCACCGAGATCTTGTAGGCGTCGTAGAAGCTGCCGTCCTCGGCGAGGGCGTCGTCTTCGCCCAGCGTACCGCGCGCCGTCGCGCCGACCAGAATGCTGCCCGGCAGGGGCTGCGGACCGCGATCCAGCAGTTCCAGGGAATACAGGCCGTCGGCGTCGGCAGAAAGCGGTGAAGCGCGGACGATAAACTCCCCGTCGTTCGGCACGATGTAGTTCAGGCGCGAGTCCGTGCCCTCGCCCAGGCCGTCGTCGTCAGAGGCCATCGCGTAGAAGTCGCCCTCGGGGCTGCCGATCTGCAGATAGGTGTCGAAGTCGCCCGAGCGCATGATCAGCTGGATCCGGTTCCCGGCCGTGCCGCTGAACGTATAGGCGTCGAAGCCCCTGCTCTCGTCGTCGCGCGGATCTTCGGCGACAATCGCACCCTGCACCGTGGCTCCAAAGGTCAGGGCGACCGGGGCCGGCAGAGGCGCGGCCTCCTCGAACGACAGGGTGTAGGCGCCCTCGCCCTCTCCGGTGAAGGCTCGGGCCTCGATCTCGTACTGACCGTCCGCGGTGAGGCTATAGGTCAGGCGCGAGTTGGTGCCTTCGCCGGCGCCGTCGTCGTCCGCGTCCATCGAATAGCGGCCGCCCTCCACATCCGCGTTGTCGGCAAACAGCTCCAGATAGGTGTCGAACGCGTCCGAGCTCATCGTCACGACGATCCGCTGGCCCGCCGTCCCGGTGAAGCTATAGGCGTCGGCGCGCTGGCCGAAGGCGTTGCCGCCGTCGTCGGCGTCCAGCGCTCCCTCGACCGTTTCGCCTAGCGTGATCGGACGCACCACCATAGGCGGCGGGCCTTCGGCCAGACCCAGCTCGTAGTCGCCCTCGGTCGAGCCATCCAGCGGCGCGGCGCGGATGACATACTCGCCGTTCGAGGGGGCGGTGAAGATCAGGTAGGAGTTCAGGCCGCCCGAGCCCGAGTCGTCGTTCTGGGCCAGTTCCTCGAAGGCGCCGCTGCGCCCCACCCGACCGACACGCACGATCGGATCGAAGTCATCGCTCTCAAGCGTGATGGCGAACCGCTCGCCCTGCCGCGCCCGGAAGCTGTAACCGTTGTAGGTGTACTCCCCGTACTGCCCGTCTTCCTCAGTCGGGCTGCGATCGCTGATCGCGCCGTCGACGTCGTCGCCGAGGCGGATGGCGGTCGGACGCGGGGCGCGGGGGGCCTGGCCCCGGTCCGTGACCTCGATGTTGTAGTCGCCGCCTTCCAGGCTGGCCAGGGTGCGGGCGCGGATGATGTAGGTTCCGCCCTCGGCGGTGAAGCGCGCGCGTGAGTTGGTGCCTTCGCCCAGGCCGTCATCGTCCTGGGTGATCGCCTCGCCCGTGTCGGTGTCCTTGTAGACTTCCAGGTAGGCGTCGAACGCCTCCGAACGCATCGCGACCTGCAGCCGCTGACCGGCGCGGGTCTGGAGGGCGTAGGTGTCGTAGATGAACTGTCCGATGTTCTCGTCGTCAACGCGAGTATCATCCGCGGACAGTTGGCCGCTGACCGTCTGGCCGATGCGCAGCGACGAAACGTCCTGAGCCGCTGCATGCCCGGCGGCGAACAGCGCGAGGGTGCTGACGGTCATGATGAAGGTGGAGCGGCGCATTGGATTTCCCTGTTCTGAGAAGCCAACATAGACGCTGAACCGCGACGCCTGTAAATCGCCCGCACCTTATCGAATCCTGACGAAAGAGGGCCTCCCATGGCCGGACCCGACGCACGCGCGGCGATCATCGACGGCAAGGCCTTCGCCGCCGGTCTGGTGGAGCGTGTCGCGGCCGCCTCGGCGCGGCTGGAAGCGGGCCACGGGATCAAACCGGGCCTGGCGGTGGTGATTGTCGGCGAGGACCCCGCCAGCCAGATCTACGTTCGCAACAAGGGCGAGACCACTGCTCGCGCCGGCATGCGGTCCGACACCCACCGCCTGCCCGACACGACCAGTCAGGCGGAGCTTCTGGCGCTTGTCGAGACGTTGAATGCGGACGCGGGCATTCACGGCATTCTGGTGCAACTGCCCCTGCCTCCGCAGATCGATTCCTCGGCGGTGCTGGGCGCCATCGATCCGGACAAGGACGTCGACGGCTTTCATGTCGTCAACGCCGGGCGGCTGGCGGTCGGCCTGCCGGGGCTGGTCCCCTGCACGCCGCTGGGATCGACCATGCTGCTGAAGGACAGGCTCGGCGACCTGTCCGGGCTGAACGCGGTCATCGTCGGCCGCTCGAACATCGTCGGCAAGCCAATGGCGCAGCTGCTGCTGGCCGAAAACTGCACCGTCACCATCGCCCATTCGCGCAGCCGCGACCTGCCGGCGATCTGCCGAGCCGCCGACATCCTGGTCGCCGCCGTGGGTCGGCCGGAGATGATCAAGGGCGACTGGATCAAGCCGGGCGCAACCGTGATCGACGTCGGCATCAACCGCGTCCCGTCCGCCGATGCGGTCAAGGCGGCCGAAGGCAAGACCCGCGTCGTGGGCGATGTCGCCTTCGCCGAGGCGGCCAGCGTGGCGGGCGCGATCACGCCTGTGCCCGGGGGCGTGGGGCCCATGACCATCGCCTGCCTGCTGGCCAACACCTATACGGCGGCCTGTCGCGCCGCCGGGGTCGCGCCGGAACCACTGGACGCTTGAAGCGGCGTCACGAACGCCTGATAGTCCCCCATCGACAGACGGCGCTTCGCCGTAGGATGGAGAGATTCATGGCTCGCAGCACATCTCGTCTCGTCGGCTCGGTCGCCATCCTTCTCGCCGCCCAGAGCGTGGCGGCCTGCGGCTACAACACCATTCCGACCAAGCAGGAGCGGGCCGAAGCCGCCTGGGCCGACGTCCAGAGCCAGTACCAGCGTCGCGCCGACCTGATTCCCAATCTGGTCGCCACGGTCCAGGGCGCGGCGATCCAGGAACGCACCACCCTGACCCAGGTGATTGAGGCCCGCGCCCGCGCCACGGCCGTCCAGATTACCCCCGAGACGCTCAGCGATCCGGCCGCCTTCCAGCAATTCCAGGCCGCGCAGGGCCAGCTGACCAGCGCCCTGTCGCGCCTGCTGGTCACGGTCGAGGCCTATCCGCAGCTGCAGGCCAATCAGGGCTTCCTGCAACTTCAGTCCCAGCTGGAAGGCACGGAGAACCGGATCACGATCGCGCGGCGCGACTACAACGAGGCGGTCCGCGACTACAACACGAGCCTGCGCACCTTCCCGACCGTGATCTGGGCCAAGACCGCCTTCTCCGGCGAAGAGCCGATGCAACTGTTCACCGCGACGGCCGAGGCCCAGACCGCGCCCCAGGTGTCGTTCAACCTCGACGGCCAGTCGGCCGCAGCGCCCGGCGGGTCCGCCCCGGCCGTCGCTCCCGGTTCGACACCGCCCGCGCAGTGAATCCGATCAGTTCCGTCAAACTGACCAAGGCTTTTCTGGTCATTTTCCTCGCCGGTTTGACGGCGCTGTTTTCACTTGTTCCTCAAGCGTTCGCGGCCGACCCGACCTTCCCTGCCCTGTCGGGCCGGGTCGTGGATCAGGCTCAACTGCTGACGCCCGAGACCGAGGCCGAGATCTCCACGAAGCTGGCCCAGCTGGAGACGGACACGGGCGACCAGTTCGTCGTGGTCACCCTCGACAGCCTTCAGGACCATGAGATCGAGGACTACGGCTACCGGCTCGGCCGCGCCTGGGGCATCGGCAATGCGGAGAACGACAGCGGCGTACTGCTGATCGTCGCGCCGAACGAACGCAAGGTGCGGATTGAGGTCGGCTACGGCCTTGAGCCCGTCCTGACCGATGCCCTGTCCAACCAGATCATCCAGACCGACATCCTGCCGCCGTTCCGCGACGGCGACTATTCGCGCGGCATCGAGACCGGGGTCGACGCCGTCATCGCCCAATTGCGTCTGGATCCCGCAGAAGCCGCGGCCCGCGCCGCCGAGGCCGCGCCCAGCGAGGCGGAGGCTCCGGTCCTTCCGGGCATCATCATCGCCCTGATCTTCATCTTCTTCTTCCTGAGCCTGCTGCGCGGCATCGGACGGCGGGGTCGCAAGCGGCGCGGGGCGCGAGGGGGCATTGATCCGATCCTGATCTGGGGCGCGGCCGAAGTTCTGTCGAACGCATCGCGAGGGTCGTCGCGCGGCTCCTCGGGAAGTTCGTGGGGGAGTTCGGGAAGCAGCTTCGGCGGGTTCTCGGGCGGCGGCGGCAGCTTCGGCGGCGGGGGAGCCTCGGGCGGATGGTGATGCGACTGAACTCCAGCGAACACGCGCGCGTCGCGGGCGCCATCGCGGCGGCGGAGGCCAGCACCTCAGGCGAAATCTTCTGCGTCCTGGCGGGACAGGTCTCGAGCTATCGCGATATCAGCCTGGCCTGGGCGGCGGCGGCGGCGCTTCTGCTTCCGCTGGCGCTGATTCCCTTCGGGTTCGAGCCCGCCTGGTTTCCGGGTCTGGGCGCGGGCTGGGAGGCCGGCCATCTCTCCGCGCTGGACCTGAACCTTGGCCGCGCGCTCGGGGTCTATGCGGTCGTGCAGGCCGCGGTGTTCGTGGCGGTCTATATCCTCTTGAGGATCCCTGTCCTGACCCGACTGACGACGCCGCGCGGCGTGCGGCGGGAGCGGACGCGTCAGGCGGCGATGCACCAGTTCCTGGCCCACGGCCTGCATGTCACCGAGTACCGCACCGGCGTCCTGATCTTCGCCGCCATGGCCGATCGACAGGTGGAGGTCATCGCCGACCAGGGCATCCACTCGCGCGTGGATCAGGCCGTCTGGGCCGAGGCGGTCCAGGTGCTGACCGAGGGACTGCGCGACCGCCGCGCCGCCGAAGGCTTCGAGCAGGCCATCGCACTGGTGGGCGGGGTGCTGGCCGAACACTTCCCACCCCGGCCGCGCAATCCGAACGAAGTACCGGATCGTCTTGTGGAAATCTGACCCTGCCGTCGCGCTCGCTTTTGGCGGGGAATTGGCCTAGCCCGTCGCCCCATGCGGCTAGTCACCTATAACGTCCATCGCTGTGTCGGGATCGACAGGCGTCTGGATGTCGAACGCATCGCCGGCGTGATCGCCGAGCTCGAACCCGACATCGTCTGCCTTCAGGAACTGGACGTCGGTCGCGCCCGGACCGGCGGCGTCGACCAGGCGCGCGTCATCGCCGATCATCTGTCGATGGCCGTCCGTTTCCATCCCGCGATGCGGATCGAGGCTGAGGAATACGGCGATGCGATCCTGACCCGTCATCCCGAAACCTTGATGCGTGTCGGCGCCCTGCCGACCGTGCGCGGCGTGCCCGGCCTGGAGCCGCGCGGCGCCCTGTGGGTGCGCGTCAACGTCGAGGGGGTGGACATCAATGTCCTCACCACTCACCTCGGCCTGGTTCCGCGCGAGCAGCGGCTTCAGGCGGCGGCCCTGGTCGGCAAGGAATGGCTGGGCCACCCGGACTGCAAGGGGCCGACCCTGCTGGCCGGGGACTTCAACGCCACCTCGATCACACGGCCGTATCAGACGCTGGCGAGAAACCACGCCGACTGTCAGCGCCAGCTGGGCCTGAAGCCGACCCTGAAGACCTTCCCGTCCGGCTTCCCCGCGATCCGCATCGACCACGTTTTCGTCAGCCCTGAAATCAGGATCACCGGCGTGCGCGCACCCTTCTCACCCCTGTCGCGGATGGCCTCGGATCACCTGCCGCTCGTTGTCGATTTCGAGATTCAGCCCGCGGCCTGAAGTCGCTGCGAGCGGTTGCGCCGCTTCCAGGGCCGCCAGGCGTCACGGGGCGAGGTCGGATCGCCCAGCTGAAACTCGGCGATGGTGCGCTGGATCATCGACGGCGGCGTCGCGCCCAAGGGCGACATCCGGCCGCTCCCGAACTTCTGGATCGCCTCGCCGATGGAACCGCAGACGGCCTCGGCCGCTGCGAACTCTTCCGCCGTCACGCCGATGAAATGGCCGATGGTGCGATGACGGAAGCGCTGGATGGCGTCGCACCCCGCCTTGTCCTCCGGCGCGATGGCGACATCGCATTCGGTATCAAAGCCGAGCGACCGGTTGTTCAGGTTCGTCGAACCGATCCGCAGCAGGACGTCGTCGATCACCGTCACCTTGGCGTGGACGATAATCCGCTCGCCGTTCTTCGTATTGGGGCTGAAGGCGAAGAACCGGTTGTGCCGGTCCGCGCTCTCGAGCCGGAACAGAACCTCGGCCCGCGCCGTGTCCATCGTCATGCTGTCGAACCAGCTGGGACTACGGCCGGTAGAGACCAGAACGATCTCGGGCCCGTCCTCCTCATCCAATCGTTCGGCCAGAGCGTTGGCGATGATCGGAGAGGTGAAATACTGGTTCTCCATATAGATCAGCTTCCGGGCGCCCCGGATGGCCTCCAGATGCAGTCGCTCGTTTTCGCGGACCTCGTGGCGACCGCCGAAGCCGGGCTCCGTGCGGGCGATGCCGACGGGCGTGTCATGGAAGTCCACAGCCAGATCGTCGGGCCAGGGATCGCCGTCGACCGTCTCCGGCACTGTCCGCTCCCAGGTCGCCTTGAACCAGCGTTCGCGCGCCAGATCGCCGAGGGCCATCGCCGCCGGGCCGCTCATCACGCACATGGTCTCGTGCCGGGGCGCAGAGATGATCCCGGACGGCTGGCAGCGCCGGGGATCGTCGTCGGTATGCGCCTCGGAGTCCCAGCGATCGACCGAGATGTCCCCGCCGCCGCAGAAGGCCACGGCGTCATCGACGATGATCGCCTTCTGGTGATGGCAGGCGCCGATAGGGCCGGGCGTATCCAGGCGGAACTCGACCATCCGCTTCCTGAACCAGGCCTGGGCCTTGTGCGGATAGAAGCCCTGCGACGCCGCGATCAGCAAAGGCGATTTCCAGATCAGCAGCCGGACATCCAGTTCCGGCCGCGTCTTGACCAGCATGCGCAGCATATGGCCGATCTCGGCCTGCCGGTCTCCAGGCCGCGTCTCCGGGTCCAGTCGCGTCCTGGGATCGAACTGCCAGCCCAGCACCACGACCGACCGCCGCGCCTTCGCAAGCGCCGAGGCCAGGGCTTCAAAATAGGCGGCGTTTTCCATCAGGATCGACAGCCGATCGGCCCGTTCGACCCGCCAGACGGTATCGCCGGGCGTCAACAGGGCGCCGGTGTCCAGCAACGGGCCTTGGGCGGCGTCCATGTCGGGTGTCCCTGCCGGCGTCGATGATCGGGGCGTCCGGCCTGCAAAGACGCCCGGACCCGTCTTCCGTTCCATGCCCTCGCCCCACCGGTCAATGCGGTTCGACCGCTGGATTGTCCGGTTCACCGAAATCAGGCATAAGGCGGGCTGGAATTGGGGGAGTGCAGACCTTGCAGGCGTTGATCGAGTTGCTGGCCGGCCTCATCGCCCTGCTCGCCACGGCGGCCTTGGCCCAGTTCGGCGTTGACCTGAACAGCGCGCCCCGCGCCGAACGCGAAATCCATCGCGTCAGCGATTGTCCCGAAGCGCCGACCCAGGCCCTGCTGACCGCGAAACCGACGAACGACTGCTAGCTTACGAAGCGTCAAATTGACGATCGGAGCCTGCCGGGCGCTTTTTTGACGCAACGGCGAGTCGATACGCACGCAAAATGGTCTAGGGTTGCGGTCGCTCGTGAATCCCGCGTCACGCGCCAGCCCACCTGAGATCCGCGCCCCATGAAGTCCCGCTCCCGGCCGCCTTTGACCCTGTCCGACCCCGAACCGTCGCCCGCGGGCGACGCGACGGCCGGTCTCGAAGACGCCACCACCCCAGAACCCGTCGCGCAGCCCGAGAGTGCGCCGGAACGGCCGATGTCGGAGCGTCGCCGTCGCCGCCTGCTGGAACAGCAGCAAATCGCCGCCGATCTCGAACTGCCGTCGCCCGAACCCGCCCCCGTCGCGCCTGCGGTCCAGCCCGCAGAGGCCGAGCCGGCAGTGGAGCCCCTGACCTTCTCGACCAGCGCCGACGCCCCGCCCGCGACCTATGCCGCGCCGCCGGTCCCGACCGCCGAAACCACCGCCCTCCGCCCCGCGCTGGTGCAGTCCGGTCCGTCCTACCTGATCGCCGGCGTCGCCGCGGCGCTGTGGATCGCCGGCGTCGCTTCATGGGCCGCCTATGAGGTCGGCTCCGGCGCGGTCTCGTCCGATCCGCTGCGCCTGGCCATCTACGCCCTGATCGCCCTTGCACCAGCCGGTCTGGCCATCATGCTGGCCCACGCGGTCCGTCAGGGGGCGGGTCTGGCTTCCGAGACTCGCCGCGCCCGCGAGCTGGCCGAGGCCCTCGTGGCCCCGACCGCCCTCGCCGCCCAGCAGACCGGTCACGTCCTGTCGGCTCTGCGAAACGACATCGACCAGGCCGCGCTCGCCGCCGAGCGCGCCCGCAACGACATGGCTCTCTTGCGCGAGGCCCTGTCGCTGGAAACGAACCGCCTTAACGAAGCCGCCGAAGCGGCCGGTCGAACGGCGCGTCGCCTGACGGAGTCCCTCGGCCGCGAGCGCGAAGAAATGACCGCCCTCGGCGGCCGCCTTGATGGACAGGCCTCCGGCGTGCTCGATGCCGTGGAGCGTCAGTCGCGCCTGATCGTCGACGCTTCGGACCTTGCCCAGACCCAGCTTCGCGAGGCCGAGGCCGCCCTCGCCGCCCGCGCCTCCGACCTCGCAGCCGCCGCTGGAGAGGCTCAGGACGCCGCGCGCATGGCCGCCGACGACCTGGCCCGCCAGACCCTGCGGCTGGAAAACGCCGGCACAGGCGTTGCCGAACAGATCCAGTCCGTAGAAGAGGGTCTGGGCCAGCAGCGCGCCGCACTCGTCACCGCCGCCTATGCGCTGCGCACCGATCAGGAGGACTTCTCAGCTCAGGTCGAGAGCCAGCGCGCCCAGTTGACCGAACAGCTGTCGGCGGCGCGCACCGCCACCGGCGATCTCGGCGAGACCTCGGTCAAGGCGACCGAAGGCCTCCGCGACCTTGTCGAGGCCGCCACCGACCAGTTCCGGGCCCTCGTCGACCTGTCCCAGCGCGAGGCCGACAGCTTCGACGCCGCCACCAAACTGTCGCTCGACCGCTTCGAGGCTCTGGCCGCGGAGGCCCGCGATACCCTGATCGAGGAGACCCGCCGCACGCTGGCGGTGCTGAAGGCTACGGCCGAGGAAAGCCGGCAGGCTGCCGACGGGGCCGCCGGTCAGGCCCAGATCCGCGCTGACCGCCTGGGCGAGGCCCTGTTCGACGCCGCCCAGAAGGCCGACATGGCCGCCGACGCCCGTGTCGAGGGCGCCCGCCGGATCGTCGGAGAGACGGTCGAACTGGTGGACCAGGCCGGCGAGCGGGCGATCGAAAAGCTGGAAAACACCCTGTCCCGCATGACCCAGGCCCTGGCCGAGGTCGACGCCGCCATCGGAGACCTGGACGATCGCGCCTCCCGCCTGCCGGAAGAAGCCCGCGCCCGCGCCGAGGCTGTCCGCATCACGGTCGAGGAAGGCCTGGCCGCACTCGGCGCCGCGTCGCGCAAGGCCGCCGAGGACACCGAGGCGCTGGACGCCGGCTTCCAGGAACGGGTCCGCCGCAACTACGACATGCTGACCGAGGCCGTCCGCCTGATGGGCGTTGTCTCCGGCGACGGCGGCGCGCCGATCCGGAGACGCGATACCATGGCCGAACCGGCGCCCACGACCGAGCGGCGCGCGCCACCGGCCGAGACGGAACGCGGCTTCGGCCTGCGTGGACGTCTGAAGCTGGCGCCCACCGCGGGCGATCCGGGCGCTCGCCCCGCCCCGCCTGCCAAGGACCGGCTGGACTGGAGCGATCTGGTCGATGACGGTCCGGGCGAGCCGCCGCTCGATCTCGACACCCCGGTGATGCCCGCCGACGACGGCGCCCTGACCGACCGGATCACCGCCGCCATCCGCCGGATGGGCGTCGATCCGAACGCCCTTCTGCCGCGCTCCCGTGTCGAGGAGGCGGCGTCCGCCTTCGCCGGACGCGATCCCGACCGGGCCCGTCAGATCGTGCGCCGTGTGGCCCCCGCCGCTGTCCGCAGCGTCTCACGACGGGTCATGAGTGATCCGGAGTTGCGCGACGACGCCGAACGCTATGTCCGCGCCTTCGCAGGTCGCCTGAGCAATGAGGCGCGCGACGGCTCCGCAGCCGTGCTGGCGGCGTTGGCGACCGACGCGGGGCGAGCCTTCATGCTGCTCGATGCGGCGGTCGGCGATCTCGCCTGAAATACGAATCGACCGGTCGTTCAGACCGTTAGTTCGCTTTTGGCTTGACGGCATCGTCCGCTTGCGGACACCGTCAGGTCTGCTGTCATGACGTTGTCACACGCCTAGCAGGGTCCATGCTCGACACCATCGCCGAGAACCAGCCGGACCGCAGGCCTGCGATCCTCGTCTGCGTCTATGAGACGACCGATACCCTCTGGAATGCCCTCGACGGCGATGCGGACTGGACCCCGCCCGGCGCGCGTCTCCGCACCCTCGGCCCGGGGGAACCCGCCGAACTTGCCGACCGGATCACGGGCGAACTCGACCATGCCGACTGCCGCGCCGTCCTTCTCGTCGGCCGGACCCGCAAGAGCGACGGTTTCCGCGTGCAGATGCGGGCCGAGAACCGCGCGCTGACCGGCGGCAAGAAGCTGTCCCAGACCGGACCCAGCCTGGCGCGCGCGACCGCACCTGTCGCCGAGATGGTCCGCGCACTGATTGACGCCGGGTTAAGCGCCGACGCGACGTCGGACAGCGAGGAGGATGTCGGCTCCTATCTGCTCTACCGCGTACTGACGGCCCTGCAGGATGACGTCGATGCGCCGGCCGTAGGTCTGTTGCGGGGGCCCTCGACGGTGAACGAGGCGCAGCTTCGGCTCGGCATCCAGACCGCCGCGACGGCCATAGCGCGCCACCTGTCGCCCCTGCCCCGCACCCGCCCGGGCTAGACGCCGCCGACCCGGCGCAGCCGCCAGCCCAGCAACAGGCCGATCGCGGCGAGGCCGGTCATCGCCAGATAGCCCAACACCCCCACGCGATCGTACAGCGGCCCTGCCGCCAGGGTCGCCAGCCCGATCAGGATCCCGGCCGCCATCACGGAGTTCAGGGTCTGGGCCGCCGTATGGCCGCCGGGCGGGGCCAGCTTCTCGATGATCTGCAGCCCGGCCAGATAGGTCGCCGCGAACGTCAGGGCGTGAAGCGCCTGCAGCGGCCAAAGCACCCACAGCGGCGGAGCGAAGGCCAGAGCCGTCCAGCGGATCACCGCCGCCACGCCGCCCAGCATGAGGATCGTTCCGGGCCCGATCCCGCGGCGCTTTCTCCACGGCTCCACCCACCACATGAAGGCGATCTCGACCACGACAGAGACGGCCCACAACAGGCCGGTCATGGTCTCGCTGATGCCTTGCGCCTTCCAGGCGATAGCCGAGAAACCGTAGTAGAAGCCGTGTGTCGCCTGAACCGCGCCGATGGCCAGTACGGCGGTGATGAAGACCGGATCGACGGCCAGTCGCGTCAGTCCGGCGAACCGCTCCCGTCCCGCAACCTTCGGCCCTTCGGTGACCGGATCGCCGGGCAGAAGGGTGGCGGCCGTCAAGGCGACCAGGGCCCCGGCGACGGCGATCCAGACGATGACCCAGTCCGCGGATCCGCGCGTCAGAATCGCGCCCATGATCACATTGGCCGCGACGAAGGCCGCCGAGCCGCAACCCCGGGGCCAGGCGAAATCGAACCCGTGCCGCCGCGCGACCTGGAGCGACAGGACGTCGCTGAGCGGGATCAGCCCGGCCATGGCCGTCGCCGCGATGAACCACAGGAAACCCTGCAGCCAGACGCCTTCGGTCAGGCCGGCCCCCGCGTAGGCCAGACCCAGGACCAGTCCCAGGATCGCGATGGGCGAGCGCCGCCGCTGGAAACCGTCCGCCCAGACCGCGATGGCCGGGCCGGTAATCAGGCGGGCAAGCATCGGGGCCGCCAGCAGGATGCCGATCTCGGCGCCCGAGAACCCCTGGGCGCGGAACCACAAGCCCGCGAACGGCAGGCTCACGCCGTTGGCGCCGAAGAGCAACACATACTGCAGCGCCATGCGGCGTGACGGGTTCATGGCCGATCCGATAGCAGACGGCGACGGAAGCGTGGGCTACGGTCGGCAAATGACTCGGAATCGTCACCTGGCCGTGTTCGCGGCGTTCAACGGCGCGATGGCGGTGGCCATAGGGGCGTTCGCCGCCCACGGAGCGGGACCGCAGATCAAGACCCTGCTGACGACCGGCGCCTCCTACCAACTGGCTCACGCCTTGCTGGCCCTGATCTGCGCCGTCGCGCCCATCGGTCGGCTGGCGGCCGTAGCTGGATGGCTGGCCTCGGTCGGCGGTTTGGTCTTCTGCCTGGCCCTGGCGTTTCTCGGCCTGCTCAGCCTGCCCGCGCTCGGAGCCGTCGCACCCATCGGCGGCGTACTGATGATCGCCGGCTGGCTGTTGCTTGCCTTTGCCGCGTTTCGGTCACAATCCGTAAACGCCTGACCCCCTAGCTGAAAGCTCCGACCACCGAATGGCCTTTCCCGTGACCGAGACGCCCCGACGCGAGCTTTATCCCGAGCTCGAGCCCTTCGCGTCCGGATGGATGCAGACCGACAGCGCGCACGAGATCTATTACGAGGAGTGCGGCAACCCGCAGGGCAAGCCCGCGCTCGTGCTGCACGGCGGCCCCGGCGGGGCGGTGAACCCCGGCATGCGGCGCTATTTCGACCCCGCCATCTACCGCATCATCATGTTCGACCAGCGAGGCTGCGGCAAGTCGCGGCCGAACGCCTCGCTGGACGACAACACGACCTGGACGCTGATCGACGACATCGAGCGGCTGCGCGAGCGTTGCGGCATCGACAAGTGGACGGTCTTCGGCGGGTCCTGGGGGTCCACCCTGTCGATGGCTTACGCCATCACCCACCCGGAACGGGTCGACGCCCTGATCCTGCGCGGCATCTTCCTGCTGACCAGGAAGGAACTGCACTGGTTCTACCAAGACGGCGCCTCGATGATCTTCCCCGACGCCTGGGAGCGGTTCGTCGCGCCGATCCCGGAAGATGAGCGCCACGATCTGATGGGCGCCTACTACAAGCGTCTGACCGGCGACGACAAGGAAGAGCGGGAGCGTTGCGCCATCGCCTGGTCCAGCTGGGAGGGCGAGACGGTCAGCGTCGAGGGCCCGTCGGCCCGTCCAGACAAGTTCGCCGAGCCTGACTTCGCCGTCGCCTTCGCCCGCATCGAGTGCTGGTACTTCGTCAACGGCGGCTTCTTCCCCGAGGAAGGCTGGCTGCTGAAGAATGTCGGCCGGATCCGCCACATTCCGACCTGGATCGCCCAGGGACGGTTCGACGTGGTCACCCCGATCGCCAGCGCCTGGGCCCTGCACCGCGCCTTCCCGGAAGCGAAGCTGGATGTCGTCCCCGACGCCGGTCACGCCTCAACAGAGCCGGGCATCGTCGACAGCCTGGTGCGCGGCACGGACTGGGCCGCGACCCTTTAAGCGGAAGCCGCGCATAGGCGGAGGATGGCGGACAGGTCGAAGGCCGCCCGGTCCGCTGTCCGAGTCCGGACAGAAACTACCCTGACGAAACGGACGAAACGGACGAAACGCCCAAGGAGGCTGGCGAACGTTTCAAAGACCTGCACGGCATGTCGGGATCCCCGCCGCCGGGCGCAAGTCCATCTGCGGAATAAATTCTCTCAGACTGGCCGGCCTAGATCAGGCCGTGGCCCTTGGGCAGTTCGGTGTAGCGATGCACGCGCACGGCCATGACGAGGCCGAAGCCGATCATCACGGTCAGCATGACCGTGCCGCCGTAGCTCAACAGAGGCATCGGCACGCCCACGACGGGCGCCAGCCCCATGACCATGGCCCCGTTGATCAGCACGTAGAGGGCGAAGGTCGCTGTGACCCCGGCCGCCCCCATCCGGCCGAAATGGCTGTGCGACAGCGAGGCGATGCGGAAGGCGATCAGGATGATGGCCACATAGCAGAGCAGGATCGAGAACGAACCGACGAAGCCGAACTCCTCGGACACCGCGGCGAAGATGAAATCGGTCTGTTTCTCGGGCAGGAACTCCAGCTGGCTCTGACTGCCCAGGCCGTAGCCCCGACCGAGCAGGCCGCCGGATCCCAGGGCGATCTTGGACTGGACGATCTGATAGCCCTTTCCGCCCGGATCGCTCTCCGGCGACAGGAAGGTCAGCACCCGGTGGCGCTGGTAGTCGTGCATGCCGAACATGATGTAGGGCGGCGCGGCGGCGGCCACGGCGCCGAGAGCGGTCACGATGATCTTCCAGTCGAGGCCGGCCAGGAACATCATCGCCGCACCGGTCAGGCCGATCAGCATGGCCGTTCCGAGATCCGGCTGGTGCGCCACCAGCAGGAACGGCGCTGCGATGATCCCGATCGGGTAGATGAGCTTCCAGCTGAACCGCGCGTCCTTGGCGGAGGCGCCATGATAGTAGCGGGCCAGGGCCAGAACGACCCCGATCTTCATGATTTCGGACGGCTGGAAGCTGATCGGTCCGATCTCCAGCCAGCGGGTCGCGCCCATGCGGGTGTCGCCCGCCACCTCGACCGCCACCAGCAGCAGCAAGGCCACGGCATAGACCGGATAGGCGGAGGCGAACCACCAGCGCAAAGGCACCAGCGACAGGCCGAGCATCATCACCAGGCAGACGCCGAACCGGGTGACATGGTTGAAGGCCCACGGCTCCCACGAGCCGCCGGCGACGGAATACATCATCGCCCCGCCGATACCGCCGACGACGCACAACAAGGCGGCGAACCGCCAGTCGATCTGCGTCAGCTTGACCGACAGGCGGTCGCGTTCGCCCGGACGGGTCAGGGCCGAGGAAGTCATTGCGGCTCCGACAGATAGGGGCGCGGGCCGGTCGTCGGGCGCGACGACGTCGGGGCGCCGGGTGCAGGAGGCGCGATCGCAGGCTCAGGCGCAGCGCCGATCTCGCCTTCGTCGAGTTGCGGGCCGGTGGCCTCCGGCGGCGGCGGACGGGTGATCCGTTCGCGCATCTCCGGATCCTTCAGCAGGACGGTACGCATGACCTCGCGGGCGCGCGGGGCGCCGGCCGTGCCCCCGCCCCGGCCGCCGTGCTCGATGATCACGACGACGGCGTAGCGCGGCGCGTCGACCGGCGCAAAGGCGATGAACAGGTTGTGGTCCTTCTGCGACCAGATGTTCGAGCGACGGCTGCCGGACCCATAGTTCCGGGTCTGGGCCGTGCCGGTCTTGCCGGCCATCTGGATGTCGCCCAGCCCGAGCTGGGACTGGCGATAGGCGGTGCCGGAGCGGTCGTTGGCCACTGCAATCATGCCGCCCCGGACGATGTCCAGATGCTCGACGCTGAACGGCAGGTCGGGGACCTCGGCGCCCGAGGGCCGATCGACGCCGCCGACCGACTTGATCAGACGGGGCTGGATGGCCTTGCGGCCATTGGCCAAGCGGGACGTATAGACCGCCAGCTGCAGGGCGTTGACGGTGACGGCGCCCTGGCCGATGGCGACCGAGGTCGTCTCGCCGGGGTGCCAAACGGGGTCGCGCGGGAAGGTCCGGCGCTTCCACTCCGTGGACGGCAGCATGCCCTTGCGCTGGTTGTCCACGCCGATATCGAACTCGTGCTCGAAGCCCAGCTTCATCGCGGTGTCGCGGATCAGGTCGACGCCCGCGCGATTACACATCGTGTAGAAATAGATGTCGCAGGAGTTCTTGATCGCGTTGTGCATGTCCTGGGAGCCATGACGGCCCCAGCAACGCTGGCCGGTGCGGAAGACACCGCCGCAGTTCACGCGATCTGCCGGATTCACCCCGGCCGCCAGCAGGGCGAGAGCCGTCGCCGGCTTGAAGGTCGAGCCCGGCGGGAAGGTGCCGTTGATCGTCTTGTCCAGCAGGGGCTTGCGCTCATAGTCGGCGAGCGCGCGATAGGTCCGCGTCGGCACGCCGGATACGAACAGGTTGGGATCGAACGACGGCGCCGACATCATGCACAGGATGTCGCCGTTGCGGACGTCCATGACCACGCAGGCCCCGGACTCGTCGCCGAACACCTCGAGCGCGCGATTCTGGACGTCGGCGTCCAGCGTCAGGACGACGTCCTTGCCCGGCACCGCAGGACGCGAACCCCCGACATCTTCGGCCACGACCCGGCCCCGCGCATCGACCTCGACCCGGTTGCCGCCGGCCTCGCCGCGCAGATCGGTGTCCAGCGCCTTCTCCACGCCCGACCGCCCGATGCGGAAACCGGGGTTGAACAGGATCTGGGGCGGTTCCTCGCCCCGGTCGCGAATCGCCTTGATGTCGCGGTCCGACACCTTGGCGACATAGCCGATCACGTGGGCAAAGGCGCCGGTGTAGGGATAGAAGCGCGCCTCGTTCATGTCCGCCATGACGCCCGGAAGTTCGGGGGCGTAGAGATTGACCTTGGCGAACTCCTCCCAGGTCAGGTCGCTCTTGACCGGTACGGGACTGAACCGCGGGGCAGCGTTGACGTCGCGGATGATGGCCCGGCGGCGATCAAGGGTGTCCGGCAGCAGGCGGCCCAGCAGGTCCAGGGTCTGGTCCAGGTCCTTGGTCTCGTCGCGGACGACCAGCACGCGGAAACTGGGTCGGTTGCCGGCGATGGTGACGCCGTTGCGGTCCAGGATGCGGCCGCGCGGCGGGGGCACCAGGCGGAAGTTGAACTGGTTCTGGCTCGCGAGGGTCGAATATTCCTGCGCCTGAACGACCTGCAGCTGGGCAAGGCGGACGGTCAGGGCCGTCACGCCCAGGGCCGTCAGACCGCCGACCACGAAGGTGCGGCGCAGGAACGAGCCCTGCCGCTCGTTGACGTCGGAGAAGAAGATGGAAGGTTCGCCGCTCATCTGAACCGCACGTCGCCATCGTCGAACCGCTGGATCATCCAGTCGGCCGCAGGGAAAAGAAGCAGGGTCGGGACGACCTGTCCCAACAGGGACAGCAGGCTGGGCGCCCGGCCCGCATCCAGTGTGACCACCAGATACGCCACGATAAAGGCGGCCAGGACGCAGAGCGCATACCAGACGAACAGGATCTGGGTCTCCTGCCCGGCCAGCAGGTTCCGCGAGGCGAGGACGACGCCGTAGACGCTCAGCAGGCACAGGGGCCACAGGCCCAGGGTCCCGCCCCAGAACATGTCGAGGAACAGGCCGAGGCCGAACAGCACAGCGGGCGCAACCATCGACGGGCGGATCAGCGGCCAGGCGAAGGCCAGGATCAGCGGCAGGACCGGCTCGGGCAGCTTCAGGCCGAACAGTTCGACCGGCGTGGCCAGAAAGACGGTCAGGGCGATGGCGACGAGCGCGGGGTAGAGGACCCACTGGGTCGGCCCGACCACCCGCATGGCGACGGCTCGTCTCACTCGGCGGGCCCTGGCTGGGCGGGAGCGGCTGCAGCCGCGGCGCGGTCACGACGGGCGGCGGCGTCGCCGATAGCGGCGGCGGCCTCGGCGGTCGGGGCCGGCGCCGCGCCCAGACCGGCCAGCGGCGGGGCGTTCAGAGCATCCGGAGTGACCAGCTGGCCGAAGTCCTGGAACAGCATGACGCGGACGTAGTCGATGGCGCCCCGGTCGCTGAACAGCTTGACCCGCCACGAGCCGTCGATACCGCGCGCAGCGACGCCGATGGGCAGGCCGCGCGGGAAGCCGCCGCCGTCGCCGGAGCTCAGGATACGGTCGCCAGCCTGGACCGAATCCTGGCCGCGCACGAACTCCAGACGCGGATTGCCCGAGCCGTCGCCGGTCAGCATGGCGCGGGCGTCGGTGCGATCGATCAAGACCGGCGTGCGCGAGGCCACGTCAGTCAGCAGCAGCATGCGGCTGACCCCGCCTGTCGCGCCGACGACGCGGCCGACCAGGCCGTCCTCGTTGATCACCGGATTGCCGATGCGCACGCCCTTCGACGTGCCGGCGTCCAGCAGGCGGGCGTTGATGAAGGGACCGCGCGACTCCGAGATCGAGCGCGCCGTCGCCATGGCCACGGGCGGCTCGGTCCGCAGGCCCAGCATGGCTTCATAGCGGCCGTTGACGTTCTTCAGGGCGATGGCCTGGTCGCGCCAGGGCCGCAGCTCTTCCAGCTCGGCGCGCAGGCGGCGGTTCTCCGACACGGCGAAGAAATAGCCCTTCACATAGTCGGTCGCGTTGCCGGCCCAGCGGACGGGCCAGGCCAGGATGCCGTTCACCGGGCCGGCGCCGGCGTCGAAGCCCGCACGGACAGGGCCATAGCTGTCGCCCTCCGCGTCATGACGGCGGTCGGCCAGGATCATGACGATCGAAGCGATGATGGCGACCACGGTCACGACCGCGGCGGTCCACGCCAGCGGCACTTTCAGCGACTCGAACGGTCCGTCGCGAAACGCCACGGCCTAGCCTTCCAATAGAGGTCAGAATCGACGGGACGCCACCCGCCGCTGTGTGCAGCCTATCGCAAAAACCGGGCCAGTTTGAAACCGGCGATTACGCCGGACTCACAAGGATTTGCGGCAACGCTCGACGTTCAGCCTAAAGGGCCGAGTCGAGCACGCCCTTCATCCACCGCGGATGCTCCAGAACGCGGCCGCAACCGATCGCCACGCAGGACAGCGGATCGTCGGCCACCGAGACCGGCAGACCGGTGTGGTCGCGGATTTCGGCGTCCAGGCCGCGCAGCAGCGCGCCGCCGCCCGTCAGCATGATGCCCTTGTCGGCGATGTCGGCGGCCAGTTCCGGAGGCGTGGCTTCCAAGGCGACCTTCACGGCGTCGATAATCTGCGACACGGGTTCAGCGAGGGCCTCGGCCGCCTGACGCTCCGAGATACGAACCTCGCGGGGCACGCCCTGCATCAGGTCGCGTCCCTTGACCTCGATCGACAGGCCTTCGCCGTCGGCCGGGATGCGGGCGGTGCCGATGTCCTTCTTGATGCGCTCGGCGGTGGTCTCGCCGATCAGAAGGTTATGGTTGCGGCGCATGTAGCTGATGATGGAGTCGTCCATCTTGTCGCCGCCGACGCGGACCGAACGCGAATAGACGATGCCCGACAGCGACAGCACGGCCACTTCGGTGGTGCCGCCGCCGATGTCCACGACCATGGAGCCGGTCGGCTCGTGGATCGGCAGGCCGGCGCCGATCGCGGCGGCCATCGGCTCGTCGATCAGACCGACGCGGCGGGCCGAGGCGTTCAGGCAGGAATCGTTGATGGCGCGCCGCTCGACCGCCGTGGCGCCCGACGGCACGCAGACGATGATCTTGGGGTTCACGAAGCCCTTGCGGTTATGAACCTTGCGGATGAAGTGCTTGATCATCTCCTCGGCGACTTCGAAGTCGGCGATGACCCCGTCGCGCATCGGACGAATGGCTTCCATGTGACCCGGGGTGCGACCCAGCATCTGCTTGGCTTCGATGCCCACGGCGTGGACGATCTTCCGTCCACCGACGTTGCGCAGCGCGACCACGGACGGTTCGTTCAGAACGATGCCCTTGCCCTTCATGTAGATGAGGGTGTTGGCGGTCCCGAGGTCCATCGCGATATCGTTCGAGATGGCGCCGAAGAGGGAGAAGCTCATGGGGGTCGAATACCGTTCGGTTGGGGCCTTCAAGGCGCTGCAGTTCGACCGGTTCCGGCGACGCCCCATCCGGCGCGTATCCCCACACGCCACGGATTTCCTGATCGTCCTCGCCTGACCGGCCGTGGCCCGTTTGCCCGCATGGGCAGGCGAATACAAGCCCCGATACTGTCCGAACGCGCGCTTCCGATCACGACCAAGTGACGGTCCAGCCTGGGTTTCAGCCCGACCGCCGGTCGATCACACGATGGCGACCTGGAAGACGACCCTGCAGGTCTCCAGTATCTCGCCGAGTTGGTCCCCGGTGGCCCGCTCCAGCATGTCCCGGGCGTACCCTTCCTGCACGGCGCGCTGCTCATCGTCGTAGCCCTGACTGAGCTGTTTGCGATCGGCCTCTTCGCCCGCGAGCGCCTCCAGCCGGGTCAGGGCGTTCCAGATCGCGTGCTCGTCGGTCGTCTGGGGGGTGGTGTCGCCGAAGTGGGTTTCGCGCCCCAACCGGGCCATCTCGGAACAGGCCCACGCCTCGCTGAACAGGAGGTCCGACGGTTGCTGGGTCTGAAGCGCTGCGGCGAGAAACAGGGCGGCGATCATCCTGGCGCTCCAATTCGATGGACGTTCAACGTAACACGGGTCTCTGGGTTGTTGCTTGTGAAGATCGGCCGTGCGCAGACGATCGAGCCACCGCTCGACTGCGCCCTCGATCACCCCGGGTCATCGTCAATATAGATGAAGAGCTTCAGTCTCCCGGCGCCGTCTCGCGCCGTTTCACGATCTCGCGGACCCCCAGCATCAGGCCGACGAAGACCACCGCCACGGCCGCGAGGATCAGCGAGGTCCAGACTCCGTCGCCGCTGACCGCTGCCACCACCGCACCTCCGAAGAAGGCCACCAGCGCGGTCTTGGGCAGAACGCCGAGGGCGCATCCCGCCAGGAAGGCCGGAAACGACGCACGCGTCGCGCCGAAGGCCATGTTGACGACGATGAAGGGCGCCGACGGCACGTTCCGGATCATGAAGCTGGCGTAGAAGGCGTTCTTGCCGACGAAACGCTTCAACCGGTCCAGGGTCTTTCCGCCGAACCGGTCCAGCATTCGCGCCGTCGGTCCCCGACCCAGCCAGTAGGTCACCCCGGCCGACGCCACAGTCGCCGCCCAGCTGTAGAAGAAACCCAGGGACGGCCCGAAGGCCACGACGCAGGCGGCGATCAGGATGAACTGCGGTGCCCCGATAAAGGCCGCGATCACGAACAAGGCCACGGTCGCGGCGAAGGCCCACGGACTGCCGCGATAGCCTTGCAGCCACCCCTCAAGGTTCTCCTCGGCCGCCAGCCCGAACTGGCTCTTGCCCAGCGCCAGCAGGCCCAGGGTCGCACCGAGCAACAGCGCCGCCGCCAACGCCGTGCGCCAGCGCCGGCCTTCCATGTTCAGGATGAAGTCGAGGATGTTCTTCATGGCGTCAAGGCACCGGAGCGAACGGGCCGACCGCCCACTCCGAGACCATCCAGTCGGACAGGTTGGGATCCCAGACCCAGGTCTGCACATAGTCGGCGCGCATGCGGGTCGCCTGATCTCCCTCGCCGACGCCGTACTCGGCGACGCCCGTGACCCGCACCTGTTTCGACGTCAGCCCTTCATAGGCGCCGGGACGGAACTTCAGCGACGGCTGCTCCCTCAGGCGCGCCACGATGAACTCGGCGACGAGGTTGTTGCGGCCTCGATTCGTAGAGACGATTTCGCCGTTCCAGTCCAGCCTGGGCGAGCCGTTCGTCCCCAGCCAGGCTCGCCAGTTCCCGCCCTCCAGAGGGTCCACCCCATACCGGGGCCCGCCGTTGCTCTTGGTGTCGTACACTTGGCCGGCCGCGACCCGGTCGCCCCGCAGCAGCAGGCAGGTCCCGAGGGTGGTGATCGCGTTGCGCTGCAGGTTTTCGCTCAGCGCCTGACAATGCGGCTGAGCCTTCAACGCCTGTTCGGCGATGAAAAAAGCGAACCGGGTAGCCAAGGCGCCGTTGCAGGCGCTCTCGAAACGTCGCCGAACCGGCTGTGTCTCCCAGTGAGATACGGGGCTGTTGGTCATCTCGACCGCGAGGTTCCAGGCGTGCAGGCAGATCGCCGGGGGCGGCGGGGGCGTTCCGGGCGCCTGCTCGGGTTCCGGCTCGACCAGCTGGCGATCGGCGAACCGGCTTTCCGCGACGACTTCCGCCCAGACGGCCGCGCTGACCGGAGCCTCCAGCCGGGTTCCCTCAAAGCCATAGACGACCGAGACCGGACCGCCCCCCGGCCGGCGCTCGAACGTCAGGGCCGGCATGTCACGGCCGTAACCATCCACGAAGAAGGCGCGATAGGCTTCCACACCGGCCGCAGCCTCATCTTCGGCCGACGCCATTCCCAGGCGCTGAAGAAGGTCGGCCCGCGCGCTTGCGGCGCAGACGTCTCGACCGTTGTCGTCCATGCAGGTCCGGTCCCAAGCGGGCGCCGCCTGACCGCCGATCGCGGCGGCTCCCAACAGAGCGATCAGCATGACGCAACTCCACACATGATTTTACCGACGGCTCCATTTGCACGCGTGGCGGCCCGCCCGTAAACAGCACGCCTCCCCGAACGAGACTCGCCCATGTCAGACCTGCAATCCGCCGCCCTCGCCCGTGTCCAGCCGTCCGCCACCCTCGCGGTCACCGCCAAGGCCCGTGAACTCAAGCGCGCCGGTCGCGATGTCATCAGTCTGGGCGCCGGGGAACCGGACTTCGACACCCCCGACAACATCAAGGCCGCCGCCATCGCCGCCATCCAGCGCGGCGAGACGAAATACACCGACGTCGACGGGACGCCCGAGCTGAAGGCGGCCATCGTCGCGAAGTTCGCCCGGGAGAACGGCCTGACCTATACGGCGGCGCAGATCCACGTCGCCTCGGGCGGCAAGCCGGTGATCTACAACGCCTTCGTCGCGACGCTGAATCCCGGCGACGAGGTGATCGTGCCGGCGCCCTACTGGGTCTCCTATCCGGACATGGTCCTGCTGGCCGGCGGCGAGCCCGTCTTCGTCACGGGCGAGGAATCGGACGGCTTCAAGCTGCGCCCCGAGGTTCTGGAAGCCGCGATCACCCCCCGCAGCAAATGGCTGATCCTCAACTCGCCGTCCAATCCGACCGGCGCCGCCTACACCAGGGCCGAGCTGGTGGCGCTGGCCGAGGTGCTGCGTCGCCATCCCCACGTCTGGGTCCTGACCGACGACATGTACGAGCACCTGACCTACGGCAAGTTCGAATACACGACGATCGCACAGGTCGCGCCAGACCTCTACGACCGCACCCTGACGGTTAACGGCGTGTCCAAGGCCTATGCGATGACCGGCTGGCGCATCGGCTATGCGGGCGGTCCCAAGGCCCTGATCGACTTGATGCGCAAAGTCGCCAGCCAGACGACGTCGAACCCCTCGTCCATCAGCCAGGCCGCCGCCGTCGAGGCCCTGAACGGACCGCAGGACTTCATTGCCGAGCGCGGCAAGGCGTTCGAGCGCCGTCGCGACCTGGTCGTGTCGATGCTGAACCAGGCGACGGGCATCCGCTGTCCGAACCCGGAGGGCGCCTTCTATGTCTATCCGTCGATCGAGGGGCTGATCGGCAAGACGACCGAAGGCGGCGTGGTCATCGATACGGACGAGACCTTCGCCTCCGCCCTGCTGGAGGCCGAGGGCGTGGCCGTGGTGCACGGGGCGGCCTTCGGCCTGAGCCCCTATTTCCGGATCAGCTACGCGACGTCAGAAAGTGTGCTGGAAGACGCCTGCAGCCGCATCCAGAGGTTCGCCGCCTCGCTGCGCTAAGCCGCGCGGCTGACGGCGAAGTCCGCAAGGCCTTCCAGCGCATCGCGCCATGGGCTGGCGGGCAGGACGGCGAGCGCCGCCTTGGCCGCGTCGGCGTATTCGTCGGCGGCGTCCAGCGTCGAGGCCAGGGCGCCCGTGCCGATGATCAGTTCGCGGGCGCGGCGGAAGTCGTCTTCTGTCCGCTCGCCCTTGTTGATGGTGCGTTCCCAGAAGGCGTCCTCGCGGCCACGCGTGCGGGCCACGGCCAGCAGCAGCGGCAGGGTCGCCTTGCCTTCGCGGAAGTCGTCGCCAGCGTTCTTGCCCAGGGCTTCGGACGAACCGCCGTAGTCGAGAGCGTCATCGGCCAGCTGGAAGGCCAGGCCCAGGTTCAGGCCGAAGGATCGCACGGCCGAGGTCGTCTTCTCGTCCGCGCCGATGCCGACCGCGCCAGATTCGGCGGCGGCGGCGAACAGCTCGGCCGTCTTGGCCGAGATGATCCGCAGATAGGTTTCCTGATCCAGGTTCAGGTCGTGGGCGCGGGTCAGTTGCAGCACCTCGCCCTGGGCGATCACGCTCGAGGCCGAAGCCAGGATGCCGAGCGCGCGCAGCTGGCCGGTCTCGACCATCAGTTCGAAGGCGCGGGCGAACAGGAAGTCGCCGACCAGGACGCTGGTGGCCGAACCCCAGATCAGATGGGCCGCGACCTTGCCGCGGCGCCGCTCAGACCCGTCCACGACATCGTCGTGCAGCAGGGTGGCGGTGTGGATGAACTCGACCGAGGCCGCCAGCTTGACCGGATTGGCCAGATCGACGTCGGGCGAGGCGGCTGTGGCGGCGCGGGCGGCGGCAATGGTCAGCAGCGGACGCAGCCGTTTGCCGCCGGCCGCGATGATGTGTTCGGCCAACAGGGGAATGACCGGCACAGGCGACTGCATGCGGTCGACGATCAACGCATCGACAGCCGCCATATCGACCTTGGCCAGGGCGACCAGGGCCTCCACGTCGCCCTGGGCCCTTGGGGCCTTGGCGCGGGGAGCGGTCAAAGTGACGGCATCCAACGGAAAACTCTCTCAAAAACCGCGATGCGCGGGGGAGAACGCATCGCACGGGCGTCGCGGCGGCTTGCGGCGTCGCGCTCGGGCGGACAATGGTGACCGCGCCATGAAGGGTCAAGCCACGTGACCGTCGCATCCTCCTCGCCGCCCGGGACGAACGCGCTCCTCGGCGGCCGAGTTCGTCTCATTCAGCCCCTGGACGGCTATCGCGCGGGCATGGACGCCGCCCTGCTGGCCGGCGCCGTGCCGGCAAAGCCGGGCGAGCGGGTGCTGGAGGCGGGGTGCGGCGTCGGTGGCGTCCTGACCCAGATCGCGGCGCGCCGGCCGGGCGTTTCACTGACGGGCGTGGAGCGTGATGTGGTTGCCGCCGGACTGGCGGTCGAGAACGCGGCGCTGAACGGGATTTCGGGCCGGATGGAGGCGATCAATGCCGACATCGCCGCAGGTTTCACCGCGCTGGATCGACCCCGCTTCGACTGGGCAATCTCCAATCCGCCGTTCTTCGACGACGAGACGGCGTTGCGGGCGCCGGCGCCGGCCAAACGCGGGGCCTGGATCGCTGACGACGGTCTTGCCGTATGGACCCGATTCCTGACCGACGGGGTGCGCGACGGGGGACGGATCGTGGTCATCCACCGGGCGGACCGGCTGGCGGACCTGTTGGCGCTGCTGGGCGAACGCTGCGGCTCATTCGCCATTCGGCAGGTCCAGCCCTACGCCGATCAAGCGGCCAAGCGGGTGCTGGTTCATGCCATCCGGTCGGGCAAGGCGCCCCTGCGGCTTCTACCGGCGCTGGTGCTGCATGACCGGTCGGAGGCCAAGCATGCGCCGGAGGCTGAGGCGATTCTGAGGGGCGAAGCGGCGCTGGACTGGTGAGGACGAGTCCAATGAGTCCAGAGAGTCCAGTTCGTTGAGAGCATGGAGGAATTCGTTGGACTCTGAGTCCAGCCTGTCCAGGTGAGTCCAGCATGTGATCTGCTTTCCATCAGGCTGCGAAGACGTCTCCAGCCTGGATGGCATGCGGCCGCGTCAGTTCCGGACGCATGGCAGGCGCACACCCCTCTTTCGTCATCCTCCGGCGAGCGCAGCGACACCGGGGGACCCAGCAGCGCCGAAGGCGATCTGTTCACGCACGCTAGCCCCCACCTGCGTGTGCGGCAGGTTCCCGCTCTCGCGCGCCGCTGGGTCCCCCGGTCTGCGCCGCGAAGGCGCGGCTTGCCGGAGGATGACGAAAGACAGAAGGTCTCGCCCATGCGCCTTATCCTGATCCTTGCCGCCATTTTGTTCGCCCTGCCCGTTCAGGCGCAGGAGCCTGCCGTTCAGGCGCTGTTGCTCCGTCCAGACCGGGTCTTCGACGGCGTCGATGCCCGGCCGCACATGGGCTGGACAGTGCTGGTGCGCGGAAACCGGATCGAGGCGGTCGGTCCCGATATTCAGGCCCCCGCCGACGCCCGCATCATCGACCTGCCCGGCCAGACCCTGATGCCGGGCATGATCGAGGGGCATTCGCACCTGTTCCTGCATCCCTACAACGAGACGAGCTGGGACGATCAGGTGCTGCACGAGCCGCTGGCCCTGCGCACCGCCCGCGCCGTCAACCATGCCCGCGCCACACTGTTGGCGGGCTTCACCACCGTGCGCGATCTCGGCACCGAGGGGGCCGGATACGCCGACGCCGGGCTGCGGCGCGCGATCAGCGAGGGCATCGTCCCGGGGCCGCGCATGTTGATCGCCAGCCGCGCCATCGTCGCCACCGGCGCCTACGGCCCGAAAGGCTTCGAGCCCGGCATTGAGGTGCCGCTGGGCGCCGAGGAGGCCGACGGCGACGACCTGGTCCGGGTGGTCCGCAGTCAGATCGGGGCGGGCGCCGATCTGGTGAAACTCTATGCCGACTACCGCTGGGGTCCCGGCGAACCGAGCCGTCCGACCTTCTCACAGGCCGAACTGACCGAGGCGGTTGAGGCCGCCCACTCCGCCGGGCGTCAGGTCGCCATCCACGCCGGCACGGTCGAAGGGATGCGCCGTTCGATCCTGGCCGGTGCGGACACGCTGGAGCACGGCGACGCGGGCACGCCGGAGATCTTCCGCCTGATGGCCGAGCACGGGACGGCGCTGTGTCCGACCTTGGCCGCCACCGACCAGATCACCCGCTATCGCGGCTGGAACGGCGCCGAGCCCGCGCCGCAGAACGTCCTGACCAAGCGGGCCGCCTTCGCCGCCGCACGCGCGGCCGGGGTCGAAATCTGCATGGGCGGCGACGTCGGGGTCTATGCCCACGGCAATAACGCGCTGGAGATGGAGCTGATGGTCAATCAGGGCATGCCCGCCGCCGAGGTTCTGATCGCCGCCACCTCGGGCAATGCCGCCATCTTCGGTATGACCGACCGGGGCGTTGTCCGGGCGGGTCTGCTGGCTGACCTCGTCGCGGTCCAGGGCGATCCGACGACCGACATCTCGGCCGTTCGCGCCGTGCGCCTGGTGATCAAGGACGGCCAGATCACGCGCGACGAGACGACCGCAGCGCGCTAGAGGCCTGCCCCATGTCCCTGCGCCCCCTCTTCGTCACCCAGGTCTATGAGGCCTCACTCGCCGCCGTGCCCGGCTTCGACGGCTTCAACGCCGAGCTCGCCGACGCCTGTCGCATGCTGGCGGTGGAGGACGGCGCCGGTCGCGCCTGGTGCAAGTCGCACGGCTATCGCGGCTACACCTCCTATGGCTCGCTGAACGACCTGCCCCACCGGTTGCCGGAGTTCGCCGAGCTCAAGAAGCATCTGGACCGCCACGCCCTGGCCTATGCCCGCGCCCTGAACTTCGACCTGGCGAGGAAGCCCCGGCTGGACACGATGTGGGTGAATATCCTCAAGCCCGGCGGCGCCCACTCGGGCCACATCCACCCGCACGCCTTCCTCAGCGGCACCGTCTATGTCGACGTCCCGGACGGCGCTTCGGCTCTGAAGCTGGAAGATCCCCGCCTGCCCATGATGATGGCGCGGCCCTCCGTCGATCCGGACGCGTCCGAGGCGGAACAGCCCTTCGTCTACCTGGCCCCGAAGGCCGGCACGGTGCTGATGTGGGAAAGCTGGCTGCGCCACGAGGTGCCGATGAACGCCGCCAAGGCTGATCGCATCTCGATCAGCTTCAACTACGCCTGAAGATCAGGGCAGCTTCAGCAACGCGTCCAGACTGAACCGGCCGGCCCCGAAACGGATCAGGTACAGCAGCAGAGCCGCCCACAGCAGATGGGTGGGCCAGCCCAGAGGATAGACGAACACCTCGATCACGATCGTCATGCCCAGAAGCGCCAGGGCCGACAGGCGGGTGGCCAGGCCCAGCACGATCAGGATCGGGAACAGGTGTTCGGACCAGGTCGCCAGATGGGCCGCGATGTCGCTGGGGATCAGGGGGACCCGATACTCCTCGGCGAACAGGTAGTAGGTCCCGTCGGTGATGGTCAGCAGGCCCTCGACCTTGGTCCGGCCGGACAGGAAGAAGACCGCCGCGATGGCCACGCGGACAATGACGCTGAGGGCATCGATCGGCAGGAGCCGCTCGATCCAGTCCACGACGGGCTGGAAGCGCGACGCGCGGGTCAGGATCATGTCGGTCATCGGCTTGGCTCCATATCGATGGCGGTAAAGACGCCGGCGCCCAGAAGGCCGGCGAAAAGAGTGGGCAGGACGGTGGCGGGGTCGACGCGGAAGGCGGCGGACGCGGCCTGTCCGAGCGACTGTCCGCGCCGGCAGGCGTCGAGGAAGGCCCATTCGGCGCGTGTCAGGCGGCGCGAGGTCACTTCCATGCGGGGGCGCATGATGATCAGGCCCTCGGGTTTTTCGTCCCAGATGACGGTCTGTCCCGGCTCGGCGTCCGGGCGGTTGGCCAGCCAGATCGACGGCACCGTCCAGTCGAACCAGAACAGACGGGCCGATGGATGCAGTCTCGCCGTTGCGCCGAACAGCCGGGCGGGCGGCTGGCCGGTCACGTCGGCCGCGACCACCAGCGGGGCGTCGATCGCGCGATGCGCCTCGCTCCAGGCCGCGTCGAGGCGGGCGGCGGGCGCCAGGTAACTGAACCCGGCGGCAGGCGGGAACCGCTCCAGCCAGTCGGGGAACCCCGCGCCGAACGCGTCCATGACGGGCGATTCGGGCGGCTGATCTCCGCCGAAGATCAGGGCGGCGTCGCGGAACCAGTCGCGACCGACCAGCCGCTCGACCGTGGGATACAGCGCTGCGAGGGCGTCGGCGCGGGCCTTGGCCGTGGTGTTGCGATAGACCCAGAGACCCGCCTGGGGTCGCTCGCCTGTCGCCAGCCAGGGATCGAGCGCCACGGGATCGCCGCCCAATGCGGCCTCGAACGCGTCCATGAAGGGCTCACGCACGGCGCGCCTCCGGGATCTGGCGCAGGATGGCGTCGGCGATGCCCCGCTCGGCCATCAGAACGTCGAAGTCGGGCAGGTTCTCGTCCCGCTCGATCAGGGTCGGACGCGGGCCGATTTGGGCGATGGTCCTTTCGTACAGGGACCAGACGGCTGCCGAGACCGGCGCGCCGTGGGTGTCGATCAGAAGGTCCTCGCCCCATCGGTCGTCTGGCGCATGGCCGGCCAGATGGATCTCGCCGATCGCGTCCGCCGGCAGGGCGTCAAGGTAGGCGACGGCGCTCTGCTTCAGATTGCTGGCGCTGACGAAGACGTTGTTGATGTCCAGCAGCAGGCCGCATCCGGTGCGGGCGACCATGGCGGACAGGAACTCGGGTTCGCTCATCTCGTGGCCTCTGAGGTCCAGGTAAAGGGAGGGGTTCTCGATCAGCAGCGGGCGACCCAGGGCGTCCTGTGCGGCCGAGACGTTCTCGCAGACCCGGTCGAGCAGACGCCGTGTGCGCGGAAAGGGCAGCAGGTCCGGGTGGTAGGCGTCGCCCCGCACCGACCAGGCCAGATGCTCGGACATGACGAAGGGCTCGTAGCGGTCGGCCAGGGCCTTCAGCCGGCCGAGATGGTCGCGGTCGGGGGGCTGGTCCGCGGCCAACGACAGGCCGACGCCGTGCAGGGACAGCGGCTTGTCGCGGCGCACGGCCTCCAGCCAGGCCAATCGCGGTCCGCCGTCCACCATATAGTTCTCGGGGTGGACCTCGAACCACAGACCGGCCGCCGGGCAGGCCAGCGCCTGCTCATAGTGCCGGGCCTTGAGGCCCAGGCCGGCGGTGGGCCCCTGGGGGGACGGCCCGGCGGTCGATCTGTCGTTCATCGGGGCTGAATCAGCGGTTGGCGATAGCGGTCAGCGAACCGTTGCCGCGCGGCGTGCGGATCGAGGTGCAGGTGCCGGCCGCGACGTTCTTCCAGGCATTGCCCTGATAATCGCGGACGGAGGTGCCGGCGCAGGTCGTGCCGGGGCCGGCGGCGCAGTCGTTCTTGCCGGCCAGGGCGACGCCGTAGCATTTCTCCATGCCGGCCTGATTGCCGTGGGTGGAGCGGTCCTGGCTGGCGGCCTGGGCCAGGCCGGCGCCGGCGGTAAGGGCGGCGGCGGTTGCGGCGGCGATCGCGAGATGAGTGCGGTTCATGGTCGTCTCCTGATTTGGACCGGCCACAGCGACCGGTTGCTCAGGAGTTCGTGACCAGCGTCGCCGGCGTTACAGAAAACGCGGGGTGAATATTTTCACCTCGGGACGTCGAGGATGTGTAACCGTACCGCCCAGGTCGACGTAACACGGGCAGACGCGTGACAGATCGTGAAGCCCATTTTCGAGCCTTGATGCTCCGTGGCCTGGAGGGCGACGCGCCGGCCTGGCGCGTTCTGCTGTCCGAACTGGGCGCGCATCTCCGTCCCTTTTTCACCCGGCGCCTGTTCGACGGCGGCGTCGACGCCGAGGATCTCGTGCAGGAAACCCTGATCGTCATTCACGCCAAACGCGCCACCTGGGACGCGAACCAGTCGTTCACCGGCTGGGCCTATGCGATCGCGCGGCACAAGCTCATCGATCATCTGCGTCGTCAGGGCCGTCGCCCGACCCACCCGATCGAGGAGGCCTCCGACCTGTTCGCCGAACACACGGTCGAGGACGGCGCGACACGGGCGGACCTCGGCCGATGCCTGTCATTGCTGCCCCTGCGCCAGCGGAGGTTGATCGAGGACGTGCGGCTGCGGGGCCTTTCGGTCGCGGAGGCGGGGCAGCGTCACGGCTATTCCGAAACCGCCGCCAAGGTCAGTATTCATCGCAGCCTGAAGACACTGTCGGCGAAATTCGCTCCCGTCACCGATCGGGAGGGTGTGCGCGATGAAGACTGATGACCTGATCGACGCCCTGTCCGCCGACCTGCCGCCCGCGCGTCAGCCGGATCGACGCCTGCTGCTGTGGATGATCCCGGCCGCCCTGGTCGTGCTGATCACCGTCGGCCTGTGGCTGGGCTATCGCGAGGACCTGATGGCGGCGATGCGGGGGCCGGTCTTCTGGGCCAAGGCCGCCTATGCGATCGCCATGTCGGTGGGCGGCTTCTGGCTGCTGGACCGGCTGGGGCGCCCCGGAGCGTCTCCGCGCGCGCCGTTGATCCTTCTGGCGGCGATCCTGGTTCTGGTCATCGGCATGGCCCTCTACGAACTCGCCGTCATGCCCATGCCCGAGCGAATGCCTGCGGTCATGGGTGACAGCGCCCAGGTCTGCGCGCCCAATATCGCCCTGCTCAGCCTGCTGGCCGCACCCTTCGTCTTCTGGGCCGCGCGCGCCTTCGCCCCGACCCGGCCGATGTTGGCGGGCGCTGCCGCGGGCCTCCTGACCGGAGGCCTGGCTACGACCCTCTACGGCCTGCATTGCCCCGAGCATGCGGCCGCCTTCGTGGCGGTCTGGTATACGATCGGAATGGCCGTCGCCGTGGCCGGCGGGGCGCTGATCGGGCGGCTCGCCTTCCGTTGGTGAGGGCCTAGCCGCGGGTCAGCGGCTCCCACGCCGCCATCGCTGAACTGACCACCGAGTTCAGGACGTCGGCCCCTGCCGAGGGGGCCGCGCGCCCCCTCGTCGCCACATTCAAGCCTAGGCTCTCCCCCGGTAAAGCTTGGGGAGTCGGGTATGAAGGCGTTCGGACTGGTGGTGGCTCTGTTGGGGGCGACGGTCGCCTCGGCCTGCTCCGAGCGGGCGGATGCCCAGTCCTCGTCAGCCCCTGCCGGCAGAACCGAAGGCGGCCCATACGTCCTGGCCGGCACCCAGGTCTGGACCGTGCCGGACCCCGTGTCGGGTCGCGAATACGAGGTCTTCGTCAACCTGCCCGCCAGCTACGAGGCCAGTCCCCAGCGCCGCTATCCGGTGGTCTATGTCACCGACGCCGATTACGCCTTCCCGATCATTCGCCAGATCGCTCGCCGGGTGAACCTGGACGGCCCCGTGATCGAGGAGTTCATTCTGGTCGGCCTGTCCTATGCGCGGGGCGACACCGGAACGGTGAGCCGCAACCGCGATTACACCCCGACGCCAAACGGCCCCCGGCGCGCCAGCACCACGCGACATGGCGAAGGCCCCGCCTATCAGGCCTATCTCAAGACCCGGGCCATCCCGTTCATAGAAGACCGCTTCCGCGCGGATCCCGCCCGCCGTGTCCTGCTGGGCCACTCCTACGGCGGACTACTGGGCGCCCAGATTCTGTTCACGGACCCGACGCTGTTCCACGGATATGTTCTGGGCAGCCCGTCTTTCTGGTTCGACCGGCATCATATCATGACGATGGAGGCCGCCTACGCCCGGGACCACGACGACCTGCCGGCTGACGTCTTCATGTACATCGGCGGCTACGAGGCTCCCGGTCCCAGCCCGCGCAACAGCACGACCTCCGACATGGTCGGCGACGTCAGGACAATGGAGCGCGTTCTGAAAGCCCACGCCTATCCCGGTCTTACCGTCCGATCCTTGGTGCTGGAGGACGAGGATCACCTGACCGTCGCCCCCGTGGGTTTCACCCGCGCCCTGATGGCGGTGCTGCCCGCACGCTAGTCCGAGTTCAGGGACGTCGCAGGAAGGTTGCGCCATTGTAGGTCAGCGACACGGGCCTTCCGTCGTCGCCTGGCGCGAAGATCAGCGCCTGACCGCTGTAGGGGGTGAGCTCGACCCGCAGGCTTTCCGGCTCGGTGAAATATTCCGCGAGCGCGTGCTGCACCCCGATCGCGACACCCAGGCCGGCGCCGGTTTCGCTGACGGTGACGGTCCCGTATGTCGGATTCAGATAGTCGCCCACATAGGCGGCGTTCGGAAGGCTGAGCGTTCGGGGCCGTTGGGCCCGCGCCTCCAGACTTGCCGCCAGTCCGGTCCGTCGGCGATCCCGCGTCGCCGCCAGTTCAGCCAGCCTCGCATCATAGACCGCCTCGATAGCCGGCAGCCCCGCGAACCAGTCGTAGGCGTAGTTGGCGACCAGGTCGGCCAGATCCCCGACGAAGGCGTCCTCATTGACCATGACGGCGACCCCGATACGCCTCTCCGGCATGAAGGAGACGTGGGCGCGCGACCCAGAAAAGTTGCCAAAATGATGGATCAGGACATCGTCCCCGTACCGGCCCACCTGCCAGCCCAGACCGTAGCCCGTTCGCTCATAGGGCCCGAACGTCGTCTCCTGGGCGACCTTCGACCCGTGCGTCGACGCAATGAGGCCAGCCGGCAGGATCCGGCGTCCTCCCACGCGTCCGTCGTCGATCTGCGCCTCCAGCCAGACGGCCATATCATTGGCGGTGGAGATCAGCCCGCCGGCGGAATGCATAGTGGGGTCGGTCTTCTGCAGATACGACCGCTCCGGATGACCAGGGATACGGCCGAAATGGCCTGCGGCCACCGTCTCACCCGCCTCGCGCGCCTCGTCCACGAAGGCGGTCGTCTTCGTCATTCCCAAGGGCGTCAGCACCTCGTCCTGCACCAGGGACCGCCAGTCGCGGCCCGACCGGTGCTCGATCAGGACGGTCGCGAGGTTGTAGCCCGAGTTGGTGTAGTCGAACGTCCCCGGCGCCGCCTCGCCGGGGCCCGTCTCGGCGGTCAGACGCCAGAGGACCTGCGGCGTCCAGTCTCCCGAAAACGCCGACCGGAAGGCGATCGGGCTATTGTCTACGCCGGACCGATGGCTGAGCAGGTCCGTCAGCGTCACCCTCGCAGCGATCTCGGCTGGCATGGCCGATCCCTTCGACCAGGTCGCCAAAGGCGCATCCAGATCGACCTCACCCCGCTCGGCCAAGGCGGAAATCGCCAGGGCGGTGAAGGATTTGGTCGCCGAGGCGATATAGAACCGGGTATCGGCGGTCACCGGCGCGCCGGTCTCGACGTCCGCGACGCCGAACCCCGCCGCATAAAGCGGCCCCTGCGCATCGACGACAGTCACGGCCATGCCGGGCACGGCCTCCGTCCGCTCAAGCGCCCGCTGCGCGAAGGCGTCCATGGCCGCAGGGAAGGCCGCCCGGTCCTGCGCCCTCGCTACGAACGGCGCCGTAAGGGTGAACAGAAGCGCCGTCGCGAGGACGGTGCGCAAGGAGATTGGCGGCATGTGTCGGTCCTCCGGCCCGGCCATCGGGCGCGTCGGGGATGAGAGGCCGCGACCCGGTCAAACGGATGCAACCTGCCTTCAATCCGCCGTGTCGCGAGGGTAGTCGTTTGCCCTTCGGCGCGGCGGTCGCTACATCCCGCGCCTACCTCCCCATCCGATTGAACGACAGGGCGCACCGCACCTCATGGCGCAGCAATATATTTTCCAGATGCAGGGCCTGACCAAGGCCTTTCCCGGCGGCAAGAAGATCTTCGAGAACATCTGGCTGAGCTTCTACAACGACGCCAAGATCGGCGTCGTCGGCGTCAACGGCTCGGGCAAGTCGACCCTGCTCAAGATCATGGCCGGCATCGACCCTGAGTTCACCGGTGAGGCCAAAGCCGCGGACGGGATCAAGCGGGGCTACCTGGAACAGGAACCCCACCTCGACGACAGCCTGAACGTCCGCGAGAACGTCGAAGCCTGGTGCGAGGAGAAGCAGTGGGTCAACCGCTTCAATGCCATCGCCATGGAGATGGCCGAGAACTACTCCGACGAGCTCATGGAGGAGATGACCGCCCTCCAGGAAAAGATCGACGCCGGCGACGTCTGGGACATCGACAGCCGCATCGAGATGGCCATGGACGCCCTGCGCTGCCCGCCCGACGACTGGGGCACGGCTAACCTGTCCGGCGGTGAGAAACGTCGCGTGGCCCTGGCCCGGCTGTTGCTGTCGAAGCCCGACATGCTGCTGCTCGACGAACCGACCAACCACCTCGACGCCGAGAGCGTCGCCTGGCTGCAGCATCACCTGGAAGCCTTCCCCGGCTGCGTCATCCTGGTAACCCACGACCGCTACTTCCTGGACCTGGTGACCAAGTGGACGCTGGAGCTCGATCGCGGCAAGGGCATCCCCTACGAGGGCAACTACTCCAGCTGGCTGGAGCAGAAGCAGAAGCGCGTCGTGCAGGAGAACTCGGAATCCGAGGCTCGCCAGCGCGCCCTGACCCGCGAGCTGGAATGGGTCCGTTCGGGCGCCAAGGCCCGTCAGGCCAAGTCCAAGGCCCGTCTGGCCGCCTATGAGCGGATGGTCACCGAGCAGGAGAACCTGCGCGGGGCCCAGACCCACGCCCACATCCAGATCCCGCCCGGGCCGCGCCTGGGCAATGTCGTGCTGGAGGTCGAGGGCCTTCAGAAGTCGTATGGCGACAAGCTGCTGTTCGACAACCTGACCTTCAAGCTGCCGCCCAACGGCATCGTCGGCGTCATCGGCCCGAACGGAGCCGGCAAGTCGACCATGTTCAAGCTGATCACCGGCCAGGAAACACCGGACGGCGGCACCATCAAGGTCGGGGAGACGGTCAAGCTGGCCTATGTCGACCAGTCACGCGATGCCCTCGACCCCAACAAGACCATCTGGGAAGAGATCTCGGGCGGCACCGACGTGATGATGGTGGGCAAGCGCGAGATCAACACCCGCGCCTATGTCGGCAGCTTCAACTTCAAGGGCGGCGACCAGCAGAAGAAGGTCGGGCAGCTGTCGGGCGGTGAGCGCAACCGCGTCCACCTGGCCAAGACCCTGGCCACCGGCGGCAACCTGATCCTGCTCGACGAACCGACCAACGACCTGGACATCGAAACGCTACAGAACCTCGAGGAGGCCCTGGAGGAGTTCGCGGGCTGCGCCGTGGTCATCTCCCACGACCGCTGGTTCCTGGACCGTCTGGCGACGCACATCCTGGCCTTCGAGGGCGACAGCCACGTCGAATGGTTCGAAGGCAACTTCGAAGCCTACGAGGAGGACAAGAAGCGCCGCCTCGGCACCGACGCCCTGATCCCGCACCGGATCAAGTTCCAGAAATTCGGGCGCTAAACGCGAGACCGGCCCTGCGGGGCCGGTTTCAGCGCACCGTGATCGTATAGGTCGCGGTCTCGGCGGGGGGCGTCCGCTCCCAGGAGCGGGCATAGGCGAAGTTCAGGGTCACCGTTCCCGGACCTGCTGCCCTGAAGATCCAGACCGTGTTTCCGCCGACCCCGACCAAGCCAGGCGCGTGCGCATCGGTGATCTCCTGCCCAAACGGCGCGGAAGGGGACAGAACCTCGATCGACTGTCCTTGAATCCGCCACTGATAGCCGGTGGTGGCGTTGCTCGGCAGGGATATGCGCAGGGTCTGGCCGACCGCCAGCGTCGTGCGGCCGTCCCGGACGCCCTGCACCTCACCGGTCGGAGCGGCAGGCGCGGCAGCTTCTCCCGCGCCCGCATTGCAGGCGGAAAGGCCAAGAACGGCGGCAGCGGCGAGTATTAAGGGGGATCGCGTTTTCATACCGTGATCCTCGACCACATGGCCGTGAAGTCAATTCTCGAAACCTTACCGTGAGGCGGCCCGCTCCGGCGCTGATCAAAAAAGGGGACCAGGCCGGCGGCCTGATCCCCATTTTCTCAGCTTGCGATGACCTGGATCAGCGCCGCGCCCAGACCGGAGCCTGACCTTCGAACACCGGACGACCGGCCGGGTACAGGACCACAGGCGAAACCGCGACCGTGCCCTCGTCCGGCGTCACCAGCCAGCCCTTGCGGGCGAAGGCCTGGCCGGTGCGGCGGCGCGAGGTGAAGACGGCGATCGGGGCGGCGAACAGCAGCGGCAGGACGATCGGCGCGAACCAGGTCGCCAGGTCGGGGCGAATGAGCAGGCCCAGGCTGAACAGCACGCCCGTGATCATCTGCCAGCGCATGGCGGTGAAGGCGTCCTTCCAGCTCAGGCCATCGGCGCTGCGCTGTTGGGTGGCCCAGCCGGCGTCGTGACCGCTGAAGATCTGGATCACGGCCTTGGTGTTGGCGACCATCAGGATGGGAGCCAGGGCGGCGGACAGGGCGATCTCCAGGGCCATGCCCTTCATGATCTGGCGCGCGCCGCCGAAGGCCTTGCGCTCGCCGGGACGGCTCAGCACCAGGGCGAAGCCCATAAGCTTGGGTCCCATCAGCATGACGCCGCCCAGCAGCGAGGCCAGCATGAAGGGCGAGAGCTTGGGGTTCAGGATGTAGAAGAAGGAGGTCCAGTCCACCGGGCTTTGCAGCTGCATGACCATGCCGACGATCAGAGAGGCCAGCCACAGGGGCGACGACAGATAGGCCATGCAGCCCATCGCCAGTTGCAGGCGGCTGATCGGGTTCAGGCCCTTGGCGCCGATCAGGGCGAGGTGCTGCAGGTTGCCCTGGCACCAGCGGTGGTCGCGGCGGATGAAGTCGGTCAGGGTCGGCGGGGTCTCTTCGCACGAACCGTCCAGGGCGGCGGTGACGTGGACGGCCCAGCCGGCGCGGCGCATCAGGGCGGCCTCGACGACGTCGTGGCTCATGATGTGACCGCCGAAGGGCTTGCGGCCCTCAAGCTCGGGCAGGCCGGCGCAGTCGGCGAAGGCGCGGGTGCGCAGAATGGCGTTGTGACCCCAGTAGCTGGCTTCCGAACCGGCCCACCAGGCCAGACCGGCGGCGGCGACGCGGCCGTACAGGCGCACGCCGAACTGAGACAGGCGGGCGAACAGGGTCTGGGACTTGATGATGGTCGGGGCGGTCTGGAGCAGACCTACGCCGGGATTGCGCTCCATGGCGTCGACCAGACGCAGCACGGTCTCGCCGGCCATGGTCGAGTCGGCGTCGAGCACGATCATGAAATCGTAGGCGCCGCCGAAGGTGCGGGTCCAGTCGGCGATGTTGCCGGCCTTGCGCTCGATGTTCTCGGTGCGGCGACGGTAGTAGAGGCGGCTGCCTGCATGGGCGCGCAGGGCGACGCAGGCGGACATCTCGGCGGCCGCGGCTTCATCCTTCGTCGAGTCGCTGAGCACGAACAGGTCGAAGGCCTCCGAGGCGCCGAGGCGCGCGAGGGAGGCGTCGAGCGCGGCCAGGCGGGCCAGGGCCTCGCGGGCGTCCTCGTTGTAGAGCGGCATGAGCAGGGCCGTGCGGCGGGTCGGCAGCGGCGGATAGGGCGCGAAGTCCATGTCATCCTGCTCGCGGCCGGTCAGCAGCACGATCAGGCCGGCGAAAGTCGAGCAGAACCAGCAGGCGATGGCCGTGATCAGGACGGCGAACAGGATCAGGGCGACGATCTCGAGCGGCTGGAAGCCTTCGCGGGCGCACAAGATCAGCGGCGCGATCATGGCCAGAAGGGCGACGACCAGCGTCGAGCCGAAGACGACGAAACGGCGCGTCAGCAGGCCGTCCGGACGCGTTGCAACATGGGCTGTGACCTGGCGCGAGGCGTCATTGAAGGTCTGGCGCGGCATGGCCAGCGGGGATTGCTCCGGCAGCCAGGCGCTGCCGCCCGTGTAGGTCGGGACGATTTGACCGTCGAGGTCATAGACCCGCGCGGTCGAGGCGTGGCCGCTCATGCAATAATCCCCTTGGCGCGCGCGGTCGGAATCCGGGCACAGTTGTTGCGCCGCACCATCCGATCACTCTCGTTCACTCTTCCGCGATTTTCAATCACGGAATGGTGATAACGGCACTTTTTGTTGCAAATGCGTTGTGGCGGCGCACGCGGTCTCAGGGGGTGAGAGCGCGCCTCATGAGATGGGCCGCCACGCCTACCCAGCCGACCAGAACGATCGCGAAGGCGCGCTCCCAGTAGCCGACATTGAAATCGTTGACCGTTCCGGGAAACACGAGGTGTTTGGTCAGCACGGTCAGCACCGCCATGATCACGAACACGAGCCCCAGGAAGCGTTTCAGCCGGGTCAGTTCAAGGCTCTGGCGGAGTGCGACCAGCAGGAACACCGGCGCCAGCTGGATGCCCAGCCCGAGGTTGATCGCCATGTGTCTGGGGTCGGGCCAGGGATAGAGGCTCGACATCACCAGCCCGGTTCCCGCCAGCACGAACAGCAGCCCCACCAGTACAGCCGACACCGGCGACCGGGTCAGGATGACGACGGCCAGACCGAAGCCGACCCCCGCCACCCCGGTCAGGACGCCGGCGATCATCACCCCGAAGTTGAAGATCCACGGCTGGGCCGCCGTCTCGCCCCCCAGTTCGCTGAGATACTGGCGCGCGTGGTCGAACCCGGCATAGGACACGGCCGCGATCAGCACCGCCAGGAAGGCGAAGACCGGCGCCGCTACGCCCACGAGCAGCAGTCCGCGCGCCGCCTGACGGATTTCGGGCTGGGCGAAATTCATGCCGGATCGCCGCGCTCGGCTGTCGGCAGCCCCGGCGCCGCCGAAGGCCTGGCCTTCAACGGTTTCAGGCCCCAGATCGGCCGGATCAGCGGGATGCGCCGCGCGATCTCGTAGATCAGCAGACTGCCGCCGATCGTGATGACGGTCAGGACCGGAGCCTCGACCACGGCCGGCCAGCCCCGGGCCTGGATCAGCCACACCGCCACCACGAGGATCGTCTGGTGGGCGAGATAGCAGGTGAAGACCGCGTCGCTGAGATAGTGCAGCACCCGACTGTCGGCCCGGCGGAGATGCAGGCTGCCGAAGCCCAGGATGGCGGTGATCACGGCCCACTGGTCGATCGCGAAGACGACTCCGCGAGGGATCCCCCAGAAGGCGCCGCCGCCGGGATGCGCCGTCTGCAGCATCATGATCGGCAGGGCGACACAGGCCAACCCGACCCCGACCCAACGATACCGCTCCAGATCGCGCCAAACGCTTTCCTGGCGCACCACCAGATAGCCGAACAGGAAGGCGCCCAGCGACAGGGCGTGATTGTACCAGTCGTGCGTCAGCCGGTTGGTCAGGCCGAACATCGGGAACAGGATCAGGCGGATGATGATCAGATAGAGGATCGGGATCGCGATCACCCTCCAGCCCGACAACAGACGCGTCAGGCCGGCCTCGACGCGCTCCATATCCGCCGGTCGCAGCATCAGGAGGACCGCCACCGCGCTGTAGACCGCGATATAGATGATGAACCACAGGTGGTTGACCGGCACCCCGTTGCTGAGTCCCGACAGGCTGAACTCGTGCCACCACCAGCCGGCCAGTCCGCCGCTCCAGCCGCCCTTGTCCATCGCCTCGATCCACGACTGGATCGGCACCAGCACAAGCGTCCCGAAGATCAGCGGGGGAATGAGTCGCTCGGCCCGCGCCCGGGCCACCTGACCGGCGGTCCGGCGCGCGGTCATGAAGCGAAGCGCGGCGCCCGAGACCAGGAACAGCAGCGTCAGCCGCCATGGATTGGTGATCAGGACGCCTTCGCGCATCCATTCGAAGGTATGGGTGCTGTGCATGTGCCAGTCGTAGGGCGCATAGACCAGGCCCACGTGGTACAGGATGAGCAGGCCGAACGCCGACAGCCGGATCCAGTCCAGGTCGAGGCGACGGACGGGACCGGAGGCGGTTTGCACGGCGCGTCTATGATCGACGGAAGGTTGTCTGTCCACGGCGCGTCTGTCCTGAGCTAGGATCAGCCCATGCCCCATCGTCCGCACGTCCTGATCATGCCCTCCCTGCTCGGACCGCTCACAGGGTTTCTGGAGAGCGCCTACGACGTCAATCGACTGTGGGAGCATCCGCCGGTCGAGGCGCAGGCGTTGATTCAGGCCGTGGTGGTTGCGGGCGAGGATCCGCTGGACACGGCGGTGATCGAGCGGTTGCCGAACCTGAAGCTGATCGCCTGTTTCACCTCGGGCTATGACGGCATCGACCTGGACTGGTGCGAGGCTCGCGGGTTGCCGGTGACCCATGCCCCGGCCGTGAACCACGAGGATGTGGCCGATCATGCGCTGGGGCTGATCCTCGGCTCGGTGCGGCGGATCGTGGAGGGGGACCGGACGCTGAAGGCCGGCCAGTGGTCCATGGACGCGCGGCTGATGACGCCGTCGATGAAGGGGCGGCGTGTCGGCATCGTGGGCCTGGGCCTGATCGGCGAGGCGGTGGCGAGACGGGTCGAGGTGATGGGCTGTCCGGTCGCGTGGTGGGGACCGCGAGCGAAGAACTCGCCGTGGCCGCGCGCGGGGTCGCTGGTCGATCTGGCGCGGGATTCGGATGTGCTGGTGGTGGCCTGCCGGGCGGATGAGACCAACCGGGGGCTGATCTCGGCCGGGGTGATCGAGGCGCTCGGGCCGAACGGATTGCTGGTCAATGTGGCGCGCGGGTCGCTGGTGGACGAGGACGCCCTGATCGCGGCGCTGAAGGGCGGGCGGTTGGGCCAGGCGGCGCTCGACGTGTTCGAGACCGAACCGACGCCGGCGGCGCGCTGGGCCGACGTGCCGAACGTGGTGCTGACGCCGCATACGGGCGGCGCGACCTCCGAGGCGGTGCAGGGTATGCTGATGCTGCTGATGAAGAACCTCGCCGCCGCCGTGGCGGGAGAGCCGCTGGTCACGCCGGTCGTGCGGAACGCCTGAGACCGGCCTTGCGAAGGCCGTGGTCGTCGCGGCAGGGTGCGGTCGCTCCACACGGGACCTGCCCTTGACCGATATCGCCGCCCAGACTGACACAGCCCTGACGCTGGAATGCTATCCGATGCGGGACGACCCGCCGCGGATGGTCCCGGGCCGACCCGAGCGCGACTGGATGGACGAGTTCGCAGGGCGGCATCCCTATCGCTGCCTGCCTCTGACCATGGCCAACACCACGGGGTGGGAGCTGCTGTGCCCGTTCGGGTTCGAGGCCGAATGGGACGGGCGGATGGGCGCCGACTCCATCAGGTTCCGGCCCGACGCCGACGCCCTGTATTTCGATCACTTTGCCGCCTCGCATTTCACCGAAGGGGTCCTGACTTTCCACACGGGCTGGCTGTTCCGAACGCCGCCGGGCTGGGCCATGCGAGCATCGGGGGTGCCGAACCGGTTCAAGCACGGCATCCAGGCTCTGGAAGGCCTGACCGAGACCGACTGGCTGCCCTATCCGTTCACGATGAACTGGCGCTTCACGGCGCCCGGCGTGGTGCGGTTCGAGAAGGACGAGCCTTTCTGCTTCCTTCAGCCGGTGCAACATCACCGGGTCGAGGACTTCGTGCCGGTGCGCGCGAGCATGGACCCCGACGGCGACCTGGCTCTGCAGTACCGGAAATGGTCTGAGGTGCGGACCGACTTCAACACCCGCATGGCGGCCGGAGACCCCGAGGCGATCAAACAGGCGTGGCAGCGCTTCTATTTCCGGGGCGAATTCCCCGACAGGATCGCCGAGGCGCCGGTCGAGCACGTCAACAAGCGCCGCCTCGCCCCCCTGCCCGACGCGCCGTCTCCGGAGCCCGCTCCGCCGTCGAAGGCCCATGTCGGGTTCAGAACCTGGAGTGCGCAAACGAAGGCCTAGGCCGCTCGTTTTCTCTGGAAATCATATAAGGATATCCTTATATGATTATACCATGTCGCTGACCGCCGATCAGACTGTCGAAGCCCTGCGCGCCGCCGGCGAGCCGACGCGGCTGCGCATCCTGTCGCTTCTGGCCGGCGAGGAGCTGTCGGTGATGGAGCTGGGCCGCGTGCTGGAGCAGAGCCAGCCGCGTGTGTCGCGTCACCTGAAGCTGATGGCCGACGCAGGTCTGATCGAACGGTTCCCGGACGGGGCGCGGGTCTTCTACCGCGTCTCGCACGAGGTGCAGGCGCGCCGGCTGATCGACACGGTGCTGGACCTGTTGGACGACGGCGAGGGCGAGGCGGATCACCGTCGGCTGGATGCCGTGCGCGACGAGCGAGCCACCGCCGCCGCCGCCTATTTCGAACAGGTCGCCCCCAGCTGGGACCGCATCCGCTCCCTCTATGTTTCAGAGACGGCGGTTGAGAGCGCCATCGAGCGCGCGGCCGGGCCGGGGCCGTTCGAACGCGTCGTCGACCTGGGCACCGGTTCAGGGCGGATGCTGACCCTGCTGGGCAAGAAGGCGAAGATGTCGATCGGTCTCGACCTGTCGCAGAACATGCTCAACATCGCCCGGGCCAATGTCGCCAAGGCCGGGCTGGACAAGGTCGAGCTGAGGCACGGCGACATCTTCGCGACCCGTCTGCCAGCACAGTCGGCCGATCTGGTGCTGGTGCACCAGGTGCTGCACTACCTCGCAGATCCCGGCGCGGCCTTGGCCGAGGCCGCTCGCGTCGTCAGCCCCGGCGGCAAGCTGCTGATCGTCGATTTCGCGCCGCACGACCTTGAGCGCCTGCGCGAGGAGCATCAGCACCGGCGCCTCGGCTTCGCCGACGACGAGATCGGGCGCTGGCTGGCCGAAGCCGGCCTCGACGCGTCCGCCTCCATCGCCCTGCCCCCCGATACGGCAGGGCTGACCGTCACCATCTGGACCGCGACGAGACCCGCCGTCGCATCAAGGAGCGTCGCCTGATGGCCGCTACAGTTTCTCCTCTCGCCGAAGCCCGCGCCCTGTTGCTGTCGCCGCTGGGGCCGGTGGCTCGCGCGGGCCAGAACGCCAACCCCGTGCGGGTCTCTTTCGAGTTCTTCCCGCCCAAGACCGACAAGGCCGAAGAGACCCTGTGGGAAGCCGTGCGCCGCCTGGAGCCGCTGAACCCCGAATTCGTCTCGGTGACCTATGGCGCCGGCGGCTCGACCCGCGAGCGCACCCACCGCACCGTGCAGCGGATGCTGACCGAGACCACGCTGAAGCCCGCCGCCCACCTGACCTGCGTCGACGCCAGCCGTGAGGAGGTCGATGAGGTCATCCGCGACTACAAGGCCATCGGCGTGAACCATATCGTGGCCCTGCGCGGCGATCCGCCCGGCGCGCAGGGCATCGGCGGGGTCTATCAGCCGCGCGCCGACGGCTATGTCAACGCCACCGAACTGACCCAGGCGATCAGCCGCGTCGGCGGTTTCGACGTCACGGTCGGCGTCTATCCGGAACAGCATCCGGAAAGCCCGTCGATCGACCACGACATCGACGTGCTGAAGGCCAAGATCGACGCCGGCGCGACCCGCGCAGTCAGCCAATTCTTCTTCGACATCGACGCCTTCCTGAGGTTCCGCGACCGGGTCCGGGCGGCGGGGGTGACCATTCCCCTGATCCCCGGGATCATGCCGGTGTCCAACTTCGCCGGTCTTCAGCGCATGTGTGGATCGTGCGGCGCATCGGTGCCCGGCTGGCTGGCCGCCCACTTCGAGGGCCTCGACGACGATCCGGAGACCCGCAAGCTGCTGGCCGCCTCCGTCGCCGCCGAGACCTGCGCCCGCCTGCAGGAAGAGGGTTTCTCCGACTTCCATTTCTACACCCTGAACCGCGCCGACCTGGTCTATGCGATCTGCCGCGTTCTGGGCGTCCGCGAACAGAGGGTTTCCGCATGACCCGCGCCGAACGCATCGCCGCCCTGCACAAGGCCGCGAAGGAACGCATCCTGGTCCTCGACGGATCGTGGGGCGTGATGATCCAGCGCGTCGGGCTGGAGGAGGCCGACTTCCGCGGCGACCGCTTCGTCGAGGCCAATGGCTATAACGAAAAGGACCAGATGAAGGGCAACAACGACATCCTGTGCATCACACGCCCGGACGTCATCAGCGACCTTCACGACCAGTATTTCGGCGCCGGCGCGGATATCTCGGAGACCAACACCTTCTCCGGCACCGTCATCGCCCAGGACGACTACAAGCTGGACGAACAGGCGGTCTGGGACATCAATCTGGAGGGGGCGAAACTGGCCCGCGCCTCGGCCGACCGCTGGACCGAGAAGGAGCCGCACAAGCCGCGCTTCGCCGCCGGTTCGATCGGGCCGCTGAACAAGATGCTGTCGATGTCGTCCGACGTGAACGATCCCGGCGCGCGTCTGGTCACCTTCGACCAGGTCTATGACGCCTATCGCCACCAGATCCGCGCCCTGAACGAGGGCGGCGTCGACCTCTATCTGATCGAGACCATCACCGACACGCTGAACTGCAAGGCGGCGATCAAGGCCATCAAGGACCTCGAGGACGAGGGTATGGAGGCCCTGCCGATCTGGATTTCGGGCACCATCACGGACCGTTCGGGCCGCACCCTGTCGGGTCAGACCGCCGAGGCCTTCTGGAACAGCGTGCGCCACGCCAAACCCTTCGCCGTCGGCTTCAACTGCGCGCTTGGAGCGGACCTGATGCGGCCGTTCATCGCCGAGCTCAGCCGCGTCGCCGACACCCTGGTCGCCGCCTATCCCAACGCCGGCCTGCCCAACGCCATGGGCCAGTACGACGAGGAGCCGCACGAGACCGCCCACTCCATCGAGGAATGGGCCGCGTCGGGCCTGGTCAACATCGTCGGCGGCTGTTGCGGCACGACCCCCGACCACATCAAACACACGGCCGAGGCGGTCGCGAAACTGCCGACGCGGGAAATCCCCGAGCGGCCAGTGGCGATGCGGCTGTCCGGCCTCGAACCCTTTGAACTGGTGGCCTGAGTGCGTCCTGTCTTCATCAACGTCGGCGAACGTACCAACGTCACCGGCTCGGCCAAATTCAAGAAACTGGTCGTCGAGGGCGACTACTCCGCCGCCCTGACCGTGGCGCGCCAGCAGGTCGAGGCCGGCGCCCAGATCATCGACATCAATATGGACGAAGGCCTGCTGGATTCGAAGCAGGCCATGATCACCTTCCTCAACCTGATCGCGGCCGAGCCCGACATCGCCCGCGTGCCGGTGATGATCGACTCGTCCAAGTGGGAAGTCATCGAGGCGGGCCTGAAATGCGTCCAGGGCAAGCCGATCGTCAACTCGATCTCGATGAAGGAGGGCGAGGACGCCTTCCGGAAGCAGGCTGTCAGCTGCCTGCGCTACGGCGCCGCCGTCGTGGTCATGGCCTTCGACGAGGTGGGTCAGGCGGACACCGCCGCCCGCAAGATCGAGATCTGCACCCGCGCCTATCGCATCCTGGTCGACGAGGTCGGCTTCCCGCCCGAGGACATCATCTTCGACCCCAACATCTTCGCCGTGGCGACGGGGATCGAGGAACACGACAACTACGCCGTTGACTTCATCGAGGCGGTCAAGGTCATCAAGGCCACCCTGCCCTACGCCCGGATCTCGGGCGGGGTGTCGAACGTCTCGTTCAGCTTCCGCGGCAACGAGCCCGTGCGCCGGGCGATCCACAGCGTCTTCCTGTACCACGCCATCGCGGCGGGCATGGACATGGGGATCGTCAACGCCGGCGACCTGCCGGTCTACACGGACATCGAGCCGACCCTGCGCGAGGCGGTCGAGGACGTAATCCTCAACCGCAAGCAGCGGACCAACGTCTCCAACACCGAGCGGCTCGTCGACATCGCTCCGAACTACAAGGGCGACAAGGGCGTGGCGCGGGTCGTCGACCTGAAGTGGCGCGACCAGCCCGTCGGCAAGCGGATCGAACACGCCCTGGTCAACGGCATCACCGAATACATCGATGCCGACACCGAGAAAGCCCGCCTGTCGGTCGAGCGGCCGCTGCACGTCATCGAAGGTCCGTTGATGGACGGGATGAACGTGGTCGGCGACCTGTTCGGCTCGGGCAAGATGTTCCTGCCGCAGGTCGTGAAGTCAGCCCGCGTGATGAAACAGGCCGTAGCCTGGCTGGAGCCGTTCATGGAGGCCGAGAAGGCCGGCAAACCGCGCGAACAGGCCGGCCGCATCCTGATGGCGACGGTCAAGGGCGACGTCCACGACATCGGCAAGAACATCGTCGGCGTCGTGCTTCAGTGTAACAATTACGAGGTCATCGACCTGGGCGTCATGGTGCCGGCCGACCGAATCCTGGACGCCGCGATCGAGCACAAGGTGGACATCGTCGGCCTGTCGGGCCTGATCACCCCGTCGCTGGACGAGATGGTCTTCGTGGCCCGCGAAATGCAGCGGCGCGGCTTCGACATCCCCCTGCTGATCGGCGGGGCGACCACCAGCCGGACCCATACGGCCGTGAAGATCGAGCCGGGTTATTCGGCCGGATCGACCACCTATGTCATCGACGCGTCCCGCGCCGTGGGCGTGGTTTCGGGCCTGTTATCAAAGACCGAGCGGGCGAAGAACGAGGCCATCACCCGCGACGAATACATCCGCATCCGCGAGCAGTACGCGCGGGGCCAGGAGGTCAAGGCGCGCGCCACCCTGCCCCAGGCGCGCGAGAACCGGTTCAACATCGATCCGGCCCAGACCATGCCGGGCAAGCCGTCCTTCATCGGGGTGAAGGCGTTCGACAGTTGGGATCTGGCCGACCTGGCCGATCACATCGACTGGACGCCCTTCTTCGCCAGCTGGGAGCTGATCGGCCGCTATCCGTTGATCCTCGAGGACGAGATCGTCGGCCAGGCGGCCAAGGACCTGTTCGCCGACGCCCAGGCGATGCTGAAGCAGATCATCGACGAGAAGTGGTTCACGGCCAAGGGCGTGGTCGGCTTCTGGCCCGCCAACGCCGTCGGCGACGACGTCGCCGTCTACGCCGACGAGAGCCGCACCGAAGAGATCGCCCGCTTCCACACCCTGCGCCAGCAGATCAAGAAGTCGAACGGCAAGCCGAACCTGGCCCTGTCCGACTTCGTCGCCGAAGAAGGCCAGGACTATATCGGGGCCTTCGCCGTCACCGCGGGTCACGGCGAGCTGGAAATCGCCAAAAAATTCAAGGACGCCGGAGACGACTATTCCTCCATCATGGCGACGGCGCTTGCCGACCGTCTGGCCGAGGCCTTCGCCGAACGGCTGCACAGAGAAGTTCGCACCCAGCTCTGGGGCTATGCGGCCGACGAGACCGCGTCGATCCAGGACCTGATCGAAGAGAAATATCAGGGGATCCGTCCGGCCCCCGGCTATCCGGCCCAGCCGGATCACACGGAAAAGGCGACCCTGTTCCGCCTGCTTCAAGCCGAACAGAATGCGGGCATGGCTCTGACCGAAAGCTTCGCCATGACCCCGCCGGCGTCGGTGTCGGGCCTGTATTTCGGCCACCCGGGCAGCCACTATTTCGGCGTGGGCAAGATCGATCTGGACCAGATCGAGGACTATGCGGCTCGCAAGGGCTGGGACATCGCGACCGCCGAACGCTGGCTGTCGCCGATCCTGAACTACGAGCCGGGCGCCGCGCCGCGGGTGGCGGCGGCCTAAAATCCTTCTCCCCTTGCGGGAGAAGGTGGCCGAGCGAAGCGAAGTCGAATGAGGGGTCACGCTGACCTTGAAAATCAGCGCTCGATCCCCACTCCAGCCGCCTGCGTGACCCCTCATCCGTCAGCCCCCCGATCAAGTCGGAGGGCTGCCACCTTCTCCCGCAAGGGGAGAAGGACTTTACTCCGCCTTCGGCACGCCGACCTCGTCCAGCCCGGCCTGATCCAGTGTCACCGGCGGGGTGGTGATGTTCTCGCGCACGCGGCGGGCGGCGTGTTCGCAGCGGCCCGGCAGGCCGAAGAACAGGCCGAAGGCCTCGCTGCGGGCGCGCTCGTCCGTCTGCGCCTGCAGAGGGACCCATTTGGCGGCGGCGTCGGCCTCGGCCGCGCGGGCGGCGGCGAGGGTCGCGGGCGTCTGCCGGCCCTGACCGGCGCGCAGGGCGTCGCGGAAGTCCGCCGCCTCCAGCCCGCCCAGACGGATGATGTCGCGGTCCAGATCGTCCGCGGTGGTCAGGCTGCGGCCGAGCGCGATATGGCCTTCGACCAGAGCCGCGCACCAGGCGACCAGAGGATAGTCCTGTTCCGGCGCGCCACGCGGCAGCGGCGTCTCATAGGCGATCGCTTCGCGGGCCCGCAACGCATCGACGCTCTCCCCGGCGTCACGCGCGGTGACGACCGGGCCGTCATCCTGTTGGGCGAAGGCGGGTGACTGAGCAGCGAGGGCCAGGACGAGAAGCGAGGCGGCGAGACGAAGGCGCATGGACGGTCCGTGATCTGTTTCGGGGAGTTCGCCCCACCCAACGCCTGAAGCGTCGCAATGGTTTTTCTGCGGCGCCGATTTCTCAAAGAAAAGGGCGGCGGATCCGGAGATCCGCCGCCCAGTCATGCTCATGCAGTCGTCGTTAGGGTCTAGAACTTGATCGAGGCGCTCAGACGCACGAACCGCGGCGTCTGATAAGCCGTCGGCTTACCGTAGTTCAGGTCGACCTGACCGGGGCCCGGATAGACGCCGATGTCGATCTCGCCGAACTCGTTGTAATCGAGCTCGTTGTCGGAGTTGAACACGTTGAACACGTCGGCCCGCAGGGTCACGCCCTCGCCGGGGATGCCCCAGCGATCGCTGACCGTATAGGAGAACGTCAGGTCGACCTGGGTCAGCCAGTCGCTTTCGAACACCGAACCGCGCGGGGTCGGCAGAGAGTTGCGGACGCCGTCGTTCGTGCGATCGCAGTAGAACGAAGCCGCGCCGTAGAAGGCGGCGAAATCGTCATCCAGCGAGTTGGGATCGGTCTGCGGGTGAACGCCCTGGCAGCCGAACTGGCGTGGCGACTGAACGATGATGTTCGTGCCGATGTTGAAGGCCGGAGTGACCTGCCAGTTGCCGTAGGCCTTGAACGAGTGTTCGCGGTGGTTCGGCAGCTTGCCGTAGGCGCCGTCGGCCAGACCCGGCACGTCGAAGTCCTGGGTCAGGCCGGGGTCGGCCTGGCCGTTGTCGGACTTGATCGCGCCTTCGTAGTTCCCTTCGGTGTTCGACCAGACGTAGCTGATGCGACCACCCCAGACGCCGTCGAAGGCGCGTTCCAGGGAGAACTCAGCCGCCGAGTACTCGCGAACCGGTTTGGGGAAGCGCAGGTCCGCGGCCGACAGGGTCACCTGACGGTCCTGGGTGATGCGTCCGCCGGAAGCAGCCGACAGGTCGGAGCCGGCCAGGGTCACGGTTACGTCCTGACCGGGGTTGGCCAGCACGTACTGGTGGAAGCCCGACCACACCGAGTAGCAGCTCGCCGCCGTCAGACCGCCGCCGGCAGCCGCGCAGTAGGCCTGCAGGGCGCTGTCGATGGCGATGTCGTCGATGGCGCGGCCGAGGTCACGGTAGGTACCCGTGATGTTGGCGGTGAAGTCACCCCAGCCGGTGCTGAACTCTTGCGAGTAGCCGAGGATGAACTCGTCCACGTACATCGGCGCCAGGTTGGCGTCGACCTGGGTGTTCGTCGCCCGGGTGGTGCCGTCGGCCAGGGTCAGAGACGAGACGGCTGTGCCCAGGATCGGTTGGTCGTTGTCGTCGCGGATACCGTCCTGGTTGGCGTCGATGGCCAGGTTACCGTTGGTGCGGTTCAGGTTGTAGGTATCGCGGAAATACAGCTCGCGGCCGGCCAGACGCTGGTTGGTGTTGACCGCGACCGGCAGGAAGTAGCGGCCGTAGAAGCCGAACAGCTTGGCGGTGCGATCGCCGAACACATCGTAGGTGGCCCCGATGCGCGGTGCGATCTGGTCCTGAATGTCGACGAAGACGTCGCCGGAGATGTTCGAGTTCTCGAAGCTTTCCGAACGGATGCCCAGGTTCAGGGTCAGGCGGTCGGTGACCTCCCAGCTGTCCTGGATGTAGTAGGCGTTCTGGGTCGATTCCCAGGCGCCGTCGTTGTTGTAGACCTCGACACGAACGCGCGTCGGCCGTCCGAGGGCGTCCGGCGTCTGATAGCGATAGGCGACACCGCCGGTGCGGGCGCCCGAGCAGATCAGGGCGTCAGCCCCGACGGCGCGGTTGATGGGCACCCCGCCGATGCGGCAGATGTTGAAGCCCTGACCCGAACGCGACAGCGTCTGGGCGCCGGTCAGGTTCTCGTTGTCGATACCTGCGCGGACATGGTGAGCGCCGAACAGGTCGAAATACATGTCGACGTCGAAGCGCAGCATTTCGCGCTTGTCGTCGTTCGTGCCCGGCGACCCGATCAACCAGTTGCCGCGCTGGGCGGTCAGGGCGTTTGCGACGTCCAGAATGCCGTCGTTGTTATAGTCGAAACCGGTGATGTCGGTGATGACCGGATTGACGTCTTCGGAAGACGAGGATTCCGAGTTGTTGTTGGTCTCACCGTAGGCCAGCGAGGTCGTGAGCCAGTCGGTCCATTGACCGGTGTAGCGAATGACCCAGTTATCGCCGCCATTCTTGACCTGATAGGTGCCGTCATCGCGCGAGCCGCCCGTCGTGCCGGCGAAGAAGGTCCGCTGGTTGATGTCGACTTCGGTGGCGTCCGAGAAGTAGGTGCCTTCCAGGCGGTGACCATCAGCGATGATGAAGTCGACCTTGCCGCCGTAAATCGGGCTGTCGTCCTCATTGCGGAACCCGAGGTTCGACGCGTTCTGGTTATAGGTTTCGCGGTAGCGCTGGTTGTACAGGCCGTACACGAACAGGCGATCCTGAATGATCGGTCCGCCGGCTTCTACAATAACATCCCAGCTTTCGACGCTGTCGAGGTCATTGATCGCCAGATAGGTGTTGGGCGAGTAGCTGCGGAGCGATTCCGGCTCCCAATAGGTCGTCAGACCGAATTCCCACTCATTGCCGCCCGACTTGGTCGTGGCATTGATCACGCCGCCGGTGCCACGACCGAACTCGGACGAATAGCCGCCGGTCTTGGTTTCGAAGGTCTCGTAAAACTCAAACGGAACGGTCGCGCCGCCAAGGAAGCTCACGAAGTCGGTGGTGTTGAGGCCGTTGACGAAGAAGGTATTTTCACCGGCCGACGAACCCGAGATCGACGGAATGCCGCCGAAGGCTGCGTCGCCGGCGGTCACGCCGGGGGCCAGCAGGGCCAAGGCGGTGCCGGAACGGGCCAGAGGCACGCTGGCGGTCAGGGTTTCGACGTCAACGCTCAGGCCGGTCGTGGTGGTGTCGAAGTCCGACACAGCGGTGCGGACGCCTACGACGACGATTTCATCGACATTGGTCGCGGCCGAGTCGCCGGCGCGGCCGACGGTGAAGACTGCCGAGGTGGTGCCGCCAACGCCAACAGTCACCGAGTCGGAGAAGGCATCGTAGCCGCTGCCGGTGATCGCAACGTTGTAGCTGCCGGGGGGCAGGGCGACCGCGCGGAAGTTGCCGGAAGCATCAGAGGTCAGCGTGCGGCTGAAGCCCTGGGCGTTGGAGGTGACGGTGATGGACGCGCCGCTGACCGGAGAACCGCTCTGGTCGCTGACGGTGCCGGACAGGGCGCCCTGGGTCGCCGAGGCCTGAGCCATGGCCACGCCGGGCACGGCCATCAGGGCCATCGAGGGAACCATGGCTGCAGCGAACAACGCGGCGCCGCCGATCATGGTTGACGCCAGCAGGCGTCCACGGACGGTTTCAACTTTCAATGTCTAGTCTCCAGTTTCGCAAATTGAGCCCCCCGGAGGGTCCGCCCAATGCCCCGTCGCAATCAAACATCGCGACTCCCTGACGGAACTGTAATGTTCATATCCATTACGTCCACGTAAATGCTTCAGTCCGGCCACAATGCCGCCCAAACTGTCACCGTTGCGCCACATCCTTGAAACATGGCCGCAAAGGTAAGAAGGGTGTCGGCCCTCAGCCCATTCCCGCGCGGGACAGGAAACGCTCGTTGTCGCTCACCCTACGCCCCGCTCCACCGCCAACTCCGGCTGATCAAGTGAACGCGGCCCTCGCGGCCTTCCAGCGAAGGGACCGGGACACCGCAGCTGCCCACCTCGCTCAGGCGGTGAAAACCGGCGCCGATTTCGGGGCGAAGTGGGGCGCAGTCTCCCGGCTGGCATCGACCATCGGCGCCATTTCCGTCGCTCTGACGGCGGCCGAACGCCACGCGCGGGTCAATCCGGCCGACCCGGGCCCCCGACTGGCCTATGGTCAGATGCTGGCTCTGCACGGCCGGGTCCAGGCCGCCTGCGACGTGGGGCGCGCCCTGACCATCGAGCAGCCGAAGAACTCTGCGGGTTGGCATTTCCTTGGCACCTGCCTTGCCCAGGTCGGCGATACCGCGGCGTCGAACGCTGCACTTCGTCAAGCCATGTCGCTGCACACCGATGCCTCGGCCATGGCCTGGTCGTGGCAGGCGCTGGCCGAGTCCAAGACGTTCGCGGAAGGCGACCCCGACCTGCAGTCGATGCTCGACCTCCTGCGGCGGCTCCCGAATGGACCTGCGGGCGAGGAAGCGCGCAGCGTGCTTCAATATGCACTGGGCAAGGCCTGGGATGATCTTGGCCAAATCGATGGGGCATTCGCGGCCTATGCCGAAGGGGCCGCGGTCATGCAGAGACTTCGGGGCTACAATGCCGCAGACACTGACGCCTTCGTCGATCAGGTGATCCAGGGATGGACCGCTGATTTCGCAGCACGGCTGCCCGCAGTGACGGCCCGGTCGAACAGGCCGATCTTCGTGTTCGGCCTGCCGCGCTCGGGCACCACCTTGATCGAGCAGATTCTGGTCAGCCACGCAGATGTGACTGACGGCGCCGAGATCAATCATTTCAGTACGGCGGCCATGCAAATCCAGGGCTTCACACCGGCTGCGGTGGCGACGTTCGCGGCGTCGCGAGGCGCCGCGGGCTTCGACGCCATCGGCCGGGCCTATCTGACGATGCTTGACGAGCGGTTTGGCGCCGAGGGCCGGATCGTGGACAAGACCCTGAATCACAGCCGCTACCTGGGGCTGATCCGTCACGTCCTGCCGGATGCACGCTTCATCTGGCTGAAACGGTCTCCCGGTGCGGTGGCCTGGTCCTGTTTCCGCACGCGTTTTTCACAGGGCGTGGACTGGAGCTGGTCGCAGGAGGACATGGGCCTCTACTTCCGGGGCGAGGACCGCTTGCGGGAACACTGGGCGGACCAGTTGGGCGACGCCGTGCTTACTGTTGCCTACGATGAACTGGTCGGCGACATTGAGCCGTGGATCGACCGCATCATCCACCACGTCGGCCTGCCGCCCCAGGCCGGGCTCAGCGACTTCCACAAGACCAGGCGCGCGGTGACGACTGCCAGTTTCGCCCAGGTGCGGAAACCGCTCTACACCAGTTCACGGGAAGCATGGCGGCGCTACGAGAGCCACCTGGAGCCCTTCTTCAAGGCCTATCACGGCTGAACGCCCTAGCAGGAGCGCCCGCATGCTCACCCCCTACCAGACCCTGGACGCCAGGACGTTCGTTGCGCCCCAGATTGCCCTGGACAGTCTCGCAGCTTACGGCGACGCCGGTGTCGTTGTCGTGATCAGCCATCGTCCGGACGACGAGGACCCCGGTCAACCCTCGGCCGCCGAGATGGCCGACGCGGCAGCGGCCGCGGGGTTGCGATTCGTACATGCTCCTGTTCGTGGTCTTCCGGACGCGGCGGCTGTGACGGCGACAGCGGCGGTCCTCGCGGCGCTCGAACATCATGAGCGTGTCCTGATGTTTTGCCGATCAGGCGCCCGCTCTGCTATGGCCTGGGCCCTGGCCATGCGGTCGCTCGGGCATGGTGAGCCTGACCAGCTGCGCGACGCTGCCGCTCGCGCCGGCTACGACCTCAGCCGGCTGCCGCTCTAGCGCTGAATCGCGACGCGCGTGGCATAGGGTATGGGTTCAGGATCACCGCAAGACGCCAGAACGAGTTGCGCCGTCATGAGACACAGGATCGCCGCCGCGATGGGCTGGAGCCGATTTGAGACACTAAAGGCGATGCTTTGGGCCACGGGGTACGCTCCGGACAGGATTTACCTCTCGTTAAGGCAAGGTCCGGGCCGGTCTTCGGAGACGGCGTCTTGATCCCGTTCGTGCGTGTGTTCGACTTCGCCCGGGGCCGCCGTGACCAGGTCTCGCCCCTGATCCAGCGGGTGATCTGTGACAACCCGGGACCGTTCACCTTCACCGGCACCGGGACCTACATCGTCGGGCGGCCGGAGGACGGAGCGTCGGTCGCCGTGATCGATCCGGGCCCCTTCGACGAGGCGCATCTGCAGGCTCTTCTGAATGCGGTCGCGGGCCGAACGGTCAGCCAGGTGCTGGTGACCCACACCCACCGCGACCACTCTCCCCTCGCCCGGCCGTTCGCCGATCGGGTCGGAGCGCCGGTGCTGGCCATGCGTCCGCCCACGCGGGCAACCCACGCATCAGGCACGCTGGACGAGGAGGAGGACGAGGTGTTCGCGCCAGACCTGATCCTGTCAGGCGGCGAGCGCATCGAGGGCGACGGCTGGACGATGACCGCCATGGCGACCCCGGGCCACGCTTCCAACCACATGGCCTTCGCGCTGAAGGAGGAGAACGCCCTGTTCTGCGGCGACCACGTCATGGGCTGGTCGACCACCGTGGTCGCGCCGCCGGACGGGAACATGTCGGACTATATGCGCAGCCTCGACGCAGTGATCGCCGCCGGCTTCTCGACCCTGTGGCCGACACACGGTGCGCCCGTGACCGACGTCGCTCCCTTCCTCGCCGCCTACCGGGCGCACCGGCTGGAGCGCGAGGCGCAGATCCTGTCACGGATCCGGGCGGGCGACCGGACGATCGCGGAGATGGTCCCGGCCCTCTATGCCGCCGTGGACCAGCGCCTGTGGCCGGCCGCCAGCCTGTCGGTGCTCGCCCACCTGATCAAACTTGTCGGCGAGGGCCGGGTGACGACCGATGGGCCGCCAGGTCTCGGCTCGACCTACGGAGCAGCCTGAAGCGCGGCGACCAGCTTCGCGGCGACCTTGCAGGTGGCGCCGCCGTCAGTGTGGTCGTAGCGGGCGACGACGCGGACGTCGGTGCGGCCCGGACGGATGCGAACCACAGCCTCGTGGCCCATCCCGAACCAGAAGCCGTCGCGAACGCCGCGCGAGCGGAACAGCTGGGACTCGGTGACAGAAAAGCCCGCCGCCTGGAGGGCCTCGGTGGCCTTCTCAGGCGCAACCTGGGTCATGACGGCCTGCACGTCCGGACAGGCGACCGGCGTCCCGCTCGCGCCCGGCACCGCCGGCGGCTCGGTCAGGTCGGTGGCGACATCCAGCGGCCCGGCGACCGCGATTGTCCGCGACTGGACGAAGAAGGCGGCCGCGACCGCGAGGCTGACAATCAGGATGGCGATGCTGGGCAGACCCAGCCGCCCGAACTGCGGCAACGACAGCACCACCGTCAGTATCGCGGCCCCGACCGCCACCCCGGCGAGACCCCAGGCGACCTTCAACGTCAGGACGTCAAGTCCGGTGTCCAGCGAGACGAAGCCGTTCCGCGTCAGCAGCACGGCGATGAAGGTCAGCAGAGGCGCCGCGACGGCCAGCCCCGCGGCGATCCGCACCTTGCCCATGCCGCCCTTCAACCGCGAACGCGGGCCGCTGGCCATGGCTCAGACCCGCTCGGGCGAGATGGCGCCAGGCAGGGTGTAGTCCTTCAGCCGCTCACGCAGCAGCTTCTTGTCGATCTTGCCCGTCGCGCCCAGCGGGATGTCGGCCACGAAGACCACATCGTCGGGCATCCACCATTTCGCGATCTTGCCGACCAGGAAGTCGAGGTGCTCCTGCTTGTCCTCGGTCTCGCCGGGCTTCAGCTTGACGACCAGCACGGGCCGTTCGTCCCACTTCGGGTGAGCGGCGCCGATGACGGCGGCCAGTTCGACCTTGGGGTGGCCCACGGCGATGTTCTCGATCTCGATCGATGAGATCCACTCCCCGCCCGACTTGATCACGTCCTTGGCGCGGTCGGTGATCTGCATGAAGCCCTGTTCGTCGATGGTCGAGACGTCGCCCGTGTCGAAGAAGCCCTCGTGGTCGAGGATGTCGCCGCCCTCGTCCTTGAAATAGCCCTTGGCGATGGTCGGTCCCTTGATCATCAGACGGCCGTAGGTCGTGCCGTCGTGCGGCATCTCCTGACCGGCGTAGTTCTTCAGCTTCAGCTCGACGCCCAGGGGCGGGATGCCCTGTTTGACGCGCCACTTCATGCCCTCGTCATAGGGCAGGGCCGCCAGTTCGGGGGTCAGGTTCGACAGGGTGCCGATGGGCGAGGTCTCGGTCATGCCCCAGCCCTGCAGGACCTCGATGTCGAACTCGTCATGGAAGGCGCGGATCAGGCTCTCCGGCACGGCTGAACCGCCGATCAGCACCTTCTTGACCGAAGGGATCTTCAGATTGTTCTCGCGCAGATGGGTCAGCAGTCCCTGCCACACGGTCGGCACGGCGGCCGAGAAGGTGACCTGCTCCTGTTCAATCAGTTCGTAGATGGCCGCGCCGTCCATCCGGGCGCCCGGCATGACCAGGCGCGCGCCCGAGGCCGGGCCGGCGAAGGCGATGCCCCAGGCGTTGGCGTGGAACATCGGCACCACGGGCAGGATCACTTCGGCGGGCGACGGAGCCAGTACCGTCGCCTGCATGCCCAGCAGGGTGTGGATGAAGTTGGACCGGTGCGAATAGAGGACGCCCTTGGGGTTTCCCGTCGTGCCGGAGGTGTAGCAGAGGCCGCAGGCCGTCTGTTCGTCGAACCCGCCCCAGACGCAGTCGTCGGACACGCCCGACAGAACCTGCTCGTAGCATTCCGCCTTGGGCAGTTTGGTCGCCGGCATATGCCATTCGCCGGTCATGACCACGACGCGCTCGACCGACGGGCAGTGCGGCAGCACGGCCTCAAGCAGGGGCACGAAGGTCAGGTCAACGAAGATGATCCGGTCTTCGGCGTGGTTGATGATGTAGATCAGTTGTTCGGGGAACAGGCGCGGGTTCAGGGTATGGCAAACGGCGCCCATGCCCATGATGCCGTACCAGACCTCCATGTGGTTGCCGGTGTTCCAGGCCAGGGTCGCGATCCGGTCGCCCGGTTTCACGCCCCATTCCTTGAGCACGTTGGACACCTTGCGGGCGCGGCTGTGGATCTCGGCATAGGTGGTGCGGACGATCGGCCCCTCGACCGAGCGGGTTACGACCTCGCGGTGACCGTGCCAGTTCTTCGCGTGGTCCAGGATCCGATCGACCGTCAGCGGCCAGTCCTGCATCAAACCGAGCATCGCATTCCCTCATTGCCCCGGCTGGATGCAGGGCTTGAGATCACGCTAGCCGAGGTAACCGCCGATAAGCAACGTGACGCTAGGTCACCGCGAACGCCGTTCCGGGCTTTGCCGTTGCGTCCGTTTGGCTTTTGCCCTCTGTTCCCGTCCCTGAGACATCGAAAAGGACGCCCGGACATGCGTATCGCCACCCGCACCGCCCTCGCCTTCGCCGCCCTGACGGTCCTCGCCGCCTGTGATCGAACCCAGACGCCGCCGGTCGCCGCAGAGCCCGCCGCGCCTGCGGCCGCGACCGCCGAAGGCGCACCGACGCCGGCCCAGTCCGCCGGCGGCCTGGCCATCGAGGGCGAAGGCCTGCGACTGTTCGACGCCACGGGCGCGGCCCGCGCCATCCCGTTCGGCACCCCCCAGGCGACCGCGATCGCCGCCGTCGCCGCCTCGGTTGGCGGCGCTGCGCCGCAGGTCACCACCAACGAGGAATGCGGCGCCGGCCCGACCCAGTTCGCCGAGTTCTCCAACGGCCTGCAGTTGCTGTTCCAGAACGAGACCTTCCAGGGCTGGTTCGTCGATGAGGCGGGCCTGACGACCGTCGATGGCGTCGGCGTCGGCTCCACCCGTGCGGCGCTGGAGGATTCCGGAACCGTCGAGATGGTCCCGGACTCGACTCTGGGAGCCGAGTTCTCGCTCGGTGAGATGGGAGGTTTCCTGAGCGCTCCAACGGCCGGTCAGGTGGACTCGCTCTACGCCGGCCTCACCTGCTTCTTCCGCTAATCGTCACGGGTCTCTAGAAGGCCCGCCATGACCATTCTGATCGCGATCACCGGCGGCTCCGGCTCGGGCAAGTCCACCCTGGCCGAGGCCCTGGTCAGCGCCCTGCCTCCGGGCGCGGCGGCGCTGATGCGCGAGGACTCCTACTACCGCGATGCGGCCTCCCTGCCCGGCTTTGACGCGGCGACCTTCGATTTCGACGATGTGGCCGCCCGCGATCACGAGCTTCTGTACGATGACCTCACCCGGCTGAAGGCGGGCAAGCCGGTCACCGCCCCCGTCTATTCCTTCATCCACCACGGCCGCGAACCGGACGGCGAGCCCATTCCCGCCGCCCTGGTGGTGATCGTGGAAGGCACCCATGTGCTGTGCACGCCTCCGGTCGCCGACCTGTTCGATATACGGGTCTTCGTCGACACTCCCGCCGACATCCGTTTCATCCGTCGCCTGCTGCGCGACCAGGCCGAACGCGGCCGGACGGCGCAGTCGGTCATCGACCAGTATCTGAAAACCGTGCGTCCGGGCCACGAGCGCCTGACCGAGCCGTCGCGGACGCGCGCGGACTTCATTATCGCCGACGCCACGGCCGCCGTTCGCCTCGACGATCCCCAGGCCGTGGTCCGTCTGGCGGCGCCGGTTCTGGCCCATCCGCTGCTGGCGCACCTGAAACCTGTCGAAACCTGACGATTTCTGAAGTGACATCGCCAGCTTGAGCATATCGGCTATCGATTGCAGTCTGATGCAAGCGAACGCCACTACGCACCGAGACGGAGTCAATTCCGCGACCTCGGTTACCGACCCCCGACGCGACAACATCGTTCGCGAGGCCAGACGCCATTTCATGTCCGAGGGCTATGCGGCGACACGGATCGAGCCCATCGCCCGCGCAACCTCGGTCTCGACCGCAACCCTCTACGGCTATTTCCCATCAAAGGCCGACCTGTTCTCGGCGGTCATCGCCAACGCATCGGACGATTTCGCTGAACAGATGAAGCGTGTCCGCTGTGACGAAGGCGACGCCCGGACCCGGCTGACCCGGTTCGCCATCGCCTATGCCGGCTTTATGGGCGATCCATTCGTGCGGTCGGTGTTCCGCCTGGTGATGGCCGAGCGCCCACGCTTCCGCGACGTGGCCATGGGGTTCTTCGAGAAGGGCCGCCACGACTTTGGCCGGCCGTTGATCGAGGCGCTGACCGCTCTGGCGGCGAGCGGCGATCTGCGTTTCGAAAAGGGGTCCTGGGCGGCCGGTCAGCTGATGGGGATGATCGAACATCCCGTCTTCTTCATGCCCCTGGTCACCGGCGACGAGGTCCAGCCCGCACGCTCGCCGGAATTGATCGCAGCGGACGCCGTCGAGACCTTCCTGGCCCGCTACGGAACCGGCTAGGGCTGAAGCCGGGTCCGCGTCCAGCCGTCGCCGTCCCGGCTGAACAGCAACCTGTCATGCAGACGGAACGGCCGGTCGCGCCAGAACTCCACCGCCTCGGGGATCACCCGCCAGCCGGTCCAGCGTTCAGGCCGGGGCACGTCCTGTCCTTCGAACCTCGCCGTCTCGCGCGCCACGGCCGCCTCCAGATCCGAACGGCTCTCAAGCGGCCGGGACTGGTCCGAGGCCCAGGCGCCGATCCGGCTCTCGCGCGCCCGGCTGGCGAAATAGGCGTCGGCCTCCGCCGTGCTGACCGGCTCGACCGCTCCCCTGACCCGCACCTGACGGCGCAGCGACTTCCAGTGGAACAGCAGGGCCGCGCGCGGCGTGGCGTCCAGCTCGACGCCCTTGGCGCTCTCGCGGTTCGAATAGAAGGTGAAGCCGCGCGCATCGACGTCCTTCAGCAGCACCATCCGGCTGTCCGGCGCCCCAGCGGCGTCCACGGTCGACAGGGTCATGGCGTTGGCGTCGTTCGGCTCGTGCCCCTTGGCCTCGGTCAACCATTCGACGAACAACCCGATCGGCTCGGCACGGTCAAAGATCGTCTCGTCCCCGTTGGCGGCGAGGGCGGCGGCATAGTCGCGGGCGTATTCGTCGCGGGTCGGGCTCGGCGGAATGGCGGCATTGGTCATGGCGCGCATATAGCAAGGCCTGGACCGACCTGCACGGTTAACCCGGCATTGACCATGGGTGCGGCCTATGGGGCGGATGATCGCGCCCGGCCCCAGCCTGAACGAAGCCTTCGCCGTCCTGGGCCTGCATGGCCCGGCCGAACAGGCCGCCGTGACCCGCGCCTTCCGCCTGGCGGTCAAGAGCGCACGTCCGGACCAGCCCGGCGGCGACGCGGAACGCTTCCGCCGCGTCATTTCCGCCTATCGCCTGATCCAGAACACCGGGGCCGCCCGCCCCGCCCTCGCGGCGCCGGTCCAGCGCCCCGCCGCACTACCGGTCGTCGGATTGACACCGGTTCAGGCGGTCTCTGGCGGCGACGCCACGGTCCGCCTCGGCGACCGCACCCTGCGTGTCCACGCCCCCGCCGGGATGCGGACGGGCGAGCATCTGCGCCTCAAGGGAGGCGCTGTGGACGGCTCCGATCTCTACCTGCCCGTCCTGATCCGTCCCGCCGATGGCCTTGCGGCGCTCGGCGACGATCTCTTCATGAGCTGGCAGGTGCCAACCCGTCTGTTAAGCGACGGCGGTCGGGTCGAAATCGACACCCATGCGGGCGTTCGCGGCGCCTGGGTTACGCCGGGCCTGACCGATCCGGTCCGCTTGCGGCTGCGTGGACTGGGCCTACCCGCACGTGGCGGTCGCCCTGAGGGCCATCTGTTCGTGTCCCTGAAACCGTCCGAGGACGCCCCCTCCGCCGCCGAGGACCTGCTGGCCCGCTTCACCCGCGTCTGGACGCCGGACCGCCTCGCGGCCTAAGCGTCACGGGCGATGTCTCACAACACCTTCGGCCATCTTTTCCGTGTGACGACCTGGGGCGAGAGCCATGGGCCTGCAATCGGCTGCGTCGTGGACGGATGTCCGCCGTTGATTCCGCTCACAGAGGCGGACCTCCAGCCCTGGCTCGACCTGCGCAAGCCCGGCGGCAGCCGCTTCGTCACCCAAAGGCAAGAGACCGACGTCGCCCGCATCCTGTCCGGGGTCTTCGACGACGGAGCCGGACCGGTCACCACCGGCGCCCCCATCGCCATCCACATCGACAACGTCGACGCCCGCTCGAAGGACTATGGCGAGATCGCCCGCGCCTATCGGCCCGGCCATGCCGACCTGACCTACCAGACCAAATACGGCGTCCGTGACCACCGCGGCGGCGGTCGCTCTTCCGCGCGTGAAACAGCCAGCCGTGTCGCCGCCGGCGCCGTGGCGCGCCGCGTGTTGGGCGACGGCATCGTCATCCGGGCAGGGGTCGTCCAGCTCGGTCCGCACAGGATCGCCCCCGAGGCCGTCGACTTCTCCGCCGTCTACGACAACCCCCTGTTCGCCGCCTCGGCCGAGGTCGTGCCCGAGTGGGAGACCTACCTAGACAGCGTGCGAAAGGCGGGCTCCTCCATCGGCGCCGTCGTGGCGCTGGAAGTCACGGGCGTTCCGGCCGGCTGGGGCGCACCGCTCTACGGCAAGCTCGACGCCGAACTGGCCGCCGCCATGATGTCGATCAACGCGGTAAAGGGCATCGAGATCGGCGCGGGCTTCGGCTCGGCCGAACTGTCGGGCGAGGAGAACGCCGACGAAATGCGACTGGGTGCGGACGGTGAAATCCTGTTCGGCTCCAATAACGCGGGCGGCGTGCTCGGCGGCATATCGACCGGCCAGCCCCTGACGGCTCGCGTGGTGTTCAAGCCCACCTCATCCATCCTGACGCCGCGCCAGACGGTGACCCGCGACGGGACCGAGACCGACGTGCGCACCAAAGGTCGTCATGACCCCTGCGTCGCCCTGCGCGGCGTTCCCGTGGTCGAGGCCATGGCGGCCTGCGTCCTCGCCGACGCCATGCTGAGGCACCGCGCGCAGGTGGGCTGATACGGCTCGGGTCATCTTCCGTTCACCCTGTTCGGGCTAGATGCGCGCCATGACCAAGACGCTGTCCCGCACCGCCGCCCTCGCCACCGTCCTGGCCGGCTCGCTCTTGCTTCAGGGCTGTCTGGTCGGGGCCGTAGTCGGCACGGCCGGCGCCATCGTCGGCGGCACGGCCCGGGCGACCGGCGCCGTCGTCGGGGCCGGCGTCGACGCCGTCACCACCTCTGACGAGGAAACCCGCGCCCGCCGCGAACGCGAACAGCGCGACTACGACCGCCAGCAACGCCGCTGCGAGCAGATGCGCGCGCAGGGCCGCAACTGCTGATCTAGCGAACGCCTATGTATTTGTGGGTCTGGACGCTGAGCCGCCATTTCGGGTGGCGCAGGCAATAGTCCATGGCCGCCGCCGTGTTCGCCGCCTGGTCCGGTCCGTCCATCGGCTGCAGCCAGAAGCGCTCGAAATCCAGATCGTCGAACCTATCCGGCATGGCCAGGGCCTGCGGATAGACCAGCTTGAGCTCCTGCCCTGACGTCTGCACCACCGGCGCCGCCGCCTTCGGACTGACGCAGATCCAGTCGATGCCATCGGGCGCGGGAAGCGTGCCGTTGGTCTCCACCGCGATGTCGAAACCGCGCCCATTCAGGGCCTCGATCAGCGGCGCGTCGAGCTGCAGCAATGGCTCCCCCCCCGTGCAGACGACCAGTTTCGGATCACCGTCGCGCCCGATCCAGAATGAGGCGACATGGTCCGCGAGCGCCCGCGCGTCCTTGAACTTGCCGCCGCCGTCGCCGTCCGTGCCGACGAACTCGGTGTCGCAGAACGAACAGACGGCCTCGGCCCGGTCCTGCTGGCGCCCGCTCCACAGATTGCAGCCGGCGAAGCGCAGAAACACCGCCGGGCGACCGGCCTGACCGCCCTCCCCCTGAACCGTCAGGAAGGTCTCCTTGACCGCATAGGTCATCGTGACGTCAGCCAGTCGCGCCAGCCGGCGGCGCGAAGTTCGCAGGCCGGGCAGTCGCCGCAGCCATAACCCCAGTCATGCCGGTGCTCGCGGTCGCCGCGATAGCAGGTGTGGCTCTCTTCAACGATCAGCTCGACCAGCGCATCCCCTCCGATCCCGTGCGCCAGCTCCCAGGTCTGGGCCTTGGTCAGGTACATGAGCGGCGTTTCGATCGGCGACGGTTTGTCGAGACCCAGCGTCAGCGCCCGTTCCATCGCGTTGATCGTGTCGCGCCGACAGTCGGGATAGCCCGAGAAGTCCGTCTCGCACATGCCGCCGACCAGCACCGCCAGCCCGCGACGATCCGCCAGCGCCGCCGCGCAGGTCAGGAACACCAGATTGCGCCCCGGCACGAAGGTGTTGGGCAGTCCGCGTGCGCCGACCTGTATGGCCCGGTCGGTCGTCATCGCCGTCTCGCCGATGGCCCCGAAGCCGGTCAGGTCGATGACATGGTCGGGGCCGAGCCGGCCGGCGAACTGGGGCAGGACTTTCGCCATCCCGTCCCGCACCCGCAGGCGCGCGGCCATCTCGACCGCATGCCGCTGGCCGTAGTCGAAGCCGACGGTCTCCACCCGCTCGTAGCGTTCCAGCGCCCAGGCCAGGCAGGTGGCGCTGTCCTGTCCGCCGGAAAACAGAACCAGGGCGTCGTGTGCTGTGTCGTTCGCCAGGGTCAGGATTTGGGTTTCGGTCATGACGGGCCTGCGGTCGGCCTTTCGGCCGCGCGCATCGGGTTCAGTACAGGGGTGAATGGTTGCGGAGCCTCTACACCAGACCCGTCGATCTCGCAAAAAAGACCGGCGTCATCTGACTGGCGAAAACGGACTGTTCCGCCACTTAACCCTTTTGCAAACGGTTATCCCGCATTGTCCACCGGTACCACGGGAGTTTCGGCCAGTATGCCGACGATCGAAGTTCTGACGGAACGCGCCGAACCGGTCTTGCCGACGACCTCGGCGGCCGAGATTTTCGCACGCTTCCAGCGAGAGCCTGACACCCTCGTCATTCCGGTTGTCGAGGACGACCGCCCGGTGGGCCTGGTCGAACGCAACGCCTTCCTCCTCAAGATCGCGGGCCCCTTCGGCCATGCCCTCTACGCCAATCGCCCCGTCTCGCATGTGATGGATGTCGAGCCCGCCGTCGTCGATGCCGGGGTCCGCATCGACGCCTTCTGCGACATCCTGATCAAGAGCAGTCCCGGCTCGCTGATGCGCGGCTTCATCGTCACGCGCGGCGGTCGCTATCGCGGCATCGGCACCGCCGTCTCCCTGCTCCAGGCCGTCAACGAACAGCAACGCAGCCAGAACGCAGAGCTCGCCGAGCAGTCGCGCGCCCTGACCGACAGCCGCACCCAGGCACTCGCCTCGGCCCGCGCCAAGAGCCAGTTCCTGGCCATCATGAGCCACGAGCTGCGCACGCCCATGAACGGCGTCCTCGCCGTCGCCGAACTGCTGCGTCGCCAACCGCTGAACGACGCGGCTCACGCCCACGTCCAGACCATTGTCGATTCCTCCGAAACCCTGCTCCGCATCCTGCAGGACGCGCTGGATCTCTCGCGCGCCGAAGCGGGCGAGCTGGAAATGACGCCGGTCCCGACGCCGCTCCGCGCCCTGGTGGACGACATCGAAGCCATGTGGGCGCCGCGCGCGTCCCAGGACGCCGTCCGCCTGATGGTGGGCTATGAGGGCGACACCGAACTGACGGCAGACATCGACGGCGTCCGCCTGAAACAGGTCTTCAACAACCTGATCGGCAACGCACTGAAATTCGCCCGCAACGGCGTGGTCGAGGCCAGCCTCAAGGCCTGGTCCGAGAATGGCCTGGTCCGCATGGAGGCCCGCGTCCGCGACGACGGGCCGGGCGTGGACGGCGGCCGTGTCGACGCCATCTTCGAACCCTTCGTGCACGGCTCGGGTCCCGACGGCGCGGGCCTCGGCCTGTCAATCTGCCGCCAGATCGTCGACCGTATGGAGGGCCGCATCTGGGCCGAGAACAACGCCGGTCGCGGCGCCACCTTCGCCTTCGACGTCTCCGCCCCCCTGTCCGAGCCGGTCGAGCAGAACGCCTCCAACGTGTCGGCCCTCGCCGAGCTGGAACTCCAGTCCAATCCTCACATCCTGATCGTCGACGACAACGCCACCAACCGCGTGGTCGCCCAGGCCCTTTGCGAGATGTTCGGCTGTTCGTCCGAGACCGCCGAGGACGGCGTCGAAGCGCTGGAAGCCGTGCAGGCCCGGCCGTTCGATCTGATCCTGATGGACATCAAGATGCCGCGCATGGACGGCGTCCAGGCGACCCAGGCCATCCGCGCCCTGACGGGCCCGGAACGCGACATCCCCATCATCGCCCTGACCGCAAACGCCGACCCGGACGACGCCAGACACTATCTGTCGATCGGCATGGCCGCGGTGGTCGAAAAGCCGATCAAGCCGGAACGCCTGCGCATGGCGATGAATGCCGCCCTGGCCGAGCCTGCAGAGGTCGAGGTCGCGGCGCCGGCGCCCGCCACCCGAAAAGGTCGCGCAGCCTAGGGGTCAGTCCACAGCGTCGCCGCAACCCTCTAGAACCAGCCCGCCTCCTTCAGCACTGGCCCGTGCGTCCGGCTCACCGGCGCCGTCAAGCCGCCGACCAGGCGGATTTCGCCCGCGCCGCGCCGCCAGCGCACAGCCTCCACCGCATCGGCCGCGACCCACCATGACCGGTGAACGCGCCAGCCATGGGCGAGCGCCAGTTCTTCCAGGGCGTCGGCGAACCGCAGGGTGATCAGCTCGTCGCCGGCGTCGGTATGGACCTTCAGATAGTGGTCGTGCGCCTCGATCGCGATCAGCCGCGCCCCGCGACGCTTCGCAGAAAGCCGTCGCCGGAACGTCGCCTCGGCCTCGGGAAGAGGCGCGGCGATGACGGTTCGGGTCTCGACACGCGCGGGCGTGCGCCGCCAGACAAGAGCCCGGACGACCATTACCGCCAGCAGGATGGGCCATACCTGCCAGAGCAGCTCCAGGTAGCCCGACCAGCCAAACGGGCCACCGGCAAGCAGGTGTTCGGTGGTCAACACCAGCAGCGACACCGCTGGTGTCATGAGCACCGAGCCCACAGCCACGCGTCGCCAGGTCCCGACGATTCTCCGCCTCAGCAGTTCGTCGCCCGCAAACCCGATCAGCCCGCCGCCGACCATGCAGATCATCCAGTAGATGTAGCGCCACACGATCGGGACCTGATCTGACCCGAACGGTCCCAGAAACCCCATCATCAGGCCGATCACGACCAGCAGGGCGAGGTCGATGCCCCACCGCCGCGTGGTCGCCGTTTCGCCGGCTCCTGCCGCCTCTCCGTCCATGCCCGCCCCGTTCGCGCAGCCCCGGCGCCACTCGCGAAGCAGGGCCTAGCGAGCCGTCGTTCGAGCCGCAATGGCGTTCAGCGAAACCGTGATCGAGGACCTCCGCATGACCACCGACGACGCCCCGCCCCCCGGCCGAACCATGACCTGGCCAGCCCGCATCGGCTGGGTCCTCATCGCAATCTTGTGCATCGGGATCGCCGCCTGGTCGGCCCGTTACGTTCTGAACCCGCCCACGACGCCGGCCGAGGCGTTGGGCAATCCCGTCGGCGTGCCGTGGCTTTTCGTTCATGTCGCCGGCGCGATCACGGCATTGCTGGTGGGCTCGGTGCAGTTCCTGCCCGCCCTGCGAAAAGGTTCGAAGCCGCCGCATCGCTGGACCGGGCGGGTCTATGTCGCGGGATGTCTGGTCGGCGGCGTGGCGGGTTTGATCCTGTCGTTCGGCTCCTCGGCGGGACCGATCGCCACCGCCGGCTTCAGCAGCCTGGCGGTCCTCTGGCTCGCCTTCACGGCCCTTGGCTGGCGTGCGGCCATGCAGGGCCGGTTCGCCGAGCACCGTCGCTGGATGATCCGCTCCTGGGCGCTGACGCTGGCCGCCGTCACCCTGCGGATCTACCTGCCACTGGTGGCGATCTTCGGGCTGGAGTTCCTGCCCTGGTATCGCGCCATCTCCTTCCTGGCCTGGGTCCCCAACCTGATCGTCGCGGAGCTGTGGCTGCGGCCTGGACCGAGACCGACGCGAAGCATTCGCTCATAGGTTGGGCGCTCGCCCGCGATTTTGTCGCAGACCCCCAGGATTGCCTCGCCCCCCTCCCTGCCGGCTATTCCACGGTGAACACTGGGAGCAAGACCGATGAGCACAAGCTCTGGATTTCTGGGCGTGGTCGAGCGCATCGGCAATCGGCTGCCCGATCCGGTGTTCCTGTTCCTGTGGCTGATCGGCGCACTGGTGGTGCTCAGCCTGGTCGGCTCGGGTCTGGGGTGGTCCGCCGTCAACCCGGTCACCGGTGAGACGCTGCAGGCCCAGAGCCTGCTTTCGCGCGAGAACCTCGAGAAGCTCATCATCGGCATGCCGCGCACCCTGGCGGACTTTCCGCCGCTCGCGATCGTCGTGACCATCATCTACGGCGCGGCCGTCGCCGAGCGGACCGGCCTGTTCGATTCCGCCATTCGAGGCGCCCTGCTCAACGCCCCCAAGGCCGTGCTCACGCCCGTCGTTGTCGTGGTCGGCATGATGTCCCACCACGCGTCGGACGCCGCCTATGTGGTCGTCATACCCCTGGCCGCCGTCATCTTCGCCGCAGCCGGCCGTCACCCCCTGGCCGGCCTTGCCGCCGGCTTCGCCGCGGTGTCGGGAGGCTATGCCGGCAACCTGTTCCCGGGATCCCAGGATGCCCTGATCCTCGGCATAACCGAGCCGGCGGCCCGGCTCATAGACCCGACCTATTCCGTGAATATCGCGGGCAACTGGTTCTTCATCGTCGGCGTCGTTCTGGTCTTCACGCCGATCGTCTGGTTCCTGACCGACCGGGTGATCGAGCCGCGTCTGGGTCGCTGGACGCCGTCCGACGGCGCCCGCCCGCCTTCCACCCCCGAAGAACAGGCCCTGACGCCCGCGCAGAAGAAGGGGCTGGTGTGGGCCGGGCTGGCGATCCTCGCCATGCTGGCGCTCTGGACCGCCCTGACCCTGATGCCGGGGTCTCCCTTCATCGATCCAGAGGCCGAGCCGGGGCAGGAGTACAATCCTCTTTATCGCTCTCTGATCGCCTTCTTCGCCGTGACCTTCTTCGTGGCCGGCGGGGCCTATGGCGCAGGCGCGGGCACAGTCAAATCCCACCGGGACATGGTTCGGATGATGGGCGAAGGCATCGCCCAGTTGGCCCCGTATATCGTGCTCGCCTTCTTCGCAGCCCACTTCGTGGCCATGATCAACTGGTCGGGTCTCGGACCGATCCTGGCCGTCAACGCAGCGGCGGAACTTCAGAAGATCGCCCTGCCGGCGCCGGTGCTGCTGATCGCCGTCGTCCTGGTCTCGTGCGTGTTCGACCTGTTCATCGGCTCGGCCTCGGCCAAGTGGTCCGCCCTCGCCCCCATCGTGGTGCCGATGTTCATGCTCCTGGGCATCAGTCCGGAGATGACGACCGCCGCCTATCGCATGGGGGACTCGGTCACCAACATCGCCACGCCCCTGATGAGCTACTTCCCGCTGATCCTGACCTTTGCCCAGCGGTGGGACCCGCGCTTCGGCCTGGGATCGCTGATGGCGACCATGCTGCCTTATGCCGGGTCTTTCCTGGTTGCGGGCCTGCTGATGGTGGCCGCATGGGTCGCGCTGGATCTGCCGCTAGGGCCGGGGGTCGGCGTCCACTACGAGCCTCCTTCCGCGGTCGGGCCGGTCGTCTCGTCGTCCTCCTCGTCATAGCCGACCAGCCGGAGCGCCCGCGCCTTCATGCCGTTGAGTTCGGCCCAGCGCAGCAGCCCTTCTTCCCGCCCGTGCGTGATCCAGACCTCCTCGGGCCGGATCTCCTCGAAGGTCGCGATCAGTTCAGGCCAGTCAGCGTGGTCGGAGATGACCAGCGGCAGTTCCACGCCCCGCTGGCGCGCCCGCGCCTTGATCAGCATCCAGCCGCTGGCGAAGGCCGTGACCGGATCGGCGAACCGGCGCGACCAGCGATCCTGGATCGCCGACGGCGGCGCGATCGCCACCTCTCCGCCCAATGCTCCAGCTTTGAGTCCCGTCGCCGGCAGAATCGGCCCGAGATCGACGCCCTCGCGTTCGTACAGTCGGTTCAGCCGCTCCAGCGCCCCGTGGACATAGATGGGCCGCTCCCAGCCCGCCGCGCGCAGCAATTTGATGACCCGTTGCGCCTTTCCAAGCGCATAGGCCCCGACCAGATGCGCTCGCTCCGGGAACTGGCCCAGCGACTGGACCAGCCGGGCGATCTCCTCGGCGTCCGGCGGATGGGTGAAGACCGGCAGGCCGAACGTCGCCTCCGAGATGAAGACATGGCAGGGCACGGGCTCGAACGGGACACAGGTCGGATCGCGCCGGCGCTTGTAATCGCCCGACACCACCATGGTCAGGCCCTGCCAGGTCACCACCGCCTGGGCCGAACCCAGTACATGCCCCGCCGGGACCAGCTTCACCTCAACGCCGCTGTGCGAAGCCGTCTCGCCATAGGCCACGGCCTGACGCCGCCCCGTGAAATCCTCGCCATAGCGTTCCGCCATGATCGCGAGAGTCTGCCCCGTCGCCAGTACGGCGCCGTGTCCCGCTCGCGCGTGGTCGGAGTGACCATGGGTCACCACCGCGCGGTCCACCGGACGCACCGGGTCGATGTAGAAGTCTCCCGGCGGGCAATAGAGGCCGGCCGGCGTGGGTCTCAACAGGTCTTCGGGACGGATCATGGATCGGGGCATTTCGTGATGGGGAGGCCAGCGTCGGGACTTGCGCGCGGGTGCGTGCCCGATAAGGACGGTCTCATGAGCGATACGTTCCTGACCACCCTGATGCCGCAGCTGGCGTCCGGCGCCGCCCACACCCACGCCCTGGGCTTTGTCTATGAAGGCGTGAACGGGGACCGGGTGAGGCTGCGCACGCCGTGGCGGCCTGATCTGGTCGGCGATCCGGAGACCGACGTGTTCGCCGGCGGCCTGGTCACGGCCATGCTCGACCATGTCGGAGGCCTCGCCGTCTGGACCAAGCTGGGGCGTTACGAGCCCATCGCGACCCTGGACCTGCGCATCGACTACATGCGGCCGGCCAGGCCTCGCGTGGACCTGTTGTCCGAGGCGCGCTGCTATCGCGCCACCCGGACCATCGGCTTCGTCCGCGCCTGGGCGTTCGAGGACGATCCCGCCGATCCGGTGGCGGCGGCCCAGGCCACCTATGTCATCTCATCCGACGGGGGCCGAAGGCCCGGCGCGAATCTCAAGCCGCGCGGAGAAGGCGCATGACCGCCCTCCTGGACTCGATTCCCTACGCACGCTTCCTCGGCCTGCGCACGGAGATGGACGGCGACATTCTGACCGTCGTCATGCCCTTCGCCGATCACCTGGTCGGCAACCCGATGCTGCCCGCACTGCATGGAGGCTCGACGGCGGCGATGCTGGAGCTGACAGCCGTCGCCCAGGTCGCCCACACCTGGCCCCGACTGCGCCTGCCCCGACCGATAACGGTGACCACGGCCTACCTCCGGTCTGGAAAGCCGATGGACGTCTACGCCCGCGCCCGAATCTCCCGCGCCGGCCGCCGCGTGGCTCATGTGCTGGCCGAGGCCTGGCAGGAAGACCCCGCACAGCCGATCGCCAGCCTGACCGCGCATTTCTCGATGGACGAGCACAACTCCTGACCACCTCCCGCAGGGCGCCGGACTGCCGATGACCACAGGCCGTCCTGCCCGTCGGACACTGACGAGCGCCGCCTCTGCACGACGGCGACACAAACCAGGCTGTTCCCGCGAATGGTTAAAGAATCCCTACCGGTCTCGCTTCAAACGTGTTAACCATCCCTTTACCACTGTAACTTTTTGGAAGGGGCTAACATGGATCGGACTGAAGTCGTCGCCAGCGTTGCTGGAGATCTCTACGCTACCGAGCTCGCGGTTGACGCCGCGATCACCTCGGCGACTACGCTGGTGCAATCCATGATTGGCGCCCGGACCCTGCTCAAGGCGTCCCCGGTCGCCGGCGCCGTGTCGCAAGCCAAGGCCATCGAGGCGATCGCCGCCCTGTCGGCCGCTCGCGACGCCGTCGTGGCCTGCCACGCGGAACTGGCCAAGGATCACCGCCGGATGGGCTATGGTGTCTACAACGTCGGTCCGCTCGACAAGCCCGACAACGGCGACTGGGGTGACGGAGTGCCGCCGCCGCCGCCGCAGGTCGAACAGCAACTTCGCACCGTCCAGCCTGCTCGGCCCATCCGCGTCGCGTGAATTCGGGTTAATATCGAGGACTTCGGTTTTCGATTGACCAGACTCGAAGCATTATCGCCCCCGCGTCCTTCGACGCGGGGGCGATTTCATGTTGGACACCCTGTATTCGCAGATCGGCCTCCTGCCGATGGTGCTGGTCGGGATCTTCGCCTTCACGAAGGGTGATGAGCCGGAGCGCCTCGCGATGGGCGCCTATCTGGTGGGCTGGATGGCCGGGATGCTCCTCCAGTCGGACGGCGATGTCCTCACGCACTGGCAGCCTGGCCTGTTCGCCCTGGATGTCGTCATGCTGCTTGTTCTGGGCGGGCTTGCATGGAAGTTCCATCGCAACTGGCCGATCTGGGCGGCATCCTTGCAGCTCATCATCGTGATGAGCCATCTGGTGATCCTGTTCGACATGCGCCCCGGTATCATGTCCTTCTACACGATCCTGAATCTCGCCGGTTACGGCATTCTGTTGGCAATCGGCCTCGGCACCTTCTGGGCCTGGCAGGAGCGACGTGCGGCGGGACTGGAATAGGCCATTATTCCTAGCTAAGGTCGCGGCGAATCATTTCGGCGGATCCCATGTCCCTTTCCCATGCCAAAGTCTGGGCCGCGCTCGACGCCATTGCGGGACGAGAGGGACTTTCCGTTTCGGGCCTGGCCCGGCGTGCCGGCCTCGACGCCACATCCTTCAACGTCTCCAAACGGTTCGGCCCCGGACAGGCCCGTCGTCCCCGCTGGCCCTCGACAGAGAGCCTGACCCGGGTGCTGGAGATCGCCGGACTGTCGCTGGCGGATTTCGCGGCCCTGGCAGAGGACGGCGACCGTCGCGCCCCGACCATTCCTCTCATCGGCCTGGTCCAGGCTGGGGCCGACGGCTTCTTCGATGACGCCGGCCTGCCAACGGGCGAAGGCTGGGACCAGACGGACCTGCCTCTGCCTCGCCCAAGCCTGTTCAGCCTCGAGATCTCCGGCGACTCGATGGCGCCCCTGTACCGTCAGGGCGACCGCGTCATCGTCGATCGGGATCGCACCGACGTACGCAAGGGCGACCGCGTCGTGGTGCGCACCACGACTGGCGAGACCACCGCCAAGGAGATCGCCTCCCTGACCGCCAAATCGGTCACCCTGAACTCGATCAACCCGGCCTACGAACCCCGCACCATCCCGCGCAAGGACGTCGAATGGATCGCCCGCATCCTCTGGGTCAGCCAGTAGGCACGCAAACGAAAGGGCCGCCCCTTCCGGAACGGCCCTGACTTCATTCAAGCAGATCGCTCAGCCTAGTAGGGCTGCACGTAGTTCGCATTGACCCAGCCGCCGCCGGCGATCTGGACCCATTCGCCCTGCGAGCCGACGGCCGTGAAGGGCTGGCCCGCAGACAGGCTGCCGGCCTGGCGATAGCTGGTGCCCGGACCCGAGCGGATGCGCAGGTTGGACGAGGCGCGATACTGGGCGCCCGACGAGCTGGCCTGCGAGTTGGCGCGGGCGCGTTGCTGGTTGCAGCCGATATAGGAACCGGCCGCAGCGCCGGCGGCGCCGCCCGCGACCGCGCCGAGGGCGCGTTCGTTGCTGGAAATCCGGCTGCCGGCCAGAGCCCCGAGCACGCCGCCGATCACGGCGCCCGTGGTCTGACGGCCGCCGGGAGCGTCGCAGCTGGTGACGCCGTTGGACTGCTGGGCCTGGGCGGCCATGGGGGCCGCGGTGATCAGGGCCGCCAGGGCGGCTGCCGTGGCCAGGGTGGTGTTCAATGTCTTCGACATGGCTCTCTCCGTTTCATCGAGGTTGGTCGATGGCGTGAGAATGCCTGAGCCCACATGAAGGCTCCCGGAGCTTCACCGTTATTTTCGGTTCATCTTTTTCGGGCGCTACCGCTAGGCTCGCGAAGCCTCGCTGCTTGAGCGCAATCCTCCCCCATCGGGCGAGGCTATCCCGCCAGCTCCCCGTTCGCCCCGGCCTCGATCAGCTGGATCGTCTGCGCCAGGCCGTAGATCGCCGCGAACGAGCCGAAGCGCGGACCTTGCGACGCGCCCAGAAGCACCTCGTACAGGGCCCCGAACCAGCCGCGCAGCGGCTCGAACGCGTGTTCCTTGCCCACGGCGTAGACCTCGCCCTGGATCAGCTCGCCGTCGGTCGTGTCGGCCGGCAGGGCCTTCAGACGCCCCGCCAGGTCCAGCAGGGCCGCCTTTTCCTTGTCGTCGGGCAGCCGGTAGGACTTCGTCGGCTTCACGAAGTCCTCGTAGTAGTTCAGCGCCCGGTCCATCAGACCGTCCAGCACAGGCTCGTTCTCAGGCGTTGCGTCCGGCAGGTATTTGGCGAAATAGGCCCACAGCTGCGCCTTGGACGAGGCATTGGCCACGCCGACCAGGTTCAGCAACAGGGCGAACGAAACGGGCGAGGCGACCTTCGGCGGCGCGCCCGCATGGATCGACCAGACGGCGTTGTCGATCTGCTTGGCCGGTTCCTGCGAACCATAGGCGTCGATCGCCCCCAGATAGTCGTCGATCGCCCGGGGGATGACGTTGAAGTGCAGGCTCTTGGCCGACTTCGGCGACTGGAACATGTACCAGCTCAGGCTCTCCGGCGTGCCGTAGCGCAGCCACTGCTCCATCGTCAGGCCGTTGCCCTTGGACTTGGAGATCTTCTTTCCTTCGACGTCGAGGAAGAGCTCGTAGTTGAACCCCTCCGGCGGAACGCCGCCCAGAGCCCGACAGACCTTCGACGACTCGCGCACGCTCTCGATCAGGTCCTTGCCCGACATCTCGTAGTCGACGTCGAGCGCGGTCCAGCGCATGGCCCAGTCCGGCTTCCACTGCAGCTTTACATGGCCGCCCGTGACCGGGAGTTCGGTTCGTCCGCCGGCCGGATCGTCAAAGACGATGGTCCCCTTCTCGACGTTCCGCTCCAGCGTCGGGACCTGCAGCACATGGCCCGTGATCGGGCTCACCGGCAGGAACGGCGAATAGGTCTCACGCCGCTCAGGGCCAAGCGTCGGCAGCATGATCGCCTGCACGGCGTCGAACCGCTCCAGCAGGCGCAGCAGCGTCTCGTCGAACCGGCCAGACCTGTAGGTCTCGGTCGAGGACATGAACTCGTAGTCGAAGCCGAAGCCGTCGAGGAAGGCCCGCAGACGCGCGTTGTTGTGCGCGCCGAAACTGTCGTGCGTCCCGAACGGATCGCGCACCCGCGTCAGCGACAGGTGCAGGTCCTCGCGCAGCATCTCCGGATTGGGCACGCCCTCGGGCACCTTGCGCAGCCCGTCCATGTCGTCGGAGAAGGCGATCAGCCGCGTCTGCCAGTGGTCGCCGGTCAGGGCGCGAAAGGCGTTGCGCACCATGGTCGTGCGCGCGACCTCGCCGAACGTCCCCATGTGCGGCAGGCCGGACGGACCATAGCCGGTCTCTAGCACCACAGGCCGTTGCAGCGCCTCGAACGTCGCCACGGCCTCGTCCGCCTTGCCTGCGTCGATCAGAAGTTTCGCCGCATCCCGCTCCGCGTCCGAAAGACGCTTCTTCAGGACGTGGTCCAGGAGGGCGCGGGCCTGTTCGAACGGCCAGGACCTGGCGTCGCGAGCGAGAGTTTCGAGGTTCTGCAGCATGGGCCGGGGTTTGCAGCCTGAACGCCGCGCGGTCAACGCACGCTTGGTCAGCGCTCCAGATCGCGTCCCAGAAACTCCAGCATGTCCGCGCAACCCCGCTCCCGCATCGGAATGTGCGCGGCCCCGTCCTCTCCGAAGAAGGCGCCCTGTTCTGTATAGACCAGCCGCGTCCCCTCCCCGTCCGCGAACAGGTCGATCGTGGCCAGGCAGGCAGAGAACCGCTCGCGTCCCTCGGCGCGGTCAAAGCCCATGACATAGGAGGTGATGATCCGGCGATCCGGGACGAGATCGAGGTACCGGGTGTCATTGAAAACCACTGGATTGCTCTCGTCGCCGAAGCGGAACCTGCCTCCAGCGGAACCGCCGACACGGAAGTCGTGGCTCCATTCGAGGACGTGCGCTTTGACCCCGTCGTCGCGGGCGTCCCCATCGACATACCAGCGGCGGAAGGCGACGGGGTCGGCCCAGGCGTTGAAGACCCGGGCGGGCGAGGCGTCGTAGCGGCGCTCGACCACGAAGGTCCCGTGGGCCGTGGGGTAACAGGCGGTCATTTCGGCGTCTCCTTCGTTTCTTCGAGATAGTCGCCGAGCCGGTCGAGACTGCGTTCGACCGACCGGCGGCGTTCGTTGATCCAGCGTTCGGCCGCGCTCAGAGCGGCGGGCTCGACGCGACAGGTCCGCACCCGCCCCACCTTCTCCGACGCCACCAGGCCAGCTCCCTCCAGCACTTTCAGATGCTGGACCACGGCGGTCAGGCTCATCGGCAGGGGCGCGGCCAGGTCGCTGACCGTCGCCGGCCCGCGCGACAGCCGCTCGATCATCGCCCGGCGGGTCGGGTCGGCCAGGGCCTGAAAGGCGAGATCGAGGGCGGGCTGGGTCATGGGCGATCCAATACTGAAGTAATTACTTCAGTGTCAAGCCGCACGCAAAACGGCCCGCGAGACCGCAGGCCGTTTTCTCAGTCTCTGGGGCTCGTGGCTGGGCTCAGTAGCCCAGGCCGTTCCGGACCTGTTGCTCGCGGCCGTTGGTGAACAGGTCGGCGGCCTTCAGCTTGGCGTCGTAGGGGTCCGAAAAGCCCCAGGTCTCGGCCAGCACCTGGGCATCGGAATAGGACAGGCCCGTGTCTTCCCATTCGCAGGCGTTGCCGTAACCCCGGCTCTCGCGCAGCACGACCGGCACGTTCGTGCCGATGCCGTTGAGGATCTTCTGGCCAATGATGACCTTGCCGCCGTCGGCGTCCTGGCCATAGAGGGCGCCCACCAGTTTGGCGTCGCAGTAGTTGTAGCGCGACGAGAAGAAGGCGTCGTACTCGCGCTGTTGCGGCATGGCCTGGGCCGGTTGGCCGAACAGGACGAGAGCGACGGCGCTGGACATCAAGAGCCCTGCCGACAGACGACGCACGCGCGCCTTGAGAGTGCTGGTCATCGTCATGGCTCCACGAAGGATCACGGCCGCCCCGGGCCGACGCCGACTATACGACCTTCCTGCCTATGCGATAGCTGCGTTCTGTCGCCGCACGACGTTCAGCCAGTTGCCCCGCGCCGTCTCGTCCATCGGCAACCGGATCATCAGATCGACGAGACTGCGCGGCGCCGACTCCCCCGGCTCCCGATCCCGGCACCAGCCGAGCACGCCTTCGAACAGGGCGGCGGCCTCCATCAGCGGGGCGACCTCCAGAAAGGCGGGCAGCACGCGCACCTCGACAGTGTGCTTCTCCGCCCGTCCGATAAGCAGGTTGGCCAGGTTGAGATCGCAGTATTTAGTCAGCCCGACCCCGCCCAGCGCCGCCTTTGCCTTGGCCCAGTCCATCGCCTCGAACGCCTCGCTCCCCGTCAGCCCGGCCAACCCTGCCGGCCAGTCGCCCAGCCGCACACAGCGAGGATTGACCCCGACCAGCCGCTTCAGCGCCTCGCCGTGCCGCGCCCACACCTCGACCAGCCCCGCGATCGCCCGCGCCGAACACAGGGCCTCGCCGTCGAAATGCACATGGGTCGCGCCCTCCGCCGGGACGGTGAAGCCGAGCCTTCGCGCGTCGCTCAGCAGGCCTTCCAGCACCACCGCATGATCCGCTTCGATCGGCGCCGTCACGATCTCGCACGGCCGTTCCCGCTCTCCGGGCAGGGGCGCATCGATGGCCACCGACCGGCCGCTCGCATCGACCACCCGCACCATTCCGGCCTCATGCCGCTGCGCCGCCGTGCCGAACAGCGTCGCCAGAGACTCCAGCGTCCGGTCGCCTCCCGCATCCGGATCGCAGTGCCGCTCCACCAGCCGCAGCAATCGCCCGTCGTCCGCCACGATCCGTCGCCAGCCCGCCAGCGGCGCCCGCTCGCGATCCAGATCGCGCTGCAGGGTCAGGTCGTCGACGAAGGAGGCGACCCACGCGCCCTGCCCGTCGCGCACCCGAAACCCCGGCGTCAGGTTCTCGAACACCGGCCGTCCCTCGACGGCGCTGGGCTCGGACTGCGGATGGAAGAAGCGCTGGACCGTCCCGCCGACCCGTGTGGCCAAGGCCTCCGCCAGATCGCGCCGCGACAGGCCGGGCGGCGCCATCAGCTCGATCTCGAAGCCGGTCTTCCAGTCCAGAGTCGTCATGGACGCCAGCCTAGCAGCCGACGTCCGCGTGTCAGCCCTCGGCTTCGGCGTCCGCCTCGGCAGCGCGCCCGACGCCCGGGATTGCGACGCAGCGCTGCTGCGTCCCGCCGCCGGGCGCCGCCTCGACGCGCGGGGCTATGGACGTCACGGTCGTCCCGTCCGGCCCATAGGTGCCCAGGAACTGGCAGCCCGTCTGCAGGTCGGTCAGGACATAGACCCCCGGCTGGTCCGTCGCCGTCTTAGAAAAGGTCGCCCCGACCGCGGCCAGCAGGGCGCCGCCCGGATTGTCGATCGCCTGCTGCACCTGGGCGGTGCGGGTGTTGACGGTTTCAAGCGTCGCCTCGGCTTTCGCGGCCGTGTCCTGGATGTCCTGCAGGGCGGACGCGCCGTCCTCGCAGGCGGCGACGGACAGGGCGAAAGCGGAAGCGGCGATCAGGGTCAGCATTTTCATAGCATCAGTATGGCGTGGCCGACGCCCCGGGTCCCCCTGACACAAGGTCGCCCCTGCTCTTGACCCCGTCCCGCCCCCGTGGCCATTCGCGCCGACCATGAAGACCGCCGACTTCGACTTCGACCTGCCCGAGGACCGCATCGCCCTGCGGCCCGCCGAACCGCGCGATTCCGCCCGGCTGCTGGTGGTGAAGGACGGCGGCCTCGCCGACCACATCATCTCCGACCTGCCCGACTTCCTGCACCCCGGCGACGCCCTGGTCTTCAATGACACCCGCGTCATCCCCGCCCGCCTGTCCGGCGTCCGCAATCGCATCGGCCCCGAGGGCGAGACCCTGACCGTCGAGGTCGAGGCCACCCTGCACCACCGCGACGCGCCCGACGCCTGGTCCGCCTTCATGAAGCCGGGCAAGCGCATCAAGCCGGGGGACCGCATACATTTTCGCGCCCTATCGCATTCGCTACCTGAGGGCGGGTTCGGCGCCCACGGAGACGCCGCCTGCGACCTCGGCCGCCTCGACGCCACGGTCACCGGCAAGCACGACGACGGCCTCGTCGCCCTCAAGTTCGACCTCTCCGGCCCCGCGCTGGACGACGCCATCCGCGACGTCGGCGTCATGCCCCTGCCGCCCTATATCGCCGCCAAGCGCCCCGAGGACGACCGTGACCGGTCGGACTACCAGACCGTCTTCGCCGAGCACGATGGCTCCGTCGCCGCTCCTACGGCGGGCCTCCACTTCACCCCCGCCCTGCTTGACGCCATCCGGGCGAAGGGCGTCGCCACCCACGCCGTGACGCTTCACGTCGGCGCCGGCACCTTCCTGCCGGTCAAGGCCGACGACACCGCCGACCACAGGATGCACTCCGAGTGGGGCGAGGTCTCCGCCGCTGCCGCCGCCGCGCTCAACGCCGTCCATGCGAACGGCGGCCGCATCGTCTGCGTCGGCACCACCTCGCTGCGCCTGCTCGAATCCGCCACGTCGCCCGAGGGCGAGATCCGGCCCTTCCACGGCGACACGGCCATCTTCATCACCCCCGGCTACCGCTTCCGCGCGGCCGACGTGCTGATGACCAACTTCCACCTGCCGAAGTCCACCCTGTTCATGCTGGTCTCGGCCTTCGCGGGTCTGGAGACGATGAAGGCCGCCTACGCCCATGCCGTGGCCGACGGCTACCGGTTCTATTCCTACGGCGACGGCTCATTGCTGCACCGGGCGCCCTTGACCTGAGTTCGCCCCCGGCGTCCTCTGCGGCCCCTCGCCGTCAGTCCCGGATTAGCCCATGTCGCGTCTCGCCGCCTCCGCCTGCCTCGCCGCCCTTCTGATCGCGAGCGCCTCGCCCGGAGCGGCCCAGACGACGCCGCGCGGCCCGACCACCCCCGATATCGGCGGCTTCCCCGACAGCCCCCTGATCCCGGCCCCGACGCAGGAGACCTATCCCGGCGTCATCAAGTACGAGGTCGACGCCACCGACCTCGATCACCGCGTCATCTCGGTGCGCCAGACCATCCCGGTCGTCAGCCGCAGCCTGACCCTGCTCTATCCGAAATACCTGCCCGGCAACCACGCCGACTCCGGCCCGATCCAGCTGTTCGCCGGCCTGACCATCACCTCGGGCGGCCAGCGCGTCGAATGGCGCCGCGACGCGGTCGACCCCTACGCCTTCCACATTGACGTGCCCGAGGGCGCCACCGAGATCGAGGCCTCGTTCCAGTGGCTCACCCAGCCCGACAACGCCGTCTGGCGCGTGGTCATGACGCCGTCGATCATCAACATGGAGTGGGAGAAGGCGCTGCTCTACCCGGCCGGCTATCGCTCGACCGGCATCACCTTCGCCCCCAGCATCAAACTGCCCGAGGGCTGGCAGTACGGCGTGGCGCTGGAAACCACCTCGTTCGAGAACGGGGTCGCGACCTTCGCGCCCGTGGATCTCTACACCCTGGTCGACAGCCCGATGTTCGCCGGCGCCCACTACCGCCGCATCGACATCGACGCCGACGGCGAGGACGTCCACCTGAACATCGTCGCAGACACGGCCGCGAACCTGGCCCCCACCGACGAACAGATTGGCTTCTACACCAACATGGTCACCCAGGCCGATCGCCTGTTCGGCTCGCGCCATTTCGACAAGTACGAGTTCCTGTTCGCCCTGACCGACCAGCTGGGCGGCATCGGCCTCGAGCATCACCGCAGCTCCGAGAACACCGCCGGCCCGAACTTCTTCACCAGCTGGAACGCCTCGGCGGGCAACCGCGCCCTGCTGCCTCACGAATACACCCACTCTTGGAACGGCAAGTTCATGCGGCCGGCCGACGAGCTGACCGCCAACTACAACGTCCCGACCGAGAACAGCCTGCTGTGGGTCTATGAGGGCCAGACCGAATATTGGGGCGACGTCCTGTCGGCCCGCTCCGGCCTGCATACCAAGGCCCAGGCCCTGATCGGCCTGGCCGATCGCGCCGCCTTCTACGAGAACCAGCCGGGCCGCGAATGGCGGAACCTGCAGGACACCAACAACCACAATCTGCTGGGCTATCGCGTTCCCGGCCAGTGGGCCTCGTGGATGCGCGGCACCGGCGACTACTATGACGAGGCCGCCCTGATCTGGCTCGACGCCGACACATTGATCCGCGAGCTGAGCCGCGACCGGAAGTCGCTCGATGACTTCGCCCGCACCTTCTTCTCGCCGGAAGACACAGACGGATCGTGGACGCCGCAGGGCTATACGTTCGCCGACGTCGTCGCGGCGCTCAACGCGGTCCAGCCCCATGACTGGGCCGCCTTCCTGCGCACCCGCCTCGACGCCGCGGGCCCCGACGCCGCCGCGCCTCTGGATGGTCTGGAGCGGGGCGGCTACCGCCTGATCTATGTCGAGGAGCCGAACGCCGACGAAAAGGCGATGAACGGCAGCTGGGGCTCGGACTTCCGCTATTCCCTGGGCTTCAGCCTGACCGGCCCGACCCAGCGCATCAGCGCCATCCAGTGGGGCGGCCCGGCGTTCGAGGCCGGCATCGGCGTCGGCTGGGACCTGATCGCCGTCGGCGACCGCGTCGCCACCCCCGAGGTCCTGCGCGAGGCTGTCACCGCCGCCAAGTCCGGCGAGGCCCCCATCCGCCTGATCCTGAAGAACGGCCAGCGCATCCGCACCATCGACCTCAGCTACACCGGCGGCCTGCGCTACCCGCGTCTGGAACGGATCGAGGGCACGCGCGACCGGATCGGCGAGATCATGACGGCGCGGGGGCGGTAGCCGCGGCGTTTAACGCTCAGGTTGTCACCCCTCGACCGGGCCTGTATTCGTGTCGCGCAGCCGCTGGATGAGTACCCATGCCCTATGCGCTTACGCCTGAAACCCGCGTCCACACCTACGCCAACAGCCGCCAGTCCGCGCCGCAGTCCATCGGCCTTCGCGACGGGGGCTACATCACGGTCTGGTCGGGGGCCGGCGAGCCGGATCAGGGCTACGGCGTCTATCTCCAGCGTTTCGACGCGGCCGGCGCCCGGACAGGCGGGGCCACTCTGGTCAATACGACCACGGCCAACTCCCAGCGCAACCCCGGGATCACCCTGCTGGCGAACGGAGGCTATGCCGTGGTCTGGGACAACACCGTCCCGGGGCAGGCCGGAACCCTGGGCGTCTTCGGCCAGGTCTTCGACGCCTCGGGCCTACCCGTAGGCGGCGAGATCCAGATCAACACGGACGGCTACTCGCAACAGGTCACGGCCCTGGCCGCCGGCGGCTTCGTCGTGACCTGGACCCACGCGGTCGGGTCTCCCTTGTCGGGCGTCTCCGCCCGTCTCTATGACGCCTCCGGACAGGCGCGTGGCCCGGCTTTCGTTCTGGACGACGACCAGATCGCCAGCCTGTCCGACGTGACGGCGACCGACACCGGCTTCATCGCCGTCTGGCGCGCCAACAATCCCGGCGAGGCGGTGATCGCGGTCCAGGCCTATGACGTCACCGGAGTCCGGATCGGCGCCCCCCTCCGGATCGCGCGCGACGGCGCCCAGACCACGCCCGAGATCGTCCGCCTCGCCGACGGAGGCTTCGCCCTCGTCTGGGCCCAGACCGACGGACTCTATGGCCAGATGCTCACCAGCGACGGCCGCGCCGTCGGCGACCGTTTCCTCGTCCAGTCCGCCCCCGCCGGCGCCCAGCTCCTGCACACCCTCGTCGCCACCCCCGACGGCGGCTTCACCGTGGCCTGGGAGCAGTTCGCCGGCCCCGGTTCGAGCTCCATCGCAGTCGGCGCCTTCTTCGCGGACGGCACCCGCAGCGGCCAGATCCTGGTCATCGCCACCGGCCTCGGCACGCCCGGCGAGCCGCCCGGCCTGGCCGTCCTGCCCAACGGCGACGTCATGGTCAGCTACGCCCGCTACGTCGGCGACGTGACCAACTTCTACGACGTCTTCCAGGTGCGTCTGCAGAACGGCCCCAATGCGATCACCGGCTCGACGGGCGCTGACACCCTGACCGGCGCGCAAGGAGCAGACCGCCTTACGGGGGACGATGGAGACGATCTGCTCACGGCGATGAACGGAAACGACATCCTGATCGGCGGTGCCGGCGACGACCGTCTCGACGGCGGCGCCGGCTGGGACGAGGCGGTCTTCTCGGGCCTGTCGTCCCGTTACAAGATCTTCGAGACGCCGGACGGCTCCTTCGAGGTCCGGGGTCTGGATGGCGACGACATTCTCACCGGGATCGAGATGCTTCGCTTGGACGACCGGACGATCGACCTGACCCGGATCGTCTGCAATCCCGTCCCTGAGCTTACCCGGGGCGGCGAAAAGTCAAGCGTGATCCCGGGCGGGCTTCAGGGCGCCGTCGACCTGCCGGCGCCCTTCGAACCTGAACCCGCGTTCCGGCCGGAAACCGCGCACCACCCCGACTGGGGCTGGTAGGCGGATCCCGCGACATCAGGCCTTGAGCAATCCGAGCAGCGCCTTCGCGGCGTCCTCGGACGATGCCGGATTCTGGCCGGTGATCAGTTTTCCGTCCGTCAGCACGAAGGGCTGGAAGTCGGGCCCCTTCTCGTAACGCCCCCCGTTGGCCTTCAGCATGTCCTCCACGAGGAAGGGCACGACGTCGGTCAGGCCGACCGCGTCCTCCTCTCCATTGGTGAAGCCCGAGACCTTGCGGCCCTTGACGAGAGACTCGCCGTCCGGCCCCTTCACATGACGGAGTACGCCGGGGGCGTGGCAGACGGCGGCGACCGGCTTGTCGGCCTTGGCGAAGGCCTCGATCAGGCTGATGGAGCTCGCGTCCTCCGCCAGATCCCAGAGCGGTCCGTGTCCGCCCGGATAGAAGACCGCGTCGAAGTCCTCGGCCTTGACCTCCGCCAGCCGGTGCGTGCTGGCCAGTTCCGCCTTGGCCTCTTCGTCGGCCTTGAACCGCTTCGTGGCGTCGGTCTGGGCGTCGGGTTCGTCGCTCTTGGGATCCAGCGGCGGCTGCCCGCCCATCGGCGAAGCCAGGGTGATCTCGGCGCCGGCGTCCTTCAGCACATAGTAGGGCGCGGCGAACTCTTCGAGCCAGAAGCCGGTCTTCTTGCCGGTCTCGCCCAGTTGGTCGTGCGAGGTCAGGACGATCAGGATTTTCATGGCGTTGGGCTCGGTTCAGGAAAGGGTGACGCCAGGCAATGGCGTGGCGGAGACTGAACGCGAAAAGGCCCGGCGGTTTCCCGCCGGGCCCTCGAAAGATTGTCGCGGCCTGAACGGCCGCAAACACTTTCGCTTACTTGATCTGCACCTTGGCGCCGGCTTCCGTCAGCTTCTTGGCGACTTCGTCGGCGTTCTGCTTGGAGACGTTCTCGACGACGTTCTGCGGAGCGCCTTCGACCAGGTCCTTGGCTTCCTTCAGACCCAGGTCCGAACGCACGCCACGGACTTCCTTGATGACGTTGATCTTCTTGTCGCCACCGTCCAGCAGGACGACGGTGAACTCGGTTTGCTCTTCAGCGGCTTCAGCCGGAGCGGCGGCGCCGCCACCGGCAGCGGCGGCCATGGCGACCGGAGCAGCGGCGCTGACGCCCCACTTTTCTTCCAGCAGCTTGGACAGTTCGGCGGCTTCGAGGACGGTCAGCGAGGACAGGTCTTCGACGATCTTGGACAGGTCGGCCATATCAGTAGTTCCTTCGGAGGATGGGGTTGGTTTGGATTTATGCAGAGATGGAAGCGGCTTGCCTCGTAAACGCGGGGCTTACGCGGCGTCCTTCGTGGCATACGCGTTGAACACGCGGGCCAGTTGGGCGGCCGGGGCTTGCGTGATGCCGGCGATACGGGTCGCAGGCGTATTGAGCAGGCCCAGGAACGAAGCGCGGATCTGATCCAGCGACGGCAGCTTGGAGAGAATCTCCACGCCCTTCGCGTCCAGAACCTTGTCACCCATGAAGCCGCCCAGAACGACGAACTTGTCGTTGCCCTTGGCGTATTCGGCGGTGACCTTGGCGGCGGTCACGGCGTCGGGTGCGAAGGCGATGCCCACCGGGCCCTTGAACAGGGCGTGGTGCTCAGAACCTTCAGCGGCGTCGAGAGCCTTCAGCGCCAGGCGGTTCTTGACCACCTTGAACGCTCCGCCGGCGGTGCGCAGACGGCCCCGCAGGTCTTCCATTTCCGCAACGGTCAGACCCAGGTTGTGGGTCACGACCACGGCGCCGGCGTCGGTGAAAACGCCCTTCAGCGTTTCGATCGACTCGGCCTTTTGTGCGCGGTCCATTGCGGTCTCCAGTCTTGAGGTTCGACGCCGGGCTTATTCCCGACGGCGAGAGGCCAAAGCCCAATGCGTCGCCGCATTGCGTTCTGGCCGGTAGCGATGTCCGAAAGGATGCTCTGACGGGGTTCCGTCCCGGAGACCGGGCCGACCGTTCGTCGTCTGCGTCGCTATCTCCCCACGGCGTCAGAGGGCTCTCTGACATTTATGGCCCGGGTGACCCCCAGACCCCGAAGTTCTCGGACAGGACCGTCAGGGCCGAAGCTCTGACGGGAAGGCGCGCTCTATACAGGAAGACGGGCGGAAAGCAACCGGTCAGGCGACGAACCGACGACGACGCTCGACCATCGTCAGACCGCACAGCGCCAGCAGCCCCGTGAACCCGATCATCGCCCATTCGGTCAGCGTCGGCACCGGGGCCGGCGGCGCACGCGCTGCTCCCGCTCGTGCAGGACGAGCAGAGCGAAATTGCAGCGTGTCTTCAGCCCCGCTTTCGACCCTGCGTCTCAAAGTGATGGCGCATCGTCGTTTTACCTGGACGCCTCCCCGCTCCTGGCTAGGCGTGAGGCCCGGCGCTTCCGGCTCGGAAGTCGATCACGGGGGTGATGGCGTGTTCAGATGGGTTCTCGGCGGGCTGTTCCTGGCGGTCCTGGCTCTCGGCGGGCTGGTCGCAGCACCTTCGGTGCATGCTCAAACTCCGCCCCGCCCGGTCGTCAATGGGATCCCGACCAGCATATGCCAGCAAAGCGCCATCGACCGGTGCGATGCCGACTGTGCGGACTTTGGACCCTGCAGGTTCGGATGCCAGATCGGCGGCATCAACAATGCCGATGCATGCACGTCCAGCTGCAACGTGCTTGGGGCGCCGTGTCTGAATGCGTGTTCTCAGGTCATTGCGTCGATAGCCCTTTGCGCCTTTCCGACAGTCGGCGGCACGGTCAGCGGTCTCGGCGCCGGCCAGTCCGTGGTGTTGCAGAATAACGGCGGCGACGACCTGACGGTCAGCGCCAACGGCGCCTTCACCTTTCCGATGTGGGTCACGCTGAACGACGGCTATTCGGTCACCGTGTCGGGCCAGCCCGCGGGCCAGGCGTGCAGCGTCACGAACGGGTCCGGTATCGCCGATTCCGCTGCGGTGGTCGTCACCCCCTACGGCGTCCGCAGCATCGCTGTGACGTGCGCGACCGCTGTCCCGACGATGTCGCAGTGGGGCATCGTTCTCCTGATCGGAATACTCGCGATCGGCGGACTGGTCCTGTTGAGCCCCGTCTTCGGGCGCGGCGCCCGGCCCCAGACGTAACACGCCGCATGACGGACGACGTCGGGCCGGGCGGGGCGGGGTCCGTCCTGGCGCCGCCCGCCATGCTCGGCGTGAACGTCTGGCTGACCCCGCCGGGATCAGCACCACCCACGCCACAGCGCACGCTTCAGCTTCCTGTTCATCGCGCCCACCGACGCCGATCCATCATCGCCAGACCGAACAGCGCCAGCAGGCCCGTCAGGCCGATCATCGCCCATTCGCTGAGAGTCGGGACCGGCGCGGGCGCAGGCGTATAGCAAAGGGATACCTCGCCGTTGCCCGCCTGCTGCCCGTCCTGGGCGCTCGTCGGGACGACGCTGCTGAACGACCCGCCGCCGCCGCCCGCTTGCCCAAAAGCGCCTCCGCTTCCGCCGCCCCCATTATAGCCGCCTCCGCCGCCGGCGGAGCCCCCCCCGCCGAACCCGCCACGGCTGGAAAAACCTCGGTCGAACCCTCCATTGCCGCCCGCAACCAAGGCCTGACCCCCGTCCGCATGCGAGCCGTCGGTCCCGTCGGTCAGAAGGCCGCCGCCACCGCCGCCAAGGTTCCCGCCGCCGCCGTTGCCGCCGACCCCGCCTGCCGGTCCTCCCGCATAACCGGAGCCGGCCAGCGCGCCCGCCATTCCGGACCCCAGGCCGGTCGCCAGACCCGGCAGTCCATCGGTTCCGGGTGAGGGCGATCCGCCTCCACCCACGGCCACCAGGAGATTGGCGGCTGAAGCATTAGCCAACTGGCAGGGGCCGAGACCGGACGAAAACACGAAGGATCCTCCTCCTCCGGCGGAACTGGCGGCGGCGAGGTATTGGCCTTGAACGCCGACGACGATGCAAAGCCGCTCGCCCGTTGTCACGGGATAGGTCGCCGTGACCAGCGCGCCGAGGCCGCCCGACAGGCCGGCGGCTTGTCCGCCCTGGGCGCCGGACGCGCGGATGGTGACGCTGCTCACGGCCGCCGGCGTGACCCACGAGTAGGGTTGGGCGGGATCGCTCCTGGTGTCGCCCCCGGCACTGGGCGCGAACGTCTGACTCACTCCCGAACAGACGGCCTGGGTCAGCGCCGGGCCGGCCGGCATCAGCACCACCCACGCCACGGCGCCCAGCACAGCCGCCCGCTTCAGCTTCATGTTCATCGCGCCCACCGACGACGATCCATCAGGGCGAGGCCGAACATAGCCAGCAGGCCCGTCAGGCCGATCATCGCCCATTCGCTCAGCGTCGGGACCGGCGCGGGCGCAGGCGTGTAGCAGAGAGACACCTCGCCGTTACCGGAGTGAACCCCGTCCGCGGCGCTGATCGGCATGACGCTGCTGAACGATCCGCCGCCGCCGCCGGGCCGTCCGGGAAGAGAGCCGCCGCCTCCACCGCCGTTGTAGCCGCCCCCTCCCCCACCTGCGCCGCCGCCGCCAAAGCCGCCAGCCAGCCCCCCCGGACCGCTGCCGCCCGCGGCGCCGAGCGTCAGGGCTTGGCCGCCTGTGAGTGATCCGTCGGAGCCGCTGGTGATGAGACCGCCCCCGCCGCCGCCCACGTCAGCGCCGCCGCCGGTCCCGCCGGTCCCGCCTGCCGGGCCGCCCGCATAGCCTGAGCCCGCAATCGCGCCCGCGGCCCCTGCCCCGAGACCGGTCGCCCTGCCAGGGAGCCCACTCGTGCTGGAGGCAGTCGATCCGCCCCCGCCTGACGCGACCAGAAGATTGGCGGCCGAGGCATTGGCGAGCACGCAGGAGGCGACACCTGACGAGAAGACAAACGAACCGCCGCCACCACCGGAGACGGAGGCGCCGAAGTTCTTTCCGGCGACGCCGGCCACAATGCAAAGCCGCTCGCCGGGCGTGACTGGATAGGCGGCGATCACCTCAGCCCCCTTGCCGCCGGGAAAGCCATCGTGGGTGTCATCGCCGCCCCGCGCTCCCGCCGCCCGGATAGTGACGCTGGTCACCCCAGCCGGTGCGACCCATGAGTAGGGCTGGGCGGGGTCAGTCCTGGCGCCGCCCGCCACGCTGGGCGTGAACGTCTGGCTGACCCCCGCGCAGACCGTCTGCGTCAGCGCCGGTGTCGCCATCAAGCACGCCGCCGCGCCCAGCGCCGCTGCTCGTTTCAAACGCTTCACCATTCCCGTCCCCTGATCCGCCATCATCGGCGAGCGCACCGCCATGGCGCGGGGCATCCCGGCGGTTAACCTCGGGGAAAAGCTCTTCGACAAGACACGCAGGGCCCGCCGGCTTCACTTTGAGACACATGGTCGAAGTCCCGCCTCTCGAACCACGCTAGAAGGTTTCTGGCTGCAAGCTTGGCCGGGGGATCGACACATGACGGACGGGGTCCGGAAGGATCGGCTGCCGTATCTGGCGGCCAGCATCGGCGCCGACTACGCCGACAGCTTCGCCGCCTGCCGCGAGCTGCTGGCGACGATGTTCGAGCTGGAGGCGCCGTCCGCCGCCGTCCGCGCCGCCTACGTCATGGACTTCGCCCTCTACGATTACGGGCCGATCAAGCTGGGCATGTCCCGAGCCTCGGCCTCGATCATGGTCCGAAGCCCCCGCACCATCGCCCGGAACGGCGTCGACCAGTTCCATGTCCAGTTCTACCGGACCAACGGCTTCGTCCTGACCCTGGACGGCGCCGAGCGACAGGTCCGGCCGGGCGACATCTGCATGCTGGACCTGACCCGTCCGGTCGCGATCCGCACCGAGGGCCCCGACAACCTGTCGGCCATCATCGACCGCGACCTTCTCCTGCCCCTGCTGGAGGAGGCCGGGGACATTCACGGCCTGATGCTGCATCGCGACAGCGAGGCTGGCATCGCCGTCCGGGAGCATCTGGAGGAGATGTGGTTCAGGGGGCCCGACCTGACCATCGAGGAGGGACTGGCCTGCAGCCACACCACGGCGGCCCTGATCGCCTCGGTCGTCAACGCAGGCAGCAAGGCCCGCGGAACGACCCGTGCAGATCTTCGGCAAAGTCAGTTCCGCGCCATCTGCCGTCGCATCGAGCGACAGATCGGCGACCCGGACCTGGGCCCGGACCTTCTGGCCCGTCAGTTCTTCGTCACCCGCCCGACCCTCTACCGGATGTTCGAGCCCCACGGGGGCATCGGCCGCTACATCCTGGGGCGCCGCCTGACAGGCGTATTCCGGGACCTGTCAGATCCGGCCCGCCTGCACGAGAAGATCGCCGAGGTCTTCGCTCGCTGGGGTCTGGACAGCCACACCGCCGCCGGGCGCGCCTTCCGCGCCGCCTGGGGCGTGACGCCCTCCCAGTGCCGGGCCCGCGCACTGGAGCTTCAACGCACCGGCGGCAAGGCGGGCGGCGACGTCTTCGACATCCCACCGGAGATGCCGGCCAACATCAGGGCATTCCGGTGAAGACGCCGCAACTTTCAACGTTCTTCCAGCCCTGAACAGACAATGACAATCAGACCCTTATCGCTCCTTCCGGGAATTATCGCCCTCGCCCTGGCGTCGCCGGATCTGGCGGTCGCGCAACAGTTCGACATGACGCCGACGGGATCGGATCCCAACCATGACCGACGATTCGACAACGGATCCCCGTGCAGCATCGGGACGAACATGTTCCAACGCCCCTACACCGCCAAAACGATCTCGGTGAGCGTGGCGGGGTCCTACCAACTCAGGGACACAGGGGTGGGGGACGGCGGCTTCGCGATCTATTCGGGGCCCTACGACCCGGCTTCGCCTGCGGTCGGCTGCCTCGCCAGCTTTGACAGTATACAGAACGTCACCCTCACCCCGGGCAATTACACACTGGTGGGCGGCATGTGGGCCAACCACAACCTGACACCGTTCCGGGTGACTTTCACGGGCCCGGCGCCGGTGACCCTCTTCAGCCCCATCCCCGTCCCCAGCCTGTCCGAATGGGCGATGATCCTGATGGGTCTGGCTCTGGCGGGCGGGGCTGCCCTGACGATCCAGCGGCGACGCGTCAACGCCTGACGTTCGCGCCCATAGCGTCGGCCCGCGTGCGTCGAAGGGGGCGCGGCCCGTCTCTGCCCGGCTCACCGCCGCCTATCGGCGGCATCGGCGGTCTCCGCCGTCCGGCTTGGCGTCCCTGGCCGTTCGCGCCGCCGGAAGATTGCCGTTCGGGCGTCCCGGCGGCGCACGGCATTGACCGCAAAACGAAAACGGCCCCGGAGATCGCTCTCCAGGGCCGCCTTGCGTTCAATCGTAGTCTGGCGATCAGGCCGTCAGCGAGGCCGGATCGATCTTCACGCCCGGACCCATCGTCGAGGACAGGGTGATGCGCTTGACGTAGGTGCCCTTGGCGCCGGCCGGCTTGGCGCGGTTCAGCGCGTCCACATAGGCCTTCACGTTGGCTTCGAGGGCTTCCTGGGTGAAGGAGGCCTTGCCGATGCCGCCGTGGGCGATACCGGCCTTCTCGACGCGGAACTCAACGGCGCCGCCCTTGGCGTCCTTGACGGCCTGGCCGATGTTCGGGGTCACGGTGCCGACCTTGGGGTTCGGCATCATGCCGCGCGGGCCCAGCACCTTACCCAGACGACCGACCAGGGCCATCATGTCCGGCGACGCGATGACGCGGTCGAAGTCCATGAAGCCGCCGTTGATCTTCTCGTACAGATCCTCGGCGCCGACGTGTTCGGCGCCGGCCGCGCGGGCTTCGTCAGCCTTCGCGTCCTTGGCGAACACGGCGACGCGAACGTCGCGCCCCGTCCCCGACGGCAGGTTGACGACGCCACGGACCTGCTGGTCGGCGTGACGGGGATCGACGCCCAGGTTGACGGCGATCTCGATCGACTCGTCGAACTTGGCGGTGGCGTGTTCCTTGACGGTCTTGATGGCGTCCGAGAACGACACCAGGGCTTCACGGTCGACGGTCCACGCCTTGATGCGCTTGGCTTGCTTGCTCATGTTCAGCGCTCCACGATGTTGAGGCCGATGGCCTTGGCGGAACCTTCGATGATGCGCGCGGCGGCATCGATATCGTTGGCGTTGAGGTCTTTCATCTTCTTCTCGGCGATCTCGCGCAGCTGGGTGCGGGTGATCGAACCGACCGTCTCGCGGCCCGTCAGCTTGGAGCCCGAGGTGATGCCCACGGCCTGCTTGATGTAGTGGGTGGCCGGCGGGGTCTTGGTGACGAAGGTGAACGACTTGTCCTGGTAGACCGTGATCACGGTCGGCAGGGGCGTGCCTTTGACTTCCTTCTCGGTGCGCGCGTTGAACTCCTTGACGAAGCCCATGATGTTCACGCCGCGTTGACCCAGAGCGGGCCCGATCGGGGGGGAAGGCGTGGCCGAACCGGCCGGCACCTGCAGCTTGATATAGCCCAGAATCTTCTTGGCCATTGGTCTCTCCTGTGAATGACCCCGAAGCTAATCGAGACCGGTGAGCCGTGGTCGGGCATGGCTGCCTCCCACGGATTTACCGCATCGTCCCGGCGGGCCGGGCGAAGCGAAGGCGCGCGTATAGCGGAGCGACCCCGCAAAAGCAAACGGCGGCCCGAGAGGACCGCCGCCGCAAATCGTAACCTGTGAGAGGGCCCTAGGCCGCGCTCTTCTCGACCTGGCTGTATTCCAGATCCACCGGCGTCGGACGGCCGAAGATCGACACGGCGACCCGCAGACGGGCGGCGTCCTCGTCGACGCTCTCCACCTGGCCGTCGAAGCTGGCGAACGGACCGTCGATGACCTTGACGGTCTCGCCGATGTCGAAGCGGATCGTGGGCTTCGGACGTTCGACGCCCTCCTCCACCTGGCCGATGATGGCCTGGACCTCACGTTCCGAGACCGGCAGGGGCTTGGTGCCGCCCGCGGCGCCCAGGAAGCCGGTGACCTTCGGCGTGTCCTTGACCAGGTGATAGGCGTCGTCGGTCAGCTCCATCTTCACCAGCACATAGCCGGGGAAGAATTTGCGCTCGGAGTTGACCTTGCGGCCCCGGCGGATCTCGACGACGTCCTCGGTCGGCACCAGGATCTCGGAGAAGCAGTCCTCCAGATCGCGTTGCTTGGCCTGGTCGCGGATGTGCTGGGCGACCTTCTTCTCGAAGTTCGAATAGGCGTGGACGATGTACCACTTGTGGCGCGGGTTCGAGGCCGGCTTGGTTTCGGGCGCTGCATCCGTCATGGGCGCGTCTCCTTCTTTTCTTTATTGGCCGAGGGCGAGGATGTAGCGCGAGGCGAAGCCCAGGCCCGTATCCACGATCCAGAAGAACGCCGCCGCCAGCAGCACCATGATGAAGACCATCACCGAGGTGATCCAGGTCTCCTTGCGGCTCGGCCACACGATCTTGCGGGCTTCCGCGCGGACCTGGCTGGCGAACTGGGCCGGCGAGGTCCGCGGCTTGGCCACGGGCGCGTCGACGGCGACCGTCGAGGCCGAGGCCGAAGCGCCGGCCATCTGAGGCTTTGCGCCGGCGGCAGGGTTGCCGGTGCGGCGTCCGCCGGGAAACTTGGACTTGGCCATGGGCTCTCGGGGTCTCTTCGTAAACGCTTGATCCTGTCCCCGCAGATGGGGATGCCCAGTCTGCGGGAACAGGGGGAAGTGGCAGGAGCTGGGGGATTCGAACCCACGACCCCCGGTTTTGGAGACCGGTGCTCTACCAGCTGAGCTAAGCTCCTAGACAATACAGAAGCGCGCCGTGGGAGAACCCAACGGCGCGTCTGCTCGCCAGACCGGGGGCTATGCCCCAGCCGGCGGGCCATTTCAAGGCTATTCCTCCCCATCGGGGGAGGCGTTAGTGATCCAGATGCGCCGCGACCGCGTCCGCCTCGTCCTTCTTGTTGACGACCTGTTTGAACAGCAGCTTGTCGATACGGCGGTCGTCCATGTCGATCACCTCGACCTCGAACCGGCCCAGTTGCAGGATCTCGCCCTCGTCCGGCACGCGCGACAGCTGGTGCAGGACCAGACCGGCCACGGTGTGGAAGCCTTCCTGGTCGCCGAAATCCTCGCCCAGCACGTCCGACAGTTCCTCCAGATCGGTCTGGCCGTCCACCAGCCAAGTGCCGTCCTCGCGCTGACGGATCCAGGCCTCCTGGTCGTCGTGACCTTCGTCGAAGTCGCCGGCGATCATCTCCAGCAGGTCGGTCGCCGTCACCACGCCCTCGAAGGCTCCGTACTCGTCGACCAGGAAGGCCATGTGGACCTTGGACGACTTGAGGATTTCCAGCGCCTTGAGCACCGAAGTCGACTGCGGAATGAAGGCCGGAGTCTGGACGTGCTTCTCGATGTTGAACTCGCCGTTGGTCAGGAGACTGTCCAGCAGGTCCTTCTTGTGGACAACGCCCAGCGGGTTATCGACGTCGTTCTCGCGCGCCACGACGATGCGCGAATAGGGGCATTTGCGAACTTCCTCGCGCAGCTCCTTTTCGGTGTCGTCCAGGGCGATCCAGAACACCTCGTGGCGCGGCGTCATGGCCACGCGAATCGGACGATCTCCGAGGGTCAGGATCTCCTCGATCATCGTCTGTTCTTCGGGCTCGATCAGACCCGCCGAAGTGCCCTCGGCGATCATGGTCTCGACCTCTTCCTGGGTGACGTCGGACCCGTCGCGGTCCTTGACGCCCATCAGCTTGAGGATGCCCGAGGTCGAGGCGGTCAGCAGCGAGACGAACGGATGCAGCACGATCGCCACGGTCGAAATCGGACCCGCCGTCTTGGACGCGATCGTTTCCGGGAAGATCAGCGCCAGCCGCTTGGGCACCAGTTCGCCGACGATCAGCGAGACGTAGGTGATGCAGATGACGACCAGGGCCGTCGAGAAGATCTGGGTATAGGCGTCCAGCGCCGGGAAGGCGGCTGTCAGGATCTTGTCCAGCTCGCCCGCGATCGTCGCCTGCCCGTAGGCGCCGGCCAGAATGCCGATCAGGGTGATGCCGACCTGGACCGCCGACAGGAAATGGGTCGGGTCTTCGGACAGTTTCAGCGCCACCCGGGCGCCGCGATCGCCCCGCTCGGCCCGGCTCTGCAGCTTGGATCGGCGGGATGACACGACCGCCAGCTCGGTCATGGCGAACAGGCCGTTGAGCACCACAAGGAGCAGAACGACGACAATGGCGATGAGTAACATCTAGGGGGGAGTAGACCAGCGCGGCGCGACAGTCGGCGTCCGCTGTTCGGTCCTAGCGGAATGTGACCGGTTTCGCCACGATTTCCTTGAGCGCAGTGGTCAGCGGGTCCGGCCGGCCTCAACCGAGCCGTATGCGCCGCTCTGACCGTTATCCATCGAGGCGCAGGCGGAGACCCCGATCAGGGTGCCGATGAACAGGCCGATCCGAAGCGCGCGTCGCATGATGGTTACCAAAATCCTAACGTCCCGAACCGAACGTAGGCCCCGCTTCGGGGTTCCGCGCAAGTCCCCGCCCCTGCCGGTTGTGCGGAACGGTAAACAGGCCTGCGGGTTGGCTAACTCCAGTCGCCCGAGAGTTGATTTCATGATCCGCCCCCCCTTGAACCGCATGTCGCTTGCCGCCGCCCTCCTCGCCTCCGTGTCCCTCGCCGCATGCGGCGCACCCGATCCGCAAACGCCGACGACAGCGACGGAGCCGACGGCTTCCGCCCCGCGCGCGACTGGCGCGACCGGCGCCTTGGCGCCGGTGTCGATTGAGGCCGCTGTCTGGAAGGCCGATGCCGCTGCCACGCCGGACGCGGCGGCCGAGGCCGTCCCGAGTGTCACCGCCCCGGGCGTCGGTGGTCCGCAAGCCGCAACAACCACGCCCCCGCGTCCGGAGATCATCCGCGCCCAGATTCTGCTCGACCGCGCCCGCTTTTCACCCGGGGCCATCGACGGACTGGGCGGACAAAACACGCGCCAAGCGGTCGCCGCCTATGCCCAGGCCAAAGACATCGCCTCCGACGGAGAGTTGAACGCTGCGGTGTTCGCCAGCCTGATCCAGGCCGCTGCGCCGGTTATGGCCGAATACGTCATCACGCCCGCCGATGTCGCCGGCCCCTTCATCGCTGCCGTGCCGGCCGATCTGGAAGCCCAGTCGGAACTGGACGCGCTCGGCTACACCAGCGCACTCGAGGCCTTGGCCGAGAAGTTTCACGTCACAGAGGCGCTGCTGACGGCGCTCAACCCGGGCGTCGATTTTGGCCGCGCGGGACAGGCGATCGTCGTCCCGGCCATCACTGACCAGCCCCTGCCCACCGAGGTCACCCGTATCCTGGTGAACAAGGGCGACAGCGCCGTTCGCGCTTTCGATGCGGCGGGAAACCTGCTGGCCTTCTATCCCGCCACGATCGGCTCAAGTACCCGGCCTGCGCCCACAGGCCGCCTCACCGTCGTCGGCGTCGCCAATGAGCCGAACTATACCTACGACCCCGAACGCCTGACCTACGGCACGGCGGACCGCAAGTTCGTCGTGGCGGCGGGCCCAAACAATCCGGTGGGCTCGGTCTGGATCGACCTGTCGCGCGACACCTACGGCATCCACGGAACGCCCGATCCGTCGAAGGTCGCCAAGACCGCCTCCAACGGCTGCGTCCGCCTGACCAACTGGAGCGCCGAACAGCTGGCCGCAGCGGTCAAGCCCGGCGTGGAAGTGATCTTCAGCTAGGCTCGACCGCTCCCAGAGCCGTGCCGCCCCAGAAGCCGCATTGGTGCCGGTCGTGGAAGGTCGCATCGACCCGGTCGCCCGCCGGATCGAAGACCACGACCGGGCCTCCGCCCTCGCTGATGCGCGGCCAGTCGGCATCGAAGTCCGGATCGTGCCCGAACCCGGCCCACAGCCGCATCATTCGGTCGGATAGGGCGCGCTGCTCCAGCGTCCATCTGCCCGTATCCGCGAACAGCCAGGTCGTGCCGAACACATAGGCCAGCTCGCTCGCGTGATAGGCCCCCATGTCCAGCCCCGTGATCCAGTCGGGCAGCAGGAACGGCGCCGCCCCGTCCGCGAACTCGTATCCGTAGACCGGCACATGCCGCGCCAGCAGTCGCCTCAGTGCATCGGCGGGGCATGAGAACCGGCTGTCGGTGAAACTCTGCGCGATCGCCACCGCAGGCCCGTCGGCCCCGACGGGATAGCGCTCCAGCGCCCGCTCGCCGTCCGCGCCGTACAGCCAGACCGTCTCCTTCCGGTAGCGATCCATGTCCTTGACCTCGACGGCGAACAGCCGCCCCTCGTCGGTGTTCGTCCCCACGATTACCGGGACCTGTGTGAACCGGCCGCTGGCGAAGGCGTCCGGCGGACTGATCGGCACCGTGGCGTCCGTATGCACCGGCCCCCACGACCCCGGCCCGTTGATACCCGACCGCAGCGAAGGCGCCCGCGCGATCCGCCCGGCCGGCAGGCTCCTCAGGCAAGCGACCTGCCCCTGCTGTGTGCACCCCAGGTCGTCGGCGAACGGCGGCCCGGCCGGGACCTGATCCTTGGCCGCATTCAGCGACTGCGGCTCCAGACACGGCCCGCTCTGCAGGATCACCTGCTGGTACAGCCCCTCCGACCCCGGCGACGCCATCAGGTAGCAGGCGCTCCACGCCCCCGAGCTCTCTGCGAACAGGGTCACATCCCCCGGATCGCCCCCGAACGCCCCGATGTTTTCATGCACCCAGCGCAGCGCCGCCTGCTGGTCCATCAGCCCCCAGTTGCCGCCGACGCCCTCGCCCTCAGTGTCGAAGCCCGGATGGGCCAGCCACCCCAGCGCCCCGAGCCGGAAGTTCACCGTAACCACGACCCGGTCCTGTTCGGTCGCCAACCGCGACGGATCGTAGTTGGCGCCCGATCCGATCGTGAAGGCCCCGCCGTGCAGGTACACCATCACTGGCCGTGACCGTTCCGGCTCGCTCGCGGGTCCGTACACGTTCACGAACAGACAATCCTCGGACCCGACCACCAGCCCGCCGCCTCCGCCGAGAATGGCCTTGCGCCCCAGCGCTTGCGTGCAGTCCGACCCCAGCCGCGTCGCGTCCCTGACGCCATTCCACGCCTCGACCGGCCTCGGCGCCCGCCAACGCAGATCGCCGACCGGCGCCCCCGCGTAGGGCACGCCAAGGAAGGCCCGCACGCCCGCGCCCTCGACGCCGCGCACCACGCCTGCCTCGGTCCGCACCTGAACGAACGATCGATCCGGTGCGAACCGCACATGATCGACGCCACCCGGGTGGGTAACCACGCAGCCGCCCAGGGCGAGCGCCATCACGGCGATCGCCGCCGACCAGAACCCGGATCTCGTCATTCAGTCAGTGGGCCTCAGTAGTTGCCGTAGTTCCCGCGCCTCGGCACGCGATCATAGCCATAGCGGCCGTCGCGATTATAGCCGCCGAAGCCGTAGCCGCAGGGATCGTCCCGCTCCGACAGCTGGTTGCCCAGCAGCCCGCCGGCCAGGGCTCCGATCGCCGCGCCCCGTTCCCGGTCGCGTTCGCCCGCGATGGCGGCGCCGGCAAGCGCGCCCAGCGCCGCCCCGCTGGCGGTCGCGTATCGCCTGTTCTCTTGATAGTCCCGCTCGCAGGCGGAGACGTAGTTGTCGGTCGTGGCGCAGGCGCCGGTCAGCATCGTCACGGCGGACACGGCCGCCACGGTCCAGATGGCTTTCATCGAGGGCTCCTTCAGGAAACACTCGTTGGCCAACGCCACGCTCGCGGGCCCGTTCCGGCCGGACAAACGAAAACGGCCCCCGGATCGCTCCGGGGGCCGTCTCGATAGTCAGTCCATTCGGACCGTGGGGTATTACTCGACGATCTTGGCGACGACGCCGGCGCCGACGGTGCGGCCGCCTTCACGGATGGCGAAGCGCAGGCCCTGATCCATGGCGATCGGGGTGATCAGTTCGACGTTCAGCTCGGCGTTGTCGCCGGGCATGATCATCTCGACGCCTTCCTTCAGCTGAACGATGCCCGTCACGTCCGTGGTGCGGAAGTAGAACTGCGGGCGGTAGTTGGTGAAGAACGGCGTGTGACGGCCGCCTTCTTCCTTGTTCAGGATGTAGGCTTCGGCGACGAACTTGGTGTGCGGGGTGATGGAGCCCGGCTTGCAGAGAACCTGGCCGCGCTCGACGTCTTCACGCTTGGTGCCGCGCAGCAGCACGCCGACGTTGTCGCCCGCCTGGCCCTGGTCCAGCAGCTTGCGGAACATTTCCACGCCCGTGCAGGTCGTCTTCTGAACCGGACGGATGCCGACGATCTCGACTTCCTCACCGACCTTGACGATGCCCTTTTCGATACGGCCGGTCACCACGGTGCCGCGGCCCGAGATCGAGAAGACGTCTTCCACCGGCATCAGGAACGGCAGGTCCAGAGGACGGGCCGGCTGCGGGATGTAGTCGTCGACGGTCTGCATCAGGGCCAGAACGCGCTGTTCGCCGATTTCCGGGTTCACGCCGTCGGTCGCGGCCTTGGCCGAACCCATGGTGATCGGAATGTCGTCGCCCGGGAACTGGTAGGACGAAAGCAGCTCGCGCACTTCCATCTCGACCAGCTCGAGCAGCTCGGCGTCGTCGACCAGGTCGACCTTGTTCATGAAGACCACCAGGGCGGGCACGCCGACCTGACGGGCCAGCAGGATGTGCTCGCGGGTCTGCGGCATCGGGCCGTCGGCGGCCGAAACGACCAGGATCGCGCCGTCCATCTGGGCGGCGCCGGTGATCATGTTCTTCACATAGTCGGCGTGGCCGGGGCAGTCGACGTGAGCGTAGTGACGGTTGGCCGTCTCATACTCGACGTGAGCCGTGTTGATCGTGATGCCGCGGGCCTTTTCTTCCGGCGCGGCGTCGATGTCGGCGTAGTTCATCGCCTTGCCGCCGCTGGCCTTGGCCAGGGCCATCGTGATCGCAGCCGTCAGCGTGGTCTTGCCGTGGTCGACGTGACCGATGGTGCCGATGTTGCAATGCGGCTTGTTACGTTCGAACTTTTCCTTGGCCATTCTCTTCTCTCCGTCCCCTGAATTGAGGGGGCATATCCTAGTTGTTCAGGGGGTGTCCGACGGGCCGGAGCCCGTCGGGATGGTTGGGGTTTAGGCGGAATACTTCTTGATCACTTCGTCGGCGACGTGTTGCGGCACCGGCTCGTAGTGGTCGTACTGCATGGTGAAGGCGGCGCGGCCCTGCGACATGCCGCGCAGCGTGTTCACATAGCCGAACATGTTGGCCAGCGGCACGAAGGCGTTCACGACGGTGGCGTTGCCGCGCATGTCCTGACCCTGGATCATGCCGCGACGGCCGTTCAGATCGCCGATGACCGAACCGAGGTAGTCCTCGGGGGTCACGACCTCGACCGCCATGATCGGCTCGAGCAGCTTCGGAGCGCCCTTTTCCTTAAGTTCGCGGAAGGCGGCGCGGGCCGCGATTTCGAACGCCAGCACGCTGGAGTCGACGTCGTGGTACTTGCCGTCCGTCAGGGTCGCCTTGAAGTCGATCAGCGGGAAGCCGGCCAGCAGACCCGAATCCTTGATGGAGTTCAGACCCTTTTCGACGCCCGGGATGAATTCCTTGGGCACCGCGCCGCCGACGATCGAGTTCTCGAACACGAAGCCCGAGCCCGGCTCGCCGGGTTCGAAGGTCAGCATGACGCGGGCGAACTGGCCCGTACCGCCGGTCTGCTTCTTGTGGGTGTAGTCGATGTCGACCTTGCGGCCGAGCGATTCACGATAGGCGACCTGCGGCGCGCCGATGGTGGCCTCGACCTTGTAGGTGCGCTTCAGGATGTCGATCTTGATGTCGAGGTGAAGCTCGCCCATGCCCTTCAGGATGGTCTGGCCCGACTCGTGGTCGGTCGAGACGGTGAAGGACGGGTCTTCCGAAGCCAGCTTGGCCAGGGCGACGCCCAGCTTTTCCTGGTCGGCCTTGGTCTTGGGCTCGACCGAGATCTCGATCACCGGCGCCGGGAATTCCATCTTCTCGAGGATGACGGGCGACTTCAGCGGATCGCACAGGGTGTCGCCGGTGCGGGTGTCCTTGAGGCCGGCCAGGGCGACGATGTCGCCGGCGTAGGCTTCCTTGACGTCTTCACGGTTGTTCGAGTGCATCTGCAGCATCCGGCCGACGCGCTCTTTCTTGTCGCGGCTGGAGTTCAGCAGGTTCTGGCCGGTTTCCATCTTGCCCGAGTACAGGCGGCAGAAGGTCAGCGAGCCGACGAACGGGTCGTCCATGATCTTGAAGGCGAGGATCGACAGGGGCTCGTCGTCCGACGCGCGGCGCACGACGGGCTCTTCGGTCTTGAAGTCGATGCCCGGGGTCGGCGGGATGTCCATCGGCGACGGCAGGTAGTCGACGACGGCGTCGAGCAGCGTCTGCACGCCCTTGTTCTTGAACGCCGAGCCGCACAGGATCGGATAGAAGGCGCCGGTCAGCACGGCCTTGCGGATGCACTTCTTCAGCACTTCGATCGAGGGCTCGGTGCCTTCGAGGTAGGCTTCCATCGCCTCGTCGTCGAGTTCGACGGCGTTGTCGATCAGGTACTGGCGGGCCTCATTGGCCTTGTCGACAAGATCGGCCGGGATCGGGCCGACGGTGAAGTTGGCGCCCAGGGCGTCGTTGTCCCAGACCACCGAGTTCATGGCGACGATGTCGACCAGGCCCGACAGCGAGGATTCCGAACCGATCGGGAACTGGATCGGCACGGCCTTGGCGCCGAGGCGGTCGCGGATCGACTGCACCGAGGCGTCGAAGTCGGCGCCGATCTTGTCCATCTTGTTGACGAAGACGATGCGCGGCACCGAGTACTTGTCGGCCTGACGCCAGACGGTTTCGGTCTGCGGCTCAACGCCGGCATTGCCGTCCAGCACCGTCACGGCGCCGTCGAGCACACGCAGCGAACGCTCGACTTCAATGGTGAAGTCCACGTGGCCGGGGGTGTCGATGATGTTCAGGCGCTTGCCCTGCCAGAAGGCGGTCGTCGCGGCGGACGTAATCGTGATGCCGCGCTCCTGCTCCTGGTCCATCCAGTCCATGGTCGCGGCGCCGTCGTGGACTTCGCCGATCTTATGGTTCTTGCCGGTGTAATACAGGATCCGCTCGGTCGTCGTCGTCTTGCCCGCATCGATGTGGGCCATGATTCCGAAGTTGCGGTAGTCCTCGAGCGCGTGTGTGCGGGCCATGAAAGCGTGCCTTGAAAGTATGTTCAGGACGCGGTCCGCGTCCTCGGGAGATCGTCGATGTGGCGGATAAGCGAGCGCGGGCGATTTATCTCAAACCGCCCGCGCCGGATAGTCTCTAGATAGGGTCGTTAGTGGGCGGTTTTAAGACGCCTACCAGCGGTAGTGGCTGAAGGCGCGGTTGGCTTCGGCCATCTTGTGGGTGTCTTCACGCTTCTTGACCGCGGTGCCGCGGTTGTTCGAGGCGTCCAGCAGCTCGGCGGCCAGCTTTTCGGTCATGGTGTTCTCACCACGCTTGCGCGCAGCGTTCACCAGCCAGCGGATGGCCAGGGCGCGGCGACGGTCGGGGCGAACCTCGACCGGAACCTGATAGGTGGCGCCGCCGACGCGACGCGACCGGACTTCGACCGACGGCTGGACGTTTTCCAGGGCGGTGTGGAAGGTCTGGACCGGCTCGAAGTCCTTCTTCTTGTCGGCCAGGATTTCGAACGCACCGTAGACGATGTTTTCGGCGACGGCCTTTTTGCCCTCGTACATGACGTAGTTCATGAACTTGGTGACGGTCAGATCCTTGTACTTGGGATCCGGCAGGACTTCGCGTTTCTGGGCGCGGTGGCGACGTGACATGGGGCAGGCCTTCTAAATCGGTGTCTGGAAGAAGCCGGATGAAACCGGCTGAATCTGGAAAGTGCGGGTCGCTTACTTCGGACGCTTGGTGCCGTAGTGCGAACGGCGCTGCTTGCGGTCCTTGACGCCTTGCGTGTCGAGCACGCCGCGCAGGATGTGGTAGCGAACGCCGGGAAGGTCCTTCACGCGGCCGCCGCGGATCAGGACCACCGAGTGCTCCTGAAGATTGTGGCCCTCGCCGGGGATGTAGCACACGGCTTCGTAGCCGCTCTTGGCCAGACGGACCTTGGCGACCTTACGCAGAGCCGAGTTCGGCTTCTTCGGGGTCGTCGTATAGACGCGGGTGCAAACGCCGCGGCGCTGGGGCGAACCCTCCAGAGCCGGCACCTTGTTGCGCACGGGCTTGGGCTTGCGGGGCTTGCGGATCAGCTGGTTGATCGTAGGCATCGGTAGACAGTCTCGACTTCTGATGGAGGCGTGTGCCTGTCGGCCGGGGCGCCTCGGTTTCCTTCTTTTGAACGGCCCTTCAGGACCGCCCGGGGTCGTTCGAGACCGGATGCGGCACGACCAAACGAAAAAACCGGAACGCGCGCTTCGGGCGTTCCGGCGGGCACAGCCCGTCCGTTCAATTGTGACGATCAGGATGGGCCTCCGGAAAGGACCCGTCTCGAAAGTCCGGCGCGTTTACGCTTGGAGGCCCTTCAGGTCAAGACCGGCGGTCCGCCTCTACTCGGCCACCGGCTTCGTGAGGTCGAACTCCACCCGCAGGAACCGTCCGGCGGGCCGGCGCAGCTCATAGGCGAACATCCGGCCCCGGTGGACCTCGACGGCCCAGACATTGGTGGTCGAGACCTCGGCGCCCCCTGCGATGAACTGGTCGATCGACTCCTGGTCCACGGGAAACTCCTGGCGCGAGACCGTGCCCGGTCCGGCGCTGTCGCCGCCATACATGTGATAGCCATGGATGACCCCCTCGGGATCGCGGTGATCATGCTTCAGGCGAAGGCCCGCCTCGGTCCGCGTGACGATCCAGCGGCGCGAGCGATCCTCGCCCACGGCGAACGGGATGCCGACCTCCGTGGGCGAACAGTCGCGCACATGCATCAGCAGCCGACTGTTGGCGAAGTCGGCGTCGGCGGCGTCGGTCGTCACCACCCTTCCCTCGAAACGCTTTCCGCACAGGTCGTTCAGGTTGGCCATGAAGGCGTCCTGCGGGCTGGACGGAACGGGCGCGGTGGCGCAGGCGGACAGCAGGGCGGCGCAGGCCGCTATCAGGGCGATTTTCATGCGAGGAGCCTCGCGCGTCACGACATCATTCTCAAGGCGCCAAGACGCCCGTTGACTTCGCAACTTCCCTGAGTATGTTCCGCGCCTCTCATTTTACGGCTCAACCGCCGTCGCAAAGGTAATTTCCGATGGCAAAGCCCGCCTCCATCAAGATCCGCCTCAACTCCACGGCCGACACCGGCTTCTTCTACGTCACCAAGAAGAACGCCCGCACGATGACCGAGAAGATGGTCGTCAAGAAGTACGACCCGGTCGTGCGCAAACACGTCGAGTTCAAGGAAGGCAAGATCAAGTAAGGCTTGATCCCACGCTGGTTCTGAAGCGCCCGGTCGGCAACGACCGGGCGTTTTGCTGTCAGGCCTAGGCCGCCCGGGCGATGACCCGGTCGCGCCCCGTGGCCTTGGCCTCGTAGACGCCTTCGTCGGCGCGCTTCAGCAGGGCGTCGGGCGTGTCGTCCGCACCCAGCGACGCCGCCACCCCGATCGAGATGGTCACCGTCAGGTGCTCCTGTCCGCCCATCACGCGAAAAGGCGTCGAGCCGACGTCGCGGCGGATGCGCTCGGCGATACGGTGCGCGTCCTCGAGCTTCGTACCCGGCATGACGACGACGAACTCCTCGCCCCCAAGCCGGCAAGGCAGGTCGACGGCCCGGACGTTGGTGGCCAGACGAACGGCGAACTCGCGCAGAACCTCATCGCCCGCGTCATGGCCGAAGCCGTCGTTGACCTTCTTGAAGTGGTCGATGTCCAGGACGAGCACCGACACCGGCTCGCCGCCCTGGGCCGCCCGCGTGACAAACGCCTGAAGCTGCCCGGCCATGTAGCGTCGGTTATGCAGCCCGGTCAGGGCGTCAGTGACGGCCATCTCCAGGCTGTAGTCCAGCTTCTCCTTCAGGAAGTCGGTGTAGCGCTTCCTCCGGACCTGGGTCCGCGCCCGCGCCGCCAGTTCCTCGGGATCCACCGGCCTCATCAGGATATCATTGACGCCCAGCTCCAGCGCCTTGACCAGTCTTGTCCGATCCGCCGGATCGACCACCGCCAGGATGGGCAGATGCCGCGTCGGCTCGGCCGACCGCACCTGGGCGATCAGGCGCAGGCCGTCGAACTCGGCCGCCGCCACATTGATGATCATCAGGTCGATCGCGCCCTTGGACGCAATCAGCCCGTCGCCGGCGTCGGTCTCGATCGAGGGCCGATGCTCACGCGTCAGCTCCTCGGCGATCCGGGAAGCCTGGCGCGCATTGTCGTCGACGATCAGGACCCGGCCGCCGGACCCACGCAGCCGCCCGGCCCCGTCCGTCGTGACCCCCAGCCGGCGTCCGCTCTCCTCGCGCTCGCGCAGCTCGTCCATGACCAGCTTCAGCCGGGTCAGCGACCGCACCCGGGCGAACAGGACCACGTCGTCCAGCGGCTTGGTGACGAAGTCGTCGGCCCCGGCCTCCAGCCCCTTGATCCGGTCCTCGCGTCCGTCCAACGCTGTCACCAGCACGACGGGAATGTGGTTGGTCGTCGGATCGGCCTTCAGGCGCCGGCAGGTCTCGAACCCGTCCATGCCGGGCATCATGACATCCAGCAGGATGATGTCGGGCTGTTCCGCCGCCGCCATTTTCAGCGCCGTCGCCCCGTCCTGGCACGTCAGCACGTCATAGTATTCGAGCGTCAGCTTCGCCTCGAGCAGGCGGACATTGGCCTCGACGTCGTCGACCACAAGAATACGCGCGGTCATCGGAAAGCTATCCCACCGTTACTGGCTGGTTCAGGTGTTTCTTCACCGTTTCCAGAAAATGCATCACCGAGATCGGCTTGGAGATATAGGCCTCGCAGCCGCCCTGCCGGATCCGTTCCTCGTCGCCCTTCATGGCGAAGGCCGTCACCGCGATGATCGGGATGTGGGCCAGTTCCTCGTCGTCCTTCAGCCATTTGGTCACTTCCAGACCCGAGATCTCGGGCAGCTGGATGTCCATCAGGATCAGATCGGGCATGTGCTGGCGCGCCAGGGCCATCGCCTGCAGTCCCTCGCGGGTCTGCAGGATCTGATAGCCCTGCGAGTCGAGCAGATCATGAAACAGCTTCATGTTCAGCTCGTTATCCTCGACGATGAGGACTTTCTTGGACATCTTCACCCGGTCTGGCCGCCTCGACTGACGCGCAGGATGCGCTCGGAGGCTTTTCGCCCTGTTCGATTGGGATCATGCCGATCCAGTCTTAAGTTGGGGTGAAGTCGGGAATTCAAGCTTCACCATGAAAGCCATCTGTCGCGAATGCCTCCGGACCGGAGAGGATGCCGTCCGGCGCTGTCCGGCCTGCGGCTCGCCGCGCGTGGTCTGCGATCCCGAGCTGGACCAGCTGTCGATCGCCCACCTCGACTGCGACGCCTTCTACGCCTCGGTGGAGAAGCGCGACCGCCCGGAACTGCGCGACAGGCCGGTTATCGTCGGCGGCGGCGTGCGCGGCGTTGTGTCCACCTGCTGCTACATCGCGCGCCAGTCCGGCGTCCATTCGGCCATGCCGATGTTCAAGGCGCTGAAGGCCTGCCCAGACGCCGTGGTGATCAAGCCGGACTTCTCCAAATACGTCCCCGAATCGGAGCGCATCTTCCGTTTCGTCGGAGAGCTCACGCCCCTGGTCCAGACCCTGTCGCTGGACGAGGCGTGGATCGATCTCTCCGGTACAGAACGCCTCAACGGCGGCCCGCCGGCCCTCCAGCTCATCCGCCTCCAGAAGCGGATCGAGGACGAGACGGGCCTTTCGGTCTCCATCGGCCTCGCCCCCAACCGATTCCTCGCCAAGATCGCCTCCGAACTCGACAAGCCCCGCGGCTTCTCCGTGATCGGCGCAGCGAACGCCCGGGCGCTGCTGGCCCCCAAGTCCGTCCGCATCCTCCCCGGCGTCGGCCCCGTCTTCGGCAAGACCCTGGTCTCGGACGGCTTCGCCACCGTCGGTGATCTGGCCGCCGCCGACGTCCGCGACCTCGTCAAACGCTACGGCGAGACGGGCCTGCGCCTCCACGACCTCGCCCACGCCCGCGACGCCCGCTCCGTGAACCCCGAGCACGACCGGCGCGGCATGAGCGCCGAGAACACCTTCAACACCGACCTGACGGCCCTCGAAGACCTCGAAGCCGAACTCTGGCCCCTGTGCGAGAAGGTCGCCTCCAAGGCCCGCCGAGACGGCGTCGCCAGCCGCGTCGTCGTCCTCAAACTGCGCCGGGCGGACTTCAAGATCGTCACCCGACGCAAGACGATGCCCGACCCGGTCCAGACCGCCCGCGCCCTGTTCGCCATCGGCCGCGAGCTTCTCGCCCCCGAACTCGGCCGCCCCTACCGCCTGATCGGTATCGGCCTGGCCGACATCCAGGACGCCGAGGATTTGCCTGAGGGCCTGTTCGCCTCCCCCGAACGCCGCACCCTCAAGACCGAGACCACCATCGACGCCCTGCGCCAGAAGTTCGGCGCCTCCGCCGTGGTGGCGGGGCGGGCATTGAAGCCGAAGACGCGCTGATCGCGTTCAACCGCCCTTAAGCCGACCTGTGCATCATGGCCCCATGTCCGCATTTCTCGACAAGATGCGCCGCAGAGGCGGCCGCTACCTCGGCGTCCGTTCCGCCCCCGTCCGCCCGCAGCGCGGCGTGTTCAGCCTGTCCTTCGACGACATTCCGGTCAGCGCCTGGACCGAGGCTGGCCCGATCCTGAAAGAACACGGCGTCACGGCCACCTACTATGTCGCCGGCGGCCTGTCTGACGGTGAAAACCTCGGCCTGCCCCAGTTCTCGACCGACCACCTGCAACAGCTGTTCGCCGCCGGCCACGAGGTCGGTTGCCATACCTTCGGCCACACCTCGGCGCTGAAGGTCTCCCCCGGTGAGTACGCCGCGGACCTCGACCGCAACGCCGCCTGGGTCGCCGAGCGGCTCGACGGCCACGTCATGACAACCTTCGCCTGGCCCTATGGCGACGTCTCCGTCGGAGCCAAGGCCGTCGTCGCCGATCGGTTCAAGCTTGCCCGCGGCATCCGCGATGGCGTCAATGCGGGCAGCGCCGACCGCGCCAACCTCCAGGCCATCGGCCTCGAAAGCCGCCGCCTCCCCGGCTACGACCTCGAGGCCCTGATGGCCGAAACCGCCGGGCGTCGCGGCTGGCTCGTCGCCTACGGCCACGACGTCATGGTCGGCCCCACCCGCTACGGCTGCACGCCGGACGATCTGGACCGCGTGATCCGGTCGGCGAAGGCGGCCGGGCTGGACATCCTGCCGGTGGGTAAGGCGTGGGAGCGGATGGCGGCGTAACTTCGCTCTCCCACCGGGAGATGGTTCAGCGGAGCCTGCCAGACCCGCGACAATTCAACACCTTACCCCGATCCGCCCGCGCCTTGACCTTCCGGCCCCTCGCCTATAGGTTCCGCGCCGAATTCAGACCCCTGTCGGGGCCCGCAAATCCATGCGTGGCCGGGCGGGGTTCGAAACAAACAAAGCCCATGTCCCTGCCCCCGGAATCGCGCGAAGAGGCGATCAAACGCCTCACCGAAAGCGCATCCGCTCTGGAGGCGCGCACGAACCGCGAAGTTTCTCACGAAGCAGCGGGTCAGGCGGCGGCCGGTCAGGCGTGGCGGATCATCGCCGACCTGTTCGGCGGCGTGTTTGTGGGTCTGGCGCTCGGCGCCATCGTGGACTGGTATTTCCATACCAATCCCTGGGGTTTGATCGGCGGCGTCCTTATGGGCTTCGCCGTTTCGGTTTGGATGGCCTGGTCGACGGCGCAACGCCTGATGGCCCAGGCGAAAGCAAGCGGAGTGGAGCCGAAGTCGGTTCCCTTCGACGATGACGAAGAAGACTAAAGGCGCCCATGGCTGATCCGCTTCACCAGTTCCAGATCGTTCCGCTTGTCGATTTCGGCACGGTGACCTTGCCTGTCATCGGCGAGCAGCAGCTGGCCTTCACGAACTCGCACCTGGCCATGACCATCGCCTTCGGCCTGGTGGTCCTGTTCCTTCAGGTCGTGACCGCCGGCGCCAGGGTCGTCCCGGGTCGCTGGCAGTCCGCCGGCGAGACCATGTTCGGCATGATCGACGGCATCGTCGATTCCATCATCGGCCATGACGGCAGGAAGCTGTTCCCGTTCGTCTTCACCGTCTTCACCTTCATCCTGGCCATGAACTTCATCGGCCTGTTCCTGACCTTCACGGCCACCTCGCAGATCGCCGTCACCGCCACCTTCGGCGTGCTGACCATCCTGCTGGTGCTGGTTATCGGTTTCGCCAAGCACGGACTGGGCTTCTTCAAGCTGTTCGTGCCGTCGGGCGTGCCGTGGCCGGTCCTGCCCTTCGTGATCATCATCGAGTTCGTCTCGTTCCTGCTGCGCCCGGTCACCCTGACCCTTCGTCTGTTCGGCAACATGATGGGCGGCCACGTCGCCCTGAAGGTCTTCGCCGGCTTCGTGGTCGTGGGCGTCGGCGGTTCCGTCGGCCTGGGCCTCGGTATCCCGATCGCCCTGCTGTCGATGGGCATGACCGTCGGCCTGACCGCGCTGGAGTTCCTGGTGGCCTTCCTCCAGGCCTTCGTCTTCGCCGTTCTGACCTGCATCTACCTCAACGATGTGGTCAACCTGGGCCACGGGCACTAAAGCCCACACCCAGTTCCGTTCCACCCAACCAACCTCAGACTAGGACTAAAGATTATGGAAGCAGAAGCCGCCAAGCTCATCGGCGCCGGCCTCGCAATGACCGGCATGATCGGCGCCGGCATCGGCGTCGGCAACATCTTCGGCTCGTTCCTGACGGGCGCCCTGCGCAACCCGTCGGCCGCCGGCTCGCAAATCGGCAACCTGTTCGTGGGCGCCGCCCTGGCCGAGGCCCTGGGCATCCTGTCCTTCGTTCTGGGCATCCTGATCTACTCGGCCTAATCGCCGACTTCCGATCAGGCGCGGCGCCGGTGATCCGGCCGCCGCGCCTTTTCGCCTGACTTTCAGAACAGACGGACCATGACTGCACACACGCCCGAACTCGTCACCCACGCGCCCGGCACAGTCGATGTCGCGACGACGCACGCCTCCACCGAAGCCGCTCACGGCGAAGGCGGCGGCCTGCCCCAGTTCGAGTTCCAGCACTGGTTCGGACAGATCGTCTATCTGATCTTCCTGTTCGCCATCCTCTATCTGCTGATCGCCAAGGTCTTTGCCCCGCGCATGCGCCGCGTGTTCGACGAGCGTGAAAGCACCATCTCCACCGCCATAGCCACGGCCCGTCAGGTCCAGGCCGAAGCCGCCGGCCAGGCCGAGGCCGCCAAGGCCGAGGTCGAGAAGGCCCGCGCCGACAGCCGCGCCGCCTCCGTCGCCGCCAAGGCCCGCGTCACCGACGAAGCCAACCGTCGCGCCGCCGAGGAAGAAGCCGTCGTCAACGCCCGCATCGCCGAGGCCGAGACCGCCATAGGCAAGACCCGCGACGCCGCCATGGCCAATGTCGCCACCATCGCCGCCGACACCGCCTCGGCCATCGTCGCGCGCCTGACCGGCAGGGCCCCGACTGCTGCCGAAACCGCCGCCGCCGTGAAGGGCGCCGCCTGATGGAATTCTTCAATCCGCATCTCTACAGCCTCGACAACGCCGAACTCTGGGTCGCTGTCGGCCTGCTGATCTTCATCGGCATCTGCGTCTTCGTCGGCGTGCCGAAACTGGTCGCCGGCCAACTCGACGCCAAGGGCGCCAAGATCCAGTCCGAGCTTGATGAGGCCCAGCGCCTGCGCGCCGAGGCCGAGGCCCTGCTGGCCAGCATCCGCGCCGAGAAGGCCGCCGCCGAGGCCCAGGCCCGCGACATGCTCGCCGCCGCCGAAGCCGACGCCCGCATCATGGAAGCCGACGCCAAGGTCCGCCTCGAAGAGACCCTGGCCCGTCGTCAGGCCCTGGCCGAACGCCGCATCGCCTCAGCCGAGGTTCAGGCCACCGCCGAGGTCAAGGCCGCCGCCGCCGAGGTCGCCGCCCAGGCCGCCGAGACCATCCTGACCGCCCGCATCGCAGGCGCGAAGACCGATCCCCTGCTCGACGCCGCCATCGCCCAGATCGGCACGCGCCTGAACTAGGCCGCTTCGTCAGCGACAACGAAAAGGGCGGCGCACCAGACCGGTGCGCCGCCCTTCTCATTTGTCATCCCGGACGTGATCCGGGACTAGTGAGCCGCGGCGACCCCGTCCATCAGCTTGGTGGCGCGCTTCTCACGCGCCACCAGCCGGGCGTAGACATTGCCCAGCACGATGCCGAACACGGCGTGGCTGACCAGCATCCAGGCGACCATTCCGAACCCGCCGGAGCCGCGGAAGATCCGCGGATCGCCGAACAGGAACACCGTCACCATCAGCACCGCCCAGGCGCCGACGGCGAAGATGATGCCCTTGGTCTCGGCGGTCTGGCCCGGCATCCGGGGGCACAGGATCCCGAACAGGCCACCCAGGATCACCGCCCCGGCGACGAAGTGGGCGATCCACCCCACGGCCAGGTTTCCGGTCATCCCGATCAGACTGGCCACGAACAGCGGAAACGGCTCCACCCACGGTCCAGCAAACAGGTTCACAGCTTCGAGTAACGACACAGCGACGGTGGCGAACAAGCCAGCGATTACGCCCTTCTGTACGCGTGACATCATAACGACAGCGCCTCCCAACGCTTGTTTCCGTTCCGATAACGCGGGGAGGACTCTACGCCTGTCGCGTCAGGACGCTATTCGGCCACAGTCACAACCGCGTGCTTCGCAGTTGCGGAAGAAACCAATCGGGCAGACCGCACTCCGATCATCCTGTCGTTGCGGTTCTCACAACCTGCGCTAGACTTGACCCCTGCGGAGGGTGCCGATGGTCAACCTATTTACAGGCCGGGGACGACTGTCCCGGCTGGCCTATCTGTTCTCGGTCCTTGGGCTCGGCATCGCGCTCGTGGTCGCCCACCGGCTGGTGCTCGACTTTAGCAGCTTCACCGAAGGCGTCCTCGTCCTGAACCCTCTTTGGCAGGGCGATCTGGAGGTCTACGGTAAGGCTGTCGATAGGGCGGTTCACAGGAGCGATCACCACGCCCTGCGCTATTCCGCGCTCGGCATTGCCCTTATCGGCGCGCTGTTGGTGTTCGGGAGCCTGAGCTCCCGCCGGCTTCAGGACATGGGCCGGCCCGGCTATTACGCCTGTATCGCGCTCGTGCCCTTCGTGGGCGCCCAGGCCTTGTTCGCCGTCCTAATTTTCCTGCCGGGCGACCTACACGAGAATCGCTACGGGGTTCGGCCCAACGCCAAGGCCGAGGATGATGTCGAGCCAAGCCTCACCGCTCGCCAGCCAAGCCCCGTCTGACGATGGGTACTATCTCGGCACTATTCAGCTTCGAAGGTCGCGCTCGTCGCTCGGAATGGTGGTTGGCCAGCATAGGCGCGGCCGTGCTCGGCAGCCTTGTCATCATCGTCGTCTCGCTTGCGGTCTCGGGAGGCGACTGGTCCAGCCTCGCGAGAAGCGCCCCCAAGCCTGGAGCCATCGTTGTCCTGAATCTGGCGGTCGGCGCTCTGGTCTTCTGGATCCAGACCGCCGCCGGCGTGCGTCGATCGCACGACCGCGGCCAGTCCGGCGGCGGCGTGATCGTCTACCAGGCGGTCAGCTATGGCTGGAGTTTTGTTCCGATGATGGTTCTGGCCGCTGGGCTTGAGCTGCCGCCGATACCGTTCGCCGGCGCCTTCCTGTTCGCCTTCGCCCTCATCAGCGTGATCTGCGGCCTCTATTTCCTGATCACTCTCGGCTTCCTCGACGGCGAGCCGACCGCCAACGCCTACGGCCAGTCGCCCAAGACGATCCTGTCCCGGAACTACGCCGCGCCCCGCCTCGGCGACTGACGAACCAGCCCGAGACGGCCTGCAGAAGGGCGCGGCGATGCGAGCGAGAACGCCTATGGCGTCGAGCTTCAGGCACGCACCGACGACAGGATGGAGCACGGTTTCGCACCGCCGGTACGCGGAGCCTGACGATGTCCGCCTTCAGCGGCTTTTCAGGTGCGTGCTTCGTCGTTGCAGAACGATATCACGCGAAACGGACACCCAGCAGGGCCTCGGTCGCATCCCACAGTCGCGCGGCGGCGGCCTGATCCAGCGCTTTCGGCTCCGGCCTGGCCGGCCCCGGCGGCCCCTTCATTTCCCGCATCCGCGTAACGCCGACATAGGCGCCGCCCGGCACTGCGGGGTCCGTCGCCGCCATCAGGATCGGCAGTGCCCCGCCCGCCGCCGAGTTGCTGAACAGCGGCGCGATCGGTGGAAGGAGGACATTCATGACCAGGCGGGCAACAGGCCTCCGCCCCAGGGGCCCCGCCGCGACCAGCCCCGTCCGCGCCACCCCGGGATGGGCGGCGATGCTGGTCAGGCCCCAGCCGTTCGCCTGACTCCTGCGGTCGAGCTCCAGACCGAACATCAACATGGCCAGCTTGGACTGGGCATAGACCGGCCATGCGCTGTAGCCATGCTCAGCGTTGAGATCGTTGAAGGCGATCCGACCGCGCCGGTGAGCGATCGACGACAGGGACACCACCCGCGCCTTCCCCGCCTTCAGTAACGGCAGCAGCCGCGCCGTCAGGGCGAAGTGGCCGAGGTAGTTGGTCGCCAGCTGCATCTCGAACCCGTCAACCGTCTCCTCCCGGGTCGGCAGGGCCATGACTCCGGCGTTGTTGACCAGGACGTCGATCGGCCGCCCGTCCCGCAGCAGGCGGTCGGCGAAGGCGCCGACCGAGGCCTGGCTGGCCAGATCAAGGGCCTCGAACCGGACTTTGGCGTTCGGCACGGCCTGGCGGATGCGGGCTACGGCAGTATCCCCCTTCGCTGGATTGCGGGCGGCGATCACGACGTCCGCCCCCTTCCGGGCAAGCTCCAGCGCGGTTTCGTATCCTGTCCCGCCCGTAGAGCCGGTGACGATGGCGAGCTTGCCGCTCTGATCCGGGATGTTCCGTGTGGTCCAGTTCGCCATGGCGTTATCCTGTGCGCTCAAGGGGCCGAAAGTATCATCCGAGGCCTCGCTGGCCTCGGATGACGACAACCGCCCTGAATTTCACGGCAGGGCGGCCTTCGCCGCCCCGCGCCGGACGCCTGGCTGAGGAGGGTTACTCCGCCGCGATGTTGGTGCCTTCCGGAGCCGTCCAGCGCAGCTTCGGTGAACGCGCCGCGCGGGTCTCGTCGAGGCGACGCAGAGGCGCATGGAACGGCGCCCCCTTGAACCGTTCGACCTCTCCGGCCTTGGCCGCCTGGGCCAGAAGACGCAGGGCGTTGATGAACCGGTCCAGCTCGGCCTTGGATTCCGTCTCGGTCGGCTCGATCAGCATGGCGCCGTGAACGACGAGGGGGAAATACATGGTCATCGGATGGAAGCCCTCGTCGATCATCGCCTTGGCGAAGTCGAGCGTGGTGATGTCCGTGCCCTTCAGCCACTCGTCGTCGAACAGGGCCTCGTGCATGCAGGGGCCGTCCGGGAAGGCCGCCGACATCACGTCCGACAGGCGGGCCTTGATGTAGTTGGCATTCAGGACGGCGTCCTCGGCGACCTGACGCAAGCCGTCGGCGCCGTGGCTCATCATGTAGGACAGGGCGCGGACATACATGCCCATCTGGCCCTGGAAGGCGCACATCCGGCCGAAGGCCTGGGCCGCATCGCCCTCTTCCCGTTCGATCAGGTCATAGCCATCGGCGCCGTGCACGACCCACGGGGCCGGGGCGAACGGGGCCAGGGCTTCCGACAGCACCACCGGACCCGCACCCGGTCCGCCGCCGCCGTGGGGCGTCGAGAAGGTCTTGTGCAGGTTGATGTGCATGGCATCGACGCCGAGATCGCCCGGGCGCACCCGGCCGACGATGGCGTTGAAGTTGGCGCCGTCGCAGTAGAAATACGCTCCCGCCTCGTGCGTCAGGCGGCTGATCTCAAGGATGTCGCGCTCGAACAGACCGCAGGTGTTCGGGTTGGTCACCATGATGGCGGCCACGTCCGGCCCCAGTTTCGACGCCAGGTCGGCCACGTCGACGCGGCCGTCGTCGGTCTGGGCGACCTCGACCACCGAATAGCCGACGAAGGCGGCGGTGGCCGGGTTGGTCCCGTGGGCCGAGGTCGGCACCAGCACCTTGCGCCGCTGCTCATGCTGACCTGAAGCCTCATGCGCCGCGCGGATAGCCATCAGGCCGCACAGCTCGCCATGCGCGCCCGCCTTGGGCGACAGGGCGACGGCCGGCATGCCGGTCAGGGTCTTCAGCCAGTGCGACAGCTCATCCATCAGCTCCAGCGCCCCCTGCACCGTCGAGATCGGCTGCAGCGGGTGGATGTCCGAGAAGCCCGGCAGGCGCGCCATCTTCTCGTTCAGGCGCGGATTGTGCTTCATCGTGCACGACCCCAGCGGATAGAGGGCCAGGTCGATGGCGTGGTTCTTCTGCGACAGCCGCACATAGTGGCGCATCGTCTCGGGCTCCGAGAGGCCCGGCAGACCGATCGGATCGCGCCGGATCAGGTCGCCCAGATCGCCGCCGTCCGTCTTCGGTTCGGGCAGATCGACCCCGGTCTTGCCCCAGCCGTCGCCCTCGAAGATCAGCAGTTCGTCCTGCAACAGGCCCCGCCCGCCGGTCAGGGTCGGATGCTTGTAGTCGTGGTCGACCGCGGTGGGCGCGGTCGGGCGGCCGACGGTGTTCATCGTGCTCATCTTCAGGCTCCCAGGATCTTGGTCAGGGACTTGGCGAGGATCTGGATGTCCGCATCCAGCGTCGTCTCAGTCGCGCAGACCAGCAGGACGTCGTCCATGCCGGCGTCGGGGGCCAGGCGGCTGTAGGGCACGCCCGCCAGAACGTGATGCGCGGCCAGTTGATCGACCACCTCGGCGGCGTTCTTCGGCAGCTTCACGGCGAACTCGTTGAAGAACCGGCCGGTCAGGATCTCGACCCCCGGAATCGCGGCCAGCGCATCCCGCGTCGCCAAGGCCTTCTCGTGGTTCAGCAGGGCCAGCTTCCGCAGCCCCGTCTCGCCCAGCAGGCTCATGTGGATGGTGAAGGCCAGGCTGCACAGGCCCGAGTTGGTGCAGATGTTCGACGTCGCCTTGTCGCGGCGGATATGCTGCTCGCGCGTCGACAGGGTCAGGACGAAGCCCCGCTCGCCGTCGGCGTCCACCGTCTCGCCGCACAGGCGGCCCGGCATCTGGCGGATCAGCTTCTCGCGGGTGGCGAACAGGCCGACGTAGGGTCCGCCGTAGTTCAGGGCGTTGCCGATCGACTGGCCCTCGGCGGCGACGATGTCGGCGCCCATCTCGCCCGGCGACTTCAGCAGGCCCATCGACACGGCCTCGGTGACCACAACGATCAGCAGGGCGCCGGCGGCATGGGCCGCCTCGGCGATCTTCGTCACGTCGGTGGCCGTGCCGAAGACGTTCGGGGTCTGGACGACGACGCAGGCGGTGTCCGGGCCGATCCGGGCGATGACGTCGGCCTCGGCGTCCACGGCGGCGGCCAGGACCTCGGTCTCGACGCCCACAGCGTGCACCACCGTCTCGGTCGCCCGGACGTAGTGCGGATGCACCCCGCCCGAGATGACCGCCTTGTTCCGGCGCGTGACCCGCGTCGCCATCAGCACGCCCTCGGCCATGGCCGTCGAGCCGTCGTAGAGCGAGGCGTTGGCCACATCCATGCCCGTCAGGTTCGCGACCTGGGTCTGGAACTCATAGAGATACTGCAGCGTCCCCTGCGCGATCTCCGGCTGGTAGGGGGTGTAGCTGGTCAGGAACTCCGAACGCTGGATCACGTGATCCACCGTCGCCGGCACATGGTGGCGATAGGCGCCCGCCCCGCAGAAGAACGGCCGCGATCCCGCCGCCACGTTCCGCGCCGCCATGGCCGACAGCGCGCGATCCACTTCGAGCTCCCCCATGACGTGGGGCAGGTCGACAAATCCGTCGCGCTGCGCCGCATGGGGCACGTCGACAAACAGGTCGTCGATCGATTTCACGCCGATGGCGGCGAGCATTGCCGTCCGGTCGTCGGGGGTCAGGGGCAGGTAACGCATGGCGGGGAGGTCCGAGCGTGAGAGGAAATCAGAGCGAGGCGAGGTAGGCGTCGTAGGCAGCGCGGTCCATCAGGCCGTCGATCTGGCCGGCGTCCGACACCTTGATCTTGGCGAACCAGCCCTCGCCTTCCGCGTCGGCGTTGACGGTCTCAGGCGCAGTGGCCAGCACGGCGTTGCCCTCGATCACCTCGCCCGACACCGGCGCATAGACGTCCGAAGCCGCCTTGACGCTCTCGACGACGGCGAAGCTGTCGCCCTTGCCGACGGTCTTGCCGGCTTCCGGCGTCTCGACGAACACCACGTCGCCCAGCTGGTCGGCGGCGTGTTTGGTGATGCCGACAGTGGCGACGTCGCCGTCGAGGCGAACCCACTCGTGATCCTTGGTGAAGTGCATGGTGTGTTCCTTTTTCTCGTTATCCCCCGGCGTGACCGGGGGATCAGGCTTTCGGTTTGCGGTAATAGCGTTGGGCGACGAACGGCATGTCGATGACCTCGGCGGCGGCGGCCTTGCCGCGCACGATGACCTTCAACTCGGTCCCCAGAGCGGCGTGCGACGGCGGCACATAGCCCATGGCGATGTTGCGACCCAGCGTCGGCGACGGCCCGCCCGAGGTCACCTTGCCGATGACGTTCCCGTCCAGATCGGCGATCTCTGCGGCTTCACGCGCCGGCGCGCCTTCCTTGACGCTCAGGCCGATGCGCACCCGCGAAGGCCCCTCGGCCAGCTCCTTCAGGATGCGTTCGGCGCCGTTGAAGTCGGCGGCTTCCTTCCTCGACTTCGACAGGGCGAAGGTCAGGGCGCCCTCGACCGGCGACGTGCCCGGATCGATGTCATGCCCGTGCAGCGGAAGGCCGGCTTCCAGGCGCAGGCTGTCCCGCGCGCCCAGACCGATCGGCTTGACACGGGCGTCTTCAAGGATGGTGTTCCACACCCGCTCGGCGTCCGCCGCCGGCACGGAAATCTCGTAGCCGTCCTCGCCCGTATAGCCCGAGCGAGAGACATAGCAGTCGACCCCGAACAGCATCAGCCGCGCGCAGTCCATGAAGCCGAACTCGGCCAGCACCGGCTCATGCTTCGCCATGACCTCGGCGGCTTCCGGGCCCTGGATCGCGATCAGGGCGCGGTCGTCCAGCACGGTCAGCTTGGCGTCGCCCGACAGATGCTCGGCCCAGAAGGCGAAGTCCTCGTCCTTGTTGCCGGCGTTGACGACCACGAACAGGCCGTCGTGATCGGGCTTGCCGGCCATCAGGTCGTCAATGATGCCGCCCTGTTCGTTCAGCAGCAGGCTGTATTTCTGGCGGCCCGACTTCAGCACCTGATAGTCGCCCGGCACGAAGCGCTGGAACTGGTCGATCGCGTCGGCGCCGGTGATCTTGCACTGGCCCATGTGCGACACGTCGAACAGGCCGGCGTGCTCGCGCGTCCAGCGGTGCTCGGCCAGGACGCCCTCGTACTGCACGGGCATGTCGTATCCGCCGAACCCGACCATGCGGGCTCCCAACGCGCGATGCGCGGCGTTCAGGACGGTGGTCTTCAGCGTTTCATCGGTCATGCGGGTCCAGACTTTCAGGGTCGCGTATCGAGGCGGAAAGCTCCGCCGTCCTCGCGCCCCCGCTGTCCTGAAGCCTGAGAGATTCCAACGCCCGAAACCAGGGCGTCTTGCTCCGTCGGCGCGGTCCCCAAGCCCTAGAGCTCTGGACCGACTTTCCAGCGTCCGAATGTCCTCGCGGTCCGTTTGCCTGAGCGTTTCCGGGGCGGTTGCGCCTTCGGCTCCGGGTCGGCTTTGAGGCCGCCCGATCTCTCCCGCGAGAGCGAGGTGACCAAGGCCCCGACTCCAGCCCCGAGTCAAGCTTGAGCTTGGGAACAAGCGCGTTTGAGCCGGGTTTAGCCCTGCATCCCCAAACGCCTTCCTGCCTCGGAGAAGTCCATGTCTATCCTCGATAAAATCTTCGGTGATCATGACCAGCCGCGCGTCACGCCGGCCAAGGCCGACATTCCGATGCAGCATGTCCTCGACCATCTGGCCCGTCTCGGCGGCAAGCCGATCGAGACCCTGTCGCCCCAGGAAGCCCGCCTTCAGCCGACGCCGACCGACGCAGTGAAGGCGATCCTGCAGGAGACGATAAAGGATCAGGACCCCACCCTGGGCATCCAGACCCGCGACATCACCATCGACGGCGCCGCCGGCCCGCTGCAGGCCCGCGTCTATTCGCCCAACCTCGACAGCGACGATCTGAAGCCGCTGGTGGTCTACTTCCACGGCGGCGGCTTCGTCATCGCCGACCTCGATGTCTATGACGGCGGCCCGCGAGGTGTCTCCCGTTTCGCCGACGTGGTCGTCCTGTCCGTCCACTATCGCCAGGCCCCCGAGAACAGGTTCCCCGCCGCCCACGAGGACGCCGTCGCGGCCTGGAAGTGGGCGGTCGCCAACGCCCAGACGATCGGCGGCGACCCCCGGAAGATCGCCGTCATGGGTGAAAGCGCCGGCGGCAACCTGGCCATCAACGTCTCGATCGCGGCCCGCGATCAGGGCCTGCCCGCGCCGATGCACCAGGTGCTCGTCTATCCGCTCGTCGGCAACGACCTGACCAACGAGAGCTATGTCGAGAACGCAGAGGCCAAACCTCTGAACAAGGCCATGATCGAATGGTTCGTGAAACACACCTTCAACGACCCGTCTGAAACCGCCGACCCGCGCGTCAATGTCGTAGGCGCCGCCGACTTGCGTGGCCTGCCCTCATCCACCCTCATCATGGCGGAGATCGACCCCCTGCGTACCGAGGGCCAGCAGCTGGCCGAAAAGCTGGAGGCCGCCGGCGTGGATACCCGATCGAAGACCTTCCACGGCTCGACACACGAGTTCTTCGGCATGGCCCTGGTCGTTCCCGACGCGGCCGTGGCCCAGCAGTTCGCGGCGCACGAATTGAAACGGGCGTTCGGCACCGCCATCCTGCCGATCTGAACCTGAAGAATCCGGATGGACGAAGGGCGCTCCTGCGGGAGCGCCCTTTTCATGTGCCTCCCCGTGCACCCCTGCCGAGCGCACGGAATTAGTGTCGAGCATATTTTCTTATGCGCATGCCGAAACACCGCCACGCCTGATCCAGAGCCCCGTTCGACCCTGTTTGTGCGCCTTGGTATCCCGCTGACGTACAATGCACGCACGGTTCGCGGAGAGGGCGAGCAAACGGATTTCGTCCGTTTCGTCCGTTTCGTCCGTTTCGTCAGGGTGTTTTTCGTCCGGACAGACGGACGAAACTCAGCCCGCGTAGGCGTCGACCTCGGCCATCAGTTTCAGCTTGTCCGCGTCCGGCAGGAACGACCCCTCGAAGCTGTTCTTCGCCAGCTGCGTCACCTGCTCCTTGCTCAGCCCCACGGCCTCCGCCAGCCTTGAGTAGTTGGCGTTCACATAGCCGCCGAAATAGGCCGGGTCGTCCGAGTTCAGCGTCACGTGCAGGCCCCGACGCAGCATCTCGGGCACCGGGTGATCTTTCAGATCGTTGACGACGCAGAGCTTCAGGTTCGAAAGCGGACAGACCGTCAGCGTCATCTGCTCGGCCGCCAGTCGCTGGATCAGGCTCTCGTCCTCCATCGAGCGGTTGCCGTGATCCATCCGGTCGATCTTCAGCAGGTCCAGCGCCTCATGCACATAGGCCGGCGGCCCCTCCTCCCCGGCATGGGCGCAGAGCTTCAGACCCAGCTCGCGCGCGGCTGCGAAGACCCGGACGAACTTCGACGGCGGATGCCCGACCTCGGATGAGTCCAGCCCGACCCCGATGAAGTGGTGCAGATACGGCTTGGCCATCTCCAGCGTGGCGAAGGCCTCTTCCTCCGACAGGTGCCGCAGGAAGCTCAGGATCAGGCCGGACGTCACGCCCAGTTCCGCCTTTGCCCGGTCCATCCCGGCGATCAGCCCCTCGACCACAACGCCAAACTCCACGCCCCGGTCGGTGTGGGTCTGGGGATCGAAGAAGATTTCCGAGTGACGCACGTTGTCCGCCGCCGCCCGCTGGAAATAGGCGAAGGCCAGGTCCTCGAAATCCGTGCGCGTCAGCAGGACATTGGCCCCGGCGTAATAGATGTCGAGGAAGTCCTGCAGGTTCGAGAAGTCATAGGCCGCCCGCACCGCCTCGACGCTGTCGAACGGAATCTGGACCCCGTTTCTCTGGGCCAGCTCGAACATCAGCTCGGGCTCGAGGGAGCCCTCGATGTGCAGGTGGAGCTCAGCCTTGGGCAAGCCGGCGATATAGGCGTCGAGGGACATGGGTCGCATCCGTTCTGGGTGCGCCAGTCTAACCTACATCCGGTCGGGGGTGTCGATTCCCAGCAGCCGCAGCGCCGTCTCCAGCTGGCTCAGCGCTGCTCCGGCGAGCGCCAGTCGGGACCCGACCGTCTCCGGCTCCGACGCTGCCAGCACAGGGCAGGCCGCGTAGAATTTCGAGAACGACTGGGCCAGCCGGTAGGCATGCTCGGCCACCAGATGCGGCGCCCGCTTGTCATAGGCGTCCGACACGGCCTGATCGAAGGCGTCCAGCGTCAGCACCAGATCCCGCTCGGCAGGCTCCTTGACGAAGATCGGCCCGGCCAGCACGCCCTGCGCCTCGGCCTTTCTCAGCAGGGATTTGATCCGCACCGACTGGTACAGCAGGTAGGGGCCGGTCTTGCCCTCGAAGCTCATGAACCGGTCAAGGTCGAAGACGTAGGACGTGGTCCGGCTGTTCGACAGGTCGGCGAACTTCAGGGCGGCGACGGCCACCTTCGATGCCGTATCCTCGAACTCGGCTTCCGACAGATCGGCGCCCAGATCGGCCTCCTTCAGCCGCTCGCGCGCCTTGTCCCGGGCCTGGGTAATCAGGTCGTGCAGCTTCAGCACGCCTCCCGCCCGGGTCTTGAAGGGCTTGCCGTCGGACCCGTTCATCGTGCCGTTGGCGGCGTGTTCCAGCTGGCCCGGCGTCGCATAGCCGACCTTGTAGGCGGCCCGGAACACCTGCTCGAAGTGATCACCCTGACGTTGATCCACGCAGTACAGGACCAGGTCGAAATCAAACGACTGCCGCCGGTCCAGGATCGTCGCCAGATCGGTCGTGCCGTACATGGCCGAGCCTTCCGACGAGACCAGCAGCAGGGGCGGCAGCTCGCGCTTCTCGCCCTCCTCCGCCACCCGGATGATCCAGGCGCCCTGATCGAACTCGGCCAGACCCCGCGCCTTGATGTCGTCGACCATGGCCGGGATCAGGGGATCGGCGTCCGACTCCCCGTTCCAAAGGTCGAAGGTTACGCCGAGCGCTCCGAACTCCCGTTCCAGCGCCGTCTTCGACACCGCCACGAAATGCCGCCACAGGGCGCGGTAGCCCAGCCGCCCGCCCTGCAGCTCCGCCGTCGCCTTGCGGGCGCGGTCGCGATAGTCGGTGTCTTCCTTGGCCTTGGCCGCCGCCTGCGGATACAGCCGCTCCAGGTCGTCCAGCGTCACCGGGCTGTAGTCCGGGAACGGACCCTCGCCGTCGGCCAGGAAAGCGTCTGCCTTGCCCTCGTCGCCCACGGCCACGATCAGCAGCCCCATCTGGAAGCCCCAGTCGCCGAAGTGGGCGTCGCCCCAGACCGTGTCGCCCCGGAACCGGAACAGCCGCTTCAGGCTCTCGCCGATGATCGAGGACCTCAGGTGCCCGACGTGCATCGGCTTGGCGACGTTCGGCCCGGCATAGTCGATCACCACCTTGCGCGGCTCGACGACCTTCGACGCCCCCGCCAGCGCCGCATCATCAGCCACGCCCTGTGCCCGGTGCGCCAGGGCCTCGTCGGAGAGCTTCAGATTGATGAACCCTGGGCCGGCGACCTCAACACCCGACAGGCGCGGATCGGCGGCCAGTCGTTCGGCGACACGGCCAGCCAACTCACGCGGGTTTGCCTTCAGCGCCTTGGCGGCGGCCAGCGCCCCATTGGACTGGAAATCGGCCAGATCGGGGCGGTCGGAGGCTGTGACGCGCGCGACCGATGCGTCCACGCCTTCGGCGGCGAAGGCGGCCGCGACCGCTTCGCCGAGGTCGGTCCTGAGGTCGGTCATTGCGCCGGAGGGGTCGCCGCGGCCTGGCCCGCCGTCATGCGGAAGCGGCTGCCGGTGCGGTTGAACTCGGCCATCTCGGGCGTGACCTCGAAGCCGATCAGGACCTCGAAATTGCCGCCGCTGGTCTCTGCGGTGGCGCGCGGGATGATCACCGACTGCTCTTCGGTAACCGACGCGGTCGTGGCGCCCTCGAAGTTCACCGGCAGGTCGAAATATTCCTTGGCCAGGACAGCTTCGTTCCGCTCGGTGACCGCAATCCAGTAGCGATAGGTGCGCTGGTCGCCGTCGGCCCGCGGGCCCCGGCCGAGGTTGAACAGGATGTTCATCTGAACGGAGATCGGCTCATCCGCCTGGTAGGCGCAGCCGGCGGTGACGCCTTCGATCTCACCGGTGTAGCCGACGTTGGCCGCCGCCGCGCGACCACCCTCCAGTTCCACGAACCGGGCGGCGTCATAGAGGATCTTCACAAACGGGCACGGCCCGGCGTTGGCGACCGACCGCAGGGGGGCGATCCGCGGCGGACGACGGCTCTCACGGCTTTCTTCCTGACCCTGACCGCCACTGCGGTCGCGCTCACGCTGGTTCGGGCTCTGGGCATGAGCGCTCGTGGAGGCGAATACCGCCAGGGCGGCGAGGGCGACGGTCGCAAGGCGCATTGAGAAATCCGGAAATCTGGCGCTGACGGAACGCGGTCAGGCTTCCCGCCTGATAGCGGCTAAAGCGAGGCGTCGCAAACCTATCCGCCCCGTCACGGTGGCGACGCAGGCCCGGAACGACTAGGTTCAGTCCATGGACGCGTTCGCCCCCTCCCCCGACGTTGCGCTTCGACCGCTGACGGTTCGCATGGCGACGCCGCGCGGCTTCTGCGCCGGAGTGGATCGCGCGATCCAGATCGTCGAGCGCGCAATCGAGAAGTTTGGCGCGCCCGTCTACGTCCGGCACGAGATCGTCCACAACAGGCACGTCGTTGATCGCCTCAAGGGGCTGGGCGCCGTCTTCGTCAAGGATCTGGACGAATGCCCCGATGACCGGCCGGTGGTCTTCTCGGCCCACGGAGTGCCAAAGTCGGTGCCGGCGACGGCCCGCGCGCGCGAACTGATGTTCCTGGACGCCACCTGCCCGCTGGTCTCCAAGGTCCATGTCGAGGCGGAGCGTCACCACGCCAATGGTCGCCACATCATCCTGATCGGCCACGCCGGCCACCCGGAGGTCGTCGGCACCCTGGGTCAGCTACCTGACGGCGCGATCAGCCTGATCGAGACAGTCGAGGATGCGGAAGCCTTCCAGCGCCCCGGGGAGCTGCCGCTGGCCTATGCGACCCAGACGACCCTGTCGCTGGACGACACCTCCGAAATCCTGCGCGTCCTCAAGCGCCGCTTCCCCGAACTGCCCGACCCGCACAAGGAAGACATCTGTTACGCCACGACCAACCGGCAGGAAGCGGTCAAGCAACTGGCCGTCGGTTCGGATTTGGTGCTGGTCGTCGGATCGAAGAACTCCTCCAACTCGGTGCGGCTGGTCGAGGTCGCCCTGCGCGCAGGCGCCGCCGACGCCCGTTTGATCGACGATGCATCGCACATCGACTGGGCCTGGCTGGAGGGTGTGTCGACCGTCGGCGTCACGGCCGGCGCCTCGGCTCCCGAACCTCTCGTTCAGGCCGTGGTCCAGGCGCTGCAGGACCGCTTTGACGTCACCCTCGCCGACGATCCCGGCGAGCGGGAGACTGTGACCTTCAAGCTTCCCAGAGCCCTCACGGCCTGACGCCCGCGGGTCTCCGGCTCCCGTGAGGCGGATCGGCAGGGGCGGCGTCTTCATCCGAACGCCGCCCTGGAGATCGCCCCCGGCGGTCGGCGGTCCGGATGCTCGACATGAACTCGCCCGCCCAGCGCCTTCGCATCCTGCCGCCATACGGGATCATTGAAGAGAAGCCGGGCAGACCCGTCGTCAGCCAGGGCACGGCGCCTCGAACCGCCATCCTGCTGCCGTCGGGCTGCCGGTTCTCCCGCACCAACCCCAACTCGATGGAAACCGTGGTTCGTACCCTGGCCGGGGCCTTGGGGAACGAAAACACGCGGATCTTCTGCTGCGAGGGCGCCGACGATCACGGTCTCCCCGGCGTCGAGGTCCTCCCCTCCGGACCGGACCGCCGCCGGGTGTTGATCGAGAAGCTGTCCGCCTTCCGGCCCCGAATCATCGAACACCACCAGCAGGTGAAACAGGCGGTCGCGATCACTTCAGCAATACCGGACACGGCGCACGTCCTTTACCGTCACAACGCTCTGAAGGCGCCGCGCAATCCCTTTGACGCCTGGCGCTACAATCGACGCTACGCCGCGATGGACGGCATCATCTTCGTCAGCGAGGCGGAACGCGCAACGTTCACCAATGCCTATCCCCGGCTCGGCCACAAGGCCTTCGCTGTTCCCAACCCGATAGACATCGAGCCTTGGCTGGCCGCTCCCGAGTACCGCGAGCCGGTCATCGCGTTCGCCGGCCGAGCCATGCCGGAAAAGGGCCTGGACGTCATCTGCGCCGCCTTGCCCGAGGTGCTGGATCGTCATCCCCGCTGGCGCGCAGTCCTGATGCTCGCCGACTGGGAAGATCATCGTCACTGGGCCGCGCCCCATGTGGCGACGCTGAACCGGTACGGAGACCGCGTGACCGTCCTGCGTTCGGTTCCGCTGTCCACCGTCCTGCGCCAGATGCAGACCGCCTCGATCGCGCTGACGCCGTCGATCTGGGCCGAACCGTTCGGCCTGACTGCCGTCGAGGCCCATGCGGCGGGCGCGGCGTTGATCTCCTCCGGACGCGGAGGCTTGCGCGAGGCCAGCGGGCCGCACGCTCTCTATCTGGATGAGGTCACGCCGCAGAACCTGACCGCTGCGATCGAGCGGCTCATCTTCCATCCACTGGAGCGGCTTGCGATGGCCCGCGCGGCCCAGCGTTATGTGGCGACCGTTCACACGCCCCGGAGGCGGGCGGCAGACCTCCTTGGGATCCGACGGCTGATTCTCGCCCGACGCGGATGATGGAGGCTGGTGCGGGCGGCCGGGGTCGAACCGGCATGACCGAAGTCGAGCGATTTTAAGTCGCTTGCGTCTACCAGTTTCGCCACGCCCGCAGCTTCAGCCCCTCACTCCGCCGGACGCATCGTCCGGAAATCGACGTCCGAGTCCGCGACCAGCCAGACCAGTGCAGCCCAGGCGGCCACGTTCTGGCGGAGCTGTTCGGGGTCGATCTTGTCCAGGGTATCGTCTGCCGTGTGGTGCAGGTCGAAATAGCGCAGGCCGTCCTGCTTCAGGCCGAACACGGGAACGCCCGCCTCGACGATCGGCCCGATGTCGGCGCCGCCTTCCGTCTCCGGGACGTTCGAGCGCAGCACCCCGATCGGATAGAGGACCCGGTTGGCCGCATCGGCGAAGGCGCCGGTCTGGGCGCCGACGGGCAGTTGCAGCGCGTAGACCCGGTCGGCGCCAAAGTCGCTCTCGCCGGTGAAGACGTGATTGGCGATGTCCTCGGCCGACAGGCTGCGCAGATAGGCGCCGCCGCCATTGCCGGTGTTGGTCGGCTGGGCGACCTCTTCCGATCCGTACAGGATCACGCGGACCGTCCGGGCTGTGCGCCCCTGTTCGGCGATGGCCTTGGCGGCCGCGATGGTGATGGCGCCGCCTGCCCCATCATCGATGGCGCCGGTGCCCAGATCCCAGCTGTCCATGTGAGAGCCCAGGACGATGATCTCGTCGGCCCGATCGCCACGCCCCGGCATGTCGCCGATGACGTTGTGCGAGGTGGTCTCATAGGTGTGGGCCGTCGACGACAGATGGATCCGCACCGGCTCGCCGTAGGACACCAGTCGGCTCAATTGATCCGCATCGGGAGCGCTCAAGGCAAAGCCGGGCAGAGGGACGACGCCGTTCACATACCGGGTTGTGCCGGTATGCGGCATCCGATGCTCGTCGGACCCGGCGGACCGCATGACGAAGGCCAGGGCCCCCTTGGCGGCGGCCACGGACGGGCCGGCGCCGCGAATGCGGGTCAGCGGGCCGTAGCCGGCGCCCGATTGCATGGCGACCATCTGGCCGGCGTCGACATAGGCGATCTTGCCGGCGAGAGAGCCGTCGGGGACGGCGGCAAGGTCCTCTAGCGAAGCGAAGCGCACGACCTCGGCCTCGATGCCGCCGGCCGGCGTGCCCGGCGAGTGTCCGAGAGCGGCGACCGCCAGACGCTGGGGGTTGGCGCCGACGATGGAGGCGCTCTCCTCGCCGCGCTCCCAGCCAAGCAGCGGAAACGCCTGGATGTGCACGTTGCGGAACCCGAGTTCACGCATGTAGCCGGCCGCCCACTCCGCGGCGGCCGTTTCAGACGCCGAACCGGCAGGACGAGGTCCGAACCGCGTCGTCAGCTGTGTGACGTAGTCCATGGCGACGGAATCGTTCAGGGCGGCGTCGCGGACGCGCTCTGCATTCCGGATGGTCGCGGCATCCTGCGCAAGGACCGGTCCTGCGAGCGCGGCCGTCAGTGAGAGCGCGGACACGGCGGCGAGCGCCGAACGACGAGCGGAAACGAACATGCCGGAACTCCAGATCACGGGATGGCCGGGACCCTAGAGCGTGAATCGGGGAAGTAGAAGCGGCTTAGCCGACCTGGGCCAGCTCGGGCTCCAGAACCACCTCACGCCAGGCGTGCGGAGCGTCCAGCAGGGCGCGAACCAGCAGGTTGTTGACCGCATGACCGGCTTTGTAGCCTTCGTAGCGGCCCAGCAACGGCGCGCCCATGACGTAGAGGTCGCCGATCGCATCCAGAGCCTTGTGGCGCACGAACTCGCGTTCCATGCGCAGGCCGCCGGGGTTCAGGATGTCGTCGCCATCAATGACGACCGCGTTCTCGAGGCTGCCGCCGCGCGCCAGACCGGCCTGGCGCAGGGCCTCGACCTCATGGGCGAAGCCGAAGGTGCGAGCCGACATGATCTCGTCGCGGAATGTTTGCTCGTCGACGACGAAATCCACGACCTGGTTGCCGATCACAGGGCTGTCGAAGTCGATCTCGAACCGCATCTCGTAGCGGTCACAGGGATAGAGAGCCGCATGCTTGTCGCCGTCCGTAACGTGGATCGGTTCGAGGATTTCGATGTAGCGGATCGGCGCTTCCTGAAGACGGAAACCGGCGCGATCCAGCAACTGGACGAACGGGAGGGCCGAACCGTCAAGGATCGGCAACTCCGGTCCGTCGACTTCGACGATGACATTCGAGACGCCCAGGGCGCAGAAGGCGGCCATCAGATGCTCGATCGTCGACAGCTGAACCCCGGCCGCGTTCTCGATCATCGTGTTCAGCCGTGCATCGACCACAGCGTCGCCGGACACGACGATGCGGTTGTCACGATCGGTGATGTCGGTGCGGACGAAGACGATGCCTGTCCCGGTCGGCGCCGGACGGATAGCCAGACGAACCCGCTGACCGGTGTGCACGCCCACGCCCGCACAGATGGCGGGGGCGACCAGCGTCCGTTCGCGATGATCGTGGCGTGGCGGCAAACTCGAACTCACCCATATCGCCCTGCGCGTGTGAGCGCGCATAAGCGGAAGATCGATCCCTAACCGCAGGGCAGCAAGGCGAAAACCAAAGTCGGGTTTCGAATTGTTTCCGCGACCTTAACCTTGACCGTAACGCAAAACGCCCCGGGTTTCCCCGGGGCGTTCAACGCGGCTGTCGGCCGGATCAGTTGGCGAGGCGGCGCAGGAACGACGGGATTTCCAGGTCGTCCTCGGCGGCCGGAGCCTCGACTTCAGCCAGAGGTTGGGCCGTCTGGCGCAGTTGCGGCTGGCCGCGCGACGCGTTCGGCGCAGGAGCGTAGGCCGTCTGGGCGCGCGGCTTCTTGCCAAACAGACTCCAGCCGGACTTGCGATGGTCGCGGTCGTCGTAGGCGGGTTCGTCGTATTCCGCGGGTTGCTGAGCCTGTGGGGGCGTCGGAGCGCGATCAAGATAGAGGTCGCCCTGGTCGACCTGTGCGGCGACGGCGGGTCGACGCCCTTCGGACTCGAAGGCCTCGACCCACGGATCGATGATAGGGGCCAGGGTGCGTTCTTCGGCGACGTGGATGACCGGCTCAGGCGCGCGCGCAACAGGCTCGGGCGTCTGGAAAGTCGGGATGACCGGGGCAGGCTCGGGCGCACGATAGGTCTCGGCGCGAACCGGCTCGCGATAGGCGGGTTCCGGAGTGCGCGGGGCTTCGGCGGCGCGGCGCGGGTCGTGGAAGGCGGTCTGACGGGTGGCGACCGGCTCGATCTTGGCGGTGGCGACCTCGTCCATACCAGTGGCGACGACCGAGACGCGGATCTTGCCGTCGAGGGCGGGATCGAAAGCCGCGCCGAAGATAATGTTGGCGTCGCCGTCCACCTCGGCCGAGATGGCGTTGGCAGCCTCGTCGACTTCCAGCAGGGTCATGTCCAGACCGCCGGTGATGTTGACCAGAACGGCCTTGGCGCCCTTCAGCGAGGTCTCGTCCAGCAGCGGATTGGCGATGGCGTTCTGTGCGGCCAGCAGGGCGCGGTCGTCGCCCGAGGCCTCGCCCGTTCCCATCATGGCTTTGCCCATCTCGGACATGACGGCGCGGACGTCGGCGAAGTCGAGGTTGATCAGGCCCGGCAGGATCATCAGGTCGGTGATCGAGCGCACGCCGGAGTGCAGGACCTGATCGGCCATGCCGAAGGCGTCGGCGAAAGTGGTGCGCTCATTGGCGACGCGGAACAGGTTCTGGTTCGGGATGACGATCAGGGTGTCGACGTAGCGCTGGAGCTCGGCGATGCCCGCATCGGCCAGACGCATGCGGTGACGGCCTTCAAAGGTGAAGGGCTTGGTCACGACACCGACGGTCAGGATGCCGCGATCGCGCGCGCGTTTGGCGATGATCGGCGCGGCGCCGGTTCCGGTGCCGCCGCCCATGCCAGCCGTGATGAAGATCATGTGCGCGCCTTCCAGGTGCGCGTCGATTTCGTCGGCGCTCTCCTCGGCGGCGTTCATTCCGACTTCGGGGTGGGCGCCGGCGCCGAGGCCCTGGGTGATCGTCTCGCCCAGCTGGATACGGCGGTCGGTCTTGGCGAAGCTCAGGTGCTGGGCGTCGGTGTTTGCGACGACGAACTCGACCCCTTCAAGGCCGGCGTCGATCATGTTGTTGACGGCATTGCCGCCTGCGCCGCCGACGCCGAAAACGACGATCCGGGGCTTCAATTCCGTAGCTGAAGGACGCACCAGCGAGAGAGACATTTCCAAACCGACCTTTGTTCCGACCCTGCCCCTTGAACGTCCAGTGCGAAGTCCCCGCCGATTCGCATTGGTTATGAGCGCGTTAAGGATCGCTCATCGTCGTTAAGGGAAGGTTACCGGATAGCGTGAGTCGGACGCCTGACGAGGCCTGTCCCCAAGCGTGGCCGCAAAAAATCGAGCATTCCGGCAAAGAAAAGGGCGGCCCGAGGGCCGCCCTTTCCGTCTTGGTTCTGACCGGACCCCTTACCAGGGACGGAAGTTGAAACCGACGTTGAAGCGACGGCCGTAGGGATCGAAGTTCGAATTCAGCCCCGTACCCAGCCACGGCGCCGGTTGTGCGTTGCCAACGTTGGTGATGCCGAAGCGGAGGTCCAGATCGTCACGGACACCGTAGCGGAACTGCAGGTCGTGGCGAGCGAAGTTACCCGTGTTGAAGTATTCCTTCGGACGCTGATCGACGTTGTTCACCTGATCGCGGATCTGCACGATGTCCTGGGCCGATTGCCAGTCCATGCTCCAGGTCGCCGAGAAGTTGTCGGTCGGGCTGTAGCTCAACACGGTCGTCATACGGACGCGCGGGAAGAAGATCAGGCTCGCAGACTCAGTGAAGTCATTCGGGTTCGAGATGTTGTTGAAGTTCTTCTGCTCGATCAGCCAGCTGCCGCGAACCGAAGCACTGACGCGACCGAGGTCCCACGGGCTGATATCAGCCAGATCGGCAGAGTAGTTAGCCGTGAAGTCCAGACCGCGGGTGGTGCGCTTGGCGAAGTTGAACGAAGCCTGCAGGAAGTCCGTGATCTTGAAGCGATCGTCGTTCGGGGCAGGCAGATCGACCCGCGAGCGAGTGATCACGTTGCAGAAGATGTCGTTCAGGGTCGGACCGTTGACACACAGGTTTGCCGAGGTCTGGCCGGTAACGGTCGAGAGCACGTCCTTGATCTCGATCTCGTAGTAGTCGAGCGAGATGTTCAGGCCCGGGACAATCGGCGGGCTGTAGACTGTTGAGAAGGTGAACGATTCCGACGTTTCCGGCCTCAGCGCAAGGTTCCCGGCGAGGGCGCCCGAAACGCTGGAGCTGTAGATAGGCCGGAAGGCGTTAGGAGCGTTCGGGTCCGTGAAGGTGAACACGCCGCCGAGGCCGGCCGCCGTCGCTTGCGCGGTGCAGTTTGCGATCCGCTGGTTCGCGATGGTGCGATCCGTCAGGTTGGCGATCTGCTGGGCGTCGCAAGGGTCGGTGATCGTCGCGAACGTTTGCACGCGCGGGCCGAACTGCTCGCCCAGGTCAGGGGTGCGAACCGAGGTGTTGAAGCTGGTCTTGAAGGCCAGTTCCGGGATCGGACGATAGACCAGGTTCACGCCGTAGACGTCGTTACCGCCGGTCGTAGAGAAGTCCGAGTAACGGTACGAACCACTCAATTCGGCGTAGGTGCCGAGCCAGCTGTCGCGGAACAGCGGGATTGCGATTTCGGCGAACACTTCCTGGGTGTCGTATTTGGCGTTGCCGCTCCAGTCGTCACCGATGTTGCTCAGCAGCCAGCGGCCTTCGGCCGTGCGGGTACGGCCGGTACCCGTGGTTTCCTGGCGGCGGTATTCGGCGCCGAACGCGACGCCGATCGGACCGGCGCCCCAGTAGTCGCCGACGGTGGCCGAGACCGAGGCGATGGCGTTTTCCTGGACGTTGGTTTCGTTAACGCCCGTCTTGTGCGTGATGTAGTTGATTGCTGCCTGGCTGGCGGACCCGTCACCGAAGATATTGTACGGCTGGCACTGGGCGACTTCCGGGCTGGTCGCCGTCAAGGCCCCGGCCGTACCGGCGGCAGCGCCGGTGTTCTGGTTGGCGATGGTCGCGCCGTTGGCGGTCAACAGTCGCGCGCGGCATACGATGGCGTCCCGCGTTCCAAGCACACCGGCGGTGTCGCGAACGGCGTCCAGGGCGAGAGCGTAGCGGAAGCCGTCAACCGGGTATTCGGTGTTCTGGTTGTCGACCTCGCCGCGGGTGTAGGCGATGTCCCAGTTGATGTCGCTGAGGAACCCGATGTCGTCGATGGTGCCATCGGCGCTCAGGACGTAACGGTTCAGTTCACGGGTGTTCTCCTGGATCCGGTCACGGCTCCAGGCGGTGTAACGGCCCCATGCGGCGGCGAAAGGCGGCAGCGCCACGCCCGGAACGTCGCCGCTCGGCTGACCCGCCGTACCCGTTGGGTTGGCCCAGGGCTGAACGACGTTGTTCTGCAGTTGCGCCAGGATGACGGCCGGCAGGAAGGCGTTGTCGAGGCGCGTCAAGAACGCCGTCGGGCTTGACGTCCGCGCGTTCAGGACCGGCGTTTGTTGCGAGGCAGCAGAGAAGGCGTTGGTGAAGTACACGTCCGCGAAGGCCGGGCCGCCGTTCTGGAAGCTGTCTTCAGTGACGTACTTGTATTCGGCATGCAGGTTGATGCGGTCGGTCAGGGCGAAGTTCGCGCCGACCTGATAGCGCTGCGATTCCGACTGCGGGAAGATCGATTCACGGTTGAACAGGGCAGGGTTCTCGCCGTCGCCACCGACGTGCGTGCCCTGGAAGCGGCCGGTGTTGGCGACGCGGCCGCCAAAGTCGGCGAGGCGCGCGGTGCCGTCCGCGTTGAACACATAGGTCAGGCCGGGGCGGGGGTTGTAGCAGTCAGCGGTCAGCGGGCCGTTGGCTGCCGTACAGTTGGCAGCGACGCCCGGCACGTCCGGATCGTTGAGCGAGGTGGGACGCACGCCGTTGGCGATGGTCAGCTGACCACCGCGCAGGATCTGCAGCTGGCGCAGGTCGCGGTACAGCATGTTATCGATGACGCCATCGGACGTCAGGCCCGCGCCAGTGGGATCGGAGTCGTTGCCCACCAGGCCCCAAGCGTTGGCGAGATACTCGATCGATTCGGCATTGACGTCGTCTTGCTTGTCGTACTCGGCAAAGCCGTACAGGTTCAGGCGATCATCAAACAGGTTGACGCCGGCCAGGACCGAGATACGGCCCGTGGTTTCCTCACCGCCCTTGTTGATGATCCCGTAGTTGCCGTCGATCTCGAGGCCTTCGAAGTCCTTGCGGAGCACGAAGTTCAGCACGCCGGATACGGCGTCAGCGCCGTAGACCGACGAGGCGCCGCCGGTGATGATTTCTACGTTTTCGATCAGCAGGCGCGGGATGGTGTCGACGTCGACGGCCAGCGAGCCGATGGAGGAACCGACATGGCGGCGACCATCGACCAGCGTCAGCGTGCGGCCGGCGCCGAGCGTGCGCAGGTTCGGCAGCGAAAGGCCCAGCGCTCCGAGCGCGTTGCCGGTCGTATCCGAAGGCACCTGAGAGTTCGACAGGGCCGGGATGGTGGCCAGATAGTCGATGACGGTCGTCTGACCGGTGCTCAGAAGGCTCTCGCGGCTGACCTGGATCAGCGGGGTGGCGGCTGTCGTCGGGTCGCGACGGATACGCGAACCGGTGACGACGACCTCCTCAACCTGCGTGGCGTCTTCGTCCTGCGCCGGTTGGGCCGATTGGGCGAACGCCGGAGCGGACAGCGTCAGCACGCCCGCGAGGACGGTGCTTCCGAAGAGATACTTGCGAGTGGATAGCATGGTGCTTGGCCCCGATGACTGAATGACGCGCGGCAGACTTCTGCGAGTCTGACCGTTCCGGGCTGTTGCTAGTCAGAAGATGTCGGGGGAGCAACCATTGGGGCGCCACTGAGGCAAACGGAACTCGGATTTGTTACACTTCGGACACACCGCGGACACAGGGCCAGACGTCGTCAAGCAACCTACAGGTTGTCGCGCAACCATCCCGCCGCCCGCGCCACGAGATTTCCACTCTGAACGCGAGGGGCGTCAGCAGCCGTGATCTGGCGCGACATCAGCTTCCTGGCCGACACGGCCTCACGCGGACCGTAGGCGGCGCGCAGCAGGACGCCGGCCGCCGAACAGAAGGCGGGACCGGCCGCGGAATCCGCGAGGTGGGGAGCGCGCTGGGGGCGCCCCAGACGGACGGGACGGTCGAAAACGCGAATCGCAAGCTCCCGCACGCCGTTCAGCTGGCTGGCGCCGCCGGCGAGTACGAGGCCTGCGCCCGGCTCCAGGCCCACACCGGCGTTTCGCAGGCGATCACGCAGCAGTTCGAGGGTCTCCTCGACACGCGGCGCGATGACGGTCTTCAGCATGGCTCGGGGCACGATCACCGGTCCGGCGCCGACGTCCTCGCCGCGCGGCGGGGCCTCCAGCATCTCGCGGTCCTCGTTGGCGCTGGCCATGGCCGAGCCATGCAGGGTTTTCAGTCTTTCGGCGCCCGCCCTGGAGGTCGACAGACCGCGCGCGATGTCGGCGGTGACATGATCGCCGCCGACATTGATCGATTCGATGTGCAGCAGCGACCGTCCGCCCCAGACTGCGGCCGAGGTCGAACCGCCGCCCATGTCGATGCAGACGCAGCCCAGATCCATCTCGTCCTCTTCGAGAGAGGCGAGCGAGGAGACCACCGGCGCCGCGGCCACGCCCTGCAGATCGAGGTGGGCCAACTCCAGACAGTGGCTCAGGGACGCAAAGGCGCCCTCCGCCATCGACACGACAAGCAGATCGAGGCCCAGCGAATGGCCGCGCATGGCGCGCGGATCGTGAACGCCCCGCGCGCCGTCCACCGACCAGGCGATGGGCAGGACGTGGATCGGCCGCCGGTTCGGCAGGCGGATCTGGGCCAGGGCCATGCCGATAGCCCGGGCCAGGTCGGCGTCGCTGACAGGATTGGCGCCCAGAGAGACGCGGGCCTGCACCCGGTGGCTGGCCATCTGGCCGATGGCGGTCGTGACGATGACGCCCGAGACCGGCGCCCCGGCCGTGCGTTCGGCGCGTTCGACCGCATGGCCGATCGCCTGTGCCGCCTCGTCCATGTTGACGATGGCCCCGCCACGCACGCCCTTGGACTGGACATGGCTGGCGCCCGCGACGCGGATGGTCCGGTCGGCATGGCGCACGCCGTCAGGCTTCATGATGAAGCAGGCGACCTTCGACTGGCCGAGATCGAGCGCGGCGACCACCGGCGCGCGCGCCGCCGCCCTGTCCGCCTCCGTCGTCGGATTCGCCTTCTTGCCCGCCATGATGCCTGCCGCCCCTACTCGAAACTTGTGTGGTTAGATTCCGGCGCCGGGCCGGACCGCGACCTGGCCCTCGGTCCGCAGATCGATACGGGCGAAGCCCAGCTCCAGTAGCCGCTCGCGCTGGTCCAGCGCATCGAGCTGGATCAGGGCCGCTTCCTGCTTGACGGCCGGCAGCTGGATGATGCCGCCGTCCTTCAGACGCAGGTCCCAGCGACGCTCGTCGACCCGCACCAGGGCGTCGATCCGACTCATCAGCCGGGGCCGTTGCGCCAGCAGAGGCAAGATGTCGCCAGCCGCCTTGTCGGCGCCCGCGCCGACGACCAGCGGCAGGCCCGGATAGCGACCGGCGTCGGCGCCTGGAATGGCGCGGCCTTCGCCATCGATGACGAAGACCCGCCCGCCCGTCTGCCAGACAGCCAGTCGGTCATGCTCCTTGACCTCGACGATCAAAGTGTCGGGCAACAGGCGCACCACCCGCGCCTCCTTCACCCAGCCCACAGCCTGGACGCTGGCCTTCAGGGCGTCGAGATCGAGGCCGGTGATCGGCTGGCCGGCCTCGACGTTCAGGGCGCGCTGGATCGCGGGCGTCGCCTCGGCCGAGGCTCCGGTGATGTGCACCCGACGGAGCTTCAGCCCCATGCCGGTTGTGATCTGGTCCATCCCGTGAGTGACGGACTGGCCGATGCGTTCGGCGCGCGCGCCCGTCGCCAGCACAAGCGCGAGAACCCCGAACCCCGCACAGATAGACAGGACGACCGCGCGCGGCGTCAGGTCCAGCTTGCCGAGAGCCGCCATCTTGCCGGGAACGCCGCCGGCGTTGCGAGGCGCATTACGCGAGCGACCGCCCTGCCCTTTCGGACCCGCGCTTCGCTTGGGCGCCGACGCGACATTCGCGCGCCGACCGCCGCGAACTACCGCGGGCATGAGGCGTCCTCCACCATCCACCGGACCAGATCTTGGTAACTCATCCCGACGTAGGCGGCCTGCTCCGGAACCAGAGAGGTCGGCGTCATGCCAGGCTGGGTATTGACCTCCAGAAGGACCAGTTCGTCCTTAACATCGTCATAACGGAAGTCCGTCCGCGACACCCCTCGACACCCCAGAGCGGCGTGCGCCTGCTCGGATTCCCTGAGGGCCGCCTCGAAAACGTGGGGCGGGAGATCGGCCGGTAACTTGTGGACGGATCCGCCCGGCGCGTATTTGGCTTCGTAGTCGTAGAAGCCCTTCACCGGGGTGATGTCGGTCACGGTCAAGGCGCGGGGCCCGGTCGTCTCGCCGATCACGGCGACGGCCAGTTCCTTGCCAGGAATATAGGGCTCGACCATCACCTGTTCGCCATAGGTCCAGTCATCGGCCCCGACCTCGGTCTGCGGGCCGTTCGCCCCGGCGAGCACGAGATAGACGCCGACGGACGATCCCTCGGCGTTGGGCTTGATGATGTAGGGCGGCTCGATCACGTGGCGACGCGCGACTTCGTGGCGGTCAAACAGCCCGCCGCCTGGAACCTTGACCCCGGCCGCGCCCAGCACAGCCTTGGTCTTGTCCTTGTCCATCGTCAGGGCCGAGGCCAGAACGCCGGAGTGGCTGTAGGGAATCTGGAGCGTCTCCAGGATGCCCTGGACGCAGCCGTCCTCGCCCCATTCGCCGTGCAGGGCGTTCAGAACGACGTCGGGTTTCAGATCGGCCAGCACCTGGGCCAGGTCGCGGCCGGCGTCGATGCGGGTCACGCGGGCGCCCTGCGCTTCCAGCGCGTCGGCGCAGCCCTTGCCCGACGACAGCGACACGTCCCGTTCCGAGGACAACCCGCCCATCAGGACGGCGACGTGCATCTCTGACAGGGCTTGGGGCATACGTGCTTTTCTAGCGCGGGGTTATGACGGGCGGCCGATCCTCTTGATCTCCCATTCAAGGTTTACGCCGAGTTTACTTTGAACCTCGGCGCGGACGATTTCGCCCAATCCTTCGATATCGGCGGCCGTGGCCTCGCCGGGATTGATCATGAAATTGGAGTGGAGCTCGGAGAACATGGCTCCGCCGCCGGTCACGGCGTGCAGCTTGCCGCGCCAGCCGGCCTCGTCGACCAGTTTCCACGACGAATGGCCGGGCGGGTTCTTGAAGGTCGAGCCGCCAGTCTTTTCGCGGATCGGCTGGGTCTGTTCGCGGCGCGACGTGATCTCGGCGATGCGGGCGGCGACGGCTTCGGGCTCGTCCGGCGTGCCGCGATAGACGGCCTCGATCCAGATGATGTCGGCCGGCGCCTCGGAGTGGCGGTAGGTGTAGCCGAAATCGGCGAGCGCATAGTCGACCCGCTCCCCGGCCCGCGTCAGGCCCCATGCGGAGACGAGGATGTCCTTCGTTTCCGAGCCGTAACAGCCGGCGTTCATGGTCACGGCGCCGCCGATGGTGCCGGGGATGCCGGCGTAGAACTCCAGCCCGGCCAGCCCCGCCTTGGCCGAAGCCTTGGCGACCATCGCGTCCAGGGCGCCTGCGCCGGCAGCGATTGTCTCGCCCTCGGTGGTGATGCCGGCGAAGGGCCGGCCCGCCAGCCTGATGACCACGCCCTCGACGCCGCCGTCGCGGACGATGACGTTGGAACCGACGCCGAGCACCATGACCGGCACGGCCGGGTCAATGGCCTTCAGGAAGGCGGCCAGATCGTCGGCGTCGGCCGGGATGAACAGGACCTCAGCCGCGCCGCCGACCCGGAACCAGGTGAACGGTCCGAGCGGTTCGTCGCGCAGCAGCTTGCCGCGCACCTCGGGGAGGGAGTCACGCCAGCTCACGCCGAGAGCGCCTCGAGCTGCGCCGGCAGGGCGTAGGCCCAGGCTGTGATGTCGCCGGCGCCGAGCAGGACGACCACGTCGCCCGACCTGGCTTCCTCGGCGATCACGCGGGGCAGGACGGCGGCGTTCTCGAGCGCCGAGACCCGCAGATGCCCATAGCGACGGATGCCGTCGACCAGCCCCTGTTTGTCCACGCCCTCGATCGGAGCCTCGCCCGCCGCATAGACGTCGGCGACGATGACGCTGTCGGCGTCCGAGAAGCTGGTCGAGAACTCGTCCATCAGGTCGCGCAGCCGGGTGAACCGGTGCGGCTGGACCACGGCGATCACGCGGCCCTCGGCGACCTGACGGGCGGCCTTCAGGACAGCGGCGATCTCGACGGGATGATGGCCGTAGTCGTCCACAATGCGCACGCCGTTGACGACGCCCGTTGTGGTGAACCGGCGCTTCACGCCGGCGAACGAGGCGAGGCCCGAGCGGATCGCGTCGTCGGAGACGTCCAGTTCGCGCGCCACCGCGATGGCAGCCAGGGCGTTCGCGACATTGTGCCAGCCGGCCATCGGCAGGTGCAGGCCGGTGATCCGGACGGGCTCGGCGCCGCCCCGGTCCTGAATGACCACGTCGAAGCGGGCTCCGTCCGGGCTCATGTCGCAGTTGTCGGCCCGAACCATCGCCTGCGGGTTCATGCCGTAGGTGACGATCCGGCGGTTATCGATCGAGGCGACCAGCCGCTGCACTTCCGGGTGATCCAGACAGACCGCCGCGAAGCCGTAGAAGGGGATGTTCTCGACGAAATCGCAGAAGGCTTTCCGCACCGCGTCGAAGTCGCCGTAGTGGTCCAGGTGCTCGGGATCGATGTTGGTGACGATGGCCACGGTCGACTTCAGGCGCAGGAAGCTGCCGTCGCTTTCGTCGGCCTCGACCACGATCCAGTCGCCGTCGCCGACCTTGGCGTTGGTGCCATAGGCGTTGATGATCCCGCCGTTGACCACCGTCGGATCCAGCCCTGCCGCGTCCAGAAGTGCAGCGACCATCGAGGTCGTCGTCGTCTTGCCGTGGGTGCCGCCGACCGCAATCGAGAACTGCAGCCGCATCAGTTCGGCCAGCATCTCGGCCCGGCGCACCAACGGAATGCGGCGCTCGCGCGCGATCATCATCTCCGGATTGGTCGCCTTGACCGCGGTCGAATAGACCACGGCCGAGACGCCTTCGCCGACGTGGGCCGCGTCGTGGCCGATGAAGATCTTCGCGCCGAGGGCCGCCAGCCGCTCGGTATTGGCGCTGGATTTGGCGTCCGAACCCTGCACCGAATAGCCGATCTTGAGCATGATCTCGGCGATCCCGCTCATGCCGATCCCGCCTATCCCGACGAAGTGGACGGGACCGAGGTCGAACGGAACGGGGCGAAGGCGAGCGATCATCGAAGCGTCATAGCGAGGGTGAAATCGGAATGCACCCTCCCGCGGATGCAGGCGCGCGTCATCGCTCTTCCGCTGTGAACGGGTCGGGGAAGTGGACGGAGCCCGGGCGGTCGCCCGGAACCGATGTGGCCCCCTGCTTTCGCGTTACGGGGACCGGATGAGAATTTTCGGCTCGCGCCGGGGCTCCGTCGCGACCGGTTCACGCGAGCGGCCGGTGACGGGCTTCGTGCAGCCTGTGAGGTTTTCGTCGTTTTCGACCCCCACGCTTTGCGCCGCTTAAACCCTGTCCGACCTCGGCCCGCGACGGGCGGAGGGTGTCAGGCCCCTCCGGGCTCCACGGTTTGTCACCCCATGGACAGTCCTGCATCAGCGCCGGTTCGTGCCTCCGCAGACCCAGGTTCAACGCCAGATCAGGGTCCTCGGCCGCGCGCAGCGATACAGTTTCCCGCTCGATCGCGCCCCGCCGCACGTCCGGGTCCTGGGCCCAGGACGCCTTCCCCATGCGACGGGACGGCAGAAGTGTACGCCCGGCCCGGGAGGGGGCGCACATAAAGGCTCTAAATAGACCCGGGCGTTGAAATCGTTGGGGTCCTGGGGGGATGTGTTGATGGGTATGGGACGGCCTCCCCACAGGAAGGCGCGGTTGGCCGGTCGATCGTGTAGAGGGTCCGACGCAGCCAGAGGCGGGAACAGGAGCCCCCATGATCCCCCATCGTTTCGAGACCCTTCCCCCGATGCTCCTGGCCGGCCTGCGGCGCTGGTACGGGTTCGTCGAGGCTCCCATTCAGATCCCGCTGGACTGGAAGCGCTTCGTCGCCCGGCTGCCGCTCGCCGGTCAGGTCGGCGACCTGACCTATGGCGCGACCTGCGACGCCGACATGGCCGAGGAGCGTTTCGAATATATGTTTGCGGTGGAGGTCGAGACCTTCGATGGCCTGCGGCCCGATGTCGGCCGGATGCGCGTGCCGGAGGCGACCTACGCGGTCTTCGTCCACGAGGGGCCCGTGTCCGGCATCCGCCAGACGATCGCGGGAGGCCACGGGTGGCTGGCGTCCAACGGCGAGTGGAAGGACGGCGGCACGCCCACCTTCGAGCGCTACGGCTCCGACTTCGATCCTGCGGGCGGAACCGGCGACATCACCTTGTGGCTGCCGGTGATTTCGGCAGGCGGATAACCCCGCCTTAACCACAAGGATTCACGGTTGCGGCTCAACCTCGAGGCCGAGCAGCGTGACCGATCTGAAGACCGACATCATCCACCGGGGCGACTGCATCGAGATCCTGAGGTCCCTGCCGGACAAGTCGGTGGACATGGTCTTCGCCGATCCGCCCTATAATCTCCAGCTGGGCGGCGACCTGCTCCGTCCCGACAACTCCAAGGTCGACGCCGTCGACGACGACTGGGACAAGTTCGACAGCTTCGCCGCCTATGACGCCTTCTGCCGCGACTGGCTGAAGGAATGCCGTCGTGTCCTGAAGGACGAGGGCTCGATCTGGGTGATCGGCAGCTATCACAATGTCTTCCGGCTGGGTTCGGCGATCCAGGACCTGGGCTTCTGGGTGCTGAACGACATCATCTGGCGCAAGTCCAACCCGATGCCGAACTTCAAGGGCACGCGATTCACCAACGCCCATGAGACCCTGATCTGGGCCGCCAAGAGCCGCGAGCAAAAGCGCTACACCTTCAACTACGACGCGCTGAAGGCCTTCAACGAAGACACCCAGATGCGGTCCGACTGGACCTTCGCCCTGTGCACCGGCGAGGAACGTATCAAGGGCGAGGACGGCAAGAAGGCCCATCCGACCCAGAAGCCCGAGGCCCTGCTGCATCGGGTGATCCTGGCGGCGACCCGGCCGGGCGACGTTATCCTGGATCCGTTCTTCGGCACGGGCACGACGGGCGCAGCCGCCAGGCGGCTGGGCCGTCACTACATCGGCATCGAACGCGATCCCGAATACGCCAAGGTCGCCGAGACGCGGATCAAGGCGGTCATCCCGGCCCGGCCGGAGGACCTCGTGGTCACGGGCTCCAAACGCGCCGAGGTCAAGGTTCCGTTCGGCGCCCTGGTCGAGGCCGGGCTGCTTTCGCCGGGCGACGTGCTCTACTGCCCCAAGGGCGAGCGGGAAGCTCGCGTGCGCGCCGACGGGTCGCTGGTGTCAGGCGCGATGACGGGCTCGATCCACAAGCTGGGCGCCCTGTTCGAGAACGCCCCGGCCTGCAACGGCTGGACCTACTGGCGCTTCCGGACCGACACCGGCCTGCGTTCCATCGACGCCCTGCGCGCCGAGGTGCGGGCGGGGATGCAATAGCGCCCGCTCTCTAAGTCTTTCATTTGATTGGTGCGTCCGGCCAAGTGTCGGAAAGCGGACTCTGTTTTCCGCGTAACGCACCACAATCATTGCTGAAATTCGGCGTTCCGGGCGGGAACTTCGCAGTTGCGATATCATTGATGTCTCTGGCCCGGGTGAGCGGGTCGGAGCAAGCCCGTCATGAAGATCGCGCAGGTCACCCCGCTCTACGAGGCCGTCCCTCCCAAGCTGTATGGGGGCACCGAACGGGTGGTCGCCCATCTGACCGACGCGCTCGTCGATCTGGGTCATGACGTGACCCTGTTCGCCTCCGCCGAAGCACAGACCCGGGCCCGGCTCATCCCCGTTCGCGATCAGGCGATCCGCCTCGATCCGGCGCCGCTGAAGTCTGATCTGGCCTCGCACATGAGCATGCTGTCGGAGGTCCTGCGCCGCGCGGACGACTTCGACGTCATCCATTTCCACACCGACATGATCCATTTCCCGTTCTTCGAGCGGATCGCCAACAAGACCCTGACCACCCTGCATGGCCGCCTCGACATGAAGGACCTCCCGGAGGTGTACGAGCGTTGGCCGCAGTTCGGACTGGTCTCGATCTCGGACGATCAACGCCGCCCGCTGGCCTTCGCCAACTGGAAGGCGACCGTTCACCACGGCATGCCGGCCGAGCAATATGTCTTCTCGCCGAAGTCGAAGGGCTACCTCGCCTTCCTAGGCCGCATCTCGCCCGAGAAGCGGCCCGACCGGGCCATCGAGATCGCGACGAAGCTGGGCAAGCGACTGAAAATGGCGGCCAAGGTCGATGCAGCGGACAAGATCTACTTCGAGACGAAGATCAAACCGATGATCGACGGCAACCCGTTGATCGAGTTCATCGGCGAGATCGGGGATCACCAGAAGTCGGAGTTCCTTGGCGGGGCCGAGGCCCTGCTGTTCCCCATCGACTGGCCCGAACCCTTCGGCCTGGTGATGATCGAGGCCATGGCCTGCGGTACGCCCGTCGTCGCCTTCCGCTGCGGCTCGACGACCGAGGTCATCGAGGACGGGGCGACCGGCTTCCTGGTCGATACGCTGGAGCAGGCGGTGGCGGCGGCGGACAGGGCCTCGATTCTGGACCGTGAAGCCGTGAGGTCCCGGTTCGAGTTGCGGTTCTCGGCCACGGCGATGGCGCGGCGGTATCTGGACGTCTATGGCGACCTGCTGGCTAAGAAGCCTTACGCCGAGACGATCCTCGATGATGTCGTGGTTCCGCTGCACGAAGACCGGAGCTTTGCCGTTTCCGCCTGAACCTAATCGCGCTCCGGCCATTTTCCCTTCGCATTCGCACACCAGTCTGGTGACGGGCGGCGGCGCGAGCGAGGTTCCATGGACGACGGCTATTCGGTTCAGCAGACGGCCGCGGAAAGCGCGGAGACAGGCGGGCTGGATACGCTCCAGGCGCTGAAAGACGCCGACACCTTCCTGGTGGCTGATAACTGGGGCGACCTGAAGGGCGGCGCCGACGGTCTGTTCGATCATGACACGCGGATCCTGTCCCGGTTTGTCATGACCGTAGGGCTGGCCCGGCCGTCACGGCTGAGTTCAGGCGCCAGCCGGGACAACGTTTTCTTCACCGCCCACACGACCAACCGGCCTCTACCCCCGATGGGCGGGCGGTCGGCGCCGGCGGGTGTGATGCATATCGAGCGGCGGCGCTTCGTCTGGGACCGGCGGATGTTCGAGCGGATCCGGATGGTCAACCACGGCGTCGAGGACGTCCTGCTGCCCCTGGCCTTCGAGTTCGGAGCGGACTTCGCCGACATCTTCCAGGTGCGCGGGACATTGCGGGAGAAACGCGGGACGGGCGAGGTTCCGACGACGGACGGGCGGCGGGTCACCTTCCGCTATACCGGGCTGGACGAGGTGGAGCGGACCAGTTGCCTAGCCTTCTCGGAACCGCCGGCACGGCTGAGCGGATCACGCGCGGAGTTCATGTTCAGCCTGCCGATGGGCAAGGAGATGGACCTCTATGTCGAGTGCGGGCCCGACGCCTGTTCGACGCCGGATGCGATGCGGTGGCGGGAGAATGCGGTGCAGGCCCGACTGGCGATGCGACGCCGGCGGCGGCGGGGAGCGTCGCTGAGGGGGCCGCGCAGTCCGCGGTTCAACCAGTGGCTGGACCAGTCGCGGGCGGACATCGCGCTGCTGACCACCGACCTGCCGACGGGGCCTTACCCCTATGCCGGGACGCCGTGGTTCTCGACGCCGTTCGGGCGGGACGGGATCATCTCGGCCTGGCAGATGCTGTGGCTCGATCCGTCACTGGCCAAGGGGGTGCTGACCTATCTGGCCCGGCGTCAGGCGACGGAAATCTCGGCCTTCCAGGACAGCCAGCCCGGCAAGATCATGCACGAGACCAGGGGCGGCGAGATGAGCGCCCTCGGGGAGGTCCCGTTCGGCCTCTACTACGGCGGGGTCGACACGACCTGTCTGTTCGTCGCGCTGGCCGGGGCCTATTTCCGCCGGACCGGCGATCTGGAGACGATCCGGGCGCTGTGGCCCAATCTGATCGCCGCGACCGAGTGGATGCGGGACTACGGCGACAGCAATGGCGACGGGCTGATCGACTACGCCCGGGCGGCCGAGACGGGGCTGTCGAACCAGGGCTGGAAGGATTCCGAGGACTCCATCTTCCATTCCGACGGGCGGTTCCCGAAGGGGCCGATCGCCCTGCTGGAGGTTCAGGGCTACGCCTTCGCCGCCTGGCGGGCGATGGCCGATCTGGGAGCCCTGCTCGGCGACGGCCGGGCCCTGGCCTGGGACAACCGGGCCGATGAGGTCCGGCTGCTGGTCGAAGAGCGGTTCTGGATGGAGGAGGAGCAGTTCTACGCCATCGCTCTCGACGGCGACGGGAACCCCTGCGAGGCCATCGGCTCCAACGCCGGCCACCTGCTGTTCACCGGCCTGCCGTCTGCGACGCGGGCGGCGGCGGTGACGAAGCGGCTGCTGGGGGCCGAGTTCCGCTCGGGTTGGGGCCTGAGGACGCTGGCCAGAGGTCAGGCCCGCTTCAATCCGATGAGCTATCACAACGGCTCGGTCTGGCCGCATGACACCTCGCTGGGTGTCGCGGGCATGGCCCACTATGGCGAGCGGGACGCGGTCGGGATGATCCTGGGCGAGATCTACGCCGCCGCCAGCCATTTCCACATGCGGCTGCCCGAACTGTTCTGCGGCTTCGAACGGCAACCGGGCGAGGGGCCGATCGCCTATCCGGTCGCCTGTCTGCCCCAGGCCTGGGCGGCGGGGTCGGTCTTCCTGATGCTGCAGGCGTCGCTGGGAGTGTCGATCGACGCGCTGACGAAGACCGTCACCATCGACGCCCCCGCCTTGCCCGCCGGGATCGAGCGGCTGACCGTCAGCCGGCTGCAGGTCGGGGACGCCGTGGTCGACCTGGCCTTCGAACGGCTGGGGGATCAGGTGGTGGTCATGCCGAGGAACCGGATCGGCGAGATCAGGATCGTGACGACGCGGTAGGTCAGGGCGAATCCGGACTCAAAAAAGAGTCCGCCGAGTCCGGCGAGTCCGGATGACCGGCCTGCTCCGGCGACAGCCCGAAACCGGTCGCCGAGGAGACAGTGTCGCGTCGGAAGCGACCGCGCCTTCCCGATAAGTTGTCAAAGACCCTGTCGAGGACGCGTGTGGCGGGTCCGGCGAGCGCAAGAGGGGTGGAGGAATAAATTCGCCCTGTTCGCTTTGTATCGACACGACATTGTCATCCCGGAAATCGCGCAAGCGATTATCCGGGACGAAAGACGTCTCGCCGCCACTCCCGGAAGACGCGAAGCGGCTGTCCGGGAGACAGCGAAGGGGGCAGGCTTTCTCCCGGACAATCGCCAGCGCGATTTCCGGGAGTCCGGCGCTCAGCGTCCAGCGTCCCGGCTCTCCGCTTCGCTGCGGCCGGGATGACATGGGTCGGGATAGCTGAAGTCGATTGAACCTAGAGCGCGGCCATAGCCAGCGCCCGCTCCAGCGCTTTCCGAAACACGGTGGGGAGCGCCGCCAGAGCCTCGGCTTCGGGCGTCCAGAGGAAGTCGCCCTCCCCGGTCGCGACCCGCACCGACAGCGTCAGCGAGAAGTGGGTGAAGACGTGCTCGACAGCGCCGGCGTCGGTCCAGTCCGCGGCGACGGGCGGAACGGCGTCGGGCGCCGCTTCGGTCCAGTCGCTGGAGGGCAAGCCGACCATGCCGCCGAGGAGGCCCTTGTCCGGGCGGCGGACGAGGGCGACCTGGCCACGGCCGTCGCGGAGGACCCAGGCGATGCCCTGGCGGTGCGGGCGGGCCGCCTTCTTCGTCTTGACCGGATAACGTTCGGGCTCGCCCGCAGCGCGGCCGGCGCAGAAGGCGGCGATCGGGCACATCAGACACAGAGGCGACTTCGGGCGGCAGATCGTCGAGCCGAGGTCCATCAGGGCCTGGGCCCAATCGCCCGGGCGGTCGTCGGCGATCAGGGTCGCGGCGAGCCGCTTCAGCTCGGGCCGGGCGGCGGGGACGGGCGTCTCGACGGCGAACAGGCGGGCGACGACGCGCTCGACATTGCCGTCCACGACATTGGCTGGGCGGTCGAACGCGATGGCGGCGACGGCGGCGGCGGTGTAGGCGCCCACCCCTGGCAGGGCCAGAAGCGCCGCCTCGGTGTCGGGGAAGACGCCGCCGTGGTCGTTGGCGACGGCGCGGGCGCAGGCCAGCAGGTTGCGGGCGCGGGCGTAGTAGCCCAGCCCGGCCCAGGCGGCCATCAGGTCGCTGTCGGGCGCGGCGGCGAGGTCGTTGACCGTCGGCCAGCGGGCGGTGAACCGCTCGAAATAGGGGGTCGCGTGGGGGACGGTAGTCTGCTGCAGCATCACCTCGGACAGCCAGACGCGGTAGGGTGCGGTGCGCATCACGGCGCCGGGCGCGGCCCGCCACGGCAGGGTGCGCGCGTGGGCGTCGTACCAGGCCAGCAGGGCGGCGCGCAGGGTGGCGATGTCGGCGGGAGGCATTGGGTGTTCTTATCCCGTCATCCTCCGGCTTGTCCCCTCCCCGTGCACCCCGGTGAAGGCCGGGGTGCAGATCACAGACAGGGACAGCAGGGATGTCTTGTGCATTCCGCTGACCCCACCACCGCATCCGCCATCTGGACCCCGGCCTTCGCCGGGGTGCACGGTGATTGTTTCAACGGGTTGGGTTAGGGTGCGGTCATGGCGCGCGATCTGCCCACCGACGCTGAGACCCGCGAGATCCTGTCGCGGCGACGGACCCGGCCCATGCCGCGGCCGACGCCTCCGGCCGGGCGGGCGCTCGCCCCCCTGATCCGCGAACTGGACGAGAAGTTCGGGCGCGGCGCGGGGGCCCTGGAGCCCCGCTGGCGCGAGATCGTCGGCGACCAGCTGGCCCGCGTCACCCGCCCCCAGAAACTGACCAAGGGCCGGGCCGGAAGCGGCGGGACGCTGGAACTGCGCGTCGCAGGACCGGCGGCCCTGCTGGTCCAGCATCAGTCGGCCGATATCCTGGCGCGGGTGAACCTGTTTCTCGGGCCGGGGGCCGTGGACAAGCTGCGCATCGCCCAGGGGCCGGTGAAGCCCCTCGCCACGCCCGCCGCCTCGACGAAGGGCGCGCGGCGGCGGATCGATCCGCTGGATGCGGCGGCGGAGGCGGAGCTGGCCAGGTCGGTCGAGGCCGCGCCGGACGGGCTGAAGGCGGCGCTGGCCAACCTGGGGCGGGCGGTGCTGTCGGATGAGGCGAAGGGGCGGCGGCGGTAGGAGCGGTCACCCAGCTATCGGTTAGTCGGCCTTGAGCCTCCTGACAGAATGTTCGCTTCCGCCCGATGCCGGATATGGGCTGTATCGGCCCGAACTCCGAGGCCCAATCGCTAATCCGTGGCTTCGATCAACTGCCCCCGCAGGCAGACCCCGAAGTGGCAGAAATTGCCAGAATATTTGCCAATTGGACGGCAAGTCTGGTTGGTTGTGGGCGGTGCCCGATCATCTTTGGAACGCCAATGCGCGCAAATCGATCACTGGCACGCACCCTTTTGATAGTTACGCTCGCCCTGAGCGCCGGCTTCACAGTCATTGCCTCTTTCGTGACATTTCAGATCGTCAGCCATGGGCTTACCTCAGAGAAACTGACCCATCTCGGCGAGTACGCAGGAGAACGAGCGCTGGTCGAGAACCAGCTATTCGAGGACGCCGCCCGCGTCCAAATTCAAGCCGGTGAGGCGCTTGTCCGCCGAATGCAGGCGCTGACGCAGGCGGAAGTGGATCGTTCTTTTGAGGAAGCATTCCTCTTGCGGGCAGACGGAACGCGTCGCAGCCCTCCGCAGGATTTTGAAGGCCGCAAATCTGCGACTGGAGAGCCGGTTTTTGGCATGGGGGCATTCATCTCCCGCGGCGAGCACCTCTCTGCCGAAGAGCGGAGACTCCTCGTCAGCGCATGGCAGGTCGTTGGCCGATTTGGCGAAGCTCAACTCGGCTTCAACGACAACTTCTACTTCTTCACCCCTGACAACCGCCTGGTGATGTTTGCGCCTGCGCGCGCCGACCGTTTGAGCTTCTACCGAGAGACCGCGCCAGCCGATTTTTCTTTCGCAAACGAAGACCTCGTCCAGGTGACCTTGCCGAGCGTCAACCCCGAACGCCGGACCCGCTGCACCGGGCTCCGTCGTCTGCTGTACGTCCAGACGGGCGCAGCTCTGACCACGGGCTGTCACACGCCCGTCGATATTGACGGTCGCCACGTCGGTGCTTTCGGGACAACACTTCAGATGGGCGCGCGCCTTCTGAACAGCGTTCGAGAAGGGCCGAGCGGCGGCGTCAACCTGATCGTGGACGCGCAGGGCGGCCTGGTCGCCTTCCCCGGCTCTACAACGCCCGGCGCCGCATCTCCCGCGGAAGTGGCCCGCTACGAGAAGCAGTACGAATTGGCGGGACTGCTTGGGCTCGTCACAGCGGAGGAGCGAACGAGTGGCGTTGTCCACTCGCCGAACGGCAGGGCCTATGTGGCGTTCGGCCGAATCCCCGCTACCGATTGGTACCTGCTGTCCGTTGTGCCGACAGCGACCATCACCGCGGCGGCCGCCAGATCCGCGTCCTGGATACTGCTCACGGGCGCTATTGTCGCCGTATTGCAGGGTGGCCTGCTGTTCTGGATCACCCGTCGGTGGGTGGTCTCGCCGCTCCGTGAGATCGCTTTGCATGCCAACGCGCCCGTCCACGGCCGGAGCCAGGCGGCGGCCTTGAGCGGCCTGTCGAAAAGATCAGATGAAATCGGTGTCGTCGCTCGCGCCTTGGCTGCCGCCGACGAGAAGGCAGAGGATCTGGTGACATCCCTTGAAGACAAGGTCCGCGCCCGAACCGCCGAACTTGAAGCTGCCAACGAGGCCAAGTCGCGATTTCTGGCGAACATGAGCCATGAACTGCGGACGCCGCTGAATGGCATCATCGCCACCGCAGATCTGCTGCTCGCGCGCCAGACAGGGCGGGTTCCGAAGGAACTGGCGCGCCTGATCGTCTCCTCGGGCCGCGTTCTCGAGCGCGTGGTCACCGATGTGCTCGACATTTCCAAACTGGAAGCCGGACGCCTGGTCCTCGAAGCCTCCTCGTTCGATATCGAGGATCTCGTCGAGGATGCGACGGAACTGTTCAGGGCAGCAGCGGAGGCAAAGGGCCTGGTGCTGCGGGCGACGGTAGAGATCAGCGCGCAAGGCTGGTGGATCGGCGATAGCGTTCGCCTAAGCCAAATGCTGTCCAATCTCGTCAGCAACGCTGTGAAGTTCACATCCGCCGGGGAGATCACGATCTCGGCGCGGGCATCTGCTCTCGGGCTCACAATCGAAGTCGCCGACACCGGACCTGGTTTCGACGAGGACACCGCCGCGAGGCTTTTCCGGCGCTTCGAACAGGCCGACGGGTCGATTACTCGTCAATTTGGCGGCACTGGCCTGGGACTGTCAATCGTCGCGGCATTCGCCGATCTGATGGGCGGCGTTGCCGACGCCACCTCCCAGCCCGGAGTGGGGAGCCAGTTTACCATCGACCTTCCACTTTTGCGCGGCGAGCCAATAGACCGCAGCGAGCAATCGGCCCCGCAGCCGATCATGCGCGACCTGACGGGCGTGCGCGTGCTGCTGGCGGAAGACCACCCGGTGAACCAGCAGATCGTCAGGCTAATTCTGGAGCCGGCGGGTATCGTGCTGACCGTCGCCGACGATGGAGCCCAGGCACTGGAGCATCTTGCAGCCGAACAGTTCGACCTCGTCCTCATGGATATGCAGATGCCAGTGCTCGATGGCTTGTCGGCCACCCGCGCCTTGCGCGAGCGCGAGACGGGTGGGTCGCGGACGCCGGTGCTACTGCTCACCGCCAATGCGTTGAGCGAACACATCGAAGCCGGCCAAGCGGCTGGAGCAGACGGGCATCTGTGCAAACCGATCCGCCCCGACGCGCTGCTCCAGGCAGTGGCTGGGGCGACTATCGTCCCGCCGTTGTTTTTGGCAGGCGCCTGACGAATGCCTTCGCCACGCTTGTCCACGACCACTCAACACCCACGGTTGACTTTCAGACCGAGTGTTTCCGAGCACCGGGCAGCCGGCGCTGCGTCCAATCAGTCCTTCGCCCCTGATCAGATTCCGACGGCTGGCTCTTGACCTTTTTCCGCCGCACCTGTTCTCGACAACCATGGAATTCGCGCAGGCCATGGGGAATCGCGCGATCATCCGGAACTTGAGTTCTTAAGGAAGACGCCATGCGCGCCAGCGGTCCGTTCAAATACGCCTCCATGAGCCGCCGTGCGGCCGTGACCGGAGCCGCCCTGGCGGCGATGACAATGCTGGCCGCGTGCTCGGGCGCACAGACCGGCGCCGTGGCCGAGGGCGACATGGCCTTGGGCGCCGCCGAGGGGGCGAAGGTCACCGTCGTGGAATACGCCTCGGTCACCTGCAGCCACTGCGCCACGTGGCAGACGCAGGTCTATCCCGAGTTCAAGGCCAGGTACGTCGACACCAACAAGATCCGCTATGTCTTCCGCGAGTTCCCGACCGCCCCGGAATCCATCGCCGTCGCCGGCTTCCTGCTGGCGCGCTGCGCCGGGCCGGACAAGTATTTCCCGGTGATCCACGAGCTCATGGCCAGCCAGAGCGAGATCTTCGGCGGCGTGCCTCCCCGCACCGTCCTGCTGCGCATCGCCAACGGCGCCGGCCTGAGCGAGGAACAGTTCCAGGCCTGCGTCACCGACGCCGACGCGATCAAGGCCATGGACGCCCGCATCAAGTCCGCCCTCGAGGTCGGCATCACCGGCACCCCCTACTTCCTCGTCAACGGCGAACACGTCCCCGACAGCTCCCTTGCCGGATTGTCGGAGAAGATCGACGCCGCCCTGGCCGCGAGCTGAGCCGATGACCCTGTTCCGCAACCTGATCCTGGCCGTGACGGCCCTGACCCTCGCCTCGTGCGGCGGCGGTTCGAAGGCCGTCGTAGACGGCGACATGGCCATGGGCGCACCGGAAGGCGCCAAGGTCACCGTGGTCGAATACGCCTCGCCGACCTGCCCCCACTGCGCCCTGTGGCAGGAGAATACCTGGCCGGCGTTCAAGGCCGCCTATGTCGACACCAACAAGGTCCGGTATGTCTTCCGCGAACTGCCGACGCCGCCGGCCGAGGTCGCGGCCGCCGGCTTCCTGCTGGCCCGCTGCGCCGGCCCGGACCAGTATTTCGACGTGATCCACGCGATCATGGAGAGCCAGAAGGAATGGGGCGCGGGCGGCAATCCGCGTGACAGCCTGATCCGCATCGCCGGCGGCGTCGGCATCGACGAGACCGAGTTCACGGCCTGCGTCACCAACCCGGACGCCATCGCCGCGCTCGAAGCCCGCGTCAAGGCGGCGACGGATGCGGGCGTGATCAACACCCCGACCTTCTTCGTCAACGGCCGCCAGGTGTCCTCGCTCGGCGGCGAGGGAACGGTCATGGCCGACCTGGCTCCCGCCATCGAAGCGGAGCTGGCCAAGTGATCCGTTCGCTCCTTTTGATGCTGGCGCTGGTCGCCGCGCCGCTTTCTGCATCCGCCCAGACGGCGTCCGGCCTGCCCGCCGTGAGCGCGGCCGACCGGGTGCTGGGTCGCGCCGACGCGCCGGTGACGGTGATCGAGTATGCGTCCTTCGTCTGCAACCATTGCGCCAACTGGCACACGACCGTGCTGCCGTCATTCAAGGCGCGGTTCATCGACACCGGCCAGGTGCGGCTGGTGTACCGCAACCTGCCGACCCCTCCGGCCCAGGTTGCGGCCCGCGCCGCCGGCATCGCCCGCTGCGCGGTTCCCGCCCGGTTCTTCGACGTCGCCTCATCCTTCATGACGGGCCAGCAGGCGATCATCAACGGCGCGCCCCTGGCGGACTGGTACGCAGCGGGGGTGGCCGCCAGCGGCCGGACCCAGGCCCAGATCGACGCCTGTCTGGCCGATCCGGCGACGCTGAACGGCATCCGCGCGGAAGTCGCGGGCGCCTCCGCAGCCGGGGTCCAGGGCACGCCGAGCTTCTTCGTCAACGGCCGCGCCGTGGCGGACACCTCGCTGGCGGGTCTGTCGGCCGCCATCCAGCCCCTCCTGCCCCACCACTGAAGACGGGATGCAGTTCCAGCGCCTCCGGCTCGTCGGCTTCAAGTCGTTCGTCGACCCGGCGGAGGTGCAGATCGAACCCGGCCTGACGGGGATCGTCGGGCCGAACGGCTGCGGCAAGTCGAACGTGCTGGAATCGATGCGCTGGGTCATGGGCGCGAACTCGGCCAAGGCCATGCGCGGCACGGGCATGGACGATGTGATCTTCGCCGGAGCCTCGAACCGCCCGCCCCGGAACCACGCCGAAGTCCAGCTGACCATCGACAACGCCCAGCGGCGCGCGCCCCAGCCCTTCACCGACAGCGCCATCATCGAGGTGTCGCGCCGCATCGACCGGGGCCAGGGCTCGACGTACCGCATCAACGGCAAGGAGGTGCGGGCGCGGGATGTGCAGCTTCTGTTCGCCGACGCCTCAACGGGCGCCAACTCCCCGGCCCTGGTGCGACAGGGGCAGATCAGTGAGCTGATCGCGGCCAAGCCGCAGAACCGGCGGCGCATCCTCGAAGAGGCCGGCGGGGTCGCGGGCCTGCACACGCGTCGGCACGAGGCGGAGCTGAGGCTCAAGGCGGCCGAGACCAATCTGGAGCGGCTCGACGACATCGGGCGGGAGCTGGAGACGGCCCTGACGCGGCTGAAGCGCGAGGCCCGGCAGGCGGAGAAGTACAAGAAGATCTCCGCCGAGATCCGGGCCCTGCAGTCGGCCCTGCTGTTCGTGCGCTGGAACGATGCCCGACTGGCGGCGGAGGCGGCGGCGGCCGAACTGAGCGCGGCGGACCGGGCGGTGGCCGAGGCGACGGCGAACGCCGCGAAGGCCCAGACGGCGGCCCTGTCGGCGCAGGAGGGATTGAAGCCCGCGCGGGAAGAGGATGCGGTGGCGGCGGCGCTGCTGCACCGGGCCTCGCTGGAGCGCGACCGGCTGGACATGGCCGAGCAGCAGGCGCGGGCGGAGGTCGACCGGTTGACCGCCGAGGCGCAGCGGATCGCCAACGACACGGAGCGCGAGATCGCCATGTCCGGCGACGCCGAGGCGGAACTGGCGCGGCTGGGCGCCGAGCTGGAGGTGCTGACGGCCGAGATCGCGGCGGCGCCCGAGCGCGGGCCGGAACTGGAGCGGGCGCTGGAGGCGGCCGAGGAAGCCCGTCGCGCCGCGGACGCGGACGTGGAACGGCTGGCAGGCTCGCTGGCGGCGGTCGAGGCGCGGGCCAACGCCGAGACGGCGCGGAAACGCGACGCCGAGGCGCGGGTGGCGCGGGCCGTGAGCGCTCTGGACGGGGCGAAGCGGGAGCGCGCGGCGCTGGGGCCGCTCGAGACGCCCGAACTGGCCGCCGCGCGCGAAGCGTTGGAAACAGCGACGGAAGCCCTGACCGAGGCGCGGGCGGGCGTGGAGACGGCGGAAGCCGACCGGGCGGAGCGGGCGCGGGCCGAGCAGGAGGCGCGGACGACGGCGCGCGCGGCCGAGGACCGGCTGGGACGGTTGCAGACCGAGGCGCGGGGGCTGGCGTCGCTGCTGGTCTCGACGCGCCGGGATCATCCGCCGGCGCTGGATCAGGTCGGGGCGGACAAGGGATACGAGGCGGCGCTAGCGGCGGCTCTGGGCGACGATCTGGATGCGGCGCTGGACGCGAAGGCGGCGGCCTACTGGGGCGGGGCGGACGTGCCTGCGCCGGTATGGCCGGCCGGGATCGAGCCGCTGGGCAAGCATGTGAAGGCGCCGGAGGCCCTGTCGGCGCGGCTCGCGCTGTGCGGGGTGGCGGCCAACAGCGATGCGCCGGGGCTGGCGAAGGCTCTGCCGGTTGGCGCGCGGTTGGTGACGAAGGAAGGCGACCTCTACCGCTGGGACGGGTTCGTCAGCCGGGCGGATGCGCCGAGGCCGGCGGCTGTTCGTCTGGCGCAACGGACGCGGTTGTCGGAGCTGGAAGCGGACATCGACGCGGGCAAGCCGGCGCTGGAGACGGCGCAGGCGGCCCTGAAGGCGGCGACGGAAGCGTTCCGGGTCTCGGAAGAGGCTGTGAAGGCAGCGCGGCTGCGGCCCTTCGCGGCGGACAAGGCGGTCACCTCGGCGCGGGACGCGGTGCAGCGGCTGGCCAATGAACAGGCGCGGCGCGAGGCGCGGGCGACGGCTCTGGACGAGACGCTGGAGCGGCTGACGGTCGAGCACGACGCAGCGGAGGCGGCCCTGGCCGAGGCCCTGACGACCGATGCGCCATCCGAAACCCTGGAGGGGCTGAAGGCCGAACTGGCCGCGGCGCGGACGGCGGCGGATGCGGCCCGGGGCGCGGCGGCGGGCGCGCGGGCGGACCGGGACGCCGAGGCGCGCGAACGCTCCGGTCGCGATCAGCGGCTGAACGCCCTGACGCGCGAGCGCGACAGCTGGGCGGCGCGGGCGAAGGATTCGACGGCGCGGATAACGGTTCTGGAAGGCGATGCGGGCAAGACGGCGGCCCTTCTGCTGCAGGCCGAGCGGGCTCCGGAGGCCCTGGCTGCGCAGCGGTCGAAGCTGATGGACATGCTGACCTCGGCCGAAACGCGGCGGAAGACGGCGGCGGATGCGCTGGCGGTCGCCGAGGGGGACGCCGGAGACGCGGATCGGGCCAGCCGGGCGGCGGATGCGGCGGCATCGAGCGCGCGCGAGGCCCGGGCCGGGCTGGCGGCGCGCTCGGAAGCGGCGGCCGAGCGGCTGCTGGACGCGCAGAACAATGTCCGCGAGGCGGCGCAGATGTCGCCGGAAGAGCTGGGCCAGAAGCTGACCGACGACGCCATCGCGCGCCCGCCGGACGCGGCGGGGGCCGAGAGCCTGCTGTTCGGCCTGGAGCGGGAACGCGAGCTGCTGGGCGCGGTCAACCTGCTGGCCGAGGAAGAGGCCGAGGAATACGGCGAGCGGCTGCAGACCATGAAGCTGGAACGGTCGGACCTGACCAACGCGATCGCCAGGCTGCGCGACGGCATCGACGAGCTGAACGCCGAGGGGCGCGAGCGGCTGGTCGCCGCGTTCGACGTCATCAACGACAATTTCAAGAGCCTGTTCGAAGCCCTGTTCGGCGGCGGTCAGGCAGAGCTGAAACTGGTCGAAAGCGACGATCCGCTGGAGGCCGGGCTGGAGATCTTCGCCTGTCCGCCGGGCAAGCGGCTGTCGGTGATGTCGCTGATGAGTGGCGGCGAGCAGGCGCTGACGGCGGCGGCGCTGATCTTCGCGGTCTTCCTCGCCAATCCCGCGCCGGTCTGCGTGCTGGACGAGGTGGACGCGCCGCTGGACGACGCCAATGTCGATCGCTTCTGCCGCATGCTCAATGAGATGCGGAACCGCACGGATACCCGCTTCATCGTCATCACCCACAACCCGGTGACGATGAGCCGGATGGATCGGCTGTACGGGGTGACCATGCCCGAGCGCGGCGTGTCACAGCTGGTCAGCGTGGACCTGACCCAGGCCGAGAAGCTGGTCGCCTAATGGAGATGGACGCTCCCATAGCCCCCTATGAGCTGGTCCTGACCGGCGTGGGGCGGTTCGCCGTCTTCGCAGACCGGGGCAGCATCGAGATCTGGCCGAACGAGGTGCTGATGCGGTCGCTGCAGGTCGTGGAGGAGGACTTCACGGTCGGGACGAAGCGCTATCTGGGCGGCTGGTCGTGGTGGTCGTTCGATTGCGATGCGGGGACCGCGGACCGGCTGGACTTCGCCTCGGTGGAGGTCGGCGGGGCGGAGGGTCCCAGCACGCCGGAGGGACTGCCGGCCTATCCGGCGGCGCCGGGCGGGGATGCGGCGGAGTTGCTGGCCGTGGCCTGCGGGACGGTTGAGACAGAGGTGGTCGCGGTGACCGTGGATGAAGCCGTGAGGATCGGGCGCGCGGCGATGGCGGAATGATCCCTCTCCCGGTGGGAGAGGGCTTGAGGCCCGCAGAGCGATAGCGATGCGACCTGGCCGAAAGGGTGAGGGCCGTGCGTTACCGGTAAGGCTCGCCCCTCACCCTTTCGCGCGAGGCCGATCGCCTGACGGCTGTCGGGCGCTCAAGCCCTCTCCCACCGGGAGAGGGTGGCTGAGACGGTCCTGCGGCAACGCCTCGGGACACTGATCCCGCATGAAGGCCAGCATCTGTTCACGGATCTCGCAGCGGAGGTCGAAGGCGACCGGCGCGGAACGGGCGCTGGCGAGGCAGCGGACCTGCACGACGCGGTCGGTGATGTCGGTGACCTGAAGGTTGACCACGTCGCCGTCCCACAACGGCGAGGCCTTGCAGATGCGCTCCAGCTCTGCGCGCAGACGGTCCATCGGCGCTTCGTAGTCGACGTAGAGCATGGCCGAGCCGATCAGGCGGGAGGTCTCGCGGGTCCAGTTCTGGAACGGCTTTTCGATGAAATAGCTGAGCGGCAGGATCATGCGCCGCCAGTCCCACAGCTTGACCACCACATAGGTGGAGGTGATCTCCTCGACCTGGCCCCACTCCCCCTCCACGACCACGGCGTCGTCGATGCGGATGGGCTGGGCGGTGGCGATCTGGATGCCGGCGAACAGGTTCTTGAGAACGGGCTGGAGCGCCAGACCGGCGATGATGCCGACCACCCCGGCCGAGGCCAGCAGGGACACGCCCCACTGGCGCACCGCACCGATGGTCATCAGGGCCATGGCGACACTGACGATGCCGATCATGATGATCGCCGCACGCTGAAGGATGCGGGTCTGGGTGATGTGCTTGCGGGCGACGAGGTTGTCCTCAGCCGCCATGTTGAACTTCCGCAGATAGACGACCGCCCACATGTCGATGGCGCCGGCCGCCATCCAGCCGAGCACGAGGATGGTCAGGAACAGGAGGACGGCACGGACGGCCTGGGACGGCTCCGCGTCCAGCGGCGAGACGGTGATCGAGAAGCCGATGGCGATCAGGATGATGAGGACGCGCAGCTTCTCGCGCGCCCGCTCGACCACGCCGCGCCAGAACAGGTCGCGCTTCTTCACCACACGACGCAGGATCGAGAAGACCAATGCGTGGACCAGCCAGCCGGCGGCTACGAAGACCGCGACGACGATGGCCACGACCAGCCATTCGGGCAGCCAATGGAACTGGCGCCAGAGCATCAGGATCTGGTGGGTCAGGTTGGTGATTTCGGGAGGCATCGACGCAAACAGCGTGTCAGCCGCGTCTTCCGTTCCCACCGGCGGCAGAGCCGCGCCGGTCATCCGGCCGTGGCCTCAGCGAGGTCGGCGAGGCGTTGGGCCGCGTCGGGGATGGCGACGGAGCGGGCCGCAGCGCTCATGGCGGCCAATCGGGCGGGGTCAGCGAGGATGCCCGAGACGGCGGCGGCCACGGCGTCGACGGTGACGTCGTCCTCGAGAATGACCTCGGCGGCGGAGACGTCGGTCAGCAGCTTCGCATTGAGGCGCTGGTGGTCGTCGGTGGCGATCTTCAGCGGGATCAGGATCGACGGCATGGCGGCGACGGCGAGCTCGGCGCAGGTCGAGGCGCCGGCGCGGCCGATGACCAGATGGGCGGCGGACAGGCGCGAAGCCATGTCGCGGAAGAAGGGGGCGACCTCGGCCTCGATGCCGGCGTCGAGATAGATCTGGCGCGAGGTCTCCAGGGTCTCGGGGCGGGACTGTTGCTGGACCTTGAGGCGACGCTTGATCGCGTCCGGCAGGGCGGCCAGCGCACGGGGGGTGGTCTCGGACAGGAGACGGGCGCCCTGCGAGCCGCCGGTGACGAGGATGTTGATCGGACCGTCGCCGGGAGGCGCATAAACCCGGTCGAACAGGGCGCGGATGTCGGCGCGGACGGGGGCGCCGACGACCTGGGCGCGAGCCTTCACGGCCGGGCTGGCGCGCTCCAGGGTCGGGAAGGACGAGGCGACGGCGCGGACGTGGGGGGCGAGCGCGCGATTGGTGCGGCCGAGGACGGCGTTCTGTTCGTGGATCAGCGTCGGCCGCTTCTGCAGGATGGCGGCGACCAGGGCAGGGGCGGAGGGGTAGCCGCCGAAGCCGACGACGACCTGCGCGTCCAGCCGTTTGAAGGCGGTCTGCGCCTGCCCCACGCCGCGCACGATGGCGACGCCGGCCTTGAGCAGGCCGACGGGGCCCGAGCCGGTGGCGGCGTCCAGCGCGAGACGTTCCTCGGCCGGGAAGGCCTGGGCGTACTGTTCGCCGCGATGGTCGGTGGCGAGGACCACGCGCCAGCCGCGCGCGGCCATCTCGCGGGCCAGGGCCTCGGCCGGGAACATGTGGCCGCCGGTTCCGCCGGCGGCGACGACGCAGAGCTTGGTCATGGTGAAGGTGTTAGCGGACCCCTCCCCTTTCGTCATCCTCCGGCGCGCGCAGCGAGACCGGGGGAGGCGCCGAAGGCGATCTGTTCAGGCCCGATGTCGGAAGTCGCGGAGTCCGCGACAGGTTCGCGCTCTCGCGCGCCGCTGTGTCCCCCGGTCTGCGCCGCGAAGTCGCGGCTTGCCGGAGGGTGACGAAAGTTGTGGGGCTACGGCATCAACAGCCGGCGCGGCCGTTGCAAGCTTGCCCCCGGCTCGTAGGCGCCCGGACGACGACGGGTCAGGGCGATGGCGAAGCCCATGGTCAGCCCCATCGCCATCATCGAGGAGCCGCCGTAGCTGATGAAGGGCAACGTCATCCCCTTGGTCGGGATGAGGTTCAGGTTCACCGCGACATTGATCGAGGCCTGCAGCCCGATCAGCATGAACAGGCCCGCCGCCGCCGTCTGTTCGAACGGGTCATTCAGCTTCATCGCCCGGCCCATGCCGCGGAAGACGATGAAGGCGTAGAGGCCGATCATGACGAGGCTGAGGACCAGGCCGAACTCCTCGGCGCCGACGGAATAGATGAAGTCGGTATGCAGGTCGGGGACGGAGCGTTTCATGACCCCCTCGCCCACGCCGCGTCCGACCAGGCCGCCGGCGCGGATGGCCTCCGAGGCGCGGTCGATCTGGTGGGTGTCCTCGACCCCGGGCGAGACGAATTTGGCCACGCGCGACTGGACGTGGGGGAAGAGCAGATAGATGGCCGTCATGCCGGCGACGAACATCCCGCCCAGCACCGCGACCCAGCGCAGCGGGACGCCCGCCATGAAGAAGACGGCCATGAAGGTGGTGGTGATCAGAAGGGTCTGGCCGATGTCCGGCTGGATCAGCAGCAGGGCCACGGTGACGACGTAGAACCCAAACGCGATGGAGACACCGGGCACGCCCTGTCCCTTCTGGCCCTCCGCGAACATCCAGGCGGCGAAGACGATCAGGCTGGGCTTGGCGAACTCCGACGGCTGGAGGCTGAACGGGCCGAGGTTCACCCAGCGGGCCGCACCCTTCACCGTGTCGCCGATGAAGGGCAGCAAGGCCATGACGACGATGGCGCCGAGCAGACCGAGCAAGGCGATGCGGCGGACGCCCCTTGGCGACAGGAGCGACATGGTCAGCATCAGGCCGACGCCGCCGCTGGCCCAGACGATCATGCGCCAGGAATAGTGGAAGGGGTCGGTGATCGACTCGTCGGCCAGGATGGCGGCGGGCGACGAGGCGAAGGACAGCATGACGCCCAGACCCATCAGCGCCAGCGCCGCGCCGAGCAGGCCGCGATCCACCGTCCAGAACCACTGGGCGATCGGGCTCTGGTCGTTGCGCGAGAAGGGATGGGAGTAGACGGCCTGGGTCATGGTTTCTCAACCATGAACGGAAGGGGTAGCTCCGAGGTTAAGAACGGCGGCGCGGAAGGCTTCTCCGCGCGCCTCGAAGTCGGGGAACTGGTCGAAGCTGGCGCAGGCGGGGCTGAGCAGGACCACCTGATCGCCGCCGGCGTTTGCCGCATCGGCGGCCGCAAGGGCCACGGCTGTGGCCATGTCCCCGGCGATGACGTGGGGGGTTTCGCCGAGCGCAGCGGCGAAAGCCTCTGCGGCCTCCCCGATCAGATAGGCCCTGGCGACTCGCGGGAAGATGTCGGCCAGTTCGGCGATGCCTCCGTCCTTGGCGCGACCGCCGGCGATCCAGAAACTGGTCGGCCAGGACATCAGGGCCTGACGCGCGGCGTCCGCATTGGTGGCCTTGGAGTCGTTGACGAAGCGGACGTGGCCGAGCTGGCCGACCGTCTCCATGCGGTGGGCGAGGCCGGGGAAGGTCATCAGGCCTTCGACGGCGGCCTCGTGCGAGACTCCGACGGCGCGGGCGGCGGCATAGGCGAAGGCGGCGTTCTGGGCGTTGTGGCGGCCGGGGAGCGAACGGGCCGGGGCGAGGTCGGCGATGGCGACGCCGTCGGCGATCAGCTTGCCGCCCGTCGCATCGACGATGATGAAACGGCCCGCCTCGAAGGCCGGGATATGGTCCGGCAGGCGTTCAGCGAGCTCGGCGACGGGGACGCCGCCGGTGGGGTCTATGAACTGGGGCGGGGTGCGGGTGGTGATGGTGCTGATGCGCAGACCGCGCCAGTTCAGGGCGTTGACCGTGGTCCAGCCCCAGTCGTCGTCGACGCCAACGAGGGCGACCTTCTCCGGCGTCATCTCCTGGAACAGACGGGTCTTGGCCAGCACATACCCGCCCATGCCGCCGTGACGATCGAGGTGGTCCGGGCTGATGTTGGTCAGGATCGCGACGTCGGGGGCGAAGGAGGTTGTCAGGTCGAGCTGGTAGCTGGAGACCTCGATGACATAGGCCTCGACCTCGGCCGGCGGCGGCAGGGCCAGGACGCCGATGCCGATATTGCCGCCGACGGCGATCTTCATACCCGCCTGTTTCAGGACCCAGCCAATCAGGGCCGTGGTCGTGGACTTGCCGTTGGTGCCGGTGATGGCGATCACCTTCGGGCGCAGGGAGGCGGGGGTGGCCTCGATCGCGCGGGCGAACAGTTCGATGTCGCCGATGACGGGGACGTTGGCGGCACGGGCCTTGTCGACCGTCCAGTGCGGCTTGGGGTGGGTCAGTGGGGCGCCGGGCGAGAGGACCAGGGCGGCGAACCCGGACCAGTCGGCGACGGTCAGGTCTTCGAGCACGAAGCCCTCCGCCTCGGCCTGCATGCGCCCGGAGACGCCGTCGTCCCACAGCACGGGCTCGGCCCCGCCGGCCTTGAGGGCGCGGGCGGCGGTGATGCCCGAGCGGCCGAGGCCGAACACCGCGACTCGTTGGCCCTCGAAACCGGGAACCGGGGTCACGGCTCTAGCGCAGCTTGAGGGTGCTAAGGCCGATCAGGGCCAGCATGGCGGCGACGATCCAGAAGCGGATGACGACCGTCGATTCCGGCCAGCCCATCTTCTCGAAATGGTGGTGGATCGGGGCCATCAGGAAGATGCGCTTCTTGGTGGCCTTGAAGTAGGCGACCTGGATCATGACAGAGGCGGCCTCGATGACGAACAGGCCGCCGACGATGCCGAGGACCAGTTCGTGCTTGGTGGCGACCGCGATGGCGCCGAGCGCGCCGCCCAGGGCCAGGGACCCGGTGTCGCCCATGAAGATCTTGGCCGGGGGGGCGTTGTACCAGAGGAAGCCCACGCCCCCGCCGATGATGGCGGCGCAGAAGATGGCCAGTTCGCCCGAGCCCGGCACATGGTGGACGCCTAGATACTCCGAGAAAACGAAGTTGCCGACGAGGTAGGAGATGACGCCGAAGGCCGCCGCCGACATCATCACCGGAACGATGGCCAGGCCGTCGAGGCCGTCGGTCAGGTTCACCGCATTGGAGAAGCCGACCAGGGTGAAGGCGGCGAAGGCGACGTAGAACCAGCCGATGTTCAGCAGCACGTCCTTGAAGAAGGGGAAGGCGATCGAGGTCTCGAGACCCGGGGAGGTCGGGGACTGGGTCATCCACAGCACCACCAGCACGCCGGCGATCACCGACACGACGAGCTGGGCCGCCAGCTTCTGTTTCGAGGTCAGGCCAGCCGAGGTCTGTTTCGTCACCTTGGCGTAGTCGTCGATGAAGCCAAGCACGCCGAAGGCCGCCGTCACGCCGGAGACGATCCAGATATAGGGGTTCGTCAGGTCGCCCCACAGGAAGACGGCGACGGCGATGCCCGCCAGGATCATCAAGCCGCCCATGGTGGGGGTGCCGACCTTGGACAGGTGAGAGACCGGGCCGTCGGCGCGGATCGGCTGACCCTTGCCCTGTTTGACCCGCATCCACGAGATGAAGCGACTGCCCATGGCGACGGCGACGATCATGGCGGTGGCCATGGCCAGGGCAACGCGCACGGTCTGGTACTGGACCAGGTTGAGCAGCGGGTACTCGTTCGCGACGTCGGCGTAGTAGAGATAGAGCAGGTAAAACATGGCGGCCCCCGGGTGTCTCTAGCGCTCTAGCGCTGCAAGGGCCGCGGCCACAAGCGATGCCTTGGACCCGTTGGAGCCCTTGACCATGACGATGTCGTCCGGCCCGACAAGATCGCTCGCCTGAGCGGCGAGATCGGCGGCGCTCCCGGCCCAGACGCCGCGACGAGCAGGCGGCAGGGCTTCGTAGAGATGGCGCATCTCGGGCCCGGCGGCGTGGACGATGTCGAGGCCGGCCTGGTCGATCGGCGCGGCTAGGCCGGCGTGCAGGGCCTCGGACTGGTCGCCCAGTTCCAGCATGTCGGACAGGATGACGATGCGACGCCCGCCGGACACCACCGGCCTGGCGCCCAGGGAGCGGAAGCCGGCGGTCATCGACAGCGGGTTGGCGTTGTAGCTCTCGTCGATCAGGGTGAAGGCGCCGCCGGGGATGCGGACGGCGCGGGTCTCGCCCCGGCCCTTCAGCGGCTGGAAATCGGCCAGGGCGGCGAGCGCCGTCTCGACCGGCACGTCGAGCGCGTCGAGCATCAGGATGACGGCCAGACTGTTCAGGCCCCAGTGGAAGCCGGACTGCTTCAGCGGGAAGACGTGGCTGCGGCCATAGACCTCGGCGGTGACGACGGCGCCGTCCGGATTGGGGGTGAAGTCGATCAGGCGGGCGTCGTGGGCGGGCTCGGACCCGAAGGCCGCGACGCGGGCGCCGACATGCAGCGCCGCCTGACGCAGCATGGGTTCCCACGGATTGTCGCCGTTGATGACGGCCAGCCCGCCGGGGCCGAGCCCCTGGAAGATGGCGGCCTTCTCGGCCGCGACCCCGGCCTCGCCGTCGGCGAACGCCTCGATGTGGACGGGACCGACCGTGGTGACACAGGCGGCGTGCGGCTGGACCATTCTGGACAGGGGCGCGATCTCGCCCGGCGCGTTCATGCCGATCTCGAACACGGCGCGTTCGACCGACGGATGCATGCGGGCCAGCGTCAGGGGCACGCCGATATGGTTGTTGTAGCTCTTGATCGAGGCGTGGGCGGGACCGGCGAGGTCGAGACCGGCCTTGATCGCCTGGGTCACGCTGGTCTTGCCGACGCTGCCGGTGACGGCGCCGCGACGGACATGGGGCGCGCGGTCGCGGGCGGCGGCGCCCATGGCCTCCAGAGCGCGCAGGGTGTCGGGGACGACGATGCAAGGGCCGCCGTCGACGGGGTGTTCGACGAGCGCTCCGGAGGCTCCGGCGGCGAAGGCGGAGCCGGCGAAGTCATGCCCGTCGCGCGCGCCCCTGAGCGCCAGAAACAGCTCGCCCGACCCGATTTCGCGGCTGTTGTAGGTCAGGCCGTCGGCGGTGAAGTCGCCGCCCTCGATCCGCCCCCCGGTGGCGACGGCTATCTCTTGAGCCGTCCAGAGAGGCAGGGTCGTATCAGGCATTTACGCGCAGGGCCTCGGCAAGTTCGGATGCGTCGTCGAAGGGATGAGTCGTCCCGCCCACGATCTGACCCTGTTCATGCCCTTTTCCGGCGACGACGACCACATCTCCGTCGCGCATCATGGCCGTGGCCTCGCGGATGGCGGCGCGGCGGTCGCCGATCTCCATGGCGTCGGGGCACCCCGCGCGGACCTCGGCGCGGATGACGGCGGGGTCTTCAGAGCGGGGGTTGTCGTCGGTGATGATGGCGACGTCGGCCAGACGGCCGGCGATCTCGCCCATCAGGGGCCGCTTGCCCCTGTCGCGATCGCCGCCCGCGCCGAACACGACGATCAGGCGGCCGGTGGCGTGGGGGCGCAGGGCCTTGAGGACGGTTTCGAGGCCGTCGGGGGTGTGGGCATAGTCGACATAGGCCTCGCCCCTGCCGCCGGAGACGCGTTGCAGACGGCCGGCGGCGCCGCTGATTTTTTCAAGGGCGTGCAGAACGCGGGGCGCGTCCTCGCCGGCGGCGATGCACAGGCCCGCCGCGACGAGGGCGTTGGAGGCCTGGAAGGCGCCGGCCAGCGGCAGGAGCACGTCGTGACGGTCCCCGCGCACGTCGAGGATCAGGCGCTGGCCCTCCGGCACGGCACGACGTTCGACGAGGCTGAGGTCCCTGCCCCGCTCGCCCACACCCATGACGCCGAGGCCGGACATGATCGAGGCGGCGGCGAAGGCGTTGTAGGCGTCGGAATCGGCGTTGAGCACAGCCGTGCGGCCGCGCGGCAGCAGGGTCTCGAACAGGCGCAGCTTGGCGGCGCGATAGGCCTCCATGTCGCCGTGATAGTCGAGGTGGTCCTGGGTCAGGTTGGTGAAGGCGGCGGCCTTCAGCGTCACGCCGTCGAGGCGGCGCTGGTCGATGCCGTGGGACGAAGCCTCCAGCGCCAGATGGGTCACGCCGCCCTCGGCCAGGGTCGCCAGCAGGCGGGCGGCGTCGCCGGCGTCGGGGCTGGTCAGGCCGGGCGGGGTCAGGCTTTCCGTCTTTACGCCGGACTGGGCCACCACGCCGAGGGTGCCCATGCTGGCGGCCTTGATGCCCATGGCCGCCCAGATCTGGCGGCAGAAGGCGGCGACCGAGGTCTTGCCGTTGGTGCCGGTGACGGCGACGCAGGTGGCGGGCTGGGCGCCGTAGAAGCCGCGCGCGGCGAGCGCATAGGCGCGGCGGACGTCGCCGGAGCGGACCAGAAGGGGCGCGAGGTTCTCGGGCGTGTCCTGCGGCGCAAGAACGGCGGCGGCGCCCTGCGACAGGGCCTGGGGGATGAAGGCGCGGCCGTCGGCGGCGTTTCCGGGCAGTGCCACGAACAGGGAGCCGGGGGCGACCTTGCGGCTGTCAGCCGTCACGCCCGTAATCATCGGGTCGGTCGCGACGTCGCGGCGCAGGAGGTCGGACAGACGGATCGCGCTCATCGGGCGACCACCGGTGCGGGCGGATCGATGCGACGCTGGACGCCGAGGAAGCCGGCGATGCGGTCGGCGACGCGGCCGACGACGGGCGCGGCGATGGCCCCGCCGAGGCGCGACCCCTGGCTGGGCTCGTCGATCAGGACGAAGACGACGTACCGCTGGGCATCCGCCGGACCGTCGGCCGGGAAGACGGCGGCGAACGAACCGATGCCGTGCGAGGCGTCATAGCGGCCGTTGACCAGCTTGTTCGCCGAACCGGTCTTGCCGCCGACGCGCAGTCCCTCAGCATTCGCCTGGCCGCCCGACCCCCGGAGAACGTTGGCGCGCATCAGTTCGCGCATCGCGGCCGAGGTCTCGGCGCTGACAACGCGATGGCCTTCGGAACCCGCCCCGCCGCGACGCAGCGACAGGGGGCGATAGATGCCGCCATTGACCAGGGCGACGGTGGCCGCCGTCATCTGCAGAGGGGTGATCATGATGCCATAGCCGAACGACATCGAGGCGCGGGTCGAGTCGGACCAGTCGTGCGGACGACGCGGGCGGGCGCTCTCCTTCAGCTCGATCGGGGCGGCGTCCAGCAGACCCAGTTTGGTGAAGTAGGCGCGCATCGTGTCGGCGCCCATTTCGACCGCGAGGCGCGAGGTGCCGATGTTGGAGGAGTGCAGATAGACCTCTTCCAGCGACAGGATCTTGTTGGTCGCGTGGAAGTCCTGGATGCGGCGGTTACCGATCATGTACGCCTGAGAGGCGTCGATCATGGTGTCGAGATCGGCCAGTCCGGTGTCGATGGCGGCGGCGACGGTGAAGGTCTTGAACACCGACCCCATCTCGTAGTGGGCCGAAGTCACCCGGTTCAGGGCGGCGGCGTCCGAGGCCTGGCCCCGGCGGTTGGCGTCATAGGTCGGCCAGGAGGCCATGCCGAGGATTTCCCCGGTCCGGGCGTCGGCGACGACCCCGACCGCGCCCTTGGCTCCGACTTCGGAAGCGACGGCGCCGAGTTCGTTCTCGAGCACGCCCTGGACGCGCAGGTCGATGGACAGGGCGAAATCCTCGCCCCTGGCGCCCGCGTCGCGGATGGCGTCGTTGAAGGCCAGTTCGGCGCCGGAGACGCCCTGCCCGCCCGAATCCGCCGTGCCGATGATGTGGGCGGCCGACGAGTTCAGCGGATAGACGCGGCGATCCTCGGGCTCGAACGAGACGCCGCCGAGGGCGAGGGCGTGGACGGCCTGACGCTCGGCCGGGGTCAGGCCGGGCTGGGCGATCAGGCGCCGGTCGCCGTCGAGCACGCGACGCAGGCGGGTCGCGGAAATGTCCGGCAGGGCGCGACGGATCTGGCGGAAGGCCGCGTCCCTGTCCCAGACCTCGGACGGATCGATGTAGAGACCGTAGTGGGTGATGTTGGTCGCCAGCAGGGCCCCGTTGCGGTCAGTCAGGTCGGCCCGCTGCAGGGCGCCGGCGACGACGGAGGCGCCGTGTCCGCCCCTGGCCCCCAGCAGGGCCGCGTGGGCGGCGCCGAGGACGAGGCCGGCGAACACCACCATGAAGACGGCGCGGATCAGGAAGATGCGGACGCGGGTGTCTTCCTCCGGCCGGGCGTCGGCGCGGGCGCGTTCGAAGGCATGCTCAACGAACCAGACCGCCTCGCCCATCCAGCGGAGCCAGGGCGAAACGGTCGAGGTCAGGGGGCGGCCAACGCCGGGGACGGGGCGGAAGGGGCGCGGATCGTGAACGGTCATCGCTCGACCTCCACGACCGGGGCGGCGATGGCGGCGGGGGCATCGGCCGGTGGGGCTGGCTCGACGGCGGCGGGGACGACAGGCGCGACCGGAGCCGGCAGTTGGACCGGCTTCAGGTTCGCAAGGGCAGTCTCGTCGACCTGACGCTCGGCCTTGACCGGAGCGAGGGCGGCGCCGCGCGACAGGGTCTCCAGACGACCGGGCTGTTCCAGGCGGGCGGCCTCGGCGCGCAGCAGGCGGACGCGCTGGGCGTTCTCGGCGATCTGGCGTTCCAGCTGGCCGATGGCGGCGCTCTCGCGGGCCGCAGCGGCCTTGGCGACATAAACGGAGAAGACCATGGCGGCGACGCACATGACGCCGATGATCTCGATCCAGCGGATGCCGCGGATCTTCCAGTCGAACAGGCGCTGAACCGGATTGCGGGTCATGCGGCCGCCTTCCAGGAAGCGGTCTTCCAGGGGGGGGCCTCGGTGCGGACGGCGGCGCGCAGCTTGGCCGAGCGCGAACGCGGATTGGCGGCCAGTTCGGCCTCGCCGGCCTCGCGGGCGCCCTTGAACTGGAGGGTGAAGCTGGGCTTGCGGGTCTCGATGGCGACCGGGGCGTGGCGCGAGCCGCCGGGGGCATTGCCGCTGCGCTCGGTCAGGAAGGCCTTCACGATCCGGTCTTCGAGCGAGTGGAAGGTGACGACGGCGAGGCGTCCGCCCGGCGACAGGGTGCGTTCGGCGGCTTCGAGCCCCTTGGTCAGTTCGCCCAGCTCGTCGTTCACGGCGATGCGCAGGGCCTGGAAGGTCCGGGTCGCAGGATGGGTCGGGGCGCCGCGACGGCCGCCAAGGGCCTTCTCGACCACGTCGGCAAGGTCGAGGGTGCGGGCGAAGGGCTGGGTGGTGCGGCGACGCAGGATGGCGGTGGCGATGCGGCCCGACTGACGCTCGTCGCCGTATTGCTTGAGGATGTGGGCCAGGGGTCCGTGGTCCCAGCCGTTGACGATGTCGGCGGCGCTCTCGCCCTCACTGGACATGCGCATGTCGAGCGGCCCGTCGCGCATGAAGGAGAAGCCGCGCTCGGCCTCGTCCAGCTGCATGGAGGAGACGCCGATGTCGAAGACGGCGCCGTCGAGCCGGACCTCGCCCGTTTCGGCGAAGGCGTCGGACAGGCCCGAGAAGGCGGTGCGGACCAGCTGGAACTGGCCGGGATAGTCGTTGGCGACGGCGTCGGCATGCCGCTGGACCGTCGGGTCGCGGTCGAGGGCGATGACCCGGGCGCCAGTCGCGAGGATGGCGCGGGTGTAGCCGCCGGCGCCGAAGGTGGCGTCGATCACGACGTCACCGGCCTTCGGGGCCAGGGCCTCGATGACTTCATCGAGCAGAACGGGGGCATGCGGGCCGCTCATGTATCGTTGCCCGGCATGCGGCGGCGCGCGGTGTCGCCGCGTTCGCGCATGGCCTTGCGTGCCAGAACCCGGCGCTCGTCCTTGCGGGCGTTCCAGCGGGCGCGGTCCCAGATCTGGAACCGGGGACCGAGACCGACGATCACCACGTCCTCGCCGAGGCCGGCTTCCTGACACAGGCTTTCCGGCAGGGTGATCCGGCCGCCGCCGTCATAGGCGAGCTGCTTCTGGCCACCGTAGACAGTCTCTTCCAGCGCCGTGCGCCAGTCGTCGCCGAACGGCAGGGCTTCGATCATGGCGACGTATTCGGCCATCAGCTTGTCGCCGCCGGCCTCGAGGCAGTCGGACTCGACCGAGAAGAAGCAGAAGACGCCCAGGTCGGCGCCGTTGTCGGAGGTACGGAACTCCTGAGGGATCAGGAGACGGCGCTTGCCGTCCAGCTGCTTCTCACTCGTTCCGAGAAACACGCCCGTCCCAATCGAGCCTGTCGGCCCGCCCCCAAGAGTTCATCCCCGCGCCTGAATTGCCGGCGCCGCCAATCCCCGCATCGTTGTTATGGGATAGCATGGGACGGAGTGGGTCTCAATGGGATTGGTTGACGATATTTAACCAAGTTGGGGATGTTGCAGGGCCGCGACAGCATAAATCAGAACATACACAGAACATCGCAAGTATTAACAGGCTGGGGATTGTGCGCCGCGGTTTGGTCGAAGGGGTTAATGCGGGCTGCAATCCTCCCACGTCGGGGGAGGTGGCGCGGCGCTTCTTCAGCGCCGTGACGGAGGGGGCTCGCAGCAAATTCGGTGTCTGGGGTTGGCCCCCTCCACCGCTTCGCGGCCCCCCTCCCCCGATGGGGGAGGAAAAAATGCCAGACGGCCTGTAAGCCGGGTTCTGTCCCGCCCGAAAGCGGTGACGATCATTCCTCTGGACCGCCCATCGCTGAACGGTTCTCGCGACCTACCCGGACGCCTCGGGCGGTGAACCCTGCGGGCGAACCCGCGCGACGTCCCTATTCGGTCTTGCTCCAGGCGGGGCTTGCCATGCCGTCGCTGTTACCAGAGACGCGGTGGGCTCTTACCCCACCCTTTCACCCTTACCCGCGCCGAAACGCAGGAGGTTTGCTTTCTGTGGCGCTATCCCTCGGGTCACCCCGGGCGGGCATTACCCGCCGCCTTTTCACCGTGGAGCCCGGACTTTCCTCGACGGGAGCAAGCCCCGCCGCGACCGCCCGGCCGTCTGGCGCGCGACTGATGGACCCTCTCCGCAGAGCCGTCAACGCGTGGTCAGTCCGCGTCACTGGTCACCCGGCGATATTCGAGACAGAATGGACAGGCTCACAGGACCCACCATGCTGATCCACGCCGCCACGATGGCCCTGACCCTCCTGCTGGCGACCCAGGACGCCCCTGCGGATCGCGAAAAGCAAATCCTGACTGATCTGGGCGCGCATGCACGGCAGATGTGCGAAACCCGCCCCCGTCCGGCCGGCGAAGATCTGGAGGCCTGCGTCCAGCGGCGCACGACCGCGCTGCTGGCGACCCATGGAACGCCGGCAGCGGCTCTGACGGCCGCAGGCGGGCCGCCCGGCGCAAGCGGCACCGGCAGCCTGGGGTTTCCGACCCTGACGCAGTCCATCGAAGCGGCGAACAACGAGAGCACGGCCGCCGAGCCCGCTCGGGAGGCGCCGCCCGTCCGGTGCCGGCAGGAAACCACGCGTAGCCAGGACGGAACCTCGGTTTCGACCAGTCTGGTCTGTGGGAACGGCGGCGAGAGCGAGCAGCGCGTCCGCGAGATGCTGGATGAGACGCTGGACGACGACTAGTTCAGCACCCCGGTGACGCTCTCGGCCGTCGCCAGTTGCAGCACCCCCATCAGCGTGGCCCGGGTCTCTCCGTCGGCGATCCCATCGACCATCGAGGGCCGCCAGTGGCGCTGGAAGGCCTCAACAGTGCTGCGGGTCTCCTCGCTGTATTTGCCGTCCGGCAGGGGCTCGTAGCCGAGGCGGTGCAGGCCGGCCTGAAGCACGTGGACGCCGAGCCCTTCGTCGCCGACGGCCAGGGGCACGCCGAGGGCGGCGATGCGTTCGCGGGCCGGCTCGAACCAGAGGCCCTGGCGGTTTGCGGCGAGGGTCTTCCAGGGGAAGCGTTCGCCGGGATCCTGTTTGCGGGTCGGGGCGACGTCGGAATGGCCGAGGATGCGGGCGTCCTCGATGGCCCACCGTCCACGGATTTCGTCGATCAGTTCGATAACGGAGCCGACCTGGGCGTCAGGAAAGTCGCGGTAGCCGAACTCGTGGCCGGGGTTGACGATCTCGATGCCGATGGAGACGGCGTTGATGTCGGTCTCGCCCTTCCACCAGGACTTGCCGGCATGCCAGGCGCGGCGCTCCTCGGGCACGAGGCGCAGGACCGAGCCGTCCTCATCGACGACATAGTGGGCGGAAACTCTTGCCTCGGGGTCGCGCAGGCGCGCAACGGCGGCCTCTGCGGTCTGCATGCCGGTGTAGTGGAGCAGGACCATGTCGGGCGGGCCGCGACGCTGGTCGAAGTTCGGCGAAGGCGCCTCGGAAATCTTCAGCATTGGCGACCTAGCGCCCGTGACGTTCCCACCCGTAGGCGACCCAGGTGTCGCCGACCTTCTCGGCCTCGATCACATCGTCATTGCGGCGAGCGCGGACGGTGACGCGGCGACGGGCGCGCATGGCGAGACCAGCGAAGAAGATCAGGATGCTGGCGCACAGCGCGATCACGGCGACCGCTGCGGCGGTGAAGACCGCCAGCAGGGCGCCGACGGTCAGGGCCGCCACAGTCGCGATCACGCCACCGAGCCACATGATCGGCGCAAGAAGGCCCTGGGGGCGGCGGCGATTCTGGACACCCAGGGTGGCGAACGGATCCTGCGTCATCTCTGTTCCTTGTCGAGCGTCCCGCAGAACGCCAGAACCCCCAATGTCGGTCCCTTGAGGTGAACCGTCAATGACCGGCCGCTTCACAGGCGAGTGTTAATCGTCGCACCCGGATCGATTAAAGCGGTTGATCGGCGAGGACAGAAGCCCCCTGCCCGCGCATCCGCTCGGTCTCCGCACGCGACAGAATGGCCTGGGCGTGCGGATTGGCCATGACGCCGCCGAAGGCGACCAGCGCCCGGGCGGCCTCGGACTGGACGCCGAAGGCCGACGACAGAGCCTCCCACGGCGACTGGGGCTCGGGGAAGCGTTTGAAGCGGACCGACTGGTTTTCGGGGATCTCAGCCAGCTCGCGCGCCTTGCCGATGGCCTCGGTCAAGCCGCCCAACTGGTCGACGAGGCCCAGGGTTTTCCCTTGCGCACCGGTCCAGATGCGGCCGCGGGCGATCTCGCGCACCCGGGCGATGGGGATGCGGCGGCCGGTGGAGACGCGCTGGACGAACTCCTCGTAGGTACGGTCCATCGAGGCTGAGAAGGCGGCGCGCTGCGATTCGGAGAAGCCGGACGAGGGGCTGAAGGCGTCGGAGTACTGCCCGCCGACCGTCAGGCCGCGCAGGTCGACGCCGAAGCGGCCGAGCGCCTCGGACACCACGAACTTGCCGCCGAATACGCCGATGGACCCGGTCAAGGTCGAAGGCTGGGCCACGATCCAGTTGGCTTCCGACGAAATCCAGTAGCCGCCGGAGGCCGCATAGTCGCCCATGGAGACGACGACCGGCTTGCCCGCGGCCTTGGCCGCGCGGACGGCGGCCAGGATCTGTTCGGAGGCCTCCGGCGATCCGCCGGGCGAGGAGACGCGGAAGACGATGGCCTTGACCGAGTCGTCCTCAATGGCGTCGTAGAGGGCCTCGGCCGTTGCGTCGGACGCGATAGAGGACCCGCCGCCGAAGCCGCCGCCTCCGCCCGTGCCGGTCATGATCGCGCCCTCGCCGCCGACGATGGCGATGGCGTCGCGGCCCGCGCCCATCCGCTCGCCCTGGGACGAGGCGTAGTCGGAGAATTCGATGATGTCGGCGCCGTTTCCGGCGCGACGTTTGGCTTCGGCTTCGGCCTCTTCGACCTGGCCGATCTTGTCGATGAGCTTCAGTTGCAGGGCCTGGGTCGCGGAATAAGGACCGGCCTCGATGGTGGCCTTCAGCGCCGGCGCCTCGACCTTGCGGTCGAAGGCGGCGTTGGCCAGCGCCGAGCCATAGATCGACGTCATCCACGCGGTCATCGCCTCGCGGTGGGGGCCGGTGTAGTCCGACTGGGTGTATTCGTTGACCGCGTTCTTGTACTCGTAGCGCTGCTCGAACTCGGCGCGGACGCCGTATTTCTCGAAGGCGCGCGCCAGGAAGACGCTGTCGGCCGAGAAGCCCGTCGCCTGGAAGTTGGCGGTATTCTGCATCCACAGCTCGGAGGCGGCGGCGCCGACCATATAGCTGGAGATCACCGTGCCGATAGGCTGGAAGCCCTGGGAGTGGGCGATAACCGGCTTGCCCGAGGCGCGGAAGCGGCGGACGGCCTGACGGATCTCGTCGGCGGCGGCGGGCGCAAGGCCCGCTTCCGGCAGGCGGACCAGCAGGACTTTGACGTGATCGTCCTTCTCGGCCTGGGCCAGGGTGTCGACGATGCCGACGACCGAAAGGCCTGAGCCTCCGAAGGCGGCGAATGGATTGTTCGAAACCTGATCGGTGATGCCTTCGCGCAGGTCCAGTTCCAGGACGGCGTTGGCGGGCGTGACCGGCTCGCTGGAGGACGCGGCCGCCGCGATGATCAGCACGATCGGCACAACGACGACGAACAGGATCAGGCCGGTGAAGACACCGAGCACCGTCAGGAAGAATTGTTTCATGGGCTGGGGAGCGTCCGGTCCGGCGGCCAGGGTCGACCTGTCCCGAACATACTGGCGGGGGCGTTGCGGTCAAATGAACGTCGGGTAACGGGGGAATCCGTCAGATGTGGTCATTTCGCATTCGCAGCATCGCGATTGATGGCGGGGCCGGAAATGCCTATATCCCCCGTCTGCGAGCGGGGGCCTATCGCCCCGCGTCACGACTGGACCGCACCTCCCATGCTGGTCACCCTGATGAAGGCCAAGCTGCACCGCGCGACGGTGACCCAGGCCGATCTGGACTATGAAGGCTCGATCGCAATTGACGGCGATCTGCTGGATGCCGCCGGTATCTTCCCGCACGAGCAGGTCGATGTGCTGAACATCACCAACGGCGCACGCTTCACGACCTATGCCATCGAGGCCCCGCGCGGGTCGAAGGTCATCGGCGTCAATGGCGCCGCGGCCCGCCTGGTGCAGAAGAACGACAAGGTCATCATCGTGACCTACGGCCAACTGCCGGCCGAAGAAGCGCGCCAGTGGTCGCCGACCGTGGTGCTGCTGGACGACGCCAACGAGATCAAGACGGCGGCCTGAGCTGAAGTCCTTCTCCCCTTGCGGGAGAAGGTGGCTGAGCGAAGCGAAGTCGGATGAGGGGTCACCCTGACCTCGCTGATGAATGATGCTGAGACCTGAACCGACCGGTGGGGTAACCCCTCACCCGACCGCGCGAGAACGACGGCTACGCCGCCGTGCGCGGGCTCCCTCTCCCGCAAGGGGAGAGGGCTAAGCCCTTACAGCCCCACGCACGCCCGCCACCCCCAGCGCCTTGAGCGCCGAGGCCGCGATATGCTCGGCATCCAGTCCCGCCTCGGCATACTGCGCCGCCGGGCTGTCCTGGTCCTGAAACACGTCGGGGAGATGCAGGGTGCGGATCTTCAGACCCGCATCAAGCGCGCCCTCCCCGGCCAGATACTGAAGCACGAAGGCGCCGAAGCCGCCCATGGCGCCCTCCTCCACCGTGATCAGGGCCTCGTGCTCGCGCGCAAGGCGGGTGATCATGTCGTGATCGAGCGGCTTGGCGAAGCGGGCGTCGGCGACCGTGGCCGAAACGCCGTGCGCGGCCAGGATGTCGGCGGCCTTGAGCGATTCCTGCAGGCGGGTGCCGAACGACAGGATGGCGACGGCCGTACCCTCGCGGACTATGCGGCCCCGGCCGATCTCCAGCGGGGCGGCCAGTTCCGGAATCTCGACCCCGATGCCGTCGCCGCGCGGATAGCGGAAGGCGGACGGTCGGTCGTCGATCTCGCAGGCGGTGGCGATCATGGCGGCCAGATCGGCCTCGTCTGCCGCGGCCATCAGCACCATGCCCGGCAGGGCGCCCATGTATCCGATGTCGAACGACCCGGCGTGGGTCGAACCGTCGGCGCCGACCAGACCGGCGCGGTCCATGGCGAAGCGGACGGGCAGCTTCTGGATCGCCACGTCGTGGACGACCTGGTCATAGCCGCGCTGGAGGAAGGTCGAATAGATGGCGCAGAAGGGCTTCATGCCGTCTGCGGCGAGGCCGGCGGCGAAGGTCACCGCGTGCTGCTCGGCGATGCCGACGTCATAGGTCCGGTCGGGAAAGGCCTTGCCGAACAGATCGAGACCGGTGCCCGAAGGCATGGCGGCGGTGATGGCGACGATCGACGGATCGCGTTCGGCCCGCTTGATCAGCTCGGTCCCGAACACCTTGGTATAGCTGGGCGCATTGGAGACCGACTTGTTCTGCTTGCCCGAAACGACGTCGAACTTGACCACCGCGTGCAGCTTGTCGGCGCTGGATTCCGCCGGGGCGTAACCCTTCCCTTTTTGCGTTACGACGTGGACCACGACCGGGCGGTCGGTAATGGCGGCGGCGTTCTTCAGGATGGGGACAAGGTTGTCCATGTCGTGCCCGTCGACGGGGCCGATGTAGTAGAAGCCCAGCTCCTCGAAGAAGGTGCCCCCGACGATCATCCCGCGGGCGTATTCCTCGGCCTTGCGCGCCGCATTGCGGAACGGGCGGGGCATGTGTTCGGCGACCTTCTTGCCGAACTCGCGGAAGTTCCGGTAGGCGCCGCCAGAAACCTGTTTGGCCAGGTAGGCGCTCATCCCGCCGACCGGGGGCGCGATCGACATGTCGTTGTCGTTGAGGATGACGGTCAGCTGGCCGGTGGTCTCGGCCGCGTTGTTCATGGCCTCATAGGCCATGCCGGCGGACATGGAGCCGTCGCCGATCACGGCCACAACCTTGTTCTTTTCGCCCTTCTGGTCGCGGGCGGCGGCGAAGCCGAGCGCGGCGCTGATCGAGGTCGAGGCGTGAGCCGCGCCGAAGGGGTCGTATTCGCTTTCCGACCGCTTGGTGAAGCCCGACAGTCCGCCACCCATTCGCAGGGTGCGGATCCGGTCGCGACGGCCGGTCAGTATCTTGTGCGGATAGCACTGGTGACCGACGTCCCAGATCAGGATGTCCTTCGGTGTGTCGAACACGTGGTGGAGGGCGACGGTCAGTTCGACCACGCCGAGGCCGGCGCCGAGGTGGCCGCCGGTCGTGGAGACGGCGTCGATCGTCTCGACCCGAAGCTCGTCCGCCAGCTGTCGCAGCTGTGCGGCGTCGAAACCGCGCATGTCGGCGGGGACGTGGACTTTGTCGAGCAGGGGGGTGTCAGGCATCTATAACTCTAACGCGCGTCAGGACCGACGGTTTAGCACGAAGTCCACACTCGCCTTGAGGTTTTCGGCGTCGGGACCGAACCGGTCGAGGTGGCTGCGGGCCTGATCGGCCAGGTGCGCGACGCGATGCCGCGCCTGATCGACGCCCAGAAGGGTGACGAAGTTGGTCTTGCCCTGGGCGGCGTCCTTGCCGTTGGCGGCCTTGCCGAGGACGGTCTCGTCGCCGTCGACGTCCAGCAGATCGTCGACGATCTGATAGGCCAGGCCGATGTCATGGGCGAAGGCGGTCAGGGCCTGACACTGGTCGTCGCTGGCCCCGGCGATGATCAGGGGAATCTCGAAGGCATAGGTGAACAGGGCGCCGGTCTTCAGCCGTTGCATCCGGGCGACACCGCCGAGGTCGTCGCGCACGCCCAGGAGGTCGATCATCTGCCCGCCCGCCATGCCGCGCGCTCCCGAAGCCAGAGACAGCCGGGCGGCCAGTGCGCAGCGGATGGCGGCGTCCTCATGGGTGTCGGGGTGCAGGATGATGTCGAAGGCGGCGGTCTGGAGCGCGTCGCCGGCGAGGATGGCCGTGGCCTCGTCATAAGCGATGTGGACGGTCGGCCGGCCCCTGCGCAGGTCGTCATCGTCCATCGCCGGCAGGTCGTCGTGGACAAGGCTGTAGGCGTGGACGCATTCGAGGGCGCAGGCGGCGCGCAGCACTGGCCGTTCCTCGATGTCGAACAGCCGCGACGCCTCCATGGCGAAATAGGGCCGCAGCCGCTTGCCTGGCCCCAGCGCCGCATAACGCATGGCCTCGGTCAGGCGGGACTCGGGCCCGTCGGCGCGCGGCAGCAGTTCATCGAGGGCCACGGTGACGAGGTCGGCGACCTCGGCGACGCGCTCGGCGACGGACTGGACCGGGGCGTTGGCTGCCAGACGCATCAGAACAGCCTTCCGCCGTTCGGCGTGTCACGATCGACGCCGACCAGAACGACCTCTCCGTCCGCATCGGGGAAGCCCAGGGTCAGGACCTCGGACATGAACGGACCGATCTGGCGCGGGGCGAAGTTGACCACCGCCGCCACCTTGCGGCCCGCCAACTGGTCGAGGGTGTAGTGACGCGTGATCTGGGCCGAGGAGCGTTTGACGCCGATCTCGGAGCCGAAATCGATGGTCAGCTTGTAGGCGGGCTTGCGGGCCTCCGGAAACGGTTCGGCGCGCACGACCTCGCCCACCCGGATGTCGACCTTGAGGAAGTCGTCGAAGGCGATGCGGTCGGTCCCGGAAGAGGCGATCGCGGCCTGCATCATCCGAACTCGGCCGGCTCGACGGCCTTGGCCTGACCGTCGGAGCCGACGACGATCTTCTCGACCCGCAACTGCGCGGCCTTGAGGCGATCTTCGCAGTGCTTCTTCAGACGCGCGCCCTCCTCGTAGAGGGTGATGGATTCCTCCAGCGGGGCCTGGCCGGACTCGAGACGCGAGACGATGGTCTCCAGACGCGACAGGGCGTCCTCGAAGCTGAGATCGGCGGGGATGGAGGGAGCGGCGTCTGACATCGAAGCGACCCTAGAGGCGAGCCGCTTTCGCTTCAACGGCGAACCCGACAGAAGACGCGGCGATTGCGCGCGGTAAGGAAATTCCTTACCTTCGAATGCTGGAGGCGTTAATGATCGTCAGCAAGCTCACATCGAAAGCGCAGACAACTGTGCCCCAAGCCGTTCGCGCGGCACTGGGCCTCTCCGAAGGCGACGAACTTTTGTATGAGATCGACGGCGAGAAGGTCGTCCTGAAAAAGGCTCGACGCGCGCCCGTAGACGACCCATTCGCGGCGTTCCACGAATGGGACGGCGACGCGGACCGCAAGGCCTATGCCGATCTTTGAGCAGGGCGACGTCGTCCGCGTCCCTTTTCCCTACACCGACAGAAACACGCGGCAACGGCGGCCGGCTCTCGTCATTTCAAAGGGCGGCGTCGGGGATCAATCTGCTTTCCTTTGGGTGCTCATGATCACGAGCGCGGAGAACCGGGCCTGGCCGTCGGACGTCCCGGTCGGACCCGACTACACCGACGCCGGTCTGCCTGCGCCTTCGATCATCCGGACAACCAAGATCGCGACGATCGACACCTCGGCAGCTGAGGTTGTCGGACGGATCAAGCCTGGATTGCTGGAAAGAGTCAGGGCCGAGGTGGGCAATCTGATCTGAGGCTCAGCCCCGCTCGTAGCGACGCTGGGACCAGTATCTGAAGCCCTGGTTGTGAACCAGCTTCCAGCCGTCAGCCTTTAACCGTGCCCCAACCATGTGGTTGAAATAGCCGTGGGCGAGGACCAGCACGTCCTCCCCGGTTTCGGCGCGGGCGATCAGCTTTTGCGCGGCCTGTTCGGCGCGGGCCTCGGCCTGGGCCCGGGTCTCCTGGCCTTCGTGATGGTCGAAGGCGTGCCACCAGAAGCGGGCGACGGCGCCCCAGTATTTCGGCGGCAGCTTGAACCACGACGGGAAGTGCGGCGGCGGCAGGGGGGCCTCGATGAACATCACGTCCGAGGTGATCTCGCGGCCGGCCGAGATGGCCAGCGCCGTCTCCTGGGCGCGCTGACGGGTCGAGGCGAAGATGACGCCGGCGCCTGCGGCCGTGGTCAGCAGTTCCGGCGGCGGGGTCTGGCCGGCCAGAAGGCCGCCCAGCTCATACTTCGCCCACCAGTCGCGGTACTGGTCGGACGTCAGCATGCATTTGCGCGACAGGGCCGGCTCGCCGTGGCGGGCCAGTGTGATCGAGCCGGGGCGCGAAGGCTTCAGCATCTGGCCGGCATCTTGTTCGACACTGTGTGACGTCATGCTGCGGATGAAAGGGAAGACGGCCCGGGATAACGAGGCGCCGACATGGACCTTCCTTACGCCTCCCCCAGGGCCCGCACATGGGCGAGGGCCGATTGACCCAGTCCTTCGAGGTCGTAACCGCCCTCCAGCGAAGAGACAACCTTGCCGCCGCAATGTCGCCTCGCGACCTCGAGCACCGCACGCGTCGCCCAGGCGAAATCCTCGGCCTCAAGGCTCTGGTGGGCGAGAGGATCGCGGCGGTGGGCGTCGAAGCCGGCGGAGATGATGATGAGGTCGGGGGCGAAATCGTCGAGCGCGGACATCAGTCCGCCCGAGAAGGTGGCGCGCCATGATTCGCGGGCGGCATGGGGCTCGACCGGAGCATTGACGATATTGCCGACGCCGGTCTCAGACTGAGCGCCCGTGCCGGGATAGAGGGGCATCTGGTGGATGGAGGCCAGGAACAGGCTCGGGTCGGCCTCGAACGCCGCCTGGGTGCCGTTGCCGTGATGGACGTCGAAATCGACCACCGCGACCTTCGCCATGCCGAGCGACTGGGCCACTCGGGCGGCCACAGCGACATTGGAGAACAGGCAGAAGCCCATCGCCTGGTTGGGCTCGGCATGGTGGCCGGGCGGGCGGACGGCGGCGAACCCGCGCTGGGTCTGGCCTGCCGCGATGGCCCGGACCGCATCGATGGCGGCGCCTGCGGCGAGGCGGGCGGCGCGAACGCTGCCCGGCGACAGGAGGGTGTCGGCGTCGAGCTGGGCCAGGCCGGTCGCGGGCGAGGCCTCGATCATGCGGGCGACATAGGCGGCGGGGTGGATGCGCTCCAGATCGGCGACGGCGGCCTCGGTGGCGGCGCGCCGGTCCAGCCTGAGGTCGGCGTCATCCAGTGCGGCAAGGACGGCGGCCAGCCGCTCGGGACGTTCCGGATGGCCCGCGCCGGGGGCGTGGGCGATCATGTCGGTGTGGGTGAACAGGGCGACGGACATCCCGTCAGCCTACAGGCGCATCGGCGATGCACGGAATAAAATGTTGAGCGAACAGGTCGGCCAAGCGAAACCCACTTCATGACCGACGCCGTGATCCGCCCCCCTCGCCCCGAAGACGCCGCAGCACTCGGCGCGCTGGGCCGCCAGACCTTCATCGACACCTTCGTGGCCCAGGACGGGTTCGCCATCCCCTACCCCGCCGCCGACCTCGAGGCCTTCCTGGACGCCAGCTTCTCGACCGGGGCGACGGCGAAGAAACTGACCGAACCGGGCGCGGCATGGTGGGTGGCGGAGCGCGACGGCGAGTTGCTGGCCTTCGCGAACACGGGGCCGAACACCCTGCCCCATCCTGACGGCGCGCCCGGAAACATGGAGCTCCGTCGCCTCTATGTCGGCAAGTCGGCGCAGGGGCTGGGCTTGGGCACGGAACTGCTGAAGCTGTCGCTGGACTGGATGGAAGCGAACACCAACGGGCCGTTGTGGATCGGCGTCTGGAGCGGAAATCTGAAGGCGCAGAAGCTTTACGGAGCCTATGGGTTCACCAAGACCGGCGAGTACCAGTACCCCGTCGGCGCCTGGCGCGATCACGAGTTCATCTTGCAGCGCGGCTGATCCAGGCTCAGGTTCCAACCATGCTCCTCCCCTTCTTCACCGCCCTGCGTCAGGCGAAAGTCCCTGTCTCGACCAAGGAATGGCTCCATCTGATGGAGGCCATGGACAAGGACGTGGCCGGGGGGCGGGTCGAGGACTTCTATCACCTTTCGCGCGCGGTCCTGGTCAAGGACGAGAAACACTACGACCGCTTCGATCAGGTGTTCGGCACGGTGTTCAAGGGCATCGAGACCATCGGCGCGGGCGAGGAGCCCAGTCTGGACGTGCCCGAGGACTGGCTGAAGCTACTGAACAGCAAGTTCCTGACCGACGAGGAAAAGGCCGAGATCGAGGCGCTCGGCGGCTTCGAAAAGCTCATGGAAACGCTCAAGCAGCGGATGGACGAGCAGCAGAAGCGCCACGAGGGCGGCAACAAGTGGATCGGCACCGGCGGCACCTCGCCCTTCGGCAACGGCGGCTACAATCCCGAGGGCGTGCGCATCGGCGGCCAGCCAAAACACGGCCGGGCCGTGAAGGTCTGGGAGAAGCGCGAGTACAGGAACCTGGACGACACGGTCGAGCTGGGGACGCGCAACATCAAGGTCGCCCTGCGCCGCCTGCGCCGGTTCGCGCGCGAGGGCGCGGCCGAGGAACTGGACATCGACGGCACCATCGACGGCACGGCGCGTCAGGGCTGGCTCGACATCCGCATGCGGCCGGAACGGCGCAATACGATCAAGGTGCTGCTGTTCCTCGACGTCGGCGGGTCGATGGACGGCCACATCAAGCTGTGTGAGGAACTGTTTTCCGCCGCCAAGACCGAGTTCAAGAACCTGGAGTTCTTCTACTTCCACAACTGCCTCTACGAGGGGGTGTGGAAGGACAACCGGCGTCGGCACGCCGAAAAGATCCCGACCTGGGACCTGCTGAACAAATACCCCGGCGACTGGCGGGCCATCTTCGTCGGCGACGCTACCATGAGCCCCTACGAGGTCACGATGCCGGGCGGCTCGGTCGAGCACTGGAACGAGGAGGCGGGCGCGGTCTGGATGCGGCGCGCACGGTTGCAGTGGGACAAGTCGGTCTGGCTGAACCCCGTGGCCGAGCGGTTCTGGAGCTACACCGCCTCGGTGAAGCTGCTCAGCGAGGTGATGGACGAGCGGATGTTCCCCCTGACGCTGGACGGTCTGGACCGCGCGATGCGGGCGCTGACGCGCTGACACGCAGGCGTGACGTGCGGAAACCGTGGTTTCGTGCGAGCGTGGCCGCTGTTCAGGAGAACTTCCGATGCTGACCGCCTTCGCCCTGGCCATGGTCCTGCAGCAGTCGGTCGTGTGGGAAACACCGGCGCCTCCGCCGGAAGCCGAACCCGTCGAGATCGCCGCCCCGGCCAGCGACCTGCCCGCCTGGGCCCTGGCCGATCCGTTCGCCTGGGAGCGGTCGCAGTGCAGCCCGCTGGTGAGCCGCGAACCCCTCGACGTCTGTCAGGCGCGGGTGCGGGTCGAACTGTCCGCCGCGCTGGGCGAACGGCTGCCGGCGGGGCTGAGACCTGCGGGCGAACCGGTTCCGTGCCTGGCGACGCCGGGAGACGACGGGAAATACCCTCTCCAGTGCGGCCTGCCCGAGCGCCAGGCCGCTGCGACCGTGACGCCAACGGTTCCCGACTGTCGCCCCCGTCCGCAGCGGCAGGGCGGATCGGTGGCCTTCGTCACCGACTGCCGGGCGGAGAACGCAGGCGACAACGGCCTGTCGTTCCGGCTGTTCGGCAAGGACTGAGACCGGGCAGCAAAAGGCCGCCCCGAAGGGCGGCCTTCTTCATTCCAGCACCGACCGGGATCAGTGCTTTTCGTTGAGGGCGTCCTTGACGCCGCCGACGGTGTTCTGGACCTTGCCCTCGACCTGTTCGGCGCGGCCTTCGGCCTTCAGTTTTTCGTCGCCGGTGACCTTGCCGACGCCTTCCTTGATCTTGCCGCCGATGTTCTTGGCGGCGCCTTCGATGCGATCATGATCAGCCATGGGGGAGGCTCCTGAATTCGGCGTCGCCCCTGTGGCGGCGCTTCGGCTTCAAGAGCGAACGGAGCGGCGCGCCGTTCCGTATGGCGACGCTTACCGTCTCAGCCATTTCGCCACGGCCCAGGCATGGGCGTCGTGGCGGAGCTCGGCCAGTGCCGTGCGGGGATGCAGCCAGACAAGTTCGTGGTCGTCCTCGACCTTGCGCGACGGGTCGAGCGCCAGCATTTCGGCGATCCAGAAGCCGCCGACATTGTTGACCGGAGCCCCGTCCGACTTGCGGAAATACTGGCCGGCCTCGGCGATTCGCTCGATGGGGAGGACGGTCATGCCCGCCTCTTCCACGAACTCGCGGACCAGGGCCTGTTCCTCGGTCTCGTCGCCGTCCACGGCGCCCCCTGGCAGGTCGTAGTAGGGGGTGTCGCGAGTGACGCGGACGCAGGCGATCTTTTCGTCGTGGAAAACGAGGCCGAAGGTCGCGGGCCGATGCAAGTAGCCGGCGCCGGAATCCGCCACGCCGAACTGAAGCGAGGGCTTCACAGGTCGAAGGCCAGACGCGCGCGGACGCCCTTGTGCGCGCCGTCGAACTCGACGGCCGAGCGCAGACCCGAGGCCATGGCGGTGATGATCTTGCCGCCCAGACCCGTGCCCTTGGGCTTGCCGTCCCCCAGGCCGGGACCGTCGTCCTCGACCGTCAGGATGGCGCGGCCGGCTTCGTCGGGGCAGAGGATGACGCGGATTTCCCCCGCCTCCCCGGCGGCATAGGCGTACTTCACCGCGTTGGTGACCAGTTCGGTGACGATCACGCCCAGCGACACGGCCTGGTCGGTCGAGACGCGCATGGCATGGGCCTGAAGCGTGATGTTGGGCGAGGCATCGTCGGAGCCCAACGACTTGGACAGTTCGCCGACCAGGCCATCGAGATAGGCCTGCATGTCCACCGTCTCCATATCGCCGGAGGTGTAGAGGCGGCGATGGACGTGGGCGACGGCCTCGATCCGGGCCTGGGCTTCGCGCAGCGCGTCGCGGGCGCCCTCGTCGGCCATGTGGCGCAGCTGCAGCGACATGAAGGTCGAGACGAGCTGGAGCGAGTTGCCGACGCGGTGATTGACCTCGCGCAGCATGGCCTCGGCCCGGTCGCGCGCCATGCGCACCATCTCCTGGGCCTCTTCGTTCTCGCGCTCCAGACGACGGCGCAGCAAGGCGTCTTCCAGCGCCGAACGCAGCAGGGCGGTGAAGTCCTCCGAGACGTCCTTGATGACATAGTCGGCGGCGCCGGCGCGCAAGGCGGCGACGGCGATACGGCCTTCCTGGGCGCCGGTCACATAGACCACGGGCGGGGGCGCCGGGCGATGCAGGATGTCGGGCAGGACGTCGAGACCGTCGCGGCCGGGCATATAGTGATCCAGCGCGCAGATATCGAAGTCGTGGGCGTCCAGGGCCGCCACGCCCTCGTCCCCGTCGGCAGCCAGGGTGACCTCATAGCCGTGGCGGCCGAGTTCCTTCTGCACGAGCCGCGACAGTCCGCGGTCGTCGTCGATGTAGAGCAACCGGATGGGCGGCTTCTCGGACGTCATTCGATCTCGGGCGCCTGCATGACAGACAGGAACAGGCCCAGCTGGCGGATGGCGCCGGCGAAGCTTTCGTAGTCGACCGGCTTGGTGATGTAGACGTTGCAGCCCAGGTCGTAGCAACGCTGGATCTCGGTCTTGTCGTCGGTGGTGGTCAGGACCACGACGGGCGCGCGTTTCAGCCGCTCGTCCCGCTTTACCTCGGCCAGGATATCGGTCCCGCTCATGTCCGGCAGGTTCAGATCCAGCAGGATCAGCATGGGCCCATTGGCGCGCACTTCCTCCGAGAACAGATAGTCCAGCGCCGGCTGGCCGTGGTCGAAGTGGACGATCTCGTTGGAGATGTTGGCCCGGCGGATGTTCTTCTCGATCAGCTTGGCGTGGCCGTGGTCGTCCTCGACCATCACGATTTTTACGGGTGCGCTCACTGGGTGTCTCCGGCCTCGTCGAGGATCAGGCGTTTGGGGAATTTCAGGCGGAATGTCGAGCCTTCGCCCAGCGCGGACTCCACGTCGATGGAGCCGCCGAGGCGACGAACGCTGTTCCGCACGAAGGCCAGTCCCAGCCCCTCTCCGGGCCGGTCCTGACGCCCGGAGCGGCGGAACAGTTCGAAGATGCGTTCATGATCCTTGGGCGCGATGCCGCGCCCCTGATCGGCGATGGCGAACTCGACCCAGCCGCCCGCCAGATCGCGCCCGCTGACCTCGATCCTGTTCGGGCGCGTGGCGTCGCTGTATTTGACGGCGTTCTCGATCAGGTTGCCGATGATCTGTTCGATCGACAGACGGTCGCTTTCGAAGGGGACCATGTCGCCGACGACGAACTCGGTGTTCGTTTCCTCGAGCTGGTGGCGGATACTGTCCGCCGCCGCCTTCGCCATCTTGCCGACGTCAAGCGTCTCCGGGGTGAGCCCGCGTCGGCCGTCGCGCGACAGCTTCAGGATGGCGTTGATCAGACGGTCCATCTTCTCGGTCGAGGCGCGGATGAAGCCGATCGCCTCGGGCATGTCTTCGCGGGCTGCGGTGATGGCGTCCTTCTCGATCAGGTCGGGCGCGACAGTCTCGACCTTGGTCAGTTGCAGATCGATCGTCCTGCCCGCCTGCTCCAGCTCGGCGGTGTAGCCCATGACGTTGACCAGCGGCGAACGCAGGTCGTGGCTGACGATATAGGCGAACCTCTGCACCTCCTCGTTGGCGCGGGTCAGGGCGGCGGTCCGGGCCTTGATCGTGTCCTCGAGCCCCGCGTTGACGCGATCCAGATCGGCGCGCGCCCTCGCCAGATCTATCAGGTAGCGACGCACGAGCATGGCGACGATGCCACCGAGAACGAGGATCAGCGCGCCGGCGATCGCGTTGACGATGATGGTGAAGACGGCCGAGCCCTCGGATCTGGCCTGCTGGGCCGACAGGCGCGCGCCCAGTTGGGAATCGAGGGTGGAGATTTCGGTGTCCATCTGCTCCATCAAGGTCTTGCCTCGACCGGAGCGGAGCTGATCCAGCGCCTGAGCGGTCTGTCCGCGACGCGACAGATCGATGATGCTGGACATCTCCAGGATTTTGTCGCGCGACAACCGCGTGAGGGCCTCAACGGAAGCCTGACCGACCTCGTCATCGCCGGCGAGCTCGGTCAGTCGGTCGAGCATCTGCGGCGCGGCCTCGACGCTCTGGCCGTAGGTCAGCAGGAAGCTGGTCTGGCCCGTCAGCATGTAGCCGCGCTGGGCAGTCTCGGCGTCCTTCATATTCAAAAGGACGCCCCGGGCGGCGCGACGCAGTTGCCAGGTCGCGTCCACCTGCTCGTTGAAGGCCGCCGTGCGCTGGATCAGGACGAAGGTCGAGATGTTGACCAGCAGCAGCAGGGCGATCGCGCCGGCCAGAAGCAGGAAGATCGACCTACCGAGGGTTCCTTCACGCAGGAACCGGCCGAACTGTGAAAGGGCTTGGGGAAAGATCGACGACATGCCGTGCAAGCTTTAGCGTCGCACATTCGCGTGTCCAGTGAAGTCATTCGCCGCGCAAGCTGTGCAGGGCCACAGTGTTGCGTTAACAAGCTGTGCCGTTTCGGGAGTGGGTATCATGTTCTGGTGGTGGTGGATCGCACCGACGGCCCTGGCCATCATCGGTGTCCTGATTCTGTTCGCCGGACTGGCTTCACTGTTCCGGGGAAAGTTCTTCGGCGGTCTCTTCGGCACGGCTGGAGGCGCCGCCCTGGTCGCGGCAGCCCTAGGCGCGGCGTTGCTGGGCCAGAACGTTCAGACCTATTCGCGCCTGACCTATGAGCGGCCGGTGGCGAGCCTGTCGATCCGCCAGTTGGCGCCCCAGTATTTCGAGGTCGTCGTGGCCCAGCCGGCCCAGGGCGAACTGCCGGCGCGCACAGCCGTCTATCCCGTCAACGGCGACGAGTGGCGGATGGAGGCCCAGGTCCTGAAGTGGAAGCCATGGGCCAATGTCGTCGGGCTGGATTCACAGTACCGGCTGGATCGCCTTTCGGGCCGCTACCAGAACATCGAACAGGAACGGACGGGCGCCCGCAGCGTCCACGCCCTGTCCGGCGGCGACGTCAAGACCGGCCCGCTGGCCTATGTACCGTGGAACCTGAGCGTCTGGGACGTGGCGCGGCGGTATCGCCGCTACGTTGATGCCGTGGACACCCTGTATGGCTCGGCGGCCTATATGCCGATGGCCAACGGCGCGACCTATGAGGTCTGGATCACCCAGTCCGGACTGATCGCACGGCCGACCAACGAAGCGGCCCGTGCGGCGTCGGCGGGCGGATTTGTCAGGGTCGACTAGACCGAGCCGAGGGTCCGGAGGCGCGCCTTGGGGTGGACCTCGTTCTGGCTCATCACCACGGTCTGGCCGCGGAAACGCTCGATGATCGAGCGGACGTAGGGGCGGATCTGCGGGCCGGTCAGCAGGACCGCGCTCTCGCCCGACATGGCGGCGCGTTCGAAGACGTCGCGGACGTTGCGGATGAAGTCCTGCAGGCGTGACGGCGCCATGGCCAGTTGCTTGTCCTCGCCCTGCCCCACGAGCGCCTCGGCGAAGGCGGCCTCCCAGTCGGGCGACAGGGTGATAATCGGCAGGGCGCCGTCCTCGGCCTTGTGCTGCCAGCAGAGCTGACGCGCCAGACGGGTGCGGACGTGCTCGACCAGGGTGGTGACCGACGAGGAATGCGGCGCGGCCTCGGCCAGGCCCTCGAGGATGGCGCCCAGATCGCGGATCGAGACCTTCTCGCGCAGCAGGGCCTGAAGCACCCGCTGCAGCGTCGTGACGGTGACGACCGAAGGCACCAGTTCGTCGACCAGCTTCTTCTCTTCCGGACCCAGTTCCTTCAGCAGCTTCTGCACCTCGGCGTAGGTGAGCAGGTCCGCCATATTCTCCTTGAGAATCTCGGTCAGGTGGGTGGTCAGAACCGTCGACGGATCGACGATGGTGTAGCCGCGGAACGTCGCCTCTTCGCGCAGGCTCTCATCGATCCAGGTGGCGGGCAGACCGAAGGCGGGTTCCTTGGTGTGTTCGCCGGGCAGTTCGACCTGACGGCCGGCCGGGTCCATGGCCATCAGCGAACCGAGACGGACCTCGCCGGCGCCGGCCTCCATCTCCTTGATGCGGATGGCGTAGCCCTGGGTCGGCAGGCGCATGTTGTCGAGGATGCGCACCGACGGCATGACGAAGCCGAACTCCTGCGCCATCGCGCGTCGCAGGGCGCGGACCTGATCCGTGAGGCGACGTCCCTCCAGATCATTGATCAGGGTCAGCAGGGAATAGCCGAGCTCGATCTTGACCTCGTCGATGGTCAGGGCCGTACCGATCGGCTCTTCCGCATCGCCCTTTGGCTTGCCCGCGTTTGCGGCGGCAGCCAGCTCGGCCTCGGTCGGCTGGGGCTTCAGCTTCGCGCGCCCATGGTGCCAGGCCATGTAGCCGCAGCCGATGGCCAGACCGGCGAAGGGCAGGATCGGCATGCCGGGGATCAGGGCCAGCAGGGCCGATGCTGCGGCGACCATGCCGAGGCTGACGGGGTTGGTGGCCAGTTGAGCGACCAGGGCCTTGTCGGCCGAGCCCTCGACGCCGGCCTTGGACACCAGGAAGCCGGCGGCGATCGAGATGATGATGGCCGGGACCTGGGTGACCAGACCGTCGCCGATGGTCAGCTGGATATAGGTGTTGGCCGCCTCGCCGATCGGCAGACTATGCTGGATCGTGCCGATCAGGATGCCGCCGATCGCGTTGATGGCGACGATGATCAGGCCGGCGACGGCGTCGCCGCGCACAAACTTGGACGCGCCGTCCATGGCGCCGAAGAAGGTCGATTCCTGTTCCAGTTCCTTGCGGCGCAGCTTGGCCTGGTCCTCGGTGATCAGGCCGGACGACAGGTCGGCGTCGATGGCCATCTGCTTGCCCGGCATGGAGTCCAGGGTGAAGCGGGCCGAGACCTCCGCGATCCGGGTCGAACCCTTGGTGATGACCACGAAGTTCACCACCAGAATGATGGCGAAGATGATGATGCCGATGATGAAGTCCCCGCCCATCATCAGGGCGCCGAAGGCGTTGATGACCTGGCCGGCCGCGTCGTGGCCCTCGTGGCCGTGGGTCAGGACCAGACGCGTCGAGGCCAGGTTCAGGCCCAGACGGAACAGGGTCGAGATCAGCAGCACCGTCGGGAAGATGGCGAAGTCCAGCGGCCGCTTCATCATCAGCGCCGTCATCAGGATCAGCACCGACGAGACGAGGCTGATGGCCAGCAGCAGGTCCAGCAGGAACTTGGGAACGGGCAGGATCAGCAGCAGGATGACGCCGATCACGCCGACGGCCATGCCGACCTCGCCGCGCATCAGCCAGCCGCGAATATCGCCGCCGGTCGGACGGGCCATGCCGTCCTTCATCATCACGGGCGTGTCGGTCATGCGCGTCCGAGGGCGCTCAGGGCCAGACGCGTCGCCTCGGCGATGACGCCTTCATTTTCGGGACGGTCCGAGGCGGCGTGATAGTAGGCGGCGACAATGATCGGCGCGCCCGAGGCTGGGTACAGGATGCCGATGTCGTTGGTCGGGCCGTAGCCGCCTGTGCCGGTCTTGTGCGCCACCCGCCAGCCGGCCGGAACCCCAGCCTTGATGCGGTCGGCGCCGGTGGGCGCGGCGAACATCCAGCCAAGCAGCATCGTCTTCGAGTCCTGCGACAGGGGCGAGGCCGGGTCGATGAACAGGCGGTGGATGTTGGCGGCCGATTGCGCCGGGGTGATCGTGTCCTTGTCGCCGTCGAGGCGGTTCATCTCGGGCTCGAAGCGGTCGGCGCGCGTCGAGACATCGCCGATGCCGCGATAGAAGGCCTGCATTGGCGCGATCCCGCCCAGCGCCTTCAGCAGCAGGTTGGCGGCCGGATTGTCGGAGACCTCGACCGTCCCCTTCATCAACTGTTCGACGGTCAGGCTGGAGCCGACGGCAGGCCCGGTCACAGGGGCGTGGTTGATCATGTCGGCGCGGGTGATCGGGATGGCGCGGTCGAGCCGTTCCTCACCGGCCTGGACGCGCAGCAGGGTCGCGGCGGCCAGATACATCTTGAAGGTCGAGCAATAGACGAAGCGCTCGTCGCCGCGCGCCGTCAGTTGGCGACCCGTGCCGAGGTCGTGGGCGAACAGACCGAAGCGGCCGCCGTGCGCCTGTTCAAGGGCGGACAGGTCAAGGGCTTCCGGCGCGGGGGGAGCGACCGGAGCCGCAGCCTCGCCCTCCGGCGCGCAACCGATCAGGCCGAGCGCGCCGAGACCCGTCAGGACCGTCCGGCGATCGGTCACGCCGCGTTCGCGCCGTAGGCGGTCGTGGCGATGCCCGTCTGGGGCGCCATGATCTGGGTGCCTTCGTCGGCGTATTCGTTGAGCTTGTTGCGCAGGGTCCGGATCGAGATGCCCAGGATGTTGGCCGCATGCGTCCGGTTGCCCAGGCAGTGGCTCAAGGTGTCCAGGATCAGGGTCTTTTCCATCTGGGCGACGGTCTGGCCGACATAGGCGCGGGAGACTGCGTCGGCGGTCTGGGCGGCCCGGGCGGCGGGGCCCGTGTCCGAACCGGCGATCGCTCCCGTCAGCGGCTGGCCGTCCGGCAGGCGGATGGCCTCGGCGTCGATCTCGGCGCCCACGGCCAGCAGGACCGCCCGGTGCATGGCGTTCTCCAGCTCCCGCACATTGCCGGGCCAGCGGTGGGCGGCCAGCGCCCGGCGGGCGTCCTGGGACAGAGGCCGCACCGGCACGCCGTTGGCGGCGGCGTATTTCTTGACGAAGTGATCGGCCAGCACGGCCACGTCGCCCGGACGTTCGCGAAGGGAGGGCAGCCGCAGGTTCACGACGTTGAGGCGGTAGAGCAGGTCCTCGCGGAACACGCCCTCGGCCACGGCCTTGGCCAGATCGCGGTTGGAGGTGGCGATGATGCGGATATTGACCGGGACCGGCTTGGTGCCGCCGACGCGGTCGATGACCCGCTCCTGGATCGCGCGCAGCAGCTTGGCCTGAAGCCGGGCGTCCATCTCACTGATTTCGTCGAGCAGCAGGGTGCCGCCGTCGGCCTCCTCGAACTTGCCGATGCGGCGAGCCACGGCGCCGGTGAAGGCCCCCTTCTCGTGCCCGAACAGTTCGGACTCCAGCAGGTTGTCGGGAATGGCGGCGCAGTTGACGCTGATGAACGGACGCTCTGCGCGCTTGGAATGCTGGTGCAGATAGCGCGCCATCACCTCTTTACCGACGCCGCTTTCGCCGGTGATCAGGATCGAGGCTTCCGAGCGCGCCACCTGGTCGGCCAGTTTGATCACGGCCTGCATCGACGGGTCGGCCGAGATCAGCGGGCGCTCGTCATCGGCGACGGCGGCCAGGACGGCGGCGATCAGGTCGGCGTCGGGCGGAAGCGGGATGAACTCCTTGGCGCCGGCGCGGATGGCGGCGGCGGCTTTTTCAGCATCGTTATCGACGCCGCAGGCCACGACCGGCACGAAGATCCGCTCGGCGTCGTTGGCGGCGATCAGGGCTCCGATGTCGAGGTTGTAGTCGACCATCAGCAGGTCGGCCCCCTGCCCGCGCCGGAGCTGTTCCGTCGCCTGATCCGTGCGTTCGACGTGGCTCACCTTGGCGCCGTGCGCCATGGCCATCTTCACCGCCGCCGCGAGCTGGCCCGAAAGCCGTCCGACTACCAGAAGCCGCATGGGTCTTCTCCCTTAATCCGTACCGGAACCGGCGCGCCCTAGGCGGCCGAATCCTCTGTCTTGATGATTTCCGTCATGGTCACGCCCAGGCGATCCTCGACGACGACGACCTCCCCGCGGGCGACCAGACGGTTGTTGACGAAGATGTCGATGGCCTCTCCGACCTTGCGGTCCAGCTCGAGCACGCTCCCGCGATTAAGCTTCAGCAGCTGGGCCACCGTCATATGGGCCTTGCCCAGGACGGCGGAGATGTTGACCGGCACGTCGAACACCGTCGACAGGTCGGCGGCGGACTTGTCCCCAAGATCTTCAATCGTGGCGAGGGCTGTGGAGTCCGGGAACTCTTCCAGGGCGAGGTCGTCGGCCATCAGAGGTCACTTCCGTTGATGAGGGATTCGGCGTGCCCGGCTTCGGAAGCCAGGGCGGAGGTCAGGGCGGTGGCGATCCGCTCGGCAGTAGCCGCTGGATCGAAGTCGGCGCGGCCGTCGGCCCATTCCAGCTGGAAGGCGGCCAGCGGCAGGGACAGGTCTTCACGGAAGGCGACCACCCCGGTGAAGCCGGCGTCGACGCAGACAGCCTGAATCTTCGCCTGTACGCCGGGCTCCAGACCCGAGGCGCGGATGACCAGCCGGGGCGACCCGTCGATCTCCTGCCCCAAAGTCTCCAGCGCCGACTGCAGCGGGCCGATCGGCAGACGCTCCAGGGCGGCTGCGGCGATGACGCGGGCGGCGGCCAGGGCGAGGGCCGCCGACTGTTCACGGTGGGTGTGGGCGACGTGGGTCAGGGCCGGAATGGCCTGGCCCAACGCCTGTCCGATCGCCGCGACGCCCATGGCCTCGATGCTGGAGGCCTCGGCCAGCGCCGCCTCGCGCGCCTCGAACCGCGCCTGGGCGACCAGGGCCTCGACCTCGGACGGCATGTAGGCGCGCTTGGTCGGGCGGAAATCGGAAGCGCGCACGACCGAACCCTGACCGTCGAACTCGGTGTCGAAGGAGAAGGGCCGGCTGTTGATGGGAGCGTGATCGGTCATGTCAGTAGATCAGCTCGTCGTCGCCGGAGGCCCCGGCCAGCATGATTTCGCCGCGCGCCGCCAGATCCTTGGCGACCTGGACCATCGCCATCTGGGCGGTGTCGACGTCCTTCAGACGGACCGGGCCCATCGACTCCATGTCCTCGCGCATGATCTTGGACGCGCGCTCGCTCATGTTGGTGAAGAACATCTCGCGCAGGGTCTCGGACGCGCCCTTGAGGGCCAGACCCAGGGAGTCCTTCTCGACCGACCGCAACAGGGTCTGCACCCCGCCGGGGTCCAGCTTGTTCAGGTCCTCGAAGACGAACATCAGGGCGCGGATGCGTTCGGCGCTTTCGCGGTTTCGCTCTTCCAGGGCGCCGATGAACCGGGCCTCGGTCTGGCGGTCGAACGAGTTGAAGATGTCCGCCATCGCCTCGTGGCTGTCGCGCTTCGAGGTCCGGGCCAGGTTCGACATGAACTCGGTGCGCAACGTCTGTTCGATCTTGTCGAGGATCTCGCGCTGCACCGGCTCCATGCGCAGCATCCGCTGGACGCATTCCAGGGCGAAGTCCTCGGGCAGGGAGGTCAGCACGCGGGCGGCGTGGTCGGGCTTCACCTTGGACAGGATCACGGCGACCGTCTGGGGGTATTCGTTCTTCAGATAGTTGGCGAGGACGGCCTCGTTCACATTGCCGAGCTTGTCCCACATGGTCCGGCCGGCGGGACCGCGGATTTCCTCCATCAGCCCTTCGACGCGGTCGGCGGGCATGAAGGAGGCCAGCAGGCGCTGGGTCTGTTCGAAGCTGCCCAGGATCGAGCCGGAGCCGGACATGCCGGATACGAATTCGATCAGCAGTTCCTCGACGACCGCCGCACTGACGGTGCCCAGACTGGCCATGGCCTGGGAGATTTCCTTGACCTCGTCGTCATCCAGCCCCTGCCACAGGCGGGTGTGCTCCTCGCCGAGCGACAGCAGGATGACCGCCGCCTTCTCCGGACCGGTCAGTTTCTTGGCGTCGTCGACTGACGCTTTCTTGCTGGCCATCCGGGCGGCCATCAGCCTTCGTGGACCCAGCTGCGCAGGATGGAGGTCGACTCATCCGGGTGCTTCTCGACGAAGTCCGCGACCTTCTTGACCGACGACGCCTTCACCTGACCCTCGATACGGGCGATGTCGAGCCGCTGGTCCATGTCGGACGGGCCGGTCAGCTGACCGGCCGCGCCGCCGACGACGCTGGTCTGCAGCGAGGTGACGCCGATCTGGCCGCCGCCCGCGCCGGCCAGGGCGGGAACGCCGCTGGGACCGCTCGCCGACTTCAGCAGGGGGCGCAGGACGAAGAAGATCAGCAACAGGCCGGTGATCAGCAGCACCAGCAGCTCGACGCCCCGCATGATGTCGTTCTTGGTGAAGTTGAACAGGGGCGAGCCGCCGTCCGTGCCGCCGGCCGAGACCAGGGCGTCGCGGTTGAAGCGGACGTTGGTCACCCTCACCTGGTCGCCGCGTGTCTGGTCAAAGCCCATGGCCGCCTTCACCAGATCCTCGATCTGGGTGATCTCTTCGGGGGTGCGGGCGGCGTAGGTCGGCTCCCCGCCTGGCTCGGCGGCCGGGGTCAGCTTCCCGTCCACGGCCACCGCGACCGACAGCTTGCGAACCTCGCCCGGCTCCTTGGTCGTGGTCGTGGTCGTGTTGGAGATTTCGTAGTTGGTCGTCTCACCGTTGACCGTCTCGGTCGAGCCGGCCGGGGTGTTCGCCGGAGCTTCGCCGCCGGGAATGTTGTTCGTCGCCGTGGCGCCGCCGTCGGGCGTGCCTTCGGTATCCTGGGACTGGGAACCGTTGGTCGACGTCGAGCGCACGACCTGACCGTCGGGATCGTATTTCTGCTCCTGGGTGGTGGAGCGGGTCATGTCGATGTCGGCGGTGACCTGAACCCGCGCAGCGCCCGGACCAACGACGCCCTCGACCAGATCCTTGATGCGGGCCTGAAGCTGGGCCTCGGTATTGGTCTTGGCGGCCTCGGCGGTGGCGGATGAGAAGCCCTCCTCGTCGTCAGCGGCGGCCAGGGTCTGGTTGGTCTCGTCGACGACGGTCACCTTGCCCGGCTTCAGGTTCGGCACCGACGAGGCGACGACGTTGCGGATGGCGCGGACCTGATCGGCGCTCAGAGCGCGACCGCCCAGACCCACGACGACGGCGGCGGTCGGTTCGGCGGCGTCCTGGGCGAACAGTTCACGGCGCGGCAGGGCGATCTGCACGCGGGCGGAAGAAATGCCGCGCATCGACATGATGGTGCGGGACAGTTCGCCCTGGAGGGCGCGCTGTTCCGAGATCTGCTGCTGGAACTCGGTCTGGCCCAGCACCGACTGGTTGTCGAACAGCTCGTAACCGACCGAGCCGGAGCTCACGAGCCCCTTGCCGGCCAGCATCAGCCGCGCCGTGCCGACGTCGTCGCGGTTGACCATGATGGTCGAGCCGTCGCCGCGCGTGGAATATTTGATGCCCGCCTGCTCCAGCGAGGCGGTGATCTCGCCGGCTTCGCGCAGGTCGAGATTGGAATACAGCAGAGCGTCGGGCGCCTGGCCCACGCGCATCATCACGGCCACGAGGATGGCGGCGACGCCGGCCCCGACGCCGAGGATCATGGCGAGCCGCCCGATCCCAAATCTCTGCAATGCCGCCGTGAAGCCGCCCACGCGTCCCGCCTGAATACTGATGCGGGGTCGTCGACTGCCCCGCTAGGCAGAAACTGCCGCCCGCGTGGTTAACGGCGGTTTAAGTGTCGAGGTTAGCTCGCCGATTTTCGGGGTTAACGGCCAATCTTCCGCACCCTTGGCCCCCCATGCATGCGGTGACGTCGGACGCGCGTGATGTCGAAGATAAAAATCTGTGCGGCGCCCCGAAATACGACTGCGCCTGGATTTGACGCCCGTTTCGACCCCCGAATGCGCCTTGCTATCCGGCGGGCGTATACTGCTGCCCACGGTTCGCGGAGAGTGCGAACAGCGAGCGTTTCGTCCGTTTCGTCCGTTTCGTCAGGATGTTTTTTCGTCCGGACGGACGGACGAAGCGCTCAAGCAGCGAGAGGCCGCGCCTCGCGTGGCAGCGCCACAAGCATGGTCTCAGCGCAGCGCCTCCACGACCGACCCCGCCCCCGACGGTAGGGGCGCATCCGGATCGCGCAGGATCGCCTCGACGTCGCGGTACACGACCTCGGCCTGCCAGTCCCGGTTCAGCAGGTGCCAGCCGTCAGGATACCAGGCGGTGCGCAGGTTCGGCGGCTCGCCGGCGCGGATCAGGGCGCGGCGCATGGGGCCTCTCTCGATGACCTCGTCATGGGCGCCGTACATCAGGATGGTCGGTCCCCTCACCTGCCCCAGCTTGATCGTCGCGCTCTCCATCAGATCGACAAGGCCATAAAGGGAATCGAACCGGGTCGAGCGGATAAAGCCCGGGTCGTTTCCGTTGGCGGTCAGTTCCATCAAATTGTCGGTCGCCAGATACCGGCGGAGGGCCCATTCGGGCGGCGTGATCGAGCGCGACCCCATCAGCCGGGCCGCCGCCCACAGGCTGGCGCGGTTCGGCAGGGCCTGGCTGGACCAGCCCCAGACTGCGGGGGCCAGGAGGATCAACTGGTCCGCGACCGGCGGCCGGTCCGAGGCGAAGGCGGAGATGGCCACGGCCCCGCCCATGCTTTCCCCCGCCACGGCGATGCGGGCGTTTGGATAGCGGGCGCGCACCAGCGCGACGACGGTGCGCAGGTCCTCGGCCATACGGACCTCCCCGGCCCACACCCCTCGCCCCGGAGAGTCTCCGAAGCCGCGCTGATCATAGGCGTAGGTGGCGATCCCATGCTCGGCCCAGTACGGCCCGGCCAGTCGGAAGCCGGCGGCATGGTCGTTCATCCCGTGCAGGCCGATGACGATGGCCTCGGGTTCGGCCGGCCCCCAGCGCAGATAGGGCAGCCGCCCTCCGTCATCGACGACGAAGGCGCCGGCTTCGATCCGGGGACCGGCGAACCCGGCGGGCGGGGTCAGCGGCGGCTGGACATAGGGGGTGGCGCAGGCGGCGAGGCCGAGCAGCATCACGGACAGGATCAGGGCGCGGATCATGAGGACAGGATGCTGCGAACCCTCTGGCGAAGATAGGGCACGACCTCATCCTCGAACCACGGATTGCGCCGGAGCCAGGCCGTGTTCCGCCACGAGGGATGGGGCATCGGCAGGATGGCTGGCGCATAGTCCCGCCACGCCCGGACCGTGTCGGTCATGTTGGACATCGCACGGTCGCCCAAGGCCCACGTCTGGGAGTAGCCGCCGACCAGCAGGGTCAGCTCCATCTTCGGAAGGGCCTCCAGCAGCCGGGGGCGCCACAGGGTCGCGCACCGCTTCGGCGGAGGGTAGTCGCCGCCCTTGGCAGCGGTGCCCGGGTAGCAGAAGGCCTGGGCCGCCACCCCGATGCGGTGATCGGCGTAGAAGGTCTCGAAATCGAGGCCCATCCAGTCGCGCAGGCGGTCGCCGGACGGATCGGTGAACGGCATCCCGCTCTCATGCACCCGGCGTCCCGGCGCCTGGCCGCAGATCAGCAGACGGGTCTCGGGAAAGACCCGGACCACCGGGCGCGGTTCATGCGGCAGTTCGCCGAGACAGGCCCGGCAGGCGCGGATGTCCGAAAGGACGTCTTCGAGGTCAGGCGAAGTCGTCATCGACCTCGGGCTGGGGCGGCAGGGCGGCGAGCGCCGCGGCGGTCTCCGCCTCGGTCGGCAGGCGCAGGCGGGTCACGCCCCGGAAGTTGGTCGGATCGACGACCTTGCCCTTCTTGGTGATCGTCAGTTTGCCCTGGCGCATCAGGCCCAGCGCCGTGGCCCGGACCTTGGGCAGCACGCGCTGCCACTGGTCGGTCTGGATGTGTTTAGCCACATCCGCCGGCTCGACAGACTTGCCGCCGACGCCCTTGGGGTCGGCTTTCGCCAGGGTTTCGAAAATTGCCGCTTCGATTGGATCGCTCATGGGGCCTATATGCTGCACTGCGAGAACGAAAAGAAGGCGAGTTGGCGATGGTGGCCAAGATCACGATAGCAGAGGGCGAGTTCGCCGGGTGGCAGACTTACGACCTGCACGGTACTTTCGACCAGACGGTCGGCCCGTTCTATTTCAAGCCGGACCCCGACGGCCGGATGCGCTGCGCCTTCCGCGCCGAGCCCAGGCATATGAATGCGGGACACCGGATGCACGGCGGCTGCCTCATGACCTTCGCCGATATCGCCCTGTTCCAGACCGCCTATCAGGAGATGGAGGGCAAGAACGGCGTGACCGTGCAGCTGGATTCCACCCTCATCGACGGCGCCTATGTCGGCGAACTGGTCGAGGCGACGGGCGAGGTGGTGCGCGCGGGCGGGTCGCTGATCTTCGTGCGCGGACAGATCAGCACCGGCGAACGCACCCTGATGACCTATTCCGGCATCATCCGGAAGTTCACGCCCCGAACCTAGACCCCGGCCTTGGCCGCCGGACGCGCGCGACAGGCGTCGAGCCAGCGAGCCAGGTGGGTGAACTCCTCGGGCGGGCGGTATTTGACCAGACGCGCGAAGTCCAGCCCGACGGCGGCGACGATATCGGCGATGGTGAACCGGTCCACGGCGATGAACTCATGGTCGGCCAGGCGCCGGTCCAGGGTGCGCATGTAGCGTTCGGCGGCGACCCTGTTGTAGTCGGCGACCTGGGGCTGCTGCGCGGACTCCAGAGCGGCCAATGCCGGGTGGGTCAGGCGGACGTTCAGCATGATGGGGTTGGCGAGATAGAACTCGCAGCGGCGGGTCCACATCTCGACGATGGCCTGTTCGCGCGCATCGACGCCGAACAGGTTCGGCTCCGGGTACATGGACTCCAGATAACGGCCGATGGCGACCGATTCGGAGATGGTGGTACCGTCGTCCAGTTCCAGCGCCGGGACGTGGGGAACCCCGACCCTGGCGCGGTATTCCGGCGTCTTGTGCTCGCCCGACATGATGTCGATGGGCACGATCTCGACGTCCTCGATGCCCTTCTCGGCCATCACCCAGCGGACGCGGCGTGGATTGGGGGCGCGGTGGCTGTCGTAGAGTTTCATCGCTGGCGTCTCCGGTTCAGCGGAATATGGAGGCCGGCATCGCGCCCACAACCGCGGCCGCCATCAAGGTCGCCAGGAAACCTGCGAACAGGGCCTTCCACACCAGACCCAGAACCTCTTCGCGGCGCTCGGGGATCAGGACCGACAGCCCTGTGACCGTGATCCCGACCGAGCCGATGTTGGCGAAGCCGCACAGCGCATAGGTCAGCAGCATCCGGGTGCGCTCGCTCATCTCGCCGGCCGGGACCTCGCCCAGACGGATGAAGGCCACGAACTCGGTCAGGGTCAGTTTGACGCCCAGCAGCCAGCCGGCCTTGCCCGCCTCGGACCAGTCGACGCCGATCAGCCAGGCCAGGGGCATGAAGATCCAGCCCAGCAGGCGCTCGACTGTGATGTGGTCGCCAAACATCCAGAAGCCGCCCAGCATGATGTTCACCAGCGCCACAAGGGCCACGAAGACGATCAGGACGGCGGAGATGTTCAGCACCACCATCAGGCCATCGGCCGTGCCCTTCACGATGGCGTCGATGGCCGAGTCGTATTTCAGGGCCGAACCGTAGTCCGCGACCTGACCGCCCTCACCCGGCTTCTCGGGGATGATGATCCGGGCCAGCAGCACCCCGGCCGGGGCCGAGACGATGGACGCGACCAGGACGTGGCCGGCGGCGTTGGGCAGGGTCGCCGACAGGATGGTGGCGTAGGCGACCATGGTCGAGCCGGCGACGGTGGCCAGGCCCACGACCATCATGAGGAAGATCTCGGACCGGGTCAGCTTGTCGAGGTAGGCGCGGATGACGATCGGGCTCTCGATCATGCCGAGGAAGATGTTCGCGGCGACCGCGAGCGCCGAGGCGCCGCCCAGACCCATGGTCTTCTGGAACAGGATGCCGAAGCCGTGGGTCAGCCACTTCAGGATCTTCCAGTGCCAAAGAAGCGCCGACAGGGCCGAGATCACAAGGATCATCGGCAGGACGTTGAAGGCGAAGGTGAACAGGCCGCCCGGGTTGGTCACCGAGTAGGGCTGGTCGCCGCCAGCGAGGTAGCCGAACACGAACTTGGCTCCTTCGGTCGTCGCGCGCGACAGACCGTCGACGGCGCCGGTGATCGCGGCCAGCACGACCTGAGAGCCCGGGATGGCGAACAACGCCAGCACCAGTAACGCCTGCACGCCGATGGCGCCCAGCGTCAGCCGCCAGGGAAAGGCTCGCTTGTTCTCGGACAGGCCCCAGCAGGCGCCGACGATGACGACGAGCCCCAGAAGGCTCTGAAGGTTCAGCAGGCTGAACATGTTGGTGCGATCTCCCCGAAAGCCTTTCCTGCACGGGGGCAGGAGTCCGCGCAAGCGGCAGCGCTCGCCATGACTTGGCCTTGATGGGCGCGCGTCATCACGGAACCGTGATCGGGACCTTGAGGGAGACGACGATGCGCAGGATCGGAGTGGCGGCGATAGCGGCAGGGCTGGCGGTCGCGGGGTGTGGGCAGGCCAGCCAGGAAGGCGGCGAGAACGATAGCGATGACGCGGTGGCGGTGGAAATGATCGCCCCGGCCAGGCCGGGAGAGGCGCCGGTCGAGCAGGCGTCGCCCGGACCGGACGCATCTGATCAGACGCCTGTCGCCGTGACCGCGCCGCGCATCGCCTATGTCTATCACTACGGGCTCGAGGTTCCGGTTGATCGGGCCCCGGGTCTGATGGCGCGACACGAGCAGGCATGCGCCTCCGCCGGGGCGGCGGTCTGCCAGGTGATCGGATCGGACACGACGCGGATCGGCCGGGACGACCTGACGGCCCGCCTGGAGATTCGAGCGACCCCGGCCTTCATCGCCCGGTTCCGGGATGGACTGGCAAATGATGCGCGCGAGGCTGGAGGCCGGGTGGCGCAGAATTCGACCGAGAGCGAGGACCTGACCCGGTCCCTGATCGACACCGAGGCGCGACTGAGGGCGCAGACAACGCTTCGCGACCGGCTTCAGGGCCTGCTGGCGAGCCGCAGCGGTTCGCTGGAGGATCTGCTGAAGGTCGAGACCGAACTGGCGCGGGTGCAGGGGGAGATCGACGCCCAGCAGTCGATGCTGGCGGAGATGCGGACGCGCGTGGCGACGTCGCGCCTGTCGATCGAATACCGGTCGGCGGGTCAGCTGGCGCCGGACAGCGCCTTCCGGCCGGTCGTCGAGGCTGTGCAGGGGGCGTTCGCGGCCATGATGGCGACGGTCGGCGTGCCGATCACCATCCTGGCCGTGCTCATCCCGATCGGCCTGATCGTGGCGCCGATCGGCTTGTTCATCCTGAGGCGACGGCGGGCGGCGAAGTCGAAACTGGCGCCGCCCGCGTAGGTGTCAGGCGATGCGGCGAACCAGCTTGCCGTAGTCGTCCATCAGGGTCAGCGACAGGTCGCCGGGCGTGAACGTGTATTCGCCGATCGACTGGACCGGGGTCACTTCGGCGGCCGAACCGGTCAGGAAGCATTCGCTGAAAGTCGACAGCTCTTCCGGACGGATGTGGCGGACGACAACCTCGATGCCCTTGGCGCGGGCGATGTCGATGACCGTCTGGCGCGTGATGCCGTTCAGGATGTGGGTCACGTCAGGCGTATGAATCACGCCGTCCTGGACGAAGAAGACGTTGGCGCCGGTCGCCTCGGCGACATAGCCGCGCCAGTCCAGCATCATGGCGTCGGCGAAGCCGCGCTTCTCGGCCGCGTTCTTGGACATGGTGCAGATCATGTAGAGGCCGGCGGCCTTGGCCGTCGTCGGGGCGGTCAGCGGGTCGGGGCGGCGCCATTTGGCCCACTCGAGCCTGATGCCCTTCTTCTTGACCTCGGGGTCGAAGTAGCTGGGCCAGTCCCACACGGCGATGGCGACGTGGGCCTTGTTGTTCAGGGCCGAGACGCTGACCTGTTCCGGGCCGAGGAAGGCGACCGGACGGATGTAGGCGTCCTCCATCCCCATCTTGATGCAGGTGTCCTTGCAGGCCTGATCGATTTCGGCGACGGAGTACGGCAGTTCGAAATCCAGCAGGTTCGCAGACCGGTGCAGGCGCTCGGAATGCTCTGTCAGCTTGAAGATTTCCCCGCCATACATACGCTCACCCTCGAATACCGACGAGCCGTAGTGGAGGGCATGGGTCAAAATATGCGTTTTCGCTTCCCGCCAGGGCACGAAATCGCCATTCACCCAGAGCCAGCCGTCACGATCGTCGAAAGGAACCAAGGCCATTGAACAACGTCTCCTGCGCAGATTTGCCGGTTAGAACGCCCGAAGCGCTCAAGGTCAACGCCATGCGCGCGGGAATGTTCGCATGAGCGGCAGTCGCTCAGGGCCTGTGGCAGGCGCAGGGGTCGGTCGTCACCTGCTGATCGTCGATGACGACGACCGGATTCGCGAGCTCCTGAAGGAGTATCTGGCGCGCGAGGGCTATCGCGTGACCGGGGCCGCGCATGCGGCCGCGGCGCGTCGCCTGATGGAACTGATCGAGTTCGACCTGGTCGTTCTGGACGTCATGATGCCGGGCGAGAGCGGGCTGGAGCTTACGACCTGGGTGCGGTCCAAGGCCCAGCTGTCGAAGACGCCCGTCCTGCTGCTGACCGCGAGGGGCGAGGCGTCGGACCGCATCGACGGCCTGTCGCGCGGGGCCGACGACTATATGTCCAAGCCCTTCGATCCCAAGGAGCTGTCGCTGCGGATCGACGCGATCCTGAGGCGGACGGGCGTGAAGCCGATCATGCCGCGCGAGATCAAGCTGGGCACGGCGACGTTCGACCTCGAGCGACTGGAACTGACCCGCGACGGCGCGCCGATGCGGCTGACTGAAGCAGAGGCCCAGTTGCTGAAGACCCTGGCCCTGCATGCCCACGCGCCCGTCGAACGGATGGACCTGTCGCCGGACACGGCCGACATCACCGGTCGTGCGGTCGACGTGCAGGTGACCCGTCTGCGCAGGAAGCTGGAAGCCGATCCGAAGAACCCGCGCTACCTCCAGACCGTGCGCGGCGTGGGCTATATGCTGGCGCCCGACTGACATGAGGCTGCTGCCCTTCCCCGTCCTGGCGCGGTTTCTGAAGCGGCAGCTGCCGACATCGTTGTGGGGGCGGTCGCTGCTGATCATCGTCCTGCCGATCCTGATCATGCAGGGGGCGGTGACATGGGCCTTCTTCGACATGCACTGGCAGACCGTGACGGCGCGCCTGTCCGAAGGGCTGGCCGGCGACGTGGCCTGGGCGGCCGAGAGCTATCGCGACGAGCCGACCGAGGCGAACCTGGCGGTCATCGCCGACCGGGGTGAACGGTCTATGCAGCTGTCGATCGCGCTTCGGCCCGGAGCGACCCTGCCGGCGGAACAGCGGCGCGGGCCGATCGGGGTGGTCGACCGGACGCTTGAGGCGGCGCTGGCGGCGCGGCTGGATCAGGCCTTCTGGTTCGATACGACCCGCTATCCCGCCTATGTCGACATCCAGGTGCAGCAGCGCGACGGCGTTTTGCGGATCATCGCGCCGCGTGAGCGGGCCGTGGCGACCCAGGCGCATATCTTCGTCCTGTGGCTGATGCTGGCGACCGTGCTGCTGATGAGCGTGGCCATCCTGTTCATCCGCAACCAGGTCCGCGCCATCGAGCGGCTGGCCGAGGCGGCGGAAGCCTTCGGTCGGGGCGAGACCTCGCAGGCGTTCAAGCCGCATGGCGCGCGCGAGGTGCGGCAGGCGGCGGTGGCCTTCCTGGCCATGCGGGACCGGATCCAGCGGCACATCGAACAGCGGACGGCGCTGCTCGCCTCGGTCAGCCACGACTTGCGCACGCCCCTCACCCGGCTGCGGCTGGAACTGGCTTTGGCCCCCCAGTTCAAGCGTCAGAGCGCCATGAAGGGCGACCTCGACGAGATGGAGCATATGATCGACGAATACCTCGCCTTCGCAAAGGGCGAGGCCGGCGAGGCGCCGCAGCCGGTCGATGTCTCCGCCCTGCTGAAGGCGGCGGGCGAGGACGTGAAACGGGCGGGTGCCGAGGTCGAGATCGCTGCGCCTGCGGACCTGACGGCGTCGCTGCGTCCGCTGGCCTTCAAGCGGGCCCTGACCAATCTGGCGGGCAATGCGGCGTCGCACGGCGAGCATGTGCGACTGTCGGCGCGGGCCCTGCCATCGGGCGGGCTGGAGATTTCCGTAGAGGACGACGGGCCGGGCATCCCCGACGAGATGCACGAGGAAGCCTTCCGCCCGTTCAGCCGACTGGACGAGAGCCGCAACCAGAACCGCAAGGGGGTGGGGCTGGGCCTGGCCATCGCCCGCGACGTGGCGCGCGGGCATGGCGGAGACATTACCCTCGCACGCAGCGACCTCGGCGGCCTGCGAGCCCTGATCCGCCTGCCGGGGTAAGGCGAAATCAGGTGGGCGGCGTCATCCTTGCGTGGGCGTCTCTGCGAGGATTGCGGAGGCGGCCCATGCGGCCCATCTTCCCTGTGACAGGGATTTCCCGGAGATCGTCATGCGCAGCTTCGCCTTTCTCGCCCCCCTCGCCCTTGTCGCGGCCCTCGCGACGCCCGTGTTCGCCCAGACGCCGCAGGTCACGGTCACCGTCGGCGGCGACCTGACCGAAGAGGTTGAGGGCCTGGGTCAGCGAGACGTGGATCGCCAGCTGGAGCGTCTGCAGACCGTCGTCGAACGCCGTCTGGCCCGCGACGGCGCGCTTGAGGGCGCCCGGATCAACCTGGTTCTGACCGACCTGAAGCCCAACCGCCCGACCTGGCAACAGGCCTCGGATCGGCCCGGCCTGTCGATCATCGACAGCATCTCGATCGGTGGCGCGACCGTCGAAGGCGAGATTATCACTGCCGACGGTCAGCGCATGCCGGTGCGCTATTCGAACTACTCGACGTCGATCGCCGAGGTGCACGGCTACACGACCTGGCAGGACGCCGAGCAGACCTACGCCCGTCTGGCCAGCAACCTGGCGTCAGGCCGGCTGGTCTCCCGCTAGGGCCTTCGCGCGGCCTACGGCGGCCCAAACCGCCGCACGGCCCGCCGCCTCCAGATCGGCGTCCCTGATGGCATCGAGGCCGGCCCGGGTGGTGCCGCCGGGTGAGGCGATGCGGGCGATGAGATCCTCGAGTGACGCGTCGGTACCGGCTCCAGAGCCAGCCGACCGCAGGGCGCCCCGCGTCAGGCGTTCGGCGGCGCCCGGCGTCAGCCCCGCCTCTACGCCTGCGGCGGCGAGGGACTGGGCAAGGGCGTAGAAAAAGGCTGGCGCTGATCCGGCGACGGCAGTGGCGGCGTCGATCAACGGCTCCTGGTCGAGGTCGACCGTGTCGGCGATGGCGTCGAACAGGGTGTGGGCGAGGGCTCGCGCGGCGGGATCTTTCGACCAGACGGCGGCGACGCCCTGAGCCTGGGCCACCGCAGTCGTCGGCATGACGCGGGCGACGGCCCGGCCGGGCAAGGCGGCGGACAGGTCGGCGGCGCGGACGCCGGCCATGACTGAGACGACGACAGCGTCGACCGGCAGGGTGGCCAGCAAAGGCGCCACGGCCTCGCGCCAGACGGCGGGCTTCACGGCGATCACCAGTGCACGGGTGTTCGACGGGCAGACCGGTGGAACGGCGCGGGTCAGGATGGTCGGGTCGGAGACGGTCCCGGTCAGCCGCCAGCCTTCGGCGATCGCGGAACCGAGGCGGCCGTGGCCGAGGAGAACGACCGTCATCGCGCGGCCTAGGCCGTGCCGACGGTCTCGAACAGGCAGCTGTCGATCGCGTCCTGGGGCTTCTTGTTGCCGCGGATCATGAAGTCGAAGGCCGGGTAGTAGCGGTCGGCGGCCTCGACGGCGGCGTCGATCATCGAGGCGGCCTGGGCCAGGGTCGGGCGCTCGCCGTGCGGCAGGGCGAGGGAGTGGCGGAAGACGATCTCGCCGTCCTCGGACCAGACCTCGAAATGACCCATCCAGGTGCGCTGGTTGACCATCGAGACCAGCTCATAGGCGGCGTTGCGGCGCGACTTGGTGGCGCGCAGATCGAGGGCGCAGCACAGTTGCAGGCAGTCGCCCTCGGGGCGCCAGGCGAACCAGAGTTCGTAGTCCTTCCAGTCGCCGGCGAGTGCGAACGCCAGATCGCCGTCGTCCGTCCGGTCAAACGGAAGGTTTTCGGCGTTCAGCACATGCTCGACCACGTCCAGCGGATCGTAGGGGACATCGACCTCTTGTCCGGCAGCATCCATCAGGTGAACTCGATCTTTCGGGGGGTGAACGGCGACTCAGGGCCGTCCTTGATAAAGACGGTAGGCGTGTTCGGGGATTCGTCTCAACCGGCTGCGTCCGGCAGACGAGTTCCGTCTGTGGACGTTCCCTTTTGAGGCTTGTTCGCCTTGGCAGGGGCCGTTTTCAGCGTCGCCAGCTCGGCGCGCAGGGCCGCGACCTCGGCTTTCAGAGCGTCGAACTCGTCGCGGCGGACCAGATCCATCTCGGCGGCGATGCGATCGGTCTGGGTGCGGAAGGCGGTCTTGGCCTCTTCGCCGGCGGCCTGGGCCAGACCCATGGCGCTGGTCGACATCTTGGCGAGTTCGTCGAGAATCGGATTGCGGGTCTGCATGGAAGGCTCCGGCCCGGTGTCGGGCGTCGTTAAGGGAGGGTTGCCTGATATGGTGAACGAAACCTTTCCAGACACCCCCTGCTCGCCCGCAATCGGGGCTGAAACGTGTCACGCTCGCGTGTGCCCGCGACGCTTGCTAAAGGCGAAGCGAACCGTCGCAGGAGCCTCGCTTGACCTTTCCCGAGTTCGACCCGGTCCTGATCCATCTCGGACCGTTGCCGATCCGCTGGTACGCCCTGGCCTATGTCGCCGGCATCGTGCTGGGCTGGATCTATGCGGCGCGGATCCTCAAGAGCGACCGGGTCTGGGCGCCCGGGAAGCCGCCGCTGGCGGGACCGCAGCTGGACGACCTGATCCTGTGGATCACGCTCGGCATCATCCTGGGCGGCCGGTTCGGCTATGCTCTCTTCTACAAGCCGATCATGTTCGCACAGCTTTTCACGGGGTCTAGCCTGGGCGAGAGGTTTGAACTGTTCCAGCTGTGGACCGGCGGGATGTCGTTCCACGGCGGCATGCTGGGCTGCACCCTTGCTGTCCTGATCTACGCCTGGCGGACCAGGTCCAATGCGCTGAGCATCGGCGACATGGCCCTGGCGGCCGCGCCGATCGGCCTGTTCTTCGGGCGGCTGGCGAACTTCGTGAACGGCGAGCTGTGGGGCCGAACCACGGACGTGCCTTGGGCCATCCGCTTCTGCAACGCGCGCATCGAGCAGATGTACGGCTTCTGCCCGGCCGGGAACGAGCCGCGTCATCCGAGCCAGCTTTACGAGGCGGGCCTCGAGGGTTTGCTGCTGTTCATCGTGCTGGGCCTGGCGGTCTGGAAATGGAAGCTGCTGGCCAAGCCCGGCTACGTCACCGGCCTGTTCCTGGTCGGATACGGCCTGTCGCGGGCGCTTCTGGAGACGGTGCGCCAGCCTGACGCCGGGATGGAGAACTTCCCGCTGGGCCTGACCATGGGGATGATGCTGTCGATCCCGATGATCCTGGTCGGCGCATGGCTGATCCACCGCGCGTGGAAGCGTCCGCCGGTCGCCGCCGCAACTTGATGTCGCTGAAGGCTCGACTGGCGCGGGAGATCGCCCTGACCGGACCGATGACGGTGGCCGACTACGTCACCCGCTGCCTGCACGATCCGAAGGACGGCTATTACGCGACCCGGCCTGCGCTCGGCGAAGGGGGCGACTTCATCACGGCGCCCCTCGTCAGCCAGATGTTCGGGGAGCTGATCGGCCTGTGGGCGGCCGAGACATGGCATCGGCTGGGCGCGCCCGAGCGATTCCGGCTGGTCGAGGTCGGGCCCGGCGACGGGACCCTGATGGACGACGCGCTCAGGGCCGCCCGGGTCGCGCCGGGGTTCCTGGAGGCTTGCGACCTGATCCTGATCGAGCCGTCGGGACCGCTGCGGGAGGCACAGTCGCGTCGGCTGGCCCAGGCCGATGTGTCGCCGCGCTGGGTCAGGTCGCTGGGCCAGATCGATGTCGATGCGCCGGTCATCCTGATCGCCAACGAGGTGCTGGACTGTCTGCCGGCGCGCCAGTTCGTGCGGACCGACGGCGGCTGGGCCGAGCGTCGGGTCGGGGTGACCGACGACGGCGGGCTGACCTTCGGCCTGGTCGGGATCACGGGCGGGTTCGAACGCCCCCCCTTCGAGGTCGAGCCGGGCCAGGTGGTCGAGGTCTCGGATCAGCAGGCGGCGTTCGGACGAGACCTGGGCGCGCTGCTGCACGAAACGTCGGGGGCCGCCCTGCTGATCGACTATGGACGGGACCGGCCCGGCGTGGGCGATACGCTGCAGGGCTTGCGGCGGCACGCCAAGGTCGACGTTCTGGCCACGCCGGGCGAGGCGGACCTGACCCAGTGGGCGGACTTCCCGGCGGTGCAGGAGGCGGCGATTCGGACCGGCGCCGACGTCACGGGCTGCGTCGGCCAGGGCGAGTTCCTGCGCCGGCTGGGGATCGAGGCGCGAGCCGAACGCCTGTCCTCTGGACGGCCCGAGGCCGCGCCGGTCATCGCGCGCCAGCTCGCGCGCCTGACCGCGCCCGATCAGATGGGCGAGCTGTTCAAGGCGGCGGCGATCTTCTCGCCGCGCAGCCTGGCCGTTCCGGGGTTCGAGCCATGACCGAGACGACGCCGATTACCCATCCGCTGCTGGAGAGGGCCGGCATTCGCCATGGCTTCTTCACGCGGCGGGGCGGGGTCTCGACGGGGTTGTACGAGGGGCTGAACACCGGCCTGGGGTCGGCAGACGATCCGGCGGCGGTCGAGGAGAACCGGCGGCGGGTGGCGGCGGCGCTGGGCGGCCGGCCGGACGATCTGGCGGCCTGCTACCAGATCCATTCCAGCCTGACGCGGGTGGCGACGGGACCCTGGGCCGGGGATCGGCCGGAGGGCGACGCCGTGGTCTCGGCGACCGTCGGGGTGATCCCGGCGGTGCTGACGGCGGACTGCGCGCCCGTGCTGCTGGCGGACGCCGAGGCCCGGGTCGTGGGCGCGGTCCATGCGGGCTGGAAGGGGGCGTTGAACGGGGTCGTGCACTCCGCCGTGACGGCGATGGAGTCGCTGGGCGCGCGACCGAACCGGATCGTCGCCGTGGTCGGGCCGTGCATCGCCCAAGCGAGCTATGAGGTCGGGGCCGACTTCCAGGAGCGGTTCGAGCACCACGATCCGGGCGCCGGGCGCTTCTTCATCGAGGGGGCGACAGCCGAGAAGCGGATGTTCGACCTGCCCGGCTTCGTCCTGTGGCGGCTGGAACAGGCGGGGGTCGAACAGACGGTCTGGACCGGCCACGACACCTGCGTCGACGAGGCCGCCTTCTACTCGAACCGGCGGGCGTTCCAGCGGGGCGAGCCGGACTTCGGGCGGCTGATGTCGGCGATCACGCTGGACTGAGCGCCGAATTGCACTCGGACAACACCGAGTCCAACGAGTGCAAATGATAGAAAGCCGAAGCTTGGCGGCGACTCTTCATTGCACTCCGGAACTGCAAGTGCGCTTGAGGCCCGGACCGACGGCTCCGAGAGTTTCGCGCGCCAATGGACAGCCCTTTCGTCATTCTCCGGCGAAGCGCAGCGGAGACCGGGGGACGCAGCGGCGCCGGAGCGAAGCGCAGGCGAAATGCTTCAGCAAAATCATGTGCGACATGTTCGCGCTATCGCGCGCCGCTGCGTCCCCCGGTCTGCGCCGCCAAGCGGCGGCTTGCCGGAGGATGACGAAAAGCGGGGGATTAAGCCTCCGCGTCGTCCTCGACGGCGCTCTGGAAGTACGGCTCCACCACGCCCTGCAGCTTGACGGTCAGGGCATTGCCCTTGCGGTCCACGGCCTTGCCGACGGCGAGGCGGACCCAGCCCTCGGAGACGCAGTATTCATCGACGTTGGTCTTTTCCTCGCCCTTGAACTTGATGCCCACGCCGCGCTGAAGCACGTCGGCGTCGTAGTATTTGTTGTTCGGGTTGACCGAGAGACGGTCGGGGGGCGTGTCGGACATCTGGAAGCCTCGGCGAAGTTCTTGGGGGCGGTGCATAGCCGCCCGCGCGGCTTCTGCCAACGGCGGAGGATCAGCCGAGGCCGGCGAAGCCGCGCCCGACGCTCCATCCGCCGTCGGCGGGCAGGACGACGCCCGAGACATAGCGGGCGTAGTCGGAGGCCAGGAACAGGCAGACGTCGGCGACGTCATCGACCGTGCCAAGCCGGTTGAGCGGCACCGCCCGGGCGGCTGCCGCCTTGGCCTCCGGCGTCGGGGCCAGACGGTCCATGCCTTCGGTGCCGTCGATGGGGCCCGGGGACACCGAGTTCACCCGCACCCCCTCCCCGCCCCATTCGATGGCGAGGGTTTTGGTGATCATGTCGACGCCGGCCTTGGCGGCGCAGACGTGAACCTGAAGCGCCATGGGAATCCAGGCCTGGGGCGCGGTGATGTTGATGATGCTGGCGCCCGGCTTGGTCAGGTGCTCGTGGGCGGCGCGCAGGACATGGAAGGTGCCCAGGGTGTCGATGTCGGTGACCGTCCGGAAGCCGTTGGAGCTGAGGGCGGCGGCCGGGACCGGGAAATTGCCGGCGGCGCCCGAGACCAGCACGTCGATCGTGCCGCGCTTGTCCCGGAAGTCGGCGATCGCGGCCTTCACCGCGTCGAAGTCGCGGACGTCGAGGCTGTAGCCGAGCGCGGGATTCTGTCCGGAGAGTTGTTCGACGGCCGCATCGACCTTGTCCTGGCTGCGGCTGGCGACGCCGAGCTTTGCACCGGCGCGGGCGAAGACCCTGGCGATACCGAGATTGATGCCGGACGTGCCGCCGAAGACCATCACGGTCTTGCCGGTGAAATCGAACGCCATAGAGCCCCTCCCTGGGTGATGTTTCCGCCACCGTGCACCCCGGCGAAGGCCGGGGTCCAGATGGAAAACTCGCTCAAGCGGTCAGGCGAGGCGGTGCGACATCCCGGAGGTCAGCATCCGTGTTCTGGGCCCCGGCCTTCGCCGGGGCGCACGGAGGTGGGGATCACTGCACCGACTGGCGCGGCGCGGCCGGGTTGGCGCCGCCCGATGCGGCCGGCGTCGGGGCGTAGGGCTGGGGCCCTGCCGGCGCGGGAGGCGTCGCGGCAGGGGTCGTCGCGCGCGGCGTCTGACGCGCCGGGGTGCGCGCGGGGGTCCGGGCCGGGGCGCGATTGACGGCGGGCTGGGCTGCGGGAGGCGTCGTCGCGGCTGGCGCGGCCGTCTGGGTCGGGGCCGGCGCGGCCGTGGTCGGCGCCGGGGTCGTCGCGGCGGTCTGGGTCGGGGTGACCGGGGCCGAAGCGGCGGCGGCGCGGGCCGCCAGTTGCTGGGCCTGGAACCGGCGAGCCAGTTTTTCGGTCAGTTCGCGGGCGGCGGGGGCCGGCATCTGGGCCAGAATGGCCGACAGACCACGAGGACGCATGGCGGCGGCGATGGGCAGGCGGACGCTGTCGTCGAGGGTGGCGAAGACCGCGGCGGCCTCGCGCGGGCGCATGGCGGAATAGACGGCGACCAGACGGGCGGTCTCGGCGGCCTCGCGCTCGTCGACCTGGCCCAGCAAGGCCTGAACCTCGGCCTTGATGGCGTTGAGGGCGGTGATCTTGGCGTCCAGCTTCTGTTCGGCGGCGACCATCAGCGGCAGGGTGGTGGCGAAGTCGGCATCGCGGGCGTCCAGTTCAGTGCGACGGGCGCTCAGCGACTGGATAATGCGCAGCTCGGCCGGGGAGATGCCGGCCTGCTGGGCCAACTGCTCCGGGGTGAGGGCGCAGACGGCCGGGGTCGGACGGGTGACGGCCGGGGTCGCAACGGTCTCGGTGACGGCGGCGGTGGCTTCCTCGGCCCAGGCGCGAGCGCCCTGGAACAGGTCCGGACCGGCGCCGACGGCGCGCACGGCCACGACCCCGCCGATGGCGACGGCGATCAGGGGCAGGAGGCGGGGCAGCTTGGCCATAAGGTCAAAAAATCCGGGAGTTACGCGGCGAACAGGTCGTCGTCGGTGGCGAGGTCTACGCGCGCACGGTTGAGAGTTTGCTTCGCGGCTTGGTTAGCGGTCAGGGCGTGCAGGATGGCCTGGACGTTGCCGGCGCCGGCCGCAGCGGGGACCGGAGCGGCCATGCCGTGGATCCGCTCGGCCAGGGCGGCCATGCGGAAGGCGCGATCCTCGGGGTCAGCGACAGCGGCGGTCGGGGCGGGACGAGCCGGAGCGGGGGCTGAGGGAGGCGCTTCGAAGCGGGGCTCCTGGACATGCGCCGGGCGGGCTTCGGCTTGCGGCAGGGGTGCACGGGCTCCCCGGGCGATCAGCTGCTCCAGCTCGGTCTTCAGGGTGCGGGCCTTGATGATGCGGTCGTGCAGCAGGTCGGCTTCCTCGCCCGAGGCGCGGAGCGAGCCGAGGGCGTTCTCGGCCCGGGCGCAGGCGGCGTTGAGTTCGGTCACGGCGCCGGCGAAGGCCAGCTGGCCGGCGCGAAGCTGGCTCAGCTTCTTCTCGAGGCGGACGCCGTAGCCGAGGGCGGCCACGAGCAGCAGCATCAGAACTGCATCCAGGATCATGCCGGTCATGTCAGCGCCTCCCCTTGGTCAGGCTGTTTGCGGTCTCCACGCTGATCGGCGCCTCGACCCGCACGGCGATATGCTGGCCCTTGCGACCCATCTTGCCGGTCGTCACCGGGATGGTTCCGCAGCGGATAGAGACGTCGGAATCCGGCGTCGCGTTCAGCATGAAGGTGTCGCCGACCTTGAAGCTCAAGGCCCTGGACAGGGGCACCTGCTGCTCGTCGAGGACGGCGCGGACCTCGGTGTCCGTGGTCCAGAGCTCGGTGGCGAGGTGGCCTTCCCAGATGTTGTCGCGGCCGAACTTCTCACCCATGAACTGCTGCAGCAGCATCTTCCGGATGGGTTCTAGGGTGGCGTAGGGCAGCAGCAGCTCGACCCGGCCGCCGCGATCTTCCATGTCGATGCGCAGCTTGACCAGGATGGCGGCGTTCGCGGGCCGGGCGATGGCCGCAAAGCGGGGGTTGGTCTCGAGCCGGTCCAGGTTGAAATGGACGGGGGTCAGGGGCTCGAACGCCGCCTGGGCGTCGGCCAGGATGACCTCGACCATCCGCTGAACCAGAACCCGCTCGATGGTGGTGTAGGGCCGGCCCTCGATGCGCAGGGCGGCGGTGCCGCGACGGCCGCCCAGCAGCACGTCGACGATCGAATAGATCAGGTTGGAATCGACCGTGAGCAGACCGTAATTGTCCAGCTCCTCGGCCCGGAATACCGCCAGGATCGCCGGCAGGGGAATGGAGTTCAGATAATCGCCGAACCGGATCGACGAGATGTTGTCGAGCGAGACCTCGACGTTGTCGGAGGTGAAGTTCCGCAGGCTCGTCGTCATCAACCGCACCAGGCGGTCGAAGACGATCTCGAGCATCGGCAGACGCTCGTAGGAGACGAGCGCGGAGTTGATGATGGCGCGGATGCCGGTCCGTTCGGAATCATCGCCGTCGCCGAGATCGAAGCCCAGCAGATTGTCGATCTCGTCCTGGTTCAGGACGCGTTCGGAGGCCGCGCTCGACCGTTCCTCGCCGAAGGCGTCGGCGGCGGCGAACGGGTCGAGCTCGTCCGTATCGGCCATTACTGAATGAGCATTTCTTCGATCAGGACGGCGTCGACCTTGGCCGGGGCGGAGATGAGGTTCACCCGGCGCAGGATTTCGACGCGCAGCTGGTACTGACCGGCCGAGCCGGCGATGTCCTCGGGACGCAGTTCACGCAGGAAGCCCTGGAACATGTCCTGCATGCGCGGCATCTGCTCCTGCAGCGAATAGGCCAGGTCGGCGTCGTGCATCTCGAGCGTCACGGCCAGCTTCATGACCGTGGGGCGGCCGTCCGGCGCCTGGATGTTCACCACCATGTCCGGCAGGGTCAGGAAGGTGACGCCGTCCGGGCCTTCGCTGATCTTGCCCAGCGAGGGATCGGCCTCGCCCTCGGCTGCCGCGCCGTGACCGCCGCCGCCTTCCTTCTTCTCGCCGTGACCACCCTTCTTCTCTTCGCCGTGATCGCCCTTGGCGGCTTCCTCGCCGTGCTCGCCTTCAGCGGCGGCCGGCTTGGGCTGGAGCATGAAGAAGGCCCCGGCCCCGCCGCCGCCCAGGACCAGCAGGGCCACGGGTGCGATGATGAACAGCAGAGGCAGCTTCTTCTTTTTGGGCGCACCCTCCTCGCCCTCGACCTCGGCGCCATGCGCGACGGCCAGGTCGGTCGCGCCGTCCTTGGGCGCCTTGTCCTTCTTCTTGCCGAGCTTGATCATACGGCGGTCGCCCCGGAAATTCCCAGTCACCCGCATGCGACCGGTTTGGTTAACGCGAGGTGTAAATCCGGCAAGATTTGCCGGGCTGTCAGGACCTGAAACCCGTCGGAATGCCCGCCGCACGGGCGTTAACCCTGTTGGCACGGTCGTTGCGTGGAACTGAGCGAAGGAGCTCTGGAGCCCAAGTGGAAAACGCCGCCTACATCGGACTGTCCCGGCAGATGACGCTGCGTCGCGAACTCGACATTGCGGCCAACAACATCGCCAATGCGGACACCACCGGCTTCAAGGTCGAGCAACTTCTGCTGGGCACGGAAGTCGGCGGACGGGCGCGCAACGACGCGATCCGGCCAGGCGCCAGTTTCGTGCTGGACCGGGGCGTGGGCCGCGACTTCTCGCAGGGCTCGCTGCAACAGACCGGGCGGGACCTGGACTTCGCCATCGACGGCGAGGGCGTGTTCTTCAAGATTCAGGACGGGGCGGCCGAGGCCTATACCCGCGACGGCGCCTTCACCATCAGCCCCGAAGGCGAGCTGGTCACCAAGGGCGGCCTGCCCGTGCTGGGCGACGGCGGCCCGATCGTGATCGACCCGGCCCAGGGCCCGATCACCGTCGCCGACGACGGCAACATCAGCCAGAACGGCGTCACCATCGCCCAGCTGGGTCTGGCCCGTTTCGACAACCTGGCCGTCCTGTCCAAGGAAGGCGACGGCCTGTACCGCAACGCCTCCAACGCCACCCCCATCGACGCCGCCGGAGCGCAGGTGCGCCAGGGGATGCTCGAGGGGTCCAACGTCAATCCCCTCATCGAAATCACACAGTTGATCGAGATCAGCCGCGCCTACGAACGCGCGAGCAAGATGATCGAGAACGTCACCGAACTGTCCCGTCGCTCGGTCGAGCGGCTGGGCAAGTCGAGCTAAGGAACCTCTAGATGCGCGCTCTCAGAACCGCAGCCTCCGGCATGGCCGCCCAGCAGCTGAACGTGGAGGTCATCTCCAACAACATCGCGAACATGAACACCGTCGGCTACAAGCGCCAGCGGGCCGAGTTCCAGGACCTGATCTACCAGAACGTCGAACGGATGGGCGCGCAGTCGTCCAGCCAGGGCACGGTCGTCCCGACCGGTATCCAGGTCGGCCTGGGCGTCAAGGCGGGCAGCGTCTATCGCATCACCGACCAGGGCACCCCGACCCAGACGGGCAGCGACTATGACGTCGCCATCGACGGACAGGGCTATTTCCAGATCAGCCTGCCTTCGGGCGAGATCGGCTACACGCGGGCCGGCAACTTCTCGCTGAGCGGCGAGGGCCAGCTGGTGACCGAGGACGGCTACGCGGTCGAGCCGGCTATCTCGATCCCGCAAGACGCGGTCGATGTGATCATCTCCAAGACCGGCCAGGTGCAGGTCATCTCGGCCGGGTCGCCGGAAGCGGCCGTCGTGGGCCAGCTGGAGATCGCGACCTTCTTCAACGAGGCAGGCCTGGAAGCCATCGGCGACAACCTGCTGCTGGAAACCGCCGCATCCGGCCCGGCCACGACCGGCACGCCCGGCGAGACCGGCTTCGGCCAGCTTCTGCAGGGCTATACGGAGGCGTCGAACGTGGACGCCGTGACCGAGATCAGCGCCCTGATCATCGCCCAGCGCGCCTACGAGATGAACTCCAAGGTCATCACCACGGCCGACGAGATGATGAGCGTCTCGGCCCAGGTGAAGGGCTGATGACCCGTCTGCTGACATTGGCGGCGGCGCTGGCGCTGGTCGCCTCCCCCGCCCTCGCAGGTCCAGTGACACTGAAGGTCAATCCGGTCGACGACGACGGAAGCGTCACCCTGGGCGACATCTTCGACGGGGCCGGATCGGCCTCCGGCGTGGTGGTCGCCAGTCGCGCCGGGCCGTCGGTCGTGTTCGAGGCCGGTCAGCTTCAGGCCATCGCGTCGCGCGCCGGCCTGCAATGGGCCAATCCGCAGGGCCTGCGTCGCGTGGTCGTGCGCCATGCCGCGCTCGCGCCGGGCGGCGCCGCGACCGCCGCGACCGTCACGCCCGCCGTCGCCCAGCGCGGCGCCACGGTCGAGGTCCTGACATACGCCCGCAACCTGGCCGCCGGAGATGTGGTCCAGCCTGAGGACGTCATCTGGTCCACCGTTCAGGCGCATCTGGCCCAGGGCGGATCGCCGTCGGACGCCGAGCAGGTCATCGGCCTGAGCGCCCGCCGGGCCCTGCGCGCCGGAGCCGTGGTCGGCCAGCGCGACCTGATCTCGCCCCGCGTCATCGCCCGCAACGACATGGTCGAGGTCGCCTATATCGCGGGCGGCGTGACCCTGACTGTCACGGGCCGGGCGACGCGCGACGCCGCCGTCGGCGAGCCCGTGCCCGTCCTGAACACCACGTCCGGCCGCACCATCGACGCCATCGCCTCTGGCCCCGGTCAGGCCAGGGCCGGCGCCGGGGCCCGCGCGCAAGCCTCCAACCAGTTCGCCCGCCAGGGAATGTAAGTCATGCGTAAGTCCGTCCTCGCCCTCTCCCTCGCCGCCCTGACGCTGGGCGCCTGCTCGACCGTCGTCGAGACGGTGCAGGGTCCGCAGCTGGCTCCGATCGGCTATCCCGCCCAACTGGTCCCTGTCAGCCAGGCGTACACGACCGTTCCCGAGCCTCGCTCGGCCAGCGCCAACTCCCTGTGGCGGACCGGGGCGCGCGCCTTCTTCGGCGACCAGCGGGCGCGGAACATCGGCGACATCCTGACCGTCAACATCAACATCGACGACCAGGCCCAGACCTCCAACACCACCAACCGCAGCCGCACCAACGACATCACCGGCGGGGTGACCAACTTCTTCGGGCTGGAGAACAGCCTCGGCCGCGCCTTCCCGGGCGGCTTCGATCCGCAGGCCCTGGTCGGGGTCGAAGGCTCGTCCAACGCCAACGGCACGGGCTCGGTCAGCCGGTCGGAGCGGGTCAATCTGACCATCGCCGCCGTGGTCACCGACATCCTGTCGAACGGCAATCTCGTGATCCAGGGTCGGCAAGAAGTGCGCACCAACCGCGAGGTCCGCGAACTGACCGTAGCCGGCATCGTGCGGCCGGAGGACATCTCCTCGGCCAACACCATCGCCCACACCCAGATCGCCGAGGCGCGCATCAGCTACGGCGGACGCGGCGACATCAGCCGGGTGCAGGCCACGCCGGCTGCGCAGAGCCTGGTGGAGCGCTTCAGTCCATTTTAGTGCGCTAACCGCGCGCGACGCGGTGGCGCACTGCTTGAGCGCCGTTCTGACCGTGTCCTGAACATCACGGCTGCGTCAGAGCGAAGCTCTGCCGTGAACCGTAAACGGAAACCCGCGTTTGTTCTCCAGACGCAAAGGCTTCCACTGATGTTCAAGGTCCTCATTCCCGCCGTCGCCGCTCTCGGTCTGGTCGCTTTCGCGGCCCAGTCCCGCGACGTCGCGCCCGAGGTCGACGCCCAGGGCGTCATGGCGGCCCCGGTCATGGGCTGGAGCGTCCATCACGAAGGCGCCTTGGCCAAGCTGGCCTATGGCGTCGCCCATTCCGACCAGCTGGCCCTGATGGTCACCTGCATGCCGGGCGACACGACGGCCGCCGTCTATGGGGACGTCCAGGTCGAGGGCGCGCGCCTGACGCAGGCCGGCCTCCAGATCGATCCCCTGTCCGGCGGCGACGCGGAGGAGACCACGATCCGGGTCAACGATCCGGCTCTCACCGGACTGGCGCAGAACGGCCGGATGACGGTCGTCGGCGACGCCGGTCGGTTCCAGCTGGCGGCCAGTACCGAAGAACGTCGCCTCGTGCGCGATTTTCTGGCCTATTGTTCTCCGGACCGGGCGTAATCCGCTCGGGTCGGGGGCCTGATGCATGACATTTCTGGCGACGATCGCGGCGATTGCCGCGCTGACGGCCCCCTCGCTTCAGGGCGGCTGGACCTGGACCCTCTATGAGGACAGGCCTCTGGTTCTCGCCCACGAGATTCCCGACACGGCCCAGCTGAAGGCCATCCTGGAATGCCAGCCCGGCGCCGGCGTGGCGCGGCTGGACCTGTTCGGCTCGACCAACGCCGGGATCGCCACCATCGCCTCGGGCACGGCGACCGCGACCGGAGAGAGCGAGGCGACGGCCGACCATCAGTCCGTGGCCCTGCGCACCGATCACCCGGTCTTCGGCCAGTTCCTGGTCACCGGCGCCCTGGACGTCGCTGTCGGCGGCGAACATCAGGCCGTGGCCATCCCCGCCGCCCACCTTGCCAAACTGCGCCGCTTCGCCGAGCTTTGCAGCGGGTGAACTGCGGAGGTTTCATGCGGAATCTATGGCTGCCGGCCCTGGCCTTGGCCGCGCTGACGAGCGCCTGCGCGAGCGTGGAGACGCCGGCCCCTGTCGTGACGGCCGCTGCTGCGGCGCCGGCGGCTCCCGCCCCGGTGGCGGGCTACGACTGGCACTATACGCCCGACGAGGGCGTGGGCCGACTGGCCTATGGCGTGGAGGCCAGCGACGACCTTCGCCTCGGCCTCGACTGCACGGCCGGGTCCGGCAAGGTCGACCTGACGGCGCTTGGCCAGACCGGCGACCGCGAGATCTATCTGGAATCCGGCGGCGACACCGAGCGGTTCCCCGCCGAGGGCGAGCCGTCGCAACTGCACGACGGCGACATTCTGACCGCGAGCGCGGCGACGAGCGAGCCGGTGCTGCAGCGCTTCCGCCGGGTCGGCTGGATTGCCCAATGGGTGGACGGGAAGCGGGAGGTCTATGCGCCGCATCCGGGGTCGGAAGCGGGGGTGGAGCGGTTCTTTGCGCTCTGCGGCTGATCTGAAGAGAAGACCCGGGCGATCCTCGCCGACGCCTTACTCCGGCTCGGCCGGATCACTGTCGTAGGTTGCCCGGCTCCGCCGGATCTGTGGTGTGCCCTCGTCGGCCTCGGCCTGCGGTTCATCGACAGGCGGCGCTGAAGCAGGGGGCTCTGCGTCCGCCGCGGGTTCGTCCGCAGAATTGTCTGAGGCGAGTTGGTCCGCGGCCTCATTGTCAGGCGCGTTGCGGAGCGAGCCGCCCGTGGATGGTCCACCACTGACTCTCGCTTCGCCCAACCATTGGGCGTAGGCTGTCCCGCCGAAAACCATCGCCGTGACAGCGACCGTGAGGCTCAAGGCGACCCGTGAGGATTTGGAGAGACGCCTGGCCATGGGACCGGTCCTTTTCGAATGCGAAGTCGACGCATGACCCATCCAAGGGCCACACAGTTCGGCGAACGCTGAACGCCCGGGTGGTCCAAGTCAAGCGGATCGCTGGACGGCGAGGCCTGTCCAAACGGGCGGGTGCTTCTGGCTTGGAGAGACATGTGAGGGTAGGCCGTGGCGGACAGAGAGGGATTCGAACCCTCGGTAGGCTTTCACCTACACACGCTTTCCAAGCGTGCGCGATCGACCACTCCGCCACCTGTCCGTTTCACCACGAGGGCTAACGCCCGGGAGGTCGCCCGGGGAGGGAGGGCTGATAGAACAGCCGGGCGCTGTGGGCAAGCGCCGCGCTGGTCAAAACGGCAGGTGCTTCCCATATGGTGGCCATGTCCCTTTTCTCACGGATGGCATCCATGCTGAGCCAGAAGACCACCCTGCCCACCGCCGCAAGCGCCCTGCCCGGCCGGTCCACGCCCCTGCCGACCGACGAGGTCCATTTCGTCAGCGGCCGGCCGCTGAAGGGGCCGCACCCCGAGGGGTTCGAGACCGCCGTCTTCGGCATGGGCTGTTTCTGGGGCGTGGAGCGTAAGTTCTGGCAGCTGCCGGGCGTCTGGGTCACGGCCGTCGGCTATTCGGGCGGGATCACGCCCAACCCGACCTATGAGGAGACCTGCACCGGCCTGACCGGCCAGACCGAGGTGGTCCAGGTCGTGTTCAATCCGGCCGAGATCTCCTATGCCGAACTTCTGAAGACCTTCTGGGAAGGGCACGATCCGACCCAGGGCATGCGTCAGGGCAATGACGTCGGCTCGACCTATCGTTCGGCCATCTACTATCTGAACGACGCGCAGCGCGCCGAGGCCGAGGCGTCGCGCGAGGCCTATCAGGGCGCGCTGTCGAAGGCCGGCAAGGGTCAGATCACGACCGAGATCACCGGGGCCGGGGCCTTCTACTTCGCCGAGGGCTATCACCAGGGCTATCTGGCCAAGAACCCCGAGGGCTACTGCGGCATCGGCGGAACGGGCGTCGTCTGCCCGATCGGCGTCGGCGTCGAGGCCTGAGGATGGACCGGGCGGGAATAGGCAAGACCTGCCTGGCCCTGCCCGGGGTCGCCCTGGACCATCCGTTCGGTCACGACCACGACACCTACAAGGTTGGGGGCAAGATGTTCGCGATGGTCGGCGGCGAGGGCGGGGTGTCGTTCAAGGCGTCCGACATTGCATATGAGATCCTGACCGGGAGCGGGAGGGCGCGCCCGGCTCCCTATCTGGCGCGGGCGAAGTGGGTGAACCTGCCCGACCCCGACGCCTGGGACGACGAGGAGCTGGCCGAACATCTGGCCATCGCCCACCGGATCGTGGCGGCGAAACTGACCAAGAAGGCGCGGGCCGAGCTGGGGCTGTGAGCCGACCGCACTAGCGCTGTCGCAGTGGCTCGGCCGCCTTGCCCAGCCGTTCGACGGCCTCGTCCAGCACGGCGTCGGCCTTGGCGAAGCAGAGGCGGATGACCGACCCACCAGTCTTGTCCGAGACGAAGGCGGACAGGGGGATGGAGGCGACCCCGAACTCGGTCACGGCCCGGCGACAGAAGTCCTCGTCGGACAGGGCGATGCCCGAGGCGGCGAGGTCGACGCCGAGGAAATAGGTGCCCTCGCTGGGCGTCAGGATGAAACCAAGCGAGGTCAGCCCCGCCGCCAGCCGATCGCGGGAGCGCTGCAGGCCAGCGCGCATCTCGACGAAGGAGGCCTCCGGCCAGGCGAGGCCGGCGGCGACGGCGCTCTGAAGGTTCGGAGGAGTGGCGAAGGTGATGAACTGGTGCGCCTTGGCGACCGGATCGATCAGGGCGGGATCGCCGCAGACGAAGCCGATCTTCCAGCCGGTCATGCCGAACATCTTGCCCGCGGATCCGATCTTCAGCGTGCGTGACGCCATGCCGGGCTCGGCGATCAGGGAGCAATGGCGCCGACCGTCGAAGATCACATGCTCCCAGACCTCGTCGCTGACGGCGATCAGGTCGTGGCGGACGCAGACCCGGGCCAGCACCGCAACCTCTTCCGCATCGAAGGCGCGGGCGGTCGGGTTGTGGGGATTGTTGAAGACGACCATGCGGGTGCGCGGGGTGATCGCGGCCTCGACAGCCTCTTCCGTCACGCGCCAGTGCGGAGGCTGGAGACGGACCGGGACGGCGACGCCGCCGGCCCGCTCGATCAGAGGGCGGTAGGCGTCATAGGCGGGTTCAAAGAGGATCACCTCGTCGCCCGGATGGACGAAGGCCAGGATGGAGGCGGCGATGGCCTCTGTGGCGCCGGAGGTGATCAGGACGCCGTCGAAGGTCAGGGCGACGCCCTGCATCCGGCCGTAGTGTTCGACGACGGCGTGGCGCAGCTCCGGCAGGCCGCGCGAGGGGGCGTACTGATTGGAACCGGTCATCAGGGCGTCGGCGGCGAGACGGCGCAGGCTTTCCGGCCCCTGATCGTCGGGGAAGCCCTGACCGAGATTGATCGCGCCATGCTCGCGGGCGAGGCCGGACATGGTTTCGAAGATGGTCACCGGCATGTCGGCGAAGACGGGATGGGGTCGCATGGGCTCAACGGAGCCGAGGCGTGGGTTCATGGCAAGACGGAAAGGACGTTCTGGTCTTACTCCCCGGCCGATCCGGTCCGCCGCCGTCAGAAAACCGCGCCTTCGTTGCGGCCATGGCGGGTCAAACGGTCATATTCGGCGCTGGCAGCGCCCACTCTCCGGTTTTCCGCGAGGCCGACCGCCTGCGCGCTCTCGCAGTCGGACGCCGCTCTCATCGCCTGTTGAACGCCCTGGGCGCCGGCCGCGGCGATCCGGACGTGATTGGTCTCATGAAGGACCAGGGCGGCGAAATAGGTGTTCCATTTCTCGCGGTCGGTCCGGTTAATCTGATCGAGGGTGGCCAGATCGGGCAGGACGACAGTCACGGTATAGGTCACCGCCGTCCGGGCGGGGTCGCACCGACCGTTCGTCGCGGACAACTGCCACCTGTAGTTCCAGTAGGTCACGGCGTCGTGGCGCGCGCCGCTGAGATCGGCGGGTTTGCCGTCGTTGATGCTGGCCCGCACGGCCCGGGCGTTCCGGCCCCGGACCTCGTAGCCGCGCAGGGTCGTGTTCTCGAGCTCCGCGACACCCGGCGCGGCGGCGAGCAGGCGCGGGGACGCCTCCGGATAGGCGCTCAGGTCCGGGCCCGTTGTGGTTTGCAGGGCGAGCAGCAGCAGGTTCAGAAGGATCATGTCCGCCCTTTATCACACGGTTCACGACTGTCGCTCGGCGCTGCAACGGTCATCGCTCAACAGGGCTGGCTGGGCGGGGCCGACTGTTTCAGCGCGCTGTCGAAGCGCTGACCGGGGCGCAGACAGGCCCGAGCGCCTGAAAGACACACCCGGGCCGCGCCTTATTCCGCTCCGATACACGCCACAGTTTCGACGAAGGCCAGTCCGTCTCATGGGGTCAACGACATAACCCCGGAGGAAGCGATGCTGGCGACCATGCTGAAACAGGGGGTGGCGGCCGTCGTCGGCCTCAGCCTCGCGACGCCGATCGGGGCCGCGCCCGTCCAGACCCGGCCGGCCTATGCGCCCGGAGACGGCGCGGTCAGCCAGGCAGCCTGCGAGGCGGTGGGCATACTTCTGCGAAACAACCCGGCGACCGACGTCGTCGTCAGCGCATCGCGGATCGTCACCCCCGCCTATTCCGGCCCGCCCCCCGTCGCCCGGCCCATCGAGCCGACCAGGAAGGAGGATCGCGTCGAATACGGCGCGCCGCCGCCGCCCCCGCCGCCGCCTCCACCCCCGCCACCGCCCGCACCCCCGGCCCCCATGCGGCCTGCGGTCATCGGTGCGAACGCTGCGGGCCAGCCGACCGTGGACGGGGTCGTGGTCACGGGCTCGCGCATCATGCCCGGCCGGGACATCACGCCCGCCGACACCGAACGCTATCCCGACGCGACGCCGAACCCGGTCAGGCGGGTCGCGGAGGAGCCGGTCTCGACCTTCTCGATCGACGTCGACACAGCCGCATACTCCAACGTCCGGCGTTTCATTTCCGAGGGCCAGACCCCGCCCCGGGACGCGGTGCGGGTCGAGGAGATGATCAACTATTTCGACTTCGGCTATGCCCGGCCCGACAGCGCGGCAGAGCCCTTCGCCGTCTCCACCGCCGTCGCCGCCTCGCCCTGGTCTGAGGGGCGCCAGATCGTCCACATCGGGCTGCAGGGCTATGAGCTGCCGGCGGGGGAGCGGAGGCCGCTGAACCTGACCTTCATGGTCGATGTCTCCGGCTCGATGTTCGCGCCCGACAAACTGCCCCTGGCCCAGCAGACCATGAACCTGATCATCGACAAACTAAGGCCCGAGGACCGGGTCGCGGTGACCTACTATGCCGGGTCCGTCGGGACGGCGGTGGGGCCGACCTCGGGGTCGGAGAAGCTGAAGCTGCGCTGCGCCGTGGCCTCGCTCAACTCCGGGGGCGGCACCGCGGGGGCGGCGGGCATGGTCAACGCCTACGAACAGGCCGAGGCCGCCTTCGGGGCCGACAAGGTCAACCGCATCCTGATGTTCACCGACGGCGACTTCAACGTCGGGGTCACCGACGACAAGCGGCTGGAAGACTATGTCGCCGACAAGCGGGAGACGGGCATCTATCTGTCGGTCTACGGCTTCGGGCGCGGCAACTATCAGGACGCCCGGATGCAGACGATCGCCCAGGCCGGCAACGGGATCGCCGCCTATGTCGACGACCTGAACGAGGCCCGCCGACTGTTCGGCCCCGCCTTCGACCGCGGCGCCTTCCCCATCGCCGACGACGTCAAGATCCAGGTCGAGTTCAACCCGGCCCGCGTCTCGGAATACCGGCTGATCGGCTATGAGACCCGGCTGCTGAACGAGGAAGACTTCTCCAACGACGCCATCGACGCGGGCGAGGTCGGCTCCGGCGCCAGCGTCACCGCCCTGTACGAGATCACCCCCGTCGGCGGGCCGGGCCAGATCCCCGGGCGCCGTTACGAGGGCAACCGGCCTGCCGCCGGCGCCGGCGATCCGAACGGCGAGATCGGCTTCGTCCAGGTCCGCTACAAATTGCCGGGAGAGCCGACCTCGCGCCTGATCCAGCACCCGGTCTCCAGCCCCTCGACCCGGCCGCCCGAGGCCACCCGCTGGGCCATGGCCGTCGCCGCCTTCGGCCAGCGCCTGCGCGGCGATCCGTGGATGAACGCCGACTTCGACAACGCCGCCATCCTGACCCTGGCCCAGGGCGCCCGGGGCGAAGACCCCTACGGCGACCGCGCGGCCTTCGTGCAGATGGTGCGGGCGGCCGGGACGCTGCCGGCGCGACGCGCGCCCTAGACAGAGGGCCGGCGCGTGGAGCGGCGCGCCGGCCGGGCTTTCGTCCGTCCGTCCGGACGAAAAACACCCTGACGAAACGGACGAAACGGACGAAACGGACGAAAGCCGGTGTTCGCCCTCTCCGCGAACGGGGAGCTCGCACTATAGGGCGCCGGGATATGAAGGCGCGTTCGGGAGGGGTCGATTGCCACCAGCGCTGACGAGAGGCGGATCTGGGCGCCTGTTAGGAATATTTGTGCATCGTCCGCCTAGGCCTGCAACCACCAGGCGTCATGCCGCTCGAGCGGCTGGAAGGGCGCCTCTTCCCACGCGATCCCCGATGGATCGAGTCCGGGACCAACCTGCAGAAGCAGCTGGGCATCGGCCTGGAACGCGTCCGGGAACCCGGTGTGGTCCGTGAGCCAGGTTGCCTGGAGCCCGGGTGCGCCAGCCTCGATGAAATCGAAGACAAATGCGCTGTCCAGAAGGTCGACGGGTTGATCATGGAGCAGGTGGCTTCTGCGGTCATCCGCAGAACCTCCGTCGGGCGCCCCCGGCAGTACCTGGGGACCGTCTTCCAGGGAGGGCTTGTCGGCGACCAGTGCGGCGGCCTGGGTGCGGAAGAGGCTGAGGCCATATGATCCGTTCGAATTGTCGGGCGCCCAGACGACCAGGTAGTAGACGCCCGCCGTCGCGGCCGTGAAGGTGATGGTCGCCCTGGCCTCCGGGGAGGCGCCGGGGTCGGTCGCGATCAAGCGGCCAAGGCTGTCGTAGAGCGCCAACGCGCCGTCCTGTATTCCACCTCGGAACGAAGAGTTCAGGTTGATCGTGACCCTCTCACCAGCGGTGGCCCCGATCGAGAACCAGTCCCTGTCGCCCGGGGTGAGGACCGTGCTGTTGAACCCGCTTTGCGGCAGGCTGTGCGAGGTTTGATCGCGTCCGAAGGCCGCATCTCCGGCCCGACCCTCGGCAGCGCCTATCGTCAGCCAGTGTTCGAGGGCCGCGTCGGCATTGCGGCCCGCTATGTCCGCGTTCGACAACAGATAGGCCACCGGGTCGAAACCGCTCGTCGCTCGATACTGAACTGCGCCGACGTTCAGATAGTGCGCCCGCGCCCCGACTTCATCCACGCCATAGAGGGCGGCGACGTCGGCATTGGCCGCAGCATACTGCCGAGCGTCAAACGTATTGAAGGCGCGGGTCTCACGCACGCCCATCGTGACGTAGTGATTCAGCCCGGCCGTCGGATTGTTTCCGAACACCCGCGCCAGGTCCTCGTTCGACGCGATATACTGAAGGACGTTGAAGGTGGTGGTGGCTCGTCCCTGCGCGAAGCCGACGTTTACATAGTGACTCGTCGCCGCCGCGGCGTCCGCCCCGAACGCAAGCGCCAGATCGGAATTGGAGGCGGCATAGAGGAGGGCGTTGAAGGTGTGGGTCGGTCGCCCTTCACCGGCGCCGGCCCAGACGTAGTGCCGAACCGCGCCGCGCAGGTCATTCTGGAAGACCGGGATCAGGTCCGGGTTACTGGCGATATAGGCCATCGTGTCGAACGGCGCGGCGGGCCGTCCCTCGGCCTGGCCCCAGGCGACATAATGGCGATAGGCCCCCGGCGGGGAGAACAGGCCGAGCAGGTCCGGGTATCCGGCCAGATAGTTGAAAGGGTCGAAGCCTGCGACGGCGGCGGCCGCGATGGTGGTCGCCGGACCTGAACCGAACTGCACCTGTTCGACATTTGAGATGACGTCGAAATCGGACGTGCCGTCGTAGACGATCCAGCCGCTGTCGGTCTGCTCGAAGAAATAGCTGCCTGCCGGGTTCGGCAGCAGCAGGGTGTCCACGCCACCGCCGCCGTCGATAATGTCGATGCCGCCGCCGGGCGCGATGATATCGGCTGAGGCGGTCCCGGTCAGGGTGTCGCGCCCAGCCGTGCCTACGATGTTGACGCCCGAAGCGACGCTGGTGGACAGCGTTACCCGTTGATCCGCGAACTGGACGAACTCGATATTGGTCAGGGTGTCGACCGTTTGGCCGATCGCGATGGTCGTCACGCCGTTGACGTTGCTGATCGTATAGGCCGAGCGCTGGCCGAAATAGACGCCGGTATCGACACCTTCGCCACCGTCGAGCCGGTCGTCGCCCTCTCCGCCGGTAAGGGTATCGTCGCCGGATCCGCCGGTAATCAGATCAGCGCCCGCGCCGCCGTCCAGCCGGTCGTTCCCGCGGTCGCCGGCGAGATCGTCGTCGCCGTCGGAGCCGTTGATAACGTCGTGGCCGTCGCCGCCCCGAAGGGTGTCGTTCCCGACCGTGCCTGTCAGGGCCAGTCCAGGCGGACGGGCGCTTTCGGGGTTGAGTCCGGAGAAGTTGAACGTCGTCAGATTGTCCGCCAGGACGTTCTGCAGGGTGAGGAGGGTCGCGAACTCTCCCGCGCCCGGCCGCCCGTCACGGTCGACCTGGACCAGGGTATCGGCGCCCGACTGCACCAGTCTGAGGTGGCCGGTCGAGAAGGGGTCGGAGCCGCTCCAGTTGGTCAACGAGTCGGTGAAATTGGTCCCGAGGTAGAGGACATCACCCTGATTTCCCGCTGTGAAATCGGTGAACACCAGGGCGGCGTTGATCCCCAGGCCGACGTAGATCAGGTCGGATCCCAGGCCGGTCGTGACCGTCGTCGCTCCCGACAGGTACCGGACAATGATGGTGTCGTTGCCGGTGCCGCCGTCCATCTCGACCCGCGCCGTGGTGACGTTGGTCAGTTCGAGACGGTCGGTGCCGTCGCCGCCTTCCATTCGGACGAGATCGCCCGAGGCGGTGGCGCCCCGATTGACGTCCAGGGTGTCATTGCCGGCCCCGCCGATCAGAATATCGGCGCCGCTGATGTCTCTCAGAACGTCATTGCCATCGCCGCCCAGCAGGACATCGTCACCCAGTTCGCCCCATAGACGGTCGTTGCCGATGCCGCCGTCCAGGCGATCATTCCCGCCGCCGCCGAACGCTTCGTCATCGCCGCCCAGCAGGTCGATGATGTCGTCGCCGTCGCCGGCCCGGATGCTGTCGTTTCCGGCGGTGCCCGTAGTGACCGTTGCAGGCGGACGCCCCCCGTCAGGCGCGAGTCCGGAGAAGTTGAACGTCGTCAGGCTAGTCGTCTGAACGTTCTGCAGGGTGAGGAGAGTCGCGAACTCTCCCGCGCCCGATCGCCCGTCACGATCGGCTTGGACGAGGGTGTCAGCGCCCGACTGCACCAGCCTGAGATGGCCGGTCCCGAAAGGATTGGAGCCGTCCCAGTTGATCAGCTCGGCGAAATTGTACCCGAGATGCAGGGTGTCACCCTGATTTCCCGCCGTGAAGTTAGCAACCAGCAGCGCCGCGTTGATCCCGCGGCCGACGTAGATCAGATCGGACCCCAGACCGGTCGTGATCGTCGTGGTTCCAGACAAATATGAAAGGAGGAAGATATCGTTGCCGGTTCCCCCATCCATCTCGACCTGCGCCGTGGTGACATTGGTCAACTGAAGCCGATCGACGCCGTCGCCGCCCTCCATGCGAACGAAATCGCCCGAGGCGCCGGCTTCTCGATAGATGTCCAGCAAGTCGTTGCCGGTCCCGCCGATCAATCGATCATTGCCGCTGGTCTCTCTCAGAGTATCGTTGCCGTCGCCGCCCAAGAGAACGTCATCGCCGTCTCCGCCCCGGAGGGTGTCGTTTCCAGCACCGCCATCCAGGCGATCATTGCCCACGCCGCCGACGAGATCGTCGTCGCCGTCGCCTCCCTCAAGCATGTCATCGCCGCCCCGACCGTCGAGCACATCCCGGCCGGCTCCCCCGCGAAGAAGGTCCGCCGAGGCGGCGCCATACAGAAAGTCATCGAATCCCGAACCGACGATCCCCTCGATCGAAATCAGAGTGTCGCTGCCCTCTCCGGTGTTCTGCGCACCCGAGAGCGCCAGGTCCACCCGGACTCCGTTTGCGGCATATTGATAGTCTGCGGTGTCAAAGCCGGACCCGCCGTCGATCAGGTCATCGCCCAGTCGGCCCAGCATCAGGTCGTCGCCGTCGCCGCCCAGAAGCGTGTCATTGCCCTCCGCGCCGAAGAGGAAATCATCGCCGCCCCTCCCCTCCAGCCAGGCCCGGCCCGCTGCGCCGACAGTTCGATAGGCCCCTAGGGTGTTGGCCCCGGCGTCGCCCCGGATCGTGCCGTCGAAGCCATTGCTGACCACCACGCTGGCGTTCTCGAAACCCGAAATCGTGAAGGTGGTCGCCTCAAAGGACACCGTGCCCGCCTCAAGATCGGCGACCGCCATGATGTTGAGGTTCAATTGATCAACCCCGGCGCCGCCATCCGCGGAGCCGTGCGTCTGCGCTGGCCCGTCGGAGCCCGTCAGCGACACTGTGTCGTCGCCGTCCTCGGCGAAGAACGACACGCCCGCATAAACCCTGCCGTTGTCCGCTCCGCCGCCCATCCGGAACTCGATCGCAACGGGACTGGCCCCCGTCATGGTGAGCCCTTGCGTACCTGCTCCGAAGAGGATGCGCTCTATTCCCGTGAAGAGATAAATCTGGGTCCCGACTGTGAAGGACCAGTCACCCGTGCCGCTGTTGTACACGACGCTCCCGCCGGTCGCGGTAGCGGCCAGGGTGTCGCGACCCTCGCCGCCGTCGATGCGTCCCGCATCCGGGTAGGGCGGAACGGGGACGATCCTGGATTCGGTGAACAAGAAGATGTCGTCCCCCGCACCGCCGTTGAGGATGTCGACCCCCAGGCCGCCGTTGATCGTGTCGGCGCCATCCAGGCCGTTGATCTCGTCATCACCGGGCGTGCCGGTCAGCACATCGTTGTCGGGCGTTCCGGTGATGACGGGCATTCGGCACTCCACTGACGCAACGAAACAAGCGACCGGCGGCGGAGCGATCCGTCGCAGATGTCGCCGTCCGCCACTTAGGTTGTTTTGAAGGAGCGCGACAACCGGCAGGCCAGGGTGAGGCGAGCGATTCTTCGTGATCGACCTCGACCCACGGCGGCGTGCAACGGGCGCCGACCGGTGGCCGAAAGAAGGGGCGCGGCCCTCCCGGACCGCGCCCCTCCCGCTCACGACGGGGGCAATGGGGGAAGGCGTCGTGAGCTAGGTGTTGGCCAGCTTGTCCATCTCCAGCGTCAATGACTCCCCCTTGCCGGGCCAGTTCGCGCGCGGCGTTGAGGAGGTCGTTAGAGGACTGGTGGGTCTGGACAGCGGCGGCTGAGACATTGGCGATGCGGCTGGAGACACGCCGGGCGCCGTCGACAGGCCGCCCCCCCCACCGCTCAGCCCTCGCCGCGCGACGGGACGCAAGCTGCGCCGTCGCACGGCGGCTCCGACGCGGGCCAGCCCTGGGAGGCGACCGCGATGACGATGGCCGCGAGCGCCGCGAGGACCAGATGGGCGGTCTGGGCGAGGCTCGGTGCGGCCGAGGGGGCGGTGTGGTCGGTGGTCATCGTAGGGTCTCCCGCTGCTGAAACGGGCTCCGCACGCCCCACTCAGACGAAGACGCCGGCGGCGTGCGGACGCCTTACGCCCGGACGATTTTCGGCCTCAGTTGCCAGCCGGATCGGCGAGGCGCTAAGGGGCGCGCGAATGGAAGCGTCGCCCGAACATCCGGCCGCCGGCCTTGAAGCGATCTTCGCCGAGATGCGTCCGGCGCTGGTGCGTCGCGCCGCCGCCATGGGCGCGGCCGGGGACGCCGAGGACGTGGTCCAGGACGTCTGGCTGAAGCTGCGGGGCGTCGATGCGCCGGTGGCCAGCCCGCACGCCTATCTGCTGCGCATGGTCTATACCGCCGTGCTGGATCGGCGCCGGGGACTGCGCCGTGCGGCGGCCCGCGATGCGACCTGGCAGAGCCCCGCCAACCTGGCCGAGGATACGATTGAGCCGGCCGATGCGGAGCGTCGGTTGATCGCGGTGCAGACGCTGCGGGCCGTCGAGGCGCGGCTGATCGAACTGGGCGATCCGGCGGCGGCGATCTTCCGGCGGCACCGCATCGAAGGGGTGACCCAGCGCCGGCTGGCCGAGGAGTTCGGCATGGGTCTGAGCACTATCGAAAAGCATCTGCGGCGGGCCTATGCGGTCCTTCTGGATCTTCAGGAGGACCCATCGTGAGGCAAATCGCGTCGGGCGGCGTCCTGGAGTCATGGGGATGAGCGCGTTCAGGACAGAGACGGATCGGGAGGCGCTGGACTGGCTGGTCCGCGTCAACGATCCGGCCTTCGAGGCGTGGGAGGACTGGGACGTCTGGATGGCGGCCGACCCCGCGCATGCCGAGGCCTACTGGCGGCTGGCCGAGGTCGAGGGCGATGCGGTCGAGGCGCTGAAGGCCGCGCCGGCGCCGGGCCTGCGACGGATCATGCCGCGCCGCGCCTTCGCCCTGCCCCGTCGGTCGGCGATCGCCGCAGCCGTGGCCGTGCTGGCCGTCGGCGGCGCCTGGATCGGCTGGAGCCAGCGGGCCCAGCCCTGGATTATCGAGACGGCGCCGGGCGAGACGCGGACCGTGACCCTGGACGACGGGTCACAGGTGTCGCTGGCCGGCGGGACACGACTTGTGCTGGATCGGAAGCATCCGCGCGATGTGGACCTGAAAGCCGGGCGCGCCCTGTTCGAGGTTGAGCACGACGCGGCACGGCCCTTTGTGGTGCAGGTTGCGGACGCGACCCTGACCGACCTCGGCACGACCTTCGACGTCACCCGTCTGGACGACGGCGCGCGGGTGTCGGTCTCCGAAGGCATCGTCCGCGTCGATATGCAGGATGCGACAGAGACCCTGAATGCGGGCGACGGCGCCCTGGCGACATCGGAAGGGATCGAGCGTCGCGAGGTTTCGACCGAGGACGTCGCGGCCTGGCGCGAGGGTCGGCTGTCATACACGGGCGAGAGCCTGACCATCGTGGCGCAGGATCTGGCGCGGGCGCTGAACCGGCCGATCACGGTCAGCCCGTCCGTCGCGGACCGTCGCTTCAGCGGCAGCCTGACCACCACCGATGCGGCGAACCAGAGGGCGCGGCTGGCGCGGCTGCTGGGCGTGTCGGTGGTCGAGGACGGCGAAGGCTGGCGGCTGGAGCCGTGACGGCGGCGGCCCTGCTGGCGGCCGGACTGATCGCGCTTCAGTCGGGTGCGCCGCAGACCTTCGACGTCCGCGCCGGCCCCGCCGCCCAGTCCGTCAACCGGCTGGCGGCCCAGGCCGGGATCGACATCGTCATCACCACCAATCTGAACGGCCGGCGGACGCCGAACCTGCGCGGGCGGATGTCGCCGGAGGCCGCTCTGGAGCGGATGCTGCGTCCGCTCGGCGCGCGGGCGGTGCGGATCGGCGAGGGCATGTACCGGGTCGAGGCGGCGCCCGCCCCGCCGCGTCGTCCGGCCGTTCGTCCGGCGCCGCCTCCGCCCGAGGTCGTCCCGACCCTGCTGAGCGAGGTGGTGGTCACCGCCATGCCGCCAGTCGGACTGGGCGGCGTGTCGGGACGCGGCACCGTCGACAGCGGCGCCCTTCAGCGGATCGAGGGCGCGGCGGCCAGCGACGCTGTCTCCGACCTGTCGGCCACGGTCGAGTCGACGCGTCAGGGCACCGGCCGGAACAAGCTGTTCATCCGGGGCCTGGCCGACTCGGCGATGAACGGGCCGCTGCAGGCGACGGTGGGTCAGTATCTGGGCGACCTGCGCCTGAACTACGGGTCGCCGGACCCCGACCTGGCCCTGATCGACGTGCGTCGGATCGAGGTGTTCGAAGGGCCGCAGGGGACGCGGTTCGGCGCCGGGTCGATCGGCGGCGTGCTGCGCCTCCAGCCCGAGGAACCGGCTTTCCGGGAGACGACCGGGCGGTTCGTCGTCGGCGCGGGGGTCACCTCGGGCGGGGCGGAAAGCAGTGAGGCCTCGATGGTCGTCAACCGCTCGCTCGACGACCGGACGGCGGGGCGGATCGTCGCCTATTCGCGGCGCGAGGGCGGCTTCCTCGACAATCCGGCGCAAGGGGTGCGCGAGGCCGATACGGTCGACACCGTGGGCGGCCGCGCCTCTGTGCGCTGGACCAACGGAGACTGGATGGTTGACCTGGTCGGGGTCGGTCAGAGGGCCTCGGCCGACGACGCCCAGACCATCGACATCGGCGCCTCGCGCTTCGTGAAGATGGGCCGCGTGCTGGAGCCCTACCAGAGCACCATCGTCCTGGCCGGACTGACGGCGCGACGACGGCTGGGGTCCGCCGTCCTGACCTCGGCGACCAGTCTCTCGCGCCAGCAGCTGAACGAACGTTTCGACGCCAGCCAGGTCAGCGAGCCCTTCCCCGAACTCGTCGATCGGCGCCAGACGGCGACCACCACCTCGACCGAGTTGCGCATCGACACCGACCCGATCGCCGGCTGGACCTGGTCGGGCGGCGCGGCGCTTGCGATCGGGGAGACCCTGGTCGAACGTCGTCGCCGCGACCTGTCGCCAACACCCCGTCCGACCTACGGCGCGGACCTGAGACGGACGTTCACCGAGGCCACGGCCTTCGGAGAGGCGTCGACCTCGCCCGCACCCGACTGGCGTATCGCGGTGGGGGCGCGGCTGTCGGCCGTGCGGATCGACAGCGATGTGGACATCTTGGAGTTCTCCTCCGCGCGGGCGGGGCCGCAGGTCAACGGCTACAGCCTGCGGGTCACCCCCAGCCTGACCGCGCGCTGGGACGCCAGCCCCGCCGTCACCGTCTTCGCCCGCGCGGAACAGGCGGTGCGGCCGGCCGGGGTCAACGAGGCCAACGGCGCCTTTGAACGCTATCACGGCGATCGCGTCACCCTGGTCGAGGTCGGCGCGCGGTCGCGGCAATGGCGCGACGACGTGTGGGGCGAAATTTCCGTGGGCTGGGTCGACTGGCGCGACGTGCAGGCGGACGTCGTCACCCAGGGCGGCGACCTCGTGACCGACAACGTCGGGGACGGGGTGATCCGGTTCGTCTCGGTGAAGGGGTCGTGGACGCCGACGCCGATGCTCGACATTTCCGGCGGGGCATTCCTCAACGACAGCGAGCTGACCCCGACGCGGTTCAGCGTGATCGGCGGGGGCACGACCGCTATCCCCAACGTGGCTCCGTTCGGGGCCCAGCTGAGCCTCGACTACGACGCCGGAACGCTGGGGACCCTGCCACTGAGGCTGGGCGCCGACTTCCGCTATATCGGCCAGTCCCGCATCGGCGTCGGGCCCTCGCTCGACGTGCCCCAGGGCGGCTACACCCGCTCGGAGCTGACGGCGCGGCTGGGCGACGAGCGGCGCGCGGCGACCCTGCGCATCTCCAATCCGCTGAACCAGGAGGGCGTCCGCTATGGCATCGGATCGCCCTATCAGCTGTCCTCGCCCCAGGCCGTACCGGTGCGGCCCCTGACCGTCCGGCTGGCCTTCGAGGCCGCGTTCTGACGAAATTTCCGGTCCGGGCGTAAGGCGTTTCACGTCAGACGGCGTCCTTGGTTCATGGCGGCGATGCGGATGTGCACGCCGTCGCGAACAGAACCCGGAGCCCCTCCCCCCATGACGAAGACCACCCTCACGGCCCTCGCGGCCGCCTGCGCCCTGCTGCCCGCCGCCGCCCTGGCCCAGGACGAATCCCGCGCCTACGCCACGCTCGGCTACACGGCCGTCGACACCGAACAGAACGCGCTGGGCGCCGTCACCGGCCGCTTCGGCTACAAGGTCCTGCCCTGGGTCGGCGCCGAGCTGGAAGCCGGCATCGGTGTCGAGGACGAGAGCTTCGACGTGTCGATCGGCGGCTCGGGCGGCACGATCGAACTGAAGCACGACGTCGCCGCCTATGCGGTCGCCTTCCTGCCGCTGGGCGACCACTTCGAGGCGCATGCCCGCGTCGGCTACGGCACGACCAACATCGAGTCCTCGGTCGCCGCCGTGACCGTGCGAGGCGACGGCGAGAGCTTCAACTACGGCGTCGGCGCCAGCGCCTTCCTGGACGGCTGGAACGGCATCCGCGCCGACTGGACCCGCCGCGAGTTCCAGGACAAGGGCGGCGAGGCCGATACCTGGTCGGTCAGCTACATCCGTCGTTTCTAGGCCTGCGCGTGGCGGGTCAGAACTCTGGCGTCTGGCCCGCCACGAAGGTCTCCCATGCCTCTCGCGTGGCGAAGTCCAGACCCTGATCCCAGGCCGAGCCCATATAGTAGGTGAAGGGTACGCCGGGGGTGACACGAACGAGGATCAGATAGTTCTCCGCGTCCTGGGCGAAGCCCTCGACCATGGCCGGGTCGACCAGGATGGCGATGCCGAGGCTGCCGTGATCCGGGCGGGTCGGCTCCCAGAACATCAGCCGGCCGTTGGCCTGATCCCGCGTCACGAACCCGGTTGCGGCGTCGTTGGTGCGCCTGTTGATGCCGATGCCGACGATCAGCGGCCCGGCGCTGTCCGACTGGATCGTCGAGGTCATGCGGGTGAAGTTCGAGCCCATCGGCAGGGAGAACTCGCGCGTCTCCCAGACCCGACGGTTCACATCGACAGGCCAGGGGCGATAGTCGACGGTGAAGCGGGCCTCGTCCCCGCCGGTCTCCTCGATGCGGTAGGTCGAGAAGTTGCGGCTGGTCCACAGCTTGTTGTCGAACCAGACGCCCAGCCCGCCGGCGCCGCGACCACGGCCGACGTCGTAGTAGTCCAGCCCCTCACCCCGGTCGGTGTGATAGTTCGGGAAGCGCATCTGGCGATCCATGAACGGGTAGCGGACGCGCTTGGCCCAGACGTCGATACCCGATCCGGACGGCGGCTCGCGGGCCTCGAGGGCCGGGCCGTAGATGCGGTGGGCGACGCGGTCGTTCTCCCACAAAAGGTCGTCGAAACGCTCAGGAGCGAACCGGACGACGGCGCGCGGGACCCGTTCCGCCTCGGTCGGCGGGGCCAGGACCGCCGCCGCGTCAGACGGCGAGGTCTGGGCGCGGGCGGTCGGACCGATCGCGGTCGCCAGAAGGGTGGACGCGAGCAGGACTATGGCGAAGCAGGTCGGGCGGGGCATCGAGGGGGGTCCGGAACGGTTCCTGTGAACTCCACCCTACCCGGCGATCGCGAGCCGAAAAACACAATTGGTAAGGCCAATATGCCTCAGGACGGAACGCCCCCGACATAGCGCGCATGCAGGATCGGCTTTCCGAGCCAGTAGCAGAGCTCGGCCGGGCGGGTGATGTCCCAGACGGCGAGGTCGGCGGCCTTGCCGATTTCCAGCGTGCCGATCTTGTCGCCGAGACCGAGCGCCTGAGCGGCGTGGCGGGTTGCGCCGGCCAGGGCCTCCTCGGGCGTCAGGCGGAACTGGACGCAGGCCAGGGTCAGGGCGGCCGTCATCGAGGCGACCGGCGAGGTGCCGGGGTTGCAGTCGGTCGCCACGGCCATCGCCACGCCGTGACGACGCAGGGCCTCCATCGGCGGCGGGGTCGTCTCGCGCAGCATCAGATAGGCGCCCGGCAGGAGCACGGCGACGACCCCGGCCTCGCCCATCGCCTGGATCCCCGCCTCGCTGGAGTGTTCGATGTGGTCGGCGGACAGGGCGCCGTAGCGGGCCGCGAGCGCCGCGCCGCCGCCATCGGACAGCTGGTCGGCGTGCAGCTTGACCGGCAGGCCGAGCGCCTTCGCCTTCTCGAACAGGCGCGACACCTCGGCGTCGGAGAAGGCGATGGGTTCGCAATAGGCGTCGACCGCATCGACCAGACCCTCGGCATGGGCTGCGGGCAGGATGTCGTCGATGGCGAGATCGACATAGGCCGAACGGTTAGTCCGATGCTCGGGCGGCACGGCGTGCAGGCCCAGATACGATGTTCGGACACGGACCCCGGCCTCGCGCCCGATGCGGCGGCCGACGCGCAGCATCTTCAGTTCGGCGTCGCGGTCGAGGCCGTAGCCGGACTTGATCTCGACGGTGGTGACGCCGGTCGCCTTCAGCCCTGCCAGCCGGGTCATGGCGGACGCATAGAGGCCCTCCTCCGACGCCGCCCGGGTCGCGGTCATGGACGAGACGATTCCGCCGCCGGCGCGGGCGATCTCTTCGTAGGTGGCGCCGTTCAGCCGCTGTTCGAACTCGCCCGAACGATCGCCGCCGAAGACCAGATGGGTGTGGCAGTCGATCAGGCCCGGGGTAATCCAGCGACCGTCGAGCCGGCGGGTTTCGGCGGCGTGATGGGCGGGCAACTCGGCGCGCGGCCCCACCCAGGCGATGCAGCCATCCTTGATCAGGATCGCAGCGTCACGGATGGCGCCGTAAGGCTCTCCACCCGGCGCCATGGTGGCGACATGGCAATCGGTGATGAGGGTCGTCATCGCGTCTCGAACCCGGCCAGCAGTTCGCAGAACCATCGACCCGCGGTCAGGGAGCCGAGGTCGCCGATCTCCAGCGACGGATCGTATTCGGTCAGGTCCACGGCGCGGACCTTGGGGTGGGCGCCGATGATCCGCGCGGCGTCGAAGAAGTCGTGCACCGACACCCCGCCGGGGCGGGCGCCGGGACTGGCCGGCCACTGGCTTCGGTCGATCACATCGATGTCGAAATCGACGTAGAGGACGTCGCAGAGGGCGGACAGCCGATCCAGTTCCTCGGCCACCACGACGGCCAGACCCCGGTCTCGGCACTCACGCGCCATGCGGACACTGATGCCCGCCGCCCTGGCCTTCTCATGGGCGCGGTGAGTGTTGGCGAAGGGGGCGAGGCCGATCTGGCTGATCCGCGTTCCGGCCAGACCGTCGTCGAGCAGGGCCTGGATCGGATTGCCGTTGGTGAGGCCCTGATCCGTGTCGCGCAGGTCGAAATGGGCGTCGAGCGTCAGGACGCCTACGCGATCCAGACCCAGGGCGTGGACGCCCGGCCGGGTGATTGCGTTGTTGCCGCCGACGAGGACGGTCAGGCCCCGGTGCGTCTGGGCCTTCACCGCGTCGCGGACGGGCTCAAAGGCTTCGGCGGGCGACATCGCCTTCAACGGCACGTCGCCCGCGTCGTGCACCCGCAGGTCCAGCTCCCTGCCGATCTCGACGTCATAGGTCGACAGGCGCGGCAGGACGGCGCGGAAGGTCTTGGGGCCGAGGTCGCAGCGCCCGGGCGTCAGGGACCGTTCGTTCAGCGGCGCCCCGATCAGGGCCACGGGCGCGTCGGGATGGTCGCCGACCAGGTCGGCGACGGAGCGCCAGCCGAGAGCTTCTGACGTATGGCTCATGATCATCCCTTGGTCGGAGAAAAGCGCGCCACCAGATCATAGGCGGCGCCGGGGAAGGTTTGGAAAGCCCAGGTCACGCCGAGACCGTCGCGCCAGGTGCGACGCTCAAGCCTCAGACAGGGGGCGCCGTCGGCGAGGCCCAGCCGCGCGGCCGCGTCGCCCTCGGCCCCCACGGCGGCGATGCGGTGCTCGGCCTCGGTCCAGGGCATATGGGCCAGGAGCCATCCGCCGGGCGGCTCGGTCGAGAAGTCCGCCGTCTCGGCCTCGGGCGCCGTCTCCAGCGCGATCAATCGCCGCTCGAAGGCGAACGGCAGGCGGTCGGCCAGATGCAGGGTCTCCAGCTCAATCACCCGGGCGCCGAGCCCCGTCTCGTCGGGCCGCGCCGGACGCACGACGCGGGTGAGCAGACGGTGCTCGTAAGCCATGCCACGGCCCTCGACCTCGGACCGGATGTCGGGAATGGCCAGCAGGGCCGAGGAATGGACGGGCGGCGGGGCGACGACGGTGCCGGCCCGCTTGCGGCGCATCAACAGACCGCGCGCAGCCAGGTCCGAAAGCGCGCGCGACACCGTCATCCGGGCGCAGCCGTACTCGGCCATCAGGGCCGTCTCGGTCGGGACGCGGAAGCCTGGCCGCCATTCGCCCGAGGCCACGCGACGTTCGATGTCGCCGGCGATCCGGCGGTGAAGCGGTTCAGGCGTTTGCGGTTCAGGGTTCTGCGGCGCGTGATCCATGCGCCGAACGTGCCGCTTGCCTCGATTAATGTCTAGACATAACACTGGGGGCCGCGACAGAAGGCCTGCTGCAGGCCGCATGGAGGATTCGATGAGCACCACGCCCAACACCCGTATCATCCGCGCGCCTCGCGGGACCGAGATGACGGCCCGGACCTGGGCCGCCGAGGCCGCCCTGCGCATGCTGATGAATAACCTCGATCCCGAGGTCGCCGAGCGGCCGGAGGACCTCGTGGTCTATGGCGGCATCGGCAAGGCGGCGCGCGACTGGGCCAGTTTCGACCGGATCGTCGAGAGCCTGCGCGCCCTCGCGCCCGACGAGACCCTGCTGGTCCAGTCGGGCAAGCCGGTCGGTGTCTTCCGCACCCATGAGGACGCGCCGCGCGTGCTGATCGCCAACTCCAACCTGGTGCCGAAGTGGGCGACGTGGGAGCATTTCAACGAACTCGATCGCAAGGGCCTGATGATGTACGGCCAGATGACGGCCGGGTCGTGGATCTACATCGGCACCCAGGGCATCGTTCAGGGCACCTACGAGACCTTCATGGAGGCCGGCCGCCAGCACTGGGGCGGCGAGACTGCCGGCAAGTGGATCCTGACTGCTGGGCTGGGCGGCATGGGCGGAGCCCAGACCCTCGCGGCGACCATGGCGGGCGCGTCCTGCCTCGCCATCGAATGCCAGCGCAGCCGGATCGAGATGCGGCTGCGCACCCGCTACCTCGACGTCATGGCCGAAACGCTCGATGAGGCCCTGGCCCTGATCGCGGAGGCCGGACGCACCGGCAAGCCCATCTCCGTCGGCCTGCTCGGCAACGCGGCCGAAATCCTGCCCGAGATGGTCCGGCGCGGCGTGCGGCCGGACCTCGTCACCGACCAGACCAGCGCTCACGACCTGATCAACGGCTACCTGCCGATGGGCTGGACCGTCGCGGAATGGGAGGACAAACGCGTCTCCGACCCCGCCGCCGTCGAGGCTGCGGCGAAGGCGTCCTGCGCCGTGCACGTCCAGGCGATGCTCGACTTCCAGGCGGCCGGCATCCCGGTCACCGACTACGGCAACAACATCCGTCAGGTCGCCTTCGACCAGGGCGTGGCGAACGCCTTCGACTTCCCCGGTTTCGTGCCGGCCTACATCCGTCCGCTGTTCTGTCGCGGGATCGGTCCGTTCCGCTGGGCCGCCCTGACCGGCGATCCGGAGGATATCCGCAAGACCGATGCGGCGATGAAAAAGCTGTTCCCCGACAACGCCGGCCTGCACCGCTGGCTCGACATGGCGGGCGAGCGGATCGCCTTCCAGGGTCTGCCGGCGCGCATCTGCTGGATCGGTCTGGGCGACCGGCATCGGGCCGGGTTGATGTTCAACGAGATGGTGGCGGACGGGGAACTGAGCGGGCCCATCGTGATCGGCCGAGACCACCTCGACAGTGGCTCGGTCGCCAGTCCGAACCGCGAGACCGAGGCCATGATGGACGGGTCGGACGCCGTGTCCGACTGGCCGTTGCTCAACGCCCTGCTGAACACGGCCTCGGGCGCGAGCTGGGTGTCGTTGCATCACGGCGGCGGTGTGGGGATGGGCTATTCCCAGCACTCCGGCGTGGTCATCGTCGCCGACGGCACGCCGGAGGCGGCGAAGCGTCTGGAGCGGGTCCTGTGGAACGACCCGGCGACCGGCGTCATGCGCCATGCCGACGCCGGCTACGAAATCGCCCGCGAGGCTTCTCGCGAGCATGGCCTGAACCTGCCCAGCCTGAAGGCCTGACCATGACGAAGATCATCCTCGGCGCCGAACCGCTGACCCTCAACCAATTGCGCGCTGTGATCGACGGACCGGTCACCGTGGAGGTTGCTCCCTCAGCCTGGGCCGATGTCGAGAAGAGCGCCGCAACCGTCGCGGCCATCATCGCCGAGGGTCGGACGGTCTACGGCATCAACACGGGCTTCGGCCTGCTGGCCAACACCTCGATCGCGCCCGGCGATCTGGAGACGCTGCAGAAGAACCTGGTGCTGAGCCATGCCTGCGGGGTCGGGCCATTGCTGGATGACGCCGTCGTGCGGCTGATCCTCGTCCTGAAGATCGCGAGCCTGGCGAAGGGGGCCTCGGGCATCCGCCGCGAGACGCTGGAGGCGTTGGTCGGGCTGGTGAACGCCGACGTCCTGCCCTGTATTCCTTCCAAGGGATCGGTCGGCGCCTCGGGGGATCTGGCGCCGCTGGCCCACATGTCGTGCGTCCTGATCGGCGTCGGCGAGGCGCGGCACAACGGCGAGACGCTGGACGCGGAGACCGCTCTGGCACGCGCCGGTCTGTCGGTGCTTACGCTGGGGCCGAAGGAAGGCCTCGCCCTGCTCAACGGCACCCAGTGCTCGACCGCGCTGGCGCTGGCGGGCCTGTTCGCGACCGAGGCCGCCTTCGCCGCCGGAATCGCGGCCGGAGCCCTGTCGGTCGATGCGCTGAAGGGATCCGACGCGCCGTTCGATCCGCGCATCCACGCCCTGCGCAACCAGCCCGGCCAGATCGATGTCGCCGCCGCCCTGCGCACCCTGATGGCCGACAGCGCCATTCGCGACAGCCATCGCGAGGGCGATGCCAAGGTTCAGGACCCCTACTCCCTGCGCTGCCAGCCCCAGGTCATGGGGGCAGTGCTCGACATCATCCGCAACGCCGCCGCGACGCTGGAGCGCGAGGCCAATGCGGTGACCGACAATCCGCTGGTCTTCATCGAGGACGGCGACGTCATCTCGGGCGGAAACTTCCATGCCGAGCCGGTGGCCTTCGCCGCTGACCAGCTGGCCATGGTCCTGTGCGAGATCGGAAATATCTCGGAGCGCCGCACGTCCATTCTGGTCGACCCCAAGATGAGCGAACTGCCCGCCTTCCTCGTGCGCGAGAGCGGGCTGAACTCCGGCTTCATGATCGCCCAGGTGACCGCCGCAGCCCTCGTCGCGGAGAACCGGATGCTGAGCCACCCATGCAGCGTCGACACCGTCCCGACCTCGGCCAATCAGGAGGATCATGTCTCCATGGCCACCCACGGCGCGCGGCGGCTGCTGGAGATGGCCGAGAACACGGCGACCGTCGTCGGGATCGAGCTGCTGGCGGCCGCGCAGGGGATCGAATTCCACCGGCCGCTGAAGAGCTCTCCGGCGCTGGAGCAGGTCTGGTCGATCGTGCGGGAGGCGGTCGCCGCCTATGACAGCGACCACTATTTCGCCCCCGACATCGCCCGTGCGACCGATGGGGTGCGGGCCGGTCGGTACCGTCAGTTCGCGACGGACCTGCTGCCGTCGGCCTAGCGGTTCTGGGTGATCGAGCGCAGGCCGGCCAGCAGGGCGTCGCTGGTGCGGCCCGTTCGACATCCACCGGCGAGGATCAGCCGCAGCGCCTGGGCGTGAACCTGAACCGACGGCCAGTGCCAGGCCTCGGCCTGGATCATCCGGTCCGAGATCTCGCACAGGCTGTAGGCTGCCTCGAACAGCGGCCCGGTGTCGAAATAGCCGGCCAGATCGACCATCGAGGAGGCCAGGGCGTAGACCTGCGGACCCGCTCCGTCAGGAGCCTCGGCGCACAGGGCTTCCAGCGTCGTCAGCGTCTCGCCCACGGTGGCCATGGCGTCGTCGCGATGGGTTTCCAGCTGCGCGACCGCCTGCCGTTCGAGGTCGCGGACCTGGCGGCCGCCGGGATCCTGCATCTGGCGGGCCAGCGTGCTCTTGACCTTGAACGTCCGGGCTTTGCTCACAACGAGACCTTCATCGGCTTCATCAACATATCGATATCGGACTGATCCATGTTCGCCTCGGTGGCGGCGCCGACGTGTTCTGACAGATCGCCGCTGCGGCGCCCCTTCATCCCCATCGGTGCGCCGAAGTTTCGGACCCGGCGGTCGGGTCCGACATAGGTGTCGCACTCCACGAAGCTGCGCTCGTCGGCGCCCAGCCACAGGATGCGTTGCAGCAGGACGGTCGGGGTCAGGGGCTTGGTGACGAGGAAGCTGGCGCCGCAGTCGCGGCCCTTGTGCACCTTCGACTGGGCGGCGTGTCCGGTCAGCAGGATCACCGGGGTGTAGCGCACCGGCGCCGGCGCCTCGCGCCGCAGCCAGCTGGTGAAGTCATAGCCGTCCATCTCCGGCATCGAACAGTCGATCAGGACCAGGTCGACGTCGCGCTTCTCCATGATCGCTACCGCCTCGACCGTGGAGCCGCACTTGATCTGCTGCTTGACCCCGAAGCCCTGAAAGATCGAGCTCAGCATGTCGAGCGACTTCTGATTGTGGTCGACCAGCAGCACCGTGGAGCGCGCGAGGTTGACCCGATCCGGGGTGGGAGGACGCGCCATGGCTCAGTCGAACAGGGTCAATTCGCCGGAGGCGGAGGGGGCGGACATCGAGGGGTGGCTGCCGACTTCACCCGAGAGGCGATCGTAGAGGTCCGACAGGGTCAGGGCATGCAGGGCCGTGTCCATGGGCGCACCGGCGCCCAGGGCGGCGGCCAGACCGCCAAGCCCGTCGAGACGCTGGATCAGAAGGTCGAAATCCTGAACGCTGCACATCGCCTCGGCGTGGCGCTCCGCCGGACAGTCCGCCATCAGCCCGGACGTCAGGTCGGCGAGATCCTCGAGACGTTCGCGGATCTCGGCCAGCTCGTTCGAGACAGCGACCAGCAGGGCGCGGGATTGCGACTTCGACATCAGAACAACTCCACGGCGCCCGAGGCGACCGGCTGGATACGGGGCGGCGCCTGGACCGGCACATGGCCGTCAGTCACCGCACGCTGGAGGGCTCGCCCGGTGGCGGGCCAGTAGTGAAGGCGTCGACCGCCCGGACCGCGCAGGCTGCCGCCGACGAGGGCGATACCTTCGTCACGCAGGAAGCGTTCGGCGAAGTCGGCGTTGGCCGTCCCCACGTCGCGCAGGCTGTCGAACATCCGGCCGCCGCCGAACAGCTTGGCCTCAAGCCGGTCGCGACGCGCGCCGGCCTTCATCACGTCGTTGATCAGAAGCTCCATCGCATAGGCGCCGTAGCGGCGGCCCGCGTCGGTTCCGGCCCCCGCGCCTTCCGGCAGCAGGAAATGGTTCATGCCGCCGACACCCGTGTCCGGGTCGCGCAGGCACATGGCGACGCAGCTGCCCAGGATGGTGGTCAGCATCACATTGCGATCGGACGTCACGTGGTGCTCGCCCTGGCCCACGTGGATCCGCCGTTCCGTCGCCAGGGCGTCAGCCGACATCATGTCAGGGGCCCGAAGACGCTTTCCAGCTTGTCCTTCAGCTGGGCGACGGTGAACGGCTTGACCAGGTAGTTGTTGACCCCGAACTGGACCGCACGCTGGACCAGCTCCTTGTCGGCCCGGCCGGTCAGCATGATGAAGGCCGCCCCCTGGGTCGGCGGGTGCGAGCGCACGGCGCGGAGCAGGCCGAGGCCGTCGAGCTTGGGCATGTTGAAATCGGAAATGACCAGGTGCGCGGGCTTGGTGATCATCTCGCGCAGGCCCGCCTCGCCGTCGGCGGCCTCGCGAAACTCGCGGAAGCCGATCTGCTGCAGGCTGGTGCGAATGAGGCTGCGCATCGACATCTGGTCATCGACGATCAGCACGTGAATGGAGGAAGCGGCGGGCATCTGGAATCCTCAGGCGGCTGTCTGGGCGCCGGGGAAGGCGCACAGATCGAGAATGGCGGACGAGAGACGGTTGAGCGGCAGCTGGCGTTCGACGGCCCCGATATCGTGGGCGACGCGCGGCATGCCGTAGACGACGCAGCTGGCCTCATCCTGGCCCAGGGTGTGGCCGCCGGCGTTGCGCATCTCGAGCAAACCCTGCGCCCCGTCGCGGCCCATGCCGGTCAGGATCACGCCGGTCATCGGACGACGCAGGCGCGAGACCGAGCGGAACAGGACATCGACCGACGGCCGGTGACCGCTGACGGTGTCGCCCTGGCTCAGGCGGCAACGCGGGGTCGCGCCCGAGACCTCGAGATGGGTCAGTCCGCCGGGGGCCAGATAAACGTGGCCTGGCATCAGGAGCGCGCCATCGACGGCCTCGCTGACCGTGGCGGCAGACATCTTGTCCAGACGCGCCGCGAAACTGGCCGTGAAGGTCGCCGGCATGTGCTGGGTGATCACGGTCGCCGGGCAGTTGGCCGGGAAGGCCGACAGGATGGTAATCAGGGCTTCCACGCCGCCGGTCGAGGCGCCGATGGCCAGGATGTGGTCGGCGCCGGGGCGATAGTCGGTGCGCGGGCGCGGCGCCTCGACGGTCTCGCGGCGACGGACTCGCGACCGGGCGGCGGTCTTCACCTTCAGGGTCAGTTCGCCGAAGGCCTCTGCGGCGGTGACGCCCGCGCCGGGTTTCCCGACCGCGTCGACTGCGCCCATCTCCAGCGCCTGAAGGGTCACCTCGGCGCCGGCCTGGGTCAGGGTCGAGACCATCACCACGGGCATGGGCCGCAGCCGCATGATCTTCTCGAGGAACTCCAGCCCGTTCATGTTGGGCATCTCGACGTCGAGGGTGATGACGTCGGGGTTCAGTTCCTTGATCAGGGTGCGCGCTTCCAGCGGGTCGGCGGCCGAGCCGACGACGTCGATCTCCGGATCGCGGCGCAGGGCGGCCGTGATCAGCCCGCGCATCGTCGGCGAGTCGTCCACCACCAGAACACGGATGGGCGCACTCATGCGGCCAGCCTGTAGGTGGTCAGGCCGCTGGTGTTCAGCTGTTTCACGGCCGGGCCGCTGACCCGCTCGGAGTGGCCGATGTAGAGGGTCGCTCCGGGGGTCATCAGCGGGGTGAACCGCTTCCACACCCGCTCCTGGGTCGCGTCGTCGAAATAGATCACGACGTTGCGGCAGAAGATGACGTCGAACTTCCCGCGCATCGGCCAGTCGCCGATCAGGTTCAGCTCGCGGAACGACACGAGGTCGCGCAGCGTCGAATTGGCCGACAGCATGTCGCGACCCTGCGAGGGCGCCTTCTCGAAGAAGCGGTTGCGCAGCATCGGCGGCGCCGCGTCCAGATGTTCGGTCGAATAGACGCCGGCGATACCCTCGGCGACCATGTTCGGATCGATGTCCGTGGCCAGAATGCGGAAGTCGAGCTCGGCCGCCTCGGGCAGGACCGACAGAACGGTCATCGCCATCGAATAGGGCTCCTGACCGTTCGAGCAGGCGGCCGACCACAGACGGACCCGCTCGCCGCGACGGGCGCGCTCGGCCAGACCCGGCATGACCTGGTCGCGCAGGTGTTCGAAGTGGTGCGGCTCACGGAAGAAGCGGGTGACGTTGGTCGTCAGGGCGGCCGTCATCATCTGACGCTCGTCGACGCCATCCACGCCCTGGACCAGGGCGCAGTAGTCGCGGAAACTGCGCAGACCCAGGGTCCGCAGCCGCTTGGCCAGCCGCGAGTAGACCAGCGCGGCCTTGCCCTCGTTGAGGGCGATACCGGCGTGGCTGTGCAGGATTTCGGCGATGTGGCGGAAGTCCTCGGCGGTGAAGGCGAACTCGCCCTCGACCAGGGACTCGCGCCCGGCGGCCCTTCTTGACCCGGAATCCGAACTCATGCGGCTTCGGCTTCCGTGGCATCCGGAATGATCCGGTCCAGCTCGATCAGGCTGATCAGGCGGCCGTCCAGGGCGAACAGACCCTTGACGAAGGACTTCACCTGTTCGCTGGCCACGTCGGGGGTCGGCTGCATGGCTTCGTCGGTCAACTGGATGATGTCGGACACGGCGTCGACCAGAAGGCCCACCATCCGGCCGCCGACATGGGCGACCATGATGACGTGGCGCGCCGTGGGATCCGAGGTGCGCAGGCCGAAGCGGGCGCCCAGATCGATGATCGGCAGGACGGCCCCGCGAAGGTTGATGACCCCCTTCATGAAGCCCGGAGCGCGCGGAAGCGGCGTGGCGGGGGTCCAGCCGCGGATTTCCCGCACGGCCATGATGTCCACGCAGAACTCCTGCTCCCCGATACGGAAGGCGATCAGTTCACGGGCGGCGACGTTGTTGGCTTCGGTCATGGTCAGCTCGCGATTTTCAGTTCGGAACGCACCGCTTCGTGCCGCACGAACCGGCGGCGCGAACTGGCTACGATGGTGTCGACGTCCAGGATGAGGGCGACGCGGCCGTCGCCGAGGATGGTCGCGGCGGCGACGCCGTCGACCTGCTGGTAGTTGGTCTCCAGGCTCTTGATGACGACCTGACGCTGGCCCTGGATGGCGTCGAACAGCAGGGCGGCGCGGGTGCCGGCCTCGGTCTCGACGACCACGGCGACGCCGGTCTCGGCGGCCATGGGTTGATCCCGGAAGCCCATGCCAAGGGCGACGTCGATCAGGGGCACAAACTGGTCGCGGAAGCGGATGACCGGGTCGTGGCCGCCGACGTAGTGAATGTCTTCCAGACGCGGCGTAAGGCTTTCGACGATGGCGGTCAGGGGGGCGACCAGGGTCTGTTCGGCGCCGGTGACGACCATGCCGTCCAGCACCGCGAGCGTCAGCGGCAGGCTGAGGGTGAAGGTCGAGCCCTTGCCCGGGGTGGACGAGATCGAGATGCGACCGCCCAGGGCCTGGATCGAGCGACGGACCACGTCCATGCCGACACCACGCCCCGAGACATCGGTGATCGTCTCGGCGGTGGAGAAGCCCGGCAGGAAGATCAGGTTGTCGATCTCGTCGTCGGTCAGGGCGGCGTCCTCGGCGATCAGGCCGCGCGAGACGGCGATGCCCTTGACCCGTTCACGGTTGATGCCGCGCCCGTCGTCGGAGATCTCGATGACGATCCGGCCCGAGCGGTGCAGGGCGGCGAGGCGCACGGTGCCCTCGGCGGGCTTGCCTGCAGCAAGGCGATCCTCGGGTCCTTCCAGACCGTGGTCGATGGCGTTGCGCAGCATGTGGGTGATCGGCTCGGCCAGGCGTTCGACCACGGTCTTGTCGACCTCGGTGTCCTCGCCGGCGGTGACCAGACGGACGCGCTTGCCGGTCATCTCGCCGACTTCGCGGACGAGGCGCGGCATGCGCTGGAACACCGACTTCACCGGCTGGGCGCGGATGGCCATGACGCTGTCCTGGATCTCGCGGGTCAACAGCTCGAGATCTTCCAGACCCACAGAGATGCCGGACGAGCGGGCCAGACCGCTTTCGATCACGCGCTGGGCCAGCATGGCCTGCTGGATGACCAGTTCGCCGACGACGTTGATCAGGCGATCGACGCGGTCGAGATCGACGCGGATGGTGACGGCGGCCTGGGCGGCGGGCGCCGCTGCCGGGGCATTGGCGGCGGCCGGGGCAGGTTCCGGCGTCGGCGCGGACGCGGGGGTCACGGCGACGACGGGCGGGGCGACCGATGCGATCGGCGCGGGCGCGGGGACGGGTTCAGCGACTGGCGCGGGCGCGGGTTCGGCGGCCACGGCGACCTCGGCCTGGGCGCGAGCCAGCAGGGCGGAGATGTCGAAGTCGGCGGCCGGTGCGGGGGCTTCATCGACGACTTCCGGCGCGGCCGAGGCCGGACGGATCGACAGGTCGCAATCGCTTTCAACGAAGTCGAAGACGTCGCGGATCGCGGCCTCGCCGGCTTCGGTGGTCAGGTTGATCGTCCAGGACAGATAGGATTCCTCGGCGTCCAGCGCGTCCAGATCCGGCACGGCCGAGACGTCGAGATCGACCGTCATCTCGCCGAGGTGGGACAGTTCGCGCAGCAGCAGACCGGTCTCGTTGGCGTTGACGTACATCCGGCCGTGCGGACGGAAGACGATGCGCCAGGCGTCTGCGGCGGGCGCAGCCGGCTCGGCCGGGGCGCCCAGATCGGCGAGGTTGAAGGCGACCGGGCGGAAGCCGAAATCGTCTTCGTCGGCTTCGCTCGGCGCAGCGGCAACCGGGGCGAAGGCAGGTTCGGATTCAGCGGCGGCCGGGATGGACTCCCCATGCGTCAGGGCTTCCAGTTCTGCGACCAGACCGGCGGAGCGGGCCTCGTCGACCGGGGCGCCCTGGCCGCGAGCGGCGGCGATGTGGTCGGCCAGGACGTCCGAGGCGCGCAGCAGGGTCTTGACCGTGACGTCGTCGCACGGCTTCCGCTCCGAACGGATCTCGTCCAGCAGGGTCTCGAAGACGTGGGCGAACCGGACCAGGGCGTCGAGGCCGAAGGCCCCTGCCCCGCCCTTGACCGAATGGACGGCGCGGAAGACGGCGTTGACCGTCTCCATGTCCGCACTGCCCTGCTCGATGGCGAGCAGACCCGTCTCCAGGTCGCCCAGGAGTTCATCGCACTCCTGGAAGAATACGACCTTGATCGCTTCGAAGGGATCGACCGCGTCGCTCATGGGTCAGGCCGCCACGCGACGGACGGCGTCGACCAGCTTGGCCGGGTCGAACGGTTTGACGATCCAGCCGGTGGCGCCGGCGTCGCGGGCGCGCTGCTTCTTGGCGGCGTCGCTCTCGGTGGTCAGGACCAGCACGGGGGTCGCCCGGTGGTTCGGATCCGCGCGGACCCCTTCGATCACGCCGAAGCCGTCCATGCGGGGCATGTTGATGTCGGTGATGATGACATCGGCGCCCTCGGCGGCGAGCGTCTCCAGCCCGTCCACGCCGTCCACGGCCTGGATCACGCGGTAGCCCGCGTCGACCAGGGCCATCATCAGCATGTCGCGCATGGTGCGGCTGTCGTCGATGGTCAGAACTGTCTTGGTCACGAGAGGGCTCCCTGCGGGCGATCGGCCGAGGCCGCCCCGAATGCGTTCCATTGATCGGCAAATTCACGCGACACATCGTCGATCTTCAGCACATGACCATCGCTGATCCAGGTCTGCTGGGCCGAGATCAGGACCTGCAGGCACAGGCCGCCGAGGCGCTCGACGCGCGAGGCGTCGATGACGACGGACTGGCCGCGCATCGGCAGCAGGGCCGCCTTCAGCGCTTCAGCCTGGGCCAGGTCGAGGACGGCCGGGAGGGACAGGGAGGCGCTCATCAGAATTCCTCCCAGCCATCTTCCGACGCGACCGGCTGCGGCTTGCGGGCGGCGCCGCCGGAACCGAGGGTGCGCATCTGGGCGACCGGGCGGTTGGCCGGACGGGGCTGGGGTCGGGGTGCGCTACGAGCCGCCGGGGCCTGGGCCACCGCCCCGATCTGGAAGCGCGACACCGAACCGGCCAGGGTCTCGGCCTCTTGCGACAGCGAGTGGCTGGCGGCGGTCGATTCCTCGACCATCGCGGCGTTCTGCTGGGTCACCTGGTCCATCTGGTTGACGGCGGTGTTGACCTGCTGAAGGCCGGTGGCCTGTTCCTGGGCCGAGGCGGCGATCTCGGAGACGAGGCCATCGATCTCGGCGACGCGGCTGACGATGCGTTGCAGGGCCTCGCCGGTCTGGCCGACGAGAGTGACCCCGGCGTTGACCTGGGAGGTCGAGGCCGAGATCAGGACCTTGATCTCCTTGGCCGCTTCCGCCGAGCGCTGGGCCAGGGCCCGGACCTCGGAGGCGACGACCGCGAAGCCCCGTCCGGCGTCGCCGGCGCGGGCGGCCTCGACCCCGGCGTTCAGGGCCAGCAGGTTGGTCTGGAAGGCGATCTCGTCGATCACGCCGATGATCTGGCTGATCTCCTGGGCCGACTTCTCGATCGCCCCCATGGCGCTGACGGCGTCCCGGACGACGATGCCCGAGGTCTCGGCGTCGCCCTTGGCGGCCTGGACAGTCTCGGAAGCCTGACGGGCGCCCGAGGCCGTGCGGTTCACCGTGGCTGTAATCTCGTCGAGTGCGGCGGCGGTCTCTTCCAGCGAAGCGGCCTGTTGCTCCGTGCGACGCGAGAGGTCGTCAGAGGCCTGGGCGATCTCGCCGGCGCCGGAGCGGATGGCCGAAACGTTGCCGGCCACAACCGACATGGCGTCCTTCAGCTGCATGATCGCGGCGTTGAAGTCCTCCTTCAGCTTCACATAGTCCTCGGGGAAGGACTGGGTCAGGGTGAAGGTCAGATCACCGCGCGTCAGGTGATCCAGGCCCTCGCCCAGGGCGGCGACGACGGCGGCCTGCTCACGAGCGGCGGCGTCGGCCGCGCGCTGATTGCGGGCGCGTTCCTCATCCGACTGGCCGCGCAGGGCGGCGCCCTCGGCTTCCAGACGGGTCTTCTCGATCGCGGCGTCGCGGAAGGCCAGAACGGCGCGGCCCATCTCGCCGAACTCATCCTTGCGGGTGCTTTCTGCGACGTCGAAGCCGGTCTCGCCGCCGATCAGACGACGCATGTGGCCCACCAGGATGTTCGTCGGACCGACGATCCCGCGCGTCAACGTCCAGGCGGCGAGGATGGAGATCAGCAGAGCTGCGGCCAGACCGATCAGCAGGGCGATCTGGGCCGTACTGGCGGCAGCGGCCTGGGCGTCTCGCGTGACCTCCAGGGCGGCGATATTGCGGGTGTTCAGAGCCTCAATGCCCTCTTCGACGACATTGGTGTAGTTGTCCGCCGCGCCGTCGCGGCCGACCATGGCGACCGCTTGCGGCTTGGTCACGGGATTGGCGGCCAGGGCCACACCGGCTGTCACGACGTTTTCGAACCAGGCGTCGGCGCCCTCCTCCATCGAGTCGGCGAGACGCGCGGTCTCCGCGTCGCCTTGCTGACGAAGCTCCTCAAGACCTTCCTTGAAGGACGCGCGGTGGGCGTCGAGCCGTTCGAGATAGTAGCGGTCCCCCGAGACCAGGAAGCCGCGATAGGAGTTCTCCTGACGCGCCATCTTGAACTCGACCTTCGCCGTCGTGCGCACCACGGCGTTGGCGATGCTGCGCGCCTCGCCGGCCCTGGACATGGCCTGGAGGTTGACGAAGATCGTCGCGCCCATGGCCCCGATGGCCAGGAGCACCACGGCGAATGCGATCGCCAGCTTTTTGCCGATGGGGATATTGGAGAGGGACACTGGCGAGATTCCTTGAGGTACTAACTGGGGAGGAAGGCTTGAAATCAGAGCGCCAGGCTGATCGACGCGACCAGGCGGCCTTCGTAGGCCTCGCCCAGGCTGTGGCCGTCGGTGTCGTACCAGCGGAGATCAAGCGAGACGCTGTCGGTCAGCTTGCGCTTCACGCCGGCGTTCCATGCGACGTACTCGGCGCCGCCGTCGGCGGAGCGGTCGGCGATGGCGATGCTGGCCTTGGTCTTAGAGTCCAGTGCGGTCGAACCCTGCAGCTCGATCCACCAGGCTTCGCGCGTCGCGGCGAAACCGTCAGGCGTATAGTTGACGCGCAGGCGGGTGGAGATGCGACCGAAGGCGCGGGAGGCGTCCGCCTGGTACTCGAAATAGTTCCCGTCGACGCCGGCGCGGGTGCCGGGCAGGTCGCGGTTCAGGACGGCGAGATCGAACTTGACGTCGCCGACGGTCGGCCGCCAGCCGATGGTGGAAATGATCTCGGCGTCGCCGCCCGAGGAGATCTCCGCCGTCGAGGCGAAGACGCTCGCGTAAACCTGGCCGGTGCTGACCTCGACCGAGCCATACGGCGCGATCTCACCGTTGCTCTTGCCGGCGCCCTTGCCCATGTACTCGCTCGCGACGCCGACGGTCCAGTTGATGTCCTGGGCCTGAACGGCGGCGGGAACAGCCATGGCGAACAGGCCGCCAACGGTCACAGCGGCCGTGGCGAAATCGGTCCGACGCAGGCGGCTCCGAACGAAAGAGAACATGAAAAAGGCTCCTTGGATGAGAACCCAAGGATGGCCAGCGCCACCGTATTATTGGTGAATCCTGGCCTAGGTAGGAATACTTACCCGCCGGAAACGAACCGATCCGGGGCCGGAAACTCCGGCGGGGACGCAGGCCAGTTATTCATTCTGGGATGAAATTTAACTTCCTATGTTTACGCCGATAACTGCGGATCACCACCTCGAATCGACACAAAAGAATCTGATCGGGCTTTACTTCGCCCGAAGCTGATTTGAGGCGGCGTCATGTCGCAAAAGGACGCGGTTGCGTTCATCCGGACAAAGGCGGCGCAGCTGTCTCAAGCGCCGTGGGTCGGCTATCCCCTGGCGATCGTCGCCGTGCTGGCCGCCCTTGGCATCCGCGCGGCGCTGGAGGGGTTCGGCAGCTTCTACTACCTGCCTATGCTGCCCGCCGTCATGGCCGTGTCCCTTCTGGCCGGGCGCCGCGAAACGGCCTTCGCGATCATCCTGGCCATCGCGGCGAATGTCGCCCTGGTCAACCGGGACAGCCCTATCGACACGATCGCCAACGCCCTGTTGTTTGCGGCAGTGGCCTGGTTGATCTCCGAGGGATTCAGGCGGCTGCGCGCCTCCCTCCTGCATGCCAGCGAACTGTCACGGCGGCTGGCCCGGCGTGACCACATGCTCCAGACCATCCTCGTCTCCGTCCCGGTCGTAATGCTGGACCGGCAGGGCGTCGTCCGCTCGCTGACCCCGTCCGCCTCCACCCTTCTCGCCGCGCCGGAAGCGCTCGCGGTCGGCGAGCCGTTCAGCCTGTTTGTGGAGGATTTCGATCTGGAGACTTTCGCGCCCCGCGGCACGGGCCCGGCGGCGTCAGGGTCATGGGTCGCGCGCCGAGGCGACGGCAAGAAGCTTCACGTCAATATCCAGCTCGGTATCAACGAGGATGAGGGCGACCCCGACCATGCCATCCTGACCCTGACCGACCTGACGGCGTCCCACACCGCAGACACCCAGGCCCGGGAACTCCACACCCAGTTGAACCGCGTCTGGCGCCTGAATTCTTTGGGGGAGATGGCGGCGTCGCTGTCGCACGAACTGAACCAGCCGCTCAGCGCCGCCGTCACCTATCTGCACGCCGCCCAGACCGACATGAAGCGCGCAGGACCGGTGGCGGACAGCGCGGGCCGGACCGTCGACATGGCCAAGGCCCAGTTGCTGCGCGCCGGCGAGATCATCCGGCGGATGCGCGAGCTTCTGGCGCACGAGACCCGGGGGCTGAATTTTGAGCGCGCCAGCTCGATGATCGAAGACCTTCAGAGCGTGTTCGGAATGATCGGGCGGACCGGCGGCGCCACGATCGAGTTCCTGATCGATGACGAGAACGACGGCGTCTGGGCCGAGCGCATCCAGTTTCAGCAGGCCATGGTCAACCTGGTGCGCAACGCCGTCGAGGCCCTCGCGGGCCGGCCTGACCCGCGCGTCGTCGTTTCCGGCCGGGCGATCTCGCCGGAAGCCTATGAGGTCCGCGTCGAGGACAATGGCGCAGGCATTGCGACCGCCGATATGGAAACTATCTTCCGCCCCCTGATGAGCACAAAATCGGGCGGCATGGGTCTGGGGCTTTCGGTGACCCGGACCATCATCGAAAGTCATGGTGGCGTACTGACGGTCGAGGCCAGTCCGCTGGGCGGGGCCGCCTTCTCATTCTGTCTGATGCGCGAACGGGAACTTGTCGACGCATGAATACGATCACGGTCCTGATCGCCGAGGATGACGACGCCGTTCGCGACGCGTTGCTCGTCCTTCTTCGCAGCGAGGGGATCCGCGCCCGGGCCTTCGCCAGCGGCGCCGAACTGATCGCCAACCTGCCGGAGGTGGATTCGGCCTGCGTGATCACCGATGTGCGCATGCCCGACATGGATGGCGCCGAGGTGGTTCGCCGCCTCAGGGCACTGAAGGGCGACGCCTGGCCGATCATCGTCATCACCGGCCATGCCGACGTGCCGATGGCCGTGCAGATGATGAAGTCCGGCGTCGTCGACTTCATCGAGAAGCCGTTCGATCCCTATCGCCTGCTCGAAGCGGTGCGCGGCTGTCTGGGGCACCTGTCGAAACAGGAGGGGGAGCGCCAGAGCCGGCAGGAAGCCGCCGAGCGCATCGCCCAGCTGAGCCATCGGGAGAACCAGGTGTTCCGGGCCCTGGTCGAGGGACGCTCCAACAAGGAGATCGCCGCAGACCTGGCCATCAGCCCGCGCACCGTCGAGATTTTCCGCGCCAAGGTGATGAGCAAGATGCAGGCGAACAGCCTGTCGGCCCTCGTCCGGATGGGACTGGCGTCTCCCGCCGAATAGGCTTCAGGGCGCGAAGCCGATACGCCACGACAGGCTGGCGCGGTCCTCGATCTCTGCACGACAGCGGATCAGGGTCCGGAAGGCGCCGACCGGGCTGGCGTAGGTCGCCGCATCGAAATCCTCGGTCGGGGCGCAGGTCATGCCGGTCGCCTCAAAGGACGCGACCTCGCCCTGGGCGAAGCGGATGACGGCGCCGTTCGTCGTGGCGCCGCGTGAGAAGACGGGGAACTCCAGATCGAGCACGGCGTCGCCGTCGACGACGATCTCGTCGCTGCGGGTGATCGCGCCGGGTTCGAGGACGTAGCGGGTCCGGATCCGGGCGCGCGTGTCCGGGCGTGGAGCCTCCTCCCCCATCCGGTCCAGTTCGTCCTGGTGATAGCTGACAGTGGTGCGGGCGCCGTCCTCGGCGACCGAGACGTCCTTGAAGTACGACAGCGGCATCAGCATCGACCCGTCCGCCAGGGTCAGCCTGGGAACCAGCTGGGGGAAGGTCTCGTCCGCCGCGCCGGCGAGCACGCCGGGCGAGAAGGGGATCGGGAAGTAGGGGGTGTTCATATGCTGGGTCGGACCGCCGTTGATCAGCGGCAGGCCGATGACCCGGTCGCCGTCGCGATACGTCACCAGCACCCGGTCATGGTCGCCGCGCGCGAACCAGGTCGTCATCGAGGTTGGACGGCGGTCCAGCCACGCCACGAACCCGGCGTCAGGAACCCCGTCGGTCAGGCCCAGCCGGTTCCAGATCGCATTGGTGTAGATCAGCTGGTGCGCGAGGCTGAGGTTCTCGCCGAGAATGCGGTGCTTGCCACGGTAGGCGTCGGTCTTGCGCCCGTGATCCCACAGGTTGACCGAGCCGGTCCCGCTGTCCTGCCAGAAGTCGACGTAGCGGGCCGCGACCCGCGACGAGAAGGCATAGGCCATGGCCTGTTCCTGGTCGGTGAGGACGTCGAGCGCGGCGGCGGCGGTCAGGACTTCGAGGAAGGCCGTCTCGCCATAGACGCCGATGCTGCGCCCGTATTCGAACCCTTCGCCGCGCAGGTTCAGGCGCGGCAGCATCAGGTCGACCGACTTGCGCAGCCAGGTCCGGACCTCCGGCGGCGGCTCCACGCCCGTCTCGATGAAGCGCTGGGCGATCTCGCCGATCAGCAGGACGGAATAGCGGTCGAACCGACCCTCGCCCGAGGTCTCGTCGGCGAAGCCGTATTCGCCGGAATAGTCGCGGAAATGCTGGAGCGTCTTCGCCAGCAGGGCTTCGGAGGCGGAGGCGTCCTCCCACCCCAGCAGGAAGCGCAGCCGGGCGATGCTGAAGGCCACGCCGTAGTAGTTGTTGGGCAGGTTGAGCAGGGTCAGGTCGGGCTCGCGAACAAAGGCGCGCCAGTCCAGCCGCTCACGCAGACGGGTCAGGGCTTCGGGGCTGACCGCCTCGTCCAGCAGTCCTGCGCCCTCAAGCTCGTGCAATGCCGAGATGTAGTAGTAGATGCCCCAGCTGTCGTTCGTGTCCTCCAGCGTCAGTTCGGACAGGCGACGGAAGCCGGCCAGCCGCTCGGCGAAGGCCGGATCGTCGCGCGATGTGGCGACCAGAACGTGCGACATGCCGCTGGCGATCTTGCCGGGCAGGAACTTGTCCTGGGCCTCGAACACCTCGACGCCGTCGAGCGTGTAATCGCGTCCCTCGGCGGCCAGGGCTTCCAGCAGGGCCTCGACCTGTGGCCGGACCCGGCCCTGAACCGACTGGTTCATCGGCGGCGGGGTCAGATAGATCGCGCCCCGCTCCTGGGCCTGGGGGGTTCCGGGAAGCGCCGCGACGCCGAGGATGAGCGCGGCCAGGACGGGGACAGGACGCATGCGGAACTCTTGAAAGAAAAAGGGGGACGGCCATCGGGCCGCCCCCCGAGAGGCGTCTGCCTTAGGAGAGCAGACGATGACGATATGTTGGCCTGACCGGAAGGTCAACTGGCCTTACCAATCTTGGCGAAGCGAGACTTCGGACGCGGCCATCAGCAGGGCCCCGACGCCGTACAACTGGGTATCCGTCGCCGCGACCTGATCCGGGGCATAGCCGACCTGCTGCACCCAGCCGAGGTGGCCGTCTGGCTGCACGGCGCGGTCGAGGGCGGCCCAGCCGGTGCGGATCGCAGGGCCGTATGTCGCCTTGTCGAGCACGCCGTGGTTCACGCCCCAGGCCATGCCATAGACGAAGAAGGCCGTGCCGCTGGTCTCCGGCGGACCGCCCGGATCGAGCAACGAGACCGGCCAGTAGCCTTCGCCCCCCTGCAGGCCGCGGATGCGTTCGGACATCTGGCGGAACAGTTCGACATAGCGGGCGCGCGACGGGTCGTCGACCGGCAGGACCTCGAGCGTCTTGGCGAGGCCGGCGTAGGACCAGCCGTTGCCCCGGCTCCAGAACACCTTGCGGCCCGCCGGTCCTTCGCGGCCGATGAAGCGGCTGTCGCGATAGAACAGGTGTTCCTCGGGGTCGTAGAGGGCGGCGATCGTCGCCTGAAGCTCGCGGTCGGCGTGGCGCCAGTAGGCGGGCTCTCCAGTGGCCGCCGACAGGGCCGCCCAGACCGGAGGGGCCATGAAGATGGCGTCGCTCCAGCACCAGCGGACCTGACATGGCCGTTCGCCCCGGCCTTCGTCGAAGATCATGGAGACGTCGCTGGGCGTCGCCAGCACGGCGTCGAACCGGGCGCGAACCGGAGCCAGTCGACGCGCGCGCTCTTCACCCCCGGCCTTCGTCGCGGCCCAGATCCAGGCGTGGCCGATGGCGTCGGCGTCGGCATGGCGCGGCCGGCTTCCGAAGCCCCAGTTGGCGGCCTGCCCCTGAGCCACCACGGCATCGGCGTAGCGGGCGTCGCCCGTGACATCGGCCAGATCGGTCAGCCCGACCCACAGGGTCGCCTGAATCCAGTCGATCGGATCGGCGGTCGGCTCGCGGAAGGTGGTGACATACTCAAACTGTTCCATGTGGGCGAGCTGCCAGTCCGCGACCCGGCGAGCCTGCTGGATCACGGCCGGATCGGGCGCCTGGGCGATCGCCGGCGCGCAGGCCAGAAGCATCGTCGCCTGAATGGCCGCCAGCGCCTGTTTCAGTCCGAACATTTTCATCTCCCTTTCGGCCCCATCCCGGTTGATCCCGGAAATTTTGGCCAGACCAATATTGCCACCGGTGTCATTTCTGGTCTAGCCTGTTTGCAAGGTCACCCGACCAACGGGTGCGCGACGAAACGTCCTAGAGGGGAAACCACCATGACCACAGTATCGCTCCGCGTGGGCCGCGTCCTGCTTATGGCGTCCGTCGCAGCGATGGCGATGTCGACGGCCGCCTTCGCTCAGAGCACGTCAGGGGCCGCATCGGAAGCGCCCGCGCCGCAAGACCCGGAGTCCTCGGTCGACGAGATCGTCGTCACCGGCATCCGCGCGACGCAGCGCAACTCCATCGCCGTGAAGCGCGAGACGGCCACGATCGTCGACGCCATCGTCAACGACGAGATCGGCTCCCTGCCCGACAACTCCGTCGGCGACACGCTGGAGCGGATCACGGGCGTGACCGCCGACCGGTTCAAGGGCAACGCCAACGAACTGTCGGTCCGGGGTCTGGGCCCCACCCTCTCCTTCTCGACCTTCAACGGCCGCGAGGTCTCGACCGCCGGGCCCGACCGTTCGGTGGCCTTCCAGCAGTTCCCGTCAGAGCTCGTGAACGGCGTCCTGGTCTACAAGTCGCAGCAGGCGAACTTCCTCGACGGCGGCATCGCCGGCGTCATCGACCTGCGCTCCATCCGTCCGCTCGAAGCTACGCCCCGCCTCCAGGCCGAATACCGCGCCGTCTATCAGCCCAAGGACGCCGCCATCCTCGGCCGCAACGGCATGGGCTATCGCGCCAACATCTCGTGGACCGACCGCTGGCTGGACACCGCGATCGGCGACCTGGGCCTGAGCATCGGCTACCAGCATCAGGACCAGGCGGTTCCCGAGGACTACTACACCACCAACTCCGCCTTCATTCCCTGCAACACGGTGGCCAACAACCCCAACTTTATCGGGGGAACGGCGGCCCAGCAGACGGCCGCGGGAACCAGCTTCAACTGCGCCCTGCGCCCGACGCTGAGCGCCGCCAACCAGGCCGGCACGACGGCCGGACCGCTCTATTTCGGGACCACCTCGCGGACCTTCCGCCAGATCAACACCTCGGAGACCCGCGACGGTCTGCTGGGCGCCCTCCAGTGGCGTCCCACGGATCGTCTGGATTTCACCCTGGACGCCCAGTACTCGAACCGGTCCAGCCTGGAAAACCGTAACCAGCTGGCGATCACCGAGGCCGCGCGCGGCATCCAGCCGACCCTGATCGGCACGGGCGACAACGGCTACAGCGAAGGCGCCCTGATCAGCTACACCGGCAACTCCAACCTGGAGGTCCAGTTCGAGGATCGCCTGCGCGAAGAGGAATATATCGGCGGCGGCCTGTTCACCCGCTGGCAGGGCGACCGTCTCCAGGTCACCGGCGATCTGTCCTATTCGCAATCCCACCGCACCGAGCTGCAGAAGGCCACCAACATGCGGTCGAGCCGCCGTGTGGTGTACTCGCTCGACGGCACACAAGACGTCGTTCCGAACGTCGACTTCGTCGGCTTCGACGTGAATGACCCGGCGAACTTCCTGATCGCCGTCCCGGCCGCCAACACCAACTACGCCCGCTATCGTCTGGTCACCGACCGGGAAGACGCGATCGCTGCGGCCCGGGTCGATGCGACCTATGATCTGGGCGACGAGGGCTTCTTCCGTTCAATCGGCTTCGGCGCCCGGGTGTCGGAACACACCCGCGAGACGGACCTCAACAACAACGCGGACGTGGCCACGCCTATCGCCCGCGACGGCCTGACGGTCGCCCAGATCACGGCCCAGGCGAACGCCCAGTGCCGCGTGCCCTTCGCCACGACGGATTTCATGAGCGAGTCCTCGACCAACATCCGGTCCTGGGCCCAGTTCAGCAACGACTGCCTGTTCCGCGCCTACACCGGCCGGGACACAAACCCCCTGCTCGCCGACTCGCGCGGACCGGAGGACATCGACGTCATCGAGACGATCAGCGCCCTCTATGCGATGACCAGCTTCGGGACCGACTGGAACAACATCCCGGTCAGCGGCAACGTCGGCCTCCGCTATGTCTCGACCCAGGTCGAGGCGCGCGGCTTCCGCTCGGCCGTCACGGTCACGCCGTCGGTCGCCGGTTCGGCCGCGACCCTCGTCGTCGTGCCGGGCACGCTCAGCCAGATCACGGGCGAGGGCGACTACGACTACTGGCTGCCCAGCGCCAACCTGAACTTCGACCTGAACGACCAGACCCGGCTGCGCTTCGGCGTGTCGCGCTCGATCGCCCGCGTCGGCATCGAGGAATTCAATGTCGGCATCAGCCCGATCGTCGACGCGACGGCCACCACCGTCGCCGGCGTCCTGGCCAACTCCCAGACCGGCAACCCGAACCTGAAGCCGCTGGAAGCCTGGAATTTCGACACTTCGCTGGAGTTCTATCTGAGCGCCGACACCAGCTTCTCGATCGCGCCCTACTACAAGCTGATCAAGGGCGCGGCCTTCGATGCGGTCCAGCCGTTCACCACCTCGATCATCGCCAACGGGGCGGAGGTCACCTTCAACGCCGTGGCCCCGGCCAATGACACCGAAGAGCGCCATCTGTACGGCGTCGAGTTCAGCGGCAGCCACGTCTTTACCAATCTACCGGGTCTGTGGAGCGGGCTGGGCGTGTCGGGCGGGTACAACTATGCCGAGGCCGATTTCGAGTTCCCCGATCCCTCGACCGTCGCCCCCTATGTCGATCCGGCCAACCTGCGCGGCCTGTCGCGTCACAGCGCCAACGCCTCGCTCTTCTGGGAAGGCATGGGCCTGCAACTGCGCGCCGCCTGGCGCTACCGGTCGGAGTACTCCAAGCCGAACAGCTCGACGAACCGTGGCGTCCAGGGCGCCGGCTATCTGAACCTGTCGGCCAACTACCGGATCAACGAGCATATCCAGCTCAAGGCCCAGGCCCTGAACGTGCTGAACGAGCGGGACATCCTGTACAAGGCCGGCGAGGACTCGATCACCGAGGTCAGCGAGAGCACGCCGCAGTTCTATGCAGGCGTCGTGTTCCGCTACTGATGCTCTCCCCGAAGCCCGTGGCGGCCGACGGTCGCCACGGGCCTGCTTCCTTCCGGAATGCCCGATGATCCGTTCCCCCATCCTGTCCGTGGTCATGGCCGTCATGGCGACCGCAACGCCTGCCTTGGCCCAGACGACCGCGCCTGCCTGCGAAGGATCGATGGGTTACGCCTCGGCCTTCGACGGTCGGCGCACCTTCCTGTGGCGGCCCGACTGGCTGGAGACGGTCAAGGCGAGGCTCGCGACCGATGCGACGCTGCAGCCCGCGCGCGCCGCGATGATGCAACGCGCCGACGCCGCCCTGACGCGCGGCCCCTACACCGTCGTCGACAAGACCCAGACGCCCGCCAGCGGCGACAGGCACGACTATATGAGCATGGGGCCCTACTGGTGGCCGGACCCGGCCCGGCCGGACGGCCTGCCCTATGTCCGGCGCGACGGTCAGTTCAATCCGGAGCGCGCCACCAACGCCTTCGACCTGACCGATCTGGAGGACATGAGCCAGGACGTCCAGGCCCTGTCTCTGGCGTACTATTTCACCGGCGACGAACGCTATGCGACCCGGGCGGCGGCCTTCATCAAGACCTGGTTCCTGGCCCCCGAAACCCGGATGAACCCCAACTTCAACCACGGCCAGGCCGTGCCGGGCCGGGTGTCCGGCCGCGCCGAGGGCGTGATCGACGCCACCCGCCTGGTCCGCGTGGTCGAGTCCCTCGGCCTGCTGGATACGTCGTCCGCCCTGACCGACGAGGAGCGCGCCGCGTTGCGCGACTGGTTCGCCGCCCTTGTCGAATGGATGGCGACCAGCGAGATCGGGCGCGAAGAGAAGGCCGCGACCAACAACCACGGCGTCTACTACGACATGCTGATCTCGGAGTTCGCCCTCTACGCCGGCATGGACGAGGTCGCCCGGACGGTCGCCGAACGCTTCAAGCAGGCGCGGATCGTTCCCCAGTTCGCCCCGGACGGCAGCCTGCCGCAGGAGCTGACCCGGACCCGGTCGCTGCACTATTCGACCTGGACCCTGACAGCGGCGTTCGACCTGGCCCAGATCGGCCAATGCGTCGGCGTCGACCTCTGGAACTGGCAGGGCGCCGACGGCCGGTCGTTGCGGAGCGCGACGAACTTCATGGCGGGCTGGGCCGGGCGTGAGGCCGAATGGCCCTGGCCTGAACTCGACAAGACCGAGACGACGGGCCTCTACGAGGTCTTCCAGCGCGGTTCCTGGGCCTGGAACGACGCGGAACTGGCGGCCGATGCGGCCCTCTATCGCGAGCGCAACGCCGGGCTCGACCTGAACCTGCGTCTGCCGCCCTATGCGCCCTGATCGATCAGATCGCCGAGCGGCGGGCCATCTCCTGGCGTCGCGCCTCGACGTCCGAGCGGGTGCGCGCGAGGGCGTCCATCTCGGTCGCCGTCAGCAGGCCCTCGATCACGCGGCCCAGATGGCTGTGCATCGCCGCACGCGCCGCCTTCGGGTCGCGCCGGGTCAGGGCGTCCAGGATCTCGCGGTGATCCTCAATCAGGGGGCGCACCCCGACCTGACGCGCCTTGGCCAGCATGGCGGCGCACAGGGGCGAGCGGTAGCGCAGGTCCCACAGGTTCTCGACCACCATGACGATGGCGGAGTTGCGGGTCGCCTGGGCGATCAGGGTGTGGAACCGCCGGTCGGCCTGCTCCCCGATGGGCGTGGCCAGGGTGTTCTCGCCGACCATCTGGGCCAGGGTGATTTCGAGTTCGGCCAGTTCCTCGTCGGTGATGGCGCTGGCGGCGAGCGCGCAGGCCTCGCCCTCGAACAGGCGTCGAGCCTCGGTCAGCTCGAAGGCGCCGATGTCCAGCTCCGGCGCCGGCCCCGTGGCCTGCACCTCCGTCACATAGATGCCCGAGCCGGGACGCGCCTCGACCAGACCGCGGATCTCCAGCGCGATCATGGCCTCGCGCACCGTCGGGCGGCTGACGCCGAACTCCTCGGCCAGGTCCCGTTCGGACGGCAATCGCGCGCCCACGGTGTAGCGCCCGGAAGCGATCCCGGCCGCGACCGAGCTCGCGACCTGTTGATAGAGTTTGCGGGTGTCTGCGGTCGATGTGGTCATGCCGCTTTCGTTGTAATGTCGTTGTCCGGGTCAGACCAGTGCGTCCGGACTGATCCCTGCCTGTTGGGTCCCAGATGATCGACCGTTCCCTCGCCGCTGTTCCCTCCATTCCGTCGCGCCCCGCCCGCGCGACGGCGACGATCACCGAGGCGCGGGTGATCGTGACCTGTCCGGGGCGCAACTTCGTCACCCTGAAGATCACCACCGCCGACGGGACATACGGGCTCGGCGACGCGACCCTGAACGGCCGCGAGATGGCCGTCGTGGCCTATCTGGAAGAACACATCGTCCCCCTGCTGATCGGCAAGGACGCCCACCGGATCGAGGACATGTGGCAGTTTCTCTATCGCGGGGCCTACTGGCGTGGCGGGCCGGTCGGGATGACGGCGATCGCCGCCGTCGACGTCGCCCTGTGGGACATCAAGGCGAAGATCGCCGGCCTGCCCCTTTATCAACTGCTGGGCGGCGCCTGTCGCGACGGGGTCACTGTCTACGGTCACGCCAACGGCTCGAACATCGAGGAGACGGTGGCCGAGGCCCTGCGCTATCGCGATCTCGGCTATCGCGCGATCCGGCTGCAGTCGGGCGTGCCCGGTCTGAAGAGCACCTACGGCGTGTCGCGCGACAAGATGTTCTACGAACCCGCCGACGCCGACCTGCCGACCGAGACCGTCTGGTCGACCGAACGCTATATGAAGTCGGTGCCCGCTCTGTTCGCCGCCGCGCGCGAGGCCCTGGGCTGGGACGTGCATCTGCTGCACGACGTCCATCACCGGCTGACGCCGATCGAGGCGGGTCGTCTGGGCAAGGATCTGGAGCCCTTCCGGCCTTTCTGGCTGGAGGACGCCGTCCCGGCCGAGAACCAGGCCGCCTTCCGCACCATCCGCCAGCACACGACGACGCCCCTGGCCGTCGGCGAGATCTTCTCCTCCATCTGGGACTGCAAGACCCTGATCGAGGAGGGGCTGATCGACTTCGTGCGGGCGACCGTCGTCCATGCGGGAGGCATCACCCATCTGAGGCGGATCGCGGCCTTCGCCGACCTGCACCACGTGCGGACCGGGTGTCACGGCGCCACCGACCTGTCGCCGGTGACGATGGCGGCGGCCCTGCATTTCGGCCTGTCGGTTCCGAACTTCGGCCTGCAGGAATACATGCGGCACACGCCGGAGACCGACGCCGTCTTCCCGCACGCCTACGGCTTCCAGGACGGCATGCTGCACCCGGGCGACGCGCCGGGCTTGGGCGTCGATCTCGACGAAGCTCTGGCCGCCAGCCACCCCTATCGCCGCGCCTATCTGCCGGTGAACCGCCTCGAAGACGGGACGATGTTCAATTGGTAGGCCGGGCCGCACTCGCGTCTGGGGTCGCCGCCCTCGCCCTGCTCGCCGCGCCGTCCTGGGCTCAGGATGCGACGGCCCATCCTGAGCTTTGGCCGACGTCGCATAGCCCCGCCGCCCTGACCGGCCCGGCGACCGAGGCCAGCGTCCGCGACCTGCTCGCCGTCATGACCATCGAGGAGAAGGTCGGTCAGCTGATCCAGGCGGACATCGGCGCGATCAAGCCGGAGGACCTCGCCACCTGGCCTATCGGCTCGATACTGGCCGGCGGCAGTTCCTCGCCCAACGGCGACGAGCGGTCGGGACCCCAGGCCTGGCTCGACCTGTCGCGCGCCTTCCGCGCGGCCGCCGCCGAACGCCCCGGCGCACGCGTGCCCCTGCTGTTCGGCGTCGACGCTGTGCACGGCCACGCCAACATCGTCGGGGCGACCATCTTTCCGCACAACATCGGCCTCGGCGCCGCGCGCGACCCGGCCCTGGTCGAGGCCATCGCCCGCGCCACGGCCAAGGAAGTCGCAGCGACCGGCGTCGACTGGACCTTCGCCCCGACCCTGGCCGTGCCCCGCGACGACCGCTGGGGCCGGACCTATGAAGGGTTCTCCGAAGAGCCGGGTGTCGCCCGAGCCTATTCCGCCGCCCTCGTGCGCGGATTGCAGGGCGAACTGCGCGACGGCGTCGGTCTGGCGTCCGGCTATGTCATGGGATCGGCCAAGCATTTCCTCGCCGACGGCGGAACCACCGACGGTCGCGACCGGGGCGATGCAGCGATGTCCGAACAGGAACTGATCGACGTCCACCTGTCCGGCTACCGCGAGGCCATCGACGCCGGCGTCCTGTCGGTCATGGTGTCCTTCTCGAGCTGGAATGGAGCCAAGCACACCGGCAACCGGTCGCTGCTGACCGACGTCCTGCGGGGACCGCTGGGCTTCGAGGGCCTGCTGATCGGCGACTGGGACGCCCACGCCGCCCTGCCCGGCTGCCGTTCGGACTCCTGCCCCGACGCGATCAACGCCGGGCTCGACATGTTCATGGCCCCGAACGCCTGGAAGGCCCTTTACGATAACACCCTGGCCCAGGCCCGGTCGGGCGAGATCTCCGCCGCGCGGCTGGACGAGGCCGTCGCCCGTATCCTCCGCACCAAGATCGCGGCGGGCGTCTTTGACTCCGCCGACCCGATCGAGGGCCGGTTCGAGATCATCGGTTCGGCCGAGCATCGCGCCCTGGCGCGTCAGGCCGTCCGCCAGTCGCTGGTCCTGCTGAAGAACGAAAGCTCCGCCCTGCCCATCCGTCCCGGCGCGCGGGTGCTCGTCGTGGGCGAGGCCGCCGACGACATCGGCATGGCGGCCGGCGGCTGGACCATCGGGTGGCAGGGTGTCGGCAATACGAATGCAGACTTCCCCGGCGGGACCTCGATCTGGGCGGGCCTGCGCGACGCTGTGGCCGAGACCGGCGGGAGCGCGACCCTGTCACCCGACGGCGTCTATGAGACCAAACCCGACGTCGCCATCGTCGTCTTCGGCGAGACGCCCTATGCCGAGTTCTACGGCGATCAGGACACGCTCGACTTCGCCCCGACCGGGCCGCTGGAGACCTTGCGGCGGCTGAAAGCCGCTGGCATCCCAACCGTCGCCGTCTTCTTGTCGGGCCGCCCGCTCTGGACCAACCCCGAGATCAACGCCGCCGACGCCTTCGTCGCCGCCTGGCTGCCGGGGGCGGAGGGCGCGGGCGTCGCTGATGTGCTGGTCGCCGGCCCCACTGGCCAGCCCCGCCACGACTTCACGGGGACCCTGAGCTTCTCCTGGCCTCGCAGCGCCGCCCAGCCCCCACAGAACATCGGCGCGCCCGGCTACGACCCGGAGTTCGCCTTCGGCTACGGCCTGACCTATGCGCGGCCCGGCTCGACGCCGACGCTGAGCGAGGACGACGGCCTGCCCGACGACGCCACGGCCCTGCCCCGGTTCTTCGCCTCGGGCCGTTTCGTCGCGCCCTGGTCGGTCACCCTGCGAGACGCCTCCGGCAACCACCGCGTCGAAAGCCCGGGCGCGGCCGCCAGCCCCTCGGGAGGCGTCGCCATGGCGCCCATCGACGGCGCCGCCCAAGAGTCCGCCCGCCGCTTCCGCTTCATGGCCGACGGCGCCCTCGTCGTCATCGGCGGTCCGCCGACCCCGAGCGATCCGGCGCTGGCCGTGTCGATCCGATACCAGGCCGACGCCCCGGTCCGGGTCGCCATCGGTCAAGGCGCCGTCGCCCTGCCCGCCGCCCCGGACTGGACCACGACCGCCGTTCCCCTGCGCTGCTTCGAAGGCGCCGAACCGGCTCGCCTGGCCCAATTCCAGATCACCGCCCCGACCGGTTCGGAAGTGTCGATAGAGGACCTGCGACTGGTCGCCCCGACTACCGAAGCCTGCCCGACGCCGTAACGCCAACATAAGAATTTATTCTTTTTGGCGACTTGCCTCTCGCGCAAGGCGACGCCATCTGCCGTCCGGGTCTTTGACAAGTCCGCTGTCATCAGACGCCACGAGCCCGTGGGACTCAGTGGACTATGTAGACTCGAATTTTGGAGTCCCACGAAGCGTCCCGGGACTTGGCGTCCCGCCCGCATGTGTCATGGTCGCTGGATGGCCAACACGATCACCCTGCCCTGCCGACCCGAGCCGCTGGAGATCGACCCGACGAAGACCGCCGTCATCGTCATCGACATGCAGAACGCCTACGCCTCGCCCGGCGGCTATCTGGATTTGGCCGGGTTCGACATCTCCGGCGCCGCAAGAGTCATCGAGAACACCAGGGGGGTGCTCGACGTCGCGCGGCGCGCGGGCGTCCAGGTCATCTATTTCCAGAACGGCTGGGATCCCGACTATGTCGAGGCGGGCGGTCCGGGCAGCCCCAACTTCCACAAGTCCAACGCGCTCAAGACCATGCGCGCCCGGCCCGAGCTGGCGGGGACGCTGCTGGCCCGCGGAACCTGGGACTACGAACTGGTCGATGAACTGAAGCCCCAGCCGGGCGACATCTGCCTGCACAAGTCGCGCTACTCCGCCTTCTTCAACTCCCAGCTCGACAGCGTCCTGCGCTCGCGCGGCATCCGCAATCTGGTCTTCGTCGGCATCGCCACAAACGTCTGCGTCGAGTCCACGCTGCGGGACGGCTTCTTCCTCGAATATTTCGGCATCGTGCTGGAAGACGCCACCCATCAGGCGGGGCCCGAGTTCGTCCAGAAGGCGGCCATCTACAACATCGAGACATTCTTCGGCTGGGTCTCCAGCGTCGCCGACTTCAAGGGCGTCGTCGGTCAGATCGCGCCCAACACTGAGGAGACCTGAATGCCCAAGACCGTCATCACCCCGCCCGGAACCCAGACCCCGATCGCCCCCTTCTCGCCCGGCACGCTGGCCGACGGCGTGGTCTATGTCTCGGGCACCCTGGCCTTCGACAAGGACAACAACGTCGCCTGCGTCGGCGACGCCGAGGGCCAGACCCGCATCGTTCTGGAGACCATCAAGTCGGTGATCGAGACCGCCGGCGGGACCATGGACGACGTGACCATGAACCACATCTTCCTCAAGGACTGGGCCGACTACGCCGCCCTGAACAAGGTCTATGCGGAGTTCTTCCCGGGCGACAAGCCGGCCCGGTTCTGCATCCAGTGCGGCCTGGTCCGCCCCGACTTCCTCGTCGAGATCGCCACCATCGCCCACATCGGCAAACGGTGACGACAGGCGTCGCCGATGGCCTCTGGTACGAGGTTCACGAGGGTCCCGTGGGCGCCGACAGCGTCCTGATGTCCGCCGGCCTCGGCGGTTCGGCCGCCTTCTGGTCGCCGCAGATGGAGGCTCTGACGGAGCGCTTCCGCGTCATCCTCTATGATCATCGCGGCACCGGCCGCAGCGACCGCAGCCTGAAGCCGGACCACTCCGTCGCCTCCATGGCCGAGGACATGATCGCGGTCCTCGACGCCACCGGCACGGCCAGGGCCCACATCGTCGGCCACGCGGCGGGCGGCAACGCCGGGCTGCAACTCGCCCTCGACCATCCGGATCGGCTGGACCGACTGGTCGTCGTCAACGGCTGGTCGCGGCCGGACCCGCACGTCGCCCGTTGTTTCGCCGCCCGCACCCGCCTGCTCGAAGCCTTTGGTCCCACCGCCTATGTCGAGGCCCAGGCGCTGTTCCTGTTTCCGCCAGACTGGATCAGCGAGAACGACGCCCTGCTGAAGACGCAGGAGCACCATCACATCCAGGCCTTCCCTCGCACCGACGTCATGCTGGCCCGGATCGGCGCGCTGCTGGCCTTCGATATCGACGACAGGCTCGGCGAGATTCCACACCCGGTCCTCGTCGCCGCCTCCGCCGACGACATGCTGGTGCCGCCGCTCCTGTCACGGCGTCTGGCCGACGGCCTGCCGAACGCGACCCTCGATGTCGTCCCCTGGGGCGGACACGCCTTTACGGCGACGGCTTCCGGTGCGTTCAATGCGCGTCTGGTCGCCTTTCTTTCCGGCGACGACTGAGGGCGATCATCATGGAAGTCGGCGTCTTCGTACCGATCAACAACAACGGCTGGCTGATTTCCGAGACCGCGCCGCAGTACATGCCCTCGTTCGACCTGAACAAGCGCATCGCCCAGCGGGCCGAGCACTATGGCCTCGATTTCCTGCTCTCGATGATCAAGCTGCGCGGGTTCGGCGGCAAGACCGAGTTCTGGGAATACGGACTGGAGAGCTTCACCCTGATGGCCGGGCTCGCGGCGGTCACCGAGAAGATCAAGATCTATGCGACCTGCCCGACCCTGGTCATCCCGCCCGCCTTCGCCGCGCGGATGTGCAACACGATCGACTCGATCAGCCACGGCCGGTTCGGCCTGAACCTGATCACCGGCTGGCAGAAGCCGGAATACTCCCAGATGGGCCTGTGGCCGGGCGAGGAGCATTTCCGCAACCGCTACCAGATGCTCGACGAATACGCCCGCATCCTGCGCGAGCTGTGGGAGACGGGTCGCTCGGACTTCAAGGGCGACTATTATACGATGGACGACTGTCTGGTCCGGCCGACGCCGTCCACCGACATGAAGATCATCTGCGCCGGATCGTCCGACGAAGGCCTCGCCTTCTCGGCCCAGTGGGCGGACTACGCCTTCTGCCTCGGCAAGGGAGTCAACACGCCCAAGGCCTTCGCCTTCAACAACGAGCGCCTCGCCGTGGCAACCGAGAAGACCGGCCGCGACGTGAAGATGTTCGTCCTCGTCATGGTCATCGCCGCCGACACCGACGAAGAGGCGATGGCGAAGTGGAAACTCTACAACGACGGCGTCGATGTGGACGCGATCAGCTGGCTCAAGGATCAGGGCGCAGCCGACAAGGTCAACGCCACGACCAACGTCCGCCAGCTCGCCGCGCCCGAAGGGGCGGTGAACATCAACATGGGCACCCTTGTGGGCTCCTACGCGAGCGTCGCGCGGATGCTGGATGAAATGTCCGAAGTGCCCGGCACCGGCGGGGTCCTGCTGACCTTCGACGACTTCGAGAAGGGCATCGAGGACTTCGGACAGAAGATCCAGCCGCTGATGACATGCCGCGCCAATGTGAAAGCCGCCTGACCCTTGCCCAGTTTCGAGATCACCCGCGAGGGCCCGGTCGCCCATCTGCGTCTGACCCGGCCCGAGGCGTCCAACGCGCTCGACATGGACTTCTGGCGCCGCTTCGGTCCGGAGCTGAAGGCGCTGGATGCGACTGGGGAAGTCCGCGTCCTCGTCCTGTCCGGTGAAGGAAAGAACTTCTGCGCCGGCATGGACATCTCCGTATTCTCCGGCGGGGCGATCCTGAGCGCCGACACTGCGGCTGACCGCCAGGCCTTTCACCAGACCGCGCGTGAACTGCAGGAGACCCTGACGACGCTGGAGAAGGTGCGGTTCCCGGTCATCGCCGCGATCCAGGGCGCCTGCGTCGGCGGCGGCCTCGACCTGATCGCCGCCTGCGACATCCGGCTGGCCAGCGCCGACGCCTATTTCCGCATCGAGGAAATCAACATCGGGATGATGGCCGACATCGGCAGCCTGCAGCGCCTGCCCAAGCTGATGCCCGAGGGCGTAGTGCGGGAGCTGGCCTATACGGGCTCAACCCTGACCTCCGAACGCGCCGAGCGGCTGGGCGTGGTCAACGCCGTCCTGCCCGACGCCGGGGCCGTCCTCGCCGCTGCGTTCGATATGGCGAAGAGGATCGCGACCAAGGCGCCGCTGGCCGTCTCCGGCTCCAAGGCCGCCCTCAACCACGCCCGCGATCACACGGTCGCCGAGGGACTGGAATGGATCGCGGTAATGCAGGGCTCGCTGTGGAGCCCGGCCGATGTCATGGCCGCGATTCAGGCGCGCATGACTCGCACCGAAGGCGAATTCGCCCCTCTGGCGCCATTGAGGCCCTTCGACCCGGCCGTCTGAAAAGCCCGCCAACGCTGGGGCCGGCGTTAAGAGTTCGTAATGATCGGCCAGAAGCGCTCCGATCGTTTGACCTCTGTCATCCGCCTGTCAAAGATGCCGCCCGCGTGACGAGGGGGCTCTGTGCGATGCCCGCTCAACACCGCCTGTTCGCCCCCGCGGCAGGCCATTCGGGTGGAGAGAAGCCTTGGATAGACGTTCATTCCTCGCCGCTTGCGGCATCGGCGCGGGGGGGCTTCTGCTGCCCGGGTTCGCCGGCCGCGCCATTGCGGAATCCCAGCTGGGCGAGACCATCGAGATCGCGGTGAAGAAGCGCCTGGCCGATGCCGGCCTCAGCGCCGCCTCCGCCGCCGGAGCCAGCTACTGCGACGTGCGCGTCGGGCGCTACCTGCGCCAGTTCGTCATCACCCGCGAAGCCAACGTCCAGAACATCGTCAACACCGAGTCGATCGGCACGGGCGTGCGCGTCATCGCTGACGGCGCCTGGGGCTTCGCCGCCACCAACGACATGACGCCCGAGGCCGTGGCCGAAGCCGCCCGTCTGGCCACCGCCATCGCCAAGGCCAATGCGAAGAACCAGACCCAGCCGGTCCAGCTCGCGCCCACGCCCGGCGTCGGCGAGGTGACCTGGAAGACCCCGATCCGCCGCAACGCGATGGAAGTGCCGATCGCCGAGAAGGTCGAACTGCTGCTGGGCGTCAACGCCGCGGCGATGGAAGCCGGCGCAAACTTCGTGAACTCGCAGCTGTTCCTGGTGAACGAACAGAAGTATTTCGCCAGCTCGGACGGGTCCTACATCGATCAGGACGTGCACCGCATCTGGGCCCCGATGTCGGTCACGGTCATCGACCAGACGACCGGCAAGTTCCGCTCGCGTCAGGGCCTCTCGGCCCCGATGGGCCTCGGCTATGAGTACATGGACGGCCGCGCCGAGGACAAGCTGGAGTCGGCCAACGGCGCCGTCATCAGCTACGGCATGTCCTACGACATGCGCGAGGACGCGGTCGCAGCCGCCCGTCAGGCGCGCGAGAAACTGACCGCCAAGTCGGTCGAGCCGGGCCAGTACGATCTGGTTCTGGACCCCGATCACCTGGGCCTGACCATCCACGAGTCCGTCGGTCACCCGCTCGAGCTCGACCGCGTGCTGGGCTACGAGGCCAACTACGCCGGCACCAGCTTCGCCACGCTCGACAAGCGCGAGAGCCGCTTCCAGTACGGCTCCGAGATCGTCAACCTGTTCGCCGACAAGACCCAGCCGGGCAGCCTCGGCGCGGTCGAATATGACGACGAGGGCGTCAAGACCAAGTCGTGGGATCTGGTCAAGGACGGCAAGCTGGTCGACTACCAGGCGACCCGCGACCAGGTGCACATTCTGGGCAAGACTGCCTCGGACGGCTGCTCCTACGCCGACAGCTGGTCCACGGTTCAGTTCCAGCGCATGGCCAATGTCTCGCTCAAGCCGGGCACGACGCCGATGACCCGCAACGACATGATCTCCAATGTCGAAAACGGCATCTACATCCTGGGCCGGGGATCGTTCTCGATCGACCAGCAGCGTTACAACGCCCAGTTCGGCGGCACCCTGTTCTACGAGATCAAGAACGGCGAGATCACCCAGCCGCTCGAGGACGTCGCCTATCAGATGCGCACGCCCGAGTTCTGGAACGCCTGCTCGGCCATCTGCGACCAGAGCGACTACCGCATGTTCGGTTCGTTCTTCGACGGCAAGGGCCAGCCCAGCCAGGTGTCGGCGGTGAGCCACGGCTCTTCCTCGACCCGCTTCGACAAGATCAACGTCATCAACACCGCGCGTTCGCTCGGTTGATCGGACCCAAGGGAAAAATCACATGAGCATCATGACGGAAGCCGAGGCCAGGACGATCCTCGACAAGGTGATCGCGCTGTCGACCGCCGACGAATGCACCGCCCAGCTGGCCGGGACGATCGATGGAAACATTCGCTTCGCCCTGAACAATGTCTCCACCAGCGGGGTCATCACCAACACCGATCTGGCCGTGCAGGTCGCGTTCGGAAAACGGGTCGGGACCGCCTCGATCAACGAGTTCTCCGACGCCGCCCTCGCCCGCGTCGTCAAGCGCGCCGAGGACCTCGCCAAACTGGCGCCGGAGAACCCCGAGTTCATGCCGGCCGTGCAGCGGCAGACCTATCGCGCGTCCAACACCTTCAGCGCGGCGACGGCGGCCATCACGCCGGAGAACCGCGCCGAGATCGCTCGCGCCTCCATCGACCCCTGCAAGAGCCAGAACCTGATCGCCGCCGGCTTCCTGAACGACAATCAGAGCTTCACGGCCTTCGCCAACTCCAATGGCAACTTCGGCTATCAGCGCTCCACCGGCATGGATTACACCTGCACGGTGCGGACCGAGGACGGAACGGGTTCGGGCTGGGTCGCCCGCAATCTTCAGGACGCCAGCACCTTCAACGTGGACACCGACATCCAGATCGCGATGCGCAAGGCCAGCGCCTCGCGCGACGCCCAGGCGCTGGAGCCCGGCAAGTATACGGTGATCCTGGAGCCGGCGGCGGCGGCCGGCCTGATCTCCTTCATGTTCAACTTCTTCGACGCCCGTTCGGCGGACGAGGGCCGCAGCTTCCTGTCCAAGGCCGGCGGCGGCAACAAGATCGGCGAGCAGGTCTTCGACCCGCGCGTCAACGTCTACTCCGATCCCTGGCATGCCGAAGCGCCCGCCCTGCCCTGGGACGGCGACGGCCTGCCTCGCGAAAGGGTCAACATCATCGAGAACGGCATCGTCCGTAACCTCGGCTATTCGCGCTTCTGGGCAGACAAACAGGGCAAGCCCGCCCAGGCCCAGCCCGGCAACATCATCATGGAGGGCGGCACCAAATCGACGTCCGACCTGGTGCGCGAGACCGAGCGCGGCATCCTGGTGACCCGCACCTGGTACATCCGCATGGTGGATCCGCAGACGGTGCTGCTGACCGGCCTGACGCGGGACGGGACCTTCTACATCGAGAACGGCGAGCTGAAGTACCCGCTGAAGAACTTCCGCTTCAACGAGTCGCCCGTGATCATGCTGAACAACATCGACGAACTGGGCCGTTCGGTCCGGGTCGGCGATGACGGTCCGACCATGATGATCCCGCCGATGCGTCTGCGCGACTTCACCTTCACCTCCCTGTCCGACGCCGTCTGACCGGAGGGGGTGCGTGTCGGGTTCGAGTATGACACGCGCCGATGCCTTGCGACTGCTGACCGGCGGCGCGCTGGGGGCCCTGCTTGCAGGCTTCCCGCGCGCCGCCGACGCGCAGGCCACCTACGATTTCTGGTTCACCCGGCTGCGCTACGATTCCGGCGACTGGGATGTGGACCAGAGGATGCCGGCCAACATTCTGACGTCCTTGGTCGACTACACCAACCTGCGGGTCGATCCGGACGAGCGGGTCGTGGCCCTGGCCGATCCGGCCATGTTGACCGCCCCCTTCTGCTACCTCGCCGGCCACAAACTTGTGGAGTTCAACGCGGCCGAGGCGCGCAATTTCGAACGCTATGTCCGTAACGGCGGCTTCGTCTTCGTCGACGACTGCAACCATGACATCGACGGCCTGTTCGCCACGACGTTCGAGCGCCAGATGGCCTCGATCTTCGGCGCCGAGGCCCTGAAGAAACTGCCCAACGACCATGCGATCTACCGCAGCTTCTTCGAGTTCGAGGACGGTCCGCCGGCGACCAGTTTCGAACTGAACGGATGGGGCGACGACCTCATCCACGACTACCTGAAGGGCATCGAGATCGATGGCCGGCTGGGCGTGCTTTATTCCAACAAGGACTATGGCTGCGAGTGGGACTACGACTGGCGCAACAAGCGCTTCCTCGCCGAGGACAATACGAAGTTCGCGGTCAACATCATCCTCTACGCCCTGACGGCCTGATTTCGGCCGCCTGACCTTTTCGCCTCCCTCCTCCCCGGAGTTTCGATGACCACGCCCACCCAATCCGAGATCGACGCCAGGCTTGCCCAGCTGGGTAAGCTGAAGGCCGCGATCGGCCAGGCCATCGTCGGCCAGAACGAGGTCGTCGAACAGCTGCTGATCGGCCTGCTGGCCGGCGGCCACTGCCTGATCGAGGGCGTGCCGGGCCTGGGCAAGACCCTGCTGGTCCGCACCCTCGGCCAAGCCCTCCATCTGGAGTTCCGCCGGGTCCAGTTCACCCCGGACCTGATGCCCTCCGACATCCTCGGCACCGAGGTTCTGGAGGAGGATCACGGCACCGGCCATCGCAGCTTCCGCTTCCAGCCCGGCCCGGTCTTTACCAACCTGTTCCTCGCCGACGAGTTGAACCGCACCCCGCCCAAGACCCAGGCCGCCCTGCTGGAGGCCATGCAGGAGCACACGGTCAGCTACGCCGGCGTAACCCACAAGCTGAACGAGCCCTTCTTCGTCCTGGCGACCCAGAACCCGCTCGAACAGGCCGGCACCTACCCCCTGCCCGAGGCCCAGCTCGACCGCTTCCTGCTCAACATCCGCGTCGGCTATCCGACGGCCGAAGAAGAACGCGCCATCCTCGTCGCGACCACGGGCGCAGGCGTCGGCGCCGTGCCCCAGGTCATGGTCGGCGAGGACATCGTCGCCCTGCAGAAATGGGTGCGCGACGTCTATGTCGGCGAGGCCCTGCTGACCTGGATCACGTCCCTCGTCCGCGCGACCCGCCCGTCGCCGGAGGCGCCGAAAGCCATTCAGGACTACGTCCGCTGGGGCGCCGGTCCGCGCGCCGGTCAGGCCCTCGTGCTCGCCGCCAAGGCCCGCGCCCTGCTGCATGGTCGCCTCGCCGCGACGCGCGAGGACGTCATCGCCCTCGCCGCGCCGGTATTGCGCCACCGCATCCTGCTGTCCTTCGCCGCCGAAGCCGAACGCAAGACCGCCGACGATGTCGTCGCCGCCCTGGTCGCCGCCCTGCCCGCGCCGGCGCCCGACTGATCAAGAGCATGTCTCCGCTCGACCTGCCCCCGGAGTTGCGCAGTCGCCTTCGTCGCCTGTCCATCGTCCCGCGTCGCGCGGCGGTGCTGGCGAGCGCAGGCATGCACGACAGCCGCAACAAGGGCGGCGGGCTCGAGTTCGCCCAGTACCGGGCCTATGAGCGCGGCGACGACCTTCGCGCCATCGACTGGAAGCTCTACGCCCGGTCGGACAAGTTCTTCGTCCGCGACGCCGAACGCGAGAGCCCCGTCGCCATCTGGATCATCCTCGACGCCAGCGCCTCCATGGCCCAGGCCGATCTCGCCCGCCCCGACTGGTCCCGTTTCGACGCCGCGCGACGCGTCGCCGCCAGCCTGATCGAGATCGCCCTGTATCAGGGCGACCGGTTCGGCGTCGTGGTGGAGCGCGCCGAAGGCCCCATGGTCCTGACGCCGCATGCCGGCGGCCGCCACCGCGACCGTGTCCTGCTGACCCTCGCGCCGCTGAAGGCCTCGGGCGCCGCCGACTGGACCCGCGACGTCGGCGTCTTCGGCGAACAGATCGGCGCGCGCGACATCATCGTCATCCTGACCGACGGCTTCGACGAGGGCTGTATCGCCACCGCCGAACGGCTCGCCGCCTCGGGCCGCGACATCTGTATCGTCCAGATCCTGACCGGCGATGAACGCGACTTCCCGTTCGACCAGGGCTACCGCTTCCATGATGCGGAGACAGGCGCCGACCTGATCGGCGACGGCCGGTCGCTGCGCGAAACCTTCCTCGCCCGCTTCGCCGCTGCGCGCGCGGCGCTCGCCGCCCGGCTTGAAACGCGCGGCATCCGCCACGTCGAACACTTCATCGACGAGAGCGCGGACATCCCGATCCGCAGCCTGTTCCGCGCAGCGGACCGGCGATGAACCCGGCCCTGCTCCTCCCCGTCGGCCTCGCCGCCCTGCTGGCCCTGGCGATCCCGGTCGTCATCCATATCGCGCGCCGGACCGAGAGCCGCACGATCGACTTCGCCGCCCTGCGCTGGCTCGATCCCCAGCCCAAGCCACGCCGCAGCCTGACAATCGACGAACGCCTCCTGCTCGCCGCCCGCCTCCTGCTGCTGGCCCTGATCGTCCTGTGGCTGGCTGCGCCGGTGCTGTGGGACGCCGCCGACGATCGCTCCGTCGTCGCCGTCGCTCCGGGCGTCGACGCCGCGACCGTCGCCGCCGCCACGGAGAAGGGAGACCGGGTCGTCTGGCTCGCTCCCGGCTTCCCGGAGCACGGAGCCCTGGCCCCGACTGTCCCCGACGATGTCGTCAGCCTGATCCGCCAGCTCGACGCCGAACTGCCGCCCGGCACCCCGGTCGAACTGGTGGTCCCCGCCACGCTCGACGGCGTCGATGCCGAACGCCCTCGCCTGTCCCGTCGCGTCGAATGGACCGTCGGCGCCGAGGCGCCCGCACACCGCATCGCCACTCCCGCGCCGCCCTCCCTGACCGTCCGTTATGCCCCCGAGGCCGAGAGCGCCGTCGTCTATTTCCGCGCCGCCGCCACGGCATGGACCCCGGCTGACGCCGAGCCGAGCTTCGACGCCGCCGCCATCGATCGCGGCGTCCCGAGCAGCGCCCGCCACCTGGTCTGGCTCGCCTCCGGCCCTGTCCCCGCGCCCGTCGAAACCTGGGTCCGCAACGGCGGCGTCATCCTGACCGCGCTCGAGGCCCGCATCCCCGTCGAGGGCGAGACCGTCGCCGTCTGGCGCGGCACGGCGGGCGAGCCGCTCGCCGTTGCCGGGCGTCTCGGTCGTGGGCGCGTCATCCGAATGACCCGCCCGCTCGAGCCCGGCGCCATCCCGCAACTGGTCGAGCCCGGCTTCCCCGACGCCCTCCTGACCATGCTCGATCCGCGCCCGGCGCCCGCCCGCGTCGCCGCCGTCGACCATGCGCCCCTGACCGGCGCCGCCCCCTACGACCAGCCGCCGCTAGACCTGCGGCCCTGGCTGGCCCTGCTGATCGCCCTGATCTTCGCCGGAGAGCGCTGGCTGGCCACCCGCCGCGCAAGAGCGGTCGCGCCATGACCGCCGTGCCCGTCCTTCTGAACCACCAGAGCGCCGCCCGCACCCGCTCCGGTCTCGACACGGTCGCCGTCGGCCTGCCTGCCGTTCTCATTGTCGCTGCCCTCGGCTGGAGACTGTTCGGAGTGACCGGCGCCGTCATCGCCGCCGTCCTGGGCCTCGCCGTTCTCGCCGCCGTCGCCGTCTGGCGCTCGCGTCGGTTCGATCTGAGCTGGCTGATCGGCGAACTGGACGCCCGCATGCCGCGCTTCGAGGACAGCACCACCCTGTTGTTCCGCGACCGCTCGGCCCTCGCCGGCCTCGCCGCCCTCCAGCGCGACCGTCTCGAAAGCCGCGTCCACGAGGCCGCCGCCGTCGACCTCCGCCCCGGCTGGTCGCAGCGACCCATCCTGATCGCCTGGGGCGCCGCCGTCGTCCTGATCGCCGCCGTCCTGTTCTGGCCCGCCCCCAACGACGCCGAGACCAAAGCCGCCGCCCCCGCCCGTGCGGCGTCCGGGGCGACGGCGCCTGTCCTGACCGCCGCCCGCCTGCGCATAACCCCGCCCGCCTACACCGGCCTGCCCGTCCGCGAGCAGACCACCCTCGACGCCCGCGTGCCCGAGGGCTCGCGCGTCGAATGGCTGATCGACTTCGCGCCCCAGCCGTCCACCGCCGGTCTGGAGTTCCCGGAAAGCACCCCGGTCTCCCTGATCCGGGACGGCCAGCGCTGGACTGGCGCCCGTATCATCGACCGCCCTCTCCTCTATCGCATCGAGGCCGCGGGACTGGCCCAGCAGCGGCTCAATCGCCTTGACGCCGTCGCCGACGCCGAGCCCGTCGTCCGACTGGTCGAACCCGAGAGCCAACTGGTCCAGCTGACCCCCGGCCAGACGACCTGGACGCCGGTGTTCGAGGCCAGCGACGACTACGGCGTCATAGAGACCGCAACCCTGCGCATCACCGTCACCAAGGGCGACGGCGAGAACATCACCTTCGAACAACGCACCATGCCCCTGCGCGGGCAGGGCGCGGCGAAACAGCTGCGCTTCTCGACCACCCTGGACCTGGCCCGCGAAGGCATGGCGGCGGGCAGCGACCTGATCGTCCAGCTGGTCGTCACCGACAATCGCAGTCCCGAGCGGCACGAGGTCGAGGGCCCCAGCGTCATCCTGCGCTGGCCCGCCAACCTGGCGATGGCCGACGGGCTGGACGGCATGGCCATGCGCGTCATGCCCGCCTATTTCGCCAGCCAGCGCCAGATCATCATCAATGCCGAGGCCCTGATCGCCGAGCGTCGCCGACTGGAGCCCCGCGCCGTCATGGACCGGTCCAACGTCATCGGCGAGGAACAGGCCGCCCTGCGTCTGCGCTACGGCCAGTTCATGGGCGAGGAGGCCGAGGGCGGCGGAGGCAGCGGCATCATCCTGCCCACCAGCGACGCCGTGCCCGCCCGCCCGCCGCTGCCGACGAGCGACACGCCGGCGCCGGTCCCCGCACCCGCTCACGCCGATCATGACGAACACGACGACCATGGCGATGAGGCCGCTGGCGGCGCCATGGGGTCCGAGGTCGACGTGCTGCACGAGTTCGGCCATGCCCATGACTCCGGCGAGGCCGCGACCCTGTTCGCGCCCCGGACCCGCTCGGCCCTCGCACGGGCCCTGGACGCCATGTGGAGTTCGGAGCGCGAACTGCGTCAGGGGCGGCCGGAACAGGCCCTGCCCTTCGCCAACGAGGCGCTGGAACTTCTGAAAGAGGCCCAGCGCGCGACGCGAGTCTTCCTCCCCAGACTCGGGAATGACCTGCCGCCCGTCGACTTCGCCCGCCGCCTGACCGGCAAGCGCGAGGACATCGTCGCCGAGAACCCCGAGCGCCCGGAACGCAGCCCCGCCGACGCCGTCGCCGCCGACGCCTGGCGCGCACTGGAAGAACGGCCCGGTTCGACCTCGGCGCCGCTGGCTCTGGGCGCGCTCGACCGCTGGGCGCGCGAGAACGGCGGACGGCTGGCCGATCCGCTGGCGTTGCGCGCCGCCATTGACACGGTCAGGAACGAGCCCGCCTGCCTCGACTGCCGCCGCCGCCTGCGCGCCCTGTTGTGGACCGCCCTGCAGCGGCCGGCACCGGCACCGGGCCGTCGCGAGGCCCCCGGCCAGCGCGGGCAACGCTATCTGGACGCCCTGCGATGAGTGTCTCCAGTCCGACATTCTGGACCGCAATTGTCATCATCGCGGCCGTCGTCCTCGGCGTCGTCCGCCTGGTCCTCTGGCACAGGAAGGCCGAGACGCAGGGACCCCGCTGGCGCGTCGCGACCTTGATGGGTCTGCAGGTCGTGGCGGGCCTCTTGCTGTGGCTGACCCTGAATCCACCCGCGTCAGTGATCCGCACGGGGACGCTGATCGTCGCGACGGCAGGCTCCCCGGCTGCCGTCCAGCTTGCCCCCGGCGACATCCTCGTCGCCCTGCCCGAGGCCGGCCCGGTCACCGAGGCGACCCGCGTCCCCGACCTCGCCACGGCCCTGCGTCGCTATCCGACGCCCGCCCGTGTCCGCGTGCTCGGGCAGGGCCTGACCCCACGCGACCAGTCGCCCCTGCCCGTCCCCGTCGAGTTTGCGGCCCCGCCCCTGCCGCGCGGCCTGACCGATCTCGCCCTGCCCGAGCCTACGGCGCCCGGCGCGACCTTCGTCGTCGGCGGACAGGTCGGGACCATGGCCGCCGGGACCGTCGAACTGGTCGATCCGGCCGATGAGGTCGTCGACACGGCCCGCATCGCGCCCGGCGAGCGGTTCGCCCTGATGGCCTCCGCCCGCGCGCCCGGCCTCGCCCTGTTCGACCTCAGGCTCCGCGACCCCGCCGGCGAGGTGGTCGAGCGGATCGCCATCCCGGTCGAGACCCTCGCCACGACGCCGCCGCGCGTTCTGGTGCTCGCCGGAGCGCCCACGGCCGAGACCAAATACCTGAAGCGCTGGGCCGAGGATTCCGGCGTCGCACTGACCCTCGACATCGACATCGGCGCGGGCGTCCGGCTCGGCGATCCGCCCGTTGCGCTCAATGCCGCGACGCTGAACGAACTGGACCTCGTGGTCCTCGACGACCGGCGCTGGGACAGTCTGAGCGGCGGCCAGCGTGGGGCGCTGACGGCGGCGATGAACAACGGCCTCGGTGTTCTGCTTCGCCCTGCCGGCCCTCTGTCGGCCGCCACCCGCCGCGACTGGGCCGGACTGGGTCTGAGCCTCAGCGGCGGCGACGAGGCCGTGCCCCTGCGCCTCGACCCGCCCGCCGAGGACGCAGCGGCCGAAGCCGAAGCCCCCACTGAACAGGCCGAGGACGTCGAGGCCCTGCCCGAACTGGCCCGCCGCGACCTGATCGTCGAGGGGTCCGGCGCCGTCACCCTGTTGCGCGATGCGGATGGCGTCGCCCTGGCCAGCTGGCGCGGCAGGGGGCGAGGCCGCGTCGGCGTCTGGACGGTGACCGACAGCTATGCCCTGGTCCTGACCGGCCGTCCGGATCGCTACGGCGAGATGTGGAGTACGCTCTTCTCGCAGATCGGGCGCGCCGGCGACGACAGCCGCGCCGAGATCGACGGGATCGCCCGGGTCGGCGCCCGCATCGCCCCGTGCCGCATTGTCGGGCAGACCACGGTCCTTGGTCAGGACGGCCGCGCACATGCCCTGCGCGTTGATCCCGCCGCCGGAGACCGCGCCTGCGCCGCCTTCTGGCCTGAACAGCCGGGCTGGCATGTCATCCGCGACGGCGAGAACCGCCAGACGGCCTTCTATGTTCAGCCGGCCGACGCCGCTCCTTCGCTGGTCATCGCCGCCAACCGGTCCGCGACGCTGGCCCTCGCGGGCACGGCACCGACCCGCGCTGCGCCGGCCTCAACGTCACACGCGCCCGGCTCGCCCTGGCCCTGGTTTGTCGGGCTGCTGGTCGTGCTGTCCGCCCTGTGGTGGTTCGAGCGGAACCGGGAGGTCGGCGGGCTCGTCGCGTCGCTGCGAGCCCGCCTCCGCCGCTAGTTTGCGCCCGCCGCCGGAGCGGGCGGGGTCTTGATCGTCTGGTCCAGCCAGCGGGTCATCTCCCACAGGGTATGACCCACCGATTCCCGCGCCCGATAGCCGTGCGCCTCGAGCGGCAGGACCACATAGCGAACCGTCGCCCCGTTGCCCTTGAGCGCCGCATAGAAGCGCTCCGACTGGATCGGGAAGGTGCCCTGGTTGTCGTCGGCCTCGCCGTGGATCAGCAGGATCGGCTCATTGACCTTGTCGGCATAGGCGAAGGGCGACATCTCGTTATAGGTCTCCGGCGCCTGCCAGTAGGTCCGCTGCTCGGCCTGGAATCCGAACGGCGTCAGGGTCCGGTTGTAGGCGCCCGATCGCGCGATGCCGGTGGCGAACAGGTCGGTGTGGGCCAGCAGGTTCGCGGTCATGAATGCGCCGTAGCTGTGGCCGCCGACGGCGATCCGCCCACGCTCGGCCACACCCATTCCGACGACCGCATCGACGGCCGCCTTCGCCGAGGCGCTCAGCTGTTCGATATAGGTGTCATTCGGCTCGACCCCGTCCTGTCCCACGATCGGCATCGAGGGATTGTCCAGGATGGCGTAGCCCTGGGTCAGCAGGAACAGATGGCTGGACCCGCCCGGCCGCACGAAGCGGTTGGCCGTATCCACGACCTGACCGGCCACGGCCGCGTCGGTGAATTCCGCGGGATAGGCCCACATCAACAGCGGCAGCGGACCGTCGCGATCCTTGTCGTAGCCGGCCGGCAGATAGAGCGTCCCCGACAGCTGCACTCCGTCGTCGCGGGTGTAGGTGATCAGCTGCTGCGTCACCCCCGCCAGCTGCGGCGCAGGATCAGGGAAGTTCGTCAACGGCGTCACGCCGCCGTCCAGATCGCGGATGCGCAGGTTGGAGGGTTCGGTGCGGCTCTCGCGCACGGTCACCAGACGACGGCCGTCTTCGTCCAGCAGGCCGATGACGCTCTCGTACTCGCCGCTCGCCGACTGCCAGATGCGTTCGGTCTGGCCGGTCGCGAGGTCGAGCGTGCCGAGGAAGGGATACTCCCCCTCCCGCGTCGCGCCGTCACCCTCGACAAAGACGCGCGATCCGTCCGGGGTGAACTGGATCACCTGACGACCGGCGGCGTTGGCCTCCGTCGCGATCGAGCCCGGATCGTTGTAGCGGTCCTGGTAGTTGCGATCGACGATGACGCGACCGGCGCCCGGGTTCGACGGATCGACGACCGAACGCGTCTCGTGGCGGGTGTTGAACCACTGGGTGTTGACCACGGCCACGTCCGACCGGCCCCAGGTGACCCCGGCATAGCGTTCCGGCAGATCGATCAGGGTCGTCGCCTGACCGTTGAAGGGTGCATCCAGCATGAAGACGCGATCGCGCACCGTGGCAGGCGTGCGCGGATCGCCGCCATCCTGGGCCTCGACCCAGACCAGGGTCGACGGCGTATCGGCCCGCCACTGGGCCTGGCGCGGCCCCGTCTCCACCGCGTCGAACGGCGGCGGGATGTTGTCGCGCAGAGGCAGGTCGGCGACGCTGTGAACGACGCGCCCCTCCCAGTCCGTCACCTCGACCGTCCCCGGGAACAGACCCGCAGGCACGACGTAGGAATAGGGCCGCTTCACGCGCGTCTGCAGCAGGTAGCGACCGTCCGGCGACACCGAGGCGCTCAGCACGACGCCTGCCCCGCCGCCGACCGCGCGAGCCTCTCCAGCCAGCGGAACCACCATCAGCTGGGAGGTGAAATAGTGGGCGAACAGGGCCTCGTCGCCCGGTCCTTTCAGCAGGTCCTGATAGGTTCGAACCGCCGCGGCGCGTCCGCCGCTTTCGGCCACCGTAGGCCCGGACGGTGCGGCCGTAACGTCCGGCGCCGCGCCGCGCCCGTCCGGCACTGCCCGGACCAGAAGCCCCGAACTGTCCGGCAGCCAGGACAGGCCGGCGCCCGTCGCGGCATTGACCCGCGCGCCGAAGATCTCGCGCGCCGTGGCCGTCTGAACGTCCGCAACCCACAGGGCCATACCTTCGGGCCGGTCCATCAGGAAGGCGACCGACTTGCCGTCCGGCGACCAGCTGGCGCCGGTGAAGCGGGATCCTTCCGGCAGGGCGACCGGGCGTTCGGCGCCGCCCTCGACCGACTGGAAGCTCAAGCCAGTGACCCAGGCGATGCGGCTGTTGGCCGGTCCGTTGTTGCGCGGGTTGATCCGGTAGCCGGCCAGGCGGAGCATCGGCTCGGCCAGTTCGGCGATCGTCGGCAGGTTGGACCGCTGGAACAGGACCAGGGTCTTCTGATCGGGGCTGACGCTGGTGCCTGGTGTCGGGCGGGCGTCCAGGATGTCGGCGATCGGCGCGGGCGGCTGCTGATAGGTCAGGGCTCCCGGCGTCTGGGCCAGAGCCGGCGTGGCGAACAGCATCAGCACAGCCGGCGCCACATGGCGCATCAGTCGCATCTTCATCGGAAACTCCAGCCAGACAGGACAAGGCGGGCCCCTTCGGCGCGCGCCGGTCCGGACAGTAAACGCGCATTTCGCCCCGGTCACCAAGGCAAAGCTCCCTTTCCGTTCGGCGAAAGGGATTCTAAAAGCGGCCTCGTCCCAGATGGAGCACCTCCCCGTGCCGATCGCGTCCGATGTCCTGTCCCTGATCGGCTCCACGCCGATGATCCGCCTGCGCGCCGCGTCGGAGGCGACCGGCTGCGAGATCCTCGGCAAGGCAGAGTTTCTCAATCCGGGCGCGTCGGTAAAGGACCGTACCGCGCGCGGCCTCATCCTCGACGCGAAGGCCTCCGGCGCCCTGCGACCCGGGGGCACGATCGTGGAGGGGACGGCAGGCAACACCGGCATCGGACTGGCTCTGGTCGGCGCGGCGCTCGGCCATCCTGTCGTCATCGTCATGCCGCGCAGCCAGACCGAGGAGAAGAAGAAGGCGGTCCGTCTGCACGGCGCCCGCCTCGTTGAAGTCGATCCGGCGCCCTTCTCCAGCCCCAACCATTTCGTCCATTTCTCGCGCCGCCTCGCCGCCGAGCTGAATGAGAGCGAACCGAACGGGGCCTTCTATACCGACCAGTTCGACAACACCGCCAACCGCCGCGCCCATTTTGAGACCACGGGCCCGGAGATCTGGGACCAGACAGACGGCCGCATCGAGGGCTTCGTCTGCGCCGCCGGCACGGGTGGGACGCTCGCCGGAGTGTCCCACTTCCTGAAGTCGAAAAGCCCGGCGATCCGCATCGCCCTCGCCGATCCGCCCGGCGCCGCCCTGCACGCCTGGTTCACCGACGGGGAGCTGAAGGCCGAGGGCTCGTCCGTGACCGAGGGCATCGGCGTCAATCGCATCACCGGCAACCTGGAAGGCGTCACGGTCGACCACTCCTTCCGCATCGAGGACGCCGAGGCGCTGTCGATCATCTTCGATCTGGCAAAGCACGAGGGCCTGACGCTTGGCCCGTCCAGCGGCGTCAATGTCGCCGGCGCCATCCGCCTGGCCCGCGAACTCGGCCCCGGCCACACCATCGCGACCATCCTGTGCGACCCCGGCCAGCGCTACGCCGGAAAGATCTACAACCCCGCCTTCCTCCGTTCGAAGGGCTTCGACGTCCCCGCCTGGCTGGAGGGCGCATGAGCGCGGCCGACGACAACGGGCGCAGGCTCCCGCCCCTCAACTCCCTGAAGGCGTTCGAGGCGGCCGGGCGGCGGCTCAGCATCTCGCTCGCCGCCCGCGAGCTGGGCGTCACGCCGGGCGCCGTCAGCCAGCAGATCAAGGTGCTCGAGGATCACGCCGGCGGCCCCCTGTTCCGTCGTGACGGCGGGGCGGTGGCTCTGACCGAGCTCGGCGCCCGCCTCCAGCCCGTGCTGCGCGACGCCTTCGAGCAGCTGAAACGCGCCGCCGACATCGTCTACGGCCCGGTCGGTCGCCGCTCGCTCGCCGTCAGCGTGCCGCCGTCCTTCGCCGCCCGCTGGCTGGCGCCCCGGATGGTCCGATTCTCGGCCGAGCATCCGGAGATCGAGGTCTGGGTCTCCGCCGACATGCAGCTGGCCGATGTCGCCGGCGGCCGGGTTGATGTCGCCGTCCGCTACGGCGTCGGCGGCTATCCCGGGGTGCGCTCGGAAATCCTGCTTGAGGCCGGGGTCGTGCCGGTCTGCAGCCCCGCCCTCCTGACCGGCCGTTGGCCACTGCAGAAGCCCGCCGACCTCGCCCGCCACACCCTGATCCACGTCGTCAACGGCCAGGTCGAGGAGCCGCGTCCTGACTGGGCCGCATGGCTGAAGGCGCGCGGCGTCACTGGCGTCGACGCCTCTGCCGGCTCCCGCTACGATCAGACCGCCTTCGCCATCGAGGACGCCGCCAACGGTCGCGGCGTGGCCCTCGCCCCCCGCGCCTTCGTCGCCGCCGACCTGGCCTCGGGCCGGCTGGTGACGCCCTTCGCCGACGGCTACCTGCCGACTGACATGGGCTATCATGTGCTGACCCGGCGAAACGGCGGCCGCGAAGAGGCCCGCACCTTCGTCGCCTGGCTGCGGCGCGAAGCCGATGCCGACGACGGCACGGTCGATGAGCTGTAAGAGACCCGCATGACTGTTCCGGATCGAGGCGTCGTCATCGTCGGCGCGGGCCACGCAGGGGGCACGGCCGCCGCCCTGTTGCGCCAGTATGGCTATGACAAACCCATCGTCCTGATCGGCGAGGAACCGCTGATCCCCTATCAGCGCCCGCCCCTGTCCAAGGCCTGGCTGAAGGGCGAGGCGGACGGCGAAAGTCTGGCCCTGCGCCCGCTGGAGTTCTACGCTGAGCACGGCATCGACCTCCGCCTCGGCGTCGAGGCGACGGCCATCGACCGCACCGACCAGATCGTGAGCCTGTCGGACGGATCGACGGTCGCTTACAACCATCTGATACTGGCCACCGGCGCGCGCGCGCGGATGCTCGATGTGCTCGGCGCGAACTTCGTCGGCGTCCACGTCCTGCGCACGGCCGCCGACGCCGAGGCGATCAAGGCCCAGCTCGGCGAGGGCCGCACCCTGGCCGTCGTCGGCGGCGGCTATGTCGGGCTGGAGGTCGCCGCCTCCGCCCGCGCCCTGGGGGCTGAGGTCGTGGTTCTGGAGCGCGAGCCGCGCCTGCTCGCCCGCGTTGCCTGCGATGTCCTGTCGACATTCTTCCAGTCGTATCATGAGGATCGCGGCGTCCGCTTCGACCTGGCCGCCGACGTGACCGGCTTCGTCGGCGACGGAACGCGCGTCACCGGCGTGACCCTGGCCGACGGCCGCATCATCGCCTGCGACAGCAGCGTCGTCGGCGTCGGCGCCCTCCCCAACGATGAACTGGCGGTCGCGGCGGGACTGAAGGTCGAGGGCGGCATCCTGGTCGATCTGGAGGCCCGCACCTCCGACCCCGCCATCTTCGCCATCGGCGACGTCACCCGCCGCCCCATGCCGATCTACGACCGGCTGTTCCGCATGGAGAGCGTCCCCAACGCCCTCGAACAGGCCAAACAGGCTGCCAGCGCCATCACCGGCCGCCCCGCCCCCGCCGGCGAGACTCCCTGGCAGTGGTCGGACCAGTACGACCTCAAGCTCCAGATCGCCGGCTACCCCTTCGACAGCGACCGCATCGTCGTCCGCGGCGATCCCTCCACCGCCAGCTTCGCGGTCTTCCACCTGAAGGGCGACAAAGTGCAGGCCGTCGAGGCCATCAACGCCCCGCCCGAGTTCATGATGGGCAGGAAGTTGATCGGGGAGCGGCGGGCTGTGGATGTTGAAAAATTGGCCGACAAGGGCGTGTCGATGAAGGAGGTGGGGGTCTAAGCGCTTTTTGCGACACAACCGATCCGTGTTATGCGGACAGCATGCCCACCATCTCATGGTTTTACGGGATCGCGATCCGGATGTACGTCAGCGATCATCCGCCGCCGCACTTCCATGCCTATTACGAATCAAGCGTTGCCCTCGTCTTGATCGAGACGGGCGAGATCACCGTGGGCCGATTGCCGCCCCGGATCGCGCGATTGGTCGAAGAATGGAGACTGAAGTATATTGCCGAACTGAGGAGCGTCTGGGCGATCGCCGAACGCGGCGAAACCAACGCCTTGGGTCGAATTCCGGGTCTGGGTGAAAAGAAATGAGAGAAGTCGTTCACGTCCGCCGATACCGCATCATCGGTCCCTATCGGCTGTGGCTCCAGTTCACCGACGGCCTTGCGGGCGAGTGGGACTTCTCGCATCTGGCCGCCAGCGAAAAGCCCGTTACCCTGCCTTTCCGCGACCCTGCCTTCTTCAACGAGGTCTTCCTCGACTTCGGTGCCCTGACCTGGCCCAATGGCTACGACTGGAGCCCCGAGGCGTTGCATGCCGACATGCAGGCGGCCGGAGTTCTAAAATTTGAGAGCGCGGCGGCTTGATTGGCGATGATGCCACAGCACTCGCGGCTTGGGCAGCGGTAGCATCCGCAGCAGCCGGGCTCTTCGCAGCCTATGCCGCATGGTGTGCTAGCGAAACGAGCAAACGACAGGTCGAAACATCGCTCACCGAGCAACGAGCTCGCCTTGCCTCAGAGCTTTACGAGATCATCGGTGTGATCGTTGACGGAACAGAAGCGGTGCCGAAAGGGACTATGGATCGGCTAAACGCAGTCGCGTTCGAATGCCGCCTCTATTTTCCGGCCAAGCCAACCAGTTACATCGAGTCACTGGTCAGCGCCGCATATGCCTACGCCGCCCATGAAAGCCGCTCGACCGTGAGCGACGAGTACAAGGCGCTCGATTATCGAGCCGCGATGATCAAAGAAAATCTGGTTCCGTGGATCAACCCCTACGGCCGTAGACCTTCAGCGATAGACACGCTGGCGCTTCAACTACGGCGGTGGCGATGGGCGCTGGCAGCGCGTCACCAAAAGTCTGGCTTCGAACCCTAGAGCCCCTTCACGATCCCCTCGACCATCTTCTTGGCGTCGGCGAACAGCATCATCGTGTTGTCGCGGAAGAACAGCTCGTTCTCGACCCCGGCGTAGCCCGCCGCCATGCCGCGCTTGATGAACAGCACGGTGCCCGCCTTCTCCACGTCCAGGATCGGCATGCCGTAGATGGCGGAAGTCGGGTCGGTCTTGGCGGCCGGGTTGGTCACGTCGTTGGCGCCGATGACGAAGGCGACGTCGGCGGTGGCGAACTCGGCGTTGATGTCCTCCAGCTCGAACACCTCGTCATAGGGGACGTTAGCCTCGGCCAGCAGGACGTTCATATGGCCCGGCATCCGGCCGGCGACGGGGTGGATGGCGTATTTCACCTCGACGCCCTCTTCCTTCAGCTTGTCGGCCATCTCGCGCAGCGCGTGCTGGGCCTGGGCCACGGCCATGCCGTAGCCGGGGACGATGATGACCTTGGAGGCGTTCTTGAGGATGAAGGCGGCGTCGTCGGCCGAACCCTGTTTGACCGGCCGCGTCTCGACCCGGGCCTCGCCAGCCGGTCCGGCATCGCCGCCGAACCCGCCCAGGATGACGGAGATGAAGCTGCGGTTCATGCCCTTGCACATGATGTAGCTGAGGATGGCGCCCGACGACCCGACCAGGGCGCCGGTGATGATCAGGGCGATGTTCTCCAGCGTGAAGCCCAGGGCCGCCGCGGCCCAGCCGGAATAGGAGTTCAGCATCGACACCACGACGGGCATGTCGGCCCCGCCGATGGGGATGATCAGGGTCGCGCCGAGGATCAGGGCGATGGCGAACACGCCCCAGAAGGCCCAGACCGCCGTGCCGCCGGTCCCGATCAGGATACCGATGAGGAAGACCAGTCCCAGGGCCAGACCGATGTTGATCAGGTGCCGCGCCGGCAGGATGATCGGCGCGCCCGACATGTTGCCGTTGAGCTTGGCGAAGGCGATGACCGAGCCGGTAAAGGTGATCGCCCCGATGGCGACGCCGAGGCTCAGTTCGATAATCGAGATTGTCTTGATGCCCACGCCGTCCGCATTGAGGATGCCGAAGGCCTCGGGCGCATAGATGGCGCCGATGGCGACCAGACAGGCGGCCATGCCGACGAGGCTGTGGAAGGCCGCGACCAGTTGCGGCATGTCGGTCATGGCGACGCGTTTGGCGATCAATGCCCCGCCGCCGCCGCCCACGATCACGCCGCCGGCCAGCAGGGCCAGGGTCACCGGATCGAGCGCGCCGGAGGTCCCCAGCGTCAGCAGGGTGATCCCGACGGCCAGCGCCATGCCGATCATGCCGAAGGTATTGCCCTGACGGCTGGTCTCCGGGCTCGACAGGCCGCGCAGCGACAGGATGAACAGGACGCCCGACGCCAGATAGGCCAGCGCCGCGATGGATGCGTTCATGTCGTTTCCCCCGAAGAAGTCTTGGTCGCTCGTGTCATCACAGGAAGCCCACCGCCGCAGGATGGGCCGTATCGTTGGTGGCGTCGGACAGGACCTCGCCGTCCTTGACCATGGCGATCGCGACCGGTCCCGACCCACCGGTCTTGGTCACGGTGCAGCGTCCGTCCTGATCGGGCAGACGCCCTCGGGCGGCGCCCGTTCCGGTTGTGGCGATCTTGTTGGTCCAGTGACGCGTGTCCCACTGGCTGGCCTCATAGGTCACCGGCGCGAACCGGCAGACGAGCGACCAGCTGGCCCCCTGCGGCGCCGCGACCGACCAGGGCAGGCCGCCCTCGACGTTGCGGCCGACATGGACCTGGGCCGAGGCGACGGGCGCGACCGCCGTGACGGCGAGCACGAGAAGACCCGCGAACCCGCGCATCACTGAGGCTCCGTCCCGGCGCCCGCCGCCGTCCGCGCCAGCCGCCACAGGGCGGCGGCGATGAACAGGGGGCCGAGGAAGACCATGGCCCAGTCCACGGCCATCATCGGCCGGTCCTGCACCACGATCCGCGCCAGTATTCCCGAGAACAGCAGCACCACGCCGCAGTCGCGCAGGCGCAGCTTCTGGATCGGGTTCTTTTCGCCGAACCAGCTCCACACCCACATGCCCAGACCGATGCCCGTGGCGATCCACGAGCCGGTCCAGGCGAGGCTGTCGGGTGCGAGGTTCAGCGCGTCCATCAGGTCCGCGTCCCGTCAGCATGGACTTGTTTGCGCACCATGACCACGCCCTGCCAAACCATCAGGCAAACCATAGCAACGCTCAACGCGACACTGATCCAGTCCTCCGCTTCCAGAATCAGTTGGACGGTGCGCCAGGCGAAATAGAGCGCCATTCCCGGGTAGAAGACGCCGATCATCCCCCACTCGAGCCGACGCCTGAGCTGAGGACGTATGGGCCCGGCAAGCAGCACGAACGCTATGACGCCCATGATCCCGATAGGGATCGCCAGCATGAAGATGACGTTCTCCGTCGTCATCATAATCAGGCCTTGGCCGCCTCAGCGGACTTCGCGGGCCGTTCCTTCTTCTTGTACATGGCCAGCATCCGTCGGGTGACCATGAAGCCGCCGAAGATGTTGACGGATGCGAGCGTCACAGCCGCGACGCCGGCGCCCTTGGCGATCCAGGCGTTGGGGCCCGTCGCCTCGCCCGACACGGCCGCCGCTGCGATCAGGCCGCCGACGACGATGACGCTGGAGATGGCGTTGGTCACGGCCATCAGCGGCGTGTGCAGGGCCGGCGTCACCGACCAGACGACATAGTAGCCGACGAAGATCGCCAGCACGAAGATGGCCAGGCGAAAGACGGTGGGATCAACATGTTCCATCAGTGGTTCTCCGGTCCGGTCTTTGTTGTGACGCCAAACAACCAGCGCAGGGCCAGGCCGGTGAGGACCAGCCCACCGGCGCTCTGCCACATCCTGATCGAGGGCTCGACGTCAGCGACGCCGGCGGCAGTCAGACCCCATGCGACGAGGCAGGCCGCCAGCAGCGCGACGCCAAGCGCGGCAGTCGCCATGGCGAACCCGGTGAAAAAGCGATCCTTGCCCATCAGCGAACCCCTTCCAGTCGTTCCAGCCGGTCATCGATGCTGAGGAGCAGCCGCAGCACGCCCCCGATCAACAGGCTCCAGAACAGCAGATAGAGCGCCATGCCGACGCCGATCCCCGCCTGCGCCAACACACCGAATTTGCCGAATGAGCCGATCGCGGCGGCCAGGACCATCAGCAGTGCGAGCACGGGGCCTGCGATCAGAGCCAGGTTTGAAACCAGCTTGAGAAAACCCTTCAGGAAGCCGTTCACCCCCGCACCCCCTCATGAACCACGGCGCCGCCGTTGGTGACCACCGACGCCTTGAGGATTTCGTCCTCGAGATCGACCGCCAGCGCCCCGTCCTTGATCAGCAGTCCCGCGAAGGCGACGAGGTTCTTGGCGTACAGGCTCGACGCATCCGACGGGATGCGTCCCGGCAGGTTGGTGTAGCCGACGATCGAGACGCCGTTCGCCGTCGTCACGACCTCACCCGGCTTCGAGCCCGCGACATTGCCTCCCGCCTCGACGGCCAGGTCGATCAGCACGCTGCCCGGCTTCATCGAGGCCACCTGTTCGGCGCTGACCAGAACCGGCGCCGCGCGGCCGGGGATCAGGGCGGTGGTGATGACGATGTCCTGCTTCTTGATGTGCTCGCCGGTCAGGGCCGCCTGTTTGGCCTGATACTCGGGCGACATCGGCTTGGCGTAGCCGCCGGCGGTCTGGGCGTTTTTGAACTCCTCGTCCTCGACGGCGAGGAACTTGGCGCCGAGCGATTCGACCTGTTCCTTGGTCGCCGGGCGCACATCGGTGGCCGTGACCACGGCGCCCAGGCGCCGGGCCGTCGCGATGGCCTGCAGGCCGGCGACGCCGACGCCCATGATGAAGACCTTGGCTGGCGCGACCGTGCCGGCCGCCGTCATCATCATCGGGAAGCCCTTGCCATAGGCATAGGCGCCCTCGATCACGGCGCGATAGCCGGCCAGGTTCGCCTGGGACGACAGGGCGTCCATGACCTGGGCCCGGGTGATCCGGGGCACGAACTCCATGGCGAAGCTGGTGACATTGGCCCCGGCCATGGCCGCGACCGTATCCTTCTCGCGATACGCATCCAGCAGGGCGACGACGACCGCGCCCGGCTTCATGGCGCTGATCTCCTGCGCCGTCGGACCGCGCACCTTGAGCACCAGATCGGCGCCGTCGAGCGTGGCGCGAGTGTCGGATTTCACCGAGGCGCCCGCATCGACGTATTCGCTGTCGGGAATGGACGAGCCGAGTCCGGTGCCCGCCTCGACCGTCACGGTCGCGCCGAGAGCGACGAATTTCTTCACGGTCTCGGGGGTGACGGCGCAGCGGGTCTCGCCCTCACGGCGTTCCCGGGTCACGGCGATGGCGACGGCCAAGCGAATCTCCCCATCCAGCTCTGGATCGGAGAACGTTAGGCGCTGGGAGACTGTGGCGTCAAAGGTGCAGACACCCGTTTCGCCATCAATTACGGCGACATCCGCGCAATATCTCGCCTTTCATAGCCCGCTGGGCGCAAGCAGCGACCACAGAGAGGCGAGCGAGAGCAGCCTGCTTAGTGGTTTTTGCCGCTCTTCAGGAAGACGAACCCGGCAACGGCCAGAACGCCGCCGCCGATCGCCCCGGCGATGAAGCTCCCGCCCGGCTGGAACCAAAGCGTCAGGAACAGCAGCAGGGCGGCGATGACCAGCGAGCCCCACTTGGCCAGGTTCATGAACAGGCTGTAGGTCGCCGACTGTTCCTCGACCGTCATCGTGCCGTGGACGTAGGCGTCCGCGTCGTGATCGGCGTGTTCGGTCGGGGAGTGATGGTCGGCCATGGGTCTGCGTCCGTCGGAGAGGCGTTTGGGCGGTCTTATAGCGATGCGGGGGTTTGGCTCAAGCGGGATCAAGCCGACTTGGCGTGCGACAGCATATACTCGCGCAGCACACGGTTGACGGCGGTCTGGTATTTCGGCTCCGCGCCCTTGAACCAGGCGACCACATCCGCATCCAGGCGGATGGTCACCGTCTGCTTTTCAGGGCGATAGAATTTGCCCCTTACAGCTCCCGTCCAGTCCGTGATTTCAGGTGCGTCGCTGAAATCGATATCCTCGTCGGACATCGCCTCCAGCACTGCGATCTCAGCGGAAAAATCCTTCGTCGCCTCGCTCATACGCGTTTCTCTCTTGCCTTGACGCTCTGCGGGCCATGATCAGCCGAACAAAAATCTCGCCTTCATCATCCAGATAGGTGTGCGCCACGAACAGAATGGTGACGCCGCCAGCGGCCCGGGCGACCGTGCGCCATCTCTCCTCTCCATCGACCACTCGATCATGAATGCTGACGGCATTCGCGTCTTCGAAAGCCGTGCTCGCGAACTCGAAGCTGACGTTGTGCTTCGCAAGATTGCTCCGCGCTTTCTCCGGATCCCAATCGAACCTCATCCCGCCCCATTGTATTTACATTTTTGTATTTACAATTTCAACCCAGCGCCTCGAACTGATCGATCAGTCTCTCCAGCCGTTTCGTGCCGATGGTCCAGAAGGCCGGGTCGCGCGGATTGAGCCCGAACGGCTCCAGAGCCTCGACGTAGGTCTTCGTCCCGCCGGCCGCGAGCAGCTCCCGATACAGGGGCGCGAACCCGTCCGGATCGGCCCGCCGCGTCTCCATCAAGGCCGCCACCAGAAGGTCGCCGAAGGAATAGGCGTACACATAGAAGGGCGAATGGACGAAGTGGCTGACATAGCTCCACCACGCCTCGTAGCCGGGATTCAGCGTCACCGCCGGACCCAGCGACGCCCCCATCTCCTCAAGGAACAGTTCGCCCAGCCGGTCGGCGGACACCTCGCCGGTCGCCCGTTCGTCGTGGAACCGCGTCTCGAAACGGTGGAAGGCGATCTGGCGCACCACGGTGTTCAGACCGTCCTCGATCCGCCCGGCCAGCAGGCCGCGCTGCTCGGCCTTCGGCGCCGTCGCCAGCAGCCGGTCGAACGTCAGCCCCTCGGCGAAGATCGACGCCGTCTCGGCCAGCGTCAGCGGCGTATCGGCCAGCAGCGTCCCCTTCTCGGCCGCCAGGGTCTGGTGCACCCCGTGCCCCAGTTCGTGCGCCAGCGTGAGCACGTCGCGCCGCTCGCCCATCCAGTTCAGGAAGACGTAGGGGTGGCGATCCGCCGTCACCGGGTGGGCGTAGGCGCCCGACTGTTTCCCGGCCCGCGCGCGCCCGTCGATCCACGGCCTGTCGAAGAACCGCCCGGCCCGCTCGGCGAACTCCCCGCCCAGATCGCCGAAGCTCTCCAGCACCAGCTCCCGCCCCTGATTCCAGTCGAACCCGCGCGGCGCCGTCGTCTCCAGCGGCGCGTTGCGATCCCACTGGTCCAGCCTGGCCTTGCCGAGCGCCCTGGCCTTCAGCGCATAGTAGCGGTGCGACAGTTTCGGATAGGCGGCGGCGACGGCGTCGGCCATCGCGTCCACGGACTCGCCGTCGACCTCATTGGCCAGGTGACGACTGTCGGCGGGGCGTTTGAACCCGCGCCAGCGATCCTCCATCGCCTTCTCGGCCGCGACGGTGTTCAGCGTCAGCGCCAGGGTCGAGACCCGCGCCGCCAGCGCAGTGTTCAGCCCCTCGGCCGCCGAACGACGCCTGGCCTCCTTGGGGTCGGACAGCTGGTTCAGCGCCTCGGCGAGCGTCAGGCTTTCCTTGCCGCTCTCGACCCGCAGCGCCGCGAGTGTCTCGTCGAACAGCCGGGGCCACTGGGCCGCGATGGGCATCCGCTCGGCGATGAAGGTCTCCAGCTCGCCCGACAATTCGTGCGGCTTCATCGCCCGCACCCGCCGCAGCCACGGCTTCCAGACCGCCGCCCCCGCATCGGCGGTCAGCGCCGCCTCGATCTCGGCCTCCTCCAACTGGTTGATCTCCAGCGTCAGCCAGACGGTCGGGGTGGCGATGGCCGTAATCTTCTCGCGCAGATCGGCCTCGAACCCCTGAGCCCCCGCATCGGCCCGGTTGGTCGAGGCCGCGAGGAAGGCGTAGGCGCCCAGAGCGCCGAGCTTCTCCGACGCCTGTTCATAGAGCGTGATGGCCCGACCCAGCGTTGCGCCCAGCACCCTGGCGTCGGCGCGTTCGGCGACGAACCGGCCCTGCAGCCCGTTCAGTTCGGCGACGGCCGTCCGAGCCGTCTCCAGATCGGCGGCGATCCGCGCGTCTTCACGCGACGCATAGAGATCGGACAGGTCCCAAAGAGGGGGCTCGATGGCGGGGGTCTTGAAGGGCGCGTTCATGCCCTTCGTTGTGGGGTCGCGGAGGCCGGGGCGCAACGGCCGAAACCCGCCAGACGCGCCGCGCGGTTCGTCGCATCTCTCCTGGCGAACAAGGAGAGACACCCATGACCTACCGCATCGAAGCCCTGCCGATCGAACCCTTCACCGCCTATTTCGCCATGTCCGACGCCGAACTGGTCGAGGTCGGCGCCCGCCGCTGGGTCGCCGACGCGCCCGGCCGCGCGCCCTGCCGCGTCAGCCTGCAGGACGCCGACGCGGGCGAGGCCCTGGTCCTCGTCAACCACGCCCACCTGACCGACGAGACCTCCCCCTACCGCGCCGCCGGCCCGATCTTCGTGCGCGAGGCCGCCGTCCGCTCGGACCCCCTCGCCGAGGCCCCCGAGATGCTGCGAAAACGCCCCCTGTCCCTGCGAATCTACGACCGCCGCAACATGATGATCGAGGGACAGGTCATCGACGGCGCCGAGCTCGACGCGCGTCTGGCCCAATGGTTCGAGAACCCGGCGGTGGAACAGTGCCACATCCATTTCGCGCCGCGCGGCTGCTACCTGGCCCGCGCCGTTCGTCAGGAAACATAACTTCCCCGAAGCCGCGGCCCGGTTCATGGTCACGCCGGGGGAGAACCGCGCCATGACCACGACCACCGATTCCGCCGGCCGCAGCGACCTGGGCCAGAACGACCGCCTGGTCGGTCTGGTCAGGCTGGTGATCGGTCTGGCGCAGGGGATCGCCCTCTATCTGCTGGTCCGCGCCTCCGAGGGCGAGGGCGCCACCTGGTCCTCGCGCTTCCCCGAGACCTTCGGCCCGCTCGTCCTGGTCGCCCTCTTCCTGCCGCCGCCCCTTCTGGCCGGAGTCGGGCGGTTGCGCTGGCCGACCCTGGCGATCTGGGGCGCCGTCGCGGCGGCGGCCCTGGCCTTCCTCGCCTGGCATGATGTTGCGCGTCAGGCGGGCGACGCCGGCCGCCAGATGACCTTCCCCCTATTCGCCTTCTCGGCGGCGGCCCTGTTCATCGCCCACCATCTGATCGTCCCGGCCGATCGCGAGCGGAAGCCGATCGCTACCTTCCCCGCCTATTTCGACGCCGCCTGGATGGCGGGAGTGCAGCTGGTGCTGTCCATCGCCTTCGCGGGCGCCTTCTGGCTCCTGCTGTTCCTCGGCGCCGCCCTGTTCAACATCATCGGCCTCAGCTTCCTCGGCGACCTGATCGAGGAAGGCTGGTTCTCCCTGCCCCTGACCGGCCTCGCCTTCGCCACCGCCGTGCATCTGACCGACGTTCGCGACGGCCTGATCCGGGGCGTGCGCACCGTCGCCCTGATGCTGCTGTCCTGGCTGCTGCTGGTCCTGACGGTCCTGGTCGGAGGCTTCCTCGCCGCCCTGCCCTTCACGGGCCTCGACGGCCTGTGGGAGACCGGCAGCGCCACCGCCCTGGTCCTGTCGGCGGCGGGCGGCCTTATCATCCTCATCAACGCGGCGTATCAGGACGGCCGCGCCGACAACCTGCCGCCCGCCGTTCTGCGCATTGCCGTCCGCGTCGCCTCGGTTCTGCTGACGCCGCTGGTGCTGATCGCCTTCTGGGGTCTGTCGCTGCGTATCGGCCAGCACGGCCTGACGCCCGACCGGATCATCGCCGTCGCCTGCGCCCTGATCGGCGCCGCCTATGCGATCGGCTACGGCCTCGGCGCCCTGGTCCCCTTCGTCCGCAAGGGCTCGCCCTGGATGAAGGCGCTGGAGATGACCAATATCGTCACCGCCGTCCTCGAGGTCGCCGTCATCCTCGCCCTGTTCACCCCGCTGGCCGACCCCGCCCGACTGTCTGTCGGCGATCAGGTCGCCCGCCTGAACAGCGGCAAGGTCGCGCCGGACAAGTTCGACTACGCCTTCCTCCAGAACGGCAGCGGCAAGGCCGGACGCGCCGCCCTCGACCGTCTCGCCGACTCGGATGACGCCGACGTCGCCGCCCGCGCAAAGGAGGCCCAGGCCAACATCTTCACCGCCGACACCCCGGCCGACGAGGAATTCAAGCCGACGATCGCCACCCTCCCCGGCGCCCCCGCCCTGCCCGAGGTCTTCTTCCAGCCTGTTACGGACGACGACGCCCGTCGTGAATGCCGAGCGGAAGGCGACTGCCTGGCCACCGTCGGCGAAGCGATCGGCTTCGAACCGAACACCGTCCTTCTGGTCCAGTCCTACCGCGTCACCATCTATGGCGAGGACGCCGAGTTCGGGACCTACATCCCGCTCGGGACCTACGTCCCGGTCCGGTGCGGAGACGAGACGGCGGCTACGGACGCTCGCGACCTGCTGCGTCAGGGCAAGCTCAAGGCCGGCTACAACGACAACCTGCCCGACCTCGACACCGGCGGACAACGTCAGTCGCCCCTGTCGCCTGCCGCGCCGTTCGCCTGCCCGCCCGCCCGTTAACCCTGCGGACACCACGCCCTCTCACCCGATCTTCACCGCATCGGGGCTAAAACCGTCCCGAAACGAGCCAGTCCCGCTGTCACGAGGACCGGCCGATCGGTGATGAACAAGGGTGTCCGCAACCATGGCCAAGACCGTTCTGGTGGTCGATGACGATCCGACCCAGCGCCGCCTCGTCCAGGCGGTTCTGGATCGCGAAGGCTATATCGTCGCCCACGCCGAGAGCGGCGGCGAGGCCATCGACCGCCTGACCAAGGGCGGCGGCGCCGACGTCGTTCTGCTGGACCTCGTCATGCCGGGCATGAGCGGCATGGAGGCCCTGGCCGAGATCCGCACCGCCGGCGTCACCACCCCCGTCATCGTGCTGACCGCCAACGGCGGCATCGAGACCGTGGTCAAGGCCATGCAGGCCGGGGCCCAGGACTTCTTCATCAAGCCCGCCAGCCCGGAGCGTATCCTGGTCGGCATCCGCAATGCGCTCCAGCTGACCCAGCTGACCGCCGAGGTCGGCCGGCTGAAGAAGCACGTCGCCGGTCGAGTCACCTTCGCCGATCTGGTCGGCGACAGCCGCCCGATGCAGATGGTCAAACAGCTCGGCGCCCGCGCCGCCAAATCCTCCATCCCGGTCCTGATCACCGGCGAGAGCGGGGTGGGTAAAGAAGTCATCGCCCGCGCCCTGCACGGCGCCAGCGACCGCGCCGGCAAGCCGTTCGTGGCCGTCAACTGCGGCGCCCTGCCCGCCAACCTGGTCGAGTCGATCCTGTTCGGCCATGAGAAGGGCAGCTTCACCGGCGCTTCGGACAAGCATCTCGGCAAGTTCATGGAGGCCAACGGCGGCACCCTGTTCCTGGACGAGATCGGCGAACTGCCGCTGGACATGCAGGTCAAGCTGCTGCGCGCCCTGCAGGAGGGCGAGATCGACCCGGTGGGCTCGAAGCGCGCCGTCAAGGTCGACGTCCGCATCGTCTCGGCCACCAACCGCGACCTGTCGAGCGCCGTCGCCGAAGGCCGGTTCCGCGAGGACCTGTTCTATCGCCTGAACGTCTTCCCGATCGAGGCCCCGGCCCTGCGCGAACGCCGCGAGGACGTCCCGGCCCTGATCGACCACTTCATCGGCCGCTTCAACGTCGAGGAGGGCAAGCGGATCGCCGGCGCCTCGCCCGAGACCCTGGCCCTGCTCACCGCCTTCGACTGGCCCGGCAATGTACGCCAGCTGGAGAACACCATCTATCGCGCCATCGTCCTGGCCGACGCGCCCTTCCTTCAGCCGCACGACTTCCCGGCCATCTCGGGCGTCGCCATGCCGCTGGAGGCCGAGCCTTCGCAGCCCTCGGCGGCTGTGATGAACTACGCCGACCTGCCGCCCCTGCCCGATCAGCCGATCAGGATCCTCGACGAGCGCGGCCATCTGCGCACGCTCGAGGACATCGAGCGCGACCTGATCCAGCACGCGATCGAGGTCTACGCCGGCCATATGTCCGAGATCGCACGCCGCCTCGGCATCGGCCGCTCGACCCTGTACCGCAAGGTCCGCGAACAGGGTCTGGAAGGCATTCTCAAAGAGGCAGGGTGACCTTACGGCCACACCTTTCCATCTCGACGTAAGGTTGCAACAAAGCGCCACAATGGCGCCGCGACGGATCGTGATGACTTCGCCGTATAAGAAGGCCGTCGGATCGTTCGCGTCATTGCGCGTTTGAGTACCGGCGGGCGTCTCTCCCCACGCCTCGTTCGGATTGTTGCATGACCATCGCCGCCGCCCTGCTCTACGCCCTCGCCTCGGGCGCCATCCAGACTGCGCCGGTGGTCCAGACGGGAGGGCAACCGGCCGCGCAAGCGACGCTCCCCAACACTTCCCAGCCGACTCAGGACGACGATCAGGACCTCCCGACCGGCGCTCCCTCCGGTGACGAGGACATCGTCGAGGATGTCGTGGTCGATGGAACCCGCCTGCGCGGCGCTGTCGAGGGCGACATTCCGCCCGACCTGAGCCTGGACGCCGACCAGCTGCGCGCCTACGGCGCCTCCAACATCGCGGAATTGCTGACCGCACTGGAGCCCCTGACCCGCAGCTCGCGCAGCTCCTCGGGTCCTGTCGTCCTGCTGAACGGCCGGCGGACCTCGGGCTTCCAGGAGATCCGCAACATCCCGTTCGAGGCCATCGAACGCACCGACATCCTGCCCGAACAGGTCGCCCTGACCTATGGCTACACCGCCGATCAGCGGGTCGTGAACATCGTCCTGAAGGCCCAGTTCCGCCAGGCGACGGCCGAGGTCTCCAACCGCGCCCCCACCCAGGGCGGCCGCAACTCCACCGAGGTCGAGACCGGCTATTTCAGCATCGTCGACGGCACCCGCGTCAACGTCAGCCTGGAACACCTGCACGACACCGCCCTGTTCGAGTCAGAGCGCGACATCACCCGCGATCCGGGCTCCCAGCCGTTCGACCTGATCGGCAATGTCGCCGGCATTCCCTACGGGACACAGATCGATCCGGCCCTGGCGGCCGTGGTCGCGGCCAACCCCGGCGTCGCCAATCCGACGCTCGCCCAGTTCGCCGCCGGAGCCAACGCCCCGCGCACCGGAAACCTCAGCGACTACCGCACCCTTCTGCCGCGCGGCGACACGACGACGCTGAACGCCTCTATCGCGCGCGACCTGAACTCGACGACCAAGGGCACGGTCAGCCTGAACCTCGTCGACGCCTCCAGCTTCTCGATGGGCGGCCTGCCCGGCGTGACCCTGATCGCACCGGCCGGCCGCAATGGTTCGCCCTTCAGCCGCGACGTCGCCGTCTACCGCTATCTCGACGACGCCGGCGCCCTGACCCGCGATACCGACACCTCGACCGCCAATCTAGGCGTGCTTCTGGACGGCTTCATCGGCGACAACTGGCGCTGGACCCTGTCGGGAGCCTACGACCGGGTCGAGACCGACACCACGACCGGCCGCGGCCTCAGCGCGACGGCGGCCCAGGCGGCCGTCACCGCCGGGACCCTGAACCCTTTCGGCGCCCTGTCGCCCTCCAGCTTTACTCGCCTGGCCGACACGGCCAACTCGGTCGCCAGCGGCGGCAATGTCGAAGCGGTCTTCATGGGCGACCTGTTCGATGCGCCTGCCGGCGGTCTGAACTCGACCTTCAAGGTCGGCTTCGACACCCGCGACCTGACTTCTCAGAGCACCCTCTCGGGCATCTTCTCGGAGCGCGCCATCGGTCGTGACCGCGCCTATGGCACGGTCAACTTCTCCCTGCCGATCGCCAGCCGCCGCCAGGACGTACTGAGCCGTTTCGGCGATCTCTCGGTCACCGCCAACGCCGGTTATGACGAAGCCTCCGATATCGGCGGTCTGGTCACCCTCGGCGCCGCGGCCAACTGGTCGCCGATCGAGCCCCTGTCCTTCAGTGTCAGCTACAAGGACGAAGAGGGCGCCCCGACGATCCAGCAGCTGAACGACCCGACGATCTCGACGCCCAACAGTTCCGTATTCGACTTCCGCACCGGCCGGACGGTCCAGATCACCCGCGTCAGCGGCGGCAATCCGAACCTGAACCCCGAGGACCGTCAGGTCCTGGCTCTCGGCTTCAACCTCCGCCCGTGGTCGGAACGCGATTTCTCCGTCAGCTCCAACTACACCCGCACCATCGTCAACGACGCGATCATCGCCTTCCCGACGATCACCGCCGACCTCGAGGCCGCCCTGCCTGAACGGTTCACGCGCGACGCGGCCGGCAACCTGCTGGGCCTCGACGCCCGGCCGCTGAACTTCGCCCGCACCGAGCGGGCGGAGCTGCGCACCGGCTTCAACTTCTCGCGCGCCTTTGGCACGCCCACCCCGGCCGCGGCGATGGGCGCCGGCGGTCGCGGCGGCATGCCGGGCGGCGGCATGATGATGATGGGCGGCGGCCGTCCCGGTGGCGGCGCCGGGGGTCCGCCCCCGGGCGGCGGCCAGCAGTTCCGCATGGGCGGCGGCCCCGGCGGCGGCGGACGGGGCGGCGGCATGCAGCCGGGCCAGGGCCGTTTCAACCTCTCGATCTATCATACGGTCCGGTTCACCGACACGGTCAGCATCCGCGACAGCCTGCCGGAGCTGGACCTGCTGGATGGCGACGCCACCGGCGCGCGTGGCGGCACGTCCCGCAACGAGATCCAGGTCCAGGCCGGGGTCTTCCGCAACGGCTTCGGCTCGTTCCTGAACGCCAACTGGCGTCAATCGACCCGCGTCGACGGCGGCGCGGGCGGCTCGGACCTGGCCTTCAGCGACCAGACCACCGTCAACCTGAACGTCTTCGCCGACCTGTCCCAGCGCACCGCCTGGGTCGAGAAGTTCCCGATCCTGAAGGGCACGCGCCTCAACTTCGGCATCCAGAACCTGTTCGACACCCGCACCGAGGTGACATCCTCGACCGGCACGGTCCCGCTGAACTACCAGCCCGACTTCCTCGACCCCCAGGGCCGCGTCTTCTCGATCAGCCTTCGCAAGATCCTGTTCTAGGACGATCACCGCGCACCCCGGCGAAGGCCGGAGTGCGCGGTTTAGACCGGTCCGGTCGCATGTGGCGACTCCGGCCGGCCAACGACGCTCATCAGTTCAGCAAGAACCACGCGCGACGCCGAGCCGGGAGATTGACGCGGGGCATTACTACAATCTATTGCGCAATATATTGTAGTAATGAGGATCGAAAATGACGTTGCGCGTTTTTCTCTCGCTGATTGCGGTCGCTCTCCTGGCCCCCGGAACGGTCGCCGCGCAGACCCTTGATCGGGAGGCGCAGCGGGAAGTCGTCACCCACCTCACGACGGCGCTGCGGGAGAACTATGTCTTCCCCGACCGCATCCCGACGATAGCCGCCGAGCTGGACCGGCGGGTTCAGGCCGAGCCGATCGGCGGCGAACAATTCGCGGCCAGTCTCGCCCAGGGCCTGGTCAGGGCGAGCGACGATCTGCATTTCTCGGTGGCGTTCGATCCGGCCGAGGTGGTCGCCGATCGCCAGGCGAAAGCCGACGGCGAGGCAACCACCCAGGCCCAGCGCGACAGCGAGCGGGCCGCCAATTTCGGCTTTCGCGACGCTCGACGGCTCGACGGAGGCCTTGCCTACATCCGGTTCGACTTCTTCGCCGACCCGCAGGACGCCCAGGAAACGGCGGCTGGAGCCATGCGGTTCGCGGAAGGCGCCAAGGGGCTCATTTTCGACCTCCGCTACAACAACGGCGGCGTCCTGGAGATGGCGCAGTTCCTGATGAGCTACCTCTACCCCGCTGGCAAAGATCAGAAATTCTTCGATTATTTCTACGGCGAGAATGGGGTCCGCGTGGAGCGGAGCCAGTGGAGTCTGCCCGCCGTGCCCGGGCAAAGGTCGGCGGATATCCCGGTGGTGGTGCTGACTGGATCGACCTCCTTCTCCGCCGCCGAATGGATGGCGTTTTCCCTGCAGAAGCTCGGCCGTGCGACCGTGATCGGGGAGCAGACCTCCGGGGGCGCGCATCCGGTGACCCGCGTCCCGATCGACGACCGGTTCATGCTGCAGGTGCCGTTCGGTCAGATCCGGGATCCGGTCGACGGCCAGGATTTCGAGGGCGTCGGCGTGACCCCCGATCTCGTCGTCCCGGCCTCGGACGCCCTGTTTGCGGCGCAGAAATTCCTGCTGCAGAGCCGGGCGGACGCGGGCGACCCGGATGCGAAGTGGGCCTTGGTTCCTGTCGATTTCGCCGTCTCGGGTCAGACCGCGACAGGGACGGATCTGGATGACGCGGCTGGGGTTTACGAAGGGCGAAGCCTTGTTCGGACGCCGGCCGGTCTGGCCTACCATTGGCGCGATCGGTTCGTTCTGGCGCTTGAGCCGATCGGCAAGGATCTGTTTGCGGTCCAGGGAACGGATGACTACCGGTTCCGTCTGGTTCGGGAAGATGGTCGCGTGACCGGCCTGGAGCGCGTGTGGAAGTCTGGCGAGACCGCCACCTATCGTCGTCTGGATTGAGGGGCCCTTGGACATATGATCGAGTTGAACCGCACCTTTCTGGGGCGCCTCAGCGAGCAGTTGAGCGAACTGATCGAGCAACAGTCTGCCGAGGTGTTCCAGCGCGCCGGCATTGTCATTCCGGTCAAGTCCTCGTCCTTGCTGGGCGCCATCGCGACGCTCGGTCCTGTCTCTGTCGCCGGGCTCGTGCGGGCGCTGGACCGTTCACACCAGCTCATTCAACAGAAGATGCCGAAGTTGGTGACGCTGGGGCTGGTCAGCCGCCGGCCCGATCCCGACGACCAGCGCGTCATCCTGATCGAGCTGACGGACAGGGGGCGCGAACAACTGGCGTTGCTCGATAGTCTGGATGGGGAATTCGAACGCGCCTACGCCGAAATGGAAGAGCACGCCGGTCCCGTATTCGACGGAATCAGTCGTGCGATCACCGCCCTCAAAGCCCGCCCACTGATCGACCGCATGGTCGTCTGAGCGTCCGTGGCGAGTCGCAAACAGTCATCACCGAGCGGCGGGCCGGGATCCAGAAAGAGAATTTATTCTTATCTCCTCCTTGCGGCGGGTTGATCGCTTCCCCACCTGTCCGTCGGGTCTTTGACAATCAGTACCCCCGCGAGAGGGCGAAACGCCCGGCTCCCTGTCGAACGGACGAACAGGCGTAGCGTCAGCTTATTAAATCGAAACGACTTTTTCTTCGTTTCGTCCGTTTCGTCCGTTTCGTCCGCCAGTTTTCGTCCGGACGATCCGGACGTTCGGGTCATGATCCATCGGCCGGCGGCATCTTGCGTCCCCAGCGCCGCTTCGGCACCTCGCCGTTGGCCTTGGCCGTGATCTCCTTGAGCTTGCGCCCCTGCATCGACGACAGGGCCTGGCCCGGCGCGCCCTTTTCCGGATCGCCGAAGGCGCGGCCATAGGTCTTGATCCGCTCGGCGACGCCCTCGATGAACTCACCCTCCCATTCGGAAAGGGCGATGCCCGCCTTGTCGGCGGCGCGCTTGGCGCGTTTGAGGGCGTTCAGCGCCTTGCGACGCGCGGCCTCGCGCTCGGCCTCGAACGGGCTGGGCGGAGGCTTGTCCCTGGCCTGGAAACCTGACCCGGGCTTGAACCCGGTCGAGCGCTTGAGCGACCCCCCGGAACGGTCTTGAGAGGGGCCTTTCGGACCGCCCGAAAGGGGCGTCCGCTTCAGGATCAGATCTCGCCGAGCGCCGACAGATACAGGTCCAGGATCGCGTCCTCTTCCTGGCGCTTGGCCTTGTCCTGCTTCCTGATGCGGATGACCTTGCGGAGGATCTTGACGTCGTAGCCCTCGCCCTTGGCTTCGAGGAAGACCTCCTTCTGGTCGGCCATGATCGCGGCCTTGTCCTCTTCGAGGCGCTCGATCCGCTCGATGATGGTCCGCAGACGGCCCTGGGCCGTGGCGTTCAGGACGTCCGGCGAGGCGTCGAAAGTGGCGTCGTCGGCCATGGGAAGTCTCCGTGAATCAGACTGGCCGCCCTCAACGAGCCCAAGGGGCGGCAGGGCGACAAAGAAGAGCGGGACGCTAACCATGCGGGGGCGAAACGCTCAACCGCACGCACGAAAAAGGTCGCGGACAAAGTCCGCGACCTGTGGGTAGTTCTGGGCTCAGGCAGTTCGCGACGGCGTCGCGAGCGAGCGTCAGAAATCCTTTAGCCCTGCTTCGCCTTGAAGCGCGGGTCCGTCTTGTTGATCACGAAGACGACGCCCTTGCGGCGCACGACCTTGCAGTCGCGGTGGCGGGTCTTGAGCGACTTGAGCGAGCTGCGGACCTTCATGGTCTGAAATCCTTGGTGGCGCTGACGCTTGCCGCTCGGCGGCTCGCTGCTCAGCGCAGGCTAGGGGCAAATAGAAATAGAAAAGCCGCGCGGAAGCCCGGCGGCGGAGGCGTGCGTATAGCCAGACACCCCCCGGACGTCAACCCGAGTCGGCACTCCGGGTCAGTCCCCGATGAAGTCCTGGGCGAACTCGGGCTGATCGCCCTCATCGATCGGGTCTTCCTCCTCGGGTCCCGACCGCGACGGGTCCGGAACCTCGAAGCCGACCGGCAGCGACAGGTCCAGCAGGCCGGCGGCCTTCATCTCCGCCGCGCCCGGCAGATCATAAAGGCTGGCCAGTCCGAAATGCTCGAGGAACCGGTCCGCCGTCGCATAGGTCACCGGCCGTCCGGGCGTCCGTCGACGACCCCTCAGCCGCACGAACCCCATCTCCAGCAACAGGTCCAGGGTGCCCCGGGAGATCGAAACCCCCCGCACGCTCTCGATCTCGGCCCGGGTCACGGGCTGGTGGTAGGCGATGATGGCCAGGGTCTCCAGCGCCGCCTTGGACAGCCGGCGGGGCTCCTCCCGCTCCTCGGTCATCAGGAAGCCGAGGTCGCCCGCCGTGCGGAAGCTCCAGCGGTCGGCGACGCAGACCAGTTCCACCCCCCGCCCCTCATAACGCGCCCGCAGCCCCGCAATAGCCCGCCCCACCTCGGCGCCTTCGGGCAGCCTGCGGGCGATGTCGGAGGCCGACAGCGGCCCCGCCGCCGCGAACAACAGGGCCTCGACCCGCCGCTCGATCTCGCCCTCGTCGGGTGCGAACTGGATCCCGCTCATGGCGTCAGCTCCAGAGCCTGACCCTGCCCGCGCCGCTTCAGCCAGACCTCGTCAAAGGCCTTCTCCTGACGCACGTCCATCGCCCCTTCCTTGACCAGCTCCAGGCTGGCCGAAAGGGTCGAGGCGGTCAGGCTGGCCTGGCTCGGGCCCTCCCCGTCCCGCTGAGGCGCGACCCGCTCCAGCGGCGTCCAGTCGGACATGCGCGGCAGGATTTCCCTCAGCCAGTCCCGCGCCGCCTCCAGCGCATAGGCCTCGACCCGCTGGCCCGGATTATAGTGCCGCGCCTGCTCCCGCCGACGCTGCCCGACATAGGCCGCCATCAGTTCGTACAGGCTGGCGTCGATCCGGTCGGAGGGCACGATCACGGTCGCCTGCGGATCGCCCCGGGTGAACACGTCCCGCTTCAGTTGCGGCCGGGCCAGCAGGGCGTCCGAGGCCTTCCGCATCGCTTCCAGCTTCTGCAGGCGGAAGGCCAGGGCCGCGGCCATCTCCTCCGCCGGCGGTTCGTCGCCCTTGCCCTTCTCGGTCCGCGGCAGCAGCAGCCGCGACTTCAGATAGGCCAGCCACGACGCCATCACGAGGTAGTCGGCCGCCAGCGAGAAGTTCCGCCGCCGGGCCTCATGGACGAAGGCCAGATACTGTTCCGCCAGCTTCGTGATCGACAGCTTCAGCAGATCGACCTTCTGCGTCCGCGCCAAGGCCAGCAGAACATGCAGCGGCCCCTCATAACCGTCCAGATCGACCACGAGCACGTCGCGAGCATCGACCTCCTGCGCCGCCGTGAAATCCAGGTTTGGCTGGAAGGCGTCCGACATGATCTAGGCCTGCGCCTCGCCCACGTCCGGCCCCTTCGACGCGTCGAGCCTTCCCGCCAGCAGGGCGTCGAACCGGTCGCGCGCCTCCCGGACGTCCAGCGGTTCGGGCGTATGGACGATCCGGTCGAGCGCCGCCTGCGCCCGCCTTGCCGCCCCGCCCTTGAGCCGGTGCACGCCCTCGGCCACCTGACGCATCTCGGCCATGTCGCCGGTCCAGTGGATGACAAGGTCGCAGCCGGCCCTGAGGGATCTCTCAGCCCGCTCGGTCAGGCTCCCCGACAAGGCGTTCATGCAGAGGTCGTCGGACAGCAGCAGACCACCGAAGCCCAGATGCTCGCGGATCAGCTTGATCGCCTTCTTCGACTGGGTCGCCGGCCGCTTCCGGTCGATGGCCGTGAAGACAATGTGGGCCGTCATCCCGATGGGCATGTCGGACAGAGCTTTGAACGGGGCGAAATCCCAGGCGTCCAGGGCGTCGATGTCGGCATGAACGGTCGGAAGCTCCTTGTGGCTGTCGGCGAAGGCGCGGCCGTGGCCGGGCATATGCTTGATCACGGGAAGGACCCCTCCGGCCAGCAGGCCCTCCGCAACCGCCCTGCCCAGTTGGGCGACGGTCGCTGGATCCTTGGCATAGGCCCGGTCGCCGATGATGTCGTGGGCGCCCGGCGTCGGGACATCCAGCACCGGTGCGCAGTCGATGTTGATGCCGACGGCCTTCAGGTCATGCGCCATCAGCCGCCCGGCCAGTCGGGCCAGTTCGCGCGCCGCGAGCGGATCGTTCGTCGCTTTCAGATAGGCGTCGCCCGGCGGATATTTGCACCAGTGCGGCGGGCCAAGGCGCTGGACCCGGCCGCCCTCCTGATCGACCAGCACCGGCGCGTCCCAACCGACGCTGTCGCGCAGGTCGGAGGTCAGACGCAGGACCTGCTCCGGACTCTCCACGTTCCGGCGGAACAGGATGAAACCCCACGGCCGGACTTCGGCGAAGAAGGCGCGCTCCTCCGCGGTCAGGACGGGCCCCGAGCAGCCGTAGATGGCGGCGCTGTTCAACCCCCTATCGCACCAGGCAGTCGCCGCCGCCCGATTCGATGGCGGAGCAGAAAGCGCGGGCGTCTTCGCGGCTGAGGCCCGTGAAGGTGGTGCGATAGACGGTAGAGCCGTTCGACGCGGTGACTTCCTGCACCCGCTTGGTGGCGTTCCGGGCGAACTGGGGGAAGCGGGCGGCCACGGCGGCGTATTCCCGGTCGGCGATGGCCGTGGACGAGAAGGCGCCGATCTGGACCGCAGCGGCTCCGCCGGCGCCGTTGGCGACAGGCGCGGGAGTCGTGGCGGCGGGGGTTGTCGGACGAGCGGGCGCGGGCGTCGCGGGACGCACCGAAGGCGTGGCCTCGGCGGTCTCGATCGGACGCGGCGCGGGCCGGGGCAGCGGGGTCTCCGGTGGCGCAGTGAACTCGGGCGCGGCCGCCGTGTCCTCCGCCTGGTCGTAGAGACCGACCCCGGCTTCCGGATCGACGGGCTGAGCCTCGACCGGGGCCTCGACCTTCATTTGGGCGATGGGCGTGCCAACGGCGGGCGGCGCGTCGGTCGAGGAGCGCAAACCTGAGCGGTAGAACAGGACGACGGCGATGATCAGGACCAGCAGCACGCCGGCGCTCACGATCAGGGTGACGGGCGGTGCCTTGGCCGGCGGGCCACGTCGCGCATCGAAGCCGCCGCGGTTGAACGGCAGGTCGTCGTCCGTCGGCGGCGTATAGGCGCCGCGGTCGCGGGGGCGGTTGTCGTCGTCATAGGACATGGTCGTCGCCTTCTCGGGGACCGGTGCGCGAATCGACGCCCCGGGCTGACAGTCTAACCCCCGCAGCGCCTCTTTCGAATCACAGATCGAGAGCGAGGTCGAGGTTGAACAGCTTCCTGTGTTCCTCGATCGCATAGCGGTCGGTCATGCCGGCGATATAGTCGCACACGGCACGGGCTCGCTTGTGTTGATCCGAAGTCGCGGCGAGCACGCCCCATTCGGTCGGCATGACCTCCGGCTCGGCCATGAACAGCTGGAACATGTCGGCCAGGATACGCCGCGCCTGGCTGCGGGTGCGGTTGACCCGGTAGTGGCGGTACATCCGCTCGAACAGGAACTTGCGCAGGAGCCCCAGGTCGGCCTGCATAGCGTCGGAGAACTGGATCAGGGTCCGGCGAGCGGTGCGGACGTCTTCGACCGAGCCGATGCCGTCGTCGGCCAGCCGGCGCCCGGTCTCGGCCAGCACGTCTTCGACCATGACGCCGATCATGCGCCGCACGGCTTCCAGCCGGGTCATCCGCTCGTTCAGGTCGGGCCAGTCGCGACGCGTCTGATGCAGGACCGGGCCGATCAGGGGCACGTCGGCGAGGTCGGCGAGGGTGAAGAGGCCAGCCTGCACCCCGTCATCGACGTCGTGGTTGTTGTAGGCGATGTCGTCGGCGATGGCGGCGGACTGGGCCTCCAGCGAGGCGAAGCTGTCGAGCCGCAGATCCCAGCCCGGCGCGAAGTCGGCGATGGCGCGCCATGCGGGCTGATCCAGCATGTGCGCGACCGGGCCGTTGTGCTTGACCACCCCCTCAATGGTTTCCCAGGTCAGGTTCAGGCCGTCGAAGGCCGGATAGCGAGTCTCAAGCCGGGTCACGACACGGAAGGTCTGAACGTTGTGGTCGAAGCCGCCCCAAGGCTCCATCCGGCTCTGCAGTTCGTCCTCGCCGGCATGGCCGAAGGGCGGGTGGCCCAGGTCGTGGGCCAGGGCGACCGTCTCGGCCAGTTCGCCGTCCAGCCGCAGGGCGTGGGCCAGGGATCGGGCGATCTGGCTGACCTCCAGCGAATGGGTCAGGCGGGTGCGATAGTGGTCGCCCTCATGGGCCACGAAGACCTGGGTCTTGCCCTTCAGGCGGCGGAAGGCGGTGGTGTGGATGATCCGGTCGCGGTCGCGGGCGAAGGCGTTGCGGGTACGGCTCGGCGCCTCGGGAACCAGGCGTCCACGCGAGTTGGCGGCCAGTTCGGCATAGGGGGCGCGGGCGTCGGTCTGGCTCAAACGCGAGGACTTCTCATGGGCGGCCTTTGCGAACGGGCCCTTGCAGCCTCATATAGACAGGCATGACCACCGTCCAACCGGCCCCGCTTGAACTGAAGATCGCCCGGCGCTCGCCCGAGGGCATCGTGCTGGCCGAGAGCGCGGCCCGGCGACTGGCCCGGCTGGCGGAGGCCGAGGGCCACCCCGTCCTGTTGCGGGTAGCGGTCGACGGCGGCGGCTGTTCCGGCTTCCAGTACCGGATGGATCTGGTCGAGACGGGCGAGGCAGACGACCTGCGCATCGAGACCGACGGCCAGGCGGCGCTGGTGGACCCCATTTCCGTGCCGTTCCTGAAGGGCTCGGAGATCGTCTGGATCGATGAACTGGCGGGCGCCCAGTTCGTGATTCGCAACCCGAACGCGGCGACCAGCTGCGGCTGCGGCGTCAGCTTCTCGATCCTCTAGATCTGCAGCGTCTCCTGGAAGCGGACCGGGCGGCCGTGGGCCGCGCCGATCAGTTCGCCGTCGGACATGACGACCCGGCCGCGGACGATGGTCGCCATGGGCCAGCCCCTTGCCTCGAACCCGTCGAAAGGGGTCCAGCCGCAGCGGCTGGCCTGATCCTCGTGACGGATGGTTCGCGTCGCCTTCAGGTCGATCAGGGTCAGGTCGGCGTCCCAGCCTTCGGCCATCCGGCCCTTGTTCGCGATATTGAAGATACGCTGGGCGCCGGCCGAGGTCAGGTCGATGAACCGCTCCAGCGAAAGGCGGCCCTCGGCGACATGGGTCAGCATGACGGCCGCCAGGGTCTGGACGCCCGGCATGCCCGAGGGCGAGGCCGGATAGGGTTTGGCCTTCTCCTCCTTCGTATGGGGTGCGTGGTCTGAGCCGAGGACATCGACGACCCCCTGCTGGATGCCGCGCCACAGGCCCTCGATGTGGGGACGGTTGCGGATCGGCGGGTTCATCTGGGCGTAGCCCTTGAGCCGCGCATAGGCCTCGTCGCCGTCCAGGGTCAGGTGCTGGGGCGTGGTCTCGACCGAGGCGATGTCGCGGTGGTCGGCGAGGAATTCGATCTCCTCGGCCGTTGAGACGTGCAGGACGTGGATCCGCTTGCCGACCTCGCGCGCCAGCCGGACCAGCCGGCGGGTGGACATGATGGCGCTCTCGGCGTCGCGGACGTCGGTGTGGCTGGTCCAGTCGCCGGTGCGGGCCAGTTCGCGACGCTCGGCCAGACGGTACTCGTCCTCGGAGTGGAAGGTGGCGCGGCGGGAGACGTTGGAAAGGACCTCGCGCACCCCGTCGTCATCGGCGATCAGCAGGTCGCCGGTCGAGGCGCCCATGAAGACCTTGACCCCGCAGCAGCCGGGCAGGCGCTCCAGCTCGCCGAGGTGGGCCGCATTGCCGTGGGTGCCGCCGATGTAGAAGGCGTGATCGGTCCACATCCGGTCGCGGGCGCGGTTGAGCTTGTCCTCCAGCGTCGCCGGGTCGGTGGTGTTCGGATTGGTGTTCGGCATCTCGAACACGGCGACGACGCCGCCAAGGGCTGCGGCGCGGGAGCCGGTTTCCAGATCTTCCTTCCACTCCAGGCCCGGCTCGCGGAAGTGGACCTGTGTGTCGATGATGCCGGGAATGACCGTCAGGCCGGAGGCATCCACCACTTCGCCGGCCGAGGCCTGACCCAGGTCGCCGATGAAGGCGATCCTGCCGTCACGGACGCCGACATCGGCCATGCCGCGGCCGGAGTGGTTCGCGACCTCGCCGCCACGGACGATCAGGTCAAAGGTCTGGGTCATCGAGGCCGTCCGAAATTGGAGTCTGGATAGTCCACTGAGTCCCGTTCACCCGCCTTTCCGGACCCCGGAAAAACGGAGTCCAGATAGTCCACAGAGTCCGGTCCGGAGCGAACGCGTTCTCTATTATAGGTCAGGAATTTGGGGCGCCTCATTCGCAGGCGTCACTTTTTTCGCCAGCAGGCCGCGTGCGGCGCGCAGGACCCGGTCGGCGGGCAGGCCGAGCATGTGGTGGATGGCCTGGTTCAGACGCGGATCGACAGCCTTGAACTCCTCCAGCGAGCGCTCGCCGCGGATGGAGACTCCCTGCCAGGGGCCGACCAGACTGTCATCTGAAGGGCCGAAGACGCCGACTGTCGGGACACCTGCCGCCACCGCCAGTTGGGTCCAGAGCGAGTCGTTGCCGACATACAGAGAGGCGCGCGAAATCGCGGCGGCGGTCTGGATCCGGGTCAGCTTGCCCTGGAGTTCAATGACGCGGTTGCGCGGCACGGCAAGGCGGATGGTGTGGGCGGCGTCGCGGTCGGCGTCCTCGCCGAGGATCATCAGTCGGCCGCCCGCAAGCGGACCGCCTTCGGCCAGAAGCGGGCCCGCTACCTTGGCGAACCGTTCGGCGGGCCAGCGCTTGCCGATCCAGTCGGCGCCGGGACCGACCGCCAGCAGCGGGCCTGTGTCCGCGCCAATCAGGGCGTCGGCGGCGGCCAGTGTCTCCTCGCTGAAGAACAGGCGGGGCGCAGGGACGACGTCGAGTTGCAGGATGCGTGCCGCCTGTTCGACGGCATGCAGGCCGGGCAGGTCCGTACCGCGCACGGCCCGCCTCTGGCGACGCAGACGCTCGGAGAATTTTGTGCCGCGCATATCAACGACAAGACCCCATTTGGTCTCGCGCACCTGGTTCCACAGGGCGATCCAGTCCCAGCGGCCGGTCTTGTCCAGAACGATCAGGCGACGCAGACGCGGGGTGTCGGCGAACAGGGGGGCGGAGGCGGCGGAGCCGACGATGGTGAAGTCGGCGTGAGGCACGGCCTCGACGAGGTGCGCGAGCGCGCCGGAGGACAGAACTGCGGCTTCGGCGTCAGCCTCGGCGATGTAGAGAATGGGAAAGCGGGCAGTCATTGGCGCACCGTATACGGATTCTCTCGTGGCGGGTGTGAGGCGTTCCCCTCCCCTTTCTGGCCTTCGCGCCCTATCTGATGCGTATGACCGAACGCACCACCCGCCTCGACAGTCGCTCCTTGGTGAAGGTGAGCGGACCGGACGCGAAACCGTTCCTGCACAACCTGCTGACCCAGGACGTGGAGACGCTGGCGTCGGGCGCGCTGCGGTTCGGCGCCCTGCTGTCGCCGCCGGGGCGGTTGTTGTTCGACCTGTTCCTGTGGGGCGAGGAAGACGGCGTGGTGCTGGACGTCGCGGCGGAGAAGCGCGACGGCCTGATCCAGCGGCTGTCGATGTACAAACTCCGGGCCAGGGTCGAAGTCGCTGCGGACGACCGGCCTGTATCCGTCAGCTGGCCCGGCGTCGCCGAGGGCTTCATCGCCGACCCGCGCACGGAAGAGCTCGGCGGAAGGTCGATCGGCGAGCAGAAAGCGACCGCGACAGAGGACGACTGGAACGCGCACCGACTGGCGGTCGGAGTTCCCGATCCGACGCGAGATGTCGATGACGGCACCTATCCGATCGAGGCCAACTTCGACCTGCTCAACGGCATCGACTTCGCCAAGGGCTGTTTTGTTGGTCAGGAGACGACATCGCGCATGAAGCGGCGGGGCGAGATCAAGAAGCGGATGCTGCCGCTGACCTTCGACGGTCCGGCGCCGACGGTCGGGACGGAGGTGCTGAACGGCGAATTGCGTGCGGGAGAGATCCTGACCGGTCGCGACGGCGCGGCGATGGCCTTGGTGCGGCTGGATCGGCTGGACGGAAATCTGACGGTCGACGGCCGGCCGGCCACGATCAACCGTCCAGCTTACTGTCCAGCGTGACGTTCGTATTCAGCCTCGGCTGAAACAGTTAGCAGGCGCTAAATAGCGGAAAATTCTGGGCAAAAGTCCGGCGTCTCGCGCAACCGTGCAGGTGGTTCGGGAGTATCTCCCTGCGGAACGGGCTCATCGACGCAGGATTTTCGGATGTCAAAAACAGACCTCATTATCGACGCCCTCGACCAGCGGGTGGAGCGGCGCAACGAGCGGCGCAACTTCTTCAAATGGGGCGGCGGCTTCGCTGTCGGCGCCGTGGGCGGCGCGGTCCTGGGCGCCTGCTCCAGCTCCAGCGACACTGCTGTGGCTCAGAACCCGCCCGCCGGCGCGCCCAATCTGGATGTCGAGATCCTGAATTTCGCGCTCCAGCTCGAGTATCTTGAGGCCCAATTCTACTCCTTCGCCGCCTTCGGGACCGGCCTGCCGCAGAGCTCTCTGAGCGGCACGGGGACGCAAGGCGCGGTCATCGGCGGACGTCAGGTCGCCTTCTCCGACCCCCTCGTTCGCCGTTACGCCAACGAGATCGCGGCCGATGAAGTGGCGCACGTTAACTTCCTGCGCACCGCGCTCGGCAATGCGGCCGTGGCCCAGCCAGCAATCGACGTCGGCGGAACCGATCCCAACGGCGCCTTCTCCAGCGCCGCGCGCGCCGCAGGCCTGGTCGGGCCGGGTCAGGCCTTCGACCCGTACCTGAACGACAACAACTTCCTGCTTGGCGCCTTCATTTTCGAGGACGTCGGCGTGACCCTGTACAAGGGCGCTTCGCCGCTGGTCACCTCGAAGGTGTTCCTGGAGGCCGCAGCCGGCCTGCTGGCCGCCGAGGCCTACCATGCCGGGCTGGTTCGCACGGTGCTGACCGCCAAGGGGCTTGAGACGCCGGTTCTGGCGATCTCCAACGCTCGCGACAGCCTCGACGGCGCGACCGACCTGGATCAGGGCATCACCGCGACAGGAGCAGGCAATGCGCAGGCGTCGAACATCTTCCCGGGCGATGCCAACGCCCTGGCCTTCAGCCGCACCGTGCAACAGGGCCTGAACATCGTTTATCTCAAGCCGGGCTCAGGCCAGACCAGCGGCGGCTTCTTCCCCGCCGGCCTGAACGGTCCGGCCGGTTTCCGCACCACCTGATTACTGGCACGATCAAGGGAGCCCCGCCTGCGGAAACGCAGGCGGGGTTTCGCTTGTCCGGGGCGCAGAGTTAGGCTGAAGCGAATCGCGGACGGAGCGGAAATGACACGATTGATGCTGCTGTTTCTGGCGTGCGTCTTGGTCACGGCATGCGGGCGAGATCAGACCGACACCTCCGCTTCCGACATGCACAGGGCGGCGGTCGATAAGGCGCGCATGGAGGCGGCCGAGGCGCAGGCGGCATTTGCGACCGCCGAGCGCACCGGAACCCGCCGTGACTTCGAGACGGCGAAGACGGAGGCGGATCAGGCGGACGGAGCGATCGCGGTGGTCGAGGCCGTCGCGGCCGAGCATCAATGAACGACCCGGTCGGACGTTGCGCCTGGTGCGGGACCGACCCGCTCTATGTCGAGTATCACGACACCGAATGGGGCGTGCCTGAGTATGACGCCCGCGCCCTGTGGGAGAAGCTGGTGCTGGACGGGTTCCAGGCCGGGCTGGCGTGGATCACCATCCTGAGAAAGCGCGACAGCCTGAGGGCCGCCTTCGCCGGGTTCGATCCCGATATGGTGGCGAAGTTCGACGACGCGGACCGGGCGAGGCTGATGGCCGATCCCGGCATCATCCGCTCGCGGGCCAAGATCGAGGCGGCGATCCGGGGCGCGCAGATCTTCGTCGAGATGCGCGACAACGGCGAGGATTTCTCCGCCTGGCTGTGGTCGTTCGTGGACGGAAAGCCGGTGCAGGGCGAGCGGGTCGGCGGCGACATTCCGACCCAGACCGAGGCCTCCGTCGCCATGGCCAAAGCGCTGAAGAAGCGGGGCTTCAACTTCTGCGGCCCGGTGATCGTCTATGCCTTCATGCAGGCGACCGGAATGGTCAACGACCATGTCGCCGGATGCTTCCGCTGCGAGGACGTCCGGGCTATGGGCGCGTCGTGACACTTCCCGATCCGCATAGGCTTACCTCCCACCGTGCACCCCGGCGAAGGCCGGGGTCCAGATCACGGTCACCGTCAGCAGGGATCGAGCGATGGTCCGTGCTGCTCGGAGGTCTGCATTCGCCATCTGGACCCCGGCCTTCGCCGGGGTGCACGGTGAAAAAGTGAAGACAGCCAGGAAAAACCCGAAAGCCTTCCCGACACTGGCGCTCGAGACCCTGCTGGCCCAGCGGGTCGGCGGGCTGGTGTGCGGTGTGGACGAGGCGGGGCGCGGGCCATGGGCGGGGCCGGTGTCGGCGGGCGCGGTTATCCTGAGCGCCGACAACATTCCCGAAGGCATCGACGACTCCAAGGCCCTGACGGCCGCCCGGCGCGACGCCCTGGCGATAGAGATCAAACGCTGCGCCGTGGCATGGGGCGTCGGGTTCGCTTCGCCTGAGGAGATCGAGGACCTGAACATCCTGCAGGCGACGGGTCTTGCCATGTGCCGGGCGATCGAGGCGATGAGCGTGCAGCCGAAGGCGGCGCTGGTGGATGGCAACTACCGGTTCAAACTGCCCTGTGATGTGGAGACGGCGGTGGGGGGCGACGCCCTGTCGCTGTCGATCGCGGCGGCATCGATCCTGGCCAAGACGGCGCGGGACAGGATCATGATCGAGATGGACGCCGAATACCCCGGCTACGGCTTCGCCTCGCACAAGGGCTACAATGCCCCGATCCATCAGGCGGCGCTGAAGGCGATGGGACCCTGCGCCATCCACCGGCGCAGCTGGTCGCCGATCAAGGCGCTGCTGGAAGCCTAGACGCTCATCATCCCGCCCAGCAGGGCGCCGAGCAGGGCCGCGACGACGCAGCCGATAGCGATGACGATCCAGCGCGGCAACTCTTCCGTTTCGCCCGGTCGGACGTCGTAGGTGCGGGGCGCGATGGCGTCAGCGCGGGACAGGAAGTCGTTGGCCGGACGGCTGTCGAACCGGGTGGCGGAGGGCGCGCGCCAGGCGGCGGTCTGCCAAGCGGTCACGGCGTCGCGAACGGCGCCCGGACGCGTGCGATAGCCTTGGCCTTGGGTCACGATCATCTCTTCCATGCCGCCTTAACGACGCAGTGAGACCCTCGTTCCCCGAATGGTCAAGCTGCGAGCGCGAAGGGCCGTTCGGTGACCACGAACAGATATTCGACGTTGCGCAGACGCCCCACCGCCCCGACCTTTTCGCCCTTGGGATTATGGATGCCGATCCGGGCGCCGACGTAGCGGGGGCGCGGGATTTCAACCACCTGCACATGGCCGCGCGCGGACAGCATTTCGACCAGCTGATCGCGGCTCAGATAGCCCTCGTCGTTGAACGAGACGATCAGGTTGGGGGCGCGGATCGCCTCGATCACCGCCTGCAGCGCCGGGCCGATGCCGGGGCGGGAGTTGAAGGCGCTCTTGCGGGTCTTCACATCGATCCGCTTGTTGGCGATCCCGTAGGTCTCGGGCCGGTCCCACAGGATCAGGCTTTCCCAGACATGGTAGTTCCCGAGGTAGGAGTGCTGGTTGTAGGGCGGGTCGAGATAGACGAGGTCGCCGTCGAAGGCTGCGGCCGTCTCCAGCGCATCGGCCCGGGTGGCGCGGCAGGGGCCGGAGGCGACAGCGGGATGCAACGACGGCATCCGCAGTTCGAGCGGCTTCAGCGCCCGCGCGGCCCAGGACTTCATATAGGCCATCTGTAGCCCTGCCGTGGAATCGACCCGGTCGGCGGCCTCCATCAGGCTGACGAGGGCGATAGCCTTGAGTTCGGGCTCAAGCCCCATGACCTCGATCCGGTCGCGCATGGCGTCGATGCGGGCGCCGTTCTCCGGCGTGAAATAGCGGGCGTCCTCGCAGAAGGCCCGCGTGAACCAGCCGGGTGATGCGGGCGTAGCGGAGAGGTCGGCGAGGACGGCGGCGGCCTTGTCAGCCCAGACGTCGCGGTCGGCCTGGACATAGGCGGTCGCGAGGGCGTGGGCGTAGGCGTTGTGGTCGTTGGACCAGACGCGAAACCCCTCCCCCTTCAGCGCATGACCGACGCGGGCGGTGCCGGAGAACAGGTCGCAGACATAGCCGCCCTCCGGCAGCAGGCTGCGGACGGCGGCGGCGATCGGATCCAGCAGGGCCCGTTTCGAGCCGAGGTATTTGATCATGGACGCTCGAGCCGCCTCTGCGACATCCTGACGGCGATAACGTCGCTTTCCGACTCGCTGCCTCGTCAAATTTGATGATGATTTGCGGGAGCTGTCGAGTGGAACATGACGGGTCGAAGAAGAGGGTCATGAACCAGTTGCGCCTCCGAACAACCACCTTCCTCCTTGGAGTGCTCAGTGCTCTGTTCGCCACGGCCGGGCCGGTCACGGCGCAGGCCGTGGACTCGGCATCCGATCCCGCTGCGATCGCTGAAACGCAGCGCGTCGAACGCGAGTGCCGTAACGGCCGCGGCGAGCCGGAGGCATGCGGTGTTTACGGCTACCGCCTGCTCAACGGTTTCGGCGTCGACAAGAATGACGTCGAGTCGCTGAGGATATCTCGCAATGCCTGCGATCGGGGGGCCTTTTTCGCCTGCAACAATGTGGCGGTGATCCTTCGGTTCTCGGAGGCCGTTCCGCACGATGTGCCGATGGCGGTTCAATATCTGGAGCGGGGTTGCGATGGCGACCATGCCGTCTCCTGCCTGACGCTGGGATACATGCGGCGCGACGGGCTCGGGATTGCTGTCGATGTCGAACGGGCGCGTGGCCATTTCAACTTCGCCTGCATCCACGGGGCCGGGGAAGGCTGCCGGATGGAAGGGCGGATCTGGGCCGACGGCGTGGGCGGCACCCAACAGAATGAGGGCAACGCCGTCACCAGCTTCCGCATAGGTTGCGGGCGGGGAGACATGGAATCGTGCGCTCTTGAAGGATACATGGCCCTTATGGGCCGAGGGATCCCGCAAGACGGCGGTCTGGCCGTCCGTCAGTATCTGACCGCCTGCGAGGGTGGGGTCGCATTCGCTTGTGAGAACATCGAAAGCATCCGCAATGCGGGGACCGGCTTCCTCGGCTATGCCGAGCTGATGGCGAGAGAGGCGCAGAGCATAGCCTTTCCGCCCAGCCTTCCCGCCGAGCAACGCTACATTCTGGCGTCCGCCGCACTGGCGAACGGGCAAACCTCCCTGGCGGTCGGTGCGTTCGAGACCCTCGCCGAAGAAGGCCTGGCAGACGCCAACTTCATCCTCGCCCAGATGTTCTACACCGGCCAGGGCGTGGCCATGGATCGACCGAGAGCCCTGCGTTACTTCCAGCGGGCCGCGAACAGGCAGCATCCTCACGCCATGTATGTGCTGGGTCAGTTCAACTGGTACGCCATAGACATGGACTGGAACCCGGACTGGGGCATCGCGATGATGCGGGGCGCCGAGGAGGCGGGATTGGCAGAGGCCGGACCCATCTGGCGGCAGTGGCAGGCAGAGCGGAACGCCTATTTCGATGGCCGTGACGCCGCCAATCGTCAGATGGCGATCGAGAGCGAACGCTCACAGGCCGCCGCCGACGCGGCCAACATGGCGCGGATCTGGGGTCTCTATTCCAGTAGCCAGAACCAGCAGGGGAACGGTCAGGTCTGCGGCACCATCTACCGCAACAACCAGGCGAACCATGAGTGCATGGCTCGCGAGACGTTCGATAACTACTACAACCCCAACCGCTAGGGTTTAGCGCTTCTTGCCCTTGGCCGGAGCGTGGGCGAGGCGGAGAAGGTTGGCGGCGCCGGGCGCCCCGAACGGGGTTCCGGCGAGGATCAGGATGCGCTGGCCCGGTTCGGCGAGGCCGTATTCCATGGCGGAGTTGACCGCGTCGTCGGTGACGTCTTCCAGACTGGTCGGCTCCTTGCCGAGGCGCGGCTCGAGGCCCCAGACGAGGGCGAGCCTGCGGGCGGTCTCAGGCTTGGGCGTCAGGGCAAGCACGGGCTGGAGCGGCCGTTCGCGCGACATGCGGCGAGCGGTGCCGCCCAGCGTCGTGAAGACGACGATGCAGGCGGTCGACTGGGCCTCGCCGGCCTTGCGGGCGGCGGCGACCAGGGCGTCGGCGTCGAAATCGTCCATGCCCGCGTGTTCGGCGTCCATCAGGCTGGGCCACAGGGGGTCGGCTTCAACACGTTCCATGATCCGGTTCATGATGCCGACGGACTCCAGCGGATAGTCGCCGGACGCCGTCTCGGCCGACAGCATCAGGGCGTCGGCGCCCTCATAGACCGCATTGGCGACGTCGGAGGCCTCGGCGCGTGTGGGCGCGGGTGAGGAGGTCATCGATTCCAGCATCTGGGTCGCCACGATGACCGGGATGCCGCGCTGGCGGGCGGCGCGGACGATGCGCTTCTGGGCGACAGGGACTTCTTCGGCCGGCATTTCCACGCCGAGATCGCCGCGCGCGACCATCACGCCGTCGCAGTAGTCGAGAATGCTTTCGAGGGCGTCGAGGGCCTGGGGCTTTTCGATCTTGGCCAGACAGGCGGCGCGGCCCTTCACGATCTGCTTCAGCTCGGCCATGTCCTCCGCTTTCTGAACGAAAGACAGGGCGACCCAGTCGACGCCGATCCGCAGGGCGAAGTTCAGGTCCTCGCGGTCCTTGGGGGTCAGGGCCGAGACCGGGATGATGGCCTCGGGCACGGCGACGCCCTTGCGGTCCGACAGTTTGGAGCCGCTCTCGACCGTCACGTCGCACCATTCGTCGGTGCGCTTGCCGACGCGCAGACGGACCCGGCCGTCGTCGAGCAGCAGCAGCATGCCTTCGCGCAGGGCCTTGAAGATTTCCGGATGCGGCATCTGAACCCGCGTCGCGTCGCCGGGCGTCGGGTCCAGGTCGAAGCGCATCCTGTGCCCCGGCTTCACCGAGATCTCGACATCGGCGAAGCGGCCAAGGCGCAGCTTGGGTCCCTGCAGGTCGGCGAGGACGCCCAGTGGACGCTTCAGCGCCAGTTCGGCGCCGCGCACGGCCTTCAGGTTGGCGGCATGGTCTTCATGCGAGCCGTGGGAGAAGTTCAGGCGGAAGACATCCACCCCGGCCTGGGCCAGAGCCTTGACCATGCCGGGAGCCCGGCTTGCGGGTCCCAGCGTCGCGACGATGCGCGCGCGGCGTGCTCTGTTCATGGTTGTCCCGTTGGCCGGTCGCGTTTCCCTGACGCTGTTGTGCCACGAAACGCGCCGGGGGGAAGGATGCCGCTGTCCGGGGAAACCAGAAGTGAGTCTCTGTTACGGGACGCCTTGGCTCAGAAGCCGAGCCGGCGTGCGAGGCGGGAGAAGAAGTTCGGGCGCGGCGGGGTCGTCGCGGCGACCTCGGCGGCCGGCGCCGGGGCGGGCGCGGACGCCGGCTCGGCCGGACAGTCGCCTGCGCCATAGACACGCAGGTCGAGGCAGCGACCGTCGATCGTGTCGGCGGGCTTGAGGCCCATCAGGTTGGCCAGGGACGGGGCGATGTCGACCGTGCGGATCTGCCAGAACCGCTCCTGACCAGGCCCATTCGGACGCCAGAACAGGATCGGCACGCGGCGGTCGTAGTCCCAGACGGAGCCGTGGCTGGCGATCGCGCCGCCCGGTCGGGTGTGGCCGGTCAGATAGGGGCCGTAGGCGAGCATGATGTCGGCGCCGGAGTCGGCCACGACGCTGAGTCGCAGGCGATCCCGGACGGTCAGGACCTCGGGTTCGGCATCGCGGGCCGGCAGGGGATCGGCCAGAAGCTCGTCGGTGGCGACGGCGAGGCTGACCGTCGGTTCCTGATTCAGGAGAGCCACCGCGCGGGCGATGATGGGGTCCCGCCGGGACCGGGGCAGCAGCACATGGCTCGCGTCGGCGACGATCAGGCCGGTAAGGCCGTTCTGCAGGGGCGCGTACATCAGGCCGAACTCGGCCTGCAGACGCTCGTTGATACGCGGCAACAGGGTGCGGTCGTTGCGACCCGCCGGTGCGCCGCGTTCGGCCATCCGCTCCGGAGAATCCGACCCGCCGTGGTCGGCGGTCAGCACGACGACGGCGCCGCCCGGGACGGCCGCGACCTTGTCGAGGAAAACGCCGAGCGCCGCGTCCATGCGCAGCATCTGCTCGCACATCTCGGGGCCTTGTGTGCCGTAGGCGTGGCCGATCTTGTCGGTGCCCGAAAGGCTGACGCCCAGCATGTCGGTCACGCCGCGACGGCCCAGTTGCTGGCGTTCCAGCAGGTCGGTCGCCGCCGCCAACGTGGTCTCGTCCAGGGCGGGCGAGTCTTCGAGATTGTAGTGTTCGGGCGGCAGGTCGACGCGCAGAACCGTGTCGTAGAGTGTGCTTTGACCAGCCAGTGGACGGCAGACGTCGTGCTGGTAGGTCCAGCTTCCGACCGGGTCAGCGGCGTAGCGGGCGCGGTAGGCGGCGTTGAACTCGGCCACCGGCGCGAGGCGGGCCTCCGCCGTCTGACCCGGTTCGACATAGGTCGTCAGGCCGAATCCTTCCTGGACCCAGTAGGCGCCGTCGGGATGGTGGCCGGCCAGGGTGATGGCGCCGCGGTCCTTGCCGGACACGGCATAGACCCGGCTCTGCGGGCTGACTGCCTTGAGCCAGTCGGGCAGCAGGGTGACGCGGATGTTGTCCGGGCCCACGCGACCATTCTCGCCCTCCCCGCCGTCGGCCAGGGTGTTCTGCGGCGCGGCCAGACAATAGACTTCCAGCCCCGTCGTGGGATCGATCCATTCGTTGGACGGGATGCCGACCGTCGTCGGGAAGGCGCCGCTGAGCACCGTGGCGTGGCCCGGGCAGGTCTTGGTGATGCCCTGGGCCTGAAAACCGTTGGCGTACACCAGACCGTCGTCGATCAGGGTGCGCAGGCCGCCGGTGAAACGGCCGCGATACTGGTTGAACAGGTTGGCGCTGAACTGGTCGATGACGATGGTCACGACGAGGGCCGGGGGCTGGACCGCGTCCCGCGCGGCGGATGCCGGGGCCTGAGCCTGCGCCGCCAGCGGCGACAGCAGGGACGCGGCAAGGGACAGGGCGAGCGGAGCGGACAGTCGGGACATCGGGACACCGTAGAGGTTGCGATCGCCCCGCTTAGACCGCCTTGGTTACGTCTCCAAGACGGGCGTCGCGTCGCGTTGACAGGGGCGCTGGCCAAAGCCTAGGTCGCGAACGAAACGAGGGCCTCCATGACCATGCTGAAAGTCCTGATCCCGCTGGGCGCGAGCCTGCTGGCGGCCTGTTCCGGGGAGCCCCCGAGGCCGGACAAGGCCGAGGCGCCCGTGGTCCAGGTCGCCGACGTGACCCAGTTGACGGGCGATGCCGAGGCGGGACGGATGGGCTTCGGCCAGTGCCGCAGTTGCCATACTGTCGAGGCCGGGGTGAACCGGGTTGGGCCGAGCCTGCACGCCATCGTCGGCCGACCGGTCGGGACGGTGGCGGACTATCGCTACAGCACCGCCATGGCGGCGGCGGGCGGCGTCTGGGACGAACAGCGGCTGTATGACTTCCTGGAAAAACCGCGCGAGCACATCGTCGGCACCAAGATGACCTTCCCGGGCATCAAGGATGGCCAGCGCCGGGCCGACATCATCGCGTACCTGAAGACGCAGGCCGACTGAAACCTACATCGTCGCGCCGAGGCGCCAGGGCTGGATCTCGTCTTCGCCGAAGCCGAGCGCTTCGGAGGCTGTGACCTTGCCGGAGGCGGTGGCGAGGACGGTCTCGAAGATCTCGGCGCCGAGGGCGTCCAGTGACATCCCCTCGTCCAGCACCCGGCCGCAGTCGATGTCGATGTCGTCGGGCATGCGGCGGGCGAGCGCCGAGTTGGTCGCCAGCTTCAGACTGGGGGCCGGCTTGGCCCCGAAGACGGAGCCGCGACCCGTGGTGAAGCAGATCATCGTCGCCCCGCCCGCGATCTGGCCGGTGGCCGAAACGGGGTCGTAGCCGGGCGTGTCCATGAAGACGAGGCCGTGGGCCGTCACCGGCTCGGCGTATTCGTAGACGGCAGACAGGGGCGCGGAGCCGGCCTTGGCCACGGCGCCGAGCGACTTCTCCAGAATGGTCGTCAGGCCGCCGGCCTTGTTGCCGGCCGAAGGGTTGTTGTCGAGCGAGCCGCCGGTGGTCTCGACGTGACGCTCCCACCAGGCGATGCGGCTCATGAGCTTGGCCGAAACCTCGGGCGAGGCGCGGCCGGTCAGCAAGTGTTCGGCGCCGTAGATCTCGGGCGTCTCCGACAGGATAGCCGTGCCGCCCTGGGCGACGATCAGGTCGACGGCTCGGCCGAGCGCCGGGTTGGCCGTCATACCGGAATAGCCGTCCGATCCACCGCACTGGAGACCCACGACCAGTTTCGACACCGGCTGGGGCGTGCGGGTCAGGGATCCGGCGCGATCGGCCATCTCCATCAGGCGGTCGACGCCGCGCTGGATGGTGGAGACGGCGCCGCCCTCGTCCTGGATCGCCATGACGCCGAGATCGGCCGAGCCGGTCATCCCTTCGGCCTCCATCAGGCCGGAGATCTGGTTGGTCTCGCAGCCGAGGCCCAGCATCAGGACGCCCGCGACATTGGGATGGCGCGCATAGCCCGACAGGGTCCGGCGCAGCATGTCCATCGCCTCGCCCTCCGACGCCATGCCGCAGCCCGAGCCATGGGTGATGGCGACGACGCCGTCGATATGCGGATGGCTTTCGCCGAGCCGCGCCTCGACCTCGCGGGCTATGCGGCGCGCGACCATGGCCGAACAGTTCACCGAGGTGACCACCGCGAGATAGTTGCGCGTCCCCACCCGGCCGTCGGCGCGGAGGTAGCCGTCGAAGGTGCGGGGCTCTGCCGGCGCGGCAGACACGCCCGCGACGACACCGGTGTCAGCGCGGGCCGAAATATCGCCGATGCCGAGGTTGTGGACGTGGACCCAGTCGCCGGGCGCGATGGCGGCAGTCGCCGCGCCGATGACCTGGCCGTACTTGCGGACCTGCCCGCCGACGGCGACGGGCTTGAGCGCGATCTTGTGGCCGGCGGGGACGTCAGTCGTGGCGGTGACGCCATCGACGGTCTCTCCAGCGGTCAGGAGACGGACGGCGACGGCGACATCGTCGTCAGGATGAAGGCGAAGAATGGACGGGGAGGACATGGTCCTCCCCGCCTAGCATGCCCCCAACCAAACGTCAGGAGGGGGACACGTCAGGGGTTGGAAACGTCAGGCCGCAGGTGCGGCTGCGGCTTCCGCCGCCAGTTTCTTCTTCGAACGGCCGCGGCCGAACCGGTAGACGGCGAAGGCGATGGCGCCGCCGATGGCCAGGATGATGATCGTGGTGATCGGGCGGAAGGCCAGCCAGGCCAGGGCGATGGTCACCGTGCCGACGATCAGACCCAGGACGAAGCCGATCAGGCCCGTGCCCATCCGGACGATCGTTCCGGCCAGCGGCAGGACATCGGCCAGCACCCCGAACGGCGCGAGGATCAGACCAAAGCCGACCATCAGAAGGATCATGCCGACGACGCGGATGATCCAGGCGATCATGTTGTTGGCGTCCTGGGCCGACTGGAACATGTCGCCGGCGGGCACGTCGCCGTCCGCGACCAGGAGAAACTCCGAGCCATTGCGGGCCCGGTAGTCGAGGAAGTTGTCGCCGTTCTGTCGGGCGACGACGCTGATCTCCGACGCCGGGGTGACCTCGTAGGAGACGCGGGTGTCGCCGATGACGGGCGTCTGTGCGTTCTCACCGAAGAAGATCGTACCTTGCGACACCGTATGGCTGGACGCCTCGCCGGCGGCTGCGTCGATGGCGTCGGTCTGTTCCGTCAAATTCAGGGCCTGGGCGCCGCCCACCTGGCTGAGGACATTCTCTTCCAGCCGGTAGTCGCCCAGCGTCGCGTCGGTCGCATAGATATCCGCGCTCTCGATCGGCATTTCCGGGTTTTCGTGACCGGCCGGGGTGTTGAAGGCGCTGGAATCGATCGCGGCCGAGGACCAGACCTTGCTGTAGGTATAGGTGGTGACGGTCTCTTCGCCGCCGCCCAGCTTGGTGCGGCTCTCCGATTTCGACTCCTCCTGCCACTGGTACATTTCGGCTGTGCGCGACAGCCTCACGCCGGTCGCGGAGACGCCGAACTCATTGTCCTCCAGCGGCGCGGTCACCGCGACCTGGCCCGAGACGTGGACCAGCGCCTGGTCGTTGGCGGGATCGATCGGCGAGACGGGCGCCTCGATCACCGCGCCGGCGCCCTCGGTCAGGCCGCGCGCGACCTTGACGGCGTTGCCCTCGTTCCAGGCCAGGCCCCAGATGCAGGCGAAGATCAGGACGATGCCGACCAGAACGCCGGCGAAGGCTCCGCCGATACGGCTGAACCAGCCCTTGTTGGTGGTGACTGTGACTTGATCCGGCATGTGCGCCCCCCACGAGCAATGCGGTCGAATCCCGACCGTAAGGCGCGCAGATATAGCACCGCTTCGTCAGCGCGATAGCGAGGGTCGGCATACGGAAGCTGACGGCCTCCGCCTGTTCGAAAACTCAGACCCCGCGCCAGTCCCGCCACCAGGCGACGAACCGGCCCAGCCCCTCGGCGAGGGCGACCCTGGGCGCATAGCCGGTCAGGGCGTTCAGCTTGGAGACGTCGGCATAGGTCGCCGTGACGTCGCCGGCCTGCATCGGCCGCATGATCCTGACCGCCTCGCGACCCAGCGCCGCCTCAAGCGTGGAGATCATGTCCATCAGGCCGACCGGGCTGGAATCGCCGATGTTGTAGACCTCGTGCCCGCCCCGGACCGGCGGGTTGTCGAGCACGCCCACCACCCCGTCGACGATGTCGTCGACGAAGGTGAAGTCGCGCGCCATCTTTCCCTCGCCATAGACCTCGATCGGGTCGCCCCGCATGATCTTCTCGGTGAAGCTGAAATAGGCCATGTCCGGTCGCCCCATCGGTCCATAGACGGTGAAGAACCGCAGGCCCGACTGGGGGAAGCCATAGAGAGAGGCGTAGCTCTGGCTCAGCAGTTCGCAGGAGCGTTTGGTGGCCGCGTAGAGCGAGACGGGGCTGACCGTCGGATCGTCCTCGCGGAACCCCCCGGAACCTTCGGCGCCCGACAGAGGCCGGTCGCCGTAGACCGAGCTGGATGAGGCGTAGACCAGATGCTCGACGCCGTTGTGGCGGCAGGCTTCGAGGATCGACAGGTGTCCCTGCAGGTTGGAGCGTTGGTAGGCGAAGGGGTTCTCGATCGAATAGCGGACCCCGGCCTGGGCGGCGAGGTGGACGACGCGCCTCGCGCCCGAGGACCGGACCAGTTCGGCCATCGCCTCGGCCTCGGCGATGTCGGCGCGGACCATGCGGAAGGCGGGATACGCGGCCAGCCGTTCTGCCCGCAGGTCCTTCAGGGCCACGTCGTAGTAGGCGTTGAAGTCGTCGACGCCGATCACCGTCTCTCCGCGCTGGAGCAGGCGTTCCGCGACATGCATGCCGACGAAGCCGGCGGCGCCGGTGACGATGACCGTCACGGCGTTCAGCCCCGGCCGATGCTGGTGTAGGCGAAGCCGCGGGCGCGCATCTCGGCGGGGCGATAGACGTTCCTCAGATCGACGATGACCGGCGCGCGGGCCAGGAGCTTGATGCGGTCCAGATCGAGTGCGCGGAACTGGTCCCACTCGGTCAGGATGAGGATGGCGTCGGCGTCCTCGATCGCGCTGTAGGCGTTCTCGCGATAATCGACGTCGGGCAGAAGCTTCTTCGCCTCGTGCATGCTCTCGGGATCGTAGGCCTGAACCTTCACGCCGGCGGCGATCAGGGCCGGGACGATGTCGAGGCTCGGCGCATCGCGCATGTCGTCGGTGTTCGGCTTGAAGGCCAGGCCGAGGATACCGACGGTCTTGCCCGCGCCGGAACCACCCAGGGCCGCGATGACCCGGTCGGCCATGGCCTTCTTGCGGGCGTCGTTGACCTCGACGGTCGTCTCTACCAGCCGGACCGGCGTGCCGTACTGCTGGGCCGTCCGGACGAGAGCGACCGTGTCCTTGGGGAAGCAGGAGCCGCCGTAGCCCGGACCGGCGTTCAGGAATTTCGAACCGATCCGGCCGTCCAGACCGATGCCTTTGGCCACCTGCTGCACGTCGGCGCCGACCTGTTCGCACAGGTCCGCGATCTCGTTGATGAAGGTGATCTTCAAAGCGAGGAAGGCGTTGCCGGCGTATTTGATCAGTTCCGAGGTCCGGCGCGACGTGTAGATGACGGGGAAGTCGTTGAGGCTGAGCGGGCGATAGACCTCGGCCATCACGGCCTTGGCGCGGTCATCTTCCGTACCGACCACGACGCGGTCCGGGCGTTTGAAGTCCTCGATCGCGGCGCCTTCGCGCAGGAACTCCGGGTTGGAGACGACGGCGAAGTCGGCGTCTGGATTCACGCGGCGGATGATGGCCTCGACCTCGTCGCCGGTGCCGACAGGAACCGTCGACTTGTTGACGATGACGGTGAAGCCCTCGACCAGTCCGGCGATCTCTTCGGCGGCCGAATAGACGTAGGACAGGTCGGCGTGGCCGTCGCCACGACGTGTCGGGGTGCCGACGGCGATGAAGATCACGTCCGCCGAACGGATGGCCTCCGCGCCGTCGAGGGTGAACGACAGCCGCCCCGCCTTGACGTTGTCGGCTACCAGCTGATCCAGCCCGGGCTCGAAGATCGGGATCTCGCCCCGGTGCAGCCGCTCGATCTTGGACGGGTCCTTGTCGACGCAGACGACCGTATGGCCGAAATCGGCGAAACAGGCCCCGGACACCAGGCCGACATAACCGGTGCCAATCATCGTGACGCGCATCAAAATATTCCCAGCGAGAGCGCGGGCAGCCTTAGCCCAGTCGCCCCGGCGGCGCAAAAGGCGGGCGCTACCTCCTGTTAAGCGTGTCCACTTACGCGATCTTGAGCCGGAAAGATCAGTGTAGGCGCATGACCGACGCCTCTCGCATCTCCCTGCCCGAAGCCGTTGCGACCGACCGCCGCCAGCAGGCGCGCACGCCCTTCCGCAAGGCGCGGCGCGAGCGCGAACGCGTTCGCCTGCTCGGCCAGACCGTGGATCTGGTGCGCCCCGAAGAAGTGCTGCACCACGTCGAGACCTGGGTCGACGCGCGCCGCAAGGTCCTCATCGCCAACCACAATCTGAACAGCCTCGCCCTGTTGCAGAAGGAGCCGAGGCTTCAACGCTTCTACGACAGGGCCGATCTGGTCGAGGTCGATTCCACCCCCCTGATCCATTTCGCCAGGCTGCTGGGCCTGCACGGCAAGGCCTTCCATCGCTGCACCTATCTGGACTGGCGCGACCATTTCTGGAGCCTCGTCAACCGCAAGGGCTGGCGGGTCATGTACGTCGGCGGCGCACGGCATGTGGTCGAGCGGGCGCGCGGACGACTGGCCGCCGAATATCCAGACGCCGACATTCGAGCGCGCGACGGCTATTTCATCGCCACCCCGGGCTCACGGGACAACACGGTCGTCGTCAACGAGATCAAGGCGTTCGACCCGCACATCCTGTTCGTCGGCATGGGCATGCCGCGCCAGGAGCTGTGGATCCTCGACAATCTGGACGCCCTGCCCAACTGCGCCGTCTTCTCGGTCGGGGCCGCCTTCGACTACGAGGCCGGAGAGCAGAAGGCCGCGCCGCGCTGGATGGGGCGGATGGGGCTCGAATGGCTGTTCCGCCTGGTCCACGATCCGAAGCGGCTGGCGCGCCGCTATCTGATCGAGCCGTGGAGCCTGAGTCACCTGATCCTGGCGGATATCTGGACGGCGTTTCGCGCGAAGCGGCCTGGCCGCGTGGTCTAACTCGCCAGGGCCGAAGTCGTGATCGTCACGCGACCGGCGCGACCCGTCGCCTGAAGCAGGGTCCGCGTCTCGCCCTCGAGCCGGACCGCCGACAGCACATTGGTCAGGTAGGCGCCGGTGTCCACGCCGATGCGGCGGGCGTCGGAGTAGACCGCCTCGACAGGGGTGTGGCCGTGGACGACGACCTGCTCGAACAGGCCGGCGTGATCCAGGAAGGGCTGGCGAATCCACATCAGATCCTCGGGCGACTGGACCGCCAGGGCGATGCCCGGCCGGGCGCCCGCGTGGGCGAAGAAATAGTCGCCGATGGAGACCGAGTTCTCCAGATCGGCCAGCAGATCACGATGCGAAGCCGGCAAGGCCTCGGCAAGGGCGCGCGAGGCGTCGGCCCAGGCCCGGGCGTCGCCCCGCATCGGCGGGGGGCTGACGCCGTAGGAGGCCAGGGTGTCGCGACCGCCAAAGTCGCACCACGACGGGCCAGACTCCGGTTCGTGGAGGAAGGCCACCATCCGCTCCTCGTGATTGCCGCGGATGAGATGGACTTCCAGCGCCGGATCGGCGGCCAGATTGACCAGCTGGTTCAGCACGCCTTTGGAATCCAGTCCGCGATCAACGTAGTCACCGAGGAAGACGACGACCTTTCGCTTCGCCGCCGCCGCATACAGGTCGGCGCGGATGGCCTGGATCAGGCGGTCGGCCAGATCGGAGCGTCCGTGGATGTCGCCCACCGCCCAGATGACGCAGTCGGACGGCGTGCGAGACGCCGCCCGGGCGGGCCGATTGGGGAACAGGCGGGACAGCATGCCGATCACATGCCCCCTCGCCTGACCGCGTTCAAGCCGAACCCGGGGGACGACAACCTTAACGCCGGAGGTTCAGTCGCGGATGAAGTGGGGGACGAAGCGCGAGACGTTGCGCGTGATGCGGCCCTCATCCTCGCGCACCGACATGCCGGCCGGTTCCTCACCCACGACCCATGAGCCGATGATGGCATGGCGGCCGTCGAAGACGGGCGGCGCATGCACGGCCTGGAGGATGGCGCGACCGTCGTAGCCGCCGTCCTTGCCCGCTTCGGTCCCGCTCGGCTCCACGATCGAGATATTGTCGCCCTCGCGAGAGAAAAGCGGCTTGCGGACGTGGGCGGACGACAGGGCCGAGGCCCCGGGGTCGTCCTCGAACCAGCTCTCAAGCAGATTGGGGTGGCCGGCATGGCGCTCCCACAGCAGCGGCAGGATGCCCTTGTTGGAGAGGATCGATTTCCACGCCGGCTCCAGCACCGTGACCTCGGCCGTCGGCAGGGGTTCGGCGTAGTCGTCGCGCAGCATCTGTTCCCACGGATAGAGTTTGAACATGGCCTGGATCAGCCAGTGCTCCTCGTCCACGAAGCGACCGTCGGCGTTCAGGCCAATGTCGCCGATGGCCACGAATTTGGGATCGAGCCCGGCCTGTTTGGCCAGATCCTCGAGGAAGCGGACGGTCTGGCGATCCTCGACGAAGTCGGGGTCCGACGAGAAATGTACGAAGCCGCCGTTCGGGAAGATGGCGTGGAAACGGGCGACAAGCTTCTCGTGCAGGCTGTTGAATTGGTCGGCGCCGGCCGGAATCGAACCGTCGGCGATCCGGTCCTCCAGCCACAGCCACTGGAACACTGCGCTCTCGTAGATCGAGGTCGGGGTGTCGGCATTGTACTCATAGAGTTTCGCCGGGCCCTTGCCGTCGTAGGCGAAGTCGAACCGGCCATAGAGGGACGGGTCGCCCCGCTTCCAGCTGTCGGCGACGTAGTCCCGGAGCTTCTCCGGGATGTCGAGCTGAGCCATCAGCCGCTCGGACTTCACCGCCTCGTCGACGAGGTCGAGGCACATCTGGTGCAGTTCGGCGGTCGGCGCCTCGATCCCCTCCTCCACCTCCTGAAGGGTCAGGGCGTAGGCGACATTATCCGACCAGTAGGGATCGCCCGACGTGTGGTGCCAGGTGAAGCCGAGGCTGTCGGCCTTCGCCTGCCAGTCGGGACGTTCGGGGAGGATGAGGCGTTGCATGGTGCTTCCTGTCTCCTCCCCGTTCGCCGCTTGGCGAATGGGGAGGTGGCGCGACGCGGCTTCGCGTCGTGACGGAGGGGGCGAGGGAACGGCTGAAGTAAGGCTGGTCGTGCTCACTCGCTGAGTCGGTGTCGCCCCCTCCGTCTCCTTCGCTTCGCTACGGATCCACCTCCCCATCGCTGCGCGACAGGGAGGAGATTCAGTGTCAGCCCGGGTCCTTGTCAGCAGCCGGCGTCGCCTGACCGATGCGTGGCGTGACCACCGTCACGTCCTGTTGCGTCAGTCGCGCCAGGACATCGTCGGCCGACGAATGGCCCGGCAGGATGCCGGCTTCCTTCAGCTTGGCGTCGAGGTCGGCGCCCGTGCGCTTGTCCTCGAACTCCTGACCCACGCGCAGACGCTCTTCCTGGACCGCCTGACGCTGCTTGATGCGCTGAAGGCTGTCGGCGGCCGAGCCGATGCGCGAGTGGGCGCCGGCCGATTGCAGGGCGACGGAGGTCTGGGCGCGCTGGACACTCTCGTTGACCTTCACGATGTCGATCTCGCGACGCAGGGTCTCGATCTTCTGGTCGGTCGAGGCGATGGCGGTGCGCAGGCGGGCCTCGGCGGCCTTCATGTTCTCGATCAGCGGGCCGCGCGTGCCGATCTCGGATTCCAGCTCGGCGATCCGGCCGGCGACTTCGCGGGCGAGATCGGTCTTGCCCTGGCCGAGGGCGGCGCGGGTCGAGCTCTCGTACTTGGCGATCTGGTCGCGGAACGAGGTCATCTCGTTTTCGGCCATGCGGCGGCGGGCGACGAGGCCGGCGAGGTCGTCGCGGGCCTTCCCTTGCGCCGTATCGGCGTCGCGGATTTCCTGATCGAGGATCTTCAGGGCGTTCTGGTCGACGACGCCTTGCGCCGCATCATGGGCGGTGCCGCGGAACAGGGCGGAGAGTTTGGCGAGCATGGACATGTCTGTGATCTCCGAAGGGTCAGGCGGCGCCGAAGGTGTCGCGAAGGCTGGTCGCGTCGATGGCGTTCTCGGCCAGGGTCCGCAGTTCGATGAGGATAGTCTGAAGCGTCGTCTTCGAAGACAGCTCGCCCATCAGTTCATAGACGTCCTGATCCCCGACCGTGGTGATGGCGAAGTTCGACAGTGGCACGACGCGCTGGGCCTTGAGCAGGAACTCGTTGAAGCGGGCGGTGTCCGCCTGTTCCGACACGGGCCACAGCAGGACCGAGACCACGATCTGGGCGCCGCCGACCGACAGATAGATCGGCAGGTCGCCGTACTCATGCATGGTCGCCAGCAGCACGGGGTCGGCCCCCTCCAGCACGCGCAGGGTCATTTCCCCCTCGCGAACCAGCGACGAGTCTTCCAGCGCCGCCTTGACGGCGGGAACGGTCCAGGCGGTTTCGATGACGGCGTCCATGTGAGGATCGGCTCCGGTTGATGGTAGTGAGGTGGGGCGTGGGCGGCGGGGCGCAAGCGCGGGACCCCGGGTCGAGTCGGTGACGATGGCGTGGACAGCGGCCCGGACATCGTCGCGGCAGTCACGGGGGACCCAGAACTCCAGCTTGACCTGACCGGCGTCGCGACGCGCCTTCCGCCAGGCGCGGATGCGATCCGTGCCGGGCGATGCAGTGATGTTCGTCGCGTCCGCCATGTTGCATGTAACGCGTAACATGAACGCTTGACGTTCGACAAGCGGGATGCGAATTTCATTCGTGGCCGCGACCGATGCGGCGTAAAGACCGGACCATGTTCAAGCGTCTCTTCGGCGGACAACCTGCTGCGGAACCCGTCAATCGACTGGCGGTCGTGCGCAATATCACCCTGGGCCGGACCGTGTCTCTGGACCCGCTGGCGTGGCGACGGCTGCAGCCCGAGACGGTCTTCAACCTGGATCGCGACGCGCTGGAGATCACAGCCCAGGGCACGATCGCCCTGGACAGCGGCCAGCATGTGCACCGCTTCTATACCGACGACCATGTGATGCTTCAGGCCATGAGCGACGACGCTTCAGGCGCCGAGGCCTATGACTTCTCCCTGTTCATCCCCTGGACCAGCGCCTATCCGCCCGGGCCGCGCGAGCGCCGCCTCTGGACCGATCGGCTCAGCGAGCCGGTGTTCGACGGGGCGGCCGAGGAACTGCCGTCCTATCCCCGATACTGGTTCGCCGAGAGCGATGCGCGCCAGCCGCCGGTGACCCTGTGGGAATCGATCTGGGACGACCGCACGGCGACTGTCCCCTATGGCCGGATCTTCCAGACCTGCATGCTGTATGCGCGCGACCTGTCGGGCGGGCGCGAACTGATGCTGGCGCTGGAGATGGAGCCCGAGAAGGCGCCCGGAAAATCGGCCGACATCAGCCACGAGATCATGGTCGGCATCCCCCTGGAAGTCGGCGAGTTCACGGCGTGAGCCGCTCTGCAACGAAGGAATAGAGACACGATGGACTGGTTCGCATTCCAGACGGGGGCCACCGCCTTCGTCATCGCCTTCGCCGCGGCGGGCGTCTTCACCGTGGCGTTCAAGCTGATCTACCAGTGGGTCACGCCCTATCATGAGCGGACCCTGATCCGGGATGGCAACCCGGCGGCGGCGATCGCCCTGGGCGGCGCCCTGATCGGCTATGTCCTGCCGCTGGCCTCGGCCCTGTCGCACACCGTCAGCCTGATGGAGTTCGCGGCCTGGGCGACGCTCGCGGGCGTGATCCAGATCGGGGTCTTCGTGGTCATCAGCCGCCTGGCGTTCCGCAATCTGGCGACGCGGATCGAGGCGGGCGAGATCGCGGCCTCCATCTATCTGGCGTCCATTTCCATCTGCGTCGGCTTGCTGAACGCCGCCTGCATGACGACCTGAGGGCAAGATGAGCGACACCCCCTCCCCCGCCGAGACCACGACCATGCGCCGCATGAAGCGGTCCCGGACGCTGCAGGTCACCAGCCTGATGGCCACGGCCTCCTTCTCGCTCGCCGCCTGCGGCGCGCCGCAGGTCGCTGTGCCGGAGCCCGTACCGGCTTTGGCCTACACCTCGCTCGACGAGTGCAAGGCCGCCAACGACATATCGGACACCGAGTGCGACGCGGCTGAGGCCAACGCCCGCACCCAGGCCGAGACCACCGCACCCCGCTACGCGACCCAGTCGGAATGCGAAGGCCAGTGGGGACCGGACCAGTGCCGTCCGAACAGCTCCGGCGGGTCGTTCTTCACGCCCCTGCTGACCGGGTTTGTGATCGGCCAGATGCTGAACGGCGGCGGCTATCGCGGCGGCGGGGGCCTGTATCGCGACCGCGACGGCAACTACCAGAACGGCTACGGCGGCGGCTATCTGAGCCGCGACTACCGCACGGGTCGTCAGGTCGCCAACGGCCGCGACTACGGGACCGACGTCGCGCGTCAGGCCCCGAGCCGGGTGCAGAGCCGCACCACCGTCGTCTCGCGCGGCGGCTTCGGCGGCGGCGGACGGGGCTACGGGGGCTAAAACCCTCTCCCTTCGGGAGAGGGTCTTTTTGTCAGTGCCCGCCGGTGCTCGGCGCGGCGCCGATGGCGTGGACCTTGGCGCGCGAGGCGGCGACCGCGAAGATCACCAACAGCACATAACCGGCCAGCGGCACGAAGAAGGCTGGATTGATGACCCCGGCGGCGTCCGCCACACGACCGGCGACCAGCGGCAGGATCGCTCCGCCGATGATGCCGAACACCAGCAGCCCCGAGGTGGCCGAGGCCGGGGCGGTGCTGCGCTCCAGCGTCAGGGTGAAGATGGCCGGGAACATGATGGAGTTGAACAGCCCCACCGCCAGCGCCGCGAAGGCGGCGGTCGCGCCGCCCGTCTGGGTCACGACGGCGCACAGGATCGCCGCCAGGGTGGTGAACACGATCAGCAGGGTCGCCGCCGGGATCCGGGTCAGCAGCGCACTGCCCGCGAACCGGCCCATCAGGGCGCCGGCCCAGTAGAGGGCGACCAGACGGCCCGCGTCGCTGACCGACAGGCTGAGGATGTTGGGCGCCTCCAGGAAGTTGGTCATCAGGCTGCCGATGGCGACCTCCGACCCGACGTAGATGAAGATGCCGATCGCGCCGAACACCGCCCAGCGCGACTTCAGCGCCTCGAACGGCGACGCGCCCCGCTCGGTCGAGACCGTGGCGGCCGCAAGCTTGGCCCGGATCATCCAGATGAAGCCGGCCAGCAGGGCGAAGAAGACGGCCAGACCGATGAAGACGGCGTCGATATTGGCGAGGGTCTGGGCGCGGAGCGCGGGGTCCAGGACGGTGGGCGCCGCTTCGACCGGAGCCGCGGGCGCGACCGAGGGCGCGAGGCCGCCGATGTAGTTGTGCAGGAAGACCAGCCAGCCGACGGCCAGGCCGATGGCGGCGCCCAGCGGGATCCAGCCCTTGAGGTCGCGGCGAAGACCGCCCAGCAGGGCGCCGGCCACGAGGCCGAAGACCACGCCAAGGCCGAGCAGGATCAGGGCGCTGAACGAGCCGAGGGCCGTCACGCCGCCGGCGACGAAGATGCCGCCCGACAGCATGACCGTCGCACCCAGCAATGGCCCGACCACGGTGCCGAGGGAGTTGAACGCCTGGGACAGGACGAGGCGGAAGTGCGATCCGCGCTCCGACCCGAGGGCGGCGGCCAGAGGGTTGGCGGCGACCTGCAACAGGGTAACCCCGCCGCCGATCACGAACAGGGCGGCCAGAACGCCGGGGTAGAAGTCCAGGAGGGTCGACAGCGGCACGATCAGGGCGCCCAGCACCATGACGCCGAGCGCGCCCACGATCGAGCGCGCATAGCCCAGACGCGCCAGAACAAAGGCCGCCGGAAGGGCGAAGACGCCATAGGCCGTGAACCAGGCGAACTGGGTCAGCAGGGCCTCGGTGAAGTTCAGCGAGAAGACCCCGCGCACCGCTGCGACCAGGGGGTCGATCAGCGAGGTCGCGAACCCCCAGGCGAAGAACAGGGTCGTGACATAGGCGAAGGCGAGGCCCGTGCCTTTTGCCGGCGTGGTGGTCGTCTCGGTCATCCTGGCCTCGTTTCCTGTCGGGCGTGGGTCGCCCGTAACCGCTTACGCCCCATGCCTCACGCGGATCGGCCGCGCCGTCCAGCCCGATCTTGATGCGCGTAACGAAAAGTGGCCACACCGCTTCCGGCGGTGGACGGCGGGCCAAGGGGGTGATCTGGTCCGTTCATGAACCTTTCCGCCGCGGCTTCCGACCCTCAGAACCCTGCCCCGTCCAGCCGTGAATGGTGGCGCGGCGCCGTCATCTATCAGGTCTATCCGCGCTCCTTTGCCGACACGAACGGCGACGGAGTCGGCGACCTGCCCGGGATCACGGCGCATCTGGACCACATCGCCTCGCTGGGGGTGGATGCGATCTGGCTTTCGCCCTTCTTCACCTCGCCGATGAGGGACTTCGGCTACGACGTCGCGGACTATGTCGGGGTCGATCCGATCTTCGGCACGATCGAGGACTTCGACCGGCTGATCGCCCGAGCGCACGCGCTGGGCCTGAAGATCATCATCGACCAGGTCTATGCCCACACCTCCGACGAACACGCCTGGTTCCAGGAAAGCCGGCGGGACCGGACCAATCCCAGGGCCGACTGGTATGTCTGGGCCGAAGCGAAGCCGGAGGGCTCGCCGCCCTCGAACTGGCAGTCGGTGTTCGGCGGCCCGGCCTGGACCTGGGATGCGCGCCGGGGCCAGTACTACATGCACAACTTCCTCAGCTCGCAGCCGCAGCTGAATACGCGCAGGCCTGAAGTTCAGGATGCGCTTCTGGACGCCGCGCGCTTCTGGCTGGATCGCGGCGTGGACGGCTTCCGCTGCGACGCCCTGAACTTCTCGATGCACGACCCGGCCCTGACCGACAACCCGCCGGTCGAAACGCCCGGCAAGCGGACGCGGTCGTTCGATTTCCAACAGCACATTCACAACCAGTCCCAGCCCGAGATCCTCGATTTCCTGACGCGGCTGCGGGCCCTGACCGACAGCTATGACGGCGACCGGTTCATGGTGGCCGAGGTCGTGGGCGACCGGTCCGATGAGGAGATGAAGCTCTATACGGAGGGCTCGACGCGGCTGCAGTCGGCCTATGGCTTCCTCTATCTGTACGCCGACCGGCTGACGCCCGATCTGGTCCGGCAGGGTCCGGCGCAGTGGCCGGGCGCGCCGGGCGAGGGCTGGCCGTCGTGGGCCTTCTCGAACCACGACGCGCCGCGCGCCATGTCCCGCTGGGCCGAGGGGCGGGACCCCGGGGCCTTCGCCGAGATGGCCCTGCTGCTGCTGATCTGCCTGCGCGGCAACGTGTTCATCTACCAGGGTGAGGAACTGGGACTGCCCCAAGCCGAGGTGCCGTTCGAGCGGCTGGTCGATCCCGAGGCCATCGCCAACTGGCCCGAGACCCTGGGTCGCGACGGCGCCCGCACGCCGATGCCGTGGAGAAAGGACGCGCCCTTCGCGGGCTTCTCGACCGTCGAGCCATGGCTGCCGGTCGATCCGCGGCACGCGGCATTGGCGGTCGAAATCCAGGACGCAGACCCGGCTTCGACCCTGCATCTGGCGCGGCGCCTGATCGCCCTCCGTCGCGCCCACCCGGCGTTGAGGCTCGGGTCGATGACCGTGCTGGAGGCGAAAGACGACCTTCTCCTGTTCAGGCGCGAAACCGACAACAATGTCCTCCTGTGCGCCTTCAACCTCGGGCACGCGCCTGTCGCCTGGTCGATCCCCGCCGGCTGGCGGGTGCTGGACGGGGTCAATCCGGGCGACCTTCAGGCGCAGCTGCCGCCGATGGCGGGCGTGATCCTGGCGCGCGGCTGATCCCCATCGCGAAACGAAAAAGGCGCGCCCGGGGGCGCGCCTTCTCCTACGTGTGGCCGACCGCGTGGCTCCTAGAACAGCACTTTCAACGTGCCGACAATGCGATCATCTGACAGGGGGCCGTCGACGTCCGTGTCGTGGTAGCGCACATCCGCGACCAGGTTTTCAGTGAAGGCCCAGGCCACGCCCGCGTTCCACGTCGTGTAGTCCGCGTTGATGTCCAGTACCTGCTTGCCGACGGCGCCTGACACCGTCCAGCCCGGGGCCGGCGAGAAGGCGGCATTCGCCTCGGTGTAGAAGGCTTCTCCATCCGCGCCGAAGAAGTCGGGCGAATAGTAGAAGGCGACACCCGCGGTGACCGGACCGATCGCGCGCGACGCGGCCGCTTTCAGTTCGACATAGTTGTAGTCGGCCGCCGAGGGCTCGTTCACATAGCCGTAGCCGACCACGCCGAAGTCCAGGGCGAAGCCGCCGGCCTCGGTGCGGATGCCGCCGTACAAATCGATCTCGGCGTCGGTGTCGTCGCCGAAGTCGACGTTCGAGGCCCAGGCGCCCGCGTACCAGCTGCCGAAGGTCAGATCGACGCCGGCCTGCAGGGCGGGATCCTCGTCCGTCTGGCTGTAGCCGCGGAAGACATAGTCGCTGGTAACGGCCGCGTTGAAGGCGATGTCCACGTCCTGAGCGGAAGCGGAGCCGGCGGCGAAGGTGGCGAGCGCGGCGGCGAGCGCGGCGCAGGAAACTTGCAGTCTCATTACTCTTATCCCCGTATGATTTTGATTGATCGTCCAGTTGCCGCCGGACGCGAGGAGAGTCGCGCCCGGCGTCGTCTTGGTCAGTGTTCCAGGGCTTCGCCGTGGAGGGTGGTGTCGAGGCCTTCGGCTTCCTGGGCATCGGTGACGCGAAGTCCGGTCGTGAACTTGCAGATGATCAGGATGATGAAGGTGCCGACAGCCGAGTAGGCGATGGTCCAGGCCAGGCCAAGGGCCTGGGTCGGGATATTGGCGCCTTCGCCGAGGCTGTTGATCGCGGTCGTGGCGAACACGCCGGTCAGAAGCGCGCCGATCAGACCACCGGCGCCGTGGATGCCGAAGGCGTCCAGCGAGTCGTCGTAGCGGAGCAGTTTCTTGATCCACACCGACGAGATGTAGCAGACCGGTCCGGCGATCAGGCCGATGAGGACCGCGCCCTTGGGATCGACAAAGCCGGCGGCCGGGGTGATGGCGACCAGACCGGCGACAACGCCGGACAGCATGCCGATCAGCGACACCTTCTTCTTCTCGATGACCTCGACGATCTTCCAGGTCAGGGCGGCGGCGGCGGCGGCCAGGATGGTGTTCAGCAGAGCTACACCCATCAGGTCGTTGGCGGCGCCCGCCGAACCGGCGTTGAAGCCGATCCAGCCGACCAGCAGCAGCGAGGCGCCGATCATGGTCAGGACGGGGTTGTGCGGGTTGATCACTTCAGTGCCGTAGCCTTTGCGACGACCCAGGAAAATGGCGCAGACCAGACCGGCCACACCCGAGTTGACGTGAACGACCGCGCCGCCGGCAAAGTCCAGCACGCCGGCCGAACCGAGGAAGCCGCCGCCCCAGACCCAGTGGCAGATCGGTGCGTAGATCAGCAGCGACCAGAGGGCGGTGAACAGCAGCAGAGCCGAGTACTTGAAACGCTCGGCGAAGGCGCCGGTGATCAGGGCCGGCGTGATGATGGCGAAGGTCATCTGGAAGGAGATGAACAGGAACTCAGGGATTCCGGGCAGCAGGGCGTTGGCCGTCTGCAGGGAAATGCCGTTCAGGAACAGGGCGTCAAAGCCCCCGATATAGGGCTGGAGCGCCGGGTCGGAGTTGGCGCTGAAGGCGATCGAATAGCCGGCGATGAACCACACCAGGGTCACCACGGCGAACACGCCGACCGACTGGGTGATGGTCGCCACCACGTTCTTGCGACGGACCATGCCGCCATAGAACAGGGCCAGACCGGGGAGGGTCATGAGCAGGACCAGGGCGGTCGAGGTGCCCAGCCAGCTGGTGCCGGCGGCGTCGAGTTCGAGGGCGGCCTGGTGGGCCAGAAGGGTGGGAGCGGCCGCTTCCTCATCAGGAACAACGGCCTCCGCCACCTCGGCAGCGGCGGTTTCGACGGCGGCGGCAGCGTCCGCGACGGGCGTTGACGGAGCGGCGGCCTCGGTGGTCGGAGCCGGCGCGGCGGCTTCCTGGGCGAAGGCGCCGCCCGCGTAGAAGAGTCCGATTGTCAGAAGACAAAGGGCAAGGATGCCCGGTAGCCGATTGAAGAACTGCGACATGAATGCATCCCCTGTGTGATCTCGCAGTTGCGAACTGTTTACCGCAAAGGCGAGAGACGCAAGGGGTTCGGCCGTATTCGGCGCAATTTTAGTGTGCGTGTCGCAGGTTACACACCCACAATGGGCAAGATATAACCTTCACCGTAGCTGCAGCGCACAAATTTTTCGCGCGCCGCAGGTGTGACGAAAAGGTTAACCCCAGTGCATCTGGACGCGGTGTGCGGCGGCCCAGTGGATCGCCCGGATCGCGTCGATGATCGCCTCAGCCGCCGCCCGTGTGCCCAGTTCGCCACCCAGGTCCGCCGTCGTGGCGCCGGCCGCCAGGACGGCCGCGACCGCCGCCTCGATCGACGAAGCCTCGTCGTCGAGGTTCAGGCTGTGACGCAGCATCATCGCCGCCGACAGAATCGTCCCGACCGGGTTGGCCAGGTCCTGACCCGCGATGTCCGGCGCCGAGCCGTGGATCGGCTCGAACAGGCCCGGTCCCGACTCGCCCAGCGACGCCGACGGCAACAGGCCGATCGATCCGCCCAGCACCGAGATCTCGTCCGACAGGATGTCGCCGAACATATTCTCGGTCAGGATGACGTCGTACTCACGGGGTTTGCGGATCAGGTGCATGGCCATGGAGTCGACCAGGGCGTGCTCCAGCTGGACCTGCGGGAACTCCTCGGCGTGGATGCGGGTGACGACTTCACGCCACAGCCTCGAGGTCTCCATGACATTGGCCTTGTCGACCGAGGTCACCTTGCCGCGTCTTTGCAGGGCGGTCTTGAAGGCAGCCCGCGCGACGCGTTCGATCTCCGGCACCGTATAGATGCACAGGTCGGACGCCATGGTGTCGGTGCGGGTCTTTTCGCCGAAATAGACGCCGCCGGTCAGTTCGCGGAAGACGATCAGATCGACGCCCTCGACGATCTCCTTCTTCAGCGGCGAACGGTGCGCCAGCACAGGCGAGACCTGCAGCGGACGCAGGTTGGCGAACAGGCCCATAGCCTTGCGGATGCCCAGCAGACCTTCTTCCGGACGACGCTTGCCGCCGTCCCACTTCGGCCCGCCGACCGCGCCCAGCAGAACGCCGTCGGCGGCCAGACAGGCGGCGGTCGTCTCGGGCGGCAGGGGGTCGCCGGTCGCATCAATGCCGGCGCCGCCGATCAGATGCTCGGCGAAGTCGAACCTGTGGCCGTAGAAGTCGGCGATGACGCGCAGCACATCCTTGGCCGCCGAGATAACCTCCGGCCCCACGCCGTCACCGGGCAACAGGACGATGTTGTAGGTCTGGGTATTCGGCATCACGCGGGCTCCGGGTAGTGGGTACGTTCGTAGGCTTCGATGTCAGGCATGTGCTTCTGGAGCCAGCCCAGGGTGTCGACGCCGTCCAGCAGACACTGGCGCGCAAACGGCTCGACCGCAAAGGCGACCGGCGCATGGTTGCCCCGGCGGACCTCTCCGGCCTCCAGATCGACGGTCACGACCTGTTCCGGGTTGGCGACCAGATCCTCCCAGGTCGCCTGATCGACGACGACCGGCAGGAAGCCGTTCTTGAGGGCGTTGGAGGTGAAGATGTCGGCGATGGACGTCGAGATCACCGCGCGGAAGCCGTAGTCGTACAGAGCCCAGGGCGCATGCTCGCGCGACGAGCCGCAGCCGAAATTGTCGCCGGCCACCAGGATGCGATGCTCGGCCGGATCGATCCGGTTCAGCACCGCCTCCGGCCGGGCCGAGCCGTCGGCCTCATAGCGCCAGTCGTAGAAGGCCTTCTCGCCCAGACCCGTCGTCTCGGTCGTGGTCAGGAAGCGCGCAGGGATGATCTGGTCGGTGTCGATATTGGCCTGGGTCAGGACCAGGGTGCGTGACGTCAGGACTTTCAACGGTTCAGGCATCGACCGCCTCCGACAGATAGACACGAGGATCGGTCAGGACCCCTGCGATGGCCGAGGCCGCCGCCGTCGCCGGACTGGCCAGGATGGTGCGCGCCCCCTTGCCCTGACGGCCTTCGAAATTGCGGTTGGAGGTCGAGACGGCCAGTTGGCCCGGTGCGACGAAGTCCCCGTTCATGGCGATGCACATGGAGCAGCCCGGGATGCGCCATTCGGCGCCGGCCTCGATGAAGACGTGATGCAGGCCCTCGGCCTCAGCGTCGCGTCGCACCGCCTCGGAGCCCGGCACGACCAGCATGCGCAGGCCGGCCTTGACCTTGCGACCGCGCAGTACATCGGCGGCAGCCCGCAGGTCGGGCAAGCGACCATTGGTGCACGACCCGATGAAGACCACGTCCACGGCCTGGGTCGTCGTCGTCTCCCCGGCCTCGAAACCCATATAGGCCAGGGCCTTGCGATCGCTGTCCGACTTCGGCTCCGGAACCTTGGATCCAATGGGCGAACCCGCATCCGGCGTGGTGCCCCAGGTCGCCATGGGACGGATCGCGGCGCCGTCGATCACGACCTCGGCGTCGAACACCGCGCCCGGATCCGTCGCCAGCGTCAGCCACCCGGCCGCCCTCGCCTCATAGGCGTCGCCCTGCGGCACGTGCTTGCGGCCGCGCAGCCAGTCGATGGCTGTCGCGTCCGGCGCGATCATGCCCGCGCGCGCGCCGGCCTCGATAGACATGTTGCAGAGGGTCATCCGCCCTTCCATGTCGAGCGACCGCACGGCCTCGCCTGCATATTCGATGACGAAGCCCGTGCCGCCGCCGAAGCCCAGTTCGGCGATGACGGCCAGGGCCACGTCCTTGCCCGACACCCCCGGCGTCAGGGCGCCGGTGACCGTCACCCGCATCGCCTTCGATTTGCGCTGCAACAGGCACTGGGTCGCCAGAACATGGCCGACTTCCGAGGTGCCGATGCCGAAGGCCAGGGCCCCGAAGGCGCCGTGCGTCGCCGTATGGCTATCGCCGCAGACGACGGTCATGCCCGGCTGGGTCAGGCCCAGCTCCGGTCCCATGACATGGACCACGCCGCGATCCGCAGAGTCCCATCCGGCCAGATCAATCCCGTGCCGCTCGCAGTTGGCCTCCAGCCGATGCACCTGGGCCTCGGCTTCGGCGGTGACATAGGGCTTCAGGCCGTTCAGTCCGGCCGGCAGGGTCGGGGTCGAATGATCCAGGGTCGCGAAGGTGCGATCGGGGCGGCGGACCTTCAGCCCCCTCGCCTCGATCTCGGTGAAGGCCTGGGGGCTGGTGACCTCGTGGACCAGATGCAGGTCGATATAGAGGACGCCCGGCGTGTCGGCCGTCTCCGGCGTGACGACGTGGGCGTCCCAGACCTTGTCGAACAAAGTCCTAGGCGGCGACATGTGCGTCCCTTTGCGTCGCCGTGCAGATGGCGATCAGTTCGGCGTCGTCGATCTCACCGATCTCGTCGGCCCGCGTCTTGAAGGCGGCGAAGGCGTCGGTCAGGTGATCGCCAATCAGCGGATAGCCCAGAACCTCGGCCCGCTTCTGCACCGCCGTCCGGCCCGAATGCTTGCCCAGGACGAAGAAGCTGCCCGAGAAGCCTACGTCCTCGGGACGCATGATCTCATAGGTGCGGGCATCGGCGTACATGCCGTGCTGGTGAATTCCGGCCTCGTGGGCGAAGGCATTGATACCGACGATCGCCTTGTTGCGGACGATCGGCGAGTGGGTGACCTCGCTCAGCATGCGGCTGGTCTCCAGCAGCTTGGTCGTGTCGATGCCGGTGGTCACGCCATAGCGTTCGGCCCGGACCCGCAGGGCCATGACGACCTCTTCCAGAGCGGCGTTGCCGGCGCGTTCGCCGATGCCGTTGATGGTCGATTCGACCTGGCGCACGCCTGCCTCGATCGCCGACAGGCTGTTGGCGACGGCCAGGCCGAGGTCGTTGTGGCAGTGTGTCGAGAAGATCACGTTCGGGAAGTTCGGGCGGATCCTGGCGATCAGGAACCGGTACAGGCTCGCGATCTCGGCCGGGGTCGCATAGCCGACGGTGTCCGGCACATTCAGGGTCGAGGCCCCTGCTCCCGCCGCTGCCTCCAGCACCTCGGCCAGGAACTGGGGCTCGGTGCGGATCGCGTCCTCAGCGGAGAATTCGACGTCGTGGAAATGGGTGCGGGCGTATTCGATCGAGCGCACGGCCTGGGCCAGCACCTGATCCGGCGTCATCTTCAGCTTGGCGGCGCGGTGGATGGGGCTGGTGCCGATGAAGACGTGGCAACGCCGACGTTTCGTCCCGCGCAGGGCGCGCCAGGACGCGTCGATGTCGCTCTCGTTCGAGCGCGACAGGGAACAGAAGACCGGGCCGGAGTCGTCCTCGGCCATCTCGCCGACGACGGCGCGGATGCAGTCCTCGTCGCCCGGCGACGCAGCGGCGAAGCCGGCCTCCATGACGTCGACGCCCAGAGCCTTCAGGGTGCGACCCATGCGAACCTTGTCGTCGGGCGACATGGAGAAGCCCGGCGCCTGTTCACCGTCGCGCATGGTCGTATCGAAGACGATGACCCGGTTCGGGTCGGTGGCTACTCGGTCGATGATTGAGGCGGTCATGCTGCGGCTACGCTCTGATAGCCGTAGGCGGAGGCGGCGAAGCCGACGCGGGTGGCGCCGATCAGCTTGTCGATCTGGCGGCCCAGATTCTCGGTGCAGCGGCCCTCGTCGCGGCCGCGGACCTGCAGCTGAACGCGGCGCATGGCGCCCTCGTCCGACAGGCTCATGGCGTCGATGTGGAAGCCGCGACGCTCCACGAGACCGATGAGGCGCTGAAGCGAGCCGTCGGCCCGGTCGATCTGGATCTGGATGGTGTCCGTCATCACATGTCTCCTTCAAAGCGCGTGTCGTGAAGCATTTCAGCGTTGTTCTTGCCCGGCGGAACCAGAGGCCAGACGTTCTCTTTGGGGTCGATCAGGACGTGCATCAGGCACGGACCGGGCGCGGCCAGCAGACGGGCGATGCCGTCCGTGACCTGACCCCGCTGGTCGATCATGAAGGCCTCGACGCCGAAGGCCTGGGCCACGGCGACGAAGTCGGGATTGTCCGACAGGTCGACCTCTGAATAGTTCTCGGCGAAGAACAGCTCCTGCCACTGGCGCACCAGGCCCAGCGAGGCGTTGTCCAGCAGGACGATCTTCAGGGCGACGCCGTAGCGGCGCAGGGTCGCCAGTTCCTGGATGTTCATCATGAAGCTGCCGTCACCCGAGATGGTCACGACGTGGGCGTCCGGCTTGGCCAGCTTGGCGCCCAGACCGGCGGGCAGGCCGTAGCCCATCGCGCCCAGGCCGCCCGAGGTCAGGTGGGATTCGGGACGCGAAAACTCGCAGTGCTGGGCGACCCACATCTGGTGCTGGCCGACGTCGCAGGCGGCGATGAAGCTGTCGCCCGCGGTCCTGGACAGTTCGTTCAGCAGGGCGGGCGCATAGACCCCCTCGCCCGGCGCGTCGTAGCGGAAGGCGTTCCGCCTGGCGTTCGAGGTCGAGCGGATGATCCACGGATCGATGGCCAGCGAGGCGGAGGCCACGCGCGCGGTCAGTTCCTCGATGCCCGCCTTCAGGTCGCCGATGACAGGGACGTGGGCGGCGCGCAGCTTGCCGATCTCCGCCGGGTCGATGTCGAAATGGACGACCTTCGCATGGGGGGCGAACTCGTTCAGCTTGCCGGTCGCGCGGTCGTCGAACCGGGCGCCGAAGACGATCAGCAGATCGCTTTCCTGCACCGCCTCGTTGGCGGCCCGCGTGCCGTGCATCCCCAGCATCCCCAGGAAACCCGGCGCATCCGTGCGGATCGAACCCAGGGCGTTCAGCGTCGACACTGAGGGGATGCCCGTCCGCTCGGCGAAGTCGCGCAGGGCCTCGACGGCGCCGGCGATCTTCACCCCGCCGCCGATGTAGATCAGCGGACGTTCGGCGGCGCGGATCAGGGTCTCGGCCTCGGCGATCGCGGCGCGATCCAGCGGCGTGACGTCGTTCGGATAGTGGAAGCCGAAGTCGTCCGAGGTCATGCCGACCTGCACGTCCTTGGGCAGATCGACCAGCACCGGACCGGGGCGACCCGAGCGGGCGACGTGGAAGGCCTCCTCGATCACGGCGGGGACGTCCGCCGGATCGCGGACGACCCACGAGTGTTTCACCAGCGGCAGGGTGACGCCCAGAATGTCGATCTCCTGGAAGGCGTCGGTGCCCATCAGATGGGTTGCGACATTGCCGGTAATGCAGACCATCGGCACCGAATCCATCATCGCATTGGCGATGCCGGTGATCAGGTTGGTCGCCCCCGGGCCCGAGGTCGCCATACAGACCCCGACCTTCCCGGTCGCCCGGGCATAGGCGTCGGCCGCGAAGGCTGCGCCCTGCTCGTGACGCACCAGGATGTGCTTCACACCTGCGCCGGTCAGGGCGTCATAGACCGGCATGATCGCGCCGCCCGGATAGCCGAACACCACCTCGACGCCCAACCGATCCAGGGTGGAGACGAGCAGCTGCGCACCGCTCCGGGGAGCGGCTGCGGCTTTGGCGCTGATGGCGGTGGCGACGGCGGTCATTGCGGTTCTGACGCTGATTTATTTGCAGTTGGACTATGCGGCTTCGGCGGTCTTGGGCGCGTGCAGCCAGGCCATCCGCTCGCGCAGACCCTTGCCGACCGACTCGATCAGGTGCTCGCCGTCGGCCTTGACCAAGGCGTCATAGGCACCCTTTCCGGCCTCGTTCTCGGCGATCCATTCACGAGCGAAGGTGCCGTCCTGGATCTCGGTCAGTATCTCCTTCATGCGCGCACGGGTCTCGGCATTGATCACGCGCGGGCCCGAGACGACCGAACCCCATTTGGCCGTCTCCGAGATGAACTCGTTCATCTTGGTGATGCCGCCTTCGTAGAACAGGTCCACGATCAGCTTCAGCTCGTGCATGCATTCGAAATAGGCGATCTCGGGCTGGTAGCCGGCCTCGACCAGGGTGGTGAAACCACCCATGACCAGTTCCTTGGCGCCGCCGCACAGGACGGCCTGTTCGCCGAACAGATCGGTCTCGGTTTCTTCCTTGAAGGAAGTTTCCAGCAGGCCGCCGGTCGCGCCGCCGATGCCCTTCGCATAGCCCATGGCCCGGTCGCGAGCCTTGCCGGTCGCGTCCTGCTCGACCGCGAACAGGGCGGGGACGCCGCGTCCGCGCGCGTACTCCCGACGGACCAGATCGCCAGGCCCCTTGGGCGCGACCAGGATCACGTCCATGTCCTTACGTGGGGTGACGCGGCCGTACAGGATCGAGAAGCCGTGGGCGAACAGGATGGCCGCGCCCTTCTTCGCATTGGGCTCGATGACCGTCTTGTAGATCTCGGCCTGGGCCATGTCGGGGGTCAGGATGGCGATGATGTCCGCCCCCTTCACCGCTTCGCCCGGCTCCGCGGTCGGAACGCCGTCGGCCTGGGCGTTTTTCCAGCCCTTGCCGCCGTGACGGACGCCGACGACCACGTCGTGGCCCGAGTCCTTCAGGTTCTGCGCGTGGGCGCGGCCCTGCGAGCCATAGCCGATGACGGCGATGCGCTGGCCGGCGATGACGCCGGGACGGATGTCGTCGTTGGTGTAGATTTCCATGGCCTAGGCTTCCTGCGTCTGACGGGTTTCCGCGCGGACCTGGGAGTGTCTGGTCTGAGCGGGGGGCGGGTTGGGAATGGTGACGGCGCCCTGGGCGGCCGAGGCCACCGAAGCGCGGTATTTGGCGAAGACGCCGGTCGCGGCGTTCAGCGGCGGAGCGACGTGGCTGGTCCGACGCGCGGCCAGGTCGGCGGCGACATCGATGCGGCGCGCGGTGACGTCGATGGTGATGCGGTCGCCGTCGCGGATCAGGGCGATGGGGCCGCCCGCCGCCGCTTCCGGCGACACGTGGCCGGCGACGAAGCCGTAGCTGGCGCCCGAGAACCGGCCGTCGGTGATCAGGGCCACGTTGTGGATGCCGCGGCCCTTCAGGGCGGCGGTGACCTGCAGCATCTCGCGCATGCCCGGGCCGCCTTGCGGACCTTCGTAGCGGATGACGATGACGTCGCCCTCGCCGACCGAACCGTCCTGGACGGCGTGGAAGGCGTCTTCCTCCGAATCGAACACACAGGCCGGGCCTTCGAACCGGTCGACCTTGTGGCCGGTCAGCTTGATGACCGCGCCGTCCGGAGCGATGTCGCCGTAGATCACGGCATAGGAGCCGCGCGGGCTGAAGGGCTCGGCGACGGTCGACACGACCTGCTGGCCCGGGGTCTCCTCCGCCTCGGCGGCCTCGGCGAACAGGCTGCGGCCCGAGACGGTCGGCGCGTTGACGATCTTGCCGGCCTCGGCCAGCCGCTGGGTCACCAGCCGGGTGCCGCCCGAGGCGTACAGGTGCGAGGCCAGGAACCGGCCGCCCGGCTTCAGGTCGCAGATGACCGGCGTCTCCTCGCAGGCGGTGTTGCATTCCTCGACGCCGAACTCGATCCCCGCCTCGATGGCGATGGCGGTCAGGTGCAGCACCGCATTGGTCGATCCGCCGGAAGCCGAGACGGCGGCCGCCGCGTTCTTCAGCGACGCGCGGGTGATGTATTTGCGGGCCGTGTCGCCGGCGAAGACCCGCTCGACGATCAGCTCGCCGCAGCGGTGGCCTTGCGCGCCCTTCATCGGATCGACGGCGGGCACGTCGTTCGCGCCCATCGGCGACAGGCCCATGACCGACAGGGCCATGGCCATGGTGTTGGCCGTGAACTGACCGCCGCAGGCGCCGGCGCCGGGGCAGGCCGCGCTCTCGACCATCTTCAGCTGGTCGTCGTCGATCGTCCCGGCGCCGCGCGCGCCGATGGCCTCGAACACCTCCTGGATGGAGATCTCCTTGCCGCCGATGACGCCCGGCATGATCGTCCCGCCGTAGTAGACCAGACCCGGGATATCCATCCGGGCCAGGGCCATGGCCGCCGCCGGGATCGTCTTGTCGCAACCGACGATGCAGACGACGCCGTCCAGCTGATGCCCCTGAACCGCCAGCTCGATCGAGTCTGCGACAACCTCGCGGGAGATCAGCGAGGCCTTCATGCCGGGCGTGCCCATCGAGATGCCGTCGGTGACGACGATGGTGTTGAAGTCGATCGGGAAGCCGCCGGCCGCGGTGATCCCGGCGCGGACGTCCCTGGCCAGCCGGTCCAGATGCATGTTGCACGGCGTCACCGACGACCAGGTGTTGACCACCGCGATCATCGGCTTCTCGAAGTCAGCGTCCTGCATGCCGGCGGCGCGCAGATAGCTGCGCGCCGCCGCACGGTTGGCTCCAGCAGTCACGACGGCGCTTCTTCGCTGAGGCGAAGGAGCCGTGTCGTCCGGGGTGAAATCTTGCGTCATGGTCTTGAGGCGTTCCGAGAGAGGTCCCGGACCGGCGCAACAAAAAACCCGCTTCCTTTCGGGAGCGGGTGGCTGCGGTCGATCCTGATTTTGCTTGGGTTCAGGTCAGTTGCATCCACGCCGCTCCGGAGAGCAGGCCAAGGAGTACGGTGAGAATAAGGGTGGTCAGGGCGGCAGGCGACGTCGTCGGACGCGCGACAGCGACGGCGCGAGCCGTGCGGCGGGTCGGGGTGTGACGGGTCTCGTGGCTCACGGCCAACTCCTGTTTACCAGGACATAAGGCCAGAGATCGCTGCGCTGCACAACCTGTTTTTGGAAGAAACTTCCAATATCTGCCCCTTTGGATACCCAGGAGGCAATTCTAACCAGCGGCCAGCGCGGGTCAGGTGATATCCGCCGCATGCGCGGCGGTTGCGGGTCTAACTCCGCGCGCCCTGCTCCTCGGGCGGTCGGCCGGCACGGGCCGGACGGACCACCGCGTTAGCCGTCGACGAGTTCCTGCAGCATGGGGGCGAGGCGCGCTTTCATCCGTTCGCACTCCTCGGCGGACAGTTTCATACCCCCGGACAGATCGCGCCCCACGGCCACGCCCATGAGGATCCCGGCCAGGATCCGCGCGCGAATCGGCGCGTCGTCGCCGCCCAGCCACTCGGTAAACGGCTGATAGAAGCACTCGGTCGACAACTGCTGAACGATCTCCGCCGCCTTGGGCGAACCGGCTGACTTCAGCATGATCAGCAGCCAGGCCAGATCGTCATCCTTGGCCGGACCATAGACCAGGTCGTCGGCCATCCGCTCGCCAAAGGTCGCCCGGTCGCCTTCCATGAGGTCCTTGCCGTCGCAGTCGTCGAGCACGGCCCGGAACAGTTCTTCCTTGGAGCCGAAATAGCGGGAGATCAGTGCGGGATCGACGCCGACATCCCTTGCGATGTCTCGCATCCCCACCTGGTCATAGCTCTCGGCCGCGAACCGTTTGCTGGCCGCGTCGAGAATCGCACTGCGGGTGGCCGCGGCATTCCGGGGTCGATGGCAAACGGCGAAACTCAATGTGATCTCCAGTAACCGTAGGAAAGGTATGGCCATGTCATCGGCTGTTGACAAGGGCGGCCGATGGACACAAGTAAGTCATCAGGCGATGACCGGGACCTCCTCCCCCGTGATGCTGGTCGCGCCCGACAGGGAATTTGCCCCACCAGGGAGATTGCGCGCATGCGCAGGCTGAAGATCATCGCCGTGTCCGTCCTCGTGACGGGCGCGCTTTATGGCTGTTCGCAACGTTCGGAGGCCCAGGGCCCGCCGCCCGCCGCGCCGGTCACCGTGGCCGTGCCGCTGGCCGAACGCGTCGTCGACTGGGACGATTTCACCGGTCGATTCGAGGCCACCTCTTCCGTCGAGGTCCGGGCCCGCGTCGGCGGCTTCATCCAGTCCGTCCACTTCCGCGACGGCGACTATGTGCAACGCGGCCAGCTGCTGTTCACGCTCGATCAGCGTCCGGCCCAGGCCCAGCTGGCCTCTGCCCGCGCGGCACTCAACCAGGCCCAGGCCCAGCTGACGCTCGCCCGCACCAACCTGACCCGCTCGGAAGGCCTGCTGGCCAGCCAGGCCGTCAGCCAGGCCGAGGTCGACACCAACAAGGGCGCGGTCCAGACCGCCGAGGCCAGCGTCGCCTCCGCCCACGCCGCCGTCCGCGCCCGTCAGCTGGAACTCGAGTTCACCCGTGTCACCGCCCCGGCCTCCGGCCGCGTGTCGGACCGTCGCGTCGATCCGGGCAATGTCGTCGCCGGCGGGTCTTCCGCCGCCGACGTGCTGACGACGATCGTCTCGTCCTCGCCGATCTATTTCGTGTTCGAGGGCTCGGAAGCCCTGCTGCTCAAGTATCAGCGCGACGCCCGCGCCGGCCGCTCGGCGCCGGTCCGCATCCGCCTGCAGGACGAGAGCGACTTTGTCCGCTCAGGTACGCTCGACTTCACCGACAACGCGGTCGACGCCAGCTCCGGCACAATCCGCCTGCGCGCGGTCATCCCGAACGGCGACGGCTTCCTGAAGCCGGGCATGTTCGCCCAGGCCCGCGTCGCCGGCGCCGGCGCCTATGACGCCCTGCTGGTGCCGGATTCGGCCATCGGCACGGATCAGGCCCGCCGCGTCGTCTCGGTCGTCAACGCCGATGGCACCGTCACCCCGACGCCGGTCCAGCTCGGACCGCTCGTCGACGGGCTGCGCGTCGTCCGCTCGGGCCTCCGCCCGACCGACCGGATCATCATCGACGGCCTGCAACGCGCCATGCCGGGCATGAAGGTCGCCCCCACCAACGGCCGCATCGCGCGCCAGCCACGCCCGGAATCCGTCCCGACCACCTACGCCCCGCCAGCCGCGACCGGCACCTCCGCCGGCGCCCTGACGCAATCCGTCACCGTCGGCGACTGAGGCTAGGCGCATGAACATCTCACGCTTCTTCATCGACAGGCCGATCTTCGCGGCCGTCCTGTCGGTGTTCATCACCCTGGTCGGCATCTTCGCCTATCCGCTGCTGCCGCTCGCGCAGTATCCGGAGATCGCGCCCCCCACGATCACCATCAACACCGCCTACGCCGGCGCCTCGGCCGAGACCCTGGCCGAGACCGTCGCCGCCCCGATCGAGCAGGAGGTGAACGGCGTCGAGGGGATGCTCTACCTCTCCTCGTCCTCCACCTCGGACGGCGCGGTGGCGATCACCGTCACCTTCCAGCCGGGCACGGATCTGGATAGCGCCCAGGTGCTGGTCCAGAACCGGGTCGCCCTGGCCGAACCCCGCCTGCCCGAAGCCGTCCGTCAGGTCGGCGTGATCGTGAACAAGCAGGAATCCGGCTTCCTGATGATCCTGGGCCTGACATCGCCCGGGAATGTCCTGAACAACGACTATGTCGGCAACTACGCCAACTCGACCCTGCGCGACCGGCTCCTGCGCATCGAGGGTGTCGGCAACGTCACCGTCTTCGGCGGCGGCAACTATTCGATGCGCGTCTGGATCGACCCGGCCAAGGCGGCCGCGCGCGGCCTGAACGCCACCGATATCGTCGGAGCCCTGCGCGGTCAGAACATCCAGGCCGCCGCCGGCTCGATCGGCCAGCCTCCGTTCGCCACCAACGCTTCCGCCTTCCAGCAGCCGATCCAGGTCCAGGGCCGCCTGTCCAATCCGGACGAGTTCGCCGAGATCGTCATCAAGACCGACGCCGAGGGCCGGGTCACCCGCGTCCGCGACGTCGCCCGTGTCGAACTGGGCGCCCAGGACTACGGCATCCAGGGCTATTTCGACGGCCAGCGCGGCGTCGGCATCGCCATTGTTCAGCAGCCGGGCGCCAACGCCCTGGGCACTGCTGAACGCGTGATGGCCGAGATCGAAGCCATCAAGGCGGACGCGCCCCAGGGTCTCGAAATCGGCATCCCCTACAACCCGACGGAATTCGTCGCCGCCTCGGTCGAGTCGGTGCAGCACACCCTGATCGAGGCGATCATTCTGGTCGTGCTCGTGGTGCTGATCTTCCTGCAGTCGTGGCGTGCGGCCATCATCCCGATCGTCGCCATCCCGATCGCCCTGGTCGCCACCTTCGCTGTGCAACTGGCGCTCGGCTATTCGATCAACTCCCTGTCCTTGCTAGCCCTGGTGCTCGCGGTCGGGATCGTGGTCGATGACGCCATCGTCGTGGTCGAGAACGTGGAACGCTACATCCGCGAAGGCCTTTCGCCCAAGGATGCCGCCTACAAGTCCATGCAGGAGGTCTCGGGCGCCCTGATCGCCATCGGTCTGGTGCTGGTCGCGGTGTTCATTCCGACCATGTTCGTGCCGGGCATCCCGGGCATTTTCTATCGGCAGTTCGCCGTGACGATCGCGGCCGCCTCGGTGGTTTCGCTGTTCGTCTCCCTGACCCTGTCGCCGGCCATGGCCGCCCTTCTGCTGAAGCCGCACGACGAGCATGACGAGCACGCCGCACGTCCGACGACCATCCTGGGCAAGGCCCGCTACTACGGCGGCTGGGCGGGTCGGAAGTTCAACGAGGGCTTCGACTGGCTGTCGCAAAAGTATGGCCGCCTGACCGCCCGCCTGGTGCGCACGGTCGCCGTGGTTCTGGTCGTCTACGCCGGCCTGCTCGGCCTCACGGCCTGGCGCCTGATCGACACGCCGTCGGGCTTCATCCCGGACCAGGATCAGGGCTTCCTGATCGGCGTGATCCAGCTGCCGGCCGGCGCCTCGCTGGAACGCACCAATGCGGTGATGACCAGCGCGCGCGAGATCATCGAGAACACCGAGGGCGTCGACGGCACCGTGGCTTTCTCGGGCCTCGACGGGACCAGCTTCTCGTTCGGCTCGAACGCCGCGACCATCTTCGTGCGCCTGAACGACTTCCACGACCGGACCACGCGCGAGACGACGGCTGCGGCTCTGGCCGGCGCCATCACCGGCGCAGCCCAGGGCATCCAGAACGCCAACATCTTTGTCATCGCCCCGCCGTCCATCCAGGGTCTGGGCACCGGCAACGGTTTTGCGATGATGATCCAGGACAGGACCGGCGCCGGCTACGGCGCGCTGGAAGGCGCGACCTTCGCCATGATGGGCGCCGCGGCCCAGGCGCCGACCGAGGTGCAGCAGGTCTTCTCGACCTACAACACCGCCTCGCCGCGTGTCGAAGCCGACGTCGACCGTGATCGCGCCCTTATGATGGGGGTCCAGCCCTCGGACGTGTTCAACACGATGGGGATCTATCTGGGCTCATCCTACGTCAACGACTTCAACATGCTGGGGCGCACCTTCCGGGTGACGGCCCAGGCGGAGCCGGCCTATCGCGACGACATGGCCGACATCGCCAATCTAAAGGTCCGTTCGGCCTCGGGCGCCATGGTGCCCCTGGGATCGGTCGCCACCTTCCGCGAGAGCGCGGGTCCGTCCCGGATCGTGCGCTACAACCTGTTCCCCGCGGCCGAGCTGCAGGGTCAGGGCGCGCCGGGCGTCTCGTCGGGGACGGCGATCGGCATCATGGAGACTATGGCGGCGACCAGCCTGCCGCCGGGCTTCTCCTACGAATGGACCGGCCTGGCCTTCCAGGAGAAACAGGCCTCCGGCGGCGCGACGATCATCTTCGTGGTCGCGGTGCTTCTGGTCTTCCTGGTGCTCGCCGCCCAGTACGAAGCCTTCACGCTTCCGCTGGCGGTCATCCTGATCGTGCCGATGTGTCTGCTGGCGGCCATGCTGGGGGTGAACGCCCTGGGGCTGGACAACAACATCCTGGTCCAGGTCGGACTGGTGGTGCTGATCGCGCTGGCGGCCAAGAACGCCATTCTGATCGTGGAGTTCGCCAAGCAGAACGAGGACGAGCACGGTCTGGACCGCTGGGAAGCCGCCGTCGCGGCTGCCCGGACGCGTCTTCGCCCGATCCTGATGACCTCCTTCGCCTTCATCCTTGGGGTTCTGCCCCTGGTGCTGGCCGAGGGCGCGGGCGCCGAGATGCGTCGCTCCCTCGGGGCGGCGGTGTTCTTCGGCATGATCGGGGTGACCGTCTTCGGTCTGCTGTTCACGCCGGTCTTCTATGTGATCTGCCGGGGCCTGGCCTCGCGCATCCCGCAGCGTCCCTCGGCTCCGAGCGTCACTCCGACGACCGGCGCGCCTTCGGACGACGCCATCCACTCCACGCCGGCGCTCGCAGCGCCGCGCTCGGGAGACTCCGTATGACTTCTCGCCTCACCCCCCTCCTGACCGCATGTGCCGCCTCCGCCCTGTTGGCGGCCTGCGCGGTCGGGCCGAAGGCGCCCGACGCCCCTCTCCCCCCCCTCGCGTCGGGCGCCTTCGTAAGTTCGCCACTGGGGTCAGCCAACGGCGCGACCTCGACGGCGGAGGCGCGCAGCGACTGGTGGCGGCTCTATGCCGACCCGACGCTGGACGGCCTGATCGACCAGGCCTTCGCGCAGAACAACGAGCTGGAAGCCGCCGTCGCCAACCTGCGCGCCGTCCGGGCCAGCCTGTCGGAAGCGCGCTCGGGCCTGTTCCCGACGACCGGCGCCTCGGCCTCCGCGACGCGCAGCCGCGCCTCGGCCGCGACCACGCCGGGCCTCCCCGCCGGCCAGAACGCGCCGGAGGTCGATGTCTATTCGGTCGGCCTCGACGCCTCCTATGAGGTCGATCTGTTCGGCAGGGTCGCCTCGACCATCCGCGCCGCGAACGCAGACGCGGACGCCCAGGCCGCCGCCCTCGACGTGATCCGCGTCACGGTCGCCGCCGAGACCGCCCGCGCCTATGCCGATGCCTGTTCCGCCAACGCCCAGATCGCGGTCGCCGAACGGACCATCGGTCTGCAGCAGAACACCGCCGACCTGACCCAACGCCTGCTGGAAGGGGGCGCCGGCACGGGCCTCGATACCGCCCGCGCCCGGTCGCTGCTGGCCTCGACCCGCGCCCAGTTGCCGAGCCTGCGGGCCCAGCGCGACGGCGCGCTCTATCGTCTCGCCACCCTGACCGGCGTCACCCCGGCCGAGGCCTCCCAGGCCGCCCGGTCGTGCCAGCGCCCGCCGCAACTCCGCCAGCCGATCCCGGTCGGCGACGGCGCGGCCCTGCTGGCCCGGCGTCCCGACATCCGTCAGGCTGAGCGCGCCCTGGCCGGCGCCGCCGCACGGGTCAACGTCGCCACCGCGTCGCTCTTCCCGACCATCTCTCTGGGCGGTTCGATCGGGTCGACGGCGCTGGAGGCCGGCGATCTCAGCGACGACACGTCCTACCGGTTCTCATTCGGCCCGCTGATCAGCTGGAGCTTCCCGAACATCCTGGCCGCCCGCGCCTGGATCGAGGCCGCCGACGCCCGCACCGACGCGGCTCTGGCGACCTTCGACCAGACGGTGCTGCTGGCCCTTCAGGAAACCGAGACGGCCCTGACCAACTACGCCAACGAACTGGACCGCCGCGCGGCCCTGACCGAGGCGCGCGATCAGGCCGCCAACGCCGCCCGTCTGGCCCGCCTGCGTTTCGACGCCGGCGCCGACAGCTTCCTGACCGTACTGGACGCCGAACGCACCCTCGCGGGCGCCGACGCGACCCTGGCCCAATCGGATGCGCTGGTGACCACCTACCAGATCGCCCTGTTCAAGGCGCTGGCCGGCGGCTGGGATCAGGGCTGAGGCGAACAAAACCGCGAGCGGCGCCCCCATCGGGGTCATTTCATGCGCATGACACATGATTTGGTCCCGGATCGGGGAAATCATTTGCGCTGACGGCCGGGCGGCGCTTTATATGTTGCTATGCAACAGAAAGGCCCATCCGGACCCCAGGGGTTCGTCGTTCAACCGCGCCGCCTGCCCAAGGCGGAGGCGTCCGTGCGCGTGCAGGATTTCGGCGAGATCATCGTCAAACCGACCACGGAGACCGTCGAGGTCCAGGCCGGACGCTGCACGGACTGCGGCGTGCCCTTCTGCCAGACCGCCTGTCCGCTCCAGAACAACATCCCCGACTGGCTGGGCCTGTCGGCGGAGGACGAGATGCGCGAGGCGTGGAAGATCGCCTCGGCCACCTCGACCATGCCCGAGATCTGCGGCCGCATCTGTCCGCAGGATCGTCTGTGCGAAGGTTCCTGCACCCTCAACCAGTCCGGCTGGGAAGCCGTGACCATCGGCTCGGTCGAGGCCTTCATCGGCGACACCGCCTTCGACAACGGCTGGGTCGAGCCGATTCGTCCTCTGCATGAGCGCGGCCAGTCCGTCGGCGTCGTCGGCGCCGGTCCCGCTGGCATGGCCGCCGCCGACCGCCTGCGCGAACAGGGCTATCAGGTCACCGTCTACGACCGCCACGACCGTCCCGGCGGCCTGCTGACCTACGGCATCCCCGGCTTCAAGCTGGAGAAGCGCGTCGTCCAGCGCCGCATCGACCGCCTGATCGACGGCGGCGTGGAGTTCGTCATCAACTGCGACGTCGGAACCGATGTGACCCTCGCCGAACTGCGCGAGAAGCATGACGCGGTCCTGCTCGCCATGGGCGTCTATCAGGCCCGCGCGCTCCAGGCGCCGGGCGTCGGCCCCGGCTCGACCATCCCCGCGCTGGAGTTCCTGATCCACCAGAACCGCCGCGATCTCGGCGAGACCGACAACGACACCTGGCACCACGCGAAAGGTCGCAACGTCGTCGTCATCGGCGGCGGCGATACGGCCATGGACTGCGTCCGAACGGCAATCCGTCAGGGCGCGACCAGCGTCACCTGCCTCTACCGCCGCGACCGCGAGAACATGCCGGGCTCGGCCCGCGAGGTCTCCAACGCCGAGGAGGAAGGCGTCGTCTTCGAATGGCTGGGATCGCCCAAGGCTCTGATGAGCCGCGATGGTTCGACCTCCGCCGTCCGCGCCGCCCGCATGACCCTGTCTGAGCCGGAGTTCGGCAAGCGCCGCGACATCGTCGCCATCCCCGGCGCCGACTTCGACCTGCCCGCCGACATGGTCATCGAGGCCCTCGGTTTCGAACCCGAGGAGTTCGCCGGCCACCACGGTGAACTGTCGCTGACCCAATGGAATACCGTGGCCACGGCTCGCTCGGGCTTCGCCACCTCACTGCCCGGCGTCTATGCCGCCGGAGACGCCGTGCGCGGCGCCTCCCTCGTCGTCTGGGCCGTCCGCGACGGCCAGGACGCCGCCGCCGAGATCGACCGCTACCTGCGTACCCAGACCGAAGAAGCCGCCGCATGACCTGGCTCGCCCAATACGAACGTGATCGACAGCGCCTGATCGACGCCCACGCCTACGAACCCTCGTCGGAGAAGGATGCCTGCGGCGTCGGCCTCGTCGCCGCCATCGACGGCAAGCCGCGCCGGGAAGTGGTCGAGCTGGCCATCAAGTCGCTGAAGAACGTCGCCCACCGCGGCGCGGTCGATCCCGACGGCCTGTCTGGCGACGGCGCCGGCTTGATGGTCGAGGCGCCCCAGGCCTTCTTCGCCGAACAGGTCCGGGTCATCGGCCAGACGCTGAAGCCCGGCCCTATCGCCATTGGCCAGATCTTCCTGCCGCGCACCGATCTGGGCGCCCAGGACCGCGCCCGCGCCATTGTCGAAACGGAAGTCCTGCGCGCCGGTTTCACGATCTACGGCTGGCGTCAGACCCCGATCGATCTCGCCGTCGTCGGCTCCAAGGCCGATGCGACCCGGCCCGAGATCGAGCAGATCATGCTGGCCGTCCCCGCCGATCTTGCCGACGACGGCGAGGCGCTGGAGCGCGAACTTTATCTGGTCCGTCGCCGCATCGAGAGCGCCGTCGCGGCCGAGAGCGTGCCCGGCTTCTACATCTGCTCCCTGTCGGCGCGGTCGCTGATCTACAAGGGCATGGTTCGCGCCGAGATGCTGGACCAGCTCTATCCCGACCTGCTGGATCCGACCTTCCAGGCCGCCTACGCCATCTTCCACCAGCGCTATTCGACCAACACCTTCCCCGAATGGCGGCTGGCCCAGCCGTTCCGGATGCTGGCCCACAACGGCGAGATCAACACGCTGAAGGGCAACCTGAACTGGATGCGGTCGCACGAGATCCGCATGACGGCCCAGGCCTTCGGCGATCACGACGGCGACGTGAAGCCGGTTGTCCAGCCGGGCGGCTCGGACTCGGCCGCGCTCGACAACGTCTTCGAGGTCCTGGTCCGCGCCGGTCGCCCCGCGCCCATGGCCAAGGCCCTGCTGATCCCCGAGGCCTGGGCCCGCGACGAGGGCCTGATGAAGGCCGAGCACCGCGCCCTCTACGCCTATTGCAACGCCGTGATGGAGCCGTGGGACGGCCCCGCCGCCATCTGCGCCACGGACGGCCGCTGGATCGTCTGCGGCAAGGACCGCAACGGCCTGCGTCCGCTGCGCGCCATGGAGACCCACGACGGCCTGCTGCTGGCGGGTTCGGAGGCCGGTCTCGCCGGTCTGCCGGAAAGCCGCATCAAGCGCCGCCTGCCGATCGGTCCCGGCCGCATGATCGTCGCCGATCTCCAGAACGGCGTCCTGCTCGACGAGATCGAGACCATCGACGCCCTTGCCGCCGACCACCCCTACACGGAGTGGCTGGAGAACATGGTCGATCTGGAGCCGATCATCGGCCCCGGACCCGAGCCGCGCGCCGCCACGGGCGAAGCCCTGACCCGTCGGCAGATCGCCGCCGGCTACAGCCGTGAAGACCTCGACATGCTGCTCGATCCGATGATCAAGGACGGCAAGGAGGCGGTCGGCTCCATGGGCGACGACACGCCCCCGGCTGTGCTGTCCGACCTGCCGCGTCCTCTGGCCCACTACTTCCGCCAGAACTTTTCCCAGGTCACCAACCCGCCGATCGACCCCCTGCGTGAAGCGGGCGCCATGAGCCTGAAGACCCGGTTCAAGAACCTCGGCAACATCCTGGCCGAGGAGGAAGCCCAGACCAACGTCTTCGTCCTCGACAGCCCCGTCCTGACCACCGGCATGTACGAGCGGATGCTCGACGTCGTCGGCGCAGGCTCGACCGTGACCATCGACTGTTCCTACCCGCTCCCCGAGCCGAACGCCCGGCAGGGCGCAGGCCTGCGCATCGCGCTGGATCGCATCCGCGACGAGGTCGAGGCGGCGGTTCGAGGCGGCTCCAGCCTCGTCGTCCTGACCGACGAACGCGCGTCTGAATCGCGCCTGTCCGTGCCGATGATCCTGGCCACGGCCGGGGCGCACGGCCGTCTGACCGACAAGGGCCTGCGCAGCTTTGTCTCCATCGTGGTGCGCTCGTCCGAGGTGCTGGACCCTCACGGGTTCGCCGTCCTCGTCGGCGTCGGCGCCACGGCCATCAACCCGTGGCTGGCGCAGGAAATATTTCAGGAGCGTCTGGATCGCGGCGCCTATGCGGGCCTCAGCCTTCGCGACGCCTGCCTGAACTACAAGGCCGCGCTCGAGGCCGGGCTGATGAAGACGCTTGCCCGCAAAGGCATCAGCATCATCTCCGCCTATCGCGGCGGCTGTGAGTTCGAGGTCCTGGGCCTCAGCCGCGCCGTCACGGCCGAGTTCTTCCCGGGCGCCCCGTCGCGCATCTCCGGCATCGGTCTGGCCGGTCTGGAGCGGGCGGCCCTGCAACGCCATGCCCAGGCCTGGACCGAGGCGACGCCCTCCCCGGCCGTCGGCGGCTTCTTCCGTATCCGCGCAGGACAGGAGAGCCACGCCCACGACGCGAAGACGATCCACCTGCTTCAGGATGCCTGCAATCGCGGCGACTACAAGCGCTTCAAGCAGTATTCAGAAGCCGTCGCGGCCCAGCCGGACAATGCGCCGCGCGACCTGCTCGACTGGCGCGAAGGCCTGAAGCCGGTCCCGGTGTCCGAGGTCGAATCCGTCTCGGATATCCGCAAACGCTTCCTGACCCCCGGGATGTCGCTCGGCGCCCTGTCGCCCGAGGCGCACGGCGTCCTCAACGTCGCTATGAACCGCATCGGCGCCCGCTCGGTCTCGGGCGAGGGCGGCGAGGATCCGGACCGCTACGCCACCCGTCCGGACGGCGACAACATGAACTCGGCGGTCAAGCAGATCGCATCGGGCCGGTTCGGCGTCACTGCCGAATATCTGAACCAGTGCCGCGAGATCGAGATCAAGATCGCCCAGGGCGCCAAGCCGGGCGAGGGCGGCCAGCTGCCCGGCTTCAAGGTCACCGAGTTCATCGCCCGGATGCGTCACTCCACGCCCGGCACGACCCTGATCTCGCCGCCGCCGCACCACGACATCTATTCGATCGAGGACCTGGCCCAGCTCATCTACGACCTGAAGTCGATCAACCCCGACTGCCGCGTCACGGTTAAACTGGTCAGCGCCTCGGGCATCGGCGCCATCGCCTCGGGGGTCGCAAAAGCAAAAGCCGACGCCATCCTGATCGCCGGCCACAACGGCGGCACGGGGGCCTCGCCCCAGTCGTCGATCAAGCACGCCGGCCTCCCGTGGGAAATCGGCCTGGCCGAGACCCATCAGGTGCTCAGCCTCAACAACCTGCGCAGCCACGTCGTCGTCCGCGCGGACGGCGGCATGCGCACCGGACGCGACATCGTCATCGCCGCCATCCTGGGCGCCGAGGAATTCAACATCGGCACGGCGTCCCTGATCGCGATGGGCTGTCTGATGGTGCGCCAGTGCCATTCCAACACCTGCCCCGTCGGCGTCTGCTCACAGGATCCGCGCCTGCGCGAAAAGTTCACCGGCACGGCCGACAAGGTCGTCAACCTGTTCAGCTTCATCGCCGAGGAAGTCCGCGAATACCTCGCCATGCTGGGCGCCCGGACGCTCGACGAGGTCGTCGGCCGCACCGACCTGCTGCGTCAGGTGCGACGCGGCGGCTCGCACCTCGACGACCTCGACCTCAACCCCCTGCTGGTCCGCGTTGAGGCGGCCGAGAAGAAGCTGTGGGCCGAGAAGGGTCGCGCCGAGGTTCCGCCGACGCTCGACGCCCGCGTGCTCAACGACGCCTGGGCCTTCCTGGATCGGGGCCAGACCTCGGAGCTGACCTATCCGATCTCCAACGTCATGCGCACCATCGGCGCCGGCGTGTCGTCGGCCATCGTCCGCCGCTGGGGCCCGACCGGACCGACCGGCGTCCTGACGCTGAAGCTGCAGGGCTCGGCCGGCCAGTCCTTCGGCGCCTTCGCGGCCAGGGGGCTGAAGCTGGAACTCACCGGCGAGGGCAACGACTATGTCGGCAAGGGCCTGTCCGGCGCCGACATTGTGGTCAAGCCGATCGAGTGGCGCGAGAACCAGCCCGCCATCGGCAACACGACGCTGTACGGGGCCACCTCCGGCCGCCTGTTCGTCGCCGGTTCAGCGGGCGAGCGGTTCGCGGTCCGCAACTCCGGCGCCGAGGCCGTGGTCGAGGGGGCCGGCGCCCACGCCTGCGAATACATGACCGGCGGTCGGGTCGCGATCCTGGGCCCGGTCGGCTGGAACCTGGCCGCGGGTATGAGTGGCGGCGAACTCTTCGTGCTGGACGAGGCGGGCCGCACGGGTCTGGCGCTGAACGGCGACCTCGCCGCCTTCGCCCCGGTCACCGAGGCGGCCGGCGCGCGATTGAAGACCCTGATTGAGGCGCATTCGGCCGCAACCGGATCCCCTCTGGCGCGGCGCCTGCTCTCGGCCTGGTCGGACAGCCTCAAGCGGTTTGTGCGCATCGTTCCGATCCCGGTCGCCGAGGCCGAGCGCAAGCTTGACCATGGCGAAGCGGTCCCAGCATGATCCGTCTTCCCTGACGCTCCGGAGGCCTCCCCGCCGATGACCCTCGCCGCAGCGCCCGCCCTCCTCGCCCATCAGGCGCCGCTCGTCATCGACGGCGCGGCGACGGCGTGGATTCTGGTTTCGACGGCCTTTGTGCTGATGATGACCCTGCCCGGGCTGGCGCTCTTCTACGGCGGCATGGTGCGCAAGAAGAACATCATCGCCACCATCGCCGCCTCGACGGCGTCCCTGATGGTGGTGACGATCCTGTGGTTCATCGCCGGCTACAGCCTGTCGTTCGGCACGTCAGGTCCGGCGACCAACGGCTTCATCGGCGGCTTGCAGGCGGTCTTCCTCGACGGGGTGCGGATCAACACGGCCCACAGCCTCGCGCCCGCCCTGCCCGAGTATCTCTGGATCGCCTATCAGCTGACCTTCGCCATCATCACCCCCGCCCTGATCGCCGGGGCCTTCGCCGAGCGGATGAAGTTCTCGGCGTCCCTGCTCTTCTTCGGCCTGTGGCACCTGATCGTCTATGCGCCGATCTGCCATCAGGTCTGGGGCGGCGGCTATCTCGGCTCCTGGGGCGTGCTCGACTTCGCGGGCGGCGCCGTGGTGCACGTCAACGCGGGCGTCGCCGGCCTCGTCTGCGCCCTCGTTCTCGGCCCCCGCTATGGATTCGGACGAGACAATATGGCGCCGGCCAATCTCGCCTACACTGCCATCGGCACGGGCCTGCTGTTTGTCGGCTGGCTGGGCTTCAACGCCGGCTCCGCCTGGGCGGCCGACGGCATCGCCGCCGTGGCCGCCCTCAACACGCTCATCGCCCCGGCCGCCGCGGCGCTCGGCTGGATGGTCATCGAATGGATCGACAAGAAGCGCCCCACGCTTCTGGGCCTTCTGTCGGGCATCGTCGGCGGCCTCGTCGCCATCACCCCGGCGGCGGGCTTCGTCGATCCCAAAGGCGCCTTCCTGATCGGCCTGATCGGCGGCCCGGCCTGCTACGCCGGCGCGGTCTGGCTGAAGCACGCCCTGAAGTACGACGACAGCCTCGACGCCTTCGGCATCCACGGCGTCGGCGGCATCGTCGGCGCCATCCTGACGGGCGTCTTCGCCACCACGGCCATCAATGGCGTGGCCGAGGGCGCCGACGTGGTGAAACAGATCGTGGGCCTCGCCGCCGTCATCGCCTGGAGCGCGGTCGGGACGTTCGTCGTGCTGATGGTCTGCAAGTTCACCACCGGCCTGCGCGCCACCAGGGACGGTGAGGTCGAGGGCCTCGACTACTCCGAACACGGCGAGAGCATTCACTAGAGGCTCGCCCCTCTCCCCTTGCGGGAGAGGGAGCCCGCGCACGGCGGCGCAGCCGTCGTCCTGGCGCGGTCGGGTGAGGGGTGAAACGCGGCTTTGCCGATGAGCACCTCTAGGACTCACCGGATCCGCTGACGCTTACCCCTCATCCGTCAGCCTTCGGCTGCCACCTTCTCCCGCAAGGGGAGAAGGAAAACAGTCAGTCCACCTTCCGCACGTTGTCGTCGGAGTTCCGGTCGATCCACTTGTTGTACGGATCCGCTCCCGCGAAGGTCGGCTTCGTCGCCGTCGTGAAGCGGAACGTCTGCACGCCCGATCGCAGCGGCCGGCGCTCGAACAGCAGGACGTTGCTCGCGTCGAACGCGCCCTTGCCCGGCTCGGCCGAGAACAGGCCGATGTCGAAGGTCTCGTTCAGCGGCGATTCCGTCTCCACGCCCTTGCCATCGGCGTAGAGCTTGCGCGCCTCAACCGTGAGGGTGACGTCCCAGCGGCCGTCGCTGCGTTGGGTCGCCGTCGCCGCCGTGGTCTTCACGTCGTACAGGGTGATCTTCTCGAACAGGTCTGTGATCAGGGCCTGTTTGTCGGCCGGAGCGTTGGCCCGGAACAGGTTGATCAGGTCAACCGAGCGCGGATAGGGCGCCGACTTGAAGGCATGCGCCTGAAGGAACTGGGCCAGCGCCCGGTTCACGTTCGCCTCGCCGATCTGGTCGGCCAGCAGGTACAGGACCACCGCGCCCTTGCGGTAGTGGATGTACTGCTGGTTCTCCATCCGGTTCAGCGGCAGTTCCTCGATCAGTTCGGTCCCCCGCGAACGCAGATAGTTGTCGAGCTCGAACTTCAGGAACCGCCGGATCTTGTCCGGCCCATACATCTCCCGCATCACCATCAGGGCCGAATACTGGGCCAGGGTTTCGGACATCAGGGTCGCGCCCTGCATGTTCGCGCCCACGACCTGGTGCGCCCACCATTGGTGCGCGAACTCGTGCGCCCCGATGTAGGTGACATAGTCGATCTTGGTCTCGTCCCTCAGATCGGCGATGAAACCCAGGTTCTCGGACCAGGCGAAGGTGTTCGGCATCGACTGGGCATAGGAGCCGTAGGGGAACTCGCTGATCCGCGCCTGGCGGAACTGATACGGCGAGAAGTTGGCCTGGAAATAATCCAGCGAGTTTTCCAGCGCCGTCATCATCCGGGGCACGTTCCGGCCGTGCTGCGCGTCATGGAAGACGACCATCTCCACGCCGTTGTGCATCTGGCGCGCGATCTCGTAGCGAGCCGATTGCACCGACAGGAAATAGAGCACGGGCGACTCAGTGACGAACCGCATGGTGCGGCGGCCGTTGGCGGTCGTGTCGCTGCGAACCTGCCCCGGCGCCAGGGGCGTCTGGTCGGCATCCGTGGTGACGGTCACGTCGGCCGTGACCCAGTCGGCGCCGATATAGTTCCGGCCCGTCGCCGTCATGTCCTCCAGCTTGGCCGGACGCAACTCGGCCGGCAGGCCGTGCTTGCGGCGCTTGGAGCGGTCCTGAAGCACCCCGGAGCGGTCCATGCCGATGCGGGGCGCGAACTCCCCGTTGGAGACGAAGGTGCCGTTGTCGACGATCCGGGTGGTGTTGCCGCTGTTCTTGAAGCCGCGCTGTTCCAGCACGGTGTCGAAGCTGACCGTGCGTCGCTCGCCCGGAGCCATCGGCGTGTCGAAGCGATAGATGCGATAGTCGAACTCCGGCCACTCGCGCACCATCCGCGCGCCCTGGACCGTCAGGGTCTTCATCTCCAGTTCGTCGTTCCAGCGCATGTGCATTTCCGACAGCGGCGCCCCGGTGCGGTTCTCGATCACATAGGTCCCTGTCGTCTCGAGACGCGGCGTGCGGGGATACAGGTCGAGGTTCAGCTTCACATCAACCAGGGTCGGCTGGGGCGTGGTCTCGAAGCGCAGCAGGGTCTTCTCGTACTCGGCCTGCCGCTTCTCCTGATCGCCCTGGCTGACGTACTCGTTCCAGACGTTGGTGTTGACGTAGATAAAGGCGCCCAGGCCGATGAAGGCGACCAGGGCCAGCCCGCCGACGACGCCTGCCGGGCCCATCAGCCGGTGCGGCAGACGCCTCAGACGCGGCATAAACCGGGTCTCTGTTCCCCGTCGCCACAGGGCATATCCGAGGGTCAGCAGGATGATCGCCGCCATCGTCCAGTAGGCGTCGGTCCAGGCCGAGAAGCCGACAAAATCACCCCGCCCGTTGATGTCCGACAGAGGCCCGCCGATGCCGCCGCCGTAGCGGTACAGGACGTGGTCGAAGCCGATGTTCCGGGCCACGATCGTGGAGATCATATAGACCACCATGATCGCCCAGCCGACGAACTTGTTGGGCGACAGCGACTGAACGAAGATCGCCAGCACGGCCAGGATGGCGAAGTTGATCGTCTGCGGTACGACGTACCACATCAGGTATTTGTCGAACTCGAAGTCGGTGTAGCCCTTGAAGGTCTGAACCGCGACGCCGGCCACGACGCCCGCGATCGAGATCGAGGCCAGCACCAGGATCAGGGCCAGGGTCTTGGGCAGCAGGAAGGTCCAGTCGGGCGTCGACGAGGCGTCGATGATCTCGTGGACCTTGCGCTCGCGATCCCGCCAGACCAGCTCGCCGGAATAGTAGATGGCCACGATCATCGCGATCAGGCCGAACGGCAGGCCGTCGATGACCACGCGCGTCACCAGCAGTACGGGCGCGCCGTAGATCTCGCCGATGAACAACAGGGTCGTGACCGCAAAGGCGAAGCCGAGCAGGATCAGAACGACATAAGCGGGGCTCTTGAAGACCAGCGACATCTCGAACGCGGTCCGCGAGGCCAGCCGCGTCCATCCCGCGGCGAAGCCTTCGGTCGGGGCGGGCAGCGGACGGTTCGGCGTCACGACGGGCGCGGCGGCCTCGGCCATCTTGCGCAGCTTGTCGGTCTTGCCTTCCTTGGCTCCACGAATGGCCGGACGATAAAGGGCGTAGGCGGCCGCGAGAATGGCGACGCTGATGCCCAGCCACAGCAACCGGTTCCACAGGAAGACGCCTTCGAGCGGCGCGTTCAACGTGTTCCGCTCCGCCGCCGTCCAGTATTTGGTCACGAGACCATAGGCGGCGGCGCCGAAGGGCTCGCCCCAGGCCATGGCGGTCTCGAACTCGGGCTTGGAGCCCAGCACGCCAGACGCCGCCAGATAGGCGATGAAGACCGCGACGACGCCGACATAGGTGGCCATCATCGACCGGGTCACGGTGGCGAGGGCGAAGAACAGGGACGAAGTCAGGAAGACCCCGGGCAGGCCCAGCACCAGGTAGGCGTAGAGATAGTCCCACGGCCGGAAGGCCCCGATCGTCTCCTTGTCCACCCAGGGCGCGACTGTGCCTGCGATGACGCCCAGCGAGATGACGAGGAAACACAGGGCCGTCGCCAGGAAGGCGCCGGCGAAGCGGCCGTACAGGTAGTCGAACTTCGTCATGCGGGTGGACTGGACCATCGGCCCGAAGCCCGTCTGGACGTCACGCACGACGACGTTGGCGACGATCGCCGTGGTCGCCAGCATGAAGAACATCGACATGATCGCGTTGATGCTGGCCAGGGCATAGGGCGCGTTCTTGTGGACGTTGCCGCCCGCGCCGATGGAGATGTTGTCCGACGCGGCGACCAGGCCGAAGCCCATCAGGCCGAAGATGATGGCAATGACCCAGAAGGCCGGCTGGCGCAGCTGGTAGCGGAATTCGAAGGCGGCGATTTTCCCGAACATGGTCTTACGCCGCGACTTTGCGCGAAGCCGACAGGGTCGAGAAATAGACGTCCTCCAGCCCGCCCGCCACCGGCTCGAAGCCTTCGCCCGGACGACGGTCGCTGAGGACGTGGATCACGGTCTTGCCCGCGAACAGACGCGTCGAGATGACCTCGTACTTGGCGCGGTGATCCTCCAGCGCCTCCTTGTCGATGGTCTTCTTCCACACCCGGCCGTTCAACTGGTCCATCAGGTGGGCGGGGGCGCCTTCCAGCTGGATCTTGCCGCCGGCCAGCACCGCCATGCGCGGGCACAGGTCGGCCACGTCTTCGACGATGTGGGTCGACAGGATGATGACGACATTGTCGGCGATCTCGGCCAGCAGGTTCAGGAAGCGGTTGCGCTCTTCCGGGTCCAGACCCGCCGTGGGCTCATCGACGATAATCAGTTTCGGATTGCCGATCAGGGCCTGGGCGATGCCGAACCGCTGGCGCATCCCGCCCGAGAAGCCGGCGATGGCCTTGTTCCGCACCGACCACAGGTTGGTCTGCTGCAGCAGTGTTTCGACCGTCTGTTTGCGGTCCTTGCCGGACGCGATGCCCTTCAGCACCGCCATGTGATCCAGCATGTCCCAGGCCGAGACGCGCGGATAGACGCCGAAGTCCTGGGGCAGATAGCCGAGGGTGCGGCGCAGCTTCTCCGGATCCTTGATCACGTCGATGCCGTCGAAGTCGATCGAGCCGGATGTCGGGGTCTGCAACGTAGCGATCGAGCGCATCAGCGTCGACTTGCCCGCCCCGTTGGGGCCCAGCAGGCCGAACATGCCGTTCGGCACACTCAGAGAGACATCGTCCAGCGCCCGCGTCCCGTTGCCGTAAACGTGGACGAGATTCTTGATCGTAAGCATGAGCGGCCCCTCTGACAGTCAAGCGACCTTGTCACGCCGCTTGCGGGGCCGCAAGTTACGATCGTGTCAGGAAAGCGGCGCGCGGCTCAGGGTGAAGCCGCCGGAGGTCGCCTCGAACGCATCCTCGCCGGTGCGACGGAAGGCCATCAGGACGGCCCCGTCAGCCGCCAGCATCTCGAAGCCGTTTGCTGTCGCGCGCCAGCTCTTCGCCTTCGTGGCATCGGGGATGCCGCAGTTCTCGGCCAGAACCGGACGGACGCCATCAATCACCAGGTTTGCCAGCGACACGTTGCACCGCGCCCCGTCCGGCCCGCGCAGAGCCCAGTAGCCGGCGACCTGATCGACGGCCAGCACCCTCCCCTGAGGCTCGGACGACGCCGGTGGCGCGGCGCACCCGGTCAAGAGGATCGCTCCGGCGACGGCGGCGCAGATATGGGCTGGGTCACGGTGCATGCGGTCCTCTTGTGACGGTCAGCTTCCGCCGGGATCAGGGCGGAGGCAAGGCCGCTTCCTCCGTCGCACGGCCTTGTCATCCCGGACGAAGCGCAGCTCTAGGTCGCCTTTACCCTCAGCCGGTACGCATGCAGCAGAGGCTCGGTATAGCCGTTCGGCTGCTCCACCCCCTCGAACACCAGTGCCCGCGCCGCCTGATACGCCAGCGACCCTTCCGGATCGCCCGCCATCGGCTTGTAGAGCGGATCACCCGCGTTCTGCGCATCCACCTTGGCCGCCATGCGCAGGAAGGCCGCATCGACCTGGGCCGCCGTGCACACGCCGTGGAGCAGCCAGTTGGCGATATGCTGGGACGAAATCCGCAGTGTCGCGCGGTCCTCCATCAGCCCGACGTCATGGATGTCCGGCACCTTGGAACAGCCCACCCCCTGGTCGATCCAGCGCACGACATAGCCGAGGATGCCCTGGGCGTTGTTGTCCAGCTCGTCCCGGACCTCCTGCTCCGACCAGTTGGCGCCGTTCGCCAGCGGCGGCGTCAGCAGATCCTCGAGACCCGGCGTCGGCCGCCCGGCCACATCCTTCTGGACCGCGAAGACATCGACCGCATGATAGTGGAGCGCATGCAGGGTCGCCGCCGTCGGCGAGGGCGTCCAGGCGGTGTTCGCCCCGGTCCTCGGATGGCCGATCTTCTGCTCGAGCATGTCGGCCATCCGGTCGGGCGCCGCCCACATGCCCTTGCCGATCTGGGCCCGGCCCGAGAGGCCGCAAGACAGGCCAATGGCGACGTTGCGCGCCTCATAGGCGGCGATCCATTTCGAGCTCTTGATGTCGGCCTTGCGCACCACCGGCCCGGCCTGCATGGCCGTGTGGATCTCGTCGCCTGTGCGGTCCAGGAAGCCGGTGTTGATGAAGACGATCCGGTCCTTCACCGCGTGGATACAGGCCGCCAGATTAGCCGAGGTCCGCCGCTCCTCGTCCATCACCCCGACCTTGATCGTGTGGCGCGCGAGGCCCAGCAGGTCCTCGACGGCGTCGAACAGAGTGTTGGTGAAGGCCGCCTCGTTCGGCCCGTGCATCTTCGGCTTGACGATATAGACCGACCCCGCGCCGGAGTTGGTGAAGGCGCCGATGCCCTTCAGGTCATACATCGCGATCAGCGAGGTGACGATGGCGTCGAGGATGCCCTCCGGCGCCTCGGTCCCGTCCGCCAGCCGGATCGCCGGATTGGTCATCAGGTGGCCGACGTTGCGGACGAACAGCAGCGACCGTCCCTTCAACGTCACAGCTCCGCCGCCGGGCGCCGTGAACGTCCGGTCCGGCTCCAGCGTCCGGTTCAGCGTCTGGCCGCCCTTCTGGAAGCTGGCGGAGAGATCGCCCTTCATCAGCCCGAGCCAGTTGCGGTAGGCCGCGACCTTGTCCTCGGCATCCACGGCCGCGACCGAATCCTCCAGGTCGCAGATGGTCGACAGCGCGCTCTCCAGCACCACGTCCGACAGGCCGGCAGGGTCGCTGGAGCCGATCGCGCTCGACCGGTCGATAACCAGTTCGATGTGCAAGCCGTTGTTGACCAGCAGGACCGAGGTCGGCGCGGACGGCTCCCCCTTATAGCCGACGAACTGCGCCGGATCCTTCAGGCCCGGCGTCAGCTTGCCGGCCTCCACCGACCAGCCCGTCACCTGCGAGTACGACCCGGTTTCCAGCGGCGCCGCCTCGTCGAGGAAGGCCCTGGCCCGCGACACCACCCGAGCACCGCGTGCGGTGTCATAAGGCCCCTTCGGCGGCAGATCGCCCAAGGCGTCGGTGCCATAGAGCGCGTCATACAGGCTGCCCCATCGCGCGTTGGCCGCGTTCAGCAGGAAGCGCGCATTCAGGATCGGCACCACCAGCTGCGGCCCCGCCAGCCGCGCCAGTTCGGCGTCAACCTTCTCCGTCGTGACCGAGAACGGCGCCGGTTCGTCGACCAGATAGCCGATGTCGCGCAGGAAGCTCTCGGTCCCCGCCGGATCGTGCGGCTGGCCCTTTCGCTCGCGATACCAGCCGTCGATCCGCGCCTGCAGATCGTCGCGCCGCTTCAGCAGTTTGCGGTTCTCCGGCGTGAACCGCGCGAATACCCCGGCTACGCCGGTCCAGAACCCGTCCGCTCCGATGGCGAGGCCGGGCAAAACCTCGTCCTCGATGAAGCTCGCCAGTTCGGCGGCCACGGACAGGCCGGCGCGGTCATGGTGGGTCATGCGTATCTCCAGCGCAGACCGGCTGGGGAGGCGGCCTGTAACAATGCGTGATCGCACTAGAGCCGACCGCCATCGGGGCCGCAAGAGCGGATCAGAATGACACCGGTGACAGTCACCCCTTCCGCGCCCTACCCTCCCCTCCGTGCACCCCGGCGAAGGCCGGGGTCCAGATGGAAGACACCGTCATATGATCAGCAAGACCGACGCCCGATCCGAACCTTCGACATCCGTGATCTGGACCCCGGCCTTCGCCGGGGTGCACGGTGAAGGGATGAACCGTCGTTCCCTTCTGGCCGCCGGTCTGATCCTGCCGACGCTCGCCCTCCCGGTCCGGGCCGAGACCCATCCCGTCGTCGCCACCACGAACGGCCCGGTGCGCGGCCAGACGGACGGCGGCGTCGCTGTGTTCAAGGGCCTGCGCTACGGCGCCGACACCGGCCCGCGCCGCTTCCAGCCGCCCGTCCGCCCCGCCGCCTGGACCGCTCCCGCAGAGGCCTTCGCCTACGGCCCCGCCAGCCCGCAGGGAGGGAATGAAGCCAGTCAGTCCGAGGACTGCCTGTTCCTCAACGTCTGGTCGCCCGGCCTCGATCGCGAGCGACGGCCGGTGATGGTCTATATCCACGGCGGGGCCTATTCGAACGGTTCCGGCTCCAGTCCGCTCTATGACGGGACCCGTCTGGCGAAGCGCAACGATGTGGTCGTGGTCACCCTGAACCACCGGCTGAACCTGTTCGGCTATGCCTTCCTTCAACGCATCGCCGGCGCCCCCTTCCTCGACAGTGGAAACGCCGGACAGCTGGACCTGCACCTCGCCCTGGAATGGGTGCGCGACAACATCGCCAGCTTCGGCGGCGATCCCGGCCGCGTCATGGTCTTCGGCCAGTCGGGCGGCGGGGCCAAGATCGCGACCATGATGGCGACGCCGGCCGCCGCCGGCCTGTTCCACCGCGCCGCAACCATGAGCGGCCAGCAGGTCACCGCTTCCGGCCCCTGGAACGCGACCCGCAGGGCAGAGGCCTGGCTCGATGCCCTGGGCCTGCCGAAAGAGCGCGCCGCCGAGGCCGCGACCCTGCCGGTCGAGGACTTGCTGAAGGCCTCCGAAGCGACCGACCCTGTCCTCGGTTTCGGCGGCCTCTACTGGGGTCCGGTGCTCGACAACCGCAGCCTGATGCGCCACCCCTTCTATCCGGACGCGCCCTCCCAATCGGCGCACATCCCGATGATCATCGGCAACACCCACGACGAGACCCGCGCCTTCCTCGGCAACGACCCGGCCAACTTCGCCCTGACCTGGGACGACCTGCCCGGCAAGTTGACGGGCCGCGAGTTCCGTATCGACGTCGCACCCGAGCCCGTCATCGCCGCCTATCGTCAGATGTATCCCGACTACTCTCCCTCCGACGTCTTCTTCGCGGCTACGACGGCCGCCCGCTCATGGCGCGGCGCGGTGATCGAGGCCGAGGCCCGCGCCGCAGCGGGAACCCCGGCCTGGGTCTATCAACTGGACTGGACCTCTCCGATTGATGGCGGCCGACGCGGCGCCATGCACACCGACGACATCCCGCTGGCCCTCGACAACGTCATGGCGACCGGCAGCCGCGCACAGGGACCCGAATCCCAGCCCATGGCCGACCGACTGTCGAAGGCCTTCGTCGCCCTGGCCCGCGACGGCGACCCCAACCACTCCGGCCTGCCGACCTGGACGCCCTATGATCTGACCCGCCGCCAGACGATGATCATGGACGCGCCGGCCCGGATGGAGGACGATCCGCGCGGCGCCGAACGCCGCCTGTTCGCCGCCATCCCCTACGTCCAGCCCGGAACCTGATGGCCACACCGCCCGCACCGCCCGCAGCCCGCCCGCCGTTCCGGGTTCTGAGGCTGCATGGCGTGCTGCTGGCCGGTATGGCGGGGGCGACCATGATCGCCTTGGCCGCCCCGACCGAGTGGCGCTGGAGCGTGCGGCTGGCGGCGGGATGGGATGCGGGCGTGGCCCTGTTCCTGATGCTGACCTTCATCAAGCTGGCCCGCACGCAATCCGTCGACGCCATCCGCGCCCGCGCCGCCGATCTGGACGAGGCGGGGGTCGCCGTCCTGCCGCTCAGCCTGCTGGCCGCCGCCGCCAGTATCGCGGTCGTGATTTCAGAAGCCGCCTCGGGGTCCGCAGGCATCGGCAAGGGCGTCGAGGCCCTGCTGACCCTCGGCACGGTCGCCGCCTCCTGGCTGTTCGTGCACGTCATCTTCGGCCTGCACTACGCACACCGCTTCTACGCGCCCGCGGGAAAGGGCGACCGTGGCGGCCTGCTGTTTCCCGGCGAGACCGATCCCGACTACTGGGACTTTCTGCACTTCTCCCTGATCATCGGCGTCGCCTCCCAGACCGCCGACGTGCAGATCGCCGACCGCGGAATCAGGCGTCTCTCGACGGTCCACAGTGTCACGGCCTTCGTGTTCAACACCGTGCTGGTGGCGCTGGCGGTGAACCTGGCGGTCAGTCTGATCTGAGCGCGTCCCCTATCTCGCGGGATCGCCTACTGCGCCGCCGGCCGTCCGCCCTCGGCCCACTCCGGCGTGAAGTCGCCGTCAGCCATCGCCTTCAACGGTTCGACCAGGGACTGGATCGCATTGGTCATGAAGGGGATGTCGAGGTTCTCGATCGTATCCTCGGCCGTATGATAGGTCGGGATGGTGGCCCAGCCGGAGATGGTGTGGGCGACGATGCCCTGAAGCGCGAGGGCGTAGTTGTCCGAACGCTGGAAGAAATTCTGTTCCGGATAGGGGTCCGGACCGATCAGGGCCCCGCGTTCCTTCAGAGCCGCGCCGAAGTTCGAACGCTCGAAGCCGGTCATCATCATCACCCCGGCCGGAAGCTGCGGATCCTGGTCGCCGATCATCTCGATCTCGAGGTTGGCGGCGATGTCGGTCAGGGGGATCGGCGGGTGCTGAACGAAGTAGCGCGAACCCAGCAGGCCGGCCTCTTCCGATCCATAGGCGACGAACATGATGCTGCGCTCATGCGGGCCGTTGACGGCCAGGGCGTTGGCCAGTTCGATCACCGCCACCGTGCCCGAGCCGTCGTCGTTGGCGCCGTACATGACGACCCCGTCCGAGCGCACGCCGATGTGGTCGAGGTGGGCCGAGATCATCAGGACGCCGGCCGAGGGTTCGGTCCCCTGCAGCCAGCCGATCGCGTTGGAGGTGAAGCCCTGTTCGACGGTGGACTGGCCGGGATCGTAGGCGGCCGTTCCGCCGGCGGCCGCGAGACGGTCATAAGCCTCCGGCGCCAGCACCAGAACGACAGGTCCGACGCGCGGCGTGGCGTCGGCCAGGCGGATGACCGGCTCGCGCGAACCACCGTTGCCGGTGGCGGCGGCCAGGGCCTCAGTCCGGCGCAGCAGGATCAGTTTCGCGCCGCTGCGCATGGCCGCGCCGAACAGGGCGCGCACGCCGGGCCCCTCGGCCGGGGCGATCATCAGGGTCTCGCTGCCGGACGGGAGGGCGGCCGGATCGGTCGCCACCGTCACGGCGCCGGAGGCCGCGTTCAGCCCGCCCGTCAGAATGCCGAAATCGGGGCCCTGGGTCAGGGTGGTTCCGCCGAGGGTCACGGTCGCGGCGCCCGACGGCGTGGTCTTCACGACCGGAGCGCGCTGGACGTAGCCGGTCATGCCCGGAGCCGGGGTCAGGCCCGCGAGACGGAACTGGGCGGTGACATAGGCGGCGGCGATGGCTTCGTCGCGCGTGGCGCTGCCCCGGCCCTGCAGTTCCTCCCCGGCCAGGAAGCCGATATGGGCGGCGACCGAGTTCTGGTCGATCACCGGCGCCTGCTGCGCGAGTGCGGGCGCGGCAAGGAGCGCGAACAGGGAGACGGCGGCGAGGGACATTCCCTTGAAAGGCAGGCGCTTCATGATCGGCTCCGACAGGACAGGAAAGTAGGGGTAGGGGCCAACGGGAGGGATCGTCAATGATGTGGAGTGGATCGAAGCTCTGCCTTATGATCGTATCCATGAAAGATCATCCCGCGACCCCGCTGGCCGGCTATGGGCCTATCGACGACGAAGAGAGCCTGTCGGGCGTGACGGCCTTTCTGGCCCGGATGGCCGGGCGGCGCACAGTCCGGGAGTTCTCCGACCGGCCGGTGGCGAGGGCCGTCGTCGAGCAGGCGCTGCTGGCCGCCGGCTCGGCGCCGTCCGGAGCCAATCACCAGCCCTGGTTCTTCTCGGTGATCGAGAGCCCCGGGGTCCGGACCCGGATCAGAGCCGCCGCCGAGGCGGAGGAGTTGGAGTTCTATACGAACAAGGCCCCACAGGAATGGCTGGACGCCCTGGCTCCGCTGGGAACCGATCCCGACAAGTCTTTCCTGGAGGTCGCGCCGGTCCTGATCGCCGTCTTCGGCCAGAAGCGCGGCGGCCCCCGGCAAGGCGACCAGAAGAAGAACTACTACGTCCCCGAGAGTGTCGGCATCGCCACCGGCCTGCTGATCGCGGCCCTGCATCACGCGGGTCTGGCGACCCTGACCCACACCCCGGCGCCGATGAGCTTCCTCAGCGAAATCTGCGGCCGGCCGGGTGAGGAGAAGCCCTTCCTTCTGCTCGTGGCCGGCCATCCGGCGGAAGACGCGACCGTGCCGCTCGCGGCGCTGGAGAAGAAGCCGCTGGACGCCATCGCGGCGTGGATCTAACGGCGGACGGTCCACACGGGCCTGAAAGCAGAGACGTCATGAAGCGCATCGCCCTCGTCGCCGTCGCGGCCCTGATCGTCGGAACGGGGGGCGCGATCACAGCCACCCGGGTCGACGCTTGGGGCGCAACCGGCCACCGCACCATCGGCGTCGCCGCCATGCGCGGCCTGTCCGACGAACTGCCGGCCTTCCTGCGCAACCCGGGCGCCGTCGCCGAGGTCGGCGAACTCTCGCGCGAGCCCGACCGCACCAAGGGCGCCGGCCAGCCGCACGACCGCGAGCGCGACACGGCTCACTTCGTCGACCTGGACGACAACGGCCACGTCATGAATGAGCGCGGCCCGACCCTGTCGGAACTGCCCCAGTTGAAGAGCGAATACGACGCCCAGCTTCTGACGGCTGGAATCGAGGTCAACGACGCGGGCTACCTGCCCTACGCCATCATGGACGGCTACCAGCAGCTGGCCCGTGACTTCGCCACCTGGCGCGTCCTGAACGCGGCCGAGGCCCGCGAGCTCGATCCCGGCAAGCGCGCCTGGTACCGCGAGGACCGGCAGCGTCGCGAGGCCCTGATCCTGCGCGATATCGGCTATCTGTCCCATTACGTCGGCGACGGCTCCCAGCCGCACCATATGTCGATCCACTACAACGGCTGGGGCGACTATCCGAACCCGGAGGGCTTCACCAACGCGCGCAGCACCCACGGCGCGTTCGAGGGCGGCTTCATCCGTCGCAACACGCGGCTGGACGCGGTCGAGGCGGTCATGCCGGCGCCGAACCTCGACGGCTTCGACCTGCGCACCCGTATGGCGACCTATCTGAACGCGACCCTGGCCGAGGTCATTCCCTTCTACCGGCTTGAGAAGACCGGCGCCTTCGCGGCCGACGCCGAAGCGCCCGTGCTGACGCCCGGCGCAGAGTTCGCCACGGCGCGGCTGGCGGCGGGCGCGGCCGAGCTGCGCGACCTGATCACCCTGGCCTGGCGCGATGCAGGGACCCAGTCGATCGGCTGGCCGGCGGTCAAGGTGGCCGAGGTCGAGGCCGGAACAGCCGACCCGTGGCTGGCCATGATCGGCGAGGACTAGGCATCCAGAACCCTTCTCCCCTTGCGGGAGAAGGGATACTCAGGCGCGATGAGCGTCTTCACTCCCCCCGTTGTCATCCTGGATCGGTCGCAGATGGCCGAGAACATCGGCGCCGTGGCGCGGGTGATGGCGAACTTCGGACTGGACCGGTTGCGGCTGGTCAGCCCCCGCGACGGCTGGCCCCAGGAGCGAGCCTGGGCGATGGCCTCGGGCGCCGACTGGGTGCTGGACGGGGTCGAGGTGTTCGACAGCGTCGCCGCCGCCATCGCCGACCTGAACACCGTCTTCGCCACCACGGCCCGCCCGCGCGAGACCCGCCAGCCGGTGCGCACCCCGCGCGAGTCCGCCCGCGTCCTTTATGACGACACCGCCTCGGGCCTGAAGACCGGCCTGTTGTTCGGCGCCGAACGGGCCGGTCTGGAGACGACCGACATCGCCCTGTGCCAGGGAATCACGACAATCCCCATCGACCCCCGCCACCAGAGCCTGAACCTGGCCCAGGCTGTGGCGATCAACGCCTATGAGTGGCGCACCCTCGTCCTCGACGCCCCGCCGCCCAACTTCCGCGAGGCCGAGCCGCCCGCGTCCGGCGAACTCCAGCTCGGCATGTACGAGCATCTGGAGCGCGAGCTGGACGCCGCCGGCTTCTTCCATCCGCCGGAGAAGTTCCGCTCCATGAGCCAGAACCTGCGCGTCATGCTGGGCCGCAGTGGCTTCACCGAGCAGGAAGTCGCCACCTTCCGCGGCGTGATCACCGCCCTGTCGAAGGGCCGCGGCCGGGTGCTCGAACGGCTGGCGCGAGAGCAATCCTCCCCCACCGGGGGAGGGGGACCGCGAAGCGGTGGAGGGGGCTAACCCCGGACGCCGAGTTCGCGGCTGACCCCCTCCGTCACGTCGCGAAGGCGCGCCGCGCCACCTCCCCCGATGGGGGAGGACTTATTGAAGCGCGTTGAAGAACCCCGGCACGGTCTCCGTCGCGGGTCCGTATACGCCTTCGTCGAACAGGCCCGCCCCAAGGCTGGGCTCAAGGTTGATCTCCACCGTCCGCGCCCCGGCCCTGCGCGCCAGATCCACGAACCCCGCCGCCGGGTAGACCGCGCCCGAGGTGCCGATGGAGACGAACAGGTCGCAGGCCGACAGCGCCCTTTCGATCCGGTCCATGTGCAAGGGCATCTCGCCGAACCAGACGATGTGCGGCCGCATCCGTCCTTCGGGGTGATCGGGCGAGGGCTCGTCCACGGCCATGTCGCCGGGCCAGTCCGAGACGACGCCGGACCGGGTGCAGCGTCCCTTCAGCAGTTCGCCATGCATATGGATCAGCTCGAACCCCAACCCCGGCATTAACTCCGCCAGCGCCCGGTCGTGCAGGTCATCGACGTTCTGGGTCACCAGCAGGAAGTCGCCCTCCCACCGCGCGGCGAGCTCGGCCAGAGCGCGATGCGCCCCGTTCGGCTGGACCGTCGAAAGGGCCGCTCGACGCAGGTTGTAGAACCGCTGGACCAGTTCGGGGTCGCGCGCGAAGGCCCCGGGCGTCGCCACGTCCTCGAACCGATGGCCTTCCCACAGGCCGTCTGCGCCGCGAAACGTCGGCACGCCGCTCTCGGCCGAGACGCCGGCGCCGGTCAGAACGACGAGGTTGCGATGGGTCATGCGGTCGTCATCGCCGCAAATGGTGACGGTTTCCAGCGCAGGCTGTCTTCTTTCCTTCTCCCCCTGCGGGAGAAGGCGGCCAAGCGGAGAGAGGGCGGACGAGGGGTCGCGCAGACCTTTGAGTTCGGGTCTTGAATCCGTTCGTCGCCGGTGTAACCCCTCATCCGTCAGGCTTCGCCTGCCACCTTCTCCCACAAGGGGAGAAGGAAGACGCGAGACAAGGACCTCCCCCATGAAAACCCGCGCCGCCGTCGCCTTCGAGGCCAAACGTCCGCTGGAGATCGTCGAGGTCGATCTGGAGGGTCCGCGCGCCGGAGAGGTGCTGATCGAGATCAAGGCGACCGGCATCTGCCACACCGACGCCTACACGCTGGACGGTCTGGACTCCGAGGGCATCTTCCCGAGCATCCTCGGCCACGAGGGCGCGGGCGTTGTGGTCGAGGTCGGGCCCGGTGTGACCTCGGTCGCCGTCGGCGACCACGTCATCCCGCTCTACACGCCCGAATGCCGCCAGTGTAAGTCGTGCCTGTCGCGCAAGACCAACCTGTGCACGGCCATCCGCTCGACCCAGGGCAAGGGCGTCATGCCCGACGGCACCTCGCGCTTCAGCTACAAGGGCCAGGCCATCGCCCACTATATGGGCTGTTCGACCTTCTCGAACTACACGGTCCTGCCCGAGATCGCGGTGGCGAAGATCCGCAAGGACGCCCCCTTCGACAAGGCCTGCTACGTCGGCTGCGGCGTGACGACGGGCGTCGGTGCCGTCGTGAACACAGCCAAGGTCGAGCCGGGCGCCAACGCCGTGGTCTTCGGCCTGGGCGGCATCGGGCTGAACGTCATCCAGGGCCTGAAGATGGTCGGCGCCGACATGATCATCGGCGTGGACATCAACGACACCAAGGAAGAATGGGGCCGCCGCTTCGGCATGACCCATTTCGTGAACCCGAAAAACGTCTCCGACGTCGTCGCCCATCTGGTCGAGCTGACCGGCGGCGGGGCCGACTATACGTTCGACTGCACCGGCAACACCGTGGTCATGCGACAGGCGCTCGAGGCCTGCCATCGCGGCTGGGGCGAGAGCATCGTCATCGGCGTGGCCGAGGCCGGCAAGGAGATCTCCACCCGCCCGTTCCAGCTTGTCACCGGCCGCGTCTGGCGCGGCTCGGCCTTCGGCGGCGCGCGGGGCCGGACCGACACGCCCCAGATCGTCGAATGGTACATGGACGGCAAGATCGAGATCGACCCGATGATCACGCATACGCTGCCGCTGGAGCGGATCAACGAGGCCTTTGACCTGATGCATGCGGGCGAGAGCATCCGTTCGGTGGTGGTGTTCTAGAGCTTGCGTCATCGAGATAGTTGTTAAAAAAACTATCCCTAACTGAGGGAGGGAATCAATGTTCACCCACATGACCGTCGGCGCGAACGACATCGAGGCGTCGCGGAAATTCTATGATGCGGCGCTCGGCGCGCTCGGCATTCCGGCATCCAGCGGCCCGGATCCGAAGGGTCGCTACTGGTGGCGCACGGATCGGGGCGCCTTCGCCATCGGCAAGCCGATCGACGGCGAGCCCGCCTGTCATGCCAACGGCGGCACCATCGGCTTCGCCGCCCGGGACGCGGACGCGGTGAAGGCCTTCCACGACGCCGGGGTCGCCGCGGGCGGCACGTCGATCGAAGACCCGCCCGGTGAGCGCGTCGGCGCGTTCGGCACCCTGAACCTGGCCTATCTGCGCGATCCGTCAGGCAACAAGATCTGCGCCCTGCACCGCGTGGGGTGATCGGCTTGAAGCGAATGCTAGCTTTGTGCTAGCATTCGCCATGGCTCAGGTTCTCGTCCGCGATCTTGATGATCATGTTGTGCAGCGTCTGAAGGCTATGGCGCGCCGCGAAAACATCTCGCTGGAGCAGAAATTCCGCGATTTGGCCGCGCGTGAGGTTCGACTGGCCGAGGAACGTTTCGAAGCTGCGGTTGCGCGGATCGGTGAACAGACCCGCGGCGCCGGACTGGATATCAACGCGATGATCCGCGAAGACCGCGATCGGTGACCCTTGCCGTCGTCGATGCCAGCATTGTAGTGCGCTGGTACGTCACTGACGACCCGCTTCACGCCAAGGCGCTCGAGGTCAAACGCCTGTACGAAGCCATCGCGCCGACCCTGCTTCTGGCCGAGGTCGCGAACGCGATGTGGAAGTACGTCAGGATCGGCCGGATGCAGATCGAAGACGCTTGCGAGAGCGTGGCGGTGCTTCCCGACCTTCTGACGCTGACCGATGACCGACTGCTCGTCGGCGCGGCTCAGCGTCTCAGCGCCGAGATCAATCATCCGGTCTATGACTGCCTGTATATGGCACTGGCGCGCCGAGAGGCCTCGATGCTGGTCACCGCCGACAAGCGTTTGGCGGACAAGGCCCGCGCGCTGGGCTTGCCGGTTCAGAGTATTGAGAACAGCGCATGACCTTCACCACCACCAAGACCCACGCCGTCCACGGCGGGACGCTGAGCTACCTCCGGCACGACAGCAGTTCGACCGGCACCCCGATGACCCTGTCGGTGTTCGTTCCGCCGGGCGAGGGACCGTTCCCTGTGCTGATCTGGCTTTCGGGCCTGACCTGCACCGAGGACAATTTCACCACCAAGGCCGGCGCCTACGCCGCAGCGGCGGAGCATGGCGTCATCATCGTCGCCCCCGACACTTCGCCGCGCGGCGACGGCGTGGCCGACGATCCCGCCTATGATCTCGGTCAGGGCGCGGGCTTCTATGTCGATGCGACTGAGGCGCCCTGGGCGCCCCATTTCCGCATGGAGACCTATGTCGCCGCCGAGCTGATCGCCCTGATCGACGCGGAGTTTCCGACGACGAAGACCCGCTCGGTCAGCGGCCATTCGATGGGCGGCCACGGCGCCTTGACCCTGGCGCTGCGTCACCCGGCGCTGTTCCGCTCGGTCTCGGCCTTTGCGCCGATCGCCTCGCCGACGCGCTGCCCCTGGGGCGAGAAGGCCTTCGCCGCCTATCTGGGCGACGACCGCGCCGGGTGGGCGAAACACGATGCGGCCCTGCTGATCGAGGCCGGCGCCGCCCGCGGCCATTTCGATGACATCCTGATCGATCAGGGTGATGCGGATTCGTTCCTCGCCGAGCAACTGAAGCCCGAACTGCTGGTCGCTGCGGGCGAGGCGACGGGACAGACGATCACCCTGCGGATGCAGCCCGGCTACGACCACTCCTATTTCTTCATGGCCAGCTTCATCGCCGACCATGTCGCCTTCCATGCGGAAAGACTGAAGGAACTGACGTGACCCGAAACGCCGAGGCGGCCGAAGCACCTGACCTAGTCGATGTGCCCGTGGTCGTCGCCGATCCCCTGCGCTTCAAACGGCAACTGAGAATGGGGGAAGACACCTATAAACTGATGCGCGCGCGAAAGCGCCTTCAGGAGATGTGGGATGTCGGCGGGATGGTGAGCACGGGCGCCGGGATCGCTGCCTCCAAGGTCGTCGCCACCACATTCTTTGCTTCGACGGGCGGCGCTCTGTCGTTCCTTGGTATCGGTGCCGCTGCGGCCACGCCAATCGGTTGGGTAGTAGCGGCGGGGGCAGCTTCCGGCGGGCTCTACTACGGCCTGACCCGCTGGGTGGCGCAGAAGTCGCGAGTTGATGTGATCCCGCATTTCATCAATACGCCACTGGATCTTCTGGCTATGGGTCTGCTTGACCTGATCGGAGCCTTGGCTCTGGCCGTGGCGAAGATCGATGGTCGCGTGACCCAGAAAGAGCGCTGGCTCATTTCGCAGCATCTGGTCGATGACTGGGGGTATCATCCAACCTATGTGGGTCATGCCCTTACTGCCTTGGAGCCGCTGGCCGGTCAGTCGGCGATCAAGGAGATTGCGCGGTCTCTGGCTCAGTTTCAGGCGACGAATCCCGACTGCAACGCGGAACTGATGCAGCGGGAGATCCTGGTGTTCCTCGAAGCGGTCATTGCTGTGGACGGCAAGCTCGACGAACGGGAGCGGCTAGCGGTCGATGCCATTGCTGCGACGTTCAATGATGAACGGCGGTTGACCTTGGAGAAGCTGGGAAAGTCCGTGAGTGAGGCGGCAGGCGGTGCCCAGAAGGCCATGCGGGACGCGGTCGGGGCCGCCATTGCGCGTGTACGCCCTGCCAAGAATGCTAATGAAGATGCGAACGGCGCCTGACATGCTGTTTCGACAAGCCCCCGGGAACGAAATGAACGCCAACACCTACGATGACCTGTTCGCCGCCCTGTGCAACGAACTCGGGCATTGCCTGCACGACAAGGGGCAGAAGAAGGTCATCGCCGCCCTCCCCTCGGGCCTTGATGCGGCGGTGAAGGTGGTGCTGGAGGCCGACGGCGTCGACTTCCTGAATGCGCCGGGAAGTCTGAAGCGGGCGGTGCGGGACTGTCTGAAGGCGAACCTGCCCGCCGACACGGTCTAGGCGCTCGCCAACGGGCCAACGGTCATGGTGAATTGGCGGTTCGGGTAGAGGCGAAGGGCCAGCCGTTCCGCAGGCTGCGTCGGACGGTCTGCGTCTGTTGCGGACTGAATTTCAGTATCTGCTGCCGGATCGCGGGGCTTCTTGTCGAAAACTGCAAGAACGGCCGCAGCGCGGGTGATGAATTTGACGCCTCTGGTGGACATCGGGGCGAGTTTTCGTTCCTCGTTCTCTTTCGAGATAGAATGAAAGATGGGATTTCCTTCCCGGTATATTTCCCGTTCAGAAGTACAACGGACCGGAAATACCGATGTTCCATCTTTTGTTTCCGGCTGCGTACATTGCCGCGCGGATTTCGATCCCTGAAGCCATTGGCTGCGGACACAGGGCGCCTACATGCGCGTTACCGATTCATCGACCACAAGGAGCCTCCCCATGGCCTTCACCCTTCCGCCCCTGCCCTACGCCTATGACGCGCTGGAGCCCGCCATCGACTCCGAGACGATGACCTTCCACCACGACAAGCATCACCAGGCCTATGTCGACAATCTGAACAAGGCCGTCGACGCCGATGCGAGCCTGCAGGGCAAGTCGCTGGAAGATCTGTTCGCCTCGATCTCGATCGCGCCCAAGGCCGTGCGCAACAACGGCGGCGGTCACTGGAACCACGCCCTGTTCTGGGAACTTCTGGCCCCCGTCGGTCAGGGCGGCGAACCCTCGGCCGAGCTGGCCGCCGCAATCGATCGCGACCTCGGCGGGCTCGACAAGTTCAAGGAAGACTTCAACGCCGCCGGCGCCGGCCAGTTCGGCTCGGGCTGGGCCTGGCTGATCGTCCAGGATGGTAAACTCAAGGTCACGTCCACGCCGAACCAGGACAACCCCCTGATGGACGTCGCCGAACAGAAGGGCGCCGTCGTCCTGGGCGCCGACGTCTGGGAACACGCCTACTATCTGAAGTACCAGAACCGCCGTCCCGAATACCTCAAGGCCTTCTGGACAGTGGTGAACTGGAACAAGGCGAACGAACTCTTCGCGGCCGCCACGGCCTGATCGAGGCCGATCTGCAACAGGCGGCGGATCGTGAACGAGCTTCACGGTTCGCCGTCTGGCGTCCTGTCCTCTTCGACCTATCTGAACAGGGCCGTTCGTTCTCCCCAAGGGATGCCATGACCACCCAGTTCAAGCTCGCCGCCGCCCTGATCCTGTCCGGCCTGATCGTGGCCGGATGCCAGAAGCCAGCCGAAAAGACCGATGCGCCCGCCGCTCCGGCCGCCCGGCCGGTGGCCAGCACGGACGTCTATCCCTTCACGATCGGCGAACTTCAGGCGGTCGCGCTGAAGGACGGCGATCTGGCCCTGGACAACGCGACCGGCTCCAGCCCCTGGGCGGACACAGCCGGGGTCGCCGAAGCATTGCGACCCTCGGGCGATGCGAAAATCCATCTGTCCATCCAGCCCCTGCTGGTCCGGGGCGACGACAAGGTGGTGCTGATCGACACCGGAGCGGGCGGCCAGATGGGCACCGCCAACCGCCTGCCCGCTTCGCTGGCCGCCGCCGGAGTCCAGCCGGCGCAGGTGACCGACATCCTGATCTCACACGGCCACGGCGATCACGTCGGCGGCCTGGTTTCGAACGGGGTCCTGACCTTCCCCAATGCCACGATCCGAATGAGCGCCGCTGAATGGACCGCGTTGCAAGCCGACGCCGAACTGGCCGCCCTGATCCCCATCATCACGCCCAGGGTCGAGGCCTTCGAACCCGGCGCCCAGGTGACGCCGTCGATCACGGCCGTCGCCCTGCAGGGCCATACGCCGGGCCATACAGGCTATGAGATCGTCTCCGGTCAGGACCGGCTGCTCTATCTCGGCGACGCCCTCCACAGTTCGATCATCTCGGTCGAGCGTCCGGAGTATGTGAACCAGTGGGACTTCGATTCCGACGCGGCCATCGCGACGCGGCTGGCCGTTCTGGGGCGCGGGGCCACTCAATCCTTGCGGACCTATGGCGTCCACTTCCCCTTCCCGGGCCTGGGCACCTTCCGTCGTCAGGCGGATGGCTTCGTCTGGGTCCCGGAAACGCCCGCCCAGCCCTAGTTCGTCCCGTATTCCCATTCGTAAGGCACGCCAGTTTCGCCCAGCACGACACGGACCAGCGCGGCGAAGCCCGGTTCTGACCGGACGTCATTGGACAGGATCACCACGCAACGCTGGCCGCGCTCGATGCAGACCATGGTGTTGCCGGTCGAGTCGTTGTGGCCGCCTTTGAAGAAGCCCGGTCCCTGAGGGCCAGAGAAGGTCACGACGCTCAACCCCGCCTGAAGGTCGGGACGGCGCGCCTCGGACGGCAGGTCGGGAAGGAGGGTCGGGAACTGCTGCCGGGTGGTGATCGGTAACTGGGGACGCAGCATCTCGGCGCGTGCGGCAGGACTGAGGCCGTCGCCGCGCATCAGGGCGGCGGCGAACAGGGCCATGTCGCGAATGGTGGTGTCCATCGAGCCGGCGGCGCGCACCGTGCCTCGCTCGTCGTGCGGCTCGACGGAGCCGTCGATCATCCAGCCATCGGCCAGGTTGGCGGCGAAGTCGGGCCGCCACATCATGCTGGTGTTCGTCATGCCCAGGGGCGTGAAGACGCCGTCCTGTATGTCCCGGCCGAGATCCCGACCGAGGCCCTGTTCCAACAGGAACTGCAGCAAGATCAGGCCGTCGCCGGAGTAGGCGTAGCGAGAGCCGGGGTCGAAGTGGATGCGGAGCTTCTGGTCGGGTTCCAACCAGCCGAAGTTCGCGAAGCCGGTTGAATGGGTCAGGGCGATCCGGGGCGTGATGATCCGCCAGCGCGCGTCTTCGGCGAGGCCGCGCCAGTCCGAGTACCGATCCGCCAGATCCTCGTCATACATCGACGGCAGGTCGGGCAGGGTCGCGGCCAGCGGTCGGTCCAGATCGACGACGCCCTCATCCACCCTCTGCATCACCGACCAGGCGAACACCGTCTTGGTCAGGGAGGCCCCGTACATGATGGTGTCTGTGGTGAGAGGGTCGCCGGCCTCGTTCCTCTGGCCATAGGCCTTCACATACGCGACCTGTCCGCTGTCGATTACCGCCAGCGCCAGGCCGCGCGAGCCGGTCCGGGACATCAGCTGGGCGACGGCGGCGTCGATCTCGGGTCCGGCGGTCGTCTGGGCGACAGCGGGGGCGGCACACAGGCCGAGGGCGGCAGCGAGGACGGCGAACAGTCTGGACGTCATTTGTCGGGCTCCCGTTGGAAGACCGGCGTAACACGAGGCCTCGCGGACGTTGACTTAAGCTTTGTCCATGGGCATAAGCCGCCCCTTCACGCGCCTGACCCCGGTCCGGCGCGCGAATTGACTACGGACGATGCGTGGACCGCCGTTGAGATCGTCCCTCCATTCGCGGAGGGGCCGGGCCGCATCATTTAAAAGAGAACAGAATGTCGAAGCGCCATAGCGCCAAGTATAAAATCGATCGGGCCATGGGTGAGAACCTGTGGGGCCGCGCCAAGTCGCCGGTCAACAAGCGTTCCTACGGTCCCGGCCAGCACGGCCAGCGCCGCAAGTCCAAGGTTTCCGACTTCGGCCTGCAACTGAAGGCCAAGCAGAAGCTCAAGGGCTACTACGCCAACCTGACCGAGAAGCAGTTCCGCAAGACCTATGACGAGGCTGCGCGCCGTAAGGGCAACACCTCGGAAATCCTGATCGGCCTGCTGGAAGCCCGTCTGGACGCCACGGTCTATCGCGCCAAGTTCGTGCCGACCCCCTGGGCCGCCCGTCAGTTCGTCAACCACGGCCACGTCACCGTCAACGGCAAGAAGGTGAACATCGCTTCGTATCGCCTGCGCGTCGGCGACGTCGTCGAGGTCAAGGAAAAGTCCCGCAACATGGCTCTGGTGCTCGAAGCCCAGCAGTCCGGCGAGCGCGACATCCCCGACTACCTGGAACTGGGCGACCGTGGTTTCTCGGTCCGCTTCGTCCGCTTCCCCGAACTGGCCGACGTGCCGTTCGCGGTGAAGATGGAGCCGAACCTGGTCGTCGAATACTACTCGTCCTGATCGTTTTCCGATCCGGACTGGAAAGGCCCCGGAGCAATCCGGGGCCTTTTCTGTTTCATGATCGCGCCGTCCGCGAAATCACGTGCGAAAAAGCCCGAATTGAGCGATCATGACTCTGTTGAACAGGATTACAGGGACATGGGGTCCATCCGCACGCTCGTTCTGATCGCGGCCGCCGCGCTGGCGACGTCCGGCTGCGCCCTGTTTCAGCGGGGCGAGACCACGCGCACAGCCGCCATGCCGGGCCAGCTGGAGCCCATCCACGCCGCCGCCATCACCCGTGACCTGGCCGTGTTCTGGGTCAGCTCAAACGGCTGCACCGACAAGTCGGACCTGCGGCCGATCGTGGACCACATGGGCGCCGACTCCACCATCACCCTGCGCCGGATCGAACAGGACGAGTGCGAGACCCCGATCGCCGACGGCGTCGAGCTCATATGGTCGTTCGAGGAACTGGGCCTGACGCCCGGCTCGCGGGTGTCGATCAACAACCCCTACCAGCTGCCGTCGACCATCCCGACGACCTAATTCGCGCTGCCGCTCGCGCTGAGGGAGGGGTTTTCGACGGCCGCGAGCTGGCTGTGGATCACCGAGATGACGACGCCGTGACCCGGGCTTTCCACCTGGATGCGGGCTTGAAGCTGCTTGGCCAGGGCCTCGACAATGCTGGTGCCCAGGCCCGGCGTCGCGCTCGCCGCATCCTTGGGCATGCCCACGCCATCGTCCCGAACCGTCAGGGTCCAGTTGAGACCATGGCTTGCGTACCCCACCACGATCTTGCCGGAGCGGCCGCCGGGGAAGGCGTGCTTCAGGGCGTTGATCACCAGTTCGGTGACGATCAGACCCAGGCTGACCGAAACATCTGCACTGGTTGAGCTGTCATCGACCTCGACCTCAGCGACAGGCGCGTGGGATCTTGGATCATCGACGCGCCGATGCTCTTGCACAGCTGGGTGAAATAGGGGGCCAGTTCGACTTCGCCGAGGCGGGATGTGGCCAGCTGTTGCTGCAGGGCGGCGACCGACATGACGCGGCTGTGCGCGTCTTTCAGATGGACGCGGGTCTCGTCGGAGTTCGTCTTCTTGGCGCTCTGAAGGATGACGCTGGCGATGATCTGCAGACTGTTGGCGACCCGGTGCTGCAGTTCCTGCAGCAGGATGGCCTTCTCGCGCAGCAGGTCATCCTTCTGCTTTTCGCCTTCACGCGCGGCCGTCACATCTTCGACGGTCAGAAGAAGTCGGACGGGCTCTTCGGACGACAGGACCAGCCGTTGGGCGTTGATGACCAGCTTGCGCACGCCCTGGCGCGGGCCCTTCATGTCCATTTCATAGGCGTCGATGGCGGCGTCGCCGGCGGCGGTGGCTTCCAGCAGAACGCGCAGTTGGGGCTTGTTCCACTCGCCGGTTCCGATCTCGCCGAGGAACCGACCCACGACCCGGTCCTGATCGACATCGAACACGCGACAGAATGAAGTGCTGGCCGCGATGACCTTCAGCGTCTGATCCAGAAGAAGAAGCGGCGCCGTGGAGGATCCCACCACGGCAAGCGCGAGGCTGAGCGGACCGTCGGGATGCAGAGGCGGGTGGGCAGCCATGGCTGACCTTCAGGTGATCCGGAGGCTCGCGATGCGAAAGCCATACCCGGCCGAGTTTTCCGGAGAGCGCGAGGGGCCGATTTTCTGAAGCCGTCTCAACGTATTACGGAACTTCTACACGGAAGACCCGTTTCGCGCGACCCAAAAGCCGGGTTCCCGGAACTTGCCCCTCATCCCGAGCAAACTTCGGGCGGTACTGCACGGCGTCAGCGTCGCTCGAAGGTCGGCAGCATGTCCGCCGGGATCCGCGTCGGCCGCATCGTGACCGCATCGACGAGGCACCATTCCGAAACGCCCTGGGCGCACAGCCGGCCCTGGCCGTCCTCGATGCGGACATAGCGGGCGAAGCGCGGGCCCTGCGGATCCCCGACCCAGGTGCGGGCCACGGCCGTGTCGTCGGGCATCAGGGCGCGCAGGTAGTCGATCTCGTGACGCAGGGCGACCCAGGACCATTTCGCGCGCGTCGCCTCGTCGAAGCGGGCGTTCCAGTGGGACGTGCCGGCGTCCTGCAGCCAGCCGACATAGACGACGTTGTTGACGTGGCCGTTGGCGTCGATGTGCTCGGGGCGGATCTCCAGCGGCACCTCGAAGACCTCGCGGTCCTCGCGCGGCGTCAGGGCCTGGCGGGCCAAGACCTATGCCTCGCCGAGGGGCACGCCTTTTTCGACCATCAGGGCGGTCAGTTCGCCGGCCTGGAACATTTCGCGCACGATGTCCGAGCCGCCGACGAACTCGCCCTTCACATAGAGCTGCGGGATGGTCGGCCAGTCGGTGAAGCTCTTGATGCCGTCGCGCAGGCCGTCGTCCTGCAATACGTCGACGCCGACGAAGGGCGCGCCGACGTGGTCGAGGATCTGGACGGCCAGCGAGGAGAAGCCGCAGCGCGGGCTGTCGGGCGTGCCCTTCATGAACAGGACCACGTCATGCTGCCCCACCGTCTGGGCGATGAAGGCGTGGACCGGATCGGCGGCGGTATCGAGAGCTTGGTCGGACACGGGGAGACGCCTTTCGTTGCAGGCGTCAGCTAGGGACGGCGGGGGCGCCGGTCAAGGGACGCGACCCTCAAGCCTGCGTGTCCGGGCAGAGACTTAAGCCGCGACCCGGGCCATTTCGATCTGGGCGGCGAGGCCCGGCGGCATGTCGCGCTCGGGCACGCTGGAGAGGGCATTGAGCCGCTCGGCGTCGCGCGCCGTGATCAGGACGCTCGAAATCGCCGGATCGGTCATGGCGTGGGCGAGACAGATTTCCTCGGCCGTCCAGTAGGGCGTGCGGTGCAGGAAGGCGAAGGTGCCCGCGTGAGCCAGCGGGGCATTCTTCGGTTTCGAACCGCCGAAGCCGAACAGACCCTTCTTCGGCTGATGGACGGTCGCGGCCTTCTTCTCGGTGTCGAGTTCGGACGGGAAATAGTCATAGGCCAGGATGGCCATGTCCTGGTCGCGCGCGGCGCGGACCCGCGAGCGGATCTTCCAGTCGACGTTGACGTGGAACGGTGTGCCGAGAACGTCGAACGCGCCGGTCGAGACATAGGCGTCCATCACGTCGCCGGTGCCGGAAACGCCGAGATAGCGGACGCGCTCGGTTGCGCGCAGGGCCTTGAGGGCGTTCAGCGAGCTCTGGGGCAGTTCATCCTCGCCGGGTTCCTCCAGCAGGGCGACGTCGATCCAGCCGAGGCCGGAGACATGCAGGCAGCGGTCGATGGCGCCCGTCATCCCCTCGGCGGAGAAGTCGCGCTGCGAACCCCGACGGCCGTCGCCTGCGCCCAGTTCGAGGCTGACGTTCAGCAGCTTGCGGTCAACACTGGCCAGGGCCTGACCGACCACCTCGGCGAGAACCGGATCCGCGGTCTCCAGCCGGTAGGAGTTGATGCCCGCCTCCAGGGCCGAGAAGATCAGGTCGTTGGCGGCGTTGATGCCGCGCGACAGGCTGTCGACGCCGAGATTGAGCGTCAGGGTCGAGATGGCGGCGCCGGAGACGCCGAAGGGGCGATAGCGCATGGCGGATCAGCCTGTCGTGGAGGGAGCGGAGGTTTCGAGTGCGAGGGCGTGCAGTGCGCCGCCCATGTGGCCCTTGAGCGCGGCATAGACGAGCTGGTGCTGTTTCACGCGCGGCAGACCGGCGAAGGCGGTCGAGACGATGCGCGCCTTGTAGTGGTCGCCGTCGCCCGCGAGGTCATCGATCGCGATCTCGGCGCCGGGAAACGCCTCGGTCAGATAGGCATGCAGGGTTTCGACGGGCATCGGCATGGGGCGCAGAATGGCCCGTAAACCTTAATGCTGCGCTACGGGCCGAAAGACAGTCATGCCGGGGCCACGGCGGGACGTTCGAACAGGATCACCGGGACCGTCTTGTAGGTCGTGCGCGCATACTCCCGGAAGCCCGTCCGCGCCGCCAGCATGAGGGAGGGCGTATTGCTCGGGTCGATCATGCAAACCGTGCGCTGCGCCCTCAGCACGGTGTCGCACCAGCCCAGTGCGGCCTTCAGCGCCTCGAACGCCAGTCCCTCTCCGTGAAAACGCGGCGCGATGCCCCAGCCCATTTCGGGCGCATCGAATGCAGGCTCCAGCACCCGTTTGAAATCGAGCGCACCCACGCTGCCGACATAGTCGCCGGTCTCGGCGAGCCTGACCGTCCAGTTGCCGTAGCCGCGGACCGACCACTGGCCCACGTCGCGCAACAGCCTCATCCAGACCTCTTCGAAGTTCCGGCCGCCCGGCGCGATGAACCGGGTGAAGGCCTCATCACTCCACAGGGCGACGAGGTCGTCGTAGTCGTCCGGCGAAGTGGGCGTCAGGGTCAGGCGGGCAGTGGTCAGACTGGTCATCACGGCATCCTAGCCTCAAACGCAGTCGTCGCGCCAAGCCGGGTCCTCCTGACTACATCAGCCCCAGTTGCTTGAAGCTGGTCACGCCCTCGCGGCCGACGATCAGGTGGTCGTGGACCTCGAGGCTGAGGGACTGGGCGGCCCGGATGATCTGTTGGGTCATGTCGATGTCGGCGCGGCTCGGCGTCGGGTCGCCCGACGGGTGGTTGTGGACCAGGATCATGGCGGCGGCGCTGACCTCCAGACCCCGACGCACGACCTCGCGCGGATAGACCGGGGCATGGTCGACGGTGCCGCGATTCTGGATTTCGTCGAGGATGAGCTGGTTCTTCTTGTCGAGATAGAGGACGCGGAACTGTTCGCGCGGCTCGTGCTGCAGGGCCACCCGGACATAGGCCAGCAGGGCCGTCCAGGAGGAGATGACGGGGCGTTTGACCGCCGGCTCCCGGGCCACCCGCCGGGCGACCTCGTGCAGGGCGGCGAGGTCGAGCGCGGTCTCCATGCCGACACCCTTTACGCGGCCCCGGGTGTCTTCGGTCCGGACGGTCATCAGGTCCTCGACCGACGCGGCCAGAACGGCGGCGAACGAACCGAACCGCGACAGCAGGGCCTTGGCGATCGGCTTCACGTCGCCCTGCGGCTGGCTGCGGAACAGGAACAGCTCGAGCAGTTCGTAGTCGGGCAGATGATGCAGGCCGGCGGTGCGCGCACGGTCTCGCAGCCGTTCGCGGTGGCCCGCGTGATGGGGGACGACCCTGGCGGCGGCCGTCGTCGGTTGATCGTCCTGATCGGCCACGCCGCCCCCTGCAGACATGGGGTCAGGCTAGCGGGTGTCGGGCAGGGTTTCTAGTTCGGGTTGAACAGGCCGGCCGGGCTGGCGGTGAAGATCTCGACGCCGTCCTCCGTGACACCAACTGTGTGCTCGCACTGGGCGGAGAGGGACTTGTCACGGGTCACGGCGGTCCAGCCGTCGCTGAGCACCTTCACGTGCGGCTTGCCCAAGTTCACCATCGGCTCGATCGTGAAGAACATGCCGGGCTTCAGGACCGCGCCCTCGCCCTTGCGGCCATAGTGCAGGACATTGGGGCTGTCGTGGAACAGACGGCCGATTCCGTGGCCGCAGAAGTCGCGCACGACGCTCATCCGGTTCGCCTCGACGTGACGCTGGATGACGAAGCCGATGTCGCCGAACGTATTGCCGGGCTTCACCTGCTCCAGCCCGAGGGCCAGGGATTCATAGGTGACGTCGACCAGCTTCTTCACACGGGCGTTGACGGTGCCGACCGAATACATGCGGCTGGAATCACCGTGCCACCCGTCGACGATGACGGTGTGGTCGATGTTGACGATGTCGCCGTCCTTCAGCACCCGGTCGCCGGGGATGCCGTGGCACACCACGTGATTGATCGAGGTGCAGACCGTCTTCATGTAGCCCTTGTAGCCGAGGCAGGCCGGCAGGCCGCCGCGGTCCAGGGTGAACTGGCGAATGCGGTCGTCGATCTCCTGCGTCGTCACGCCGGGCACGACGAAGGGGGTGATCATGTCGAGCGCCTCGGCGACCAGACGGCCGGCGACCCGCATGCCCTCGAAATCCTCGGGCTCGTAAAGGCGGATGGCGCTGGTCCGTGTCCAGGTCTCGGCGTCCAGCTCAGGCGTTTCGTACATTCGGCGGTCTCAAGGTCGCGCTGTGCAGCGCCTTCGGGGCTCAGATGGGCAGTGTAGCACGGTTCCTCAAGGCTTTTCAGCGGCAGCGACAGCCAGGCCCTTGTGGCCCGGCCACGGCGGCGTAGGTGTGGCGCATGACCCACGCATCTCCGACCGCCGCCGTACTCATCATCGGCGATGAAATCCTGTCCGGGCGGACGGCCGACACCAATCTGAACACCATCGCTCGCTTCCTCGCCGCGCTGGGCGTCGACCTGATGGAAGCGCGGACGGTCGGCGATCGACCGGGCCAGATCGTCGAGGCGCTGAACGCGTTGAGGGCCGGGCACGACTATGTGTTCACCACCGGCGGGATCGGCCCGACGCATGACGACATCACGGCCGACTGCGTAGCGGAGGCGTTCGGCGTCGGGATCGCCGAGCGGGCGGAGGCTCTGGTGATCCTTGAGCGGCGCTACGGCGATGAGTTGAATGAGGCGCGACGGCGGATGGCGCGGATTCCCGACGGCGGCCTCCTGATCTCCAATCCCGTGACGGACGCGCCGGGGTTTCAGATGGGCAATGTCTTCGTCATGGCGGGGGTGCCCAGGATCATGACCGCGATGCTCGAAGACGTGGCGCCGAGGTTGCGCACCGGGGCGGTGGTGCATGCGCGGACACTGAGGGTCATCGGGGTCGGCGAAGGCGCGATCGCGGCGCCCCTGGCCGAGGCTGCGAAGGCGGAGCGCGATCTGTCGTTCGGCAGCTACCCGTTCGGCGCCGGGTCGGACGGCGAGATCGGCACGAACCTGGTGGTGCGTGGCCGGGATGCGGCCAGGGTCGAGGCGGCGGTCGCGGCCCTCGCCGAGGTGCTGGCCGCTGCGGGCGTCGTGACCGCGCTCCAGACATGAAAACGGCGGGCCCCTCGCGGGGCCCGCCGTCGTCTGTTCATTTCAGAGCCTCAGCCCTTGGCCGCGTAGCCCTTGCCGCCGTTCGACGGGCGACGGCCGCGCGGTCGACGACGGATCTCGCCGTCGGGCTTGGCCTCGGCCTGCGGGCGGTTGGCGATCGCGGCCGAACGGGCGCGGTCGGCCGCCAGCGGGTCGAACGGCTGGGTCGAGGCCAGCGGCCGATCTCCCCGATCGGCGTGGTTGGTCCGGTCGCCCTGGCCGCCACGGGGAGCGCCCTTGCCGCGAACGCGGTGCGGCTGGCCGCCGTGCTCCTTCTTCACGCCGTCGCGACGCGGGTTGCGCGGGCCGTTGCGCTCGCCGCGCGGACGGTCCTCGCGGTCGGGCATCGTCGCCTTGGTGCCGACGCCGGCGGCCATGATCGACTGGTCCAGCAGACCCAGCGACTTGTCGTTGCGACGGTCGGTGGCAGGGATCTTCTGGCGGGTGACCTTCTCGATGTCCTTGAGCAGCTTCATCTCGTCGCCGGCGACGAAGCTGATGGCCGAGCCGTCGGCGCCCGCGCGGGCCGTCCGGCCGATGCGGTGCACATAGGCTTCCGGCACGAAGGGCAGTTCAAAGTTCACGACGTGCGAGACGCCGTCGACGTCGATGCCGCGCGCGGCGATGTCGGTGGCGACCAGGACGCGCAGCTTGCCGGCCTTGAAGGCGGCCAGGGTGCGCTCACGCTGGGGCTGGGACTTGTTGCCGTGGATCGCGCCGGCCTGGACGCCGCCGGCTTCCAGATAGGCCGCGACCTTGTCGGCGCCATGCTTGGTCTTGGTGAAGACCAGGCAGCGGGTGAAGTTGTCGTCGGCGAACATCTCGGTCAGCAGGGCGCGTTTGCGGCCTTGCTCGACGTGGATGACCGACTGGTTGATGCGCTCGACGGTGGTCGACTGCGGCGTGACCTGGACCTTGACGGGCTCTTTCAGAAGCTCGCCGGCCAGTTTCCCGATTTCGGTCGGCATGGTGGCCGAGAAGAACAGGTTCTGGCGCTTGGCCGGGATGCGCGAGACGATCTGGCGGATCGGCTTGACGAAACCGAGGTCCAGCATCTGGTCGGCCTCGTCGAGGACGAAGATCTCGGTCGAGGACAGGTCCAGGGTCTTCTGCTGCATGTGATCGAGCAGACGGCCGGGGGTGGCGACCAGGACGTCGAGGCCGGCCTGGATGGCGCGTTCCTGCGGGCCGTATTTCACGCCGCCGAAGACGACCGCGACCTTGAAGCCGAGGTGACGGCCATAGGCCTTGAAGCTGTCGGCGATCTGGCTGGCCAGTTCGCGCGTCGGCGACAGGATCAGGCAGCGCGTGGTGCGCGGCAGGGGGGCGACGCGGTTCTCGGCCAGGCGATGCAGGATCGGCAGGGCGAAGGCCGCGGTCTTGCCGGTGCCGGTCTGGGCGATGCCCAGCAGGTCCTTGCCGAGCATGACCGAGGGAATGGCCTGGGCCTGGATCGGCGTGGGGATGGTGTAGCCCTCGGTGGTGAGGGCCTGCAGCAGGGCCTTGTTGAGGCCGAAGGATTCAAAGGTAATGTTGCTCATGGAGCTGAGTTCTTTCGCGTATGCGGCGACGCGCATCAGCCATGGCTCAACGCCGATAAGGCCGCGCACCGCCAGTCCCGACGGAGCACCAGAGTGGCGCTCGCGGGGTGGATCGGGCGCCGCCCCGCGTGTCCGGGCAGCGAATGAATCTTGAGGGTCCGGCGGCTGCTACAGTCAGGTCTTCGCTTGGGAGGAAGACCCACACGCGCTGGAGACGCCGGGGATCGCAATTGTGCGACGCAGCGCAAATGGGCGCACAGTGCGGCGAAGTCAAGGCGGAGGCCCTGGAAGCGTCCTTCTCCCCTTGCGGGAGAAGGATCATTTGATGCCGAACGCCGTTTCAGTTCGCCAAATCCAGCCCTGCACGTTCGGATAGGTTCCCAGATCAAACCCGCCTTCATCCGCGACGCGCGTGTAGGCGACCAGGGCCAGGTCGGCGAGGGTCGCCCCCTGCCCGCCGGCCAGCCAGTCTGCATCAGCCAGCCCCGCCTCCATCCGCGCCAGCGCCGCATGCCCCCGCTCGATCAGGCGCGGCTCGACCTCGTCCGCCGACTTGCCGGCATAGACGCGCTGGAACCGGGCCACGGCGACATAGGGTTCGTGGCTGTATTGCTCCCAGAACAACCACTCCATCATCTTCGCCCGCTCCCAGGCGTCGGCGGGGATCCAGTCCGTCCCCTCGCCCAGATGCAGGATGATCGCATTCGACTGGGCCAGGGCCCGGCCGTCCTCCAGCACCAGGGTCGGGACCTGACCGAACGGATTCAACAGGAGAAATTCCGGCGTCCGGCTTTGGCCCGACATGATATCAACCTCGACCCATTGATAATCACGCCCGAGCATGTCGAGCATCCACTTGACCTTCAAGCAGTTGCCCGAGCGAATATCTCCATGAACAGTAAGCATCGCGCCCCAGCAAAGGATTTCTGATCCGTCTATACTGCTATCGCGATTTGAAGCGTTGCCCAACCCCGGTTCCGCTTATCTCAGGCAACGGTTGACTGATCCATCCACACATGGGGACGAACGGTCGCAGCAGGACCGTTGGACACATTCTCGCCACAGGCCGCAACGACACAGCCCCCGCCGGTACAGCTCTCGGGACCGGCGTCACTATGAGTACGATCTGTGTTCGACACCCTCGCGGCGTTCGCCATGCTTTGGGCTGCAGCCTTCTCGGCTGGAGATCCGGTACCCTACGAGACGGTCGTCGCGGCCGATCCCGTGGTAGCGGTAAGCCCTGAAGTCGCGGACGGTTCCAGCGAGGATGCAACCGATCTGACCCCCGAACAGGCCGCCCTGATGGCCGAAGAACCCGACTGGAACGCGCGCGCCAGCCTCTATCATGCAGGCGGCGGCGGAGCGACGGGCAACGATTCCCTGGGCTGCCGTCCGATCCCGATGCGCACCCTGGCCACCGACCCGCGCGTCATCCCCCGCCGTACCAGGCTCTTCATCCGCGAGACGGTCGGGATGCGCCTGGCCGACGGCACGATCCACGACGGCTACTGGTATGCCTCGGACACCGGCGGCGCGATCCGCGGCCAGCGCGTCGACCTCTACACCGGCAACGGCCGCGGCTCGATGCAGCCGGTCATGCGGTTCAACCAGCAGCGCCTGACCATCACCAACGCCGGCCGATTCGACGGCTGCCCGCCCGCCTGGAATACCGCCTCGAACTAACGGTCGACGCAGACTAGTCTGGCCTCGTGGACGGGGTTGAACTGTATATCGGCTGGCGCGTCGCGCTTCTGGGTCTGGCCAGCGTCCAGCTTCTGACGCTCGCCGTCGCCGTAGGCCGACAGGACGCGAACCGGACGGCGAACCGCGTGCTCGCCGCCGTCCTCGTCGTCCTGACCGGCGTCATCACACCCTATTCGATCGGTTTCGCGGGCGCCTATGACGCCTGGCGCTGGCTGACCTTCGCGCCGTTCGCCCTGACCCTCGCCCTGCCGCCGCTCCTGTTCGGATACACCCACGCCCTGGTGCGAGGCCGCCTGCCTGACCGGTTCGGGCTGCACCTCGTCCCCGTCGCGCTGCAACTCGCCTACTTCCTGGTGTGTTTCGCCCTGCCCCTCGACGCCAAATGGGACTGGTACACCGGCGGCCACGCGCGCTTCGTCAATCCGCTGTTCGAGGTCGCGCTGCTGGCTTCGTTGAGCGTCTACGCCGCCCTGTCCCTGCGCCGTCTGAGCGACTACCGCCGCGATCTGGCAGAGGCCCGAAGCGACGACGACCGGTTCGCCGCCGCCTGGCTCAGCCGGGTGATCGTCGCGCTCGTCGGTGTCCTGGCCATCTACGCCGCCTTCACCGTCTGGGACTGGATCAGCGGCGGTATCGACTATTTCCAGGAGACCGGCCTCTATCTCTCCCTGGCCGGGATCGGCCTCTATCTGGGCGTCGAGGGCTGGCGACACGCCACCCTGCGCTTCCCCGTCCCTGCCCCGGCGCCCGCCGCCGACGCCACGGCGGGACCCGACTGGCCCGCCGTCGCCGCCGACTTCGACGCCCGGGTGCGAGAAGCCGGCTGGGCGCGCGAGCCCGACCTCAGCCTGGCCGTGCTCGCCCGTCGCCTGGCCACCAATACCGGCCGTCTGTCGCGCACGATCAACCAGGGTCTGGGCGTGAACTTCTCCGCCTGGATCAACGGCCTGCGCGCCGAGGCCGTAGCGGCCGCCCTCGATTCGGGGTCCGGCGAAGATCTTCTCACACTCGCCTTCGACGCCGGGTTCAGCTCCAAGGCCAGCTTCAACCGCGCCTTCCATGCCCGCTACGGCGTCGCCCCTTCCCGCTATCGCCGCCGCGTCTCAGATCATGATTTTCCTGCATCCGGCGTGGAACTGAGGCGCGCCCGGGGCTGAGGAGGGGCAGGGTGGCGTCGAAACCCGGAGCCGCCCGCCCATGACCCTTCTCTCCCGTCGTCGCCTGCTGCAGATCACCGGCGGCCTCGCCCTGTCCGCCGCCGCGCCCGCCCGCGCCTGCGAGGCGATCGGCGATGACTGGTCCTCAGACGTAGGCATCCTGCTTCAGGCTTGGGAGACGATGCATCCCGGCCTCTATCGCTATTCCACCCCCGCCGGGATCACGGAACGGCTGGACCGGCTCGCGACAGAGTGGGCGGCGCCGGGATCGTTCAGGTATCGCTTCAAGGCCCTGACGCGGGTCACGGCCTCGATCCGCTGCGGTCACACCTATCCCAACCCCTACAATGCCGGCGATGCAGTGGTGGCCGGGCTGTATCCAGACCGGTCGCTGGTGCCCTTCCGCTTCGTCTGGATCGATGGACGGATGGTCGTCACCCGCGACGACACCGCCGGGTCGCTGCTGCCGCGCGGCAGCCGGATCACGGCCATCGACGGGGTGGCCACCTCGGAGATTCTCGCCCGGCTTCTGCCCCTGGCCCGCGCCGACGGATCGAGCGACGCCAAGCGCGTCAGCCTCATGGCGGTAGAGGGCGACGATCGCTACGAGACCTTCGACATCCACCTGCCGCTGGTCCTGCCAATCCGCGACGTCGCCGCCTTCACCCTGTCGGACGGCGAGGTCATTCGCGCCGGTCTGCTGACCCTGGCCGAGCGCAGGGCCGGCGCCGCGGGAGCGCTCCAGCCAGACCGTGACGCCAATCCCTGGACGTTGGCAAAGGGCGCTGACGGCGTCGTCCGCCTGACCATGCCCGGATGGGCGCTCTACAACTCCGCCTTCGCCTGGGAGACCTGGCTGGGCGGGGTCATGGACGACCTGACCGGCGACGGCGTGCGCGGCCTGATTGTCGATCTGCGCGGCAACGAGGGCGGCGAGGACTGCGGCAACGTCATCCTCAGCCGCCTGATCGACCGCGACCTGCCCCTTTCGCGGAGTCGGCGGTTCGTCCGTTATCGCCACGCGCCCGAAGATCTCCGTCCCCATCTCGACACCTGGGACCGGTCCTTCCTCGACTGGGGCGATCAGGCGATCGGGCCCGACGAGCGCGGCCTCTATCGCCTGACCCGCTACGACGACGGCTCCGAGACGACGATGATCCAGCCAAAAGGCCGCCGGTTCGCGGGCCCGGTCGTGGTGCTGTGCGACGCGTCGAACTCGTCCGCGACCTTCCAGTTCGCCCAGGCGGTCAAGGACAACGGGCTGGCCACGCTGCTGGGTTCGACCACCGGCGGCAATCGTCGCGGCATAAACGGCGGCGCCTTCGTCTTCCTGCGCCTGCCGACCTCGGGGATGGAGGTCGACCTGCCGCTGATCGCCAGCTTCCCGGAAACGGCCCAGCCCGACGCCGCGATCGATCCGGACGTGTTCGTACCGACCACCGCCGAAGACATCGTCGCGGGCCGCGACTCCCAGATGGCGGCCGCGACCGCCCTCATCCTCAACGCCTGATCCGGAGACCACCATGATCCGTCGACTGTTGCTGACCGCATTCGCCCTGACCCTCCTCCTGCCTGTCGTGGCCGAGGCGCAGGACGCCCCCTCCGCGACCGGTTTGCGCCTCGGCCTGACGGGTCAATGGAGCGGCGCCCTCGGCTATCGCGACTACCAGACCGACCAGCTGTTCGAGATTCCCGTCGTGACCGCGATCAGGACCCCCGGCGACGGCGCCACCCTGATCCGGCAAAGCCTGTTCGATGACGGTCCCGACAAGCCGGTCTGGATCACGACGGTCAGCCTCGACGATCCTGCCGCCGGGACCTCGACCTCGGCCAGTTTCCGGGCCGGCAGGCCCGCCGAGCTTTCGACGGAGACAGTCGAGGTTTCGGCCTTCACGGACGCTACCCACTGGACCCTGACCTATCGCCAGACGGGCGAGGACGACGACGCGCCGGCGGACATCCGGATCACCGGGACGCGCGACGGCGACTCTCTCCTGGAGGTCAAGGAGGTTCGCCCGGTCGGCGCGGGCGATGAAGCCTGGCGCTTCCGCAACCAGACCCGCCTGACCCGCGTGGGCGACTAGGCGACGGTCGCCGGCTCCGGGCCGAGCAGCCGGCGCAGGATCGGCCAGATGTTCGAGAGGGCCGAGATGAAGCCCACGATGCTGGCCACACCCTGGAACAGGGCCCAGACGCTGCCGAAGACCGCGCCCGACCGCACCAGTTCCTCAAGCGGGAACAGCAGTTCGCTGACCCCGATCTGGAAGGCGGCGTAGACCTGCGAATACTCGATCGACCGGTCGGCGAAGAAGGCGATGACCACCGCCGCCGCCATCGGCGCCCACATCAGCGGCAGAACGAGCAGCAGAGCGAGTGCGGCGACAGCCAGCTTGGTCCCCAGGGTCTCTTTCGAGATCAGGCTGGCGATCAGGCCGACGCCCAGCGCCAGAACCGTCGCCGCCAGCATGACGGGCAGGACGATGTCGGCGACCAGGATCAGGTCGTCGAACAGCCATCCGATCAGGATCGCCGCCCCCGTCGCCAGGAAGGCCGAGACCCAGGCCGCGCCATAGTGCCCCAGTCGTCTCTTGATATGTCCGATCATCGCGATCCGTCCCGACGCCCCCGCCGGAACCATGCGCTCGCTCGCCGCGCGAGTCGATTGACGGAACAGTGATCGTTCGTCGTCAGAATTTCCGCTTGCCGCTGACGGTCTCGAAGAACATCCGCCAGTCGCCCATCAGGCTCCACAGCGGGTATTTGAACGTGGCGGGCCGGTTCTTCTCGAAGAAGAAATGCCCGACCCAGGCGAAGCCGTAGCCGATCAGCGGCATGGCCGCGAACCACCACGCGTTCACGAACAATCCCAGCAGCGCGGCCACGATGACCAGCCCCGATCCGACGATGTGGATGCGCCGGCAGACCTGATTGGAATGCTCGTGGATGTAGTACGGATAGAAGGCTTCGAAGGAGGCGAAGCGTTCGCCGTCAGCGGGCTGGGTGCTCATGGCCTCAGCTTGCGCCCGACGAACGCGGGCTGACAAGCCTCAGCCCCGGGATCAGGCGATGACGCCCGAATACAGCAGGCCCAGTCCGATCACGCCCACCACGATCCGCCACCAGGCGAAGGGGGTGAAGCCGTGCTTCGCCACGAAATCCAGCATGGTCCGGACCACGAACAGGCCGCTGATGAAGGACACCACGAAGCCGATGGCGATCAGGGTGACCGTGTCCCCGACGAGGAAGTCCCGGCTCTCCCAGAAGTCCAGAGCGAAGGCCCCGACCATGGTCGGGATGGCGAGAAAGAAGGAGAACTCCGCCGCCGCCCGCTTGTCGACGCCGAGCAGCAGCCCGCCCACGATGGTGGCGCCCGAGCGGGACACGCCCGGGATGATCGACAGGCACTGGAACAGGCCGACGCCGAACGCCGTCTTCAGCGAGAAGCTCATGGCGTCATGCTCCTTCGGCTGCGGCGCCCAGCGCTCGAGCGCGATCAGGGCGAAGCCGCCGACGATCAGGCTGACGCAGACGATGGTCGGATTGAACAGCACGGCCTTGATGAAGTCGTGGGCCAGCAGGCCGATCAGCGCGGACGGGAAGAAGGCCAGCAGGACCGAATACGCGAACCGGCGCGCCGCCGGATCCTTGCCCGGCAGGCCGATCAGCACCTTCCATAGCCGGGCGAAATACAGGGCGACGACCGCCAGGATGGCGCCCAGCTGGATCATGACGATGAAGGTGTCCCACGGCTCGTTGGGCAGGCCCAGCAGGCTCTTGGTCAGCAACAGATGGCCCGTGGACGAGACCGGAATGAACTCCGTCAGCCCCTCGACCAGCCCCAGGATGATCGCCGCGATCCAGTCCGCCATGGTGTCCCCGTTCAGAATGCCGGGTCAGTCACTCGCCGGTCTCGGACCCACATAGCGCAGCCGCGCCCGGATAGGCGAGCCGTCGATGATCTGATCCAGCGCATGGGCCATCAATCCGGTCAGCCGGCCGATCAGCAGCACGTCCGACGCGCCGTCGCGCGGCAGGTCCAGACGGCGCGCCATAACCGCCAGAGCCCCGGCGAACCCGGTCCTCTGGCCGCTCGCGGCCTCCGCTTCGCGGATCACCGCCGTCAGGTCGTTGGGCAGGTCCGCCAGCGCCAGCAGGGCCTCGACGCGCGGATCGCCGTGCGGGAAGCTTTCGCTGCCGAAGCCCGGAATGGCCCCCTCGTCCGCCATCCGCCGCTGGGCCGCGCCCGCCGGATCACGTCGCGCCTCGGCGACATAGGCGATGGCCCGCGTCAGGGTCCGCCCCCTCGGCGACCCGGCCGCCGTGGCCAGCCCCGCGAAGGCCGCTCCCGCCGGGGACGCCCCGCCAGAAGCCGCCGCCCGCGTCGCCAGCACCGCGGGGTCAAGATCGAGGTCGGCCGCCAGCACCAGGGCGCGTCTCAGGTGCACGCTGTCGCGTTCCAGCATCTTCCAGCCGCGTGCGAGCCGCTGGTGGAAGAACAGCCGGGGTCCGGGCCCCGCCACCGCATCGATGACCTCGTTCATCGCCACGGCCGCGTCGACCATCAGCGCCTCGGGTGACCGGCCGATCGAGGACGGCTCCTCCTCGGCCCGTCGGGCGAGGGCCGCAAACAGGCGCGCGCGGTGCGACGCGCCCCCGGCGCTGTCGACACGCACGCCCAGACCGGCGAACGGGTTCGTCTCCCCGGCGCCCCACAGTAGCCGGGCGGTCTCTTCCAGCGTCGCATTCTGGGCCCACTGCGCCACGTCCCGCCCGCGATAGTAGAGCCGCCCGTCCGAGATCAGGCTGACCTTCGACTGGATCAGGGCCTCGCCCTTCACCGCCGGCGGCTCGAACGGCACGACCACGCCGGACGCCTCGCCCGAACTCGCGCCCTTCAGCCGCGCCACGTCGGCGGCGGCGTACAGGCTGCGGCGGGGATCTGTGGGGTCTGGCCGGGCGGTGATCCGTCCCCGGCTGACATAGGCGTACAGGGTCTGGGTCTTGACCCCGAGCAGCGACAGGACCTCGGCGCGGGGGATCCATCGATCCGCCGTCTCCCCGTCCCGCTCGCTAACGCCTGGCGTCATTGCTGCAAGTCCCCGTCCCGTCAGGGTTAATCCGCGCGCACCATGGGGCGCTTTCATGACCGCAAGCCTAACAACGGTTCCTGATGCGTCCTCCATTGGCAACTCACGGGCGATCAGCGAAAAGGGCGTCGATGACCTCCCCCGTCACGCCTTCGTCTGCGCCTGATCCAAAATCCGGCCCCGCTCCCGGTCCGTGGGGCGCCGTCGCTCCCCTTTCGACGCGTCAGATCACCGGCCTGTCCGTCGCCGTCGCAGTCCTGTTGATCGCGATGAAGGCCTTTGCCCTCGGCGCCTCCGGGTCGGTTTCGATCCTTGCGTCGCTGGCCGATTCCTCGCTCGACCTGATCGCCTCCCTGACCACCTTCTTCGCCGTGCGCTGGGCGGCCGCCCCCGCCGACGCCGACCACCGCTTCGGCCACGGCAAGGGCGAGGCCGTGGCCGCCCTGGTCCAGGCCGGTCTCGTCTTCGCCTCGGCCGTCTTCATCGGCTGGGAGGCGTTGCATCGCATGTTCGATCCCCGGCCGGTCGTCGGCGGCTCGTGGGCCGTCGGCGTCGTGCTCGTCTCCATCCTGCTGACCGGCCTGCTGGTCTGGCTCCAGACCCGGTCGCTGAAGGCCACCGGCTCGATGGCCGTGTCCGCCGACCGGGCTCACTACGCCGCCGACCTGGCGTCGGGCGTCGTGGTCCTGATCGGCGTCGCCTCCGGCGCCTGGCTGGCCGCGCCCGGCCTCGACGCCGCCGCCGGTCTGGTGGTCGCCGTCTGGCTGTTCTGGGGCGCGTTCGGCGTGCTCAAGGGCGCGGGCGACCAACTTCTCGACAGGGAGGCGTCGGACGCCGACCGCATCGCCCTGACGAACGCCGTCCTTTCCGATGGCAGTATCGGCGGCGTGCACCAGCTGCGCACCCGGATGTCGGGCGACCGGCTGATGGTCCAGATGCACATCGACCTCGACCGCACCCTGTCTTTCGAGGCCGCCCACGACATCGTCGTCGCCGCCGAGGACCGTGTGACGGCCGCCTTCCCCGGCGCCGACGTCCTGATCCATGCCGATCCGCGCGGTCCGGCTGCGCCTGCCGTCCCCGTTTCGCCTCAGGCGTGATCCGGAAAAGTGTTCAGCGGTTTTCCGGTCGGATCACGCCCGAGAGAGGCTGCGACCTTGATTCACGGCATCAGTGGGATCGCAGCGCGATCCCTCCTCAGCCGATCAAGGTCGTAACGTAAACGAGCCTTTAACGGCCGACGGTGCAGGACAGGCCGATGTCGGCGAACGTCCTGTTCCATTTCCCCTTCGATCCAGGCAGCCGCGCCGCGCGTCTGGCCCTGGGCGAAGCGCGCATCGAATGGACCGAGGTGCTGGTGCGCCCGTGGGAGGCCGACTGCCCCGTCGGCGACCTGAACCCGTCGGGCATGCCCCCGGTCCTTCAGGTCGAAGGCCTGACCCTGTGCGAGGCCCCTGCCATCCTCGGCTGGATCGAGGACACCCGGACGACGCCGCTCCTGATGCCCGCCGACGCCGCCGAACGCGCCGAGACGCGTCGCCTGACCGCCTGGTTCGACCGCCGCTTCACCGACGAGGTCAACGCCGTCCTGCTGCACGAGCGGATGGAAAAGCCTCTCCTCCGCCTCGGCCCGCCCGAGGCCCGGATGCTGCGCGAGGGCCGCGAGGCGCTGAAACACCACCTCGCCATCTTCGACGCCCTTCTGGCCCGCCGCGACTGGTTCGCCGGCCGCCGCCTGTCCCAGGCCGACATCGTCGCCGCCGCCCACCTGTCGACGCTGGACTATTTCGGCGAGGTCGCCTGGGCCAACTGGCCGGCGCTCAAGACCTGGTACATGAAGATCAAGTCCCGCCCCTGCTTCCGCCCCCTGCTGGCGGACCGGTTCCAGGGCCTGGCCCCTGCGGCGCACTACGCGGATCTGGATTTCTAACAATCCTTCCCTTCTCCCCTTGTGGGAGAAGGTGGCCGAGCGGAGCGAGGTCGGATGAGGGGTCATGCTGACGTCGAAAGTCAGCGCTCGCGATCCCCACTTCATTCGGCGGTGTGACCCCTCATCCGTCAGCCTTCGGCTGCCACCTTCTCCCGCAAGGGGAGAAGGGATGCCATAAGCAGCCCATGTCCGACCTCCGCGACACCCTCCGCACAAAGGCCGCCGAGCTCGGGTTCGACGTCTGCCGGTTCGCGTCGGCGTCGGAGCCCTGGTCCGCCGGCGAACGTCTCCAGCATTTCGTCGAGGCCGGGCGCCACGGCGAGATGGGCTGGATGGAGACCACCCTCGAACGCCGCGCCCACCCCACCGCCATGTGGGACGGTGCGAAGACCGCCATCGTCCTCGGCATGAACTACGGCCCCGAGCACGACCCCCTGCCGGAGATGGCCGACCGTTCGGCGGGCTACATCTCCGTCTACGCCCGCGGCGACGACTATCACGAGGTCATCAAGGGCCGGCTCAAGACCCTCGCCGGCCAGCTCGCCTCGCGCCTGAATGCCGAGGTGAAGGTCTTCGTCGACACCGCCCCCCTGATGGAGAAGCCCCTCGCCCAGCGCGCCGGCCTCGGTTGGCAGGGGAAACACACCAACCTTCTCAGCCGCGAGCACGGAAACTGGCTGTTCCTCGGCGTCATTCTGACCGCCGCCGAGCTGGAGCCGGACGCGGCCGAGACCGAACACTGCGGCTCCTGCACCGCCTGTCTCGACGCCTGCCCGACCAAGGCCTTCCCGGCGCCGTTCCAGCTCGATGCGCGCCGCTGTCTGTCCTACCTGACCATCGAGCACGCCGGACCCTGGCCGGTCGAGTTCCGCGCCCTGACCGGGTCGCGCATCTACGGCTGCGACGACTGCCTCGCCGTCTGTCCGTGGAACAAGTTCGCACAGGCGTCGCGCGAAACTCGGCTGGCCGCGCGCGAGATATCGGTCAGCCCCCGCCTCGCCGACCTCGCCGCGCTCGACGACCCGACCTTCCGCATCCTGTTTTCGAAGAGCCCGATCAAACGCATCGGCCGCGACCGCTTCGTGCGCAACGTCCTCTATGCGATCGGCAACAGCGGTGAGTCAGGCCTGGTCGAGAGCGCGGAACGTCTGCTGGACGACGCCTCCCCGCAGGTGAGGGGCGCGGCCGTGTGGGCGCTGTCGCGGCTGGTGGACGTCGAGGCGTTCGTCGCCGCACGCGGCGTCCGCATGCCCGACGAAGAAGATGAGAGCGTTCAAGCCGAGTGGGCCCTTCTCCCCTTGCGGGAGAAGGTGGCCGAGCGAAGCGAGGTCGGATGAGGGGTCACGCTGACGTCGAACGTCGGCGATGGTTCAGCCCTCACTCGAGCAGCCGGTGCGGCTCCTCATCCGTCAGCCTCCGGCTGCCACCTTCTCCCGCAAGGGGTGAAGGAAACTTCAGCCCGTCGCCAGCCCGACACCCCGTCCGCCGCCCGGCACCGGGGCCACGTCCAGCAGCTTGATGCGGAACACCAGCACCGAGTTCGGCGGGATGTCCGCCCCCTGGCCGCTCTCGCCATAGCCGAGCGCCGGCGGCACATAGAGCATCCACTCGTCGCCGACCTTCATCCGCTGCAGGGCCTCGGTCCAGCCGGGCACGACCTGTTCGGCCGTGGTCACATAGGGCTGGCCCCGCGAGAACGAGCTGTCGAAGACCGACCCGTCGGTCAGGGCGCCTTCATAGTCGACGCGCACCAGATCGTTCCGGTCCGGCGTCGCCGCCCCCGACGGTCCCGACTGCACGACCTTGTATTGCAGGCCGCTGGGCAGGGTCTCGATCCCGTCCGCCTTGCCGTTGGATTCCATGAAGAAGGCCGCCGCCCGGGCGTTGGCTTCCAGATCGGCGTCGCCCGCCGCATCGCGGTTGCAGGCGGCCAGGCCAAAGACCGAAATCACGGCGGCGGCCGTCGCCGCACTAGCCCATCCGAAGCGCATATCCCTGGTCCTTCAAAGCCTGTCCGATCGCGTCGGAATGGGCGCTATCGCGCGTTTCGACCATGATGTCGAACTCCGCCCCCTTGGCCGGGACGTCGAGCGCCAGACGGTTGTGGACGACGTCGATGATGTTGCCGCCGAGGCCCCCGATCACCGCCGCCATGGCCGACAACATGCCCGGCCGGTCGTCGCCGAGGATCCGGTAGACGATCAGTCTCCGTTCACGGACCATCTCGCGGTTCAGCACAACGGCCAGCATGCGCGCGTCGATGTTTCCGCCGCACAGGACCAGGCCGACCTTCATTCCCCTGAACTTGTCGGGGTAGCGCAAAAGGGCCGCCAGCCCGCCCGCGCCGGCGCCCTCGGCCACCGTCTTCTCCAGCGTGGCGAACAGGGCGACGGCCTTTTCGAAATCCTCCTCGTCGACGACCAGGACGTCCTCGACCAGAGGATCCGCGAGCGCGAACGGAATGTCGCCGACCGCCTTGATCGCGATGCCCTCGGCGATCGTCGCCCCGCCGCATTTCGGCGTCTCGCCCTTCCTCCGTGCGCTGAACGACGGGTACATCGCCGCCTCGACGCCGAAGATGCGGATGTCCGGCTTCATCGCCCTGGCCGCGATCGAACAGCCGGCGATCAGCCCGCCGCCTCCGATGGGAATGATCAGGGCTTCGAGATCCGGCGCGTCCTCCAGAAACTCGATGGCGCAGACGCCCTGACCGGTGACGATACCCTCGTCGTCGAAGGCGGAGATGAAGACGAACCCCTCCTCGTCCCTCAGACGATGGGCCTCTTCGGTCGAACCCGTGAAGTCCGCGCCCTTGATGACGACATTCGCGCCGTGGCCGCGCGTGCCGTCGATCTTGGTGAAGGGCGTCCCCTCGGGCATGACGATGGTCACCGGCACGCCGAGCCTTCCGCCGTGATAGGCCAGGGCCTGGGCGTGGTTGCCGGCCGAGGCCGCCACAACGCCGCGTTTCCGCTCTTCCGGCGTCAGCGACAGCAGCCGGTTCAGCGCCCCGCGCTCCTTGAAGCTGCCGGTGAAATGCAGGTTGTCGTACTTGATCCAGACCTCGGCGCCCGTCAGCTGTGACAGGCGGCGGGAATAGCGGACGGGGGTGCGGTCCACCTGTCCGGCGATGCGGCCCTGCGCCGCCTGGATGTCTGCGAATACGACTGTCATGGGGTCCCCGTAGACTAGGTTCGGCGACAGGTCCGAACCGGCCGGCCGCTCTGTTATCCGGGTCTTGTGGCGCCCGCCGTCAGGTCCCGCAACCTTGACCTTACGCCTGCGTTAGGCGTCATGTGGCCTCGCCCCTCAGGCGATCCTACGTGCCTCTTCGAGAGAACTCCGATGTCGATGCGCCTCGCTTCCGCCCTCGTCGCCACCGCCGCCATCACGGCCGTACTGGCCGCCTGCGCGCCCGTCCCCGGGCCGGGCGCCTATGTGCCTGCTCCCCCCGCCGCCTTCAGCGCCGCCGACTTCGGCTGGTCGGTCCGCACCGGCACGGCGGGCATTGAAGGCCGCGTCGCCTTCGGCCGCGACGGCCAGAGTTTCGCCTGCACCGGCTCGGTCGCCCTGACGCCGGACACCCCCTACACCCGCGCCCGGGTCCAGACCCTGTACGGGTCGACTGATCAGGCTGCGGTCCCCGAGGCTGTGGTGCGCGCCCGCACGGTCGCCGATCCCAATGCCGACTACCGGTCCTATGTCCGCTCGGCGACCTGTCAGGACGGGCGCTTCCGCTTCGACGGCCTGCCTGACGGCGGCTGGTTCCTGATCACTCCAGTCAGCGCCGGCGGCGACCGCATCGTCCTGATGCGCCACGTCGTCACCCGCGCCGGCACGACGGCCAACGTCACCCTGTAAAAGGCTTACCCCCCGATCCACCGGCGGGCCGGTCCCGCACCAGCCGAGGCGTTTTCCATGAAGGCTCCCGCGTTCGCCGCCGTCACCCTGCTGGCCCTGTCTGCCGCCATGCCGGCCGCAGCCCAGAGTTGGGGCTATCCGGATCAGGCCCGGTCGTATTCGAGCTATGGCCGCTACGGCAACGACTACAACGGTCAGCAGGATCGGCCCGGCGACTATCGTTGCGACGCCTATTGGGACCGGGCGCGCGACGACTGTGACGCCCGCTGGCGCGACCAGCGTCCGGTCCGCTCATACAGCTCGTATGGCTCCAACCATCGCCACAGAAGCTATGGCCGGGAGCCCGACGGCGGCGGCTACACCTACCAGCCCTACAATCAGGGGACCCAGTACTACGGCGCCTACGGCCGCCCGGATCAGGTCTATCCCGGCTCCGGCTACGGCGGTCAGGTCGGTGCATACTATGGCGGCGGCTATGCCAACGGCCGCGACCCGGGCCGGTCGTCATACTGCGCCTCGCGCTACCGCTCCTACGATCCGAACAGCGGCTACTACCGGGCCTGGTCCGGACGGCTCATTTTCTGCGGATAACCGCGGTCATCCGATCACAGGTTCGCGCCTGAACGCCGTTCGCCATCTTTCAGACGCACCAGACCCGCCTTCGTCGGACCCAATCAGTTCGGGGAGCGTCTCCATGTCCCAGCATAATATCGTCGGTTCGGAAGCCTTCGACCGGTCGCCATTCGTCATCATCCGCTCGGTCCGCACCGGCGGCATGCGCCGCCGCCAGACCCGCACGGCCTTCGCCTTCGTGGCCGGCGCCTGCGCCGCCGTCATCGGCGGGGTCGTGGCGGCTGTCGTCGCCTTCGGGCCCAGCCTGGCGGGCTAATCCTCCCCCATCGGGGGAGGGGGACCGCGAAGCGGGGGAGGGGGCCAACCCCGGATACTGCGCCCGGGGCGGGCCCCTCCGTCACGTCGCAAAGACGCGCCGTGCCACCTCCCCCATCGGGGGAGGATCTGGATCACGCCAGCCAGACCATCATCCGCGTGTCGATGTCCGCCTTCCGCGCCCGGCTGAAGGCCCGGCGCGTCTCGCCGGTGTAGAGGAACCCCGCCTTCTCCAGCACCCGCCCCGACGCCGGGTTGTCAGCGAAATGCCCCGCCACGAGGGCCCGCCGCTTCCAGCGCTTCGACGCCCAGACCAGGGCGCCTTCCAGCGCCTCGGTCGCCAGACCCCGGCCCCAGAACTCGCGTCCGATCCAGTAGCCGGTCTCCGGCACACGATCCTCGTCCTCGAACAGGCCGAGGACGCCGACAGGCCCCAGATCCTCGTGCTCGATCAGGAAGGTCATGGCCTTGGCCGGATTCTGGGCCGCGACGGCGATGACGAAGTCCTCCGCATCGCCCTGTCCGAAAGGATGCGGCATCCGCTTGGTCATGCGGGCGATGTCGTGATCGTTGGCCATGCGGGCGATCGCGGGGACGTCCTGCGGCGCGGGCGCGCGCAGCACAAGACGCCGGGTCTCAACGACCGGAGAGGTTTCGATGACGCACATGTTTCCAGCCTCGGTATGCGGTCCGCCTCCTTGGAGGGCTCGGGCGGACTTCAAGGCGGGGAACGCAAACGGGGAGCCTGGTGATCCAGACTCCCCGCGGAATATTTCCCTTGGTCCGGATCGGCTGCTTTTTGAGGAGCAACGCGATCCGAAATCCGGTGTCGCGTTACTCGGCGGCGAGGGCCATCTGGTCGTCATTCGCCGGAATGATCGACACGTAACAACGGCCGTTGGCTTTCTTGGTGAATTTCACGGCGCCGTGCTCGGTTGCGAACAGGGTGTGGTCGCGGCCCAGGCCGACGTTGTCGCCCGGGTGGAAGGTGGTGCCGCGTTGGCGCACGAGGATGTTGCCGGCCAGAACGTTCTCGCCGCCGAACTTCTTCACGCCGAGGCGCTTGGAGTGAGAGTCGCGACCGTTACGCGACGAACCACCGGATTTCTTGTGAGCCATCTGAAGTCTCTCTTCGTTGCGCTAACGGCCGTCTGGCCTGGTTGAGCGCGGCATCATCGGGTCGCGCCTCGCGGCGCGGTTAAATCTTACGCTTCGTCGGTCTTGGCGGCGGCCTTCTTGGCCGGAGCCTTCTTGGCGGGAGCCGAAGCTTCCACCACGCCGGCTTCGACCTTGGCCGAGGACTTGGAGCCCTTGGCGACGACCGTCTCGGTCGAACCCAGGTCCGACGTCGCGTCGCGCTTGGCCAGGCCGCGGGCGCGCAGGTTGATCTCGGCCTTGGTCATCAGGTCGATCTTGCCGTCCCACTTGGCGGTCTCGCCGGCGCCGTCGATGCCGGTGATGCGCAGGACCGATTCCATCTGGCGGTGGCCGTTGGTGCGGCGATAGCCCTGACGGCGGGTTTTCTTGAAGATCTTGACCTTCTCGCCCTTGCGGGTCTCGATCAGGGTCGCGCCGACGAAGGCGCCGTCGATCAGCGGGGCGCCCAGGGTCACGCCCTTGTCGCCGCCCAGCATCAGGACGCTGTCGAACTTCAGTTCCTGGCCGGCATCGCCATCGAGCTTCTCGACGACGATCGTGTCGCCCGGTTGAACCCGGTACTGCTTGCCGCCGGTCTTGATCACCGCGTACATGTTGGAGCCTCAGCGTAACGCAAAAAAGGATGCGCCCGCCGGGTAGACCCCGCGGGCGAAGAGCGGCGACATATACGGACCGGCCCCTCGGAGTCAACGCGAAAGGCGGCGAAAACGCCCGGCGTCGCTCATTTCGACGGCTGATCTAGCCCCGTTCTCACCCGCCGTGCAAAGACGAAGCCGCGTTACGAGGGACCCACGCCATGACCCAGACGATCGACCGCCGGGTCACCGCCGCCCGCCGCATTGCATTACATATAGCCGAACACCTGCAGGCCGACCTGTCGCTCCAGCTGTGGACGGGCGAGGTCATTCCCCTGGGCCAGAACGCCCGCGACGACATCCGCATCGTCCTGTCCGACCCGTCCGCCGTGCGCCGCCTGATCCTCAAGCCCGGCCTGATGACCCTGTTCGAGCTCTACGCCACCGGCGACGTGCGCATCGAGGGCGGCTCGCCGCTGGAGGCCGCCGACCGCTGGGACCACGGCCGCGCCGTCCACCTGCCGAAGCGCGTGAACAAGGGACTGATCGCACGCGAGCTGATTCCCTTCCTGCTGGCGGGCTCGACCCGCACCGTCGGCGACGCCGCCTATGACCCGACAGGCGAGGCTGGCCAACGTCAGGACAAGTCCGCCCGCAAGGACAAGGACTTCATCTCCTTCCACTATGATGTCGGCAACGACTTCTACGGCCTCTTCCTGGATCCGGAGATGGTCTATTCCAGCGCGTACTATGCGGACGCGGCCCAGTCGCTGGAGGAGGCCCAGACCCGCAAGCTGGACTTCATCTGCCGCAAGCTCCGCCTCAAGCCGGGCCAGAAACTGCTCGACGTCGGCTGTGGCTGGGGCGGCCTCAGTTGCTGGGCCGCGCAACACTATGGAGTCACCGTCCACGGCGTGACCCTGTCGGAGGAACAGCTCGCCTTCGCCAACGCCAAGATCGCCCGCCTCGGCCTGCAGGACAGGATCACCCTGGAGCTCAAGGACTACCGCGACCTCGAAATGACCGAACAGTTCGACGCCATCTCCCAGGTCGAGATGTTCGAACACGTCGGCTTCGCCAACCACGACCGCCACTTCCTGGAGATGCATCGCCTCCTGAAGCCCGGCGGCCTCTATTTCCACCAGGCCTCGACCCGGCGCGGCGGCCGCGACGCCGGCAACATCACGCCCCAGACCAACGCCACCCGCACCATCGGCCGCTTCATCTTCCCCGGCGGAGAGCTGGACACCATCGGCATGACGGTGACCAACCTCGGCCGTCTGGGCTTCGAGGTTCTGGACGTCGAGGACCTGCGCGAACATTTCCAGGCCACCACCGCCGAATGGTCCCGCCGCCTGATGGCCCATCGCGACGAGGCCGTCGCCATGGTCGGCGAGGAACGCACCCGCCTGTGGCTCATCTTCTTCGCCATGTGCGCCAAGGGCTTCGAGCGCGGATCCATCCTCGTCTACCAGACGGTCGCCCAGCGCCGCCGCGCCGGCCCGAGCGGCGTGCCGCTGGATCGGGGATCGCTTTATCGGTGATATCTTTCGTCATCCTCCGGCAAGCCGCCTCTTGGCGGCGCAGACCGGGGGACCCAGCGGCGCGCGAGAGCGCGAAACTGCCGCACACGCCGACGCTCCAACATCCTGCCTGAACAGATCGCCTTCGGCGCCTCCCCCCGGTCCGATCTTCGATCGGCCGGAAGATGACGAGCGTCCCCCGGTCTCGCTGCGCTCGCCGGAGGATGACGAAAGGAAAATCTCGCACGGACACTCGACCGTTATAAAGTAACACGCTATATCGGGATCAATGTCGCCGCCCGATCTCGAACAGCCGGTCCTGTGGTCCCTTCTGGGGGGCGGGTTCGCGGCGGCCTTCCTGCATGCGGCCCTGCCCACCCACTGGCTGCCGTTCGTGCTGGTCGGCCGCGCCCAGCGCTGGAGCCTGCCGCGCAGCCTGATGGCCGTTTCCGCCGCCGGTCTGGCCCACATCGCAACCACGGCCCTGGTCGGCTCGCTGATCGTCGCCGCCGGTCTGGCGCTGGACGGGATCGTCGCCGGCCTCCTGCCCCACCTCTCCGCCGTCCTGCTGTTCGGCTTCGGCGCCTTCTATCTGGTCAGGTCGGTCATTCGCCGCCCCGTGATGGCGGGCGGCCCGGCCCTCGATCTGGCCGAGCCCACGGTCGGCCATGCGACCGCCTTCTGGGGCCTCGTCGCCGTCATGGCCCTGTCCCCCGGCGAGGTGCTGCTGCCCATCTATATGTCCTCGGCCCAGGAGGGCGTCGGCGCCCTGGCTCTGCTGACCCTGACCTTCGCCGTCGGGACCATTCTCGGCATGGCCACCTTCACCACCCTCGCCCGCGCCGGAGCCTCCGTGCTGAAGCTCGAGCGCTGGGCGCGCTACGAGGGCGCCATCCTCGGCCTCGCCCTGATCGCGATCGGGCTTCTTATCGTGACGCACCAGCACTAGACCTTGATCGGCTGAGGAGAGATCGCTTCGCGATCTCGCTGATGCCGTGAATCAAGGTCCAGCATAATTCTGGGACCTGATCCGATCGGAAAACCGCTTCACACTTTTCCGGATCAGGTCCTAGGCTGGGCCATGGCCCACGACCACGCCCATCACGACCATGATCACAGTGTCCATTACCACCACGGTCACGACCATTCGCATGGACATGCCCACGGCCATCACGGTCACGCCCACGGCCCGGTCGACACCGGCGACTGGCGCTACCTCGTCGGCCTGATCGTCAACCTCGCCTTCGTCGTCTGCGAGTTCGGGGCCGGCCTCTATTCAGGCTCCACCGCTCTTCTCGCCGACGCGGGTCACAACCTGTCCGACGTTCTCGGCCTGGCCATGGCGGGCGGCGCGGCCGTCCTCGCCCGTCGCGCGGCGGGATCGCAGCTAACTTACGGCTTCGGCAAGGCGACCATCCTCGCCGCCCTCGCCAACGCATTGCTGCTGATCTTCGCCTGCGGCGCCATCGCCTTCGAGGCGGTTCAGCGCCTGGCCGAGCCCGCCCCGGTCCAGTCCGGCGTCATCATGATCGTCGCCGGCATCGGCTTCGTCATCAACCTGGGCACCGCCCTGATGTTCATGCGCGACCACCATTCGGACCTGAACGCCCGCGGCGCCTATCTGCACATGATGGCCGATGCGGGCGTCTCCATCGGCGTCGTCATCTCCGGCGCGATCATCATGTTCAGCGGCTGGTCGATCCTCGATCCGATCGTCTCCATCGTCATCGTCGCCGTGATCCTGTGGGGCACCTGGGGCCTGCTGAAGGATTCCGTCGGCCTCGCCATGGACGCCGCCCCCGGCTCGGTCGATGTCGCGGCAGTGCGCGAGGCCCTGACCGCCCTGCCCGGTGTCCGCGCCGTCCACGACCTGCACGTCTGGAACCTGTCGACGACGACGACCGCCCTGACCGCCCACCTCGTCCACGACCGCAGCGACCCCCGCGCCCTGCTGATCGAGGCCCAGGCCCTGGCGAAGTCTAAGTTCGCCATCGCCCACACGACGCTCCAGCTCGAGACGGACGTGATGCCGGACTGTCCGACCTGCTGATGGCCGGGTCACGCTGGTCAGCCATGAAATGGGTGTGGTTCGCCGCCACCCTCGTCGTCGTAGCCGCTGGCCTCGTCTGTGTCTGTGGTTGGGCTTTCGACCTCACGTCGCTGCCCAAATTCGTCTGGATCGGTGGAGTCTTCGTGGCGCTCGCAATCAGCAAGTACACGGCTGATCGCTGGCGAAGTCTCTAGCCTCTAGTTTCGTCATCCTCCGGCGCAGCGAAGCGGAGACCGGGGGACGCAGCGGCGCGCGAGAGCGCGAACCTGTCGCGCACACCGCTCGCTGATACATCGTGCCTGAACAGATCGCCTTCGGCGCCGCTGCGTCCCCCGGTCTGCGGCGCGAAGAGCGCCTTGCCGGAGGATGACGAAAGGGAGGGTGAGCGCCTTTCCGACAGCCCCTCGTCTCCCTAGATGGACCCCATGACCGACACCGCCTCCACCAAGATCCCCGTCACCGTCCTCACCGGCTATCTCGGAGCGGGCAAGACCACCCTGCTCAACCGCATCCTGACCGAGGACCACGGCAAGCGTTACGCCGTCATCGTCAATGAGTTCGGCGAGATCGGCATCGACAACGACCTGGTCGTCGGCGCCGACGAGGACGTGTTCGAGATGAACAACGGCTGCGTCTGCTGCACCGTGCGCGGCGACCTGATCCGCGTCGTCGCCGGCCTGATGAAGCGCCAGAAACCCGGCGCCCCCGCCTTTGACGCCATCATCGTCGAGACCACCGGCCTCGCCGACCCCGGCCCGGTGGCCCAGACTTTCTTCGTCGACGAGGACGTCAAGGCCAAGACCACCCTCGACAGCGTCACCGCCCTGGTCGACGCCAAACACGTCATGGCGCGCCTGGACGACTCGAAAGAGGCGCGCGAACAGGTCGCCTTCGCCGACCGCATCATCCTCAACAAGACCGACCTGGCCTCCGAGGCCGAGCTGGTCGCCGTCGAACAGCGGCTGCGCAAGCTGAACCCGCTGGCCCCCATCACCCGCGCCGAACGCGCCAACGTGCCGCTCGATCAGGTGCTCGGCCTGCACGGCTTCGACCTTGAGCGTATCCTCGACATCAATCCGGAGTTCGCCAACCCCGCCCACGGCGAGGCCGGCCACGTCCACGACGAACACTGCGGCCACGACCATCACGACCACCATCACCACGCGCACGATCACGATCACGATCACGACCATGGCCCGCGCGGCCACGACCACGGCGACGACATCAAGGGCATCTCCCTGTCGCTCGACCGCCCGATGAATGGCGTGAAGTTCACCGCCTGGCTCGACAAGCTTCTGGGCGAAAAGGGTCAGGACATCCTGCGCGCCAAGGGCATCATCAATGTCGAGGGCGAGGACAAACGCCTCGTCTTCCAGGCCGTCCACATGATCCTGGAGGGCGATCTCCAGCGTGAGTGGGGTGCCACGGAACGCCGCTGGTCCCGCGCCGTCTTCATCGGCCGCGACCTCGACGAGGCCGCCATCAGGGCCGGCTTCGAAGGTTGCGCGGCTTGAGGCAAGCAATGCTGGGAGGTAGACTGGCCGGATGACGATGGTCGTTGTCGACGCGAATGGCGAAGTCACGCTCCGGAAGGCGCTTCTTGAGAGTGCGGGCGCGCGAGCCGGCGACACCCTCGAAGTCGAGGTGCGGGTGGTCTCGCCGTCGCACAGCGATCGAAAGCCCATCGACTGGGACGCGATCAGCGGTCGCCTGAAAGTTCCGCCGGGAACGCCACCTCTCTCCATCGACGATATGAACGAGATCATCGCCAAGGGATGGGCAGGCGAGCTTGACGATCGCGATTGACACCAATGTTCTGGTTTGCCTTTTCATAGACGATACGCCACAGCAGACTGCGCAGGCCCGCCAGGAAGTCGAGCAGGCCGACGAGGTCATCCTCAGCCTTCCGGCGCTTTGCGAACTGGTTTGGGTGCTCCGGACCCATTACCGGGTCGATCGAGAGAGCATCGCCTATTTCATCGAGGGTCTTCTGGACCAGGCTCCCTTCTCGATGGACCGGGCTTGTGTGCGAACAGGCCTGTCGCTTTTAAGAGCCGGAGCGGACTTCGCTGATGGCGTGATCGCTGAACAGGGTCGCCAGCTCGGCGCCGAAATCTTCGTATCGTTCGACCGCCGCGCCATAACTCGATTGAAAAAGCTCGGTCTGAACGCCCGCGCGCCAGCAGACTGAATTTCCATGACCACCTTCACCTTCGACGCCCAGGTCACCTCGGCCCATTTCGAATCTTCCGGCGCAGTCTTCGCCCTCGGCGACGGCTCCGTGCGGTTCGAGGACCGGACCTTCGACGCCGTCCATGACGGCGCGATCCTGTGCGCCGTGGTCCATCCGTCCGGCGACGGCCTGGTCACCGGCGGTGACGATGGCCGGGTCATCTGGAGCCGCAAGGGCGAGGCCGGCGTCCTCGCCACCGCAAAGGGGCAATGGATCGACTCCATTGACGCCTCGTCAGAGACGAACCTGATCGCCTTCTCCGCCGGCAAGACCCTGTCGGTCATCGACGCCACCGACGCCGGATTCCGCCGCGACTTCACCCACGAACGCACCGTCTCCGGCGTCGCCTTCGATCCCAAGGGCCGACGCATCGCCGCCTCGACCTATGGCGGGGCCTGGCTCTGGTACGCGCGGATCGCCGAACAGAAGCCGACCAAACTGGCCTGGGCCGGGTCGCACACGGGCGTCGCCTTCTCGCCCGACGGCGGCTTCTTGGTCACCATGATGCAGGACGCCCAGCTTCACGGCTGGCGGCTGAAGGACGCGAAGAACATGCGGATGGGCGGCTACCCATCCAAGATCCGCTCGGTCGCCTTCATGGCGAAGGGCCGGCTGCTGGCCACCTCGGGGGCCCAGGGCGCCGTGCTGTGGCCCTTCGACAGCTCCAACGGCCCGATGGGGCGCGAGGCGTCCGAGATCGGCTTCGATGACACCACCCTGGTCAGCCTCGTCGCCGCCTCCAATCCGCACGGCCGGCTGGCCGCGGGGCTGGCCGACGGCCGCGTCTGGGTCGCCGATCCGGCCGGACAGGGCCTGAACTTCATCAAGGCGGACAAGGGCGCCCCGATCGTCGCCCTGGCCATGAGCCCCGACGCGACCCGCGTCGCCTGGGCGGACGAGGACGGCAACGCCGGCGTCTCCGGCCTCTAGGCCTCGACAGGCCCCAACTCGACACGCCCAACTCGACAGGCTTGGCCGACACACCCTAGCCTTGTCGCGAACGGGGGTTGCTGATGCACGGTCGACCGGGAGGCGAGACGCCGCGAATGGCCTTCGGCTGCATGGCCGTCGGCATTCTGGCCCTGGTCGTCATCGGCGCCTTCGCTGTCGTCTTTCTGTGGGACGTGAACGCGAGATAGCTTCGCCCTTGCACCGCCACGCTTCCCGGCCAAAACTCCCCGCCGGGAGGGATCATGACTGACGCACCGCCGCGGCTGAAGAAGAACCGCCGCCCGATCCTGACCGCCCTCGTGGTCCTCGCCGCCCTGCCGATCGGCGGCGTCCTGATCCACGCCATCGCCCCGCCGCCCATCACCCTGTTGATGGCGCGCGAGTTCATCGCCGGGAACGGACTGGACTACCGCTGGCGTTCGCTGGACCAGATCTCGCCCAACCTCGTCGCCTCGGCCATCGCCGCCGAGGACGCCCGCTTCTGCAGCCACGGCGGCTTCGACATGAAGGCGATCGAGACGGCTCTTCGCGACAACGAGCGCGGCCGAAAGGTGCGTGGCGGCTCCACCATCTCGCAGCAGACCGCCAAGAACGTCTTCCTCTGGCCCGGACGCGACTGGATCCGCAAAGGGCTCGAGGCCGGCTACACCCTGATGATCGAGACCGTCTGGTCCAAGCGCCGGATCATGGAGGTCTATCTGAACGTCGCCGAGATGGGACCCGGCGTCTATGGCGCGGAGGCCGCCGCCCGACACTGGTTCGGCAAGTCCGCCGCCGACCTGACCCCGCGCGAGGCCGCCCGCATCGCCGCCATCCTGCCCTCGCCGCGTCGCTACAACGCCGGTTCGCCCGGTCCCTACGTCCGCCGCCGGGCCTCCCGCGTCCAGGCCAGCGCCCGCGTCGTCCGCAACGAGGGTCTGGCGTCCTGCGTCCTCGACTGACGGACGGACGTTAACCGCCCTTCTTCGACTAAGCCTTAACCGTCACGCGCTAGACGAGGTCGATTGCGGTCCTCCGTCCGGGGCCGCCGCGAGCACGGGTGGGCCATGACGATCGTGAACCGGGAGAGCCGTCGACTGCAGGACGTCGCGCGCCGTTTCGCCTCCGACACGCGCGGCAACATCGCCATGATCTCGGCCTTCGTGATCCCGGTCCTGCTGCTGATCACCTTCGGCGGCATCGACATCCACCGCGCCTCGACCGTCAAGGCAAACCTTCAGGACGCCCTGGACGCCGCCACCCTGGCCGCCGCCCGCTCTCCCTATACGGCTGACGCCGACATCACCCGCGTGGGTCTGGCCTCGCTCCGCGCCAACCTCGCGCCTTACAATGACATCAGCCTGCTGACGGCCCAGACCACCTTCGTCCTGGACAGCACCGGCGCCGTGGTGGGCGACGCCAAGGTCAATGTCACGGCCCTGGTCGCCAACATCATCCTGCCCATGGTGGGGCGCGGCACAGGCGACCAGATCCCTGTCGGCGCCCACTCCGAGGTCCTGCGCTCGAACAACCGCGTCGAGGTCGCCCTCGTCCTCGACAACACCGGGTCCATGTCCGGGGCCAAGCTGACCAACACCAAGGCCGCCGCCATCGACCTGATCGACCGCCTGGAGGCGGCCGACAGCCGTTCGATCGAGCCGGACGCCATCAAGATCTCCCTGGTGCCCTTCTCCCAGACGGTGCGCATCTCGCAGGGCGGGTCGAACACCGTGCCCAGCTATATGTCGAACGCCAACAATCACACGGGATCGGAACTGTTCACCAGCAACCGGGGCCGCTTCACCCTGTTCGGCAGTCTGGGCACAACCTGGGGCGGCTGTGTTGAGGCGCGCGCGGCGCCCTACGACATCCGCGACACGGCGCCCTTGGCAGGTACGGAAGCCCGGATGTTCGTGCCCTATTTCTCGCCGGATACGCCGGATCGCGCCGCCTATCCGAACGACTCGACCTGGCAAAATTGGGACTACGAGAACGACTACGTCCTTGACGGGATCAGTAACAACAGAGCCAACGTCGGCAACAGCACGGCCCGGAACACGCAGTGGAACAACCGGCAAAGGCGCTGGCAAAAATATACCAACAGCCCGTTCTTCAGCCTCAACAGCTCGCGGGGACCGAACAAGGGCTGCAGTCTGGTGCCGCTGATCCGGCTCACCGACAACTACCAGGCGCTGCGCGACGCGGTCGACGACATGGTCGCCACGGGCAACACCAACGTGCCGCTGGGCACGATGTGGGGCTGGCACACCCTGTCTCCCAACGCTCCCTTCGGCGATGGCCGGGCCTATGGCACGACCCGGCTGACCAAGATCATCATCATCATGACCGACGGCGAAAACGTCATGGGTGGCGCGAACAATCCCAACGACAGCAGCTACAGTGGGCTGGGTTACATCTGGCAGAACCGTCTGGGCATTACCTCCGGCTCGGACTCCCAGCGCCGCACCGCCATGGACAACCGCTTCGACCACCCGACCGCCGGCGTCGAGGACATGTGCGGCAACATGAAGGACCAGGACATCGAGGTGTACACGGTCGCCGTCCAGGTCGACGGCACGGCCCAGACCCTGCTGCGCCGCTGCGCCACCGACGACGAACACTATTTCCCGGTCGACAGCGCGTCCGGCATCGGCGCCGCCTTCGACCGCATCGCCGGCGCCATCGAGAACCTCAGGATCTCGCGATGATCGCCTCCTCCATCGCCGCCGGGGGCCTCGCCTCCGCCATGGCCCGGTTCGAACAGAGCGCCGTGCGCACGGCCCAGGCCCCGCTCGACAACCTCGAGGCCGAGATGGTCGAACGCATCGAGGCGAAAGCCTCCGTCTCGGCCAATATCGCCGTGCTCAGGACCGCCGACGACATGGCCGGCGCCCTGCTGGACATGCTCGCCTAGGCTTTCTCAGGCAGGCCGAAGAAGGTCTGGAACCGCTCGGCCAGCGCCCGGTCGCCCGTGACCGTCAGCCGCCCCTCGGCCTCCATCCCTGCCAGAGGCCGCTTGCCGTAGACATATTCGATGATCGCCGACGGCTCGCCCTCGAACACCACGTCGCAGTCCTCGATCTCGGTGCGCTCGCTGGTCAGGTCGTCGTTGGCGATCGTCGCCACGAAGCTCCGGTCCCCGAACACGAAGCCGATCCGCGCCTTGAACCCGTTCGCCGCCTCGGCGTCGAACATGGTCCGCAGCGACATCATCGTCGACACCGCGCTGATCGGCAGGGTCGGATCATGCCGGGGCGACCGCGCCGCCCACCGACCCAGCACCTCGAACACCGGCTGGGCTTCGTAGCCCCAGTCGGTCAGTTCGTAGACCTGCACCGAGGCCGGCGGCGGCAGTTTCCGCTTCCGCACGATGCCCGCCTCCTCCAGCCCCTCCAGCCGCTGCGTCAGCACATTGGCCGACAGTCCGCACAGATCGGCCTTAAGGTCTCCGAACCGTCGCGGACCGAACATAAGCTCGCGCATGACCAGCAGGGCCCAGCGCTCGCCCACCAGATCCAGCCCATGCGCCGCTCCGCAGGCGTCATGATACCGGCGTCCCGACGCCTTGGTGAATTCATCAGTTATTTTTTCTAACTTCATCGTTGACTAAGATAATCTGATTGACCTAGGTTCGCAACGTGGACAGAGGAGCCGACGAACGGCTTCCGGCGTTTCCATCGAACACAGGAGGATTGACCGTGCCCGACAAGATCACCCCGTGCATCTGGTACGACCTCGGCCAGGCCCGCGCCGCCGCCGAGTTCTATGTCGCCCTCGGCCTGCCCGACAGCCACATCGACGCACGCCACGACAGCCCCACCGACAACCCGTCCTCGAAGGCGGGCGAGGAGCTGATGGTCGAGTTCACACTGGCCGGCCGCACCTTCCTCGGCCTCAACGGTGGCCCGCAGTTCCCGCAGTCCGAGGCCGTCTCCTTCATGATCTACACCGACGACCAGGCCGAGACCGACCGTCTCTGGAACGCCATCGTCGGCAATGGCGGCCAGGAGAGCCAGTGCGGCTGGTGCAAGGACCGCTGGGGCGTCAGCTGGCAGATCACCCCCAGACGGCTGATGGCGTTCCACACCGACCCCGACCCCGCCCGCGCCAAGGCCGCCTTCGCCGCCATGATGACGATGAAGAAGATCGACATCGCCGCCCTGGAAGCCGCCGCCGACGCAGCATCCTGACGCCTGACGCCTGACGCCTTCGTACAAGACGCCTGACTGTCTCATCATCCACCAACCGGGGCTCAAGCAGCGAGCGACCGCGTCGCGACGCGGTAGCCCCCTCCGAAGGAGAACCAGAATGTCCTACGTTTCCGGCTTCCTCAGCCCCGTAAAGGCTGAAAACAAGGATCGCTACATCCAGTCGGCCGAGAAGAGCTGGCCCATCTTCAAGAAGTACGGATGCCTCGAACAGGTCGAGACCTGGGGCGTCGACGTTCCGCCCGGCAAGCTCACCGGCTTCGATCTGGCGGTAAAGCTCGAAGAGGGCGAGGTCGTCGTCTTCTCCTGGCTCAAATGGCCCGACAAAGCGACCGCCGACGCCTGTTTCGCCACCATGGAGACCGATCCCGCCTGGCAGGACATGGACATGCCCTTCGACGGCAAGCGCATGATGTGGGGCGGCTTCGAGGAAATCTTCCGGGGCTGATCCGCCCTCCCCTCTCTTCCCGACCCGCGCCGCCGCGATCCTCAAGGGTCGCGGCGGTTCGCGTCCCGGCTCACCCCGCGCGCAGAATCTTCTCCATCTTCCGGCCCTTCGCCAGTTCATCGATGAGCTTGTCCAGATAGCGGATCTCCCGCATCAGCGGCTCCTCGATGGTCTCGACCCGGATGCCGCAGATCGTCCCCGTGATCGTCTCTCGCGCCGGATTCAGCCGTGGCGCCCGGTCGAAGAAGGTCCGGAAGTCCGTGCCCGCCGCGATCTCGGCCTCCAGCCCCGCCGGGTCGAACCCGGTCAGCCAGAGGATCACCTCATCCACCTCCGCCCTCGTCCGCCCCTTCCGCTCCGCCTTGGCGATGTAGAGCGGATACACTCTGGCGAAGCTCATGGCGTAGATGCGGTGTTCGGTCATGGGGGCTGGTCCGTGCGGCCTGCGTTCGGTGCATGCTATCCGCAAGACGCCCCCTCTGTGTCTAGGTCCTTCCCGGAACGCTGGACAGCCGAACCCAACCAGGTCTCGGCGCCCATGTTTCCGCCGTCGACTGGACCTGGCCAGACAGGGTCACGCGCGACATGTCGCGAGACGATCTTCGAAGGTGAGGTCGGACCCCGGTCGTCAGCAGGGTCCGCTGCCGGTGCGGCATCGTTCCTGCTGGCGCCGAATCTCGCTTTCCGACTGAACCTGGACCGGTGCGCTCGTCGCCGGCGACGACACGCCGGTTGCCATGCCCTGGCTCGCAGCCACATCGCGGCTGTACTGGCCGGACTGGTAATAGCCGCTGTTCACCGGTTCTGATGCCGCCCGCGCCAGCCGATCTTCCTCGGCCATCCGGGCGTTGCGGGCGTCCAAGGCTTCCATCGCCTGATTGTAGGAACCGTGAAACTGGCCGTTGGCCCGCCTGCAAACCGGGCTTTCCCAGTCGCGGTTGCAGATCCGCGCCACGATCGTGTCGTCATAGTTGTTCAGGTTGAAGCGGCTGAAATAGACGCGGGCGTCTGCGTGGTTGTCGAGAGCCAAAGACCGGAACCGTGTCACGTCGGCGTCGGTGAAGCTTTCCATCGCGCCAAAACGCATGGCCTCGGCGCTGGGAGCGGGCGGTTGCGTCCCTCGCAGCAGATCGGCGAAGGCTGCCGTGAAGGGCGGCATGTAAGCCCGCTCATCCAGCTTGGCCAGACAGTGTCCTGGCCCCGCCTCACCCACGACCGTTGTCGGAAATAGGCCCTCGTCCGCGATAGCCAGAACCCGCTCGCCCAGGATGCATTCGGTCACCGGAACGCCCGTCCGGTCGTTCGCCACCCAGAACGACTGCATCGCCATCAGCAGCCCAGCGAGCACGAGCATCCCAGCCTCCATTCGAAGAGCACTGCAATATGCTGGCGCTCGACACCCGGATGCAAGCACCTGCGACGCATCGTACCGCCACGGCGCTCAAGCACCTGCACGACCAGATCAACCGGGCGACGATGCAGGCCTGCGGCTGGGACGACCTGATCCCGCTTCTTTCTCTTTCGTCATCCTCCGGCGAAGCGCAGCGGAGACCGGGGGACGTAGCGGCGCGCGAGAGCGCGAACCTGTCGCACACGCCGGATTCTGACACCTCACGTGAACAGATCGCCTTCGGCGCCGCTGCGTCCCCCGGTCCGGGCTTCGCCCGGCCGGAGGATGACGAAAGCAAAAAGTTGGACGAAATCATCCTTGAACGCCTCGTCGCCCTGAACGCCGAGCGCGCGGCGGAGGAGGCCGCCGGCCACGTCCGCTGGCTGCGTCCGGACGATCAGATCCCCCGCTTCGCCAAGGCCGCCGCTGCCGCCAGGTCCGCTACGCCGAGATCACCCCCCTGCCAAACGGGACCTTCACCGCGAAGCGGGCGGCCTGATCCCCCTCTCCCGCCCGGAGAGGGGGCTCGTGTGTGTGGCGGAGGCAAGGACTGACGCCGCCTAGAGCCGCCGCACGCGGGGTCCGCGCTCGACCTCGGGCGGCTCGACGGGCTGTCGCGTCTCTTCCTCTTGCCCGTCGCTCGCCCAGGCCGGCGGCCATTCGATCCCGCCCATGTCGATCTCGCCGCCGAAGCCGCCGCGCGTCAGACCGACATGCTGGCGCATCATCCGGTCCGGGGGCGCCGGCGGCGGTTCCGCCGGTCTCAACCGGCCGTGCTCGTCCCAGTAGCGGCTGGCCCAGCCGCCGGAGACGCCCCGGGCGAAGTCGGCGAGGGCCTGCTCGGGGCCCAGGGTCCCGGCGCGCCAGCGCAGGGCCGAAGCCGCCCAGCCGTCGGCGATGTCATAGCCCCGGTCGCTGAGCATGGCGTGGGCCATCGTCAGGGCGCGCCGACCCCACGCCTCCTCCAGTCGCGCGGTCTCGGCCTCTCTCCAGGCCGCCTTCTCTTCGGCCCAGGCGGCGCGAAGGGCCTCCTGTTCGGCCTCCCACTCCTCGACCGTCGGCAGGTGTTCGGGCGGGCTCGCCTCACGCAGCCGCACAAGCGTCTCGGCGGCCTTCAGCAGGCCGGCGGCCTCCGCCCCCCGTCCGGCGGCGATGGCGACGCCCGCGCGCGCCAGCGCCGCCTCGAAGGCGTCGGCGGGATCGATCTCGACGGGCGGTTCGGCCGGCGCCGCAGACATCGGGTCGGCGCGACCCGCGACGCGGATCTCCTCCGCCTGCGTCTCTGCATCCGCCTCGGCCATCATCGCCTTGCGGGTCCAGCCCTCGGCATTGGCCCGGAATCTGAGATTGCCGAGGCCGACGTCGAACCGCCGCGCGACCGAGGCCGCCGTCTCGCCGGCCAGATAGGCCTGCCTGACCCTGGCCCACACCGCCGGGGACCGCTGTTTGATTTCGCGCCGCTCTGTCATCCGCGCATCATGGACCGCCGGTACGCCAGAATCGGTCGGAGCCGCTGACAAGGTTGGTCAGGTTGGCGTTCGGGACTGGTGGGTTTGGTCAGCGACGGGGGCGGAGCGCTGTACTTGCGCTCTACTTCCTTTCGTCTTCTTCCTTCTCCCCTTGTGGGTGGAGAAGACGCGCATCGCGCGGCGACGACGGGTGGCTCGCGAAGCGAGACGGATGAGGGGTATGGCGGACCAGACACGACGTCTGCGGGCAGGAATGACCGTCGCGGAAACGGCGATGTGGAGGCTGCTGCGCGATCGGCGGTTCGAAGGCGTGAAATTTCGCCGACAGACCCGGATCGGGCCGTGGATCGCGGACTTCTGCTGTTACGAGCTCAAGCTGGTGATCGAACTGGATGGCGGCATTCACCGGCTGCGCGAGGAGCGTGACCGGCTGCGGGACGCCATCTGAACCGCCGGGGCTTCGTGGTTCTGAGGTTCGGAAACGAGGCTGTCCTGACCAACCCCAACATCGTGTTCGACGCCATCCGCCGGCATGCGGACCGACCACCCCCTCATCCGTCAGGCTCCGCCTGACACCTTCTCCCACGAGGGGAGAAGGACGATGCAAAAAGGGCCGCCCCCTTCCGGACGCGGCCCTGATCCCTCGACCTCAGCTGTCCAGGAAGCTCCGCAGCTTCCGCGACCGGCTCGGGTGCTTCAGCTTCCTCAGCGCCTTGGCCTCGATCTGACGGATCCGCTCGCGGGTGACCGAGAACTGCTGGCCGACCTCTTCAAGCGTGTGGTCGGTGTTCATGCCGATGCCGAAGCGCATGCGCAGGACGCGCTCCTCGCGCGGCGTCAGCGACGCCAGCACGCGGGTGGTGGTCTCGCGAAGGTTGCTCTGGATCGCAGCGTCGATGGGCAGGATCGCGTTCTTGTCCTCGATGAAGTCGCCCAGGTGCGAGTCTTCCTCGTCGCCGATCGGCGTTTCGAGCGAGATGGGCTCCTTGGCGATCTTCAGGACCTTGCGGACCTTCTCCAGCGGCATGGCCAGCTTTTCGGCCAGTTCTTCCGGGGTCGGCTCGCGGCCGATCTCGTGCAGCATCTGGCGGCTGGTGCGGACGATCTTGTTGATCGTCTCGATCATATGGACCGGGATGCGGATGGTCCGCGCCTGGTCGGCGATCGAGCGGGTGATCGCCTGACGGATCCACCAGGTGGCGTAGGTCGAGAACTTGTAGCCGCGGCGGTACTCGAACTTGTCGACCGCCTTCATCAGGCCGATGTTGCCCTCCTGGATCAGGTCCAGGAACTGCAGGCCGCGGTTGGTGTATTTCTTGGCGATGGAGATCACGAGGCGCAGGTTGGCCTCGACCATTTCCTTCTTGGCCTGACGGGCCTCGCGCTCGCCCTTCTGGACGGTCTGGACGATGCGGCGATAGTCGTCGATCGGCAGGCCGGCCTCGGTCGCCACGGCGGCGACGTCGCCCCGGATGGTGGCGATCTGGGTCGACTGGTCGTCACTGAACTTGGTCCAGCGGACGCCCATTTCCTTGACCGTTTCCGACCAGTTGGGGTCGAGTTCGCGGGTGAAATAGGCCTTCAGGAACTCGGGGCGCGAGATGCCGTAGCTGTCGGCGAGACGCAGCAGACGACCTTCCAGGCCGATCAGCCGCTTGTTGATCGCGTACAGCTGCTCGACCAGGGCCTCGATGCGGTTGTTGTTCAGCTTCAGCGTCTTCAGCCGGCCCGAGATCGCCGCCGACAGGGTGTCATAGGCCTTGCGGTCCTTGGCGCTCAGGTCCTCGCCCTTCAGGCGCGTATCGACCAGCTTCTCCTGCAGCTTTCTGAAGGCGTCGAAGTCCGAGGCGATGGCGTCCAGGGTCTCCATGACCCCGTCGCGCAGCTCGGCTTCCAGCGCCGAGATCGACATCCCGCCGCCGTCGTCGAAGTCTTCGTCTTCCTCGTCCTGTTCCGGCTTGTCGGCCTCGGCCTCGGCGCCTTCTTCCGGCTCCGGCTTGGGCGGAATCGGCTGGCCGGGAATCGGCGGCTGGGGCTGGTTGTGCGGCAGGGACGAGGGGTTCAGCACGCCGTAGGTGGCGTCCAGGTCGATGACCTCGCGCAGCAGGATGCGGTTGTTGGCCAGTTCGTCGCGCCACACCATGATGGCCTCGAACGTCAGGGCGCTCTCGCACAGACCCGAGATCATGGCGTCGCGACCGGCCTCGATCCGCTTGGCGATGGCGATCTCGCCCTCGCGCGACAGCAGCTCGACACTCCCCATCTCGCGCAAATACATGCGCACAGGATCGTCAGTCCGGTCATAGGTCGGCTTGGCATCGCCCTCGGTGACCGAAGTCTCCGCGCGCTCGGCGACTTCGCCGCCCGTCGTCTCCGCCGCGTCTTCCTCGGCCTCGACAACATTGACGCCCATCTCGCTGAGCATCGCCAGCGTGTCTTCGATGGCGTCAGGCGTGACTTCTTCCGAAGGCAGAACCTTGTTCAGCTCCTCCATCGTCACATAGCCACGCGCCTTGGCCTGCTTGATGAACTTCTTGACGCCCGCATCCGTCAGATCAAGCAAAGGCCCATCCGTGGACGTGGACTCGGGCGGTTCCTGCGTATCGGTCATTCAGTCAAATTCTCCGTGCCGTCAGGACCCCGCCGGCCCCTCGGCAAAAATGCAACATTCGTTCGGAAATAGAACGTATACGGGCCGCGTTCGTTACGAACCCGCCTCATCGTCCCAAATCGTCCCGGTCTTGATGGCTCGCCGCAATGCGTCGCGCTCCGCCTTCAGACGACTGAAGGCGGATGCGTCGAAGGCGTGATCCGCCCCCGACTTCGCTGACGCCAGCGCCGCGTCCAGTCCCGCAACGCGGGTCAGGGCGTCGAAGCCTTGCGACCACCGGACCCTTGCTTCGGCGAGGGGCGCACTTGCGGCCAGGAAAGGCGCGCCGGACTTTGCCGCCGCCTTCTCGACCTCGCGCACTAAAGCATCGTGTCCGGAGGTCGCGAGATGGCGACGCAAGGCCGCGCTGTCAAGCGTTTGGCCCCCGAAACGCAGCCGAACCAGCTCCTGCGCCAGCCCGTCCAGCGACGGATCGCCGAAGCCGTGCGAGGCGATGGCCTCCAGATGATCGTCCATCCGCTCGGGGTCTTCGATGGCTCCATGGGCCAGCGCCGCCGCGATCGGTTCAATCGACCGGCTCAGCGCCTGCATGGCCGATGCGCCCTCTGCGGTCTGGCCCAGCTTCGGCGGCAGCCCGGGCTTCCAGCGTCCGCCGGTCTGCGGAGCCCGCTGCTGTGGCGCCGACCGGCTGGGAAACAGGGCATCGAAGCGGTCGAACAACTCGCGCCGGTACTGCTCGGCCAGGTCCTTGTCCTGGATCGCCGCCGCCGCTGAGCGCAGACGCCCCTTCAGCCCGGCGCGACGCTCCGGCGTATCCAGCGGTTCGGCCTCTGCCTCGCGGCGGAACAGGACCTCGGCGAAGGTCCGCGTCTCGGTCATCGCCTGACGCAAAGCCGGCGCGCCCTTGTCGCGAAGGATGTCGTCGGGGTCCTGCCCGCCTTCCAGCAAGGCGAAGCGGAACGACCGGCCGGGCTTCAGCAGTGGCAATGCGCGTTCGATGGCGCGATAGGCCGCGCGCTGCCCGGCTCCATCGCCGTCGAAACACAGCACCGGCTCTGATGACACCCGCCACAACAGGGCCATCTGATCCTCTGTCAGGGCCGTGCCCATCGGCGCCACGGCCGGCAGGCCCGCGCGCTGGCAGGCGATGACGTCCATGTATCCCTCGACCACGATCACGGCCTGGGTCGATTTGGACTCGGCCCCGAGGATGCGTCGCGCCTCAGGCAGGCCGTAGAGGGTCGCACCCTTGTGGAAGAGCGGGCTCTCCGGCCCGTTCAGGTATTTGGCCCGGTCGTCGGGGTTCATGGCCCGGCCGCCGAAGCTGACCAGCCGCCCGCGCGCGTCCAGGATCGGGAACATCAGCCGGTCGCGGAAGCGGTCGTAGGGCGCGCCGCCTCCTTCCGGCGAGATCAGCATCCCCATCTCGACCAGGTCGCCCGGCTTGGCGCCGCGCTGGACCAGGGCCTGCTTCAGCCCCTCGCGGTCGTTTGGCGCATAACCGAGACCGAACCGCTCCCACTGATCCTCTGGCAAGCCGCGCCGTTCCAGATATTCGCGCGCCGATTTCCCGGTCGACCGGCGCAGGTTCGCCGCGAACCATTTCTGGGCGAGATCCATCCAGTCCGACAGGCCCTGCTTCTTCGCCTCGCGTTCGGCCGCCTGCGGATCCTCGGCCGGCATCTGCATCCCGGCCTCGGCGGCCAGACGTTCGACTGCCTCAGGGAAGCTCAGTCGCTCGGTCTCCTGCAGAAAGGAGATGACGTCGCCATGCTTGCCGGAAGAGAAATCGTGGAAGAAACCCTTGTCGTCATTGACGAAGAACGACGGCGACTTCTCCTTCGAGAACGGGCTCAGCCCGACCCACTCGCGCCCCTGACGCTTGAGTTTCACCGACCGGCCGATCACGTCGGACGGGCGAAGGCGGGCCTTCAGTTCTTCCAGGAAGCGGTCATCGAAACGCACCCGCTCTCTATAGCGTGCGACGGGCGGGCATGGCGGTTAACCTCTCATTAACTAAAAAGGCGAAACCGCGACCATAAGATCATGTTTTATCAGGACATTTTTTGGACCGATTGGGGAACTATCCACAGGAGACAGGGTTAATCCACTGTTCACTCCGGCACAGAAGAGCCGATCACCCCATTCGAGCCAGAGCCGTTTCCATGTTCATCGCCATCGCCCAACCGGCGGTCGAGCCCATCGGACCCGACCCCGTCGCCGTTCCCTACGCCCCCACGATCCACGACCTGAACCCGCGCGCACTTCACGCCCGCCTGTTGGCCAACGCCGCCCAGCGCCGGCTGCGCGGTCTGGAGCGAAAGCGCGCCGACCGGCCTGAAGACGCCGCCTACTGGTTGCATGCCGCCCCGGTCGCGGTGCGCAAGGCCTGTGCGCTGCGCGAGGAACGCAGCTTCGCGCCGCTGCCCTGACCTCGTCGTCCGCGCTCAAGCAGCGAGGCGCCAAACGAGAGGGCTCTTCGCTCAAAGATACCCCAGCCACCAGTCGCGGCGGCGCGCCTTGACGCCCGCGAACCAGCGAACCAGCGGATAGAGCACGGCGAGGATGATCAGCCAGACGCCATAGACGGCCGGCAGGCTCAGGCCCCAGCCCTCTGGCGGACCCGAGAACAGGGAGTTGATGAAGGCGGAGGCCGGATACCCCATGGCCATGCCGATCCCCATGGCCGCAAGATGCGCCATGTAGATGTGCAGTACATAGGCGAACAACGGCGCCCTGCCGAAGGCCAGCAGGAACGACGCCGCCAGACCCTTCAGTCGCTCCAGCCAGGGCAGCAACATCAGCGCTGGCCCGATCGTCATCAGCACAAACAGGGGCGAGGGCGGGTTCTTGCGCACGTCGAGAAAGTCGCCGACCGTCTTCCACAGCTCGGAATGGACCTGCCATGGGTGCGGGTCGGAGGCGATCGGCAGTCCTCTCACGACGAGAAAGGCGGCTGTCATCGACAGGCCGAGCACGGTCAGCGCCCGTCGCCGGGCCGCCGTCTCCAGAGTGAATAGCCCTCCCAGCCCGTAGCCCAGGCAGGCGATGCCGAACCAGGGCAGCACCGGATAGACGACCAGCACCGGCACGCCGCCGACGGGGGCCATCCCGTTTCCCATCAGGGCAGTCCAGACAGGTCCCCCGGCCCCCGGCGTCTCCGCCGACACCGGCTCCAGCAGAAGGCGGCCGATCAGGATGAAAGCGCCCAGCACCAGGACCGCGCGCGGCGGCGCCTAGGTCAACAGCGACAGCAGCACCATCGACCAGCCGATAGCCCAGATCACTTGCAGGAAGACGACCACAGGGGTGTGGAACTGCCAGCCGAAGCCGACCACGGTCAGTTCCAGCACCACCAGCCACAGCCCGCGCGTCAGGAGAAAGCGCGACAGCTGTCCCGGACTCTTGCCGTTGAAACGCTGCAGATAGGCCCCGACGCCCGCCAGCAGAACAAAGGTCGGGGCGCAGAAATGGGTGATCCAGCGCGTCGCGAACAGCGCCGGGTTGGTCAGGTCCGGATTCAGGGCGTCGAATGCAACGCTGGGATGGACGAAGTCCCTGACGTGATCCAGCACCATCAGACAGATCACCAGGCCCCGCAGCATGTCGATACCGTCGATGCGCGCCGCACCGGTTCGCGTCACGCCACCGGCGGTCGGACTGGCCAGTGGCGCATCATGGGCTCGTGCGGCAGCGGTCATGACGATCTCCCCTTGTGGAGCAAGGTTCCATCAAGGTCGCCCCGCCGCAAGTCTCGCAGGACGGAGCCCTAGCGCCAGGCGTCGCCCGAGATCGCGCCCTGGCGACCGACTTCATAGACAGCGCTCATCGACTCCACGCTGAAGTCCAGGGCCGAGGCCTCGGAATCGTTGGGCAGTGCGGCGTAACGGAAGAACAGATCGTTGCGGTCGGCGAACGCCTTGTTGCCCGCCAGCGTCGTCAGCAGGGAGGCGCGCAGCAGGATATCGATGCTGCGCCCCAGTACGCCCTGCGGCGTATCCTTGGTGATCTCGAAGGTCGGATTGGTCCGGCCGTTGACGACGACATAGAAGCGGGCGCCGCGCAGGGTGTCGGACGGCTCCTTGAACGACCACAGGGTCTCCGGCACCGCGAGGAAGGGCGTCGTCACCCCGCCGTCGACATGCATCTCCTCGAAATACAGGCCTGCGTTGTCGGACTGGATCAACACGGGCGGAAAGGCGCCGGGAATGCTGGCCGAGGCGACCAGTACGCTGCGGAACAGCTCCAGCGCCTCGGGCGTGCCCTGCGTCGCTATGGCGCCCAGATCCCAGCTGACGCCGCGCTGGGAATCCAGATCCGTGGTGGCGACCAGCAGCACCCGCCCCTTGGCGTACTCGGTCGCAACCTCGCGCAACAGGTCCTGATCCACGAACTGTTCGACGAGGGCCCGCAACGGCTCTGACCTGTAGATGCCCGACCCGATCAGGGCGCCCAGTCCCCGGGATTGCAGCAGGCCGGCCGCCGCGCCGCCGGTGTAGGCCTCGGCGAGTTCGTCGTCGTAGTCGGCTCCCAGGAAGACGAACGGCGCGGCCAGGGCCCCCGTCGACACTCCCGTCACGACCTCGAAGTCCGGCCGCTCGCCCGTCTCGCTCCACCCCTTCATCAGACCGGCGGTAAAGGCGCCGTTCGAGCCGCCGCCGGACAGGGCGATGAAGTCCAGCCGCCCGTCGGGACCCAGCGGAACACCCTCGCGGAACGCCTGCTGGAAGATCGCCGCCCGGTCTTCGGCGTCCAGATAGACACGGATCGGATGGTTGGGCGCGGAGATCAGGCCCATCGGCCTTGCGCCTTGCCGGTCCTGAATGTCGAACGAAGACCGCGCCCCGCTGGCGCAGGCGCCGAGCATCAGGACTAGGGCGAGAAGGATCAGACGAACCGGCATGACCTCAGCCTATCACGTCAGCGCAGTTCAGGCAGGCGACGCATGAGGGACTCTCGCAGACGTCGGCCGCGTTGGGCAGCGCTCTTGGGACGAACGCGTTCACGCACCTCCAGCCCCCTGCCCCAAAGGCCGCGCACCGCTTCGGCAAGGTGGGGATGGCGATCGTATTGATGGACGATCGCGCTGACGGAACCGTCGGGGTTGACCACCTCGCTGCTCGCGAACGTCAGGGTCACGCCGGGCGTCAGGCCGATGGTGGCGACCCGGCCGTAGTTCTCGCGCACCTGGGCCTCCACCAGCCCAAGATGCACCGCGATATTGCAGGCCGCCTGGTCCGCGCCGAAGGCCCCGCCGATCTCCGAACGCGGAATAGCCGCCAGCATCAGCACCATTCGGCAGAACCGGGCGACCTCACGGGCCGGCCCCATGACGGTGCCGACGCAGATGGCCGGGGCCGAAGCGAGCTCTGTCGCCATCCCCTCTCCGGCCAGGGCGCGAAGGTATTTCATGTTGAAGGCATGGTCGCCGAGAGCGTCGCCCTCGACGAAGACCTCGAGCCCCGTCGGGGCAGGCGCGAACGGCGACCGCTGGAACAGGACGTCGCGCACGTCGGTCAGCAGGACGTTCCGCGCCTCGGGGTGACCCGCGAGATATCGATTGTAGGCTGCGAACCGGGCCATTACGGCGTGGGGCTCCCAGCCGTCGACGGTCCCGGCCGGCAGGAACCGGACGTCATGCTCTTCCAGCAAGGCGCGGACGTCAGGCCGATCGTCGACGACGAGGGCGATCCGGCCATCGAAGACGGCGCGCAGCGACCGCAGGAAGGGCGCGATGTCATGGGGATCGTAGCCGGTCGCATACCCCAGCACGAGGTCGTGCGGCGCCGCCGAGAAGGTTCGGGACACCCCCCTGTCCTTCGCCAGCGCGACGGCGAGCCAGCCCAGAAAGGCCGAGGTCGCCGTGGGAGTGCTCATGCTACGCCTTCATCAACGCACTGAACCGATCGAACAGATACAGGCTGTCAGTCGGCCCCGGAGAGGCCTCCGGGTGGTGCTGGACGCTGAACACCGGACGGTCCTTCAGCTGGATGCCGCAGTTCGTACCGTCGAACAGCGACACATGAGTTTCCACCACCGCGTCGGGCAGGCTGTCGCGATCGACGGTGAAGCCGTGGTTCATGGAGACGATCTCGACCTTGCCGGTCGTCAGATCCTTCACCGGGTGGTTCGCGCCGTGGTGACCCTGGTCCATCTTCACCGTCTTCGCGCCGAGCGCGAGAGCCAGCATCTGATGGCCCAGGCAGATGCCGAAGACCGGCTTGCCGCTGTCGACCAGCTTCCTGATTTCCGGCACCGCGTACTCGCCCGTCGCCGCCGGATCGCCCGGACCGTTCGACAGGACGACGCCGTCCGGCGAGCGAGCCAGGATTTCCTCGGCCGTCGTCGTCGCCGGCACCACGGTGATCTTCGCGCCCGTCGAGGCCAGGGCGCGCAGGATGTTCCGCTTCACGCCGTAGTCGACGACGACCACAGTCTTGCGGCCTTCAGTCCTGGGGTGACCTTCCGGCCATTCCCACAGACCTTCATCCCACTCGAACGCCTGGAGGGTCGAAGCGGGCTTGGCGAGGTCGAGTCCGACCAGACCCGTCCACTCCCGCGCCTGGGCGACCAGGGCGTCGAGGTCGAAGTTCCCCTCCGGGTCGTGGGCGATCACCGCGTGCGGCGCGCCATGATCGCGGATCCGCTGGGTCAGGGCGCGGGTGTCGATACCGGCGAGGCCCACGACGCCGCGACGCTTCATCCAGACATCGAAGCTGGAGTCCGAACGCCAGTTGGCCGGGTCGGTCGGCAGGTCGCGGAAGATCGCGCCCCGCGCCGAGGTGTCCGACCCGCCGCCCATCTGTTCGACATCTTCCACGTTCGTGCCGGTGTTGCCGACATGCGGGAAGGTGAAGGCCAGGATCTGGCTCATGTAGGACGGGTCGGTCAGGATCTCCTGATACCCGGTCATGGCGGTGTTGAAGACCACCTCGCCGAGCGCCGAGCCGGTCGCGCCGACCCCCACGCCCTGGAAGATCGTGCCGTCGGCGAGAGCGAGAACGCCGGTCGCGCCGGGAAGAAGCTGTGCGGTCATGGCCGTCCCCTTACACCGAATCCCGGCGAACAAACGGCGGCGTTGCTAAAGGGGTGGCGCTGTCGGGTCAACGCCGCGGATTGAGGCGTCAAGGCTCCCCGCCCGACGCCTGTTGCTTTCGCAGCGGGAGCCCACGCTCGCTCACGCAGCCACGCGTCGGGACATCCGTACAGCCGGGCCGGAAGGATGACCTGCATGTCCTGACAAGGCCTCGTCGGTCCGGCGTCGTCAAGCGGCTCGGTCCGAGACGCCTAGGCGGGGATCCGGGCCCCGTCCCAGGCAAAGACGCCGCCGCTGTCCGCCGCAGTCAGGCCATCGAGAACGCCGAGCAGATACTCCGCAGAGACCGCCGGTGAAAACAGCTTCTCTGCCGCGACGCCTCGCTGAAATGGTTCGCTCAATCCAGTGTTCACCGTCCCCGGATGCAGGCCCGCCACGATCGTCCTGGGATGAGATCGCCCCATCTCGATCGCCAGGTTGCGCACGATCATGTTCAACGCCGCCTTGGACGCCCGGTAGCTGTGCCAGCCACCCAGTCGGTTGTCGCCGATCGACCCGACCCGCGCCGACAGGGTGGCGAACACAGCACGCCGGTCGCGGGGCAGCAACGGAAGGAAATGCTTGGCGACCAGCGCCGGCCCCACTGTGTTGATCCTGTAGTCGCGTAGCAGGTGCTCCGCCGTCATCGCCCTGAACGAGCGTTCCGGGGCCTCGCCGTGGTGCAGCACACCGGTGGCGACGAAGATCAGAACCGGGACCGGCCCCTCCGCGATTCGCCCGGCGGCGGCGGCGATGCTGACCTCGTCTTCCAGATCCAGTCCCGTGACCGAGCGGGACAGGCGGTGAATAGTCGTGAAGCGGCCCGACGCCGCCAGCGCATCGGCAACAGCCGCCCCGATGCCGCCAGAGGCCCCGATAACCACGGCGGAAACGACGTCTGGATCGGGAGCCTGCATGCGCCCGCATCAACGCCCTCCGTCAGAGAAGAACAAGCCGGCATCGCGTCGCGGTCTTGCGCGCTCTCATACTTTGTGTTTCAAAGTTCTTTAGCAATGGAGATCTGAACGATGCCGCCCTCTGCCTTAATCGCCTTTCTCGCTGCGCTCCTGCTCGCTTGCGGCAGCGCAGACACGGCCGAGGCCCAAACCCCGATCCCTGCTGCGGTCGCCAACCCTTCGCCGACGGACCAGGTCCGGACCGCAAATCTAGTCGCTGACTATTTCGCCGCCGATCCGGCCACGGCTTCGCGCGGCGCCGTCATCGTGCTCGGCGGCTCGGAAGGCGGGTTGGGCGGTTCGCGCAATCTGGCTCGGCGGCTGGCGGCCGATGGGTTCAACGCCATCGCCGTCTCCTATTTCGGCGAGGCGGGACAATCGCCAAGCCTGAACGAAATCCCGATCGAGCCCGTCGGCGCCGCCCTGATCTGGCTTCAGGCGCGGCCTGAGGCCGCCGGCCCCGTAGCCGTCATCGGCGTGTCCAAGGGCGCCGAACTGGCCTTGGTGGCCGCCAGCCGCGACCCGCGCATCAAGGCCGTCGCCGTCGGCGTGCCATCGCATCTGGTCTGGCAGGGCATCGACCAGACCGGTGGGGTCACGGGTTCGTCCTGGACGGTCGGAGGCCAGCCGCTGCCCCATACGCCCTACGACTTCAGCCGGGGCTTCATCAGCATCTTCGCCCTGTACGCCGGCGCCGTGGACGCGGCCCCGGCCGAGGCGGAAATTCCGGTCGAGCGTATCGCCGGACCCGTCCTGATGATCTCGGGCCAGGCCGACACCCTGTGGCCGTCCGCCGACATGGCCGCGCGCATCGAGCGTCGCCTCAAGGCCCATGACTTCGCCTTTCCGGTTGTCAACCTCGCCTATCCGGAAGCCGGCCATGCCGTCTTCGGACCGCCGATCCGTGATCCCAACGCCCCGGCGCTGCAGAGCGTGCTCAGCGTCGGCGGCACTATCCCGGCCCTGGTCGCCGCGCGTGCCGACGGCTGGCCCCGAGTGCTGGCCTTTCTGCGCGAGGCGCTGTCGCACTGAAATCCGGAGAGGTCTTGCGTCCTCCCCTGCCTTGGGCGAGACGCGGGCATGACCATCACCACCGTCGGGCTCGATGCCGATGACACTCTCTGGCACAACGAGACCATCTTCCGGCTGACCCATGCGCGGTTCGTGGACCTGCTCGCCGATCACGGCGACGAGGCCACTATCGAGGCCCGGATGGCGGACACGGAGCGGCGCAATCTCCGGCTCTACGGCTACGGCGTGAAGGGCTTCACCCTGTCGATGATCGAGACGGCGATGGAGCTTTGCGATGGCGGGGCGCCGCCCGAGGTCGTGCGCGAAATTCTCGCCGCGGGGCGCGAGATGCTGGGTCATCCCGTCGAGACCCTGCCCGGAGTGGACGAAGCTCTGGCTTCCCTCTCGGAACGCTATCGGCTGGTCCTGATCACCAAGGGAGACCTGATGGACCAGGAACGCAAGGTCGCCGCCTCGGGCCTCGGCGATCTGTTCGCCGCCGTCGAGATCGTCTCCGAGAAGGATCGCGGAACCTACGACCGCATCTTCGCCCGCCATGGCACGGGGGCGAACGAGGCGGTCATGGCCGGCAATTCCGTCAAGTCGGATGTCATCCCGGCCATCGAGGCCGGCGCCTTCGCCGTGCACATTCCCTATCACGTCACCTGGGCCCACGAGATCGCCGAGCCGCCCGTAGATCATCCGCGTTTCGGCCTGTTGACGACGATCGCCGACCTGCCCGCCTGGATAGAGAAAACGCAGATCAACGTAGATTGATTAGTTAGGTTCCCGATATCGGATTGTCCAAGTTAAAGATCTCCGATATTTTGAACTGTGTTAGTATAACAACGAAATAACGTCCTATTTTCTCCTGCAACGCTTGACCTCGATACTGCCTGACGGTTTCTGACTCGCTTAGAAGCGCACGCCCTTGGGGGCGAGCAAGCGTTTGTTCAGTGAGATCTTTAATGTCCGTCTTGCGTTCCCGCCTCCTCGCGACCTCCATCATCTCAGGCGCACTCGCTTTGGCGAGCCCTGTTTTCGCCCAGTCTACGCCCCCTTCGACCGCGCCGACCGCTGTTGGGCCGCAGGACACCCTGGCGCCCGTCGACGTCACGGCCCAACAGGAAGAAGAGTCCGCCCAACTTGACGAGATCGTCGTCACGGGCTCGCGCATTCGGCGCGATCCGGTCAACGCGCCGACGCCGTTGATCCAGGTCTCGCGCGAACAACTGTTGACGACCGGCCAGGCGACGGTGATCGACTATCTGGCCACCATTCCTGCCCTGTCGAACTCGCAGGTGCCGTCCGATACGACGGGCGTGCTGGGTATCGGCGGCCTGTCGTTCGCCAACCTTCGCTCACTCGGCACCGGCCGCACCCTGACCCTGGTCGATGGTCGCCGTCACGTCGGCTCGGCCGGCGGCACCCTGTCGGTCGATGTCGACACCATCCCGCGTCTGCTGATCCAGAACGTCGAAATCATCACTGGCGGCGCCTCTTCAGTCTATGGCGCCGACGCGGTCTCGGGCGTGCTGAACTTCGTGCTGCGCAAGGATTTCGAAGGTCTGGAGATCGACGCCAACTATGGCCAGATCAACCAGGACGGCGAGGCGTCGCAGCGCATCTCGGCCCTGCTGGGTCACAACTTCTTCGACGATCGCCTGAACGTCTACGCCTTCGCCGAATACGAGCAGCTGGACGCCGTCAACTCGCTGGACATCGACTGGCTGCGCGACTCGACCACCCTGCTCGGCGTCGATGCCGACCCGGCCGCATCCCGCTTCGACGGCCAGCGCGATAACGAGCTGTTCCGCGGCTACGTCACGCTTCAGCGCCCGCGCTGGGGCCAGACGACCCTGGCCAACAATCAGCAAGCCTCGGCGCTGAACGATCCTGACGTGCCGTTCGCCGATTGCGCCGCCGTCACCAGCACCACCTGCTATTCGGTTCAGCCCGGCCTGACCTATGTGTTCGACGGACCGGCGGCGCGCCTCGCCAACTTCGGCACACGCATCGGCAACACCGGCGCCAACCGGCCGAACAACATCGGCGGCGACGGCGACAACCCGGCGAGCTTCAGCACGATCACCCGCGTTCCGCAGTCCGAATCCCAGCGCTACCAGGTCGGCGCGACCTTCGACCTGAGCAGCAGCATCACGGCGACCGCCGAAGCGAAATACGTCACCGAGGACACCGAGTTCTCGTCTCAGCCAGACTTTTACGATTTCATCCTGGGCGACGGCCTGCCGAACACCTTCTACGGCGGCCCTACGACCGCGAACCAGATCGGCTCGAACTACAACTTCTTCAACCTGCAAGGTCTGCGGATAGCGGACAACGCCTACATCCCCGACAACCTGCGTCAGGCGATCTACGCCAATCGCATCACCACCTACGCTGCGCCGACCGCCGACTCCGCCAGCGTCGCGACAGGTACGGCGGCCGCGCCCTACGCGCGCCACACCCTGTTCGGCGAAGACCGTGACCAGATCTCGACGCGGGAATTGCAACGCTACGTCGTCGGGCTCGAGGGCAATTACGATCAGGTCAGCTTCGTCAAGAACCTCAACTGGACCCTGTCCTACACCTACGGTCAGGTCGAGGTCGAAGAGACCGAGACGGGCACCGACGCCTTGCGCGTCAACCTCGCGGCTGATGCGGTTCGCGACACAGCGGGCGTTCTCGGTACGCCCGGCGCCATCGTCTGCCGCTCGCGTCTGCTGAACGCCCGCGGCCTGCCGCTTGACGACTACTTCCTGCCCTTCAACGACCTGCGTGACAGCCAGGTCGGTCGCGATGCCGTCGCTCAATGTCAGCCGCTGAACATCTTCGGTGTCGGCAACCAGAGCCAGGCCGCCCGCGACTACATCAACGCCTCGGTCAACTACACCGAGCGCAACGAACAGGAAGACTTCATCGGCTCGGTCTCAGGCCAGCTGTGGGACTTCTGGGGCGCCGGCGCGATTGGCATTGCCCTGGGTTACGAGCATCGCCGCGAATACACCGAAGCCGTGGGCCGCGACGCCTCGGCGGCCGGCCGCGCCCTGTTCCTGAACGGCGGACCGGACTTCCCAGGGTCAGAATACCAGAGCGACGAGTATTTCGGCGAACTGTCGGTGCCGCTGTTCCGCGACTCGTTCCTGGGTGAATACGCCGAGCTGAGCGGGTCCTACCGGACCTTCGACTACACCACCGCCGGAACGGGCGACGTCTACGGCGTCAATCTGGTCTATCGGCCGATCGCCGACATCACCTTCAAGACCAGCTTCAACACCTCGTTCCGGGCGCCGGACCTGGGCGAGAATTTCTCGCCGCTAGGCGAGACCTTCGCAAACGGCTTCATCGATCCCTGCGCCACCGCCAGCATCATCGTGCAGAACGCCGACATCCGGGCCAACCGCGTCGCCAACTGCACCGCCCTGGCCCAGCAGCAGGGTCGGACCTTCGACTTCAACGGTGTCACGGCGACCAACACCGACGACTTCAATCCGATCTACTCGGGCGGAGTTTCGGGCGTGACCGGCGGCAACCCGCTGCTGACGCCTGAAGAGTCCGAATCCTTCACTTTCTCGGTCGCTCTCCAGCCCCGGTTCATCCCGAACTTCAGCCTGGTGCTCGACTACTATGAGATCGAGCTGAACCAGGTGATCGCCTTCGTTTCGGCCCAGACCGCGGCGGACAACTGCGTCAGCGGCCCGGGCCTGAACAGCACTGCCTGCGCCAACATCTTCCGCAACAATCCGGACGTCCCGTTCGGTCTGGGCGCGCCGGTCAACGATCCGATCGGCGGCTTCATCGAAGGGGCCGGCAACTACGCCGCCCTGACCACCCGCGGTCTCGATTTCACGGCCCGGTACGGCTACGACTTCGACGAGATGATGGGCCGTGCCTGGGGCCGTCTGGACTATTCGATCGCTGGCTCGTGGCTGCTGGAGCAGGAGAACTTCCTGGACCCGGCGGTGCCCACGAACTTCACGTCGGACCGTGGCAACCTGTTCTACCCGAACGTCCGCTTCACCTCGTCGCTGACCTACACCCCCAACGACATCTGGAGCGTGAACTGGACGGCGGACTGGCAGTCGGCCAACAACATCCAGCGCAATCGCGACTTCGTGCTGAACGCCGACAACCGCGACACGCAGTACAACGACACGGGCAACTTCGCGCGGAACGACTTCACCGTCCGCTACAATGTCCGCGAGGACACGACGGTTCGGTTCGGCGTGGTCAATGCCTTCGACGAGGAGCAAAGCCCGGCCCTGGGCCAGACGCTCTATTCCAACTTCGACCCCTACGGCCGCCGCTTCTTCGTCGGTGTGAACTTCCGCCCGTTCTAGACCCGTGAGCAGGCCAGACTGACAGGGCGGCCCCGCGAGGGGCCGCCCTTTTTTCGTTGCCCCCCCGGCTCGCCGTCTTTAGACGGGCCGCTTAGCCGACAACCTGAACCGAACCTGCCGTGCAGCCTCCTGCCGACGGGCGTTCGCGCGCGAAAGAAAACGACCCTGCACGACGACGTCATCAGTCACGAAGACCGGGATGCGATGATCCGCGCGTCCTTGCTGACGCATGGCGACAGCGGGATCACGCCGCGCCACACGTTGTTCTACTTCTACGGCGAAGGCGACCATGACGACCTCAACGAGGTCGCACGTCGGGCCGGGTTCCTGACCAAGGGTCAGGACGACAGCACCATTCTTGAAACGACCATGGCGGTCGACGAGGCGTCCTTCGCCCCAGTCAGCGCCATGATGCAATCCTGGGCCGCGGCCTTCCAGCTCGACTACGACGGCTGGGAGTGCGCGGTCGTGACGAACTAAGACCAGAGCGCCATGCCCAAACGTACAGACTTGAAATCCATATTGATTATTGGGGCGGGACCCATTGTCATCGGGCAGGCGTGCGAGTTCGACTACTCCGGAGTTCAGGCGTGCAAGGCGCTGAAGGCCGAGGGATATAGGGTCATCCTGGTCAACTCCAACCCGGCGACGATCATGACCGATCCGGACATGGCCGATGCGACCTATATCGAGCCGATCACGCCGGAGATGGTCGAGAAGATCATCGAGAAGGAGCGGCCGGACGCCCTCCTGCCGACCATGGGCGGACAGACGGCGCTGAACACGGCGCTGGCGCTGGACGCCAACGGCGTGCTGGCGAAGTACGGCGTCGAGATGATCGGGGCGAAGGCCGAGGTCATCGACAAGGCCGAGGACCGTCAGAAATTCCGCGACGCCATGGACAAGCTGGGCCTCGAGTCGCCCAGGTCCAAGGCGGCCCATTCGATGGAAGAAGCCCTCGAAGGCCTCGAGTTCGTGGGTCTGCCGGCCGTGGTTCGCCCGTCCTTCACCCTGGCCGGGACCGGCGGCGGCATCGCCTTCAACCGCGAGGAGTTCGAGGAGATCGTCCTGCGCGGCCTCGACCTGTCCCCCACCACCGAAGTCCTGATCGAGGAGTCGGTGCTGGGCTGGAAGGAGTATGAGATGGAGGTCGTCCGCGACAAGGCGGACAACTGCATCATCATCTGCTCGATCGAGAACATCGACCCGATGGGCGTCCATACGGGCGACTCGATCACGGTCGCCCCGGCCCTGACCCTGACCGACAAAGAGTACCAGCGCATGCGCACGGGCTCGATCAATGTGCTGCGCGAGATCGGCGTCGAGACCGGCGGATCGAACGTGCAGTGGGCCATCAATCCCGCCGACGGCCGCATGGTCGTGATCGAGATGAACCCGCGCGTGTCGCGGTCCTCGGCGCTGGCGTCGAAGGCCACCGGCTTCCCCATCGCCAAGGTCGCGGCGCGTCTGGCCGTCGGCTACACGCTGGACGAACTGACCAACGACATCACCATGGTGACGCCGGCCTCGTTCGAGCCGAGCATCGACTATGTCGTGACCAAGATCCCGCGTTTCGCCTTCGAGAAATACCCGGGGTCGGAGCCGCTTCTGGGCACCTCGATGAAGTCGGTCGGCGAGGTCATGGCCATCGGCCGGACCTTCCAGGAATCGATGCAGAAGGCCCTGCGTGGCCTCGAGACCGGCCTGTCCGGCTTCGACGAGATCGAGATCGAGGGCACGGTTGACGTCGAGGACGACGCCTCCGCGCGCGCCGCCGTCATCCGGGCGCTGGGCCAGCCGACGCCGGACCGCATCCGCGTCATCGCCCAGGCCTTCCGCCACGGCCTGTCGGTCGAGGAGGTCAACGCCGCCTGCTATTACGAGCCCTGGTTCCTGCGCCAGATCGCCGACATCGTGCGGACCGAGGGCCACGTCCGGGTCCAGGGCCTGCCGACCGACGCGACAGAGTTCCGCAAGCTGAAGTCCAAGGGCTTCTCCGACGCCCGTCTGGCCCAGCTGACCGGCGCGACCGAGAAGGCCGTCCGTCATGCCCGCCGCGGCCTGAACGTGCGTCCCGTGTTCAAGCGGATCGACACCTGCGCCGCCGAATTCGCCTCGGCCACCGCCTATATGTACTCGACCTACGAGACCGGCGCCTTGGGCCAGATTCCGCTCTGCGAATCCGAGCCAACCGACAGAAAGAAAGCAATAATTCTGGGCGGCGGGCCGAACCGGATCGGGCAAGGGATCGAGTTCGATTACTGCTGCTGCCACGCGGCGTTCGCCTTCGCGGACATCGGCGTCGAAAGCATCATGGTCAACTGCAACCCGGAGACGGTGTCGACCGACTACGACACCTCGGACCGGCTGTATTTTGAGCCCCTGACGGCCGAGGACGTGCTGGAGCTGATCGAGGTCGAGCGCTCGAAGGGCGACCTGATCGGGGTGGTCGTCCAGTTCGGCGGCCAGACGCCGCTGAAGCTGGCCCATGCCCTGCATGAGGACGGCATTCCGATCCTGGGCACGTCGCTGGACTCCATCGACCTGGCCGAGGACCGCGAGCGGTTCCAGGTCATGCTCAACGACATCGGCCTGATGCAGCCGCCGAACGGCCTGGCCCGCTCGGCCCAGGAAGCCGCCGACAAGGCGGAGGAGGTCGGGTATCCGGTCGTCCTGCGCCCCTCCTATGTGCTGGGTGGCCGCGGCATGATGATCGTCCACGACCGCGAGCAGCTGGACCGCTATGTCGGCGAGGCCATGCGGGTCTCGGGCTCCGATCCCGTCCTGATCGACCACTATCTGAACCGCGCCACCGAGGTGGACGTCGACGCCCTGTGCGACGACGAGACGGTCTTCGTGGCCGGCGTGCTGGAGCATATCGAGGAAGCCGGCGTCCACTCGGGCGACAGCGCCTGTTCGATGCCGCCCTGGTCGCTGAAGCCGGAAACGGTCGCCGAACTGAAGCGCCAGACCGAGGCCATGGCGCGCGCGCTCAAGGTCCGCGGCCTGATGAATGTGCAGTTCGCCATCGAGGAGCCGCACAGCGAAAACCCGCGCATCTTCGTGCTGGAAGTGAACCCGCGCGCGTCGCGCACGGCGCCCTTCGTGGCCAAGACCATCGGCCTGCCCGTCGCCGCCATCGCCGCCAAGGTCATGGCCGGGGCGCCGCTGAAATCCTTCGGTCTGAAGGACGTCCCGTATGACCATATCGCGGTCAAGGAGGCGGTCTTCCCGTTCGCCCGCTTCGCCGGGGTCGACACCATCCTGGGCCCCGAGATGCGCTCGACCGGCGAGGTCATGGGCCTGGACTTCAAACGTCCCGGCGAGGCCGACATGGCCCCCGCCTTCGCCCGCGCTTTCGCCAAGTCCCAGATCGGCGGCGGCACCATCCTGCCCACCGCCGGGACTGCCTTCGTCTCGGTCAAGGACGACGACAAGCCTTTCATCGTCGAGGCCGTCGCCCTGTTGCTGAAGCAGGGCTTCGAGGTCATCGCCACGGGCGGGACCCACGCCTATCTAGAACAGGCGGGCCTGAAGGTCGGCTATGTGAAGAAGGTGCTGGAGGGTCGTCCGAACATCGTCGACGCGATCAAGAACGGCGACGTCCAGCTGGTCATCAATACGACCGAGGGCAAGCAGTCGCTGCAGGACAGCTTCAGCCTGCGCCGGTCGGCCCTGATGACCAAGGTCCCCTATTATACGACCTCGGCGGGGGCGCTGGCCGCCGCCCAGGCGATCGGGGCGATCCAGGCGGACACGCTGGAGGTTCGCCCGATCCAGGACTACGCGCACTGATGTCGTTGAGCCGGATCGACCTGTTTCTGGTCCTTCTGGCGCTCGGCAATCTCCACGCCTTCGTGCGGTTCTGGCTGGACAAGCGGGCGGCCGGGACAGGGACCTGGCGGACGCCCGAGCACGTGCTGCTGGCGTCCGCGCTGTTTGGCGGTTTCGGCGCATGGCTCGGACAGCACGGGCTGCGTCACAAGACGCGCAAGGAGCCGTTCAGAACCCGGCTCGGCCTGACGATCTGCCTGCACGTGGCGGGGGTTGCCGGGGTGGTCTGGTGGCTGCTGGGCACCGGGGCGACCTGAAGCGGGTTGAAGCCTGCGCGGCAGGTTGCAGGTGGTCATCGACCGGTCGGCGGGATAGGCTCACGCCATGCGTGTGTTTTTGTTCCTGATCGGGCTTCTGACAACGGCGGCGCCCGCGGCCGCCCAGCAGTGGCGCGATCCCGACCTGGGCCAGCGGATTATGGAGGGCGTCGCGTCGTCGGAGATCCTCTGGCTTCGCGGCGACACCGGCGCCGTCGTGCGGTTCGACCGCGCGAGCGGCGAACGGTCCGTAGTCGCGACCGGCGTTCGCGACATGCTGGCAGACGGGCCGAGCCTGTGGATTCTGTCGAACGATGGCGACGGGACCTCGACGGTCAAGGACATCCGAGGCCCCGGACAGAGGTCGCCTCGCATCAGTCTCGACCCGAGCTTCGTCGCCTTGGCCCCGCGCCCGTCACGTACACCGGCAGTGCTGCGGCTGTCCGAACTGATGACCCCGTCCGATGCGGCCGGCGGCTGGACCCGGACCCCGTTGGCCGCGACCCTGGATGCCGCATCCCATGTCGTGGCCCTGCCGTCCGGCGATCTCTACGTTGGCTACAACAAGGGCGAATGGGGCGGAGGCGTGCGGCGCATCCAGACCGATGGGACGATCTCCCTCGTCGGAACCCCGAACATGCGGTCGTGCCAAGGCGACCTGAACCCGGCCTGCGAGCCAGTGGTGGGGCTGTTTCCGGACCCCGACGCGCCGGGCTGCGTGATCGCCGGGACGGGCCTGTCCCATTTGGGCATGTCGGCCGGGCGTCTCTATCGAATCTGTGAAGGCGAGGTGGCCCCGGTCTGGCAGACACCCGTCCCCACCGAGCCGGACCAATGGATGATGGGTGCCCAGCCCTGGCCGCTGGCTGAGTTGATCGAAACCCCGGAAGGTTGGATCGGCGTCAGCCGCGACCGCTATTTCAGAAGTCGGGACGGCCGGATCGAGGAACACGCCCTGCCGGCGTTCAGAGAGTGGTCCGGCATCCGCATCAGCGAGGACCAGGACGGCGTTCTCTTCATCGTCTCCGCCTGTTGCTGGGGCGTCGTCACCAATCCGACACTGTTCTCGACCTTGGCGGTCTCTGCAGTCGACTGACGTTTCCGATCAGTTCGCAACGATTTTGGTTAGTCATCAACTGCAGAAACCGGTGACCCCGGTCACATCGGTTACGGCAATCACTGCAGATTCCGCACATACCGCATTCGCGATTCCCAACCATTCGACGCGATATCAGGAGGATGCGGATGACACCCAGAAAAAAGCATGACGGTCGGATATCACTGACCCCGATGATCGGGCTGACGGTGGCCGGCATCGTGCTGATGCCCCTCTGGCTCTGGTTTGTGATGCTGCTTGGCATGGGCGGGGGCAGCGGGATCACGCCGGCCTATCAGGTCGTCGGATGGGTCATGCAGGTCTGGCTGGCCAGCGCGGTCATAGGGCCTGTCGGCGCGTGGATCTGCTGGTACCGCCGCCAGAGGCGCTGGACCTGGTGGTGGATCACCCTGCAACTCCAGCTGTTCGGCCTGATGGTCGTGCTGCTCATCATCGACGGTGTCTTCTTCCGCTGACCCTGCGACCGTTTCCGACGCAGGCGCGTGTCAGGCTGTCCGGATGGAACACCATCGTCTGCGCAAATATCGCGGGCCGGAGACCTGGGCGCGGGTCCGGCAGGCCTATATCGCCGGGGAGTCGGCGCCGTCGCTCGTGCGGCGGTTCGACGTCGGCTACGCGAACCTTCGACGCCGCGCGATAGCCGAGGGATGGACGCGCAAGGTCATCGCCGAGAAGCTCGACCTGAAGCCGATCCGGGGCGGGGCGGATGATCCGGAAACGGGGCTGACGGCGCTGGTGGAGGCCGGAGAGACGCCGCCCATCGATGCGCATGCTGCCCTGGCCGAGGCGGTGCGACGCGCGGCCTGGCTGCTGAGCCGGGGCAAGACAGCGGACGCGACCGCCCTGCTGCGCGCCGCGACCGTGCTGGATAAGCTGAAGTTTCGAGCGGACTACAGGAATGGCCGGTGAAACGATTCACTAGCGGCGCACGGCATCTTCCATCCAGGGGACCGATGCCCCGGACAGTAAAACGGCTCCGCCTGGGGGACAGGCGGAGCCGGCACTAAAGTCCTGACCCAGGAAAAATCAGAACTCCTCCCAACCATCTTCCGACGCGACCGGCTGCGGCTTGCGGGCAGCGCCGCCGGAACCGACGGTGCGCATCTGGGCGACCGGGCGGCTGGCCGGGCGGGGCTGGGGTCGGGGTGCGCTACGAGCCGCCGGGGCCTGGGCCACCGCGCCGATCTGGAAGCGCGACACCGAGCCGGCCAGGGTCTCGGCCTCTTGCGACAGCGAGTGGCTGGCGGCGGTCGATTCCTCGACCATCGCGGCGTTCTGCTGGGTCACCTGGTCCATCTGGTTGACGGCGGTGTTCACCTGCTGAAGGCCGGTGGCCTGTTCCTGGGCCGAGGCGGCGATCTCCGACACGAGACCGTCGATCTCGGCGACGCGGCTGACGATGCGCTGAAGCGCCTCGCCCGTCTGGCCGACCAGGGTGACCCCCGCATTGACCTGAGAGGTCGAGGCCGAGATCAGGACCTTGATCTCCTTGGCCGCTTCCGCCGAGCGCTGGGCCAGGGCCCGGACCTCGGAGGCGACGACCGCGAAGCCCCGTCCGGCGTCGCCGGCGCGGGCGGCCTCGACCCCGGCGTTCAGGGCCAGCAGGTTGGTCTGGAAGGCGATCTCGTCGATCACGCCGATGATCTGGCTGATCTCCTGGGCCGACTTCTCGATCGCCCCCATGGCGCTGACGGCGTCGCGGACGACCACGCCCGAGGTCTCGGCGTCGCCCTTGGCGGCCTGGACCGTCTCGGCGGCCTGACGCGAGGCCGAGGCTGTGCGATTCACCGTGGCCGTGATCTCGTCGAGGGCCGCCGCGGTCTCTTCAAGCGAAGCAGCCTGCTGTTCGGTGCGGCGAGACAGATCGTCGGCGGCGTGGCTGATCTCGCCCGAGCCCGAACGGATGGCCGAGACATTGGTCAGGACCACCGACATCGTGTCCTTCAGCGCGTTCATGGCGGCGTTGAAATCGGACTGCAGCTTCACATACTCCTCCGGCAGGCCGTCGGCGACGCGGTAGGTCAGGTCGCCCTGGGCCAGCCGCTCCAGGGCGACGCCGAAGGATTCGACCACCAGGGCCTGCTGTTCGGCGATCGCCTTCTCGCTGGCGAGACGCTGGTCGCGGTCGGCCCGGGCCTTGGCCTCAACCAGATCGGCGTCGGCGGCGATCTTGGCGATGGCGGCGTCGCGGAAGACCACGACGGCGTCGGCCATCTCGCCCAGTTCGTCGCGCTGCCCCACGGCCGGGACGGTGATGCCGTTGTCGCCGTCGGCGAGACGTCGCATGGCGGCGGTCATGGCCTGCAGAGGGGCGGAGACGCGGTGCAGGACCACACGGGTGGCGAAGGCCAGCAGGCCGGCCGCGAACAGGGCGATGACGCCCATCACGATCAGCGAGATCTGGAAGGCGCGGGCGGCGGCGGCGCCGTCCTCGCGGGCGACCTGGACCTGGAGATCGACGAGGTGGCCGACATGAGCGCTGATCGGGTCGATGGCCGCGTAGAGTTGGGTGTCGATGAACGCGGACAGGCCCGCCGTATCGCCGGAGCGCAGCAGGGCCTCAAGCCGGGCGACCGCGGCGTCGGCGGCCGGCAGGGCGGCGGTCGCCTGGTCGACCAGTTCCTGCTCTGCCGGCGTCATCTCGGTGGACCGGTAGGCGTCCCAGTTCTCGGCGATCGTCGATTTGGCGGCGGTGATGGAAGCGAGGGCCTGGGTCGGGGTCACGGAGCCGGCCCGCGCCTTGTGGGCGGTATCGACGATGTTGACGGCGTACATGTCGACGGCCGCCTTGAGCTGCTGCATCGGCACGACGCGATCGGAGATGATCGACTGCATCCGGCGATCCATGATCGACGCGGAGACCCAGCCGCTGAGGCCGATCGCCACCATTCCCACGGCAAGGGCTCCGAGGCAGATCAGCAGGCGGGCCTTGATGGTCATTTTCACAGGACGTTCTCGCTCCACAGCCCACGGTTCAAAGACACGTGCACCTTGGCGCGAAGTCCGACCGGGTTTCGGTAACCTTGGCCGTTATTGCTTAATCAAAGATCAATGATCGCCATGGACCATGAACTGGTCGGTCTGATCAGTAGTCTTTCGTATACACTCAGTACGCGAACATACGTAGTATTACGTATACATGAGCGTTGTTATGCAGCGCGCAAGATACCTGCGCCGGGTTCAGGGTCGGCGGCGGCGTCACGACCCTCGACGATCCGCGCAGCAGCCAGGTCGGCGGTGACATTGCCGACGGTCCGGAAGATGTCGGGCACGACCTCAACCGCCAGCAGCAGGGGCAACACCTCCAGCGGCACGCCCATGGCCAGGCAGATCGGGGCGATGGAGGCGAAGAAGCTGACCTGTCCAGGAAGGCCCACGGTGCCGACGCTCACAGCCAGGGCGGCGAGGCCTCCGGCCAGCATGGCGGCCGTGGTGATCTCGGTTCCCGTCAGCTTCGCGACATAGATGACGACCGCCAGGTTCGCGACCGGCGAGGTGATGCGGAACACCGCGACGGCGAGGGGCAGGACGAGACCGGCGGTGGCGGCCGAGACGCCGAGGCGGTCGATGGCGCGCTCCACCATGATGGGCAGGCAGGCGAGCGAGGACTGTGTCGAGAAGGCGACGACCTGGGCCGGGGCGATGCCTTGCGCAAACCGGCCGAGACCGATGCGGCCAGCGAGGGTCGCCACGACGTAGGTCAGCAGGATCAGGCCGATCAGGCTGAGGCAGACCAGGGCGATGTAGTGGCCCAGAACCCCTGCAGCGTCGAGACCGGCCCGCAAGCCAACGCCGAAGGCCAGGGTGAAAACGCCCAGCGGCGCGACCGCCAGCACCCACTGGACGATGACGATCATGGTGTTGGCGACCGCCTCGAAGAACAGGGCGACGGGCTGGCGCAGGCGTGCGTCGAGCCGGGTGGTGGCGAAGCCGAAGGCGATGGCGAAGACCACGATGGCCAGGATGGCGTCGTCGGCCGCGGCGCGGATCGGGTTCGCGGGGGCAAGGCTGGTCAGGAAGGCGCCGAAGCCGCCGCCGCCGACATTGGCGGCCACCTCGCGCGCGGCCTCGGGCGGGGCGCCGGCCAGCAGGGCGGCGGAGCCCTCGGCGCCGATAGGCCACAGGGCGTGCAGGCCCAGCGACGAGGCGAAGGCGTAGACCGTGGCCGCCAGCAGCAGGAGGGCGAAGACGATGATCGCCTTGAGAGCCAGACGACCGGTCGCCGCCGCATCGGCAATCGAGGCGATGCCGGTCACCAGCAGGCTGAAGACCAGGGGGATGATCGTCATCCGCAGGGCGTTGAGCCACAATTGGCCCAGGGCGTCGATCACCGCCACGGTCCCGGTCCCGCCGGGGATGCCCCAGGCCTGGGCCGCCGCGCCCGCCGCGAGGCCGAAGACAAGGGCGACCATCACCCAGAGACTGAGCGAGGTGAAGATGGCAGCGGTACGGGAACGAGTCATGGCCCTGACGCTAGCACCGGCGTCGCGGGACGCCAGCGTGAACCTTCACAGGGGCGTGCTAGGGTTCCCCATGCCTCCTCGAGTCGTCATCGCCGCCGCCGGTTCGCTCGGCGACCTGCATCCGTTCATCGCGCTCGGGCTGGCGCTACGCGAGCGGGGGATCGAGGCCGAGATCGCCTCCTCGGCCGAGTATCGGCCGAAGATCGAAGCCGCCGGACTGGTCTTCCACGCGGTGGGACCCAGCATCGCGGAGATGGAGGAAAAACTGGGAATGACCGTGGGGCAGATCACAGAGGCCATCATCAAGTCCGACGTCTTCCTGTTCCAGCGGATACTGCTGCCTTATCTGGAGACCAGCGTCCGGCAGATGGTCGCGGTGAGCGAGGGGGCCCGGGCCATCGTCGGGGCGACCCTTACGGTCGGGGCGGGGGTAACGGCCGAGCGGCTCGGCCTGCCGTTCGTGTCCGTCCTGCTCCAACCGACGTTGGCCTTCTCGGCCTATGATCCACCGTATCTGCCCAAGGCACCGTGGCTGGCTCCGGCCGACGGGGGGTTCGGTCTGTGGCGCAACCGGACCACGATCGCACTGGCGCGGCTGATCGCCGCCGGTATGACGCGGCCTCTGAATCGGGTTCGCGCGCGTCTGGGGCTGGCCGCGACCAAGGCCAACATGGTTTTCGACGCGGGGGCCGGGGCGGACCTGGCGCTTGGTCTGTATTCGCCGCTGCTCGGCACCGTGCAACCGGACTCGCCGCCGGGCTTTTTCGTCACCGGCTATGCGCCTTACGACAGCGAGACGGGCGGGCCGGTCGTCATGCCTCGCGAGCTGGAGCAGTTCCTCGCGGCCGGATCGGCGCCGGTCGTCTTCACCCTCGGCAGCGCGGCGGTTCACATCCCGGGCGACTTCTATGTCGAGAGCCTCAAGGCGGCCCGCCGGACGGGGCGGCGCGCTGTGTTGCTGGTCGGGCCGGAGGGAGATCGGGGCGTCGCCGACGGGCCGGACGCGATCGCCCTGCCCTATGCGCCGTTCTCGAAACTGTTCCCTCGCGCGGCGGCCATCGTGCATCAGGGCGGTGTCGGGACGACCCAGCAGGCCCTGCGCGCGGGGCGACCTCAGCTGGTCGTTCCGTTCCTCGGGGACCAGTTCGACAATGCGGCACGGGTGGTGCGGCTGGGGTGCGGGGCGACGCTGGGGCGAACACGATACAAGGCGGATCGGGTGGCGACGGTGCTGGACCGGCTGTTCTCGGACCCGGGGGTGGCGAAGACGGCGGCGCGGCTGGGGGTCGTGGCGGGCAGGGAGGATGGGGCGGCGGTGGCGGCGGAGCGGATTGTGCAGATGCTTTCCCTCTCCTAGAGCGACAGGATTTCGGCGATGGCGTCCGCCGCCCGATCCAGCTCCGTCTCCGAGACGTCGCTCATCTCCACCCGCCCGATCACCGGCCGGTCGCGGCGTGCAGACATGCGGCGGTAGGCGGGATCATAGTGGTCGGCGATCAGGGCGGCGGCGAGGTCGACCGTGCGGCCGTCGCGGGCCATCGCTTTCCAACCGGCGACGGTCTCTCTGGAATGATGCGGCGGGAGGCGGCCGAGCGCGGCGTCCAGCGCCGCGACGTCGGCGGCGATATCGGCGTAGACGCGGGCGGAGAAGGCGGCGCGGGCCTCGACCGGAGCGGACAGTTCGACGACCGAGGCACGGCCCATGGCGGACCACAGTACGGGCGGGATCGTGCGGGCGCCGATGCGACTGGACTCGGCCTCGACGACCACGGGGCGGGTCGGGTCGAGGCGTTCCAGCGCCTCGAACAGCCGGCTCTCGAACATCTTCTGCGACGGCTGGGCGCGGCCGGTCGAGCCGAACAGGGAGCCGCGATGATCGGCTAACCCCTCCAGATCGAGCATCTGCACGCCGCGTTCGGCGAGGCGCTGCAAGAGCGCCGTCTTGCCCGACCCGGTGCCTCCATCAAGCAGGACGACCGACAGGGTGTGTTCGCCATAAAGAGCGGTTTGCACCTGTCGGCGCCAGGTCATGTAGCCGCCGTCCAGCACCGTCACCGGCCAGCCGATCTGGTCCATCACCGCGACCATGGCCCCCGACCTCTGGCCGCCGCGCCAGCAGTGGACCAGCGGGCGGAAACTGCCGTCGCAATCCTTCAGCGCGCCGTCGAGATGGGCGGCGATGTTGCGAGCCACTTTCGCCGCGCCAATGCGGCGGGCGAGGAATTTCGATTGCTGGACATAGATGGTCCCGATCTCGGCCCGTTCCGCGTCGTCCAGGACTGGCAGGTTGATGGCGCCGGGGATGTGATCCTCGGCGAACTCGGCGGGGCTGCGCACGTCGATGATGGCGTCGAAAGCGGCGCGGGCCTTGGGCGACAGGTCGGTCGTGCGCCGGATCAACTGACCCGCACCCCGGGACGCTCCACCACCCGACCGATGACAGCGGCCCGGTCGAAGCCGGCCGCCCGGATCGTCGCCAGCACGGCGTCGCCCGCCTCGGCCGCGACGGCGACGAGCAGGCCGCCCGAGGTCTGGGGGTCCGTCAGCAAATCGCGGCGCCAGTCGTCGAACCCGGTCGGCAGGGAGATCGCCTCGCCATAGCTGGCCCAATTGCGGCCGGAGGCGCCGGTGCGGACACCGTCCCGCGCCATCGCCTCGACCCCGTCCAGCAGAGGCGTCGCGCCGGCATCGAGCTCCACACCCAGCCCGGATCCGCGCGCCATCTCCAGCGCATGGCCGAGCAGGCCGAAGCCGGTGACGTCGGTCATGGCGTGGACATCGTTCCTGTCGGCGAGATCGGCGCCGACGGTGTTCAGCCGCGTCGTCGAGGCGATCAGGGCCGCATAGCCGGCCGCGTCGAGCCGTTCCTGTTTCAAGGCCGCGCTGAGAACGCCGACGCCGAGCCCCTTGGTCAGGATCAGGACATCGCCCGCCCGCGCGCCGCGATTGGTCAGGACCCGGTCGGGGTGGACGAGGCCCAATGCCACCAGTCCGTAGATCGGCTCCACGCTGTCGATCGAATGGCCCCCGGCGACGGGAATGCCGGCCTCGGCGCAGACGCTGGCGCCGCCCGCGAGGATCCGACCGATGGTCCCGGTCGAGAGGACGTTCACAGGCATCCCGACCAGGGCCAGGGCGAAGATGGGTCGGCCGCCCATCGCATAGACGTCGGACAGGGCGTTGGTCGCCGCGATCCGGCCGAAGTCGAACGGGTCGTCGACCACGGGCATGAAGAAGTCGGTGGTCGCCACGAGGGCCTGCTGGTCGTTCAGCCGCCAGACGGCCGCATCGTCGCTTGTCTCGGTCCCGACCATCAGATTGGCGAAGGCCGCCGCCTGGGGCGTCTTCGACAGGATGTCGCTCAGAACGCCCGGCGACAGCTTGCAGCCGCAGCCTCCGCCGTGGGCCAGGGACGTGAGGCGAGGTTCGGGCGTGGTCATGGGCCCGGTGTGGGCGAAAGCGCGCACGGTTTCAATCTCGGTGAACCTGAGCCGGGCCGGACCGTTATTGCTCCCGAACTTGAGGAGATAACCATGGCCCTGTCCCGTATCGCCACCGTCATCGGCGGCCTTCTGCTGTCAAAGGGCGGACGCGGGTTCGCCGGCCGGCACGCCGGAAAACTGGCCCTGGCCACCCTGGCCTATGAGCTGTGGCAGAGCCGCCGGACGGGAGCGACGCCGAACCTGAACCGCGCGGGGCGCGCGTCTCAGGCCCAGGGGCATCCGCGTCAGCGCTGGAGCGGCCGCACCCGCTGACGGGCCTTGCCCTCCCCGGCGTCAACCCGCCAGGGTGATCGAAACCCGGAAAGAGCCGCGCCATGATCGTCGTCCACCACCTGAACAACTCCCGTTCCCAGCGCGTGCTGTGGCTGCTGGAGGAGATGGGGCTCGACTATGAGGTCAAACGGTACGAGCGGAACGCCGACACCATGCTGGCGCCGCCCGAGCTGCGCGCAATCCATCCGCTGGGCAAGTCGCCGGTCATCCAGGACGGCGACGTTATCGTCGCCGAGACGGGGGCGATCGCCGAATATCTTCTCGACGCATACCCGGGGCATGGGCTGAGGCCGACGGCCGGGACGGCGGCCGGGCGGCGTTACACCTACTGGCTGCACTATGCCGAGGGGTCGGCGATGACGCCCCTGCTGCTGAAACTGGTGTTTGGCGCCCTGCCGACGCGGTCTCCCGGTCTGGTGCGGCCTCTGGTCAAGGCGATCTCGAACAAGGCGCAGGCGAGTTTCATCGATCCGCAGATCGCGGCCCACACCGCCTACTGGGAAGGCGAGCTGTCGAAGTCGCCGTGGTTCGCCGGCGACGCCTTCTCGGCCGCCGACATCATGATGAGCTTCCCGCTGGAGGCCGGGGCCAGCCGCGCGCCCTATGGGCCGGACAAGCCGAAGCTGAAAGCCTTCCTGCAGACGATCCACGCCAGGCCGGCCTACCAGCGGGCGCTGGAGCGGGGCGGTCCCTACGCCTACGCCTGACGGATCGCGGGCGTCGCAACCCGCGGCGAACGAGCGCGTTTAACTGCCATGCAGTTGAAAACACTCCAGATCGCGGCCGGCCTTGGCGCGGCCATCGCCTTCCTCCTCGCCTTCATGGCGGCGGGAGCGATGCTGGCGTCCCTCCTGTTCGCTGTGATCGGCGCCGGATTGATCGCCTGGATCGTCTATGGCGTGGCCAGGACGATGCTGGATCGGCGGCTGTCGCACGGTCGTCACCCCGCCGTGCGACCTCCTGCGGGCTGATCCGCGGGGCCCCTCCCCGACCGGACCTTGAGTTTCCGCGCCGGGCGCCCTAGCTTCTTCGGCCGGTCGCGCGCGCCCAGCGACCAGCGTATTCGCCAGAGTTTCTCTTAAGTCCCCTCTCCGGTTTACCGGGCGACAAGTCAGAAAATCACGACCACATGGAAAAAGTGCCGATGACGGCCGAGGGTTACCGCTCCCTCGACGATCAGCTTAAGCAATTGAAGTCGGTGGAACGTCCCAGCGTTATCGCGGCGATCTCGGAGGCCCGCGAACACGGCGATCTCTCGGAAAACGCCGAGTATCACGCGGCCAAGGAACGCCAGGGCTGGATCGAAGGCTCGATCGCCGAGATCGAGGACAAGATCAGCCGCGCCCAGGTCATCGACGTGACCAAGCTGTCGGGCGACCAGGTCAAGTTCGGCGCCACGGTCACCGTGGTCGACGAGGACACCGAGGAAGAAGGCCGCTACCAGATCGTCGGCGAGCACGAGGCCGACGTGAAGCAGGGCAAGATTTCCATCTCCTCGCCCATCGCCCGCGCCATGATCTCCAAGGCCGTCGGCGACACCGTCGAGGTGAACACCCCTGGCGGCGTGAAGGCCTACGAAATCCTCAAGGTCGAGTGGAAGTAGGGCCAAAGCCCCTTCGTATCGCGGTCGTCTCGGACGGCCGCGCCGGCATGGAAAATCAGGCGCTCGGCCTCGCCGAGGCGGTCGCGCGTCTGACTCCTGCGACCATCGACATCAAGCGCGTGCGCTGGCGGCCGGTGTTCGACTGGCTGCCGGTCGCGATGAAGGCCCGCTGGATGCTGGCTTCGGCGTCCCCCCTGCCCGCCGATGGCGAGGTCTGGCCCGATCTGTGGATCGCGACGGGGCGGGCGACACTGCCGCTGTCCCTGGGCGCAAGGGGTCTGAGCGGCGGCCGGACCTTCGTCGTCCAGACCCAGGACCCGCGCCTCGATCCCGCGCTGTTCGACCTGGTCGTGGCCCCTGCCCATGACGAACTGAGCGGCGCCAATGTCGTCTCCATCACCGGGTCGCCTCATCGCATCACGCTGCAAGCCCTTGCCGACGCCGCGCCCGCCTTCGCGGACCGGCTGGACGCCCTGTCCGGTCCACGCGTCGCGGTGCTGATCGGGGGGGCCTCGAAGGCCTTCGACCTGACGCCGGAGCATGCGGCGTGGCTGGCGGACCGGATCGCGGAGGCGCTGCAAGCCTCCGACGGATCCCTGATGCTGACCTTCTCGCGCCGCACGCCCGAGGCGGCGAAGGTGGTGATGATCGAAAGGCTGAAGGGCCTGCCCGGCTGGATCTGGGATGGCGAGGGGGCGAACCCGCTGTTCGCCTTCCTCGACGCCGCCGACCACATCCTCGTCACCGAGGACAGCGCCAATATGGCCGCCGAGGCCGCCTCGACCGGCAAGCCCGTGCATGTCCTGCCGATGGTGGCGCTAAGACCGCCGGGGAAGTTTGCGCGGCTGCATGCGGACCTCATGGCGAAGGGCGCGACGCGGCCGTTCGGCGGGGCGCTGGAAAGCTGGAGCTATGCGCCCTTGACCGAGACGGACCGGGCGGCGCGCGAAATCCTGAAGGCGATGGGTCGCCAGGCGTCAGTCGCCTCCGCCTCCGCCTCCGCCGTCTCCACCACCGTCTGAGCCGCCATCCGCGCCGTCGTCAGCCTTCGACCGGCCGCCGCCGTCCGCCGCGAAGGGCGCGACGCCGCCGTCGCCATCGCTCTTCCGCCGGGCCTTGTCCCGCACGTCCGCCGCGGCCCCGAGCGCGATTCCCAGCGCCACCCCGACGCCGATCCCGAGGGCCAGGTTGCCCAGGGCGACGCCCAGGCCCGCGCCGATCGCCACCCCCAGGGCGAGCCCGATGCCGATGAAACTGCGTTGCGGTTGGGTGGCCATGTCGCGTCCTTCCACGATTTCCGTCGCACCTGACATCGCACAGGGCGGAATCAGCGACTAGATAGCACTCATGAGCACTCCGAGAACGATCCGCGTCGCCATCATCGGTTCCGGCCCCGCCGGCTGGACCGCCGCCATCTATGCGGCCCGCGCCAACCTGAACCCCGCGGTGATCGCCGGCATCCAGCCCGGCGGCCAGCTGACCATCACCACCGACGTGGAGAACTATCCAGGCTTCGCCGAGGCCATCCAGGGACCCTGGCTGATGGAGCAGATGAAGGCCCAGGCCCTGCATGTCGGGACCGAAGTGATCGAGGATATCGTTGTCTCCTGCGACCTGTCGCAGCGTCCGTTCCGGCTGAAGCTGGATTCGGGGACCGAGTTGCTGGCCGAGACGGTCATCATCTCGACCGGCGCCCAGGCGAAATGGCTGGGGCTGGAGTCGGAGCAGAAATACCAGGGCTTCGGCGTCTCGGCCTGCGCGACCTGCGACGGCTTCTTCTATCGCGGCAAGAACGTCGTCGTCGTCGGCGGCGGCAACACGGCGGTCGAAGAGGCGCTGTTCCTGACCAATTTCGCCGCCAAGGTCACCGTCGTGCACCGCAAGGACGAGTTCCGCGCCGAGAAGATTCTGCAGGATCGCCTGTTCGCCAATCCCAAGGTCGAGGTCATCTGGAACCACGCGGTCGACGAGATCCTCGGACAATCGGACGGCATCGCGTCGAACGTCACGGGCGTCCGCCTCAAGCACGCCCAGACCGGGGCGACCCAGGAAATCCAGACGGACGGCATCTTCATCGCCATCGGCCACGCCCCGTCGTCGGAACTGTTCCAGGGCCAGCTGGAGACCAAACAGGGCGGCTATCTGGTGGTGAAACCCGGCACGACGGCGACCAATGTGGAAGGCTGCTATGCCGCCGGAGACGTCACCGACGACGTCTATCGCCAGGCGGTCACCGCCGCCGGCATGGGCTGTATGGCGGCGCTCGAAGCCGTGCGATTCCTCGCCGAGGAGGACCACGCGAGGGCACACCATCCGATCAGCCACCGCGAGGCGGAGAAGATCGGGGTCTGGTGATACGCTTGCTCCTCCCCTTGCGGGCAGGGGGATCGGATCAGGCCTCGGACCCCTTGGACATTTCGGGAGTGGCTCGAACCCGGCCGATCACGTCGCCCGGGGATCGCCGGCCCTCGAGCATGGCGTCCTGCTCGGCGATCGCACGCGACAATATCTCGGCATAGGCCTCGAGGCCCGCGCCGGTATCCTCGAGAAGCAGCGCCAGCAGAGACACCTCGCGCGGGGCCAGGCGCGGACTGACCATGTCCCAGTCGCCGAACGACCGCCGCGTGGTCAGCCGTCTTTCGATTATGGACAAGCCCGTATGCCGGGGATCTCTCAGCAGCTTCGCCATCAGACCATCCAAGGCGGCGTCCGGGCCCTCGATGATCTGGACAAATCGACCCTCTACCGCAGTGAGGACGCCGGTGACGCCGTCGCGGGCGTTGCCCAGCCTCGCTTCGTTGAGGATGTCGGACATCTCCAGTCCGCTCGCGGCTCCGTCACGGCTCACGCTGCAATAGAGGATCTGCGTGACCGGCGTGGTCGCGCCTTGCAGTTCCGGGGATGGTCCAGGGGCGAGGGTCAACCGAAGAGCTGGAGTTCCGGCGGAGCGTATTCGACCGGCCGGCCCGCGCGGCGGCGCAGGGCGTAGTCGACGGCGGTCTGGACCGCGCGTTCATCCGTCGGCTTGGACAGGACTCCGATCGTGCCGGCCACGCCCTCGCGGACCATCCCCGGGTTGGCGGTCATGAACAGGACGGTGACGCCCATGTCCTGTCCCAGCTCGCGGCCCAGGTCGATGCCGGTGGGGCCGTCGGACAGGTGGATGTCGACGAGTGCGAGATCGATATCGTTCTCGGCCGCCACGCTCCGTGCGGATTTCGCGTCCGCGGCAGTCGCGATGACCTCGTGGCCAAGGTCTTCCAGCACGAAGCGGAGTTCCATGGCGACGAGAGCCTCGTCTTCGATAATCAGGATACGCGCAGTCATGGCCTTGTTGTGTCGGTTACCGAACTCCTGGAACGCGTGGGCGCCCGTCCGGTTCATTTCTTTTTCAGTGCGGCACGACGCCGGGAAAGCGCCGTAGCGGGGAGGTCCGCCTCCAGAACCAAACCCGCTGGCTCCCACCTTCGTTCCAGCTTTCCGCCCAATTGGCCCTCGACGGACAGGGTCGACAGCGCAGTGCCGAACCCTTGCCGGGCGGGCGTTCCAGCGATGGGCGGGCCTCCCTGCTCGGTCCAGGTCAGGATGAATCGGTCTCCTTCGTTGCGCGTGCGCAACAGCACCCGACCGTCCGGAAGAGACAGGGCGCCGTATTTCGCGGCATTGGTCGCCAGCTCGTGGAACAGCAATGCGACCGAGGTCGCGGCCTGGTCGTCGAAGGTCGCATCGTCGCCTGCAAGGACGACCCGCGAGTGGCCGCTGGCGTCGACATAGGGTTTGAACAGGGCGCTCAGGAAGGTGTGCAGGGTCGTGTCGCCGATCAGGGGCTGGGACACTTCGGAGTGGGGCCGGACGAACTCGTGAGCGCGTGCCAGGGCGTTGATCCGGTCGCGCACCGAGCTGGCGAAGACCTTGGCCTCCGGGTGCTCGCGCGCCGACAGGGCGATAAGGGACGAGACCACGGCGAAGATGTTCTTGATCCGGTGACTCAACTCCTGGCTGAGCAGGTCCTTGCCCTTCTCCGACTGCTTCAGCTCCTCGATGTCCGTGCAGGTGCCGAACCAGCGGATGATCTCGCCTGACTCGTTCCGGATCGGCGTCGCCCGGCCCAGCGTCCAGCGATAGACGCCGTCGGCGCGCCGCAGCCGGTATTCAATCTCATAGAGGTCGCCGGTCGCCAGCGAATGCCGCCAAGTTTCCCACGCCCTCGCCTGGTCTTCGGGGTGGAACATGTCGTTCCAGCCCTCTCCGTCGGTCGAGCCCGCCGGCACGCCGGTGAACTCATACCAGCGGGCGTTATAGTAGTCATGGAAGCCGTCGGGCAGGGTCGACCAGACCATCTGGGGCATGGAATCGGCGATGGCGCGGAATTTGGCCTCGCTGTCGGCCAGAGCCTGCGCACCCTCTTCCCGCTCACGGATGGCTCGGCGAAGCTCCAGCTGGGCCATGACCTGACCGGCCAGAACCTCCAGCGTCTCCGACTGAAGAGGCGTCAGCCCTTCGGGACGCGCCCGGGTGTCGAGGACGCACAAGGTGCCGAGCGCGTGTCCGTCGGGGCTCTTCAGCAGCCGCCCGGCGTAGAAGCGCAAGCCTGCCTCGCCGGTCACCAGAGGATTGCATTGAAAGCGGCTGTCGTGGGTCGCGTCGGGAATGACCATGCCGTCGTCCTGCAGCAGGGCGTGGGCGCAGAAGGAGGTGTCGAGCGGCGTCTCGCGCACGCCGAGACCTGTCTCGGCCTTGAACCACTGACGTCCCTTGTCGATCAGATTGACCACGGCGATCGGGGCGTCGCAGATGCGGGCGGCCAGATGCACGATGTCCTCGAAGGCCTGCTCCGGCTCCGTATCAAGAATCCCGTAGGCCCGCAGCGCCTCCAGCCTTTCGGCTTCATTCCAGGGCGTTGCGGCAGCGGTCAAACAGAGCACTCCAAGCGGGGCAATAAGCCAGATGGAACTCTAAATGCCTGATCCGGCCGGACGTTGCACGCTCTGTAGAACCCCCGACCTTAGTTGGCCGGACGACCGACCTGTTCGACGTCCATCGTCACAACACCGGCAGGCGCAGGCGTCGCGGCTGGGGCCGGCGTCGCAAGCGGCGGCGCCTCGAAGGCCTGAAGGCGGGCGTTGATGGCCGCGATATCGGCAGCGGTCGCCTGACGACGTCCGCCCAGGCTGGCCACGCCCACGACCCGGGTCTGGCCGTTGATCTCGACCGTGCGCAGGTTCATCCCGCCTTCGGCCAGGACGGTGGCGTCATCGGGTCCGGCCTCGGTTGCGTCTGCTGAGGCGGTGATCAGGCGAGGGCGTGAGAAGCGCGCCTCGTCGATGGTCGGCTCACGTCCGGCATAGGTCTGTTTGAAGGCGGCGGTCTCTCCGGCGAGGCCTTTCCAGCGATAGAAGATGTGCGCGCCGATCTGGGTGATCTTGCCGAGCGTCGGCGCCCACCAGGGATGGACGTAGTCGGCGTGATAGTGGGTCGCGGTGCCCACCTTGGTCGCGACGTACCCGGACAGGGCGCGCTCGGCGACTGTGCGGGCGCGGTTCCATGCCCAGCCAACGGGAGCCTGCGACAGGGCGCCGTCGCAGGTGAAGCTGAACTGGCATCCCGTGGTGCGCTCGGCGCCCTCGAAGACGACGCCGCAGACGGTGTTGGGATAGTTGGGATCCCGGACGCGATTGAGAATGACTTGGGCCACGGCCTCCTGGCCCTCTGTGCTTTCCAGCGCAGCCTCATAGTAGACGCCCTGGGTCAGGCAACGCAGGGCGCGGGCCCGGTCCGCCAGGGTGGCGGATGCCAGAACGAAGGGCAGAGCGGACCGCAGGGCGCCGGCGGCGGCCGGCATGGCGGCGTTGCGCTTCTGGGCGTCCAGACCGTTGATCCCCAGTTCCAGAGTGGGCCGGCCTGCGAGCGTCAGGCTTTCCCAGCCGGGCGTCAGGCCCAGCAGGGTGGCGCGTTGCTCATTGGGGTCGAAGCGGATCGCCAGGGCCAGCTGGGCCGGGTCCATCCGCGCGCTGAGGGCCGCAAGGCCCCGCGCCGAGAGATCGCCCTGGGTGATGCGGGCCACGGCCTCGGCCGTGCGGTCGCTCGCCGGGCGCACCGTCGAGCTCGCCGCCATCGCTACGCCGAGCGCCGCCACCGCCGCAGGCGCTGCCGCGGCATAGCGACGGGCCAGGGTCTTCACCCTGTGCCAATCGACGGACTTGATGGATGCGAGCGACATTCGTTTCCGGGATTCCGACGCCGGAGCGCCGTGTAGCAGGGTCTTTGGTCCCGCAACACGGCGCTTTTCAGGCCACGGATTACGGTTCGTTGAGACGGATCTAGCGGCCGCCGAGGGTCGAACGCAGCATCCAGGCGAACTTCTCGTGCGCCGCCAGACGCTGGGTCAGGAGGTCGACGGAGACGTCGTCGCCTTCGTCGTCCGCCGCCTTCAGGGCCGCGCGGCAGGTGGCGATCAGGGTCTCATGGTCCTTCATCAGCTCGGTCAGCATGGCCGAAGCATCCTTGTCCGGATCGCCGTCCTTGATCGACGTCAGGTTGGCGAAGGCGGAATGCGCCTGGGGCGCGAACTCGCCCAGCGCGCGGATACGCTCCGCGATCTCGTCCAGCGCCGCCCAGATCTCGCGATACTGCTGCTCCAGCAGATTGTGCAGGGTGAAGAACTCGGGGCCCCGGACGTTCCAGTGATAGCCGTGCGTCTTCAGATAGACGGCGAAGCTGTCGGCCAGCACCTTGGACAGTTCCTGCGCCACTTCGCTGCGCTCAGCCTTCGTCAGGCCTGTGTGGATCGTTGCGGTCATGCTTGCTCCTTTGGCGACAGTCTCTAATCGTTTGGGCAGGTAGGCATTCCACCCGCCTTCGCCAAGGCTTGAAGCCGGGGCGGGACGGGACTTGCCGGCCGTGGAACGCAGAGCAACGGAAAGCGTTGCCGTTTTTCGCGCAAGGGCGCGAGCCGGGGGTTATTGGTTGAGGTTCAAGACGTTGGTCGGTCGGATGCTGGAGCCGGACGTCGTCCTGGCCCGGCTGGCGCGTGCGCCCAGGCAGCCGTGGTGGCGAAACGCCCTGACCGGTCTGGCCTTCGCCGCCGCCGGACTGTTCGTGCGCTGGGCGGGCCAGGCCTTTTACGGCGAGGTCACCGGTTTCATCATCCTGTTGCCGGCGGTGATCCTCGCGGCCCTCACCGGCGGGCGGATCGCGGGACTGGTCGCCACGGCCGCCTGCCTTCTGGGCGGTTGGGTCATAGCCGGACCGACGGCATTGGGGTTCGGCATCGCGACACCCGCAGGCCGGGTCGCCACGGTCAATTTCATCATCGTCGGAGGGTTCGTCACCATCGTGGCCGCTTCCCTGCGCAAGAGCCTGGCCCGGCTCGGAGAGACGGTCGCCGAGCTCGAGATCTCACGGGACGCGCTAAGGCGGAAAGAGGCCGAATTGACCGCGATGGTCGATCAGGCCGCAGCCGGGATCGCCAAGGTCGGCCTTGATGGCGCGGTGATCAGCGCCAACGCCCGGTTCGCCGAATTGCTGGGCCACACCCAGGATTCGGTCGTCGGCCTGACGACGCGCGACGCCAGCCACCCCGACGACGTCCAGCCCACGATCGATCTGTTGTCCAATGTCCTCGCCGGCGGCGAAGGCGGTCAGCTGGAGAAGCGTTACATCCGCCCCGACGGCACGGTGGTCTGGGCCCTGACCAGCCTGCGAGCCCTGCGCGACGAGGATGGAAACCAGTCCGGCTACATCGCGGTCGCGGTCGACATCACCGACGCCAAGGCCGCCGAGGCGGCGCTGCGCGAGAGCGAGAGCCGCTTCCGCCTCATGGCCGACACCGCGCCCTCTCCAGTCTGGCTGACCAATGCCGAGGGCGAGGTGGAGTTCGTCAACGCAGCCCTGGTCGAGTTCTACGGAAAGCCCGGCGAGACCTTCATGGGCCACGCCTGGAAGGCCTCTATCCACCCCGACGACCTCGCCGACGTCAACGCCACCCAAGCCGAAGCGCGACCCCGCCTCCTGCCCTATACCTTCGAATGCCGGTTCCTGCGCCACGACGAGGTCTGGCGCTGGATGCGGGTGTCGGTGAACCCCCGGTTCGACGGCGACGGGGCGTTCCAGGGCTATGTCGGCCTGTCATTCGACGTCACCACGACCCGCGAGGCCCTCCACGCCCTGGCCCAGCAGGAACGCCGCCAGCGGTTCCTGCTGGAGCTGTCCGACGGCGTCCGCGATCTGAACGACCCCGACGACATCATGGACCACGTTCACAGCGTTTTGGGGCGGATGCTGTCCGCTTCGCGCGTGGGCTATGGCGAACTCAGAACCTCACGCGGCCGGTTCGAGATGAACCGGGACTGGACCGAGGGCGTGCCCAGCCTGGCCGGCTGGCACGACATCGCCGAGTTCGGGGGCGAGGTGAACCGCCAGTTGGCCGAAGGGCTGACGATCGTGGTCCACGACGTCGCCGAAGACACCCGCACCGCCCATGCCGTCGAGGCCTTCTCGAACCGTCAGGTCGGCGCCTTCATTACGGCTCCCGTTGTCCGGTCCGGCGTGCTGCGCGCCTTCCTGCATGTGAACACGACCGGGCCCCGACTGTGGACGGCGGCGGAGGTCAATCTGATTGAGGACGTCGCCGATCGCGCCTGGTCCGAGGTCGAACGCACTCGCGCCCAGGCGGAGGTGCTGGAAAGCGAGGCCCGCTTCCGCGATATCGCCGACACGGCGCCTGTCCTGATCTGGGTGACTCAGCAGGACCGCAGCCGCGCCTTCGTCAACCAGGCCTATGTCGAATACATGGGGGGCGACTACGAGAGCGTCCGCACCGCCGACTGGCGCAGCTACATCCATCCGGAGGACCAGGAGATGCTGGTCCGGGAGTCCATCGCGGGCGAGGCCACGGAACAGCCCTTCTCATTGGAAGCCCGATACCTTCACAACAGCGGCGAGTACCGGTGGCTGAAGTCGTTCTCGCGGCCGCGCTTCGGTCTCGGAGGCGAGGTGATCGGCTTCGTCGGCGTGGCCTTCGACGTCACCGACGCTCGCCGGGTCGAGCACGATCTGAAGCGGATCAATGAGCTGCTCGAAGACCGCGTCGGCGACGCCCTGGCGGAAAAGGCCAAGGCCGAGGCGGACCTGATGCACGCCCAGCGGATGGAGGCGGTCGGGCGCCTGACCGGCGGCGTGGCGCATGACTTCAACAACCTGCTGACCGTGGTCATCGGCGCGCTGGATCTGATTTTGAAGTCGCCGGAAGACGCCGCGCGTCGCCATAAGCTGGGCGAAGCCGCCCTGTCGGCCGCGCGGCGCGGCGAGCGACTGACGCACCAGCTCCTCGCTTTCTCAAGGCGTCAGGCCCTGCGCCCCGAGGCGATCGACATCAACGCCCTGATCCGCGAGAGCGACCCCCTGCTGCGTCGTGCCGTCGGAGAGGCGGTCACCTACAGGCTCAAGCTCCGTCGAGGCGGCGCTCGCGTCATCGTCGATCCAGCCCAGTTCGAAGCGGCCCTGCTGAACCTTATCGTCAACGCCCGCGACGCGGTGGCCGAGCGGGGCCAGACGGAGAGCGCCCGGATCACCGTCCAGACCCAGGCCTGCGAGGTGGAAGCCGGCGACGTCATTGACCTGGCTCCCGGCGACTATGTCTGCGTCACCGTCTCGGACACCGGCTCCGGCATGAACGAAGAGACCATGCGGCGGGTCTTCGAACCCTTCTTCACGACCAAGGCCGTCGGCAAGGGCACGGGCCTGGGTCTGAGCCAGGTTTATGGCTTCGCTCGCCAGAGCGGCGGCGGGGTGAAGATCACCTCCACGGTCGGCGAGGGCACGGAGATCCGCGTCTACCTCCCGCCGGCCCCCGCCGAGGAGACTGCGGCGGAGGCGCCACGCCGGGTGCTCGGGGCTGTGACGGCGGGCCAGACCCTGTTGCTGGTCGAGGACGACACGGGCGTGGCGGCTATCGCCATGGACCTGCTGAAGGGGATGGGACTTGAGGTCGAGACGGCGGAGACGGGCATCGAAGCCCTGGCTTTGCTGGAGAAAAGGCCGTTCGACGTCATGCTGAGCGACATCGTCATGCCGGGCGGCATGACCGGTGTCGAGCTGGCCCGGATCTGCGCCGGGCGTTGGCCGCAGATGTCGATCATGCTCACGTCAGGCTATGCGGGCGACGATGTCGACCTGGCCCTGACCGACGCGCCGTGGCCGTTCCTGCGCAAGCCCTACTCGGGCGAACAACTGCGTGAGGCGTTGGGCGACCTGCTGGTGACGACCGCCCCATAACGACTTCGGCCCGCCGCAGGATCGCGACGGGCCGAACAGTCTCTTCGAACGCGCGGGCGCCTGAAGTCTATTTGCGCGCCTTGCGGGCGGCGTAGCGGGCATCGCGCGCCGCCTTCTGCTCTTCCTTGGTGAGTTGCTTGCGCTCCTTGCGGGCTGCGCGCTTCTCGGCCTCGATGGCCTCCTCGGATTCACGTTCGGCGGCGGCGCGCTCGGCGTCGCGTTCGGCCTTGATGCGGCGCTCTTCGGCCTTCACGGCCTCGTGCTGGAGGCGCAGGGCCTCTTTTTCAGCCGCGCGCTTCTCGGCCAGCTTGTCGAATTCGGGGTCAGGCGCGGCGGCCTTGGGCTTGAACTTGGCCAGCAGGGCCTTCTTGGCCTCCTGCTGGGTGCTGATGCGGTCGCTGAAGCCCGTCTGTTTCAGATCTCTCATGCGGTCGGTCGGTCGTCCTTCGAGGGGTGGGCCCGTCGCCGGAGGGGCGAGGGCGGGGATCGCCACGGCGTCCGGGCGTCGGCAAAGCCGAAACGGAGCCGTAAATCAAGCGCGGAGGTCTCTTATTCGACGAACGGGGCCGTTCTTCGGCCAACCGTCGTCGCCGGGACGCACCTGCGAGGCGATCCCATACAGGCGTCGAAACTTCGCCGCCAGATATCGAGGATCAATCAGGGCGCGCGGCGCCCGCTGCGCCGCCCACGGCCGCGCCCACCGGGCCAGCCACCACAGCGCCGGCGATGGCGCCGGTCGCGGCCCGCTGTTCGGTGGTATGGCCACAGGCCGAAAGAGCGGTTGCGCCGAGGGCGATGGCGGCCAGTGCACAGGTGGTAGCGATGGAGCGGCGCATGGGATGAGTCCTGTTCGAGTAAGGTCACGCTTCAACGCCCGCCCCGCGACGCCGTTCCATGAACAACCAGAGCGACAGATCAGCGTCGATTTCCCGGCCTCCCGAATACAATAGAAATGCTGTGCTGAAGCAGGCTTCGCCACAGCGCGCCCATCGGCAAGTCTGAGTCGTGCAAACCGATACGGCATTCGGAACGAAAGCCGCTAGACTTTGCCGGTATTGGCGCGCACCGATCTTGGCGAAACCTGCGCCTTCGCCGTAATTGCTGCGCTGCAGCGACATCTTGCGAATCAACCACATTGAGGACATAAACGGGTGGCTTAAGGCCCATCCTTCGGCGGTCAGGCGTTCACCGACCTCCGATTCGCAAACCGGTCCGCGACTGCATATGTCGCCCGGTTCTGCAGACGACCCGGGGGCGACTTTTCCGCCCTGCTGAATAGGACGACGCCTTTGTTCCAATCCTCGCAACAGCGTGCGATTTCGCATGCCGACCGTGCGGCCAGAATCAGGCCCGTACAGGCGGCGGCGGCGTTTGGCGCGCTCGTGGGGTTGGGAATCGGTTGCGCCTATCTCGGAGGGACCGTCGCTCAGGCGACGACCGTCCGTGCCCAGGCCGAACGTCTGGAAGGCGCCACCGCCGCCGGCTTCACCGAGGAAGCGCTCGCCGCCGCTGCCGGCGGTCTGGACGCCAGCGCCCTGGCCATCGCCCGTCGCCACGACCCCTATACCGTCGCCGGCGCCGCCCAGCGCGATCGCCAGGCTGAACTGCTGACTGCGCGTCTGGAGCAACTTCGTCCTGACAACGCGCGAGCCGACCTGCGCCGCGTCAACCTGACCGACGTGTCTGCCGCCCGTCCGTTCCACATCTCGAATGCGCTGGACGCCTCGCGCGATCTCGAATGCCTGACCCAGGCCGCCTATTACGAGGCGCGGGGCGAGGGTTCGGACGGCATGCGCGCCGTGGTCCAGGTCGTCCTGAACCGCGCCCGGCACCCTTCCTTCCCGCGCAGCGTCTGCGGCGTGGTCTTCCAGGGATCGGGCCGCCGGGTCGGCTGCCAGTTCAGCTTCACCTGCGACGGTTCGATGCGTGCTCCGGTCAACCGCGCCGCCTGGAACCGGGCCCGCACGGTCGCCTCCGCCGCCCTGTCCGGCGCGGTCTATGCGGGCGTCGGCAACGCCACCTTCTTCCACACGACGGGCGTCTCGCCGTCATGGCGCAACAGCCTGCTGCGCGTCAGCCAGGTCGGCAGCCACATCTTCTATCGTTTCGGCGGTCGCGCCGGTTCGTCGAACGCCTTCAGCTACGCCGCGCGCGGCTCGACCGGGGCGGACATCCAGCGCACCGTCTACGCAGGGATCGACCCGACCGAGACCGTTCGTCAGGCCGGTCAGGCGATCGCCTATACCGCCCTGCTGGCCCAGGAATCCGGTTCCGGCTCTCCGGCGAGCTCGGCCGAGACTGCCGCTCCCGCAGCGACCGTCACATCCGCGCCTGCGACGCCCGCCTCGGCTTCGACCCAGCCGGCCGCTGCGGACTCCGCCGCGGTGAGCACGCCCCAGGCCTGATCGGCCTTTACGGCCCGGTCAGCGGTCCTGAACCTGCCAGTGATTGGTCAGGTTCTGCCTTAGACTTCCGTAGTGACCGTGGTCATCAGTGCCGACCCCGGAGTCGTCCGGTCGAACCGTGTGGATGCCGGGCCGGTCATGGCCATCCCACCGCAAGGCGCCATCCGCATCATAGTCGGCGAAGCTGCGTGATTCCCTGGGGGTCTTCGAGGTCATTGCGACGTCCTGCTGGTCCGGACAGACAACCCGCCGGCTGACGCCCCGTTCCTCAGAAAGCGTCGAGACCGATGTCCAGCACCGGCGCCGAATGGGTCAGGGTGCCCACGGAAATCACGTCCACCCCGGTCTCGGCGATGCCTCGAATGGTCGTCAGATTGACCCCGCCGGACGCTTCGAGAACCACGCGGCAGCCGCCGTCGCGCCGGCGCTTCACCGCCTCGGCCAGTTCCGCGTTGTCGAAGTTGTCGAGCATGATGACGTCCGGTCCCTGCCCTTCCGCGACGAGCGCGAGGGCCTGGTCGAACTGGGCCAGACCATCGACCTCAAGCTCGATCTTCATGAGGTGACCGGCCTGGGCGCGGGCAGCCTTCACGGCCTCGACGACCCCGCCGCAGACGACGACGTGGTTGTCCTTGATGAGGATGGCGTCATCCAGACCGAAGCGGTGATTGAGCCCGCCGCCGCAGCGCACGGCATGTTTTTCCAGCGCGCGGAGGCCCGGCGTGGTCTTCCTCGTATCGGCGATCCGCGCGACTGTTCCGGCGACAGCCTCGACATAGGCCCTCGTCAGGGTCGCCACGCCGCACATTCGGCCGAGCAGGTTGAGCGCCGTCCGTTCAGCCGACAGGAAGGCGCGGGCATCCGCCTCGACCTCGGCCAGGACCGCGCCCGCCCCGAAGGCGTCGCCGTCTTTCATTCGCAGGTCGATGGTGGCTTTCGGATCCATCTCCAGCACCGTCAGGCGAACACAGTCGATACCCGCCAGCACCCCTGACTTGCGCGCCGCGAACCGCGCCCGCATGCGCGCGCCCTCGGGGATGCAGGCCTGTGCCGTCACATCACCGGCGCGGCCCAGATCCTCGGCCAAGGCCATGCGGATGACGGGCAGGATCAATGTGTCGGGAAGTCCGCTCATGCCGCCGCCGTCTGCAGGATGTCGCGCCGCACGCGCGTGTGCACCGGCGTCGCCGCCGTATCGGGATAGTCCGAACGATAGTGTCCGCCCCGGCTTTCGTGCCGCGCCAGGGCCGCTTCAGCGATCAGCCGCGCCGCGACCAGGGCCGGCGGGGCGCCATGGGCCGACTCCAGCCGGTCGATCAGGTCGATCAGTCGCGTCAGGCCCGTCGCATCCCGCACCACGCCCGCGTCGGCGCTCATCGCCGCGCGCAGTTCGGCGTGGGCCGCTGCGGGCAGGTCATCGACCACCGCGCCGACGACCACCGGTCCTCTGACCGGGACCTGCTTCGCCGCCTCGCGCCCTGTCCGCCGCCCGAAGGCCGCGGCCTCCAGCAGGGAGTTGGACGCCAGACGGTTGGCGCCGTGCACGCCCGTCGCCGCGCATTCACCGACGGCGTAGAGACCTTCGAGCGACGTCCGCCCGTCCGGATCAGCCGCGATCCCGCCCATGTGATAATGGGCCGCCGCCGCCACAGGGATCGGGGTCAGGCGTGGGTCCAGGCCGGCCCGCATGCAGGCCGCGAACACGGCAGGAAATTCATGCGGGAAATGCTCGCCGATGGCTGAGCGCGCATCGAGGAAGGCGCCGCGTCCGGCCGCCCGCGCGGCATGGACCGCCCGCGCCACCACATCCCTCGCCTTCAGGTCCGCGTCGTCGGCATCGCCCAGCAGGAAGACGCCCTCCCTGTCGATCAGCCGCGCGCCCTCGCCCCGCAGCGCCTCGGTCGCCAGGGGCATGGGGTCGAGGCCGACGTCGATGGCCGTGGGGTGGAACTGCACGAACTCCGGATCGAGGATTTCGGCCCCCGCCGCCCAGGCCAGGGCCATGCCCTCGCCCTTCAGCGCCACCGGGGTGGTCGTCGCGCCAAACAGGCCGCCTGCGCCACCGGTCGCCAGTACGACGGCGGGCGCCAGAACCTCGACGATCCGGCCGCTGGGATGTTCGATCACCGCTCCACGCACGCGCCCGGTCTCGTCCTGGATCAACGACCGCAGTCGTGCGTCCTCCCAGACGGTGATGTGCGGCGCGGCCCGCACGGACGCGACCAGCGCCGACAGGATCGCCCGGCCCGCGCCGTCGCCCCCGACCCGCGCGACCCGCGCCATCGAATGAGCCGCCTCAAGACTGACGGAAAACTCGCCGGCGGCGTCCCGGTCGAACGGCGCGCCGAGCGAGGCCAGCCATTCGACGGTGGCCTTGCCTTCGTCGGTCAGGACCTCCGCCGCGTGATGGTCGACCAGACCCGCGCCCGCCGCCTCGGTATCCTTCAGATGCAGGGCCGGATTGTCGGTCTTCGACAGGGCGGCCGCCACTCCGCCCTGGGCCCAGGCGCTGGACGCGGCCTCGAGCAGGGGGGCGGGGCTGATGACGATCACGGGCGCCGGCGCGGCCGACAGGGCGGCCGACAGTCCGGCAAGACCGCCGCCGACGATCAGCGGGCCGTCGTGGTAGATGCGGCTCACCGGTCGAAGCCGATGAAGCGGGCGGCGATGTCGACGGCGCCCTGCGGTGAACCTTCCGACAACGGCAGAAGGACGCCGATGGTCGCGGCTCCGCAAACGGCGGCGGTCAGAAGGAACAGGACCAGCGACTTGCCAGCCTCGGGCCAGGTCAGCTTCTTCTCCCCCGGTCGCCAGGCGCCGCGCCTCAGTGAACCGAGAACCGCGATGGCGAGGAAGACCGCGAGGATATAGCGGCCGGTCGACACGCCCCACCACACGGCCAGGGCTCCCATGGCGATCAGGGCGGCCTTCTCGACCATCGGATCGATGCGGGCCAGCACCGGGCCAAGCGCCTTGGAGCCGTCCAGCGGCGGGGCGGGCGCGAGGTTCACGAAGTTGATCATGGCGATGAAGAAGGCGCCCAGCATCCAGGCGTCGTCGCCCGTCACGATCCAGAGGCCGACGACGGGGATCAGGGCCAGAAGGCCGAATGCCGGACCCGCCAGCGACACCAGCACGCCGTGCCACTCGCTGTCGGGATTACGCTGTCCCCGCGCGAGACCGCCGAGGAAGGGGATGATGTAGATTTTCGCCGGCCCCATGCCGAGCCGGTTCATTGCCAGCACATGACCGTACTCGTGCACGAACAGGCCGAAGATGGCGGCGACGGCGACGACCCAGCTGCCGCTCATGAGCCACAGGAAGCCGCCGAGCAGCACCGTCGAACCGATGGCCCACGGCAGGCTCTGGCCCTTGTCGATGACGGGGGCGCCGGGGCTGGAGGGCGGGACGGCCGTCGTCGTTTGGACGGGCGGCGTCGGCGCGGAACCGTCGCGTGATCCCCAGGGACCGTCGGTCACCTTGCCGCCTTCGGGCCGGCGAGCAGACTGGCCAGCCATCCGGTCGTGCGCGGCTCGTGAACCGGTTCGGGTTTCGGTTTGATCGGCAGCACGACGAATCCGCCGAACCCGCGCGAATGAGGCGCCTGGTAGTGCATCAGATCAGTTCCACCGCGACGTGGTGCTTCGCCTTGACCAGGTCGTAGCGCGCCGGGACCGCGGGCGGCGGCAGGTCGATCATCCGCTGCACGGCAAGGGCCGCTTTCGCGATCATCTCCTCCGGCACGGTGACCTCGAACTTCATGTCGCGCAGACAGTCGCGGATGTTCTCCAGCGTAATCCTCTTCATGTAGGGGCACATGTTGCACGGGCCGATGAAGTTCACCTCTGGCACGTCGCCCTTGATGTTGGCGGCCATCGAGCATTCGGTGATCAGCACCACCTGTTTCGGCTTTTTCGACATCACATAGTCGGTCATCGCCGCCGTTGATCCGGCGAAGTCGGCGGCGGCCAGCACGTCCTCGGGGCATTCGGGGTGGGCCAGTATCTGGGCGCCCGGATAGGCCTCGCGCATCTCGGCGATGTCGGCGGCATTGAACCGCTCATGCACGATGCAGCGGCCCTTCCAGGCGATGATGCCGATGTTGGTCTGTGCCGCCACATTGCGGGCCAGGAACTCGTCCGGGATCAGGATGACGCGGTCGACGCCCCATTCCTTCGCTGCCCATTCCACCACCTGAACGGCATTGGCGGAGGTGCAGCAGATGTCGGTCTCGGCCTTCACATCGGCCGTGGTGTTCACATAGGTAACGACCGGCAAGCCCGGATATTTCTGCTTGATGAGCCGCACGTCGGCGCCCGTGATCGCCTCGGCCAGCGAGCATCCCGCCTTCAGGTCGGGGATCAGCACGGTCTTGTCGGGGCTGAGGATTTTCGAGGTTTCGGCCATGAAGTGAACGCCCGCCTGGACGATCACACTGGCCTTTGACTTCGCGGCCTCTTTCGCGAGCCCCAGACTGTCGCCGACATAGTCGCCCACACCGTGGAAGATGTCGGGCGTCATATAGTTGTGGGCGAGGATGACGGCGTCCCGCTCCTTCTTGAGCAGGTTGATCTCATGGATCAGCTGCGCCTGGACCGGCCATTCCATCGGGGTGACGAACTCCTTGACCTTCTCCCAGACGGGAGCGGTCTCGGCGGCCAGTTCCGGCGACATGGCCAGCGGCTGGGCGGCGTGCGCCATCGACGTCATCTCCTCGGCGATCCCGGTCGCCTCACCCTTATGCTCAACATTAGCATAAGTGCGGGTAAGATAGGCCTGTGACGGGGGGATGCAAGAGGCGGGACGGTCAAATGTCGAGCCTTCGAGGCTCCCGGGGCGACCTCGGCGAGGCGGGGCGAGAAGACGATTTCGGAGGACTTTCTGTCTCAAATCTCTATTGCAGAGGTAACTTCCTCCCAACTTCGCTCGCCTGACGCCTCCCCATGCAAGAAACTCTCCGCCGCATCCTCACCGCTCGCGTCTATGACGTGGCGATCGAGACGCCGCTCGACCCGCTCCCACGCCTGGCCGTGCGCCTGGGCCGACCAGTGCTGCAGAAGCGCGAGGACCTGCAGCCGATCTTCTCCTTCAAGATCCGGGGCGCCTACAACAAGATCGCGACCCTCACGCCGGAGCAGCTGGCGCGCGGCGTGATCTGCGCCTCGGCCGGCAACCATGCCCAGGGCGTCGCCTTCTCGGCAAGGAAACGCGGCGCGGTCGCGACCATCGTCATGCCGGTCACCACCCCGCCCATCAAGGTGGCGGCGGTGCGCGCACTCGGCGGGAACGTGGTCCTGCACGGCGACGCCTTCGACGAGGCCTTCGCAGAGGCCCGGCGCCGCGCGGACGAGACCGGCGCCGTCTTCATCCACCCCTTCGACGATCCCGACGTCATCGCCGGTCAGGGCACGGTGGGGCTCGAGATCACACGCCAGCATTCCGAGCCCATCGCCGCCATCTTCGTACCCATCGGCGGCGGCGGTCTGGCGGCCGGGGTGGCGGCCATCGTGAAGTTCCTGCGCCCCGGCACGAAGGTCATCGGAGTGGAACCGATCGACGCAGCCTCGATGAAGGCCGCGATCGAGGCCGGAAAGGTGGTGACGCTGGATCAGGTCGGCCTGTTCTGCGACGGCGTCGCCGTGCGGCGTGCGGGCGAGGAGACCTTCCGCCTGTGCAAGGACCTGCTGGACGAGATCGTCACCGTCGACAACGACGCCATCTGCGCCGCCATCAAGGACATCTTCGACGACAGCCGCGCCGTCGCCGAACCCTCCGGAGCCCTGGCGCTAGCGGGCCTCAAGGCCTGGGCCGCCGCCCATCCCGAGACGACCGGGGACGGCGCCCTGATCGCCGTCAACTCCGGTTCCAACGTCAATTTCGACCGGTTGCGTCACATCGCCGAACGGGCCGAAATCGGCGAAGGGACCGAGGCCCTGCTGGCCGTCGCCATGGCCGACGATCGTGCGGTCTACAGCCGCTTCCTCAGCGCGCTCGACGGCCGTTCGGTGACCGAATTCAACTATCGATGGTCGGGCGAGGGTCGGGCCCACATCTTCGTGGGGGTCGCCATCAAACAGGGGCCGCACGAGAAGGACGACCTGATCGCGACGCTCCGTTCCGACGGCTATTCGGTCGAGGACATGAGCGACAACGAAACGGCCAAGCTGCATGTCCGGCACATGGTCGGCGGTCGCGCTACCGGCCTGCCTCACGAACGGATCCTGCGCTTCGAGTTCCCCGAACGGCCGGGCGCCTTCCTGCGGTTCCTCAACAGTCTGAAGCCTGCCTGGGCGCTGACGTTGTTCCACTATCGCAACCACGGCGACGACGTCGGACGGGTGCTGGCGGGGATTTCCGTGCCGCCCGCGGAACAGGACGCACTGGCGGCGGCGCTCGCCGGTCTGGGCTATCCCTATGTCGACGAGACGGACAATCCGGCCAGTCGACTGTTCCTCGACGGTACGTAGAAGCCCACTGCCTGGCGCTAAAGCTTGGGAAACACCTTTGCGCCACATTGAGGCGTGTCCTCCAGTCGCGTTCCCGCATTTCTGAAAGCGTTGTTGCTCGGCCTGGCCGTGTTGATGGCAGCGCCATCATTGGTCGCAGCCAAGGATCCGACGCATCGCGACCCGATGACACTGGCCGCCGCCGTGGAGCGCCGGGCCGGCGCCACGACTTTCGCCCAGCTCGAAGCCTTTGGTCAGGCGGCCCTGCGCACGCCCGGCCGCGAGGGGCTGAACCGGCTCTATCACGTGGTCTGGACTACGCTGAACCAGGGCGATTTCGAGAGCGCGACACGGTGGAACCTGCAACTCGCCGCAGCCGCCGGGCGGCAGGCTGATGCGCGCTATGCGAAGATCGCCCATCTGAACGCCCTGACCATCCGCTACGACACGGGCGAAGACGCCGCCGCGGTCGAAATGGAAGCAATCGCCCGGACGGAATCAGACTGGTTCGTCCGGGCCCACGCCACCCGCATCCACGCCCTGGCCCTGATGGACCGGGACCGCCTGGGCGAAGGGCTGAACCTGCTCAGCGAAGCCATGAGCCTGGTTCCCGAGAACGACGCCTTCGCCGACACGGCGCGAGCGGGCCTGTGGGAGATGACCGGCATCGGTCTGATGAAGCTGAACGACATCCGCGGCGCCACAAACGCCTTCGGTCGTTTTGAGCTCGACTACAGTAATCCGGCCTATCCTCGACCCGACTTCGACGCTGTCTACAACCTGGCCCGTATGGCGGTTCAGGTCGGCGACCAGCCCCTGGCCGAGCGACTGTTCGCCGTCCACCACCGGCTGGCGACGCGCGCGCGGGTGGAGAGCCTGGCCGTCTATGACGCCAACCTGTGCGCCATGGTGGCGCAGGGCGCCGACGATCCGTCCCGACTGCTGCGCTGCGTCGAATCCTATGGCGAGAGCCTTGGCGCAGCCGAGTTCCTGGCGCCCCACATCCTTCCGCTCCGCGCCATGGCCCGGGCCCGCACCGGCGACGTCGCCGGCGCCCGCCGCGACGTCGCCGAGATTCGTCGCCGCCAGGCCGCCGGCGAGTTCCGCGAGGAAGGCGTCTCCCAGGTCCTTCATGCCGAGGCCGAACTTCTTCAGGCCCAGGGCCGCTCGCGCGAAGCCTTCGAGCTGCTTCGCCGACACTCCGAGGAGGAGACCCTTCAGGCGTCGCGCAGGTTCAGCGAAGGCATCGGCCAGGTCACTTCGGAGATGCAGTCCCAGTTGCATGAACGTCGTCAGCAACTGGAGACCGCCCGCGCCAACACCGAACTCCAGGCCGAGATGATCCAGGGCCAGCGCTGGGTCGTGGGCATAGGCGTCGTCGTTCTCCTGCTCGTCGCCGTCCTGCTGTTCCATCAATGGCGGATGACCGGCCACCTGCGTCTGGCCCGCAGTCGTGCCGAGGGCGCCAACCGTGCGAAGTCAGAGTTCCTCGCCAATATGAGCCACGAGATCCGCACGCCGCTGAACGGAGTCGTGGCCATGGCCGACGCCCTGTCGCGCCGACAACTCGATGATGCGGAACACGAGATGGTCGAGATCATCCGCTCCTCCGGCGTGACGCTGGAACGCCTGCTCTCCGACATCCTAGACAGCGCCAAGATCGAGGCCGGGCAGGTCACGATCGAGGCCGCGCCATTCGCTCTCGGTCACGCCGTGAAGGACATAGCCGCCCTGTGGAGCTCCAGGGTCGAGGGCGGCCCCGTCGCCCTGGTCGTCGAGCTCGACCCGCTGCTGGATCGGATGGTCGTCGGCGACGTGGTGCGCGTGCGCCAGATCCTCGCCAACCTCGTATCCAACGCCCTGAAATTCACCAGCGCCGGCGCCGTGACCCTGAGCGTCGAACCGGTCGCAGACGACCGCGTGCGCTTCACCGTCACCGACACCGGAGTCGGCTTCGACGCGGAACAGAAGGCGCGCATCTTCACCCGCTTCCAGCAGGCAGACGGCTCGATTACCCGGCGGTTCGGCGGCACGGGCCTGGGCCTCGCCATCTCCCGCGACCTGGCCGAACTGATGGGCGGGGAACTGGATTGCGAGTCGACGCCGGGAGCGGGCTCGCGCTTCTGGTTCGAACTGCCCCTGCCGGCCGCCATGATCGAGGAGACGGTCGCCGGCGCGACCGACGACACCTCGCCGGAGGGCTTGCGCATCCTGCTGGCCGACGACCACCCGGCCAACCGCAAGGTCATCGAGGTGCTTCTGGCTCCGACCGAAGCCACCCTGATCGCAGTGGAGAACGGCCAGGAGGCGCTCGACGCCTTTGCCGGAGGCGGCTTCGACCTGATCCTGATGGACATGCAGATGCCGGTCATGGACGGCCTGACAGCCACCGCCGCCATCCGCGCCCTGGAGGCCGAGCGCGGCCTCGCCCGCACGCCGCTGCTCATGCTGACCGCCAACGCCATGGCCGAGCATGTCGAGGCGGGTCGCACCGCCGGCGCGGACGGCCACCTGGCCAAACCTGTCACGACCCAGACCCTGTTCGCCGCTATCGGCGCCGCGCTGGACGCGGGCGACGCCGGGGAAGTCCGGGCCGCCTAGATCCCCGCGCCTTCGTGGGCCAGCAGCCAGCGTTTGCGCTCCAGCCCCCCGGCATAGCCCGTCAGGGTCCCGTTCGCCCCGATCACCCGGTGGCAGGGCACGATGACTGCGATCGGGTTCTGACCGTTCGCCAGCCCCGCCGCCCGCACCGCCCTGGGCGATCCGATCGCCGCCGCGAGCTGGCCATAGCTGCGCGTCTCGCCCGCCGGAATGGCCCTGAGCGCGGCCCAGACCGAGCGCTGGAACTCCGTGCCCCCGGTCTTCACCTTGAGTCCGTCCAGCGCCCGCGGGGCTCCGGCGAAATAGGCCTCGACCGCTTTGCGCACCGGCTCCGGCGCCCGGCCGGGAATCAGGTCCGCATGTGGCGCATGGCGGCCCAGCAACCGCATCATGCGCGGCTCATAGTCCGAAAAGTCGAGCGCCCGAACGGCGCCGTCCGCGTCGGTCACCAGCAGCACCTCGCCGACCGGAGTCGCGATACGGTCCAGGGTCAGGGTCTCAGGCTGCGCGTTTTTCACTGTCGTTCTCCATCAGATCGGCCGCCGTCAGCCCCGCCATCCGCAGGTGCAGCGCGCCATAGGCCCGCCAGGGCCGCCACCGCTCCGCCCTGTCCGCAAGCGTCGCATCGTTCAGTCGATCACTGGGCGCATCCTCGCCCGCATCAATCCAGTCGCCCGGCAGCCGCAGGCCCGGCCGCGCCTCGACCAGAGGCTCGAGCACCAGGTCAGCGGACAGGTCACGGCCGATCGCCTCCGGGTCTGCAGACAGGTCGAACACCCGCCGCACCCGCGCCAGCAAGCCCGGCAGAGCCCTCAGGTCGCTGGCCTCGACGCAGATTTCCAGTCGGCCGGGCTTTCCCGGCGTCGCCGTGATGAAGCCGTCAGCGCCGTCGACACCCCTGACCAGATCGCGCGACCAGGTCCGGCCCTCGACCCGATCTCCGCGCGCCGTCAGCGCCGCGAGCATCGCCTCCCAGTCATAGGGCGGCCGGTAGGACAGGCTGAGTTTCACGCCTTCGCTCGGCGGTCGTTCGGCCCGGCGTCTCAGCTCCGAGGGCGGGCGGCGGTACAGGGCCTGAAAGGTCTCGTTGAACCGCCGCACCGAGCCGAAGCCCGAGGCATGGGCCACCTGGGCCATCGACAGGTCGGTCTCGTGGATCAGGGCCTTGGCCAGCAGGACGCGACGCGTCTGGGCCACGCTGACGGGGGCTGCGCCGAGGTGCTGGCGGAACAGCCGCCGCAGTTGCCGCTCTCCGACTCCCAGCCGTCCGGCCAGGGCGTCGACATCGGCTTCGTCCAGCGCGCCAGCCTCGATCAGGGCCAGAGCCCGGCTGACGGTATTCGATGTGCCGCGCCACGCCCCCATGTCGGGCGCCGTCTCCGGCCGGCAGCGTAGACAGGCGCGGAAGCCCGCCTCCTCGGCCGCGGCCGCCGTAAGGACGAAGATCATGTTCTCGCGCCGGGGCGTCCGCGCCGGACAGACCGGACGGCAGTAGATACCCGTCGTCTTCACGCAGCCGAAGAACCGCCCGTCGAACCGGGCGTCTCGCGTCAGGACGGCCCGGTAGCAGGCTTCCTGTTCGAGGGTTTCGGCGGTCGTTTCCATGCCGCGAAGATGGGCCTTCCCCGTGGGGAAGTCTCGCGGTTTTCGGACATCGCCGTCAGGAGCGGCCGGTTATTGAGGGGTGGGGGTCAGGGCGGCTTCTGGTGGCGGAGCGATACCGGTCTGGGCCCGATCCATAAAATCCTGCGCCTGGTTTCGGGCGGTCTGCGCCTGGCTGCGGGTCCGGCAGCGGCGGTGGTTGAAGAGGCTCCCGGTCACGGGACGCCTCTGGCAGATCACCTCACGGGGAGGATCGCTGGCGCGTGTGTTTGCGCCGCTCCCTTCGATCCCGCTGTCGGCCAGGGCCTGGGTGGTCTGGGGCGCGGGGGTGATCGGCGCGGCGGCCTGAGGCGTCGTTCCCGCGATCAGAGCCGCCGTTATCAGTGCAGTCCACATCGCAAAACCCTCCCGCCCGTCCTTGGGCCGGAACAGCCTCTCATCAACCGGCGCTGGACGCAACGTCCGGTCGCACGGCCCGCCAGGCATTGGTCGCGATCTTGAAGACCAGGCTGACCGCGATGATGGCCAGGACCCAGGTCATGATCAGCGACAGGGTCGACGTCACCCCGACCAGATCCCGTTGCCTGTCGCGCAGATCATGCAGCCGGTCGAAGTCCAGCAGCACCCAGTCACCCGCGATCCGCGCCTGTTCGACGCCGACGCTCAGGGTGAACCAGTGACCGGCCTGAAAGATCGTGTACGTCAGCCACAGGCCGACAGCGGCGACCACGATCGCCAGCACAGCCCGCATCCGCGCCGCCTGCGGCCGGATCAGGGTGAACAGGTCGACCCCCATCTGGCCCAGGCCGTAGAGCAGGACCGGCACGAAGAGCGCGGCCCAGATCGGCGCCGCCGAGATCGTGACCAGGTCGCCCTCGATCCGCATCGCCTTCAGGCCGGGGAAGTGCACCAGCCCCACCCACCACAGGACGAACAGTCCGACGGCCAAGAAGGAGAAGGCCGCCTCGGACCCGAAATCGCGGCGGCCCCGCATCGACGGCGTTCGCCACATCGGCCGCAGGCCCGCTTCCGCCCCCGCTCCGACCTTGCCGCCCGCACTCTTCACGCTGGCGCCCCACCACGACGGATCGGACAGGCCGAAGGCCGACAGATCCTTGACCCGCCAGTCGGTCAGCCATTTCGGGCGGATGGCATGGTGCTCCATGATCGCCCCGGCCAGGGTCAGCGCCCCGATCAGGGTCAGGCCGGATCCGAAAAAGCCGTGAAACGACTGGGCGATGTCCTTGCCTGCGTCCGCCGTGCCGCTGATCAGCCGGATAAAAAGGCCGATGCCGGAAACGACCAACAGGATCAAAAGCCCCGCCTTCACCCCGTACAGCCAGTAGGGGAACAGCTCGGGTCCGATCAGTGAATCCGGCCCCTTCCGGTAGCGGGCGGCGACCACCAGCGGGTGACCGATTTCCTTCAGTATGGCCTCGCGCTCCTCGTCGGTCAGCGGCCGGCCCAGCGCCTCTTCCTTCGCCTCAGCGCGGCTCAGGATCAGGTCGCGCAATTCGGCGACGATGTCGTCGCGTTCCTCCACCGACAGCTGCGCCGCGACGGCCTCCAGATAGCGTTCCACCATGTCCATGGTCTTGCCCCTCAATCTTGAAATGTCAGAGAATCTTGTCGAGCGAGGCGTTGATGCCCCGCCATTCGCCGGCGAGCCGCTCCAGCATCGCCGTCCCCATCGGCGACAGGACATAGAAGCGCTTCCTGCGCTTCTCCTCCTCGCGCCATTCGCTCAGCAGCAGCCCCTGCGACTCCAGCCGGCGGAGCAGCGGATAGAGGGTCGATTCCTCCATCTCCAGCCCGTCGGCGGCCAGGGCCTGACGCAGGGTGTAGCCGTAGCGTTCGGTCCGCAGGCAGGCGAGCACCGCCAGCACCAGCGACCCGCGCCGCAGCTCCAGCCGCATGCTTTCGAAGAGTTCGGCGTCGATGGTCACGCAGTCCGTCCTTCACGTCACATAGTGTGTGATACACAGTGTATGAGACATACTGTGTGAGGGAGTCAATCCCGACGCGCCGCCTGCTGTCCCGGACGCAATAAGGGCCCGCCTGCGGCGGACCCTCTGAAGAGCGTATTCGGTGTTCGTCCCGCTAGTCCGTCAGGAAGAACAATCCCTCGACGGTCGTCCCCAAGGCGCGCGCCAGCTCCAGCGCGAGCAGGGTCGAGGGCACGAAGACCCCGTTCTCGACCGTGTTGATCGTCTTGCGCGACACCCCGGCCCGCTCGGCCAGCTCCGCCTGGGTCAGGCCGGCGGCCGTGCGGACTTCCTTGAGGCGAGACCCCAGCCGGGCGTCACCCATCCTTGCCGAACTCCCGGTCCAGCCACGCGAAGCGAATGCCGGCCGTCGCGCCGGCCGCCGACAGAACGAATGGCATGGCCGCGATCCCCAGCTCCGGTCGCCAAAGCCCCAGTCCGAACGCGAGGGTCGCGCCGAGCATCAGGACCAGGAAGGCCGCTCCGATCGCACGCGCCCTGAGCACAGCGGTGAGCTCGTCTTCCAGAAATCGCTTGTTCGCGCGCGTCTGGTGGTCCCAGCCCATTGTGATCGCGGCGACGAGCCAGGCGTAGATGACCGGCAGGGAGGCGCTTGCGAAATCGCCGAACGAGCCCTCTCCTTCGAGGATATCCTGCACCGCCAGCGTCGACTGGACGAGGAAGAGCAGGGTCACGATCGGGAAGATCCACAATTGACGCACCCGCTGCGCCTGCAGCCGGTCGCGCTTCAGGGGCTCGGTCTCGATGCGCCAGCCGTTGGCGCCCGGCCGCAGGATCCAGGCGAGGATGGCGCCGCCGAGGGCGAGGCCGAAGCCGACCCCGGCCAACACGCCCCAGCCCGTCGCCTCGTCGCCCGTCCGCGCCCCGCCAATGGCGAAACCGAAGCCCGACATCATTGCGCCCAGCACGATGGTCACCAAGGCGCTGGCGAACTTGGTGCGCCGCGCCCGCGCTTCCTTGCGCATTTCCCTGTCGTCCATGGCCGTCATCTCCGCCTCCGCTTCATGTCACCTTGGGGTTACATATCACCTATAGGTTACACGACGTCAAGCGGTCAGATCAGCAGCGCGCCCTCGTGCCGCAGCAGCCAGGTCTTGCGCTCCAGCCCGCCGCCGAACCCGACCATCGCGCCGTCCGCGCCCACGACCCGATGACAGGCCAGCACCAACGGGATGGGATTTCGATTCAGAGCCACGCCCGCCGCCTGGGCCGCGCCCGGCTCTCCGACCCGCCGCGCCATCTCGCCATAGGACATTGTCTGGCCGACCGGCGCCTCCCACAAGGCGCGCCAGACCCGGGCCTGAAACCCTTCGCCCGCGACCGCCCCGTCGAGCGACCAGTCGATGCGCATCAGGGCGTTCAGGTCCCCGGCAAAATAGTCAGCCAAGGCGGCGACCACCGCGTCGGGCGTCTCGCCCGCCTCCATCGCGACGCCGGGGTACTCGCGCGCCATCGCCCGCTTCAGCCCCTCGCCGAAGGACACGCCCCTCAACCGCCCGGCCTCGTCGACCGCGAGCGCAAGCACCCCGATCGGCGAGGCCAACTCGGACGTGATCAGTCTCACGGCTTCATCAGGGCGTTCAGCGCCCCGTAGTCGAACGCCTCGGCCGCCTGCGGCCTGGAATCCCCGCCCGCCAGGAAGCCGCGCGTCAGCCGGTCCGCCGTTCCATAGGCCGCCGCCGAGATGTTCGACCCGGCGCTCAGCCGCCGCACGCCCAGCGCCTCCAGCCCCTTCGCGTCCGGCAGGGTCGGCCGCGCCAGAAGGTTCAGAGGCAGGCCGAGACCGACCAGCACCTTGATCGTCTCCGCGTCGGTCACGCCGGGCATGAACAGGCCATCGGCCCCGGCTGCCTCGTAGAGGGCCGCCCGCCGCACCGCCTCCTCCAGCCGCCCCTCGACCGCTCCGATCCCGCGCAGCCACAGATCGCAACGCGCATTGATGAACAGACCCGGACCGACCGCCGCGCGCACGGCCGCGATCTTGTCGGCCAACAGTTCGGCCGTATCGGCGCCGTCCTCGATATTGATGCCGACGGCGCCCGTCTCCCAGGTCCGGCGCACGAAGCCCGCGGCCTCCTTCGGATCGTCGGAGAAGCCGCCCTCGATGTCCGCGCTGACCGGCGTGTCGCCCGCGACCCGAACCATCCGCGCCAGGGCGCCCATGAGCTCGGCCTCGGGCGGCTGGGTCGCGTCCGGCCAACCCAGCGACCAGGCCACGCCTGCGCTGGTCGTCGCCACCGCCCTGGCTCCCGCAGCGATCGACAGGGCTGTCGAGGCCGCGTCCCAGGCGTTGGGCAGGATCAGCAGGCCGGAGCCGTGCAGAGCGCGGAAAGTCTCGGAAGCCGACATCGATGATCTCCTTTTGTTCCTGCAAACATGGCTCGCTTTGCCGGTGGAGTCTCGCGGGAATCGGACAGCGTCACCGCCGGCGGAGCGCCCCTATTTGTGCGTCCAGGGCCGGTTGGCGCCGGGCGTCACCCCGGCCGCCTGTTCGCGCTGGAACCGCCCGCCCCGCGGCGGCTTGGGACGGGCGTCCAGCTTCGCCTTCTTGAGCCGAAGGGCCTTCTGCGCCGGCGTCTCTCCAGCGGGTTCGTCGGTCGCGGGCGCTTCTGTCTCGTCAGGCTGATCGGTCATGCCCGGATCCTAGCACGCGTGCGGCCACGGCGCCCGTCGCATCGCGGCGTCAACGAGGCTAGCGTTGCTCCATGACCGCGCGCCGCATCCGCCTTGCCCCCGAATACGGCTGCTGGCCGACCTGGGACGAGACCGGCGACTGCCTCGATCCCGCCGACCTGCCGATCCCGAAGGACCTCGTCGACCGCATCGCCCGCTGGGACGATGCCTTCCAGGCCACCCTCGACCAGACTTATCCGCCGGACAGCCGATTCCCCGACGCCCCAGCGGAAGCCGCCTGGCGCGCCGAGGGCGACGCCATCTTCGCCGCACTGTGTGAAGCCATCGGTCCCGGCCGCGTCACGCGCCGCGATCCCGTCTGATCGCAACCTTAACCGCCGCACGCCGTTCTGCTGACCGTAGACAGGCGAAACCGCCGGAGAGCACCCCATGAATTCGATCAAGACCTTCACGGCCCTCGCGGCCGGCGCCGTCGTTCTCTCGATGGCCCCTCTGGCCCAGGCTCAGACGCCCTATGGCCAGTCGAACTCGCAGCAGACGACAGGCCAGGAAGTCTTCGGCCAGATCCTGCAGAACCTGTTCGGCGCGCAGACCACGGGTTCTATTGACACCGAATTGAGCCGAGGCCGCCGCGCCCTCGGCGCCCAGCAGGCGACCTTCAACACCCGCCTCGACGCCCAGGTCCGCTCCGGCGCCCTGTCGTCCTGGTCTGCCGACCGCATCCGCACGGACTATGACGCCCTGGTCCAACTCGAGGCCCGCTACGGCCAGGACGGACGCTTCACGACCCAGGAGCGCCAGGACCTGACCACCCGCTACAACGCCCTGACCTCGGCACTGGAAGACGGCGGCTACGGCGATGACATCGGCGGCTATCAGTCGGCTGCCGACGGCCGCGCGGACTTCGACGCCCGTGTCACCGCTGCGGTCAACGCCCGCACCCTGACCCGCACGGAGGCCACCCGCCTGCGCAGCGACTACGCCGCCATCGTCTCTGTCGAGGCCGGCTTCCAGCGTGACGGCCTTAGCGCCCGCGAGCGTCAGAATATCGAGGCCCGCCTCGACGCCATCGACGCCCGCGTTCCGGGCGGCAACGCCGGCAACGGCGGCGGCTGGCAGCAGACGCCGCGCGACCGCCTGACCGCCATCGAACGGGCCCTCTACACTCTGCCGCGCGGCCAGCAGGACGCTATCCGCGTCCAGTTCGAGGACCTCACCCGGCTGGAGGCCGCCTACTCGCGCACCCGTCCGTCCAGCGACGACACCACCTATCTGGAACGCCGGATCGGCGAACTGGAAGTTCAGGCGCGCATCCGCCGCTAGGCTGACAATCGTCTGGAGGGACTACTCGATCGAACAGGTCCAGGTGTCCCTCCAGCCGCTCGGACTGCCATAGCTGATCTCGATGAAGGGCTCCCCGTCGGAGCCCATGAGGTAGCGGCTTTCCACGACGGTGTACCCGTCAGGCACGCCGACAAACCCGGCGGGAAAGTTCAGCGTCTCCTGGGTCCGGCTGTAAGGCGAGAAGCGACCGCCCGAAAACCCGGAGTACCGGTTCCCCCGGATCGTCACGGCCCCCAGGGTCATCAGCATTCCGCCCGAGTTGTAGCTGCACAGATACTCCCCGTCGGGCAGACCCCCTGCCCCGGAGCCTGATTCAGACGCTGCCTGGTTCGCCCCCGGGCCGTCATCGCCGCCGCCACACCCGGCGAGCGCCAGCGCTGCGACCATGGCCGTCGTTGCGATTCTCATCGTGATCTTCTCCCTGATGAAACGGGATCAGATCACGACGTTACGCCGTCGTCGACCGACCTAGCGACACAGCCGCCCGCTCTCCGCCTCAAGGTGGAGGTGGTCGTTGTGCAGGGCGTTGTAGTCGGGGCTCAGCGTCGTCCCGAACACCTTGCAGGCGTCATCCCGGATCCGCCTCAGAAAGGCCGCTTCCGGTCCGCCGTCGTTCCAGTCGCCGGCCACGGTGATCCTGCGGCCATCCCTCAACCGCACCCCCGAGAAATCCAGCGCGGCCGCCCGCGAATGGGCGCTCGGCCGGTTCCCCGCCTGATTGTTCACCGGCCGGCAGGCGTAGACCCCCATGTGATCGATCTGGACCACGTCCGAGCCCAGCAGCTCCCGCGCCGCCGGCTCCACCGACTGCCGCCGCCATACGCTGACCGCCGCCGCCAGCGCGCAGGTCATGGTCACGTCCGACGGCGCCATCCGCGCCACGGTTCCCATGTCCGCCCCCAGAACCCCCGCCGCCGTCAGGCCGCAGGTCGCGGAGTTCACCCGGTCCGGCGTCGGGCTGAAGGTCACCCGCGCCGCCGCCAGTTCCGCCGCGCACTGCGCCAGTGTGCGCGTCGCCCCTTGAATGCGCCCCAGCGTCCCGCCGTCAATCGGCTGATCGATCACCCCCGCGCCGGGCGCGACATAGACTGACGGCCCCGGCCGGGGCGGCTGCGGGTTTGGCGTCGGATAGTAGGGGGTGTAGCCGGCGGGCGGGATGGTGTTGGGGATCAGACGGCCGCAGGCGGACAGGACGACGAGCACAAGGGCGACCGCGAGGCGTGACTTTCCGGGCATGGGCCGAACCTGACAGGATTCGCCGCCCGATCCTGCTGACACCCTGCTGTCAGCATCCGCATCGGCCGCCCGCGCGTTGACTGGCGAGATCCTCCCTCGCGCACTAAGTTCCGTTCATGAACCGTTCCTCCACGCCGAAGGGCTCGGCGCCCGTCATCAAGAAGCCCGTCCACATCCCGAACCCGGGCGTGGCGGAGGCGCCCTCGGCCTTCCTGCGCGACGGCGACGCCCCGTCATCCTCCGGCTCGACCGGGGGACGGGCGATGGCGAACATGCCGATGTTCGCGCCGGTGACTGGTCCGCGCCTGACGCCGGAGGAGGCCCCCGGCAAGCCGGACGACTGGGTCCCGCACCGCCCCTCGCACGACGGCAAGAAGAAGGGCGGCCGGTTCCGGCTGGAGACCAGCTACACCCCCGCCGGCGACCAGCCGACCGCCATCGCCGAACTCGTCGCCCAGGCCGAGGCCGGCGACCGGGACCAGGTCCTGCTCGGCGTCACCGGCTCGGGCAAGACCTTCACCATGGCCAAGGTCATCGAGCAGACCCAGCGGCCCGCACTTATACTTGCGCCCAACAAGACGTTGGCGGCGCAGCTTTATTCGGAATTCAAGTCTTTTTTCCCGGATAACGCTGTCGAGTATTTCGTAAGTTACTACGACTACTACCAACCGGAAGCTTATGTTCCAAGAACCGACACCTACATCGAGAAAGACTCGTCCATAAACGAGCAGATCGATCGAATGAGGCACTCCGCAACTCGGTCTATACTAGAGCGAGATGATGTCATTGTTGTGGCGTCGGTCAGCTGCATCTACGGCATCGGGTCGGTGGAGACCTATACCGCCATGACCTTCGACCTGAAGGTCGGGGGCCAGATCGATGAGTCGAAGCTCCGGGCCGACCTGATCGCCCTGCAGTACAAGCGCAACGACCTGAACTTCGAGCGGGGCATGTTCCGAAAGCGCGGCGACACGGTCGAGATATTCCCTGTCCACCAGGAGGACCGGGCCTGGCGCGTCTCCCTGTTCGGGGATGAGATCGAAAGCATCCAGGAGTTCGATCCCCTGACCGGCAAGAAGACCGCCGACCTGCAGGAGATCACCGTCTACGCCGCCTCCCACTACGTCACCCCGCGCCCGACGCTGAACCAGGCGCTCGGCGGCATTCGCGCCGAGCTCAAGGAAACGCTCGACTGGATGGTCGAGAACGGCAAGCTGCTGGAGGCCCAGCGCCTCGAACAGCGGGTCCGCTTCGACCTGGAGATGATGGAGGCCACCGGCTCCTGCGCCGGGATCGAGAACTATTCCCGCTGGCTGACCGGCCGCGCGCCGGGCGAGCCGCCGCCGACCTTCTTCGAATACATCCCCGACAACGCCCTGCTGTTCGTGGACGAGAGCCACGTCACCATCGGCCAGATCAACGGCATGTTCCGGGGCGACTACCGCCGCAAATCGACCCTGGCCGAATACGGCTTCCGCCTGCCCTCCTGCATCGACAACCGCCCGCTCAAGTTCGACGAATGGGAGGCGATGCGGCCCCAGACCATCCACGTCTCGGCCACGCCCCAGACCTGGGAGATGGAACAGACCGGCGGGGTCTTCGTCGAACAGGTCATCCGCCCGACCGGCCTGATCGACCCCCCGGTGGAGATCCGCCCGGTCTCCGGCCAGACCCGCAACCAGGTCGACGACGTCATCGACGAGGTCAAACAGGTCGCCCGCGACGGCTACCGCTCCCTGGTCACCGTCCTGACCAAGAAGATGGCCGAGGACCTGACGGAATACATGCACGAACAGGGCGTCCGCGTCCGCTACATGCACTCCGACGTCGACACGATGGAGCGGATCGAGATCATCCGCGACCTGCGCCTGGGCTCCTTCGACGTCCTGATCGGCATCAACCTTCTGCGCGAGGGGCTCGACATCCCCGAGTGCGGCCTCGTCGCCATCCTCGACGCGGACAAGGAGGGCTTCCTGCGCTCCGAGACCTCCCTGATCCAGACCATCGGCCGCGCGGCCCGCAACGTCGACGGCCGCGTCATCCTCTATGCCGACCGGATGACCGGCTCGATGGAGCGCGCCATCGCCGAGACGAACCGCCGCCGCGAACGCCAGGAGGCCTACAACGCCGAACACGGCATCACCCCGGCCAGCGTCAAGCGCGACATCAAGGAGATCCTCGACAGCCCCTACGAGAAGGACCGCGTCCTGGTCCCCGTCGCGGGCGTCAAGGAGGACAGCCGCCCCTTCATCGGCAACAACTTCCAGGCCACATTGCGCGATATGGAAGGCCGGATGCGCGAGGCCGCCAGCAACCTCGAGTTCGAGGAGGCCGGCCGCCTCCGCGACGAGATCAAGAAGCTGAAACTGCTCGACCTCGAGTTCGCCAACGAGATCCTGACCGGCGACGGCCAGGACGTGGATGCGTCAGCGCCGAAGCGGTGGCGGAAGGAGGCGCAGGCGGAGGCGCAGGAGCGGTTCAGGAAGGGAAGGCTGTAGTATTGGAAGATCGGCAGCCATTAACCGAGACCAAGACCAAGACATTTAGTGCTTAGAAATCTTAACTAGCCGCCCCACGTAAGCGTTAAATCCAATCCGGTCTGTGAAGTGTTTACGTAACCTCGCTCGATGATTATTGAGTGCGGCCTCGTTTTGAACCGATGGCGGCTTCAACTCCAACGTAACGTCAACCAACTTGTCGATCGCGCGCTTTTCATCGGCTCTTTCGAGCGGGACCAAAGTCATGGCGTCAACATAAAGCCTAACTAAAACTTCCTTTAGAAGCAAACTCTCTACTTCAGATGATATATCCGGTATAAACGACAGCGCTTCGGACAAGTCTGCCTCAATATTTTGGGCAAACAACGCCGACTTTACAAGCTCATCAGCTTCCATTCTACGTAGCTTAAGCGCGGCATTAAAGAAACTAGGGCTTCCGGACCACGTAGCAAAGCTCTTATACAAGCTATAAACCATGCTTCGGAGTATAAGGTAAAATCGGTCCTCCGGCACGGCAAGTTCGCCAACGTAGTCCGCCTTCAGAGAATTGCCTCTAAAGGAAATCTCTCCACCATCCGCCAGATGCTGGGCGATCATAGGCAGGCTATGAAGACTGGTAAGGAGAACTCCCTTCAGCCGGTCAAATATCTCGACACGTTCCGACTGGTCGAGCGTCCGCGTCACACCCAAGATCGACGCGCCCAGCTGCAGGAAAACGGCACCCCGTTCCTCAGCGGCGAAACGCACTCGCTTAGTCCGACCAACAGGCTTTGGCTCTTCGAAGCGAACCGAAGTCGGCTCATCTGCATCTTCAATTTCCCCAAGTCGATCGATGATCCCATCCTCAAGTTTCAGCGACCCCCCAGGGCGCGCACCACGGATTGCGGCGACGGAACTGTCTCTGATCTCCGCGACCACGGAAGACACGTCTTCTTGAAACCCGTCAATCAGGGCGAGGATTTCATCTATCCTCGGACGATCACTCGGGTTTTGCGCAACGTAGAACTCAGCGACCGACGGGTACGTCAGAAGCCCCTCAGTCGACATGATGTAAGATCTAAAGCCGGGGTCTTTCCCCATGTGCTTAGCAAGAAAATAGTCCTCGACGCTTAGCATCATGAATCCGAAACCCACCTCGTAATCGCGGATAACGAATCCAAGAGTGAGTATTTGCAGAATCTTGTCTGCATCAAAACGCTTCTTTTGAATGCCTTTGCGTTCGACAAAATCATCAACGAGTTTGTAGAACTGCGCCTTCGTAATGTACGACTCTGATCGATTCATCAGCTCATACGCGATTAATCCAATGAACGTCTCGATCATCTCCATGTCTACAGGTCGATTTGGTAGGACGTCCTTGTGGGCGGCGCGAATTCTATCAGAGAGGAGGTTTTCGATTAACAGATAACGATTCAGCGGCTCGACTGACCCGTCCGACAGAAAAACGTCGATCATACTGTTGACGTAGAATATTGTACGGGGAGCGCGCAGATTATTTATCGACCGGAATACCTGCTCGACGATCGCGCGTGGCTTCTCATGATCACAACCACTTTCATGCTTTTCGATCATCCGGAGCACGGTAGGCAGGGTTGTCTCGACCAATTGATAATAGGTCACGCCGTCTTTGCTGAATGCGGCAGGTGCCCGGGACGGCATGTACCGTTGGCTGCCGCGAGCAGCCACGGTCCATCGCAGATGGGAGTTTTTCTCAAAGAACGACTGAAAACGTTGCAGAGCGGAAGAGCTATTGGGATCAAAATTGTCGAAGAATATCTCAATCTTTCCAACAGAAACAATATAGTCAGACTGGCTATGCGACAAACCGAGAGCCATAAGCCTCTTTATAACATAATCGCCTAAATCTTGATTGGATTCAATAATCCTATAGTCCAAAACTAATGCAATATTTGGACTGTATCCGATTCTTGGCGTGTTGCAGCGCACGGCCAAGCACTGAAGAAGCGAGCTTTTTCCACTTAGCTCGTCTCCACTGATAACCCGGTTGGATTTGTCTGCCTCAAAGCCAGGCAAGTTCGTCCTCTGACCGCTGAATTGGTCGGCGGGAAAACGCGTAATGTCTGGTGGAACATAGCTCTCCTCGCTCCTGCCAGATGCCAAAAGGAGCTCGCTCTCACTTATTGCTCGAGCGATTTCGGAAGCTTCATAAATGATCGCGGGATCGAAGAATGATTCCGTTCTCTCAAGAAACTGTCGAGCTTTCTCGGGGGCCACTTTTGTCTCTGATGCGGGCGTGATTGGGTACCCGCCAGCCCGTGTGTCAAGAGCGTAGTGACGAACCGCAATACTGTCGGACGCTGGCAACCAGGCGACTGCAACTTGATTTGCTGATCCGACTTCGGCAGACGCACCAGCCTGAACAGTGACGAAGCCACCTTTGCTAGTCTCAGTCCAGTCGATACCTCGATCATGGATGTGCCCGGTGAACACTCGACACTGCCGCGCTGAAAAGAACTCCTTCAAATCGTTCGCGCAGGTGTCAGCATACCATGAGAGCGGATGGTGGGTCAGAACGATCGCGTTTTTCCCAATCGTGGTGAAATCCCCAGCGAGTTCGGAAGGGAGAACGAAGAGCTCTCCCTTATCTCCATATCCCGAGCGGCTGTACGATCCCGCTAGACCGTTCAGACAAACGATCTGTTGGCCGTCGCACTCAAAAGTCGCGATCCTCGCGTTCTCGACCGTAACCGAACAATACCCGTTTTGCTTTACGAAGTTGAAAAAGCTAGCCAACTTGGCGCTTAGATCTTGAGCTATATCGGCTTCACAGACCTTCTGCGTGGGGTAGTGCCCCTGAACCAAGCGTGCATCCTCGGACACTGCATCACGGTCTAGCTCGTGATTCCCCGGGACCAGAAAAACCCGCTCGGGCCCGACCCCAAGAAGAGCAAGCAGAGGGGCAAGAAGATTGTCTTGAACGGCATCAAAATCAGGCTGGTCTCCGATCATGGGAGATCCGCCGCTTTGAACGATGTCTCCGGTGAGAACGATGCAAACCTTGTTGCTAAGAGTACCGTCAGCCTTCAGCGCAGCGGCGAGCTCTAAAATCGATCGTACAGATGCCGTGGCAGCGTCGCGGAGTTGTCCAGTCTTCCGCCCGGTGAAGTGGAGATCACTGATATGGAAGACGTTTAGCATCGGTGGAGCTTTCGACGATGGGGCCGCGAATCCATGACGCGGAGGGGAAAGCCATCATTTACAGGCAATCATCAAATAACAACTGGGCGTTTTAATTCTCAGCGCAGCGCATCGTGGCTCAACTCCAAGATTCTGGATTGGGCATTAGGCGCAATGAAGGCGCGGACGCTGACGCCTCTCCCGGTGGGAGAGGGCTTGAGGCTCGGAGAGCGAAGCGAGCCGCCAGCCGAAAGGGTGAGGGTCGGGTTTCTCAGTCGGCGTGAGCCGTCGCACGGGCGGCTGTGCTTCATCTTCAAGCGGCCGACCCTCACCCTTTCGCGCCAGGACGACGGCTGCGCCGCCGTGCGCTCAAGCCCTCTCCCACCGGGAGAGGGTTCTTCTACTTTCGTCATCCTCCGGCAAGCCGCGCCTTTGCGGCGCAGACCGGGGGACACAGCGGCACCGTAGCGAAGCGAAGGCGAAAGGGTTCAGTCCAGTCGATGCGCGACAGGTTCGCGCTCTCGCGCGCCGCTGCGTCCCCCGGTCTCCGCTGCGCTGCGCCGGAGGATAACGAAAGAAAAGGCCCATACCCATCAACACATCCCCTGATTTCCCCAATCCAAACAAGGCCCGGCTCTATTTAGGGCCCCTATACCCATCCCCCCCTGAAACGGCCTCACACTGTTCCCTTTCATCGGGAGACGGACATGAGCGAAGAACCCCAGGGTCGGAAGTCGCCGCCGGACGAGGTCTGGGCGCGGGTGCGGGAGGAGTATCTGGCCGGGTGGTCGGCGCCGGAGTGCTGTCGCCGGCACGGGGTCGGGCTGACTTCGCTGCGCGAGCGGGCGGCGCGCGAGGGCTGGCGGCGGGCGGATCAGCCCTGGACCCCGCCCAACCGGCTGGACCCGTGGGACGAGGGCGTCGAGCTGGATCTGAGGGTCAACGGCGACCTCGACAAGGTCGAGCTCGAGGAGCTCGGCTATGTCGCCCACCGCCGGATGATGCGGGCGGTGATGCGCGGCGACGCGGTCGAGGCCCTGCGCTGGCGTCGCGTGCAACTGACCATGGCGGAGGTCGAGGCCGAGCTGGAACGCGACATGGAGCACCTCGACGCGATTCGCTGGCGTCTGCAGGATGAGGCGGAGGAGGACGCGCCCGATCCGGACGCTTCGGACGCTCCGGACGCTTCGGACGGTGTTTTGGCGTTCGGGCCTGCGGTCTCCTCCCCGTCCGAAGGATGGGGAGGTGGCAGCGAGCCCTTCGCGAGCTGACGGAGGGGGCGACCGGGTCTCGCCGGGTGAGCACCGGCCGGCCCTCGCCTCACGCACCGTGTCGCCCCCTCCGTCACGACGCGAAGCCGCGTCGCGCCACCTCCCCATTCGCCAGGCGGCGAACGGGGAGGAGACGGGACCTAGGCCGCCGCCTGTTCCGCCGCGATCTTGCGCAAAGCCTCTTCGAACACCGCCGCGGGCTGGCCGCCGGAGATCAGGTACTTGCCCTCGACGACCACGGCGGGGACCGAGTTGATGCCGCGCTGGCGCCAGAGGGACTGTTCGGCGCGGACCTCGGCGGCGTAGCGGCCGGAGGCGAGCACCTCGGCGGCCCCGGCGCGGTCGAGGCCGGCGGCCTCGGCGGCCCGGGTCAGGACGCCGGCGTCGGTCAGGTTGTTCCCGTCGGTGAAATGGGTGCGGAACAGGGCTTCCTTGAGCGCCTTCTGACGCTCCGGCCCCGCCTCCCCGGCCCAGGCCAGCAGGCGGTGGGCGTCGAAGGTGTTCCAGATGCGGCTGTCGGCCGTCATCTTCATCTCGAACCCGGGCCAGGCCTCGGCCGCGCGTTCGGTGATCATGGCGCGGTTGGCGGCCGACTGTTCGGGGGTGGAGCCGTATTTGGCGGCGATATGTTCGCCGATGTTCTCGCCCTCGGGCGCCATGCCGGGGTTGAGCTCAAACGGCTGGAAGGCGATCTCGGCGGTGATGCCCTCGGGTGCGAGGGTCTCCAGCGCGGTCTCCAGCCCGCCGAGGCCGACGACGCACCAGGGACAGACGACGTCGGAGACGAAGTCGATGTGCAGGGGTCTGGTCATGGCTTCAGTCATGGGAGGAGCTCCGCAACGGTTCATGTTGCATATGGGGCTTTGAGCAGTCTGCGCTAGGGTGGGGTCATGGCTCACTACGCACGCATCCTGGCGACCCTCGTCCTGCTGGCCGCCGCCGCCGGCGGGGTAGTGTGGCGGCTTTGGAAACCCAAGGCGGAGCCGCTCTATGAGGAACGGATCCTGCTGGGGGCGGAGGTCCGGGCGCGGCTGCAGGCCCTGCGCGACGAGGACAAGTTCCACTCCGACGACACCTATCCGGGGCCGAAGGGGCCGAAGAACCGGGCGACGCTGTCGGGCTGGGTGAACGGGGTGATCGACGACATCCTGGCCGAGGCGGACGGGCCGCTGGAGGCCTCGGACGTGGCCGGGCGGCTGGGGATCGCCATCGGGGCGGCGTCGAAACGGCCGGCGGCGGATCAGGACCGGCTGCACGGCTATCTGATCGAGATCTGGTACATCCTCGGCTATCGCTCGGCGACGGGGTATTTTCCGGCGTCGGAGGAGGCGCCCGAGGGGTGGGCCGAGCCCCTGCCCCCCGGCTGGGCCGCGCCGGACCGGCCCCGCTTGCTGACGTCGCGTTAACCGGTCGGGCGCAGGCTCCACCCAGGGAGACGCCCAAGGAGGACCCGAGTGTCCAGCATCATGACGTCCAGCAGCCGCAGCCGCCGGGACCATTTCGAGCCCAGCGACAGCGATCCGCAGGAGCAGCGCAAGCTTCGCGGCCATCTGGAACAGATCGACTATACCGCCTTCGTCTCAAACCGGGAGGTGATCCCGCAGGTCCTGGGACTGGGCGCGAACCACACCGAGCCGGCCGCCTTCCAGAGGCTGGCGGTGGCCGCGGCGACGGCGCGGGCGCGCTGGATCGCCGAGGCGCTGAGGCTGTCGGAGGCGGGCTACGCCATCGGCCCGGGCGAGGCGCAGAAGCTGTCGGGCATGCGCGCCGCCTATGAGGAACTGTCGGAAGCCTATGAAGGCCTGCGCCGGATGGTCGAGCGGGGTTACCTGCCCTACCGCGCGCCGGAGCGCTGACGGATCAGTTCAGGGGTTGGGGCGCGGTCGAGACGGGCGCGTCCGGGTTGGTCGGAGCGGGCGCGGCCGGGGTCGGCGGCTCCACGACCAGGGGCGCGGTCTCGATATAGGGCCGGGGCGCGGGCGCGACCGGCGCCGGGACGACGACGGGTGCGGCCTGGGCCGGGGCCGGACGACTCGGCTGGACCGTAACGGGCGCCGCGGGCGCGGGGCTGACGGGCGCGGGGCGTTCGACAGCGGGCGGAGTCTCCTCCACCACGGGGGTCTCGTCGAGGAGCGGTGCATCGGCGACGAGCGGGGTCGGGGCCGGGGCGACCGGCTGCGGCGCCGGCAGGGTGGCCAGCCAGATGAAGCCGCCGATAACCACGAGGGCGGCGACGCCCGCGACGATCGGCCAGCGGTCGCCCCTGGTCACCTTCTGCATGGCCGCGCCCATGGTGGCGTAGATCGCCGGCGTCACGACCACCGACGGCAGTTCGCGCGGTTTGGCGGCCGGCTTCGCCTCGGTCGAGAGCGGCGGGGGCACGGTGACGGCGGGCTCGGCCGCCTCGGGCTCGATGACGATTTCCTGCGGCGCGGGGGTCGGCTCCGGGGCCGCCTGGACCGGTTCGGCCACGGGTTCGAACGCGGCGGCGACCGGCTCTGGCTCGGGGGCGACAGGCTCGACGACAGGCTCGGGCGCGACGGGTTCGGGAGCGGGGGTGAAAGCCTCGACGACGGGCTCGACCGGCGCTTCAGGCAAGGGTTCGACGGCGGGAGCCTCGGCCCGGGCCGGCGGGATCATGGAGCCGGTCAGAATGCCGGCGCCCGCCCGGCGGGCGGGACGGGCGGCCGGGGTCGGGGCGACGGTCGGCAGGGCACCGACGCGGAACACGGGCTGGGGCGGGCGCGACCAGACGATCCGGCCGCGCGAGAACGGCTCGGGCGGACGGTCTTCCGCAGGGGGGACTGAAGGGGTGTCGGAGGACATGGGGGGCGTCTTAGCGGCGAACGGCGGGAGCGTCCAATGACGGAACGGTCAGGTCTTCAGCCGATAGCCCGTCCTGAACATCCAGCCGACGACCGCGAGGCAGACGACGAGGAAGCCGACGGTGGCCAGAAGGCTCCAGACGATGGGCACGTCGCCGGTCCCATAGAAGCTCCAGCGGAAACCGCTGATCAGATAGACCACCGGGTTGAAGTGGGTGATCGTCCGCCACGGCTCCGGCAGCATGTGGATCGAATAGAAGGAGCCGCCGAGGAAGGTCAGGGGCGTCACCACCAGCATGGGGATGAAGTTCAGCTGCTCGAAGCTCTGGGCCCAGATGCCGATGATGAAGCCGAACAGGCTGAAGGTCGTGGCGATCAGGATCAGGATGGCCAGCATCCACACCGGGTGCAGGATCTGCAGCGGCACGAACAGGGCCGCCGTCCCGAGAATGATCAGGCCCAGAACCGCCGACTTGGTGGCGGCGGCGCCGACATAGGCCAGGACGATCTCGAACGGCGAGACGGGCGCCGACAGCAGCTCGTAGATCGTGCCGGTGAATTTCGGGAAGTAGATGCCGAAGGAGGCGTTGAAGATCGACTGGGTGAACAGGCTCAGCATGATCAGGCCGGGCACGATGAAGGCGCCGTAGGGGACGCCGTCGATCTCGGTCATGCGGCTGCCGATGGCTGAGCCGAAGACGACGAAATACAGGGCCGTGGTGATCACCGGGGTGACGATCGACTGCCAAAGGGTCCGCAGGGCCCGCGCCATCTCAAACTTGTAGATGGCCCAGACGCCATAGCCGTTGAAGGTCATGCGGAGGCTCCTTCGACGCGGATATCCTGCGGCGGTTCGCGGTGGACGAGGCTGACGAAGATGTCCTCCAGCGAGCTCTGGCGGGTGTTCAGATCCTTGAAGGCGATGCCGAGGTCTGACAGGCGGCGCAGCAGGGACGGCACGCCGGTCTTCTCCGCGTTGGAATCGAACACGAACTCCAGCTCATTGCCCTCCGCGCGCAGGGTCAGGTCCCACTCCGCCAGTTCGGGCGGCAGGGTCTCCAGCGGGTCCTGAAGGTTCAGGGTCAGGGTCTTCCTGCCCAGCTTCTTCATCAGCTCGGTCTTGTCCTGCACCAGGATCAGCTCGCCCTTGAGGATGACGCCGACCCGGTCGGCCATCTCCTCGGCCTCCTCGATATAGTGGGTGGTCAGGATGATGGTGACGCCGCTCTCGCGCAGACGACGCACCAGATTCCACATGTCGCGACGCAGCTCGACGTCCACACCGGCGGTCGGTTCGTCGAGGAACAGGATGTCGGGCTCGTGGCTCAGGGCCTTGGCGATCATGACCCGGCGCTTCATGCCGCCGGACAGGGTCATGATCTTTGCGTCCTTCTTGTCCCACAGACTGAGGTCCTTCAGGACCTGTTCGATGTAGGCCGGGTTCGGCGCCTTGCCGAACAGACCCCGGCTCAGGGTCACGGTGGCCAGGACGGTCTCGAAGGCGTCGGTGGTCAGTTCCTGGGGGACCAGTCCGATCTTCATCCGCGCCTGGCGGTAGTCCTTCTTGATGTCGTGGCCGTCGGCCGTGACCGTGCCGGTGGAGGGGGTGACGATGCCGCAGATGATGGAGATCATCGTCGTCTTGCCCGCCCCGTTCGGACCGAGCAGGGCGAAGATCTCGCCCTTGCCGATCTGGAGGTCGATGGGCTTCAGCGCCTGCAGCCCGGAGGCGTAGGTCTTGCTCAGGCCCTTGATGTCGATGACCGGCGGCATTCGGCGCGTCTCCTGAAAGCGGCCGAGGCGCCGTGGCCGCAATATGGCGACGTTCGGTCGCGGCTCAAGGCGCCCCGGGCGCCGAAGTCGCCAACTGCTGACATTTCGAAGCCCGGAGCGGACACGGGCGATGTCCGCTTCGGGTGGGAAGCGGACAGTGATTTCAGGGCCTCTGACGGCAGGCTCAGCGCCGAAAAACAGGCTGTGGGATTTCACTCGTCTCCTGAACGTTTCTGCATTCGCGGTGCCGCCGTCCAAGAAGCCTTTCTGGTGCGCCAAGCAACATGCATCTGCCGAATGGCGCAAAATCTTGAATGACGAAATCACTCGAGCCTAGGTTTTGTTACAGCTTGTAGACTCGCGAGATAACCCGGCAGAGACCCAGCAGCCGGCCTCCTTGATGCAGATCCTTGGCGAGCCGCAAGAGGACGTCAGGGAAGCCCAACACTGGGATTGCCGCCTCCAGTGCCGCCATCTCTTGGCGAGTAACGCCGTGGCGCACCACACCCATGCTCGCTTCAATCCAGTCAGCCTTCCGCGCCGCGTTAACTACAGCGGCGTCAGGACCATTGAATGGCAGCACTTTGTGATGCCAGTGAATGATATCGGAGACCAGTGTGGGGTCGAGATACGACGCGTGTTGCGCCCGGACGCGTTCGGCCAGTGCCTCCGACGGCTCCAGATAGGCCAGTTCGTGGTCGGTCCACATGCCCACGTCATGGAACACCAACGCGAAGCGAATGTGTTCGAGTCCCCGCGGATCATCGCCGAGAAAATGCGACGCGTAGCTCAGTACTCGGTAGATGTGGTTTCGGTACGCGGCGAAATCGGGGCCTACCGCCTCTGCAATCATCGGCAGATACCGTTCGACTGTCGCGTCGGAGACGATGGGTTGGATCATCGAAAAGTCCTGCGTGCAGGCCCAGGCAGGCACGGTTCACGCGACTGCCCGGACGGGTCATTGAGATCGGCGCGAACGCGCAAACAAGCCAGACGAAAGCGTGCTCCCCGCCGTCGTGGCGGCTAGTCCCATCAATAATTCGCGTCGCTCGCGCATCTGTTCGCTCCGTGGTGACGACAGATATGCAAGTTCGGTCATGAGAAAATCAAAGAGGAATGGTGGTTGCCCATAAGGATGTTTATGGGAATCGAGATGTCCTTGATCCAGCTTCGCACCTTCGTGGAGGTCCACCGCCGCCGATCCGTGAGCGAGGCAGCGCGTGCGATGGGCATCACTCAGCCAGCAGCTTCCCAGCACATCGCCTCGCTTGAAGCGCAGCTTGGCCACCCACTGTTCGACCGCCACCCTCGTGGCGTGCGGCCCACCGCAATCGCTGACGATCTGGCAGCGTCGATCGGCGGCAGCCTCGACGTGGCAGAAACAGCGCTGGCTACAGCCAGGGCACGCTCGTCTCGCGTGTCCGGGACGGTGCATATTGCTGCACCGTCAGATCTTCTGGGTGAGATGATTACGCCGCGGCTCGGTCCATTATTGGATGCAGGACTTGATCTGCGGCTTCACATAGGAGGCCGTGAAGCACTCTACAGCATGTTGCTGGACGACAAGGTTCACCTAGGGATCACTGCGTCACAGCCCGACGACCCGCGGCTTGCCTTTGAAGTTTTGGGTGAAGAACGTTTGCTCGCGGTCGCCTCGGCAGCGGTCGCTGAACGTATCGCCGGATTTTCGCTTGCCGACGGCCTCGACCAGGTTTCGCATCTTGCATACGACCTCGACCGGCCGATCGTCCGCACATGGCTTGATGCGAACGGCATTGAGCTTGCGCGGCTGCCCAGGATCACTGCGCCGGATCTGCGGGTGCTGCGCTCAGCACTTTGCGCGGGCCTCGGCTGGTCAGTCTTGCCCGGCTACCTCACGCGCGCTGAACGTGAAGCGGGCATTCTTGTCGAGATACCGGCTCCAGTTTCGGTGCCGCGCAATCCATTCCACCTTGTCTGGGCCCTGTCATCGCTGCGCCATCCACGTGTGGCGCTGGCGCGCGGCCTCTTGGTGGAAGCTTTCAAATTGAAAGTTCATCAAACACGGCAAGATGGTCAAAAGGCGCAATGGCTAAGCTGAAGGCGGGCGAACCCAATGTCCGCAACGGGTCGATAGCGGACATTAAAGTCTCGCCAAAAGGCGACGCTGATCTTGCCTCATGCGCTCGGCGTCGCGAGCGGCTACAAGGCCGCCGATGTTGCGCCTGTCCGAACTCAAACTGCCTCTCGACCACGCGCCGGAGGCCCTGCCCGCCGCGATCGCCGCGCGTCTGGGCGTGCCGGCGCATGACCTGAAATCCTGGTCGGTCTGGAAGCGGGCGCATGACGCGCGCAAGAAGTCGGCGATCCTGAAGGTCTATATCCTCGACGTCGAACTGAGGGACGAGGCGGCGGTGCTGGCCCGGTTCGTGGACGACCCGCATGTGAAGCCCACGCCGGATGTCGCCTATCGACATGTCGCCGTCGCGCCGAAGGAGCAGCGCTTGAGGCCCGTCGTGATCGGGGCCGGGCCGTGCGGTCTGTTCGTCGGACTGATCCTGGCCGAGATGGGGTTCAGGCCGATAATTCTCGACCGGGGCAAGGTGGTGCGGGAGCGGACGAAGGACACGTGGGAGCTGTGGCGCAAGGGCAAGCTGCATCCCGAGTCCAACGTCCAGTACGGCGAGGGCGGCGCGGGCACCTTCTCCGACGGCAAGCTCTACAGCCAGATCAAGGATCCGCGTTTCCTGGCCCGCAAGGTGCTGACCGAGTTCGTCGCGGCCGGGGCGCCGGAGGAGATCCTGACCGAGGCCCACCCGCACATCGGCACCTTCCGACTGGTGACCATGGTCGAGTCCATGCGCGAGAAGATCGAGGCCCTGGGCGGCGAATACCGGTTCGAACACCGGGTCACCGATATCGAGCTGGAAAAGGGCGCCATCCGGGGCGTGCGTCTACATACGGGCGAGACGCTGGAGGCGGACCACGTGGTCTTCGCCATTGGCCACTCGTCGCGCGACACGTTCGAGACGCTCTACGACCGGGGCGTCCATATCGAGGCCAAGCCGTTCTCGATCGGTTTCCGCATCGAGCATCCGCAATCGTGGATCGACCGGGCGATGTTCGGCCCCTGCGCCGGACACCCCGATCTGGGCGCGGCGGCCTATACGCTGTCGCACCACTGCAGCAACGGGCGCACCGTCTACAGCTTCTGCATGTGCCCGGGCGGGACGGTGGTGGCGGCGACCAGCGAGCCGGGCCGGGTCGTCACCAACGGCATGAGCCAGTATTCGCGCAACGAGCGGAACGCCAACTCCGGCTTCGTGGTGGGCATCTCGCCAGAGGATTACGGGAGCGACCATCCGCTGGCCGGCATCGAGCTGCAACGCGATCTGGAGACCCGCGCCTATGCGGCGGGCGGCGGCGACTATTTCGCGCCGGGCCAGCTGGTCGGCGACTTCCTGGCGGGCCGCGCCTCGACCACGCTGGGGGAGGTAGAGCCCAGCTACAAGCCGGGCGTGCGCGCGACGGATCTGGCGCCGCTGATGCCCGACTATGTGATCGCCGCCATGCGCGAGGCCCTGCCCGTCTTCGGCCGCAAGATCGCCCGGTACGACGACGCCCAGGCGGTTCTGACGGGTGTGGAGACCCGAAGTTCGTCCCCGATCCGCATGACCCGCGGCGCCGATTTCCAGAGCCTGACCGTGCGCGGCCTGTTCCCGGCCGGCGAAGGCGCCGGCTATGCGGGCGGCATCCTCTCGGCCGCCGTCGACGGGATCAAGGTGGCCGAGGCGGTGGCGCGGTCGATAGTGGGAGAAGCGGCAGCGGCCTAAGCGGACACGGTCGATGTCGGCCAAGGGTGGTTAGCGGACCTTGCCCGGTCTATCTCAGACAGGACAATCGTGGGGGACGCCATGGCCGAAACGCTCCAATCCGTCTTCGAAGTGCTGCGAGAACGAATGGTTCGAGTCCGCGGCCGAATGACCGTCGCGAAAGACGAGGAGGGAAACCTTGTTCTGAAAACGCCATGGGTGGAGCCGGGCAAGAACGAACCAGCGTGGTTCGGGGCGGTCCAGCTGAAAAAGAACTACGTCTCCTGCCATCTTATGCCGCTCTACTATCTACCGTCTCTGAGGGAGAAGATCCCATCCGACCTCCTCAAGCGGATGCAGGGGAAGACCTGTTTCAACTTCAAGACGGACGATCCAGACCTGTTCGATGTCCTTGAAGATTTAATCGCGGATTGCGCCGCCGCATATTCGGAGCCGATCGTCCCGAATCCGCATTAGGCGGCGCCCGAACCTGGACAGCGTCCGCAACGGGCCTGCAAACGGACTTTGAGCGTCCGCCGGGAAGACGACGGCGGACCGGCCCTGTCCCGGCATTCGCCTTTCCACCCTGGAGCCATCCCGAACCTCCGGCGTTGAACGGCTCCGCTTGCTCGAGACGTCATGGCCGCTTCCCTCCCCGACCTCGGCATCGGCCGCCTCCGCAAGGAGGCCGGTCGTCTGATCGACCGCGTCCGCAAGCGCCGCACATGGCGCGACCGCTTCCCGCGCCTGCATGACGCGCTGGAGGCGTCGTCCCGGTTCGGCTTCGCGGCCAACGGTTTCGTCTATGTCTCGGTCGGCATCCTCATGCTGGCCACGGCCATCGGCATGCGTGGACAGGCGGTCGATCCGCAAGGCGTCCTCTATGTCCTGGCCCAGCAGCCGTTCGGGCGGCTGTGGCTGATCCTGATCGGCGCGGGTCTGTGGGCCTTCGTCGGCTGGCGGGTGTTGCAGGCGGTCTTCGACGTCGATCACGAGGGCTCGGATCTTCAGGGCTGGGCCGTGCGGGCGGCCCAGGGCGCCAGCGGCCTTGCCTATGCGGTGCTGGCGTCGGGCATGTTCGAACTGCTGGACGAGGTCGGGCCGAACATGGGCGCCGAGCAACTGGCGGAGAACCAGGAGAAGGCTTCACTCGTGCTGGGTCTGCCGTTCGGGGGCGCGGCGTTGATGATGGTCGGCCTGATCATCGCGGGCGTCGGGATCGGCAATGTGGTCATGGGGATCGTCAACGATTTCGGCGCGACCCTGATCTGTTCGAAGACCGTGCGCCGCTGGGTCCTGCCTCTGGCGCGGGTCGGCTATGTGGCGCGGGGACTGGCCTATCTGCCGCTGGCGCTGTTCGTGACCCTGGCCGGGTGGCGGGCGCAGTCGTCGCAGGTCGAGACGTTCGGCACCGCGCTCGACGCGCTGGAGCGTCAGCCGGGCGGGGCCTTGATGCTGGGGCTGACGGCGGGCGGGCTGATCGCGTTCGGGGCCTATGCCTTCGTCGAGGCGCGGTTCAGGCGGATCCGTGTGCCGAAAGAGTTGTCGCCGGGGTAGTCAGCGCGTCCAAGACGGGAACCGCCGCCGTATCTGTGGTTTTCCGTAACGCGCGAGAGATTCCTCATGTCGATCCGAACCCTGTTCATGGCGGCCGTCGCGGTCGTCGGCCTCAGCGCCTGCGCCACCTCCATCCCCGCAGATCAGGTGCGCGCGCCCCAGCCGGCGCGGGCGGTCGATCTGGAGCGGTTCTACAGCGGCCGCTGGCTCGAGATCGCCCGCCTGCCCATGAGCCTGACCGACGGCTGCGTGGCGGGGGCCACCAACTATGTCATCCAGTCACCGACACGGATCGGCGTGCGCGACACCTGTCAGCGCGACACCCCGCAAGGCTCGGAGAAGGCCATTGGCGCATCGGGCACGATTCTCGATCCCGGCTTCAACGCCAAGCTCCGCGCCCGCTATCTCGGTGGTCTGATCACCTGGGAGTACTGGGTGCTGGATCACGCCGAGGACTACAGCTGGTTCATCTCGTCGGATCCGAAGTTCGAAAAACTGTGGATTTACACGCGCGAGGTCCCCGACGCCGCCGAGCGCGCTGAACTGGTCGAGCGGGCCCGCGCTCTCGGTTACGATGTCAGTCGCCTCGAATTCCCCGCCTTCTAAGGACGCCGCCATGCACCGCCCCCTCCTGCTCGCCGTATGCGCCTCCGCCCTTACGCTCGCGGCCTGCGGAAGCGGACCGGTGGCGCCCGAGGGCTCGACCTATGGCGCGCAGCCGACCCTGGTCGAGCCGCACAGGAACCTGCTGGCGCCGACGGTGAACATCGCCCCGGCCGTGGGATGGCCGCAGGGCGTGATGCCGACCGCGCCGCAGGGGTTCCGGGTCCAGGCCTTCGCCAGCGGCCTGGATCACCCGCGCTGGCTCTACGCCCTGCCCAACGGAGACATCCTCGTCGCCGAAACCAATGCGCCGCCGAAGCCCGAAGGACAGTCGGGCGGCATTCGCGGCTGGGTGATGGGTCTGGTGATGAAACGCGCGGGCGCGGCGCCGCCAAGCCCCAATCGCATCATCCTGCTGCGTGATGCGGACGGCGACGGGGTCGCGGAGACGAGATCGACCTTCCTGCAGAACCTGACCTCGCCCTTCGGCATGGCTCTGGTGGGAGACCGGCTGTTCGTGGCCAATGCCGACGCGGTCGTCGCATTCCCCTATCAGGCGGGCCAGACCACGGTCACGGCGCCCGCGACGAAGATCGCGGACCTGCCCGCGGGCCGGAACCACCACTGGACCAAGAGCCTGGTCGCCTCGGCGGACGGGACGAAGCTCTATGTCGGGGTCGGGTCGAACTCGAACATCGGCGAGAACGGCATGGACGAGGAGGAAGGCCGCGCGGCGATCCACGAAATCGACATCGCCACAGGGGCCCAGCGAGTGTTCGCCTCGGGCCTGCGTAATCCGGTCGGGATGGCCTGGCAGCCGGACAGCCGCGCCCTGTGGGTCGCAGTCAACGAGCGGGACGAGCTCGGGAACGATCTGGTGCCCGACTACATGACCTCGGTGCGGGACGGCGGCTTCTATGGCTGGCCGTACAGCTACTACGGTCAGACCGTGGATGCGCGGGTCCAGCCGCAGGACCCCGCGAAAGTCGCCTCGGCCATCGCGCCCGACTATGCGCTGGGCGCGCACACGGCTTCGCTGGGCCTGACCTTCTATGAGGGGACCGCCTTCCCGGCCGCCTACAGCCACGGCGCCTTCGTGGGCCAACACGGGTCCTGGAACCGGGAGCCCAAGGCCGGCTACAAGGTGGTCTTCGTGCCCTTCGCCAACGGCAGTCCGTCGGGCGCGCCGCAGGACTTCCTGACGGGCTTCCTCAATGACGAGGGCGAGGCCATGGGACGGCCGGTCGGGGTGCAGGTCGACCGGTTGGGCGGCCTGCTGGTCGCCGACGACGTGGGCAACGTCATCTGGCGGGTCGCGCCCGCGCGCTGATCGCAGACAGCAAAAAGCCCCCGGCGCGAACCGGGGGCTTCTCTGTCCTGCTCGCCGATCTAGTTCAGCGGGGCGGTCTGGATGGCCGGGGCCCGGGGCGCCGACGTGGGGGCGGGCGTCAGCGGCGACTGGACCGTCACCTCCGAAGGCGAGGCGCTGTAGGCCTGCGGACCCGTCGGTTCAGGCGCGGTCTCGACGCGCGGCGCGACCGTAGCCGGAGCCACGCGACGTTCTGCCGGAGTGGCGCGACGCTGGACGGCCGGGGGCGGAGCCGGCGGGGCTTCGCGAACCACCGGAGCCGGAACGGCGGCCGGGGTCGTCAGGGCCGAGGGAGAGACCGAGCTTTCCAACGGCGCGGCCACGAGCGGCTGGACTGCGGGTGCGACGGGCTCCGGCTCGACGAGAGGCTGGCTCTCGGTTCCGCCCATGAGCATGGCCGCGCCGCCGCCGATCAGGGCCAGAGCGCCGATGGGGGCGAGAATCATCCAGGTCCGCACACCCTTCCTGGCGCGCTTGGCGCGGGCATAGCGCGGAACGAAGGTTTCGGCCTCGACCGAAGTGTTGCGAATGGCGTCTTCCGTATAGGTCACAGTCATCTGTGTTCCTCCAAGGTTAGGCCGATAAAACAACCGTCAGCTATCAGGGTTCCGAAAGAACGACCGCGCCTTCAAGAAACACCGTCATCGACACAAACCGGCCGCGATCAGCGATGAACACGACCAAACCTTGACCGTATTTGCGGTCAGCGACCTATAATCTTGACGAGCGGTCCGGCGCGCGATGTCTTCCGATCCGGCCCTGACGCAGGTTTCCCCTACGGCGCCGACGCAAAGGCGCCACGCCCGGACGGAAACGGCGCCGACCACCGTTACGGATTCGCCTGCCGGTTGACCCCGTCCCGCCGGTTGTTCATCACCAATCCGACTTACGCCTGCATACGGAGCGACTGCGACCATGGGTTTGGCGGCCAACATCCGACGCGATCTCAAGTTCGCGGCCGGTCTGCGTCGGCTGTTGAAGCGCATCAAGCCGATCGCTCTGGATAGCGACGTGCTGGTCTGCGACGACTTCGAGGAAGCCGTCGACAAGTTCTCCGACAACATCGCGCTCGAGGACGAGCACCGGTCGCTGACCTATCGCGACCTGGACGGCATGGCGAACCGCTATGCCCACTGGGCGCGCAGCCGGAACCTGAGGCGGACCGACGTTATCGGCCTGGTGATGACCAACCGGGCGGAATACATCGCCGCCTGGATGGGGTTCTCCAAGGCCGGCATCGCCACGGCCCTGATCAACACCAACCTGACCGGTCAGGCGCTCGCCCACTGTCTCAACATCGCCGGCGTCGCCGTGGTCGTGGCCGACGAGGAAACATGGCGGAAGTGCGAGGAGGCCCGGCCCTTCGTCTCCCGCACCATGATGCTGTGGGTGCTGGGCCTGAAGGACGCCGACGAGGTGTCCGAGCGGCGCGGCCTCGACAACGCCGTGCGCAGCGGATCATCGGTGCGCCCGACGCGCGCCATCCGTGACGGCATCACCAACCGCGACACGGCGCTTTATATCTACACCTCCGGCACGACCGGCATGCCCAAGGCGGCGCGCATCCATCACGCCCGGGCGCGGACCTATATGCGAGCCTTCGCCGGCTGCACCGAATCGACGCCGACGGACCGGATCTTCAACGTCCTGCCGCTGTATCACTCGACCGGCGGTCTGGTCGGCGTCGGCCCCGCCCTGCTGAACGGCGGCCGACTGATCCTGCGCCGGAAATTCTCGGCCTCCAGCTTCTGGCAGGACGTGAACACGTCCGGCGCGACGATGTTCGTCTATATCGGCGAACTGTGCCGCTACCTGGTCAACTGCCCGCCTCAGGACGGGGAGCGCGGTCACAAGATCCGGCTGGCCTACGGCAACGGCCTGCGTCCCGACGTCTGGCCGGACTTCCAGTCCCGGTTCGCCATTCCGCAGATTCTGGAGTTCTACGGCTCGACCGAGGGCAATGTCTCGTTGTTCAACTTCGACGGCAAACAGGGCTCGATCGGCCGGGTGCCCAAGTTCCTCAAGAAGCAGATCAACATCCGGCTGGTCGCCTTCGACGTCGACACCGAAGAGCCGATCCGCAGCGCGAACGGTTTCGTCAGCGAGGCGTCGGTCGGCGAGATCGGCGAGGCGATCGGCAAGATCGGCGACGACATCCGCCACGACTTCTCCGGCTATGCCGACAAGGCCGCCTCCGAAAAGAAGATCCTGACGGACGTCTTCGTGCGCGGGGATCGGTGGTTCCGCACAGGCGACCTGATGCGTCAGGATTCCGAGGGCTATTTCTATTTCGTCGACCGGATCGGCGACACCTTCCGCTGGAAGGGCGAGAACGTCTCGACCGCCGAGGTCGAACAGCGACTGACCGATGCGCCGGGCGTGAAGGAAGTCATCGCCTATGGCGTCCCGGTGCCGGGAGCCGACGGAAAGGCTGGGATGGTCACCCTAGTGGTCGAGGGCCGGTTCTCGGCCAGGGACTTTGCCGCCTGGGCCGACGAACAGTTGCCCCACTACGCCCGGCCGGTGTTTATCCGTCTGGCCAGGACGCTGGAAACGACGGGCACCTTCAAATACCGCAAGGTCGATCTGGTCGCCGAGGGCTTCAACCCGGAGAAGATCGACGGGCAGGTCTACGTGCGGGGCGGCAAGTCCGGCTACACCAAGCTGACCGGCGAGGGGTTCGCCGCGATCCAGAGCGGCCACAACCGGCTGTAATCTCAAGCGGCCGTTAATCATTAACGGCGAAGGTCGGCGTCTCTGCTCCCGGGGACGTCGGACCGCAAAATGTTTCAGATCATCGGCATCGTCATGCTGTTCGGCATGGTGTTCGGCAGCTACGCCCTGGCCGGGGGCAAGTTCGACGTCATCATCCACGCTGCACCCCACGAGTTGATGGCCATCGGCGGTTCGGCCATCGCCGCCTTCCTGATCTCCAACTCGATCGGCGTGGTGAAGTCGGCCATGGGCGGGTTGGGAAAGGCCTTCGCCGGGCCGAAATGGAAGAAGCAGGACTACAAGGACCTGCTCAGCCTGCTGTTCGCCCTGACCAAGACGATGAAGTCCAAGGGCGTCATCGCCCTTGAAAGCCATATCGAGAAGCCGGGCGAGTCCACGATCTTCCAGAAGTATCCGAAGGTCATGAAGGACCATTTCGCCATCGACTTCATCTGCGACACCCTGCGGATGATGACGATGAACCTCGAGGATCCTCACCAGATCGAGGATGCGATGGAAAAGCAGCTCGAGAAGCATCACCACGAGGCGGCCAACGCGCCGCACGCGCTTCAGAACATGGCCGACGCCCTGCCCGCACTGGGCATCGTCGCGGCCGTTCTGGGGGTCATCAAGACCATGGGATCGATCACCGAGCCGCCGGAAATCCTCGGCGGCATGATCGGCGGGGCCCTGGTCGGCACCTTCATGGGCGTGTTCCTGGCCTATGGCCTGGTCGGGCCGCTGGCGGCGCGTCTGCAGGCGATCGTCGACGAGGAAGCAGCCTTCTACAAGATCATCCAGTCGGTGCTGGTCGCCCACCTGCACGGCAACGCGGCCCAGATTTCGGTCGAGATCGGCAGGGGTGACATCCCCTCCTCCGCCCAGCCTTCGTTCGCGGAAATGGAAGAGCATCTCGCGGCGAATCCGGCCGAGGCCTGACCCGTTTCCACTGCCGTCCCGCTCGCCCAAACGGCGCAAAAGCCCGGGCACACGGACGATCACGAACGCGTGAGATTTCGCTTGCGAATCCGCTCACGATCCCGTTATCTCTCAGATGGAGAGGTCTAATGGCCCCTCTCAAAAAAACCCCTAGGAGGATAACCCCATGCGCATCGTTGCCCTGATTGCCGCTTCGGCCGCCGCTCTGGCCCTGACCGCCTGCCAACCCGCCGCCGAAGACAAGGCCGCTGACGCTTCGGCTGACGCCGCTGCCGCCGCCGACACCGCCACGGACGCTGCTGCGACCGCCGACGCTGCCGCCACGGACGCTGCTGCCGCCGCTGGTGAAGCCGCTGCCGCTGCTGCCCCGGCCGCTGACGCCGCCATGGCGCCGGCCCCGGCTGCCGCCGCCCCGGCCGCTGAGAAGCCGGCCGCCCACTAAGTCCTTACGGACCTGGTATCGGACGGAGTTCACTCCGTCTGACGGAAAGGGATCGCCTCCGGGCGGTCCCTTTTTTCGTGCCCGCGACTGGCCGGGCCGCCTATAGACCCCGCGATGACCGATACGGATGACCGCGACCCGCAGTTGATCTGGACCGAGGCCGGAGAGCCGCGGTCCGGTCGATACGGGGACGTCTATTTCTCGGCCGAAGACGGGTTGGCTGAAACACGCGCCGTTTTCCTGGACGGTTGCGATCTGCCGAACGCCTGGGCGGGTCGACGCGACTTCACGGTCGCCGAACTCGGCTTCGGCAGCGGTCTGAACATCGCCGCCCTGCTCGACCTGTGGAGAGAGTATCGCCCCGAAGGCGGGCGGCTGCACATCTTCTCTATCGAAGGCTATCCGCTGGACGCCGGACAGGCGCGCCGCGCCCTGTCGGCCTGGCCCGAAATCCATGAGGCGACGGCGGCGCTCGTAGATCGTTGGCCCGCCGCGACGCCGGGCTTCCACCGCATCGACCTGCCGGAGTTCCACGCCGTTCTGGATCTCGCCGTGGGTGAGGTGGAGTGGGCATTGGCCCAGTGGACGGGCAGAGCCGACGCCTGGTTCCTCGACGGGTTCGCACCGTCAGTGAACCCGGGCATGTGGTCTGACGCCGTCTTCGACCTGATCGCCGCGAAGTCGGCGCCGGACGCCCGCGTGGCGACCTTCACTGTTGCTGGCGTCGTCCGGCGAGGGCTGGGAGAGCGCGGCTTCGCGGTCGAGAAACGACCCGGCCATGGGCGCAAGCGCGAACGGCTCGAGGCGCGCCGGACCGGTGATCCTGTCACTGCCGCCCCTCCCCGTCAGGTGATCGTCATCGGCGCAGGGATCGCCGGAGCCGCCACGGCGCGCGCCCTGAAGGCGGCAGGCATGGCTCCTGTGGTTCTCGAGGCGACGGGTCCGGGCGCGGGCGCGTCAGGCTTCCCTGCCGCCCTCGTAACGCCGCGCTTCGACCTCGGCGACGAGCCGGTGGCGGCCCTGTTCGTCCAGGCGGTGGAGCGGGCCGACGCCCTGTACAGTGCTGTGCCCGGCGCTGTCGTGGCGCGCGGCGTTCTGCAACTCGCGGGCGCCGAGCGGGACGCGCGGCGCTTCGAGCGTATCGCCGGCCAGCCCAGCTGGGTCGACGGCGCGATGACCCTGACGGACGAGGCCGAAGCCTCAGGCATCGCCGATGAGCCGGTCGAAGGTCCGGGCCTGCGCATGGCCTCCGCCTTCGTCGTCGCGCCCCATGCCATCCTGTCGGCCTGGCTCGACCCCGAAGCGGCGCGAACCGGCGAGGCGGCGCGGATCGCACCTCATGCGGGGGGATGGCGGGTTCTCGATCCGACCGGCGCCGTGCTGGCCGAGGCGGAGGCGGTCGTGTTCTGCGCCGGAGCGGGAAACGGAGCCCTGGCGCCCGATCTGTCGTTGTCGCCGGTGCGCGGACAGGCTGAATGGGTTGACGGGGGCGAGGCGCCGAACGCGATGGCCTGGGGCGGCTATGTCGCGCCGACCGGGACGGGCTTCCTGTTCGGGGCCACCCACGACCGGGGTGATACCGGCACGGAGGTCCGTCCGGCCGATACGGAGCGGAACCTCGCCGCTCTCGCCGCCCGGCTGCCCCGTCTCGCCGCGCGGGTGGAACCACACGCTGTCCGCTCGCGCGCCGCGACCCGCGCGACCACCCGCGACCGCCTGCCGGTCGCGGGCCCCCTGCCCGGCCAGCCCGGCCTGTTCGTCCTCGGCGGGCTGGGATCGCGCGGCTTCTGCCTCGCGCCCTTGCTGGGCGAGCATGTCGCCGCCCTGATCGCGGGACTGCCCTCGCCCCTGCCGTCCGACGTCGCCGAAAGGATCACGCCCTCGCGAGCGGCCCTTGCACCCGGTGCAAGGCAGGAGGACGGTCGCGGCGTCTAGTTCGAAAGAGGAGACGCTCCATGCGCCGATCGATCGCGGTTCTGATTGTCCTGTCCGGGCTCGCGGCCTGCGCCCCCACTGAAGGCTCGCCCCCCGGCTCTGGTATCGGTTTGCCCGGCGGCGGCGCGCGCCAGTGCTTCCAGCCGGACCGGATCATCAATTTCACGCGCGGCGAGACCGAGCAGGTTTACGTGAAGGTCCTCGGCGGCGGGGTCTTTGCACTCCGATCGGGCGGGTGCCCCGACGTGGCGACGGCCAACAGCCTGTCGATCACCCCGGCGATCGGCATAGGCAGTCAGCTGTGCGTCGGCGACAGCGCGCGGATCGTCGTGCCGAACGCCAGCTTCGGCCCCGATCAATGCCTGGCCCGCGTCGAACGCTCGCTGACCCAGGCCGAAGTCGAAGCCCTGCCAGCGCGCCAGCGACCCTAGAGCCTGATCGGCTCCCGATTTAAGCGAGAGCCTGATTCACGCTTCATGTCGGCCCTGCAAAGCGGCTCCACCAGAAACGATCATGCTCTAGGCCTTCTGGGCGTAGCCGAGCCGCTGGTTGAGCTTCTCGATCAGGTCGATGGCCGTATCGGCGATGACCGAGCCGGGCGGATAGACGGCCGCCGCCCCCATGTCGATCAGGGTCTGGACGTCGCCGGGCGGGATGACGCCGCCGACAGTGATCATGATGTCCGGACGGCCCAGCTTCTCCAGCTCGGCCTTGAGCGCGGGGACCAGCGTCAGGTGTCCGGCCGCCAGCGAGGACGCGCCGACGACGTGGACGTTGTTGGCGACGGCGTCGCGCGCGGCCTCTTCCGGCGTCTGGAACAGGGGACCGGCGACGGCGTCGAGGCCGAGGTCGCCATAGGCGGTGGCGACGACTTTCTGGCCCCGGTCGTGCCCGTCCTGACCCAGTTTCGCGATCAGGATGCGCGGCGGGCCGCCGTCATTCTCGACGAAGGCGGCGACCATGTCGCGGGCGCGTGAGATCTTCGGATTGGCGCCGGCCTCCCTGCCGTAGACCCCCGAGACGGTCTTCACCGTGGCGACATGACGCCCGAAGGCGGCCTCCAGGGCGTCGGACATCTCGCCGACCGTCGCATGGGCGCGGCCCGCGCGGACGCAGAGTTCGAGCAGGTTCTCAGAGCCCCTGGCGCCCTCGGTCAGGGCGGTGAGCGCAGCCTGGCATTTCGTCTCGTCGCGCTCGGCGCGGAGGCGTTTCAACTTCTCGATCTGGGCGGCGAGGACGGCCGCGTTGTCGACCTTGAGCACCGGAATGTCGTCGGGCGTGTCATTCAGATAGCGGTTCACGCCGACGACGGTCTGCTGGCCCGTGTCGATGCGGGCCTGGGTCCTGGCGGCGGCTTCCTCGATGCGCAGCTTGGGCAGGCCGGCCTCGATGGCCTTCGCCATGCCGCCCAGTTCGCGGACCTCGGCCATGTGGGCGCGGGCCCGCTCGGCCAGTTCGTGGGTCAGGCGCTCGACGAAGAAGCTGCCGCCCCACGGGTCGATGACCTTCGTCAGGCCGGTCTCGAGCTGCAGCAGCAGCTGGGTGTTGCGCGCGATCCGGGCCGAGAAGTCGGTCGGCAGGGCCAAGGCTTCGTCGAGTGAATTGGTGTGCAGCGACTGGGTCTGGCCGCCCGCGGCCGCCATGGCCTCGACCATGGTGCGGGGCACATTGTTGAACACGTCCTGGGCCGCGAGCGACCAGCCCGAGGTCTGGCAGTGGGCACGCAGCGACAGGCTGCGCGGATCCTTCGGCGCGAACTCCGCCTGGACCGCCTCGGCCCACAGCAGACGACCGGCGCGCAGCTTGGCCACCTCCATGAAATAGTCCATGCCGATGGCCCAGAAGAAGCTCAGGCGCGGCGCGAACCGGTCCACGTCCATGCCCGCGGCGACCCCGGCCCGGATGTATTCCAGCCCGTCGGACAGGGTGTAGGCCAGCTCCAGATCGGCCGAGGCTCCGGCCTCCTGCATGTGGTAACCGCTGATGGAGATGGAGTTGAACTTCGGCGTCTCCTGCGCCGTCCAGGCGAAGATGTCGGCGATGATCCGCATCGAGGGGCCGGGCGGATAGATGTAGGTGTTCCGGACCATGAACTCCTTGAGGATGTCGTTCTGGATGGTCCCGGTCAGGGCCTTGTGCTCGACGCCCTGCTCTTCCGCCGCCACGACATAGAGGGCCAGGATCGGCAGCACCGCGCCGTTCATGGTCATCGACACCGACATCTGGTCCAGCGGGATTCCGTCGAACAGGGTCCTCATGTCGAGGATGGAATCGATCGCCACCCCGGCCATGCCGACGTCGCCGGCCACGCGCGGATGGTCGGAATCGTAGCCCCGGTGGGTGGCCAGGTCGAAGGCGATCGACAGCCCCTTCTGACCGGCCGCGAGGTTGCGGCGATAGAAGGCGTTGGAGGCCTCGGCGGTGGAGAAGCCGGCGTACTGGCGGACGGTCCAGGGGTTGGACGCGTACATGGTCGGATAGGGGCCGCGCACGAAGGGCGCGAAGCCGGGCAGGCCGTCCGTGAAGCCGAGATCCGCGATGGCGTCGGGGCCATACACGGGGCCGATGTCGATGCCTTCAGGCGTGCGGACGGGGGCGCGGTCGAGGGCGCCGTCGAGAGGCGACAGGTCGAGTGCGGCCCTGGTGAAATCGGGGTTGGTCATGCCGCTGCTCCCTCGAAGGCTTCGGCCCAGCGGAGGGGCGGCAAAGGCGGACAGCGGTCGCCGCCGGACCCGGATGGCTCGGCGACAGAGGTCTCGACCGAGACGGGGCGGACGTCCGCATCGACGAATTTGGTGACCCCGACCATCTGGCCGCCGCCTTCGGACAGGGCGGCCTTGCCGGCCGTGCGGGAGGCGGCGATCCTTTGCTGCAGGGCGCCGCCGCGCAGGGAGGCGACGATGCCGCCCTCGCGTTCGATGCGCTGGAACTCGGCCCAGCCGGCCTCGGCGAGGTCGCGGGTGCGGTGGTCGAGGAACCAGGAGCCGGCGGCCGGATCGGCGACACGGCCGATGTGCGCCTCCTCCATCAGGATCAACTGGGTGTTGCGGGCCTGACGCCGGGCGAAGGCGTCGGGACGGCCCACGGCGCGGCTGAAGCCGTCCAGCACCACGGCGTCGGCGCCGCCGACCGCGCCGGCGAACCCGGCGGCGGTGAGGCGCAGCAGGTTGGGCCAGGGGTCCTTGGCGGCGAGCATGCGGCGGGATGAGCGGGCCTCGATCCGGGCGGGCGTCTCGTGTCCGAACGGCTTGCAGATCGAGCGCCAGATGAGGCGCAGCGCGCGGACCTTCGCGAGGCTGTCGAAGTATTCGGCGTCGACGCTGACGCCGAGGACCGTACCGGAGAGCGCCCGGTCGATGGGGAGGCCGGCCTCGACGGCGGCCTTGAGATAGGCTGCTGCTGCGGCGGCGGCGAAACCGAGTTCCTGACCTGCGGAGCCACCAGCCTCGTGCGCGGCGCGGCCGGTGGCGAGGAAGAAGCTGGCTTCCGGATAGGCGCCGGCGTGGCGGGCGGCGGTGTTGGCGGCGAGGCTGATGTGCTCCTCGATGGTGCGAGGCGATCCGCCCGTGGCCGCGAAGGCGGTCAGCGGGTCCATGTGGAACATCAGCTTCGCGCGGGGGGAGCCCTTGGCGACGACGGCGAGGGCGTTAGCGGCGTCCGGCCCGGCGAGGCCGGCGTCGAGGCCGACCGGGGCCAGTTCCAGCGCAACGTCGCTGAGGGCGCGGCCGAGCGGCTCTGAATCGGCCAGGACCGTTCCCGACAGGATGACAGACGCGGCGCCGCCTTCGAGGTCGGCGAGGACGGCGGCGTTGGCGGCCTCCGGCTCATCGCCCTCGACCTGGGTGCGCAGGTCCCAGGGGCGGCCGTCGGCGTCGGAGGTGCGGGGGGCGAAGACCGCCTCTATCGCATTGGCCCGACCATACAGGGGACGGGTGGTCAGGTGGTCGGAGTCGAGATGGACGAGGCCCTCAACCGGCCTGCCCTTCAGAGCCTTCTCGGCCTCGGCGCGCCAGTCGGCGGGCGACGGGATCGGGAAGGCGTTGGACATGCGGACTCCGAAAAAAGGCGAGAGCCGCTCTATTGCGACTCCCGCCCCGATCCGTCCAGTCCGCCTGGCTTCAGACCTTGGCCGCCTCGTAGCGCGGCGACAGGAGGTGGATGACCAGCAAGGCGATCAGATAGGCCGAGGCCGCCACCACGAAGATCGGGGTGTAGCTGCCGATCTTGTCCAGTACGTACCCGGCGTATTTGGCCATGGCCATGCCGCCGAACCCGCCGATCATGCCGCCGATGCCGACCACCGAGCCCACGGCGGAACGCGGGAAGACGTCGCCCGGCATGGCGTAGAGGTTGGCCGAAAAGCCCTGGTGCGCCGCCGTGGCGATGCCGATGACCAGAACGGCCAGCCACATGTTGTCGATATTGCCCGCGAACGCGACCGGCGTGACCGCCAGGGCGCAGATCAGCATGGTCAGCTTGCGTGCTGCTCCCAGGCTCATGCCGCGCTTCAGGAACTGTCCCGACAGCCAGCCCCCGCCGATCGAACCGACGTCCGAGAGCAGATAGATGGCGATCAGCGGCGGGCCGAAGGTCAGGAGATTGAGGTCGTACTGTTTGCCGAGGAAGCCGGGCAGCCAGAACAGGAAGAACCACCAGATCGGGTCGATCAGGAACTTGCCCAGGGCGTAGGCCCAGGTTTCCTTGACTGTCAGCAACTTCAGCCAGCCGATCTTGTGGGCCGGATCGGGCGCGTCCTGGGAGATCCAGTTCAGCTCGGCCGGGGTGACCTTCTTGTGCTCGCCCGGGCGCTTGTAGATCATGAACCAGACGGGGACCCACAGGAACCCGAGCGCGCCCACGATGATCAGGGCCATCCGCCAATTCGGCTCTTCGGCCGTGCCCAGCCAGACCGAGGCGATCAACGGTATGATCAGCGGGGTGATGATGGCGCCGATGTTGGTGCCGGCGTTGAACAGGCCGACAGCGAAGGCGCGTTCCTTCTTGGGGAACCACTCCGTCACGGCCTTGATGCCCGCCGGGAAGCCGCCGCCCTCACCGATGCCCAGCGCCACACGGGCGAAGATGGCGGTGTTCAGGCTGCGGATGCCGGCGTGGGCGAGGAAGGCGATCTGCCAGATGATGAAGGCGATGCCAAAGCCCCAGCGGGCCCCGATCTTGTCCACCAGCCGTCCCCACAGCAGGTAGGAGACGGCATAGGCCGCCTGGAACCAGAAGACGATGTCGGCATAGTTGGTTTCGGTCCAGCCGAACTCGTCCATCAGCGTCGGCTTGAGGACGCCCAGCGCCTGACGGTCGACGTAGTTGATGACCATGGCTGCAAACAGCAGCCAGACCACCACCCAACGGTATTTGCCTGACGGCGGCTGGATCTGGATTGGTTCGACCTTGGCCGAAGTGGCGTCTGTCATGGACCCGTCCTTGCTGTTTCCGTGCCCTGACCCTTCTTGTCACCGCGAGCGGCGCGCCGGGTTCCGGGATGGTTGAATTACGCCTCGGCCGCGACGACCGTGCACTGAATTTCGCCGACGCCCGAGAAGGCGCAGACGGACCGGGCGCCGATCTCGACGCTGTGAACACCGGTGACGGCGCCCGTGGATATCAGCGTTCCTTCGCTCACCGGCCGTCCGCGACGGGCCAGATGTTCGATCAGGAAACGAACCGATTCCAGGATGCCCATGGGGATCGCGGCCGCCGTGGCCGTGCCGATGACCTGTCCATCGATGATCGTCTGGACCTCGATCCCGTCCAGGCGTGCGGCCCAGTCCTCGATCTCGGCGCCCAGCACCAGACCTCCGTTGTTGCCGAAGTCGGAGGCGACCACGGCCGAGCCCAGGTCATTGATGGTCGGCAGGGCGCTGGCGGCCAGTTCGACGCCGATATGCATGGCGACAATGGCGGCGGTCGCTTCTTCCAGCGTCCAGTCCAGCTTGGCCGGATCGACCTTGCCGATGCGGGCGACGAACTCGGCCTCAACCGCGGCGAAACCGCCGGGAATGGCCGGCAGCGGCGTCGGCTCTGACGCAGCGGTCCAGACGTTGCGGCGGAAGATCGGGCCGGACAGGCGGTGAATCTTGAGAGTGGGCTGCTGGGCCGGAGGCACCATGCCGACCTTCCAGCCAACGATCTCGTCCGGGAACAGGCCGATGGCGGCTTCCTGCGTCGCATAGGCCGTGGCCATGTCGAGCGGGCGCTGGCCCGGATAGTCCGGCAGGGCCGTCCTGGTCAGGCGCGCGTCCACGAAGCGTGCAGCGATGTCCGACACGCTGTCGCTCAGGCCCTGGGCGCTCGCCGCGCTCACGCCGCCACCGCCGAATGATGATGAATGCCCGTCACGCGCCGTCCCGATGTCATTTGCCGGATGCCGATCTTCTCGTCGGTAGGGGATGATTGAAGGGGAAGGTAACCGGTGTCAACGGGGTTGCTGACATCGGCGTCGGCGGAAAGCGTGGGCATGGCGTCCCGGTCGGAGCGGTTGTAAGGCTGGACGGCTCACAGCATGAGGTCGAGCTTGACCGACGACGACAAGACATCCGGACGCGCGGGGATGAAGCCGGGTAAACGGCCTACGATCAACGACGTGGCGCGCATCGCTGCGGTCTCGAAGAAGACGGTTTCGCGCGTCATCAACCAGTCGCCCTTCGTGCGCGAGGAGACCCGCGTCCGGGTCAATGCCGTGATCGACGAACTGGGTTTCACCCCGGATCTGCAGGCCCGCGGCCTGGCCTTCCGGCGATCTTTCCTGGTCGGGCTGATCTACGACAACCCGAGCCCCAACTACGTGGTGAACATGCAGCAGGGCGTGCTGGACGCCCTGCGCGGCTCCGGTCTGGAACTGGTCGTGCACCCCTGTGTCCGCACATCCGAGACCGTGGTGAACGACATCCGCACCTTCGTGGAGCGTCAGAAGCTGTTCGGCGTGATCCTGCCGCCGTCTATGTCGGAAGACGAGCGCGTCATCCAGGTGCTGCGCGACCTCGACTGCCCCTATGTCCGCATCGCCTCGGTGTCTCTGGACGAGCCGGGCTCCATGCTGGTCACGAATGACCATCTCGGCGCGGCGGAGGCGGGGCGACATCTGGCCGACCTGGGCCACAGCCGAATCGGCTTCATCTCGGGGCCGGAACTGTTCCGCTCCAGCGCCGTGCGCGGCGGCGGCTTCCGCGAGGCCCTGGCCGAAAAGGGGCTGACGCTGGACGACCGCTATGTCGCCGTCGGCGCCTATACCTTCGAATCGGGGGTGGAGGCCGCCAGAACGCTATTGACCCTCGACCCGCCGCCGACCGCCATCTTCACCGGCAACGACGAGATGGCCCTGGGCGTCTTCAAGGTCGCCCGCGACATGGGTCTGGAGATTCCGAGGGACCTGTCGGTGGTGGGTTACGACGACCTTCCGATGGCGTCGCGGGTCTGGCCCAACCTGACGTCAGTTCGCCTGCCGATCCGCGACATGGGGCGGATGGCGGCCGAGAAGTTGCTGGCGCCGATGCGCGGGCTGGATCCGGCGAAGCTGAACCAGCCGGAGGTCAGGCCGTCGCTGGTGATCAGGGATTCGGCGCGGGCGCTATAGCGAAAAGAGATGGCGGCGGCGCGCGGGGCGCGCCGCCTTCCGAACTCAGGCCGTCTCGAGCACCTTCGCGCCGACGAGGCCCTTGAGGTAGTCGCGGATGCCTTCGTCGGTGGCGTTGGCGAAGAAGTACTCCTGGAACTTCTCGCCGGCGACAGCGGCCTTCAGCAGGTCCTGGTCGACGGTCTTCAGCACCGTCAGCATGTCGTGGCAGGTCACGGCCTTCAGCGACTTCAGGATGCCGCGGTTCTTCGCCATGATCTCGGCGCGCTCCTTGGGATAGCCCAGGCCGCGCTCGCCTTCGAACAGCTTGCGATAGACGTCCTGCAGATTCAGCTCGGCGGCCCAGCCGAAGCCCTTGGCGTAGGGCATGGAAATGGCGTTGCCGTCGTTGATCTGGCCGAACAGGAAGGCGTCGGTGGGATCGATCACCAGACCGCAGAAGACGCCCGGCATGGCGTTGCAGGCCAGCATCGAGCCCATACCCGTGCCGCAGCCGGTGACGACGAAGTCGGCGGCGCCGGAGTTGAGCAGGATGCCGGTCAGGAGGCCGTTCATGACGTAGGTGAGCGAGGCCTTATCCTCGGCCGTGTACATGCCGTAGTTGAAGACCTCGTGGCCCATGGGCACGGCCACAGCGGTCAGGGCGTCGTGGATGATGGCGTTCTTGGCGGCCTGGCTGTTCTCGGTGATCAGGGCGATTTTCATGGGGTGTCCTCTCGGCAAGACTGTGGGTTGGCGAGGCCTTTACGCCTTCGCTCGATCATTTGCATCTGGTTTTGACACCGGTTACCAAGCACCGCAAACGCCGGTGGGAGGATCGCCGCATGTATCGCAAGACTTACCACGCCACCCATCCGGATTCGATGGCCGGCGCCTCGAATGACGATCTGCGCGACCGCTACCTGATCACCGACCTGTTCGCCCCCGACGAGGTTCGGCTGAACTACACCCACTATGAGCGGATGGTGATCGGCGGGGTGGAGCCGGGCACGGGCCCCGTCAGCCTGCCCAGACAGGCCGAGCCGGCGTCGGCGGCGGGCCAGCCCTATCTGGAACGGCGCGAGATGGGCGTCATCAATGTCGGGCAGTCCGACGGCGTGATCACCGTCGACGGCCAGAGCTTCACTTTGCGACCCAGGGACGGCCTCTACATTCCGATGGGTTCGGCAGAGGTCAGCTTCGCAGGCGCGACGCGCTTCTATCTGGTCTCCACCCCGGCCCATGCGGCCTACCCGCTGACGCTGATCCCTCAGGATCAGGCCGTGTCGATGGAGCGCGGCGCGCTGGAGACGTCGAATGAGCGGACCATCTACCAGTACATCGTGGCCGGGACCGTGAAGTCCTGCCAGCTGGCTCTGGGCCTGACGGTGCTGAAGCCCGGCAGCGTCTGGAATACCATGCCGCCGCACACCCACGACCGCCGCTCCGAAGCCTATTTCTATTTCGACCTCGGCGAGGCCAACCGGCTGTTCCATTTCATGGGAGAGCCGGACAAGGTGCGCCAGATCATCATGGCTGACAGCGAAGCCGTGGTCAGCCCGCCATGGTCGATCCACATGGGCGCCGGCACGTCGAACTACGCCTTCATCTGGGCGATGGGCGGCGAGAACATCGACTACACCGACATGGACGTCCTCGACGTCAGCCAATTGAAGTAGGGATCTCATGGCCAATCCATTCAGCCTGCAGGGCAAGGTCGCCGTCGTCACCGGCGGCAACACCGGCATCGGCCAGGGCATAGCCTTGGCGCTCGCGGACGCGGGCGCGTCGATCGCCTCGGTCGCGCGCCGGGCCTCGGACGACACGGTCGGCCAGTGCCTGGCCAGGGGGGTGAAGGCCCTCTCGATCCAGGCCGACCTCGGCTCGATGGAGCCGATCGAGCGCATCGTGAAGGAAGCGACGGACGGTCTCGGCCCCATCGACATTCTGGTCAACAACGCCGGCATCATCCGCCGCGCCGACGCCGTCGACTTCACCGAGGAAGACTGGGACGCGGTCCTGAACGTCAATCTGAAGTCGGTCTTCTTCCTGTCACAGGCCGTGGTGCGCGACATGATCGCGGGGGGGCGCAAGGGCAAGATCATCAACACCGCCTCGATGCTGTCCTACCAGGGCGGGATCCGGGTGCCGTCCTATACGGCATCCAAGTCCGGCGTCGCCGGCCTGACCAAGCTGATGGCCAACGAGTGGGCGAAACACGGCATCAACGCCAATGCCATCGCCCCCGGATACTTCGCCACCGACAACACCCAGGCGCTGCAGGACGATCCGGTGCGCTCCAAGGAAATTCTCGGCCGCATTCCTTCGGGACGCTGGGGTCAGCCCTCGGACATCGGCGGGGCGGCGGTCTTCCTGTCGTCGTCGGCGTCGGACTACGTCCAGGGCATCACGCTCCCGGTCGACGGCGGCTGGCTCGCTCGATAAGTCCCGGCTAGGCTCGCTGACATGACCATCCTGTGCTTCGGCGAGATGCTGCTGCGTCTCACGCCCAACGATGGCGAACTGTTGATGCAGTCGCCGGGCCTGACCGTGCGTCCCGGCGGCGCGGAGGCCAATGTCGCCGTGTCCCTGGCCCGCTACGGCGCGCCCGCTGCGATGGCGACCGTTCTTCCCGACAATGCGCTGGGTCAAGCGGCCCGCGACGAGGTGCGCAAGCACGGCGTCGACACGCGCGGCATCGTCTTCAAACCGGGCCGGATGGGTCTGTATTTCCTGACGCCGGGCGCCGTGCGTCGTCCGTCGGAAGTCCTCTACGACCGCGCCGCCTCGGCCTTCGTCCAGCATGTCGACGGGGCACTGGATTGGGCGACGCTGCTGGACGGGGTGGAGTGGCTGCACCTGTCGGGCGTCACGCCGGCGACCGGTCCGACCGGCTCCGCCGCCGCCCTCGCCGCTGTCGCCGCCGCGAACAGGGCGGGGGTCAAGGTCAGCTTCGACGGCAATTTCCGCGGCAAGCTGTGGGCCGAATGGGCCGGCGATCCGCCGCGCGTCCTCGGCCAGATGCTGGCCGGGTCCAGCCTGGCCTTCGCCGACGACCGTGACTTCGCCCTGGTGCTGGGTCGCAGCTTCGACAACGCCGATCCGGCCGAGCGTCGTCGCGCCGCCGCCAGGGCCGCCTTCGAGACCTGGCCCGCGCTGGAGCGTATCTGCTGCACCCTGCGCATCAACGACAGCGTTCAGGACCAGACCCTGTCAGCCGTGATGATCACCCGAGACGGCGAGCACCACGCGGCGCCGATGTCCCTGACGGGGGTCGTGGACCGGGTCGGCGGCGGCGACGCCTTCGCCTCCGGCGTGCTCTTCGGCATCTACAGGGGCTGGTCGAACGACGAGGCGCTGGCCTTCGGCCTCGCGGCCGCGGGTCTGAAGCACTCGGTTCCGGGAGACTTCAACCTGTTTGACGAGGCCCAGGTCCGGGCCGCCATGGCCGCCGAAGGCTTCGACATCCGGCGCTGATCCAGCGCTAGGAAACCGGTGTCAATCATGGTTATGATCCCGGCGACCGGGCGCAAGACCCGGCGCGTCTGTCCTTAGGAAACGACCCGGAGTTCCCCATGTCGCCGACCCTGTCGCGCCGCGCCGTCCTCGCCTCGGGCGCCGCCCTGATGGCAGTCGGCGGGAGTGCGCCCGCCTTCGCCCAGGCCGCGCCCGACCGCGCCGCCATCCTGGCCACGATGAAGCGGGCCGCGGCCTTCATGGCCAATGAGGTCGCCGTCGGCGGCGGCTATGTCTGGAACGTCCTGCCCGATTTCTCGCGCCGCTGGGGCGAGCTGGAAGCTTCGCCGACCATGATCTGGGTCCAGCCTCCGGGCACGGCGACCGTGGGCCATGCCTATCTCGACGCCTATCACGCGACCGGCGACGAACAGTTCTACAACGCCGCCAAGGCCGCCGCCGACGCCCTGATCGCCGGCCAGCATCCGCGCGGCGGCTGGAACTACGTCATCGACACGGCCGGCGAGGACAGCCTCAAACACTGGTACGAGACCATCGGCGGCAACGCCTGGCGGCTGGAGGAATTCCAGCACTACTACGGCAACGCCACCTTCGACGACGCCGGCACGGCCGAGGCGTCGCAGTTGCTGCTGCGGGTCTATCTGGAGAAGCGCGAACGCAAATACCGGGCGCCGCTCGACAGGGCGATCCAGTTCGTCCTCGACGCCCAGTATCCGAACGGCGGCTGGCCTCAACGCTTCCCGTTCGTCGAAGGCGCGGGCGGTCTGCACGGCAACCCGGACTACACCCCCTACATCACCTTCAACGACGACGTGGCCGGCGAGAACATCGAGTTCCTGCTCTACTGCCACCAGGCGCTCGGTTCGAACGACCGGCGGCTGGTCGACGCGATCCAGCGCGGCATGGACATCTTCATCGCCACCCAGCAGCCCCTGCCCCAGCCGGCCTGGGGTCTGCAGCACTATCCCGACACCCTGAAGCCGGCGCCGGCCCGCACCATCGAGCCGCGCGCCTTCGCCACCCACACGACGGCGACCAACATCCGGTCGATGATCGGATTCTACAGGCTGACGGGCGACCGGAAATACCTGGAGCGCCTGCCCGAGGCGCTGGACTGGCTGGATCAGGTGAAGACGCCGCAGAACCTGATCGCGCCGGGCCGGACGCATCCGACCTTCATCCTCGAGGGCTCGAACACCCCGGTCTATATCCACCGCCGCGGGTCGAACATCAGGAACGGCCGCTATTACGCCGACGAGAACCCGAACAATCTGGTCATCCACTACGGCTCGTTCCGCAACCTGGATACGGCCGCCCTGCGCGCCGAGCTGGAAGCGGCCGCCGCGATGGACCCGGCGGCCCTGATCGCCGCCTCGCCGCTGAAGGCGCGAGCGGGGACGCTGAAGCTGCCGAAGTATTTCACCCTGCGCGATGTCAGCGTCTGGGACATGTCGACCGACGGGCGGCGTCCGCGTCCGGTGGCGGCGGGGCGCGCGGCGGAACTGGCGGCGAGTCTCAATACGCGCGGCTACTGGCCGACGCCGATGACCACCACGTCGAACCCCTACAGGGGTCCGTCTCCCCAGGCCGTCACCGGCGGCGAGTATCAGACCACCCGCGTCGGCGACCTGTGGGACACCTCGCCCTACAACACCGACTTCCCGGTGGAGTGTATCTCGACCGAGACCTTCATCCGCAACATCGGCGACCTGATCGAGGCGCTGGCCGCACCGGCCGCCTGATGCGTCTGGATCGCCGCGCCCTGCTGACCGGTCTGGCGGCGAGCCCGCTGGCCGGCTGCGGTTCCCTGCCCCGGATATCGATGCCGTCGATCCCCTTCATGGATCGGCCGCCGGTGGACCAGAAGGACTGGGGAACGCTGCCCGACGGCCAGACGGTGACCCTCTTCACCCTGACCAACGAGCGGGGCTCGCAGGCGCGGGTCATGACCTGGGGCGGCATCCTGCAGTCGCTGACCGTGCCCGATCGCGACGGACGGATGGCGGAGGTGGTGTTGGGGCTCGACACCCTGGCCGACTACGTCGAGCGGTCGCGCAACTTCGGTTCGACCGTGGGCCGCTACGCCGGTCGGATCGCCAACGGCCGGTTCGAACTGGACGGGCGCGAGGTCCAGCTCGACGTCGGCACGGGTCCGCACTCCAGCCACGGCGGCCCGGTCGGCTTCGCCAAACGCAACTGGATGGGCCGTCCCGACCTGAGCGACGAGGGGCCGGGCGTGGTCCTGACCCTGGTCAGCACCGACGGCGATCAGGGCTTCCCCGGGCGGCTGACGATCTCCGTCACCTACAGGCTGACGCACGAAGACCGGCTGATCCTCTCCTACCTGGCCCTGACCGACCGGGCGACGGTGCTGAACCCGACCAATCACTCCTACTTCAACCTGTCGGGCGATCCGGAGCGGCTGATCTTGGATCACGACCTGCAGATCGAGGCCGATGCCTTCGCCGCCTATGGGCCGGACAAGATCGTCACCGGAGACCTGGCCCCGGTGGCGGGCACGCCGTTCGATTTCCGGACCGCCAAACCGATCGGCCGGGATCTGTTCGAGGTCAACGAACAGCTGCGCATCGGCGGCGGCTACGACCACAGTTTTTCTGTCCGCGGCGAAGGCCTGCGCCGCGTCGGGCGGCTGTCGGACGCCTTCAGCGGGCGGGCGCTGGAGGTCTGGACCACCGAGCCGGCCCTGCATGTCTATACGGCCAATACGGTCGAGCTGGTCGGGCGCGGCGGGGCCGCCTATCGCCCGCACTGCGGCGTGGCGCTGGAGACCCAACACTATCAGAACAGCCCTAACCGGCCGGGGTTTCCGTCGACCGTGCTGCGGCCCGGCGAGACCTTCCGGTCGCGGACCGAGTTCCGGTTCAGCGCCGGTTGATCCCTCTCCCCTTGCGGGAGAGGGAGATCGCGCACGACGGCGCAGCCGTCGTCCTGGCGCGGCCGGGTGAGGGGCTTCACCGGCCGGTCAGCGTGAGCAACAACGGAGAGGTGACCGGAGAGGTCAGCGTGACCCCTCATCCGCCCCTCCGGGGCACCTTCTCCCACAAGGGGAGAAGGGCAAAGAAAAAGGCCCCGGCGTTTCCGCCGGGGCCCTCTTCAAAATCGCATTGCGTGAAAGGCTTACGCCTCGTCGCCCTTGTCGGCCGAGCCGGTGACCGGGACCACGGCGCCCTTGGCGGGGCGGACGGTCTGGCGTTCGGCGATACGGGCCGACTTACCGCGACGGTCGCGCAGGTAATACAGCTTGGCGCGCCGGACGACGCCGCGACGCTTCACTTCGATCGACTCGATGTTGGGCGACAGGATCGGGAAGACGCGCTCGACGCCCTCGCCGAAGGAGATTTTCCGGACGGTGAAGTTCTCGTTCACGCCGCCGCCGGCGCGGGCGATGCAGACGCCTTCGAAGGCCTGAACGCGCTCGCGCTCGCCTTCCTTGATCTTGACGTTGACGCGAAGCGTGTCGCCGGGCTGGAAGTTCGGGATCGCGCGCACGGCGATCAAGCGAGCTTTTTCTTCCGCTTCGAGCGTCTGAAGGATGTTGGCCATGTGTCTATTCTCCTCGGGCTTTTGCGCCCTTTAGCTTTGATTTGGCGGAGGGTTCCGCGGGTCTATTCGCAAGATGCGCGTCCCAGAGATCCGGTCTGCGTTCCTGCGTGGTCTTTTCCCGTTGTTCCTGACGCCAGGCCGCCATCTTGCGATGGTCGCCGGACAACAGGATCTCCGGGATGTCGATCCCCTCGAACGTCCGCGGTCGCGTGTACTGCGGATGCTCCAGAAGACCGTCCTCGAAGCTTTCGGAGGACAGGCTTTCGGCCTGGCCCAGAACGCCGGGGATTAGTCGCACGCACGCCTCGATCACCACCATCGCCGCCGCCTCGCCACCGGCCAGGACTGCGTCTCCGACGGAGACCTCCTCGAACCCGCGTGCATCGAGCACCCGCTGGTCCACCCCCTCGAACCGGCCGCAGAGAACGACAATGCCGTCCGCCTTTGCCCAGTCCTTCACTCGCGCCTGCGTCAGGGGTCGACCGCGTGCGCTCATGTACAAAAGCGGCCGGGGCGACCCTGTCAGGCTGTCGAGAGCCCGGGCCACCACGTCCGCTTTGAGTACCTGTCCGGGTCCGCCACCCGCGGGGGTGTCGTCCAGGAAGCCGCGCTTATCTTCGGAAAAGTCGCGAATGTCCAGCGTTTGCAGGTCCCACAGCCCCTTCTCGCGCCAGGCCGTGCCGATCAGCGACACGCCGAGCGGCCCGGGAAAGGCCTCGGGGAACATGGTCAGGACGGTCGCGGTAAAGGGCATGGGGCGCGATCTAGCGCCCCTGCCCTCTCACGTCACGCCTTGGCGGCGATGCCCGTCTCGGCGAGCCATTCCAGGATCTTGCCCTTGGGCATGGCGCCGACCTTGAGCGAGGCCATCTGGCCGTCCTTGAACAGCATCAGGGTCGGGATGCCCTTCACGCCCAGTTTGGACGGGGTCATGGGGCTGTCGTCGATGTTGATCTTGGCGATGGTGACCTGTCCGCCCAGTTCGTCCGAAATCTGCTCCAGGGCCGGGCCGATCTGCTTGCAGGGGCCGCACCACTCCGCCCAGAAGTCCACCAGCACGGGGGTGGACGATTTCAGGACGTCGGCGTCGAAGCTTTCGTCGGTGACCTTGACCGTGGCCATGGGGGTATCTCCTCAAGGGCGGCGTCGGCGCGCCCGGTGTTCTGTTGGTTCGAGATGTGGGGCGATTCTGGGGGAAATCAACGGCTCGCCGCCGGACGGCTTCGATCAACCGGAGATCCGGTCCGATTGGTAATCAAGCTCCGGAATCGATGAGCATGTTGTCGTAAATGGGCATCCAGTCTCCGAGGCCAAAGCGCGCCCTCGTGGCAGCCTGTACCAGGAGGGGCGATTGGCTGTGTCTGTTCTTCAAGGCCTCGTCCCCTTGCGCGGCTTTCGCGCGCCACCTCTTTCCATCGAATGATTCCACCAACTGCCGACCCTCACTCAAGACCGTGTATTCCGGTTCCACAAAGATGCCGGGAGCCACGGGGCAGTGGCTCAGCAGCCGCCAGTTCCCGCGATACACCTCAGCGTCATTGGTCCATGATCCGAGTATCGGGTGCCCGGTGAGGTCTTGAGGCCGCAAAAGCCCTTCGCTCGTCCGATGGAAGACCAACAAGAAGAAGCTGATGCCGGGCCGATAGACCTGCGACAGCGCCCACCGGCCGTCGCCCAAAGGTATTTCGAGCACCGCGCCTTCGCCGATTTCGGGCGAAATTTTCCTAGCCATGTCGAATACCGGCCCAAAAGCGTGAGCGCAGGCTAGCGATGCCGACGTCGGGTTGCCAGCCTCGCCTAGGCCGCTGCCAGCGCCTCATCGCAGCCCCGCCAACGCCTCGTCCATCAGCCCCTGCGGCACCGGCATCAGCTTCGGCCCATCGGTCCAGACCAGCGCCGCCTCGACTGGTCGGTCCGGATACAGCCGCGCCAGCACCGCGACATAGGTGGCCATCTGGGCGACGTAGGCGGGGTCGGCGTCCTCAATGCGGTCGGGGGCGGGGCGGTTGGTCTTGTAGTCGACGACGAGGACGCGATCGGGCGTGACCACCAGCCGGTCGATGCGGCCGTTGATGACAACGCCGGGACGCAGCGTTTCGGCGCCGCCCGTCAGGGCGATTTCGGCGCGGGAGCCGGGGCCGAAGACGGCGGCGAAGCGGGCGTCGTCGAGCACGCAGAAGGCGGCGGCGATCATCTCCGACGCTTGCGCCTCCGACAGGTCGCGCTCCTTCGCCAGCAGGCGGGCGGCGGCGTCGGGTCGGTCGGCGGCGGCGATCTCCGGCAGGCGTTCGAGCAACAGGTGGATCAGGTCGCCGCGCCGGAAGCGGCCCAATGCGGCCCCCGCCCCGGTCGATGAGACGGCGAGCGGCGACGGGGCGGCGATCCGCTTGGCGCCCTCCATCTGCGATGGAGAGACGTAGCGGGCGGACGGATCGACGGGCGGCATCGTCCGGGCCCAGGCGGGAACCTCGGCGGCGGATCGGGCCGAGGCCTCGCCGGCGCCGAGCACAACCGGATCGACGCCGTAGCGGCGGCGGCCGTCGCCGATGTCGCGGACATGGCCGCCGAGGCGTTCGAAGCTCTCGGTCAGGACGGCCCACCAGCTGCCGTCCTCATAGCCCTGTTTCGACCGGCCCGAGCCGCGCCCAAGGATCACGATGCGATCCCGCGCGCGGGTCAGGGCGACGTAGAGGAGGCGCAGGGTCTCGTCGTCGACCCTTTGCTGGCGGACGGCCCGGGCGGCGGCCGAGGCCTCGCAGTCCTCCTTCTCCGACCCGGGACACATCAGCCAGGCCTCTGCGCCATCGGCCAGTTCGACCGGCATCAGGGTGGGCCCCTGGGCCTTCGCCCGGGCCGTGGTGTCAGGCAGGATCACCACCGGCGCCTCCAGCCCCTTGGCGCCGTGGACGGTCATGACGCGGACCTCGCCGCGCGCGCCCTCCAGCTCGCGCTTCACCTCGACGTCGGCGGCCTCCAGCATCGACAGGGCGGTCTCCAGATCGAGGCCGCCGCGCTGTTCGGCAGCCAGCACCTGGTTCAGGGTCTCGTCGATGGCTTCCTCGGCCTCACGGCCGAGGCGGGACAGGATTCGGGCGCGGCCCGAACGGCCGGTCTCGTCGACGCGGTTCAGCAGGGCGGCGAAGAAGGCGAAGGGGTCGCGGCCGCGCTGGTCGATCGCGAAGGCCAGCAGGTCGCGGGCGCGGGACCACTCCGGCCGTTCGCCGGCGCGGCGTTGCAGGACAGGCCACAGCCGGCCCTTGCGATGCTCGGCGCCGGCGAGGTCGAACAGACTGTCCTCGTCCAGGTCGCAGAAGGGGCTGCGTAAGATCCCGGCGAGGCTGAGGTCGTCGTCGGGGTAGAGGGCGAAACGGGCCACGGCGATCAGGTCGTCGAAGGCGATGTGGCTCGACAGCTTCAGCCGGTCGGCGCCGGCCACGGGGACACCCGCCGCCTTCAGGGCGCGGATGATCTCCTCGAAGGTCGCGTCACGGCGGCGCACGAGGATCAGGAAGTCGCCGTAGCCGGAGGGGCGCAGCACGCGATCCTTGCGGTCCTGCACCGCCACGCCGGTCTCGACCTGGCGTTTGATCTCGCGGGCGAGGTCGGCCGCCATTCGCTTGCGAGCGCCCTGGACCGGCTCCTGATCGACGGGGTCGTCCCAGGCGTCGCGCTCGGGCGGCTTCTCGTCCTCATAGAGGGGCCAGATGTCGATACAGCCCTGATCGTCGGCGCGCATGGCCCTGTGGGCGGGGATGGCGCCGACCTGTTCGCCGACGAGGGCGCGGGTGCGGTCGGGGCCCTCGAACACCGCGTCGACGAACTTGAGCACCTCCGGCGTGGAGCGGAAGGATGTGGCCAGTTCGACGCCGGTGTAGGCGAAGCCGGCGCCGCGAACGAGCGTCTCATAGGACTGGGCCTCGCGGTTCAGCCGCTCGGGCCGGGCGCCCTGGAAGGAGTAGATCGACTGTTTCTCGTCGCCCACGGCGAAGACGGTCCGCTCGACCTTGCCGGCCCCGAAGCGGCGCGATCCGGCGCCCGAGAAGAAGCCCTCGGTCAGGGCGCGGATGATGTCCCACTGTTCCGGGGCCGTGTCCTGGGCCTCGTCGATCAGGACATGCTCGACCCCGCCGTCGAGCTTGTAGAGGACCCAGGCGGCATTGGCGCGGACGGTCAGCAGTTCGACGGTGCGGGCGACGAGGTCGCCGAAATCGAGGGCGCCGCGCTGTTCCTTGGCGCGGTCGTAGAGGGCGCCGTGGGCCTGGGCGAGGGTCAGGACGTGGACGGTGTCTTCGGCGACGCGGGCCTTGCGGACCTGGCCCAGGGTCGCGACCACCTTGTCCTGCATCGCGGTCAGCCAGTCGCGGGCGTGGGGCGGCGCCGATTTGGTCGCCATCGACTTGCGCGGCGCGCCGCTGGTCAGGAAGACCGAAGCCACCTCGGGGAAGGTCCAGTCGGCGGCGTACATGCGCTCGGCGCAGCCCTGGTCCGTAACCGAGCCGGTCGACATCGCCTCGGCGATCTCGAGCCATTCGCCCCGGTCGAGGAAGCGCATGAAGTCGGACTGGATCGTCGCCACGTCGCTGTCGGGGTCAGCGCCGACGAGGGCGTGGGGGCCGGGCGCCGAGCCGTTGGCGACGCGGCCGATGTAGGCGATCAGCTTTGCCCGGTCCTGCTCGATCCGGGCCAGCAGGCTCTCGAACGAGGCCCAGTCCAGCTCGACGGCGAAATGGGCGTAGGCGCGGCCGATGCGGCCGTCCGCGTCGGCCAGGGCTGCGCGGGCCAGGTCCTCCCGCGCGGCATGGGACAGGGCCAGGGCCGCCTGATCCTCCAGCACGGTGAAGCCCGGGGTGACCCCGGCCTCCAGCGGGAAGCGACGCAGCAGCTTTTCGCAGAAGGCGTGCAGGGTCTGGATCTTCAGCCCGCCCGGCGTGTCGAGCGCCTTGGCGAAGAGGTTGCGTGCCTTGGAAAGTTCGTCGGATGACAGCGTGGCCCGAACCTGACCGCCGAGGTCGGCCAAGGAGTCTTCCAACTCTTCGTCCCCCATGACGGCCCAGTCACCCAAGCGCTGGAACAGTCGCGCCTGCATCTCGGCGGCGGCGGCCTTGGTGTAGGTGACGCACAGGATCTCGCCGGGCTGGACCTCCTCCAGCAGCAGCCGGGCCACGCGGTCGACGAGGGTCGAGGTCTTGCCCGAGCCGGCGTTGGCGGTGACGAAGACCGACTGGCGCGGGTCCGCCGCCGCGATCTGGGCGGCATCGGGCAGGATGCGTACAGAGGTGTCAGGGGCGCTCATTCGGCGTCTCCGTCCGCGCCGGCGACCGCCCATTCCCAGACGCGGGCGAGGTGGTCGTAATTGCCGCCGAAATTGCCCATGAACTGGGGCGCGACCCAGCTGAGGTAGGGGGTGGTCTGGTCGTCGAACCGGGCGACGCGGGCCTTCAGGCCGGCCAGGGCCGCCATGGACAGGTCCGACGCCTCGGCGCCCTGCGCACGCACGGCTGCCTCGCCGGGCACCTTGCGACCGACCACGCGGACATAGGTCAGCTCCTCCGGCTCGACGGGGCCGGAGGTCTTGAGGCCTGCCTCGGCCAGGATGGCGCCGGTCAGGGTCAGCTGGGGGGCGAAGCCGGACTTGACCTGTTTGGCCGAGGGCGCCGCGCCGGTCTTGAAGTCGAGGATGGCCGCGCCGGTCGAGGACAGTTCGATCCGGTCGGCCTTGGCCGTCAGGGTGAAGGGGCCGGCGGGGGCGTCGAAGGTCATCTGCACCTCCTCCTCGACACGGATCTCGATGCCCCGCGCGCGCCGGCGCATCTCGAAACCGGCCAGCCAGCGGGCGCAGTTACGCGCCAGAGGACCCTCGCGCGCCATGGCTGCGTCCTCGAAGCCGTGATGGGTCAGCTCCTCGTGCAACAGGGTCGCGATCTCGGCCTCGCAGTCGTCGGGCAGGACGTCGGGCCAGCTCAGCGTCAGCCGCTCGACGGCGCGGTGGACGGCCTGTCCGCGCGCCAGGGCCTCGGCCGACTGACCCGGCCGGTCGAGCTGGCGCAGGTTCAGGACGTAGCGGGCATAGACCGCATAGGGATCGCGCACCCAGCGCTCGACCCCGGTGACGGGCAGCTGGCGCGGGCGGCGATCGACAGGGGGCCTGGGCGCCGGGCGTTTCGCGAGCCCGCCCTGACCGGCGACGGGCGCATCAAGGGCGCGGGCGGCGGCGAGGGTGTGGGAGGGGCGGTCGATATCCACGCCCGCGCCCCGTGTCAGCATGTCCAGCCGCCACAGCCAGCGCGACCGCACGGCGGGCTGGCCGCCTCGTCGCTCGGAGTGGACGAGGATGGCCTCGGGCGCGCAGGCCGCCTGGACGAAGTCCTGGGCCGTCTGGCCGACGCGGCGCTCGGGCGGAGGCAGGCCGAGGGTCTTCCTCATCGGACGCGACAGGAAGGGGTCGATCGGCGCGCCCTGGGGCCAGACCCCCTCCTCCAGCCCGGCCAGGATCATCCGGTCGGCCCGCACCAGCCGCGCCTCGATGGCGCCGAGGATGCGCAGGGAGGGATGGGTCGCGCCGCCGGTGCGGACGGTCGTGTCGTGCAGCAGGGCGGCGACCAGTTCGGCGAACTCGGCGGCTGTCACGTTGCCCAGGGACGCCCCGCCCTCGATCAGTTGGGATAGCAGAGACGCCGCCGCCTCCCCGTCCGGTCCGGCCCAGACATCGATCCCCGCGAGGGCCTCGACGAGGGCGGTCAGGTTGCGGGCGGCCTGGTCGAGCGGCGCGGCGCGGCCGAGGGCGGCGGTCTCCGCGAGGGACTGCAGACGGCCGGCGAGCGCGGTGGCCTCGGCGAGGCGGGCGAGGGTCGTCCCGGACGGCGGCTGGCCGTCGCGGCGGGGTTCAGCGGCCTTCGTCAGGCGGATCTCGATCCGGGTCCAGTCTCGCGTGCGGGGGCCCCGGAAGGCGATCTTCTCCAGTTCGGCGACGGCGTGGGGCGTGGCCTCCGGCAGGATCGTCAGGGCGTGTTTGATCAGGGCCAGAACCGTCTGGGGCTTCAGCGGATCGGCGATGAAACGGGCGGCCAGATCGACGAGGACGCCGACCGGCATCTGATCCAGCGTCGCGCCCGACGAACTGTCGGCGACCACGCCCCAGCGCTCCAGCCGGGCGGCGACGCGGCGGCCGAGGGCGAGGTCGGGCGTGACGAGGGCGCAGGTCCGGCCGGGGGTTTCGAGCGTCTCGCGCATCATCAGGGCGATGGTCGCGGCGGCGTCTTCCTCGGTTCGCGTCGCGACGACGGACAGGCCTTCGAGGCCGAGGGCGATGGGGTCGGCGGCCTGGCCGGCGTCGGCGGCTTCGGCGCGCAGGCGGGCGATCTCGGCGCGCCAGTCGGCGGTGGCCTCGGCGGGGCGCAGGGCCTCATTGACCAGCCGCTGGCGGGCGAGACCCCGCGCCTCGACGGCGGGCGTGGCCGGGCGACGGAACCACGGACGGACGGCGGCGCGGTCGGTCCCGGCGCGCTCGAGCAGGCGTTTGAGGGCGCTCTGCGGATGCTGTTCCTCGATGGCGTCCCAGGCGTCGGCGCTCAGGTCGAGGTCGAGGCCGGGAAGGACGACGCAACCTTGGGGCGCCCGGGTCACGGCCTTCAGGACATCGGCGGCGGCCTTGACCGTGCCGGTCGAACCGGCGGCGATGACGGGGACCTGCGGCGGGTGGCTGTCCCAGCGCTCGGCCAGCAGACGGAGCAGTTTCGTCCGTCTCCACGAGGCGTCAACGAGCCCGAGCTCGGCAAGACGCGCAGGCCATGTCTCGACGGCGAGACCGAGGAATTTCGCCGACTTCCGCCAGTGCTCGGCGAAGTCCTCCTCAACGAGATTGGCGATGCGTTCGGGGGCCTCGACCTCTTCGATATTGCAGGAATCGAGGAAGGCCCCGAGGCTGTCGGCCAGCTCCAGCGCGCGCATCGGCGACAGGTCGCTGTCGTGTTTTTCCACGATCAGCCGCGCCATCTCGAACCGGCGCGTCAGGGGGGCGATGGCGGGCGGCAGGTCGAGACCGAGTTCGCCCGGCGTGAACGGCGGCTCGTCCTCCTCCAGATCGCCCAGCGGACGGACCTGGGGCAGAAGAACGGGGCGGTCGCCGCTCAGGCTCGACAGGGCGGAGGTGAAGGCCCGCGCCGCCCGACGGTTGGGCAGGAGGATGGTGGCGTCCGACAGGGTCTCCGGCGCCTGGTCGCCGAGCCAGTCGAGGACACCCGCGGCGAGGTCCTCGAGGAACGGCCGGTGCGCAGGGATGGCGAACCAGCGCGGATCGTCCTTGCCGCCAGCTCCCGGGAAGGGGTTGAACGCCGTGCTCACTCGCCCGCCCTCAAGCAGCGAGCCCCCGCGCGGTGAGCGGTAGGGCGCTTCATGTACTCAGCCTGGCCTCGGCCTCGTCGCGCGCCTGGGGATCGCCGACGTGCATCCAGTCGCCGTTGAGGACGCAGCCGTAAAGTCGTCCTGCCGCCGCCGAGGCGCGCCACAGGGGGCTTAACGAGAAGGGCCCGTCGGGCCCTCCGTCGGCATAGTCGGGCCGGGTGATGTGGACGCCCATATAGGCGTAGGGCGCCGACGGAGCCTCGCCCCGGAAGGTCAGGCGGCCGTCCTCGGCCAGGAAGAAGTCGCCGTCGCCCTCGAATCCGATCGCGCCTTCGCGGGTGGCGAGGAGGAGGCAGGCGTCCATCTTCACCGGGTCCCACAGACGGATCAGTTCATCGGCCCAGGGGGCGTCGCCGCGATCCATCCAGACGCTGTCGATATTGGCCACAAAGACGGGCTCCTCACCGAGCAGCGGATGGGCCTTCTTCAGGCCTCCGCCGGTTTCCAGCAGTTCTTCGCGCTCGTCAGAGATCAGGATGCGCGGCAGGGGACGGTCGGCCTGGCGGTCCATCAGATGGTTGACCAGCCGTCCGGCGAACCAGTGGACATTGACCACCGCCGTCGTCACGCCCGCCGCGGCCAGCCGGTCCAGCACGTGGTCGATCAGGGCCCGCCCGCCGACCTCGACGAGGGCCTTGGGCCGGTCGTCGGTCAGGGGGCGCATCCGGGTGCCGAGACCGGCGGCGAGGACCATGGCCGTCCTGGGGGCCGTCATGCGCGCAACTCCTCAGGGACGTGCCGGTCGAACCAGCGGGCGACGCCTTCGAGGCCGGGCCGGGTCAGGTTGGCGTTCAGGTGGGCCCACATGCGCGGCATGAAGGCGGCGTAGCGGGGCTTGCCGTCGCGGACGATCAGCCGCGCGAAGATGCCCAGGATGCGCGCCTCATTCAGCGCCGCGAGACCGGCGTAGGCGCGCAGGAAGGCGGGGCGGTCATCGACGCGAGCGACCTCGAAATAGCGCTCCAGCCCCTCGGCCTCAAGCGCGGGCGGGACGTCGCGGCGGGCGTCCTGAAGCAGGGAGTGCAGGTCCCACGACGGGTGGGCGCGCACCGCGTCCTGGAAGTCGATCATGCCGACGCGTGCCGGGCCTTCCCGCTCGGGCAGCCAGATCAGATTCTCGGCGTGATAGTCGCGGTGGGCGACGACCGAGGCGCCGGCCTCGCCCGCCGCGACGATGGGCGCCCAGGCGGCATGCCAGTCGGAGATGGCGGCGGCGTCGAAACGAAGCTCAGGCTTCAGCTTCGGCATCCATTCGACGAACAGATCCGCCCCGCCCTGGAGCGCGGTCCGATCATAGACCTGCAACGGCCATTGGCCCGCCGCGCCGGTCAGGACCGGCGGCGTCGGGGCCGCGTGCAGTTCGGCAAGAGCGTCGATGGCGGCGAGGTAGAGGGGCGTCTCGTCCTGTCCGGCCTCGATCACGCGGGCGAACAGGTCGTCGCCGAAATCCTCGAGCACCGCGAGGCCTGCGCCCGCATCCAGGGCGATGATATCGGGCGCCGACAGACCGACCGAACGCAGGTGCGACGCGACCGCGGCGAAGGCCTCGATCCGGCCGGCGGACAGGCGGGCGACGGCGTTCCAGCCCTCGGCCTTGCGGCGTTCGGGCGACCAGGAGGGATCGGCCGGCGGGCTCTCGGCGGCGGCGACCTGGTCCATCAGCATCAGGCCCGGACCGTCCGCAGGCGTCAGCCGTTCGTACCGGCGCGTGGAGGCGTCGCCGGGCAGGGGCGCGCGGCGGGCGTTGGCGAGGCCGACCTCGCTCAGGAAGGCGACCCGCTGGGCTTCTCTATCGGTCAGGTTAGACATTCAGGCTTTCGACGACGACGTTTATCTTCTCTGCCCACGCCCCTGCGCCGGAAACGGTCGCATGCCGTCCCTCGCCGCGTTCTTCCAGCGTGATGGTCAGTCGGTCAGGGCCCAGGGCGCGGGCGGGATCGTCGCCCAGCCGCTCGGGCCATTCGATCAGGGCGGCGCCGACATCCAGCGCCTCGTCCAGACCGATCTCGAACGCCTCTTCCGGCCGTGTCAGGCGATAGAGGTCGAAATGGGCGACGGGCGGATCAGTCTCGTAGAACTGGACCAGGGTGAAGGTCGGCGACGGCACGTCCTCGTCCTCGCCCGCCAGCGCCCGGATCAGGCCGCGCGCGAGGGTTGACTTGCCCATCCCGAGCGGGCCGTAGAGCAGGACCGCTTCGCCGGGTTCGAGGCGCGGAGCCACCGCCCGGCCGAGCGCCGTGGTCGCCTCAGCATCCTTGAGGTCGATGCCAATGCTCATGCGAAGTCCGCGTCCGGCTGGGACGGCAGGACCCGCTCGGTAAAGGCCTTCAGAGCGTAGGTCGCTCGGGTGGCGTCGATGTCGAAGCGGGTCGGCGGGATCGGCTTGCCCACGCTGAGGCGGAACGGCTTCTTTCGCTTGTTCAGAAGCTCGTGGAACAGGGTGATGTCCCGCAGTTCCGGCGACACCCGGTTGAACAGGTGGAACAGGGTCGACCAAGGGCCGCTGACATGGATCGGAATGGTCGGTGCGTCGTACTTCCGTGCCAGCGATGTCGCGGTCGAGGCCCACTCCGGGTCGGTCAGGGCGCCGTCCTTGCCCACACGGGAAATTCGGCCCGCCGGGAACATGACGACGCAACGTTCCGCCTCGAACGCGGCCCTGGCGGCGTCCAGGGTGACGCGGGTCTTCGCGCGCGTGCGTTTGGCGACCACCCACTCGACCGGGATGATGACCTCGTCCAGCCGGGGTGAGACGCGGACGGCGTCGGCATTGGCGAAATAGATGGCGTCGGCGCGGCGCTTCCTGATGGCGTCATAGACGGCGATCCCGTCGGCGATCCCCGTCGGATGATTGCAGACGACGATGCAGCGGCCCGTCGCCGGCAGCCTGTCGAGGTTCAGGCTCGACACCTTCAGGTCCAGCAGGTTCGACACGTGGTCCAGCGCCGCCTGTCCCGCCAACGGGGTGATGGCGTCGGCCATCTCCCGCGCCTGGCCGTAGCCCAGCATCGAATAGAACAGCGGGCGAACCAGCGGCCAGACGATCGAGCCGGTCAGGCGCGGCGCCCGCTCGGCGATCAGGACGTCGACGACGTGATCCGGCCGCCCGGCGGGGACGGCGGCAGGCTCGGTCGGGGCGGGCGGCGAAGCGGTCATCCGCGCCCCTTGTCGCCTCTGCATCAAAGACAGGCAACACCACAAAGCCGTGCACCCCGGCGAAGGCCAGGGTGCAGATCACAGACTCAGCCGGCCGGGATGGAGCGCCAGTCTGCCTGACCGAGCGCCACCTTTTCCATCTGGACCCCGGCCTTCGCCGGGGTGCACGGTGGAGAGGTAAGACGGGGGCCTCCATGAAGTTCAGAATCTCTATCGCCGCGATGGCGTTCGCGCTTGCCACAACGCCGATGACCGCGTCGGCGCAGCAGGCCTCCCCCTCCGGCGCCGATGTGGCCGCCCTGCCCGGCGGTCTGTCGATGCGGGCCCTGGCGATGATGGACAGGGTGTCCGATCCGCGCCTTTCGCCGGACGGGCGCCGGGTGCTCTATTCGGTCCGCTCGACCGATTGGGACGGCAATCGCGGCGTCGGCGCCCTGTGGGTCGCAGATGTAAACGGCGAAGAGCCGCGCAAACTGGCCGTCTCGACAGGCGGCGCCTCGACCGGACGCTGGGCCGTCGACGGTCAGGCCATCTATTTTCTGTCGGCGCGCGGCGGGTCGAACCAGGTCTGGCGCGCGGACGCGCAGGGCAATGCGGCGGTGCAGGTCACGACCTATCCGGTCGATGTGGTCGCCTTCAAGGTCTCGCCGGACGGGCGCAACCTGATCCTCTCCCTGCCGGTCTTCATCGACTGCGACACCCTGCAGTGCACGAAGGACCGGATCGAGGCGGACACGCGCTCGCCCTCCACGGTCAGCGGCTACGACCGGATGCCGCTGCGCCAGTTCGACCACTGGAACGACGGCCGGCGCCAGCATCTGTTCGTGCAGGCCCTGAATGGATCGGGCCTCGTGGACGGTCCGCCGCGCGACCTGATGGCCGGGATCGACGCCGACACGCCGAGCCAGCCGCAGGGGACCGAGGACGAGTTCGCCATCTCTCCCGACGGCCGCACTGTGGTCTATTCGGCCCAGACGCAAGGGGCCGGCGAGGCCTTCACCAACAACTCCGACCTGTTCCGCGTCTCGATCGACGGCGCGACCCCGGCCAATATGACCGTGACGAATGTCGGCGCGGACGGATCGCCCGCCTTCTCCCCCGACGGTCGCCGTCTGGCATGGCTGGCGGGACGTCGGGAGAATGTCGGCGGCGACCAGGCCGTGGTCATGGTCGCCGATGCGGACGGTTCGAACGCGCGCCCCCTGACGCCGGATACGGATCGTGGGTTCGGATCGCTGTCCTGGGCCTCCGATGGCCGGAGCCTGCTCGCCACCGCAGCCGACGACGGCCAGAACCGGCTGGGTCGTATTGACGCCCGCACCGGCGTCGTCACGGCCCTGACTGACCGGGGCGCGGTGTCGGGCGTGGAAAGCCGGGCCGGCGTCCTCGTCTATGCCCGCGACGGCTTCGACGCCCCGGCCCGGATCATGATCGCGACGGGCGACGGCGCCCGCGCCCTGACCCGCCACAACGCCGACGCCATGGCGGCGCTCGACCTGCCCGAGGCCGAGACCTTCACCTTCGCGGGCTGGAACGGCGAGGACGTGCGCGGCTGGGTGTTCAAGCCCGTCGGCTATGTCGAGGGCCAGACCTATCCCGCCGTCTATCTGATCCACGGGGGCCCGAAGTCGCCCTGGACCGAGAGCTGGTCCTATCGCTGGAACCCGCAGATCTACACATCGGCCGGATACGCCGTGGTCATGGTCAACTTCCACGGCTCGCCCGGCTATGGCCAGGAATTCACCGACGCCATCAACGACCACTGGGGCGACCGGCCGCTTGAGGATCTGCAGAAGGGCTGGGCGGCCGCGCTCGCCGCGAACAGTTTCATCGACGGCGACCGGGCCTGCGCGCTTGGCGCCTCCTACGGCGGCTATATGGTCAATCTGATCGCCGGGAAGTGGAACGGACCGTGGCGCTGCCTGGTCAATCACGCCGGGGTCTTCGATGTCCCCCAGCTGATGAACGCCATGGATATCGGCAACTTCATCTGGGAGTTCGGCGGGCCATCGTGGGAGCGGATGGACCTGTACCGCCGGTTCAGCCCCGGCGACTTCGCCGGCGACTGGTCCAAGCCCATGCTGGTCCTGCACGGCGAGCGGGACTTCCGGGTGCCGATCGACCAGGGGCTGGCCACCTTTTCGGCCCTGCAACGCCAGAACATTCCCAGCCGCTTCGTCCGCATCCCGGACGAGAACCACTGGGTGCTCAAGCCCCGCAACTATGTCGACTGGCAGCGTGAAATTCTCGACTGGACCGCGCGCTGGACGACGCCCGCCCCCTGATCCAGCGACCGCTTCCTCCGGACTTCGCCCGGTGCTAGGCCAGCGCCAACGAAGTTCCGAGGAGCCGTCCGATGCGTCACCGTTCCCTGCTTTCCGCCTGCGCCGCCCTGGCCATGCTGACGGCCCTGCCCGCTCTCGCCGAGGCGCCTGCAGCGCCCGCCCAGGCCGCCGAGCGCGCCTTCACCTACACCGACATGCTGAACGCCAACCGGCTGTCGGATCCGCGCGTGTCGCCCGACGGACGATACGTCGTCTACAATGTGCGGGCCACGGACATGGAGGCCAATCGCGGCGTCTCCAGCCTGATGATCCAGAATCTCAACGGCGAGGGCGAACCGCGCCGCCTGGCCATCTCCGACGGCGGCGCCAACACCGCCCGCTGGGGCTCGGACGGCGCCCTGTATTTCCTCTCCGGCCGTTCGGGCACGAGCCAGGTCTGGAAGACCGACAGCAAAGGCGCCACGGCGACCCAGGTCACCGACCTGCCGCTGGACGTGAACGCCTATCGCCTGAGCCCCGACGCCTCGAAGGTCGCGGTGTCCCTCGCCGTCTATCCGAGCTGCGACGACCTCGCCTGTTCCGTCGCGCGCGGAACCGAAGCCGGGGAACGCAAGTCGACCGGCATGGTCTTCGACCGCATGTTCGTGCGTCACTGGGACACCTGGAACGACGGCACCCAGAACCACCTGTTCGTGGTCAACGCCGACGGCTCGGGCGATCCGGTCTGGGTCACGCACGGCTTCGACGGCGACACCCCCTCCAAGCCCTTCGGCGACGAGAGCGAGTTCACCTTCACGCCCCAGGGCGACGCCGTCGTCTTCTCGGCCCGCGTCGCCGGCCAGTCGGAGCCGTGGAGCACCAACTTCGACCTGTACAAGACCAACGGCCTGACGGGCGACGGCTTCACCAACCTGACCGACGCCAACGACGCCTGGGACACCGGCCCGGTCTTCTCGCCGGACGGCCGCACCCTGGCCTACCGCGCCATGGCCCGCCCGGGCTTCGAGGCCGACCGCTGGCAGATCGTGCTGATGGACGTGGCCACGGGCGCCAAACGTGAAGTGGCCGCCAACTGGGATCGCTCGGCCGACACCCTGCAATGGTCGGCCGATGGTCGGAACCTGTTCGTCATCGCCGGCGACGTGGGGCAGACGAAGCTGTTCCAGATCGACGCCGCCAGCGGGTCGGTGATCCCGATCACGGGCGAGGGCCATGTCTCGGCATTCGAACAGACTCCGTCAGGCTTCGTCCTGGCGATGGACAGACTGACCTCGCCGTCCGAGCTCTACGTCAAGACGTTCCGGGGCCGCGAGATGCCGATCCGGATCACCGACGTGAACCCCCAACTCGCCAGCCGCGAGTTCGGCGAGGCCGAGCAGTTCAACTTCCCGGGCTGGAACGGTGAAACGGTCCACGGCTACGTCATCAAACCAGCCGGCTATGTCGAGGGCCGCAAATATCCCGTCGCCTTCCTGATCCACGGCGGGCCGCAGGGTTCGTTCGGCAACAGCTGGTCCTACCGCTGGAACCCCGAGACCTACGCCGGCGCAGGCTATGCGGTGGTGATGATCGATTTCCACGGCTCCACCGGCTACGGCCAGGGCTTCACGGATGCGATCTCCGAGCACTGGGGCGACCGTCCGCTGGAAGACCTGCAGAAGGGCTGGGCCGTTGCGCAGGAACGCTATTCGTTCCTCGACGGCGACAATGCCTGTGCGCTCGGCGCCTCCTACGGCGGCTATATGATCAACTGGATCGCCGGTCGCTGGTCGGACGAGTTCAAATGCCTGGTCAACCACGACGGCGTCTTCGACATCCGCGGCATGGCCTATGGCACCGAGGAGCTGTGGTTCACCGAGTGGGAGTACGGCGGCACCCACTATGACAACCCCGAAGGCTATGAGCGCTTCAATCCGGTGCATCACGTCGCCGAATGGAAGACGCCGATGCTGGTGATCCAGGGCGACCTCGACTACCGCATCCCGACCTCGCAGGGTCTGTCGACCTTCACCGCCCTGCAGCGTCGCGGGATCGAGAGCCGGCTGATCGTCTTCCCGGACGAGAACCACTGGGTCCTCAAGCCTCAGAACAGCCTGCAATGGCACAACGAAGTGTTCCACTGGCTGGACGACCACCTGCAGCCGGAAGACTGAGCGCGTGACTGTTCCCTCCCCGGAAACGCCCGACGGCATGCTCGTCGGGCGGGTCATCGCCATGCCGGCCGACACCAACCCCGAAGGGGACATCTTCGGCGGCTGGCTGCTGGCCCAGATGGACCTGGCCGGCTCGACGCCTGCCTTCGACATCGCCCAGGGTCGCTGCGCCACCGTCGCCGTCGACGCCATGGTGTTTCATCAGCCGGTGTCGGTCGGTGACGAGGTGTCCCTGTATGCGACGATCCTGAAGACCGGCCGCACCTCGGTCCGCGTGCGGGTCGAGGCGTGGAAACGGCCGCGTTCGACCCATGAGGTGTCTCGGGTGACCGAGGGGGTGTTCACCTATGTCGCCATCGACGAGGACCGGAAGCCGAGGCCGTTGCCGGGACAGGTCTAGCTCTTTCTTTCGTCATCCTCCGGCGAGCGCAGCGAGACCGGGGGACGCAGCGGCGCCGAAGGCGATCTGTTCAGGCACGATGTCGGCCACCTCTATCCGCGACAGGTTCGCGCTCTCGCGCGCCGCTGCGTCCCCCGGTCTGCGCCGCCAAGCGGCGGCTTGCCGGAGGATGACGAAAGAGAGGCAAACTTGACCCTTGGGACCCCTGCGCCTACCTGACGGCCATGGCCATCCGACGCATCCTGACCATCGACAACGCCGCCGACCTGGCGATCCTCAAACAGGTGTCAAAGCCGGTGGAGGGCGTTGACGACGCCCTGCGCGCCCTGATGGATGACATGCTGGACACCATGTACGACGCCCCGGGCATCGGCCTGGCCGCTGTGCAGATCGGCGAACTGCACCGCGTCGTGGTCATGGACCTGGGCGACGGGCCGCTGCCCGAAGGCGCTGAACCGCCTGCGGAAGGTGAAGAAACCCGCGTCCCCAACCCGCGCTTCTTCATCAATCCGGAGGTCCTGTGGGCCTCGGACGAGACCTATTGCTACGAAGAGGGCTGCCTCTCGATCCCGGAGTATTTCGACGAGGTCGAACGCCCGGCCCGCGTCAGGGTCGCCCATCTGGATCGCGACGGAAATCGCATCGAGGAAGAGATCGAGGGCCTCTACGCCGTCTGCTACCAGCACGAGCTGGATCACCTGAACGGCGTCCTGTTCATCGACCACCTGTCGCGGCTGCGCCGCGACCGGGCCATGTCCAAGGTCAAGAAGACCATGCGCCTGAGAGAGGACGCCTGATGTCCCGCCGCAAGTCCTACGTCATCGATCCCAGCGGCCGTCGCCGCCTGACCCGGTCGGAAAAGATCGGCCTCGGCTCGGTCGCCACCCTGGTCGGCGTCGCCGCGCTCGGCATCATCGCCGGCGTCCTGCTGGACCGCCTGCTGGTCTTCGACGACGCGCTCGATGCGGGCGGCGAATGGGACGAGGGCGGCGGCGTCTCCACCCGCTGGCAGTAAGCCTCTTCAGCGTCTAAAGGCGGCCCCATGCGCCTCGCCTTCATGGGTACCCCCGAATTCGCCGTCCCTTCGCTCGCGGAGCTGATCGCTTCCGGCCACGAGATCGTGGCCGTCTATTCCCAGCCGCCCCGGCCCAGGGGGCGCGGTCAGAAGCTGACGCCCTCGCCGGTCCATGCTTTCGCCGAGGCCATGGGCCTGCTGGTCTTCACGCCAGAGTCGATGAAGGCCCAGGACGCCGTCGACACCTTCGCCAGCCTTGACCTCGATGGGGCCTGCGTCGTCGCCTACGGCCAGATCCTGAAGCCCGCCGTTCTTGAGGCTCCGCGTCTCGGCTGTTTCAACCTGCACGGCTCGCTGTTGCCCCGCTGGCGCGGCGCCGCTCCGATCCAACGCGCCATCATGGCCGGCGACCGGGAGACCGGCGTCCAGATCATGCGGATGTCCGAAGGCCTTGACGAAGGCGCGATCCTGCTCAGCGAGATCCTGCCGATCCAGCCCGACGACACGGCCGCCAGCCTGTCGGAGCGGATGTCGACGGTCGGCGCAACCCTGTGGACCCGGGCCCTCGCCGCGATCGAACGCGGCGGCGTCACTGAGACGCCCCAGGCCGGTGAACCCACCTACGCGAAGAAGATCACACCCGCGGAGGCGCGCATCGACTGGACCCGCCCGGCCGCCGAGATCGACTGCCACATTCGCGGCCTGTCCCCCTTCCCCGGCGCCTGGTTCGAGGCTCCCGGCCCCGACGGCCCCGTGCGCGTGAAGGCCCTGCTGTCCTGCCTGTCCAGCGAGGGCTCGGGCGTTCCCGGCGAACTGCTGGAAGGCGGGTTGTTGATCGCCTGCGGCGACGGCGCGGTGCGCCTGCTCCGCATCCAGCGCGAGGGCAAGGCCCAGCAGTCCCCTGCTGACTTCCTCAACGGCTTCAGCCTGCCGGTCGGGACGATCCTGGGCTGATGCCACGCTATCGGCTGGACATCGAATACGACGGCGGCCCCTACAACGGCTTTCAGGCCCAGGAGGGCCAGCCGACGGTCCAGGGCGCGATCGAGACGGCCATCCACGCCTTCTGCGGCCAGACCGTCCGCATCGCCGCCGCCGGCCGCACCGACTCGGGTGTCCACGCCACGGGTCAGGTCGCCCATGTCGATCTCGACAAGGACTGGCCCGCCGCCACGGTCATGAACGCCCTCAATGCCCACCTGATCAGGGAAGGCGTCGCCGTGCTCGACTGCCGGGCCGTGGCCGACGACTGGCACGCCCGCTTCTCGGCGACGGGACGCAAATACCTGTACCGCATACTCAACCGCCCCGGTCGCCCGGCGCTGGAGCGGGGCCGGGTCTGGCATGTTCGCAAGGACCTCGACGCCGAGGCCATGCAGTCCGGCGCGGACCACCTGATCGGCCACCACGACTTCACCACCTTCCGCGACCTGGCCTGTCAGTCGAAGTCGCCGGAGAAGACTCTCGACATCGCCCGCGTCACCCGTGTCGGCGAGGAGGTGCATCTGGTGTTCGAGGCCCGCTCCTTCCTGCACCGGCAGGTCCGGTCGATGGCCGGCACCCTGGTCGAGGCGGGCCTCGGCCGCTGGACGCCGGACGACGTGAAGGCCGCGCTGGAGGCGAAGGATCGCACGGCCTGCGGGCCGGTCGCGCCGTCAGACGGGCTGTATCTGACCGGCGTCGACTACGAGGTCCGTTCCCCGCTTTGACGGTCTCCGTCGCCGGTGCGACAACTGCCGAATGAGCGGAAAAACCTACATCGGCATCGGCGGCTGGACCTTCGAACCGTGGCGCGGCGCCTTCTATCCGGACAAGCTGAGCCAGAAGAAGGAGCTGGCCTATGCCTCTTCCAAACTGACCTCGATCGAGATCAACGGCACCTACTATTCCGGGTTCAAGATCGACACCTGGATGAAGTGGCGCGACGAGACGCCGGACGACTTCGTTTTCTCGGTCAAGGCCAGCCGCTTCTGCACCAATCGCAAGGTGCTCTCGGAGGGCAACGAGAGCCTGAACCGGTTCCTGGATCAGGGTCTGACCGCGTTGGGCGACAAGCTGGGGCCGATCAACTGGCAGTTCATGGCGACCAAGAAATTCGACCCGGTCGATTTCGAGGGCTTCCTGAAACTGCTGCCCGGGGAGAAGGACGGTGTCCGCCTGCGGCACGCGCTGGAGGTCCGCAGCCCGACCTTCGACACTCAGCAGTTCTATGATCTGGCGGCCAAATACGGCGCAGCCATCGTCTACGCCGTCGACGACGAGAGCCCGACCTGGCCCCAGATCGACGAGCCCACCGCCGACTTTACCTACGCACGGCTGATGTCGAGCCGCGAGGACGAGCCGACCGGCATGAACGCCGACGAGCTGAACGCCATCGCCGAACAGACCGGGGACTGGGCCAAACGCGGGGACGTCTTCGCCTATTTCATATCGGGCGCGAAGGTGCGGAACCCGGCGGCGGCGCAGGCGCTGATCGAAAAGCTGAAATAGCCTCTCCGCATCAATTGTAACCGCAGTTGATGCGAATTCCCTTGAACTCACATCACGCCCTACCCTTATATGAAACTGCTGCTGATGCAGTTGTAGATATTGAGGGGTTTCCCAATGGCTTTCGACTCTTTCCCCGCCCGCGACCTTCCTCTGGCCGACGCGGCTCTGGCCCAGGTCTTCACCGAAGCCCGCACGCGCAACGGCTGGACCGACCGGCCCGTGCCGACCGACCTGCTGCACAAGCTGTACGACCTGACCAAGTTCGGTCCGACGGCCGTGAACAACACACCGGCCCGCTTCGTCTTCGTCACCTCACCCGAAGCTAAGGCGCGTCTCGTGCCCCTGATGGCCGAGGGCAATCAGGCCAAGACGGCCCAGGCGCCGGTCACGGTGATCATCGGCTACGACATGAACTTCCACGACCACCTGCCGCACCTGTTCCCGCACGCACCGGGCGCCCGCGACTGGTTCGGCGATGAGACCGGCCGCCGTGAGAGCGCCTTCCGCAACTCCTCGCTGCAAGGCGGCTACTTCCTGCTGGCCGCCCGCGCCCTGGGTCTGGACGTCGGTCCGATGTCCGGTTTCGACCCGGCAGGCGTAAAGGCCGGGTTCTTCCCGGAAGGCGACATCGAGCCGAACTTCATCGTCAACCTGGGCTATGGGAACGACGACAACCTGTTCCCGCGCAGCCCCCGGCTGACGTTCGACGAGGCCGCCCGCATCGTCTGATCCCTCGACCGGCGGCCGGAGCACCCGCGCCGCCGGTTTCGAGCCCTTCCCGCGCAACTCCCCACCGGCTACACCGGTTAATGAACAGGCTTCGCATCAGACGCGGCCGTCAGGGAAACAGGAACGCACATGGCTCGAGTGGCTCTCGTCACGGGTGGAACCCGCGGTATCGGCAAGTCGATCGTCCAGCGGCTGAAGGAAGACGGCATGTCCGTCGCCGCCGGCTATTCGGGCAATATGGAAGCGGCCGAGGCCACAGCGCGCGAGCTCGGCGTCATGGTGGTGAAGGGCAATGTCGGATCCTACGACGACTGCGCCCGCGCCGTCGCCGAGGTCGAGGCGGCGCTCGGCCCCATCGATGTCCTGATCAACAACGCCGGCATCACCCGCGACGGCTTCTTCCACAAGATGTCCTCGGACCAGTGGGGCGACGTCATCCGGGTCAATATGGACAGCGTCTTCAACATGACGCGCCAGGTGATCAACGGCATGCGCGACCGGGGCTTCGGCCGCATCGTCAACATTTCCTCGATCAACGGCCAGAAGGGCCAGATCGGCCAGACCAACTATTCGGCCGCCAAGGCCGGCATGATCGGCTTCACCAAGGCCCTGGCCCTGGAGAACGCGCGCAAGGGCGTCACCGTCAACTGCATCGCGCCCGGCTATATCGACACGGAAATGGTCGGCGCCATGGACGAAAAGGTTCTGGCCGGCATCATCGCCCAGATCCCCGTCGGACGTCTGGGCAAGGGCGAGGAGATCGCCGACATGGTGTCCTGGCTGTCGGGCGAGCGTGCCGGATATGTCACAGGCTGCACCCTGTCGCTGAACGGTGGTCAATACTTGGTCGGCTGACTTTTCGTCGCCCAAAATCCGCCGCGGCTGCCGCGCAACGCTTTCCGTCATGAGTTCAAGGGTCAAGCACGAGACGGCGCGACCGCCGATCCCGGCGGCGACGGCGTTCGCCGTCGCCGTTCTGGCGATCACGCTCGCTTCGGCAGCCCAGGCCCAGGTGCGGAGCAACGCCCAGGCCGAGCAGAATGGCTCCTTCCGGAATGACAGCCAGCGCGGCCTCCCGGCCAACGGCCTGTACACGTCCGACGTCGGCGAGCGGTTCATCTTCGACGGACGGGGCACGCGTCCGCTGTTCCGGTTCGAGCGTCGCGAAGAGACCTGGGTGCTGCGCTCGACGCCCGCCCCCCGCGGCGACGTCATCTACCGCAACGATGCGGGCGCCCAGATCCTGCGCGTCACGCCAGACGGCGGCCTGACCCTCTATACGACCCGCACGCCGAACGGCTCCCCGGCCTCGCGCATCGGCGCGGCCCCGCCGCTGGAACTGCCGACGCTGGGCCCGATCCGCCTGTTCACCCTGATGAACCAGCGTGGCAGCCTGGTCAGCCAGGCGCTGGGCCGGCTGATCGTCATCAACCTGACCGGCGAACAGTCCGAAGCCCTGATGGTCGACGCCCTGATCGTGACCACCGAGGCCGTCATCCGCATGGCCCGCACCCCGACCTTCCGCGACCGCGTCAACGGCCTGCGCAGCATCACCCTGGTCGAGGGATCGCGCAGTTCGGTGACCTTCTCGCGCGGCGACCTGCGGGTCATCGTCGATCCTTCAGAAGGTCAGGCCGGACGACCGTCGTCCTCCAGCATCATCCGGGCCGTCGCACCGCGGGATTGATCGGGGCGACTATCCCGCAAAGCTGTCCTTGGCCGCGCGGCGCCGGGCGAACTCTTCCGCGCTTCCGGCGGTCAGGAACGGGTTGAAGGCCCGCTCGATCTTCATCGTCGTCGGCACCGTCGCCTCGTCCCGGTCGCGCTTGGCGAAGATGGTCTCCGCATGGGCCAGCACCTCTGGCCGGTCGTCGACGCTCAGGGTGAAGCGGGCGTTGGCCGCCGTATATTCATGCGCCCCGTAGAGCACCGTCTCGTCGGGCCAGGCCAGCAGACGGCTGAGACTGTCCCACATCTGCTCGGGCGTGCCTTCGAACAGCCGCCCGCAGCCGAGCGGGAACAGGGTGTCGCCGGTGAAGGCGATGGCGTCGGCCGCTGACCGGAACACGACATGGCCCAGAGTGTGACCCGGCGTCGCCGTCACATGCAGGGGCGTCTTGCCGATCATGACCAGATCGCCCTCCTCGACCACCCGGTCCAGCGGCGCGACCTTGCGCACCTCTTCCGGCCCCCAGATGTCGCAGCCGGTCTCGGCCTGGAGCCGGGCGTTGCCCTCGGTGTGATCGGGGTGCCAGTGGGTGTTGATGATGCTGTCAAGCCTGCCCCAGCCGAGGCTGGCGATGCCGTCGAGGATGACCTGGGCGTCCGGGGTGTCGATGGCCGCGACCGCGCCCGTCGCTTCGTCCCGCGCCAGGAAGGCGTAGTTGTCGGTCCGCGCCGGAAACAGATGAACGGACAGGGGCATGGCGTCGTCCTTGGTTCGGTAAGCCTCATGGCCATATAAGCCTCGTCATGCGTCGCGCCATCGAAGACCTGCGATCCTTCTACGGCGAGCCGACCGGGGCGCTCGTGCGTCGGCTGCTGGCGAAGCGGCTGGAGGATGCCTGGGGCGAGGCGCCCGGGTGCGACGTGCTCGGCATCGGCTACGCCACACCATGGCTGGACGCCTTCGTCGGCGCGCGTCGTGTCATCGCCGCCATGCCCTCTGGACAGGGGGTCGAGGTCTGGCCTGCCGTCGGACGCAACCGCACCCTTCTGGTCGACGACAAGCGCCTGCCCTTCCCGGCTGGATCCTTCGACCGCGTGCTTCTGGTCCATGCGCTGGAGGAGGCGGACGACCCGACCCAGCTGCTGACCGAGGCCGTCCGCGCCCTCGCCCCGGCCGGACGCATCATCCTGGCCGCCGCCGCGCGGGGCGGCATGTGGGCCCGTGCCGAGAGCACCCCCTTCGGCCACGGCCGCCCTTTTACCCGGGGCCAGCTGGAGCGGCTGGTCCGCGCCGCCGGACTTGAGCCCACGGCCTGGTCCCAAACCCTTTATGTCCCGCCGTGGACGCCGCTGCTGGGCCTCGCCGACGGCTTCGAACAGGTCGGCCGCCGCATCGCGCCGGGGGCGGCCGGGGTCATCCTGCTGGAGGCCACCCGTCAGGCCTATGCCCGCATCCGGCCAAGCGGTTCGGCCCGGCGCGTCCGCGCCGAGAACCCTGGCCTGCAGCCGCAACCCGTCACTCGTGGACTGGATAGAGACGCCGAACCCGGCTAAGCGCGGGCCATGCACCGCCTGATCCTGATGCGCCACGCCAAGACCGAGCGTCTGGCCGCCACCGGTCTCGACCGCGACCGCGCCCTGACGCCGCGCGGGCTGGACGACGCCGCCCTGATGGGCCGCATCCTGGCCGACAAGGGCCTGCGTCCCGACCTCGCCCTGGTGTCCTCGGCGACCCGCACCCGCCAGACCTGGGAGGCGATGCACGACGCCCTCGGCGACGTCGATGTCCGCGTCGAACCCCGCCTCTATGACGCCTCGACCGACACGATCCGCCGTCTGGTCGAGAGCCTGGAGGACGCGACCGGCTGCCTGCTGGTCATGGCCCACAATCCGGGCGTCCAGCTTCTGGCCATGGAATATCTGACCGAAAGCGCCGCCTCGCCTTCGGTGCTCGACCGGATGGCCGGCGGCTTCCCGACCGGAGCGGCCGCCATCTTCGAGGTCGATGTCGCCGGCCGCTGCGCCTACGACGGCTTCCTGACGCCCAAGGCCTTCGGCGGCGGAGCCGAGGACTGATGACCGATACCGTGGCCTACAAGATCATCGACGCCGCCGAATGGCGCGAGGCGGTGGCCGAGGGCGCCTATGCCGGGTCCGCCGTCGATCTGGCCGATGGCTACATCCACCTGTCGACCGCCGCCCAGCTGGATGAGACCGCACGCAAACACTACGCCGGGCGCGAGAACCTGATGCTGCTGACCGTCGATCTGACGGCGCTGGACGATACGATCGTGTGGGAGCCTTCGCGCGGCGGCGCCCTGTTCCCGCACATCTACGGCCCTCTGCCGGTGAAGGCCGTGACCGAGGCCGCGCCCTTCACGGTCCCCGCCTGATGCCGATCCCCGATTTCGGCGCCGCAGTCCTGCGCCGGCTCGATCCGGAGACCGCTCACGGCCTCGCCATCTCAGCGCTGAAATCCGTCCCCCTGCCGGCGCCCCGCGCTGATGATCCGATTCTGGCGACACAAATCGCGGGGCTGAGCCTGTCCAACCCGATCGGCCTCGCCGCCGGTCTCGACAAGAATGGCGAGGCCCTGCACGGTCTTTCCCGCTTGGGCTTCGGCTTCGTCGAATGCGGCTCGGTCACCCCCCTGCCCCAGGCCGGCAACCCCAAGCCCCGCCTGTTTCGCCTGTCTCAGGACCGGGCCATCATCAACCGGATGGGCTTCAACAACGCAGGCCTCGAGGCCTTCGCCGACAACCTGTCGCGCCGCCCGAACGCCGTCGTCGGCGCCAATCTGGGGGCCAACAAGGACACCGAGGATCGCGCCGCCGACTATGTCACCGGCCTGAAGCGCCTCGCCGGCCTCAGCGACTATTTCACCATCAACATTTCTTCGCCCAACACCCCGGGCCTGCGCGCGCTCCAAGGCCGAGAGGCGCTCGACGACCTCCTCGGCCGCATCGCGGAGGCCCGCACCGCGCCTGCGCCGGTCTTCCTCAAGATCGCTCCGGACCTGACCCCGGCCGAGATCGCGATGATCGTCGAGGCCGCCCTGGCCCACGGCATCGACGCCCTGATCGTCTCCAACACCACCCTCGACCGCCCGGACAGCCTGACATCGCCCGATCGCGGCGAGGCCGGCGGCCTCTCGGGCGCACCCCTGCGCGGCAAGGCCCTCGCCGCCCTGCGCGACGCCGCCGAGGCCGCAGAAGGTCGTCTGCCCCTCATCGGCGTCGGCGGCATCGGCTCCGGTCAGGACGTCTGGGAACGCCTCCGCGCCGGGGCATCGGCCATCCAGATCTACTCCGCCCTGATCTACGACGGCCCCGGTCTGGTGGGCCGGATCAAGCGCGATCTGGCCGCCCGCCTGCGCGCCGAAGGCTTCTCCAGCGTCGCCGAGGCGGTTTCCGCGGGCCCGTTGACGGAGCGTTAGGGGCGACGCGTCATAGTCTCCCGATGCGTGGCGACGACCGCGCGTTTTTTGGGGGCGTAATGTCGGAGGCTGATACGAACGCGGCGCCGACCTGGGCGACAGCGATACGCCGCCGCCGCAAGGCCCTGCTGCAACGCCTCGCCATGGGCGTGGCCACCGCCATGGTCTTCAGCCCCCTGTTCGGCTGGCCTTTCACGAGCCTCTGGATCGGCGCCTATTTCATGGTCCAGCTGCTGGACCTGATCGTCTTCGGCCCCATCAACAGCGGCAAGGTCGAGCGGATGGGACCCGTCCGGTCCGCCGCCGGCGTGGCCATGTTGTTCCTCAACGCCGCCGCCTTCGGCAGCCTGTCGATCCCGCTGTGGCTGACCGGTGGTCCCATGGGCGGGGTCTGCGCCGCCGTCCTGGCCGCCTCAGGCGCCATCTACGGCGTAATCAACTCGCCGCGTTCCAAGCAGGTGCTGGCGATTACCGTCACGCCGCACTTCCTCTACATGCTGGCCACACCCTTCTGGATGGCCTGGTACGGCGCGCCGACCCATTTCGTAACCGCCGCCGCCGTCTCCTTCGTCGTGTTCGGCGTTTATTGCATCTCGACCTGGGAGCGGATGAACAAGGCCGCCGACGCCGAAGTCGCGGCCCGGCTGGACGCCGATCACCGCCGCGTCGAGGCCGAGCGGATCATGGCCAGCCGGTCCGTCTTCCTGGCCACGGTCGGCCACGACCTGCGCACTCCCATCAGCGCCATCCTGACCGGCGCCGCCGAGCTGGAGCGTGGCGCGACCGACGGCGCGGCCCGCGCCCAGGCCGCCCTGATCACCGATGCCGGGATCATGATGAAGGCCCTGCTCGACGATCTGCTGGACCATGCCAAGCTCGACGCCGGCCGGATGACGGTCGACAGCGTCGACTTCAACCTGCGCGGCCTGATCGCCCAGACCCTGATGTTCTGGCAGGGCGAGGCTCGCGCCAAGGGCCTGACCCTCCGCGTCGAAGGCGCCGCCAGCATTCCGCACGCGGTCAAGGGCGATCCGATGCGCCTGCGCCAGGTGCTCAACAACCTCGTCTCCAATGCGATGAAGTTCACGACCGAGGGCTCCGTCACCCTGCGCCTGTCGGCCTGGTTCGAGGAGCCGTCGCACTACGCCATCCTGATCGAGGTGGCCGACACCGGCCCCGGCATGACGAACCAGCAGCTGACCCGGCTGTTCACCCCGTTCGACCAGACCGCCGAGGGCGTCAGCGCCCGTCACGGCGGCACGGGTCTGGGCCTCAGCATCAGCCGCGACCTCGCCGAGCTCATGGGGGGGCGTCTGACCGCCCGCAGCCGCCCGGGCGAGGGCGCCGCCTTCACCCTGTCGTTGCTGATGCCGGTCGGGGAGACCGTTATCGTTGCGCCCAGGGGCTTCAACGAAGAGAGCCGCGGCGACATCGTCCGCAGCCTGGCTCCTCGCGCGCCCCGCTCAGCGATGCCCATGCCCGCACAGGTCGTGGAAGCCCCGCCTCCAGTCATCGAGCCCGAGGGCGAGGTCGCCGCCGTCGAGGGCAGCAACGACGTCGAAGAGGACGCCGACCGCCCCCTGCGCGTCCTCGTCGTCGACGATCACGACATCAACCGCCGCGCGGTGGAGCTGATCCTGACTCCGCTGGGCTGCGACATCGCGACCGCCGCCGACGGTCTTCTGGCCCTGGCCCAGTGCGAGGCCTCGGCCTTCGACGTCATCTTCATGGACGTGCGGATGCCGGAGCTGGACGGCCGCGAAACGACCCGCAGGCTGCGCGCGGGCGGCGGACCGAACGCCACGATCCCCGTGATTGCCGTCACCGCCGATACTTCGCCAGACGACATCGCCGCCTGCATGGCCGCCGGCATGACCTATTTCGTGTCCAAGCCCCTGACCCCGGCGGCCCTGCTCGGCGCCCTCAGTCACGTGCTGGCCGGCGAGGCCTCCGAAGCCGAAGACGCCGAGACCGCGGCCGCCTGACCAGTCACCCCGGCGACCAGTTTCGCTGCTGCGTCGGCCGCCTTCAGATCGCACTCCCAGACCGTGATCACGCGCCAGCTTTCGTTGGTCAGTCTGGCGCCGACCTCGCGATCTCTGGCGACATTTCTCGCCAGTTTGGCGGTCCAGTAGTCGGCATTGGCCTTGGGTTTTCGCGACCCCCGCGCGCAGTCGTGCCCATGCCAGAAGCAGCCATGGACAAAGACGACCGTCCGCCGCCCCTGCATCACGATATCCGGCTTGCCGGGCAGGCCTTGCCCGCCCAGCCGATAGCCGATCCCGGCGGCGCGCAGCATCCTGCGCACCGCGATCTCGGGCGAGGTGTCGCGCCCCTTCACCCGACGCATGACGGCGCTGCGCTTCTCCGGGGAGAAGACATCCGTCACGCGCCGTCAGCCCTTAAAGCTGAGCGAGCAGGTGTTCCGCCGACGACACCTTGAACTCGCCGCCCTGTTCGATGTTCAGCTGGGTGACCACGCCGTCCGTGACCAGCATCGAATAACGCTGCGAGCGTTCGCCCAGGCCGAAACCCTTGCCGTCCAGGACGAGGCCGACGGTGCGGGTGAAGTCGCCGTTGCCGTCAGCCAGCATGACAACGTCATCCGGCGTAAGGCTCTGGCTCTCGGCCCAGGCGTTCATCACGAAGGCGTCGTTGACCGACAGACAGGCGATCACGTCCACGCCCCGGGCGGCCAGTTCGGCCTTGTTGTCGACATAGCCGGGCAGGTGGCGCGCCGAGCAGGTCGGGGTGAAGGCGCCGGGCACCGCGAACAGGGCGACGGTCTTGCCCTTGAAGAACTCGTCGGTCTGGACGGGTTTCGGGCCCTCCGGCGTGCCCTGCGACAGGGTGGCCGAGGGAATGCGGTCGCCGATCTGGATCGTCATGGAAGGCTCCGGGAGGTCTTTGAATGAGGCGCGTGCGCCGACTTCGGTCAGATAGGCGCACCGCTGGCCCTCGCCAAGCGCGAACGTGATCCGCGCCGCCTTGCGAAACGGCGCCGTCGCACCGATCATCCAGTCATGGACGAATTCCAATCCCTCGCGGGCCGGCTTCTGGTGGCCATGCCCGGCATCGGCGACCCCCGTTTCGAGCATGCCGTCATCCTGGTCTGCGCCCACGGGCCGGACCACGCGATGGGCGTGCGCGTCGACCGCCCGGCCCCCGGGATCGACCTCAAGGCCGTCCTGACCACGCTGTCGGTCAATGCCCCCGACGCCTCCGAAGGTCGCCCCGTGATGGTCGGCGGCCCCGTAGAGAAGGAGCGCGGCTTCGTGCTGCACACCGACGACTGGATGATCGACGACACCTCCACGCGGTTCGGCACGGGCCTGGCCCTGACCGGCACGCGCGAGGCTCTGGCGGCCATGACCGACCCCCTGACCGGCCCGCGCCGCTCGACCTTGCTGCTGGGCTATGCCGGCTGGGGCGACGGCCAACTGGAGGAGGAGCTGGGCGAGAACGTCTGGCTCACCGCCGACGCCGATCTTGATCTGCTGTTCGACACGGACTTCGACACCAAATGGGCCCGCGCGCTGGCGGGCCTCGGCGTCGACGCCGCCATGCTGTCGGGGCAGTCGGGAAGGGCTTAAGCCGACCGGGCCTTCAGCGGCGCTACGCCGTCGGACAGGCTCTCGTTCAGATAGACCTCGGCCTCCTGCGCCGGCAGGGCGGGCGCATAGCCGAAGCCCTGTCCGTAGTGGCAGCTGGCGTCGAGCAGCAGGGCCGCCAGTCCGGCGTTCTCCACCCCCTCGGCGACGACCTCCAGATTCAGATCGCGACCCAGGTTGACGACCGACTTGACGATCTTCGCCGAGCCCTCGTCCTTGTCCATGGTCAGCACGAAATAGCGGTCGATCTTCAGCGTATCGAAGGGCAGGCGCGCCAGGTACGACAACGACGAGAAGCCCGTGCCGAAATCGTCCAGCGCCAGCGACGCCCCGACGTCCTTGAGCTTCTGCAGGATCACGGCGGCGGACGCCGTGTCGCGCATGATGTCGCCCTCGGTGACCTCCAGCTTCAGCGCGCCCCTTGGCAGGCCGGTTTCCTGGATCACCCGCGCGACGTCCTCGATCAGGTTCGGCCGTTCGATCTCGCCGACCGACAGGTTGACGCTGCAGAACAACTTCCCTGCCGCGGGATGGCGACGCAGCCACTCCGCCAACTGACGCGCCGACTGGGTCATCATCATCAGGCCCAGATCGTTCATCAGGCCCATCTCGTCGGTCAGGCCCAGGAACTCGTCCGGCGGCACCAGTCCGCGCTTGGGGTGACGCCAGCGGGCCAGGGCCTCGAACCCGGCAACGGCGCCGGTGTTCAGGTTCACGATCGGCTGGAAGAAGGGTTCGATCTCGCCGCGCACGAAGGCGTTCCTCAGATCGGCCTCGAGCGCGAGACGGCTGAGCGAGTCGCTCTCCATCGCCCGGCCATAGGCGGCGGCCCCGCCGCGCCCGGCCTTCTTGGCTGCGCCGACGGCCAGTTCGACGCGGCGCAGAAGCTCGGCAGCATCGGGCGCGTCGGGCCCGCCCTCGAAGGTCACAGAGCCGATGGAAACAGTCGGGTAGATGTCGAAGCCTGCGACGCGCAGAGGCTGCTCCAGCGCGTCCCTGAGCCGATCGGCGGCATTGCCCACCCCGCGCGGCACCAGGACGGCGAACTCGTCCTCGCCGATGCGTGCGGGGTTGGCGTCGAATGAGAAGGCGGCGGCCATGCGCGAGCCGAGCGCCGAGATCACCATATCGGTGCGCTCGTGGCCCAGGGCCTCGTTGAGGCGGCGCAGACGGTCGATATCGGCGACGACCATGTCGTATTCGCCGGGTGCGGTCAGGGTCTCGGCGGCGCGGCCGAGGAAGCTCTTGCGGTCCAGAAGGCCGGTCAGCTGGTCCTTGTCGGACCCCGCGATCTTGGTCTCCAGCGCCACCATACCGGCGGCGCGCAGCCCGTCCTCGAGCCAGACGCCGCGCCACAGGCAGGTCTCGGCCCCGCGCATGCGCAGGCGCACGACGACTTCGGTCCCCTCGGCGGCGGGTTTCAGGATGCGTTCAGCCAGGGAACGGTCCTGCGGCAGGGCCAGGGCGATGAAAGCGGCGCTCGAACATTCCGGCGCCAGAGGCCCCAGACCCAGCGACCGGGTCGCCCCGGTGAATCGAATCTGATCCTCGGAAGGCGTCCATATCCACAGGGCGGAATCTGCGGCGGCCAGCGCCTCGATGGCCGTGGTCGCGTCCCAGGTCATGGTGCGGGGTCGCGGGGTCACGGGTGCAGGCGTTCCTTCAGGACACAGCGACGTCGTCCGCCACGAGGCCGAACAGAACATGATCTGCCCATGCGCCGTTAATTTTAAGATAAGCCCGCGCCTCGCCTTCCTTCACGAACCCGGCTTTTTCCAGCACTCGCCGTGATCCGAGGTTGGTCGGGAGGCACGACGCTTCCAGCCTGTGCAGGCGTGCGGAGCGGAAGGCGAACCCCGTCATGGCCTTTACGGCGGCGGTCGCGACGCCGCGTCCCGCGAACGGCTGACCGACCCAGTAGCCGAGCGTCCCGGTCTCCGCGACGCCGCGCCGCACGTTCGACAGGGTGATGGCGCCCATCAGGGACCGTCCCTGCGCGTCGAAAATGAAGAACGGCCAGGCGTGACCCAGCTCCATCTCACGCGCATAGACCCCCAGTCTGCGCCGATAGGCCGCCCGGGTCAGGTCGTCGTCGGGCCAGGACGGCTCCCACGGCTGCAGATAGTCCCGCGAATGGTCCCGGAGATCGGCCCAGGCCGAATAGTCGCCCGTGCGCGGCGGTCGCAGCAGCACGCCGGCCCCCTCGACCACGGGACCGGTCGCATCCGTCATCCAGTCCAGCAGGGCCATGGGAAGAGAGATAGCGCGAGCAGACGCTGGAAGGCGAGATCAAATCCTCCCGCGTCGGGGGAGGAGGACCGCGAAGCGGTGGAGGGGGCTTGCCGCACATGCCGGAGTCCGGGGCTGACCCCTCCGTCACTGCGCTGCGCTCCGTGCCACCTCCCCCAACGGGGGAGGATTACTGAGAGACTCTTTCCGCGAACGCCCTGCCCGCCGGCGCTGCCGCCTTCGGCCCCAGCACAGCCGTCGCCGCCTTTCGGGACGACAGGATCCGCTCGCCGACCGCCTTCAGGTCCGCCGCCGTGGCCGCCTCCATCCGTGCGACCGTATCATCCGACGGAATGGGCGCGCCGAACATCAGGGTCTGGGCGGCATTGCGACCCGCGCGGCTGGCCGGGCTCTCGTCCGACATCCACAGTCCGCCCTTCAACACCGCCTTGGCGCGCGAAAGTTCAGCCTCGGTCGGCCCCTTAAGTGTCAGATCACGGATCTCGTCGGCGCAGACCTGGGCCAGTTCGACCGCCCGGTCCGCGGCCGCGCCCGCATAGATCCCCAGCACCCCGCCGTCGTCATAGGGCTCCTGATAGGCGTCGATGGCGTAGGCCAGCCCCCGCTCCTCCCGCGCGCTCTGGAACAGTCGCGACGCCATGCCGCCGCCGAGGATTTCGGTGAACAACCGCAATGCCGGGATCGCCGGATCGCCCGCCGCCAGCGACGGCAGCTGCAACACCAGATTGGCCTGCTCGATCTTGCGCGTCAGGGCCGCAGTCCCGCCAACGAAACTCGCAGGCTCCGGCGCATCGGCCGGCTTCGCCACCGCATCGCCGAACCAGCGCTCGGCCAGGGCCAGCAGTTCGGCCTCGTCGACTGCGCCGGACACCGCCACCACCATCCGGTCGGGCGAATAGAGCCGCGCGCGCCAGTCGCCCACCATGACCCGGTCCGCCGGCTTGAGGCTGGCGATCGAGCCGAGGATCGGCCGCCCCAGCGGCTGACCGGCGAAGGCTTTTGTCTGGGCCATTTCGAAGACGTGGTCGTCGGGGGTGTCGAAGGCCTCGGCAATCTCCTGGGCCACCACGTCCTTCTCGCGCTCGATCTCGGCGGCGTCGAGCGTGGGGCGGAACACCAGGTCCGATACGATCTGCATCGCCAGCCCCAGCGACCCGTCCAGCGCCCGGATCTCGAAACTGGTCCGTTCGTAGCCGGTCGCGGCGTTGATCGAGCCGCCCTCGGCCTCGATCCGCTCGACGATATCGCGCGCGCCCATGTCGCCCGCGCCCTTGAAGACCAGATGTTCGAGAAGGTGGGACCACCCCGAGCGCGCTTCGGTTTCCCATCTCGCACCGCCCTTGACCGCCACGGTCAGGGCCAGGGTCCGGAGGCCCGGCATGGGGTCGCAGACGACGCGGACGCCGTTGGAGAGGGTGTGCAGGGAAGCGGTCAGGAGGGGGTCTTTCTACGACGCAGGAGCACGGCCACATAGAAACCCACGAGGGCCAGCGCCAGTCCGTACCAGGTCAGGGCGTAGCCGAGGTGGTTGTTCGAGAAGGCCGCCGGCGGGGCCGAGGCGACCAGCGCCCCGATCTCCGGATTGGGCGAGGTCAGGGCGAACAGGGTGAACTCCGACGGAGTCGTGGCGCCCAGTTGCGCGGCGATCGCGGCGTTATCCCGCCCGTAGAAGCGGCCGTTCTCCGGCGCGGGGGTCATGCCGCCGGGAGGCGGCGATCGTCGCAACTCGGCCGCCATGGCCAGTGGAAGCGTCGAATCCAGCACGCGGGGCCGCGCAGAAATGCTGTCGGCCAGGAAACCGCGATCAACGAGGAAGGTCTCGCCCATCCCCTCGGGTACGCAGGCGGAGATCAGCCGGCTGCCCGGCTGGCCGTCATGGATCGACTGGAGCTCGACGAACGGAGCCGTCGGCAGGCCGCGACATACGACCAGGGCCTTTCTGAACTCCGGATCGGCGGCCGTCAGCACCTCGGTCAGCGGCGCGGGCGGCAGTTGAGCGGCCACTTCGGCCTGGGCGATCAGGCCTTCCTTCCAGGCCATCCGCTGCATCTGCCAGGTCCCGAGGCCGCACAGGACCATCACGCAGGCCGCGACGAACAGGGTCAGGAGAATCGGGAAACGCATCTTCGGCTCAGTCATCGGTGCGGGCCTGTCCGGCACGGTTGCGCATCTGCAGGGCGATCATGAAGCCCTTGCCCGGCCGCATCAGTCCCAGCGACAGGCCGACGACCAGCGGCAGGGCGACGATCAGCATGGCCCAGATCGGCGGATTGCAGGCGACCTGCACGAACAGCGCCCCGAACACCACCAGTCCCCCGGCGATCTGCATGATGAAGATCGCCGCCCCGTCGCCGGTGTTCAGCCGGGTGAAATCGAAGCCGCAGACGTCGCAGCGCTCAACCACCTTGAGGAAACCCTCGAACAGCCTGCCCTTGCCGCAGTTCGGGCAGCGGCAAAGCAAACCGGCGCGGATCGAGTTGATCCGCGCCGGCGCAAGAGTGTCAGGTTGGGGAGGACCGCTGTCCAACGCCGTCCTTAGCCGAACGTCACATAGACGAAGGCGAACAGGAACAGCCAGACCACGTCCACGAAGTGCCAGTACCAGGCGGCGGCCTCGAAGCCGAAATGCTTCTGCGGGGTCATCTGGCCGGCCAGCAGGCGCAACAGGCAGACGGCCAGGAAGATGGTGCCCAGCAGGACGTGGAAGCCGTGGAAGCCCGTCGCCATGAAGAAGATCGAACCGTACAGGCCCGAGTTGGCGGCTTCCTCGTTGAAGAACAGGTTCTCGTGGAGAATGTGCTGGTATTCATAGACCTGAACCGCCGTGAACAGCACGCCCAGCGCCACGGTGATGATCAGGCCCATCTGGGCGCCCTTGCGGTCGCCGACCTGCAGCGCGTGGTGAGCCCAGGTCACGGTCGTGCCCGACAGCAGCAGGATGACGGTGTTCAGCAGCGGCAGCTGCCAGGGGTCCAGGACCTCGATGCCCTTCGGCGGCCAGGTCGACCAGGCGGCGGCGGTGTCAGCCCAGTTGGAGACTTCCGGAATATGGGCGCGGGCTTCGTTGAAGACTGCCATCTCGAAGAACATCCAGAAGAAGGCGGCGAAGAACATCACTTCCGAGGCGATGAACAGCACCATGCCGTAGCGCAGACCGATCGAGACGACAGGGGTGTGATCGCCGCGACGGCTTTCCTTGATGACGTCCGACCACCAGCCGAAGGCCGAATACAGCACGCCCGCGAGGCCAGCGAAGAACAGCCACGACGTGCCTTCTTCAAGCCCGAAGACACCCTTCATCCACGCAACGGCGCCGACCATCATCACGGTAGTGGCGATGGAGGCGACCAGCGGATAGGGGCTGGGATCGACCAGGTGATAGTCGTGATGCGGAGCGGCGTGGGCCATGCGTCGTGTCTCTGAATCGGCGAGAGAAGAGAAGATTGAACGGGCTATAGCGTCGGTGTTCAGCCCGCGCCAGTGCCCCCGCGGGCGGCATTCTGATTTGACGCCCCGTCGTCGTCCGCCACGGGGTAGAATGTGTAGCTCAGGGTGATCTCGTTGACCCCCTCGACCTCGCGGTCATCGACCATCTCGGGCGCGATGAAATACTGCATCGGGAACTGCCGGGTCTCGCCCGCCGCGATCGTCTGGTCGTCGAAGCAGAAGCATTCCAGTTTCTGGAAATAGGCGCCGGTCTGCTCGGGCACGACGTTGTAGCTGGCGCGCGCCAGGATCGGCTTGTCCGAGGTGTTGGTCACGTCGAAATAGGCGATGCCCGTCTCGCCGATCTTGACCCGCTGGGTGACCTGCTCGGCCTTGAACACCATCGGCAGGCCCCGAACATTGGTGTCGAAGCGGATGACCACTTCCCGGTCCAGGGTCTCGGTCGGGGCCTTGTCGGCCTTCATCGTCGTGCCGTTGAAGCCGGTGACCTGGCAGAACATCCGGTACAGCGGCACGGCCGCGAACGCCGCGCCGGTCATGGTGACCACGACGCCCGCGCACAGCAGGGCGATGAACTTCGCGGACCGGGGCGCGGCCATCAGTTGGAGGCTTCCGCCATTGGTGCAGGCTGGGCCGGAGCCGTCGCCATGGCGCGATCCTGGGCCGTGCGGGCCGTCAGGTTCGCCTGCATCCGCAGGAAGGTCGTGGTGAAGATCAGAACGATGAAGGCCACCAGTCCCAGGGCGATCCACAGGCTGCGCTTGTTGCGGGCGGCGAGTTGTTCAGGCGTCAGATAGACGGGCATGGGCTCAGGTTCCGGGAACGACGAAGCTCTCGACCAGAAGGGCCGCGAACAGCGCCATGAGATACAGGATCGAGAAGGCGAACAGGTTCCGCGCGGGTTTGGCCTCGGCGCGGACATCATACAATGCGGCCTCGCGTCCCACCGCCTCGGCCTTGTCGGGCTCATCCCCCGCCCGCGAACGCCAAAGCCGCGCGGCCAGGGCCAGGAAGCCCATCCCCCCGACGATCGAGACGACCTGGTAGATCATGCCGCCCATGCCGACGAAGCCCGGCGCGACGGCGACCGGCACGAAGATCAGGCTGTAGATCAGGATCTGCAGCCGGGTCGATTTCGCGCCCCTGGCCACCGGCATCATCGGGATGCCCGCCTTGGCGTAGTCGCCGGCCGAATACAGGGCCAGGGCCCAGCTGTGCGGCGGGGTCCACAGGAAGATGATCGCGAACAGCAGCCAGGCCTGCCACGGCGCGGAGCCGGTGGCCGCGGCCCAGCCGATGACGGGCGGGAAGGCGCCCGCCGCCCCGCCGATGACGATGTTCTGGGGCGTCCGGCGCTTCAGCATCATCGTGTAGAAGACGGCGTAATAGACGATGGTCATGGCCAGAAGCCCGGCCGCGAACCAGTTCGTGTTCATGCCCAGCAGCATGACCGAGAAGACCGACAGGACGATCCCGAACGTAATGGCGTCGTTCCGCTTCAGGCGACCCGCCGCGACCGGCCGGCCCCGCGTGCGCCGCATCAGGGCGTCGGTCTCGCCCTCGATGGCCATGTTCAGAGCGCCGGCAGCGCCCGCACCGATGGCGATGCACAGGATGGCGATCGCGGCGACCAGCGGATTGATCGACCCCGGCGCGACGACCAGTCCCGTCGCGGCGGTGAACACCACCAGCGACATGACGCGCGGCTTCAGCAGCTGGAAGAAGTCTTCCGGCTGGGTGGTCGACGGGACGTTGATCTCGGCTTGGGTCATCAAATGAGAGGGGCCGCCTCCCGGGGTCGGAAGGCGGCCCTCATCCTAACACGGACAGGAAAGGCTTAGTGGCTGTCGTCCTTGACCACCGGCAGTTCGTTGAACTGGTGGTGGGGCGGGGGCGAAGACAGGGTCCACTCCAGGGTCGTGGCGCCTTCACCCCAGGGGTTGGCGACGCCCGGACGACGACGGATGGCGGCTTCCAGCAGCATGACCAGGAAGACCAGCACGCCGACGACCGTGATCGCATAGCCGAACGAGGAGACCTGGTTCCACAGGGTATAGGCTTCCGGATAGTCGATGTAGCGGCGCGGCATGCCCTGCAGACCCAGGAAGTGCTGCGGGAAGAACACGATGTTCACGCCGACGAACATGATCCAGAAATGGGTCGCGCCGAGGAACTCGTTGTACTTCACGCCGAACATCTTCTCGAACCAGTAGTAGAAGCCGGCGAAGATCGCGAACACGGCGCCCAGCGACAGCACGTAGTGGAAGTGGGCCACCACATAATAGGTGTCGTGCAGGCTGTAATCGATGCCGGCGTTCGACAGGACCACGCCGGTCACGCCGCCGACGGTGAACAGGAAGATGAAGCCGATGGCCCACAGCATGGGGGTCTTGAAGCTGATCGAACCGCCCCACATCGTGGCGATCCACGAGAAGATCTTCACACCCGTCGGCACCGCGATGATCATGGTCGCGGCGATGAAATAGGCGCGCAGGTTCACGCTCATGCCGACCGTGTACATGTGGTGCGCCCACACGATGAAGCCGACGAAGCCGATGGCGACCATGGCGTAGGCCATGGCGAGGTAGCCGAAGACAGGCTTCTTCGAGAAGGTCGAGACGATGTGCGAGATGATGCCGAAGCCTGGCAGGATCAGGATGTACACCTCGGGGTGACCGAAGAACCAGAACAGGTGCTGGAACATGACCGGGTCGCCGCCGCCGGCGGGATCGAAGAAGGAGGTGCCGAAGTTGCGGTCCGTCAGCAGCATGGTGATGGCGCCGGCCAGGACGGGCAGCGACAGCAGCAGCAGGAAGGCGGTGATCAGCACCGACCAGGCGAACAGCGGCATCCGGTGCAGGGTCATGCCCGGCGCGCGCATGTTGAAGATGGTGGTGATGAAGTTGATCGCGCCCAGGATCGACGAGGCGCCCGCGACGTGCAGCGAGAAGATCGCCAGGTCCATGGCCGGGCCGGTGTGGCCGACAGTGGAGAGCGGCGGATAGATGGTCCAGCCGCCGCCGAAGCCCTTGCCCGGGCCGCCGTCGACGAACATCGACATGCACAGCAGCACCCAGGCCGCGACCAGCAGCCAGAAGGAGATGTTGTTCATGCGCGGGAAGGCCATGTCCGGCGCGCCGATCATGATCGGAACGAACCAGTTGCCGAAGCCGCCGATCATGGCGGGCATGACCATGAAGAAGATCATGATCAGGGCGTGGGCCGTGACGGTGACGTTGTAGCCGTGCTTCGAGGCTTCAACGATGCCCAGTTGCTGGATCAGGCCGCCTTCGACGAAATACTGGATGCCCGGAGCAGCCAGTTCCAGACGAATCAGGCCGGACAGGAAGCCGCCCACGATGCCCGCCATGATGGCGAACAGCAGGTACAGGGTGCCGATGTCCTTGTGGTTCGTGGACAGGAACCAGCGGGTGAAGAAGCCCGGCTTGTGGTCGTGCTCGGCGTGGGCGTCGTGGCCCGGCGTTGCGTGAGTGTCGGCGGTGATGTCGGTGGCCATGTCGGTCTCTGGCTCGCGGTTACTGGGCGGCCGGGGCCGCGGCGGCGGAAGCCGTCGCGGCGGGAGCGGTTCCGGCGGCGGGAGCCGTCGGCGTGGTTGCAGTCTGGGCGGTCGGGATCGCGGCCGGAGCCGCAGCATCGGTCGCCGTGGTCGCGCCGGTCGTGCCGGCCGCGACCTGGGCGGCGGTGCCGCCCGGAGCTTCGGCGGCCGTGGCCGGGGTCATGGAGCCGCCCTTGGAGGCGACCCATGCGGCGAACTCCGCCTCGGTCACGACATTGATCTGGATCGGCATGAAGGCGTGGTCGACGCCGCACAGTTCCGAGCACTGGCCGTAGAAGACGCCCGTGCGCTCGGCGCGGAACCAGGTCTCGTTGACCCGACCCGGGACGGCGTCGGTCTTCAGACCGAAGGCCGGCAGGGCGAAGGCGTGGATCACGTCGGCGGCCGTCACCAGAACGCGGACGGTCTTGCCGACCGGCACCACGATCGGCTCATCGGCGGCCAGGCGATACGGGACGTTCTGCGCGCGGGCCTCGTCTTCCGGCAGCATGGCCGAAATGTACTCGGCGATGCCCTGGTCCGGGTACTCATAGGCCCAGTTCCACTGGTTGCCGGTCGCCTTCACCGTCAGGTCCGGCGTCGGCATGTCGTGGTAGGCGAACAGCAGGCGGAACGAGAACAGCGAAATCCCGACCAGGATCATGACGGGCAGGACCGTCCAGATGATCTCGATCAGGGTGTTGTGGCTCCACTTGGCCGGCACCGGATTGGACTTGGCGTTGTAGCGGACCGCGATCCAGATGATCAGGCCCAGCACCAGCACGCAGATCGCGGTGATGATCGGCATCAGGATCGCATCGTGGAAGATGTGCGCCTCGTGCTTCAGCGGCGAGGCGGCCGGCTGCAGGCCGATTCCGCCCGGCGTCGGCTGGCCCATCAGGTCCTGCGCCCACGTCGGCGTGGCGAAGAAGACGGCGAGCGATGCGGAGGCCAGAACGCCACCGGCTTTGCTCAGGGCGGAGGTGCCCAGTCCCATGCGAGAAATCCTCATCAAAGTCATCTGCATCAAATATTTGCGAGTGGATCGCAAACACTTGGCCGGGCTCTCGGGAGACGCGGCGTTTCAGCGCCGGTCCATATCGCTCCGGTTCGCGGTTGCCAAGCGATTGGGCGTCGCAGGCGCGATTTCATGGCGCCGCAGTGTCGGAGCGGAGTCTTAAATCGCTGTCATGTTTGAACAGCTACCTTGCGCCGCAAGATACCTTGCGATAGCCTCCGGAAATCAAAGGAGGTGTTCGGACATGCCCGAAACCATAGAGATTCAGTTGAAGAAGGGGGTGTTGGGGCTGTGTGTCCTGGCGCTCCTGGCTCGCGCCGACAGCTACGCCTACGAGATCGCCAGCCGCCTGTCGGATGCGATCGACATGGGCGAAGGCACCATCTACCCGCTCATGCGCCGCATGCAGACCGACGGGCTGGTGGAGACCTATCTGGTCGAATCATCGTCGGGGCCGTCGCGCAAATACTATCGGCTCAGCCCGGCCGGCCGCGATGCGCTGGCCGCCCAGTCCGCCGAATGGACCCATTTCACCCGCGCCGTGGACGCCATCGTCGCAAACGATGCGCCCGTCGCCGCTGTCACCGAGCCTGGAGAGCCCGCATGACCCGCTCCGAATTCCTCAGTCGCCTGAGACAGGGCCTCGTCGGCCTGCCGATGTCCGTGGCCGCCGACATCGTCGCCGACTACGAGACCCACTTCGCCGACGGCGCCGCCGCCGGTCGGTCCGAAGCTGAAGTGGCGACCGCCCTCGGGGATCCGACCCGTCTGGCGCGTGAACTGCGGGCCGAGGCCGGCGCCCAGCGCTGGCATCAGGAGAAGAACCCCTCCGCCGCCGCCGCCGCCGTTTTCGCGGTGCTGGGCCTGGGCGCCATAGACATCCTGATCCTTCTGCCCATCCTGATGGGCGTGATCGGGGCCCTGTTCGGTGTCGGCATCGCCGTCATCGCCGTCTTCGTCACCGGCGGCGGCATCATGGTAGGCGGTCCGTTCATGGACATCCCGGGCGGCGCCGTCGCCGCGATCCTGGCGGGCCTCGGCCTGATGGCCGGCGCCACCTCCGCCGGCGCCCTCCTGGCCGTTGTCACCATCGGCCTGGTCAACGCCCTGGTCTGGTTCGCCCGCCTTCACTACCGCCTGCTCAAGCCCGCGCTTGATCCTCAATCCAACTCTGTCGTGGGAGATCCCGCATGATCCGGACCCTTCTCATCATCGCCGCCGCCGGGCTCGTCCTGGCCACGGCTTCCATCGGCGGCGCCTTTGCACTGGGGGGCCGCGACATGGCCCGCCACGGCTGGGAGTGGACCTTCCGCGATCGGGACGGCGACACCGTCTCCTTCGAGCGCGACGACGGCACACGCGGCCCGGATGTCACCCGGACCCTGGAATGGACCGGCGGCCAGACCCTGACCGTCGATCTGTCCGCCGACGTCGAATACGTCCAGGGCGATACGCCGGGCGTCACCGTCACCGGTCCGGCCCAACTGGTCGAGAGGGTGCGACTGGTCGACGGCCGCCTGACCTGGGCGGAAACAGACGGGACCAACCACGAGACGGTCGTCTTCGGCCGGAACGAGCACGGTCGGGGCATCTGGGTCCATTCTGAAGAGGTGAAGATCGTCGTCACTGCGCCGAACATCAGCACCTTCAACGTCGAGGGTTCGGCCGGCGTCCTGCTGCGCGACTATGACCAGGACACTCTCTCGGTAGACATCTCGGGCTCAGGCGAGGTTTCGGCGACGGGCCGCACCCGGGCTCTGGAAGTCGACATCTCCGGCTCCGGCGACGCCGACCTGGGCACGCTCACGACCACTGACGCCAACGTCGCCATCGCAGGCTCGGGAGACGCCGTCGTCGCCCCGACGGGCCGGGCTGACATCTCCATCGCCGGTTCCGGCGACGTGGTGCTGAATACGCGGCCGGCGACGGTCAACCAGCAGGTCTCGGGCTCCGGCGAGGTGGACTTCGCCACGGTCTCCACCACGATCACGACCACGCGTGAAATCGGGCGTGCGGAAGGCGTGTCGGTCAGCACCTCGAGGGAAGTGACAACACCCTGAGCGATGCTCACGCTGTAAATCCTTCCCCATTTGGGGGAGGTGGCGCGAAGCGAAGCTTTGCGACGGAGGGGGCTTACATCAGACCCGGTGTCTGAAGCTCGCCCCCTCCCCCACTTCGTGGCCCCCCTCCCCCGTTGGGGGAGGATTGGCGTCCGGGGCCCCAGCGCCTACCTATGTCCCATGACCGTCCACATCCCCCCGCCGCCCCTGCTCGAAACCTCGGGCGTCGATCCCGACGAAGCCCTGTCGATCCTCAAGGGCGGGCTGCACGGCGCCGACGACGGCGAACTGTTCCTCGAACGCTCCGAATCCGAATCGCTCGTCTTCGACGACGGTCGCCTGAAGTCCGCCGCCTATGACGCCACCGAGGGCTTCGGGCTTCGCGTCGTCGCCGGCGAGACCGCCGGCTACGCCCACGCCAACGAAATCAGCTCGGCCGCTCTGCGCCGCGCCGCCGATTCCGCTGCGCTGGCCAAGTCCGGCCATGCGGGCGTCACCGCCGAGGGCCCCCGCGCCACCAACCAGAAGCTCTATGATGCGGTCGACCCCCTCGCCTCGCCCGCCTTCTCCGACAAGATCGCCCTGCTGCAGGAGATCGACGCCTGGGCCCGCGCCCGCGATCCCCGGGTGGTCCAGGTCTCGGCCTCCATCGTCGGCGAACGCCGCGCCATCGAGATCCTGCGCGCCGACGCCCTGACCGTCCGCGATGTGCGCCCGCTGGTCCGGCTCAACGTCTCCATCACGGTGGAGAAGGACGGCCGTCGCGAGACCATGTCCTCGGGCGCGGGCGGCCGCGCCGGTTTCGAAGCCTGGATCGCCCCGGAGCGCTGGCAGGCCCAGGTGGACGAGGCCCTGCGCGGCGCCCTGGTCAACCTCGAGGCCGTCGACTGCCCGGCCGGAGAGATGGACGTGGTCCTCGCCGCCGGCTGGCCGGGCGTCCTGCTGCACGAGGCCATCGGGCATGGCTTCGAGGGCGACTTCCACAGGAAGGGCTCGTCGGTCTTCACCGGCATGATGGGCAAACGGGTCGCCGCCCCCGGCGTCACCATCGTCGACGACGGCTCCATCGCCGGCCGTCGCGGTTCGCTCAGCGTCGATGACGAAGGCACCCCGACCTCGCGCACAGTCCTGATCGAGGATGGCATCATGGTCGGTCTCATGAACGACCGTCTGTCAGCGCGTCAGCTGGGCCAGCGCGCCACCGGCAACGGCCGGCGCCAGTCCTTCGCCCACCAGCCCATGCCGCGCATGACCAACACCTTCATGGAGGGCGGCTCGGCCAAACAGGCCGAAATGATCGCCTCGACCAAACGCGGCCTCTACGCCGCGAACTTCGGCGGCGGCCAGGTCGACATCACCAATGGCAAGTTCGTCTTCCAGTGCACCGAGGCCTATCTGATCGAGGACGGCAGGATCACCGCCCCGGTCCGAGGCGCGACCCTGATCGGCGACGGCGCCACAGCCCTGACCAATGTCTCGATGATCGGCGACGACTTCGCCTTCGACCCCGGCGTCGGCGTCTGCGGCAAGGCGGGCCAGGGCGTCCCGGTCGGCATCGGCCAGCCCTCGCTCAAGATCGGCGGCCTGACAGTGGGCGGCACGGCGGTCTGACGACCGGAACTGACGCAGCCGCCTGCTAGCCATCACCTCCCGGTCTTTGACATCGTCGCCGTCACCCGCCTTCGCGGCTGGACTCCCTCGACGGCGAGTCCAGGGAGTCCAGCCTCCTGGGTCAGGCCAGGCCTGAAGATCTGGACTCGCTGGACTCCCTGGACTCAGTTTCCGGAGTCCAGCGCCGCCTTCCAGTCCGGCCCCCGCACGTCCAGCCCCTCGGCCTCCAACTGGTCCAGAACCCCGCCGGGTTCGGCCAGGATGCGCAGGCTGGCGACACCCATGGTCACGCCCGGCTGAGCCAGGGCCTCCTGCGTCGCCGCCCGCCATTGCTCGCGCACCATCGGCGCGATCTCTGGATCGCCGAAGGGCCAGCACTGGTCGTAGGCGAGGTCCAGCCCGGTCGCGAGCACCTCCGGCACCCTCAGCGACCGCCAGGCCTCCAGACGCGCCTGTGCGCCCGCAGGGCCTTCCTCGGCCGCCGTCACCGCCGCGGCGACACAGTTCACATACTGGCTCGGCGGATCGGAGATCAGCCCTTCGACCAGTTCGTCGCCGCGCACCGTGCCGATGGGCTCGCCCGGCACCCGGGCCTCTCGCGCCGCCTTCTTCACCGCGTCCACGGCGCCCGAAGTCCGACGCTCGCGCCCGGCCATCTCCATCAGGTCAAAGCTGAGGGCGACAAAGCTCTTGGTCCGCCAGGCGTCGCCCTCGCCCGCCATCAGGACCTCAAGCCGCGCCTGCAGGTCGGGCGCCAGATAGTCGGCGCTGGTCGTACCCTCGGGCAGGCGGGCGATCGTCCGGATGCGCCACATCAGGCGGAAGACATCGGTCAGGGAGGCCTCGCCCACGGTCGGATAGAGAATGCGCTGCGACCTCCGGGTCGCCTCCTCCAGCGCCTCGGGCCGCCAGACGAAGTCCCGCGGCACACCGCCGATGCCGCCGACCAGAATGACGGTCGAATCGCCCCGCTCCACCGTCCACATCGGCGCTCCGGCCCGCCGGGCGGTGACGACGATGTCCTCGACGCGATCTTCGTCCTGCACGGAGACGGCATCCTGAGCGAAGCCGGGTGTGGCTCCCGCAAGGGTCGCGACCAGCGCCAGTCCCGTCAGCCACGTTCTCATGCTCGAATCCCTCGCCCTGTGTCGGACTGGACCATCGGCAGCGGTTGTGGCTCAACCGTGGCCGTGACGACGGAACCACGCCGTCACCGCCGTGTTTCGCTGACGCCCCTATCTCTCCAGGTCCCACCCGTCATGGCCCACCCCCTGTCCCGCACCGATGTCCGTCTCGGCCTGGCCGTCGTGGCCATGGTCGGCGTCGTCGGAACGGGCGCCTTCATGCTGGGCGGGTCGGAGACCGGCCGGTCGTTCGGACGCGGCCTCGCCATCGCGGTCGTCCCTCCGGTCGAGCGGGAAGTCCTGCCCGGCGAGACGATGGAGGTCGGCGCCCTCAACGATGGCTTTGACCGCGCCGCTCTCGAACGTGAGGCCGAACCCGCGATCTACGACGGCTACCTGCCGCCCGACGCCTACATCGGCGAAGAACGCATGCCGCGCATGCCGATGCCGACCCCCGTCGCGCAGCAGACCCCGATGCAGGCCTATCAACAGGTCGTCGATCAGGCCCGGATCGAACGCCCGGCCGCCGACCCCCTGGCCGACGGGTCCAGCGCCTTCGGATTCGACCAGCCTCGCCCGGACTACGCCGCCGAACGCGCCCTGCGCTGGGGCCGGATGGAAACAGCGGTCCCGCAAAGTGCAGACGTTACGCCTGCAAATGAAGGCGGGGATTCGCCACAGTATTCGCCGGAATAAGACGTGAAGATTGCAACGCTGTAATGCTGTCCAAGATGTAATCCACCTGTCCAGCTTGTAACTGGAGATGAACGCGACCGGTCGTCACACCTTCCCCAGCAACGAGGGGAACCCCAGGCGATGACCAAGACCATTCTTCTGGCCACCACGGCCATCCTGTTCACAAGCGGCGGCGCCATGGCGCAGACCGCGCCGGCGCCCTCGGAGACGACCAGTCCGCCCCAGGCCGCCGCGGGTCAGCAGGGCGTCCTCGTCTTCACCCCCGACTTCTTCGCCGACCAGCGTCCGAACACGGCGCTCGACATGGTCAACCGCATCCCCGGCTTCTCGGTCCAGGACGGCGACGGTTCGCGCGGCTTCGAAGGCGCGGTCGGCAACATCCTGATCAACGGCGCCCGCCCGGCCTCCAAGAACGACGCCGGCTCCTCGGTCCTCAGCCGCACCCTTGTCCCCCAGGTCGAGCGCATCGAACTGGTCCGCGGCGGCGCGCCCGGGATCGACATGCAGGGCTATTCGGTCGTCGTGAACGTCATCACGAAGACCCAGTCGAGCCACGAATCGATCTTCACCGGCACCGCCTTCCTGTTCGAAGGCGGCCGCGACGCCGCCAACGGCACCTACCAGTTCACCGCCCGCGACGGTGACCGCGTCATGGGCTTCACCCTGTCCGACGGCGTGAGCATCAACGACTCCAACGGCGTGGGCCGCGTCATCCGGCGCGACCGCAACGGCGTCATCCTGCGCGACGAAGGCTATATCAACGACCAGCACGGCGGCGGCCAAGGCATTCGCGGCAACTACGCCAACGCCTTTATGGGCGGCAAGATCGACCTGACCGCTCGCATCGGCCAGAATGATTACAGCCAGTGGAGCCGCCAGGACGGCCCCTCGATCCTGCGCGAGAACTCCTACGACGAGACCGGGACCAGCGGCGAAGTCGGCGCGGTCTTCACCCGCCCGATCCGCGATGGCCTGACCTCGGAAACCCGCTTCATCCGGGAATGGAGCGATTTCGAGAACGCCTCGATCTCCAACAACCGCGTCGGCGCCGTGATCAGCCCCGAGCAACGGTTCGAGTCGACGGGCGATTCCTCCGAGACCATCCTGCGTTCCCTGCTGCGCTGGGAACGGTCGTCCTCGATGACCATCGAGGCCGGCGGCGAGGTCGCCTACAATATGCTGTCGGTCGATCAGGCCTTCCTGCAAGGCGGCGTCAACGTGCCCCTTCCGTCCGCCTCGGTCACCGTCGAGGAGACGCGCGGCGAGGCCTTCGGCAAGGTCACCTGGCGCGTCCGTCCCAACCTCACCGTCGAAGGCGGCCTGAGACTGGAAGCCTCCACTATCAGCCAGTCCGGCGACGCCGATCTGGAAAAGAGCTTCTTCTTCGCCAAGCCGCGCGTTCAGGTCACATGGACCCCCATGCCCCAGAACCAGGTCCGCTTCCGCTTCGAGCGTGAACTGGGCCAGCTCGACTTCGGCGACTTCGCCGCCTCGGCCGAACTCAGCGACGACCAGGTCTTCGGCGGCAACGTGGACCTTGAGCCGGAACAGCGCTGGATTTCCGAACTGACCTACGAGCGCCGCTTCCTCGGCGACGGCATCGTCTCGATCGGCTATCGCCACGATGAGATCATCGGCGTGATCGACCGCCTGCCCCTGCCCGGCAACCTGTCGGCGACCGGCAACATCGGCGACGGCACCCTGGATCAGTTGGCCGTGAACGTCGTGGTCCCGCTGGACTGGACCGGTTTCTCCGGCGGTCAGTTCGCCTTCCGCAACACCTGGAACGACACGACCGTCACGGATCCCACGACGGGCCGTGAGCGCCACATCTCAGGCGTTCGCGCCTCGCAGCCGGGCTTCACGATCTCCCAGGACATCACCAGCTGGAAGGTCAACTGGTCGGCCACCTACCTCGAGGGGCTGCGTCAGTTCTCCTACGACCCGGACCAGACCTCGGGCTTCACCGGCAGCGACTATTTCGAGGGCTTCGTCGAGTACAAGCCGACACCGACCCTGTCGATCATGGTCAAGGTCAACATCTGGAACGACTTCCAGGTGGAGCGCATCCAGTATGCCGACCGGACGCCCGCGCGGCCCATCGCCTTCACCGAACTGCGCCCGGTCGATCCCCGCACCTTCTGGCAAATCCGAGTCCGCAAGACCTTCTGAGGCGTTCCGCCACAGCATCGCCACGAATATTTCAGCGATGTAACCCACCTGTCCCGCTTGTAACTGGCGGTGAACGAAGCCGGCCGTAAGGGTCCTCCCAGGGAGAGGGATTCCATATGACCAAGGCGCTTTTGCTGGCGACGACGATACTCGTCGCGGCTCCGTTCACCGCCGTTGCGCAAAGCGCGGCGACAGCCGGCGCACAGGTCCCCGTCGTCGATTCGGCGCAACAGGGCGTCCTCATCTTCGAACCCGTCTTCTTCGCAGACGGCAGCCCGAACACGGCGCTCGACATGATCTCCCGTCTGCCGGGCTTTGGTTTCGACACCGGCGATACCGACACGCGCGGCTTCGCGGGTGCGGCGGGCAACGTCCTGATCGACGGAGACCGCCCCTCCTCCAAGTCCGACAGTCTGGACGGGATCCTGCGCCGGATCTCCGCCGCGAGCGTGGAGCGGATTGAACTGATCCGGGGCGGGGCTCCGGGCATCGACATGCAGGGCCGCTCGGTCGTGGCCAATGTGGTGCTGAAGCGCACAGTCCAGGTCCAGACCGTTCTGGAAGCCAATTCCTACGTCTATCCTGACGGCCATCTGGGGCCGCTGCTGCAGGCGTCCTGGTCGCGGCGCGAGGGCGAGAACCAGCTGGAAGCCTCGCTCAGCGCCACCACCGACCGGACCGACGACACCGGCGACGGCTATCGTCGTCGCTACAACGCCGCGGGCGCCCCAATCCAGACCGCCGATCTCGATCGCTGGGACCGCTTCCGCAACGTGCGGGGCACGGCCGCCTGGCAGGGACTGGCCGGCGGCGGCCGATTGAAGATCAACGGCGTGCTGGGCTGGAACCAGGCCGAGAACTCGATCGACACCCTGATCCGCAGCGGAGCCGGCCAGAACGAAAGGGTCGAGAACGAAGGCGACGAGGTCGAGTCGGAACTGGGTCTGAACTGGACCCGCTCCCTGGGCGAACGCACGGAGATCGAACTGACCGGCCTTCAGCGCTACGAGGTCGACAACGACGAATCGCGCTCCTTCTCCGGCCTGAACCGCGTCGCCTTCGGTGGTGAGGGAACCGCCGGAGAGACGATCGGCCGGGCCGTGCTCCGCTTCCGCCAGTCAGATCGCTGGGCGTTCGAAGGCGGAGGCGAGGCAGCCTACAACTTCCTCGACAGCGCCACGACCTATGCCGAGAACGGCGTGCCCATCCTCCTGCCCTCGGCTTCGGTGAAGGTCGAGGAGCTGCGCGGCGAAATGTTCGGTCAGACGACCTGGCGGCCCGGCCCGAAACTGACGGTCGAGGCCGCCCTGCGTGTCGAGGTGTCGGAGATCAGCCAGTCGGGCGACAGCGACCTGAGCGAGACCTTCGTCTATCCGAAGCCGCGTCTGCAGCTGACCTGGACCCCGGTCACCGACCACCAGTTCCGCTTCCGGGTCGAACGCGAGGTGGGACAACTCGACTTCGGCGACTTCGTCGCTTCGGCGGACGTCGACCTGAACCAGGTCGAGGGCGGCAACCCGGAGCTGGAACCGGCCAAGAACTGGACGCTGGAAGCAGTCTACGAACGTCGGTTCTGGGGCGAAGGCGCGCTGACCCTGACCGTCCAGCACCGGGAGTGGGAAGATCTGATCGATGTCATCCCGTTGACCGGCGGGTTCGAGGCCGTGGGCAACATCGGGTCCGGCACGTCCGACTTCCAGCAGATCCAGCTGACCTTGCCGCTCGACCGGCTGGGCCTGTCCAACGCCCGCCTGCTGGCCCGCGCCAGCTTCGGCCAGTCCAGCGTGACCGACCCGTTGACAGGCGAGGACCGGCGGTTCTCCAACCAGCTCGCCTTCGGCTGCGGCATAGACTTCAACCAGGACCTGAGGGGCGGGCGCTGGTCCTATGGCTTCCAGCACGGATGCAACATCGACGACCCGGTCCAGTACCGGATCCGCGAGGTTCGCAAAATCGAGGAAGAGCCCTTCGTCACCCTCTACGGCCAGTGGAAGCCCCGCCCCGACCTGACCGTTCGTCTCGATTTTGGCAACGCCACGGACCGCGAGCAACGCCGCGAGCGCTTCGTCTACTCCGGCCCCCGCAACAGCGCCCCCCTGTCGTTCCGTGAGGAGCGGGGCACGAAGATGAGCCCGTGGCTGTTCATCCAGATCCGCAAGACCCTGTAGGCTTGCCGACGGGGTCGACAGGCCTGCGGGCTGGCGATGTCAAAGACCGGATCGACAGATATCGGTTCGGCTTCGCCACGCAAGGATCGCAGACGAATTAATTCCTATTCGCCGGGGTGAAAAAGGGCGGCGTCCGCGAGGACGCCGCCCATTCTCTTGTCCGACAGGCGGATCAGCCCGTCGTGGTGGCGTTCGGGCGAGCGACGTTGCCGTCTTCGCGACCCGCGTCCGTCAGGGACGGTCCCGGGTGGTTGTCCGGATCGTTCACACCGTTCGACCACTTCGCGATGAAGAAGCTCGCCACGATGAAGCCGACGCCGATGCCGACGCCCCACAGGCCCAACAGGTTGAAGGACGCCAGCGAGGTGTTCAGCGCCGCCTCGGGATCCAGCACCTGGCCCCCGACAGTTTCGGTCCCGGCGGCGCCGGCGATGATGCCGCCGACGAAGTGGGCGATCGACGACGCCATGAACCAGACCGCCATCATGAAGCTGACGATGGCCGGCACCGACAGTTTGGTGATCTCGGACAAGCCCACCGGCGACAGGAACAGCTCACCCAGGGTGTGGAACATGTAGAGCAGCGCCAGCAGCACGATCGGGGTGCGGAAGGCGTCGTCCACGAGGCCCGACTGGGCGCCCCAGACCACGATCAGGAAGCCGAGGCCGACCTGGATGATGCCCAGGCCGAACTTGACCACCGGGTTGGGGTCCATCTTGCGCTTGGCCAGCCAGACCCACAGCGCCGCGAAGACGGGCGCGAAGATCAGGATGAAGCCCGCATTGAACGACTGGGTCTGGGAGGCCGACATCGAGGTGTCGATCCAGCTCCACCATTGCGACGTGTCGAAGCCCGCCGCCGCGACCTGCTCGGGCGAACCGAGCGGCATGCCGAGGAAGGTGTAGGCCTGACTGGTCAGGGACAGGTCGACGTTTCGGTCAGCAAACAGGTTCAGCGAGGTGCCGGCCTGTTCGAACAGGGTGAAGAAGATCACGGAGCCGAACACCAGGACCATGGCCAGCATCATCCGCTCACGCGCGACCTTGTCGCCCTTGAGCTTGAAGACGATGAACCAGGTGATGAAGAGCAGCGATGCGATCGTCGAGAGGATCAGGCCGGTTCCGACCACTTCGTGGTTCGGAACGATGAACCACAGGGCGGCGACACCGACGAAGCCGAGGATATAGATCAGCCATTCGCGGTTGATAGGACCCAGGACGGGCTTTTTGATCAGTTCGGGGAAGGGACTTTCGCCCTTGCCCTGCAAGAGCGGTTTGCCCAGCCAGAAGACGATCAGGCCGGCGAACATGCCGATGCCCGCCAGGCCGAAGCCCCAGCTCCAGCCGAAGCGCTGACCCAGCAGGCCGCAAAGTACGGCGGCCCAGAAAGCCCCCAGATTGATGCCGTAGTAGTAGAGGGTGAAACCCGAATCCCGACGGGGATCGCCTTGCGGATACAGCTGGCCGACCAGGGTCGAGATGTTCGGTTTCAGGAAGCCGACGCCCATGATGATCAGGGACAGCGACAGATAGAAGATGTTGACGCCCATCGGATCGCGCTGGGCGGTCAGCTCATAGCTGCCTTCGGCGAGCGTACCGGGGACGACCGATCCGGCCGGCAGGTCGGTGATGGTCAAGCCGCCGCCGTCGGCGGGGGTGAAGTGGTATGGCTGTCCGCCGACCACGACCTGGGACGTCTGGCTATCGCCGCGTCCCTCGATCTGGATCTCGTAGGTCGAGCCGCCATAGGTCAGGGTCTGGGTCGCGGGGTTGCCCTCGAAAGCCATCATGCCGTGACCCGCGACCAGCAGAATCGCGCCGAACATGATCGCCTTGCGCGTGCCGATGTAGCGATCCGCCACGATGCCGCCGATCAGCGGCAGCAGATAGACGAGCGAGGCGTAGGAGCCGTACTGGCCAGACGAGAAGCCGTCGTCGAACAGGAAATGCTGGGTCAGATAGAAGATCAGCAGACCGCGCATGCCGTAGAAGGAGAAGCGTTCCCACATCTCGGCGAAGAAACAGACCAGCAGCCCCTTGGGGTGTGTCTTCAGGATTTGCATCAGGACCGGGAGACCGGTCACCAGGGTGATGATCACCCCCAGGAGGATGACGATGTTCACGCCTGGCCTCCCTTGCTGCTCACAAGTCGTCGAAGCCCGAGGGCCCCCTTTTCGGTCTGGATCAACCGCCCACTCCCTAACGCCGCGCCGAACGGGCGCGCTCAAGCCGGCATAAGCAGCACGCCGGGCAAGACCGGACAAGCCTTATGGATAATCGAACCGTCACAAGACGGCGATGAACCGCAGTTGAACCGGGGTCGCGGGCGCGTTCTCTCTCCCGAGGGGGAGGGAAAATGTTGGGCGTGAGTCATCGCCTTCGCTGTCTCCAGCAAAGTTCGGGGAAGTGGACGGAGCCAGGGCGGTCGCCCGGAACCGATATGGCCCCCTGCTTTCGCGTTACGGGGACCGGATGAGAATTTTCGGCTCGCGCCGGGGCTCCGTCGCGACCGGTTCACGCGAGCGGCCGGTGACGGGCTTCGTGCAGCCTGTGAGGTTTTCGTCGTTTTCGACCCCCACGCTTTGCGCCGCTTAAACCCTGTCCGACCTAGGCCCGCGACGGGCGGAGGGTGTCAGGTCCCTCCGGGCTCCACGGTTTGTCACCCCATGGACAGTCCTGCATCAGCGCCGGTTCGTGCCTCCACAGATCCAGGTTCAACGCCAGATCAGGGTCCTCGGCCGCGCGCAGCGATACAGTTTCCCGCTCGATCGCGCCCCCTCACACGTCCGGGTCCTGGGCCCAGGACGCCTTCCCCATGCGACGGGACGGACACAGTGTACGCCGGGCGCGGGAGGGGGCGCACATAAAGGCTCTAAATAGACCCGGGCGTTGAAATCGTTGGGGTCCTGGGCGGATGTGTTGATGGGTATGGGACGGTTTCCTTCTCCCCCTGCGGGAGAAGGCGGCTGAGCGAAGCGAGGTCGGATGAGGGGTCACGCGGGCGGTTTGAGTGGGGGTCGGCCGGAGCCTTCCGCCCAAAGCCCGTGTCACCCGTCACCCGCTCGCGCCAGAACGACGGCTTCGCCGCCGTGCGCGATCTCCCTCTCCCGCAAGGGGGGAGGGAAGAACAAGCTCAGTGGAAATCCCTGGACCCCGGGAGGATGCGCACGTCCCTCGGATGTCGTCCGCGCGCCGGGGCGTGACCCGATCCCGGCGTCTGGTCCGTGGACAGATGACCCAGCATCGGGGTCCAGTCGACCATGTCCTCGACCACCAGATGGGTCACCCCCTCGGCCCGCTGGACCTTGCCGGTGACCAGAACCATGCGCGCGCCCATGGCGACGGGGCGCAGCCGTTCGAACACATCGGGCCAGACCACGAGGTTCGCGACCGCCGTCTCGTCCTCGATGGTCAGGAACACCACCCCCTTGGCCGACCCGGGTCGTTGACGCACCAGAACGACGCCGCCGACGCGGACCCGGCGGTTCTCCTTCGCCGTCCTGTAGGCCTCGGCCGTCATCGCCCCGGCCTCCGTCAGCCGCGCCCGAAGGAAGGACACCGGATGACCCTTCAGCGACAGGCGGAGGGTCTGGTAGTCGCCGACCACCTCCTCGGCCTCGGTCAGGCGCGGCAGGGCGGCCGGGGGCGCGCCGTCCGCCTCGTCCAGACCCATGGCCGCGAAAAGGGGCGCCGAGGACGCCGGCGCCGCCCCCCTGGCGACCCACATCCCCTGCCGCCGGCTGAGGTCGAGGGAGCCGTAGGCGTCGGCCTCCGCCAGCCGGTCGAGGGCGGAGGGCGGCAGGTTCGCCCGAATGCGCAGGTCCTCGAGATCGCGGAAGGGGGCGAGGGCGCGCTCCTCCACGATCGTCCCGGCCCACGCCTCCTTGAACCCGTCGATGGAGCGGAAGCCGAGGCGCATCGCACGGGGTTCGTCCTCGCCTCGAGCCTCGAGAGACGCGTCCCAGCCGCTCGCATTGACGTCGGGGTGGCGCACCTCGACCCCGTGTTCGCGAGCGTCCCGGACGAGTTGGGCCGGGGCGTAGAAACCCATGGGCTGGCTGTTCAGCAGACAGGCGGCGAAGACCTCCGGGTAGAAGCATTTCACCCAGGCCGAGATGTAGACGAGAAAGGCGAAGGAGCAGGCGTGGCTTTCGGGAAAGCCGTACTCGCCGAAGCCCTTGATCTGGTCGAAGCAGCGCCGGGCGAATTCGGGCTCATAGCCGCGCGCAATCATGCGGCCGACCATCATATCTTCGTAGTGACCGATCGTGCCCATGTGGCGGAAGGTGGCCATGGCGCGGCGCAGACCGTTGGCCTCCCCGCCGCTGAACTCGGCCGCGACCATGGCGATCTTCATCGCCTGCTCCTGAAACAGGGGTACGCCGAGGGTCTTGCGAAGGACGTTCCTCAGTTCGTCCGGATCGCCGCCCGCGGGACCGGGCATCTCGAAATCATAGACCTCGCCTTTCGCCTCGACCGCCCGGCGCTCGGTTCGCCGCTTGAGGTAGGGGTGGACCATGCCGCCCTGGATCGGCCCGGGCCGGACGATCGCGACCTGGACCACAAGGTCGTAGAAGACGCGCGGCTGAAGCCTCGGCAGCATCGCCATCTGCGCCCGGCTCTCGACCTGGAAGACGCCGATGGAATCCGCCTTGCAGAGCATCTCGTAGACCTCGGGATCCTCCCTCGGCACCGTGTCGAGGTCCAGGGATCGCCCATAGCTCTGCTCGATCATGCCGAAGGCGCGCTTGAGCGCCGTCAGCATGCCCAGGGCAAGGACATCGACCTTCATCAGCTTCAGATGATCGATGTCGTCCTTGTCCCACTCGATGAAGGTGCGGTCCTTCATCGCCGCATTGCCGATGGGCACGATCTCGCACAGCGGCCCCTGACTGAGGACATAGCCGCCGACATGCTGGCTGAGATGGCGGGGGAACTGGATCAGTTCGGCTGTCAGGTCGAGCGCCAGCTTCATACGCGCGTCGTCGCGGCTGACCCCGGCACGGTCGACGTGCTCGTCCTTCACCTCCGAGCCGTAAGAACCCCAGACGGTGTCGGCCAGACGGGCCGTGACGTCCTCGGTCAGGCCCAGGGCCTTGCCGACGTCGCGAATGGCCGAACGCGGCCGGTAGTGGATGATGGTCGCCACGATCCCGGCCCGATCGCGGCCGTAACGGCGATAGACATATTGCATCACCAGTTCGCGCCGCTCGTGCTCGAAATCGACGTCGATGTCGGGCGGCTCGGACCGTTCGGACGAGATGAACCGCTCGATCAGCATGTCCTGCCGGGTCGGGTCCACATTGGTGATCTTCAGGCAAAAACAGATCACCGAATTGGCCGCCGACCCGCGACCCTGACACAGGATGTTCCGGTCCGGATCGCGCGCCCAGGCGACGATGTCGTGCACGGTCAGGAAGTAGGCGGCGTATTTCCGCTCGCGGACGAGCCGCAGTTCCTTGCGTATGGTTTTGACGACCTGGGTCGGGACCGGCCCCTTTTCCCGAGGCCATTTGTCTCGTGCGCCGCGACACGTGAGGCGGATAAGCCAGCCCTGTGGCGTCCAGCCGCCCGGCACCGGTTCGTCCGGGTACTGATAGCTGAGCTCACGCAGCGAGAATGAGCACCCTCGCACGACCTCCATGGTCCGCCCCAGCGCCGCCTCGTGGCCCTTGAACAGGCGCGCCATTTCGGCGGCGGGCTTCAGGTGGCGCTCGCCATTGGCCTGGAGCCGGAGGCCCGCCTTGTCGATGGTCGTGCCCTCGCGGATGCAGGTGAGGACGTCCTGCAGCGGGCGGCGGTCGGGGTGGTGGTACATCGCCGCGTTGGTGGCGATCATCGGGGCGCCGGTACGGATGGCCATGGCCGCGAGACGGTTCAGACGGGACCGGTCGTCGCCGCGCCACAGGGGCTGGGCGGCCAGATAGAGGGTGTCCGGCCAGGCGCGGCGCCAGGACCCGAGACGTGTTTCAAAAGCCGCGTCGGGGATCTCGGGCGCGACGGCCAGGGCGATCATGCCTTCGCCGTGGGCCACGGCCTGTTCGAAGGTCAGGCGGGTCTCGCCCTTGGTGGTGCGGTCGGGCTCGGCCTCGTCATCCTCCGCGCGGGCGGGCGCGACCAGACGGAGGTGCGGATGGGGAGAAGGCTCAGGATCAGACGGCGGCGGCGCCTCGTCGAGGATCTCGCTCTTGCCGAGCGTCAGCAGGCGGCACAGACGGCCGTAGGCGGCGCGGTCGCGGGGGAAGACGATCAGCTCGGTCCCGTCGAGGAAGCCCAGCCGAACCCCGACGACCAGACGGATGTCGAACTCCTCCGCCCCCATCAGGGCCCGGACCATGCCGGCCAGGGTGTTGCGGTCGGCGACGCCCACGGCGGCGAGCCCCAGGGCCCTGGCCTGCATCATCATCTCGCCGGGATGGGACGCGCCCTCCAGAAAGCTGAAGTTGGTCAGGGCGCCGAGCTCGGCGTATTCACCGTTCCATGCCGGAGCCGGAGCGGTCACGGGAACATCCCGTGCATCCACCAGGACGGGGCGCGCTCGTCCTTCGCGCCTGTGTAGTCGGCACCGTAGAGGCCTTCGCGGAACAGCCAGTAGCGCAGGCCCTGGTCATCCTCGATCCGGTAGTAGTCGCGGGTCCGGGCCAGACGTCCGTCGGGGCGAGGCCGCCACCACTCCGGCGACAGGCGTTCTGGTCCCTCGGCGCGGGACACTTTTCTCAGCACGCGACGCCAGATGAACTGGGCCGGGGTTCCGTCGGGCAGGTCGGCGGTGGCCTCCACCGGCTCGGGCGGATCGAGCAGGAGCAGCGGTCGCGGCCTTCGCGGGTCAGACGGGCCTTCGACCGGAGGGGGCGCCTTGGCCAATGCCGGACGCCAGCGTTCGGCGCGCTCGGGGATCCAGCTGCCGCCCGGCCCGGCGACCCGGACCGAGGCCTCGCCCAGACGGGCCGACAGGCGATCGATGAGGGCGGCCAGACCTTCGGCGTGGCGGGCCTGTTGCTCCTCGCCCATGGCGACCTGAAGCGCGACCATGGGCTCGGCGAGGTCGGCGGTCAGCATCAGGGCGTCGATGCCGAAGCCGGGGTCGATGCGCTCGATCCCGGTCTCGCGGAACAGCCGCATCCAGATGGAAACGTCGCGGAGGGGGCGGCCCATGCGGACGGACACCGCGCTGGTCCGGCCGTCGACGCGGAAGGCGGTCAGGGTCAGGGCCCGGGCGCCCTGGCCGTCGCCCTCCATCGTGCGGGCAAGGCTTTCGGCCAGGCCCGGCAGGCGCGCCTCGATCCCCGCCGTGTCGGTCAGGGGATCGGCATAGGCCTCCCAGCCGCGATAGCGGGGCGGGGCGCGGGTGGGGATCAGGGCCTCCGCCGTCAGGCCCAGGGCCTGATCCAGTCGGCGAACCAGACCGACCCCGGCCCCGTCGCGGAAGCGGCGGGCGAGACCGGCGCGCGGCATGGGGTAGAGGTCGCCGATCCGTTTCAGCCCGAAGCGTCGGGTCTGTTTCAGGGCGGCGTCATCGATGCGCAGGGACTCGACCGGCAGCGGGGCCAGGGCCTCGCGCACATCGGCGTCGGTGGCGATACGCGCCGAGCTTGCCCAGCGCGCCAGGGCCCAGGCGGCGCCGGGGCCGGGGGCCATGGCGGCGCGGGCGCGGATCCCGGCCTCGGCCAGGCGCTGCTCGATGCGGGCGATGGCCTTGTCCTCTCCGCCGAACAGGTGGGTCGCCCCGGTCAGGTCGAGGAACAGCCCCTCCAGCCCGCCCTCGGACGGATCGACGGTGACGGCCGGCGACCAGCGCTCGCCCCAGACGGCCAGGGCCTCCAGCGCGCGCAGGTCGGCGGCGGGATCGGCGGGATGACAGGCCAGATGCGGGATCATGGCCAGGGCGTCGGCCTGGGTCTGGCCGCGCGACAGGTTCAGGGCCCGGGCGGCGGGGTTCAGGGCATGGATGATCGCGCCCCGCGCGGTGCGCAGGATCAGGGCCTTGGGGCCAGCATCGGCCGCGAACGGATCAGGCGTATCGGGGCCGGCTGATCGGGCCCAGACCGTCACCGGCCAGTCGATCAGCCAGACGGAGACGATGCGTCTCATCATCCTGCTCCAGCATCCAGACGCCCGGCCGTTCCGTCCGGCTGCGGGTCATTTCGGCACGGATCGTCATCCGGCCCGTCGCGCGGTCGTCGAAGGCGTCGCCATCGCTCGCAAAAGTTGTGATGCGCCAGCGCCGACGCGCGGCGCTGAGGTCGCCGGATCGGGCGCGGAGCAAAAGGCCGGAACAGCCGCCGTCGCGCGCGGCGAATTCCAGCCGCCGGGTCTGGGCCAATTCGGCCCCGTCGACGGTCCCGATCACCAGGGCGGCGCCGCCGGACCGCAACGCCTGCTCCATGGCCCAGAGCGCCAGGGCCTCGGTCCGGGTCTCGACCATGACGAAGCCTTCGCGCGCCTGAAAGGCCTGCAGGCCGGGACCGTAGGGGCGGCCATTCTCGTGAAGCCAGGCCTGGGTCACGCTCATCACGACGCCCCGCCCCGCGTCCAGCGACGCTCGACCGAGGCTGAAGGCGAAGGCCGCCGCCATGTCGCGGATGCCGCCCGCGCAGACTTCCTCCAGCCCTTCCGACAGAAAAGAAAGGGGCGGCGGGACAGCTTCAGGCTCGGACAGCGGATGGACGGACATGGCGGGAAAGACTCCATGTTCATTATTTGTTCCGGCGTCCCGGGAGTCAAACCGGAATCGTTCCAAAGCGGGGAAACTCCAATCATTCCATCTGTGCGTGTATCCCTCTGGCCTGTCTCGTGCATGGGCGCGCACCGAGGGGCGACCCTGTATCGCTTTGGAACCTGACGAATGACCTTTTCGGTTCGACCCATCGACGCCAATGACCACGGCGCCGCGAACGCCCTGCACCGCTTCGTGGGCTGGCCCACCCGCTCGGAGGCGGGCTGGGACTGGCTGGCGAGCAATCCGGCGCGGCTGGAAACGACCGCGCCCGCCGGCTGGCTGCTGGAAGCGGAGGATGGCGAGCCTTGCGGATTCACCGGCAATTTCGTCCAGCGCTTCCACCACGGCGACAGGACGATCCATGGCGCGACGGGTTTCTCGATCATCGTCACGCCCCGGGCGAGGGGGCGTAGCAGAAAGCTTCTGACGACCTTCACCGGCCAGTCCGGAATGTTCGCCCTTTACACCTTCAACGCCAATCCAACGTCCAGCCCGCTCTACAAGCGACACGGCATGGTCGCCTGGCCGCCCGAAACCCATGACGTGAAACTGTCCTGGCGGGTCGATGCCGTGGCCTGCGCCGGGGGCCGGCTCTGGCGCGAGATCGATCGCCATGTTCCACGCCTGACCGAAGCGCGAAATGAGCGGCTGCTGAATCCGCGCCTGCAGGATCCCGAGGCTCTCGACCTGCCGACGGGGGTGGCGGTCCTGACCGATCTGGCCGACCGGTCGCGATATGCGGACTTCTGGGAGGCGCTGAAGAGCGAGGGCCGGATGATCTCGGACCGTAGTCCGGCTATACTGCGCTGGCGGCTGGCCGACCCCGACCTGACGCTCCGTCCCCTGCTACTGACCTTCAATCGCGGCGAGACCATCGGCGGCTATGCGATGGCGATGATGTCCAAGGGCAATCCGATCGAACCGCCGATGCTGGAGATCGTCGATCTGGTGGCGCTGGAAGACGAACCGCGCGCGATCCCCGCCTTGATTCAGGCCCTGCTGGCCAACGCCCATCGGCTGGGCGCAGCGAAGCTCCGTATACAGACGGTCAGCCCGGAACTGCTCCGCCGAATGGGTCCGCTGGCGGATACGGCCCGACGCGAAGGCGGCTGGGGCCATTGTCACGTGAAGTTCGATCCCGAGACGCCCGGCATCGAGAGCTGGGCTCCGACACCGTTCGACGGCGACTACGGGATCTCTCTGAGGCCAGTGCCGGTGAGCATGCCCGAGCGCCGCGCGGCCTGAGAACGCTAGGGCCGCGCCTTCAGCTCGTCGCGGATTTCGGCCAGAAGGGCCTCGGTCGGCGTCGGGGCGGGCGGAACTTCGGGCGCCGGGGCGGCAGCCTGGTCGCGGCGCAGGCGGTTGATGCCCTTGACCATCAGGAAGACCACGAAGGCCACGATCACGAACTGGATCAGGGTGTTGATGAAGGCGCCGTACTGGACGGCAACCTCCTCGATCGCCTCCGTCGTCGGATCCTCAGGCGACAGCACCCACTTGAGCTCGGAGAAATCGACCCGGCCGAGCAGCAGGCCGATCGGCGGCATCACCACCTGTTCGACCAGGCTGGTGACGATCTTGCCGAACGAGGCGCCGATGATGACGCCCACCGCCAGATCGACGACGTTGCCGCGGGCGGCGAATTCCTTGAACTCGGTCAGCAGGCTCACAGCTTCCCCCTTCAGTTTTCTGGCGTCAGGCATCGGAACCTGACGGGTTCAGGCGTCGCCGGAGGCATTCAGCCGCTCGCGCAGCTCCTTGCCGCTCTTGAAGAACGGCACCGACTTGGCAGGCACGTCCACGGTCTCGCCGGTGCGCGGATTGCGGCCGGCCCTCGCCGGTCGCGCGCGCACGGAAAACGCGCCGAAGCCGCGCAGCTCGACGCGGCCGCCCTCGGCCATGGCCTCGGTCATACGACCGAGGACGACATTGACCACACGCTCGACCTCCGCATGGGTCAGGTGCGTGTTCTCCGTCGCAAGTTTCTCGATGAGCTCAGACTTTATCATGTCAGGCCCGCTCTTTCCTGCCCACCCCACCTGGGGCAATTATGGGTGCAACTTCAATCCGGTTGCGAGCACACACTAGCCTTCGCCCGGCGAGCGAAAAAGGCCTGATCGTCAGTTTCCGTCAGGGAAGTGCGTTAAATGTCGGTAACCGTACACGGACGACCCCGTCACGGCTGGCTGTAACCGCTTGCAGATCGGCGTTTCAATTCGCAGACCAGGCATGAAAAAGGCGGCCGGATCACTCCGGCCGCCTTCTCAATTTGTGGAGCCTGGCGCTCGGCCAGGCCCGTGGACCGGAAGGATTACTCCTTGCCGGCCTTCTCACGCAGGGCCGCGCCGAGGATGTCGCCCAGCGAGGCGCCCGAGTCCGAGGACCCGAACTGATCGATGGCTTCCTTCTCGTCGGCCATTTCCAGAGCCTTGATCGAGACCGAGACGCGACGGGTGGCCTTGTCGATGCCCGTGATCTGGGCGTCGACGCGGTCGCCGACGGCGTAACGCTCAGGGCGCTGCTCGTTGCGGTCGCGGCTGATGTCCGACTTGCGCACGAAGGAGGTGACCGGCGCGTCGTCTTCGCCGAACTTCACTTCGATGCCGCCCGACTCGATGGACGTGACGGTCAGGGTGACGGTCTGGCCCTTCTTGTAGGTGTCGCCGTCGCCGACAGGATCGCCGCCCAGTTGCTTGATGCCGAGCGAGACGCGTTCCTTCTCGACGTCGACGTCCAGGACCTTGGCCTTGACCATCTCGCCCTTGCGGTAGCGCTGGATGGCTTCTTCACCCGAGACCGACCAGTCGAGGTCGGACAGGTGCACCATGCCGTCGATGTCGTTGTCCAGGCCGATGAACAGGCCGAACTCGGTGGCGTTCTTGACTTCGCCCTCGACGGTCGAGCCGATCGGGTTGGCGGCGACGAACGCATCCCAGGGATTGTCCTGGGCCTGCTTCAGGCCCAGCGAGATGCGGCGCTTGGAGGCGTCGACATCCAGAACCACGACGTCGACTTCCTGCGAGGTCGAGACGATCTTGCCGGGGTGGACGTTCTTCTTGGTCCAGGACATTTCCGAGACGTGGACCAGGCCCTCAACGCCGGCTTCCAGCTCAACAAACGCGCCGTAGTCGGTGATGTTGGTGATGCGGCCCGTGTATTTGGCGCCCGGCGGGTATTTGGCTTCGACGCCGTCCCAAGGATCGGACTGCAGCTGCTTCATGCCCAGCGAGATGCGCTGGGTGTCCGGGTTGATCTTGACGATCTGCACCTGGACGGTGTCGCCGACGGCGAGCACCTGCGACGGGTGGGAGACGCGCTTCCAGCTCATGTCGGTGACGTGCAGCAGGCCGTCGATGCCGCCCAGGTCCACGAACGCGCCGTAGTCGGTGATGTTCTTGACGACGCCGTCGCGGACTTCACCCTCTTGCAGCTGGCCGACCAGCTCCGTGCGCTGTTCGGCGCGGGCTTCTTCCAGGATCGCACGACGCGAGACGACGATGTTGCCGCGCGGGCGGTCCATCTTGAGGATCTGGAACGGTTGTTCCTTGCCCATCAGCGGGCCGACGTCGCGCACGGGGCGGATGTCGACCTGCGAGCCCGGCAGGAAGGCCGAGGCGCCGCCCAGGTCGACGGTGAAGCCGCCCTTGACGCGACCGACGATGGCGCCGTTGACCGGGTGACCTTCGGCGAAGACGACTTCCAGACGGGTCCAGGCTTCTTCGCGGCGAGCCTTGTCGCGGCTGATGACGGCCTCGCCCAGGGCGTTCTCGACGCGCTCCAGGTAGACTTCGACGTCATCGCCGACCTTCGGGATGACGGCGCCTTCGCCCTGACCGAACTCGCGGGCGGGGATGCGGCCTTCGGTCTTCAGACCGACGTCGATGATGATGATGTCTTTTTCGATGCCGACGACGCGGCCGTGAACGACCTGGCCTTCGCCGAGGTCGCGGCCTTGCAACTGCTCGTCGAGCAGGGCGGAGAAGTCGTCGCGGGTGGGGTTGAGAGTATCAGACATGAAGCTCTGGTGTTTCCGATAGGGCTGTGGCGCGTGGCCGGACGGCCCCGCGCGAGGTGGAAGTCGGGATTGGGATAGTCGGTCGTGGGACGCGAGGCTCAGCTGAACCAGAGCGCCCGCGGAAGCCGAGGACGGAGCGCTGGATTTGCGGAACCGACCTAAAGGCCGTGTTTCGCTCGCGCCGCCTCGACGATACGGCGGGCCGCATCGAAGGCGGCCTCTATATCCATATCGGTCGTATCCAGCAAGACGGCGTCGTCGGCCTGGACCATGGGGGCCGAGCCGCGACCGGCGTCGCGCTCGTCGCGGCGCTGGATATCGGCCAGCATGGCCTCGTAGGTGATTGGATCGCCGCGACCGGTCAGCTGCAGCCAGCGGCGGCGCGCGCGGGTCTCGGGCGTGGCGGTGACGAACAGCTTGGCCGGGGCGTCCGGGGCGATAACGGTGCCGATATCGCGCCCGTCCAGCACAGCCCCGCCCGCCTGACGCGCGAAGGCCTGTTGCAGGTCCAGCAGGGCCGCACGGACGCCGGGGAAGCCCGCGACGCGGCTGGCCGCCTCGCCGGCGTCGCCGCTGGTCAGGGCTGCGTCATCGGAAAGCCTGTCCGTATCGAGGGCGCGGGCCGCCGCTTCCGCCGCCTCGGCGTCGCCGAGGTCTCCGCCACCGGTCAGGACATCGAGGCCGACGGCGCGGTACAGCAGCCCCGTATCGAGGAACGGCAGGCCGTACTCGCGGGCCAGGCGCGAGGCGATCGTGCCCTTGCCCGAGGCGGCGGGCCCATCGACGGCGATGACGAACGGCGTGTTCACCCCAGACCGCTATCACGTCGGGCGGCTGCGACAAGGTCCCATGCGGCGGAAAGCAAGGCAGCCAGCGACACAAGGAACAACAGGCCGATGAAGGCCAGGGCGGCATTGAACTGGTCCGGATCGGTCAGGCGATCAGCGACAAATGTGCTCTTCGAGCCCCGGGGCCCGGCTCGAACGGAGATCGTGCCCGCCGCGTGCACGGCCCAAAACCACCAACCCAAAATGGGCGTCAGGATCAGACCCATGACGAGCCGTGCAGGATCGCCCTCTTCTCCGCGCTCGATCGGGATCCTCACCCGACGCTACCGCCCAGCCCCTGCATCATCTCGACAAAGCCGGGGAAGGAGGTGGCGATCATGTCGGGCTCGTCGACGGTGACGGCGGTCGCCGCGGCAAGGCCGAGCACCAGGTGGCTCATGGCGATGCGGTGATCGTGGGCGGTGTGGACGGTCGCGCCGCCGGGGACCGGGCCTCCGGTGACGATGAAGCCCTCTGGTTCCTCCTCCACCGCGACGCCGCAGGCGCGCAGGCCGTCGACCATCAGTCGGATGCGGTCGCTCTCCTTGACCCGCATCTCGCCGACGCCGCGCATCACGGTCTGGCCCTCAGCGAAGGCGGCCGTGGCGGCGAGGATCGGGTATTCGTCGATCATCGAGGCGGCGCGGCCCTCGGGCACGATGACGCCCTTCAGTGCGGAGTGACGCGCGGTGATGTCCCCGACCTCCTCCCCGCCGGAGACGCGGCGGTTCGTGATGGTCAGGTCGGCGCCCATCTCGATCCAGGTGTCGAACAGGCCGGTGCGCAGCGGATTGAGCATCACGCCTTCGACGATGACCTCTGAGCCCGGCACGATCAGGCCCGCCGCCAGCGGGAAGGCGGCCGAGGACGGGTCGCCGGGCACGGAGACGGCGGTTCCGGTCAGGGGTTGGCCGCCCTGCAAGCGGATGACCCAGCCCTCGCCCTGTTCCTCGACATCCACGGTCGCGCCGAAGGCCCGCAGCATCCGCTCGGTGTGGTCGCGGCTCTTCTCCGGCTCGGAGACAGAAGTGACGCCCCCGGCGTTCAGCCCGGCCAGCAGGATGGCGGACTTGACCTGGGCGGAGGCGACGGTCTGGACGTGGTCGATGGCGTTGAGCGTCCCGCCGGTCAGGGTCGCGGGCAACAGGCCCGGCTTGCCGCTCCAGTCGAAGGTCGCGCCCATGCGGGTCAGGTGATCGGTGACCCGCCCCATCGGACGGCTGCGCAACGAGGCGTCACCGTCGAAGGTCGCGGAGATCGAGTATCCGGCGGCGGCGCCCATCAGCAGCCGCACGCCCGTGCCGGCATTGCCGCAGTCGATCACGCCGGCCGGGGCCTGGAACCCGCCGCGCCCGGTGATGCGCCATTTGCCGCCGCCCTGCCGTTCGACCGTCGCGCCGAAGGCCTCGGCCGCGCGGGCGGTGGCCAGGACGTCGTCGCCTTCGAGCAGCCCCTCGACCTCGGTCACGCCGGTGGCCATGGCGCCGAGGATCATCGAGCGGTGGGAGATGGACTTGTCGCTCGGCGCCCGCACGGTTCCGCGCAGGGGGCGGCCGGGGCGCGCGGTCAGATGGGAGGCGGTGGAGGCCACGGGGGCTCTATGGAATGCAGTTGGGGAGGGTGCGGGCGAAGGCCACGCCAAACACGGCTTTTGACAGCGCCCCCCCATAGTGGCAAGGGACGCGGCCGAAATCCCCTCCTCCATCCAAAGGTCTCCATCACCCGTGGCCGATCCCAAACTTGGCGCCAAGCAGGTCTGCCCGAACTGCCAGGCCAAATTCTACGACCTGGGCCGTCGCCCGGCTCACTGCCCGAAATGCGAGCACGAGTTCGATCCTGAAGAAGCCATCAAGCTGCGCAGCCGTCGCGGCCGTCCGGGCGGGTACGCCTCTGACGAGGCCGAAGATCAGGTCGTCGAGAAGAAGGCGACCGACGACGAGGACGAAGAAGAAGAAGTCGTAACGCCCGAAATCGACCAGGAAGGCCACGAGCCCATCCTGACCCCTGACGACGAGGACGACGCGGTCGCCGATCCGTCCGAAGAAGCCGGCATGGGCACGACGGACGGCGACGACGACGACGTCCTGGCCGACGACGACGATGACGACTCCGTCCCCTTCATCGAGGACGAAGACGACGACGGCTTCGACGGCGACATCGCCAAGGGCTCCAAGGACGACGACTGATCGCTTCTAGTCGACTGATTTCCTGACAGGTTTCGGCCTGTCGGGGGTCGGTTGAAAGAATGCGAAAATAAATGGCGGAACCGGGTTGATCTGAAAATCGACCCGACATAGGTTCCGCCGCCTCGCCGGGGTCCACACCAGACCCGGCGGACCAGACCAAAGGACGGCAAGTCCAGAGGTTCGGGGCTTTAGCTCAGCTGGTAGAGCGCTTGCATGGCATGCAAGAGGTCAGCGGTTCGACTCCGCTAAGCTCCACCAAATTCGAGGGGTTAGCAGGCAACTGCTAACCCCTTTTTGGTTTCCGGGCCTCGGACCTATCCCGCCAGCGTTATGTAGAGTTCGCGGTCGAGGAGGCATTGATCCGGATCTGACGCATATCGGCGATCATGTGCGGGCCCAGACGCGTGGCGTCACGCGCGGCGATCCGCCGATTGGGGAGTTTGCGTTTGCGCGGATCGCGGCGACGGTCAGCGCAACATTCAGGAAAGATCCAGGTCCGACAAGCCCATCAACCCCTCGACACGACCGGTTTTCGCCAGCTGATCGAAGCCGGCGGCGATGTGGTAGAACGAGCTGGCGGGCGCCGGCTCGTCGAGGAAGCCGCCCTGAGGCAGGTGTTTGTCCCGCCACAGGCCGTCGGGCGTCAGATAGAGCCAGAGCGCGCGTAGCGCCGCGGCCGCGTCGTCCAGCAGCCTCTGCCGTTCGCCGTCGTTCGCGCTTTCGATCAGGATCAGCGACGCCTTCAGCCATTCGGTCTGAGGCCACAGCCTGGCCCGGCCACTCCGCACTGTGCCGTCATCGTTCATCGCATCGATTACAATGGCCGGGCGCTCGGCCACGCCCTTCCGGCCGTGGGCGTAAAGACGTCGAGACGCCGCAAGCAGATCGGGGCGGTCCCGTGAGCGCTCGACCCTGGCCAGCAGCCATGCCCATTCGAACTGGTGGCCCGGTTCGACCAGCCCTCCGTCATCACCCGGCGCCGGCGCCCAGTCGGGGCCGAAGAACTCACGCAGGAATCCGCCTTCGGGATCGATAAAACGCGTCATCGCCAGATCGACGATCCGGTCGGCCAGCGCCGTCCAGCCCGCGTCCCCGCCGACCGCTTCCCAGCTCAGACAGGCCTCCAGAAGATGCATGTGGGCGTTGGCCTGCCAAGGCTGGTCGCCCGCCTCGATCAGCCCGCCAGTCGCGGGGCCAGCCGCCAGGACAGCGTCGCGAAGCTTCATCGCCCGCGCCTCGAGAGTTGGATCGTCGATCCCCGCCCGTTTCGCCGTCGCCAGGGCGAACAGCACGAAGGCCTGGTCATAGAGGTAGGCGGTCTCGTCCAGCGGCCGACCATCGGGGGTCAGAACTGCCCGGCACAGGCCGTCTGGGCGCAGATAGTCAGCGTACAACCGCTCCAGTCCCCGCTCAACGACGCCGCGCCAAGGCCCCTTCCAGCCGTTCATGCCGGCGCTGGCGTAAACAAAGATCTGGCGCGCCTGAACCCGCGCCCGGCGCGGCAACTTCGGCGCCCGGCCGTCAAGCGACAGAGATTCGGCGAACGCGCCGTCGTCCGACAGTCCCAAGGTCGCCCAGGTCGGCAGGGCGCTCAGCCGCATCCAGTCGGAGAAGCGGGCGGCGCCGGCGACCAGATCCTCGGGCGCCGGCTTGGCGAAGTCGAGATGGCGCGGCGACGTCGCGCGGATGCGATCGACGACCTTTCTGACCCCCTGCGACTGGGCCAGATCGCAAACCAGGACCGCGTCGTCTTCGACGACGATGGCCAGGTTCCTGACGCCCAGAGCCGCCACCAGCACCCCGTCCGGCGCCCGGACAAGACAGCCGTGGGCATCCTCGAGGATATGCTGGCCGGTGTCGCCCTCGCCCGAGGCAGCGAGGGCGTCCCAAGCCCCCAGATCCGACCAGGCGAAATGAACCTGGAGAACTGAAGCACGCGCCGTCTTCTCCATCACGGCGTAGTCGATCGAAATCTTCGGCGAGGCGCTGAATCCTGAGCCCAGAACCTGTGTAGCCTCGGCGTCCTGCTCCGGAAAAGCTCCACGAACGGCGTCCAGGACGGCAGGCGCGTGGAACGAAATCTCGTCGATCAGCGTCCTGGCCGAAGCGATGAAATTGCCACTGTTCCAGAGATAGCCAGCGTCAATATAGGTTTGCGCCTGGCTGGAGGGCTTCTCCACGAAGGCCTCGACCGCCGACAGTCCAGACCCCGAGGGCTTGATATAGCCATAGGCGTGAGACGGCCCCGAGGGGGTCACGCCGAGGGTCACGATGCGACCATCCGCCGTCGCGCCCGCGACCGCCTCGGTCACGGCCGCTCTGAACGCCTCGTGATCCGGGATGTGGTGATCGGAGGCGATAAAGACGAGCACCGCGTCTGGATCATGCCGCACCGCCCAGAGCGCGGCGGCGGCCATTGCGGCTGCAGAGTCTCTCGCTTCCGGCTCGAGCAACACCTGCGCCTCGACCTCCAGTTCACCCAGTTGATCCATGATCCACGCCCGGTGGACCACGCCACCGACCACGATCAGCCGACCGCCCTGCTCGACCAATGGCGCTGCGCGCGCCACGGCGGACTGGAACAGCGACCGGTTTCCGGCAAGCGGAACGAACTGCTTTGGGCGCGAAGGGCGAGAAGCCGGCCACAACCGGGTTCCGGCGCCGCCGCACATGATGACGGGATAGAGAGCGATCGCGCCACCGCCTGTAATGCACTTTGAAAACGACGAAACCAGAGACCTTGGCAAGGCGTCCTCGGAAGGGCTCACACTATCGGTAAGCCTGACCCGTCGCAACCGGACGGCGTGCGCAAGACGGCCTGCACCGGCGCGCCGCCTTTCCGGACGATGACCCCGAACGAGGTGGTGACAAACCCCATCAGGGCGATCTTCAGACACGGATCCTGAAGGAAGGGCGGGACATCGACGTAAAGATCGGCCGGCCCCGAGCCCGGATCAAAGTCGAGGGGGGCCAGATAATGTCCCTTGGCGCCGAGGCGTTCAGCCAATGACTCAAAGTCGCGCCGACGCAACAGAACAGTTCCCATATGGTCGACCGTCTCGTCGTTGGAACTGAGGTTAAGCTCCGTCGTATGGACGGCCCAGCCGCCGGGCTTCAGGCATTCGATCGAGCGCTCGATGAAGGCGAGTGCGTGCTCGATCGAACCCAGATGTTCGAGGGCGCATGACGACCAACAGAAATCGAAGCCCGCGAGATCGGCCGGGACATCGTTCATGTCGCAGGTCCGGAATGAGACATTCCTGTCGAAGATCGGGTCGGGACACAGGGTAGGCTTGCGCAGCGCCTCCTTGCCGAGCGCGTGCTGCTGACCCTCGATCCAGCCCGTGGCTTCGGCGCTGTCGGGCGCCATGTCAGTGCCCACGATCTCGCAACCTTCCGACGCGAACAGCGCCGCCATCGGTTCGGTCCCGACGCCGAATCCGAGGCCCCGCGAGTCCGGTCGCAACGCCCCGCGTTCCCACAGCGCCTGGGTGATGAAGACATACTCCCAGAGTTTGCGATGCTGCCTCAGCTGAACGTGGAACCTAGCAGTCCAGTAGGAAAACCATGGCTGCCGGAAGCTGTCCGACCGGCAGGCGATACAGTTCGGAAGCACCGCGACGCCCGGCCCGCCGGGGATCAAGGGCGGATTGGCGAGGTCGGCCGGCTGGCGATGCGCCAGGGCGGTGTACATGATGCGGGTTTCGCGACGATGCTCCCTGAACTCCGCCGTCAGTTCGGCGAGGCGCACGGGCGTGGTCGTCAAGGCCCGCCAGGCATCCCTGAAACGCCTGATCCGCTTTCTCAGGCGGCGGAGGGTCGGGAGCATGCGGCTGAAATGACCGTTTCAGTTGGAGGATCGGACGCGCTTGTGCTGGCGGCAGGAGTGTGAGTCAAATCACGTCGCGGAGGGAACGCCGCATCGCCTTTGTCGTCGGTGCGTTAGGCCCTATAGCTCGCCCCGGCATGGCGCGGTTGGGGCGGCAAGCCATCGGAGCTCGATCGATCCCGTGTTGGACGCCTTTCTCGGCAAAAGCCCCGGTTCGGAGCCGCTGTTCGCGGCGCTGAGGCAATGCCGTGTCCACCTGATCGGGGCGGCGGCGTTCAGCGCCCTAGTCAACCTGCTCTACCTGACCCCGACCCTCTACATGATGCAGGTCTATGACCGAGTCGTTCCGACCGCCGGCCTGACGACCTTGGTGCTGGTCAGCGCGGTGACCGTCCTGGCGCTCGGATCGCTGGCGGCGCTGGACTGGTTGCGGACACGCATCCTGATCCGGGCAGGGATCCAGCTGGACCGGGATCTGGCCGGGACCATCCTGACGCGCGTGACCGAAGCGGGCGGCCGCACCCAGGGGGTTCAGGCCCTGCGCGACTTCGACGCCCTGCGCGGCGCGGTGTCGGGTCAGGGGGCCCTGGCCCTGTTCGATGCGCCCTGGACGCCGATCTATCTGGCTTGCTGCTTCCTGCTGCACCCCGCCATCGGCGTGCTGACCCTGGTCGGCGGGATCGTTCTGGCCGTTCTGGCCTGGCTGAACGAGCGCGACACCCGTCCGCGGCTGGGCCGGGCGAGTCGTGCCGGAAACGCCGCCTATGCCGCCCAGGAGGCCCTGTCGGGGCAGTCCGAAGTCGTCCAGGCCCTGGGCATGCGCCGGGCCATCATCGCCCGCCAGCTGGAAGGCCGTCGCACCGCCACCGACTCGCAGGCCGAAGCCCAGCTGACCGGCGGCCGCTACTCCGGGGCCATCAAGTTCGTGCGGCTGGCGCTGCAGTCGGCGGCGCTCGGCCTCGCCGCCTTCCTGGTGGTGAAGGGGCAGATGTCCCCCGGTGCGATCATCGCCTCCTCGGTCCTTCTCAGCCGGGCCGTCATGCCGATCGAACAGCTGGTTGGCGCCTGGCCGACGCTGGTGCAGGCCCGGACCAGCTGGAAGAGCCTGGTCGAGCTGTTCGCCAAAACCGCCGGCCAAGGCCAGCCGAAGACCGCCCTGCCCGCCCCGACCGGCCGCGTCTGGGTCGAAGGGATCGGCGTCCGCCTGCCCGGCGCGGAGACGCCCCAGCTGCGCGCCGTCTCGGTCAAGATCGAGCCGGGCCAGGTGCTGGGCGTCATCGGGGCCAGCGGATCAGGCAAGACCACGCTGGCGCGCGTGCTGGCCGGCGCCCTGGCGCCCGACACGGGCTCGGTCCGTCTGGACGGCGCGGACTACGGCGCGCGGGACTCGGACGTTCTGGCCCGCCACATCGGCTATCTGCCGCAGAACCCCACCCTGTTCGCCGGCACGATCAAGGAGAACATCTCGCGTTTCGCCGATCCGTCGGCGGAGGCCGACGCGGCCGCCGTGCAGGCGGCCATAGCGGCGGGGGTGCACGACCTGATCCAGCGCCTGCCCAACGGCTATGACACCGTACTCGGGCCGCAAGGCTCCGGCCTGTCGGCGGGACAGTCCCAGCGCATCGGCCTGGCCCGCGCCATCTATGGCGACCCGGTTCTGCTGGTGCTGGACGAGCCCAATGCCAGCGTCGATCAGGACGGCGAGACGGCCCTGATCGCCGCCGTCGAGGCCGCCGCCGCGCGAGGGGCCGCCGTGGTCATTGTCGCCCATCGTGCGGGCGTCCTAGCCAAGGCCGACCGGCTGATGGCCCTGCGCGACGGCGTCGTCCAGGCGGAAGGTCCTCGGGAAGAGGTTCTCGCCCGGTTGCGAGGTCCGCGACCCGGCGGCCTGCACGAGGTCAAGGCCGGATGAGCGTCCAGTCTCCCGCATCGGCGGCCGCCGGGCACGTCGAGCCCCAGACGGCTTCGCCGCGTCGCGAACTGATCCTCGGCGGCGTCATCATCGCCCTGTTCTTCGTCCTGTTCCTGGGCTGGGCGGCGCTCGCTCCGCTGGATTCGGGCGCCTATGCCCCCGGCCAGGTCGCGGTGACCGGCAACCGCCAGGCGGTTCAGCATCGGGAAGGCGGCACGGTCACCGCCCTGCACGTCGCCGAGGGCGACAAGGTCCGGCAGGGTCAGGTTCTGATGGAACTGTCGACGGGAGAGCTGACCGCCGCCGAGCGGGGTCTGGCCGGACAGGTCTATGCCCTGATCGCCCAGCGCGCCCGTCTGATCGCGGAGCGCGACAAGCTGGCCGCCATCCCCGTTCCGGCGGAGTTCGCAAACCTCTCGCCCGAGGATCGCGTCCTGGCTGACGAGGCCATTCGCCTGCAACGGCTGCAGTACGGCGCCCGCAGCGCCGGCCGGTCCACCGAGGTCGGCGTCCTGCGCCAGCGCATCGGCCAGCTGGAGGAGCGTATTCAGGGCTATACGCGGCAGATCGAATCCAACATCGAACAGCGCCGTCTGATCGGCGAGGAGCTGGAGGGCCTGCGGACTCTGGCGGCCCAGGGCTATGCGCCCCAGACCCGCGTCCGGGCGCTGGAACGCGACGCCGCCGGCCTCGACGGTCAGCTGGGCTCCCTGCGGGCCGAGGTCGCCGGAACCGAGCAGCAGATCGGCGAGACGCGGCTGCAGATGCTGACCATCAACACCGGTATGAACGAGGATGTGTCCGAACAGCTTCGCGCAATTGAGGTTCAGCTGAACGAGACCCAGCCACGCCTCGCTTCGCTGCGAGACCAGATCGAGCGAAGCCTGATCCGCAGCCCGGCGACGGGTCAGGTGGTGGGTCTGGCCGTCTTCACCCAGGGCGGGGTTATCCAGCCGGGCCAAGTGTTGATGGAGGTGGTCCCCGACGCCGCGGCCCAGGTCATCGTGGCCGAGATCAATCCGGCTGACATCGACAACGTCCGCGTCGGGCTGGAAACGGAAGTGAAATTCCCCGGTCTGCGCGAGCGCGATCCGCCGATCATTCATGGCCGGGTGACCCGGCTGTCGCCCGACACCTTCACCAACGAACAGACAGGCGTCCGCCACTATCGCGCGGAAATTTCGGTGCCGCCGGCCGAGATGGAGCGTCTCGGTCAGGCCGCACGCGAAATCCGTCCGGGCTTCCCGGTTGAGGTGGTGGTACTGCTGAGGAAGCGGACAGCCCTGTCCTATCTGATCGAGCCACTGACCCGGAACCTCTGGCGGTCGGGCACCGAGCAGTAGTCGCCTGAACGGCGGGCTTGTTCCACGACCTCAACCTGCCCATATCGGATCACGGCCGACGCCTCGCCGATCCCGGGGGGCTTCAAGCCGCAGTCGCTTGTCGAGGACTGAACCATGACGACCCGAACCGTGCTGTTCGACAGCCCCTTCCTTCTGGGCTTCGACCAGACCCGCGCCCTGATCGACCGCGCCGCCAAGGCCGCGGCCGAGAGCTATCCGCCGTATAATGTGGAGCAGCTGGGCGAGAGCGCCGTGCGCATCTCACTGGCCGTGGCCGGCTTTGCGCCCGACGACCTGGCCATCACGATCGAGGGCCGCCAGCTGACCATCGCCGGCAAGCGCGAAGGCGTCTCGCCGGACCAGGCCTTCCTGCATCGCGGCATTGCGGCGCGCGGCTTCGTTCGCAGCTTCGTTCTCGCCGACGGTCTGGAAGTCGAGGGCGCCAGGCTGGAGCACGGCCTGCTGCATGTCGATCTGCTGCGGCCCGAGAATGTCGAGCCGGTCCGGCGCATCCCGATCAGCCTCGGCTGATCTCACCTGAATACCTTCGCCATGACGCCGCTGCGAACCCGCGGCGCATCCGGGCGTTGTCACTCTTCAACAAGGAGGCGGTCTTTATGACGCCGATCATGACGAACAAGGATTTCGCCGGTTTCGGCGCCCCCGACCTGGTCTATGTGCGGGAAATCACCGCCGCCGATGTGATGGCCGACGCGGTCTCCGGCAGGCCTCTGGAAGACGCCAAGGGGTTGGTGATCGACCCCGATCAAACCCTCTACGCCGTGCACAGCGCCGACGGTGAGCGGCTGGCCGTCATGATGGATCGCGAGACGGCCTTCGCCGCGGCGGTCGCGCACGAACTGGCGCCGGTGTCTGTGCACTAGCAGACCGAAAGGCCCCGCGAAAACGAACCGCGCTCAAGCAGCAAGCACCGCGTCGCGCGCGGTAGCACCCGACAAAAACTCGGCGGCGTTTACGCCGCCGTCGCCGGAACCTTGTCGTCGCGGACGAACAGGGCGTGGATGGCGTCCTCGGTCCGGGCCTGACGCAGTTGTTCGCGCAGTTCCGGCGAGCGCAGGGCGCGCGACACGGCGGCCAGGGCCCGAAGGTGTTCCGCGCCAGCCTTCGGCGGGGCGAACAGGGCGAACATCAGGTCGACCGGGCGGTCGTCGACGGAGTCATAGGCAACCGGCGTGTCGAGGCGCACGAACACCGCCTTGACGCTGTCCAGACCCGGCACACGCGCATGCGGAACCGCCACGCCTGAACCGAGACCGGTCGAGCCCAGCGCCTCGCGCTCCATCAAGGCGTCAAAGATGCGAATCTCGTCCTGGCCCATGGCCTGGGCCGCTGCGGTGGCCAGCACATGCAAGGCCTGCCGCTTGGATGACGCGCCGCTTTTCAGGACGATTCCGTCCCGAACCAGCAGTTCACCAATGTCCATGATCGTCCCGACTCATACTCGAGGTTTTGGGCAGGCCCCAGTGGGGGGCGCGCGCCGTCTAGACGGTTCACGCGCCCCTGGGAAGTCCTATGCGCCAGAACCGTTTACAGAACCGTGTCCATTAAGCGACGCGGTGCGTTCAGGATCTATCCACCCGACATTGCCGTCCGGGCGGCGATAGACGACCGAAATGCCGCCGTGCGCCGCGTTCCTGAACAGCACGACCGGATAGCCGGTCATGTCGAGTTCCAGCACCGCTCGTCCGACCGTGATGGTGCGGATCTCCGAGATGCTCTCGGCGATGACCATGCCGACCGGCGGAGGGCCGTCGGTTTCGCCGGCGGTATCGAACAGGGAATCCTCGACCTCATCGTCGGGATTGCGCAGCACCATGCTGCGAGCCACAGAAGCGGCGGCCATCTCGGTCTTCTCGGGCGACAGACCCTTGGGACCGATATGGTGATCCTTGAGCCGGCGCTTGTAGCGTCGAACCCTCTTCTCCAGCTTCTCGAGGCTGTCAGTGAAGGCCGCATGGGCGTCACCGCCGAGGCCTGTGGTCACGAGCGATTGCCCGGACGCGAGGCGGACCCAACAGTCCACCTTGAAGCCGTGGCCGTCCTTGGACACGACGACCTCGGCGTCCTGGCCGCCGCGTTCGAAGTATTTTCCGACTCCGTCTTCGAGTTCCTGGGAGATGCGCGAGCCTAACGCTTCGCCGACATCCACGTGCTTGCCGCTGACTTGGACTTGCATAGGGATAGAACGCGACCGACCGCGAAAGGTGTCAATCGGGAACAGCGATTTCACAGTCACGCTTTGTTGTTCGGTTAGCCCGTTTTCAACATCCGCCGACGCTCGACCGAGGACGGAATCCTTAGCGCTTCCCGGTACTTGGCAACGGTTCGGCGGGCGATGTCGATGCCGGCTTCCTTAAGGATCTCCACGATCCGGTCGTCGGACAAAACGTCGCCATCGCGCCCCTCGTGGTCGATCATGGACTTGATCCGATGGCGGACGGCCTCGGCGGAGTGGCTCGCGCCGCCGTCGGTCGCCTGGATGGCGGCAGTGAAGAAGAATTTCAGCTCGAAGACACCACGCGGGGTCGAGACGTATTTGTTCGAGGTCACCCGCGAAACGGTCGACTCGTGCATGCCGATCGCGTCGGCCACGGTCTTCAGATTCAGAGGCCGCAGGAACTCGACGCCGAAAGCCAGGAAGGCGTCCTGCTGTCGCACGATCTCGGACCCGACCTTGAGTATGGTCCTGGCCCTCTGATCCAGCGACTTGACCAGCCAGTTGGCCTGGGCGGCGCAGTCGGCGACGAAGGCCTTCTCGGTTTCCGTCCGCGCGCCGGCCGAGACAGAGGCGTGATAGCGTTTGTCGACCAGCAGACGCGGCAGGGTGTCGGAGTTCAGCTCCACGCGCCAGCCGCCCGCGGGATCGGGGCGGACATGGACGTCGGGGATGACGGTCTGGGCGATCTCGCCGGCAAAGCCCGCGCCGGGCCGGGGCGTCAGGGCCTTCAGCTCGGAGATCATCTCCGACAGATCCTCGGCATCGACGCCGCAGACCGAGCGCAGGGCCGACAGATCACGCTTGGCCAGCAGGTCCAGATTGTCGAGCAGGGCGCCCATGGCCGGATCGAACCGGTTCCGCTCGACGAGTTGCAGCTTCAGGCACTCCGGCACCGACCGCGCCATGACGCCCGTCGGTTCGAACCCGTGACAGACCGCCAGCACCGCCTCGACCCGTTCCAGGCCGCAGCCCAGCCGGTCAGCGATCTCGGCCAGTTCTCCGCGGAGGTAGCCGCCTTCGTCCACCCCGTCGATCAACGACAAGGCGATGGCGTGGTCCGTCGCCGAGAAGCCGGCCGAGGACGCCTGTTCCTGCAGATGCTCCCACAGGGTGGGATCGTGGCGTTCGGGGCGCTCGCCGCCGTCGCCGTCATTGAAGGACCCGCCCTTGCCGGCTGCGGACCAGTCCGACAGGCCCGGCTGTTCGGCGGCTTCGTCGGACAGGCGGTCGGAGGTCCGTTCGCCGGGCGTCGCGTCGCCATAGACGTCGTCCTCGCGCGCATCGACGGTGGACGACCGGTCAGACGCCTCGGCCTCGGAGAAGCTCAGTTCGGTCGAATCGGCGGGCGCCTCGCGTTCGACCTCGGCGCCGGCCTCCGGCTCCTCGCGCTGGAGAAGCGGGTTCTTTTCGAGCTCGGCCTCGACGTATTCGTCGAGCTCCTGGTTCGACAGTTGCAGCAGCTTGATCGCCTGCTGCAGCTGGGGCGTGATGACCAGCCCCTGCCCCTGCCGAACCTCGAGCCTCTGACCGATCAACCTGAATGCTCCCCGCGAGCCGTCGTGGCCCGGAACTTGCTGTCAGGATGAACGCGACGGGTTAACGCGGGCTTTCGCGCCTCGACGCCTGTGCGGGATACGGCCCACGTCCGGATTCAAGATCCGGAGCGTCCTCCCCGGCCTAGTAGATCCGGAAGGTGAAGGTCTGGCCCGGCTGGACCTGCATCCGCCCCCGGGCGTCGCCGACGCCGATGGTCCCACCGGCCACATCCCAGCAACCCGCCGAGACCGTGAAGTCATAGGCGCCGCCGTTGGGGATCGCCATGCCGCTGGGCAGACGGTTCAGCCCATAGGTCGAGGCGCTGCAGGCCGAGATCAGGATGGCGTTCAGCTGACCGCCCGTGGCGTTGAAGATCCGGATGGCGCCGAGCGGCTCGCCCGGACGGATCAGGGGCCCGCCAGTGACGAGGTCGCTGCTGCAGCCCGACAGGGCGAGAGCGCCGGCGAGGGCGAGCGCAGCTTTCAGAGCAGTGTTCATGGTCGATCTCTCCAATTCGAATTCGAGAGTCGCTTCGACGCGACGGACTGTCGTCATCCAGATTGATGATGAGGAACAACGTTCTTCTCGTCCCGGTGTCGCAGGTCAGTTCGGCCCGATGGCCAGCCCCGCCAGCAAGGCAGTGACCTCGGCCTGACGCGAACAGCCGGTCTTTTCGAGCACGCGTCGGATCTGGGAGCGCACCGTGGTCAGGGCGACGTCGCCCTCCGCAGCGATCTCCTCGGCGGTATTGCCGACTGCCAGGCCCCGCGCGACCCGCGCCTCGGACCGGGTCAGGTCGAACAGGGAGCGCATCAGGTCGGCGGACGGCGACTTGTCCGTGCCGATGGGCGTCAGCACCAGCAGAGCGAACCCGCGGCCGAAGATGTCGTGCGCCGCCCGGCGAACCGGCAGGATGTGCAGCACGCCGATCGCGTCGCCCGAGGCGTCCCGGAGCGGCAGGCTGCAGGACTGATCGCCGCTGTGCGTGCCAAGCGCCGCAAGCCGGTCGGCCAGTTGTTCGTTGGCGACCCGGTCGGGCAGCACCAACCGATCGCCCGCGCCGAAGCCGAACCGGTCGGCCATGGTCTGGATCATCTCGTTCGCCTCGACGACCCGGCCGGCGTCGTCCAGCACCAGGGCGGGCAGCCGCAGGGCCGTCAGGGCGTCCGTCGCCCCCTCCGCCCGTTGCAGACCCAGCCGAGCGCTGATCAGGGCGCTGCGGGCCAGATGGGGCCGCAGGTTGTCCAGCCGCTCCAGATGGTCCCGCTCGATTGGCCCGCGCGTCAGGGCGCGCTCCATGCTGAAGACGATATTGTCGCCGCTCGGCACCCGCAGGGCCGTGCCCGCCGACCAGCCCAGACCCCGCGGGCGGAAAAAGTCGCGATAGATGGGATCGGCGCCCATCTGGTCCTCTGTCCAGAAGTCCTGCTCGGTGAAAAAGCCGGGCTCCTGAGCGTTCATGATGCAGACCCGCCGGCTGCAACGGGTGAACCAGCCGTCGGCGACATATTCGGCGAAGACCTCGCGCACCGTTTCCGACGCTGTCCAGTGCAGGGTCTTGCGCGCCGAGAACAGCAGTCCGCCCTGGGCTTCAACGAGGCCGGCGATGTCGGTCAACATCCGGGGCCAGAGTTCCGGAACGACTGAACATTCGTAAATGCGATCAATGAGGTCGGTGTCTGTGTGCACGGCGTACTCCCGCGCCCATATGACGACGTTATGCGTCAGCCGTAAAGATCGCCCAGATAGACGCGACGCACCTCAGGGTCGTGGATGACCTCGTCGGCGGTGCCCTCGAACAGGACCGAACCGTTCGAGATGATCGAGGCGCGGTCGATGATGTCGAGCGTCTCGCGGACATTGTGGTCGGTGATCAGGACGCCGATCCCCTCGCCCGCCAGATAGCGGATCACCTGGCGGATGTCGGCGATGGCCAAGGGGTCGATGCCGGCGAAGGGCTCGTCCAGCAGCATGAAGCTGGGCTTGCCAGCCAGCGATCGTGCAATCTCGACCCGACGCCGCTCGCCGCCGGACAGACCCGTCGCCGGGGCGTGACGCAGATGGTCGATATGCAGTTCTTCGAGTAGTCGTGTGGTCTCGGTCTCGATCGCCTTGCCGGTTTCATTCAGTTCGACCACGGCCATGATGTTCTGCTCGACCGTCATGCCGCGGAAGATCGAGGCTTCCTGGGCCAGATAGCCCAGCCCCATGCGGGCGCGCTGGTACATCGGCTGGGCCGTGATGTCCTCGCCGTCCAGCCAGATCGAGCCTGAGTCCGCCGGAATCAGGCCGGTGATCATGTAGAAGCAGGTTGTCTTGCCGGCGCCGTTGGGGCCCAGCAGGCCCGCGACCTCGCCGCGCTGCACGGTCAGTGAGACGTCCGACACCACCTGACGCGCGCCGAAGGCCCGGGCAATGTTGCGGACCCTGAGACCCTTTTCAGGCGCAGGCTCGGGCGCGACAGCCGTGGCGGCCTCGCGGTCTTCCAGATTGAGGGCGGAGAGTTCCTTGCGGGCCATTGAGGGCTAGTTGGCGCCCTGCGGATAGAAGACGCCTCGCACCCGGCCGCCGTTGGCCGAGGTTCCGCCCTGGATCCGCGCCTGGCCTGTGTCGACATTGTAGCTCAGACTGCCGCCCGTCAGGACGTTCTGGCCCTGGGTCAGGATGACATCGCCGGTCACCACGACCGTGGCGTTGGAGACGGTGTAGATCGCCCGGTCGCCCCGGATCGTCTCATTGGGGGTGACATAATACACCTCGCCGGTCGCCTCGATCCGGGTCAGTCCGCCCGAGGCGTCACGCACGCCCTCGATGGCGTTGGCCCGCAGACGGGTGTCGCCCTGGGTGATCTCGGCCCGGCCGCGCAGGGAGACAGCCGTGTTAGTCAACTCGCCCGTGTCGGCGCCGTAGCCGATCGGCTGGTTGCTGACGCTGGAGCGGGTCTGGGCAACGGCCATGCCGCCCAGGCCGAGGGCCAGGACGCTCGCGCCGGTCAGGATAAGGTGGCTGGTCTTCATGTCATTCACCGGAAGCGGGGTTGATGGTCCCCTGCACCTTGTTGTCGCCAGAGCCCCTGAACACGACCCGTTGGCCCTGTTCATGGATGGCATAGGACGTTGCCGAGATGGTTCCAAGAGGGCCGCGTCCCTCGACGCCCTTGTCGCCCGTCACGACGCCCGTCGCCGTATCGACCACAGCCTCCGGCGTCGTCAGGGTGAAACCCGATCCGCCGTCGGAAATCCGCACGTTCGGCCCGATCGTCACGCTGCGGTCAGCCTCGTTGTAAATGCCGGCGTCGGCGGTCATCTCGGTCACCTTGGTGCCGCCGAGATTGAGCCTGAGCACGGGGCCGTTGAGGCGGAAGCGCCCCGTCGCCGGATCGCGGACCGCGCCCTGGGCGCCGATGATGAACGATCGACCCGCGGCGTCCTGGCCGTGGAACATGGGGTTGTCGAGGCGGATCTCCTTCGACTGGCTGGCCTCGCGTTCGACCCCCGACATCACGGTGCGGAACACGGTCCAGGTCAGGGCGCCGCCCGCCAGCACCACGATCAGGATGGGCAGCAGGCGGCGGTACAGCTGGACCCGGCGCGACCGCGAGCGCCAGCGACCGGCCTGCTGGGCCAGCCGCGCTTCGTCGGCGCGCTTCCTGTCGTCGGCCGGATCGAAGGTCATGTGTGCGCGAAGATATCCATCTCGTCCCAGCCGCGCAGATCCAGACGAGCCCGGACCGGCAGGAAGTCGAAACAGGCCTGGGCCAGCTCCATCCGACCCTCGCGCACCAGCATCTCGTTCAGCCGGCGCATGATGACATGCAAATGGAGCACGTCGGACGCCGCGTATTCCAGCTGGGCCTGCGACAGTTCCGGCGCGCCCCAGTCCGACGACTGCTGGGCCTTCGACAGGTCGATGCCCGCCATCTCGCGCGCCACGTCCTTCAGTCCGTGCCGGTCGGTGTAGGTCCGCGCCAGCTTTGAGGCGATCTTGGTGCAATAGACCGGCCGTGTCTCGACCCCGAGATGCAGTTCCACCATGCCGATATCGAACCGGCCAAAATGGAAGATCTTCAGCACGTCGGGATCGGCCATCAGCCGCTTCAAATTCGGACAGTCGTAGCCGGGCCGGTTCAGGCGGACGACATGGGCGTCGCCGTCGCCGGCCGACAGCTGGACCACGCACAGGGGATCGCGGCGGAAGCGCAGTCCCATGGTCTCGGAATCAACGGCGACCTCAGGGCCCAGGTCCAGGCCGTCCGGGAGGTCGCCTTCATGCAGGTAAACGGTCATGGGGCTTCCTAGACCAGCAGAGCGCGCGAGGCGAGTGCAGCCACCTCAACCGTCGCTCAAGCAGCGAGACGCCGCGCGTCGAGCGAGAACGACACCAGAAAGCACAAAGGCGCCGCACCTTTCGGTGCGACGCCTTTGGAAACTGGTGCCCAGGAGAGGACTCGAACCTCCACGACATTTCTATCACTGGCACCTGAAGCCAGCGCGTCTACCAATTCCGCCACCTGGGCCCCGGAGAACCGCGCCGAAACGCGTTCCTGACCGGAAGGCGCGGACCCTTAAGGCAGTGCACGGAGCGGGTCAACACGGTTTTCGGCGGTTTCTCGCCGCTTGCGCGCCGCCCCTGCGTTGCGAGGGCGCCGGGCATCGTCTATCCCCCGCCTGTCAGGCCCGCGCGGCCTTTCGAGACGCCGCTTCGAGGAACGCCCGATGTCCGAATCCACTCCCGGCCTGGTCACCGTCTTCGGCGGCTCCGGCTTCGTCGGAACCCAGGCTGTCCGCGCCCTGGCCCGTCAAGGCTGGCGCGTCCGCGTCGCGGTCCGCACACCCGCCCTGGCCCAGGACCTGCGCATCCTCGGCGATGTGGGCCAGATCCAGCCCGTTCGCTGCGACATCACCAGTCCCGCCGACGTGGCCGCCGCCCTGAAGGGCGCGGACGCCGCCGTGAACCTGGTCGGCATCCTGTTCGAAACCCCGGGCCGCGGCTTCGAGAAGGCCCACGTGGAGGGAAGCCGCAACATCGCCGAAGCCTGCGTGGCCGCCGGCGTCAGCCGCCTCGTCCAGATGTCGGCTATCGGGGCCGATACACATTCCGAAGGCGAATACGGTCGCTCGAAAGGCAAGGCCGAGGCCGCCGTCCGCGCGGTCAAGCCCGACGCCGTGATCCTGCGGCCCTCGATCGTGTTCGGGAACGGCGACGGCTTCCTGAACCGCTTTGCGTCCATGGCCACGATGTCGCCCGCCCTGCCCCTGATCGGCGGCGGCGAGACGAAGTTCCAGCCGGTCTGGGTCGGCGACGTGGCCGAGGCCATCGCCCGCTCGGTCGCGCGCACCGACGCCGCCGGCCGCACCTTCGAACTGGGCGGTCCCGAGGTCTGGTCGTTCAAACAGATCCTCGAATACATCCTGCGTGAGACCGGCCGCCGCCGCCTGCTGGCGCCCCTGCCCTTCTTCGCCGCCTCGATGATCGGCTCACTGGCCCAGATCACCGCCGTGGTCGGCATCCCCCCGGTCCTGACGCAGGATCAGGTGCTGATGCTGAAGACGGACAATGTCGTCGCCCCGGGCGCAGAGGGTCTCTCGGCGCTCGGTATCGAGGCGACGGGCCTGGAGGCCATCGCCCCGTCCTACCTGTGGCGCTACCGCCGCGGCGGCCAGTTCGCCGTCAGCCCGGGGGCGGTGCAGGCGGAAGCCGCTTAGTCCCTCTCCCTCCGAGAGAGGGACCCCGTTACAGCAGCCGAATCTCCTTCAGCCGCTCGGTCAGGAAGTCTTCGGCCATGATCGACTTGCCGGCATAGCGATCCGGGTTCTCCGGCGTGATCGTCGACGGCAGGGTCTCGATCACGAAGTCCGGGTTGAAATGCAGGAAGAAGGGCGTCGAATACCGCGCGAAGCTGGCCCGGTCCGGGGCCGGATTGACCACCCGGTGGCTGGTTGACGGCAGGACGTGGTTGGTCAGGCGCTGCAGCATGTCGCCAATATTGACCACCAGGGCTCCCGGCGGCGGCGCGACCTCCAGCCACTGACCGTCGGCGTCCTTCAGCTGCAAGCCCGCTTCTTCCGCGCCCAACAGCAGGGTGATGACGTTGATGTCCTCGTGCGCGCCCGCCCGCACGCCCGGCGCCCCGGCCGGCACCGGCGGATAGTGCAGCATCCGCAGGATGGAGTTTCCCAGCTCGACCTTGTCCTCGAAGAAGTCGTCGCCGAGCTTCATGTAGCGGGCGATCGCCTTCAGCACCTTGCGGCCCAGCTGATCCAGCGCCTCGAACATCCCGTAAAAATGAGGCTTGAAGCCCGGGACCTCGGTCGGCCACAGGTTGTCGCGCATGTACTGGCGATAGGGGTGGCCCTCCGGCAGTTCGCGCCCGGTGTGCCAGAACTCCTTCAGATCCACGGCCGCCGCCCCCTTGGCCGCCTCGACCCCGAAGGGCGTCAGGCCGCGCGCGCCACCGGTGCCCGGCTGGTGATACTGGCGCTTCACCTCTTCCGGCAGGGCGAAGAAGGCCCTGGCGTCGTCGATGGCCGCCTTGATGACGTCCTCGTCCAGCCCGTGGTCCGCGATCACCGCGAAGCCATAGCGTTTGAAGGAGGCGCCCAGATCGTCGCTGAAGCCCTGGAAGTCCTTGTCGTAGCGCGACATGGAGACCGGCTTGATGCCTTTGGCGGCGACCGGGGGAGCGTCGGAGATGGAGGTCACGGGCGGGCCTTTCAGTTCGTGCGCGGCGATCCAGAGGACGCCGGGGGAGACGTTCATACGCCTTCACGCCGGAAATTGGCAGATTGAGGTCGCAACGTCGCGTCCGTCAGGTTTGTTCATCCCGGGGTCAGGCTGGAACCTTCACCGTAAGCCTACGTTTGCCGTCGATACGGACGCGTACATTTAAAGGACCAACTCATGCGTATGAACCTGATCGTCACGGGCCTCGGCGTCGCCGCCATGCTTGGCGCGACCGCCTGCACCACGACCGACCCCTATTCCTCCGGCCCCCGCCGCAACAACACTGGCACGGGAATCCTGGCCGGAGCCCTCGGCGGCGCCGTGCTCGGCTATCTGACCAACACCTCGGACGGTGAGCAGGGCCGTCGCAACGCCCTGATCGGCGCCGGTGTCGGCGCCCTGGGCGGCGCGGCCGTCGGCAACTACATGGATCGTCAGCAGCGCGCGCTTGAAGCCGAACTTTCGGGCACCGGCGTCGGCGTGGCGCGTCAGGGCGACAACCTGGTGCTGCGCATGCCGTCGGACGTCACCTTCGCAGTGAACCAGTCGAACATCGAGCCGCGTTTCGACGCCGTACTGTCCGACGTGGCGGCGGTGTTGCAGGAGTACGACCGCTCGCTGGTGGACATCGTCGGCCATACCGATTCCTCTGGCGGCGACGCGATCAACCAGCCCCTGTCCGAGCGCCGCGCCATCGCGGTCGCCGACGCCCTGATCGGTCGCGGCGTGTTGCGTGAACGCCTGTTCGTCGCCGGCCAGTCGTCGCGCGTTCCGGTCGCCTCCAATGCCACGGTGGAGGGCCGCAGCCAGAACCGCCGCGTCGAGATCCTGATCCGTCCTTTCACAGGCTAGGCGGACTCACCCTCCTTTTCGCCGACGCCTGCGGGCGTCGGCGAAAATATGTTTAACGCACACGGTTCAGTGACTTGCGTCGTGAACCTGTCTGTGGTCCCTGAGCCTGCTGACGACTCGGGGGGCGGCATGGATCAGGACATCTGGAACCGCGGTGACGGTCATCTGGCGCAGGGCGCGAAGATGATCGCAGCAGCCGTGGCATCCGCCGTCCTCACCGCCACCCTCGTCATCGCTGTCGGCCAGTCGATGGTCGATCGCCAGGCCTCTGCCCGTCCGTCTTCCGACGCCGTCCTGATCCGCACCAGCGGCTGAGCGGCTTCTTGCAGAAATCGGCGACGCAGCGTCACCTGCGCCTGTGACCGCGCCCGCCCGCATCCCCCTGTCCGCGCCCGATATCGGCCCTGCCGAGCGCGCCCGCCTGCTCGAGACCTTCGACGCCGGCTGGGTCTCGTCCGCCGGCCCGGTGGTTGAGGCGTTCGAACGCGCCTTCGCAGAGGCGACCGGTTTCGCCCATGCGACGGCCGTGTCCTCCGGCACCGCCGCCCTGCACCTCGCCCTGACCATGCTGGACCTGAAGCCTGGCGACGCGGTCATCTGCCCGACCCTGACCTTCATCGGCGGCGTCAGCCCCATCGTCCATGCGGGCGCCCGGCCGATCTTCGTGGATTGCAGCGCCGCGGACTGGAACCTCGATCCCCGACTGCTGGAACAGGCCTTCGATCGCGCCCGCACCGAGGGCCTGACGGTCCGCGCTGTGGTCCCCGCCGACCTCTATGGCCAGTGTTGCGACATCGATGCGATCCGGGCGATCGCCGACGCCCATGGCGTCCCGGTGATCCTCGATTCGGCCGAGGCCGTCGGTGCGACCCTGAACGGCCGTCACGCCGGTCACGGAGCCTCGGCGGCCGCCTTCTCATTCAACGGCAACAAGATCATCACCACGGGCGGGGGCGGCCTGCTAGCCTCCGACGACGCCGGCCTGATCGCCAGCGCCCGCAACCTGGCCGCCGCTGCGCGCTTGCCGGCCGTGCACTACGAACACGCCGAGATCGGCTTCAACTACCGGATGCTCAGTCTTGCCGCCGCCCTGGGCCTGGCCCAGTTGGAGACGCTGGAGGCCAAGGTCGCCCAACGCCGCGCCATCTTCGATCGTTACGAGGCCCGGCTGGGCGGTCGCTACGGGGTCGCCTTCGCCCCCGAGGTCCCGGGCCGGCGCCACACCCGCTGGCTGACCGTCATGCTGATGGACCCGGAGTTCGTCGCCAGCCCGGACCGCCTCCGCCTCGCCCTGGACGCCGCCAACATCGAGGCTCGACCGGTCTGGAAGCCGATGCACCTGCAGCCGGTGTTCCGGGACGCCCTGATGGTCAACGACGGGGTGGCCGAGGTGCTGTTCGCCAACGGCCTGTGCCTGCCCTCCGGCAGCACCCTGACGGACGCCGACATCGACCGCGTCTGCGACGTCATCGAGACGACATTCGACGCCTGACGGGCCGTCAAGGGCTCAACCTGACCGCAGAACAGCAAAAAGCCGTCGCCTCAGGAAGAGGCGACGGCCTGATGCAGTCATCGGCAGACCCTGATGGGGTCCCGATCCTTGTGGGATCGGGACCCTTTTCAGGCGTCCTAGAAGTTGATGCCGATGGTGGCGCGACGGTTCAGAGGCTCGCGAACGCCGTCGGCGGTCGGACGGGCCAGGTTGGTTTCACCCTTGCCGTCGAGAGCGATGACGCCGCCGGCGACGCCTTGAGCGACCAGGGCGTCAGCCACGGTGCGCGAGCGACGGTTCGACAGACCCACGTTGTAGGCGGCCGAGCCGGAGGTGTCGGCGTAGCCGACGACCAGCACGCGCGTCGGACGACCCGACTTGGCGTAGTTGGCGGCCTGCGTCACCACCGAGCGGGCTTCGGCCGTCAGGTCCGAACGATCCCAGTCGAAGTACACCACGAACTCGCGCGCGACCGGAGCCGGCGGAGGCGGCGGCGGGGGAGGCGGCGGAGGCGGCGGCGGGGGCGGGGGAGGCGGCGGGGGCGGCGGCGGGGGAGGCGGCGGCGGCGGGGCTTCGTCAGCGCCGAAGGCGTAACGCAGACCCAGGGTCACCGTGTGGCTCTCGTCGTAGTCGCCTTCGAACGTGCCGTAGTTGTTCACCGCGGCGGTCGAGTTCGTGAAGGTACGGAACTCCATGTCGCCCGTCAGATAACGGTACGTCAGGTCGATGTTGGCGCGGTCGCCGATGGCGTAGCTCAGGCCAGCCAGGGCTTGAGCCGCGAACTTGGTCGAGCTGTCGTCAGCCGCGATCGAGACCGTGCGCTGGCCGCGGATCGTGCCCACGAACTCGGTGTTGACGCGGTTGACGCCGACGCCCAGGCCGACGAACGGACGAACGCCCCAGTACTCGCCGCCGATGTCATAGATGACATTGGCCATGAGCGTGGTGGATTCGATGTCGCCTTCCGGCGAGAAGCACGGGCCCGTGGCCGGCGTGAAGTTACACACGCCCGACGGAACCGAGCCCGTCGAGTGACGGATGCGGCCGATGTCGCCCGAGCGGTAACCGCCTTCGAGCTCGACGCGCCAGTTCGGGTTGAACCGGTAGCCCAGGCGAGCGAACGCGGCCCAGCCGTCGTTCACTTCAGCTTGCCAGTTCACGCCGTTGCCGGACGCTTCCACGTTGATGTCGTCGATCTTGTGGTAACCGGCGTCGATCGCGCCGTACCAGCCGTCCGGCTCAGCCGAAGCAGCACCAGCGGACAGGGCGAGAGCCGCCGCCGCGCTGGAAGCCAGGAACAAGGTCTTGAAACGCATGGGTGTGAGCCCTCCGCAGCCATAATTGATCATTGCGGCGGTCTCACCGCCTTTCGGGGTCATAACAGCGTTGCTGCAGGAGGTCGATAGGTTCCGGTGTTGTCCGGCCGCTCAAACTGCAAGCGTGACGTTGAAGCTACAGGAGAAATCGGCAGCCCGGGTTTCATGAACAAAGTTCGGCGTCCGATCTGCCGGCGCGCTCGTCCCGCTATCTCGACGTGCCGAAGCCCGCTATGCCCGCGTGGCATGACGGGAAACATCAACGGATGATCCGGCCGACGACGGGCATAGGCGTTTTCACGGCCACACGGGCGGAGTACGGCCTGCTGCGCCCGGTGCTCGCCGCGATGGAAGCCTCGGCGACAATTCGCCCGCTTCTGATCGTTGCAGGCGCGCATCTGTCGATCCGGCACGGCGCAACCCTCTCCGAGATCGAGGCTGACGGACGCCGGCCGGCCGCTCGCGTTCCCTCGCCCATGGACGGCGATGACGGCCTGTCCACGGCGCGGGACATGGCCGCGACCCTGTCCGGCTGCGCCGAGGCCTATGCGGCGCTGGATCTGGACGCCGTGTTGATCCTTGGCGACCGCACGGAGGCCCTGGCGGCGGCGGCGGCGGCGGTTCCGCTCGGCCTGCCGATCCTGCACCTGGAGGGCGGCCATCGCACGGCCGGCGCGGTGGACGACGCGATCCGCCATGCGATCACCAAGCTGGCGGCCCTGCATTTCACCGCCGCCGAGCCTTATCGTCGTCGCCTGCTGCAGATGGGTGAAGCGCCCGGACGCGTCTTCACCGTGGGATCGACCGGCGTCGACAACCTGATGGCCTTCGGGCGCAGTACGCCGGCGGAGGCCTCCGCCGTGACCGGCCTGGACCTGCCGCCCGGCTTCCTGCTCGTGACCTTTCATCCCGAGACCCTGAGCAAGGTGTCGCCGGACGACCAGATCGAGGCCTTCCTTACTGGTCTGGCGAGTGTCCAGGACCGCGCCGTCCTCATCACCCTGCCGAATGCAGACGCGGGCGCCGGGGCGATCCGGGAAGCCCTCTCAGCCTTCGCCGCCGCCAGGCCTGATCGCGTGCGGATCGCGGAATCGCTGGGCGCGCGCGGCTATATCGCAGCCCTGACCGCCTGCGCCGCCGTCATCGGCAATTCGTCGAGCGGAATGATGGAGGCGCCGGCTGCGGGCGTGCCGGTCGTCAATGTCGGAGAACGGCAGGCCGGACGGTTGCGGACACCGGGCGTCATCGACTGTCCGCTCGAGGCCGAAGCGGTGGCCGAGGCGATCGCCCGCGCCCTGTCGCCCGGTTTCCAGGCCATGGCGCAACGCCAGCCAGCCCTTTTCGGCGACGGCCATGCCGGCGAGCGGATCGTCTCCATCATCGAAGCGACCGATCTGAAGGGGCTGGCGCGGAAGCCCTTCATCGATCTCGACGGCCGCTAACGCCGCACGCTGTCCAGCGGTCCGGCCGCTTCGCCCCGGACATGGGGCCACAGCGCCTCGCAGACGGCGAAATCGAAAGCCGTGTCGACGTCCCAGCCCCGTTCGGGCGGCATGACATGGGCGAGGGTATCCGGCCCGACGAAGGTCCGCCGCTCAAGAAGGATGTCGGGCCGGCCAACATAGACGGCGCCGTTCACGACCACCGGCTCGTCGGGACGAGGCTGATCCGGGCGAAACAGACCGTCGTCGCCCACTCGCCCGTAGAAGGTCTGGGGCTTCAGCACCGGCGAGACCCCGATCACCGCCGAGGCGCCGCTGACGTGGCACAGCTGGACCGCCGCATCGATGTCGGCGCCGAGCCGCAGTGGCGACGTCGGCTGCAGCAGGACGACATAGTCCCAGGTCCCGCCGATCGTCTCCAGCGCATGGGCGACGGCGTCGATGACCGAGGCCTGCGGTCCCGACAGGCTGTCCGGGCGGCGGAACGGCGGCGGGAATCCCATTTCGGCCGCGACGGCGGCTACGGCGTCGTCGTCGGTGGAGACCACCACCTGGTCCAGCACCCGGGACTCGCGACAGGCCTCCAGCGTCCAGGCGACCATGGGTCGGCCTGCCAGCGAACGAACGTTCTTGCCCGGCAGTCCCTGGGATCCGGCGCGGGCGGGGACCAGGCCCAGAACCCGCCCGGCGGATACGCCTTCGCCGATCATGTCCGTCTCCGTGACGCGCCCGTAGTGCTCCTTTAGACTCTGATTCGGACGGTCCGGGCGCAATCACGCCGCCGGACCGCGTCCTTGCGGACGGCGGGTCTTTCGTGGACGTCGAGGCGATCAATCAAACGCTCAAGGGCCGGCGGGTGCTGGTCACCGGCGCCGGCGGCTTCATCGGCAGCCGGCTGTGCGAACGGCTGGTCGAGATCGGGGCCGAGGTCCGCACCCTGGTTCGCTACACTTCCGACGGGGAGGCCGGCTGGCTGGACCGCTCGCCGATCCGGGGCCAGATCGACGTCCGGCGCGGCGACCTGGCCGACCGCGACAGCGTCTATGATGCGGTGAAGGACCGGGAGATCGTCTTCCACCTCGGCGCACTGATCGCCATTCCCTATTCCTATCTGGCGCCGGAGAGCTACGTCCGGACCAATATCCTGGGTACGCTCAATGTACTGCAGGCCGTGCGCGAGATGGGCGTCCGGCGTCTGGTCCACACCTCGACCAGCGAGGTCTACGGCTCGGCCCAGGTCGTGCCGATGACCGAAGCGCATCCGCTGGTGGGCCAGTCCCCCTACTCCGCGTCCAAGATCGCTGCGGACAAGCTGGCCGAAAGCTATCATCGCTCGTTCGAGACCCCGGTCGTGACCCTGCGGCCGTTCAACACCTTCGGCCCGCGCCAGAGCGCCCGCGCCGTCATTCCCGCCATCACGGTCCAGTTGCTGGCCGGTCGGCCGATCAAACTGGGCGACACGCGGCCGACCCGTGACTTCGTCTTCGTCGACGACACCGTCGAGGCCTTCCTGAGGGCCGCGACAATCCCCGGGATCGAAGGCCTGACCATCCACACCGGCGGCGGACGCGAGATCGCCATCGGCGACCTGCCCGCCATGATCGGAGCCGCAGCCGGCCTGCCGGTCGAGGTCGAGGCCGATCCCCAGCGCATGCGTCCGGCCGCCAGTGAGGTCGAGCGATTGCACGCCGATGCGTCGCTGGCGAAGGAGCGGCTGGGCTGGACGCCCTCGATCAGCGTCGAGGAGGGGCTGGCGCGGACCGTGGCCTTCATCCGCGACAACCCGACCCTCTACCGTCCGGCGGAGTATGCGGTGTGACCCCGGCGGGAGACATCGCCGAAAACCTGATGGGGCCGGAAGCGCCCCTGCTGGACGCCATCGCCAGGCTGGATGCGGTCCGTCGCAAGCTGATCGTGGTCGTCGACGAGGACCGCAAACTGGTTGGCAGCGTCACCGACGGCGACATCCGCCGCGGCCTGCTGCGTCGCCTGTCGATGGACGCGCCGATCCGCGAGGTGATGAACACGGCGCCGGTCGCGCTTCAGGTCGAGGGCTCGGACGTCGTCGCCCTGCAACGTCTGGAGGAACGCGGCGTCACCCTGGCGCCTTTGCTCGACCGGTCCGGCCGGGTCGTGGGTCTCTATCCCGATACGGTCGGCAGCCCGCGTGCGAGGGACAATCTGGTGGTCATCATGGCCGGCGGGCGGGGGGTCCGGCTGGCGCCCCTGACCCAGACCTGTCCGAAGCCGATGCTGAAGGTCGCCGGCCGCCCCCTGCTCGAGACCATCATAGAGCGGCTGAGGGCCCAGGGCTTCGGCCGGTTCCGGCTGGCCGTGAACTATCTGGCCGAGATGATCGAGGATCATTTCGGCGACGGCGCCTCGATGGGCATCGAGATCGAGTATCTGCGCGAAGACCACCCGCGCGGGACGGCCGGCGCCCTGTCTCTGGTCCGCGATCCGATCACCAGCCCGATGCTGGTGATGAACGGCGACGTCCTGACACGGATGGCCTTCGGCGGCCTGATCGACTTCCACGAGGAACACGGCGCCCTGGCCACCCTGTGCCTGCGCGAACACCAGTTCCAGGCGCCCCACGGGGTGGCCGAGGTGGACGGCGTGCGGATGACGGCCCTGCGCGAGAAGCCCACCTTCCGCTGGCTGGCCAACGCCGGCGTCTATTGCCTCGACGGATCGGTCCTGTCGCGCATCCCGTCGCAGGGGCCCTACGACATGCCCGAACTGCTGGCCAGCCTCGCGTCCGACGGAGAGATGGTCGGCGCCTATCCGATCCACGAATACTGGCTGGACATCGGCCGCCCGCCCGACTTCGAAAGCGCCCAGACCGATTTCGGCGCGGTGTTCGATCACAGCTGAATCTGGCCGCTTGCGATCACCACGCGTCCGCGTATGTTCCGGCCGGGCGCGTCGTCTCCTGCAGGTCAGCCGAAACGTGAGCCGGAACCGGCCCGTAGCTGTGGCCAGGCAGGTTGCAAAGCCTGCATGACACGCGTTCCACAGAGATGAGTTTTTCCCTTGAGCCGGCACTTCAGGATCATCGGCGCCCTTCTGATGCGCGAGATGACCACGCGTTTCGGCCGCGAGGGCCTCGGGTTCCTGTGGGTCGTCGGCGAGCCGCTTTTGTTCTGCGGCGGCGTGCTGGTTATGTGGAGCGTGCTCAAGCCGGAATATGAACACGGCGTGCGGCTCGGCCCATTCGTCATGACTGGGTATATGTCGCTGCTGATCTTTCGCCACATGATCGGCTTCAGCATGGGGGCGCTGAGCGCCAACATCGGCCTGATGTACCACCGGCAAGTCGGCATCATGCACATCTTCATCGCCAGAAATGTGATGGAATTCGCAGGCGGCACGGCCGCATTCGTTGTCCTCTACGGCGTCTTGCTGGCCCTGGGACAGGTGAGCTTGCCGGCGGACTACCTGTTACTCTACTCAGGCTGGCTTCTGGTCGGTTGGACAGGGTTCGGGCTGGCGATGGTGTTCGCGGGCCTGGCCCTGCGCTTCGAAATCATGGAGCGCCTCGTGCCATTCCTCGGCTATGCCATGATCCCACTCTCCGGGGCCTTCCTCATGGTCGGATGGATGCCAGCCCAATACCGCGAAGCTTTTCTTTGGGTGCCGTTCCCGAACGCTATCGAGATGGTTCGGGCAGGGGTGTTCGGAGAGTTCGTGGACACCTATTACCACGCCGATTATGCGCTCTTCTCAGGAGCGGTCATGCTGCTTTTCGCCATGATCCTTCTGGGCGGCGCCAAGAACCGGATTGTCATTGAATGACCGACAACAAGCTTAACTATATCGGGCCGATCCCGAAGCTGCTCACGTTCGAGCGCGATCGACCGGCCTGGTGGCGGCGCATTCCGGTGGCGGCCATCTTCGTCGTTGTTTTGCCGACGCTTCTCGCGGCCATCTATTTCCTGATGATCGCCTCGCCCCGCTACGTTTCGGAGGCGCGATTTATCGTGCGGTCCGCCGGATCGAGCACGCCCTCTTCCATCGGTGTGGCGCTACAGGGCGTCGGCCTTGCGCCCACGCAGACAGACGCCTTCGCGGTGCACGAATACATCAGCTCCAGAGACAGCCTGACGGAGCTGTCCCGACGCTATGACATCGCCGCCATCCTGGCTCCGCAAGGCGCGGACGCCTTCTCCCGCTACCCCCGACCTTGGGAGGACCGGTCCGCCGAAGGGCTGTACAAGGGCTTCCAGCGTTTCGTCACCGTCGGCTACGACTCGACCACCGGCATTTCCACGCTTCGCGTCGAGGCCTTCCGCGCCCGCGACGCCCAGGCCATGACCGAAGCCCTGCTGGCGGGTGGCGAGCAACTGATCAACCGGATGAACGAGCGGTCGTCGGCGGACGCCGTTGCACAGGCCCAGCAGGCTCGGGAAGAGGCCCGCGCTCGGCTGACCGGCGCCCAGCAACAGCTGACAGCCTTCCGTAACCGCGAGCAGTTCATCGATCCGGAAATCTCAACCCGCGAAAGCTCCCAGCTGACCGGAGTATTGCAGGCTCAGGTCGCCGGTCTTCGCGCCGAGCGGGCTCAAGTCGCATCGGAAGCGCCAAACAGCCCCCAGTTGCCGACCTACGACGCTCGCATTCGCGCCTATCAGGCCCAGATTGACGCCGAACGCACGAGGATCGCCGGCGCTTCCGGCTCTCTCGCCACCAAGATCAGCGTCTACGAGGACCTGGCCTTGGCGCGCGAACTTGCGGATCGCGAGTTGACGCAGGCTACGGCTGCGGTGATCTCCGCTGAACAGGAAGCCCGACGCCAGAAGCTCTATCTGGACCGGGTCGTGACACCCAGCCTCCCTGATGAACCGGCCCAGCCCAAGCGCTGGATGGCCTTGCTGACCGTCTTTGCATCGTCGCTGCTCGCCTATGGTGTCGGTTGGCTACTCTGGGCGGGGGTGCGCGAGCACCGTCAGGACTAGGAGCGCCCTCCATGGAGGAGACCGCCGAGCCCCTGGGCCTTATCGTCCAAGACCTGGGCATGACTTACCACGGCGCGCGCAAGCCGCTGTTCACGGGCTTGAGCTTCGAGCTCGTACGTGGCGGCCGCCTGGCGATCCTGGGACGAAACGGTCAGGGCAAGTCCACCCTGATCAAGATGCTGGGCGGGATCCTGTCGGAGACGGAGGGACGCATCCGCTGGCGGATGTCCTCGTCCTGGCCAATCGGGTTCGGCGGCGGTTTCCAGGGCAGTCTGTCTGGCCTCGACAACATCCGCTTTCTGGCTCGCATCTATGGGCGAGACTACCGAGAGACGTTGCAGCGCGTCGACGACTTCGCCGAACTCGGCGCCGCGCTGAAACAGCCCGTCAAACATTACTCCTCCGGCATGCGTGCACGCCTCGCATTCGGGCTTTCGCTGGCGATCGAGTTTGACTGCTATCTGATCGACGAGCTGGTGGCCGTGGGCGACGCCCGCTTTCAGCAGAAGTGCCAGGAAGAATTGTTCGAACGTCGGGCGCATCGATCGTTCATGATGGCGTCCCACGATACCCACCTGATCGCCCAGCATTGTGATCGCGCGCTGATCATCGAAAGCGGCAAGGCGAAAATGTTCGATGACGTCGCCGAGGCGCTCGAGGTCTACACTTGGCTCAGGGCGGCTTGATGGACGAGCCTCTCGAGCCCGTCGTGACCGATGCCTTCTGGCTGATCCTGACGCCGTCGGTGGATCATCAGGGCTGGCTGGAGGCGGCACGAACGGCGGCGAACCTGGCCGGATGGCTTCTGATTTCAGAACATGAGGACGGCGCCGTCGACGACGGACGTCTGCGACTGATCGTCACCGATGACGCGCAGCATGCGCTCGCGGCAGGCGCTGGCAGGATTGCTGCGATCGTCGCTGAGCCCGAGAGCGCTCCCTCCGCAGTAGCGGAGCTTCACGGCCTCGTAGCGCCGGAAAGCAACTGGCACGCCTCTGTGTTGCTGGCCCGCGCACTGTCGCTGGCCCCGGATCATCGCGTCGTGACCGCCGCCGAACTCGCCGCCAGGCCGCGCGAGATCGTTCTGTTCGACGCCTTGAAGCTGACGCCGCCGGTGTCGCGGGCGGAGTTCTCGAAGGACCCGATGCTCGCCGCCGCCTTCAAGCTCTATCGTGACGTGGCCGCTGATCAACACGACGTCATCCAGTGGGCCGAGCCACTGTTCAGCTATTGTCCGAAAGGATCCAGGGACGCGGCTAGTCAAGGCATGCTGGATATCACTGGCCGGCCTCGAATGCTGGTGCACGGTCCGTATCTGTCCATGCCGACGGGTCTCTGGCGCGCCTGTATCCGGTTCGGCGTCGATCAGGAGGCCGCCAAGCACCAGTATCGTCTTGACTGGGGAACTCGCACGGCGACGATCAGCGAGTACGTAACGCCCGGCAAGGCAGGGCTCTACGAGCTCTCGCTGGACTTCGACTGGACGGACGTTGATGTCGCCGAGATCCGACTGATCCTGTTGGAAGGGTCCTTCACAGGCGCGCTCCTGTTTCAGGGAATAACCGTCAGCCGGACTGTTGCATCAGAAGAACCGGTACGGACGGCAGCCTAGATCACGACGGGTCTGGGCTTGCTCAGGCGGTAGAGCCCGCTCCATTCGCAGGCTGTCGCCGCGAGATGACCACATCGCAGGTGTCGAGCGCAGCGGCTTCATCGATTGGAATCTCGCCAAGCCTGGAATCGGCGGCGATCCGCCAGAACCGGAACCCCTGGTCGCCCAGCCACGACACGAAGGCCGGCAGATCGGTTCTCCCGCCCATCTGGATGGGATCCCATTCCATGCAGATAATGATTTCGGGATTTGCTGCGAGCAACGCCGCGGCCCCGCGAAGAATGAAGGCTTCGCTGCCCTCTGCATCCAGACGGATCAGATCGACGCGGGCAAGCGCCAGCGAATCCAGCGTCGTGGCTTCGACCTCCAGGACCTCGGAGTCATCGAAAGCCTTTTGCGTCCATTGGGTCACATGACCCCAACCCGAGCGTTTGCGCGAGCGTTCGAACCGGATCGAACCGGGAGCGTCGAGAACTGCCTTGGCATGGACCGTCACCCAATCCTTCAGACCATTGATGTAGGCTGAACGTTCAACCATCCCCGCGAGGCGCGGATTGGCCTCGAAACTGTGCACCCTTCCGCCGGAGCCCACCATCACGCCCATGGCGACGGTGTAGTAGCCGACATTGGCGCCGACCTCGATCACCACGTCATTCGGCGAGATCAGGGCTGAGATGACTGCATAGACGTTCGGCTCCCAATAACCGTAGCCGATCAGATGGGCGCTCATCGTCTCATCCTGGGGATCGACGTAGAGCAGTAACCCGTTCGCCTGACGCGTCAGGGCGAGGTCAGGGGTGAGGTAGAAATACCGGGTTCCGGCGGATGGGTCGACGCGCTGCTCCTGACGGTCCGCCCCACTTCCGTTCTCCTCGCGGAAAAAAGCGCGGCGGGCGCGGGCGAGTCGCTTGAGCAAGGTCATGAAGGCGTCCGGATGGCAGGGCGGCGGACCCTAGCCTCCGCGTCCGGGGCTAGACAAGTCACCGACCGATCCGTGTCTCGCGTGGGGTTGAATCTCGACCAAGGGTCAGGGCAAAGAGACGGAATGAGCGAGCTTTTTCGCAGCGCCAATGTCCTCGTTCGCAGCGTCCCGACAGAAGACATTTCTCGCTGGGTCGTTACATTCGACAACTATGGTCTGGGCCCGGGTTTCGACCGCCACGGCTTCGGAGAAGTGTTCCTGAGATCCTATGGTCTCTCGGCCATTCACGTCCTGGGAATCGGCGACGACTGGTACCAGTATCCGGAAATGTCGGAGGCCCTGGCGCTCGTGAAGGACGCCGTGTCCGGCGCCGATCGCGTCATGACCTATGGGTCCAGCATGGGCGGGTATGCCGCCGTTCGCTTCGCCGACGCCGTCGGAGCGACGGCCGCCCTCGCCTTCTCACCACAATACTCTCTTGATCCCGCAAAGGCGTCGCACGAGACTCGCTGGCAGGAGGACGCCCGCCGCATCGAGTGGCGCGAAGACATCGACGGCCCCATCCGCTCATCCGTCAAACCCGTGGTCATCTATGACTCGACAGGCCTGGATGGCTGGCATGGCGACCGCATCGGTCAGGACATCGAGACCATTGCGATCCGGTTGCCACGGACGGCTCACCCCGTCGCCGTCTATCTGGACGAGATCGGCATGCTGCGCTCCCTCGGCTTCGAGGTGCTGGACGGAACGATCGACGGCCCGGCGACCGAGCGGGAAGCCAGAAGCCGGCGACGGACGAGCGCGAATTACTTCGGGGAGTTAGCCCGTCGGCAGCCGGCGACGAGGCCGCGGATGGCCCTGGCGCTTGCTCGCAGGGCGGTAGACCTGGGCCCGGCAAACGGGCATGCCCTGTCCAGCCTGGCCGCGCTGCTCTCACAGCAGGGCTTTCATGACGAAGCGCTTGAACATCACAGGCATCTGCTCTCCGTGACCGGCCCCAAGCCCGACTATCTCATCCCGTATGGAGACGCCCTGGTCGCCGCGGGGCAGATCGAAGATGCTTGCGACATCGCAAGGCAGGTGGCGGCGTTGGCGCCGCACATGTCCAGATTCCAGGTCTGGGCCGCTGACATCCTTTGGCGAGGCGAGGCTGAGAATGAAGCCATGGCCGTAGTCGAAGCGGCGATTGCGCAGGACCCGACAAGCGCAGACCTCTCGGCGCGGCTCACGCGCTGGCGCGCTCCGGCTCCGGAACGACCGACGCCCTCAGCATGGCGGCGTATGCAAGCCTGGCTGTCACGACGATTGCGGTCGGCGCAGACCATGAGGGGGGCGTGATCGCGAAACTGGCGACGGCTCTCACGAGACCCCCGATGGGGCACGCCGCTTGAGCGTCAGCCGCCGGGCTGCTGCGTGGCCCGGGCATAGGCCTCGTCCAGCGCGGTGTTGCGAGTGAAGACGAGCCCGCCGGTCTGGCGAGGTTCCTCCACAGCCGCCGCACCGGGCTGCGGCGCGCCTGTCAGGGACTCGCCGTAGAAAATGTGCGCCCCGATCTGCCGAACCTGTTCCAGGCGAGACGCCCAGGACGGACGGACATAGTTAGCGTGGTAGTTGACGGAGCTGCGCGGAAGCAGGCTCTCGCGCCGGCCCTCGTAGACCTCCCGCGCGATCGTTTCCGCTCTCGCCCAGACCTCGGCATTCACGGGGCTGCGGCCGATCGAGCCGTCGCAGGTGAAGGTGAACTGGCAGGTTCGGCTGTTGCGTTGATAGACGACCTCGCAGACGCGCGGGGGATAGCCCGCGGCGCGCGAGCGGTTCATGACCACCTCGGCGACAGCGGCCTGCCCCTCCTCACTCTCGTTCCTGGCCTCGTAGTAGATGGCCTGGGTCAGGCATTCGACGTCGCTGGCGGGAATGAGGGGCGGTGTCGAAAGATCCAGGCGCGGCGCCCGGTAGCCGCGGCGCACCGATCGCCGGATGGGGTTCGCCCGTGATCGGTCGTCCGAAATCGACGCGCGCGCTGGCGTCGCGGATGGAGCTTCCGGCAGCCGGTTCCGCCCATCCTGAACCATCTGCGCCAGCCGCTCGTTCAGTCGCTGTCTCTGGGCGTCGTTCGATCCGGACGCCTGATAGGCTGCGGCCGATCCGGCCGTGATCATCGCCACGCACAGGACCAGCGCCAATCCCCAGATAATGCAAACGAATAGGCGCAATCTGCGCTCCCCCGGTTTCGCTTCTGACCTAGCAGACCCGCCGATCATGTCCAAGCTGCGCCGAAACACACCTTGCTGCGCAAAAGCCTTGGGACGGCGGCGGGGCAGAGGTTATCCTGCGCGGATGGAGCATACTCCCCGGGCCGGGTTCTCGATCGTGGAAGCCTTGGTCGTGCTCGCGATCAGCGGCATGGCCCTCGCCATCATATTCTCGATCGGCGTGAAAGCCGGAGATACAGGCTTCGGCCTCGGGCGTCGCGCCATGTCCGCTGCGGATCTGGACCTCGCGGTCAGCGACCTGCGCACACTGCTCCGCAGCTATGAGATCAGGCCCGTCGACATGTTCGTCGAGGGTGTGGACGAACCGCTGATCGGCGCCGCCGGCCGTCTGGAAGGCTCTGCCGTCGTGGAACGCGCCACCCAGTGCGCGCCGCAAGGTTGGGCAGGTCGCCTTATTCTGTCCATCGAGGGGCAGGGCCCGCGCCGTGTGCTGACCTGCCGGGCGGGGAACCATACAGCAGTGCTTTTCGAACTCGGAGCGACGCCCGCGACGTTCACCTATTCACGCGATGCCGCCACCTGGACGCCGACCTACGAAAACCGTCGCGCGCCCGTTCGCTCGGAAGAAGGAGCGAAGTCCCAGTCCGTCTACATCCGTTTCGAGGCGGCTCCGGTAACCGATGTGATTGAAATGGCGTCGTCGGGTCAGCCTGGCAAATGGGTGCGCGATGACCTCAACTTCTGATCGACGGGCCGGTTTCGCCCTGCCGGCCGTGCTGACGGTCACCGGCGTCGTTACCCTTGTGTTTATGGTCGCCATAACGGCTCTCGCAAGCCTCACCGCCGAAGCCGCGTCGGCGCGGGCCCGTGTAGGCTTCCTGCAGAGAGCGCTGACCCTCGAAGCCACAGTGGCCTATCTCGCGGTCACCGAGCCTTTCACCCCGCGGGCCATCGCGGTCGGTTCTCCACGAAACTATGATGACCAATTCGGCTCCGCTCCCGCCAGCGGCTTCAAATCTGCAGCAAGCCCGGCTGAAGTACTCCTGGATGGAGAAATCTACACTACCGATCTGCAGGGACCGATGACAATCTCGCTGCGCGACCAGGCAGGCATGCTGAACCTGCCCCAGTTGAACCCGGATCAACTGGACAAGCTGGGCGAAAGATTGGGCATGGGCAGATCAGAGCTTCAGGGGCTGAGGCCGCGGCTCATGGACTACACCGACACCGATGACCTGGAAAACCAGAATGGCGGCGAGCGGGCGAGCTATGGCGCATCCGGTCCGGCGAACCGTCCACTTCGTCACCCAGCGGAATGGCTTTCAGTGCTGGGTGTCAGGACTTCCGTATCAGCACCTAGATGGCGGGCGTTGCGCCGAGAGATCGCTGCCGATCAAACCCAGGGCACCTACAACATCAATACTGCCTCGGCGGCGACACTGGAGGTCTGGTTTGGTCTCACTCGCCAGCAGGCCGATAGAGCGATTGAAAGACGTCGCGATGTGCCGTTCACGAGCCTTTCGAGCTTCGGGGCCGCAGCAGGCGCTGCGCTGGTCGCTGACGGCGAAACATTCTACACGTTTCCTTCCGGCAGAATCCTGTTCACCTTGAGCGACGGACGTTCGCCCTGGGTCTACAGAGGCCGGCTCACCATCACGCCCACCAACGCCGAACAGCCGATCTGGCTCGATCAGACGGACATTATGGAATCGGCTCGAAGAACCGTTGCGGACACCACGAATGCGACTCCCTTTCCTTACGCCGTCCGCTGAACGCGTCACTTCCGACGGCAAGATCGAGCTCGTTCACGAGGGCGGGAGCCTCGGGCGCCTGCGCCCGAGGGTGATGCTGCTGGCCAGAGACCTGTGCACGTTTCAGCTGTTCGAGACCCAGAACCTGCCTCGCGGCCGCAGGCGGCCAGCGGCGATGCTTTTCGCCAGAACGGCGTCGCCCTATGTGGCTGCAGGGATGATCATCGTGCCGGCAGGGTCCGACTTCGGGGTCTGGTGGTGGGATCTGGAGCGCGTCGCCGCCCTGATCCCCAAGGACTCGGGCTCTCCGTCAGTGGTTCGTCCCGAAACCCTGGCCCAGCCCGCCGCCGAGGGCTGGCGGATTGTTCGGCAGGCGAAGGGGTTCGAGGGGCAGCTCTGGCGGGGCGGCCGGCTGTTGGCGTCCAGCTGGCGATCCCAACCGTTTGATCCGGCCAGTTGGATGGCGTTCGCCCGGCTACAGCGCGACGGCTCGGACGCTCCGACAACGCCGCCGACACCTGTCATCCTGCCCATCGCCGACGACGGCGAAGCTTTCGCGTTTTCTGGCGTTGAGATGTCGCCCAGACAGGCCGCAATCGCGGCCGGACTCGCGGTGGCGTTCGGCATGGCGCTGGCCAGCCTTTTCCTGCTGGGGCAAGGTCTGCGGCTTGCCGACGACCGACGCGAGCTTGATCGCGAGATCCAGACACTCCAGGCCAGCATGCCAGCGGCCGCCAATGCCCAGACCCAGGAGGCGGATCGCCGTCTTCTGGCCGCCTATGCCGAGATCGAGCGCCAGACAAATCCCTTGACCGCAGCGGGCGCGGCGCTCGGCATCGTGGCGCTGTACGATATCGAACCGATGGGGCTTGAAACCGATGCCGAAACCCTGACGATCAAGATTCCCTACTCGGCGATCGAGACGATCGAGGAGCTTGTCGGAGAGTTCGAAACCTCGGGGTATTTTTACGACGTTGAACCCCGAACCGAGGCGGCCACCCAGACCCTGATCATCGCGATGAAGGTCCGGGCGTCCGCCGCGCCGGTGGGAGCAACCGGATAAACCGGCAGCCGGAGCCCGAAGATCTCAAGGTCATGATCACTGTGTCGTCGCGGATCAGGTTTGCCGAGGTCGGCGAACAGGCGCCGCCTTCGGCAATGTCCAGGGCCGGGGCCATTGTATAACGCCACGGCTCGCGAAGGGTCAGGATCCGGTCCGGGGTCTCGGAGCCGGCCACGACCTGCTGGGGCTCCGTGACGCGGATCGCGACTCCGGTTCGGCTGGCCTCGCGGCGCAGATCAGACACCTGGCGCTGGAACTCGAAGAAGACAGCATGCGACATCGCCTGATCAAGCATCCGGGCGGTGCTCGGCATGATGATGGCGGTGGCGATCCCGAAAATCGCCAGCACCACCAGAATTTCCAGCAGCGAGAAGCCTGATCGGCCGGGATTATGCCGCAGGGTCAGACGAGACATCGGCGTTGACGCCCTCCCCACCCTCCTGGCCGTCTCCGCCATAGCTAAGGACGCGCGCCCGGGCATCCGGAGCCCCCGGAGCGCCCGTCGCATCCGCCGAAGGCGCTACATAGATGTATGGCCGGGCCCAAGGGTCCGACGGCAGGGCCTTGTCGAGATAGGGACCCGACCAGCCGGGAACCTGGGCAGGATCGGCCTGAACAAGCAGTTGCAGGCCTTCCTCATCCGTAGGCAGGCGACCGATATCCAGCCGCATGGTTTCGAGAGCCGCTTCAAGCGAACGAATCTGAAGCCGTGACGTCGTCGCCTTGGAGCGATCCAGCTGTGCGAACAGTCGTGGTCCCACGACCGCAGCGATCAGCGCAATAATGGCGAGGACGACCAGGATTTCCAGGAGACTGTAGCCGTCACGACCCCGTTCACGCCCCTTTGGGGACATGCGGCGTGTTTCGGCGGAATGTGAAGCGATCATGGGTGGTTGCGGCTTTTGCGTCGGCTGGGAGGTTGCTATATCCCAACCCGTCAGGGTGGTCGATGATCGGCTGCCTAATTTCGCCCGCCACGAAAGTCGAGACGCGCCCCTGACACCCTATCGCGTCCTTTTCAAATCCGTCGGTCCCTCGGTCAGCCAGTTACAGGTCCGACTGGCGCGGACGACGCCTCGCGAGCGGATTCTGCTCGCGGGCCTGATGGTCGGCGGCCTGCTGTTCGGTGCGGTTTCGGCGCTCGATTTCCAGGCCCGGCAACAGGAGCTCTACGCCGATGCGTTGGCCGCCAGGGCATCGGCACGGTTCGCCCGCTCGAATGCGACCCGGATTTCTCAGGGGGCCCCGGATCAGGCCGCCATTGAGGACATGCGTCAATGGGGGCTGGAGACCTCCAACGCCTCAGTCGCTCAGGTTCGGGTGGAAAGCCTGCTTCTGGATGCGGCGACCCGTGCCCGGCTGGTGAACCCGCGCATCACAACCGACAAAGAACTTGAAGAGATCGGCCCGACGCAATGGATGACTGCGGAGGTGGAAACCGATCTGAACTGGACCTCGACGTTCGCCTTCCTGGACGAGCTCAGCCAGCTTCAAACGGGCTTCCGGGTCCGCACCTTCAGTTTCGACGTGGAGCAGTCGCTCCAGGTGCTTGCGGACAATGAGTTCAGACCCCCTCGCGGACGCATTCGCCTTGGCCTCGCCTTCCCCGTGAGTGTTCCCGAAGGGGCTCCGCAATGATCCGTGGATTGATCATCGCCGCCCTGGTGTTGCTTGCCGTCGCTCTGCCGTTTGGCTGGACCTTTCCTCCGCAGCTGGAAGAGCCGCCGGCGGTCGTCAGGGGGGCCGGTGCCCAATCCCGTCTGACCCTGCGACCCGGCGACAGCACGGTGGAGGCCGTCCGCTTTCTTAGAACCTTGAGAGCTGATCCGACCCCGCCCCCTCCGCCACCGCCGCCTCCGCCACCTCCGCCGCCGCCCCCACCCGTTCCTCCGGACGTCGCGGTCGTGTTCGCCGGCCTCCTTCGTGGAGTCCAACGCAACCCGGACACCGGCGAGTTTCAGGTGCTTCTCAGCGACCCTGCCGCGCCGCCGCCGCAAATCACGGCCATGAGTGTCGGATCGCTCGTCTTGGGGGACTGGCGGATAACCGCAATTTCATCTCGATCGGTAACACTGACACGGCGACAAGAAGTCCGGGTCATTTCGATCTACGGCTGAACGATCAGAGGAAACGATGTCCAAAGCGACACCCGCCGTCTGCGCACCTCGCGCTTCGGCCGTCCACACCCTGTTGCGGTTGGCGGTTTGCGCGGCTCCCTTGGTGCTCGCCGCCGGCTGTGCGGCCTTTCCCAGCCTGACCACGGAAGGCTCCCGGCCGCCCCTGTCGGCCCAGGCGGAAGCGGCGACGGATATGGCTTCGAATCCTTCAGGAGCGGCGGCGCAGGACTCGGCGCGACTGACCACGTTTGGCATTCCCGGCCGGTCTTCCACCGGTGACGACCGGCCCGTCCCTGCGACCGAAGAGCAGATCGCGGCATTGGTGGGCGACGAAGTGGTTGACGCCGCCCTGGCCCCTCAATCGATTCCCCAGTTTGTGAGCACCGTTTTCGGCGGCGTTCTGGGCGTTCCCTTCATCATGTCGCCCGACGTCGCCTCGCGCTCCGAGATCATCTCCGGGGGCACCGGCGGTTCCATTTCCAGCCGCGATCTCTTCCGCCTCACACAGCTGGCGCTGAAGCAGTACGGCGTTGAAATCTATATCAATGGCGGGCTGGTCACGGTCGGCGCCCCCGGCGCTGCCGGCCCTGACGCGACAGTCGTTCGCGATCGATCGGAGCCCGAGAGCGGGGGCCGCGTCGTTCAGTTCTTCCCCGTCCAGACCATCGAAGTCAACGTCCTGCAGAGCCTGCTTCAGGACTTGTTCCCGAGCCTTGGAAACGCCCGCATCACGCCGGATCCGCTCACCAACAGCTTGCTGATCTCAGGGCCCGGCAGAGAAGTCGCGCAGGTCGTTCGCACCCTCCGTGAGATCGACCAGCCCCGGTTTGCGGGGGCCGAAGTTCTGCGTGTCGAGCCTGTGTTCTGGTCGACCGATAACCTTGCGGTAGCGCTTGAACAGACCCTGACGACGGAAGGGTATGTCATCTCGCGCCAGGCGCTGGCTGGCCGCGCGCTTGTCATCCTGTCCTTTCCCGCAGCCAATCAGCTCCTGATCTTCTCCAAGGATCCGGCCCTGCTCGAAAGAGCACGGTACTGGGTGGAAACGCTGGATCGGCCGGCGGCCCTGGGCGACAAGCCTTCGACCTTCGTCTACCAGGTCCAGAACACCGACGCCCAGTCTCTGGGCCAACTCGCGATCGGGCAGGCCCCGACCGGCGGTCCGGTTCAGCCGCCGGTGGGCGTGCCCGGCACCGCTCCGCAGATCGCCGGAAACGCAGGCGTGCAAAGCGCAACCCCGGGCGCCAGCGGCTCCTTCCTGTCCGGACGCATCCTGACCGACCCGGTCGGCAACCGCATCATCTTCACGGGAACGGCGACCGACTTCGCTCAACTCCGCGATCTCATGATGACCCTCGATGTGCCTTCGCCCCAGGTCGTGATCGAGGTCATGCTGGCGGAGGTCACCCTGACCGACAACACCCGTCTCGGGCTCAATTTTTCGGGCGTCGAGACCTCGGGCGACGGTAGCTTCACCTTCGGAACCGAAGGTATCGCTCTGGGCACGGGCGGACTTTTGGGAACCTTCGTTGGGCCGGATTTCCGGGCGCGTCTGAATGCAGTGGCGTCCAACAACAGGGTAAACATCCTGCAACGGCCTCGCCTGGTGGTGCGCAGCGGCGGTTCCGCGAGGTTCCAGGTGGGCACGGATGTCCCGATCATTACGTCACAGCGAGCGACCGACACCTCCCAGAACGGCAACGGGACCGACGTCCTGCAGAGCGTCCAGTATCGGCAAACGGGCGTCATCCTCGACCTGACACCGGTCGTCTACGGCGATCGCGTGGACATCCAGATCAGCCAGGAAAATTCGTCCGCCGGGGAACCCGCAGCGGGCATCTCCAGCCCGATCATCCTGAATCGCAGCCTCACGACCCAGATCGCGATCCGCGACGGCTGGACCGGCGTCCTTGGCGGGTTAATCAGCAATAACTACAGCAAGAACAACACCGGCGTGCCGTTCCTCAAGGACATCCCCCTTATTGGGTCAGCGTTCCAGAACAACACGGTCAGCGGCGAACGGACCGAACTGCTGATCCTGATCACTCCCCATATCATCCGCGGCGACGAGGACATGGCCGACTTCGTCGACATGTATAGCCGGGACATGAACGCCGCTTTCCGGACGGGTCGCGGCTGGTCCTACACCCTCACGCCATTCTCCCTCGGCTCGCGTTTCCGGGGTGTGGGGATCGACCTGCCGAGTCCCAACGGCGTTGTCCCGCCACGTGCAACCGCGCATTCAGGCCCGGAAGCCGACTCGAACCTGCAGGCGGAACCCGAAAGCTGACGTCCGAACAGTCCTCCTGACCCGACCGCGCGTCCCCGGATCGCACAGGGCGGCTCTAGGTGTTCGGCATGTCCTGCCGCCGCCATCCCAGTCGGTCAAACACCATCGGAGCCGGGGATCGTCCAGTCCGACGCTGAACCTCTACGGTCAGCGTGAACAGCTGAACCGAGAACTGGCCATCACCCACGGGGAATCCGGCGTTGATCACCGGCTCGCCCTTAGGCGTACTCGTCCACCGAACCGTGTCGCCTTCCGGCAGGGCGATTTCTCCGGTCGGGGTCGCCATCGGGTTCAGGCCCTGGGTGAGCGCAAGGGCATTCTCCTGGGCCGCCACCTGCTCGATCGCGTCGATGGCGCGCTGCTGGCCGCGGGCCATCTGGATCTGCAGCTCGAAGATCGCGCCCAGCACCAGGGCCGCGATCGTGAGCGCGACCAGGGCTTCGATCAGGCTGAAGCCGGACCGTCGCCGAGACATCAGACCACGCCCTCGTAGACGCTCGAAAGGGCGAGAACGAGCGACAGGGCGATGAAGCCGACGAGCAGGGAGATGAAGGCGATCGCCGCCGGTTCCAGCAGAGCGGTCATCCGCTTCATGCGGTCACGCAGTCGCGCTTCGTAATTCTCGGCGATGAAGCCGAACATGGCGCCGACGGCGCCCGACTTCTGGCCCGCGCGGAGCATGCTCAGGTCCATAGCCTCCAGCCCTGTGTGGGCCCCGAGGGAGGCATCAAGTGTCAGACCGGCGCGCAGATCGCTTTCCAGCATGTTGAGGCCCGCGCGGAACGGTCCGATCGGCACGGCGGCCCTGGCGAGGGCGGTCGCGGACAGAATGGGCACGCCGTTGTTGAGCGCGAAGGCCGTCAGCCGCGCCCAGGACGCGATTTCGCGCGACTGGATCACGGGACCGATGACGGGCAGGCCGTGGGCCAGGGTGTAGGCACGTGCGCGGATCGTCGGATTGGCTACGATGACCACGATCAGGGCGATCACAGCCGCCAGGCCGATGCCGACCGCGCCCAGATTGGCGTTGGCGAACTCGCCCGCCGACAGGACCCAGCGAGACACGGCCGGCACGTTTGAGCGGTCCTCGCCGATCATCGTCCCGAACCGGGGCACGACCTGGGTGAAGATGAAGGTGACGGCCGCGATCCCGGCGAAGGCCAGGAAGGCCGGATAGGTCATGGCGTTGGAGAAGTCCTTCCGCAGCCGGTCCTCGTAGGCCATCTGTTCGGCGGCCTCCTTGAGCACGTCGGCGATCCTGCCGGACGCCTCGCCGACCCGGGCCATGGCGTAGACGTAGTCGGGAAACCCGGGGACGTGCTCGGCCATCGCATTGCCGAAAGCGTCGCCCCGGCGCAGGGCGGCGATGGCGGCCTGGAATTGACGCCTGCCCTTGCGCGCCTGAATGCCCTGAACGACGGTCTCGAGGGCTTCCAGCAAGGAAACGCCGGCCTCCAGCATCAGGGCCAGCTGGCGCAGCACGAGGACGCGTTCCGTCGGCTGCAGGCCGCGCTCCTTGCCCTCAGGCTTGGCGGTGACGGCGGGGCTGATGCGGACGGCGGTCAGGCCGTCGCTGGCCAGGCGACGCACGACGCTGGCTTCATCGGCTGCGGTGATCAGGCCTCGACTGACCTGGCCGTCGCGGCCCACGGCCTCATACTGGAAGGCAAGGTGTCCGGCCTCGCTCACTCGCCGCCCCCGGCGATCCGATAGACTTCGGACAGGGTCGTCTCGCCCCGGCGGGCCTTCAGCACGCCGTCGTCGGCGAAGCTGAGGAAGCCTTCGTCACGCGCGATGGCGGTCAGGGCGTCCTCGTCGGCGCCGGTTCGCAACCCGGCGATGATCTGGGGCGAGGCGGGCGCGATTTCGTAGAGGCCGACGCGGCCGCGGAAGCCGCTGTTTCCGCATTTGGCGCAACCGACGGGCTCGCGCCAGGCGGCCGGCTCAGCGGCGGCGAGCGTGCGGAGGTGCGCGGGGACAGCCTGCTCGTGGAGCTCGGCCTCGGCGGGGATCGACGGGCGGGCGCAGTCGGGGCAGAGGCGACGGATCAGTCGCTGACCGGCGACGCCGCGCAGGACGTCGGCCAGCAGATAGTCCTCGACCCCCAGGTCCAGCAGTCTGGGGACCGCGGCCAATGCGGAGTTTGTGTGGACCGTCGAGATGACGAGGTGGCCGGTGAGGGCGGCCTGGACCGCGATGCGGGCCGTCTCCGGATCGCGGATTTCACCGATCATGATGACGTCGGGGTCTTGCCGCAGGATGGAACGGAGCCCCGCGGCGAAGGTCAGGCCGATGTCGGCGCGGACCCGGACCTGGATCACGCCCGGCAGGTCGAGCTCCACCGGATCCTCGACGGTGATGATCTTGCGTTCGCCATCGTTGAGGTGAGTCAGCAGACGATAGATGGTGGTGGTCTTGCCCGAACCGGTGGGGCCGGTGATCAGGAAGACCCCGTTGGGGTGTTCGGCCAGTTCGAGGAAGGTCCGCTCCTGGGCCGGCGAGACGCCCAGTTCCGAGAGCAGCGGCAGGCGGCTGGTCTTGCCCAGCAGGCGCAGGACGATCGATTCGCCCCACGAGCACGGCAGGGTGGAGACCCGCAGATCGACCTCCTGGCCCGAGACGCGGATCGACTGACGGCCGTCCTGGGGCAGGCGGCGTTCGCCGATATCCATGCCGCTGAGAAGCTTGATACGCGAACAGACTGCGTCGAAATTCGCGCGTGGGGCCGATCTGGCGGTCGTCAGGACGCCATCGATCCGCATACGGACGAGCATCCGGTCTTCATAGGGTTCGACATGGACGTCGGACGCGCGCCGGGTCAGGGCCTCGGCGAAGACTGCGTTGACGAAGTCGATGGTCGGCGCTTCCTGCGCCAGTTCGCGCAGGCGGGCGGCGTCGGCTCCCCCCATGCCCACGCCCGACATGTCGAGGCCGGAGGCGTGGTCGGCGCTGATGTCCTGGGTCAGGGCCTCGATCTGGGATCGCTGCGCCAGAAGGAAGGTGACGGGTTCGCCCGTCGCCTGGCCGATGCGTTCGGCCAGCAGGGGATCCAGCGGCTGGACGGCGGCGCAGAAGACACCGGGCGACGGCGCCGGCTCCGCGCCCTCGGGCGCGGGTTCCGGCTCGGGTCGCCAGGCGACGGCCTCCCGCCCGGCCCACCAGCTGAGGGGCGAGCCGATCTCGGCCATGAAGTCGGCGACGCGGCCGGGGCTGGGTCCGGCCTCGGGGGCCAGAATGCCAAATCCGAGCTGGTCGGACAGCACTTCCAGCAATTGGGTCTCGGACAGGGCCCCCAGACGCACAAGGTTCAGGCCCAGCGGACTGCCGTTCTGGGCCTGAAGGGTCAGGGCGTTGGCGACATCGCCGGCGCGCACAAGACCGCGCGCGACGAGAACCTCGCCCAGCCGACGCTGCTCGGCGGCGGGAGGCGCGGACGAAAGGCGGGGAATGATCAGGGTAGCGGTCAGTTCGGCACTCCGGGATGCGGCGTCATCCTAGACCGTGACGGCAAGAGCGTCACGGCGTTTGAACTGGGTCAGCGGCGGGCAAAGAAAAAGGGAGGGCCGAAGCCCTCCCTCCAAAATCCCGAAGGACTTTTTCTTTTTTAGTTGTTGCCGTTGTTGTTCAGATTTCCGAGCGAGCTTTCGAAGATCTGGCCGGTCGACTGGGTCGCACGGACCTTGGCGGACAGGCCGGTTCCGATCGCTTCGATGTTGATCTGCACATCGCCGTTGAGGGCGTTGCCGCCAAACGCCGTGGCGAGAGCGCCCGTCGTCCGGATCGTGATAACGTCACCGGCGTCCACACCGCCCTGAGCGTTCAGGGTGCCGGACTGCAGCATGGCCTGAGTGACCTGCACGCTCGTGGTCGTCGGGTTCGTCGAGCCGTTGTCGGACATCAGAACCGCACGGATCGGACCCGTGTTGGTCGTGCTGTTGTTGCCGATACGGATACCCGAGGTGGACGTCGTCGAACCCAGCGCAACCCACGGAGCCATGAAGGAGGCGCCGTTGCGGGAGACGATGTTGAACGCCGAGGTCGCCGTGGTGATGTCGACGAAGGTGCCGGTCGAGGTTGCGAAGCCGTTGTTGGCATCGAGGTCGACCAGCGCCGTCAGGGTGATGCCGGCCGCAGGCATGGCGGCATCAGCCGTCAGAACCGTCGTCGCGGTACCCGTCGCCGTCAGGTCAGTCACTGCGACCGTAATGGAGGTCGTGGTGCCCGTGGCCGAACCCAGCGACAGAGTGCGCTGCGTCGTGGCATTCGAAGCCGTCAGAACGGTCGTGAAGGCCACCGTTCCCGGCGAAGTGGCGTTATGCGTACCAACAAGGTTGAAGCCCGTGAAGCTGCCGGTCGTCGCGTCGGCCGTCAGGCGGATGCCCGTGATGTCAGCAGGCTCGATGGCGTCGCCACCCAACGTGATGCTCTCGTTGCCCGCGCCGACGGTGATCGTGACGGTCGCAGCCGTCGGAACCGAGCCGGTGAAGGACTTGTACTGAGCGGAGACGTCAGCGACGGCGGTCGACGACGTGGTCGTGATCACCGTCGTGAAGCCGGCCGTCGACGTGATGAAGGTGGCGGCGGACCGGCCACCGTCGACCGGGAACAGAGCCCCGCCGAAGCTGTTTTCCAGCAGAGCGCCGGCGACGACAGCGTTAGCGCCCGTCACCTGGATCGGCAGGTTGATGGTCAGGCCGGTCGAGGTCGTCGTGCACGAGTTGAAGTTCACGAAGTAGACAGCGGTGGTTGCACCAGCCACCGGCGGGGTGGACGGCGAAACCGACACGGCGCAGCTCGCGCCGGTCGACGTGACGATCGTGGCCGTTCCAGGAGCAGTCATCACTGCGCCGGTCACGTCGAGCGTCAGCTTCAGCGACTCACCGTTGGGGAAACCGTTCACCGCGGCGGGCAGGAAGTTGTAGGTCAGCGAGGTCTGGGTGTTGGCGAAAGCCGACGCGGTGGTTGCGGTCGCCGAGAAACGCAGTTCACGCGCCAGAGGATAGGCGCCCGTAGTGGTCGTCGAGTTGACGGCCGAGAAGGTCCCGGTGCCCGAAATCGAGCCGGCGACGGCGCTGGTGCCGGCCGACAGGACGGCTGCGGCCGATACCGCGAGAAGCAGAGTGTTCTTAGTCATGTGAAGAGGTCCCCCAAAGGTTCCAAAAGAGGTTGAGCGTTGCAGGCGCCGCAAAGTTGGTCACAGAGAGAGACCCCAATGGCCGCTCTGCCCCTCCCGGCATGGGGTATTAGCCACCAGAAGTCGCCGCCGTCAACCAGAAAAGCCGGGCCGCGATGTTGCCTAAAGGGCGCAATTCGCTTGAGGATTGAGTGTGGTGATCGCGGTCATCATGAGGCGCTGCGCTCGACGTTCGTGGCCGCAGCCATGAGGTAATCCGAATAGCTTCCCTCGAACTTCATGGACCCGAAGTGGGCCACCGGGACGTCAAAGAGGGCGTGAATTTTGCCGCCGATTGATTTCCAGCGGCGACAGAAGCTGATGTCTTCGCTGAACTTCGTATTACCAGTCTGGATATTGTCGAAGCACCGTATGACCCGTTTGATGCCGAGCTTCTCCTCGATATCGTGGATATGCTGGGTCTGACGGATATCCGGCATCTTCTGCCACATTTTTTTAAGCGCGGTGCCCCGGATCATCATGCACCCGCCCGGAAGGTCATTCATCTCCAGAAAACTCTCCTTCACATCGATCTGGCCGTTTTCATGCACAAAGGCTCCGGCCGAAATGAAGTTGAGAGCGCCGGTCTTGCACGCGTCCAGGCTCGCACCCGCCGACGCCATCTGATAAAACCGTTCGAGGTCAATCTCCCGTTTCGGATAGGTCAGTCCGCAGACCTCGTAAGGAGACAGCAGCAGCCGCGCGAACGTCTCGGCCGGAACGCCCATGTCAGCGTCCAGCATGATCAAGGCGTCAAAGTCCTGCTCAAGCGCCATCGACGCGAACACATTCCGGACGCGGGAAATTTCTGCCATGTCTATGGAGAACAGACGGACTTCGCTGCCAGGCATGGCCTGGCTCATGTGCATCACGCCACTGGCGACGGACAGCATGGTCTCCGTTCGCACGCTGCTGCCGTAGGCCGGTATGCAGAAAAGTACCCGCATTGAAAATCCTCGTCGTTGCAAAAGGCGGCTCTGGCGCCAGTCCTTAGCGAGCGCCGCTCTCCTCGCCAATGGGAGATCGGTTCCAATCCGGCTTGACTGACTATGCTCACAATGGGAACGGCGTTGTAGCTGTTGCTGGGAAGAGCCTCATGGCAAGTGAACTGCAGAAACCATACAATTCATGCCCACTGTGCGACGGCGCGTTCGTTTCTCACGGGATCGCCGATTGCTCCAAGCATGCCCTCTGGCACCCTCCGCTGCCCGCCACCATGCACTGGGTGCGATGCCAGGCCTGCGATCACAGCTTCACCGACAGATACTGGACCCCCGCCGGACTGTCGGAAGTCTTTTCCAACACGCACGGCGGTCAGATCGCCGGCGGGGACCCCGACGCCAAGCGCCAGCAATGGACTCCTGTCGTCGAGGCGGCGGTCGAGTTGCTCGGCGGATACCAAACGCTCGGCGAGGGAGACAAGAAGGTCTGGCTGGACGTCGGCTTCGGCGACGGCGCATTGCTGATGCTTGCCAATGAGATCGGGTTCGAAGAACTCGGCCTCGACGCCCGCGCCGACACCGTCACCGCGTTCCAGAGTCTGGGCTACAACGCCATGGCGGGCGAGTTCGAAACCTGCAAAATACCAACCCAGCCTTCGATCGTTTCGATGATGGATGTGCTCGAACACATTCCATACCCGGTGAAGGCGCTAGAGAAGGTCAGAAGCGTCATCTCGCCGGAGGGACTGCTCATCATCTCGCTGCCAGGACTGACCTCATCCAGCTGGCGGATGATGGATAAGGCGGGAGGCAATCCCTACTGGGGCGAAATCGAGCACTATCACAACTTCTCCCTTGAACGGCTGAAGACGCTGCTGGAGCAAACGGGCTTCTCTATCGTGAAGGTCAAATTCCCCTATCGGTACCGGGCCCAGATCGAGGTCTACTGTCGGGTCAAAAGCGCCTCGTGAGCTCAGCTGAGACTGTCTCCGTGAATGCGGACAGCGTGCTGCTCGTGTCGCTCGATTCCTGTCGTTTCGACTCCTTCGTAGCGGCCCATGCGCCACTGCTGAAGGCGATCGCACCTCTGCGAAAGGCCCAGGCGCCCTCGCATTTCACCTTCGGCTCCCACGCCGCGATGTTCGTCGGCTTTACACCGGGCGTCGCCGAGGAGGCCGCGCCGTTCGTCAATCCCAAGTTCGCCCGGCTTTTCCGGCTCAGCTACGCGGGCCATGAAGGCATCGCGCCGCCGGGGTTCACCGTCTCGGGCGACAACATCGTCGATGGTTTCCGGCGCGCCGGCTACGCCACGATCGGGACGGCTGCGATGGGCTGGTTCGACCCGAAGACGAGCGTGTCCGAAAGCCTGAGGCACGGGTTCGAGGCCTTCGACTTCGCCGGGAACGCCGGCGTCCGGGCCCAGATCGACTGGCTGGACGGGGAGATCGGCAAGGCCGGCGACCGTCCGGTGTTCGCCTTCATCAATGTCGGCGAGACCCATGTGCCCTATTATTTCGAAGGCGCGCCGTGGAGCCGGGACGACAATCCCTGCGTGCCCTTCCAGACGGTCGATCGGTCAGCGGAGTGCCGGGCCCGTCAGATCGCCTGCGTTGAATACGTCGACCAGCAGCTGGCCTCGCTGATCAAGCGATTCCAGGATGCGACGATCGTCATTTGCGCCGACCACGGGGACTGCTGGGGCGAAGATGGCCTTTGGGAGCACGGCGTGTCACACGAGATGACGCTGACCGTGCCGCTGATCATCCGCTATCGCGGCCAGCCGGTCTGAGGGCGTCCTACCTCCGCTCGAGCACCGTCGTCCGGAGATACCGCCCGTAGTCGCTCTTGCCGAGGGCCTTCACGATCGACTCCAGCTGGGCCGTATCGATGAAGCCCTGGTCGAAGGCGATCTCTTCGGGACAGGCGATCTTGAAGCCCTGACGCTTCTCCAGCGTCCGGACGAACTCGGCGGCCTCGATCAGGCTGTCGGGCGTGCCGGTGTCCAGCCAGGCGAAGCCGCGGCCCATGATCTCGACCGAGAGCTGGCCGCGGTTCAGGTATTCGCGGTTGACGTCGGTGATCTCCAGCTCGCCGCGCGGCGACGGCTTCAGGTTGGCGGCGATGTCGACCACCTGCTCATCGTAGAAATACAGGCCCGTGACCGCCCAGGGCGACCGGGGCTCAGGCGGCTTCTCCTCGATCGACAGGGCGCGCATGTCGGCGTCGAACTCGACCACCCCGTACCGTTCCGGATCGTTGACGTGATAGGCAAAGACCGTCGCGCCGTCGGGCCGCGCCATGGCGCTCCTGAACAGGTCGTTGATGCCGTGGCCGTAGAAGATGTTGTCGCCCAGGATCAGCGACGACGGCCCGCCGGCGACGAAGTCCGCGCCGATGATATAGGCTTGGGCCAGGCCGTCGGGGCTGGGCTGGACCGCATACTGGATGTCCATGCCCCATTTCGATCCGTCGCCCAGCAGGGCCTGGAACGAGGGGGTGTCGCGCGGCGTCGAGATGATCAGCACCTCGCGGATGCCGGCCAGCATCAGGGTCGACAGCGGATAGTAGATCATCGGCTTGTCGTAGATCGGCATGAGCTGCTTGGACGTGACAAGCGTCATGGGATGCAGGCGCGTGCCCGATCCGCCGGCGAGGATGATGCCCTTCACGCTTTAGTCTCCTGATGCAGTTCGGCGACGATTTCGGCCACGGCGTCCTGCCAGGGTCGGGGCGTCACCCCATAGTCGCGGGTGATCTTGAACGTCGACAGCCGCGAATTCGAGGGCCGGCGCGCGGGCGTCGGGTACTCGGCGGTGGTGATGCCCTCGACCTCGGCCGAGGGACCGCCGCGGGCGGCGCTCCGGGCGAAGATCTCGCGCGCCAGCCCGGCCCAGTTGGTCGAGCCGGCGTTGACAAAATGGTAGACGCCGGTCGGCGCCTCCGGATCGGCGATCATTTTTAGCGTGATGGCGGCCAGAGCCTCGGCGATGTCCTTCGCCGAGGTCGGGCAGCCCGTCTGGTCGGCGACGACGCGCAGGGCGGGCCGATCCGCCGCGAGCCGCAGCATGGTCTTGAGGAAGTTGGCGCGGAAGGGGCTCAGCACCCAGGCCGTGCGCAGGATCACAGAGCGCGGATTGCCGGTCAGGACCGCAACCTCGCCCGCCAGCTTGGAGGCGCCGTAGACGCCCAGCGGCCCGACGGGATCGCCCTCGACATAGTCCTGCTCGCCTGAACCGTCGAAGACATAGTCGGTCGAGACCTGCACCAGCGGGATCCCCGCCGCCCGGGTGACCTCGGCCAGGATGGCGGGCCCCATGGCGTTGGCGGCAAAGGCGGCCGCGACCTCGGTCTCGGCCTTGTCCACGGCTGTATAGGCGCCGGAGTTGATGACCGCCTTGAACGGCGTCGCCGCGAACAGGGCGCGCACCGCGTCCGTGTCGCCGAGGTCCAGCTCATCCCGCGTCGGCATATGGAGACGAACGTGGCCCGGCCAGCCGGCGCGGGCCAGCTCCAGCCCCACCTGCCCCGCCCCGCCGGTCACCAGGATGTCCCAGGTCTCGTGGGGGGCGTCCTCAGCCATTGGCGACGCCGAGGCGTTCCGTCTTGTAACGGCCGTCCAGGATCGCCTGCCACCAGGACCGGTTGTCCAGATACCAACGCACGGTCTGCTCAATGCCTTCCTCGAAGGTCACCGAGGGGGTCCAGCCCAGCTCGTCGCGGATCTTGGTCGCGTCGATGGCGTAGCGGGCGTCGTGGCCGGGACGATCGGTGACGAAGGTGATCTGGTCGGCATAGGGCTTGCCGTCGGCCCGCGGGTGAAGCGTGTCCAGGGTGGCGCAGATCGCCTTGACCACATCGATGTTCCGCCGCTCGGCATTGCCGCCGACATTGTAGGTCTGGCCCGGACGGCCACGTTCGAACACGGCCTGCAGCGCACGGGCGTGATCGTCCACGAACAGCCAGTCCCGCACGTTCGACCCGTCGCCGTAGACCGGCAGGGGCTCTCCGTTGAGTGCGCGGATGATGATCAGCGGGATCAGCTTCTCCGGGAAGTGATAGGGGCCGTAGTTGTTCGAGCAGTTGGTCATCACGACCGGCAGGCCATAGGTATGGCCCCAGGCGCTGACCAGGTGATCCGACGCCGCCTTGGACGCCGAATAGGGGGAGCGCGGATCGTAGGGGGTCGTCTCCGAGAACAGGCCGGTCTCGCCCAGCGAGCCGAACACCTCGTCGGTCGAGATATGATGGAAGCGGAAGGCGGCCTTTTCAGCGTCGTTCAGTCCGCGCCAGTAGCCCAGCGCCTGCTGCAGCATGTTGAAGGTGCCGACGACATTGGTCTGGACGAACTCGCCCGGCCCGTCGATCGAGCGATCGACGTGGCTCTCGGCCGCCAGGTGGGCGATGACGTCGGGCTTGAAGTCCGCGAGGGCGGCAGCGACCGCGGCCGGATCGCAGATGTCCGCCTGGACGAAACCGTAGCGATTGCTCGCCGAGGCCGGCTCAAGCGAGCTCAGCAGACCGGCATAGGTCAGCTTGTCGAACACCAGGACCTCGTGGTCCGTGTCACGGATCAGGCGACGGACCAGGGCCGAGCCGATGAAGCCGGCGCCGCCGGTGACCAGAATGCGCATGAAAAACAGTCTCCTGATGCGTGAACTAGCCCAGATCGCCCGTGGCCGCCATCGGAACGCCGTCATAAACGAAGGGGCTGTCGAAATCGGCAAGGCGCGGCAATACCTTGTCCTTGTCCGAGAGCACAGGACCGGTCGCCGGCAGGGGCCAGTCGATGCCGATCTCCGGGCAATCCCATGCGACGCCACCGTCGCAGTCGCCCGCGTAGACATCGGACACCTTGTAGGCGACCTCGGTGTCGGGTTCGAGCGTCACGAAGGCGTGGCCGAAGCCGACCGGGACGAACAACTGGCGGCCATTTTCGGCGGAAAGCTCGGCGTAGGCGACCTGACCATAGGTGGGCGAGCCTGTGCGAAGGTCGACGGCGTAGTCGATGATCCGCCCACGGACACAGCGGACGAGTTTGGCCTGGGCGTGGGGCGGTCTTTGGAAATGGATGCCGCGGATCGTGCCGGCATGCGCGGAGTAGGACTGGTTGTCCTGGACGAAATCCAGATCGACGCCCCGGGCGCCGAACTTCGCCCGCGACCAGGTCTCCGAGAACCAGCCCCGGTCATCACCGAACCGCGGCGTTTCGATCAGTAGGACGTTGCTGCTCACGGAGCCTCCATCATTGGCGCCGGATCCAGGGCGCCCACCGGCGACCCAAACCAGGGGCGGTCACCCGGCGCATCTCCCTATCTCCAACGCACCAGAACGAGAAGCGCTATCACTATGGTATCAGGCCTCGAGCGGTCCCGGGTCAGCTCCGTAGGCGGTCGCCAGTTCCGTGCGCATCCGACGCAGAAGTTCCAGCTCATCCTTCTCGACCGCCTCGCCCGCTTCCGAGAGGGTGACGAAGAACTCTCCACCGACGGAGTCGAAGAACTCGATCCCGTGCAGACCGACGAAGCCGAGCTTGTTGAGAGACTGCAGGATCATCCGGAAACTGGACGGTGTGAATGTCCAGGCGTGGACGTCATAGCTCTGCCCTTCCCTCAGCGCCTTCGAGAAGGCGAAGCGGGCGAACTCGTCGCTGTTCATGAACTGGAGTCCCTCAAAGGACTCGTCCGACCACAGATAGCCTCCGTTGCGCAGCACCGCCTTGGAGAAATAGTCGTAGACCTTCCCGGGACTGTTGCTTGTCCGCTCCAGCAAGTGGGCGTCGATGACTCCCCCGATGTCGCTAACCGACCTCAGGCAATCGAAGCAAAACCTCATGTCCGGCACAGCAAGCGAAAGCACGCCGCCCGGCTTGAGGATGCTGCGACAGTCCTCAAGGAAACTGATCAGGTTCGGAACATGTTCGATGACGTGCGATGCGATAATGTAGTCGTAGCGATTATCGCCGACCAGTTCCTTGTAGGACTGACCCGACCAGATGAAATCGACCTCCTCGATCTTGTAGATTGGAACGCCGGGCCCGTACTTGAGCTTGAGCCCGTCGGCGCTCATGTGGTCGAGGACGTGGCAGTTCCAGCCCTTCGACTTTGGAGTCACCGGCGCATAGGCCGGCCCGATCTCGAGGCCCAAGCCGTTGAAGGCGACATGCTTGAGCAGCTTCTCGTGTCGTTCCATCGGGAATCAGTCTCCGGCGCCGAGCGCCACTAAGCACAAAACGGATCAATGAGGCTGCCGTCGCCTGCGGCTGCCCGGTCGTCCCGGGTCATAGCCTCGCCTGACCTTTTCCGATCCCAAACCCAGGGTGGAGCGGGTTGATCCAGACCTTCCTTGCGATACAGGTCTTTGTACAGGTCCCACAGCGCCAGAAGATCCGAATCCGACTTCGCGAAATACTCCAGCTCGGAATCGGCCCAGGCGAAACCGTGCCCGAACCCGGAGAAGTGGTAGAACCTCATGGGCTCGCCGTTGACGTACCACTTGCCGTCCTTATCGCGCGTGATACGGCGGCACGCTTGGTTCCAGGTGGCGACGTTGTAGGTCCGATTGGTCAGGACCTTTATTCCATCGAAGATATAGGGCGCCAGGTTAGCCCACTTCTGGTCCGTGAAGGTGCCCTTGACGAAATCGATGTGGCTGTAGTCCACCAGCCGCTCCGCCCACCAGCGAAGGAATTTGCGACCGCGCGGCCGGTTCATGACGGCGAAGAAGCCGAGATTGAACGTCCCGTGCTTCAAGGCTGCGATCTCGTGGGACCAGATGCCGTAGTCCGAGGTTTCGGCATCCGTGATGTGAGGCGTCAGGATTGCATCGGCTTCCCCGGATTCGAACGCCTCGAAGATCTCTTCCATCGGCGTGCACAGCATGGTGTCGGGGTCGAGATAGATGACGGCGTCATAGCCGAGAACGTCCATGATGTATTCGGCGGCCACGCCCTTGGTGGCGGTGCAGTGCTCAATGACCGAATAGCCGCCCGCCCACCGCTTCCACGGCCTCTCGATCGGCATCCACTCAGAGAAGATCACATTGTCGAAGGGTTCGGCGGACCAGTCGATGAAGTCGGGGGTTCTGTCGTTGAACAGAAGTATGAAGTCGTATTCCGGATAGACTTCCTTGAAACTCTTCGCGATAATTCTGCCGTTGGGCAGATAGGCTGATGTCAGCGATGTAAACGCAGCGACTCGCATCTTTATGCCCCAGCCGTTTTGTTGAAGTACGCACGGTAGGTCCGGGGCGCCTGTTGCGGCGTCAACGCCTCGCGGAGGGGCACGCCCACCCGGTTGGCTTCGTGCTTCAGCTTGTCCAACAAAGCCTTCTTGTACGTATTCCACCGCGGACGATCGGACTTCCCGTCGAAGCGTTCGAGCAGCATTTCGATGACCCGGATCTGGTCAGCGATGATCTCCGGCGATCGCTTGGTCGACTGGGTCATGCCGTCTTCGGACTTGCGATAGAGATAGGTCACTGACCGCAGAATCGTTGCGGCCTTCGACTCCATCATCACGCAACCGATGAAGTAGTTGTCTTCGAAATTGACACCCTCCGGATAGCGGATGTTCAGTTCGTCCAGGAACTCGCGTCGATACAGCTTGGTGCACGAGCCGAAGTCGCTCGCCATTGCGGCCCAGATCGACTCGTCGCCCGCCATGGCCGTGAGATCGAGCGTTTCGATCCGGCCGTCGTCATCGTAAGGCATTGATGCGCTGAGCCAGTCCGCGCTGAACATCCTCAACGATGAGGTGGCGAAATCGGCCTGGTGATCTGGCGACGCCAGGATCGCGTCGTAGAGATCGCCGATCGCGTCCTCCAGCAGGATGTCGTCCGCGTCGAGGAAGGTGACGTATTTCCCCCTCGCCTCGGCCAGACCCTTGTTTCGCGCGGCGCCGGCGCCCTTGGTCGTCTCCGAGAAAACCCTCAGGTTGGGCACGACCGCCGACAGGCGGCTCAGCACGTCAGCCGTCGCGTCCGTGCTGGCGTTGTCGACCACGATGATTTCGGTTTTGACGTGGAAACAGGTCTGGCGCGCGACGCTCAGGACCGCCTGCTCGATGAACTGGGCTGCGTTGAAGGCCGGAATGATGATTGAGACGGCGACGGGATGCCCCGCCGGATGCTCCGATTCATACGGCAGAGGCGCGACCTCGACGTATCGGTGGCGCCGGGCCGCGACGATCATCGGCAGCACGCGCTCCAGGGCGTGCGCCACCGTACCGTCATCCGGGATGGGCTCAGCAGGGAACGACCGGGTCGTGAGGCCGAGGCGATGCATCTCGCCGAAAGCCGACGGTCTGAACCAGAAGAACGATCCAGCCGGAAAGTCCAGAATGGATCCCGGCGGAGGAAGCGCGATCGACGAACCCAGCTTGCGGACGAGGTTCGACGCCGCTTCGTGGTTGGCGCCCCAACCCATGAACCGCCGGATCGGCCCATAGGGCTTCGGCCCGATCATTCCGATAGAGGGATCCGTTTCGAATAGCCTGATCGTGTTCTGGATAAACGGCGACGAGGAGAACAGCTTCAGACCCAGGTCCGACAACCATCGCGTGCCGAAATCTTGCTTCTCAACACTCTTCTTGGTGTGGAGATGCAGGCAGACGTCGTATTTCTGGATCGCCTCGAAGAAGTCGACGAATAACGGCGCCAGATCTCGCCCGCGATTTTCGACGACGCGGATGTCGAGTTCGCCCAGCGTCAGTCCGGCCAACAGTTTCCGGACCCTGTCGGCCGCACCGGCCGAGGTGACAGAAACGAACAGCGCGAACCCGGCAGGCAGCTTGCGCAGGATATCGAGGACCGACGTCGCGAAGACATCTTCGAAATAGCAGTGCACATGCACCGCCAGTGAGGTTTTGGACGCGCCCGTCTCGCCGCTCACCCTCGTGCGCGAAAGCAGGAACAGCGGCGTCCGGTCTTCGAGCGCGCGGGTGGACCGGGCCTTGTGATACTCGCGGAAGTTTGGGTACCGGCCCTCGGCGACGCCGTCGCGGATGAAGTGTCCGAATGGCTCGATGCCGGCCTCGGCCACGTCAGGGTACTGACGAAGATAGAAGGCGACGGAAAACTCGGGGTGGGGGTTGCGCGGCTCCCTCCAGCCGCTGTCGAAATAGTGCCACCGCGGGTCGAGACCGGCGGCCCGCACGTCTTCGTTCTGGCTCAAGTAGAAAGCGGGATCGAATTCGAAAGTCGCAAAGTCTGAAGAAGACCCGGCCACAGCGCCGTCGGCAACGCCGTTCTTGGGCGCCCCATCAATACGATCTATCCGAGCGCCACCCCTGTCATCATCGACGTTCAGCGCGCCGACAACAGTCTCACCGTGTGTCGACGAAGTCGTATGACCACCCACTGCGGACTGCGCCCGTTTGTGGGAAGTCCTCCGGTGGCCGAAGATACGGAAGTGTTCGAGCGCGCTCATGCCGAGTACCTCGGCATCCGGATAAAGCGCCAGATACTCCGCCTCGCTTATACCGAGTTCCGGCAGTATATCGTTCATTGTCGGCCTTTGTGTCGATGCTAGCGCTTCGGCCTGCGGCCTTCGAGGTAGCCTTTAGCGATGAAGTGTTCCACCGGATCCAGCCCTGATTCCTGAATATCAGGATAGGCGGACCTGTACCAATCCGGATCAACAACTCCGGCCTCCCTGATCAGGTGTGCCTTCTTCCGCATGGAGGTTCGGCGGCTCTGGAACAGGGGTGTAGGCTCCAGGGTAATCCCCCGAACAAGATTTTCGACGGTGATCTGGGATTCCACAAACAGTTCATTCAGCCGTTTCTGGCCTGCTTGAATTGTTGTTCTGAACTGTTCGGCTTCAGACTTGATCCGGGCTACCTCGCCGTCGCGCTCCGAGAGGTCGGACATCAACAACGAGATATTGGCCTTCAGGCCTTCGGCAGCCCGTTCAAGGCGCGCCTTGTCGTTCGTCTCGGTGTGGAGAAGGTCCCGCACGCGCTCCAGCTCCCCATAGGCGTCGTCCGCCTCCGCGCTTCTCTGGCGGAGGGCGCTTGTCGATTGGGCAAGGTCCGCCTCCATGCTGGCGAGCCGCTCGGTCAGGACCGACAACTCTTCCTCTGCGGCGACCAGTTGGTTGCGGATCTGGTCACGCTCTTCGACGTCTTCCAGCAACAGATCGATGTTGGACTTGAGGGCCCTCACCATCTGTTCGCTCTGGTCCTTCTCAATCTCCAGCTCACCACGCCGCTCGTCGCTCACGTCGAGCGCGATCTGCATGGAAGCGATCGCCTTCGTTCGTTCGCCGAGTTCAACCTCGGCATCGCGAAGCTTCGAAACCAGGACAGCGATCTGGTCATGCAGGTCGCCCGACGTGGTTCGATCGCTTTCCATATCCTTAATCGCCGACGCGAGGGTGTCTCGTCCCAGCGACAACTCAGCGGCGAGCTGGGCCAGCTCGGCCTCCCTGAGCTTCAGCGTCTCCTCGGCCCGGCTCAACGCCTGGGCGGAAAGTTCGTTTGCACTGGCCAGGGCATCGGCGTCACGAGCGGCCTCGCTGCGGGCCTCAGCGGCGTCCGCCTCGGCCGCATTGGCGCGCGTGTTGGCCTCGTCCAGAGCTGCAATGAGAGCATCAGCCTCGGACCGCGCCGCGCTGACCCTTACAGTGGCGGCCTCCAGTTCGGCCAACAGTACGTCGACCTCGGCTCGCGCCGCGGCGCCGCGAGTGTTGGCCTCGTTCAGCGCTTCGGTCAGGGACTCCATCTCGGAGCGCGCTGCATCGCCGCCCGCACTGGCGTCCTGCAAGGCCGAGCTCAGGGTCTCGACCTCGACACGCGCCGCATCGGCCCGTGCGTTGGCCTCGTCCAGAGCGGCGATCAGGGCGTCAGCCTCAACCCGAGCGGCATCGGAACGCGTGCCCGCATTCTTCAGCGCCGTCTCCATCGCATCGGCTTCGGACCGCGCCTCATCGGCCCGGCCCCTTGCCTCCTGCAGTTCAAGAGCCAGGGCGTCAGCCTCGGACCGTACGGCATCGGCCTCGGACCGCGCCGCCTCGGCCTGAGCCCTTGCCTCCTGCAATCCGAGAGCCAGGGCGTCAGCCTCGGACCGTACGGCATCTGCCTCGGACCGCGCCGCCTCGGCCCGTGCATTCGCTTCGGCGAGCGCGTTCGCGACATGGTCGGCCAGAGACTGGGACGTCGCGTTTTGACCCTGCAGGCCCTCAACCTCCTGCCGGCTTTCGCCCAGGACGATCGTGAGGGCCTCGAAGCGAGACGAGAGTTCGTCTCTCTCCAGTCTGATATGGGCGAGCTCGGCCTCTATCTCGCGGACCCGGGTCATGGCGGCCTTGCCACGCAGGGCAAGAATGCCGAACGACGCGCCGGCTTCGTCCATCGCCGACGAGATCCGATCCAGTTGCGCCTTGCCTTCCGCGTCTTCGCCTTCCGACGCCCACCTGGCCGCGACCGCATAGGTCGTTCTCAGCCATTCAGGTTCGGTTCGGTCGTCATCGAGAAGGCGAGGATTGAGACTGTGATGGCGGAGCTGGGGCTTCAGAAACGCGTCGATTTCCTCGACGGCCTGAGCCGACATCCTCGGCCACTTCACGCCAAGGGCGTCGCCCATCCGGCTGACGACGGCAGACCAGCTTTCCAGCAGGTCGTCATAGGAACAGAAGAAGCGGCGGCGGTCCCTCGTGTACCGTTCCGCGTCGGCGACATGACGCAACCACAGCAGCCTGTTATAGTGGGCATCGCTAAGGTCCCGGATCGCCAGCGATCTCGCCACCTCCAAAGGATGGCGAACCGGAATGGCGACCACCGGTTCGATCCCCAGATCGTCCAGCACACTGAGCCAGAAGGGCAGGAGCCGACAGACTCGCGGATCCTTGAAGACCGTCAGTGGAGCGGAGCCGTATTCGGCCTTGAACAGCTCGGCAGCCTCTTCCTTGCGGGCGTTGGCTTCGAGGGAATCGAACCAATCCTGGGGAACGGGGGTCCAGTCGTCCCAGGCGCAGCCCGCGGAGGCGAGCAGACGGTCATTGAACTCCTGGATGCGCTGCGGCTCCCAGTGTCCGGTCTCGTTGGTGAAGTTGGCGGCCAGCAGGGTCGACGGGAGCGCGCAGCCGAGCAGACTCAGCACGCGGGTCAACGCGCTCGTTCCCGATCGGTGCATACCGGCAACAATTACGCAGACTGGCTTGCGCTTCGACGCCATCCCCATCCTTCAAATCAACACGATGCGCGGCAGTTTCGCACAACGCCCCTGCCATAGGCGAATAGGCCTATGACTCCAAGGGGGTTGAGCCGGTCGATCAGGGGTAGCGAAGAGGCGTCGATATCCTTCTCGCGAGGCCGCGTTCCAGAGGCAGCAACTCCCCCTTCACCGGTCGTATCCTGGCGGGATGAGAGACATCGACGATATGGCCGACCTCATGCTCGGCGGCCAAAGACATCAGTGGATTGTAGAATGGATCCCCCGTCGCAAGCAGTTGATGCCAACGTCGGATGAAGATCGCCGTCTCGGCGCTGCGGCGCACCCGGACGCCTTTCTTCCGTGTCGCGGACTCGTGGTGATACAGGACCGCGTGGGCGTCATTCAGAATGCGATAGCCGAGGCGTCCGACACGCAGACAGAGGTCGATATCGTTGAAGTCTACGGGGAGGTCCTCGTCGAACCCTCCAACGCCGAAGAACACCTCTGATCTCATCATTGTGCAGGCGCCAGTGACGGCGACGTAATCCCGCGTGGAAATCAGGCTGGCGTTCGGGCCCGGCGTCCGAACGCCGTCCGTCTCGAATGCGGTGAACTTGTGGGCGTGGTTCACAGGTCCGCCCACGCCGAGCACCACGCCTGCGTGCTGAATTCGACCGTCGTCATAGAGCAGCGTCGACCCCACGACACCGACGTCAGGTCGCGCCGCCAGCGATCTCATATGCTCGAGCCAGCCGCCGGAGATCGCCTCGATATCATTGTTCATGAACACGACATATTTGCAGCTTGCGCCGACCGTGCGTGCCGCCTCATTGTTCATTTTCGCGTAGTTGAACGTTCCGCTGAATGGCACGACCTTCACGCGTTTCCGGATCTTTCTCAGATATTGTTTCGACTTCGGCTCGCTCGACTCGTGGTCGATCACGACGATCTCGACATCTTTCGCGTCCGTCGTGCGCCAGATGGCCTCGAGGCAGGCGTCCAGCAGATCGATCCGATCGCGGGTCGGGATGATGATCAGCGTTCGCCCCCGGTCGTCGGGATAGTCGATCGCATAGTTGTCCTGCCGGAATCCCGGCCTGGCGATGGCGTCGCTCCCCGACCGCTTCAGATGGCGGTTCAGCGCACCCAGTATGGCTGCGCTCTTGCGCGCGGAAGTCCTTCGGGCAGACCCGGACGCGTCTCGCGACCGGTACAGAATGGCAGGCACGTGCGCGACCTGCTCCGCGCGCTCCAGAATCCCCAGTGTAAGATCGACCTCGACCGACGCACCGCCCGCCCCGACTTGTCCCGCCGACGCCCTGGCCAGATCGGCGCGGTAGCAGACGAATCCGCCGAGATCGGGATTGGCCAGATAGAGATCGTACGAGAACGCCGGGCGCATCACGAAGTCGCGCAGATCCTCGATACCCTCACGCGTCACGATCTCGTCGGCGTAAATCACACCGGCGCCGCTCAAGCCCGCATCCAGGAACCGGAACACCGCCTCGGGCTCCAGAAAGGCCCAGCTGTCCATGACCGCGACATAGTCTCCCGCGCTCGCAGTGATACCCCCGCTGATCGCGCCTGACCGCCCTCCGCCTTCCAGACCGCCGACGACCCGGATGCGGGAGTCTTTCGCTGCGCTCTCGACGAGGACATCGCGGATGGCCGCGTCAGCCGAACCGTCGTCGATGCACAGAAGCTCCCAGTTCGGGCACCACTGGCCGAGCACGCTGTCGATGGCCTGCCGTATCCACTCTACCGGACCGTCGGCGACCGTCATGATGATCGACAGCCTCATGCCCGCGGTCTCGCGGGTGTAGTTGGCCCTGGTCGCCAAGACCTCGTTCGGCGTCAGATCCTGATGTCGCGCCAGCCAGCGACGCGCCGCTAGACTCGGCTCCAGGGTCAGGGGAGAATTGGCCAGCGGCTCCCGGGTGCGCTTCAGCCTGACATTGACGACATCGCCGACCCTGGCCTTGTCGCCCAGCGGGATCGAAAAGCCGGTGAGGCGATCCTCCAGACCGGGCACGCGGAGATCGTCGCGCACGCAAGAGCCCCGTCCCCGCGCGATGATCCTGCCACCGCGCAGGACCTCAACCTCCGCAGGCGTGTGCGGATCATCCGGATCCGTGACCCAGCCGACGAGTGCAGAGCCGCTATAGATGTCGATGGATCCGACCACGCGCGCTGTCGCCTGCGCGGCGAACCTGCCTTCGGGCGTGTCCGGGTCGAGCTGGAGCTCTGTCGCCGAAACGCCCAAGGCGAGCAGTTCGGACAAGGCATTGGCGTTGGCGTCGATCGCATAGCTTCGCGTGTAGAACTCGCGCGCCTTCAGGTTCTGGCTCCGCAACTTGGCCAGATGCCCCCGGCTCAGCCACAGGTCGGCGCTCTGGTCGTTGAGCGCGCCCGCGCCGCCGTAGGCCGCCTCGGCCTCCTCCAGCAGCCCCTGCTCCTTGAGTACATGGCCCAGCTGAATCCAGATGCCGAAGTCATCGGGGTCGCTGTCGAGATGCGCTGAATAGTGTCGGCCGGCGCCGGCCCAGTCTCGACGCCCCCGCGCCGCATCACCCAGCGCGCGATGGTCGATGACCGGCGGAGCGGCGACCTTGGGCGCGCGGCTCGCGGGCCTTAGCAGCCGTTTCAACCAGCGTTTCATCTCATCCGTCTTTCGGTCGCACCGACAGCATCGGGGGTCGTGTCTCCACGGGATCGACCATCCAGGCTCTCGTCCCGCGCAACCGCGAGGAGTTCATCGTCAGTGCTGGCCGACGAGATCCTTCATGGCCGCCACGTCCAGCATCGATGTCGCCAGCAGCTTCTTCAGGCGGTCGTTCTCGTCTTCCAGGGCCTTCAACGCATCGGTCGAACCGGCGGTGCGGACATGGGCTTTCGCCTCCGGCGCGCCCGGATCGGCCGCCCAGATGTCGACGACGGCGCCGTTGTAAATCTCCAGGGCCCCAAGAACGCAACTCGCGCCCTCGCCGAAGGCGGATGTCGGGGACCGACCCGGATTCCAGCCCTCCAATGCGTTCAATTCCCTGGCGACCTCGGGATTGGCTTCGAGGGCGTAGCTCAGCGTGAACCAATGGCGCGCCGCCGCAAAATCCTGGCGGATCTTTCCCAGATGGGCGCGGTGGAGCCACAGTTCGGCATTCTTGTCGTCGAGACGGCTTGCCTGGCCATAGGCCAGATCGGCCTGGTCGCGAAGGCCGGCCTCCTTGAGCGCGTGGCCGAGTTGCACCCAGATGCCAAAGTCCTGGGGATCCTCCTCAAGATGGAGCGCGTAATACCGGCCCGCAGTGTCCCAGTCGCCGCGACCGCGTGCGGCGTCAGCCAGGTTGCGGAAGTGGCCCTTGGAACGGACGACCTTCGTCTGGCCCGTCAAGGACCTGATCAACCGTTTGAACCAGCGTTTCATTTCACATACCCCGCGATCCAGCCGCCGAAGCCTGACTTAGCGGCTCCCTTGTGTTTGGCAACCCTCGACCCATCGGTCCGCGTCCCGGCCACAAAGGGCAGATGGCAGGCGCGTTTCCGAACCGCCAGAGGAGGCGGGTCTGGACCCTGCCTTCTCCGGCAACAGCCTAGCCCTGGAACAACCAGTGGTCCCCGTGGCGCTCCAGCGGCTGAAGCTGTCCCTCATCCCAAAGCAGGATGTAGGGGTCGTGCTCGCTGCCATTGACGTGCGAACGGACGGCATCCCCCCAGAGTGACGCCAGGCCGGGTTCCTCCGGAAGGACCCACGGCAGACCGCCTTCCTCCACGGCGTGCTCGCGGAAGTCGGAGATGAAATCGCTGTCCAGAAGCACCAGATCCTGATCGTGGAACAGGTGGTCCTCCGCGCCGACATCCGTCAGGCCCGGCAAGACATGAGGACCGTCGTCGACCAGCGTCTTCGGCAGTTCTGCGGGTGAGGCCAGCGTCTGGGAGAAGGACAGCTGGTAGGCGCCGGCTGCGCTGCCGACGCCGGTGACCACGAGGTAGTAGGACCCTGCCGTCGCAGCGACGAATGTGACGCTCGCGGCGGCGCCGGGGCTGGCGCCGGGATCGACGACCACGAGCCGGCCAAGGCTGTCGTAGATGGCCAGCGTCCCGTCCGCGAGCGCGCCGACCCCCGCAGAAGACAGGTTGATGGTGACACGCCGCCCCGCATCCGCCGCGAAGGAGAACCAGTCCCGGTCGCCGGCCGCGTCGATCACGCTGGCGCTGGCGCCTGCCGGGAGGGCGTGGGTGCTCTGTTCGCGCCCGAAGGGGGCATCGCCTGAGCGACCTTCGTCCGCCCCGTAGAGAAGCCAATGGTCCAGCGCGGCCGACGCCGTGCGGCCGCCCAGATCGGAGTTGGACAAGAGATAGGCGACAGAATCGAAACCGCTGGTCGCACGACCTTCCCGCGCACCGGAGTTCAGATAGTGCGCGCGGGCCGCTGCCTGATCAGTGCCGAGAATCTGCGCCAGGTCGAGGTTGGTAGCGGCATAAAGTCTGGCGTCAAAGGTGTTGACGGCCCGACCTTCGCGCGCGCCTGAGCTGAGGTAGTGGTTCAATCCGGCAGCCGCGTTTGTGCCGTAAGCCACGGCCAGGTCGCCGTTTGACGCCAGATACTGAAGCCCGTCGAAGCCGGTCGTGGCCCGACCCTCCCTCGCCCCGGAGTTCAGGTAATGGGACAGCGCCAGCGACGCATTAGCCCCGTAAGCGGCGGCCAGATCCGCATTCGAAGCCGCATAGAGGAGCGCGTTGAACGAGGACGTGGCCCTGCCTTCCGCGAAACCCGCGTTCACATAGTGCTGCGTCGCCGCGGCGGCGTTCGTCCCGAACGCGACCGCGAGATCGGCGTTTGAGGCAGCATAGAGCAGGCCATTGAAGGCATTGATCGCCCGTCCCTCGGAGATCCCGGCCTGAATGTAGTGTCGCGCCGCGCCCGCGAGATCCGCCCGGAATACCGGAATGAGGTCGGTGTTGCTGGCCAGGTAGTTGACGGCGTTGAACGGACTCGCCGAGCGACCTTCGAACTGGCCGGTCGCGACATAGTGGCGGTAGGCGCCCGGTAGCGAGAACAGGCCACGCAGGTCGGCGTATCCCGCCAGATAGTTGTATGGGTCGAACCCGGCCGCCGCGGCCGAGGCGATGCTCACTGCCGCTCCCGACCCGAAGACGACCTGCTCGACGTTGCTGATGACGTCGAAGTCCGCGGTGCCGTCATAGATGAGCCAGCCCGTCGAGGTCTGTTCGAAGAAGTAGCTGCTCGCCGGGTTCGACAGGACGATGGTGTCCACACCGTCGCCACCGTCGATGGTGTCGATGCCTCGCCCTCCGGTCAGGGTGTCATTCCCGCCGAAGCCACGGATGGTGTCGTTGCCGTCACCGCCCGACAGGCTGTCAGCGAACGAGGTGCCTTCCAGCGTATCCGGCCCCGTCGTTCCCACCAGATTGACGCCAGTGGTCGGAGCCCCGACCTCGACGACCTGGTCTGTGAACTGAAGGCGCTCGACATTGGTGATCGTCGCGACCCGGGCGGATCCCAGTGTGACCGTCGTCACGCCGCCGCTCGTCGACATCGTATAGGCGCTGCGGGCGTTGGCGAAGATGACCGTGTCCGTGCCCGCGCCGCCGTCGAAGGTGTCGTCTCCTCCGCCGCCGGTCATGGAATCGTCGCCGTCGCCGCCGTTCAGCGTGGACCCTACCGACGTCAGCGGCGTCACCGTATGGTTCGGAACCGAGACGTGAAGAGTGTAGGTCTGGCCGGCCGGCGGCGCCGAGCTGGTGAAGGTGCCGCCCGCGTTCGCGGTCCATTGGGCGACCTGAACGTAATAGGTTCCCGCCGTCGCGAACGTAAGGGTCAGCCCGGAATCGGTGGCGTTGAAGCCGTCGGTCGCACTGTCATCGTTACTGCCCAGTTCCGTTCCTGCGCTGTCGAAGATCCTCAGCGTGCTGTCGAACGAGGCGCCGTCGATGTCGAAGATCACGCTGGTTCCGGCTGCGACCGTTACCGCATAGTACTCCACGCCGCCGTGCGTGGTCGCCACGACCGTCGCATGCGGGATGGTCGTGGCGCTGGCGATATTGAGCGAGGGCAGGAGGTCGAAGCCGTTGTCGAGGGAAAGGGCGGTGGCGATCGTGGCGTTCGCCGTGCCCTGGGCCTTGACGATGTCGGGCGCGCCGCCCGACAGGCCTGGCGCGCCTGCGAACAACTGGTCGTTGCCGCCGCCGCCGTTGAGGACGTCGATCCCGCCCTCGCCGCGGATGACATTGGCGCCAGCGTCGCCCGTCAGGGTGTCGTTAAAGGCCGAACCCCGGATGTTCTCGATGAGCGTCAGGGTATCGGCCCCGCCCCCGCCGCTGGCCACGCCCGTCGCCAGGTTGACGGTGACTGCAGCGCCGGCCGACACATAGCTGGCCGTGTCCGAGCCGGCGCCGCCGTTCAGCGCATCGACGCCTAGCCCGCCGATCAGGGTGTCGTCGCCATCGCCTCCCGACAGGCTGTCGTCGCCCGACCCGCCGTCAAGGATGTCGGCGCCGCCCAGGCCGGACAGGGTGTCGTTGCCGCCCAGCCCGTTGAGGGTGTCTGCGGACGCCGTACCGGTCATGGTGTTGTTGGTGATGTCGCCGCTGACGTTCAGACCCCCGGTGAAGGCCGCCGCGATCGTCTGGTCGGCGAAGCGCAGGAACTCGACGTTCGAGATGGTGTCGGTTCCGTCCGGCCCGGAAACCGTAGCCGTCGCACCGTTGTAGGTGATCGTATAGGCCGAACGATTGCCGCTGTAGGTGACGGTGTCAGACCCCAGGCCGCCGTCGATCCGGTCGTTGCCGCCGCCGCCCGTCAGGACGTTGTCGCCCGCGTTGCCGAAGATCGTGTCGGCGCCCCCGCCGCCGATGGCGTTCTCGATCACCGCGCCGAGAGCGATGGAGACGTTACCAATCAGGTTTCCGACGTTCGAGAAACTACCCTGGCGAAGGTCGATCACCTGGGTGGTGCTGTAACCCGAGAAGTCGAAGGTGTCGGTGCCGCCGGCGTCCCACACCGCGAAGATCAGGTTCGTCGTGTTAGAGGTCGCGCTGAACCAGGCCTGGCCCGCGTTGGAGTTGAAGCCGTAGGTGTTGTTGCCCGTGCGAGTCGTCATGTTGGCGCCGTACAGGCGCTGGGCCGCGGCGATATCGTCCATCAGCGGCGCGGAGGAGTACCGACCGGAGCCGAAGCTGCCCCCGGTGTTGGTCTCGCTGAAGTAGCTCATGACCGAGTACTGGCGGCTGTCCTCGAAATAGCCCGCGTTGGCGGCGTAGTTCAGGCTCTGCCCGGGACCTGCGTTGTAGGCCGCCGGGTGTGACAGGCCGATCGCATGACCGATCTCGTGCACCAGCACTTGCTGACCATAGTTGAGCAAGGTCGGCGTGGCGTTGTTGCCGGAGGTATAGTTGATCCACACGTCTCCGGGGTTGGCCGTGTTCGAGCGGTCGCCCGGCAGATAGGCGAAGGCAGCCGCGCCCTCGGAGCCTGCGCCATAGTTGCCGAACAGCATGGTGGCGCCGTTCGAGAAACCGTCGCCATCGTTGACGCGGGTGAAGGTGATGTTGGCTACGTCGGACCAGGAGGCCAATGCCAGCAGGGTGGCGGCGATCTGGGTTTCGGTGAACCGGGTGAAGTCGGTCGTATCGGACGGCATCGTGCCTGGCGCAGTCGAGCGGAAGGCGAAGGTGACAGTCGTGGCCTGGCCGAGACCCGTAGCCCAGGAGAGGTTCGACCGTGTGAGCGTCTGCGCCGCCACGCCCGTTGTGAACGACACCCTGCCGTTGGGCCCGAATCCGCCCCGGTCGTCACTGTTCAGCAGGGCCAGTGGACCGACATCCTCTTCGAACACCGCATGGAAGCCGCCGCAGCAGCCGCACGGGGCATAGCCGCCGACGTCGCCAAAACTGCTGAAGCCCTCCGAGCCAAAAGTGCGGGCCATGCCCGAGAAGCTGTTCAGGCCTTGAAACGCCAGGGCAGGGGTCATGATTGTCGCGCTCTGCTTACGGAGACCGCCACCCTAGCGGATGGTTCGCCGGTCACAAGCGGTGCAGCGGGTTTATGGAACAACTCGCAGTGATGCGCGTTCGAGGCCGTCCGGCCTCGAAGTGTCCGACATGCCGCACAGGCCCCTACCGTCATCCCGCGTGACACGGCGAAGCCTCGCCGGTATCAGCCCCGGCATGGACGAGAACGAGCGGCAATCCGAGGAACGCGGCTGGGCCACGGCGAAGACGCTGGCCGAGGCCCTGCCCTATATCCAGGTCTATGACCGCGAGACCGTGGTCATCAAATACGGCGGCCACGCCATGGGCGAGGTCGCCGTGGCCAAACAGTTCGCGGCCGACGTCGTGCTGCTGAAGCTCATGGGCGTAAACCCGGTCGTGGTGCACGGCGGCGGGCCGCAGATCAGCGCCATGCTGGACAAGGCGGGCGTGAAGTCGAGCTTCGTCGATGGCCTGCGCGTGACCGACAGGGACACGATGGCGGTGGCCGAGATGGTCCTGTCCGGCGCCGTCAACAAGGAAATCGCCCACTGGATCTCCGTCGCCGGCAAGGAGGCGGACGTGCGCGGCGTCGGCCTGTCCGGCAAGGACGCCGGCCTGCTGACCGTCGAGAAGACGACCCGCACGAAGCGCGACCCCGACAGCTTGATCGAGCACGAGGTCGACCTCGGCTACGTCGGTGAGCCGACGAAGGTCGATCCCAAACTGATCGCCGGCCTGATCGCCTCGGAGACCGACGACTGGGTCCCCGTCATCGCCCCCATCGGCGTCGCCGAGGACGGCCAGACCTACAATGTCAACGCCGACACAGTGGCCGGCGCCGTGGCGGGGTCTCTGAACGCCAAGCGCATGCTGCTGCTGACCGACGTAAAGGGAGTGCTCGACAAGAACGGCGACATCATCCGCCAGATGACGCTGGAACAGGCCCAGGCTCTGATCGACGACGGCACGGCCTCCGGCGGCATGATCCCCAAGCTTGAGACGGCCATGGCCGCCGTCCGCGCAGGCGTCGAGGCCGTGGTCATCCTCGACGGCCGCCGCCCCCACGCCATGCTCGTCGAGCTGTTCACCGAATACGGCGCAGGCACTCTGGTGAAGGCGTGACCCGGACCCTCGCTCATCTGGATCTCTCGCACATCGACGCCTGGATCTTCGACCTGGACGACACCCTCTACCCGCCCGAACAGGGCGTGATGGCCCTGGTCCAGGCGCGCATCAACGCCTTCATGATCGACGCAGTCGGCCTCCCCGCCGATGAGGCGAAAGTGCTGCAGCGCCAGTTTCTCAACGAGCACGGCACGACCCTCGCGGGCCTCATGGCCAACTACGCCATCGACCCGGAGACATTCCTGCATGAGGTGCATGACGTGCCGCTGGACTCTCTTGAGCCCAACCCGCGCCTCGCCGACGTCATCGCCCGCCTGCCGGGCCGAAAATTCGTCCTGACCAACGGCGCGAGGTTCCATGCGGCTCGCGTCATCGAGCGCATCGGACTGACCGGTCTGTTCGACGGCGTCCACGCCATCGAGGACATGGACCTGACGCCCAAGCCCGCGCCGTCGACGTATCGCCGCTTCCTCGAAAAGTTCGCCATCGATCCGACGGGTGCGATCTTCTTCGACGATACGCCGAAGAACCTGACTCCGGCCCGGTCCCTGGGCATGACCACCGTCCTGACCGACACGCCGGAACATCTGGCCGAGCGCGGTCTGGTCGCGGGCGAGGGCTTCGACGCGACCGCGCCCGACCTCCTCGACTTCCTCACACCCTACGCCCTGAAGGATGCCGCATGACCGACCTCGCCAGGCTCGAAGCCGTCATCGAATCCGCCTGGGAGGCGCGCGCCGACCTCTCGCCCTCGACCCACGGCGACACCCGCAAGGCCGTCGAGACCGCCATCGACCTGCTGGATTCCGGCCAGGCGCGCGTCGCGTCGCGCGGCGCCGACGGCGTCTGGACCACGCATCAGTGGCTGAAGAAGGCGGTGCTGCTGTCCTTCCGCCTGAACGACAACGAGATCATGCGCGCCGGCGAGCGCGGCCTGTCGGCCCCCTCCTCCAGCGGCGGCGCCCCCGCCGTCGGCCCCTGGTACGACAAGGTGCCCAACAAGTTCGCCGACTGGACCGCCAACGAGTTCAAGGAAGCCGGCTTCCGCGCCGTTCCGGGCTCGATCGTCCGCAAGGGCGCCTTCGTCGATCGGAACGTCATCCTGATGCCGTCCTTCGTGAACATCGGCGCTTACGTGGGCGAGGGTTCGATGGTCGACGGCTGGGCCACGGTCGGCTCCTGCGCCCAGATCGGCAAGAACGTCCACCTCTCGGGCGGCGTGGGCATCGGCGGCGTGCTGGAGCCCCTGCAAGCCAACCCGACCATCATCGAGGACGGGTGTTTCATCGGCGCCCGCGCCGAGGTCGCCGAGGGCGTCATCGTTCGCGAAGGCGCCGTCCTGTCGATGGGCGTCTATCTGTCGGGCTCGACCAAGATCGTCGACCGCGCCACCGGCGAGATCACGCGCGGCGAGGTCCCCGCATACTCGGTCGTCGTCCCGGGGACCCTGCCTGACCCCGCCGGGGGCCCGTCCCTCTACTGCGTCGTCATCGTCAAACGCGTCGACGCCCAGACGCGCGCGAAGACAGGGGTGAACGAGCTGTTGCGGGATTAGGCGCGCCACAGGCCTATTGCTTGCGGTTCTACTATCGGGCTTGGCTGCGTCAGAGTACGAGCAGGCGCTAAAGTGCGCGAGCGACCATCCCGAAGGAACTGGAGACGAAATGCCATACCTCGCGCCAGCCATTCTGATCGCTGCTCATATAGCGTCGGGGGGCCAGCAAGAGCCCGCTCTTGCTGCTGCAGCCGCGGTCCAAGCCGAGGTTCCGTCGAGTCCGCATAGATTCGCCTACACCGACATTAGGGCGGCCGAGGTGGTTTTTCTGGACCTTAATTCGATCGTGCGTAACGTCGATGTGGTCGAAGGTTGGGGACTCAACGTCCTGGCATCGCCTCTTGCCGCATTTGGATCTTCGCCTGCGGATCTCTACTGGACGAAAATCCGGATCGACTGCGTCAGACGAGTTGGTCGCTTTACCCACGCTATCGCGATCATTGACGGCGCACCGGCCTTCAACGGTCAGGTCCAAATGCCCGACGCTCCCACTGACGAAAACTGGGTGATGGATGAGGCCTATGGATGCAACGGGGCGCAACCCACACAACCTGTGTTCGAACAGATTGACGATGCTGTTCACGCCGCCCGTTCCAGCATGGCTGAAGCGGCTGCGAAACCTGCGACCTGATATCTGACTCACGGCTCCACGAGCGTGATCGGAGCCATCGAGCGGCGTGATGGTGGACCGACCCGTTCCGGAGAAGAGTCGGAAGAAGTTCGATCGACCGCGCCCAGTCGTCGGGACTGGCCTGACGGGCGTCAGTTTCTTGGCTCGAGAGCGACCATCCCTGAGTATCCGGCGTTCTGGGTTGTTCTGCAGGCGTGGGTCGATCTTCGCTGGTTTCCAACCGTGACACCCCGAAACGTATGGGGCACAAGCCGCCGATGCTCGCCGATTCACCGACATCCTCGCCCGGCCTCGACGCCGCGCGCGCGACGCTCGAACGCGTCTGGGGTCACGCCGACTTTCGAGGGTTGCAGGCCAGGGTCGTCACCGAGATCATGGCCGGACGCGACGTCCTCGCCGTCCTCCCCACCGGCGGCGGCAAATCCGTCTGCTACCAGATTCCCGCCATCCTCCGCCCGGGTCTCGGCCTCGTCATCTCGCCCTTGATCGCCCTGATGACCGACCAGGTCGAGGCGCTGAAGCAGCAGGGCGTCGCCGCCGCCCGCCTCGATTCCGGCCTCTCGCTGGACGAGCGCACCAATGTCCTGCGCGCCGCCCGCGCGGGCGAGCTCGACCTGCTCTACGTCTCGCCGGAAGGCTTGGCCTCCGGCGCCCTGACCGACCGCCTACGCGACCTGCCGCTGTCGCTGATCGCCATCGACGAGGCCCACTGCGTGTCCCAGTGGGGCCACGACTTCCGTCCGGACTACCGGACGCTGGGCCGGCTCGGCGAGCTCTTCCCGGGCGTGCCACGCATCGCCGTCACCGCTACCGCCGACGCCCGCACCCGCGACGACATCCTGGCCTCGCTGCATCTCGAACACGCCGCCGTCTTCGTCGACAGCTTCGCCCGCCCGAACCTGCAACTTTCGGCCATCCGCAAGGAAAGCGCGTCGCGCGCCAGAACCGACGCCCATGTCATCGAACTGGTCCGCGCCCGGAAGGGCCAGTCGGGCGTCGTCTATTGCGGGTCGCGCGACGGCTGCGAGCGTGTCGCCGACGCCCTGAAGTCCGCCGGCACGAACGGCATTGCCTATCACGCCGGCATGTCTGGTCCGGAGCGCGACAAGCGGCTCGAACGCTTCCTGGCTGAGGACGGCGCCGTCATGGTCGCGACCATCGCCTTCGGCATGGGGGTCGACAAGGCCGACGTCCGCTTCGTCATCCACGCCGATCCGCCGGGCTCGCTGGAGGCCTACTGGCAGGAGATCGGCCGCGCCGGACGCGACGGTGAACCGGCCGAGGGCATTACCCTGTACGGCCCCTCCGACATCGCCTGGACCCTCAAGCGTCTCGACAGCCGCCCGATGGCCGAGGAGGTCAAACAGGTTCAAACGCGCAAGGCCCGCCAGCTGTTCGCCATGCTGGACGGCGCCGTCTGTCGCCCCCAGGCCGTGCGTCGCTATTTCGGAGAGACCGACGCCGGACCCTGCGGCGTCTGCGACATCTGTTCCGACCCGCCGGCCCTCTACGACGCCACCGTCCCGGCCCAGAAGGCGCTCGCGGCGGTCCAGCGGCTCGGCGGCCGCTTCGGCAAGGGCCGGATCGTCGACCACCTGCTGGGCAAGACCAGGGACGTCCAGCCCTGGGAGTCCGACCTCTCCACCTGGGGGATCGGCAAGGACATCGCCCCGACCGGCTGGCGCGACATCGTCGACCACCTGATGTTCGAGGGCCTGCTGCTGGAGGACCCGAACGACGGCAAGCCCCTGGTCGGCCTCGGCGACGCCGAGCGCGTTCGCGCCGTCTATCGTGGCGAGATCGCCGTAGAGGTCCGCCGCACCCCGCCCGGCTTCGACGCCGGAACCCGCTCGGGAAACCCGCGCAACCGCACCCGCAACGACCGCAACGCCGCCGTCGAGGCGCTCGACGTCGACGTCCGCGCCCGTTTCGAGACCCTGCGGGCCTGGCGCCGTGACCGCGCCTCGGAACAGCACGTCCCGCCCTACGTGATCTTCCAGGACAAGACCCTGCTGGAGATCGCCCAGCGCGAACCGGGCTCGCTCGACGCGCTCGCCGCCATTTCGGGCGTCGGCCAGTCGAAGATCGATCGCTATGGCAAGGGCGTGCTGGCGGCCCTGGCGGGGGACTAATCCAGCGCGCAGATATCCGGCAGGCCGCGCATCGCGCCGGCATGATCCAGGCCGTATCCGACGAGGAATCGGTTCGGAGCCTCCCAGCCGACGAAGTCCGGCTCAGGCGCGCGCGGCAGGGGCCAGGGTTTGCGGGCGAAGACGCAGGTCACCACCGCGGCGGCGCCGGCTTCCTTCGCATGACGCACGGCCTCGGCCAGCGACAGGCCGGTGTCGAACACGTCGTCGAGGATCAGCACCTTGCGATCCTTCAGCGACCGCTGGAACGGCGCATGGACGTCGATCCGGCCCCGGCTCGACTGCTCATCGCCATAGGACGCCAGCCACAGGGCGTCGAACCGGACATGGCGTCCGATCCGCGACAGGGCCCGGGTCAGGTCGGCCGCGAACCAGAGCCCGCCGGTCAGCAGCACCGCCGCGACCGTCTCGTCGTCGATGACCGGTGCGATCCGTTCGGCCAGATCGGCGACGATCCTGCCGATTTCGGCTTCGGGGAGAAGGACGGTGGGCGTCGGGGGAGCTTCAGCCATGCGAGGCGGATACCGCCTCGGCGCCATGGCTGTCGATAGGCGCATGGCTTTCCGCCGCATCATGGGCCGGTTCGGCATGCATGGGCGCCGCATCGACCGGCTCCTCGTGGGTCGGCGGCGACTCCTCGATCAAGGCGGGGCGCATTCCGTGCTCGTCCGGAGTCGGGAGCGGGCGGGCGTGGGCCGGGGTCGCTTCGTGACCCGCGCCATGGGCCGCCGGCGCGGGGCCGTCCTTGGCGAAATCGACACCGACATCCACGCCGTGGGCGCCGGGATCGCGAATCAGGGCTGCGAAGCCCTGGACCCCGCCCGGTAGAACCGGAGCGCCGTGGAGCTCTATCAGGGCGAACCCGACCTCCGCCCCGTGGGCGTCCAGAAGGGCGACGCGCACCGGCGGGGCGACGATCTCACGATCACGGACATTCCTCAGGGCGCCCGACACCATCACCATATCCGGGCGATCGGCCACAGCCTTGGCGGTCACGGCCTCGAACTCCAGCCCGACCGCGTTCACCGGCGTCCCGACCATGGCGTAGGCGGCGGCGGCGCGGGGATAGAGCTCGACAACCTCGACCCGGAACAGCCAGCCGGCGCCGATCAGGCCGACGAACAGGCTGGCCAGACCGGCCCAGACCGCGCCGTGGGTCGCCGCGCGACGCAGACGACGCTGTTGCTCGGCGCGGGCGCGGAAGGCCTTGGGCAGTTCCGGCGCCGGCGTCTCTGGCGAAACCGGCGGCGCTTCCTCGAACGACCTGGGTTCGGGTGCGAGGATCGGCTCGCTGGCCGCCGTCAATTCCAGCGGCTCGTCGGTCGGCAGACCGTGCCAGACGTGGGCGCAGGACTGGCAACGCACCTTGCGGCCGCCGGGCGGAATGGCGCCGTCGGGGGCGAAATAGCTGGTGGCGCAGGACGGACAGGTCAGTATCATGGTCGCTGACTGCGAGGCCGCTCGCCGGCCCCCTCCTGTCGGAACGCGATGCGCTCCGGTCCATACGAAAAAATCAGATGCCTCAGTCGCCCCGCCGCGCCGCCGAATCCGCGCCATCGCCCGAAACCGTCCGCCTGTCGGCGGTCAGCTTCGGCTATGCCGAATCGCCCGGCGTGCTGCGGGACGTTAACCTCATCCTGCCGCGCGGCTCTTTCCACTTCCTTACCGGCGCGTCCGGAGCGGGAAAGTCTTCGCTTCTGCGTCTTCTGACCCTCGCCGAGCGGCCGACAGAGGGCCGCATCGCCCTGTTTGGCCAGGACGTCACCGAGGTCTCGTCGCATGACCGCCCTGTCTGGCGCCGCCGCCTCGGCGTCGTGTTCCAGGACTTTCGCCTGCTGGACCACCTCAGCGTCTTCGACAACGCCGCCCTGTCGCTGCGGGTGCGCGGCGGCAGGCGCAGCGACTACGCCGCCGACGTCGAGGAGATGCTGGCCTGGGTCGGGTTGGCGGACCGGGCCAACGCCCTGCCGACCGCCCTGTCAGGTGGAGAGAAGCAGCGGCTCGCCATCGCCCGCGCGGTCATGGCCAAGCCGGACCTGATCCTGGCCGATGAGCCGACCGGCAGCGTCGACCCGGCCATGGCCGATCGGCTGCTGAAACTGTTCCAGGCGCTCAACAGGCTCGGCGCCACGGTGCTGATCGCCAGCCACGACGAGGATCTGGCCCGGCGCTCCGGCGCACGTCGTCTGGTCCTTCGTGACGGCCGCATCTCGGGGGCTACGGCATGATCCGCTGGTCCAACCTGTTCGGCCCCGGCCCTCGCGTCCGTCCGACCCGGCCAGAGAGCGGCCTGTTGCCTCGCGACGCGGCGGGTGAACGCTGGCTGGGCGCGGTCATCGCCGTCCTCTGCTTCCTCGCCTGTCTCGCAGCGGTTGGGGCCGTCGCGGCGGACCGCGCCGCGCACGGCTGGGCGCGGGAGCTTCGGGCCGAGGCCACCATCCAGGTCCGCCCCCGCGTCGGCGAGAGCGGCGACACCGCGGCCGCCCGCGCCGCCGAGACCCTGGCCGGGGTCAACGGCGTGGCCGAAGCCGCCGCCATGGACCGCGAGACCGCCGAGGCCCTGCTGCGCCCGTGGATGGGCGAAGCGGTGCTGGCCGACCTGCCCCTGCCCTATCTCGTCACGGTCCGCCTCGACCGGGACGCTCCCGCCAGCGCCCTGACGCTCGGCCGCGCCCTGGCCGAGGCGGGGCTGGACGCCACCGTCGACGACCACAGCCTGTGGCGCGGCGAAGTCGAGCGGTCGGCGACCCTGATCACCATCCTCGCCTTGGCCGCCTTCCTGACAACGGCCTTCGCGGCGGGCGCGGCCATCATCTACGCCGTCCGTGCGGGCATTCAGGCACGCCGCTCGGTGATCGAGACCCTCAGTCTGTCGGGCGCCACCGACGCCTCCATCGCCTGGCTGTTCCAGCGCCGGTTCGCCCTTCTCGCACTCGTCGCCGGCGCCGCCGGATCGGCGGGCGCGATCGCGCTGCTGGGCCTTCTGCGCGTCCTCGGCGGTGCAGAAGGGCTGACCCCCGCCCTGCCAGTTGCCTGGGCGGACATTCTCATGCTCTCGCCATGCCCGCTGGTCGCAGCTACGGTAGCGCTTGTTGCGGCGCAACTAAGCGCCGGAAGAGAGATGGCGAGGCTTGGCGCGTCCCAGGTCGGCGGCTAGGATTAAGCATGAAGTTTCTGGCGCTTGTCGGGATCGTGGCCCTGATCTGGCTGGTAGGGCTGTTCGCCTTCGCCGACCGGGTGCGCGGCTTCACGCCTGCGCCGGAGCCGGAGCGCGCCGACGGCATCGTCGCCCTGACCGGTCCTTCGGCCGAGCGCGTCAATGTGGCCATCCGCCTCCTGGAACAGGACAAGGGCGAGCGGGTGCTGATCTCGGGCGTCAACCGCGAGGTTCGCCGCCAGGAACTGCGCGAACTGACCCCCGGCTCCAACCGTCTGTTCAACTGCTGCGTCGACCTCGGTTTCGAGGCCGAGACGACCAACGGCAACGCCCAGGAGATCGCGGCCTGGGCTCGCGCCAAGGGCTACGACAGCCTGATCGTCGTCACCTCCGACTACCACATGCCCCGTTCGCTTCTGGAGCTGCGCAGCGCGGCGCCCGATGTCGAGCTGACGCCCTATGCTGTCTCGACGCCCTCGCTCGACAACTCGCGCTGGTGGCGGGCGGCGGTCACGGCGCGCCGGATGACGCTGGAGTACGTCAAATATCTCGCTGTCCTCGGCCGCGAGACGCTGCACAGGGTCACTGGACATAACGAACGCCCCGCCGTCGAGACCTCGACCGACGAAGCAGCGCCAGCATGAAGACCGTCCGCACATTCCTGTTCGTCGTCTGGTTCTATCTGTCGATGGCCGTCGTCGCTGTAGGCCTCTCGCCCGCTCTCCTGATGGGTCACCGCCAGGCCATGGGCGTGGTCCACATCTGGGCGAGGACAGCCCTGTTCGGATACCGCTGGATCGCGGGCGTGAAGGTCCAGACCCTGGGTCGCGACCATGTCCCGACCGGCGGCGCGCTCGTCGCCTCCAAGCACCAGGGGCTGCTGGACTTCGTGGCCCTGATCGCCGTCCTTCCAGACCCCTGTTTCGTGTTGAAGAAGGAGCTGACGCACATGCCCTTCCTCGGCTGGTTCGGCGTGAAGACCAAGATGATCGCCGTCGATCGCGACGGTCACGCCAAGGCGCTGAAGGACATGGTGCGCCAGGCCCGCGACCGTCTCGCCGAGGGTCGTCAGATCATCATCTTCCCGGAAGGCACCCGCGCCGAGGTGGGCGCCGAACCCGAGTACAAGCCCGGAATCGCCGCCCTGTACCGCGAGCTGGAAACGCCCTGCTGCCCGGTTGCGACCGATTCCGGCGTCTGGTGGCCCGCGAAGGGGACCATCCCGCAGGGCGTGGCCACCTTTGAATTCCTCGAGCCGATCCCGGCCGGACTGAAGCGCGCGCCCTTCATGGTCGAGCTGGAACAGCGGATCGAGACGGCGTCCGCCGCCCTTCTCGCCTCAAGCGAGGTCGCGCCTCAAACCCCGAGCGCGATCAACTCGCCGCGAACTCGCTGAGAGCGTCGATCACCGCGCGGTTCTGGTCCTCGGTGCCGACGGTGATGCGCAGGCCGTCGTGGATGCCGTAGCCGCCGACCGGGCGGACGATAATCCCCTTTGAGTTCAGATAGTCGCTGGCAGCCGCCGCATTGCGCTTCTCGTCCTTGAACAGAACCAGCACGAAGTTGCCGGCCGAGGGCAGGACCTCGAAGCCGAAACCGCGGATGGCCTGGGTCAGGCGCGGACGCCAGGTCTGGACCATCTCGCGCGAGGCCTTCTGGTGCGCCTCGTCGCCGAGGGCGGCCGTGGCGGCGTCCAGTCCGGGGACCGAGACGTTGAACGGCAGCCGGATGCGGTCGACCGCCTCGGCGACCGCGACCGGCGCATAGCCGAAGCCGATACGCAGGCCGCCGAGGCCGTGGATCTTGGAGAAGGTGCGGGTCACGACGATGTTCGAGGCGTCGCGCGCCAGCGGGAAGCTCGTCTCCCAGTCCGGCTCGGCCACGAACTCGGCATAGGCCTCATCGACGACAAGCAGGATGTGGGGCGGCAGGGCTTCGTGCAGGCGGCGGATTTCCTCGCCCGAATTGTAGCTGCCGGTCGGGTTCGAGGGGTTCGAGACGTAGACGATCTTCGTCCGCTCATCGACCTGTTCGAGCAAGGCATCGACCTCGGCCTTGTAGCCGGGCTCGGGCGCCAGCTTGACCTGGGCCTCGCAGGCCATGGCCGATATGCGATAGGCGAGGAAGCCGTACTGGCCGGTGACGATGTTGTCGCCCGGCGTCAGATAGGTCTGGTTCAGCAGGGCGAAGACCTCGTCCGAACCATTGCCGAAGATCAGCCGTTCCGGCTCCAGCCCGTGGTGCTCGGAGACAGCGGTACGCAGCTTCGTGGCGCGGCCATCCGGATAGATGTGGATGTTTTTGATCGCGGCCTCATAGGCCTCCCGGGCCTTCGAACCGGCGCCCAGGGCGTTCTCGTTCGAGGACAGCTTCATCGGCTCGGCGATGCCGACGATCGACGATTTGCCGCCGACATAGGGAGCGATGTCGAGGATGCCGGGCTTGGGCGCGGGCGCGTTGATCTCGGTCATGGAGAGCCTTGAGGTCAGAACAGGGGAGCGGCGCCGATCACGCCCTTCAGGGCGCCGGGGGCCGCCGAGAGCCGCCCGTCTTCGACCTGCACATAGCCTGCGAGCATGAACAGCTTCAAGCCGCCTGCGGAAGCGAGAGGACGGGCGACGAACCCGCAGACCGACAGGGCCTCGACGATCCGGCCGTCGGACAGGCCGGAATCGGTCACCCAGAAGGTGCGATCCCCGCCCGTCGGGCCGGTCGGAGAAGCGGCCACCATCAGGGCGGAGGGCACGCCGTTACGGTCATCGGGCAGGGCCGCGATGACCTGAAGCTCGGGGCGGGCCAGAAGCTTGCCCCACCAGGGACGGCCGGCGGCAAGGTCGATCAGGGCGCGGGCGCCGGAAGCGGCCTGGGCCAGGGCCGCGTCGGGGTCGGCGGCAACCTGGGCTGACAATCCGAAGCGGTCGGCGGCCAGAAGCCCGGCAGCGGGTCCGGCGACAACCAGCGGGGCTCCTGTGCGGGCCTCGATCCGACCCCACAGGGCGCGGAGCATGGCGTACTGGTGCGGGTCATAGCTCTCGGCCAGCAGGGCGCGCAGGGCCAGGGTCGAGGCGTCAGGCGCGGTGTCGGCCCCTGCCGCCAGCCTGTCGGTCAGGGCCTCGATCAGGGCCTGATCGAGGACCAGCCGGTCGGTGTCGACCCTGGGTTCCTCCAGCAATGCGCCGTGCTTCCTCGCCATCAGAACAGCTTGGGCGCCGGGACGATGGCGAAGGGGCCGAGGAAGGTGCGGCCGTCGCGGAACGTCAGTTCCAGCGTCATGTCATCATCGCCGCGCACGGCCGTCGCGGCGGCAGCCCCGGCCGCGCCGACGCGATTGACCGAACCTGCGCCCGACCCGGCCAGACCGGCAATGGCGGCCATCGGCTTGACGGCCTGAAGCGAAACCACGCCTTGCAGACGCCCGTCGGCGGAGGCGGACAGGACGTCGCTGGACAGGGTGGCGCGGCTTTCACCGGCCGACAGCTCGCCACGAATGGCGGTGAATCGGCCGCCCGCGCGGGTCCAGGCGGCGAAGACGCCGGCGGCGTCCGCGCCCTGAAGCCGGTCGGCGTCCTCGACGACGGTCTCGATCTGGGCGGTCAGCTTGCCATTGCGGGCCATGCCCTCGACCGGGCCGCCGGGGCGGCCCTCGGCGTCGATCAGGCGGAACAGAACATCGACGCTGGTGTCGACGCCGGGCGTTCCGGCGGGCGCCAGATGCGGTCGCAGGTAGAGCTCGACCTTGCCGGCGCGCGAGATCGGGAAGACCTCGGAGCCTTCGTGCGAGGTGAACTCCGGATCGGCCATCTCGACCGCGACATTGGGCCAGCGCTGGGTCAGACCGTGGACGCTGGCGCGGATGAACCGGCCGCGCACGGCGACCTTGCCCTTGCCCGGCCGGGTCAGGACCAGGCCGTCGCCGACGATCAGGACCCATTTATCCGGGTTCCAGGCATTGGCCTCGGCCGCCAGATCGGGGGCGGCGACCGCAAGCCCCGAGGGTGCGGTAATCGAGACGTTCTCCGCCCCCAGCCGAACGCGGAACGGCCAGCCCGAGGTCCCAAGGCCCGTGTAGGTCACGTCCCAGCCGCCGGCGCGCATGGCCTCGACCCGCTGATCCAGCTGGCTGCGGACCTGACCGGCCAGAACGAACCACCAGATCGACCAGGCGATCAGGGCGACGATGAACAGGCCGATCGGCGCGAACAGGCCGGAGCGCTTGTGGCGGGGCGGCGGGGCGTCGGTCATGCGGTCCTTTGGGCGAGAGGGCGATAACGGAGTCGGGATAGTCCCTAGAGTCGTGTCGAGCCGACTCCCGAATTGGAGTCTAGATAGTCCGTTGAGTCCCGATCGTCAGCCGGAGCGATGCACGCCAAGACGGGCGGATATGGGGCTGGAAGACTGCGGCGGCAAGCTGTCCCGCTGCCGCCAAAAAAGGGATCAGCAGCGTGCTACGGCCGTTCTGACGTCATCACAGGAGGGAGAAGGCCATGGAGACGCAGTCGCTGCATCGAGGTCGTCTGATCGACCATATCCAGCTGGTCGTGCGCGATCTGGACGCCAGCCGGAAATTCTATGACGCCGTGTTCGCGGCGCTGGGATTGCGTGTCGAGGGCGAGGGGCCGGGATTCTTCTGGATAGACGAACTGTTCGTCTCCTCAGCCGGGTCCGAGGCGGATCAGGGCGTGCCGACCGGTCGCGTCCACCTGGCCTTTCAGGCGAAGGACCGTACGATGGTCCAGGCGGTTCATCGCGCCGGGCTTGCGGCGGGTGGCGCGGACAACGGCGCGCCGGGCGAGCGGCCCTATCACCCGGGGTACTACGCGGCCTTCATGATCGACCCGGATGGCAACAACATCGAGGCGGTGTATCACGGGCCGCACGCGCGGTCGGCGGAGAGTGTGGAGATCACGTTCGAAGGGTGATCGCCGCCCCTCTCCCCTTGCGGGAGAGGGAGGCCGCGCACGGCGGCGCAGCCGTCGTCCTTGCGCGGTCGGGTGAGGGGTTTCACGGGCAGCTGAAATGAGGCTTGCAAGACGGATTTTCGACGTCAGCGTGACCCCTCATCCGACCTCCGCTGCGCTCCGGCCACCTTCTCCCGCAAGGGGAGAAGGAACTAGGCCAGAAACTCCCGCGTCACCTCGATCGCCCCCACCAGGCTCATCCGCTGCACCTCGGTTCCCGGCGGGAGGGCGGCGAACAGCCGGGTCGGCGTCGCGGCGTCCAGCATCACGAACACCCCCTTGTCATCCGCACGGCGGATCAACCGCCCGAAGGCCTGGGCGATGCGGGCGCGGGCGAGGGCGTCGTCATAGCCCTTGGCCCCGAACTTCTCGCGCCGCGCCTTGTGCAGCAGGTCCGGCCGCGGCCAGGGCACGCGGTCGAAGGCCAGCAGGCGCAACGACCGGCCCGGCACATCGACCCCGTCCCGCACCGCATCAGTGCCCAGCAGGCAGGAGTCCTGTTCGGCGCGGAAGATATCGACCAGGGCGCCGACCTCCAGCGGATCGACATGCTGGGCGTAGAGGGGGATCTGGGCCTTGGCCAGATCGGGGCCCAGCCGCTCATAGACGGCCTTCAGCCGCCGGATGGCGGTGAACAGGCCCAGGCCGCCGCCGCCGGCCGCCAGAAACAGTTCGCGCATGGCGGCCGCCGTCTGGCGCGGATCGTCCTTGGCCACGTCGCCGACGACGATGACCCGGCTGTTGGAGGCATAGTCGAACGGGCTCTCGACCTTCAGAGTCCGCGCCGGTTCGATCAGCCGCGCCGCGCCCGTGCGCATCCGGGCCATGCCGAACAGGTCGCCGCCGCTGGCTTCGGCGATCGGGTCGGACAGGGTGGCGCTGGTCACCAGCACGCCGTGGGCGGGAAGGATGACGGCGGCCTCCAGCGGCACGGTCGGGTCGATCCAGTGGCGGCGCAGGGCCACGTCGTGGATACGGCCGAACGCCGTCTCGACCGACAGCCAGTCGACAAAATCGGGGTCGGCCTCATCGCCCCCCTCCTCCAGCGCCGCCAGCATCGAGCGCCATCCGGGAAGGGTCATGCGTGCGCGACGGTCAAGGCCCCGCAGGGCGCCTTCGATGCGGGCGCGCGAGGCGCCGTCGAGCTCGGACGCCTCGTCGTCGAGGATGTCTTCCAGATGCCGGGCGAGGGCCAGCAGGGGGGCCTCCACCGCCGCGATGGCCTGGGCTGCGCGCCGGGCCGTTTCCAGCAGGGGTTCGGTCGCGGGACGGACCGAACATTCCGTGCCGAACTCCGACGATCCTGACGAGGCGGCCTCCGACGTCCGCGCCCGAATCTGCTCCAGCGCCGCCATCAGGAACTGTTCGATCGGCCCCACGGGATTGACCTCTCCCGACGGCGGGGCGATGCGGCCGGAGATGCCCTCGCCCGGCAGGGCGGCGGCGGCGCGGATGGCGTCCTGAAGCGCCTTCGCCGCCGCCTCGTTGTCGGCGCACAGGTCGCCCAGCCGCTGTTCCAGACCGCGTCCGCGACGGCCGCGGCCCTCCGGCCCCCGGATCCAGCGCCGCAGCTCGGCCGCCTCCTGGCCCGAGAGACAGGCGGAGAAGGCGCTGTCGGCGGCGTCGAACAGGTGGTGGCCCTCGTCGAAGACGATCCGCTTCAGCGCCGCCGTCTCTCCGTCCTGCTTCAGGCCGCGCGCCGAGCGGGCGCCGTCGAAGGCGGCCTGGGTCATTACCAGCGCATGGTTGGCGACGACGAGGTCGGCCCGGCGGCTGGCGCGGATCGTCTTCTCGACGAAACAGGTGCGGTAGTGGGGGCAGGCCGCGTGGACGCATTCGCCACGCCGGTCGACGAGGTTGCCGGCCGACGCCTGATGGCTCGCGGGGGTTGCGAACAGGCCGGGCAGCCAGCCGGGGAAGTCGCCGCCGGTCATGTCGCCGTCGCGGGTGTGCATCGCCCAGCGGCTGGTCAGGGCCAGACCGATCAGGTCGCCGTTGCCCAGCTGGGCCGCCTGGACCATGTCCTGAAGGTTCAAGAGGCAGAGGTAGTTCTCGCGGCCCTTGCGGACGACGGTCTTCTTCTTGCGCTCGACCGGGTCGGGCCACAGGGCGGCGCTTTCGCGGTCGATCTGGCGCTGGAGGGCTCGGGTATAGGTCGAGACCCAGGCGGCGCCCTGATTGCGTTCGGCCCACAGGGAGGCGGGGGCCAGATAGCCGAGGGTCTTGCCGGTGCCGGTGCCGGCCTCGGCCAGCAGCATGCGCGGTTTGCCCTCTTCGTTGCGGGGCGAGAAGGCGTAGGCGGCCTCGGCGGCGTAGTCGGACTGGGTCGGGCGGGTCTCGTCGAGGCCCGAGGCCTGAAGCAGTTTCTCCAGCCGGATGCGGGCGGATTCGGAATCGACCGGGGCCGACCCCGCCTCCCCACGCGGCGCTTCATCCTCCCACTCCGCCAGCCGCGACCAGGCGTCGAGCCCGGAGCCGCGATACTGGCGTTGGCGCAGGGGGCCGGCCTGAAGCGCGCCCGAGACCCGCCAGGCCCAGGACCAGCCGGCGCGGCCCAAAGTCTCGGCCAGGGTGAAGGCATCCTCGCGATGGGGGTAGGCCGGGTCGGCCAGCTCCTTCAGCAGAACGGCGGCAGCGTCGCGGAGGGCCGCAGCCTGGGCCTCCGCCCCCCTGGGTTCGGCCATGCCGAGCGCCAGCGCCAGACCACTCGGCGACGGGGCGCAGAAGGTCGCCGGCCGCACGAAGGCCCACAGCTCCAGCACGTCCAGCAGGTCGGGCGACCGGGGCGGAGCGGACAGGCCCAGCCTGCGAGCCGTCAGCGAGGCGTGGGCCACCACCACCGACCCGCCGGTGAACACCCCCTCGGCCGCACCCCGCCCGATCTTCCGCGCCCCCTCGTCGTCGCAGATCGCCCCCGCGCCCGGCGGCACGGCCAGCGCGGGCGGCAGGACCAGCCACGGCTCGGCGCCGGTCAGGGCTCGACTGGAGATGACGGATTCGTCGGACACCTCAGACAGATAGCGACGAACGGGATGAAACGGAACGGGAACATGCTATATCCCGCAAGTGATCCCGCCCGCCGCCAGTCTGCCGCCGTTGTTCGCCGACTGGTTCGCCTCGCGGGGCTGGGCGCCGCGTCGGCATCAGCTCGAGATGATCGCGGCCGCCGAGGCCGGGTCGCACGCCCTGCTGGTCGCGCCGACCGGGGGCGGCAAGACGCTGGCGGGGTTCCTGCCCAGCCTGATCGACCTGGCGGAGCGGGGGCCGAGGCCGCCGCATGGACCGGGCAGCGGCATTCATACGATCTATGTCTCACCGCTGAAGGCGCTGACGACCGACGTCGAGCGCAATCTGATGACGCCGATCCGCGAGATCGGGCTGAACATCCATGTCGAGAGCCGCACCGGCGACACCAAACAATCGAAGAAGCAGAGGCAGCGCGAGAACCCGCCGGACATCCTGCTGACCACGCCTGAACAGCTGGCCCTGTTCTGCGCCTGGGGCGGGGCGCGGGCGTATTTCTCCGATCTGAAATGCATCGTGCTGGACGAGGTCCACGCCATCTGGTCGGGCAAGCGGGGCGATCTGCTGAACCTCGGCCTCGCGCGGCTGCAGAGCTTTTCGCCGGGGCTGCGGCGGGTGGCCCTGTCGGCGACGATCGACGATCCGCAGCTGATCGCGGAGTGGCTTCAGCCTCACTTCCCTTCTCCCCTTGCGGGAGAAGGTGGCGGGCGAAGCCCGACGGATGAGGGGTCGCACCAGCCGCTGGAGTCCGCTCATCCAGCGCACGATCTTGAAGGTCAGCGTGACCCCTCATCCGTCTCGCTTCGCGAGCCACCTTCTCCCGCAAGGGGAGAACAGATCGTGATTGTAAAAGGCGATCCCGGCGCCGTTCCGATCATCGACGTGCTGGTGTCCGAAGGCCGCGTCCCCTGGGCCGGCCATACCGGCCAGCATGCGATCCCGGAGGTCTATGAGGCGATCAAGCGGTCGGGCCTGTCGCTGATCTTCGTCAACACTCGCTGGCAATGCGAGTTCGTGTTCCAGCAGCTCTGGGCCATCAACGACGATGATCTGCCGATCGGCCTGCACCACGGGTCGCTGGCGGCCGAACAGCGGCGCAAGATCGAGGCGGCGATGGCCCGGGGGGATCTAAGGGCCGTGGTCTGCACCTCGACGCTGGACCTCGGCATCGACTGGGGCGACGTCGACCTGGTCATCCAGATGGCCGCGCCCAAGGGGTCGAGCCGTCTGGTGCAGCGTATCGGCCGGGCGAACCACCGGCTGGACGAACCCTCGCGCGCCCTGATGGTCCCGGCCAGCCGGTTCGAACTGCTGGAGTGTCAGGCCGCCAAGGAGGCCGTTGCCGACAACGCCTTCGACTGGGAGCCGCATCATATCGGCACCCTCGACACCCTGGCCCAGCACGTCATGGGCGCAGCCTGTTCGGAGCCCTTCGACCTGGACGCCCTGCACGCCGAGGTGACGTCGTGCGCCCCCTATCGCGGCCTGAGCTACGAGGCCTTCGAGGAGGTGGTCGATTTCGTCGCCACCGGCGGATATGCACTCCGCACCTACGACCGGTTCGCGCGGATCGTGCGCACGCCCGAGGGCCAGTGGACGGTGCGCAACCAACTGATCGCCCAGCGCCACCGGATGAACGTCGGGGCCATCGTGGCGGCGGGGACGCTGAACGTGAAGGTCGCCTCGCGGCGTGGAGGGGCGTCGAAACAGCTGATCGGCGGGCGCAAGGTCGGCGAGGCCGAGGAGTGGTATTTCGAACAGCTGACGCCCGGCGACACCTTCCTGTTCGCCGGTCAGGTCTGGGCGTTTCAGGGCATAAACGGCATGGACGCCCTGGTCACCCACGCCAATGACAAGGACCCCAAGATCCCGTCCTGGGGCGGGTCGCAGTTCCCGCTCGGCACTTCGCTGGCGGCCCGTGTCCGCGACATGATCCAGGACCGCGACCACTGGCGCGTCCTGCCGCCCGACGTGCAGGAGTGGCTGGAGCTGCAGGAGCAACGCAGCCTGATCCCCGACGCCGACAGCCTTCTGATCGAGACCTTCCCGCGCGGCAGCCGGCATTTTCTCGTCGCCTATCCGTTCGAGGGGCGGCTGGCCCATTCGACCCTGTGCATGCTGTTGACGCGACGGCTGGACCGGCTCGGCGTCGGGCCGCTGGGGTTCGTCGTGACCGACTATTCCTTCGCCATCTGGTCGATCAAGCCGATGGACGGGCTGGACTGGGATGCCCTGTTCCAGCCGGACATGCTGGGCGACGACCTCGAGGCCTGGCTGGAGGAGAGCTTCATGATGAAGCGCACCTTCCGCAATTGCGCCCTCGTTTCCGGCTTGATCGAGCGTCGACAGCCGGGCGCCGAGAAGACGGGGCGACAGGTGACCTTCTCCACGGACCTGATCTACGATGTGCTCCGCCGCCATCAGCCCGACCATCTGTTGCTGAGAACCGCACGGTCCGACGCCGCCTCCGGCCTGCTCGATGTCGCACGCTTGGGCCAGCTGCTGAGCCGCATTGCAGGCCATATCCGCCATGCGCCGCTGGAACGGGCCTCGCCCTTCTGCGTGCCGGTGCTGGTGATGATCGGGCGCGAGCGGGTCGGCGGTGATGCGGCCGAGATGATCCTGGATGCTTCCGCCGCCGACCTGATCGCCGAGGTCATGGAAGACGCCCCACCTGAACTGCAGGGGGCGGCGTGAACGCGGCCCTGCAAAAGACGCTGGCGCCGGCGCGACGGCCCTGCGGGTCCCTGTCCGTGCGGGTCATGGGAGAGCTCTGCGTGCTGCGCTGTTCCGGGGCGTTGTGGCTGCCGGATCATCGGACACTGGTCGCCGGCGACCTGCACCTCGAAAAGGGTTCCGCCTTCGCTGCGCGGGGCCAGATGCTGCCGCCCTACGACAGCCGCGCGACGCTGGACAGGCTGGAGGCGGAGATTGCCGAGCTGAAGCCCGACCGCGTCGTCCTGCTCGGCGACAGCTTCCACGATACGAAATCCATCGGCCGGATGGCGGCGGAGGATCGCGAGCGTCTGGACCGGCTGGCCTTCGGTCGAGACTGGGTCTGGCTGGAGGGCAACCACGACCGCGAGGCCCTGACGGCGGCCGATGCAGACGCCGTCTCGCGCCTGCCAGGCCGGATCGTCGGCGACCTGCGGCTGGGCGCCCTGTTCCTGACCCACGAGCCGACGCCGGAGGCCGGGGACGGCGAGGTGGCGGGGCATCTGCACCCCTGCGCCCGGGTGGTGGCCCACGCGCGGATGGTGCGCCGTCCGTGTTTCGTCACCGACGGGCGCAGGCTGATCCTGCCAGCCTTCGGCGCCTTCACCGGGGGGCTGAACGTGCTCGACCCGGCCGTCGCCGGCCTGTTCGCCACGCCGCCGATGGCCGCGGCGCTCGGCAAGGACCGGGTCCATGCCCTCGCCTGGAGCGCCCTCGCCTAGAGCAGCTGCAGGACCACGCCGAGGCTCAGCACCGCGCCCGTCGTCGCGCTGATCCGCAGATTCCGGTACCAGACAGGAGAGGGGCCGAAGTCCCAGTACAGCATGGCGATCAAGCCGAAGATCAGGACCAGCAGCCGAAACTCGACAGGCACGCCCGCTATGAAGGTCAGCCAGGCCGCGACCGGCGGCAGATTGCTCAGGATCAGGGTGGCGGGACGGGGATCGCGCTCGGCGAAGGCCTTGCCCCATCGCGCCCCCGCCAGGAAAGACAGGATGATCGCGCCGTAGACAGTCAGCGGTTCGACCCAGCGCTCGCCCTCACCCGGAGCCAGCACGATCAGGGCTGCGAGGCCGACGAAGGGGACGAGGCCGGCGAGCGTCAGCATCCAGGCGGTCAAACGCGTCCGATCCATCAGCTTCTCCTGAAGACCCTGCTCGCCAGATACCCCATGCCCGCTGCGAGCAGGACGCACAGGATGCCGTAGGTCCATGGCCGCCGATGCGCGAACTCGTAGATGTCGCGTTCGAAGCCGACCTTTTCGACCGTCAGGGTCAGGTTCGACACGCCCGCCGGTTCGCCGTCACGGAACAGCCAGACCTCGGCGTGGTATTCGCCGGTCGGGGCGACGGTGGGCAGTTCGACCTGGGCGCGGAACAGGCCGCGATCGACGAAGGTCACCCCGTCCGGGTCGGTGTCGTAGAGGGCCGCCGCCTCCTTCAGCCGGATCACGGCGCGGCGCCAGTCGAGGTAGTCCTCGCCAAGGCGCGAGATGACGACGTCGCGCACGCCGTAGCGGGTGACGGTGCGGCTCTCCTCCGGCGCGTCGATGCGCAGGTGGTCGACGCCGACGCCGAGGCGGCGCAGCTGGCCGAAGCCGGCGATGTCCGGCAGGGGGCGGGTCGAGGCGGTCATGTAGAAGCCGGGCGCGCCCTCGAACAGGACCGGCCGGCTGTTGAGCCAGACGCCGAGGTTGCGGGTCTTCTTGACCAGACGGATGGGGGCGTCGGGGCCGCGCACCACGACGACCACATCGGTCGGGTCGTCGGTCGGGTTGAAGACCGCGCCATAGAGGACGATCGACGCGCCGCGGAAGCTGGAATCGACCTGGACCCGCGCGTCGGTCAGGGCGGCGGCGACGCGCAACTCGCCCTGGGTGCCGACAGACATCTCTGGGGCAAGCGCCTCGATCGCAGGCGGCGGAGGGGGCAGGGTCTGGATCATCCCGCCGACACCCCGGGCGCCAGGAGGAAGATGTCCGAGGGTCGGACGAACAGCTCCAGCCCCATCTGGATGCCGACGAACAGGATCAGCAGGCCGAGCGCCGCGCGCAGGATATCGGCGCGGAACTTGCCTGCATAGCGGGCGCCGAACTGGGCCCCGACCACACCGCCGACAAGCAGAAGTGTCGACAGGACGATGTCGACCGTCTGGTTGCGGCCCGCCTGCAGGATGGTGGTGATGGCCGTGGTAATGATGATCTGGAACAGGCTGGTGCCCACGACCACCCCTGCCCGCATGCGCAGAGCATAGAGCATGGCCGGGACCAGGATGAAGCCGCCGCCGACCCCCATGATGGCGGACAGAACGCCCGCGAAAACGCCCAGGCCGAAGGGCGGGATGGCCGAGATGTAGAGGCCCGACTTCGGAAACCGCACCTTCCACGGCAGGCCGTAGAGCCACAACGGACGACGCCGCTCCTGGTGCGGAGCGATCTCGCCGCGATGACGACGCAGGATTTCGGTCAAGCTTTCGCGCAACATCAGCAGACCTATAGCGCCGAGAAACACGAGATAGGACAGGGCCACGACCAGGTCCGCCTGGCCCAGAAGGCGCAGGTAACGGAACACCTCGACTCCGCCGAGGGCGCCGACTGCGCCGCCGACGGCCATGATGCCCCCCATCTTGAAGTCGACCGCGCCCTGGCCGGTGTAGCGGATCACGCCGGAGGTGGAGGAGGCGACGACGTGGCTGGCCTGGCTGGCGACGGCCACCGTGGGGGGGATGCCAAGGAAGACCAGCACCGGCGCCATCAGGAAGCCGCCGCCGATGCCGAACAGTCCGGACACGAATCCGACCAGCGCGCCCAGCAGAACCAGGAACGGCCAGTTCACCGAAACCTCGGCGATCGGCAGATAGATCTCCAAAGGGCGGGCCTTCGGCTGGAACAAAAAGCTTAAGCGCCGGAAGGCGAGCGCGGGTGTCTTAACCGGGCGGGGGCGTCGGGGCCACCCACCAAGCGTGTCAGGCGAGCGGTTCCAGAGCGAAGGCCTCGGCCTGGGCGCGGGCGGTCTGGCGGGCGGCGGCCGGAAGGGTCGGGGCCAGCCGGTCGACGGCGGCCTGGGCCTGGGGGTCGCCGGCGCGGGCCGCGATCAGGTACCAGCGATAGGCCTGGGTCGGATTCGGCGCGATGCCCTCGTCGCCGTTCTCGTAGATGCGGGCGACATTGTACTGGCTGTCGACGAGGCCCTGATCGGCGGCCTTCTTGAGCCAGTCCAGGGCCTCGGGCCGGTTGCGGGCGCCGCCGACGCCGTCGAACAGATACATCCCGAAGGCGTGCATGCCGCGCGCGTCGCCGCCCTCGGCCGCGCGTCGGGCCCACAGACGGCTTTCCCCGGCATCCACGGCCACGCCGTTCTCGCCGGACTGGTAGAGGCTGGCCAGTTTCAGCTGGGCCTGGGGCTCGCCAAGGTTGGCGGCGCGGGTCAGGGTCTCGACCCCGGCCGGATCGTTGCGGTCCAGTTGCTCGGTCGCCTGGGCGAACAGGGTCTGGGCCTCGGTCGCGTCGGCGGGAGAGGCGTCGAGCGGCGCATCGGCAGGCGAAAGCGCCAGGGCCGCGATCGGGGTGGCTTCGGTCTCGCCGCCCGACTGACCCAGCAGCTGGCGGACGTCCATGATCTCATAGCCGGTCAAACGGCCCGTGGCGTAGAGACCGCAGACCACGGCCACGCCGGTGACGGAGGCGAGGAAGGCCTTCTTGACCGTGCCGTCGCGCGAGGCTTGCTTGTCCAGACGCTCCTGCAGGCGCGACTTGCCGCCCTTCTTCAGACCGCCCAGGCCGAAGCCGGACCGTGGGGCGACCTCGGCGGCGGCCGGAGTGTTCATGGCGGCGCGGGCGGCCGAGATGGCGTCGCGGGTCGAGGCCGCGCGACCGGTCGCGGCGCCGCCGACCAGACCGGCGCGCATACGGCGGGCGTCGACGAACTCGGTCTCGGCCGCGAAGTCGTCATCGCCGCCTTCGAAGGTGCGGGCCGACGGGAAGGCCTCGGCGACCGCGCCGGCGAAGGCGGGTTGAGGCGCGACCTCGGCGATGGCGTCCAGAGCATCGGACACGTCCGCACCGCCGAAGCCGCCGAAGGGCTGGGCCGCCGAACCGAACGGGGTCGGCTCGGGCGCGACCGGTTCGAACCGGCGCGGCAGGGCATCGAAGCTGTCCTCCGTCGGCAAGGCCGCTGCGGCGAACTCGGGGACGACGGGCGCGGGCGCGAACGCCGCTTCCGACGGGGCCTCGGGGAAGGGTTCGATGTCGGCGGCGAGCGAATCGATCGACCAGCCGTCCTCCGGCGAGGCGAAGTCCTCGGCCGGGAAGGCGGCGGCGCGCCAGTCGGGCTGGGCGAACTCGGAAGCGACGGGGCCCGCCGGCGGCAAGGGCTGGGGCGTCGGGTCGAAGGCGGCCGGCTGGGTCTGGCGTTGGTCGAGCGTCTCGCGCGCCTCGGCCAGGAGTTTGGCCGTGCGTTCCTCGGACAGACGCATCCGCTCCGCCAGTTCGCCGGAGGCGCGGTCGTAGCGCTGCTCGATCCGGTCGGAGCCCTCGACCATGCGACGGCCGATGCCTTCGAGCGCCTGGGCGGACTTGCGTTCCGACTGGGCGATGCGGTCGGCGAGCCGGTCCGAGATACGAGTGATCTCGACGCCGAGTTTTTCCAGGGCGATGGCGTGCTGGTCGTCGGCCCGGTTCAGCCGGTGTTCGATGGCCTGGCCGTAGCGGCCCATGTCCGAGGCGATCTTGTCCGACAGGGTCCTGGTCAGGGCCTGTTCGAACTGACCGAGCCGTGAGTCGCCCGCCGTCTCCATCCTGTCGACGCGGCTGTCCAGGTTCTGGGCGATGCGCAGGACCTCGCGGCCCATGGCGTCGATGCCCTGGGCGGAGCGCTGCTCGGACGAACGGGCCTGTTCGCCGAGCGAGGCGATGGTCGCCTCGATGCGGGCCATCCGGCCTTCGCTCTCGGCCGTCTCCAGCCGGCGCATCATTTCGGTGCGGTTGGCGTCGACTTGCCGGGAGAGAGTCTCGGCCAGCTTCTCGAAGCGGGCGGCCTCGCGCACGCCTTCCGGCTCCACGCGGGTCTCGGCGGCGCGCAGCCGCTGATCGAGGCCTGCGAAAGAGCGCTCCAGATTGCGCAGGGCCTCGGTCGTCTGACCCTGGGCGGCGTCCAGTCGCTGGCCGACGCGCGCGAGGATGTCGGCGCCCGCGCCCGGGCCCGCGGCCTTCTCGACCGCTTCGATGCGCGAAATCAGGGTCTGGCCTTGTGCGCGGTTGCGCTCCTCCAGATCGTAGAGACGGCTGGTCAGGGCGGCGACGGCGGTGTCGGTCTTGCCCCAGGCGTCGGCCTTCTCGACGCCGTCGAGACGCTGACGCACCTCCATCAGGCCGGAGCGCTGACGCTCCTCGATGTCGTAGAGACGCCCGGCGAGACCGCCGAGGGCCTGTTCGACCTTGCTGATGGTCTCGGCGGTCTTCGGGCCGGCGTCCTGTTCGAACCGACGCAGGCGCTTGTGGCCTTCCTTCAGTTCTTCGGAGATGTCGTCGATGCGGCGGCCGTACTGGCCGGCCTGCTGGTCCTGCGACTCCATCTTGCGCACGAGACCGGCGACGGCCTGGTCCACGCCCTGGATGGCGATGGTCGAGCGGCGCTCGGCGGCCTCGAGACGGGCGGCGATGGCCTCGACCGATGCGGCGACGCGTTGCAGGGTCTCCTCGTCGCGACCGTATCCGCGACCCTCGGGCTCATAGGCGTCGTCCAGACGGCGCGAGCGACCGCGACGGTCGAACATCTCGGCGGCGTGCGGACGGCGCGGCAACGGCTGCACTCCGTCATCCTCGTCGTCCATGATCATGGTGTTGAGCCACTCGCCCAGCGTCATGCCGGAGCGGCGCGCCAGATCCTTGGCCACCTCGCGCGCTTTCGGGTCGATGCCCTTTACGCTCCAAGGCGCAGCGGCTGCGCTCACTGATTCGACTCCCGACCCATAGGCATCACGCTAATCGCCCATATCCGGGGTGTAAACGTGTGGTTAACCCCAACATCTTGACGTTCGGCCATTCACCTGTGGATAGGCCCCGCCTCAGCCCATTTCATCAGGCCGACGTGGTTAACGACCGGTGAAGATTAAGGTCGCGGTAAGGGTTTGCTTGCGCTTGCGGGGCCGGGCCGCCACATCGCGCCCATGTCGATGACCCTGACCCTTTCCCTGCTCGCCGGCGCCCTGATCGTGGGCGTCTTCGCGGGCTGGCGCGGCGCCCGGCCGAGCGATTTCCTCAGGCCCCGGATGGTGCCCTGGCGGTTCATCATGCTGATGGCCGGCGCGCTCGCTTTCCTTCTGCTGATCCACCTGGGAACCCTGCTGGGGGTCACGCCTCGGGGGGCCTGACGGAACAGGCGCGTCGTCCGGCGGTTATCCCGCCGAACGCCAACGCAAGGATGCCCGACATGGCCGATACCCTCACCGCCGCCGAAGCCGAAAAAGAGTTCTGGAAGTCTCTGAAGGAGTCCAACACCGGCCTGCTCGGCCTCGACCAGCCCGGCTATCACGCCCAGCCGATGACCGCCTTCCGCGAGGCCGAGACCGGCACGATCTGGTTCTTCACCCGCGACGACACCGACCTGGCGAAGGACGCCGGGATCGGCGGCGGCCAGAGCGCCATGTTCCACTATGGCTCGAAGGACCAGCACACCTGGGCGTGCATCCACGGCGAGCTTTCGGTTCAGGGCAATGACCGCGAGATCGTCGACCGCTACTGGAACCCGGTGCTGGCCGCCTGGTACCCGGACGGCAAGGAGGATCGCCACCTGACCGTCCTGCGCTTCGACGCCGATGACGGACGGGTCTGGGTGTCGAAGGGCGGCCTGATCAAGTTCGCCTTCGAGATCGCCAAGGCCAACCTGACCAAGACCGTCCCGGACGCGGGCGGGGTCGCAGACGTCAATCTGCAGTAGGTCCGCCGCCGGAAAAGGTCGAAAGGGCGCCGTTTCACAACGGCGCCCTTTGTCATACCGGGATAATCAGCCCGCGAAACACCAGGCCAGCACGGCTTTCTGGGCATGGATGCGGTTTTCCGCCTCGTCCCAGACCAGAGACTTCGGTCCGTCGATCACCGCGTCGGTGACCTCCTCGCCGCGGTGCGCGGGCAGGCAGTGCAGGAAGACGGCCTCCGGATCGGCCAGGTCCATCAGGGCCTCGTCGACCGTGTAGCTCTCGAACGCATGCAGGCGCGCCTCGTAGTCGCTGTCGCCCATCGACACCCAGGTGTCGGTGATGACGACGTCGGCGCCCTTGACTGCATCGCGCGGGTCCGAAGTCAGGCTGACGGCGTTACCGCCCTTGGCCAGGTCGTGCAGGTTCGGGTGATACTCGGCCGGGCAGGCCACGTTCAGGTGGAAGCCCAGCCTGGGCGCGGCGTGCATGAAGCTGTGGCAGACGTTGTTGCCGTCGCCGATCCAGGCCAGCGTCTTGCCCTCGATCGGACCGCGCTGTTCCTCAATGGTCATGATGTCGGCCAGAATCTGGCACGGGTGGGAGCGGTCGGTCAGGCCGTTCACCACCGGCACGGTCGAGACGCGCGCGAAACGCTCGACGTCCTCGTGGCTGTTGGCGCGGATCATGACCGCGTCGACCATGCGCGACAGGACGCGCGCCGTGTCCTCGACCGGCTCGCCGCGTCCCAGCTGCATGTCCGAGGCGGTGGCGATGATCGAGTCTCCGCCCAGCTGGCGGATGGCCGCGTCGAAGCTGAAGCGGGTGCGGGTCGAGTTCTTCTCGAAGATCATCGCCAGGACGCGATCCTTCGCCGGAGCGTCGGCGTCGACCCAGCCCTGGGGCCTGCCGTTGCGGGCGGCCTTGCGGGCATGGGCGTCGTCGAGGATGGCGCGCAGTTCGGCCGCCTCGAGCCGGTGGATATCCAGGAAGTGTCTGACCATCAGGCGGCCGCGTTGATCTTGGACCGCGCGCCTTCGCACGTCCGTTCCAGCCGTTCGACGGCCTCGCGGGCCTCGTCCAGCGTCAGGTTCAGGGGCGGCAGCATGCGCACGCAGTTGTCGCCGCCGCCGGCGATCAGCAGATGCTGTTCGTCGCGCGCCCAGCCCATGAAGTCGCGGTTGTTGGGGACCAGCTTCAGACCGATCAGCAGACCCTTGCCGCGCACGTCCACGATCACATCGGGGAAGCGTTCCTTCAGCCCGTGCAGCTGCTGCTTCAGGTAGCCGGCGATCTCGTTGACGTTGCCCAGGACCTCCGGCGTGTTGATCGCGCCGAAGGCTGCATTGCCGACGGCCATGGCCAGCGGATTGCCGCCGAAGGTCGAGCCGTGGGCGCCGACCGTCATCCCCTTCGCCGCGTGGGCGGTGGCCAGGCAGGCGCCGATGGGGAAGCCGCCGCCCAGAGCCTTGGCCACGGCCATGATGTCAGGCGTCATCCCGGCCCATTCGTGGGCCCACAGCTTGCCGGTCCGGCCCATGCCGCACTGGACCTCGTCGAAAATGATCAGCACCCCGTGCTCGTCGCAGAGGTCGCGCAGTCCGCGCAGGCAGACGTCCGGCATGGCCCGGCAGCCGCCCTCGCCCTGCACCGGCTCGACGATGATGGCGGCGGTCTCGGGCTTTGCGATCGCCGCCTTCAGCGCCTCGTGGTCGCCCCAGGTCAGCTGGTGGAAGCCCTGCATCTTGGGCCCGAAGCCCTCGGTATAGCTGGGGTTGGCCGCCGCATTGATCGCGCCGTAGGTCCGGCCGTGGAAGGCGCCGTCGAAGCCGTAGATGTCGATCCGCTCCGGCTGGCCGTTGGCGGAATGATATTTGCGCGCCGTCTTCAGCGCGCACTCGACCGCCTCGGTGCCCGAGTTGGTGAAGAAGACCACGTCGGCGAAGCTGGCCTCCGTCAGGGCGTCGGCCAGTTCTTCCTGACCCGGGATCTTGAAGATGTTGGAGACGTGCCACAGCTTCTCGGCCTGGGCCTTCACGGCCTCGACCAGGACCGGATGGGCATGGCCCAGGCCGTTGGTGGAGATGCCCTGGACGCAATCCAGATATTCCGTGCCGTCCGTGGACCACAGACGCGCGCCTCGCCCGCGTTCCACTTCCAGCGGCGCGCGATTGTAGACACCCATCAAATGACCGGACACGGATATACCTCCAAAAGAAACGAAGCCCCGGCGCGGGTGCGACGGGACTTTTCAGGAGCGTGGGTTGTCGGATGGGAGCGGGAGTGAGTCAACACCACTGCTTCCCTCTCCTGGCGGGAGAGGGCTTGAGCGCACGGCGGCGATAGCCGTCGTCCTTGCGCGAAAGGGTGAGGGGTTGGCGCTGACCGGTGAAGGCGCGACCCTCACCCTTTCGGATTGCGCATCGCTGCGCTCTGCGAGCCTCAAGCCCTCTCCCAACGGGAGCGGGTTAACTTTTCAGCCGCCAGCCCGACCTGAACACCAGCCAGCAGCAGACGGCCATGATCAGGGTCATGGCGGCGCTCATGACGACGCCAACCATGAGGTTGCCCTCGGCCTGACCGATGAAGCCGTAGCGGAAGCCGTCGATCAGATAGAAGAAGGGGTTCCAGTGGCTGATGGCGGCGAACGGCTCGGGCAGGTTCTCGACCAGATAGAAGGCCCCCGACAGGAAGGTCATCGGCAGGACGACGAAATTCTGGACCGCCGACAGCTGGTCGAACTTCTCGGACCAGAGGCCGGCCAGCACGCCCACCATTCCCATCAGCAGGGAGGCGATCAGGGCGAAATACAGGATGGCTGCGACATGGGTCACACCCAGTTTCGCGAACGGCATGACGCAGATCGCCGTGACCAGACCGACCACGAGACCGCGCGTCGCAGCGCCCAGCGAAAAGCCGATGGTCAGCTCCAGCGGACTCAGCGGCGGCGTCAGGAAGTCGGTCGAGGTACCCATGATCTTGGCCTGGATCAGGCTCGATGAGGCATTGGCGAAAGCGTTGTTCAGGATGGCCATCATGATGAGGCCGGGCGCCACGAACTCGGCGAAGGGGGTGCCGTGCAGCGGCGGCCGGGCGCCCTTCAACGCCACCACGAAGACCAGCATGTAGAGGAGCGTCGTCACCACCGGCGCAGCGACCGTCTGGGCCCCCACCTTCCAGAAGCGACGGACCTCGCGCAGGTAGAGGGTCTGCACGCCGATCCAGTTGACCCCGGCGTAGTGGCGCGGGGTCGGAAGGCCGGAGGGGCGTGTAGAGGCAAGGTCGGTCATGGGCCGTCAGATGCGGCCGCAGGACGCAGGGCGCAAGGGCTCAGGCGATCGGGTTGGCCTTGCGTCGCGCCTCGTCCGCCTCGGCGATCAGCCGCAGCCCCGAAATCTCGGCAGCGTCCGGCGTCATCGTGATGGCGATCTCCGGCGGATCCACGACCCGGACGCAGCCATCCCCAGCCAACGGAGTCAAAGGCTTGCGTGTGATCGGCGGGCTGGCGGAAGGCGTATCGGACATATGTCGTCAACCCGGCGCGTCTCGACCTGTTCCGTATCGCGGCGCTTGCGACGGCTCAGCGAACTCCGATTCAAGATGTAGTTCCTGTGGACGACTGATTCGCACATCTTGCGTCTGTTAAGGTCTCGTTTACGATTAGTTGTGGCTGACGAGACCCGGGATGGGTCTCAGGCGCCAAATGTTGAATCAAAACTGTACCCCGGAGGGTGGCATGACCGCAGGCTGGACCGAAGATCGCGTCGGCGCGCTGAAGAAGCTGTGGCTCGAGGGGCAGTCCGCCTCGCAGATCGCCAAGCAGCTGGGCGGCGGCGTCACCCGCAACGCCGTCATCGGCAAGGTCCACCGCCTGGGTCTGTCGGGCCGCGCAACCCCGTCGCAGCCGGCGCGCACCGCCACCACCTTCCGCCCGGCCCGGACGCGCACCACGCCACCGGCCCAGCCGTCGGCGCCCCGTCGCATCGAGGCCGCCCAGCCCGCGCCACGTCCGGTCGTCGCCGCGCCGTCCCTGCCCGCCGTCGCCGAAATGCCCGGCACCGCCACGGTGATGACCCTGGGCGCCCACATGTGCAAATGGCCGATCGGCGACCCGTCCTCGACCGAGTTCAGCTTCTGCGGCCGCCGCGCCTCGGAAGGCGTCTATTGCGTCGAACACGCCCGCGTCGCCTACCAGCCGCAGATGAAGCGCGGCGGCAAGGAAGAGCTGGCAAGGTCGCTCCGCCGCTACATCTAGCTCAGGGCGCTATCGCTCGCGACGCGGTCGCTCATTGCTTGAGCGCGGAGTGTCATCTCCGCAGACACCCGTCGATTGTCATCCCTGCGAAAGCGGGGACGCATCCGCCTCGCCGGCTTGTCCGGCGAGACCGGGGCGGGGCTGCGGTTATCCGGGTTGACGCAGCCCCCCACCCGCCTGTCGGCACCGTCGTTCTAGGCGGCCTGGGCCGTGCCGATCAGAGCCGCTGCCGGGATGCGCCATGCCGCGCTGATGGTGCGGATATGTTCGACGGATAGCCCGCGACGCCCGTTCAGAATTTCCGAAGCGCGCGAACGGGATCCCAGAAGCGCGGCGAAGTCGGCCTGGGTGTAGCCACGCCCCTCCATCACAAGACGAATGACCTGGAGCGGGTTCGTGGCGGCGACCGGCCAGCGGCGTTCCTCATAGGCTGCGATCACAAGCCCCAGCAGTTCGAAGCGATCCCCCTCCGGCGTGCCAGGCTCGGGCTCGGCATCGAAGAACGCCTCGTAGGCGGCCAAGGCGGCGGCCAGTTGATCGTCATCATGGATGACGCGAACGGGGAAGGGGGTCATGGTCGCCTCTCCTCTTCAGACCGACGCCGGATCAATCCGGTCATACTCGGCATGGGTTCCGACAAACTTCACCAGCACCTGTTTGAACGGATATGAAATCCGGGCCACCAGCCGATAGTTGTTGCCGCCGATGTCGAAAATGATCCGGTTGTCACCGACGAAATCGACAGTGTTGAAGTCGTCGCGCACCTCCTGCGGCGTCCGCCACTCGGCGGCTCGTGCAATGTCATACCAAGCCGAAAGCGGCCCCATCGCCCGAGGATGCCGGGTCCAGAACTCGACGAGCGTGCGTCGCGCCACGACGTTCATGCGAGCACCCTAACATGTTCCCGTTTTGGGAGCAACTAGTTCAACACCCGCCCGCCCGGCACATCGAGGCTGAACGCCGGGATCGCCGCCTCGAACGACCGACCGGTGGCGTCGGTCATCATGTATGCCCCCTCCATTGATCCCGATGCCGTCGGCAGGGGGCATCCGGAGGCATAGGAATAGCTGTCGCCCGGCGCGATCAGGGGCTGTTCGCCGACCACGCCCGGCCCGCGCACCGTCTCCACATGGCCGGTGGCGTCGGTGATGATCCAGCGCCGCGCCACCAGTTGCACCGCTTCGGGTCCGTGGTTCTCGATCTCGACCTGATAGGCCCAGACCCAGCGACCCTCGTCCGGATCGGACTGTCCGGCCAGATAGCTGGGCCGCACGCGCACGATGACGCCTTCCGTTTCAGCCACATAGGGTTGGGTGTCATGCATGAAGCATCGTCGCCCGGAGCTGCGATGCTGGCAAGCGGGGTCGCCCAACCCGCTATTTCCGGCGGCGATCCGTGTGTATGGCGTTCCCTATGACTCTTGAATTCCCCACGCCCGGCATCCTGCCGGCCCAGTCCATCGAAGCCCTGATCGCGGGCGGCGCGATCACATCGGCCACGCCCTGGGACGCCGACCAGGTCCAGCCGGCCAGCCTCGACCTGCGCCTGTCCGACCGCGCCTGGCGCGTCCGCGCCTCCTTCCTGCCCGGCAAGCGGCTGGTGTCCGAGCGGATCGCCGACGTCGAGATGCACCCGATCGACATGACCAACGGCGTCGTCCTGGAAAAGGGCTGCGTCTATATCGCCGAGCTTCAGGAGCGGCTGAGCCTGCCCAAGGGGCTGATCGCCCGCGCCAACCCGAAGTCCTCGACCGGTCGCGTCGATGTCTTCGTGCGCCTGCTGACCGATCGCGGCGGCGCGTTCGACGATGTGGACGAAGGCTACGAAGGCCCGCTCTATCTCGAGATCGCGCCCCAGACCTTCTCCATCCTGGTCCGTCCCGGCACCCGTCTGAACCAGTTGCGCCTCAAGGCCGGCGAGCCGCCCAAGCTGGAGACCCGCAGCGTCGGCGTCGACCTGCAATCGGGCGACATCGTCGGCTTCCGCGGCCGCCGCCATGCGGGGGTGGTCGATCTGGATCGGATCGACGGCCACGATCCGAAGGATTTCTGGGAGCCGCTGACGCTCCGTCGCGGCGAACTTCTGCTGGACCCGGGCGAGTTCTACATCCTGGCCTCCAACGAGGCCGTCGAGATCCCGGTCATGCAGGCCGCCGAGATGACCCCCATCGACCCGTCGGTCGGCGAGTTCCGGGTCCACTACGCCGGCTTCTTCGACCCCGGCTTCGGCACGGACGAGGCGCACGGCGCGGGGTCCAAGGGGGTGCTCGAGGTCCGGACGCACGACACGCCCTTCCTGCTGGAGCACGGCCAGATCGTCGCCCGGCTGGTCTATGAACCCCTGACCGAACGCCCGTCACGCCTCTACGGCGAGGGCGGCAGCCACTACCAGAGGCAGGGGCTGAAGCTGTCGAAGCATTTCAGGGCGTGGGGATAGCATACGACGTTCTCCCTCCCCCGAGGGGAGGGAGAGAGCTCACCTCACACCAGCTTGTCCGCCTTCCGCAGCCCCGGGGAAAGTTTCGCCCAGACCCCGGTCGCCGCAAGCGCCCCGACCCCGCCGAAGACGGCCGCGCCGATGGGCCCGAGGAACCGCACCATCACGCCGGAGTAGGCCTCGCCCAGTTCGTTGGACGCGCCGATAAACAGCATCGACACCGAACTGACCCGCCCGCGCATGTGATCGGGCGTCGACAGCTGGATCAGGGTCTGGCGGATGTTGACGCTGACCATGTCGGCCATGCCGCCGATGAACAGGGCCGCCGCCGAGATCCAGACGACCTTCGACAGGCCGAAGACGATGGTGCAGATCCCGAACACGGCGACCGAGGCGAACATCAGCATCCCGCCCCGGCCCGGGATCGGATAGCGGGCCAGGACCAGGGCCATCAGGAAGGCTCCCCCACCGAACGAGGCGCGCAGCAGGCCGAAGCCTTCGGGGCCGACATGCAGGATGTCGCGCGCGAAGATCGGCGTCAGAAGGGCCACGCCCGCGAACAGAACCACGATCAGATCGAGCGAGATCGCGCCCAGCACGATCTTCGTGTCCCAGACGTATTTCAGCCCGTCCTTGACCGCCTCCCAACGACTGCCGACGGCCTCCATCGGCGCGGGCTTGCCGCTGGTCTTCAGGATCAGGAAGCAGGTCAGGCCGATACCGAACAGGGCCAGCGACACCCCGTAGGCCAAGGGCACGTTGACGCCGACGATCACCCCGCCGAGCGCCGGCCCCGCGATCGCCCCGGTCTGGAAGGCGATCGACTGGGCCGCGATGGCCCGCGGCAGGGCGGCCCGACCCACGACCATGGGCAGATAGGCCTGGCTCGCCGGCGCCAGGAAGGCCCGCGACGCGCCGAAGCCGACGGCCACCGCCAGCAGACCCCACAGCGGCGGATTGCCGTGGAGGGCCATGGCCAGGAACGACAGGGCGCACGCCCCCTCGGCCAGGATCGACCAGACCACCGTGCGCCGGCGATCCCGCCGATCCGCCATCTCCCCGGCCGGCAGGGTCAGCAACAGCAGGGGGATGAACTGGGCCAGGCCGACCATGCCGAGGTACAGACTCGCCTGTTCGATCGGGTGGTCGCGGCGCGCGATCTCATAGACCTGCCACAACAGGGCCGAGGACTGGATCTGGATCGCCAGCACCGCCGCGATCCGGCCCAGCCAGATCAGGCGGAAATCGTTGATAGCCCAGGGGTTGGTACCGTGGGCGGCCCCCCTTTTGGCGTCTTGGGCGGCTTCGGCGTTCGGCTTGGTGATCGGCTCGGGCGCCTCAGGTGCGTCGGTCATGTTTCGGGTAAGGCGTTCCGTCTCGGTGGAAGTAGCGGTCCCCGCCGAGGGGCAGGACCATGTCGATGTCGGGATAGTCGGCCCCGTCGCCGCCGGGGGTGCGCGTTCCGACCTCGAGCAGAACCGCCTCGGCGCCCGAGCGGTTCTCGATCTTGTGGCCGTTCGGCACCCCGGCCTTGAAGCCCGCGCAGTCGCCGGCCTTCAGGATGGTCTCTCCGTCTTCCTCGACCAGAACGACCTCGCCCGACAGGACCCAGACGAACTCGTCCTCGGTCGCGTGCCAGTGGCGCTGCGACGACCATGCCCCGGCCGGCAGGCGCAGCATATTGACCCCGAACTGATCCAGCCCGGCTGCATCGCCCAGCTTCCAGCGACGGCGCGGCTTGCAGGGTCCAGCGAACTCTTCCGGATAGCCGGTCCCGTGGCCGGTCGGGGCGGTCTCGATGTCGATCTTCGGCATGGCGCTCCCCTTTCCGGCTGGACGCGACATCCGTAAAGCATAGCCGCATGTGCGCCGCATCAACTCCTGTCATCGATCCTGTCGAACTGACCCGCGATCTGATCCGCCGGCCGTCGGTGACCCCCGCCGACGCCGGGGCGATGGACACGCTGCAGCGCGTCCTGACCGACCTCGGCTTCACCTGCCGCCGCATGGCCTTCGAGGGGCCGGGCGGCGAGGGCAGGGAGGCGCGGATCGAGAACCTCTACGCCCGGCGTGGGACCGCCTCGCCCAACCTCTGTTTCGCCGGCCACACCGATGTCGTGCCGACCGGCGAGGCCGGCGCCTGGTCCTCCGGTCCGTTCGAGGCAGAGGTCAGGGACGGCATCCTCTACGGCCGGGGCGCCGTGGACATGAAGGGCGGGATCGCCGCCTGGGTGGCGGCCGTGTCACAGGTCCTCGCTGACGGCGAACCCGCCGGCTCCCTCTCCTTCCTCATCACCGGCGATGAGGAAGGCCCGGCGCTGCACGGCACCAAACGGGTCGTCGAGACCCTGATGGCCGAGGGCGAGGTCATCGACGCCTGCGTCGTCGGCGAGCCATCGTCCCAGCAACAGCTCGGGGACATGATCAAGATCGGCCGGCGCGGCTCGCTCAATACCTGGATCACGGTCCACGGCAAACAGGGCCACGTCGCCTATCCCGATCGCGCGGCCAATCCGGCGCCGGTGCTCGTGCGGCTGCTGGCCGCCCTCGACGCCCATGTCCTCGACACCGGCTACGAAGCCTTCCAGCCCTCCAATCTCGAAATCACCACGGTCGACATCGCCAATCCGGCGACGAACGTGATCCCGGCCGAGGCCCGCGCCCGGCTGAACATCCGCTTCAACCCGGCCCAGACCGGCGACGGCCTGATCGACTGGCTGAACCGCGAGGCGGGGCGGGTCCAGGCAGAGACGGGCCTGCAGATCACCCTCGAACACATGTGTTCGGGCGAGGCTTTCCTGACGCCTCACGGCGCCTTCGTCACGGCGGTGCAGGATGCTGTCGAGGCCGCCACCGGCCTCCGCCCCGAGGCCTCGACCACCGGCGGCACGTCCGACGCCCGCTTCATTCGGGCCATGTGTCCGGTGCTGGAACTGGGCCTCGTCGGCCAGACCATGCACCAGGTCGACGAGCGGGCGCCGGTCGCCGAACTCGAAGCCCTGACCTCGACCTACCGCCGGGTCATCGAGACGGTGTTCGCCTCGGTCTAGTTCAGCGGACCGGTCGGCTTGGCCGCGGCCAGTTCGAGTCTGGCGATGCGGCGGTCCATGTCGGCGACGACCTCTTCCAGCCGCGCCTTTTCCGACGCCATGTCGACGGGCGTGCCGTCGTCGTAGGTGATCCGCGCGCCCCTCGCGATCAGGTCGAGGCGATGAATGGCCGTGACGCGCGCGGCCTTGAACCGGTCCAGTTCGGTGTCGGGGGAGCTCATCGCCCTCCCCTCGCCGCGCTTGCGTCGCAGGTCAAGCTTCAGGCGAGAACCGCGGCCGCGTGGTTCATCATCACCACTGCCCCACCCATGGTCGCGAGGAATGATGCGAGGAAGAAACCGGTCTCTCGCCAGAGCTCACGGCGGGGCATGGGCTCGATCGCGGGCAGATGGAAGTTCAAGACCCTCATGGTCGCTCTCCTAGCGTAACCCACGGAGGTTGCGCCCGGATTCTTGCCCGATTGTGCACGAACGTGACGAACGCGCCGTTGACCCTATTCACGCTCCAGGAACCGCAAAGCCGACAGGGCGTGGGTCTTCACGCCCAGGACCAGCACGTCCTCATTGACGTCGAACTGCGGAGAATGGTTCGGCGCCGTCGTGGCCGGATCCACCCCGTCAGCGGTCCCGCCGAGGTGATAGAAGACGCCCGGGATCTCGTTCTGGAAATAGGAGAAGTCCTCCGCCACCGTCGTCGGCGGGGTCGCCGGATTGACGTTCCCCTCGCCCGCCGCCTCGGTCAGGACCGGGGCCAGCCAGGCGGACAGGTCCTCGTTATTGAACACCAGGGCCGCGTTCTGGCGAATCGAGAAATCGGCGGTCGCGCCATAGGCCTCGGCGACATGGTCGATGGCCGCCTCGGCGCGCTTCACCAGGTCATCGCGCTGGGCCACGTCGAAGGTGCGCAGCGTGCCCGACAGCACCGCCTCGTCCGGAATGATGTTGTAGCGGACGCCGGCCTGGACCGTGGCGATGGTGAAGACCGTCGGCGTCGTGGTCGGATCGATGGTCCGCGCCGTCAGGGTGTTGACCGTCTGGATCACCTGACCGGCGACCGCGATCACGTCGACGCCGCGCCACGGCCAGGCACCATGGGTCTGGCGTCCATGCAGTGTGATATCGACCCGGTCCGACGCGGCCATGAAGCCTTGCGGCCGATAGAAGACCGTGCCCGCCCGGCCCGGCACGACGTGCAGGCCGAAAATGGCCTCGACCTTCGGGTTCTCCAGCGCCCCGTCCTGGATCATCAGCCGGGCGCCGCCCAGCGGCTCTCCCGGAGGCGCGCCTTCTTCCGCCGGCTGGAAGATGAAGACGACGGTTCCCGAGAACCGGTCCTTCATCCCGCTCAGCACCCGCGCGGCGCCCAGCAGCATGGCGACGTGGGCGTCGTGGCCGCAGGCGTGGGCGACCGGCACGGTCTGTCCCTGATAGCTTCCCGTCGCGGTCGAGGCGAACGGCAGGCCCGTCGCCTCCAGCACCGGCAGGGCGTCCATGTCGGCGCGCAGGGCCACGACATGCTGGGGGCCCGCCCCGGTCCCGCGCAGGACGCCGACGACGCCGGTGCGTCCCACGCCCTCGCGCACATCGAGACCCATTTCGCGCAGATGTCCGGCGACGAAGGCGGCCGTGCGCGTCTCGGCGAAGCCCAGTTCCGGATGGGCGTGCAGGTCACGGCGCCAGGCGATGACGTCGGCCTCGACGCCTTGGGCCGCCGTCGCGATGTCTGCGCCGGGGACCTGGGCCAGAGCGGGAGCGGCCATGAGGGTCAGGGCTGCGGCCCAGATGGCGGAGTGCGCGGCGATGCGGATCATGAAAGCTCCCGGGAAGGTGCGGGATGATGACGGTGTCGCGCCCGCCGAAGCAAGCGACTTGCGTCACAGCGCTCGTTGACCGACATCAGGGCATGGCCATCAAGACCTCGAAGACGAAATGGCGCGACGTCGTCCTAGTCTGCAAGAAGTGCCAGAAGAAGCTCGACGGCGGCTTCGGCCCGCATGGGGACAAGAGCCTCAAGAAGGCGCTCAAGAAATATCTGAAACCCGGCGACGGCAAGGGCCGCAAGGCCGAACTGGCCGTGATCGAGACCGGCTGTTTCGACGTCTGTCCGAAGAATGCGGTCGTGTGCGTCAACGCGGCAGAGCCCAAGGCCCTGCTGATCGTCCCGGTCGGCGCCGACCTGTTCGAGGTCAAGGCGAGGCTGCGGCTGGACGACGGGCGACGGCTGAAGCCGACGTTGACGATCGTCTAGCCGACCGCCTTCTCCATCGCGGCTTTGATCGCGTCCGCGCCCGCGTTCATCATCGCCTCGATCCGCTCGCCCGGTCCCTCCGGCAGGAAGTCGACCACCCAGACGAACCGGCATCGGTCCTCGCCTTCGGGCACGATCATGTTCGAGGCGCTGTGGTGTTCGAACATCTCGGCCAGGATAGAATAGACGATACGGCGATGCTGATCGTCGATGGCGATCAGCCGCTCGCGCAGGACAAGGCCGCCGTCGAAGGTGACAGTGCGCACATCGCCCTCGACCACCGTATCGAGGATGAAGCCCGGCGCGACCCTGGTGTGCAGGGCGCCGAAGTCGCGCAGCCGGTCCCAGACGACGTCCGCCGGCGCCTCGATGATCCGCTCGATGTGGATGGTGGCCATTTCGTCCTCCCGTTCGCCGGCAAGGTGACGAACCCGCCTCCCGTTGTCTCGCGGCTTTCGGACGGCATCGCCCAATCCTCGCCCGTCGGGGGAGGTGGCTCGTAGCGCAGTGAAGAGACGGAGGGGCTCACGGCGAACTCGGTGTCCGTGGCCGACCCCCTCCGCCGCTTCGCGGTCCCCCTCCCCCGATGGGGGAGGAAAGGCTATGCATCCCGAATGTCCCCGCGCTCCCCCGCCTTCATGATCCTGTTCGTCGTCAGCCTGATTGCGACGGCGGGGAACATGGGGCTGCAGTCGGTGCTGCCGGCGATCGGACGCGAGTTTCATCTGGCCGACACTCTCGTCGCCGGGGCCTTCGCCATCTCCGCCCTGATGTGGACGGTCACCTCGCCGGTCTGGGCCCGCTGGTCGGACAGGATCGGGCGCAAGAAGGTCATCCTGATCGGTCTGGCGGGTTTCGTCCTGTCCATGACCGGTTTCGGCCTCGCCGCCACCTCGGGCATCGAGGGCTGGCTGGGCGCCGGCGTCGCCTTCATCCTGATGGCGACGGCGCGGACCATCTACGGTGTATTCGGGTCCGCCTCGCCGATCGCGTCGCAGGCCTATGTCGCCGACCGCACCAGTCCGGAACAGCGGACCCAGGCCATGTCTCTGCTCGCCTCGGCCCAGGGCCTGGGCACAGTCATCGGGCCGGTGCTGTCGCCCTTCTTCATCTTGCCGCTCGTGGGGCTGGCGGGACCGATGTACGTCTATGCCCTCGTCGGCCTGATCGTGCTGCTGGTCGTATGGTTCAAACTGCCGAGCGGCGAAGTGATCCGCACCCCCTCGCCCAGCGGGCGCCGCGGCGACGCCGCCAAGGGCCTGTGGCGCGACCCCCGCGTGCGCGACTTCCTGCTGTACGGCCTGTTCATCACGGGGGCCCAGGCGGTCAACATCTCGGTGCTGGGCTTCCACATCATCGACGAACTGGCGGCCACCGGAATGGAGGCGCGACAGGCCCAGCCCTTCATCGGTCTGGCCATGTTCGCCGGCGCCCTGGCGACCCTGATGGTGCAGTGGGGGTTGATCCCGCTGCTGAAGATGCAGCCGCTCCAGCTCATGCGCTGGGGGGCGATCCTTGCGCTGGTCGGCAATCTGATGACGATCGCGGCCCCGGCCTATTTCGGCGTCGTGGTCGGCTACGCCATCGTGTCGATGGGCGTCGGCTTCGCCCGACCGGGCTTCACCGCTGGCGCCTCGATCGCGGTCGGGCCGCACGAGCAGGGCGCCGTCGCCGGGCTGATGATGTCGCTCGCGGGGCTCAGCTTCCTCGTGCCTCCGGTCGTCGGGGTGGCGCTGTACGAACTGGTCGAATGGGCGCCGTTCGCGGCCAACGCGTCCCTGCTGGCTGCCGGCGTCGCCCTCGCCTACCTCAGTCCGGTGCTGCGCTACGACCCCACGCCGGGCGTCGAGGACAATCCCCCGCCCGACGCACCGCCCGCCTCCCAGCCGGGGCCTGAAGGCAACCGTTAGGCTTGCGTCGTTTCAACCGGCTTGCGACATCGTCAGCATGAACTTCAAGATCGAGAAACGCGTCGGCGTCCGCGCCCCTTCCGACAGGATTTGGGAGGTCATCGCCGACCTGCAGCATTGGGATAGCTGGAACCCGGTCGAGACCGGCGTCAGCGGAACCATCGCCTTCGGCGGCCAGATCAACCTGACCGAAACCATCGAGGGCCTGCCCGGGCGTCAGGTGACCGGCCGCGTCGCGGACTGGCAGCCGAACGCCCAGCTGGTCTGGACCGAGAAGCGCGGCTGGCTGTTCAACGTGGTCCGCTATTACGAGATCGAGGAGCTGGAGCCCGGCAGCTGCATCATCGCCAACGGCTTCATCTTCTCGGGCTTCCGGGGCGAAGGCTTCCACGACAAGCACAGGAAGACCATCCGCACGGCCTGCGAGGCGATCGGCGAGGCGCTGAAGCTGAAGGTCGACAGCCTCTAGCTATTCCTCCGCGCCCTGCTCGGCGCGGGGCACGTCCCTGGCCGCGTTGGAGGCCATGGTGTCCTGGATCTTGATGATCGCCGGACCCAGGATGACGGTGAAGAGCACCGGCAGGAAGAACAGGATCATCGGCACGGTCAGCTGGGCCGGGAGGGCCGCGGCCTTCTTCTCCGCCGCCGACAGCCTCAGTTCGCGGTTCTCCTTGGCCATGGTCCGCAGAGCCGATCCCAGCGGCGTGCCGTACTGTTCGGCTTGGACCATGGCCGTCGCGACGGCGCGGACGCCCGGATGGTTGGTCCGTTTGGCCAGGCCCTCATAGGCCATCCGCCGTTCCGGCAGATAGCTGAGCTCGGCGGACAGAAGGCTGAGCTCCTCGGCCAGGGCGATGGAGGTGGTGCCGATCTCCTGGGCCACCTTCACGATCGCGGACTCGATCGACATCCCCGCCTCGACGCAGATCAGCATCAGGTCGAGCGCGTCGGGGAAGGCCTGCATGATCGACTGCTTGCGCTTGGCGATCACGTTCTGGAGGAACATGTTCGGGGCGTAGAAGCCCGCCGCTGCGGCGAACATGACGATGCCCATCTTGATCGTGACAGGCTGGCCGAAGTCATTGATGAAGAAGATGTATATCCCTGCGAGGGCGAAGCCGACGAAGGGCGAGGCGAAGCGGAAGAAGTAGAAGGTCGTCAGGGGCCGGGGCCCGCGGAAGCCGGCCTGGGACATCTGGTCGACGACCTTGGGGTCCTCCAGCATCTTGGTCAGGTTCAACCGGTCGACGACCGTTTTCTTGAAGCCGTCGTCGGTGTGGCGAAGTCCGCCGCCGCCGGCGGCAATAGCCTGACGCGAGCGGCGCTTCAGTTCGTCGCGACGGACGGCGACCGCCTTCATCCGGCTTTCCAGCGCCACGCCGCTGCCCATCCCGCCGAGCAGGGTGATGACCGTGGCGAAGACGAGCAGGGCGACGAGGCCGCTGATCAGGTTCACCGGCTCGACGATGGCGCGCATGATGGATTCCATGTCGCCCTCCTAGAACTTGAACGAGATCATGCGCTTCATCACGAAGATGCCGATCGCCATCCACGTGCCTCCGCACAGCAGCATGATCTGGCCGCGGAAGTCGGTGAACATCAGCAGCATGTAGCTGGGGGTCGTGATCGACACGAGGATCATGACCACGGGCGGCATGGAGCCGATGATGCCGGCCGAGGCCACGGCCTCGGACGACAGGGCCTTGATCTTCTCGCCCATCATCCGGCGCGCGCGCAGCACGGTCGACAGGTTGCCCAGGGCCTCGGCCAGGTTGCCGCCGGTCTTCTGCTGGATGGCGATGACGATGGCGAAGAACTTCAGCTCCGGCGTCGGCATGCGCTCGTACATCCGGTCCAGGGCCTGGGACAGGGTCAGGCCGACGCCCAGACCCTCGACCAGCTTCTGGAACTCGGGACCCAGCGGCGCGGGGCTCTCCTTGCCGATGATCTTGAAACAGTCGTGGACCGGGAGGCCGGTCTTGATGCCGCGCACGATGACGTCGACGGCGTTGGGGAACTCCGCTGCGAACTTCTTCATCCGGCTCTTGCCGATGAAGCCCACGACCCAGCGCGGCAGGCCCAGGCCGGCCACCAGACCCGCGCCCAGGGCGACCAGGACATTGGGCCCGAACAGCAGGGCCAGCAGGAAGACGACGACGCCGGCGCCGATGCTGATGAAGGTGAAGGTCTTGATCGTCATGGCCAGGCCGGCGTGCTTCAGCTTGGCCGCCATGGTCATGCGGGCCTTGCGCTCCTTGCGATCGGCCTCCTTGAGTTGGAGCTCGATCGCCTTGCGGCGGGCTTCCGGCGTATTGGCCTCGGCCTTGGCGGCCTTGGCGCGGGCGTTCCTGGTCGCGGGCGAGGTGAAGCCCTCGGCGCGTTTCAGGGCCTGGGCGCTGGAATCGTCGCCGCCGACAAAGGCCCAGCCCAGACCGCCGATGGTGATGAAAGCCAGGACGGCGGCGAGGATCGGGAGCATCTCGCCTACTCCGCCGCGTCGAGCGCTTCGGCCAGCTCGCGCTCCAGGCCGTAGTAGCGGGCGCGGTCCCAGAACCGGGGGCGGGCGATGCCGGTCGAGCGGTGACGACCGACGATTTTGCCGTTCTCGTCCTCGCCCGTGATCTCGTAGACGAACAGGTCCTGGGTCACGATCACGTCGCCTTCCAGCCCGACGACTTCGGTGATGTGAGTGATGCGGCGCGAACCATCCCTGAGGCGAGCCGCCTGGATGATGACGTCGACGGAGCCGACGATCATCTCGCGGATCGTCTTGGACGGCAGGCCGTAGCCGCCCATGGTGATCATCGATTCCATCCGGCTGATCGCCTCGCGCGGGGAGTTGGCGTGCAGCGTCCCCATCGAGCCGTCGTGGCCGGTGTTCATGGCCTGCAGCAGGTCGAACGCCTCGGGCCCACGGACCTCGCCGACGATGATCCGCTCGGGACGCATCCGCAGGCAGTTCTTGACCAGATCCCGCATGGTGATCGTGCCCTGGCCCTCGAGGTTGGGCGGGCGGGTTTCGAGGCGGACCACGTGCGGCTGCTGCAGCTGCAGTTCGGCCGCGTCCTCGCAGGTGATGACGCGCTCGGTCGGGTCGATGAAGGCGGTCAGGGTGTTCAGCAGCGTCGTCTTGCCGGAACCCGTGCCGCCCGAGATGACGATGTTGCAGCGGCAGGCGCCGATGACGCCGAGGACGCGGGCCCCTTCCGGACTGATGGAGTTGTACTCCACCAGGTTCTTCATCGTCAGCTTGTCTTTCTTGAACTTCCGGATCGTCAGGGTCGCGCCGTCGATGGCCAGCGGCGGGGCGATGACGTTGACGCGGCTGCCGTCCGGCAGGCGGGCGTCGCAGATCGGGGAGCTCTCGTCCACGCGGCGGCCGACCTGCGACACGATCCGCTGGCAGATGTTCATCAGCTGGGTGTTGTCACGGAAGCGGACGTTGGTCAGCTGGACCTTGCCGTTCACCTCGATGAACACCCGGCCGGCGCCGTTGACCATGATGTCGGCGATGTCGTCGCGGCCTAGCAGCGGCTCAAGCGGACCGTAGCCGAGGACGTCGTTGACGATGTCCTGGACCAGGTGCTCCTGCTCGGCCACCGACATAGAGACGTTCTTGATCGCCACCAGCTCGGCGACGATGTCCCGGATCTCTTCGGAGGCCGCCTTGGTTTCCAGCTGCGCCAGCTGGGCCAGGTCGATGGTGTTCATCAGCGCGTTGAAGATGGTCGTCTTCGTGGCGTGGTAGTAGTCACTCTGCTCGCGGACGATCTCGGCGACCGCCTGGGCCTTCTTCAGCTGTTCGAAACCGGCGGTGGCCTTTGGGCCGGGTCCGGCGTTCAGCGGAGGCGCAGCGGCAGGCCTAGGTCGGGCGGCGAGCGCGTCGAGGCGATCAGCGGCGGGCGACGGCGGAGCCGAAGCCGCACGGCCGCTGGTGTGAGCAAAACCGGTCTCGGCGGGCGGAGCGTCGGCGTTGAAGGCGAAGGCCTGGGTCTGCTGGCCCTGCGCCGGCTGTGGCGGGAAGGCGTCGTCGAACGCCTCGGCCGGCTGAGGCGCCGGCGCAGGGGCGGGCCGGGGCTCGGGCGCCGCGCCGCCGGGTTGGGATGTACGTTTTCCGAACACCCGTCAGGTCTTCTTCTTGAACAGGCCGGAGAACATCGACTTCGATTCGCCCTTGGCCGCTTTTCCGGGCGCGGCGATCATCGGCAGTTCGCGACGCGAGACGATCTGGGCCAAGGTCTGGAAGGCCTCGGCAGCCTTGGATTTTGCGCCCGCGTCCAGGATCATCTGGCCGTTGTTGGCCGCCGCGCCGAACAGCTTGGCGTCGAACGGGATCGACAGGCTGGGGTGGATGCCCAGGGCCGCGCCGAAGTCCTTGGCCGGGATTTCCGGACGGCCGGGCACGCCGACCTGATTGAGCACCAGACGCGGCGGGGCGTCGTTGGGGCGGCCCGAGCGGATCAGGTCGATCATGTTCTTGGCATTGCGCAGAGAGGCCAGATCGGGCGTGGCCACGACCACGACCTCGTCGGCCGAGATCAGGGTCTTGCGCATCCAGCCCGTCCAGATGTGCGGCAGGTCGAGCACCACGAAGGGCGCCGTGCCGCGGATCTGGCTGGTCACCTCCTCGAAGGCGTCCGGCGAGATGTCCCAATCGTTGTCGAGGGTGGCCGGCGCCGCGAACAGCGACAGCTTGTCGGTGCAGCGGACCATCATCCGGTCCAGCAGGACGGCGTCCAGACGGTCGGGTTGCCCCAGGGCCTCGGCGATGCCCGACAGCGGGTCCTGGTTGAAGTCGAGGCCGGCGGTGCCGAACGGCAGGTCATAGTCGACGATGACGGTGTTGGCGCCGATCCGCTCGGACATCGCATAGGCGGTATTGTGCGCGACCGACGACGCCCCCGCCCCGCCCCGCGCGCCGACGAAGGCGATGGAGCGGCCGACGAACGGCTGGGCCGGATCGGAGAACAGGCCGCCGATGGCGGCGATCAGCTGCAGCGGCTGGATCGGAGCGACCAGATATTCGCTGACGCCGCGCTTCATCAGCTCGCGGAACAGGATGATGTCGTTGGTCGCACCGATGACGACGACCTTGGTGCCGGCGTCACAGACCTCGGCCAGACGGTCGACCTGCCACAGCAGATTCTGCGGGTCCTCGAGGCATTCGACGATGATCAGGGGCGGCGTCGGCTCGTGCGAATAGGCGTCGAGGGCGCCGGGAATGCCGCCGACGCGGATCTGGGTCGTGGCCCGCGACATGCGCCGGTCCTGACCCGCGCGCTCTGCTGCGGCGAGGGTGTCCTGACGCTCGGCGAAGACGTGGATGGCGATGCGCGGAACCGTGACCTCGACCTGCAGTCCGCCTTGCTGGGGCGTCAGGGCGGCGGAGGCGCCGGCGACAAGCTCGCCCACGGGATTGTAGCCGGGCGCCGGGCCCGGCCCCTGAGTCACGGGCAGGCCGGGATGGGCCACAACGGCTCCGCCCGGGGCCGGAACCGGAGCGCCCGGAGCCGTGAACTGGAGAGGCTCGCGCGGATTGATGTCGGCGGCCGGCGAGGGCGCGGCGGCCGGCATGAAGTCGAGGTCAGCGTCGAACTCGTCATCGAGGTCGTCGAAGGGGCGCGAGGCGAAGGCGTTGGTCATCCGTCAGTCCACCGCATTCGAGACGCGCTGGTCCTCGATCATCGGTTCGCGCGTCGCCGCTGTCGGTTCGCCCAGCCGGTATTTGTCGAACACGACGGCGCGGCGAGCGGCGCTGCCCGGCTGCATGGCGCGCGGCGAGACGATGTCGCGGGGATCGGCGATCTGGGCGGCGAGGTTGGCGTTCACCGCGCAACCGAAGTTGGCGTAGCCGGCATTGGCGCCGGTCCGGCCGAGGTTGGTCCAGCTGGTCCCGCAGGCGGGCACAGCGGCGCGGACGGTGTCGAAGCCGACCAGAACCGGAGCGCGGGGGTCCGGTGCGGCATAGGTCACGACCCGCACCTGATACGGCGGAACGCCCTGGGCCTCGAGCGCGCCCTTGATCCGCCAGGCGATGTCCGACGCGACGGGGTCGTCGCCCGACGGCGCCTCGACCGTCAGCATCGGCGCGCCCTCGCTGGCGAAGCGATTAACCATGTCGCCCAGGGCCAGAGTCTGATTTTCCGACAGGCCCGTCTCGTGCACGGCGAAGGCCACGCGGTCGAGACCGGGTTCGATCTGCAGGGCGAAGCGCGAGGTCGGGGTCAGGGGGACCGGGCCGGAACCGGCGGCGCCGCCGCAGGCGACAAGCGGCGCGGTCAGCAGGACTGCCGAGGCGAACACGATCAGGGAAGAACGGGTCATGGCGACGCTCACTCGATCACATAGCCGACGGGGCCCTGCCATCCGGCCGAGGGCGAGGCGGTGGGGGCGGGGGATCCGTAGGCCTGGTTCAGCTGGCCGAAGAAGATGGTCTGGGCGTCATTGGCGATACGAAGCCCGTCGGCCGGCGTCTGCATCCGGCCGGGCGAGGTCGGGCTGACGATGTAGGGCTCGACGATCATCACCAGCTCGGTCTCGCCCGACAGATAGTCGCGCGACCGGAACAGGGAGCCGAGCACCGGCAGGTTGGTCACGCCGGGCAGGGAATCGACCGTCTGACGGGTGCTTTCCTGCAGCAGACCCGCGATCATCATCGAGCCGCCCGAGGGCAGTTCGACCGTCGTCGCCGAGCGACGCACGCCGAGGCCCGGCAGGGTGATGGCCGAGACCGTACCCGCGCCGATGGTCAGACCGCCGGTCGAGGACAGTTCGGAGACCTCCATCGACACCTGGAGCGAGATATTTCCACCCGACAGGACGATGGGGCGGAAGGCCAGGCTGACGCCGTAGGGTTTGTATTCGATGGTCAGGTTGCCGTCGCGGTCACGACCGATCGGCACCGGGAACTCGCCGCCGGCCAGGAAGCTGGCGCTCTCGCCGTTCACCGCCGTCAGGTTGGGTTCCGCCAGGGTGCGCACCAGGCCGACCCGCTCGAACGCCTCCAGACAGTTCGACGTATTGGTGCCGGTGACCGTCGAATAGAGCGTCTGGGCCAGACCCGTGATGGCGTTGGTCACCGTGCTGCCGAGCGTGCTGGTGATCGCGCCGGTCACGGCGGTCCCGACCAGCGAATAGGGGCCCGGTTCGCCCTCCATCCCGACCTGCACCTGATTGATGTTGGTCGTGCCGTTGGTGGTCGTGTTGGTCGTACCGTTGGTCGAGGTCGAGCCGGTCTGGACCTGGTTGTCGTAGTTGGTCGTGCGGGCGTTGTTCTCGCCGTAGCAGAGGCCGTTGCCACCCAGGTAGTTGCCGTTGGCGCCCCAGGTATTGCCCCGGCCGAAGCCGATAGAGGAGTTGCCGTCGTTATAGACGACGTTGGTGGCCAGCCCGAGCTGCTTGATGGCGTTGCGCTGAACCTCGACCACGCGGACCTTCAGCGTGACCTGGTCCGACCCCGCCACGCTGAGCATGTTCAGCACCTTTTCCGGCGCCGAAACGAAGGCGCGGGCGACCGAGACGATCCGTTCGGCCTCGGCGGCGCTGGTGACCATGCCGGTCAGAATGATGCTGTCGTTGACCGCCTCGGCGTGGACCTGGGCCCCCGGCGCGATGCGGCTGAGGGTGTCCTGAAGCGCCGAGGTGCCGGCGTCGACGCGGACGCGCAGGGTCAGGATCTGGCGACCCTGGGCGTCGAGGAAGACCGCATCGGTCTCGCCCGGCGCGATGCCGATGACGGTGATCCGGCGCGGCGAATGGACGTTGGCCTCGGCCACGGCCGGATTCGAAACGATCACGTCCCGCGCATCGGCCGGCAGGTCGACGGCGAAGGAGGTGCCGCGCGGCAGGTTGACCAGCTGCGGGCCCGAGCCCGCCGCCACGGTCTGGCGCGCGCCGTAGGTCTGGGCGCTCACGGGAGCGGCGACCCCGGCCGCGACGAGGCCGGCGCACGCCAGGGCGACGAAACGGTTCACTCGAGAGCTCATTGGACGCTCACCACTTCGGGTTCTCCGCCGCGGAAGATGCGCACTGTGGCGGGGCGGCTGGCGACCGGCGTCCGGGCCGGGGCGCCGACGCGGCCCGAAGGCCCGGCGGTGTCGGCATAGGACCGCAGCGTCAGGGACAGGGTCCCGGCCGCCTTGGCCAGGGCCAGGGCCTCGGTGTCGGTCGGGGCGATCTCCAGAGTGGCGGTGGCGCCGACCACGGCCTGCTGGTCGTCCTCGGCGCGGGTCGACTGGTCGATGGCCAGGACCTTGACGTTCTGCAGCACCAGGCGGCTGGCGAACTTGGCCTGGTTCGGGGAATCTTCGGAGTCGCGTTCCAGTTCGACCGTCACGATGACATCGACCCGGTCGCCCGGCAGGATGAAGCCGCCGGCGGCGGTCTCGGTCGAGACGGCGATGGCCATCGCCCGCATGCCGGGCTCGAGATAGGCGGCCATATAGCCGCTGTCTCCGGCGCGAACGATCTTGCGGCCGACGATGGGCTCTCCGGCCAGGATCGGCTCGCGGACGACCGAACCGAAATATTCCGACTTGGCCCCGCCGCCGGTCAACGCCTCGGCGGCGCGGGTGACGCGGGCCACCGTGCCTTCCGGCTTGTCTTCATCTGCGGGAGCGGCGGCAGCCTCCTCGCCCGCTTCGCCCTCGGCGGGTTCGGCCTGTGGCACGGGGACGGAGCCGTCGGTGATGAAGGCCGGATTGACCTCGTCGGCGGGCCAGTCCTTCCACTCCAGGTCAGCGTCGGTGAGACGCTGGCCGGGCGCGAGATCACGGGCGGCCACCAGAACCTTTGCCATCGGGCGCGCGGGTTCGGCGGCCGCGGCGACAGCCGCGGGCTCGCCCGAGGACGATCCCATGGCGCGCACGACCAGGGCCAGACCGATGGCGGCCACGGCGGCGATGCAGATGACGGCAATACGGGCGGGCTTCATCGACGGTCTCCGGCGAGACCACGCGCGCGAATCGTGACGCTGGCGGGTCTACCGTTAACGACCATGGCGGGCGCGGGTTAACGCGGCCCTAAACGCCGACGCGTGTCAGCCGGCGGCGAAGGTCGTCAGCAAGGCGCTGGACGGGAAGGCCATCAGGGCGCCGGCGCAGATGGCGATGCCGTAGGGGATGTCGCCCTTGGTCTCCAGCAGGGTGTGGACCCAGCCTGGGCCGCCGACAATGTGAGGCGCGACGTCGCGCCGGGCGACGATCAGGGCCAGCGACAACAGGCCGCCGAACACGGCCGTCCAGAGTACGAATTCGAAAGAAGCCGACGGGCCCAGCCACAAACAGGCCGCGGCGATCAGCTTGGCGTCGCCGCCGCCGATGACCCGGAGCGCGAAAAGACCCATGCCGACCAGAAGGGCGATGACGGCCACGCCGCCGTGCAGTCCGACGACATCGAGCGGCAGGCCTACGGCGAAGGCGGCCGGGAAGAAGCCGAGGATCAGCGATCCCGACAGCCAGTTCGGGATCCGCATCGTCGTCAGGTCCGACAAAGCCGCCGCGATGACGAGGCCGGGCAGGACGCTGAGAAGGACGAGAGAAAGGATATCCATGAGGGCATCCTGCATGGGGCGGGTTAAATCCGGGTTGCCGCGCCGACTTGGCCGGAAAAACAAAGGGCCGGCGTGTTTCCACGCCGGCCCCCGCTTTCAAGACCCGTGAGGGTTTAGCCGAGCTTGGCCGAGACCTTGCCGAACGTGGCCGACAGGTTGGTGCCGACCAGCTGGACGGCGCCGATGATGACGACGGCGATCAGGGCCGCGATCAGGCCGTACTCGATGGCGGTGGCGCCGGACTCGTCCTTGACGAAACGCGAAACGAACTTGGTCATGGTGTCTTCCTTGTGAAATCTGTGAAGCGAGCAACGATGGCTGGGAGGCTCGGTCGCCCGCTTGTCCCCCAAACGCATGGGCATATTGGCCCGGACCGGTTAAAGCCGGGCTAGAAGGCGTGGTTACCCACTCGTTTACTGTAAAAAGTTTGCATGATCGCCGCGCGCCGACAGCAAAAGCCCCGCCGTCATTGAACAAGGCGAGCGTTCGGGTCTGCACGACCAAGGTCATCCGTTAACGCTTGTTCAGGCGTCTGAACGAAACGTGTCCGAAGGTCTCTCACTTTAGAGTTTGTAGAGGTTTCCGGCCGATCTTCGCGTCTCGCCCTCGCGCGCGCCCGTTCAGAGCTACAAGGACACATACCCATGGCCGGATCGATCGCCGCCCTGCTGCGCCCCGCCCTCCTCGCCGGCCTGTTGCTGGCCGCCGGGGCCGCTCAGGCCCAGACACTGAATGTCGAGATCGACCGTTCCGCCCGGATCGGCCTGACGGGATCGGCCGCCTCGGTCATCGTCGGCAACCCGGCCATCGCCGACGTGACGGTGGTGGACGCCAACACCCTGTTCATTACCGGCAAGGGCTATGGCGTGACCGAGGTCGTCGCTGTGGACGGCGTCGGCCGCACCATCTTCCAGGGCGAGATCGTCGTCACCGGCGGATCGACCGGCTCCGTTCGCGTATGGCGCGGCGCCCAGGCGACCGAGATGGCCTGCGCCGCCTCCTGCGCCCCCAGCATCCGCAATGTCTCGGGGCCCGCCACCGCCTCTGCCGCAACCCCGACCCCCTGATCCATGACCCGGTCCCTGTTCCGCAGGCGCGGCCGGGCCGCCGTCCGCCCCCGTCGCGAAGGCGCGGCGGCGGTCGAGTTCGCCATGGTCGCGGCCCCGTTCTTCTTCATGATCTTCGCGGTGCTGGAACTCGGCCTGGTCTTCCTGATCGACTCCACGCTTGAGAACGCCGTGCTGAGCGCCAGCCGGCTCGTTCGCACCGGACGCGCCGAGACCGAGGCCGTCACCGACGCCCAGTTCAAGACCGCCCTGTGCGCCCAGATGAGCGTGTTCGAAGGCGACTGCATATCCCGCGCGGACGTCGACGTGCGGATCATGCCCCGCTTCAGCGACGGCACGCCTGACAGTCCGATCCGGAACGGCGTCATGAATACCGGCGACCTCGACTACGATATCGGCGAACCCGGCGATCTGATGCTCGTCCGTGTCTGGTACTCCCAGCCTCTGGTCACGCCCTTCATGCAGCAGGCCATGTCGCGGCTGAACTCCGGCGCCGCCGTGATCTCTGTCGCCACCGCCTTCCGCAACGAGCCCTATCGCGGATCGAATCCGTGAACCTGCATCGCTCGGCCAGCCTGAGGTTCCTGCGCCGGTTCGGCCGCGACGGGTCCGGCGTGTCGGCCGTCGAATTCGCCCTGCTCGCCCCCGTGCTGATCCTGATCTATTTCGGTCTGGCCGAATTCTGTCAGGCCTATATGGCCCAGCGCCGCATGGGTCACTCGACGTCGCAGGTCGCCGACATCGTGGCCCAGTACCAGACGGTCGATGCGGACCTGATCGACGACACCTTCGCCATCGGCGGCCTGGTGCTCGCGCCTTTCCCGGATAGTGCGCTGAAGCTGCGCGTCACCGCCATCACCCGGGGAACCGACGGCGTGGCGCGGGTGACCTGGAGCCGGGGCAAGGGCATGACCGTGCGCACGGGGATCGTGACCGTTCCCGCCGGCCTGATCGAGAACGGCGAGAGCATCATCATGAGCGAGGGGACCTACGACTATGTCTCGCCGCTTAACCAGGTCCTCGGGACCAAGCAGTTCAGCCACACCTACTGGCTGCGACCGCGGCTGGTGAACACGATCACCTGCACCAACTGCTAGCCGGCCAGGGCCTGTCGGATCGCCGCGATCTTGACGTCCGTCTCCTGAAGCTCGGAAGCAGGATCGCTGTCCGCCACGATCCCCGCCCCGGCCAGGGTCCGGAAGGCCCAGACCTCGCCCTCGCGCCAGAAGGCGATGGTGCGGATCAGGACCGAGGCCGTCAGGGCGCCGTCATCGTCCAGCAGGAACAGACTGCCGCACCATGGCCCGCGCGGCGCCTCATGACCCGCGATCACCCGCATGGCCTGATGCTTGGGCGCCCCGGTGATCGATCCTGGCGGGAATGACGCCGCCAGCACCTCGGCCGGGCCGACGCCCGGTTCGGCCTCGCCGCTCACCGTCGAGACCAGATGGTGGACGGTGGCGAAGCTCTCGAGCTCGAACAGCTTTTCGACCACGACCGAACCCGGCTTCGCGACCCGCGACAGGTCGTTGCGCATCAGGTCGACGATCATCAGGTTCTCGGCCCGATCCTTGGCGCTGGCGATCAGGTCTGCGGCGTTGGCGGCGTCGACGGCGGCGTCCGGATCACGGGGACGCGTCCCCTTGATCGGCCGGGTCTCGATCCGCCGGGTCTGTGGGTCGAAGGTCAGGAACAGCTCGGGCGAGTTCGACACCAGCCCCCGGTCGCCGACCCGCCAGAACGCGCTGTAGGGCGCCGTCCCCGCCGCCAGCCGGACGAACACCGCGAACGGATCCACGTCGGGTTCGAGCACGCCGCCCCAGGCCCGGGCGATATTGGCCTGGAACAGCTCCCCGGCCGCGATCCGTGCCACGACATCGGCGACGGCGTCTGTGTAGTCGCGCGCCGGCCGCTCGGGTTCGAAACGCGCGGCAGGAACCCCACCGGGCGTGACCGGCGTCGACTGACCGATCCACCCGACGGCCTCGTCCGCGGCCTCGGCCGCCTCGACCTCTTCCTGCCCCAACCCGACAGCCGAGACTGTTTCTGCCTCATGGTCGAAGACCAGCATGGCCGGGTAGCGCGCCAGGATCAGATCCGGCCAGTCGCCCGGCGACGCCCCCCGGTCCCCGGTCGCGGGGCGAGCCCCGGCGTCATAGGTCGCGAGCCCGACCACGAACCGGTCCATCCCCTCCCCGGCCAGGGCGGCGAAGGGCCTGTCCGCCTCCATTCGCATCGTCACGATCTGATCGGGGTCACAGGCGACCCAGGAGCGCCCGCCATTGGGACCGCCGTCGGACAACAGGCACAGCGCGCCCTCCCGATGCGCCAGCCCGGCCGCGACGGCGAGGGGCTCGACCCAGTCCAGAGTCCTGACGACGCGGACGGTCATGGTCAGGCCGCGAGCCGTTCCGCGATCCGGTCGCGCAGGGCCGCATCGACGCCCAGCCCCTGTTCCAGATAGCCGTCGATGGAACCGTACCGCTCGGTGATGGCGTCGATGGCGGCGTCCAGATAGGCGGGCTCGACCCCCATGAAGGCGACCACCGCGTCGTGCGAGGCGTCGCGTCCCGTGAACCCCTTCAGCTGTTCGGCGATGGCCGGCGCGCGGCCGACCAGATCGACCGCCGTATTGGTCAGGAGGTAGTCCTCCATCAGGTCGTCGTGACCGACGCCCAGCAGATGATGCGTCAGGGCCGCCAGCATGCCTGTCCGGTCCTTGCCCGCGGCGCAATGGATCAGCACCGGCCGGTCGGTCTCGCCCAGCGCATGGAAATAGCGGCTGAACAGATCGATGTGGGCCGGGGCGAAGGGCAGTTCGCGATAGGTCGCCGTCATGAACCGACGCCCCGAATCCGGGGTCAGGTCGGCGGTCTTGAGAAAGGTGATGTGCGGCGCCTCGCCCCGCTCATCCAGATCGCTCTCGAACACCTGACCGGTGAAGTTGCCGGCCCGCTTCGACGGCTGTCGACGACGCTCGACGGGCCGTCTCAGATCGACGACGACGCCCAGATCCAGCGCCGCCAGCCTTTCGAGATCGGCCTCCGAGACCGAGGCCTGATGCGCCGAGCGGAACAACCGTCCGGTCTTCAGCGCCCGGCCCGCGGCGGTGTCGTAACCGCCGTAGTCGCGGAAATTGTCGAGCGCGTCGAAGGCGTGGATGCGGGAGGTCATGGCCTCCCTATAGGGGGTTTCAGCGCGGCCCGACCAGCCCGGCCATGGCGTCCAGATAGGCGAGGAACGCCTTCCTGCCCGTCTCGGTCATCGAGGCCTCGGTCAGGGGCTTTCGACCCACGAACCGTTTGGTCACGGCCACGAACCCGGCCTCCTCCAGCTTCCTCAGATGGACCGACAGATTGCCGTCGGTGGTCTGGAGTCGCGCTTTCAGGGTGCCGAAGTCGGCGCTCTCTACTCCGGACAGGGCAGCCATGATGCCGAGCCGGACCCGCCCGTGGATGACGTCGTCGATCCGGCCGATGTCGAAATCGTCCGCCATTCTCAGCCCCGGTTCGCGGCGCGCATCAGCAGGAAGCCGGGCAGGGCCATCAGCAGATAGAGGGCCGCGGCATAGGCCAGATATTGGGCCGTCGAGCCCGCGAGCAGTGCCAGCAAGGGGGCCGCGATGAACGACGCTATCGCGAGGACCCAGAGCATGCGCTGGCGCAGCATGGTCGCGGAGACGGCCCAGCCCATGCCGTAGAAAGCAATGATGATCGAGGGAATGGCCAGCGACCATTCCGCCATATTCACCTCGCCCGTCTGGCTGACGTCGAGCAACATCAGGGACGTGAACAGCGAAAAAATGCCCCATCCCAAGGCCGACCAGACGCTGCCGAAGGCGCGATTGGCGGCGGTCTCCACTCCGCCCTGGGCCTTCAGCCGACGGGTCAGCACGAAGAGCGTGGCGAAGAAGACGAGGAGAGCGACGCCCCAGACCAATCCGTAGCCCGCCGGATCGACCGGGAGCAGGCCCGTGATGATGAGCCAGTGCGCGACGCTGGCCGTGCCCCAGATCAGTCCGGCCGCGCACAGGATGGACCCGCCATGAGGCGGTGTCTTCGCGCCTTCTTCGGCGAGACTGCGCAGCCAGGCGATGTCGGCGGTGTCGTTGTGCGGATCGGTCATGACGGGTCTCTCCAGCTCGTGTTCTGTGTCAGCGGGCGCGGCCGGAGGCCAGCACCAGACCCGGAATGAGGGCGGCGCAAACCAGGCCGTAGGCATAGGCCAGATACTGGGTCGGCGTACCGACAAGCGCGGCGACTCCCATCGCTCCGCAAAGAGAGCCGGCGGCGACGGCGACCATCCAGCCCGGCCCGCCGCGGAACGCTGCTACGGTCCACGCGACGCCGTAGAAGGCGAGACCGACCGGGGACATCCACATCATGAGGGCCCAGTTCCGGGTGAGGCCGGAGACGACGGCGAGCGATACCGCCGCCGCGATCTGGAACAGGATCGCCCAGCGCGACCAGGACGCGGCCCGCCTTGCCGGTTCTCCGCCCGCGCTGCGCAGCCGTCGCACAGTGATGATGAAGGCGGCGACCGCTACCGGCCAGCTGAGGGACAGCATCGCCGGGTGCAGGTGCAGGCTCCCGGTCATCACGCCCCACTGGAACAGATTGGCGGCGCCGAAGATCGCGCCAGCGGCGATCAGGTTGCGTCCGGCCGCGACGGCGAGCGTCGGCTGGCCGGAAACGAGTGAAACGGGCTCGAAGGTCGTGGCGGTCATCGCGGTTTGTCCGTGGTTGATGAGCCCTGATCCCATATCTACTTTGTGATGTAAAGTTCTTTTTGTCTGCCGGATGCGCACCGGCATCGCCTCGGCTAGAACCGGCGGATGACCCCGACCTACCACAGCATCGCCTATGCCGGATTCGAGGTCGCCAACCCCGTGATGCTCGACGCCGTCCTGGCCCTCGTCGCCCGGACCGGCCTCGCTGAAGGGTCGGTGGCTCTGGACATCGGCGCCGGGGCGGGCGGGGTCTCGATCGCCCTCGCGCGCGCATTCGGCCTGCGAATGCAGGCGATCGAACGCTATCCCGACATGGCGGACATGATCCGCGACCGGGCGGGGGCCGCAGGCGTCGCCGACAAGGTCACGGTGGTCGCGGAAGGGTCAGCCACAGCGCTCGACCGCCTCGCTCCGGCCGACCTGATCGTCGCCCTCGGCTCGACCGAACCGGCGGGCCCGGGCATCCGGTCGGCGACCGGAATCTTCGCCCGACTGGCCGACCGGCTGACCTCGCCCGGCTGGCTTCTATGGGGCGACCTGACGTGGAAGGGCGAACCGCCGGAACCCTTGCGTCAGGTGATCGGCGCTGCGGGCGACTATGCGACCCACGAAGGCTGGCTTGCGGCGGCGCAAAGCGCCGGGCTGGTCGTCATCTCGGCCGAAATCGCACCGGACGCCGATTGGGACGCCTTCTTCGACGGCGCTGACGCGCGGGTCCGGGACTGGCTGGACGCCAACCCCAACGACCCGTCCGCCCCGTCGATCCGCCAACGCGCCGACCTGACCAAGGCCACCTTCGACTTCGGCCGACCCTGGCTCAGCTTCGGCCTCTACCTGTTCCGGAAACCATAGCCCTCTCCCGGCGGGAGAGGGTTTTCTGCTCCATACCCATCAACACATCCCCCGAATCCGCCTTTGAATTCAAAGCCCGGCTCTAACGATGCGCCTTTTACCAGGCGCCCCGTTCAGCCGGGCCATAATGCTCGCGAGCCGGGCTTTCGCCTGTCGCCGAGGAAAGGAGATTTCGTCCGTTTCGTCCGTTTCGTCAGGGTGTTTTTCGTCCGGACGAGCCGGACCAATCACCGGAACGGCGGCTCGTCGAAGGCGCGCAGCTTGCGCGAGTGAAGGCTCGCCCCTTCCTTGCGCAGCAGGTCGATGGCCTGGATCCCGATCTGCAGATGCTCGGAGATCGAGCCTTCATAGAAGCGGTTCGCCTGGCCGGGGAGCTTGATCTCGCCATGCAGCGGCTTGTCGGAGACGCACAGCAGGGTCCCGTAGGGCACGCGGAAGCGATAGCCCTGGGCCGCGATGGTGGCGCTCTCCATGTCGATGGCCACGGCCCGCGACTGGTTGAAGCGCAGCGCCGACTTGGAATAGCGCAGCTCCCAGTTCCGGTCGTCGGTGGTCACCACCGTGCCGGTGCGCAGGCGGCGTTTGACCTCCTCGCCCGGCGCGCCGGAAACAAGCTTGGCGGCGTCATAGAGGGCGCGCTGGACCTCGGCGATCGAGGGGATCGGGATGTCCGGCGGCAGGACCGCGTCCAGCACATGGTCGTCGCGCAGATAGGCGTGGGCCAGGACGTAGTCGCCGATCGTCTGGGACGGACGCAGGCCGCCGCAGTGGCCGATCATCATCCAGGCGTGCGGCCGGGTGACGGCCAGGTGGTCGCAGATCGTCTTGGCGTTCGACGGTCCCACCCCGATGTTGACCAGGGTGATGCCGTTGTGGCCCGGCGCGGTCAGGTGATAGGCGGGCATCTGGTGCTTTTTCCAGGCCGCGTCCATCACCGCATCGGCGTCCGCCGTCTCGCGCGTGATCACCACGCCGCCGGCGCACGACAGGGTCTCATAGGCGCTGTTGGGGTCCTTCAGCTGCTCGCAGGCCCAACGCACGAAGTCGTCGACGTAGCGGTTGTAGTTGGTGAACAGCACATAGGACTGGACATGCTCCACCGGCGTGCCGGTGTAGTGCCTGAGCCGCGCCAGCGAGAAGTCCGTTCTGAGCCCGTCGAACTGCGACAGGGGGAAGTCCTCGTCCAGATCGAACAGGCCGTCGGAGATCTCGTCGCCGATATGGGCCAGGTCCGTCGTCGGGAAGTATCGCGCGATGGCCGCCGTCTGCGACGGGTTCAGCACCACGTCCGATCCGTCGAGCACATAGGGGAAGGGAATCTCCTGCTCCGACGGGCCGACCTCGAACGTCACGTCATAGTCCTGCTGCAGCAGGGTCAGCTGCTCCATCAGATAGGGACGATACAGGTCCGGTCGGGTGACGGTGGTCGAGTAGACGCCCTGGCGCGACATCCGGGCATAGGACCGGATCGGCAGGTTGGTCGGCCGATCGCCGAACCAGCTGACCTTCAGCGAGGGGTAGGAAAACAGCCCGTTGGCCCGGGCCTCGGGGTCCGCCCGCTCGCCGGTGGCGAGGAAGGTCCGGACGGCGTCCCGCAGCGCGGCGACGGACTGGGTGTAGAGGTGTTCGAGGCGATCCAGCGCCTCGGGCGCCGAAAGCGCCCCGTTTTTCTGTTCTGTCATGACCTCCTCTAGCCGAGGATCATGGCGCTGGCGAGACTGTGACGCTTCAACACGCCTTTCGAACCGTTACGGGCGCGGCGGCGCGGCCCGACCGGCCGCGCCCCTAATCGGCCTTGGCCCGGTTCAACAGCGACAAGGTCGCGGTGTTCTCGGCGTAAGCCGTCCGCAAGCTGGCTTCCTCGGCATCCAGAGCAGCGCACTTCAGCCGCTCGACATTGGCCGTGATCTCGGCCCGCCGCGCGTCGTCGTAGGGCTCCTCGCCTTGCCAGTGCTCGCAATGCTCGCGGCGGGACACCCAGTTCAGAACCTCCGGCTCGACGGTCATCGCGACGTTCAGGATCGCGTCATCGACGGTGACATTGTCGGATACGAGGGCGTCGCCTTCGATCTTCATCCCGACATAGACCTCACCGCCCGTGGCGCAGCAGTTGGCGTCGCTATCCTGCCACAGTGGCGATTCCGCAGACAGCCAGGCCCAGTGGAACTGCGGTCCCTTCCAGACGCCGAGACCCTCAGGCAAGGCCTCGTGCAAAGCGATCAGCCAGCTCTGGGCGTCTATCTCTGTCGGCGCTGCGTTCGCCCCGTTCCAGCGGAACATCGAGCCCACCCACTGGTTGCTCGTCCCCTGACCATAGGCCGGCACGACCACATAGGTCGGGCCTTCGCGCTCGCCGTCCGTATCGCGGTAGGTCTCGAGCGGCATCACCCCGATCTGCCCCGCCAGCCAGAAGACGGGTTTCAACCGATCGCCCTCCGCCGTTAGCACAACCATGGCCGTGCTGGTCCCGTCCTCGTCGGTATGGCCCGTCTGCTGCTGGAACCAGATCATCGATCCCTCAGCCAGCGTCAGCGACCCGCTGTTCTCGATGTCGCAGTTCTTGAGTCCGGTCTTCACGCACACCGTGGCGAGGTTGGCGATCGGCAGACGGTCTGCCCGTATCGAGCGATCACGCGCCAGTATCGCCCGCAGCTCCTCCAGCCGCGACTGCTCCATGTCGGCCCGCTCATCGGGATACTCCGTCCACCACTTCGTCCAGTCTTCCTGGGACATGCGCAGCAAGGCCGGCGTCGGCGTCTCGGCCAGGGCCGCCTCATAGGCGGAGTTCACCGCGTCCTGGGCCAGGACCGGCGTACCGAAAAGACAGGCGGCGATGACCGTGGCGAGAAAACGCATGGAGCCCTCCGGAAGCGTGGCTCGACGATGCCGCGTCCCGCACGGTCTGGCTACTGCCCGCCCAGCATTCGATGGAAAAAGTCAGACACATCGGCCAGCACCGGCGCCTTCTTGCGGAACAGGGGCGAGAAGGTCGCGATCAGATCCTCATGGCTCAGGCCCGGATAGAGTTTCGCCTCGCAACGCCCGCCCAGTTCGCGCATCCGCGCCTCCAGCAGGATGGTGTCCTCGTCGTGGACGATGACGTCGGCCGTCCCGTGCCCCAGCCACAGAGGAGGGGCGTCGGCGCGGGCGAAATGCAGAGGCTGGGTCTGAAGAGGGTCCGGCGCCTGGCCGAAGGCGTTGATCGAGGACGCCACGTCGAACGGCAGGAAGTCATAGGGCCCGGCCAGCCCTGCCGCCGCCCTGATAAGATCGGGCTGACCGACGGCGGCCATGTAGCGCCGGTCCAGCGTAATCATCATGGCCAGATGTGCGCCCGCCGAATGGCCGATCACGCCCAGACGTCCCGGGTCGCCGCCGTAGAGCGCTGCGACCTCGGACACCCGAGCGACAGCGGCGGCCGCGTCTTCGACGAAGACCGGGAACAGAACCTGGGGCACGAGCCGATAGTCAGCGACAGCGACGACGAAGCCCTGAGCCGCCAGGGCCTGGGCCGCCCAGCCGTAAAGGTCCTTCGATCCCGAATCCCAGCCGCCGCCGTAGAAGAAGACCAGCACCGGCAGGGGCGAGGCAGCATTGGCGGCGCCGGGCGCATAGATGTCGAACTTCTGGCGCGAATCAACGCCGTATTCCAGATCGCGCGCCACGCGCCTCACGCCCCGATCGCGCGGAGCCACGGCGTTCAGCATGCCCAACGGGCTGCAGGCGGCGGCGAGCGACGCGACCACGGCGCCGAGCGCGGGGGCGAACAGGCCTCTTCTGGTCATCGGGTCGGCTCTCTCACTGACGGTGTGATGTCAGATACGCAGGCACACGCCGTCCGGCCTCACCTCGCATTGGCGATCAGCGAGCCGCAGTTGGCGTCCTGGGCCAGACCGGGATCGACGAAGGCGAACAGGGCTGCGACCGGCGCGACGACGGCGGCCAGCAGCCCGGTCAGCCCTGCCTGGGCCACCAACTGGCCTACATCGGCGCTCACGCTCGGGGCCGACAGGTGGCCGCGGACCCTGATCGGGGTCCAGAGACGCAACAGGCGCGGCTTCTTGGACTCGCCGTCGATCTTGAGATCCAGGGTCTCGGTTCCGAGGTTGATCGTTCCGCTCCCGTGCGCCAGCACGACGTCCGTATCGACGACGAAGGTCTTTGTGCGGGCGACGCCGTTGGTCACCTCGAAGTCGGCGACGCCGCAGCGGATCGTGCTGCGCGACTGGTCGCCGCTGAACAGTTTCAGCAGTCCTGCGCTGGCGTTGACCCCCAACAGTTCGGCGAAGGCGGCCCGCATCTCGCCCTGCGGCACGACCAGGCTGATCGAACCCTTCGAGCCGGCGGCGAAACGATGAATGGAGTTTCCCGGCCCCTCCAGACGTGCGCGACCCAAGGCTCGACCGGTGACCGGTGCGACGCCGCCTGTCGCCGGAATGATCGACTCCAGTGGATAGCCCGCGAGGCGGAAGTCTACGGCGCTATAGGGCATGTCGCGCGTCGCATTGATCCTCGCCGTGCCATTCAATTCGCCGCGATTGAAGTCAAACGCGACCGGGTCGAGATCGAGGATCCCGCCTTCCAGCACAGCGCCCAGATTGACGCGACGGATGTCCAGATCGTTCGCCTTCACGCTGGCGGCGCGATAGGTCAGCGTCCCGTCCATCGTCCGCAGTCGATTGACCTGCAGGGTCCCGTCCGGCAACAGCATGCCCGGCCCGGACCCGGACGCGACGACCGTCGTGTTTGTACCCGCGACGTTCGTGCGCGTGTCGGCGCCCAGGATCGCCATCAGGTCGTCGATGTCGAGCAAACGGGATGACAGGGCCGCCTCCACGCGCAGACGCTCGCCGGCATCGACCGTCATGTCGCCCGACAGGTCGGATGCGCCGACGCGGCCGGTGAAGTCGTTGAATGTCCAGACCGCATCGTTGCGGGTCAGGGCGCCCGACAGGCGATAGGGCGGTGTGTTGGGCAGGGTCACGCCCGTCAGCAGATAAAGGTCGTTGAGGTCCTGACCCTGCAGGGTGAGCGTCGACGTGAATTGGCCCAGATCGAACGGACGGGTGATCGCGCCGTCCGCTATGAGCCTCGACCGCGCGCCGGCCAGGGTCGCCTCGAAATGATAGGGCCGGTTCCGCCGGATGTTGACGAAAGCGCCGCCCTCGATCTTCAGGGTCAGGGGTGAGCCGTTGACCGAACCCTCGCCGGTCAGGGTGAAGCCCGAGGCGCCGTCGGCCTCGCTGGCCGCCTCCCGTGCCGAAATCGCGGCTTCCAGAGTGATGTCGCGGTCCCTCGCGTCCAGCGAGATCCGTCCATCCTGAATGATCAGCTGATTGATCAGCGGCAGCTTCATGCCCTCGCCGGTGTCCGGCTTGTCCGGTTCCAGTTCCCAACTCTGGCGCCCGTCCTCGGTGGAGATCAGCACGACGTTCGGGCGCGTGATGGCCAACAGAGGCATTTCTATCTGGCCCGCAAACAGCTTCCTCAGCCGGAACCGGGCCTCGATCCGCTCGACATTGGCGGTGTCTGCCTCACGCGCCCAGTCGGGCCCGCCAAACTTCAGGTCATTGACGATGACCGATGGCGTCCAGCTGAACAGGTTCACATCGAGGTCGCCCTGCAGCGCGATCTCGCGGTCGTATTTCACAGAGGCCCAGCGACCTACCGGCCCCCTCAGCCAGTTCCAGTCGAACAGCAACACGAAGACGGCCACCGCCAGAATCAGAAGCAGGGTGACAGAGGCCGCGATCTTTTCCGTCCGGCCGGGGCGGCGGAAGGAACCGTAGACCGGATCGTTGTCGACGACCCAGTCACGCCATTCCCGCACCTTCACGCCCGCCGGGACGAGGGCGCGGGTTCGCACGTCCTGCCAGTTCGATGGCAAATTCAGGGAGTTGGGGAGAAGGCGCTTCACGGAGGATCACAACGCGCCAGACGCGTGAAAGGCGCCAAAACCCCTTGTCCGTGATTGCGAGCCATCGTCAATTTCATCCGTTTGCAGCAGAGTTGTCTTATTTTCTTTACAGAGGCTCGATTGCGCGCATTATTGTTCCGAACCCAGACATCTTTCGGGTCTTGAGGAGGAGCCCGCCATGAACCGTTTCACCACCATCGCCGCCGTCGCGACGCTCGCAGCGTCCGTCGCCGCACCCGCCCTGGCTCACCAGACCCGGCTGCCGACCGAGGCGCCCGCCGGCGCCCAGCGCGTGGTGATGATGTGCGCCAATGACGCCGCCACCCGCAGCGCCTTCCGCCGCGAGCACGGCGCGCCGCCGACCTTCGTGACCGCCGAACAGGCGCTTCAGGCCCGCGCCACCGGCGAAACCTGGTCCGCCCCGCGGTGCATGAACGCGCGCGAGCACGGCCGTCTGCAGCAGACGCTGACCACCTACGCCTCGGTCCGCTAGAGGTCTTTGACTACCCCTGGGCGCTGCGGATCGCCGCGGCGCCCGCCGGCGGGGCGATGACGGCCGCGAACAGTACATAGGCCGTCAGCAGCGCCAGCGCCGGGAGCGGGCTCAGTCCCGCCGCCGCCCGGTCCAGCGCGCCCGATCCGAACACCACGGGCGGAATGAACAGCGGCAGCACCACCACCGCGATCAGCAGTCCGCCCCGCTTCGCCCCCAGGGCCAGGGCCGCGCCCAGAGCGCCGGTGAAGGCGAACCCCAGACCTCCGATCAAGGCCGACAGCGCCGTCAGCGGCGCGAGTTCGATCGACTGACCGAGCGCCAGGGCCGCCACCGGCGCGGTCAGGGCCAGCGGCAGTCCCGTCGCGATCCACTGGCTGATCGCCTTGATCGCGAACACGGCCTCCAGCGGCAGCGGCCCGGTAGCCAGCAGATCCAGCGCCCCGTCCTCCAGATCCCGCTCGAACAGCCGCTCCAGCGACAGCAGGCTGGACAGGGCCAGGGCCAGCCAGGCGATCCCCGCCGCCACGGGTTTGAGCACGTTCGGATCGCCCCCCGCCGCCAGTGGCACGACCGTCGTCAGACAGGCGAAGAAGCCGCAGGCCAGCAGCGGCCCGCCGCCCCCGCCCCAGGCAAGGGCCAGCTCGCGCCGGAATAAAACGGACGCGGCGCGGCTCATGAGGAAGCGCCTTGCAACATCACCGGATGGTCTAAATCGTGGTGGTCGACGACGATGTCTGCGCGTGCACGCGGCTCGCGGCTGTCGACATAGATTTTCCAGGCGGGCAGGTACCGCTGGCTATACAGGGCCTGGGCCGCCTCGGAGCCGCCCAGAGCGGCCGCGTCCCGCGCCATTCCGCGCGCCAGGCTGGTGTCTGGATCAATGTCCAGGAAAACGACCGCGTCCCAGGCGCCGTCGAACTCCTGGCGTTGCAGGAAGGTTCCCTCGACGATCAGGACGGCATCGCGCGCGGCGATCGCGAGCGGCGGATCAAGCGGCAGATCGGCGGCGAGATCGAAGATGGTCGTCCGATAGCGGCAAGACCCGCCCGGCCCCAACGGGTCCAGAAGCTCGCGTCGGATCGCCCCGTAGTCGCGAGCGTCCTCGTAGTAGCCGAGAGGCGATGTCCTTCCCCGTGCGTAACGTTCGGCGCGTGGTCGGTGAAAGCCGTCCAGGCCGGCTCGGATAACGGGGACGGCGGAGGCCATTGTCGCCGCCAGTTCGTCAGCCAGGGTGGTCTTGCCGGACGCCAGAGGGCCGTCGATGGCGACACGCAGGATGTGTCCGACTGGACGAAGGGCCAACAGCGTGTCCGCCAGTGTCGACAGGAAGATGGCCCGGCTCATCGGCCCGCTCCCAGATCCAGCGGCCGGGTCGGAATCGGCAGGGGATCGTGCACCGCCGCCAGGATCAGTCCGCCGCCCGCCAGATGCCGCGCCATCATCTCCCCGACCGCCTCGCGCCATTTCGCATCCAGCGGGCTCAAGGGTTCATCGAGCAACCAGAGAGCGCGCGGCGATCCGATCAGTCGGGCCAAGGCGAGCCGACGTCTCTGACCCGCCGACAGTTTGCGCACCTCCAGGTCGAGCAGCGGCCTCAGACCCAGAACCTCGATCGATTCCTCAATGCCGTGATGGCTGTGTCCGAGCCATCGGGACTGGAACGTCAGCTCGTCCTGCGCCGTCCGCTGCCCTTTCAGCCCGTCGAGGTGGCCCAGCAGATGCATCTCGCGGGCGCGGGCCAGATCAGCCTCGATCGCCTCGTCGTCGGCGTCGCGGAAGGCGATCTCCCCGGCCTCCGGACGGATGAATCCGGCCACGGCGCGCAGCAGCGAGGTCTTGCCCGCGCCGTTCGCCCCGGTCAGGGCCACAGCCTCCCCCGACGCCGCCGCAAACGACAGGGCGCTGAAGAGCGTGCGTTCGCCCCGGGTGAGGCTGAGGCCGGTGACAGACAGGGTGGAAATCACGTCCGCAGGCCGATCATCTTGCGACCAGTTCTCAATGTCCCCACAGAGGACGTGGATACATGGACGCACCCCCGAACCACGGCTATATGCGCGGTCGCCGCAGCAGGCTGTCGCCGCGCGCGCAAGGGACCTGTGAGCCCCTGCGTAGACCGCGAGACGGCGCAACCGGATGTCCGGGCGGCTTTGACCAGAGGACCTCTCCCATGCCGTCAGTCGACAGCCTTTCCACCCGTCGCGATCTCTCCGTCGGGCGCAAGAAATACGCCTATTACAGCCTTCCGGCCGCGCAGGAAGCCGGTCTCGCCGGGATCGACCGTCTGCCGCGCTCGATGAAGGTTCTGCTGGAGAACCTTCTGCGCAACGAAGACGGCGTCTCCGTCACCGAGGCCGATCTGAAGGCCGTCGCCGCCTGGATCGAGAACAAGGGCTCGGTCGAGCACGAGATCGCCTTCCGTCCGGCCCGCGTCCTGATGCAGGACTTCACCGGCGTTCCCGCCGTGGTCGACCTGGCCGCCATGCGCGATGCGATGGCAGCGCTCGGCGCCGACGCCGCCAAGATCAACCCGCTGGTCCCCGTCGACCTGGTCATCGACCACTCGGTCATGGTCGACAATTTCGGCACGGCAAAAGCCTTCGGCCAGAACGTCGAGCGTGAGTACGAGCGCAACATCGAGCGCTACAAATTCCTGCGCTGGGGTTCCTCGGCCTTCAACAACTTCCGCGTCGTCCCCCCCGGGACCGGCATCTGCCACCAGGTGAACCTGGAAAACCTGGCCCAGACCGTCTGGACCGTGGCCGAGGGCAAGGCGACCGTCGCCTATCCGGACACCGTGGTCGGCACGGACAGCCACACCACCATGATCAACGGCCTGGCCGTCCTGGGCTGGGGCGTCGGCGGCATCGAGGCCGAAGCGGCCATGCTGGGCCAGCCGATCCCGATGCTGATCCCGGAGGTCATCGGCTTCAAGCTGACCGGCGCCATGCCGGAAGGCACGACGGCCACCGACCTGGTGCTGACCGTCACCCAGATGCTGCGCAAGAAGGGCGTGGTCGGCAAGTTCGTCGAGTTCTTCGGCGACGCCCTGCCGAACATGACGATCGAGGACCAGGCCACCATCGCCAACATGGCCCCGGAATACGGCGCCACCTGCGGATTCTTCCCGGTCTCGGCCGCCACCATCGGCTATCTGACCGCAACGGGCCGCGACAAGGCGCGCGTCGCCCTCGTCGAGGCCTATGCCAAGGCCCAGGGCCTGTGGATCGACGAAACCTCGGAAGACCCGATCTTCTCCGACGTTCTGGAACTGGACATCTCGACGGTCGTGCCGTCCCTGGCCGGCCCGAAGCGTCCGCAGGACAAGGTCGAACTGACCATCGCCGCCCCGGCATTCGAAACCGCGCTCGGCGACGTCTTCAACCGCCCGACCGACGCGCCGCGCTTCCCCGTCGCCGGTGAGAAGTTTGACCTGGGCGACGGCGATGTCGTCATCGCCGCCATCACCTCGTGCACCAACACCTCCAACCCGTCGGTCCTGATCGCCGCCGGTCTGGTGGCCCAGAAGGCCAACAAACTGGGTCTGAAGACCAAGCCCTGGGTCAAGACCTCGCTGGCCCCCGGCTCGCAGGTCGTCACCGACTATCTGACGGCCGCCGGCCTGCAGAAGGAACTGGACGCCCTGGGCTTCAACCTGGTCGGCTACGGCTGCACCACCTGCATCGGCAACTCGGGCCCGCTGGACCCGGCGATCTCGCAGACGATCAACGACAACGCCATCGTCGCCACCTCCGTCCTGTCGGGCAACCGCAACTTCGAAGGCCGCGTGAACCCGGACGTCCAGGCCAACTACCTGGCCTCGCCGCCGCTGGTCGTGGCCTACGCCTTGGCCGGCTCGATGCGGATCGACATCACGACCCAGCCCCTGGGACAGGACAAGAAGGGCAAGGACGTCTTCCTGAAGGACGTCTGGCCGACCTCCGCCGAGATCGCTGCGATCCAGAAGAAGTCGGTCACCCCGGCCATGTTCGCCAAACGCTATGCCGACGTCTTCAAGGGCGACGAGCACTGGCAGGGCATCTCGGTCGAAGGCGGCCAGACCTATGACTGGGACGCCGCCTCCACCTACGTCGCCAACCCGCCCTACTTCGAGGGTCTGTCGATGGAGCCGACCCCGGTCACCGACATCGTCGAGGGCCGCGTCCTGGCCATCTTCGGCGACTCGATCACCACCGACCACATCTCCCCGGCCGGTTCGATCAAGCAAACATCCCCCGCAGGCCAGTACCTGATCAACCGCGGCGTCGAATCCGCGGAGTTCAACTCCTACGGCGCGCGCCGCGGCCACCACGAAGTCATGATGCGCGGCACCTTCGCCAACATCCGCATCCGCAACAAGATCACGCCGGACATCGAGGGCGGGGTGACGAAGCACTTCCCGTCGCAGGACACGATGTCGATCTATGACGCCGCCATGCGCTACCAGTCGGAGGGTCGTCCGCTGGTCGTCTTCGCCGGCAAGGAATACGGCACCGGCTCGTCGCGCGACTGGGCGGCCAAGGGCACGCGCCTGCTGGGCGTCCGCGCCGTCATCGCCGAGAGCTACGAGCGTATCCACCGTTCCAACCTGGTCGGAATGGGCGTCGTGCCGCTGCAGTTCAAGGCGGACGGCTGGTCCAAGCTGGGCCTGACCGGCGAGGAGATCGTCACCATCCGCGGCCTGTCGGACGTCAACGTCGGCAAGCTGCGTCCGCGTCAGGACCTGTGGGTCGAGCTGTTCCGCCCGTCGGACGGCAAGATGGCCCGCTTCCCGGTCCGCTGCCGCATCGATAACCAGACCGAGCTCGACTACTTCAAGGCCGGCGGCGTGATGCCCTACGTGCTGCGCAACCTGGCGGGCTGATCCTTCCCGTCACACTGAACGAAGGGCCGGTCGCGAAAGCGCCGGCCCTTTTTCTTTGCGCTCAGTCCAGCCGCATGGCCTCGGCCAGCAGTCGCGCCTCGGCGGCCCGACTGGAGCCCGAGCGCCATGCGACCACGATCTCGCGGCGCGGGGCCTCGGCGGCGAAATGCCGGATGACGACGCCCTTGTCGTCGGCCAGTCCCGCGCGCACGGCCATGGCCGGCAGGAACGACACCCCCAGCCCCGACGAGACCATCTGCACCAGGGTGTGCAGCGACGTAGCGGCAAAGACGTCCTCGCCGCGCGGGGCCTCCATGTCGATGCCAGCCAGGGCCTGGTCACGCAGACAGTGGCCGTCCTCCAGCAGGATCAGATCCTCGGCCTTCAGCGCCCCCGGCTGGATGTCGCCAGGGGCGGCCAGCACATGCCCGACGGGCGCCACAGCCAGGATTTCATCGTCGCCGATGCGCGCGTGTTCGATCCCCGCAGCCTCATACGGCAGGGCGATGACGGCGCAGTCCAGCTGACCCGCTTTCAGCCCCGCGATGAGGCGTGGCGTCAGGTCCTCGCGGATGAACAGGCGCAGCGCCGGGTAGGCCGCCTTCAGTCCGGGCAGGGTCGCCGGCAACAGGAACGGCGCCACGGTCGGGATAACGCCCAGCCGCAGCCGCCCTGAAAGCGGGCGACCGGCATTCTTCGCCGCCTCGACGAGGTCCTCCGTTCGCGCCAGCACGTCCTCGGCCCGACGACAGGCCTCGGCCCCGACGGCCGTCAGCTGGACGTTTCCTCGCGTGCGCTCGACCACCGGCGCGCCCAGGACCCGCTCCAGCTCCTGCACGCCCGACGACAATGCGGGCTGGCTGACGTGGGCCGCTTCCGCAGCGCGGCTGAATGACCCGTGCTCGGACAGAAGCTTCAGATACTGGAGCTGGCGAAGGGTCGGGAGCATAGGCGGCCTCTCTCGAATTCATAGATATTATCTATGGTCAGAAGGCGTTCTATCGGTTGACTTTGTGCGGCGCAACCGCCATTTCGCACCTGCGGTCGGCCCTCCCCGGCGACCGCGCACAACGACATTCTATTCATCTCCGGAAGGGATACCCCATGCTCGGCGTCGGCGAAAAACTGCCTGAATTCAAAGTCATCGGCGTGAAGCCGGGCTTCAACTCCCACGAAGAAAACGGCGTCTCGGCCTTCGAGGCCGTCACCAACGAGTCCTTCGAAGGCAAGTGGAAGGTCATCTTCTTCTATCCGAAGGACTTCACCTTCGTCTGCCCGACCGAGATTGCCGAGTTCGCCTCGCTGGCCCGCGACTTCGAAGACCGTGACACGGTTGTCCTGGGCGGCTCGACCGACAACGAGTTCGTCAAACTGGCCTGGCGCCGCGACCACGCCGATCTGTCGAAGCTGCCGATCTGGCAGTTCGCCGACAACGGCGGCAAGTTCGCCCGTCAGCTGGGCATCCTGAACGAGGAAGAAGGCGTCGCCCTGCGCGCCACCTTCGTCGTCGACCCGCATAACGTCGTCCAGCACGTCTATGTCACCAACCTGAACGTGGGTCGCGCGCCGGCCGACACCCTGCGTGTCGTCGACGCCCTGCAGACCGACGAACTGTGCGCCTGCAACCGCCCCGTGGGCGGCGAGACGCTCGCGGCCTAAGGCCGTATGTGAGGGCGGCGGCAGTGATGCCGTCGCCGCTCGCTTTGTTTATTTGGGGCGCTATCGCTCGCGACGCGGTCGCTCGCTGCTTGAGCGCGGACGCGTGCCAGCACCCTGTGATCCCCTTCGGCTCAAGTAGCGAGACGCCGCGCGTCGAGCGGTAGCCGACCTCTCCGAAGGAGAAAAATCATGTCCATCGACACCCTCCGCGATCTGATGCCCGCCTACGCCAAGGACATCTCGCTGAACCTCGGCTCCCTCGCCTCCGAGACCGTGCTCACAGACCAGCAGAAATGGGGCTGTTTCCTCGCCTCCGCACACGCCATCGGGATCGCCCCGGTCGTGACGGCCATCGAGGCCGCCGCGGCCGAGAAGCTGTCGCCCGAGGCCATGACCGCCGCCAAGGCCGCGGCCGCCATCATGGGCATGAACAACATCTACTACCGCTCGCTGCACCTGATGAAGAACCAGGAATACACGACCATCCCCGCGCGCCTGCGAATGAACATCCTGGGCAATCCGGGCGTGGACAAGATGGACTTCGAACTGTGGTCCACGGCCGTCTCGGCCATCAACGGCTGCGGCGCCTGTATGGATGCTCACGAGAGCGAACTGCGCAAGCACGGCGTCCCCGCCGCCCAGGTCCAGACCGCCCTGCGGATCGCCTCGGTGGTCCACGCCGCCAGCCGCATCGCGGCCTCGGAGACCGCGCTTCAGGGCTGAGGCGGTTCGCCGTATTCGATCTGATGGATCAGGCGGTCGAACGCCTGGTCCATCACGATGTTCACACCGTCGGCCATGACGCCGAGGCCCGGACCCTCGACCACAAAGTCGATCGTGACCAGCCGACCCCGGTTCTCCGGCCCGGACCCGAAGGTCAGCTCAGCCTTCGTCGCCTTGTCGTGCAAGGGGCCCAGCGCCGCGTTCATCGTCACCCGGTCCGCTGTGATCCCGGTCACCACAGCGTGTTCGAAGACGGTCCCGTCGGCGAGTTTCTCGCACCAGCAGCCGCCTTCCTGGAAGGCCAGCGACAGGTTACTGGCGTCGCCTGTGTAGGTGTGGGCCGGGTCCCACCACTGCGGCAGTTCGGAAACGGCTGAGACCACATCCTCCGGCGCGGCCTCGACGCCCACGGCGAAACGCAGGGTGAACCCGTCGGCGGACCGGGAGACGACTTCGGCGGAGGCAGGCGCGGCGGCGGCCACACAGGCCGTGACCAGCAAGGCGGCGAAACGGATCATGGACGGTCCTCCCGCCCGCATCGGGCGCCGGGAACCCCGATCCGTCAAGTCAGGCCGCTTCGAAACTCAGCGGCGCGCCCCAGAACTGGCTCACCATGTCCGACTGCGGGCCGGTCTTGCCGGTGGTAAGGAAGTCGCGACGGCCGGTCTCGCCCAGATCGTACTCCGGATGCCGCTCGAAATACCGCTCCAGCGCATCGGCCACCGCCGTCGGCTGGTGGATCAGGGGCGTGCCCGGCGGCAGATGTCTGGCGAAGATGTCGGCCACGATCTCATAGTGGGTGCAGCCCAGGATCGCCTTGTCCGGATGGCGGCCGATGCGGCGGCGCAGGGCGTCGACGTGGTCGCCGATCACCACCGTCAGCTCCTCGGCCGGGGCGCCGAGTTCGATCAGGCCGGCCAGGCCCGGGCAGGGCTCGGAGAAGACCGCCAGGTCCTCGCGCCGCTTGTCGATCTCGATCTCGTAGACCCGGCTGATCGCCGTGGCGGCCGTGCAGAAGACGCCGGTGATGTCGATGGCCTCGACCTTGTCGCCGCGCCGTTCGGCCTCATAGGTCCAAGGCAGGCCTGTGGCCGCCTCGATGGTCGGGACGATAATGCCCAGCACATTGACCGGCCGCGCGTGACGCTTCGAGGCCTCGGGCACCCAGGTCTGTTGCAGCCTGCGCAAAGCCACGGCCGAGGCCGTGTTGCAGGCAAGGACGATGACGCTGGCCCCGGCCTGGAACAGCCGCTCGCAGCCGTTGCGGGTGATGTCGACGATCTCCTCGCCGGTCTTCGACCCGATCGGCGCATTGGCCTGATCCGCCAGATAGACGAAGTCCCGCGTGGGGAACCGCCGGGTCAGTTCGCGATGGACCGTCAGACCGCCCACGCCGCTATCGAATACGCCAATCGCCATGCCTGTGCTCTAGCGTCGCCTTGCTTCCTCGTCCAACGGGATTACTTCCTGTTCATGTGACGGTCAGGCGACTGAGGCCTAGGGTGCCGCACAACAGAGTCAGATGAACAGGATTCAACCATGCACAGACGCCAGCTTCTCATCGGCGGCGCCAGCCTGATGGCCCTCGCCGGTTGCGCCAGCGCGGGAGCCGGCTTCGCCGGCTTCAACGCCCCCGACCCCGCCGCCGTGGCAGAGGAAGCGCGCCTTGCCCGGGCCGTCCTGCCCGCCCAGACGCCGCGCGCCGAACTGCTGCAGCCATGGACCGGCCCGTATGAAGGCGTGCCGCCGTGGAACGCGATGACCGCCGACAAGCTGAAGGCCGCGATCATCGAAGGCATCGAGCTGAACCGCGCCGACATCAACGCCATCGCCAACAACCCGGAGGCCCCGACCTTCGCCAACACCATCGTGGCGATGGAACTGGCCGGGCAGCCTCTGGACCGCGCGGTGAACCTGTATGGCGTCGCCACCTCGAACATCGGCGGCGAAGCCTATGACGCCATGGACACCGAGGTCTCGCCCCTGCTGTCCGCCGCCGGCGACGAAATCACCTTCAACGCGCCCCTGTTCCAGCGCATCAAGACGGTCGCCGACAACGCTGACCGCGACGGGCTGAACGCCCAGCAAAAGCGTCTGGCCGAACGGTCGCGCGACGCCTTCATTCGCTCGGGCGCCAATCTGGACGCCGCGGGCAAGGCCGAGCTGGGCCGGATCAACACCGCCCTGTCCAACGCCTTCACCGCCTTCGGCCAGAAGGTCGTGGCCGACGAGAACACCTGGACGGTCATCGCCAACGAATCCGGCGTCGCCGGCCTGCCCGACTCGAACAAGGCCGCCGCCCGCGCCGCCGCTCAATCGCGGAACCTGCAGGGCTGGGTGATCGTCAACACCCGCTCCAGCGTGGATCCGTTCCTGACCTTCGCGGATGACCGCGCCCTGCGCGAACAGGTCTGGAAGAAGTTCGTGAACCGCGGCGACAACGGCGACCGCAACGACACCAACGCCACGATCGCCGAGATCGTCCGCCTGCGGAAACAGCGCGCCACCCTGCTGGGCTACGGCAGCCACGCCGAATGGCGGATGCAGGACACGATGGCCAAGACCCCCGCCGCGGCCATGTCGCTGATGGAACGGGTCTGGGCCCCGGCCAAGGCCCGCGTCGCCGAGGAGGTCGCCGACATGAAGGCGATCGCAGGCTTCGACATCGAGCCCTGGGACTACCTCTACTTCGCCGAGAAGGTCCGGAAGCAGAAGTACGATCTCGATCAGAACCAGCTGAAGCCCTACTTCGAGCTGGGCGCCGTGCGGAACGCTTCGTTCTACATGGCCGAGCGCCTTTACGGCTTCGTCTTCACCCAGAAGCCGCAATCGACGGCCCCGGTCTTCCAGGAAGACGTCACCCTGTACGAGGTCACCGACAAGGCCTCGGGCAAGCTGATCGGCCTCTACTACGCCGACGACTTCGCCCGCGCGGGCAAGCGTTCGGGCGCATGGATGACCACCTACCGGTCGTTCTCGACGCTCGACGGTTCCAAGCCGATCCTGGCCTCCAACAACAATAACTTTGTGAAGCCGGGCGCGGGCGAGCCGCTTCTGATCTCGCTCGACGACGCCGAGACCCTGTTCCACGAGTTCGGCCACGCCCTGCACTACTTCTCGTCGGTCGTGACCTATCCGAGCTTCGGCAACACCCCGCGAGACTTCGTGGAATATCCGTCGCAGGTGCACGAGCACTGGGTGCTGAGCCGGCCGATCCTCGACCGGTTCATGAAACACTACCAGACCGGCGAAGCGATGCCGCAGGCGCTGGTCGACAAGGTCGAGGCCTCGGCCACCTTCAACCAGGGCTATACGACCGTCAGCTATCTGTCGTCCGCCATGGTCGACATGGACCTGCATACCCAGGCCACGCCGCCGACCGACATCGACGCCTTCGAGAAGGCCTCACTGGCCCGTCTGGGCATGCCGCATGAGATCGTGATGCGGCACCGCCTGCCGCAGTTCAATCACCTGTTCACCTCCGACGCCTACTCGGCCGGCTATTACAGCTACCTGTGGTCGGAAGTGATGGACGCCGACACCTGGGCCTATTTCGAGGCCTCGGGCGACGTGTTCGATCCGGAGATCGGCGGACGCTTCAAGTCGATCATCCTGGCGCCGGGCAACACCACCGACCGGGGCGACGCCTACCGCGCGTTCCGCGGCCGCGACCCGGACGTCGCTGCCCTGCTGCGGGTCCGGGGCTTCCCGGTCTCGTAAGAGAAATCAGCCCGAACGATCAGGCCGTCGCAGCTCAGGCTGCGGCGGCTTTTTCTTTTGCGGGACGGGCGTAATCCGAGAGAGCCGCCATCAGGGCGCGCGGGTCGATGGGCTTGGCGACATGGCCCTGCATTCCGGCCGCGCGGCATTGCTCGATCTGCTCTGGCAGGACGTTAGCGGTCAGGGCGACGATCGGGGTCGTGTCGCCCGCCGCCCGGATCGCACGCGTCGCCGCCGGTCCGTCCATGACAGGCATCTGCATGTCCATCAGGATCAGGTCATAGGCCGCCGCCTCGACCGCACGCACCGCCTCCTCGCCGTTCTCGACCATGTCGAGGGCGACATCCATCGCGCCCAGCAGGGCCGCGACGAGGGTCCGGTTGGCCGGATTGTCTTCGGCCAGCAGGACGCGCAGCGGACGTCCGATGTCGTCGGCTGACGCCTCGACGGCCGGCGCGGTCTCCCCGGCGGCCAAGGTCAGGGGGACGCGGAACCAGAAGGTCGAACCCGTCGCGCCGTCGCTCGACGCCCCGATCTCCCCGTCCATGATGTCCATCAGCCGGCGCGAAATGGCCAGGCCCAGGCCCGTGCCGCCGAACTTGCGCGACACAGACCCGTCCGCCTGGGTGAAGCGGTCGAACATCTGGTCGATCTGGGCCGGGTCCAGCCCGCAACCGGTGTCGGTCACGCTGGCGACCAGCACGGTCGATCCATCGCGGCCGTCCTCCGCCGACAGGACCAGCCGGACCGAGCCCCGGTCAGTGAATTTCACGGCGTTGCTGAGCAGGTTCAGCAGCACCTGACGCAGACGCGTCACGTCGCCGGTCAGGCGCACGTCGTCGGCGACCTCGCAGGTCAGGTCCAGCCCCTTGCCGTCCGCCTGGTCGCGCAACAGGGCGGTCGCCCCCTGGCCCAGGGCCGCGATCGAGAAGGGCTCGGGATCCAGCGTCAGGGCGCCGGCCTCCAGCTTGGAGAAATCGAGAATGTCGTTGACCACGGTCAGCAGGGTCTCGCCCGCGCTGCGGATCAGATCGAGATAGCCCTTGTCGCCCTCCGACAGACCACCGCTCGCGCCGATCAGGCGGGAGAAGCCGAGGATGCTGGTCAGGGGCGTGCGCAGCTCGTGGCTCATATTGGCCAGGAATTCGCTCTTGGCTCGCGACGCCGCCTCGGCCTCGAGGCGGGCGGCGTGCAGCTCAGCCTCAGCCTGTTTGCGGGCCGAGATGTCGCGGACGACATCGACGATCTCGGTCATCTGACCGGCGGCGTTGATCACCAGACGAGGATTGGCTTCCAGCCAGACCAGGTGGCCGTCCTTGTGAATGCCGCGATACTCATAGCCCTCGGCCGAGACAGCCTCGCGTCGGGCGATCCGTCCGGCCAGCAGGCCGCGGATGCGAACCACATCCTCGGGCGCCACAAGGTCGGCGGGGGCCTTGCCCAGCATCTCGGACGGCGAATAGCCGAACACCGCCCGCGATGCCGGGGAAACGTAGGTCAGACCCACCCCCATGCGGTGGCGAACGACCATGTCCGAGGTGTGATCGGCGACGAATCGGAAGGCGCGTTCGCCCTCGATCAACAGGGCGTCGTCGACATGCTCGGTCACGTCCATGACCATGCCGACCAGCCAGCGATTTCCGTCGGCGTCGGCGGGCTGGCGGCGCCCCCAAGTCAGATGCTGGCGGATCTCACCCGAGGGATGAACCACGCGGTAGCGCAGGGTCACCGGTTCGTCGGACCGGAACAGTTTCATGAAGGCGCTCGCCGCCATCCGGGCATCGTCCGGGTGGTAAAGCCGATAGAGGTCTCCAATGGTCGGGACGTTGCTGTCGCGGGGCAGGCCAAACAGGTCGAACATCGTCGGCGACCACCAGGCTGTCTCGATGTCCAGCACCCGCCACCAGCCCGCGCCGGAGCTTTCCAGCGCCGCAAGAGCGATGGACTCGGACTCGGTTTCGGGGGTGTGTTCGGTCATGCGGACTGCCGTGTTAGGCGGTCAGCGTGACGGCAATTCGCTTCAAAGCCATGAACGGCCGGCGCTTTCTCGGGCACGCCTCCGCCAGCGGTGGGTTGGCTCAGCTCTGGTCGGTGGGGGCCCGGACGACAATCCGGCCGCCGCGGGCGCGGGCGTAATCCTCGCGCCGGCCATCGGGCAGGAGGCGCGTCGCCTCCGCGCGGAATTCGCTCCGGCACAGGGCGTCGACCAGCGGCGAGCCGGTCGCGCAGGCGGCCCGAGCGGCGCGTCCGACCCGAAGGTCAAACCGGGCCGCACCCTTGCTCGACGCAAGGTCGAGGTCGCCGAAGGCGACACGGTATTCGGAGGCCGACACGGCCCCGGCGGAAAGGACGGCGACGGCGATGGCGGCCGTGGCGGCGGCGAAACGGATCATCACATGCACTCCTGAGTTCGTGGCGCTTTGCGGCGACCCGACCTGAATGGGATCCGATTGTTTCCGCGCCGTGTGAAACCCCGGGCCGAAAAGCGACGCCTGATGAAATCGCGGCCATCAAGGGCGGCCGTTCCCGTCAGCCGTAGACGATCGGGACCATGGCCAGGACACGACCGCCGCACGCACGGGCGTAGTCGTCGCGACGGGCGGTCGGCAGCTGGCGCATCGCCTCGACGCGGAACCGGGCGCGGCACTGGAGGTCCGGCATCGGAGCGCCGAGGCGGCAGGCGCGGCCGGCGGCGTCATTGACGCGGGCGTCGAAGGCGGCTGCGCCTTGCAGCGAACCGAGGTCCAGGTCGCCGAACGGAATGCGGTAGTCTTGCGCCGAGGCTGCGCCGGCGGAGAGAAGAAGGGCGGCCGAGAGGGCGGCGATGGCGAACTTGTGCATGACGGGATCCTGCTGAACGTCGCGGGGAGACGACGCCGCCCCTATGACGCCCTTCGGTGACAGGGCGGACCGCGCACGGTGACGCTGCGATGAATCCTTTCAGACAATCCCGCCCCGAGCGTTAAATCGTGTTCACTCTGCGCACGGACGGCACGATCGTTTCGCGCCTATCCGCTGTTCCGCAGCCCCGCCGCCACCCCGTTAATGGCCAGCAGAATGCCTTCGCGCACCAGGGGATCGTCGTCCCCCGCACGCCGCCGGCGGATCAGTTCGATCTGCACATGGTTGAGCGGCTCGACATAGGGCATCCGCAGCCGGATCAACCGGTCCAGCTCCGGCTGCCCGCCCAGCAGTTCCGTCTGCCCTGTGATGGCAAGGACCGCGTCACGGGTCCGGTCCCACTCCGTCTGCAAGGCTCCGAAGATGGTCGCCGCCAGCGCCTGATTGGGCACGAGGGAGGCGTAGCGACGGGCGATGGTCATGTCCGACTTGGCCATGATCATCTCCATGTTCTGGACCAGGGTCCGGAAGAAGGGCCACTCATTCGCCATGGCCTGAAGTTCGGCCATGTCCTGTCCCTCAATGGCAGAGCCGAACCCGAACCAGCCGGGCAGCATGACCCGGCTCTGCGACCAGCTGAGCACCCAGGGAATGGCGCGCAGATCCTCGATGGCGGTGGAGGCGGTGCGCGAGGTGGGGCGTGAGCCGATCTTCAGCTCGGCGATCTCGTTGATCGGCGTGGCGGCGCGGAAATAGTCGACGAAGCCGGGCGTCTCATAGACCAAGGCGCGGTAGGCCGCCATTGAGGCGATCGACAGGGCCGAGGCGGTCTTGCCGTGTTTGGCCGTCATCGCCTCGTCCGGCGGCGGCGCCAGCGACGCGATCAGGGTCCCGGCCGTGAGGGCGTCGAGGTTGCGGCGCGCCACATCCGGCTCGCCGTATTTGTTGGCGATGACCTCGCCCTGTTCGGTGATGCGGATGCGTCCGGCCACCGTGCCCGTCGGTTGGGACAGGACGCCGGCGAAGCTCGAGCCCCCGCCCCGTCCCACGGCGCCGCCCCGGCCGTGGAACAGCTGCAGCCGCAGACCCGCGGCCTGGGTCACCGTCAGCAGGGCCCGCGACGCCTCGTGCAGTTCCCAGGTCGAGGTCAGGTAGGACCCGTCCTTGTTGGAGTCTGAATAGCCGATCATCACTTCCTGCACGCCGCGCGCGTGTGCGACGGCGAGGGCGGACGGCTCCTTGAACAGCCGCTCCAGCGTCGGCTTGGCGGCTCTGAGGTCGTCGATGGTCTCGAACAGGGGGGCGGCCTGGATCGGGCATTCGCCGGGCGCCTCGGGTCGATAGAGACCGACCTCCTTGAGCAACAGATAGACCTCCAGCATGTCGGAGGCGGCGTCGGTCTTGGACACGATATGGGTCCGGATGGCGTCCGGTCCGAACCGCTCCAGCGCCTCGGCCGCGGCCTGCAGGATGGCCCGCTCCTTGAGAACTTCGGCGTCGTATTCGGCATAGGGACTGAACAGCAGACGCGGCGTCGCCAGCTCGGCCGACAGCAGGGCCAGGCGCGCCTCTTCGTCCAGCGCCGCATAGTCGGGGCAGACCCCGGCGACGCGCAGAAGATGGGAAACGACGCGCGCATGGACGTCTGAATTCTGGCGCAGATCGAGCGTCGCCATGTGGAATCCGAACACATCGACTGTGGCGATCAGGCGCGACAGTCCATCGTCGGCGAAAACCGCGCCGTGGCTCGCGACCAGGCTGTCCTGCAAAACCGCGAGATCGGCCCGGAACTCGCCGGGGCCGGCATAGGGCGGCGCGGCGAACGGCGCCGGGCGCGGGGCCGTCTGGCCGGTCAGGATCGGATGGGTCGCCGACAGTCGCGCATAGATCTGGCTCAGGGCCCGGCGATAGGGTTCGTCAGCCCGGTGCGGAGAGTCGTCGCCCGATCCTTCGGCCAAGGCCTTCAGCGCCGGGCTGATCTCGGCCAACGACCCCGACAGGCTGAGTTCCGCGCCCAGGGCGTTGGTCGCCTCCAGATAGTGACGCATCACCGCCTTGGCGGGGGTGGCGAAGGCCGCTCTCAGCGCGTTGGCATCGACATTGGGGTTGCCGTCGCGGTCGCCGCCGACCCAGGCGCCGATACGGATGAAGGGCTTGAGCTCCGGCGCGTGCAGCCGACGACGCCAGTCGATCAGTTGTTCGGGCGCGACCTTCAGGAACACCCGCTCGAGGAAGGACACCACGGTGTCGATCTCGTCCTGGACCACCAGCCCGGTCGTCCGCACCAGCCGTGTCGCCCACAGGATCACCGTCTGGCGGCGCAGGCCATTGATCAAGACCTCGGGCGCGCAGGCCAGGTCGTCGCGATCGCAGGCGTCCAGCAGATCGGACACGGTGGCGATCCGGTCGATGACGCTCTTTCTGCGCACCTCCGACGGGTGGGCGGTCAGAACCGGCGAGATCAAGGCCTCGGACAACAGGGCCCGCGCCTCCTCGACGGTCCGACCCGCCGCCGTCAGTCGGGCCAGCGCCCCTTCGGGCGTATCGGGACGCGCGCCCTCGGCCGTCTGGCTGCGCGCGCGGCGCTTGCCGGCCCGGTCCTCGGCGACATTGGCGAGCAGGGAGAAGACCGCGAACCCGTGCGCCAGGCCGACCGCATCATCCAGCGACAGCTCATTGAGCAACCGCTCCAGCTCGGCCGATCCGCGCGCCCCGGCGTGGCGGTGGTAACCGACGGAAGCCACCCGCACCGCCTCGATCCGGTCGTAGAGATCCTTGCCGCCCTCGTCGCGGATCACCTCGCCGAGCAGCCCGCCGAGCAGCCGCACCTCCTCGCGCAGGCGATCATCAGCGGCAGGTGCGGCGGAAACGGGCATGGCGGTCTCATTCAGCGGGGAGGCTGGAAAGCGTGACCGTATCAGCGGTTTGCCGATCGGTCCTTGCAAAGAGCAACGCTGAAACCGGATGTGCGATGCTGTTTCGGAGGCGGACGCCGAAATGTCGTTCCACGAGATTCGACAAATCGCCTCATTTCCCTCATAAGCCGCCGCTTCCGGCGCAATTGAACCTGCGTCTCCACCTGCACGTCCCCGGTTTCGACCGGACGAGGCAGGCGAGAACCCTCTGCCGACGTGATCGTCGCCAGAGGTCGTTTCGCTATGGAGCATGGTTCGACCGTCGGTCTGAACAGCCCGCGGGCTAACGAGGTAGTGAATTGTTCGAGGCTCTGAACGAGCGGCTGACAGGCGTTTTCGACCGGATCACCGGGCGCGGCGCCCTGTCCGAAAAGGACGTCGCGGAGGCGATGCGCGAAGTGCGCGTGGCCCTGCTGGAGGCCGACGTCGCCCTGCCCGTCGTCAAGGACTTCATCGCCTTCGCCACCGAGAAGGCCACGGGCGAAGAGGTCATCCGTTCGGTCAAGCCGGCCGATCAGGTGGTCAAGATCGTCTATGACGGCCTGGTCGAGATGCTGGGCGGCGAGGAGCCGACCCCGCTCAACCTGAACGCCACGCCGCCCGCCGTCATCCTGATGGCCGGCCTGCAGGGCTCGGGCAAGACGACGTCCTCGGCCAAGCTGGCGCTGCGACTGACGAAGTTCGATCGCAAGAAGGTCATGATGGCCTCGCTGGACACGCGTCGTCCGGCCGCCATGGAACAGCTGGCCCAGCTGGGCAAACAGATCGAGGTCGTGACCCTGCCGATCGTGGCGGGCGAGAGCGCGGTCCAGATCACCCGCCGCGCCCTCACGTCCGCAAAGCTGCAGGGCTTCGACGTCCTGATCCTCGACACCGCCGGCCGCATCACCCTCGACGAGGGTCTGATGGCCGAGGTCGCCGAAGTCGCCGATATCTCGAAGCCTGTCGAGACCCTGCTGGTCGCCGACAGCCTGACGGGTCAGGACGCCGTCCGCACCGCCAAGGCCTTCCACGAACGCCTGCCCCTGACAGGCCTGATCCTGACCCGCGCCGACGGCGACGGTCGCGGCGGCGCCATGCTGTCGATGCGCGCCGTCACCGGCCTGCCGATCAAATACATGGGCGCCGGCGAGAAGGTCGACGCGCTCGAGGTCTTCGACGCCCGCCGCGTCGCCGGCCGTATCCTGGGTCAGGGGGACATCGTCGCCCTGGTCGAGAAGGCGTCCCAGGACCTGGACGCCTCCAAGGCCGAGGCCATGGCCCGCAAGCTGGCCAAGGGCCAGTTCGACCTCAACGACCTCGCCGCCCAGCTGCAGCAGATGAAGCGGATGGGCGGTCTTCAGGGCATCATGGGCATGCTGCCCGGCGTGGCCAAGATGAAGAACCAGATGGCCGAGAGCGGCGTCGACGACCGCATGATCCTGCGTCAGGAAGCCATCATCTCCTCCATGACCAAGGCCGAGCGCAAGAAGCCCGACCTGCTCAACGCCTCGCGCCGCAAGCGGATCGCCGCCGGCGCCGGGGTCGAGGTCCAGGACCTCAATCGCCTGCTCAAACAGCACCGCCAGATGGCCGACATGGTCAAGTCCATGTCCAAGGGCGGCCCGCGCAAGATGCAGCAGATGGCCGCCATGCTGGGCGGTCTCGGCGGCGGCGGCGCTCCCGGGATGGGCGGCATGGGCGGCCCCGACCTCAAACGTTTGAAGGCCATGGGGGGCGGCAAGATGCCCGAGCCCAGCGCCGACGAAATGAAAGCCCTCCAAGACCGGCTCGCCGGACTGGGCGGCGGACAGCTCCCGGGCCTGCCCGGTCTACCCACCAAGAAATAATCAGACCCAGAAAGAGACCTGAAATGCTGAAGATTCGTCTGGCCCGCGGCGGCGCCAAGAAGCGCCCCTACTACTACATCGTCGTTGCCGACTCCCACGCTCCCCGCGACGGCAAGTTCATCGAGCGCGTCGGCACCTACAACCCGATGCTCGCCAAGGACGGCGACAAGCCGCGCGTCACCCTGAAGGCCGACCGCATCTCGGAATGGCTCGCCAAGGGCGCCCAGCCGACCGACCGCGTCGCGCGCTTCATCTCGCAGAGCACCGACGAAGCCCTGACCGGCAAGGTCAAGTGGACCCAGTCGAACAACCCGAACAAGGGCGCTCCGGGCAAGAAAGCCCAGGAACGCACCGCCGAGCGCGCCCAGCGTGAAGCCGATCGCGCCGAGGCCGAGGCCGCTGCGAAGATCGAAGCCGCTGAAGCCGCTGTCCGGGCCAAGGAAGAGGCCGCCGCCGCCGCGGAAGCCGCCAAGAACGCCCCGCCGGTTGAAGAGGCTCCGGCTGCTGAAGAAGCCGCCGCTGAAGAGGCCCCGGCCGCTGAAGGCGAAGGCTCCGCCGAAGTCAGCGTCGAAGAGGCTCCGGCTGAAGGCGCTGCTGAAGAAGAAAAGACCGAGGCCTAAGGGTCTCACTGGAGCCCTGACGCAGGTCGGGGTCCGGATGACGGAAGGGCAGTGTTCGGTTCGAACGCTGCCTTTCTGCTATCTGGTGCGAGGATGAACGGAGACGCGGCGATGGCGAACGACCAGAAACTCATCCTCGTGGGCCATGTCGCCGGCGGGTTCGGGGTCAAGGGCGAGGTGCGGGTGACGGCCTATACGGCGGATCCACTGGCGCTGACCGCCTACGGTCCGCTGCTGCGCGGCGACGGCTCGCACGGCCTGACCCTGACCCAGACGCGCGCGACCAAGGACGGCGTCGTCGGCCGGGCGAAAGAGATCGCCACCAAGGAAGAGGCCGACGCCCTTCGCAATCTGAAACTCTACGTCCCCCGCGACGCCTTCCCGGCGCCCGAGGAGGATGAATTCTATCTGGCCGACCTGATCGGCGTGGAGGCGCGCGACGCCGGCGGCGTGGTGCTGGGCACGGTCAAGGCGGTGCAGAATTTCGGCGCCGACGACATGCTGGAGATCGCCCCGGTGGCCGGCGGCCAGACCTGGTATCTACCGTTTACGAAGGCGGCCGTGCCCGACCTGCATCTGTCGGACGGCTGGCTGCTCGCCGTTCCCCCGCAGGAGACCGGCGAGCGCGAGCCGGACTAGGCCCTATTCGATCTCGACGGTTTCCGCGTCGCCGACGTATTTCTTGATCGACTCGATCGCGCGCTTGGCGCCCGACTTGTCCGAGTAGCCCTCGGTCGAGAAGATGATTTCCGAGTTGTATTTGAACCGGACGCGGAACTCGCCGGCCTTGTCCTTGTAGACTTCGAATTTGTGGGCCATCGGGCGCCTCCTCGTTGGTGAGGCCCGGATAAAGCCCCGCTTCCCGCCGGGCGACAACCTGACAATGTCTGACGGAGTACACAGGCGCGTGAGGCGGGGCGCGACACCCTTGCGGGGGGCCGACTGTCAACCGACATGGGCCTATCAGCAACCGTCACGGTGTCTCATGGCAGACCTTTCCGCCTTCCCGATCACGCGCCAGTTTCCCGCCGTCCATCCCGACCGGCTGCAGCTCTATTCCCTGCCAACCCCCAACGGGGTGAAGGCCTCGATCATGCTGGAGGAGATCGGCCTCCCCTATGAGGTCCATCTGGTGGACATCATGAAGAACGAGACCTGGACGCCCGACTATCTGTCGCTGAACCCCAACGGCAAGATCCCGGCCATCCTCGATCCGGACGGCCCGGGCGGACAGCCGATGGGCCTGTGGGAATCGGGCGCCATCCTCGTCTATCTGGCCGACAAGACGGGCAAGCTGATCCCGACCGATCCGGCCGCGCGCTATGAGACCCTGCAGTGGGTCTTCTGGCAGATGGGGGCCGTGGGTCCGATGTTCGGCCAGCTCGGCTTCTTCCATAAATTCGCCGGCAAGGACTACGAGGACAAGCGCCCGCGCGACCGCTACGTGACCGAGAGCAAACGCCTGCTGCGCGTGCTGGAGGACCGGCTGAAGGACCGCGCCTTCATCGTGGGCGACGACTTCACCATCGCCGACATCGCCCTGATCGGCTGGGTCAACAACCTCGTCACCTTCTACGACGCGGGCGAGCTGGTGGACTACGCGTCGCTGACGGCCGTGCCCGCCTGGGTCGAGCGCTGCCTCGCCCGACCGGCGGTCGCGCGCGGATTGAAGATCCCCGCGCGCACCTGACGCGGGATCGTCCGGCGGCGTCGCGTGTTGGGTCGGGGCACACAAGGAGACCCCATGAAACTGATCCTCAAAGAGCTGTCGAAGAAGATGCGCAGCATCGACTTCACCATGCTGACGACCCGCACCGCCTCCGGCGCCCTGACGTCGCGGCCGATGAGCAACAACGGCGATGTCGACTACGACGGCGACAGCTGGTTCTTCACCACGGAGGACGCCGGCATGGTCGCCGACATCATGGGCGACCCGATCGTCGGCCTGACCCTGACCGGCGACAAGGGCCTGCTGGGCAAGCCCGGCATCTTCATCGCCGTCGAGGCGCGGGCCGAGCTGATCCGCGACAAGGCCCAGTTCATCGCCCACTGGACCAAGGGGCTGGACCGCTGGTTCCCGCAGGGCGCCGACACGCCTGGCCTCGTGCTGATCAAGGCCCACGCCTCGCGCATCGCCTACTGGGACGGCGAGGACGAGGGCGAACTGACCCTCTAGGTCCGGCCAGGATCATCCGCGGCCTTCGCCAAAGACGCGAAGGCTGCGGACCCTAACCCCGAAGCTTCCGCGTCAGGGCCTCGACGTCGCGGGCGATCTGGTCGTCCTGCGGCATCAGCTCCTCGATCTTGCGCACCCCGTGCAGGACCGTGGTGTGGTCGCGCCCGCCGAAGCGGCGGCCGATGTCGGGATAGGACCGGGTCGTGTGCTGTTTGCACAGCCACATGGCGATCTGGCGCGGACGGGCCACCGCGCGGGTGCGGCGCTCCGACAGCAGGTCGGCCTGTTTCATGTTGAAATGCTCGGCCACCGTCTTCTGGATCTCGTCGACGGTGATGCGACGCTCGGGGCCGCCGCGCAGGGCCGAGCCCAGCAGGGTCAGCGTTTCCTCGACGCCCAGGGAGGACAGTCGCGAACCGGCGGCCGCGGCCAGGGTGTTCACGGCGCCTTCCAACTCGCGCACCGAACCCGGGGTGCGATCGACGACCTGTTCCAGAACCTCGCGCGACGCCTCTCCGGACACCACGCCCATCCGGGCGAAGGCGGCCAGGCGGTTCTCGGCCACGGCGATCTTGAGCGCGCGATCGGCGGGCTCGACCGGGCAGGTCAGGCCGGCGGCCAGATGGCTGCGCAGGCGCGGCTCGACCTCGGTCAGGGCCATGGGCGGACGGTCGGCCGAGAGGACGATCCGCTTGCCGTCCTCGATCAGGGCCGTCAGCGTCGACAGCAGTTCCTCCTGCGTCGAGGCCTTGCCGCCCACGAACTGGACGTCGTCCAGCAGCAGCATGTCGGCCGAGCGCAGGCTTTCCTTGAAGGCGGCAGTCGAGCGGTCCTGCATCGCCTTGACGAAGGTCGACAGGAAGCGTTCGGCGGTCAGATAGACGACCTTCGCGTCGGGGCGCAGGCGCTGCGCCTCCCAGGCGATGGCGTTCAGGAGGTGGGTCTTGCCGTAGCCATAGGGGCCGCAGAAGAAGATCGGGTTGAAGTGGCCGTCGGCCCAGCTTGCGGTCTGGCGAGCGATGGCCAGGGCGAAGGCGTTGCCCTGACCCTCGACGAAGCTGTCGAAGGTCAGACGCTCCTGCAGGCCTGCGGCGCGCACGGCGCGGGCGCCGTCGGTCACGGGGCCCACGGTCGGCGACACCGGTGTCGCCTCGCCCGGGACAGAAAGGGCCTGCATGGCCACAGAGGAGGCCGGAGGCGCAGACGTCACCTCGGCGCGGCACCGCACCTCCAGACGACGCGACAGGCCGTCCAGGCCCAGCCACAGCTCGTTCAGACGGCGGAGCGCATTCTTGCGCACCCAGTCGCGGGCGTAGCCGGTCGGGGTCACCAGGATCAGTTGACCGCCGCCGTCGATCCGCACCGCCGAGGGCGCGATATAGGAACTGAACGGTCCATCGCCGATTTCGGCCCGGAGCCTCAGCGAGGCCTCGTTCCAGATCCGGTCCGGGTCCGTCATGTTCGCCAACGCCAAGCCCCCCATCGTCGTTACACCCGCCTTAAATTGGTCATCCCGCACCGGAACCTTCTGTTCCGAAGTCCACGCCGGGTCGGCCGATCCAGGGACGCGTTCTCCTGACCTCCGAAGCATGAGCTTCGAAAGCGGGGGCGACCTCGCGGACAGACGTCTCCCGCCGGCGCAGGGGTTCGCCCCCGCTCCGTCTTCATCCGTGTGGGGATGGAAGTGCGTTAGAGCCCAAAACTTACGCTCGACGCGGCATGGGTCAACGCTGATTCGCGAGCCGATTCGCAGTTAAATTGTTTGACTCCGCTAAAGCCAAATCAGGCCTAGGAAAATCTTGATTTCGCCTGTTCGGCGAGCGTCGATTCCCCTGCCGAGACTTATCCGCACACGGCGAAACGGCGAGTAAGCTGGTGCTTACTCGCCGTTGAAATCGCTGGATTTTCGCATGACAGAGGCGTGAACCGCCTCTGGAAACCTCCTGGGTACGCAGTCGTACCTAAGGGGTTTTACGCCGCCGACATCTTCTTCAGCTGGGCGTGCAGACGGCTCACCTTGCGCGAGCCGGTGTTCTTGTGAACGACGCCCTTGGTGACGGCGCGCATCAGCTCGGACTGGGCCTCGACGAAGGCGCCCTTGGCGGCGGCGGCGTCGCCCCCGGTCACGGCTTCCTGGAACTTGCGAAGGAAGGTGCGGACGCGCGTGCGGCGCGACTTGTTCACTTCGGTACGCGCGGCGATCTTGCGGATCGCTTTCTTGGCGCCGGGATTGTTGGCCATCGTCAAACCTATCAACGGAAACGCCGCAGACACCCGTCTACGGCGCAGAAAATCTTCAAGAGCGGGCGGCTATAGCGGAATGGGGTTTGTGGGGCAAGGGGAGTCTGGGAGAGATGAGGCAGTAGGCAATAGGCAGTAGGCAATAGAAGAAAAACCGGCCAGCGGGCGATGAGGCCCCAAGCGCCGTGACGCCCCTACTGCCTATTGCCTCACCTCCCCGTGAACACCGGCTTCCGCTTCTCGACGAAGGCCGCCATCCCTTCCTTCTGATCCTCGAAGGCGAACAGGGAGTGGAACAGGCGGCGTTCGAACTGGACCCCTTGCGTCAGGGTCGTCTCGAGGGCGGCATTGACCATCTCCTTGTTGGCCATGACGGCCAGCGGGCTTTGCGACGCGATCTTCGCGGCGATCTTGCGGACCTCGTCCAGCAGGGTCTCGTGCGGGAAGACACGGCTGGCCAGGCCGGAGCGTTCGGCCTCGGCCGCGTCCATCATCCGGGCGGTCAGGACCATGTCCATGGCCTTGGACTTGCCGACCAGCCGCGTCAGCCGCTGGGAGCCGCCGATGCCGGGGGCGACGCCGAGGTTGATCTCCGGCTGGCCGAACTTCGCCTTTTCCGAGGCGACGATGAAGTCGCACAGCATGGCCAGCTCACAGCCGCCGCCGAGGGCGAAGCCGTTGACCGCCGCGATGATCGGCTTGCGGAACCGGGTGATCCGGTCGTGGCCGAGGGCGAAGAAATTGCCCTTGTACATGTCGGCATAGGACTGGTCCGACATCTCCTTGATGTCGGCGCCGGCCGCGAAGGCCTTGTCGCCCGACCCGGTCAGGATCAGGCAGCGCACGCTGTCATCATGCTCGACCGCGTCGAGGAAGGCCGCCAGATCCCTGAACAGGGCCGAGTTCAGGGCGTTCAGCGCCTCCGGACGGTTCAGGGTCACCACGGCGTATCCGTCGGCGTGCCGCTCGATCAGCAGGGTGGAATAGGTCTCGGCCATGGTGCGGTCTCCGGTGCGTCTCCCGCCTGCATACCGGCCCCGCCCCTGCGACGAAACCCGCATTGGCAAAGCGCATACGCAGGATAGTATGGCGACAACCCTGGGGAGAACGGCATGCTGATCTGGTACCTGACCGCCGTGCTGATGCTGGCCGATCTCAGCCCTGCGGCGCAGGCCAGGCTTGCGCATTTCAACAGGACGGTGGCCGAGGCCCGCGCCGGAGTGGCGGCGCTCGGACCGGAGGCCTCCGTCCGCGCACGTCTGGAAGCCCTGCTCACCTTGGACCAGGGACCGTTGATGATGGCCAGCCATTCCGATCTTTCGGACCTGCCCGAGGCGGATCGGCACGTCGTCCAGGGAGCCATGGACGCCGAGGTCGAGCGGCTAAGCGCCGAGAACGTTCAGGCCCTGCTCGCCATGGTCCCGGCCGAAGGCTGGTTCTCCACCACCGTCTACGGCGAGGAGGCGGCGACCGGCGCCTTCATGATCGTCCAGCATGCGGACACGGCGCTGCAAAAGCGCTTCCTGCCGGCCATCGAGGCCATGGCGGATCGGGGCGAGGCCAGCAGATCCTTCTACGCCCTGATGTACGACCGGATCGCGGTCGCCGAGGGCAGGCTCCAGCGCTACGGCACCCAGATGCAGTGCGTGGACGGCTTCATGCGTCCCTTCCCCACCGAGGATCCTGACCAGCTCGAGGCCCGCCGGGCGCCGATGGGGTTCCGCTGGCCAGACTACGCCGGCTACCTCGCCAACTTCGGCGCCTGCGGCGCGCACTGAGGGCTCACCCCTCCCACTGGAACACCTCGGTGATCGGGACGCCGAAAACGGCGGCGATGCGGAAGGCGGCCTCGAGGCTGGGCGAGTATTTGCCCTGCTCCATGGCGACGATGGTCTGGCGGGTCATGCCGATCCGCGTCGCCAGATCGGCCTGGGTCATTTCTCCGGCATGGAAGCGCAACTCGCGGATGCGGTTCCGGATGGGCGGCGGGCCCTTCACGCGGCGATCCGGCGGTGCAGGACCACGACGACCGCCGACTTGATCGCCTCGGCCAGGACGATAGCGAGCAGCAGCCCTTGCCCCATGATGGTCGCGGCCTCGCCGCGCGACGCAATCGCAAGGCCGCCGTACTCGACGCCAACCGCCAGGGGACTGACCAGGGCGACGCACAGAACCAGGCCGGTCAGGGCCGCATAGCCGATGCTCGTGGCCCGACCGTCGATCTGGATTTCGCGCTCGTCGGACAGGGAGCGTTGGTCGCGCGGCGTCCGCATCGCCACGACACCCATCAGCACCCCCTGAACCAGCAGGCTGGCGATGACGCACTCCACGAACAGGGCCACCGGCCACTCCCCCGGCAGTTCGACGAGCCGGCCCCAGACGACGACGAAATAGAAGCTCCAGATGATGACGCCGCTGCCCAGGCTGATCCAGGCCGCCTTTTCGCGAAACGACATCAGCGAGCCCTCCGCAGCAGCATCAATGTGACCCCGGCGCGGATCATCTCGGCCAGGACGAGGCAGGCCAGCAGAACATTGGCCAGCAGAACCATCATCTCGCCGGTGATCGAGAAGACCGCGGCCCCGCCGACGAGGTTGTCGTCCAGCAGTCCGACGAAATAGGCGCCGGCCGAGACGCAGAAGACCAGGCCGATCAGCGCCATCAGCGCAATATGGCTGGCCTTCAGCGATGCGAGGATCTCGCGCTCATCGCGGGTGTCGCGCTCCGACTTCGGCGTCGTCGCGGTGGCGATGATGGTCAGCACCACCTCGACCAGAACGACGACCACGAGGCTGCCCATAAAGGCGAGGCTGACGTCGCCGGTGAAATGGTCGCTGACCAGCCTGCCCGCCGCGACGTGCCGGATCAGAAACCAGAAATACCAGCCCCACACCGCCACCGAGGCGATGATGCTGATCCACAGATGCTTCTCTCGAAACGACATGACGGCCCTCCGCCGCAACAGGCGGCGAGAGCGATGTCGCACGACGCGGACATGATGTCCATTATTTTGGACATTATGTCTTTGACAAACCCACGTCATGATGTAGTGTGGATGGACAAGGAGAAGCCCCCGTGTCCGTTCTGTCGAAGCCCTACTTTCATGATGAAGCCGCCGCCTTCGCGTTCGTCGAAGGCATCATCTGGAACGGCTCGCCCCATTGCCCGACGTGCGGCTCGGTGAAGATCTACGCGATCAAGCCGAACCCAGAGAAGAAGGTCCGCATGGGCCTGAAGAAGTGCGGCGACTGCAAGCGCCAGTTCACCGTCCGCATCGGCACGATCTTCGAGGAAAGCCACCTCCCGCTTCATAAGTGGCTTCAGGCGATCTACCTGATGTGCTCGTCGAAGAAGGGCATCAGCGCCAAGCAGCTGGAGCGCACTCTGGAGTGCACCTACAAAACTGCGTGGTTCCTGGCCCACCGCATCCGCGAGGCCATGCGCTCGGGCGACCTGTCGCCGTTCGGCAATGACGGCGGCGCGGTCGAGGCTGACGAGACCTTCTTCGGTCGCGAGCCGGGCAAGCCCGTTCAACGCGGCGTCGCTCACAAGATGAAGGTGCTGACCCTGATCGACCGTGAGACCGGCCGCGCCCGTTCTATGGTAATTGACGACCTCAAGGCCGAAACCATCGGCCCGATCGTCCTCGCCAACGTCCAGCGCGAAGCCGCCCTGATGACCGACGAAGCCCACCGCTTCCAGTCCATCGGACGCCACTTCGCCAGCCACGACACCGTCAACCACGCCAAGGACGAATACGTCCGCTACGGCGACCCGGTCATCACGACCGACACCGTCGAGAACTACTTCTCCGTCTTCAAGCGCGGCATGAAGGGCACCTATCAGCACTGCGCCAAGAAGCATCTGCATCGCTATCTGGCTGAGTTCGACTTCCGCTATTCGAACCGGTCGGCGCTGGGCTGCGAGGACCAAGAGCGCACCGTCCGCGCGCTGGTCGGCGTGATAGGGAAGCGCCTGACGTACCGCAGGCCTGACCTCGGGTCCCAAGCCCACGCCTAACGGGCGTCATCGCCGCCGGTTTGCAAAGACAAATCAGGTGTGAGACAATTGGCTACGCCCCGACACCGCAAGGCATCGAGGCGTAGGGTTAGGTTTTGGTCTGGGGTCTACCTCATGTGCCACCTACCCCCGGGAGCGCGCCAACGCCCCCGCCGCACGCGGTAAAACCCATGGTGACCCCGGTTGGGCCTTGGCCCGCCGGGGAATCTTGGGAGAGGCGATTAAGCATTTCCGCCCCCCTCTGAATTGAACAGCGTCCGATCGCCGAAGGGTGTTGGTGCCTCATCAGGCGCGCGCCCCGCCAGCCACAGACGGCCGTGCTTCTCATCAATCTCACCGCGATCAATCAGGCGCTTTGTGAAGTTGTAGAAGTGGTTCGGATTGCTCTGAAGCTTGGGGCCAAACTCCGGGTGTTGCAGGATCAGTTTGCGGACTGCTGAACGCGTGGTGCCGTGCTCGGCGTCAGCGATAGCGTTGATCGCAAACTCGACCATCGAACCCGCGCGACGGCCATCTTTGGGCGCGACCGCCGTCTCTGCCAATGCGCCTACCGCTACATGTTCAGGATCGACGCCTAGCGCAGCCGCCACGGCCGCGATCCGCGCATCCACCTCGGAAAGCTGACGCAAGAGCTGGTCGCGTTGAAGCGACAGGCGTCCCACCTGTTGCTGGACAATGTCCAGAATGCTTGCTGGGTTAGAGGGGTCGGCCATGAAAAAGAGGGTAGAGAAAGACTCTCCATTCCACAAGGCCAAATGATTCAGAGGGGTGGGTCAGGGGGTTTTTGGCCTAAGTCATTGAAAAACAACAAACCCGTCCAACTCTCTCCGAGTGCCGTTTTGTTCTGGTCTTCCGCTGCTGGTCGGGGGTGCTGCCGGACGATTCGCGTGTGGTATAAGGACCGTCATGACAGACGCCCCCAAGCCCCAGGCTGACAAATTCCGCGACATGGCCCGCGAGCTAGAGGCGGACGAAGCCCCCGAGCACTTCGAGCGGGTGGTGCAGCACATCGCCAGCGTCCCGGTCCCGGTGAAGGGGTCGAAGCCGGCCGGAAAGCGCACGCCCGGCCCGCGCTCCGCTTGACGGCGAGTCCGGCTTAATTCACACAAGGCAAGAGGGCCGCAGGTTTCCCCATGGCCCTCCCTGTCTTCGATCAGACTGCCGGACCTTTTCCGACTGCTGCCCGTACCGGCCTCTCACCGCCAGTACGGGCACCCGGATGACTGAATCACGCCGTACCGCCAATTGACCGGTGATTCGCGCGCAACGAAACCCCTGAAATCCAAACTACCCTAGGCATCAACATCTAGGACGGGTTTGTCAAAGACATAATGTCCATTATTTTTTACATCACGTCCAAGCTATCAGACATCCACCATCTCGCCCAGCTTGCGCACCGTGTTCCAGTTCCGTCCGGTGCCCATCCCCAGCATGCGTGGCGTGGCCTTCCTGAAGATGCCGCTTTCGCCCTGACCGTTCGGGAACCAGAAATAGAGAACGTCGCCGCCAGGCCCGGACCGGCCCTCGACCGCCTCGCCGCCCTCGGCCAGGGCACGACACGCCTCGAGCGCCCCGGCCTTGATCCCGTCCTTCATGACCATGGCCACAACCTTCGCCGGCTGGTCTGCGGCTTCCCGGGCGAAGGGGTTGGCGGCGATCAGCCCGGCCCATTGCTCCGACGTGCGGACCATGGCGGCAACCTTGACGCCGAAGCGGCGCTCCATCTCGAGCTCAATATCCGTCTCAAGCGCGGCCGGATCGCGATCGCTCTCGACCACCAGATTGCCGCTGGCCAGAAGCGTGCGCGGGTTCTTCAGCCCCAGGGCCTCGGCCATGGTGCGCTGCTCGCCGACAGGCGCGCGGACGCCGCCCGTGTTCATGCCCCGGAACAGGATGATGCGGTGGGTCATCAGCGCTTCTGGCAAGAGGGACAGTAGAAGGTCGAGCGGCCGCCCTGAACGATCCGTCTGACGACGCCCGTGCAGCCTTCCCCGAGGCAGGGCTGCCCCTCGCGGCCATAGACGTCGAACCGATGCTGGAAATAGCCTTGGCCGCCCTCGGCGTTGGCGAAGTCCTTCAGGGTCGAGCCGCCCGCCGCGATGGCGTCGTTGAGCACGTCCCGGATGACCGAGGCCAGGGTCTCGAGCCTCGGCTTCGTGAGTTTGCCCGCCGCGATCAGCGGCGAGATGCGCGCCCGGTACAGGGCCTCGCAGACATAGATATTGCCCAGGCCGGCGACATTGCGTTGGTCGAGCAGCGACACCTTGATGTTCTGCTTCCTGCTGTCGAAAACCTCGGCCAGATGGCCCCCGGAGAAGGCGTTGCCGAGCGGCTCCGGCCCCATGGCGGCGAACCAGGGGTGGGTCTCGACCTGGCCGGTGGGGATCAGACCCATGAAGCCGAACCGGCGCGCGTCGGCGAACCCCACCCGCGTCTGCTTCCCGTTCCGCACGGCGCAGAAGCTCATGTGCTCGTGCTTGCCGGCGATGGGAGCGGACTCCTCGAACTCACCCAGCTGTTCGCCGTCGACGGTGAACCGGCCGGTCATGCCCAGGTGCGCGACCCAGGTCTCGCCGGTGGACAGGGGCGCAAGCAGATACTTGGCCCGGCGGTCGATCCGCTCGACCGTGGCGCCCTCCAGTCGCTCAACGAACCGGTCGGGGAAGGGAAAGCGCAGGTCGGGACGGTTCTGTCGCACCCGCGTCAGGCGGGCTCCGACCAGCACCGGCTCCAGGCCGCGTCGGACCGTCTCGACCTCGGGAAGTTCAGGCATGTCATCCGTCTAGACCGTCCCTGTGACAGGGTGAAGCGGATCCAGCGTCGCCATAAGCTGTGCGGTTACGGACGGCTCTACACACGGCCGACGTGGAAGCTCCGCCAAACCCCCATGTTTCGGTGACACGCCCGCCGCACAAGTCAGCCATCCCCGTCTCACGGCTCGATTGGGGGATCGATGACGGACGTCACAGCCATCGGCGAACGGGGTCGGCGCGCACGCCGCCCGTTCAACATCCACGCCCTGCGGCGGGCGGCAACGCGATTGCGGCTGTCTATCGCGACCGGCGTCCGCGCCGACGAGCCCGTGACCGTGGCCTTTGTGACCGTCGTGGTCCTGTCGCTGTATTTCGCCCTCCTGCCCGGCGTCGACATGGCGGTCAGCGCCCTGTTCTACAGTCCGGGCGCGGGCTTCGTTCTGGCCGACAATCCGGTCCTGAAAGGGCTGCGCAAGTCCTCAAGCTGGGTGCTTGGACTGATGCTGCTGGGCCTGATGGGCGAGATCGTCCTGGCCCTGCGTCGAAATCCGCGCCGTCTCACGGGCTGGGGTCGTCGCGCCGCCGTGCTGATGATCGGCCTGGTCGTCGCCTCGGGCTTTCTCGTCAACGGCGTCCTGAAATCGATGTGGGGTCGCGCCCGGCCGATCCAGATCGAGGGCTTCGGCGGCGACGCCGACTTCACCCGGGCCTGGCAGGTGTCGGACAACTGCCTGTCCAACTGTTCCTTCGTCTCGGGCGAGGGATCGTCCGCCGCCTGGATGGTGGCCGTGGTGGTCCTGATGGTTCCGGCGCCCTGGCGTCGCTGGGCCCTGCCGGTCGCGGTCGCCTATGGAGCCGCCCTGTCGATCAACCGCATCGCCTTCGGCGGCCATTTCCTGTCGGACATTCTGCTGTCGTGGGCTCTGACGGGGCTGGTCATCGCCGCCCTGCACCGGCTCGCCCTCGCCTGCCCCCGGACGGCGCGGCAGATCCGCCGTGCTCGCCGTCGGAGCGGCATGATCGCCTGAAACCTGCTATGGCTCGGCCATGCCCGTCCATGTCCAGCGTTTCTGCATCCACGCCCTGATCGCCCTCGTCCTCTCGGCGGCGGCGACCTGGGCACTCAGCCTGTTCTGGGGCGCGATCGGCGGGGGCGACCTGCCGCTTCACGGCTGGATCGCCATGGCGCTGGGCGTCGCCGGAACGGTCGGCCTGACCTGGATCCTGATGGCCCTGGCCTTCAAGTCGCATCGTGAGGGTTGGGACGAGCGGGTCGATAACAGCCTGGATCCCGGAAGGGACGAACCCGAGGTCTATTAGGCGAACGCCGGCCGCACCTTGACAGCACAGGCTTGACCATAGCCGTCCGGGCTGCGTTTCTGCCTCATCGTCCTTCCGGAGCTGACCCATGCGCGCCTTCATCGCCTCGGCCTTCGTCTTGATCCTCGCCGCCTGTTCGCCTGCTGCCGAGCCAGGAAAAGCCGGGGCCGAACCTGTTGCGGCGGCAGCGCCCACGCTCCGGCTGGGCGCGATAGACCTGACCCAGCCGGTCCGGGCCGCCGGGACCGAGCCGTTCTGGACCATCGACATCGCCGACGGCGTGATGACCTATCGCGACATGGAGGATTTCGGCGGCGACATCACGACCCCGCGCACCGGCCCGGCCGTTCCGGTCGTGACCGGCGACACCGCCGTCTACGCCGTGACGCTCAGCGACGGAAAGACCCTGACCCTGACGCTGACGGCGACCGAATGCCCCGACATCGGCGAAGAGACGCGCGCCCTGACATCCAGCCTGGCCATCCCGGGCGCGATGACGCAACAGGCCTGCGCCGACGCCCGCACCGCCTATCCGCCCGAGACCTGATCGACCCAAGGAGTACACTGTCATGCGCCTGTTCCGCGCCAGCCTGCCGATCCCGGTGCTCGTCCTGGCCGTGACCCTCGCCGCCTGTTCCGATCCGGCGCCGACCGGGCCCGAGGTCACGCCGGCCCCGGCCCCGACGGTGCTCGGCGATGTCGATCTGAACCAGCCGCTGCGGGCCCTGGGCACGGAGCCCTTCTGGGCCGTCGACATCACGCCGCAGGACCTCGCCTATACGGCCGTCGATGCGGTCGAGGTGCGGGCCTCCAACCCGGGACCGACGGTCCAGGGCACCACGGCGGTCTATGCCGCCGCCGCGCCCGACGGCTCGACCCTGGTCGTCACCCTGATCGCCACGGAGTGTTCGGACGGCATGAGCGACCGGGTCTATCCCCTGACCGCGCGTGTCGAGCTGGGGTCGCAGACCCTGAACGGATGCGCCGCCTCTGTGGCCTTCCTCAACAGCCAGCCGGCGCCGTGACCGTCTAGCCGTCTCCCAGCAAGGGGCCGACGCCCGGAACGCTTCGCACCGCCTCGCCCAGCAGGTCGCGCCCGGTCGACGCTCGCACCCTGTCCCGTGCGGCGGGGAGGAGGCGTTTCAGCGCCGCCTTGTCCACGCCTTCGTCCCTGAGCCGGTCCAGCAGGCCCATGGCCTCGGCCACCGCCGCGCCCGACACGCCTCCGGCCGAGGCCATGATGCCGCCGAAGAGGCCCCGCTTCGGACGTCCGGCGGCCTTCGACCGCGCCGCCGCCTCGGCGCCTTCCACAGCGGCATAGAGGGCCGTCAGAGGTTCGCGCCCGGCATGGCGGTCCAGCAGGCCCAGCGCGCCTGTCAGGGCGGCGGCCGCCTGGGCGGCCGTCAGGCCCGCCGGTGCTGCGGCGGCCGAGACGACATCGTCGAAGGTCAGGGCTGAGGTCACGTCTGCATCTTTCATCGTTCACTTAACTGTTCTGGAACCGCGTCGGCTGCATATGGGACGGATGACCCAGGTTGAAACGCCGCAGGACCTTCGCCCTCTGACCGCGCTGCGCTTCGGCGCCGCCATCTGGGTGGCGCTGTTCGCCTTCTGGCCCGACCTCGACGTCAGCTTCATGCCGAACCTGGTGGCCAAGGGCTATCTGGGGGTCGAGCTTTTCTTCGTCCTGTCGGGCTTCATCCTCTGCCACGTCTATCTGGCGGCGCATGGCGAGAAGCGGTTCAGCTACGGATCGTTCCTGTGGGCCCGGATCGCGCGGGTCTATCCGCTGCATATCGCCACCCTGGTCGGCGTCGGCGTGCTGGCGTTCGGGGCGCTCGCCGCCGGGATGAACGTCAACGGCAATATCCTCAGCTGGGCGTCGCTCCCGGCCAACATCCTGATGGTCCATGCCTGGGGCTTCGCGCCCGTGGCCGGCTGGAACCATCCCTCATGGTCGATCTCGGCGGAGTGGTTCGCCTATCTCTGCTTCCCGCTGTTCGCCTTCGTGGCCTGGCGGCTGCGAGAGCGTCCGATCGCCGCTGTCATCGGCGCGGTGGCCTTCCTCGTCGGCCTCTACATCGTCTTCCAGGCCCTGGCCGGCTTCCCCCTGACCCAGGCCACCATCCTCTGGGGCGCCCTGCGGATCGTTCCCTGTTTCGCGCTCGGCTGCGCCCTCTATCTGATGCACCGCAAGATGAGCCTGCCCCGGCCCGGCTGGATCGCCGCCGGCGTGGCTCTGGCCATAGCCGTCGCCGGATCGCTGTCGGCGCCGGACGCCTTGATCGTGCCCCTGTGCGGCGCCCTGATCCTGGCCCTCGCGTCCCTGCCAAACGCGCGCGCCGGCTGGCTGGCGTCGAAGCCCGCCGTCTATCTCGGGGAGATCAGCTACTCGGTCTATATGGTCGTGGTGCCGTGGAAACTGTTGGCTGTGAACGCGGCGTCGAAACTCACGGGCGGCGGCGACAAGCTTCAACTTTTTGTGTGGCTCGCGGTCTTCCTGACCCTGCCGGTGGTCGCCGCGGCGTCCTACCACCTCGTCGAATTCCCCGCCCGGCGGGCGCTTCGCGGCATCGCACAACGACGTGCAGCCCGCGCGAAAGCACGCACAGGCGGTCCACAGCTCGCCTGAAAAGGGGCTTTTACCCTGCGCTAACTATCGTCTAGGGATAGTGCGGGCGTAACAGTCGGAAACAATTCGAACATGACGAAACGGATCACCGCCGCGCTGGTTGCCGCCTGCCTGGGCTTTTTCGCCCTGTCTCCCGCTCCCGCGAAGGCTGACGATCCGTACTGGCAGTGCGTGACCTTCGCCCGCATGTTCTCCGGCATCAACATCTTCGGCGACGCCTGGACCTGGTGGAACCAGGCCGTTGATCGCTTCCGCACCGGCCGCGCGCCGGAAACCGGCTCGGTCCTGGTCTTCCGCCCCGAGGGCCGCATGAGCCGGGGCCACGTCGCCGTCGTCTCCGACATCCTGACCGACCGCGTCATCCGCGTGACCCACGCCAACTGGGGCGGCAGCCGCGGCCGCGTCGAGGAGAACGTCACCGTCGTCGACGTCTCGGGCCAGAACGACTGGTCCCAGGTCAAGGTCTGGTACAACCCGATCCACGACCTCGGATCGACCGTCTATCCGACCTATGGCTTCATCTATAACGGCGCCCGCGACGCCTATGACGCCGGTCGCCAGGTGGCTTCGAACGCCGCGACCAACACGGCCCGGAACTAGCCGGCCCAACCTACACCTGAGGCCACCCGAATGATCCGCCTCTATCGTTCGGGCTGCGCGGCCTGCGAGCCGGTCGAGATCGATGTGATCGGCGGCTGGGTCATGCCGCCCGACACCCTGTGGATCGACATGATCGAGCCCACTCACGGCGAAGACGCCGCCGTCGAGCGCGCGCTGGGCATCTCCATCCCCACCCGCGCCGAGATGAGCGAACTGGAGGCCTCCAGCCGGCTCTACCGCGAGGGCGGCGCCACCTATGTCACCGCCGACATCCTGCATCGCGGCGACGACGACCTGCCCGGCATCGATCCGGTCACCTTCGTCCTGACCAGCGGGCCGATGGTCACCATCCGCTATTTCGATCCGCGTCCCTTCACCCTGTTCACCGACAAGCTTCAGCGCGAACCGGCCCTGTGCAGCACGAGCGCCGACATGTTCCTGCATTTAATGGAGGCGATCATCGACCGCGCCTCCGACGTGCTGTCCGGTCTGGCCGCCAAGGTCGAAGGCGTCGGCGCCCACGTCTTCTCCGAAGGCAGGACGGTCGGCTTCAAACACCTGGTGACCAAGCTGGGCCGCGCCCACATGGCCAATGCCCGCATCGAACAGAGCCTGGCCGGTCTCAGCCGCGTCTTCGCCTTCGTCGCCGTGGACGACTGGTTCGAGCACAATGACGAACCGCGCGAGCACCTGCGCTCGCTCAGCCGCGACGCCGTCAGCCTGATCTCCCATAATCACTCGGTCGCGGCAGGCATCAACTTCCAGCTCTCGGCAGCGCTCGGCCTCATCAATGTCGAGCAGTCGTCGATCTTCAAGATGTTCTCGATCTTCACGGCGGTGCTGATGCCGCCGACCCTGATCGGAGCCATCTACGGCATGAATTTCGACCACATGCCGGAACTGCGCTGGATGGAGGGTTATCCGATGGCCCTGGGCCTGATGATCATCTCGGCCGTGTCGCCGCTGCTGTATTTCAAACGACGGGGCTGGATCTAGGGACGAGGGCTTGGGGTTTGGGGTTTGGGGTTTGGGGTTTGGGTTTTTGGAGTGGTCAGGTCTTCCTGAGACCTGAGACCTGAGACCTGAGACCTACGCCCTACTCACTACCCCCTACCACTCCGGCTTGATCGACAGCTGGAACGCGACCAGGCCCTCGGAGACGTCGTTGTCGATGCCGTGGCCGGCGTGCATGCCCTCGGCCTCGATCTCGCGATAGACGAGGCCGAACGAGCCCTGCATGTCGCCCCGGCGCATCGCCACGCCGACCGAGGCGTCGCCGAGGAAGGAGCCGCTGTCGCGGCTGTAGCCGGAGCGGGCGTACTCGCCGTCCCGCGTGCGCGCGAAATTGTAGCCGACGGCCGTGCCGGATCCGGCGGCGTAGATGTACCAGCGGGCCCGTTCCCCGAAGGCCTGCGAGCCTTCCGGCAGGATGCGATCCGCTGTCGATCCGATCCGCAGGGTCGCCCCGGCCTCGGCCGTGCCGCCCCGGTCGCCCGCGCCGATCCCGACGTGGGGCGTCAGCGTCACCTCTAGGCCTGACGCCGTATAGCCGCGCGCCGTTGTCCAGCCGCGCGTATAGCTGACCTCATAGCCGTCAGGGTCGAACATTGCCTGGTCCAGCGGCGTCGGCGGGACGGGCGAGCCATCGGCGCGGCGCAGTTCGCCCCGGGTGCGCAGGCGCAGGCGATCGCTGAACCCGTCGCCCTCGCGCCAGACGTCGCGCGTCGTGGTGGCGGCGAAAGGATTTTGCGCCTCGATCGGCGCGTAGTCCGCAGCGAATTCCAGCGCCGGTCCGAACTCGCGACCCGCAGCGACATTGAAAGCCGCCTGGCGGTTCAACCGGGCGGTGATGCTGGCGGAGGTTTCCTGCTCGGTGTCGGACCAGTTCTGGTTCACCCACGTCTGGGCGTTCGCCGGAACGGCCATGGCCGCCAGTGCGATTACGCTCAGAACAAGTGACCTCAGATAGATCAACGGTCCCCTCACAGTCCGTTAACAGACTGCACCCTGCACTGGAATCGGATCAGGTCCAACCGCGTTTTTGCAACACCTTCCTGACATGATCGCCCAACGCGACTTTGTCCGCGCAGGTTCCCCTGTCAGGCGTGTGACGAGGGCCAAGGCTGTCCGGACGCGAAACGAGCGGCCCCTCGGGAGGAGCCGCTCGTTACGATCAGTGCGATTTCGGGGCTGTCCCGCCTCGCCTCACTGGCAGGCGAGGCACTCTTCATAGTCGGTCGGAGCGGCCGAGAAGAGGTCGGGCTGGTTCGGATCGACCTCGGCCTCAACCTTGTCCTCGGCGCCGGCGAAGGCGGCGCGCTGCACCGACTTGGAGCGCAGATAGTAGAGCGATTTCACGCCCTTCTCCCAGGCGGACCAGTGCAGCATGTGCAGGTCCCATTTGTTGACGTCGCCCGGGATGAACAGGTTGATCGACTGGGCCTGGCAGATTTCCGGCGAGCGGTCGGCCGACAGTTCGACCACCCAGCGCTGGTCCAATTCGAAGGCGGTCTTGAAGATCCCCTTCTCGTCGTCGTTCAGCATGGTCAGATGCTGGACCGAGCCCTCGTTCTCCAGGATCGAGTTCCACACCGCATCGGTGTTGGCGCCGTAGCCTTCGAGCAGCTTCTCCAGGTACGGGTTCTTGACCGCGAACGAGCCGGACAGGGTCTTGTGGGTATAGATATTGGCCGGGATCGGCTCGATACCCGCCGAGGTCCCGCCGCAGATGATCGAGATCGAGGCGGTCGGGGCGATGGCCAGCTTGTGGCTGAACCGCTCCATGATGCCGCGCTCGGCCGCGTCCTCGCAAGCGCCCTTCTCTTCGGCCAGCTTGACGCTGGCCTTGTCGGCCTCGCGACGCAGGTGTTTGAACAGCCGCATGTTCCACGACTTGGCCATGGCGCTCTCGAAGGCCACGCCCTGCGCCTGCAGGAAGGAGTGGAACCCCATCAGGCCCAGACCCACCGAACGCTCGCGCTTGGCCGAATAGACGGCGGCGGCCATTTCCGGCGGGGCGCGGGTGATGAAGTCCTCCAGGACATTGTCCAGGAACCGCATCACGTCCTCGACGAAGCGAGGCTCCTCACGCCACTCCAGGAACATCTCGGCGTTGACCGACGACAGGCAGCAAACGGCGGTACGGTCGATGCCCAGGTGGTCGGGACCCGTGTGCAGCATGATTTCCGAGCACAGGTTCGACTGTTTCACCTTCAGTCCCAGCTCCTGCTGGTGGCGAGGCATCTGGCGGTTCACCGTGTCGGAGAAGATCAGATAGGGCTCGCCGGTCTGCAGGCGGATCTCGAGGATCTTCTGCCACAGCGAGCGGGCGTCGACGGTGCGCAGGACCTCGTCGTTCTTGGGCGAGCGCAGGCCGAACGTCCCGCCGGCGCGCACCGCCTCCATGAACTCGTCGGTGATGTTGATGCCGTGGTGCAGGTTCAGGGACTTGCGGTTGAAGTCGCCCGACGGCTTCCGGATTTCCAGGAACTCCTCGATCTCCGGGTGGTGCACGTCGAGGTAGACCGCCGCCGAGCCGCGACGCAGCGACCCTTGCGAGATCGCCAGCGTCAGGGAGTCCATCACACGGATGAAGGGGATGATGCCGCTGGTCTGGCCCGCGCCCTTGACCTTCTCGCCGATGGAGCGGACGCCGCCCCAGTAGGTGCCGATGCCGCCGCCGTTCGAGGCCAGGGACACGTTCTCGTTCCAGACGCGCTGGATGCCGTCGAGCGAGTCCTGCACCGAGTTCAGGAAGCAGGAGATCGGCAGGCCGCGGTTCGCGCCGCCGTTCGACAGCACCGGCGTCGAGGGCATGAACCAGAGCTTCGACATATAGTCATAGACGCGCTGGGCGTGATCGGCGTCGTCGGCATACGCCGTCGCGACGCGGGCGAACATGTCCTGATAGCTCTCGCCGGCCAGCAGATAGCGATCCTCCAGCGTCTTCTTGCCGAAGTCGGTCAGGAGGTCGTCGCGGGAACGGTCCAGTTCGAGGCTGCGCACCACCGTCAGATGGGGCTTTTCGGTCGCCGGCGCAGCGTTAACCGCCTCGAATTCCACTGTCTTCAACGCTTCGCCGCCAGCCATAATCGTCATCGCCCTGAACAAAAACCGAAGTGAAGCCGCCTGCGTCCGAACCACTGCATCTAGTGGCCGAAGCGCTCCCCGAACCAACATATGGGGCGCAGATGCCTAACCAATGGTCAACGGGCTTGACGCCGGAATTCGTCTCGAATCACGTCGAGACGGGGGATGAGCCTGTGCAAAAGCCGCGACGGCCGTGCGACGCACCATTGTGACAGGAGTCACGAAGCCGTGATCGGGAACGACAGCCCAGCTTGGCCGTTAGCGACCGGATGCAATCCTCCGATCTCGTCCCTTTTCTGCGCCGCGCCCTGACCGTCGCGCGCGCCGAATTCGCCGCCCTAGGCGCCCTGGCCATCATCACCCTGGGGATCATGACCTTCGTCGAGATCGCCGACGACATGACCGAAGCGGACGGCCAGGCCTTCGATCAGACGGTGCTGCACTGGATGCAGCCGATCGCCGGTCAGCCGCGCGGCCCCTGGTGGCTGCATGAAGCGGCCGCCGACCTCACGTCCCTGGGCGGCATCGCCGTCCTGACGCTGTTCGCCGTCGTCGCCCTGGGCATGCTTCTGATCCTCAGGAAGCGGCTGTCGGCCCTGCTGCTGGTCGTGGGGCTGGCTGGAGGCGTCGGCCTCAGCGAAGGCCTCAAGGCCCTGTTCGAACGCGAGCGGCCGCCGGCCGCCTATCAGGCGGTAGAGACGCTGAACGCCAGCTTCCCGTCCGGTCATGCCCTACTGTCCACGGTCTTCTACCTGACCGTCGCGGTGTTGATGACCCGCGCCTTCCCCAAGCGTCGGCTCAAGGCCTACGTGCTCGGCGTCGGCATGGTCTTCGCCCTCACGGTCGGTTTGACGCGCGTCTATCTCGGGGCCCACTGGGCCTCGGACGTCATGGCCGGCTGGTGTGTCGGCGCGGCCTGGGCCATGGCGCTTTGGCTGGTCAGCTATGCGGTCGAACGCAGGCAGACGCGCCACCACGCCCATCTCGTCGACGACCCGCCCGCCCCTGACGAAACAGCGCTCGCCGAGACCTGAGATTTCACTAGGTCTGTTCCCGCCGAAAGGGTTAATATCCGCGTTAACCGTCCGCCCGGGCTTTCATCTACCCGGTTCTGCGGCAGGAGGCTTCGATGATCGGCCTGATGTTAGCCCTGCTCTCCGTCCCGGCCGTGGTCGAGACCCAGGCTGTCCAGGCCACGCTGCAGTCCTGCGCCCTCGAGAACGGCCGCTATGTCTGCCGCTACGCCGTGCCGGACATCGTCATCGTCCCGGTCCCCGGAACCGACATTGTCGCCGATGCGCCCGCCGTCGTGCTGGGTAGCGGATCGGGCCCGGAAGCAGCCTCGCCCGAAACCCTGCCGCTTGCGCCGGTCATCACCGAACTCGCCACGCCGCCGGTCAGCCCGCCCGTCGCCCCCCCGGTGGTCGCCGACCCCGGCCCGATCCAGCCGATCGACACCGGCGTCCTGACCGAGCGCGAGGCGCAACTGGTTTCTCGCTGCGCCGACGCGGGCTGGATGTCGCTCTGCCTGCCCGACGACCGGCGCGCCGCCCGCACCCTGCGCGACAAGCAGGCCGCCTATCTCGCCGTCCGCCGCGAGGTCACCCGACTGCTGAGCGACGATGACTGCGACGCCGCGGTCAAGGCCGCGCTGGACGGCGGTTACATGGCGCTGGCCCGGGAGACGCGGGACTACTGCAGGGCTCCGGCCGCCGCCTCGACCGGCCCGGACTCCGCAGCGGTCGTTCCGGCGCCGACGCCCCTTGAAGCAGACGCTGCCGCCAAGGTCGACGAAGCCGACGAGGACTAACCCCCTTTCGTCATCCTCCGGCAAGCGGCGCAGCCGCGCGGACCGGTGGCCCCGGCGGCGCGCGGGAGCGCGAACCTGACGCGCTTGCCTCTGCTTCCGACACCCTGGCTAAACAGATCGCCTTCGGCGCCGCCGGGGCCCCCGGTCTGCGCCGCCAAGGGGCGGCTTGCCGGAGGATGACGAAGGAAACGCGGGCAAGAAAAAAGGCCCCGGCGTTTCCGCCGGGGCCCTTCGTCATTTCAGTGCCTGTCGGCTCAGTGACCCGGGGTCACCGGGGTGCAGGTGGTGCCGTCGGCGCAGTCCGAGAAGTGGACTTCAGGCGGCTCGACCAGGATTTCCGACGGCCGGACGTGAACTTCCGGACGCTGGACGTAGATCTGGGCCGGCGCGATGCGGATCGGCGGCGCGTCGACATAGACCGGCGGTCCGTCGATGTAGATGGTCGGGCCGGCGACGTTGATCGGGCGACCGATCACGCGAACGCCCGGCGAACCGACGTGGATGGCGGGTCCCGGATTGTTGATCGGCGGGCCCCAGCCCCCCGGTCCCGGCCAGCCGGCTCCGCCGCCGGTCCAGGGGCCGTAGAAGTCGACGACGCGCGTGCAGGAGCACGGTATGTCGCCATAGTGTGGCGCTTCGGGACAGCCATGGCCGTCCGCCGGCGCCGCGGCGCCGGAGATCAGCATGGCGGCCACGATCGATGTGATCGGATCCATGTTCAGCTCCCCTCAAGTCCTTGCGAGACCTCGCTATTTCCCCTCACAGGCGAACGCTGAAAGGGGCGGGCGAGCCGCCTAATCAGCGTTATATTAACCTTTTCGAACTGTCTACCATCCACCGTCGCGCTTGCTTCCCAGTGTGGCGGCCGCTACACGCGCCGACCGTTTCTGGTATCGCCTTGCAACCTTTTCTGACCTCGGCCGTGCTCGTCGCCCTGGCGGAAATCGGGGACAAGACCATGCTGCTGGCCATCGCCCTGTCGGCGACCTGGCGGCGGCCCGCGCCCATTATCCTCGGCATTCTGGCCGCCACCCTCCTGAACCACGCCTTCGCCGCACTGGCCGGGACCCTGGCGGCCCAGTACCTCGACGGACCCTGGATGAGGTGGATCGTCGGCTTCGCCTTCCTGGGCTTCGCGGTCTGGGCCCTGATCCCCGACACCCTCGACGTCCAGGACGAACAGGGATCGGAAAAGACCTTCGCCGGCGTCTTCTGGACCACCACCGCCGCCTTCTTCCTGGTCGAGATGGGCGACAAGACCCAGATCGCCACGGCCGGCCTGGCCATCCGGTTCGAGACCCTGCCCCTGGTCGTGATCGGTTCAACCCTCGGCATGATGCTGGTCAATGGCCCGGCGGTCCTGCTGGGCGAGGCGACTGCGAAGCGTCTGCCGCTGAAATACATCCGCATGGCCGCGGCCGCCGCCTTCGCCGCCACGGGGCTCTGGGTGCTGCTGGCCGCCTGACGACCAAGCTTGACTACGGGCAACTACGGATCGTCCGGCCACCAATACATTAACCCTCCTGTGGCATGACCAACCCATGGCGTGGCAGGGGAAAACGCTGATGCAAGGTCGCTGGCGGGTCTTCCGCCACGAAACAGGACGTGAGGCCGGACCGCCGGCCTGGGCCTATGTCGCGCTGTTCTGCGCCAGTCTCCTCATCGGCATGTGGAGCGCGCAGCAGTTCGACGCGATCGTGATGTGGCCGGCCAACGGCATCCTGCTGGCCGCCTTCCTTCAGTTGCGTCGACGCAAGGCCATCGCCGTCCTGGCGGCCTGTTTCGTGATCAATCTCGCCAGCAATGTCTTGCGCGGCGACCCTATGCCCTTCTTCTGGCTCAACGCCGTGCTGAACCTCGCCGAGGTCCTGATCGCCGGCGTTCTGGCACGCCGGGTTTGCGGCGCGGCACTGGATCTGCGTCGCCCCCGCCGTCTGCTGCGCTTCGCCGTGGGGGCCGTGGCGCCCGCGGTCCTGATATGCACGGCCGTCATCGTCAGCGTGGCCGGCGTCGTGCAGAACTATTCGCCTGGCCTCTACGCCTTCACATTCCAGCGCTATTTCGCGATGGAGGCCCTGGGCCTGCTGACCATCACCCCGACGCTGCTCTTGCTGGCCCGCCGCCACCGGTTCGCCGACACCGGCGAGGTGGCAGGCGTGAAGGAGACCATCGCCCTGTTCGGCCTGCTCACCGCGACGACCCTGGTCGTCTTCTGTCAGTCCAGCCTGCCGATCACCTATCTGATCTTCCCGCCTCTTCTGCTGCTGGTCTTCCGCGTCTCGACGACGGGTTCGGCCCTGGCCATCCTGCTCGTGACGCTGATCGGCGGCTTCGCCACGCTCAAAGGCTACGGCCCGGTCACGCTTCAGCGGCTCACCACCGATCAGGAGCTGGCTCATCTCCCCGACCTCGTCCGTCAGCTGAACGTCTTCTACGGCTTCCTGTTGACGTTGATCGTCGTCGCCCTGCCGGTCTCGACGATCGTGTCCGAGCGCCGGCGCATGATCGTGCGGCTGGAGAGCCGCACGATCGCCGCCCAGGCTGCGCGGCGTCAGGCCGAAGCCGCCGACGCCGCGAAGTCGCGTTTCCTGGCCCTGATGAGCCACGAGATGCGGACACCTCTTCATGGCGTGGTCGGCTTTGCCGAGGTCCTGTCTCGCCGATCGGGCCTGCCTCGGGAGGCCCGTCATCAGGTCGAGGAAATCCAGCGATCCGGCGCGGCCCTGCTGACCCTGGTCGAGGACCTGCTGGAGGTGTCGCAGGGCGACGCCGGCGCCGGTCTGGAAAAGACAGACCCGACCGAACTGCTGGCCCAGGTCGCCGCCGCCAGCCGCGACAGCGCCGCCACCAAACGCCTGCCCATCCATGTCCGCATCCTGCCGGGCGCGGAGGCCCCGGTGCTCGCCGACCACCGCCGCCTGCGCCAGATCCTGCACCGGCTGGTGTCCAATGCGGTCAAGTTCACGACCCATGGCGAGATCGTCGTCAGCATCGAGCGCGAAGGCCCCCTGACGGTCTTCCGGGTCGCCGACACCGGCCCCGGCATCTGTCCCGACCTGATCCCCGCCCTGTTCGACGCCTTCGTCCAGGCCGACGATTCCATCAGCCGCGCCCATGTCGGTTGCGGTCTGGGCCTCGCCGTCGCAAGTCGCCTGACCCGGGCAATGGGCGGCCAGATCGAGCTGGAAAGCACCTCGTCCGACGGCTCGACCTTCGTCGTCCGCCTGCCCCTGCAGCTGGCGGAAGAGGACGCGACGACCGAGGTCGGCGATCCGGCCATCGCCGAGACCGACGGCGCGGCCCGTGTGCTGATCGTCGACGACCATCCGACCAACCGGGAAGTCGCCCGACTGATGCTGGCTCCGCTCGGCTGCGAGATCTTCGAGGCCGTCGATGGCGTCGAGGCGGTGGAAATGTCCTCGGCCTCGCCTTTCGACCTGATCCTGATGGACGTGCGGATGCCGCGCATGGACGGCCTGGCGGCGACCCGGGCCATCCGCGCCCTCGGCGGCGATCACACCCACACTCCGATCCTGGCTGTCACCGCCGACGCCATGCCCGAGGACGCGGCCCGCTGCCTGGCCGCCGGCATGAACGGCCACGTCGCCAAGCCCCTGACCCACGCCAGTCTGTTCGCCGCCATCGACGCCGTTATGGGCGCAAACGTTGAGGCGCTCGACGAAGCGCTGGCCTAGGTTCAGTCCCGGCCGGGCGTGTCGTCCCGCGCCAGACGCGCTTTCAACTCGGCGACATCGGCCATCAGCTGGCGCTGTTCCTCGTCGGTGAACCGGTGCCTGTCCTCCATGAAGGCGCCGATCACCCGCCCGATCAGCAGCGGCAGGATGAACAGGAGGGTCACGTGCATCAGCACGAGGGCCACGATCCGCCCGCCCAGGGACGTCGGCGAGATGTCGCCGTAACCCGTCGTCGTCGCCGTCACCGCCGCCCACCACAGGGCGTCGCCATAGGTCCGGTGCTCGAACATGGAATACAGGCCCGCGCAGACGACCAGCAGGACGGCATAGGCCAGCAGCAGCTCGCCGATACTGTTGGTGGCGCGGATCAGCAGTTTCACGGGGACGACCTCAAGTGATTGACGCGCCTACCTTATCGTCCCGCATCGACCGGGAAAGGCGCCGCGTCGTCATAGTCGCCCCGAAAGGCGAAACGCCTGGGCCAGAACGCCGCCAGCCCGGGCAGGGCGTCGACCCTGCGCGCCACCTCGCCCAGTCGCGGCGCGACCTCGTGGAACCTCGCCCGCAACGGCCGCCAGCGGCTGACCACCGCCATATAGAGGTCCAGCACGGAGACCTCGTCGCCAAGCAGGAACCGCCCGGCCGGCGTGATCTGGCTCTCCATCACCGCCCAGCATTCAGAGATCCGCTCCAGCGTCCGCCGATCCATCTGGGCTTGCGCCTCCGGGTCGTCGCCGACGAGGCGCGAGGGCACGTCACGGACCCAGTACATCGAATAGATGGCGGCCGGGATGAAGCACATCCAGCGCAGAAACTGCGCCCGCATCGGATCGCCCGGCGGCGGCGCCAGGCGCGCCTCGGGATGCCGTTCCGCCAGCCAGATCAGGATCGCCGCGCTCTCGGTGATCTTCTCTTCCTCCGGGGTGACCAGCATGGGCACTTGGCGCATGGGATTGTGCGGCGCCATCCGCTGACGCTCCTCTTCGGAGGCGTAGGTGACGATCTCCTCCAGCCGGTATGGCGCCCCGATCAGGGTCAGCGCCGCCTCGACCGGCAGCGAACCCGATCCTTCCGCCCCATAGACCAGATACTCGCCCGTCATCGGCCCCTCCCGTATTTCGCCCATCCTATACGACGAACTCCGCCCCCCGGAGGGTGACGGCGGGGCGAGTTGGCCTTGCAGGGCGCTCAGCAAACCCGGACCCCCGACTCCGGCCGGCCGCCCGGAAAACCCCCGTTCGTCGGGTGCGGTTCCCGGTCGCGCCACCGACAGGTCGCTTGCCCGGCACAGCGGGTCGTGAAAAAGCGATATCGCGGCGCCGGGGGGCGCTGTTTTTCTGGACAGAACTGAATGCTGAAATCTCCGGCCATCCGATACCTCGGCCTGTTCCTGCTCCTGACCGTCGCCCTGTTCAGTGTCCTGGCGACGCCCTGGGCCGAACGGATGTTCGTGGCTCCCTTCACCCAGGGGCTGGTTCACGCCTGCGCCTTCCTGATTGGCCTGTTCGATCCTCGGGTGGAGGCGGCGGGCGCCATCCTGCGGTTCACCGACGGCCGCGGCGCGGTTCAGGTTCTGGCCGGCTGCAACGCCGTCGAGGTCTGCGCCCTGTTGACCGCTGCCATCATCGCCTTCCCTGGAAAGCTTCGCTATGGCCTGATTGGTGCAGCGGCAGGCGTCGCCGCGCTCCAGGCCGTGAACCTCCTGCGCATCATCAGCCTGCTGTACCTGTCGCGCGGGTCCCAGGAGGTGTTCGAGTTCTTCCACAACTATGTCTGGGACGCGATGATCGGGCTGGAAGGCCTCCTGGTCTTCTTCTTCTGGACCCGCTGGCAGTCGCGCCAGGAGCAGGGGGCGGCCGCCAAGGCCGCCGCTCCGGAGGCCGCAGAATGAGCCTGATGTCCCGTCTCGCCGCGCGCACGCCGGAAGAGGCCGCGCGTCGCCGCTTCGGTGTCTGGGCCGGCCTGTCCCTGGTCGTCCTTCTTCCGCTCTGGTGGCTCTGGGGCGCCGACATTGTCGCCGGCATCCTTCGCCCGCTGGTCGGGCTGATCCTCGGCCTCTTCGGTCTGACGGGCCGGATCACCGTCATCGACGGCGGCGACTGGTCGATCGGCACGCGCCTGACCCATGCCGGTCAGGCGATCGACTATCCGGTGGCAAAGGAGAACCTGCGTCGCCTGATGCTCGGCTTCCCCCTCGTCGCCGCCTTCATGATCGCCCCGCCGCGCCCGCTGCGGCCCTGGCGCGCGGCGGGGATTTCGATCGTCGTCCTCAGCCTCGTCTTCGGCGTCTGCGTGGCCATGACGGTCTGGGGCCAGCTGGCGCCCATGCTGAGCCCGGATCTCGCCGGCTCCGGCATGGCCATCACCACCCGGCCCGACCAGCCGCCCCTGCATCCCTTCGCCGCCCAGGTTGTCATCATCGGCCGCTATGTCGCCCAGTCGATCGCCCCCTTGCTGACGGCCCTTCTCCTGTGGGCCACGCTCAACCCGGCCGCCCTGCGCACCCTCGCCGCGGAGATCAAGGAGTAGGCGCTCGGCGTCGGTTCCAGCAGCGTGGCCTCCTCGTGGAGGCATGCGATCGCCGCGACATGATGCGCGGATCGACCCAGGACGCCTTTGAATTCAAGGCCCGGCTCTGACGAGAGACTTTATCCGCGCCCTGGTATGAAACGGGGGGATACTGGCGAGACTGATCCGTGCATCCCTCATCACCCGCGCAGCGACCTGAGCGCCGAGTTTCGTCCGTTTCGTCAGGGTATTTTTCGTCCGGACCAGACAAAACCATCCCCCGTTCGACACAAGATGTTGATGCTGGGGATCGTTAACCATCAACAGGTAGCTTTCGACGCGATTCTGGAGTTCAGTGGCTCCAGTCCCTCTTTCGTTCATCCCGGCGCAGGCCGGGACCCAGCTTTCCGAGCCCTCCCCATGAACGCCCACACCATCATCACGCCCGCCCGCGCCGGCCTGCTGACCCCCTCGGCCGCCTACAAGCCGTTCCGCTATCCGTGGGCCTTCGACATGTGGAAGAAGCAGCAGCAGGTCCACTGGATGCCCGAAGAGGTCCCTCTGGGCGAGGACTGCAAGGACTGGGCGGCGAACCTGAACGACAAGGAGCGCAACCTGCTGACGCAGATCTTCCGCTTCTTCACCCAGTCGGACATCGAGGTCGCGGACAACTACATGGAAAAATACGGCCGGGTGTTCAAACCGACCGAGGTGAAGATGATGCTGTCGTCCTTCGCCAACATGGAGACGATCCACATCGCGGCCTACGCCCTGCTGCTCGAGACCATCGGCATGCCCGAGAGCGAGTTCGGCGCCTTCATGGAATACGAGGCCATGCGGGACAAACATAACTACATGGGCCAGTTCGGGGTCGAGACCGACGCCGACATCGCCCGGACGCTGGCCATGTTCGGCGGCTTCACCGAGGGGCTGCAACTGTTCGCCTCGTTCGCGATGCTGATGAACTTCCCGCGCCAGAACAAGATGAAGGGCATGGGCCAGATCGTGTCCTGGTCGGTCCGCGACGAGAGCCTGCACTGCGACGGGATCATCAAGCTCTACCACGCCTTCAACGCCGAAACGGGCTGCGTCACGCCGTCGGTCGCCGACGACATCGTTGAATGCTGCCGCACCGTGGTCGGTCTGGAAGACAAGTTCATCGACCTGGCCTTCGAGGCCGGCGAGGTGAACGGCATGACGCCCGAGGACATCAAACAGTACATCCGCTTCATCGCCGACTGGCGCCTGCGCCAGCTCAAACTGCCCGAGCTCTACGGCGTGAAGGAAAACCCCCTGCCGTGGCTGCAGTCGCTGCTGTCCGGCGTGGAGCACGCCAACTTCTTCGAGGCCCGCGCCACCGAATACTCCAAGGCCGCCACCACCGGCGCCTGGCACGGCGCCGAAGGCGTCTGGGGCGAGTTCGACAAGATGATGGCCCGCCGCGACATGAGCATGGTCGCGGGCTGACGTCCCTGAGGTACGCCGGAAGTCAGATCCCGGCGTACCACTGGTAACCGCGGTCTTCCCAGTAGCCGCCCTTGCCGCCGGCGATGTGGGCGAAGCTTTCGACCACATCGATCCGCTTGATATATTTCGCCATCTTGTATCCGAGCTGGCGTTCGAGCCGGAGCCGGATCGGGGCGCCGTGCTTGATGGGCAGGATCTCGTCGTTCATCTCGTAGGCGAGGATCGACTGTTCGTGGCGAGCTTCCGGAATGTCGATGCTCTCGTAGTAGCGGTCGCCTTCCTCGGTCTGATCCAGGGCGTCGAAACAGTGGAAGACGACATATTTCGCCTCCGGCTTGACCTCGGCCCGGTCCAGCACCGCCGACAGGCGCGCCCCCTTCCACTTGCCGATCGACGACCAGCCCTCGACGCAGTCGTGTTTGGTGATCTGGGTGCGTGACGGCAGCCGCCGCAGATCCTCCAGCGACAGGGCCAGCTCCCGCTCCACCAGCCCCGCGACGACCAGGCGGTAGTCCCGGAACCCGTTCGCCTTCAGCGCCACATAGTCGGACGCCGCCGGATCGACGGAGCCGTTGGCCCGGAAGTCTTTGGAGATGTCCTTTTCTTGATACTCGGGCGCAAGGGCCCCGCGGGCAAGCATTCGCTGCCCGCGTTTGCTGGCCTGCTCGGCCTTCTTCAGCGTGCATTGCCCGGTTGCGCTGCCGGCCACCCGGTCGCATCCGCCCAGCGCCAGAGCGGCGCCCGCGCCCAGGATCAGTCCACGTCGATGGGAGATCATTCCGTCTCTTCCTTCCCGGGTTCGATCACGAACCAGCCGGTAATCATGGAGCGCATGTTGTTGGCGAACCCGGCCACGATGACCAGGGCCACATGGACGAAGACAAACCCCACCAGTCCCGCAGCAGACAGGAAGTGCAGCGTCCTAGCCGACTGCCGCCCGCCCAGAACCCAAAGCAGCTCGGGCAGGGCCGCGTTCATCGTCGGCGACATCGCCAGCCCTGTCGCCAGCATCATCGGCAACAGCACCAGCAGCACCAGCAGATAGGTCAGCTTCTGCAGCACATTGTACCGCCGCGCCTCCTCGCCCTTCGGGAACTTCAGCTGTGCGTGCTCGACCACGCTGTGCGGGATGTCGGCCAGGTCGGCCCGCGTAGGCGCGATCATCCGCTTCAACCGCCCGCTGATCGCGATGAAGGCCAGGTAGATCAGGCCGTTGATGACGAAGATCCAGGCGAACAGGAAATGCCAGTTCCGCGCCGCCCCCAAGTCACGCCGCATCGGAACCATCAGCCAGTCGGGCGCCAGCGGGAAGCTCATCCACGGGCTGTCGAAGGTCGATTTGAGGCCCCAGTACAGATGCGGATGCGCCATCAGAATGTTGATCCCGCTCATAACCAGGATCGTCATCGCCAGGACGTTGAGCCAGTGGGTCAACCGCACCGTCAGCGGATGCCGCCAGGTGTCGATCCGACCGCCGGACAGCGGCCGATCCGCATGACGATCCGGCCGCGCGACCTCGACCTTGGCGATAGGGGCATCGACCGCCTCATCTGTCATCGACCGCTCCTCCGTCCATCCCGACCCTCCCACGGAGCCCGCATCCCGGCAACGGGCGTGCTAAAGTTACGCCATGTCCACTCGATCAGACGCGCCCCTGAACGTCGCCCTCGTCGGCTACGGCAATGCCGGCAAGACCTTCCATGCCCCGCTGGTTACGGCCTGTCCCGACCTGAGGTTACATTCGGTCGTCACGAGCCGGCCGGATAACCTGCACGCGGACTGGCCCGATGCCCGCGCCGTTCCCGGCTTCGAGACCGTCCTCGCCGATCCCGCGATCGATCTCATCGTCCTGGCCACCCCCGACGCTCTTCACGCGACCCAGGCCGAGGCGGCCCTGAACGCGGGCAAGGCCGTCGTCATCGACAAGCCTTTCGCGCTGAATCTCGCCGACGCCCGCCGTCTGGTCGAGCTGTCGGAGGCGAAAGGGCTGTTGCTGTCCGTCTTCCAGAACCGCCGCTGGGACGCCGACTTCCTCGCCCTTCAGGCCGAACTCGCTTCGGGTCGTCTCGGTGAGGTGGTGACGGTCGAGAGCCACTACGACCGCCACCGCCCACTGGTCCGCGACCGCTGGCGCGAGAACGACGGCGACGGCGTCTGGATGGACCTCGGGCCCCATCTGGTCGACCAGATCCTGGTCCTGTTCGGCGCGCCCGAGGCCATCACCTGCGACCTCGCCGTCCAGCGGCCCGGCGGCCTGACGCCCGACTGGGTCCACGCGGTCCTGCGCTACGTCGACAAGCGTGTCGTCCTGAACGCCGCCATGGTGTGCGCCGCCCCCGACGTCCGTTTCGCTGTCCACGGGACGAAGGGCAGCTGGCTCAAGTCCGGCCTGGACGTTCAGGAAGACCAGTCAAAGGCCGGCATGGCCGTGGGCAGCCCCGGCTGGGGCGTCGATCCGAAACCCGGGACCTTCGTCGACGGCGAGACCGGAAAACGCAGCCTCGCTCCCGGCCCGGCCGGCCGTTACCAGTCCTTCTATGCAGGCATCGCCTCGGCCCTGCGCGGCGAAGGTCCGACGTCGGTCACGGCCCGGCAGGCTCTGTCGGTGATGGAGGTCCTCGACGCCGGCCTGCGCAGCGCCGAGACTCGCCGGGAGGTCCTGATCGATCAGTAGCGCGGCGGGGCGCAGCGGCTCCGGTCGCCGGCCTGACAGGCGCGCACATCGGCCTCCCAGCGGGCGCGATCGGCCTGCCACCGGGTCTGTTCCTCCAGGTACGCCCTCTGCGCGGCCTCGGACCGGCGAACATCTTCTTCATAGGCCAGCTGGGCCTGGGTCGAGGCGGTGACAGTCGCCTCATATTTGGCGCGCTCGGCCTCGAACGCGGCCTGATCGGCCCGTTCCTGATTCTCGGCCAGCCGGTTGCGCGAGGCGATCTCATCGTTCAGCGCCTGGGTGATGCGCAGCTCTTCCGGCGTCTGTTCGGAATCGTCGGCCCGGCGGTAGGCCTCGCCGTCGTTGACGGGCGGCGGACTGGCCGGCTCGGCCTGGCCCAGCAGTTGATCGGCCCGATCCGCAGGCTGCGTCTGCGCGGGCGGCTTTTGCGCCTCGGCCACGCCGGCCGCCAGCGCGAAGGTCAGTGCGACAGCGCAGGCCGCCAGGTTTCTGGTCCTGATCATCATCTCGGTTCCCTCTCGCGCCACACCAGCCTCAGGAGCTTGGCCATATCAGGGCGGCGCATCTCCCGGAACGCGGTTCGCGTCGAAAAGTGGCGTCCCGCTGCGGGGCGAGGTTAAATGGGGGAATTGTTCTCCTCCCCCGCGAGCTGTCCCGATGATCCTCACCACGAGTTCCGGCGACTTCCCCATCCCGCCGGAGGTCGCCACCCGCCTGCCCCAGGTCCCGCCGGTGCCCGATCCCACCGCCCCGAAATATCGCGAGGCCCGCCGCGCATTCTCCGACTGGCTGGACGCGGCGCCGGAACACACGATCGACTTCGAACGTCTGCGTCGCTGGCATCTGGTCCAGAACGAGCTCGCCGCCGCCGCCCGCGCCGAGGGCCGCGCCTTCGTGGTGACGGAAGACGGGCTCGACTGAGCGGCTCCGCCCGAGCTTCGATGGCCAGGTTCTGGCCGCCGCGACGGGAACTTCATTCCCGCGCCGTCGTATCGGCTGGACGCACCTGCAACCGGGTGTGATCTGACTCCTCGCCCTCGTCCGTCTATCTCACGGCGAACCCAGAAGGATTCCAATATTGAACCGCCCGGCCTATCCTTCTTCACGTAGATTGGTTCTCGCCATGGCGGCAGCGGGTTTGGGTATGTTCGCGAGCAGTGTTGTCGCCGCGCCGCGGATGTCGCCCCGGAAGGCCGAGGCCGACCTCGACCGGGTCGACGCCCTGATCGCGCGCATGACGATCCAGGAGAAGGCGGGTCAACTGAACCTGCTGGGCGATCCGTTCCGCTTCCGGCCGATGAACGTGAATCCACTGGACGGACAGGGCGATCCCGCGCGGGTGACCCGGATGATCCGCGAGGGCCTCGTCGGCAATCTGTTCAACGGCGTCGGCGCCGAGGCCGGGCGCCGCATTCAGACGATCGCGGTCGAGGAGAGCCGGCTGGGCATTCCCCTGCTGTTCGCCGCCGACATCATCCACGGGCTGAAGACGGTCTTCCCGGTTCCGCTCGCGGAGGCGGCCGCCTTCGATGCCGACCTGGCCCGGCGCACCGCGCGGGCGGCGGCCGTGGAGGGCGCGGCCTCCGGTATCCACCAGACCTACGCCCCGATGGTCGACGTGGCGCGGGACCAGCGCTGGGGTCGCGGCGTCGAGGGCGCGGGCGAGGATGTCTGGCTGAACGAGGTTCTGGCCGTCGCGCGCGTGCGCGGCTTCCAGGGCGACAAGGGCCTCGCGGATCGTGACGCGCTTCTGGCCACGCCCAAGCATTTCGCCGCCTATTCCGCCGCCATCGCCGGCATGGACTACAACACGACCGACATGTCCGAGGCGACGCTGCGCGGCACCTTCCTGCCGCCGTTCAGGGCCGCGTTCAACGCCGGCGCCCTGTCGGTTATGACCGCCTTCAACGACTTGAACGGCGTCCCGGCGTCGGGCAACCCGTATCTGCTGACCGACATCCTGCGCGACGAATGGGGTTTCAACGGCTTCGTCGTGTCCGACTATACGGCCGAGCAGGAACTGATCGCCCACGGCTTCGCCGCCGACGGCCGTGACGCGGCCCGTATCGCGCTTCTGGCCGGCATGGACATGTCGATGGTCTCGGGCCTGTTCCTCGAACACATCCCCGATCTGGTCGAGACGGGCGACGTGCCCCTGGCGCGCGTCGATCAGGCGGTTCGTCGCGTCCTGATGACGAAGGCGGCGCTCGGTCTGTTCGACGACCCCTATCGCGGCTGCGATCCCGTGCGTGAGCGTCAGGTCGTCGGCTCGCGCGAGCATCGCGATCTGGCGCGCGAGGCCGGGGTGAAGTCCATCGTCCTCCTGAAGAACGAGGGCGGCCTTCTGCCGCTGAAGCCGTCGGGCCAGAAGATCGCCCTGATCGGACCGTTCGGCGCCGACGTCGACAATGTCTTCGGCCCCTGGACCATCTGGGGCGACGAGACGCGTCGCATCTCTCTGGAAGCGGGTTTCCGCGCCGCCATGGACGACGAGGCCGACCTCGTCGTGGTCAAGGGCTCCGACGTCGAGACGGCCCTGCCGGGCGGCATCGAGGCGGCTGTGCTGGCGTCGGCCCAGGCGGACGTCGTCGTCCTCGCCATTGGCGAAAGCTCGCGCATGTCGGGCGAGGCCCAGTCGCGCACCGAGATCGACATCCCGGCGCCCCAACGCGCCCTGGCCGAAGCCGTCGCTGCGACCGGCAAGCCTGTCGTCGTCCTGCTGAGAAACGGCCGCGCCATGGAGCTGTCGGGGCCGATCAAGGACGCCGGGGCGATCGTTGTCACCTGGTTCCTCGGCGGCGAGATGGGTCACGCCGTCGCCGACATCGTCTTCGGCCTGGCCTCGCCCTCGGGCCGCCTGCCGGTCAGCTTCCCGCACCGCTCGGGCCAGCAGCCCTACAGCTACGACCACAAGATCACCGGCCGCCCGGCGAACAACGCCCTGGCGTCTCAGGAGTATGTGGCCCGCTATCGCGAGACGACCAACACCGCCCTCTATCCCTTCGGCCACGGCCTGACCTATGGCGCGGTGAGCTACGGCACCGTCAGGCCTGCCAACGGGACGCTGGACTGGGACGGAGAGGTCGAGGTCTCGGTCGATGTGACCAATGCGGGCGACCGTGCGGTCGAGGAGACGGTCCAGCTCTATATCCGCGACCGGGTCGCCGACCTGACCCAGCCGGGACGTCGCCTGCGCGACTTCAGGAAGGTCGAGCTCGCGGGGGGCGAGACGAAGACCGTGGCCTTCACCCTGCGGCGCGCGCGTCTGGAGTATGTCGGCGCCGACGGCAGGCCGACGGTTCAGCCCGGAGCCTTCGACATCTGGCTGACCTCGTCGGCCCAGGCGGGCGAACCGGCGACGCTGATCCTCGCCGCCCCGTAGGGGTTCACCGTCCGGCCGCACCGGCTACGCGCGGCGGATCACGTCGATCAGGGGTCCGCCCACACCCCGGGTGAGGGTCGCCTCGACGCCATAGGCACGCCTGAGGACATCCGGCGACAGGGCCGTGGCAGGCGGATCATCGGCCAGAACCTCGCCGTCGGCGAGGACGATGATCCGGTCGGACAGGCGCAGCGCCATGGAGAGGTCGTGCAGGGTCACGATCACCCCCACGCCTTCGTCGGCCAGCCGTCGGAACAGGACGGCGGCGTCCAGCTGGTGCGCCGGATCGAGCCCGGTCAGCGGCTCGTCGGCCAGAAGCCATCCGGGCTCCCCGGCCAGCGCCCGTGCGATCAGAACCCGCGCCCGCTCACCGCCCGACAGGGTGTCGACGATCCGGTGTTCGAATTCGGTGACACTGGCCGCCGCCATGGCCCGATCGACGGCGGCCCGATCCTCCCCGGCCTGACCGCGCGCCCCGATGAAGGGAGTGCGCCCCAGTTCGACGAGAGTCCGCGCCTCGACCGCCCAGGCGATCTCGGGCGTTTGGGGCAGGAAGGCCAGTCGCCGCGCCCGGTCGCGCGGCTTCATGCCGGTCAGGGCGATACCGTCCAGCGAGGCGCCCCCCGAGCTCGGCTCGCGCAGACCCGCCAGACAGCTCAGCAGGGTCGACTTGCCGGCGCCGTTGGGACCGACGACGGCGGTGACCTTTCCGGCCTCGATCGACAGGCTGACGGCCGAGAGGATCGACTTGCCGCCGATATCAACGGTCAGGTCCGCACAGGACAGGACGCTCATGCGATCGTCCTCCGCAGACGCAGCAGCAGGACGAGGAAGAAGGGCGCCCCCAGCGCCGCCATGGCGACGCCCAGCTTCACCTCGCCCGCCGCCGGGGTCATCCGGACAAGGATATCGCCGGCCAGCACGATGACGGCCCCGCCGAGAATGCTCGGCACGAGAAGGGCGCCCGGACGTGCGCCCACCAGCGGCCTCAGCAGGTGCGGCGTCACCAGCCCCACGAACCCGATCACGCCGGTGACGGCGACGCTCGCACCGGCCGCCAGCGCCACGCCCAGCGCGAGCGTCCATCGGGTCCTGTGCATCGAAATACCCAGCGATCTCGCCCCGATCTCCCCCAGTGTCAGGGCATCCAGGGCCCGGCCGGTGGTCAGGAGCAGTCCGCAGCCTACGGCGATGAAGGGCAGGGCCATCTTCACCTCCTCGAAACTGCGATCCGCCAGGGATCCCATCAGCCAGTCAACGATCTCGGCCACCGCCCAGGGATTGGGCGCCAACGACAGGGCCAGGGACACGCCCGCGCTGGACAGGATGTTCAGGATGGCGCCGGCCAGGACGAAGGTGACCAGGCTCGACGCCGATCCGGACAACAGCATCAGGATGGCGACCCCGATCAGGGCCCCGCTGATCGCGGCGACCGGCAGGGCCCATGGCGCGACCGCGGTCACCCCGTAGTAGAGGGTCACCACCGCTCCCAGCGCCGCCATGGCGGACACGCCGAGCACGCCCGGATCGGCCAGCGGGTTCCGCGTATAGCCCTGCAGCACCGCGCCCGAGAGACCGAGCGCGGCGCCCACGACGATGCCGAGGATCGTGCGCGGCAGGCGCAGTTCGAACACGATGGCCCAGCGCGGATCAATATCCGGCGAGACCCAGGCGCTCCACGGCACCCAGACCTTGCCCGCGATCAGACTGACCCCGGACAGGATGAGCAACAGGGCGACCAGCCCCGCATACAGAAGCGGTCGGCTCACGGGCTTCATGAGGACCTCGCCAGGGCCGCGTCCCGCGCGCGCGACAGGGCCGCCGCCGTCTGGATCAGGACGGGCCCGCCGCAGAACAGCAGCCGCTCCGGGAAGACGGCGCGTTCCATGCCGCCGGCGACACGGGCCAGGGCCGGATGCTGCATCACCCGCTGTGCCCGGCTCGGCAGACCACGCGACGGCTCGCCGGACAGCAACAGTTCGGGTGGATCGGCAATGACGAACTCCAGCGGCACATTGGCCGACCCGCGAAGGCCGTAGCGGGCGATGACGTTGTCCAGGCCCGCGCGCCGCATCATCTCGTCCATCAGGGTGCCGGGCCCTGAGGCGAAACCGCCGGGCATGAAGACGAGTGCGGACACGGGGCGTGTCCCGGGCGCGGGAACAGCGGCGGCCAATGCGGCCTCGATTCGACGGACGACCGCTTCGCCGCGCTCCGGGCGGCCGACCAAGGCGGACACCTCGCGCACCTGGGCCAGGCTGTCAGCGACCGTCTCGGGCACGCTGTACTGCAGGGTGCGGATGCCCACCCGCTCCAGGGTGTTCAGCAGGGCCGGGGACGATGGCCGCCCGGTCAGCACCAGATCGGGCTCAAGAGCGATGACCTCTTCCGCCGTGCCGTAGGTGAACGGCAGGGTCCGCGCGATGTCGGCGATGGTCGAGCCATAGCGGTCGCGGGAAAAGTGGCTCAGCGCCGTGATCCGGTTCCGGTCCGCGACGTGGGCGAGGATCACATCCAGACAGGGATTCAGCGAGACAATGCGTCGGGGCTCGGCCTGCGGTGAAGGCGCCGGCGCGGCGCGTGCAGACCCCAGGCCGAGGCCAGCGGCCAGTCCGCCCGCGACCAGGGCGCGACGATCGGGTGCTGTCATCGATACGCCTCCTTCCCGGCGGGCCTGAGTGTGCGCCGCCCGTCGGGGCCAGCGCCAGAGGGCGCGAACGGACGGTCCGGTCGCGCCCGGGTGTGGTGCTAGAACCGGGCGCGGACGCCCACAAAGGCACCGCGACCCGCGACGCCATAGTTGGCGGTGGTCGCATAGGTCTCGTCGCCCGCGTTCTCGACCCGGCCATAGACTTCGAGCGTCTCGTTGATCGGCCAGGAGGCCCGCAGATCGACCAGGGTGTAGGCGTCCAGGCGCGTCGTGTTCGAGGCGTTGTCGAAGCTGTCGCCCACGTGCTGGACGGCGACCGAGGTCGACAGACCGAACGGCCAGACATAGCCGACTGTCAGGTTGGCGGCCTCGTCCGGACGACGCGCCAGCTGGCGACCCAGGTTGGCGCCGGGCGTGCGGTTCTCGGTGTTGGTCCGGGTATAGTTGGCTTCAATCGAGAACGAACCAATCTCATAGTCCGCCGCCAGTTCAACGCCATCCGCTTCGGTCAGGGCGATGTTCGAATAGTAGCCGAAGCGGCGCACCCCGTTCCTGAAGCACAGTGGCGCCGTCGCCGGCGTGGCAGTGCCCGAGCAGGACACGAAGTCGATCTGGTTGGTCGTCTCGCGCGAGAAATATGTCGCCGACAGGATCAGGGCGCCGTCCAGCAGATGCTGTTCCAGGCCCGCGTCCCAGCCGTCCGCCTCTTCCGGCAGCAGGGTCAGGTTTCCGAACTGGCTGTAGAGTTGGTACAGGCTCGGCGCCTTGAAGCCCTGGCCGAAGCTGGCGCGCAGCACGGTCGAGCCGTCGTTCAGCGCCCAGGCCACGGCTGCCTGGCCCAGGGTCTTGCCGCCGAAGGTGTCGTGCTCGTCGCGACGCACGCCGCCGGTCAGGGTCAGGCCGTCGACGACCTCGGCCTGAAGCTGGGCGTAGACGCCGTCGATGCCGACCTCGGCCGCATCCGGAGCGGCGGAGAACTCAGAGTCCTCGTGCTCGGCGCCGAAGGTCGCGGTCCAGCCCTCGCGGACGTCGAACACGCCCTGGTATTCATAGCGCCTGTTCAGGCCTTCGGCCTCGAAGGTGATGCCGGACCCGGCCTGATCGGGGTTCAGGTTCTGTCGGTCCGTGCGGGTGTAGCCATAGGCGACGCGGTTGCTCAGGCGGCCGTCGAACAGGTCGAAGTTCAGGCCCGCATAGGTGACCAGTTCCTTGGTGCTCGAGGTCTCACGCGTGTCGCCGAAGGCGAACAGGGGCGCCGGGAAGCCGTCGACATCGACGGTCCCGTCCGAATAGACGGCGCGGAGATCGATCGAGACACCCTCGACGATCCGGACGTTGACCCGGCCGCTCAGGCCGAAGTTCTCGTAGCCGTCATCCTCGGTCCCGCGCGCGAAGGCCGAGAAGCCGTCGGTCTCATAGCGGGAGGCGGCCAGTCGCCAGGTGGCGCGGTCGCCGGCGCCGCCGACCGAGCCGCGCAGATAGGTCGTCCCGCGCGATCCCGCCTCGGCATCGATACCCGCCTGGAAGGGGCGGGTCGGTTCGGCGGTGACGATGCTGACCACGCCGCCGATGGCCTGGGAGCCCCACAGGGTCGACTGGGCGCCGCGCAGGACCTCGATCCGCGCGACGTCGCCGATCAGCAGGTTGCCGAAATTGTAGCCGCCGCCCGTGCCCGACGGGTCGTTCAGCTTCACCCCGTCGACAATCGCGACCGTCTGGTCCGTCTCTGCGCCGCGGATGCGCACGGCCGTGACCGAGCCCTCGCCGCCGTTGCGCGACACGGTCACGCCGGGCGTGCGGGCCAGCAGGTCCGACACGACGACCGTCTGGCTGGACTGGATGTCCGCCGTGGTCAGGACAGTGACCGACTGGCCGACGCGGTCGGCGGCCTGGGCCGAGCGGTTGGCCGTGACCACCACATCGTCCAGCAGGCCGGGGTCGGTGACGGAGGATGCAGTCTGGGCGCTCGCGGCGTTGGCGGCGAGCAGGAGCGCGGCCGTGGCGGCGCTGGCGATCAGTTCATTTCTCATCTGGGTCCAATCCCTCGTTTGACAACGAGCCGGCTCGCGAACGGCCGTGATCGGACATGGAGACACGCCCGGTCACGACCGCGCAGCGATGCGCGGCCCAACAGACGTCGCCATTCGGGAAAAGACCCGTTCCGCTCGGCACACCACGTCCGCGCGAAGGACGACCACGACGGGCAGGTCTCCTGGCTCGCGGGTCAATGCCGGTGCGCGTCGCCTTCCCAGATCCTTTGGTCGAAACCATCGGACCCAGTGGCTAGTGACGCGCGGGCTCGCCGCTTACAGTTGCGTGGGCAGCCCGGGTTTCACACCCGAGTTCCCTTTTCATCCCCATCGCTGGGGAACCTGTCGCAGGCCGGCCCTTAGGCCATTGCGCCAGCGGCGGCAATGGTGACGCTCAACGCGCCGGAGCCAGGCCCTATGGCCTTGCGTCATGTCAGGGAAAGTGGCGCACCCGAGAGGATTCGAACCTCTGACCCCTGCCTTCGGAGGGCAGTACTCTATCCAGCTGAGCTACGGGTGCATCCGTCGGCCTCGCGGCCGGACGAAGGGCCTTACAGCAGGTCGCGTTCAGCCTCAATCCCGGAAAGGCGGGGCCCGGACAGGCGAGGTCCGGAACGACTTGGCGAAGAGCGCCGCCCCGCCTAGCGTGCGGCGGTCCTTTCGGAGTCCGTCCATGCGTCGTCTTTTCCTGGCCGCCCTCGCCCTTCCCCTGCTGCTGGTCGCGGCCTGCGCCACCGCTCCGGCGCCCGATCCATCCGGCGACAGTCTGGACGCCGTGGCGCGGGACTATGTCGCCCTGATCCTGGAGATCGGCGAGCGAGAGCCCGGCTATGTCGACGCCTACTACGGTCCGCCGGAATGGGCCGAGGCGGCCAGAGCCAGCCCGCGCGAGGTCCCGGCCCTGATCCAGGGCGCGGCCTCCCTGACCGGGCGGCTGAACGCCCTGTCGACGCGGGGCGCGGAACCCGCCGTGGTGCAGCGCAAGGCCTATCTTCTGGCCCATGTCTCGGCCGCTGCGGCGCGTCTGCGCATGATCGGCGGGGAGCGGATGAGCTTCGCCGACGAGGCCTACGCCCTGTTCGGGGTCCGGCCGGAACTGAAGCCGCTCAGCGACTATGATCCGATCCTGGCCCGGATCGACGCCCTTGTTCCGGGAGACGGCGCCCTGGCCGACCGGGTGTCGGCATTCCGCACCGGCTTCATCATCCCGACCGACCGCCTTCAGGCCGTGTTCGACGCCTCGATCGCCGAATGCCGGGCGCGGACGATCCGCCATATCCCGCTGCCGGCCAACGAGCGGTTCACCCTGGCCTTCGTCACCGACAAGCCCTGGTCGGGCTACAACTACTTCCAGGGCGACGCGGCCTCGAAGATCGAGATCAACACCGACCAGCCGATCTTCACCGACCGGGCCATCGATCTGGGCTGCCACGAGGGCTATCCGGGCCACCACGTCTACAATGCGTTGCTGGAGAAGACCTTCGTCGTCGATCGGGGCTGGGTCGAGATGAGCGTCTATCCCCTGTATTCGCCGATGTCGTTCGTGGCCGAAGGCAGCGCCAACTACGGCATCGACCTGGCCTTCCCGGGCGATGAGGCGGAGGTCTTCGAGCGCGATGTCCTTTTGACCCTCGCGGGTCTGACCGGCGCTCCGGTGCACGAAAAGGACGAGCTGAACGCCCTGGTTCGCCAGCTGGCGCGCGCCGAGTACACGATCGCCGACGACTACCTGGCCGGCCGGGTGAACCGCGAGGACACGATCGCCAAGCTGTCGAAATACATGCTGACCACGCCCGAGCGCGCCGCCCAGCGTGTGCGCTTCATCGAGACCTACCGCAGCTACATCATCAACTACGGGCTTGGCCGGGATACGGTTCAGGCCTGGGTCGAGCGCCAGGGCCCCGATCACTGGGAGGGCATGGAGACCCTGCTGGCCAGCCAGATCCTGCCGGTGGATCTGCTTCCCTAGACCGCTACTGCGCCGTCATGCCGCCGTCGATCTTGAACTCGGCGCCGGTGACGAACTTGGCTTCGTCCGAGGCGAGATAGAGGACGCACCAGGCCACGTCGTTCGGCTCGCCGATCCGCTTCAGCGGGATGCCGCGGGCGAGACGCTCGTGGGCCTTGGCTTCATCGCCGCCGGCCATGGCGATGAACGGGTCCAGGATGGCCGTCTTGATGAAGACCGGGTGGACCGAGTTGACCCGCACGTTCCACTCCATCTTCGCGGCCTCGAGGGCGACGGTCTTGGTGTACATCCAGACGCCGGCCTTGGTGGCGTTGTAGGCGCCCATGCCCGGCGCGGCGGCCAGGCCCGCGATCGACGAGATGTTGACGATGGAGGCGGCGCCCGAGGCGCGCAGATGCGGCATGGCGTGCTTGCAGCCGAACATGACCGAGCGAAGGTTGATCTCGTACTGCCGCTGCCAGTTCTCGGTCGTGTCCTGTTCCGCGAAGAGCAGGACGTCGCCGACGCCGGCGTTATTCACCAGGATCGACAGGCCGCCCATGGCTGTCGCCGCCTTGCCGACCACATCGACCCACTGGGCCTCAGACGTCACGTCATGGGTGAAGCCGAAGGCCGCGCCCGGGATCTCGGCGTTGATCCGCGCGGCCAGGTCTTCGGCGCCCGCGCCGTTGATGTCGGTGATCGCGACCTTCGCGCCTTCGCGGGCCAGCATCCAGGCGATGGCCTCGCCCAGCCCCTGGGCCCCGCCCGTGATCAGTGCGGCCTTGCCCGCGACGCGTCCCGGCTTGCTCATGGTCATTCCCCTCCCAGGGATTTCGCGGCGGCGTCGATAAAGCGCGCCATCGTCGTGTCGAGGTCGGTGACGCCGCCCGCGTCGTGGGTCGTCAGCAGAACGGTCACCCGGTTGTAGACGTTCGACCATTCCGGATGATGGTCCATCGTCTCGGCCTTCAGCGCCACGCGCGTCATGAAGGCGAAGGCGGCGTTAAAGTCAGTGAACTTCAGCGTCCGCTCGATGGCGGGACGGTCGCCGTCGTGGACCGACCAGCCGGTCAGGTCGGTCAGCGCAGCAGCGGGATCGAGAGTCGGTCTGGCCATGAAAGGTCTCCTGTCATCGGGCCTAACGGTCTCGCCGTGCGCCCGCAAGGCGCCGCTACGTCAGCTAGCCGACACTCGGGCGAACGCTGGAACGTCCGGTCAAGCCGGGGCGTTGGTAAGCGTCGCCATACGCGACGGGAGCTGAATATTGGACAATCTCTGGATCGCCTCGCTAAGCGCGGCCGACCGAAAACGACTTGAGCCGCATTTGGCTGAACAGGCCTTCACCCAGGGCCAGATGCTGTACGACGCGGGTGAAGCGGTGGATCAGGTCTGGTTTCCCCTGAACGGCGTGATTTCCCTGATGACCATTCTTCCGGAAGACAGGATGGTGGAGACGGCGGCCATCGGCCGCGAGGGACTGATCGGCGTGACCTGTGGGCCGATGAACGCCCGCGCCTCGTCGCGCGCCATCGCCCAGATCCCGGGCTCGGCCGCCTGCTGCTCCGCCGAGGCGTTTTCGGACGCACTGGGTGAGAGCCCGACCTTGCGCACCGCGCTTGCGAAATTCACCGAGAGCCTGTTCGCCCAGGTGCAGCAGACCGCCGCCTGCAACGCCCAGCATCGGCTGGACGAGCGGCTGGCCCGCTGGCTGCTGACCCTGCACGACCGCGCCGGCTCCAATCGTTTCAACCTGACCCAGTCCGACATCGCCGGCATGCTGGGCGTGCGCCGGGCGACGGTGTCCGAGGTGGGGGCTGGCCTCGAAGGTCAGAAGCTGATCCGCCGGGGTCGCGGATGGGTCGAGGTGCTGGATCGCGAGGCGCTCGAGGACGCCGCCTGCGGCTGCTACGGCGCCATGCGCGGGGTGATGAAGGATCTCGGCGTGCCTGCACCCAGGGCGCCGGACGCCTGAACCGCAAGCCGCGACGGCGAGGCCCGGTGACGTGGCCGCCCGACCGCGCTAGACCGCCCGCATGAACGCCTCTCCGCATGGCCCGCACTCGTCGGGCGACACCTCCTCCTTCGGCTTTCGCGACGTGGATGCGCGCGAGAAGGTGCGGATGGTGCGCGGCGTCTTCGACAGCGTCGCCTCCAGCTACGACCTGATGAACGACCTGATGAGCGGGGGCGTGCACCGGCTGTGGAAGGACGCGGCCGCCGCGAAGCTGAACCCCCGGCCGGGCGAGACCATCCTCGATGTCGCTGGCGGCACAGGCGACATGGCGCGGCGCTATTCGAAGATGGCGCGCAGGGCCCAGGAACGGCGCGGCGGAGACGACGCCTCGGTCATCGTGCTCGACTACAACGCCGAGATGATCCTGGCGGGCGTTCAGAAGGGCGGCGAACCTGAGATGATCTGGACCGTCGGCGACGCCATGGCCCTGCCCATCCCCGACGCCTCGGTCGACGCCTATTCGATCAGCTTCGGCATCCGCAATGTGTCGGACATCGCCGTGGCCCTGAAGGAAGCGCGCCGCGTGCTTAAGCCCGGCGGTCGGTTCCTGTGCCTGGAGTTCTCGCGCCCGACGGCCGAGGCGGTGCGCAGGGCCTATGACGCCTGGTCTTTCCACGCCATTCCCCGCATCGGCGAATGGATCGCCAAGGATCGTGACAGCTATCAGTATCTGGTCGAGAGCATCCGCCGCTTCCCCGACCAGTCGACCTTCAAGGCCATGATCGAAGAGGCGGGTTTCAGTCGCGTCGCCGTGACCAACCTGTCGGGCGGGGTCGCCGCGATCCACTTCGGGTGGGCGGTCTGAGCTTTCCCAACGCATACCGGGTCGCCCCCGCGCCGCCGCCGACCGTGGCCGTGCGCGACCCCCTGCGCGCGACCTGGCGGCTGATCCGGTGGGGCGCCGCCCTGGCCCGGCACGACGCCCTGCTGCCGCGCGAGATCACGCCCCTGCTGCCCGCCTGGGCAAGACTGCTGGCGGGGTTCGTGCATCTGTTCGCCGGACGCGAGGGCCGCGACGGACGGCCGGGCCAGAGGCTGGGTCGGGCGTTCGAGACCCTCGGGCCGGTGGCGATCAAACTGGGTCAGGTGATGGCCACCCGCGCCGACATCTTCGGCATCGAGTTCGCCCGCGACCTGGGCCGGCTCAAGGACAAGCTTCCGCCCTTCCCCACGGAGGAGGCGCGACGCGAGATCGAGCGGTCGCTGGGTCGGCCGGTCGAGAGCCTGTTCACTGATTTCGGCGACGCCATCGGCGCGGCGTCGCTCGCCCAGGCACACCCCGCCTGGCTGGCCGATGGACGCAAGGTGGCGGTCAAGGTGCTGCGGCCGGGGGTCGAGCGGCGGGTGGTCAAGGGTCTGGACGCCATGCGTCTGGCCGCCGGTCTGGTGCACCGGATGGTCCCGGCGGCGCGGCGACTGGAGCCCGAGGCCTTCGTCGAGACGGTGGCGCGGTCGATGTATCTGGAACTCGACATGCGGCTGGAAGCGGCGGCGGCCTCGGAACTGCACGACATCATGGAGAAGGCCCGCGCCGACGGGGCGCACATGACCGCGCCCAAGGTCGTCTGGGACGGGGTCGGCAAACGGGTTCTGACGCTGGAGTGGGCGCAGGGCCTGCCGATGACCGACCCGGCCGCGATCGAACAGCCGGGCATGGATATCAATTCGCTGGCCGACAATGTCGTGCGCGCCTTCCTGGTCCAGGCGCTCGACTACGGGACGTTTCACGCGGACCTGCATGAGGGCAACCTGTTCGCCTCGGCGCCGGCCGAGCTGACCGCTGTCGACTTCGGCATCATCGGCCGGCTGAACCCCGGCGAGCGGCGCTACCTCGCCGAGATCCTGTGGGGTTTCCTGACGCGGGACTATCCGCGCATCGCCCGCGTGCATTTTGAGGCCGGATATGTGCCGCCGCACCATTCGGTCGAGGCCTTCGCCCAGGCCCTGCGCGCGGTCGGAGAACCGGTCATCGGACGCGCCGCATCCCAGGTGTCGATGGGCCGGCTGCTGGGCCAGCTGTTCGAGATCACCGCCCTGTTCGACATGCACCTGCGCCCCGAACTGATCCTGCTGCAGAAGACCATGGTCTCGGTCGAGGGCGTGGCGCGCCGCCTGAACCCCGACCACGACCTGTGGGCCGCGTCCCAGCCCGTGGTGGAGCGCTGGATCACCCGCGAGCTGGGTCCCAGGGCCCAGGTCCGCGACGGCCTGCGCGAAATCCTGTCCGGCGCCCGCGCCCTGTCGCGGCTCGTGCAGGAGCCGACGACGAGCCAGACGGTCATCGTCGAACGGGTGAAGACACCGATCTGGCTGGCTGTCTGTGTGGTCGTCGCGACGGGTCTTTCTGCCGCCGCCCTCGTTATGTCGTTATGGCCCGGGATTGTGGGCTGACATCGCCGGAGTTCGCATGACCGTTTCGATCAAGACCACCGCCCTCGTCTTCGCCCTCGCCGCCGTCGCCGGCCCCGGGCTGGCCCAGACGACGCCGGCCCAGTCCCTGAACCAGAGCCGGTCTCTCGCACCCTCGGCCGGCGCCGCCGCCACGATCCCGAACACCTTCGACGGCCCGGTGGCCCAGCCACGGCCCGTCACACCCGTGCCGGCGGCTCCGGCCGCCCAGGTCACCGATGCCGAAATGGCCGAGGGCGCGCTGCGCGCCGTTATCGAACAGTTCCGCGCCGCCGACATCGACGAGCGACTGTTCACCCCCGGTGTGGCGACCCAGCTGAACGGTCAGCTGGCGGCCTATTCCCGGCTGATCCGGGGCTATGGTGCCGTGCAGTCGATCGAGGCCCAGGGCGCGACCAACGGCGTCGGCCAGTTCCTTGTGGTCTTCGACAACGCCGCCACCCAGTGGCAGGTCGGGCTTGAGGACGGCGGCCTGGTCGCCGCCCTGCGGTTCCGTGAGGCGCCGCCCGAATCCTCCGAGCCGGCCGCGCCGGGCGCCTGAACCACCACTGATCTCCTCCTCCGGGACCGAAGCATGAAGCGTCTAGCCCCCCTCTCTTCTGGAGTGGCCGCCCTTGGCCTCGTCGTTCTTTCCGGCTGCGCGTCCAGCCCGGGCGGCCCGATGGGAGGCCCCGGCGGACCAGGCGGCTTCGGGGGTCCCGGAGGTCCCCAGGGACCGAGGCCCGGCCTGTTCGTCAGCCCTTTCGGTGAACTGTTCTTCTCCGAGCCGGGCGAGCCCTGGCCTGTCGCGGCCTGGGTCTCGGGCGCCGACGCCGACAGCGACGGCCGGTTGACGTTCGAGGAATTCACCGCCGACGGCGTGCGTCGGTTCCGGGCCCTCGACACCCGCCGTGACGACCGGCTGACCCCCGACGAGATCGCCGCCTACGAACAGGACCTTGCGGAAGCCCGCGCGCGTCTGCCGGGCATGGAGGGCGGGAGCCGCGGGCCCGGACGCCGTCTGCAGGGCTTCGGCGGCGGCATGGCGCTGGGCGTCGCGGAACCCGCCCAGCAACAGGGCAGCCGCAGCGGTCCGCGCCAGCGCGCGCCGACCGGACCTCTGGCCTACGGCCCGATCGCCGCGGCGGGCTTCTTCAACTATCCGCAGCCGGTCAAGGCCGCCGATCTCGACACCAACCAGACCGTGACGGCCCAGGAATGGGCCCAGGCGACGGACCGCTGGTTCATCGCGCTCGACACCGATCAGGACGGCGCCCTGACCCTGGCGACCCTGCCGCGCACGCCCCTCCAGCAGATGATGGATCGGCCGCGTTAGTCGAGCGAAGGTTTGCCGCGGCCGCTCTTGATCGTCGCGCGTCCCGACTTGGCCTGAAGGCGACGTTCCTTCGACGCCCGCGTCGGGCGGGTCGGCACGCGGTAGGTCGGGGCGACCGAGGCCTTGTCGACCAGCTCCTGAAGTCGCTCGATGGCGTCGGCGCGGTTGCGCTCCTGGGTCCGATAGCGGACGGCGGTGATCAGGATGACGCCGTCGAGCGTCAGCCGGCTGCCCGCCAGCTTCATCAGCCGCTCGCGAACGGGCTCGCGCAGCGAGGGCGAGTTCTTCGCGTCGAACCGCATCTGCACGGCGGTCGAGACCTTGTTGACGTTCTGGCCGCCCGGCCCGCCGGCGCGGTAGAAATGGAACTCCAGCTCGCTCTCGGGGATGGTGGTCATCGCTCCCCCTGTACTGGAAAGGCCCGCTTGGCCCGGACCACGGCCTGATCCAGCGCCTGCAGGAAGGCCGAGCGGTCCCTGGGCCCGAACGGCGGCGGTCCGGAGGTGGCGACGCCCATGGACCGCAGGTGTTCGCCCACCATGCGCCCCGCCAGCGCCGAGCCGATCGAGTCCGCCGTGAAAGGCTGGCCGTTCGACTTCAACGCCTGGGCGCCGGACTTCAGGCAGCGGTCGGCCAGAGGGATGTCCGCGGTGACCACGATGTCGCCCGGTCCCGCGCGTTCGGCGATCCAGTCGTCGGCGATGTCGGGGCCCGCATCGACGACGATCTGTTCAATCCATTTTTCGCGCGGCGTGTTGATCCAGCTGTTGGACACCACGAACACATGCAGGCCGTAGCGGGCCGCCACGCGATAGACCTCGTCCTTCACCGGACAGGCGTCGGCGTCGATGAAGATGCGGGGGGCGGAGGGTGGGGGCGGGATCATGCCCGGCCCCATATCACTGTCCGTAGGCGACCGGCATCCCCCCGGCCTGACGTCCGCCGTTGCGATAGCGATCGCGCAGCAGGATCTGGCGGCTGGTCAGGGACTGTTCCTGGCCGTTGATGAACTCCGCCGTCACCGAGGACATCGGCTCCAGCGGATCGCCGGACCAGACGACCACATCGGCCGCCGCGCCCGCGCGCAGTTCGCCGAACTGGCCTTCCATGCCGAAGATGCGCGCCGGGTTGACGGTCAGGGCCGCGATCGCCGCCTCGAACGGCAGGCCGTGGGAGACGGCGTTGCCGGCGTTGTAGCGGGCCTCACGAGCCCGATGGACCGAACCCTCGTTACCCTTGATAGCGATGACCACACCGGCCGCGTTCAGGGCCGCCGCATTCTCCATCCGCGCCGCCCGGGTCTCGAGATTGCCCGGCAGGTTGGAGATGGGGTTCAGCAGGACCGGCACGTCAGCGGCTGCGATGTCGGCGGCGACCAGCCAGCCCTCCTCGGCGCCGTCGAGGATCAGCCTGACCCCCTCCTCGCGGCCGAGACGCAGGACCTGCTGAATGTCAGCCGCGCGGTGGACGGTGACGATCAGCGGCATGGTCCCGTTGGCGACCGGGATCAGGGCCTCCAGATCGGCGCGCGACAGGGAGAGGTCGCGCAGCCCCGCCCGGTCATAGGCGGCCTTGTTGCGGGCATAGAGGCGGACCTCGGCGAGCGTCTCCCGGAACTGGGTGAACTCGGCGCCGCGCGCGCCCCCGGCGACGCCCGCTCCGGCCTCGCCGAACGGCGCGACCATGGCCACGCGCGGCTGGACCAGAATGTCGGTCCCGGCGGCCAGATGGATGACCGAGGCCGTGCCTGCGAACAGGCCGGGCGACTGGAAGCCGCTGTCGCCGGCGCCGGCGAAGTCCGAGTCGTCCTGATGCTGGTGACCGCCCGAGCCGCCCGGATGGTTGGGTACGACGATGGCGCGGGTGATGCCGCCCAGACGCGCGACCGGAATGGCGATCGACCAGGGGTCGAGGCCGTAGCTGACGTCGAACGAGGCCGAGATGGTGTTGGCCGAGTTGGACTGATCATCGGACCCGTCGACGGACGAGATCTCGGTCAGGCCGAGGCCCGAATCGACCGCCACAAAGCCGGGCGTGACGATCTTGCCGCGCGCGTCGATGACGCGGGCGCCGGCCGGGGCCGCGCCGGTCCCGACCGAGACGATCCGGCCGCCGGAGATGACGACGGTGCCGTTCTCGATCACCGAGGTTCCGGTCAGGACCCGCCCGCCGGTGATCGCGGTCACCTGCTGGGCCAGAGCGGGCATGGCCGACAGGGCGAGTGCGGTCAGGGAGATGAGTGCAAGACGGCGCATCAGCGGGCTCCCGGAGCGATGTTGGCGGCGGCGATGCCGAAGCCGGGCTGGCCCAGCTCGTAGTCGGAGACCGGCTGATAGCGCGGATCCATGCGGTCGAAGGTCAGGGCGCCATCGATGAAGACCTGATCGGCGCGGGCGTAGACCGAGAACGGGTTGGCGCTCCAGATCACCACGTCGCCGCGCTTGCCGGCCTCCAGAGACCCGGTCTCGTCGCCGATGCCGATCGAACGGGCGGCGTTGGAGGTGATCCAGCTGATCGCATGTTCCTCCGAGATATTCAGACCGGCGCGGCGGCCGGCGGCAAGGGCGGCGGCGACCTCCTGGTTCAGGCGCTGGGTCAGCTGGGCGTCGTCGGAGTGGATGACGGCGCAACCGCCCTCGGCGGCGTCGACCAGGGCGGCGTTCTCCTCGACCGCGTCGAGAGCCTCCATCTTGAAGCCCCACCAGCCGGTCCACATGTCGGCGCAGACACCGGCGGCGGCCAGTTGCGGCGCGATCTTGTAGGCCTCGATGGCGTGGTGGAAGGCGGTGACGCGGTAGCCGAACTCATTGGCGATATCGAGCATCACCATCATTTCGTCGGCGCGGTAGCAGTGGTTCTGGACCAGGATCGATCCGTCCAGAACGCCCGCCAGGGTCTCGTTCTGGAGGTTGCGTGTCGGAGGCGAGCCCTCGCCCGTCTCGCGCCACTTGTCCCATTTGTCGCGATAGTCCTGGGCGGCGATGAAGGCGGCGCGATAGCCGGCGACATTGCCCATGCCGGTGGCGGGGCTCTGGTTGCGGCCGCCGTAGACGCGCGAAGGGTTCTCGCCGCAGGCCATCTTCACGCCGTAGGGGGCGCCCGGGAACTTCATCCCCTGCATGGTGATCGACGGGATGTTGCGCACCGTCACCGAACGGCCGCCGAACAGATTGGCCGAGCCGGGCAGGATCTGGAGTGTGGTCACGCCGCCGGCGCGCGCGGTGTTGAAGCCGGGATCCTGTGGCCAGATCGAATGTTCGGCCCAGACCTGGGCGGTGTTCGGGCTGGTCGCCTCGTTGCCGTCGCTCATGCCGCTGACGCCGGGCGAGGGATAGACGCCGAGGTGGGAGTGCACATCGATGACGCCCGGGGTCACGTAGCGGCCGCGCGCGTCAACAACGCGATAGCCGGCGGGCACGGGCGTCGAGGCCGGGCCCACGGCCTCGACCTTGCCGTCCGACATCAGGACGACGCCGTTCTCGATCTTCTGGTCGGTCCCGGTCAGAACCGTGCCGCCGACGATGGCGACATTGTCGCGCGGCAGGGGCTGATAGGTCGAGGGATAGGGGTCGAGGTTGGCCGCATAGTCGAGGCCTCGCGCCATCGTGCGATCGGTGGAGGCGCCGCTGTTCGACCCGTCGGCCGCGGGCGGACTGGCCGTATCCGTGGTGGCGCAGCTGGCCAGCGCGAGCGCGCAGGCGACGACGGCGAGGCTGGGCCCCCGCAAGGCGTAACGGATCATGGATGGACGCTCCCCTGTCGCGCCGACGGCGCGGAACGGGGCGGATTACAAAAGCGTCGCAAGCCGTCCGTCAAAGGCGGAAACATTACATTCCTGTAAGGCGCGCGCGGAGCGCCTCGTCATCGACGCCTTCGATCTCGATCATCTTCAGCCGCGACTGTCCGCCACGCGCCAGGGACACGGACGAGCGCGACACGCCGAGCGATTTCGAGAGCAGCAGGATCAGGGCGGCGTTGGCCTCGCCCTCGACCGGGCGGGCGCGAACGCGGACCTTCAGGACCGGACGCCCCTCGGCGTCCACGTCCCAGCCGTCGATGCGGTCGGCGGCCGAGCCGGGCGTGAGGCGAACGGCCACACGCCCGGACTTTTCCCTAGCCAAGCGCGGCCATGAGTTCCGGCACGACGGTCTTGTAGTCGCCGACGATGCCGTAGTCCGCGACCTGGAAGATCGGGGCGTCGGCGTCCTTGTTGATGGCGACGATGATCTTGGAGTCCTTCATCCCGGCCAGGTGCTGGATGGCGCCCGAGATGCCGATGGCGATGTAGAGTCCCGGAGCCACGACCTTGCCGGTCTGTCCGACCTGGTAGTCGTTGGGGGCGTAGCCGGCGTCCACGGCGGCGCGCGAGGCGCCGACAGCGGCGCCCAGCTTGTCGGCAAGGGGCTCGATCACGGCGTGGAACTCCTCGGCCGACCCCAGGGCGCGACCGCCGGAGACGACGATCTTGGCGGCGCCGAGTTCGGGGCGGTCCGACTTGACCATCTCCTCGCCGACGAACGAGGCCTTGCCGGCATCGGTCCCGGTCACGGTCTCGACCGGGGCCGAGCCGCCTTCAGCGGCGGGGGCGAAGGCCGTCGGGCGAACCGTGATGACCTTCTTGGCGTCCGACGACTGGACGGTCTCCAGCGCGTTGCCGGCGTAGATCGGACGCACGAAGGTGTCGGCCGAGACGACCTCCACGATGTCGGAGATCGGGGCGACGTCCAGCTTGGCGGCGATGCGCGGCATGAAGTTCTTGCCGTCCATCGAGGCCGGCGACAGGACGGCGTCGTAGCCGCCCGCCAGACCCACGACGGTCGCGGTGACGGCCTCGGCCAGCTGGTGACCCAGCTCGCCGCTCTCGGCCAGCAGGACCTTGCGCACGCCGGCGATCTTCGCGGCCGCATCGGCGGCGGCCTTGGCGCCGGAGCCCACGACCAGGACGTCGACGTCGGAGGACAGGGCGAGGGCCGCGGTCACGGTCTTGTTCGTTGAGTCGCGGACGGCCGAACCGTCGTGGTCGGCGATGACGAGGACGGCCATCTACAGGGCTCCCGCAGTCTTGAGTTTGGACACCAGTTCGGCCGCGTCGGCGACCTTGATTCCGGCCGAGCGGGTCGGCGGAGCCGTCACCTTGACCACCGTCAGGCGGTTGGCCGTATCGACGCCGTAGTCGGCGACCGCCTTCATGGCGATCTCCTTCTTCTTGGCCTTCATGATGTTGGGCAGGGAGGCGTAGCGCGGCGTGTTGAGGCGCAGGTCCACGGTGACCACGGCCGGCAGCGTCGCCGACAGGGTCTGGTTGCCGCCATCCACTTCGCGCGTGACCTTGGCGGCGCCGCCGGCGATCTCGATCTTCGCGGCGAAGGTGGCCTGGGGCCAGTCGAGAAGGGCGGCCAGCATCTGGCCCACCGCATTGTTGTCGCCGTCGATGGACTGTTTGCCCATCAGGACCAGGTCCGGCTTCTCTTCGGCGACGACAGCCGCCAGCAGCTTGGCGACGGCCAGGGGCTCAAGGTCGGCGTCGGACTGGATCAGGATGCCGCGGTCGGCGCCCATGGCCAGGGCCGTGCGAATGGTTTCCTGGGCCTGGGTCACGCCGATGGAGACGACCACGATCTCGGTCGCGGTGCCGGCGGCGTGATGCTCCTTGCCCTCTTTCAGACGAACGGCCTCTTCGACGGCGATTTCGTCGAACGGATTCATGCTCATCTTGACGTTGGCCAGATCGACGCCGGTCTGGTCCGCCTTGACGCGGGCCTTGACGTTATAGTCGATCACCCGTTTGACGGGGACGAGAACCTTCATTTTATGCAGTCCTGGGATCGCCGGAATGTTGCGGCAGGGAATGGAACGGGCGAAGGAGCCTGTCAACGTAACGCGACGTGAACTTCGGGCGTCGCCGGGATGAGATTTCGATGAACCGCTTCCTGACCATGCGCCGCCTGTCGATCCTGTTCTTCGGCCTGTTCGCCGTCCTGGTCGCCGGAGCCTTCGCGTTCCAGCGCTTCTATGTCGCGCCGGCCGAGGCCTGCGAACGGACGGGGCGCTGGTGGTACGAGGAGGGACGGGAGTGCGTTCAGCCGATCTATCTTCCGAACATCACCGGCCGCCCGGCGGGCGTGACGCGGGCCGAGGCCTCGGACGAGCAGAACCGCGAACTTCTGGCCATCGAGGACCGTCTGGCCGCCGAGAAGGCGGCCCGGACCGCCGCCACCGAGCGCGACCGCGCCGACTACGCGGCCAAAACCGGCAAATGATCTAGACGGCGGCGTCGAACAGGGCGTCGCGGGCGATATCGGGACGCAGCATCGGGAAGAAATGCGTCCCGCCGGCCACGGTCTCGACCGAGACCCGCGGCAGGCCGCGTGGCGAGGCCTCGACCGCGCAGGTCGAGTGGGTCTCCGCCTTCAGGATACGGACCGGCCGGCCGCAATCTCGCATCGCCTTCCACGGGTCGTGCCCCTGGGCTGAATAGTTGGAGGCCTCCCACTCAGGGGGACAGGTCAGTCCGAACCCGTCGCCGTGCTCGGTCAGGCCCGCCCCGAGATAGTCGATCAGCATGATGTCGGACCAACCCTTGAAGGCGCCTCGCCCGCGATAGGCCGCCAGCGCCTGTTCCCGGCTGTCGAACCGCGCCCGACGCCTGAGCGCGCCTTTCACCAGCGGGATATGGCCGGGAAGCCGGTTCAGAAGCGGCAGATGCAGCGCCGCCACCATCCAGCGCTTCCAGACGACCGGATCGAGGGCGACCACTTGCGAGACCTTCTGCGGTCGTTCGGCCGTCGCGAGGATGGCGCTGGTGGCACCCATCGAATGGCCGGCCATGACCACCGGCGGTCCGTCCAGGCTGTCGAGCAGTGAGACGAGGTCGTCGCGATGATCCTGCCAGCCCTTTCGGCCGGTCGTGATCGGCAGGGTGGTCGCCCCGTGCCCCCGCAGGTCCGGGGCGAGGATGCGCAACGAGGAGGCCAGAGGCGCCAGGATCGACCGATAGGTGGCCGCGTTGAACCCGTTCGCGTGGCAGAAGATCAGATCGACAGGCCGCTTCGGGTCGCCGAAGTCCAGCACCGACATGTCTCCGCCGCCCCATCGGTTGTCGATGGGCACGGTCATGCGGCGGGGCGGGGAGAGCCGGGCAGCGTCCATATCCGGAACCTAGGGAGCCGAAGGCCCCGACGCCAGCGCGGATGAGCCTGTGCGGCGATGCGACTTGCGGCCTATGCCGCGACTCGACATGCCGGGCATCGGCCGTGACCTTCGATCGTGGTGCGTTCCAGTGCATAGCCGGCGGCGATGGCGGCCTGTTGCAGGGCCTCGCCCTCGGGCGGGGTGACCTCCTCGGTCGCGCCGCAGCAGTCGCAGATCAGGAAGGCGGCGGCGTGAGCGCGGTCCCCGACCGAACAGGCGACATAGGCGCTGATCGAGGCGATGCGGTGGGCCATCCCGGTCTTCTCGAGAAATTCCAGGGCGCGATAGACGGTCGGCGGCTTGGCGGCGACGCCGTCCACGCCGTAGCGGGCGATCAGGTCATAGGCCTTTACCGCCTCGCCCGCCTGCAGCAGCAGTTCCAGCACCCGTCGGCGCGGCGCGGTCATCCGCTCGCCCTGTTGCACGCAACGCGCCTCCGCCGAAGCCAGGGCGCGTCCGATCTGTCCGGCGTCGAGGCCGGTCTCGCTGTGCGCGTGGTCGCAGTGGGAGGCCATGTCCTTCAGCTAAGCCGCCTCGACGCCCATCGCAACCGTGGCCGCTTGACTATGCGTGATGTTATCTCATAACACTTCGCCTCCTCCTCCCTGAGAGTTCGCCATGCGTCCTGTTTGCCTGTCCCGTTCCGCCGTCCTCGTCGCCGTCGCCTGGGGCGCCCTCGCCGGCGTCGCCTCGGCCCAAAGCGCACCGGGACAGGACGCCGACGCGGTTGAGGACGTCATCGTCACCGGCCGCCCCTTCGGCGTGACCGGCAACGCCAGCCTGATCGCTGTGGATGTGATGGACGAGGAAGCCCTGGCCGTCGCTCCGGTCCAGACCCTGGGCGACCTGGTCGCCGGCCTGCCGGGCGTACGCTCGTCCAGCTTTGCGCCGGGCGCCAGCCGTCCGGTGATCCGGGGCCTGTCCGGTCCGCGCGTCCAGGTCCTGACCAACGGCCTCGGCATGATCGACGCCTCGGCCGTCTCGCCGGACCACCAGGTCGCAGTGGACCCCGCCGAGGCCAACCGCATTGAGGTCGTGCGCGGCCCATCCACCCTGACCTTCGGCGGCTCGGCCATCGGCGGGGTGGTCAACATCCTGGACGAACGCATCCCGACCCATGCGGTCGAGGGCGGCGTCGACGGCCATGTCTCGACCCAGTACTCCAGCGTCGACGACGGCTATGGCCTCGGCGCGCGTCTGGCGGCCAATGCGGGTCCCTTCGTCTTTACCGTCGACGGCTTCCGGCGCGACAGCGGCGACTACGACATCCCCGGCTCGGCCATCTCGCAGCGTCTGGCGACCGCCGAGAGCGTGGCCCGCGACAACGCCGGGACCGTGGTCAACTCCTTCGCCGAGATCGAACAGGTCGGGGCCGGCGTGTCCTATGTGGACGATCGCGGCTTCGTCGGGGTCTCGATCAAGAACACCCGATCCAACTACGGCACCGTGGCCGAGCCCGAGGTCTCCATCGATCTGGAACAGACCCGCTACGACTTCCGCGCCAGACGCGACCTCGACACCGCCTGGTTCCAGTCGTTCAGCCTCTCGGCAGGTTACGCCGACTATGAGCACACCGAATTCGAAGGCCCCGAGGTCGGCACCATCTTCCAGTCCTCGGGCTATGAAGGCCGGGCCGAACTGATCCAGCGCCAGCGTGACGGCTGGCAGGGCGTGGTCGGGATCCAGGTGCTGGATCGCGACTTCGACGCCATCGGCGAGGAGGCCTTCGTCCCCGCCACCTCCATCAAGGAAACGGGCCTCTACACCGTCCAGCGGCTGGACCTCGGCAGCTACGGCTTCGAGGGCGGCCTGCGGTACGACCGCCGAGAACTGTCGGCCACCCCCATCGACGGGGCGTCGCAGATCACCCGCGAGTTCGACAACTGGTCCGCCTCGGGCTCCGTCTTCGTCAAGCCGGCGCAGGGCCTGTTCCTGGGCTTGAGCCTGTCGTCGAGCGAGCGCGCGCCCAGCGAGGTCGAGTTGTTCGCCGACGGCGTCCACGTGGCCACCGCCGCCTATGAGCTGGGCGACCCGACGCTGGATTCCGAGAAGGTCCTGACGCTGGAAGGCACGGTCCACCTGTCGCGCGGCGCCCTCGACGGCGACCTGCACGTCTATCGGGCGAAGTACGACGGCTTCATCGACCAGCGCCCGACCGGCGCCGATTTCGACTTCGACGGCGAGCCGTTCCCGATCTTCGCCTATGTCCAGACCGACGCGACCTTCACCGGCTTCGAACTGGAGGGCGACTACGCGCTGTGGGAATCCGGGGAGCGCAGCCTCAAGCTCGGCGCCGCCGCCGACTATGTGAAAGCCGACACCGACCTGGGCCCGGCCGCGCGTATCCCGCCGTATTCGATCACTGGCCGCCTGACCTGGACCGACGCCAACTGGGACACGCAGCTGGAGGTCCGCCACGTCGGCGAACAGGACGAGACCGCCGCCTTCGAACTGCCGACCGACGGCTACACGATGATCAATCTGTCGGGCTCGGTCCGGCCGTTCTCGGACCGGAACGTCACCGTCTTCGCCGAGGCCCACAACCTGACGGACGAGGAGGCGCGGGAACACGCCTCCTTCCTGAAGGACATCGCGCCCCAGGCCGGACGGAACCTGCGGGTCGGCGTCACCTACCGGTTTTAAGCCAGACAGGTGCGCCGGTTTGCGGCGGCGGGCCGGTTCCGCTAGAAGGCCCGCCTTTCCGTCATTCCCAGAGCTCTCGCGTTCATGACCGACACCACTGCACCCCAAGACGCCGGCCTCGACGGCAATGTCCTGTTCTACGGCAAGCCCGAGCCGCTCTCGAGCGACCTGCACGGCAAGCTGGGCGTCAACCCGGTCGACAAGCCCTACGCCTTCGTCGCCCAGTCGCACGTCGTGCCGCTGACCGTGACCGAGTTCGCTCCGGCCGCTCTCAGCTACCCGGTCGTCTTCCTCGGCGACTCGAAGCAGCCGGTCGCCGTCATGGGCCTGCGCCAGTCCGAGAACCTGTATGTGACCGCTACGGGCGACTTCCGCCCCGAGGCCTACATTCCGGCCTATGTCCGTCGCTATCCGTTCGTCTTCGCCAACGACCCGCAGAACCAGCGCCTGATCCTGTGCATCGACCGCGACGCGCCCTTCATCGTCGAAGGCGGCCAGGCTCCCCTGTTCAACGACGGCAAGCCCTCGGACTACGTCAACCAGGCCATGGAGTTCTGCAACAACTTCGAGCAGGAGCGTCAGCGCACCGACAGCTTCGTCAAACTGCTGACGGACCTGGACCTGTTCGACGTCCGTGAAGCCGTCTTCACCCCCCGCAACGAGCGCGGCGAGCCGGGTCAGCCCCAGAAGCTGGCCGACTATTTCGCCGTCTCGGAAGAGAAGCTGAAGGCCCTGCCGGCCGAGAAGCTGGTCGAACTGCGTGACAACGGCGCCCTGGGCCAGATCTACGCCCACCTGGTGTCGCTGCTCGGCTGGGACCGCCTGATCGCCCTGGCCTTCCAGCGCGCGAACGAAAACGGCGAGATCGTCAACGGCGAAGTCGTCGCCGGCAACGCCTGATCCAGGGCTTGGTGAGTAGGGCTTAGGTCTTGGAAGCGCTTCGCTTGCCAAGCCCTAAGCCCCAGGCCCTAATTCCTACCTGCGAACGAACACGCCCCGCGTCAGGCAGGAAAACACCAGCCGACCGCCCTCGTCGAGCAGGTCGTGCTGGGCGATGACGATGCCCTTCTCGTCGCCCACGGGGTCCTTGCCCATCACCGTCATCCGCCCACGCAGCAACTCGCCCGAAGGCGGATTGCGCATGAACCGCAGGCCGTCGACGGCCAGCAGTTTCGACTGGGCCCAGCCGGCGGCCTTGTCGGACGCCAACCGGCTCCACAACGCATAGACCAGGGCGTCAGGCGCGCCGTAGGCCGGGTCCCAGCCGGGCGCGAAATGCGCCACGAACAGCTCGATCGCCGCCTCGTCCACGGCGCAGGCGCCGAGCTGAAGCACCTGACCGACCTCGAGATCCTCGAAATGGGTGTGGAGCGGATCGCTCATCAGGCCGGTTCTTCCGAGACGCGGACGAGCAGCTTGCCATCGTGGTCGCCCGTGAACAGCCGGTTCAGCGACGTGACGGCGCCTTCCAGGCCATTGTCGACGTGGACCTTCCACTGAACCTTGCCTGACGCCAGCCAAGGGCCGACCTCGGCGATGAACTCTTTGGCGCGCGGCGAGTAATCCATGACCAGGAAGCCCTGCATGGTCATCCGGTGGGTGATCAGGCGGCTGAGGTCCGGAGACGGCGGGCGTTTGGTGGCGTTGTAGGCCGAGACCATGCCGCAGACGGCCATCCGCGCGTGGATGTTCAGCCGGTTCCACACCGCGACCATGATGTCGCCGCCGACGTTCTCGAAATTCAGGTCGACGCCATTCGGAGCCAGCCGGTCCAGCGCCTGGCCGACGTCCTCGTTCTTGTAGTCGATGGCCGCATCGAACCCGAGGTCCTCGGTCAACCAGCGGCATTTCTCGGGCCCTCCGGCGATGCCGATGACATGGGCGCCCTTCTGCTTGGCGATCTGGCCCGCGATCGAGCCGACCGCGCCGGCCGCTGCCGAGATGACCATGACCTGGCCAGGCTCGGGCTTGAGCACCTGGGTCACGCCCGCCCAGGCCGTCAGTCCGGTCATGCCGAGCACCGACATGTTCGCCGTCAGCGGTATGCCCGGCGCGCGATGCACGCGGCTGACGCCCGTATCCGGCACCACGCCATAGTCGCTCCAGCCGCCCATGGCCGTGGTGACGAGGTCGCCTTCCCTGAACTTTTCGGACTTCGACTGCTCGATGACGCCCAGCGTCAGGCCCCGCATGACGTCGCCGAGGCCGACGGGCGGCAGATAACCGACCGCGTCGTTCATCCAGGTTCGGTTGGTCGGATCCAGCGACAGATAGACGGTGCGGACCAGAACCTCGCCGTCCTTGAGGTCCGGCACGACGTTGGAGACCAACTCGAGATCGTCGTCCTTGATCAGGCCTTGGGGCCGCTGGCGCAGCACCCACTGGCGGTTCGTCAGGGTCATGGCGTCGTCTCCGGTTGGTTTCTTTTGCAGACCCGCATCATGGCCCAGCCTGCGGACAAGGCAAAGAAAAAGCCGATCCCATCGGGACCGGCTTGAAGTGGCATCATCGAGAATGAGGCGTGGAGACGGCAGGACCAGCTGTGGCCGGTCCAAGTCGGGGGGGCGTCGCCGTCTCCACGAATTGAGAACGGCGGCATCCGGGAACCGTTCCCCGGTTCGGCGACTTTTTTCGCCCTTCGCGTGACGGGCGGCCCGCACGGAACGGCCACGCTGGCCGAAGCGTTGTCCAAACCTGAGTTTTCATCGTCGAAAGGCAGCGCCATGACCCACCACGATCCCCATTCCGAAGCGGCCGACGCGGTTCATGAGGGCCGCCCGGTGGATGCCCAGTATGTTCGAGGCGCCCGGCCGGGCAAACGCATCCTGGTGCTGCTGGTCGTCTCGGCGGGCGCTGCGGCGATCCTGCTGCTGGGCATGTGGTTCGTCTCCAACGGCGGCTTCGCGACCACCAACGCCAACACGGGAGATCAGGCCGTCGATACGGCCGCGTTCGATAACTCCGGTCCCCCGACGCCCACCCCGCCCACCAACTCCACCGGCCAGCCACCCGCTCAACCGGCCAACTGATCACCAGACAGGAAGAAGCCCCGCCGGATCGCTCCGGCGGGGCTTTTCACTGGCTGTCAGATAGACGCCTGAACTCAGGCGGCTTCCTTCTGGCGCGTCGGGTGGAAGAACAGGGCCTGGCTGATCGCCGCCTTCACCGTTTCCGGCTGGAAGGGCTTGGTGATGAGGAAGGTCGGTTCCGGACGCTCGCCGGTCAGCAGGCGCTCCGGGAAGGCGGTGATGAAGATCACCGGCACGTCGAACTTCTTGAGGATGTCCTTGACCGCATCGATGCCCGACGAGCCGTCGGCCAGCTGGATATCGGCCAGGACCAGACCCGGACGGTGACGGGCGACGGCGTCGACGGCCTCGTCATGGGTCGTGGCGGTGGCGGTGACATTGTGCCCCAGCTCGCGGACCAGGCTCTCGATGTCGGCGGAGATGATGGCCTCGTCCTCGATAATCAGAACGTCGGTGGCCAGTTCGGCGTCGATCTCGGCCTGGGCGTCGCCGATCAGTCGTTCGACGGAATGGGCGTCCGCCGACAGGATCTGGGCGGCCTCGGACGGGGTGAACCCTTCCAGGGCGGTCAGAAGGAAGGCCTGGCGCGAGCGCGGGGCGATCCGCATCAGGCGGCTTGAGGCGTCGTTCTGCCCCTCGAGGCCGCTGGCGTCTTCCAGCTGGGCGCCGGTCGTGGACCAGATGGTGTGAAACACATGGTACAGCGCCACGCGCGGCGTCATGTCCGGTGACAACTGGCGTTCGCCGGCGGCCAGGGCCTCGAGCGCGACGCGCACATAATTGTCGCCCGTCGCCTGATCCCCGGTGAGGGCCCGCGCGTAGCGGCGGACGTAGGGCAGGTGCGGCGCGAGTCTGGCCAGTAGGCTCATCTAGGTATTCCCCGACAAATTTCGACATTGCGCGCCGTTCATGGCGGCTCGCTTGGCGGATCGAACGTATCACTACCGCCACGGTTCCCGACGCATCTGATTTAGCTTCACCATAAAATCAGCTAGCCACGGAACTGGCGTTCGTCAGCGACGTTGACCGGCTGAACAATGAGCCCGGTTGCATAGAGCCGGCCCAGACGCGTGAATGAGATCAACGATTGGCGGCGCAGACATACATGATCGACTCTTCGGACTCCGGGCGTAAGTCCAACCCCGCCCGGCCGGGCGCCGAGCCGCCGCTTGAAGAAGCGCGCCTGCGTCAGCAGGCCATCGGCGTGAAGCTGCGTCACATGTTCGACGAGGTCGTCAACGAGCCGGTCCCGGACGAGTTTCTGGAAATCCTGCGCCGCGCCGACCAGCGCAAGACCGATGAGAACAAGGCGTGAGCGTCTCAGGTCGTTCGACTGCGCCCAAGCCTCCCTCCGCCGACGACGAAGGGTTCAAGCGCGAACTCGTCCAGCTGATTCCGCACCTGCGCGCCTTCGCCCGCACACTGACCGGAGATCCGACCGCCGCCGACGACCTGGCGCAGGACGCCATGATGAAGGCCTGGGATGCCCGCGCCTCCTATCAGATGGGCACCAACATGAAGGCCTGGACCTTCATGATCCTGCGCAACCAGTTCTACTCGGAGAAGCGCCGGTCGTGGCGGTCGTCCCAGCTGGACCAGGAGGCCGCCGAACGGACCCTGGTCGCCGTCGACGACCCGGAGGCGCCCGTCGCCCTGGACGAACTGCGTCAGGCCCTGAACACCCTGCCCGAAGAACAGCGCGAAGCCCTGATCCTCGTCGGCGCGGGCGGCTTCGCCTACGAAGAGGCGGCCGAGATCTGCCAGTGCGCCGTCGGCACGGTGAAAAGCCGCGTCAGCCGCGCGCGCAAGGCGCTTCAGGCCACGCTGGAGCGCGGCGGCTACGGCCGTGACGGCCGTGCGGCCGGCGACGCCATGCGCTCCATCCTCGCCGACGCCGACCGGTTGAGCGGCGCGCGACAACAAGGCTGATCATGGTTCCGAACGGGCCCGCGCGGGGCCGCATCGCCCGGCGCGCCGCCTCATCCTTCGGACGGCTCTGGGCCCGCGGGGTCGGCAAACCACGAGTGCAGGGCATCCGCTTCCGACTGGGCCTGGCGATGGCCATTGCCCTCTTGCCGATCCTGCTGCTCGGCGCCGTCCAGGCCCAGGTCGAGTTCCGCCGTCAGGCCGAGGATCGCCGCGCCGACCTGCAGTTCGCGGCCGAGCGCACCACCGAGGCGGCCCAGTTCCGACTCGACGCCGCCGCCGCCTTGCTGTCGGCAATGGCGCCCGAAGCCTCCGCGCCTGTCTGCGGCCCTCGCCTGGCCGGCCTCGTGCAGCGTCTCGACGACTACGGGGCCCTCTACCGGGTCGGTACGGGCGGTCAGATCGTCTGCGATTCCCGGCCTACGCCGCTGGTCGCCGCCGGCCCGGTCTTCGCCAATGAGACCTGGTTCCAGCGGTTGAGGGGGGGCGAGGAGGTCGCCCTGGCGCGCGCGTCGTCAAACCTCAGCGACACTCCGGCCCTGGTGATCGGCGTCCGTTGGGAACGCCCCCGCGGCGTGTTCGCCGGAGCCATGGCGGCGATCCTGCCCCTGGCCGAACTGCAGCCCGACATCACCGACCCCGCCCTGCCCGAGGACGCCGAGGCAGCCCTGACGGACGCCAGGGGACGCGTCCTGGTCTCCACCGACATCCGCGCCTTCACCTTCGATGAAGGCCCCGGCCTGCTGGGCTGGGTCGAGCGGGCCCGGGAAGGCCGGTACTCGGTGTTCGAAGCGGACACCTCCGATGGAGAGCACCGTGATTACGCCGGCGCAGCCCTGGCCGGGCGCGACGTCTATGTCGTGATCTCCGCGCCCTCGCCTGGCCTTCTCTCATGGGCGCGGCTGAATCCGATCGGCGTCCTCCTCCTGCCGTTGGCCGCCTGGCTCACCGCGTTTGCGGCGGTCATGCTGGTGTCCGAGCGGATCGTGGTGCGCTGGCTCGACTATCTGGAACGGATCGCCGCCCTCTACGCCCGCGGCCGCTATTCCGTCCGTCCGGTCCAGGCCGCCCAGGCGCCCGCCGAGATCCGTCGCCTCGCCCAGACGCTCGACGAACTGGCCGAGGCCATCGCCGCCCGCGACCGGTCGTTGAACGAGAGCCTGTCGGAGAAGGACGCGCTGATGCGCGAAATCCATCACCGGGTGAAGAACAACCTGCAGATCATCTCGTCGCTGCTGTCGATGCAACAGCGCGCCCTGAAGGACGAACCGGCCAAGGCGGCGCTGGGCGACACGCGCCAGCGCATCTCGGCCCTCGCCCTGATCTACCGCACCCTCTACCAGTCCGACGACATCCGCCACGCCGATGCGCGCGAGTTCATGACCGAGCTCGTAGGCCAGATGGTGGCCTCGGAATCCGGGCGCGGTTTCACCGTCACCTCCTCGATCGACGCCGACAGTCTGGTTGTCGATCCCGACAAGCTGGCCCCTCTGGCCCTTTGGCTCGTCGAGGCCATCAGCAATGCCCAGAAACATGCATTCGCCGGTCGCGGCGGGGCGCTTCAGGTTCGCTTCCGTGTCCACGGCGACACCTCGACCCTGGAGGTCCAGGACGATGGCCCGGGCTCGTCCGACGAGGCGGTCCGCAGCGGGGTAGGCCGCACCCTGATGGGCGCCTTCGCCAAACAGCTGCGCGGCGAGGCTGAACTTCTGCCCGCCCCCGGCGGCGGCACGATCGCGCGCATGGTCTTCACCACGCCCGAAGCCGTCGTGCCGACCAACCCCGACGATCTGAAACCCAGCGACGCCAGGGTGACCCCCGGAACTCTCAGCCGCACATCGCGTTGATCTCCCACAGGGCGGGCCTCCTCTCCGCCCGCGAGTTTCAGGAGTTTCCCATGCGCAAGATTTTCGTACTGATCGCCGCCGCCGCCGCCCTGACCACCGCCGCCTGCAACACCATCTCGGGTGTTGGTCGTGACACCTCGGCCGCAGGTCAGGCCGTCACCGGCGCCGCGGAAGAAGCCAAGAACTAACCCCGTTCCGGACCGCAGCTCTTCGGAGATGCGGAAGGGTGAAGAAGGCCCGCTGGTCCCCCCGTCCAGCGGGCCTTCGCTTGTCCGGGTGTGATGAGCGGGAGGCGGTCAAGCTTCGCAGGCCGGCGCGCTCTTGTCCGCTTGCCCTCGCGCGAACCGCCGCTAGGCTGGTGTGAAAGGCGTCCGGCAGACGACGCCCGGGCTCAGAGGCGGGGAAGACGATGACCGAAACGACCACCGAACACGAGGTCGAAGGCCCCGGCCTGAACACCGTCGTCGCGGCCTCCGCCGCCGGCACGGCGTTCGAGTGGTACGACTTCTTCATCTTCGGCTCGCTGACGACCATCATCGCGCGGCATTTCTACGCCGATGTCGGCGAGGCCACCGCCTACATCCTGGCCCTGCTGACCTTCGGCGTCGGCTTCGTCGTGCGGCCGCTGGGCGCCCTGGTGTTCGGCTGGTTCGGGGACAAGACCGGCCGCAAGACGACCTTCCTCGTCACCATCTCCCTGATGGGGGTCGCCACCGTCGCGATCGGCCTGCTGCCTGACTATGGCCAGATCGGCATCCTCGCACCGATCCTGCTGTTGACCATGCGGGTCCTGCAGGGTTTCGCCCTCGGCGGTGAATACGGCGGGGCCGCGATCTATGTCGCCGAGCACGCCCCGGCCCGCAAGCGCGGCTTCCTCACGGGCTGGATCCAGACCACGGCCGCTATCGGTCTGATCATGGCGCTGTCCGTCATCCTGATCACCCGCTGGATCCTGGGGACCGAGGCCTTCGACGCCTGGGGCTGGCGCATCCCCTTCCTGCTGTCCTCCTTCCTGCTCGGGATCAGCCTGTGGATCCGGCTGAAGCTGCACGAGAGCCCGGCCTTCAAGCGGATGGTGGAGGAGAGCACCGAACGTCAGGCGCCCTTCCGCGAAAGCTTCGGGACCTGGAAGGTCGGCAAGTTCGTGCTGATCGCCCTCGTCGGCATCATGTTCGCCCAGGGCGCCGTCTGGTACGCGGGCTATTTCTACACCCGCTTCTTCATGGAACGGGTGCTGAAGGTCGAGGTGGCGACGGTCGATCAGTTGATCCTGGCCATCACCGTGGCCTCGGCCTTCCTCTATGTCTTCTTCGGCTGGCTGTCGGACCGGGTGGGGCGAAAGCCGGTCATGATCGGCGGCATGGTCCTGTTCCTGCTGGCCATTTTCCCCGGCTTCCACGCCCTGACCAATGCCGCCAACCCGGCGCTGGCCCAGGCCCAGGCCTCATCGCCTGTCACTGTCATCGCCGATCCCGCCACCTGCGCGGTTCAGTTCGATCCCGTCGGCAAGACCGCCTTCGCCTCCTCCTGCGACCTGGCCAAGAACGTCCTGTCCAACGCGGGCGTCAGCTACGACAACCTCGCCGCCGAGCCCGGATCGGTCGCCGCCGTCCGTATCGGCACGGTCGAGGTCGCCTCGCTCGAGGGGACCGGTCTCGACGCCGTCGCCCTGAAGGCCGCCCGCACCGACGTCGACACCCGCATCAAGGCGGCTCTGACCGAGGCCGGCTATCCGGCGAAGGCCGATCCTGATCAGATCAACCTGCTGGCCGTCTTCGCCATCCTGATGGTCTTCATGGTCGCGGCCACCGCCGTCTACGGCCCCCAGGCTGCCGCCCTGGTCGAGCTGTTCCCGACGCGGGTGCGCTACACGGCGATGAGCCTGCCCTACAATGTCGGCACCGGCTGGGTCGGGGGCCTGCTCCCCGCCGCCAGCTTCGCCCTCGTGGCCTGGTCGGGGAACATCTATTTCGGCCTCTGGTATTCGGTCGGCTTCACCGCCGTCGCGGCGGTGGTCGCCTTGCTGTTCCTGCCGGAGACGAAGGGCCGCGACCTGCATACGATCGGCGACTGACGCGCAGACTGGACTGCCGTCACGGAACGCAGCCAAATCCGGCGACGGGGCTTTCATCACGGGTCCCGCCTCGCCATCTGATGGCGGTCGAAATCCGGAGCGTTTCCCATGAACACCGCCGCCCGTACCGCCGGCCTCAAGCTCCTGCGCGAGCAGGCCTTCATCGCCGGAGAGGCGATCCCGGCGGGCGCTGACGGCATCGCCGTCGATGACCCGGCGACCGGCGAGATCATCGGCCATATCCCGGACCTCGGCGCCCGTGAGACCGAGCGCGCCATCCAGGCCGCGCATGACGCCTTCCCCGACTGGTCGCGCTCCGACCCGCACAGGCGCGCGAAGTTCCTGCGCGACTGGGCCGCCCTGATCGACGAGAACACCGAGGGCCTCGGCGCCCTGATGGCCATCGAAAACGGCAAGCCGTTCGAGGAGGCCAAGGGCGAGGTGACCTACGCCAACGGCTTCATCAAATGGTTCGCGGGAGAGGCCGAACGCATCCTCGGCGAGACCCAGGACAGCCCGCTGGGCCACGTCATCCTGACCTTCCGCGAGGCCGTCGGCCCCTGCGCCCTGATCACCCCGTGGAACTTCCCGGCGGCCATGCTGACCCGGAAGCTCGGTCCCGCCTTCGCCGCCGGCTGCACCGCCGTGGTCAAGCCGGCCTCCCAGACACCCTTCACCGCCATTGCGCTCGCCGAGCTCGCCTACAAGGCAGGTCTGCCTAGGGGCGCGCTCAGCGTCATCACCGGCGACGCGGCGACCATCGGCGGCGTCCTGACCGCCTCCCCCCTGATCCGCAAACTGTCCTTCACCGGCTCGACGCCCGTGGGCAGGAAGCTGGCCGAGCAATGCGCCCCGACCCTGAAGCGGGTGTCGATGGAGCTGGGCGGCGCCGCCCCCCTGATGGTGTTCGAGGACGCCGATCTCGACCTCGCCGTGTCCGAGACCATCAAGGGCAAGTTCCGCAACTCCGGCCAGACCTGCGTCTGTCCCAACCGCGTCTATGTCCAGGCCTCGGTCGCCGAGGCCTATGCGGCCAAACTGGCGGCGGAAGTCGCGAAGATCCCCGTCGGCTCCGCCTTCGAGGACGGCGTGAAGGTCGGCCCCCTGATCGAGGACAAGGCCATCGCCAAGGTCGAGGATCACCTGAAACGCGTCCAGGCCTCGGGCGGCAAGGTCCTGACCGGCGGCGCGCGTCACGCGCTGGGCGGCCGCTTCTTCCAGCCGACCGTGACCCTGGGCGGCGACGACGAACTGTTCCGGCACGAGGAGACCTTCGGCCCCCTGATCCCCGTCTTCCCCTTCGACACCGAGGAAGAGGCGCTGACCAAGGCCAATGACTCGGAGTTCGGCCTCGCCTCCTACCTGTTCACCCGGGACCTCGACCGCGCCATGCGCATCGGCCGCCGGATCGAGGCGGGCATGATCGGAATCAACACCGGCCTGATCTCCACCGCCGTCGCCCCCTTCGGCGGGGTCAAACAGTCCGGCTACGGCCGCGAAGGCTCGACCCACGGCATTGAGGAATATGTCGACATCAAACAGGTCACGCTTGCGTTGAAATAGGGGGCCCGGACATGACCCGACGGCTGAAACCTCTGGTCTGGCCGGCCGCACTCCTGATCGCGGCCGGCCTGACGGCCTTGCTGGCCGATACGACGACACGATCGGTCGAAACGGTGACCCTCTACGGCATGATCAAGCTGGTCAGTGATCTGGTGCTGATGATCGCGATGAGCTGGCTGGTCGTCGCTGTCGTCACAGTCCTCCGCAGCCGCCATCGGTCCTGATCGCTCCGGATCTGAAAACCGCCGGTCATTGACCGACGGAATCCGAGCCGCATGATAGCCGACTTGCGTCAGAGGGCCTTGCGACATGACCGACAGCACGACAGCGGCGATCCCGACGCGCCAGGCGGATCGGATCGGCGAGATCGACATCATTCGCGGCCTCGCGCTGTTCGGCGTGCTGTGGATGAACCTGAACAGCAACGCGGAGTTCGCCGTCCCCCCGCAGGTGCTGGCCGCCTTGCCGACGGCCGGGCTCGATCGCTGGATCGGTCTGGTGGGAGACTGGCTGGCCCAGGGCAAGGCGCAGTGTCTGTTCTCGATCCTGTTCGGCTTTGGATTCGCCATTCTGAGCCACAGGGCCGAGGCGAGGGGCATCGATAGCCGCGCCCTCTATCTGCGTCGGGTCCTGATCCTGCTGGTCATAGGACTGGCCCATCTGTTCCTGCTCTGGATGGGCGATATCCTGCATGCCTATGCGCTGATGGGTCTGGCGCTGATGCTGACACGGCGCTGGCCGTCCCGCCTGCTGCTGATCCTCGGACTCGTCCTCGCCCTGGGCGCTTTGACGACCGCCATCGCCTGGTATGTGGTCGTGACGCCGCGCGGCAGTCCGCCCGACTTCGTCGCACTGCAGGCCGCCGGGACCGCCCGTCGGTGGCCGGTCTTCATGGGCCACGACTACAGCGCCGTGGTCCGGGAGTTGTGGCTCGCCAACGGCCGGGAGTTCTACCTCACCGCCATCGGGCCGGCCTTCCTGGCCACCGTCCTGGGGCGTTTCATGCTGGGCAGCTGGCTGTTCCGGCAAGGCTGGATGCAGGACACCGCCCGGTATGCCGCCGCCTTTCGCCGGGTCGCGCCGTGGCTGCTGGTCATCGGCCTGGGTCTGGCGGCCGTGGCGCCCGGCATCGACCTGGCCGGTCTTCGCCTTCCCCGCTGGGCCCAGATTCCCAGGACGCTGGTGGATGAGGCGAGCCAACTGGTCCTGGCGCTCGGGTATGCCGCGGGGATCGTCGTCCTGTGCCAGACGACAGTCTGGCGCCGGCTGCTGTCAGGCCTGGGCGCCGCCGGTCAGATGGCGCTGACCAACTATCTGACCCAGAGCCTCGTCTTTGTGTTCGTGCTCTACGGCCTCGGTCTGGGCTGGCTGAAATATGCCGGACCGACCTTCTGCCTGGCGCTCGCCCTCGTCGTTTACGCCGTCCAGATCGTGATCAGTCGGTGGTGGCTGGCGCGGTTCCGTTTCGGTCCGGCGGAATGGCTCTGGCGCTCGGCCACCTATGGACGATGGCAGCCTCTTCTCCGGGCGGAAGCCTGAATCGCCCCCCAAACAGCGCGCGTCAAACCGGCAGCGCCCCCCGCTTGACCACTGTCCGCATCGCGACACTGGACGACACCCGCGTCACCCCCGGAATGGTCGTCAGCGCTCTGGCGTGAACCCGCTCCAGATCGTCGACGTCGCGCACCACCAGCCGCAGCAGATAGTCCGACCCGCCGGTCATCAGATAGCATTCCACCACCTCCGGCACGCCTGTGATCGCCGTCTCGAACGCCGTCAGGGCGCTCTCGGCCTGGGACGACAGGGTGACGGTGACGAAGACGCTGATCGGCAGGCCCACGGCCCGCTCGTTGATGATCGCGGCATAGCGGCTGATCACCCCCGCCCCCTCCAGCGCCCGCAGCCGACGCAGGCAGGCGCTCTCGGACAGGGCGACCGTCCTGGCCAGCTCGGTATTGGTCATCCGCCCGTCCGCCTGCAGCGCACGGAGCATCTTTCTGTCGGTCGCATCGAGAGCGACGGCGGAAACGGTCTTCATGGGGCCATCCAGCGCAAGTTTCTGCGACTTTATGCCGATCACTTGCTGAAAAGAACAGGAACCTGCACTGCGCGGGTCGCTAGAAGATGCAGCCATCGCCCGCGCCGCCCGTTGGTCTCGCGGGGTCCATCGTCTGAACCGGAGAGATCTGATGCACGTCGGCGTTCCCAAGGAAATCAAGAAGAACGAACACCGGGTCGGCCTGACCCCCACGGCGGTGCGCGAGTACGTCGCCCACGGCCACACCGTCTCGGTCCAGACGGGCGCGGGTCTCGGCGCCGGCTTCACCGACGACGCCTTCGTCAAGGCGGGCGCCTCGATCGTCGCCGACGCCCCGACCATCTTCGCCAACGCCGACATGATCGTGAAGGTGAAGGAGCCCCAGAAGGTCGAGTGGGAGATGCTGCGCGAGGACCAGATCCTCTACACCTACCTGCACCTGGCGCCTGACCCCGAGCAGACCAAGGGCCTGCTGGCCTCCAAATGCGCCGCCATCGCCTATGAGACCGTCACCGACGCGCGTGGTGGCCTGCCGCTGCTGGCGCCGATGTCCGAGGTCGCCGGCCGGATCGCCGTCTTCTCGGCCGCCGAGACCCTGCTCAAGCACAACGGCGGCATGGGGCTGCTGTTCTGCGGCGTGCCCGGCGTGGCGCCGGCCCGCGTGCTGGTGCTGGGCGGCGGCGTCGTCGGCCTCAACGCCGCGCGCATGGCCATGGGCCTGGGCGCCGAGGTCGTGGTGCTCGAACGCTCGATCCCGCGCATGGCCTATATCGATGAGGTCACCAACGGCCGCGTCATCACCCGCTACTCGTCGATCGGCGCGATCGACGAGGAAGTGGTCAAGGCCGACGTCGTCATCGGCGCGGTCCTGGTCCCCGGCGCCGAGGCGCCCAAGCTGATCAAGAAGTCGCACCTCAAGTCGATGAAGCCGGGCTCGGTCCTCGTCGATGTCGCCATCGACCAGGGCGGCTGTTTCGAGACCAGCCACGCCACGACCCACGAGGATCCGACCTACACCGTCGACGGCGTTGTCCACTACTGCGTCGCCAACATGCCGGGCGCCGCGCCGCGCACCTCGTCGGAGGCCCTGAACAACGCCACCCTGCCGTTCGGCCTGGCCCTCGCCAACCACGGTCTCGAGGCGCTCAGGAAGGACCCGCACCTTGCGCGCGGCCTCAACGTCCTCAAGGGCGAGATCACCTACCCGGCCGTCGCCGAGGCCATGGGCCTGAGCTGGAGCGATCCGTTCGGCGTCTGGGCCAAGGGATAGGACTTCTGTCTCCCTCTCCCCTTGCGGGAGAGGGAGATCGCGCACGGCGGCGTCGCCGTCGTTCTGGCGCGGTCGGGTGAGGGGTGACTCCCGATCTCACCGGTCAGAACAGACAGGCTCAGTCCAGCCGCCGGGTTTCACCCCTCACCCGCCGGCGCAAGAACGATCGCTGCGCTCTCGCGCGCCGCCTCCCTCTCCCGCAAGGGGAGAGGGCTACGCCGTCACCGACGCCCCGCTCGATGCCGGCTCCGGCGCCCCCGTCGGCGCCATGTCGATGGCCTTCTCGAGCTCGGCCATTTCCTTGTCGGCGGCCTTCCAGTCGTCCTTGTCCGGCGACCTCGGATGGGTCCAATTGGCCTTGATCTTGTCGCGCGCCTCCTTGAGCTCGGCGACCGCCATCTTCACCTGCTCAAAGAAGCCCCGGTCGACCATAGCCGCGCCGAGCACGGCCTCGGCCCGGTCGGCCGTCTCGTCGCGCCCGTCGGCGATCTCGAAGGCGGCGGCATAGGCGGCCTGGGCCCGCTTCATCTCGGCATCGACGGTCGCGGTTTCCGCCTCGGCGTCCACCTCGACGGCTTCGCCGTCGGCGGCCTTCGGTTCCGCCGGCAGGCCTTTCAGCGCCGCATCGGCGGCCTCGCGGGCGTCCTTCGCGTCGCGGCGCATCATCGCCATCTCGCCGTCGGTGACGTTCTTGCCGCCGGCCTCGACATAGTCCTTCACCGCCGACCTGAGCTCTTTCGCCAGCTCGGCGGTCATCTTCAGCCCCGCCTTCGGGTCGACTTTCACCATCAGCTTGAGCGCATCCATGCGTTCGCGAACGGCCTGGACCTTTTTGGCCGCCATCTCCTTCTTCATCGACTTCTGCGCGTCACGCATGTCGGAGAGGGACGGCAGGCCGAAGCCCGGCGACGCCTCGCCGGCGGACGCGGACTTCCCCTGCAGAGGGGTGCGCCAGAATGGCAGCGGCTGGGTCGAGGCGGGCGTCAGCGAGATCATTCTGATCTCTCCATCAGTGTTCGCCGACACCGTGCATCGGACACGCTTTCGATCCGCTTAAGCCCGACCGTCCGCCTTCGCCTGTAATTCGCCGCTCTCTTCGGGTATGGCCCGCGCTCAAGCAGCGCGCGATCGCGTCGCGCGCGTTAGCGCCCTTACTTAGAAATACCCGATGAAGTTCCTCGACCAGGCCAAGATCTACATCCGTTCCGGCAACGGCGGCGCAGGCTCCGTCTCGTTCCGGCGCGAGAAATTCATTCCGAACGGCGGGCCCGACGGCGGCGACGGCGGCAACGGCGGCAACGTCTGGGTCGAGGCCGTCGAGGGGCTCAACACCCTGATCGACTACCGCTACCAGCAGCATTTCAAGGCCCCGACCGGCACCCACGGCATGGGTCGCCAGATGCACGGCGCCAAGGGCGAGGACGTGGTGCTCAAGGTCCCCGTCGGCACCCAGGTGCTGGCCGAGGACAAGGAAACGGTCGTGCTCGACATGGTCGAGGTCGGCCAGAAGGAGCTGCTGCTTTCCGGCGGCAACGGCGGCTGGGGCAATGTCCGCTTCAAGGGTCCCCAGAACCAGGCCCCGCGCCACGCCAACCCCGGTCAGGAAGGCCAGGAGCGCTGGATCTGGCTGCGGCTGAAACTGATCGCCGACATCGGCCTGGCGGGCCTGCCCAACGCCGGCAAATCCACATTCCTTGCGGCGGCATCTGCGGCCCGGCCCAAGATCGCCGACTATCCGTTCACGACGCTCGCGCCCAACCTCGGCATGGTGGACCTCAGCCCCGGGGAACGGTTCGTCATCGCCGACATCCCCGGCCTGATCGAGGGCGCGTCGGAAGGCGCCGGTCTCGGCACCCGCTTCCTCGGCCACGTCGAGCGGTCCGCCTCCCTGATCCACCTGATCGACGGCACCCAGGACGATGTGGCGGAGGCCTATCGCATCATCCGGGGCGAACTCGATGCCTATGGCGAAGGTCTGGGCGACAAGCAGGAGATCCTGGCCCTCAACAAGATCGACGCCCTGACCCCCGAGGCGCGCGAGGAAAAGGCCGCCGAACTGGAAGCCGTCGCCGGTCGCCGTCCCATGCTGGTCTCCGGCGTGTCGGGCGAGGGCGTGCCCGAACTGCTTCGCGCCGCCTGGGCCGAGGTCAGGAAGACCCGCGGCGAGATCGACGAAGAGGGCGACGAGATCGAGACCTTCGCCGACGGCTGGAAACCCTAGGCCCTCACGCCTTCGTCCAGTCCATGATCCAGTTCCAGTCCCAGGTCGTCCCGCCGTCGCGCGAGACGCCCTGACGCCAGCGGTGCGACTGGCCGGTGATCTGGTCCCACAGGCCGCGCACGATCATCGGACCCTGATCGTCGCTGTCCCCGGAATCGAACACGCCCTCGCCGGCGATGAACCGGCCGGGCACGCCGTCGCCGCCGATCAGCCCGACCTTGCCGTTCATCCAGTAGTCGAGCCAGACGCCCGCCGCCGGGTCGAGCGACCTCAGCCCCATGCCGGCGAAGTCCCGCGCCGGGATTCGCAGTTCCTCCACATGGGCCCGGCCGTCGAGGATCGACCAGCAGGTCGCCTCGCCCTCGAACACGTCCCAGTCGCCGGGCGCCTTCAGCCGCCGATGGGCGATGCGCCATTCCCCGCTCAGCCAGTCGAACTGCCCGGCGGCGACGGGCGTCGGTTCGACGGGCGCGGCCCCCTCGGCGTTCTGTCCGGCAGGCAGGATGGGCAGGGCCGCCATGGCGGTCAGCAGGTCGCGTCGGTCAGTCATGATCATGGCGGGCTCCGTTGAGGTCCGCCGACGCTAGACGCCCATAGCTGACACCGGCCGTCAGGTTTTCCCGCGGGGCCCCGAAGATCGCTCTCAATGGCGACAAGCCCGCCGTCGTCGTGTTAGCTGCGCTTTCGTTTGCTCATCCGTGAGCATAAGTCCGCCGCGAGCCCGCCCGTCTTGTCCTTCTTCCACGCCGGTCCCGCGCCCCAGGCGAGCGGCCCCCGATCAGGGGCGCTGAGGGATGGCCTGGGTCTGACCGCCGGGATGAAGGTCGGCCTCTTTGGCGGCTCCTTCAATCCGGCTCACGACGGCCACGCCCATGTGGCGGAAACGGCGCTTCAGCGCCTCGATCTCGATCGCGTGATCTGGCTGGTTTCTCCTCAGAACCCGCTGAAGGACACGCGCCAGACCGCCCCGCTCGCCGAGCGCATGGCGTCGGCGGAGACCTTCGCGCGCGGACCGCACATGGTGGTCTCCGATTTCGAGACCCGCGTCGGCACCGCCTGGACCATCGACACCCTGCGCGCCCTGAAGCGGCGGCATCCGGGCGTGCATTTCGTCTGGCTCATGGGATCGGACAATCTGGAGAATTTCCACCGCTGGCGCGGCTGGACCGACATCATGCGGATGATGCCCGTGGCCGTGATCGCCCGGCCGGGAAGCCTGCTGGAAAGCCGCGCCGCCCCCGCCGCCAGGCGGTTCGCCGGTCATAGGGTCTCGTCCAACGAGGCGCGCCTTTTGCCGACCATGACGGCCCCGGCCTGGACCTATCTGACGGCCCCGCTGAACCCCAGCTCATCAACAGCTTTGCGTGCCCAGAAATCGCCTTGAGGCCGTAAGTCGACGTTTCGGGCCATCCGTGATAGAGGACGTCTTTAGTGAACCCTCCCGGAGCCCTCCGCTGACCCCCTCGCCCGCGCACGACGCGCAAGATGAAGCCGTTTCGAACACGGCCCATGAGATGGAGCCGATCGCGCCCATCCATTCCGAAGACGGTCAAGACGAAGACCTTTCCGACGACTCCGCCGAAGACTTCCCGCTGTTCAGCGCGGATGACGGCAGCGACGACGCGTCCAATTTCGACCGTCAGGGCATCGTCCCGACCGGTTCGACCCCGCTTGAAATCGCCCTGCTGTCCAAGCTGGACGACGACAAGGCCCAAGACATCGTCCTGATCGACCTCAGGGGCAAATCGCCCATGGCCGACAGCATGATCGTGGCCTCGGGCCGCTCGCACCGCCACGTCGGCGCGCTCGCCGACCACCTGCTGCGCACGCTGAAAGAAAACGGCCTCGGCCGCGCCAAGGTCGAAGGCCTGCCGCACTGCGACTGGGTCCTGATCGATGCGGGCGACGTCATCGTCCACCTGTTCCGCCCCGAAGTGCGGATGTTCTACAACATCGAAAAGATCTGGGCCGTCGACAGCGCCCATAGAACGGCGAACGCCTAGGTTTCCTTCTCCCCTTGCGGGAGAAGGTGGCAGCCGAAGGCTGACGGATGAGGGGTCACGCTGAACATTGGGATGGGGGGCTGAAGCCCGGTTGGCCCCGACGGTGCGACCCCCCATCCGACCTCGCTGCGCTCGGCCACCTTCTCCCGCAAGGGGAGAAGGATAGGCCGTGAAACTCGCCATCGCCGCCATCGGCAAGCCGGGCCGCGGACCCGAAGCCGCGCTTGCGAGCGACTACGCGGCCCGCGCCACGGCTGCCGGGCGGGCCCTGGGTCTCGGCCCGCTCGACCTGATCGACCTCGAACCCCGCAAGACCGGCAAGGCGCCCGAGGCTGAACTGCTGCTGGCGGCCGCCGAGGGCGCGCATCTGATCGCCTGCGATGAGCGCGGCAAGACGTATTCCAGCCGCGCCTTCGCCGACCATGTCGCGACCCTGCGCGACCGGGGCGAGCGGCGACTGGTCTTCGTCATCGGCGGGGCGGACGGGCTGGATGCCAGTGTCCTCGCCGCCGCCGGATCGACCCTGGCCTTCGGACCCCAGACCTGGCCGCACGCCCTTGCCCGCGCCATGCTGGCAGAACAGCTCTATCGCGCGGTGACGATCCTCGCCGGATCACCCTATCATCGGGACTGATGAACCGCGCCGCCGTCCTCAGCCTGCTGATCGCCCTCGCCGGCCTGCCCGCCGCAGCCCCAGCCTCGTCGGTGTTTCAGGACGACCTCGAACAGCTCCAGACCCAGTACCGCGACGAACAGGTCCGCGCCCGGCGTCTGCGCGCCGACGCCCGGGACGCCCAGATCGAGATCACCGCACTGGACCGCGAGCTGGCGACCCTGCGCACCGACCAGACCGCCGACGACATGCAGCTTTCGGCCCAGCGCCAGCGACTGCGCGACCTGAGCCGGCGCGAGGCCGCCATCGTCGCCGAACTGGCCCGCGCCCGCGACGGCCAGGGCCGCCTCCTGTCAGCGCTGCAGATGATGAGCCGCAAGCCTCCGCCGCCCCTGCTGGTCCCCGCCGACAGAGCCGTAGACACCGTCCGCGCCGCCATCCTGATGCAGGCCATGGCCCCGGAGATGCAGCGTCGCGCCGCCGCCTTCGCCGCCCGTCAGGCCGAGGTCGTCCGCATCCGCCGCCTCGCCGTCCTGTCCTCGGAACGCCTGCTGACCACCGAGAGCGCCCAGGGCGACCGGCGCGCGGAGATCGAGGACCTGTCCGACCGTCGCACCGCGTTGCTGGCCGTGCTGCGCGCAGACGCCGCCCGCGCCGAGCGCGCGGCGTCGGCTCTTGAGACCCGCATCCGCAACCTCGGCGGCCGCCCTGCGACCGCCACCGACGCACCCACGCCCTCGACCCGCCTGCCAGGCGGCCGCGCCCGACTGACCGCCCCCGTCACAGGGGCCTCGGCGAAATCGGGACAGGGCGTCCGCTGGGCCGCGCCCTCCGGCCCGGTCGCCTCGCCCGCCGGGGCGCGAGTCGATCACGCAGGCCCGCTCAGCGGCTGGGGCGAGGTGGTGATCCTCGATCTCGGCGGCGGCTGGCGGGCCGTCATCGCCGGTCTGGATACGGTCAGCGTCGAGAGTGGCGAGCGTGTCGCCGACGGCCAGGGCCTGGGCTCTGCGGCGCGTGGCGGAGAAGTCTATTTCGAGCTGCGCCGCGACGATCGCGCCGTCGATCCGGCGCCCTATCTTTGAAGCGAGGCTTCCCTTCAGCCGAAACCGCTTCCCATGGCGTCATGACGCTGATTTTATCCAGAGGACGCGGGGGCGCCACGATTTCATCGTGAGGTCCCGCGACCCTCCCGCCTCGCCGCCTTTCCGGGCGGCCCCGAAAGAGACCGAATGCGTAAACTGCTCATCGCCGGCGCCGCCCTCGCGGCCCTTGGTCTCAGCGGCATGACGGTGGCGTCCCAGACGCCACGCAACGAAACCTTCCGCATGCTGCAGCTGTTCGGCGACGTTCTGGCGGTCGTGGAACAGGCCTATGTCGTCCCCGTCGACAACAAGAAACTGATCGAGGCGGCGCTCGCGGGCATGATGACCGCGCTCGACCCCCACTCCAACTATCTGCCGCCGCAAGGGTTCGAGGACCTGCAGGAACGGACGAGCGGCGAATATTCGGGCGTCGGCCTGACCATCACGGCCGAGGGCGGTCTGGTGAAGGTCATCTCGCCGATGGACGACAGTCCTGCGGCCAAGGCAGGTGTCCAGGCGGGTGATGTCATCTCCGCCATCGAGGGTCAGAACGCCGCGGGCATGACCGTGACACAGGTCTCGGAAAAGCTGCGCGGCGCGATGGGCACCTCGGTCACCGTCACCTTCCTGCGCGACGGCGAGGAGCCGCGCGAGGTGACCCTGGTCCGCGAGGTCATCAAGGTCGACAGCGTCACAAGCCGCATGGAAGGCGACTTCGGCTACCTTCGCATCTCGACCTTCAATGAGAACACCGGCCGCGAGCTGACCGCCGCGATCGAGAAGATCAAGCGCGACCATCCCGACGTGAAGGGCTTCGTCCTTGATCTGCGCAACAACGGCGGCGGCCTGCTGACGGCGGCCATCGACGTGTCCGACGCCTTCCTTGAGCGCGGCGAGATCGTCAGCCAGCGTGGCAGGAAGCCTGACCAGATCGAGCGCTACGCCGCCCGTCCGGGCGACCTGACCGGCGGCCTGCCGCTGGTGGTCCTGATCAACTACGGATCGGCCTCTGCGTCCGAGATCGTCGCCGGCGCCCTGAAGGATCAGGAGCGGGCCACGCTCGTCGGCCTGACATCCTTCGGCAAGGGCTCGGTCCAGACCGTCATCCCTCTGGGCGGCGGTCGCGACGGCGCCCTGTCGATCACGACGGCGCGCTACTACACCCCGTCCGGCGCCTCGATCCAGAAGATCGGCATCGAACCGGACCTCGAGGTCGCCCGCACCGAGGCCGAGGCGCGGATCGTGTCCCGCTCAAGCTTCATCTATTCCGAGGCCGCCTATGCGACCGCGCTGGACGCCTCCATCGGCGCCGAGCGCAAGGGCGCCCACACCCCGCGCGAGGCGCCGGGCGAAGACTATGACGAGGACGCCGACTACCAGCTGCAGCGCGCCCTCGACGTCCTGCGCGCCGGCGGCGACCTGACCCGTCTGGCGGCCGCGCCCGAAGGCATCGTTATCAGCGACGGGACTGTCGAGGTCGCCGCCCTCGAATCGACGGAAGAGCCCGAGGAATAGTCCTCGGGCGGCCCGCCCTTGCCAAGCCTGGTCCTATTTGAGATTTCTGCGTTCTCCGACGTCAGGATCCCGAACCATGATCATGCTCGCACTCGCCGCCGCCCTGTTCGGCCCGCAGCAAAACGGCCTGTCCGCCTATGAGGGCGTCGCTCGTGACGACTTCGCCGCCTGGTCCTTCACCTCGGGCCGAACCACGGCCTCGGGCGATACCCGCACCACCTCGGTGTTGGCGCGCTATGTCACGCCCCTTCCCGTGACCGGCAGCACGGCGACCGTCGCCTGGTCGATCCACGAAATCACATTCCACTGCGCCGAGCACAACGCGGACTGGGCCAGCGGCATGAATTACGCCGCTGACGGCTCCGCCCTGGGCGCCGGTCGGGCCTCCACCGCCGAAGCCTGGAGCGCCAGCACCCCGGGGTTCGTCCAGTTGGCCCAGACCGTCTGCGCGATGAACGGATCGCTCTGATCCGACCCGAACATGGATAACGGCGCGTTAGGCTTTCTTAACCGCCGCCCGTTCATAGTCGCAGGCGATGATCGTCGTCCGGAATCCGTCCGGTCGCCAGCTTCCAGAGCGTTCGCCGTCCATGTTCGCCAAGCGTCAGTCCGCCCTCGCCGCCACGGCCGGCGCCGCGCCTACGGGTCGGCTGCCGAAGCTCGACCTGAAGTCGGCGCTGGCGGTGTTCAAAAAGCCCCCGGTCGCCGTCGGCGCGGCGGGCCTGCTGCTGCTCGGCACGGTGGCCCTGTTCCTGACCGTCCTCGGCGACCCCCGCGCCGGGACCCCGACCGCCCGCGTCTCCCTGCACCGGGAGGCGCCCGTCGAGGCGCCCGCGCCCACCGGTCTTGAAGCCTTTTCCATGGGCGGATTCGCCGCCTGGCAGGGTCTGGGAGCAGACCCCGCGCTCGACCCCAACGGCGCAGCCGGCGGCGACGCACTGATCACCCTGCCCGACGGCGCGACCGTCGCCGGCGGCTCGGCCATCGCCGCGCCCGCCCTGGCCGCCTCGCCCCTGCCCGAAGCCCCCATCGCCGGCCTCAGCCAGCCGGGCCCGCAAGGCGCCCTGCCCGTCATCGCCACCGACGGCCGCGTCCCGGCCCAGGCCTATGCCCGTCCCTTCCAGTCCAACGGCAAGCCGCGCGTCGCCCTGATCGTCGGCGGCCTCGGCCTGAACGCCGTGACCACCCGCGCCGCCATCGAACGCCTGCCCGCCGACGTGACCCTGTCGTTCGTGCCCTACGCCCAAGGGCTGCAGGGCTGGATCGACCTCGCCCGCGCCCAGGGCCACGAGGTCATGATCGAGATTCCGATGGAGCCGACCGGCTATCCCAACAACGATCCCGGCCCCTACACCCTGCTGGCCAACGCCACGCCCGACGACGTCGCGGCGAAGATGAACTGGCTCCTGGGCCGCGCCACCGGCTACTTCGGCGTCACCAACTATCTCGGCGACCGGTTCGTGACCTCGGATACGGGCATGGCGTCCTTTCTCGGCATCCTGCGCCAGCGCGGCGTAGCCTTCCTTGACGACGGCATGGCGCGTCGCCGCCCGGGCGCCTGGGCCCGCGCCAGCGCCGACACGGTCATCGACGAGATCCAGACCCCCGCCGCCATCATCGGCCGCCTGAACGCCCTTGAGGCCGCCGCCAAGACGCGCGGCGCGGCTCTGGGGACCGGCTTCGCCTATCCCGTGACGGTTGAGGCCGCCGCCCGCTGGACCGCCGGTCTGGACGCGCGCGGGCTGCAGCTGGCGCCGGCCTCGGCGATGACGCAGCGGCCGGGGCGCTGACGCGAGGGCTTGGGCGCCAGGGCTTGGGGCTAGGGCCGCCCGCCCTCGTTTACTCGCCAAGCCCCAAGCCCTAAGCCCTCCTCCATGCCCGACTTCCCCCGCCACCGCCCCAACGTCGGCGTCGTCCTGTTCAACCAGGACGGCCAGGTCTGGTTCGGCCACCGCGCCGGACAGGACGGGGCCCACGTGTGGCAGTTCCCCCAAGGCGGCGTCGACAAGGGCGAGGACATCGAGGCCGCCGCCCGGCGCGAGCTCGAGGAGGAGACGGGCGTCGTCTCCGTCGACCTCATCGGCCGCACCGAAGGCTGGATCGTCTACGACTTCCCCGAGGTCCTGAAGGCCCGGCACCGCGCCGAAGGCCGCAAGCCGTGGGACGGCCAGAAACAGGTCTGGTTCGCCTTCCGCTTCACGGGCGACGAGGACGAAATCCGCCTCGACCGGCACGACGACATCGAGTTCGACGCCTGGCGCTGGGGCGACCTGACAGAAGCCTGCGACCTCATCGTGCCGTTCAAGCGCCAGGCCTATGAGCAGGTCGTGGCGGCGTTCGCGAAGTTCGCCGGGCCCGCCCTCAAGTAGCGAGCGACCACGCCGCGGGCGTTCGCGGCTCCTAAGACCCCGCGGCCGGGTTCATCACCGTGGCCATGATCCCCGCCTTGCCCCAGTGGGAGCCGGCCGGCGGGGTGACGATCTCGATCATCGCCGATTCCGCGCCGATCGTGCCGCTGAAGGTCGCCGAACCCGCCGCGGCGTCGGCCGAGATCTGGTTCCAGTCGCCCCCTGCGTCGCGCAGGGCGGCGGTGATGGCCGTGACGTCGGCGGCGGTCACATTGATCGCCGCGACGCGACAGCTGCCCGCTTCGTCGGCGCCGATGGTGATCTGGCCGCTGGCCGAGGCGACCGCGCCGTAGTTGATGGTCACCGGCATGTCGTGGAAGGCGCCCCGGGTGTCCGGATCGCTGCCGCCGTCGACCAGTTCGACATGCGCGGCCGTCAGCGCGGCCGAGGGCGGGTTCAATGGAAGTTCGCCCATGGCGTTCTTCGCGCACACGTGTTGAACGGCATACAGGAAGGCCCCGGCGGGCGTCGCGGTCGCCGTCTGGGCTTGCGCGTGGGAAGCGCCCAGAAGGCCGAGGGTCGTCGCGAGAGCGAGGCGTCGGAGGGTCGTCATGTCGTGTTTCCTGTCCTGACGCAGCAGACTAGACCCGGCCCGGGCCGTCCTGCGAGTCGAAAATCGGTGTTAGTCGAAAGAAGGCCGTGGGCCTCACTCCTCCTGGGCCGCCGGGTTCATCACGGTGACGATCAGGCCCGCCGATGGGCCGAAGCCGGGGGCGACGGCCGGATCGGCGACGCGGACGAAGACGATGTCTCCGTCGAGGGTGGCTAGATACTGGGTCACGCCCGGTGCGACCTGGCCGGTCTCGGACCAGTCGTCGAGGGTCCGGAGCCCGACCTTCATGGCCTCGACGTCCGCCGGGGTGACATCCAGCGCCGCCACGCGGCACCAGGACAGGGTCTCGTCGACGCCGATATTGATCCGCCCGGTGTCCGAGACGACGAAGCCGAACGCCACCCGATCCGTCTCCATGTCGTGGAAGGCGGTGAGCGTGGCGGGATCGCCGGAGACGTCAGCCAGGGTGACACGAGGTCCGTTCAGGTCGGCGTTCATGATGTCGAACGGCAGTCGTCCGGCGACATTGGCGCCACAGACCTTGCGCACCGCATGCAGCATGGCTTCAGCAGGCTGTGCGTCATTGGTCTGGGCGACGACAGGCGGAGCCGCCGCGCCGGCCAGGGTCAGGATGAAGGCGATCAGGCGAGGGCGCATCAGGTCGGGTCCCTTGAAGACCGGGAAAGCCTAGCCATTGAGGCGAGATGGAGCCAGAGGATGCGGCGACAGTCGGCTCTTCCGTCGGAAACCGTCAGGGACAGATCGCTCGCGTGATCCGGCGAGTGCTCGCGGGAAAGCGCGCCAGCTTTCCCGCAGGCCGGATCGGACGCGGTGCGAAGTTGCCGCCGCAGTTGGGACAGACGCCCTTCAGCGGACCGTCGACGCAGTCCGTGCAGAAGGTGCATTCGAAGGTGCAGATCCGGGCGTCCGCGCTCTCGGGTGGCAGGTCCCGGTCGCAGCATTCGCAGTTGGGTCGAAGCTCCAGCATCCGCACCTCCTGATGGGCGTCAGTGCGAAGAGCCGCCCGGCGCCAGACGGAAGATGACCAGCCCGCTCACGACGAGCAAGGCCGCAACGACGCGCATCACCGTCAGGCTCTCGCCCAGCAGCACCACGCCGACAATAAAGGCGCCGACGGCGCCGATGCCGGTCCAGATCACATAGGCCGTGCCCATCGGCAGCGACTTCATCGCCAGCGACAGCAGGGCGAAACTGGCGGCCATGAAGCCGAGCGTGAGCAGGCTGGGCCACAGCCGGGTGAACCCCTCGGACTGTTTCATGAAATAGGCCCAGACGATCTCGAGCAGGCCGGCGATGAGAAGATAGACCCAGGCCATTGTCGACGGCCCTCCTTGCGAAAGGCCGGGCCGTCCCGGGCTTGGCCCGGCGCCGGCGGCGTCGGGGCGAGGGCGTGGCCTCGTCTTGCAGCGGATATCTAGTCCGGTTTCGGCACCGATCAAGCCGATTGGTCAGGTTGGCGCGATTGACGTCGGGACCTGGTCGATTTGACGATGAAATTTGGCGACCGTCACGCCCCTCGCTGCGGCCCGGCCCGGAATGCAGAACAGCCGGCGATTTGCGCGCCGGCTGCCAGCAGATAGGTGAGGGCGGTCATATCGCGCCCGGGCCGATCGTCAGGCCGCCGCGACCTCGGTCGCCGCCTCGGCCAGGATGGTCAGGCCGGCCGGGGTCACGTCGGCGAAGCCGCCCTTGACCTCGAAGGTGCGCTTCGAGGAGCCGTCGAACACGACGACGGGGCCTTCGCGCAGGGCGGTCATGAAGGGCGCGTGGTCGGCGAGGACGCCAAAGTCGCCCTCAACGCCCGGCGCGTCGACCTGATCGACGAGGCCGTTGAAGACCTCGCGCTCAGGCGACACCAGCGAGAAAGAAAGCTTCCCGGCCATGCTTATGCAGCGTCCGCGGCGAGCTTGGCGGCCTTTTCGACGGCCTCCTCGATGGCGCCGACCATGTAGAAGGCGGCTTCCGGCAGGTGGTCGTATTCACCGGCCACGATGCCCTTGAACGAGCGGATCGTGTCTTCCAGCGAGACGAACTTGCCGGGCGAGTTGGTGAACTGTTCGGCCACGAAGAAGGGCTGGGACAGGAAGCGCGAGATCTTGCGGGCGCGCGAGACGACCAGCTTGTCCTCTTCCGACAGCTCGTCCATGCCCAGGATGGCAATGATGTCCTTCAGGGCCTTGTACTGCTGCAGGACTTCCTGGACCGAACGGGCGACGCGGTAGTGTTCCTCGCCGATGACCAGCGGGTCCATGATGCGCGAGGTCGAGTCGAGCGGGTCCACGGCCGGGAAGATGGCCTGGGCGGCGATGTCGCGGTTCAGCACGGTCGTTGCGTCAAGGTGGGCGAACGAGGCGGCGGGCGCGGGGTCGGTCAGGTCGTCGGCGGGAACGTAGATGGCCTGGATCGAGGTGATCGAGCCCTTCTTGGTCGAGGTGATGCGTTCCTGAAGGTTGCCCATCTCGGTGGCCAGCGTCGGCTGATAGCCCACGGCCGACGGGATACGACCCAGCAGGGCGGACATTTCCGAACCGGCCTGCGTGAAGCGGAAGATGTTGTCGATGAAGAGCAGCACGTCCTTGCCCTCTTCGTCGCGGAAGTATTCGGCCTGGGCCAGGCCGGTCAGGGCCACGCGGGCGCGGGCGCCGGGAGGCTCGTTCATCTGGCCGTAGACGAGGGCGCACTTGGAGCCTTCGCCGCCGCCGGCGACGTTCACGTTGGACTCGATCATCTCGTGATACAGGTCGTTGCCTTCGCGGGTGCGCTCACCCACGCCGGCCAGCACCGAATAGCCGCCGTAGGCCTTTGCGATGTTGTTGATCAGTTCCTGCATGGTCACGGTCTTGCCCACGCCGGCGCCGCCGAACAGGCCGGTCTTGCCGCCCTTGGTGTAGGGGCAGATCAGGTCGATGACCTTGATGCCCGTGACCAAGATTTCCGACGAGGTCGACTGCTCTTCGAAGGTCGGCGCCTCGCGGTGGATCGGGCGGAACATCGTCGTCTGGATCGGGCCGGCTTCGTCGATCGGCGCGCCGACGACGTTCATGATGCGGCCGAGCGTGCCCGGGCCGACCGGCGCCAGGATCGAGGTGCCCGTGTCCGTGACCGGCTGCCCGCGCGTCAGGCCTTCGGTGGTGTCCATGGCGATGGTGCGGACCATGTTCTCACCCAGGTGCTGGGCGACTTCCAGGACCAGGGTGAAGGGCTCGCCCGTCTTCTGGTCGACGTTCTGGGTCTGCAGGGCGTTCAGGATCGCCGGCAGTTCGCCGGAGAACTCGACGTCCACGACGGCGCCGATGACCTGGGCGATCTTGCCCACGCCGGTGCCGGCCGAATAGGCGGCGTTGCCGGTGGCGGCCGCCGGAGCGGTCTTCTTGGCCGGAGCCTTCTTGGCGGCGGGTTTCTTGGCGACGGTGTCGGTCATCGGGAGGGGTCCGTTTCGGTCTGTATCTGTCAGGATCGGAGGATCAGAGCGCTTCCGCGCCGGCGATGATCTCGATCAGTTCGGTGGTGATCTGGGCCTGGCGCTTGCGGTTGTACTGCAGCGTCAGAGAGTTGATGAGGTCGCCCGCGTTGCGGGTGGCGTTGTCCATGGCGCCCATCTGGGCCCCGAAGAAGCTGGCCTGGTTCTCGTACAGCGCAGCCAGCACCTGGGTGGTGATGTTCCGCGGCAGGACGACGTCGAGGATTTCCTCTTCCGAGGGCTCGTACTCGTAGACGGCGCCGTTCAGGTCGATTGGCGGGGCGTCGCCGTCGACGACCGCCGGGATCAGCTGTTTCGGCGTCGGCACCTGCGAGATGACCGACTGGAAGCGGCTGTAGAACAGGGTCACGACGTCGGCGTTACCGGCCTCGAACTCCGAGGCGATCAGTTCGGCGATCGGCTCGGCGGCGTTCATGCCGATGACCTTGTGCTCGGAGAGCTCGAAGGTGCGCACGATACGGCTGCCGAACTGGCGGGTCAGGCCGTCGCGGACCTTGCGGCCCACGGCGATGATGCTGACGTCCTTACCGGCGGCGAGCAGGGTGTTGATCCGTTCCTTGGCGGCGCGGATGACGTTGGTGTTGAAACCGCCCGCCAGACCCTTGTCGCCGGTCGCGACGACCAGCAGGTGCTTCTGGTCCTTGCCGGTGCCGGCCAGGAGCTTCGGCGCGCCGTCGCCCGAGACGCCGGCCGCCAGGTTGGCGATCACGGCGGCCATCTTGCGGGCATAGGGACGGGCGCTCTCGGCCTGATCCTGGGCGCGCTTCAGCTTGGCCGCGGCGACCATGTTCAGGGCTTTCGTGATCTTCTGCGTCGACTTGACGCTTCCGATCCGATTCCGCATTTCCTTGAGGCTGGCCATCGGGCGCTACTCTTTCAGCTGTCCGGGGTCAGACTTAGGCGAAGGTCTTGGCGAAGGCTTCGATCGCGGCCTTCAGCTCGGCTTCCAGCTCCTTGGACAGGGCCTTGGTCGACTTGATGGCGGCCAGCGTCGAGGCGTGCGCCGAGTGCATGCGGGCCAGCAGTTCCGATTCGAAGCGGGCGATGTCGGCCACGGCGATCTTGTCGAGGTAGCCGCGCGTGCCGGCGTAGATCGACACGACCTGCTCTTCGACGGTCAGCGGCGAGTACTGGGGCTGTTTCAGCAGTTCCGTCAGGCGCGCGCCGCGGGCCAGCAGGTTCTGGGTCGAAACGTCCAGGTCCGAGCCGAACTTGGCGAAGGCGGCCATCTCACGATACTGGGCCAGCTCACCCTTGATCGAACCGGCGACCTGTTTCATCGCCTTGATCTGGGCCGAGGAGCCCACGCGCGACACCGAGATGCCGACGTTCACGGCCGGGCGGATGCCCTGGTAGAACAGGTCGGATTCCAGGAAGATCTGGCCGTCGGTGATCGAGATCACGTTCGTCGGGATGTAGGCCGAGACGTCGTTGGCCTGGGTTTCGATCAGCGGCAGGGCGGTCATCGAGCCCGAACCGTTGTCCTCGTTCAGCTTGGCCGAACGCTCCAGCAGGCGGCTGTGCAGGTAGAAGACGTCGCCCGGATAGGCTTCACGGCCCGGCGGACGGCGCAGCAGCAGGGACATCTGGCGATAGGCCACGGCCTGCTTGGAAAGGTCATCGTACACGATCAGGGCGTGCATGCCGTTGTCGCGGAAATACTCGCCCATGGCCGTGCCCGAGAACGGGGCCAGGAACTGCAGCGGGGCCGGCTCCGAAGCCGTGGCGGCCACGACGATGGTGTACTCCAGGGCGCCGCGCTCCTCGAGCGTCTTGACGATCTGGGCCACGGTCGAGCGCTTCTGGCCGATGGCGACGTAGATGCAGTAGAGCTTCTCGCTCTCCGAGGCGCCTTCGACGTTGATCGACTTCTGGTTCAGGATGGTGTCGATCGCCACGGCGGTCTTGCCGACCTGACGGTCGCCGATGATCAGCTCGCGCTGGCCGCGGCCGACGGGGATCAGGGTGTCGATGGCCTTCAGGCCGGTCTGCATCGGCTCATGCACCGACTTGCGGGGGATGATGCCAGGAGCCTTCACGTCCACGCGGCGACGCTCGGTGAACTGGATCGGGCCCTTGCCGTCGATCGGCTCACCCAGCGGGTTGACGACGCGGCCCAGCAGGCCCTTGCCGACCGGAACGTCCACGATCTCGCCCAGGCGGCGGACTTCGTCGCCCTCGGCGATCTGGGCGTCGGCGCCGAAGATCACGGCGCCCACGTTGTCGCGTTCCAGGTTCAGGGCCATGCCCTTAACGCCGGCCTTGGGGAACTCGATCATCTCGCCGGCCTGGACGTTGTCCAGACCGTGGATGCGGGCGATGCCGTCGCCGACCGACAGGACCTGACCGACGTCAGAGACGTCGGCTTCCACGCCGAAGTTGGCGATCTGGGACTTGAGGATGGCCGAAATCTCGGCGGCGCGGATGTCCATTTGGATCTCTCTGTCTTGGTCTTCAGGGCGGGCGATCAAACCCGCAGCATCGTGTTGGGGCGGAGCGCTATGCGCGCTTGAGGGCGAACTTCATCTGGTCGAGCTTGGTCTTCAGTGAGGCGTCGAACAGCTTCGAGCCGACCTTGACCTTCAGCCCGCCCAGGATCGACGGATCGACGCGGGCGGTCATCTCGGGAGCCTTGCCCAGCGCCTTCATCAGGGCCGAGCGGATATGGGTGGTCTGGGCGGTCGTCAGAGCCACGGCCGAGACCACCTCTGCGGCGACGGCTCCGGTGTGGGCCGAATACAGGGCCTCGAAGCCGGTGATCACCGAGCCCAGGTCACGCGCGCGGCCATTCTGGGCCAGGAGGCCGAGGAAATTCTTTGTGGTGCCGTCGAACTTCGCCTTGGTCGCGATGGCGACGAGGCCCTTCTGCTGGTCTTCGGCGGCGATGACGGGCGAGTTGGCGAGGCGGCGCAGGTCGGCGCTCTCGATCCAGGCGGCCTTCAACGACTTCAGGTCAGCCCGAACGGCCTCCAGTCGGCCGGTCTCGAGGGCCAGGTCGAACAGCGCCTGAGCGTAGCGCGCGCCGACTTCCGTCGTTCTGAAATCGTCAGCCAAGGCCTGTCCGTCCGCTGTGCGTATCTGTTCAAACGACCGGCCGCGAAGCTCGCGCCGGTCAAAGGCTTGTAATGCTTAAGGAAAGCACGCCAAGGGCCGTCTCGTTAGAAACGCCCCCTGGAAGCCGGGCGCCTGATAGCATGGGCTTTTCGCTGTCGCAACCGAAGCCGGGGAACGATACGGTCGCACCCTGCGGGCGCGGGGCAGGCGCGAGCCTCGTCCCCTGTGCGCTAACGTCCGCTTGAACTCTGTCGCGCCCCGTGCGCTACAGAGGAAAATTACACTCGTCCGAAAGACCCCAATGTTCGACAGCATCATCCCGCTTCTCTCCGATCCAGCCGCCTGGGCGGCCCTCGTCACCCTGGTGGTGATGGAGGTCGTGCTCGGCATCGACAATCTGATCTTCATCTCGATCCTGTCGAACAAGCTCCCGCCAGAGCATCGCCAGCGGGTGCGTCGCATCGGCATCGGCCTGGCCCTGGTGATGCGCCTCGCCCTTCTGTCGATCATCGCCTGGCTGGTCGGCCTGATCCAGCCGGTCTTCACTGTCATGGGCAACGAGTTCTCGTGGAAGGACCTGATCCTGATCGCAGGCGGCCTGTTCCTGATCTGGAAGGCGACCAAGGAAATCCACCACACGGTCGATCCGACCCCCTCGCACGACGTCCTCGACAAGAAGGACGTGATGATCTCGAACGCCGGCTCGGCGATCGTCCAGATCATCATCCTGGATCTGGTCTTCTCGATCGACTCCATCCTGACGGCCGTCGGCATGACCGAGCACCTGCCGATCATGGTCGTGGCCGTTCTCGCCGCCGTAACGGTCATGCTGCTGGCCGCCGACCCGCTGGCCAACTTCATCGCCAAGAACCCGACCGTGGTCATGCTGGCCCTGGGCTTCCTCTTGATGATCGGCCTGGTGCTGATCGCCGACGGCTTCGGCTTCCATGTGCCCAAGGGCTATATCTACGCCGCCATGGCCTTCTCGGCCGGGGTCGAGGCGCTGAACATGATGGGACGAGCGGCCACCTCCAAACAGGAGAAGGCCAAGCTTGCCCGTCAGGTCGCCGATCAGGCGGAAGTGCGCGCCAAGGTGGCGGAGGCGGAAGCCGCCGCCGATCCGACACACTGATGCGTGGGCGGGCGTCCCGTCCGGTCGCGGCGTTCGCGGGGCTGATCGGCCTCGCCTTCGCCCCGGCCGTGCTCGCACAGACGGCGGCGCCCGCAGCCCCCGTCGCTCAGGCCGTCGCGCCCGCGACCCAGCCTGCCCGGCCGCCCCGCTACGGCTACGAGATCGTCGCCACCTACCCCCACGACCCCGCCGCCTTCACCCAGGGGCTGGAGTTCCACGACGGCATCCTGCTGGAGAGCACCGGCCGCCATCCGTCCAGCGTGCGCCGCGTGCGGCTGGAGGACGGCGTGGTCCTGCAGAAGCGCGATCTGGACATGCAGTTCTTCGGCGAGGGCCTGACGGCCATCGGCGACCGCATCCTCACCCTGACCTGGCAGGGCGGCCACGGCTTCGTCTGGGACATCGACGACCTGGAGCCGGCCGGGACCTTCTCCTATTCCGGCGAAGGCTGGGGCCTGACCCACGACGAGACGCGGGTCATCCTGTCAGACGGGTCGCCGTCGCTGCGTTTCCTCGATCCCAACACCCTGCAACAGACCGGCTCGGTGCCCGTCACCTACATGGGCCGTCCGCTTGAGCGGCTGAACGAGCTCGAGTTCATCGAGGGCGAGGTCTGGGCCAACGTCTGGCAGACCAACTACATCGTCCGCATCGACCCCGCGACGGGTGCGGTCACCGGCGTCATCGACCTGACCGGCATCCTTCCTGACCCCGTCGACAATCCGGCCGACGACGTCCTGAACGGCATCGCCTGGGACTCGGAGAACCGGCGACTGTTCGTCACCGGCAAGAACTGGCCGAAACTGTTCGAGATCCGGCTGACCGGCCCGCGCTGATCGAAGCGGGCGCGCGCTCAAGCAGCGAGACGCCGCGCGTCGAGCGGTAGCGCCCTACAAGAAGCTGTACGGGTCCACATCCACCGTCAGTCGCACCGATCCGGGCACCTTCACCCGGCTCAGCCACGACCGCAGAAACCCCTGCAGGTCCACATCCCGGTCCGCCCGCACCAAGAGCCGCTTCCGCCGCCGTCCCCGGATCAGACCCAGCGGCGCATCGGCCGGCCCATAGACCTCCAGCCGTTCCGCGTTCGGGATCGCCGCCGCCAGATCGTTAGCCACCTTCTCCACCGCCATCGCATCGATCCCCGACAGGATGATCGCCGCCAGCCGCCCGTGCGGCGGCAGGGAGGCCGCCTCCCGCTCGGCCATCTCGGCCTCGACGAAGGCGTCCCGGTCACCGGCCGCCAGCGCCATCAGCACCGGATGCTCGGGCGTCCAGGTCTGCAGGATCGCCCGCCCCGGCTTGTCCGCCCGCCCCGCCCGGCCCGTCGCCTGGGTCAGCAACTGGAAGGTGCGCTCGGCCGCCCTGAGGTCGCCGCCGCGCAGACCCAGGTCGGCATCCACCACCCCGACCAGGGTCAGATGCGGGAAATTGTGCCCCTTGGCGGCCGCCTGGGTCGCCACCAGGATGTCGATCTCCCCGTCGGTCATCCGCTGGATCAGCGCGCGCATCGCCTTCGGATCAGGAATGGTGTCGGAACTGAACACCGCCGTCCGCGCCTCCGGGAACAGCTGACGCACCTCCTCCTCGACCCGCTCCACGCCGGGTCCGACCGAAACCAGACTGTCCTCGGCCCCGCAGGATGGGCACAGCTTGGGCCGCACCATCGAGAAGCCCGTCAGGTGGCAGACCAGCCGCCCGGTGTAGCGGTGCTCGACCAGCCAGCTGTCGGTGTCCGGCGAGGTCATCCGATGCCCGCAGGCCCGGCACAGCACCACCGGCGCATAGCCGCGCCGGTTCAGGAACAGCAGGGTCTGTTCCCCGACCAGCAGGGTCTCTCCGATCGCCTCGCGCAGCGGCTGGGACAGCCAGGTCTGGGGGTCGGGCGGGTTCTGCCTGAGGTCCAGCAGGCTGATCTGCGGCAGCACCGCCGCCCCGTGCCGGCTCGACAGCTTCAGCCAGCCATAGCGGCCATGATGGGCGTTCCACAGCGTCTCCAGCGACGGCGTCGCCGAGGCTAGGACCACAACCGCCCCCTCGATCCGCGCCCGCGCCACGGCCAGGTCCCGGCCGTGATAGACCAGCCCGTCCTCCTGCTTGAACGACCCGTCGTGCTCCTCGTCGACGACGATCAGCTTCAGGTTCGGGAAGGGAAGGAAAAGCGCCGACCGCGCCCCGACCACGATGTTGCAGCGGCCCGCCACCACCGCCTCCCACACCATTCGCCGACGCGGCGGGGCCACTCCCGAATGCCACTCCGCCGGCGCCGCCCCGAACCGCTTCGTGATCCGTTCGATCAGGGCCTGGGTCAGGGCGATCTCGGGCAGCAGGATCAGGATCTGGGCCGCCGGATCCCGCTTCAGCGTCCGCGCCACCGCCTCCAGATAGGCCTCGGTCTTGCCCGACCCGGTGACCCCGTCGAGCAGGAAGGGCTTGAACCCGCCGCCTTGCGTCGCCGCCGACAGGGCGTCCGCAGCCGCCCCCTGATCCGCGTTCAGCCTCGCCGGGGCATGGTCGGGATCGGGCCGGTCGAACGCCGCCTCCACCTCGATCTCGATGACCTCCAGCACCCCCTCATCGACCAGCCCCTTCACCACAGCCGAGGACACGGCGGCCGCCCGGGCCAGATCCGGCCCCCGCATCGCGTTCTCGCCCAGCGCCTCCAGCACCGCCGTCCGCGCCGCCGTCGGTCTCGCCGGCGCTCGATCCCCGACCCGCCGCACCTTCCGCTCCGGCCGGGGCCGAGGCGCCCGCAAGCCCTTCAGCGCCGTCGCCGCCATCTCGCCAGGCGGGCTCAGGGTCCAGCGCGCGGCCCACTCCACGAAGTCGACCGTCCCCGGTGGCAGGCGCGGATCTTCAAGCTTCGTCTCGACCGCCTTCAGCCGCCGGTTCGATCCCGTCGTCTCCCGCACCTCGGCGACGATGCCCCGCATCAGGCGCGGCCCGAGGGGCACGGCGACCTGATCCCCACGCGCCAGATCCATGCCTTCGGCCACCTCGTAGTCGAAGGCCTCGTGCACTGGCAGGGGAATGAGAACCGAGGCGACTTTCACCGGCAGGCCCGCTCAGCTAGAACCCGCCTCATGAAACTGTTCCTCGACACCGCCGACGTCGCCGTCATCAAGGACATGCTGCCCACCGGGATGGTGGACGGCGTGACCACCAATCCCACGCTGATCGCAAAGTCCGGGCGCAACATCGCCGAGGTCATCGCCGAAATCTGCGCCCTGGTCGAGGGCCCGATCTCCGCCGAAGCCGTGGCCGTCGATTTCGAGACCATGGTCAAGGAAGGCGACAAGCTCGCCGCCATCGCCCCCAATGTGGTCGTGAAACTGCCCCTGACCTGGGACGGCCTGCGCGCGGCCCGCAACTTCGCCGACAAGGGCATCCAGACGAACGTCACCCTGTGCTTCTCCGCCGCCCAGGCCCTGCTGGCCGCCAAGGCCGGCGCCACCTACGTTTCGCCCTTCGTCGGCCGCCTCGACGACCACGGCGCGGTCGGGACGGACCTGCTGGAAGAGATCCGGACCCTCTACGACATCCACGGGTTCGAGACCCGGATTCTGGCCGCCTCCCTGCGGCATCCGGCCCATGTGACGGCCGCCGCCCTCGCCGGATCGGACGCCGCGACCCTGCCGGCCGACACTTTCAAGGCCCTGATCAAGCACCCGTTAACCGACAAGGGGCTTGATGCCTTCCTGGCGGACTGGGGCAAGACCGGCCAGTCGATTCTCTAGCCACGACCCGGCGTTCCGGGAGGAGCGCCGACGTGACGTCCAGGGACCAGACCGCAGACCTGTTCGCCGACCGCGAACTGCACTGGCCGGACGTCCGCGCCTGGTTGCAGGCGCATCCCCAGACCCTGCTCGACGACCGCTCCCTGCTGGAAGAGGTCGGGCTGAAACCCCACGGCCGCAACGTCGTCGAGTTCGGCCGCGCCGCCCTGACCCGACTGGAAGAGGCCGCCGAGCGCGAGGCCGATGCCAGGAAGCGCATCGAATCGGTCGCCCGCGCCAATTTCGCGGCCCAGACCCAGACCCATGTCGCGGCGCTGGATTTGATGGAATCGCGCAACCACTCCGACCTTGCCCGCCGCCTCGACGCGGTGGCGCAAGGCAGGTTCGGTCTCGCGGGCGCCGCCATCGCCGTCGAGAAACCCGGCGGCGTGCCCTTCGGCTGGCGCGGGCTGGAGGCCGGCGGCGTCGATGCCCTGCTCGGCGACCACGGCCTGACCTGGCTGGGCCCCATGTTCGACGGTCTCGACCTGTTCGGCCCGTCGACGGATCAGGCCAGATCCATCGCCCTGATCCGCATGGCCCCGCACCTCGGCGGCGAGCGCGCAGAAGAGGCCCGTCCCGCCCTCTGCGCCTTCGCCTCGCCCGAGGAAGAGGGTTTCACCCCCGGCATGGGCTGCGAACTGGTCGCCTTCATCGCCCGGGTCGTCGAACGCACGGCCGAACGATGGCCCATCCTGAACTGACAGCGTCCGAAGCCCTCTCCGCCTGGCTCGAGCATCTGGCGCACGAGCGCCGGCTCTCGCCCCGGACGCTGGAGGCCTACGGCCACATCGGCCGGCTCTACCTCGCCTTCCTCGAACGCCACCGCGGCGAGCCTCAAGCCCTCACCGACCTCGGAACCGTCACCGCCGCCGAACTGCGCGCCCACCTCGCCGAGCGTCGCAGTGGCGACCACCCTCTGAACGCCCGCTCGCTCAGCCAGACCCTGTCGGCCATCCGCACCTTCCACGTCTTCCTCGACCGGCGCTGCGACACGCCCGCGCCCCAGCTGGCCCTCGTGCGCGGCCCGCGCATGAAGCCGTCCCTGCCCCGTCCGGTCAGCGCCGATCAGGCGCGCGGCATGCTGGCCGAGCCCGCCCTAGATCCCGACGCCGAGCCGTGGGAGGCCCTGCGCGACGCCGCCGTCCTGTCGCTGCTCTACGGCTGCGGCCTTCGGATCTCGGAAGCGCTCGGACTGACCCGCGCCGACGCCCCCCTGCCCGAAAGCCTGCGTATCACCGGCAAGGGCGGCAAGACCCGGATCGTCCCGGTCCTGCCCGCCGTCCGTTCAGCGGTCGACGCGGCCCTGGCCGCCCAGCCCTTCCCGCTGCAGCCGTCCGACGCCCTGTTCCGCGCCCGACGCGGCGGTCCCTTGAGCGCCCGCCATGTGCAGGCGACGGTCCAGAAACTGCGCGGTCGCCTCGGCCTGCCCGCCAGCGCAACGCCCCACGCGCTCAGGCACAGTTTCGCGACCCATTTGCTGGGCGCGGGCGCGGACCTGCGCAGCATTCAGGAACTGTTGGGTCACGCCAGCCTGTCGACGACCCAGAAATACACCGCCGTCGACGCCGCCCACCTGCTGGGCGCCTACGCGGCGGCGCATCCGAGGGCCTAGGGGCGGACGACTGCCGACGAAGGAACGGGAGCGCGGCCGACCTCGCGCCCGAGGGCGTTGGATCCGGGGACGCGATAGTCGACGACGATCGGGACCGAACAGCCGTTCACGCGACGCTCCAGCAACAGGTAGTGACCAACCGGGTCCTGGCCCTCACGCCAGAGCAGGGTGTTGCCCGCGTTCGGATCATTCGCGGGCATGGCCAACGAGGCGCAGCCAACCGGCGACTGGCCGAAAACACGCATCGTTCCCCGCCCTCCGGGCACCGGTGCGGGCGGCATAGGCGGGATCGCCGACTGGGGCGCGGCGGCGAGAAGGAGCAGCATCGACAGCATCGGAACCTCCATCCTGAGCGACCAGTCTACACCCTCCGGCTGCATCACGACATGACTAAACGGTAACGCGGTTACGGCTAGGCGCGCCCCTGCCCCCGTCCTAGGCTCGGGCAAATGCCGCGGGGAGGCGGCCATGATCGAGCGGACAACGCAGACCAGGGACGAACCCGGGCGCGGGGGCCTCGACCGCCGGCTGGTGCTGGGGGGCGGCGCCTTTCTGCTGGCGGGTCCGGGCTGTCCGGCCTCCGCACGACAGGCCGCTCCTCCGCCCGCCGCCGGCCCCGACGCCCCACCGCCGGATGCGCTGTCCCTGTCGGCGAATTTGCTGACCCGGATGGCGGCCGCCGTGCGGCTGAACGGAAGCAGGCCGCGCCTTTTCGTGCTCGACACCGGCGCCGAGCGGACCTCGATCGCCCGCGACCTCGCCGAGGCGCTCGGGCTGGCGCCCGGACCGACCGTGGTCGTCCACGGCATCACATCGGCCGCGACCACCCCCACGGTTCTGGTCGATCGGCTGAACTTCGGCCGGCGTCGCTTCAATCACATGGTCATGCCCGTGTTCGAGCGGTCGCTGCTGGCTGCGGACGGCCTGCTGGGCCTGGACATACTTTCGCAGTTCCGGCTGTCGATGGATCTGGCGGATCGAACCGTCGCCCTGACGCCTTCGGGGCCAGCCTTCTTCGCGCGCGGCATCGCCTCCGTCATTCCAACGCGACTGCCGGGCGGAACAAGGGCGCGCGCCGACGCCTCCGGACAACTCATCCTGACCAACGCCGTGGCGGACGGCGTACCGGTTCAATCGTTCGTCGACAGCGGCGGCCAGTATTCGATCGGCAACACCGCCCTCCTTCGCGCCATCGGCGGTCAGGTCGGCTCCCGCCCCATTCCACTCTACGGCGTCACCGGCCAGACCATGGATGCCTATGCCGGACGCCTGAACACCCTGCAGATCGGCCGACACCAGCTCGGACCCACGCCGCTTCTGTTCGCGGATCTGCACGCCTTCCGGGCGCTGGGGCTCAGCGACCGGCCCGCGCTCCTGATCGGCGCCGACGTTCTCTATCGCTTCCGCCGGGTGGATCTGGACTATGGTTCGCGCCGCATGGGCTTCGGCGGGCTGCAGCCGCGAACCACGCCGTCGGCCGTCGAACGGTAGCTCAAATTCCCCGGATCGCGCCGCCGTCGATGCGGATCAGGGAGCCGGTGACATAGGCCGCTTTTGGACTGGCCAGAAAGGCGGCCACGGCCCCGAATTCGGCCGGCCGGCCCAGCCGTCCGACCGGAATGCTCTCGACCGACTTCGCCTGCGCCTGTTCGGGCGTCACGCCGGTGCGTTCGGCGTTCGACCGATCCAGTTGCTGGATGCGCGGCGTGTCGATACGGCCGGGCAGGAGGGTGTTGACTGTCACCCCGTCGGCCGCGACCTCGGTCGCCAGGCTCTTGGCCCAGCCGGTGATCCCCGCCCGCAAAGTGTTGGACACGCCCAGCACGGGACTCGGCTCAACCGCCGAGGACGAGGCGACGTTCAGGATCCGCCCCCAGCCCGCCGCCCGCATGGCCGGCAGGACCCGGTCGGTCAGGCGGAACACCGACAGCACCATCGACTCGAATTGGGCGCGCCACAGGTCAGGATCGAGCCCCGCCACGCCAGACGGCGGCGGCCCGCCCGTGTTGTTCAGCAGGATTTCGATCGGCCCGCCCAGCAGGCTCTCGGCCCAATCTACGGCGGCCAGCAGACCCGCGTGATCGGCCAGATCGGCCGTCACGACCACGGCCCGGCCGGTCCCCGTCGCATTGATCCCGTCGGCCACGACCTGCAGCTTCGCCGCATCCCGCGACAGCAGGGCGACATACGCGCCCTCCGCCGCCAGAGCCTCGGCCACCGCGCGGCCGAGGCCGCTGGATCCGCCGCAGACGAGAGCGCGCTTGCCCGTGAGCTGAAGGTCCACCCTTAAGCCTGCATGGTCCAGCCCTCGACGCCCATGGCCGCCTGTTTGACGGCTTCGGAGCGGGTCGGGTGGGCGTGGCAGGTGCGGGCGATATCCTCGGACGATCCGCCGAAGGCCATGGTGATGCAGGCCTCGGCGATCAGTTCGCCCGCCGAGGGGCCGAAGATATGCACGCCGAGCACCTTGTCGGTCGTCGCGTCGGCCAGAACCTTCACGAAGCCCTCGGTCTCATGGTTGATCTTGGCGCGCGAGTTGGCGGTGAAGGGGAACTTGCCCTTCTTGAACGCGACGCCCGCGGCCTTGAGCTGTTCCTCGGTCTTGCCGACCCAGGCCACTTCCGGGCCGGTGTAGATGACGCTGGGGACCAGGTCGTAGTCGACGTGGCCCGCCTTGCCAGCGATGTATTCGATGACGGCGACGGCTTCTTCTTCGGCCTTGTGGGCCAGCATCGGGCCGTGGGTCACGTCGCCGATGACCCAGATGCCGTCCTTGCCGGTCTTGAGATGGTCGTTGACGAGGAAGCCGCGCTTGTCGGTCTCGATGCCGACGCTCTCCAGGCCCAGACCCGCCGTGTAGGGGCGACGGCCGATGGCGACCAGTACCACGTCGGCCGTCAGGGTCTCGGCCGCGCCGCCTGCGGCAGGCTCGATCGTCAGGACGACGCCGTCCTTGGCCGCCTTCGCCGAGGTGACCTTGGTGCCCATCTTGAAGGTCATGCCCTGCTTCGTCAGGCCGCGCTGGAAGGCGGTGGCGACCTCGGCGTCCATGCCGGCGCCGACCTTGTCGAGGAACTCGACCACGACGACTTCGGCGCCCAGACGGCGCCAGACCGAGCCGAGTTCGAGCCCGATCACGCCCGCGCCGATGACGATCAGCTTTTTCGGGATGGCCGACAGCGACAGGGCGCCGGTGGAATCGATGATCTTGCCCTCGACGAAGTCCACGCCCGGCAAGGGGGTGGGCTCCGAGCCCGTGGCGATGACGATGTCCTTGGCGGTCAGGCTCGTGACGGTTCCGTCGGCCGCTGTGACTTCCACCTTTCCGGTCCCGACGATCTTGCCCGTGCCCTTGATCCAGTCGGCCTTGTTCTTCTTGAACAGGAATTCGATGCCCTTGGTCAGGGCGCCGACGCTGTCGGCCTTCTGCTTCATCATCTGCGGCAGGTTGACCTTCGGCGTGCCGACATCGATGCCGAGCGTGCCGAACTCCTTGTTGGCGATCTCGAACAGTTCCGAAGCGTGCAGCAGGGCCTTGGATGGCATGCAGCCGACGTTCAGACAGGTGCCGCCCAGGGTCGGGCCCTTCTCGATGCAGGCGACCTTCAGCCCCAGCTGCCCCGCGCGGATCGCGGCGTTGTAGCCTCCGGGGCCGCCGCCGATGATGACGACGTCATAGGAAGCGATTGCAGCGGGGGCGGGGGCGGCGTCTGCCATGAAAACCTCTGGATCGGGCGCGGACGGGGAGTCGGCCGCTGTCCTAGCGTCTGACCCGTGTTGGTCAACCACTGTGGCGGATATGGGAAGCCGGGCCGTGTCCGGCGAGGGGGCTTCTTCAGGCGGTGAGATGACCGGGCGTGCGCCGTCGCGCCCTCCGGCGGGTCAGGACGACGATGGCGATGCCGACCACCAGCAGAACGCCGAGGATCAGCCAGGTCGGATCGACCGGCAGGCCTGCCGGCGCCACAGCTTCGGCCGACCGCTGGGCGATCTCGCCGCCGCCGGCATAGGTGTCGGTCTGAATGGAAGCGCTGGCCGGTCCACCGCCGCTCGACCGGTCGATGGCCAGACGCAGGGCGGCGTCGGCGAGAAAGCCGAGGAAATAGGCCACCGCCGCTCTCGGGTTGCCCGAGCCCAGCATGAAGGCCGCGATCAGGTAGAGGACAACCGCGCCGATCCAGAAGACCGCCTGCGGAATGCCGCCTCCGGCCTCGACCATGGCGGAGGCGCGCTCGGTCGCTACCGAGGGCGCGGCGCCTTCGAAGAAAGGAGAGATGAAAGGCCAGGCCAGCCAGCCCGCATAGCCGATCACGACCAGGACCAGAACGAACCGCAGGATCTTCATGGCCGGGCTCCCAACGACGTGAAACGACGTTCGTTAACCTAGCATGGCCATGCGCATAGCCAAGGCGGAGAGGTCGCTCAGGCGGCGCTTTCGATCCGCGCCTCGGCGGCCGGCAGGGTCAGGGTCGCCTCGGCGCCCTCGCCCTCGGCCCCCGTCAGGGTCAGGCCGCCGCCCGACTGGCGCGCGAAGGCGTGAGCCTGGGCCAGACCCAGACCCGCCGCGCCGTCGCGGGTGGTGAAGAAGGGCTCCAGGGCGCGCATCGCCGTGGCCGCATCCAGCCCCGGACCGGTGTCGCGCACCGTCAGCCGCGCCCCGCCGTCGGCCAGAGCCTCAAGACGCACGGCGACCGAACCCGCGCCGCCAAGCGCCTCGACCGCATTGCGGACCAGGGCCTGGACCGCGCCTTCGAACCCGACCGGATCGACGCGCACCGGCGCCTCGGTCGACGGGCCTTCGATCATCAGATCGACGCCCGGACCGGCCAACGCACGCAGCCGCGTCTCCATGGCCCGCAGAAGGACGGCCGAGTCCAGCACCTGGGCATGGGCGTCCTCACCCTGCGAGAAGGCCGACAGGCGACGCGTCAGGGCTTCTCCCCGCTGGCCCGCAGCGAGCGCCGCCTGACCCAGACGTCGCACGCGGGCGGGGTCGTCGGCGGTCTTCAGCATCATGTCGAGCGCGCTGGTCATGACCGCGAGCAGCGCATTGAAGTCCTGGGCCACGCCGCCGGTCAGGCGACCGACGCTCTCCAGCCGACGCGAAGCCTCGTTGCCCGTCTCGACCTGGGACAGGACTTCGGCACGGGCGTCTTCGGCCAGACGCGTCGCCTGGGCCCGCTCGGCTTCGACCTGGGCGCGCGCGGCCTCCAGCTCGGCCTGCAGCTGCGCCTCGCGCGCCGCGGCGGCTTCGAGTTGCGGAGCGAGGTCGACGACAGGCTCGGCGGGCGCGGTCGCCTCTGCCTCCGGTTCAGAAACGGGCTCCGGGAGCGCTTCGATCGCAACGACGGATTCCGCTTCGGCTTCCATCATCGCCGCCACCGGATCGCCGGCCAGCAGCAGGGCGTCGACGGCCTCTCCGGGCGCGCTAAGCGGAAGGATACGCCAGGCCACGCCGTGGTCTCCGCCCATTGTCGAGACGATCGGATCGGCCTCGCCAGGCTGGGCGTTGAGGGCGGCGCGCAGGGTCTGGCGCCCCTCGACCCGCTCGGTCTCGCCCAGGAACTGGTCCGCGAAATCGGCGCCGATGACGTCCTGAGTCCGTCCGAACAGGGCCAGGGCCTGCGGATTGACCTCGCGGACCACGCCGTGGGCGGAGACAACCACCAGGGCGCTCGACGCCGCCTCGAATACACGGCGCGTCAGATCGTCCCGGGTCGCCACAGGCACGGTTTCGGGCTGGAAGGCCTCGGGCGTCGTCAGGCCTTCGGTTTCAACGATGGCGGCTGTCGAACCGATGATCTGGCCGTGAGAATCCTCGATCGGCATGGCCGTCACCGAGACCAGCATCTTCCGGCGCGTCGAGGGGTTGGCGATGATGTGCTGGAATCCCTTGACCGTCTGGCCGCGCAGGGCGCGGGCGCTGGGCAGAAGGTCCGGCGGCACCGGTCGGCCGTCCGGATAGGTGATGCCCCAGGTCGCCGAGTGGAAGCGCAGTCCGATCAGCTCGGCGTCGCGGCGGCCCATCAGCTGGTGCGCGGCGCGGTTGGCGAAGACGAACTTGCCGCCGCGATCGGTCTGCACCAGGGCGACAGGAATGGCGTTCAGGGTCTCGTAGAGGCGGGTCTCGGCCGCCTCACGGGCCTTGGACACGGCGCCAAGCTCGTCCGATGTCGAGACATGGCGGGTCCGGTTGGTCACCGCGAAGATCAACGACAGGATGGCGACGACCGAGGTCACTGCGGCGACGACGCCCAGTACCAGGACCCAGTCGATATCGCCTTCCATGAACATGTTCGGTCTTCCTGTCTTGGCACGCGTCGGCGTGTTCGGACCGACGCTTGCAAGCCCGGCGCCGCCCGGCGTCCCAAGGCGGTTAGGGCCAGACCCGGCGCGGGTCCAGTCGCTTTCGCGCGAACCCTGTGAACGTTCGTTGAACAACGCAAAAGGGCCGGGCGTCGCCGCCCGGCCCTTCCCGTTTTGAGACGTTTTGAGGCCCTAGAAGGCGACGCGCAGCACGGCCTGATAGACCGGACCGGCGGTTTCCCGCTCCAGCTCGTATTCGTCGAAGCTGCGGCTCATCTGGTCGCCCAGATCGGCGAACTTGTTGAAGTCCTCTTCCTTGGCCGAGTTCAGCAGGTTGGAGCCCGTCAGGCGCAGGACCGTGTTGGACCACAGCTGCTTCTCGACGAAGATTTCCAGGTCGGCTCCGTAGCGGGTCGTGACCTCCTCGGCGATGACGCGCTCGTAGGCCTCGCCCTGCTTGCGATAGGTGGCGCCGAAGGCGGCGTCCCACGACGGGATGTCCTGGGTGAAGCCGAAGTTCAGCACATAGTCCGACTGCGAGTTGAAGCGGCGGTCGCCCATGAAGTCGTCGATCGACGAGTCCAGCCATGAGGCGTTGAGGAAGACGCCCGTCGTGTCCATGCCGATGAAGTCCAGCGGGGTGGAGAGGTCGAACTCGACGCCGTAGACCTCGCCGTCGCCGACATTGCTGACCGTGTAGACGAAGGTCCCGGCGCCGGCCGAACCGGTACGGCCGGTGTTGGTGTCCTCGATCAGGTCCGAGATCGAGCGGTAGAAGACGTTCAGGCCGACCACGCCGCGCGTGCCGATGCGATGTTCGACGCCGGCGTCCACGCCCCAGGCCGTTTCCGGCTCCAGGTTCGGGTTGCCGACGAAATCACTGTCGCCGCGCTCTTCTTCCAGGACCGCCGGGGACAGCTGGTTGAAGTTCGGACGGCGAACCGTGCGAGCGCCCGACAGGATGATCCGGTCATTCTCGTTGAGCTGGATGCGGACGCTGGCCGAGGGAAGAAGTTCGGCATAGTCGTTGTCGACCGAGCGCAGAGCCGCGGTCGGGGCGGTGACGTCCTCGATCGAGGTGTCCGTTGTTTCGTACCGCAGGCCGGCTTCCCACTTCAGATTGCCGCTGTCGCCCGAGACCATGACGTAGGGGTCGATGCGGGTCTCTTCGATGGTCGACAGCCCCCCCGGGATGGGGAGACGGGGTCCGAAGGCCGGTTGCGCCGGACGTGGGGCCGGGGCGTTCGGGATGGTGAACCGGACGCGGGCAGGGGCCGAAATGTCGGTGTCTCGCTCCTTGCCGACGTACTGCACGCCGAACTCCAGTTCGAGGGAATCGGTCAGCGACCGGGTATGCTCCAGAGCGCCCGAAACCTCCTGATCCTCGATGTCCGTATAGGTCTGGTCGGCCGTGAAACGATCTTCTTCCGGGAAGATGATGGCGTCGCGCAGGTATTCGGCTTCGTTCTCGAACTCGAACTGGGCGTCGGTCAGCGAGGCGAAGCCCAGCTTGAAGCGCGTCTCGCCGCCGAACATTTCGCGCTCGTAACGGGCGCGCAGTTGCAGGTTGTCCGTTTCGATATCGACGTTGTTGTCGTTGATCGTCAGCAGGTCGGCATCGGAACGGCGGCCGCCCCGATACTCGATCGAATCCTCGTCCTGCAGACGCTCGGTGCGCACGAAGACGCCCGAAAGATCCAGCGTTCCGCCGGCGACATCGACTTCATAGGCGGCGTTGAACGAATAGTCGGTGCCCGACCGCACGTCGGTCTGGACCTCGGTGTTCACCAGGGGGCCGCCCGGACGGTCGTAGCGGGCGCTGTGCTTGTCCTTCGGGTTGATCCGGTCCTGGACGCTGGCGCCGAGCAGCAGTCGGCCTGCGCCGACCTGGCCGCCGTAGACGGCGCCGAAGGTCTCGCCGATCTCATTGCCGGGGAAGACGATAACCCCGCCGCGCACATAACCGCCGTCCAGCGAATAGGCGTCGCGCAGGACGATGTTGATCGCGCCGGCGACCGCGTCGCCCGAACGGTTGGCCGAGGACGACCGAACGACCTCGACGCGCTCGATCAATTCGGCGGGGATGCGGTCGACGAAGAAGGAGCGGTCGACGCCGGCGCCGGGAACCCGCTCGCCGTTGATCAGGACCTGGGTGTAACCCGGATCCAGGCCGCGCAGGCGGACGCCGTCCGATTCCAGCACGTCCGACAGGAAGGTGACGCTGGGCACGCGCTTCAGGGCGTCGCCGACGGTCAGCGGCTCGAAGCGCTGGAAGTATTCGAGGTCGTAGGACAGGGTCGGCACGACGTCGTCGGTGCGGTTCCGGAGGACCGGGCGGCCGGTGACGATGACCTCTTCAAGAGCCGTGGCCGGCGCGTCCTGGGTCTGTGCGACGGCCGCGCCGCCGATGAGCAGGGGGGCGACGGCGGCCCCGAGCAGAAGTGCGAGTTTCATTTTATGCATCCCCGATGGCCGGGTCAGCGCTGCCGCCGCCGGTTCTGGGCGCTGCTGCTAAGCCAGAGCGGCGACGCCACGGCGACGCTTGTGCGAAGAGCCCGAGGCGGTTCGCGAACACGGGTGTGACAGTCCGTCCGTAGACGGTCGAACGCCCGCCCCGCCTGACAGAAACGCCGCACCCGATCGGGGTTGACCGGTGGTTTGCCACGTGATCTGCGCCGCCACGCTACGCCACGCCCTTCCATCAAGGATCCGCCATGCGCCAGATCGCCCTGTGCACCGCCGCCGTCGCCGCCCTGCTTCTCGCCGGCTGCGCCACCCACGAGGTCGACTACCAGGGCGAGGGCGAAGGCGTGATCGGCGCGGGCGTCCGGGTCCAGGCGATGCTGGAGACACCGTCGGTCGGCACCGGCGGCGGCGAGGATGCGGCTGACGACCCCGCCATCTGGGTCGGCGAGCGCCCGGTGGTGGTCATGGGAACCACCTCGCCCGGCTTCGTCGCAGGCACTGACAAGAAGGCCGGCCTCTACATCTACGGCTTCGACGGGGCTGTGCTGCAGTTCATGCCCGAGGGGCTGCTGAACAACGTCGACGCCATTGACGGCCTGACCGTCTCGGGCCGTCCGCAGGTGGTGCTGGGCGCCAGCGACCGGACGCCGGGCAAGGAGGGCGTCTCTCTCTATCTGTTCGACCCCGCCGGGACCGGCCAGAACGGCGTCCGCCCCTGGGGCGCGATCCGCACGGACGTGGTCGAGCCCTACGGCTTCTGCTTCGCCCGTCGGGGCTCCCAGATCCACGCAGTCCTCGTCGGCCATGAAGGCGAGGTGCGCCAGTTCGTCCTGACCGCCGACGCCGCGGGCGAGCCGGTCTCGCGCGAGGTTCGGCGGTTCGACATCGGCACCATCTCCGAAGGCTGCGCCGCCGACGAGGCGACCAACGCCCTGTATCTGGCCGAGGAGAATGTCGGCGTCTGGCGCTACAGCCTCGACCCGGCCGCCGGCGGCGCCCGCACCCTGATCCAGGGCATCGAGACCGACAAACTGGTCGCTGACGCCGAAGGCCTGACCATCCTCGCCGACGGGGAGGCCCGCTACCTGATCGGGTCCAGCCAGGGCGACAGCGCCTTCCCGGTCTGGCGCATCGATGGCGCCGCCCCCGAGTTCAAGGGCCGGTTCGTGGTCGAGGACGGGGTCGTGGACGGCGTCACGGGCACCGATGGTCTGGCGGCCATGGGCGGCCGGGTCTCGGACGCCTTCCCCGAAGGCGTCGTGGTGGTCCAGGACGACGTCAACGACGTCGGAACCCAGAACTTCAAATACATCGACTGGCGCGTCATCAAGGCGGCCCTCGGCATCGATTGATCCGCAAGCCCTCCCGTCGCTAGTCTGCGGAATGACGAACGACCCGCGCCCCGACGATCTGGAACCCGAAGACGGCGGCGGCTTCGACGCCGACGACTGGTCGCGGCTGAAGCCCTTCACAGGCCGGGTCGCCACGCTGGACGACGTCCAGGCGCGCCGGGCTGTCTTCGCCCTGGGCGACTCGGAGGACCCACAGGTCATCGACATGGACCTGCCCCAGCCGGTCATCTGGTGGGACGACGACGGCGAACAGGGGGCGGTCGCTGTGCAGGCCGAGGTCCACGCCGGGGCCTTCGGCGAACCGATGGAAGTCCTGGGCCTCATCCTGCCCGACGGCGACGCCGTCGTGGCCCTGCTCGACGACGTGGATCTGGTCGACGACACCGATCCTCACTGGCGCAGGCTGGTGGACGAAGCGATCGATCCGAACGCGGCGGACGAGGAGTGAAGCTGGACGCTCAGGCGGTTTCGTCCCTTGGTCCGGACGAAAAACACCCTGACGAAACGGACAAAACGGACGAAACGGACGACGGCTGGTTGTCGAAGGCCCATCAGGGCAGATGGTGAGCGGTCGTGCCGGTCGCAAGAGCTGGATAAGAATAACGTCCTATTACGCGCTTTCGTCATCCTCCGGCGAAGCGCAGCGGAGACCGGGGGACCCAGCGGCGCCGAAGGCGATCTTTTCAAGCACAATGTCGGCCGCCGGTGTCCGCGACAGGTTCGCACTCTCGCGCGCCGCTGGGTCCCCCGGTCTGCGCCGCGAAGGCGCGGCTTGCCGGAGGATGACGAAAGGGAGAGACGGCCCAAAAGGCAAACTCACGCAGCCCGGCGCGGAATTGAAAAAGGCCCGGTCGAAACCGGGCCTCTTCATATCGACTGGAGCGGGCGAAGAGATTCGAACTCTCGACCCCAACCTTGGCAAGGTTGTGCTCTACCACTGAGCTACGCCCGCACTCCGTAACGGGGCCCGGCTGGGCGATCCGTCTCGTCGAGAGCGGGGCCTATAGCGGACCCTGACGGTCCGTCGCAAGGCCCCTTTTTCGAAATTTACCTCGGAGCCATGCGGATGGCCCCGTCGAGGCGGATGCATTCGCCGTTGATGTAGACGTTGCGGGCCAGCTCCAGCACGAGGCTGGCGTAGTCAGAGGGCTTGCCCAGACGGCTGGGGAAGGGGATCTGGGCGGCCAGGGCGTCCTGGATCTTCTGGTCCATGCCGGCCATCATCGGGGTCCACATGATGCCTGGCAGGATGGTGTTGCAGCGGATGCCTTCCTGGGCGAGGTCGCGGGCGACCGGCAGGGTCATGGCGTAGACGCCGCCCTTGGACGCCGCATAGGCCGCCTGACCGACCTGGCCGTCCTGGGCCGCCACGGAAGCCGTGTTGACGATCAGGCCGCGCTCGCCGTCCTCCACGGGCTCCAGGGTCATCATCCCTGCGGCCGATTGGCTCAGGACGCGGAAGGTGCCGAACAGGTTGACGCGGACGGTGCGCTCGAACTGGGCCATGTCGTGGGCCTTGATCTCGCCGGTGTCCCTCTTGCGAGAGACGGTCTTCATGCCGGTGGCGATGCCGGCGCAGTTGACGGTCAGACGCTCCTGGCCGTGGGCGGCGCGGGCCTTTTCGAAGGCGGCGGCGACCGAGGCGTCGTCGGTGACGTCGACGGAACAGAAGATGCCGCCGATCTCTTTCGCGATGGCCTCGCCCTTTTCGGCGTTGAGATCGAACAGGGCGACCCTGGCGCCCGTCGCCGCGATCGCTCGCGCCGTCCCCTCACCCAGGCCCGAAGCCCCGCCCGTCACCACCGCTGCGATCGACCCGTCGAGTTTCATCGTAATCGTCCCTATGTTCTGATCTGAACTTCTGATTGCCGCGGGGATTTAGCCGCCATGACCGCCAAAGCCAAACCCGCCGCCGGGACCATCACGCCCGAAGACGCCATCGATCCGTCGAAGGCGCTGGTCCCTTCCGTACAGAAGGTCAACGAGGTGCGGGTCAAGGCCGGCTTCTGGCCCAAGATCGGGCGAGTGGCCGCCCGCATCCCGTTCGCGAACCAGGCCGTGTCCGTCTACTACGCCGCTCGTGATCCGGAGACGCCGATGGCGGCCAAGGGGATCATGCTGGGGGCGCTGGCCTATTTCGTCATGCCCATCGACGCCATCCCGGACGTGCTGGCCGGAATCGGCTTCACCGACGACGCGGCGGTGATTACGGCGGTGATCGCGACCCTGGGCGCCAATGTCCGCAAGCGGCACCGGGAGTTGGCCGACAAGGCGCTCGACAAGCTGCGCGATCAGTAGGATCGCGTCTCGCCCCGCGCCTGCGGGCCGATCTCCGTGTTCGACCTCAGCCAGCCGACTATGGATAGCCGGTCCTTCGCGGCGAACGAGGCGACCTGGGTCACGGCGTGTCGCGTCGGCACGACGAACAGGTTGAGCGCATTGAAGGCCGGGACCCAGCCGTGCTGGATGTGGCCGTCCTCGCCGTGGAAGACGAGATTGCCGCCCCAGTCGGCGCGCCAGTCGCGGCTGAAATTCAGCACATAGCCGTAGAGCCGGTTCTTGCCCGGCGAGACGTCATTGTGCGCGGTCAGGACGTGGCCGGGTCGATAGCGCGAGGCCTGGGCGTCGGCGAGGTCGATGCGGTCGTCGCCGGTCACCGTCCGCGCGAAGGCGATGAAGGCCTCGCTGTTGAGGAAGTCGAGCACATGGTCGGCCGCGTCGCCTTTCGACGCGCCCGCCTCCCGGTCGGCGGTCAGCCGGCGGGTGTCGAAGATATACTGGGTCAGGGGACTGGACCCGTCGACCGCCGCCTCGTCCAGCCAGGACTGTTTGGCCGGATCCTCGGCGACCCGGCCGTTCAGCGGCAGCTCCAGAAAGGCCCCGCCGGCCGCGACCGTGGTCTTCCACCGCGTTTCGGCCTCGAGCACATCGGCCACGGCCTCGGCGCTGTCGGCAGCGAGGACGCCGGGGATGTGCAGGCGCTTTCCGCCCGCCTCGAACGCCGTGGCGAGGGCGGCGGCGTCGAGATCGGGCGAGAGGCGGATCACGACTCGACGGTCACCACGACCTTGCCCATGACGGTGCGGTCCGACAGGGCCTGGATGGCCTCGTGGGCGCGCTCCAGCGGGAAGGTCTGCGACACGCGCGGCTTGATCTTGCCCTCGGCCCAGAACCTCATCAGATCGGCGACATTGGCCTTGTGACCCTCGGGATCGCGCGCGGCTCCCGCGCCCCAGAAGACCCCGACCACCGACACCGACTTCAGCAGGGTCAGGTTCAGCGGGAAGGACGGAATGCCCGCCGGGAAGCCGACCACCAGATAGCGGCCGTTCCAGTCCATCGACCGCAGGGCCGGCTCGGCATAGTCGCCGCCGACGCCGTCATAGACCACGTCCGGACCGTCGCGGCCCGAGGCCAGCTTGAACTCGCCCGACAGCTCCTTCTGGGCCGCCTTGTCCATGGCGCCCGACGGATAGATCAGGCCGTTGTCGGCCCCCAGTTCCAGGGCGAACTGGACCTTGTCGTTGGTTGAGGCGGCGGCCGTGACCTGGGCGCCCATGGCCTTGCCCAGTTCGACGGCGGCGGCGCCGACCCCGCCGGCCGCGCCGAGCACCAGCAGCCGTTCACCGGCCTTCAGCTGGGCCCGATCCTTGAGCGCATAGTAGGAGGTGCCGTAGGTCATGATGAGGGCGGCGCCCTCCTCGAACGACATGCCGTCGGGCATCTTGATGAGACTTTCGGCGCGCACGGCCAGCCGCTCGACCATCCCGCCCCAGCCCGGCATGGCGATGACCCGATCGCCCTTGAAGACGCCCTTCACCCCCTCGCCCACAGCCTCCACCACGCCCGAGACCTCGCCGCCCGGCGAGAAGGGGCGCTGGGGTTTGAACTGGTATTTGTCCTCGATAATCAGGGTGTCGGGGAAGTTCACGCCGACGGCCTTGACCTCGATGATGACCTCGCCCGCCTTCGGGGTCGGATCGAGAACCTCTTCGACGACGAGGCTGTCGGGGCCGCCGACGGTCTTGGACAGGACTGCGCGCATTATCTGGGTCTCGCTTCGCTAGGGCGGCCCATCGCGCGTTCGCGCTACTGGAGGCCGCCCCGTCAGGTTGAACTGGGCGGCGCCCCCGTGGCGCGCGCCTGCCAACGACGCTAGTGAGACGGCGGCCCGAATGAAAGAGGCTGAACGGTTTCAGGAAACCCCATGACCAGACTTGCCCTCATCCTCCACGGCGGCGCCGGCGCGCGTCGCAGCCGCGACTACACCGCCGAGATCGCTCATATGCGCGAGGTGGTCGAGGCCATGCGGGTGCGGCTAGAGGCCGGCGCCTCGGCCCTGGACGTGGCGGTGGAGGCGACGGTGCTGCTCGAAGACTCCGGCCTCTATGTCGCCGGACGCGGGGCCTCGCCAAACCTGGCCGGTGAATACGAACTGGACGCCAGCCTGATGGACGGGCCAAGCCGCCGCGCGGGCGCCGTCGCCGCCTTCCAGGGCTATCGCAATCCGATCCGGGCCGCCCGCGCCGTGATGGAGCACAGCCCGCACGTGCTGCTGGCGGGGTCGGGGGCAGCCCGGTTCGCGGGCGAGCACCATCTGGAGCCGATCAATGACCCGGAGGCCTGGTTCACCCGGGCCGGTCAGGGCGAGGACAACCATCCGCCGGGCCAGGGACCAGCGCTGAGCCACGGCACGGTCGGCTGCTGTGTGCTCGACACGCAGGGTCGTCTGGCGGCCGCCACCTCGACGGGCGGCGTGTTCGGCAAGCTGCCGGGGCGGGTTGGCGACACGCCGATCCCGGCGGCGGGCGTCTGGGCGACGGACCGGGTCGCCGTCTCCTGCACAGGCCAGGGCGAATATTTCATCCGCACGGCCGCGGCGGCCCAGATGGACTGGCGCGTCGAGGCGGGCGCGTCGATCACCGAGGCCGGCCGGGCGGTCATCGCAGGGATCGGCGAGATGGGCGGCGATGGCGGGCTCATCGCGCTGGATACGGCGGGAAACCGCGCCGACCCCTTCAACAGCCAGGGCATGAAGCGCGCCTGGCTTACGCCGGAGGGCCAGATCGGGGTCGAGGTGTTCGGGAAGTAGTTTCCTTCTCCCTCCGGGGCAGGCCCCCACATTACACCGCCGTAACTTACGCCGGCGCCAAGCCCTGATACGGTCGCTCCGCAACTCCGGAGTCCGTCCATGAAGTCTCGCCTGAAGTCGGCCGTCGCCGCCCTCGCCATCGTCACGGCCCTCGGGGCCTTCTCGCCGGTCGTGGCCCAGAGCGCGCCCGCCGGCATCGAGGTGCCGCCGCTTGGCTTCGTGAAGCGGACCCTGCCGAACGGCATGGACGTCTACACCGCGCGCGACACGACGACGTCGAACGTGACGGTCCAGGTCTGGTACCGCGTCGGCGGCAAGGACGATCCGGAAGGCCGCTCGGGCTTCGCCCACCTGTTCGAACACCTGATGTTCAAGGCCACCAAGGACTTCCCGGACGAGACCTTCGATCGCCTGACCGAGGACGTGGGCGGCAACAACAACGCCTTCACCAGTGACGACGTCACCGCCTATCACGAGACCATCCCGGCCAATCACCTGGAGCGCCTGATCTTCGCCGAGGCCAGCCGCCTGTCCTCGCTGGTCGTCGACGAGAGCGTGTTCGAGAGCGAGCGCGACGTGGTCAAGGAGGAGTACCGACAGGGCGTGCTCGCACAGCCCTACGGCCGGCTTTTCAGCCTGTTCATGCCGGCGGCCATCTATCAGCAGAGCCCCTACCGTCGCGGGGTGATCGGCTCTCTGGAGAACCTGGACGCCGCCACCATCGAGGACGTTCGCCGGTTCCACGCCACCTACTACCGCCCCGACAACGCCATCCTGATCGTGGCGGGGAACTTCGACCAGGCGCAACTGGATGGCTGGATCAACGAATACCTGGCGCCGATCGCCAATCCCGACCGGCCCCTGCCCGAAAACAACGTTGTGGAGCCCGAGCCGACTGGTCCGCGCGAGGCGACCTTCCATGCGCCGAACGTGCCGCTTCCGGCTGTCGTCCTGGCCTGGCCGACCGTGGCCTATCGCGACGCCGACCGAATCCCCCTGACCGTGCTGGACGGCATCCTGTCGACCGGCGAAAGCTCGCGGATGTACCGCTCGCTGGTCTACGAGCAACAGATCGCGGCACAGGCCTCATCGGGCCCCGACTTCTCCCAGCAGTCCGGCTATCTGTCGGCCTACGCCATCATGGCCGACGGCGAGACGCCCGAGACCGGGATCGCCGCCATCCGCGCCGAGATCGCGAAGTTCCGCGATACGCCCGTGACCGAGGCCGAACTGACCGAGGCCAAGAACGAACTGGTCGCCGACGCCCTGCGCGCTCGCGAGACCATCGACGACCGCGCCAATGTGCTCGGCTTCGCCCTGATCAACACCAATGACGCCTCGGTGGCCGACCGTGAGATTTCGCAGATCCAGGCCGTCACTGCGGCCGACATTCAGCGCGTCGCCCGGCGCTATCTGACCGATCAGCGCGCCCTGACGATCCGCTATCTGAACGCCGACGACGCCAATCCGGCGACGGAACAGACGACAGCCTTCACCGCCCCGGTCACCGTCGCTGACCTCGCGCCCGTGGGTCAGGTCTTCACCCTGCTGCCCGAGGCCGAGCGCGCGGCCCTGCCCGCCACCACCGAGCCGGTCGCCCCGACCACGCCGCCGGTCGCCGACTTCCGTCTCGACAACGGCCTGCGCGTGCTGGTCGTCGAGAAAGACGGCCTGCCGCTCGTTTCGGCACGGCTGAACTTCGATGCCGGTTCGGCCCATGAAGCGCCCGGCAAGGCGGGCCTGGCCTCCATGACCGCCGCCCTGCTGACGCAGGGCACCACCACCCGCACAGCTCCGCAGATCGCCACCGAGATCGAGCAGCTGGGCGCCCAGATCGGCGCGGGCGCGGGCGCGGACTTCTCCAACGTCTACGCCAACGCCCCGGCCAACGTCTTCCCGGAGACGGTCGCCCTGATGGCCGATCTGGTGCGCAATCCGGCCTTCGCGCAGGAGGAACTGGATCGCCAGCGCGACCAGACCCTGGACGGCCTGCGCATCAGTCTGTCGACGCCCGGCCCGGTCGCCGCCCAGGCCGCCGCCCGCGTGATCTACGGCGAGGCCCCCTATGGCGCGCCCGGATCGGGCACTCTGACGACCCTGCCCGCCCTGACGCGCCAAGACGTGGCGATCTTCCACCAGCAGCGATACCGCCCGATCGACGCGACCCTGGTCTTCTCCGGCGCCATCGACGAGGCCGAAGCGAGAGCCTTGGCCGAGGCCGCGTTCGGCGACTGGACCAACCCCTCGGCCGTCGGGGCGGCGGTCAATCCGTCCGGCCCGGCCCAGGCGCCCCGCATCGTCGTGATCGACCAGCCCGGCGCCGGTCAGGCGGCGGTCACCGTCGCCCTGCGCGGCGTGTCGCGGACCGACGCCGACTATTTCCCGCTGACCCTGGGCAACACCCTGCTGGGCGGCAGCTTCACCTCGCGCCTGAACCAGGAGATCCGGATCAAGCGCGGCCTCAGCTATGGCACCCGCTCGTCGCTGGGCGTGCGGGCCGAGGATGGCCTGTTCACCGCCAGCGCCCAGACGCGCAACGACGCAGCGGTCGAGGTCTCAGACCTGATCCTGGCCGAGATCACCCGCCTGTCGACCACCCGCCCGACGGCGTCGGAGCTGACCACCCGTCAGGCCATCCTGACCGGCGCCTTCGGAGGCTCGCTGGAAACGGTGGATGGTCTGGGCGGCCTCGTCGCCAACCTGGCGCTCTATGACCTGCCGATGAGCGAGCTGGCGGCCTATGTCGGCAATGTAGAAGCCATCGACGGGGCGGCGGTCCAGTCAGCCTTCGCCGAACACCTGCCGGTCGACCGGGCCAGCCTCGTGATCGTCGGCGACGCGGCCCAGTTCATCGACGCCCTGCGAGCGAAGCATCCGAACGTCGAGGTGATCCCGATCACGGCGCTGAACCTCGACAACGCGGCGCTGCGGTAGTCCCCAAAACTCCCTCTCCCATTGAGGGAGAGGGAGATCGCGCACGGCGGCGGAGCCGTCGTCCTGGCGCGATCGGGTGAGGGGCGAAACCCGGTCGACGGAATGGGGCCGCGGACAGATCCGTCCGGTGACGCGTACCCCTCATCCGACTTCGCTGCGCTCAGCCACCTTCTCCCGCAAGGGGAGAAGGGATCTAGTCCTCGTTTGCTTCGTCGACGGCCTCGGCGTCGTCGGCCACCACGACGTCCGTAGCCTGGTCCAGGGCGTACTGGGCGATCAGGCCGTAGGTGACCATCTGTTCCGGGTCGTTCGCCGCCCAGGCGCCGTTGGTGACCATGCCCTGGGCGAGGATCGGGGCGGTGCGCAGAGCGTCCTGCACCTCGGGATCGTTCAGCGCGTCCGCCACCAGCGCCTCGACGTCGATGTTGGCCAGGGCTTCCTGGGCGATCTGGCCGGCGTGGCGGCTGACTTCAGCAGTGAAGGCCATGACCTCCGGCTGGTATTCGGTCCAGATGGCCGCGATCCGAGCCTCGCGCTGGGTCTCGGTCAGGCTTTCGTCTTCGGAAATCGCCTCGGCGCGTTCGCCGAACGCCTCCATCCGCGCCTCGAAGGCCTCGGCGGCGGCTTCAATGGCGGCTTCCGACGCGGTCTGCGGCTCCTCGGCGAGTGCGGTGGACAACGGCAGGACGGCGAGGGCGGCGGCGAGGGAAAGGGCACGGATCATGGTCGGCTCCTTGGGATCTGATGACCCCAAGGTCCTTCGAACACCGTCCGACCTCAAGTTACTTCGCCGTAAGTCGCCGCGGGCTGACGTCAATCGGCTGGCGCGTCGGCCGGTTCAGCCTCTTCAGCAACATGCATGGCAAAACGGCGCACCAGGGCGGGGGCCTGTTTGATTTCAAGCAGGGCCGCGCTCGCGTCCTCCGGCTTGAGCATGGTGGGGTTGGCCAGGAGGAAGGCCCGCAAGGTCGCGGCGAAGGCGTCGGCCCTGGCTTGATAGGTCGCCTGAATGGCGTCGGCGTCGGCCACGGCCCTGGCGGTATCGTCACCGGCGGCGGCCTTGGCCGCCAGAATCTCGGCACGCATGGTGTCAAGGCTGGCATAGAAAGCCTCGCCGGCGGCTTCGATATCGGCCTCCGTCGGAGCGGCAGACGCCGTCGCCGGAGCGGTCGGCGCAGGGGCTGCGTCCTGGGCAATGACGGGTCCGGACGCCGCCAGGGCGCAGGCGAGGACGAGAATACGGATCATGAGAACACTCGTGGATACGGTTCGGGCCCGTACTGCAAATCCAGAGCGGGGCTCAAGCCTGCAAGGCCTACTTCGGACCGGGCCGCGTCCGGGCGCCCTGGGGCGCCGCGGCCTCCTGATAGCGCGCTGCGATCGCAGCGATCGCCGCGCGGGCCTGATCCTGATCGCCGCCCGCCTCGGCTATGGCGGCGACGATCTCTGCGTTCATACGCGCGCGCGTCGCGGGATCCGTCACGGCCGGAGCCAGGGCCGGATTGTCGACCCACTGCTGGGCGTTTGATGGGACATCAATTCGCGCAATCTGCGCCAGCGTCGCGGGATCCGTCACGGCCGGAGCCAGGGCCGGATTGTCGACCCACTGCTTGGCGTTTGACGAGACATCAATTCGCGCGGTCTGCGCCAGCGAAGGCGAGGCGGCGGACAGAATGGCGGCGGCGACCGCCAGCAACACGAACTTGCGCATGAGACCCTCCCTGAAAAGGCTGGCCAACGATGTCGCCGAACCCCTCGCCGCGCAAGACCGCGTTCTCTGAATCGGTCTTCGAGGCGCCTTTCGTCAGGCGCCTCCTCGCCTCAGCTCCGGCGGTCGCGCTTGGCCAGAACCCGCAGACGCAGGGCGTTCAGCTTGATGAAGCCGGCCGCATCGTTGTGGTCATAGGCCTGAACGCCCTCCTCGAAGGTCACCAGATCCTGATCGTACAGGCTGTTGGCGCTCTCGCGGCCGATGACGGCGACATTGCCCTTGTAGAGCTTGACCCGGACCGTGCCCGAGACCTTCTGCTGCGACAGGTCGATGGCGGCCTGCAGCATCTCGCGCTCGGGCGAGAACCAGAAGCCGTTGTAGATCAGCTCGGCGTATTTCGGCATCAGCTGGTCCTTCAGGTGCATGGCGCCCCCGTCCAGGGTGATCGACTCGATGCCGCGGTGGGCGGCGATCAGGATCGTGCCGCCGGGCGTCTCGTAGACGCCGCGCGACTTCATGCCGACGTAGCGGTTCTCGACCAGATCGAGGCGGCCGATGCCGTTGTCGTGGCCGAGTTCATTGAGCTTCGTCAGGATCGTGGCCGGCGACATGGCCACGCCATCGATGGAGACCGCGTCGCCCTTCTCGAAGCCGATGGTGATGACGGTCGCCTTGTCGGGCGCGTCCTCGGGCGCGATCGTGCGCTGATGGACGAACTCGGGCGCCTCGACGGCCGGGTCCTCGAGGACCTTACCCTCGGACGAGGAATGCAGAAGGTTGGCGTCGACCGAGAACGGGGCCTCGCCGCGCTTGTCCTTGGCGATCGGGATCTGGTTCTTCTCGGCGAAGTCCAGCAGGGCCTCACGGCTGCGGTATTCCCACTCACGCCAGGGGGCGATGACGCGGATATCGGGCTCCAGCGCATAGTAGCCGAGCTCGAAGCGGACCTGGTCGTTGCCCTTGCCGGTAGCGCCGTGACAGACGGCGTCGGCGCCGACCATGCGGGCGATCTCGATCTGGCGCTTGGCGATCAGCGGACGGGCGATCGAGGTGCCGAGCAGATAGTCGCCTTCGTACTGGGCGTTGGCGCGGAACATCGGGAAGACGAAGTCGCGCACGAACTCCTCGCGCAGGTCGTCGATGAAGATGTTCTCGGGCTTGATGCCCATCTTCAGGGCCTTCTCGCGCGCCGGCGCCAGTTCCTCGCCCTGGCCCAGGTCGGCGGTGAAGGTCACGACCTCCGCGCCGTATTCCGTCTGCAGCCACTTCAGGATGATCGAGGTGTCGAGGCCGCCGGAATAGGCCAGGACGACCTTCTTGACGGGCTTGTCGGAGGCTTTGGCCATGACGGATCTTTCAGAGAACGGCGGGAGAGGATTTGCGCGCGCTTAAACGGCCTGAACGCCCGCGATGCAAGGGCGAGACTGTGGCGGGGGGCCGGTCTATCGCAAAGCCCCGTCCGGCACTATGTCCCTGCGCATGACCGACGCGCCTGCAACACCGCCCGAAAGCCCACCCGAACGTGTCCTGAGCGAGCCGGCCAAACGCGCCCTGGCCGAGGCCGCCGAACGCCGTGCGAAGGCCGAGGCGCTGGAGCCGGCGACCGAGCATGGCGGGCCGACCGGGCCCGAGCCGACGCGATACGGCGACTGGGAGAAGAAGGGTATCGCGGTCGATTTCTGAGCCAGGCCTGCCCTCCATCTTTCGTCTCCTTCGTTGCAGCGGAGCGAAGACCAGAGGATGACGAAAGGGGACAATGACGGAGGAGGCAGGGCCCGCGAACGAATCCCGGCGAACAGCGTTAACCTTTTCGTCCAGCCAGAGGGTTCCATGCGTCGTCTCGCCCTGATCGTCCTCGCCACAGTCGCCATCCCGGGCGCGGCCGCCGCCCAGACCTGGGGCCAGCCTGTCTATGCCGGTCAACCCGCGCCCTATGGTCAGCCCTACGGCGGGCCGGTCCCCTATGGATATGGCGGCCATGGCCAGAGTTCTGGGTACGGGGCGGGATACGGCGATCCGCGCGCATACCGACCGCCGGTCCAGTACGGCTACGGCCATGACCGTGGCGGGCGCTATGGCTACAGCAATCGTTCGGGGCAGTGGACCCGCTGGTCGAGCCCGCCGGGACGCGGCTATCACGACGTCTATGGCTACAACGACGACCGCGCCCCGCGCGGCGCCGACCACGGTCGATCCCGGGATCGCGACTGATCCTGCGACCTCGGGACCTGGCTCTACGACCGTTGAGTCGGGCCGCTGAAGCCAGCTTCACGCCAGAAAAGCGAGATTTAACCACGTCTTGAACGGATTGCTCCCTTCCGGGGAGCATCAGGAACCCTTCTGCGAGAGAAGGCCTACGGTGGGCTCGAACGTCGCGGAGTCCGCCCAGTGAAAACCCTCATCTCGATCCTGACCGCCCTCCTGTTGCTGGGCGTCTCGCCCGCGCTGGCGAGCGAAAACGGCGGCGGGAGCCAGCACGGTGGCGGCGGCTATGGCGGCGGAGGCCACGGCGGCGGTGGTCACGGCGGCGGCGGGGGCTGTGGCGGCGGCTGTGGCGGTGGCGGCGGTCACCCGGGCGGCGGCGGCGGACACTACGGCGGCAACATCAATGTGAACGTCAACGCCAACGCCAATGCGAACGCCGGCGCCTATGCCGGCGCGGGAGCGGGCGCCTATATCAACGCCCGAGCCTATGACGTCGGGGCGATCCGGGGCGGCGGCGGCTACGGCGGCTCGGTCATGCACGGCAGCGGCGGCGTCGACATGGGCGGCGGCTATGGCTACGGCGCCGGCTATGCGGTCGTCGTGCGCGGCCCCGGCTATGGCCCCAGCCGTCCGTTCGGCTATGTCGCCCAGGGCTTCGGTCGTCGCTATGTGACCACCGACCGCTGCTGCGGCCTGCGCCCGGCCCCTTGCTATGACAACTGCGGCGGCGGCCATCCGCCCGCTCCTCCGCCGCCGCCTCCGCCCCCGTCCTGCGACTGCCAGGGCGGTCACGGCGGCCATGGTGACAACCACGGCGGCGGATACGGCTATCAACAGAGCTATTCCGGCGGCCGGAGCGGTTCGTCCTACAGCGTGCGCGAGAGCTACAGCGAGAGCAGCTCAGGCGGATACCAGGGTGGCTATCAGGGCGGCGACCGCTATTCCGACCGTCGCGACGACGGCCCGCGCTATGCGCCAATCCCCTATCAAGCGTCGCCGCTGGAGCCTGTCGCCTATGAGCGGGGCGCCTACGACCAAGGCGGCTACGGCCAGGCCTATGCGCCGCCGCCGGTCCAGTACAGCCAGCCGGCCTATGCGGAGCCCGCCTACGTCGAGCCGCAGGTCTATCAACCGGCCCCGGTCTATATCCAGGCGCCGCAAGGCTACTACGGCGACCTGCCTCCGGGCGACACCGGCGAGGGCTATCCCTACCGGCAGGAACCCGGTGAGCGCGGCTGACGGCTAGCGCACGCCGTCCATCTCGGCGGCGATCTGCGCAGCCGCCGTCACCGGGTCCCCGGCGGCGATCACCGGCCGCGCGACCACCAGATGGGTCGCCCCCGCCTGCAACGCAGCGGCGGGCGTCGCCACCCGCTGCTGGTCGCCCAGATCGCCGCCCGCCGGCCGCACGCCCGGGGTGACGATCAGGAAGTCCGGACGGCCGGCCTCGAGGGCGATTTGCTTGACCCGCGCGGCCTCAAGCGGGCTCGACACCACCCCGTCGACGCCGCACTCCAGCGCCTGACGCACCCGCGCTTCGACGAGGTCGGCGGCCTTCGCAGAATAGCCGATCTCCCTGAGATCCTCGTCCGACAGGCTGGTCATGACGGTGACGGCCAGGATCTTCGTCGCATGGCCGCCGCGCCCCTTCACGGCAGCCCGCATCACCTGCGGCTCGGCGTGGACGGTCAACAGGTCGCAGCCGCCCTCGGCCACTGAGCGGGCCGCGCCTTCGACCTGGGCCCCGATGTCGTGCAGTTTCCAGTCCTGAAAGACGAGCTTGCCCATGGCGCGCAGTTCGTGGGCGAAGGCGACGCCGCCCGGGCGGGCCAGAAGCGTCAGCCCGACCTTGTAGCTCTCGACGCCGGCGCCGATCCGTTGGACGAGCGCGCGGGCCTCTTCGATGGAGGGAAGGTCCAGCCCGACGATCAGGCGCGGGTCGGACAGGAGAGGCGAGGTCATCGACGGGCTCCGCGTGACCGGCTAGACCGACGCCCACGGGTGCGTCGGCGAACCGGCGTTTGACGATGTAAGTTAAGGGACAGGCAATGGACGCGCTCGATCTGGGGGTCAACCTGTTCGTGACCCTGTTCGCCCTGCTCGACCCCATCGGCAATATCCCGATCTTTGCGGCGGCCACGGCGGGCGCGACGCTTCGGCAGCGGATTTCCGTCTCGGCCCTGATCTGCCTGTTCGCGGCGGTCTTCCTGGCCTTCTTCTTCTTCACCGGCCTGGGTCTGCTGCAGTTCTTCGGCATCTCGCTGGCGGCGTTCCGCATCGCGGGCGGGGTCCTGCTACTGTTGCTCGGGCTCGACATGGCGCGCGAGGACTTCCTCGCCACCTTCGCCGACAAGGATGCGGCCCTCGATCTGAAAGACGTGCGCGGCTATGCGCGACGCCGGTTCCAGCGGCTGGTGGTGCCCTTCGCCATCCCCCTGATGATCGGGCCCGGCGCCATCTCGGCCATCATCATCCAGGCCGGAGAGGCCGAGAAGATCGGCGCAGCAGGCACGGTCGCCTCCCTGATCGCCATCGCGGCGGCGGCCGGGGTGTCCTTCGTCAGCTTCGCCCTGACCGGTCCGATCAGCCGCATCCTGGGCGACGTCGGTCTTTCCATCATCGTGCGGGTTCTGGGCCTGATCCTTTGCGCCCTGGCGATCCAGTTCATCCTCATGGGTCTGGGCGAGGCCCTGCCCGGCATGTTCGCGGGGTCGGTGACGACGCCCTATCCGGCCGGCGGGCACTGAGCCTCCTGGCGCAAACCGTCGATACGCTCGTCGCCGCCCTGCCTGAGCCATCGCGCACGGCGATGCAGGCCCTGCGAGGGTTGGTCGCCGCCAGCCATCCGGACATCAGCGAGCACGTCAAATGGAACGGCCCCAGCTTCGTCATCGACGGCGACGATCGCATCAGCCTTGGCGTCGCCAAGGGCGGCGCCGTCCGCGCAGTGCTGCACCGTGGCGCCCGGGTGAAATCGACCGAGGGCTTCGTCTTCGAGGATGAAACAGGTCTGGTGAAATGGGCCGCCGTGGACCGGGGCGTGGTGACCTTCGCTGATGCGGCCGAGGTCGAGGCCGCGGCCGAACCGTTCAAGGCGCTGTGCCGCCGCTGGCTCGAGGCGACCCGCTAGGCCAGGTCCGGGGCCGCCAGCCTTGTCCCCGCCGGAATCATCCGGACGGCCGTCCTGCCCACCACATCGCCCTGCCGCGCCGGTGAGATCCCGTTCCCGGGCCGGAGCGCGATCAGATCCTCCGCCGTCACCACCGCCCCCGCCGGGATGTCGCGCGCAGAGAACAGGCTGCGGCGCGCCACGGTCATGATCTCGCGTTCGGCCTCGACCGGCCGCTTGATCCCGTCGCCCAGCGAGGCCTCCACCGCCCGGACGCCCGCGATCAGTCCGGCGAGTTCATCGGGAGACATGGACATGGCGTGATCGGGGCCGGCCAGGGCCTTGTCGAGGGTGAAATGCTTCTCCACCACCGTCGCGCCCCGCGCCACCGCGGCCAGCGACACCGCGTCGCCCAGGGTGTGATCCGACCAGCCGATCGGCCGACCGAACGCCTGAGCCAACGTATCCATGGCCCGCAGGTTCGCGTCCTTCGCCGGGGCCGGATAGTTGGACACGCAGTGCAGGATGGTCAGGCCGGGGTTCCCTTCGGCCTCGATCCAGCCGACCGCCTCGGCCACCTCGTCCAGGGTGCTCATGCCGGTCGACAGGATGACCGATCCGCCGTGATCCGCCGCCAGCCGGGCCACGCCGCGCACGAAGGGTGCGTTGGTGATCTCGCCGGACGCCAGTTTGAATTTCGTCATCCCGATCCCGGCCAGCATGGCGGCGCTGTCGAGGTCGAAGGGGGAGGACATGAACTCGATGCCGATGGCGCGACAGTGGTCGGCGATGCGGGCGAAATCGGCATGGGGCAGTTCCAGCCGCCTCAGCATCTCGGCCTGGCTGGCCGCGCCGTCCCGCGTCCTTTGATAGTCGGCCATCGGGGCCTCGGGGGCCGAGATGGCGTCCGCGCGGAAGGTCTGGAACTTGACCGCATCGGCCCCGGCCCGGTGCGCGATATCGACCAGCTCGAGCGCCAGCCCGATCTCGCCGTTGTGGTTCACACCGGCCTCGGCGATGAAGAAGACGCTCATCGCGCCATCTCCCGCGCCGGATTGCCGACAACGGTCGCACCGGGCGCCACGTCCTTGACCACCACCGCCCCCATGCCGATCACCGCGCCTTCGCCGATGGACAGACCCTGACGGATCAGGGCGCCGGCCCCGATCTCGACCCCGTCGCCGATCCTGACCCCGCCGTTGACGCAGGCGCGCGGGCCCAGAGTGACGAAATCCCCGACCACGCAGTCGTGGGCGACGCTGGAATAGACATTGGCGATCAGATGCCGGCCGACCGAGGCGTCGGCATTGATCAGGGCGTAGGGGGCGATGAGGGCGCCGGGCGCCACGCAGGCGCCGTCCACGACGGTCGCCGTCTTCGCGATGAGGGTCAGGGCCCGGCAGCCCGCAGCCTCGAGCCTTTCAGCGATAGCCCGGCGCGCGGCGGGCTGACCCACAGCCACGGCGAACAGCCGCTCGGCGTCCATCGCCGCGAATTCGTCCTCGTCCAGGACCAGATGGTCGCCGACAGCCGGTCCTGCCTGGCGTTCGACGAAGACGACGCGGTCGCCGTCGATACCGAGTTCGGGATGGGCGGCGATATGGGCGCGGGCGAAGGGCATGGTCTCGCGACCGTGGCCGCCGGCGCCGATCAGTCCGAAAATCGCCTGGGATGAGCCCGCCATGGCGGCAATCCTAGCGCCTGATTTGCCGCCTTGCTCAAGTGAAGCGGATCAGATCCGTTTCAGCCGCCGTGCATGACCGGCCACCATGTTGAGCGCCAGCCCGTCGGGCAGCAGTTTGCCGAGCGCGGCGAGGATGTTGTTCATCGCCCCCGGCGTCACCCTCGGCCGGTCCGCCTCGCAGGCGTCGTAGCCTACCCGCGCCACATGGTCGGCCGTCTGCCACATCCATGGCGGATAGGCGGAGGACACCTGTTCGCGCGATCCGTTGACGTCGTGGAACTCGGTCAGCGTATAGCCGGGGCAAAGGGCGGTGACGTGGACGCCGGTTCCGCGCGTCTCCAGCCACAGGCCCTGCGACGCCTTGATGAGGAAGCTCTTGATCGGGCCGTACAGGGTGTCGCCGCCGGTCGCGGGCATCTGGCCGGCGAGGGAGGCGACGTTGATGATCCGGCCGAAGCCGCGCTCGACCATTCCGGGGAGGAGAAGGCGTGACAGCGCGACCGGCGCGGACAGCATGACCTGGACCATCGCCGCATGCTGAGCCGGATCGGTGGCCAGGAAGCCCGTGGTGCGCGAGAAGCCCGCATTGTTGATCAGGCCATCGACCTGAAGGCCCCTCGCGGCGATGGCCTCGACCAGATGCGCGGGCGCCTGTGGGTCGGCGAGGTCCGCGGAGATCACGGTCGCGGCGACGCTGTATCTGGCGATGATTTCAGCAGCCAGCACCGTCAGGGCCGCCTCGCGCCGTGCGGTCAGGATCAGGTCCCAGCCCTTTTCGGCATAGACCCGGGCCAGCGCCGCCCCGATGCCGGCGGAGGCCCCGGTAATGAGAATGGTGCGCTTCATTTCTTTCGTCATCCTCCGGCGAAGCGCAGCGAAGACCGGGGGACCCAGCGGCGCGCGTGAGCGCGAAACTGTCGCACACACCTGCGCAAAAAATCTCGCCTGAACAAATCGCCTTCGGCGCCGCTGGGTCCCCCGGTCTGCGCCGCGAAGGCGCGGCTTGCCGGAGGATGACGAAAGGAAGGGTGGTTAGGCGGCGACAGCGCCGGCGGCGCGGATCGCCTCGGTGCAGGCCGGATGCGGCTCGACCCCGTCCAGCGCGGTCGATCGTTCGGCCAGAAGGTCGGCGATGGTGATCTTGCTCAGCGATTCCGACGCGGCCTGGTCGGCCAGGGTCAGGACCTTGGCCACCTGACGGGGAATATGTTCGCCGATGGGGCAGCCCTTGGCGCCCTGCGGCGGCGAGCCGAGGTGGGCGCAGCCGTTCACGGCCTTCAGCACCTCGTCGAGACGAATGTCCTGAGGCTGGCGCAGCAACCAGGATCCGCCCGAGGCGCCGGGCCGGGTCGCGATCAGCCCGGCCTTGGACAAAAGCGCGGTCACCCGGCGGATCACAACGGGGTTGGTCGGCACCGAGGCCGCCAGGATGGCGCTGGGGCAGGCCCGGGCGGCGTCATACGCCCCCTTGTGGGCCAGATAGGCCAGGGCGTGGGCGGCGACGGGAAAGCGTTGACTGTCTGACATTTTCGTCCGGTTCCAGACACCAAGGTAGGCACGGGGAACGCGATTCACAAATCGCGGCCGTCGGCTGGACGAACACGGTGTGACTGAAACCGTTTCCATGCGATTGAACCGGCCGCGGAATGAGCCTACACGCCCTCCGCTTTGATGGGCCCGCCGAACGCGGGGCCCGGAGGATATTCATGGCAGGGGACGCATCCCCCGGCGACGGCGCTCCCCCCGCCCAGCCTGCTCAGACCACCGCCGCTCCGAACGGCCACACCGCGCCCCATGGCGTGGGCAAGGCTGGATTCTGGGCGCTCACCATCGGCGCCATCGGCGTCGTGTTCGGCGACATCGGCACCAGCCCGCTCTATGCGCTCCGCGAAGCGATCGGCCATGCCCAGCGCGGCATCGGCGGCGATCTGGCGGTGGTCGGCGTCGTCTCCCTGGCCTTCTGGGCCCTGATGGTCGTGGTGACGTTCAAATACGTCCTGTTCCTGATGCGCGCGGACAACAAGGGCGAGGGCGGGACCCTGGCCCTGATGGCGCTCGCCACCCACGCCATCGGCCGCCGGTCGGCCTGGATCTTCATTCTCGGCGTCTGCGGCGCCGCCCTTTTCTACGGCGACGGCATCATCACGCCCGCCATCTCGGTGCTTTCGGCCATCGAAGGCGTGAAAGACGCCCCCGGCGTGGGCTCGCGCCTGGACGCCTTCATCGTGCCGATCGCCGCCGCCATCCTGATCGGCCTGTTCCTGGTCCAGTCGCGCGGCACGGCCAGTCTGTCGAAATATTTCGGTCCGCTGACAGCGATCTGGTTCCTGTCGTTAGGGGCGCTGGGCCTCTATCACATCTTCGACGACCTCTCGATCCTGCGCGCCCTGTCGCCGCACTACGGCGTCATGTTGCTGATCAACGACGGCTTCCTCGGCTTCATCATCCTGGGCAGCGTCTTCCTGGCGGTGACCGGGGCCGAGGCGCTCTACGCCGACATGGGCCATTTCGGTAAGGCGCCGATCCGCATGGGCTGGCTGTGTTTCGTCCTGCCCTGCCTGACCCTGAACTATCTGGGCCAGGGCGCCCTGATCCTCCACACCCCGGCCGCCGCCGAGAACCCGTTCTGGTCGATGGTGCCCGAGTTCGCCTACTGGCCCATGCTCGCCCTGGCCACGATCGCCACGGTCATCGCTTCCCAGGCCGTCATCACCGGCGCCTTCTCAGTGACGCAACAGGCCGTCCAGCTGGGCCTGTTGCCCCGTATCGACATCCGCTTCACCTCGGAGACCCAGGCCGGGCAGATCTTCGTCCCGGCGGTGAACACCTTCCTGATGCTGGGGGTTCTGACCCTGCTGTTCGTGTTCCAGAGCTCGCACAACCTGACCGCCGCCTATGGCGTGGCTGTCACCGGGGTCATGCTGATCAACACCCTGATGGCCTATTCGGTCATCACCAAGAAGTGGAAGTGGCCGCTCTGGGCGACCCTGGGCGCCCTCATTCCGTTCGGCTTCATCGACAGCGTCTTCCTGACCTCCAACCTGCTGAAGATCCCGGACGGCGCCTGGCTGCCGCTGGTGCTCGGCGCGGTCCTGGTGCTGATCATGTGGACCTGGACCCGTGGGTCCCAGATCCTCTCGGCCAAGTCCAAGAAGGACAGCCTGCCTCTGACCGACCTGATCGAGATGCTGCGCGCCCGTCCGCCGCACCGCTCGCCCGGCACGGCCATCTTCCTGACCTCGGACCCCGACGTCGCCCCGGTCGCCCTGATGCATAATCTCAAGCATAACAAGGTGCTGCACGAGAAGAACGTCATCCTGACCGTCCGCACCACCGACCGGCCGCGGGTGAGCGACAGCGAGCGCGTCTTGATCGAGCCGATCAACGACGACTTCAAGAAGATCACGCTGAGCTACGGCTTCATGGAGAGCCCCGTCGTTCCCCGCGCCTTGAGCCAGTGCCGCAAACAAGGGGTGAAGTTCGACATCATGTCGACCAGCTTCTTCCTCGGCCGCAGATCGGTCGTGCCGTCTGCGTCGCAGGGGATGCCCCTGTGGCAGGACAAGCTGTACATCTTCCTGATGCGCAATGCGGCCAACCCGACCGACTTCTTCCACATCCCGCCCGGACGCGTGGTCGAGCTCGGAACGCAGGTCTCGGTTTGAGCGGGGGAACGCCCAAGGGCAAGAACTCCGGGGCCCGGGGACGCCGCATCGCCGACAAGGCGCGCGGTCCTCGCCGCGAGCCGATCGTCCGCACGGCCGAGCCGGACGGCGCGGCCGATATCGGGGTCGAGGCGCGCATCGCCGCCGGGGTCCTGCTGAACGCCGCCCTGGAGCGCCGCAATGGTCTCGACGAGGCCATGGCCCTGCCCGAACTGAAGTCGCTGCCCGGCCCGGATCGCGCCTTCGCCCGCGCCGTCGCCATGGCCGCCCTGCGTCGGCTCGGCGAGATCGACGCCATTCTGAACCGCCGCCTGCAGAAGTCGCCGCCCGAGGCCGTGCGCACCATCCTTCGCGTATCCCTGGCCCAGACCCTGGTGCTTGAGACGCCGGCCTTCGCCGCCGTCTCGACGGCCGTGAAACTGGCCGAACGCGATGCCAAGACCCGGCCCTACAAGGCTCTGGTCAACGCCGTCCTGCGCGGGATCGAGCGGGAAGGCCCGGGGATGACGACGGCAGAGTCGAACCTCCCCGACTGGATCGCCGCGCGCTGGAAACAGACCTATGGCGAGGCGACCCTCGCCGCCATCGCCCTGGCCGCCCGCGACGAACCGCCGACAGATCTCAGTCTGAAGCCTGGCGAGGACGCCCAGGCCCTGGCCGACGCCATCGAGGGAACCGTCCTGCCCGGCGGGACCGTCCGTTCGGGCGTGCGAGGCGACGTCGCGGCCTGGCCCGGCTACGAGACCGGCGGCTGGTGGGTGCAGGACGCGGCCGCCGCCGTCCCCGCCCGCCTGCTGGCGCCGAAAGCCGGCGAGACCGCGCTCGACATGTGCGCGGCCCCCGGCGGCAAGACGCTGCAACTGGCTGCATCGGGCGCGACCGTCGTCGCCCTTGACCGTTCGGAGCCGCGCCTGCGTCGTCTGCGTCAGAATCTGGAACGCACCGGACTGACGGCCGAAATCGTCGTCACGCCCGGCGAGGACTGGGAGGACGACCGCACCTTCGACGCCGTCCTGCTGGATGCGCCCTGCACGGCGACCGGCACCCTGCGTCGCAACCCCGAAGTCCTGCGCGCCACCAAGCCGGCCGAGGTGGCGAAGCTGGCCGACGTCCAGCACCGGCTGCTGGACGCCGCTGCCGAACGCGTGGCTCCCGGCGGCCGTCTGGTCTACTGCGTCTGCTCGTTGGAGCGGGAAGAGGGCGAGACCCAGGTCATCGCCTTCCTGCGCCGCAACCCGGCCTTCAGGACCGCGCCCGCCGATCCGGCGGCGATCGGCGCCCCGGTCGAGGCCCTGACGCCCGAAGGCTGGCTGCGCATCCTGCCCTCGATGTGGGCTGAGCAGGGGTCTCTGGACGGCTTCTTCATCGCCCGGCTGGACCGGATCTAGATCGCGTTATTTCCGAAGCGGCCCTGGCGCGCGGTACGCGGCCGGGGCCCTGTCGGGATCACTCGCCGTCGGCGGCCGTCTCGGCCTTCTTGCGGGGCGCGCGACGCTTGGGCGCCGGAGCCTCGCCATCGTCGGACGCGACCGGCGTCGGGGCCGTTGCGGGGGCGGCAGAGCGGGTCAGGAAACCGGGCAGGGCCTGGGCCGTGTCGACCGGCGCCTCGGCGCGCGGCGTGCGGGTCCGGCGCGCGGGGCGCTCGGCCTGTTCCGGCGCGGCCTCGACCGGGGCATCGGCGGGCGGGGTGTAGGTCACCGGCGCGGTGGAGGCGATGAAATCGCCGCCCTCTCTGACGTTTTCGGAGCGAGCATTGTCCGAACGACCGCCCTCGTAACGACCGCCTTCGGACCGGCCGCCTTCGGCCTCCTCATAGGTGCGGGTGTCGGGCGTGCCGCCTTCGGCCTCGTAGCGCTTGTTGCGTTCCTCGCGGCGACGTTCCCAGCGTTCGCGGCGGGTCTCGCGACGACCGCCCTCGCCGTGGCCTTCGCCCTCGGCGCGCGGCTGGCCGTCCTGGTTATCCCGGGCCTGGTTGTCGCGGTTCTGGTTGTCGCGTGGAGGCCGCGGCGTCCATTCGCGGTCGCGGTTTTGCCCATCGCGGTTCTGGTTTTCCTCGCGCGGCGGCCGGGGAGTCCACTCGCGTTGCTCGCGCGGCTGCTGGGCGCCCTGGGCCGCTTCGGCGTCGCGGGCGTCGCTCTGCTGCTGGATCCGGTCGGCGGCCTGTTGCGCGGCGAGGAAGGCGGCGGCCTGGGCCCCGGTCTCGTCCTCGAAATCGATGTCATAGCCCTGGTTCGACAGTTCGCGCGCGGCGATCTCGGACACCGGCCGCTGCGGCTGCAGGGCGCGCAGGACGCGGAAATAGTGTTCGGCGTGCTGGAGATAGTTTTCGGCCAGCACCCGGTCGCCCGACGAGCCGGCGTCGCGGGCCAGCTGCTGATAGCGCTCGTAGACGGTCTGGGCGTTGCCGCGGACCTTGATGTTCTCGGGCCCTTGCGAGTCCCACGAACGGTTGGGGTTCGCTGCATTCGCGTTGCCGCCGCCGCCACCGGGTTTCCGGTTGCGGCCGCGCTGACGCTTCATGCCCTTGAAATCTCGCATCGAGGCTTACCGTGCTGGTTTGGCGTGTCCCTGCGCGACGATGGCGAGGGCAGCAGGCCGGTTGTCTGTGGTTCCGGTTCGCTTGGGGGCCAATCCCCGGCGGCGACATTATCGGAAGGACCTTTGTCGCCCGTCGTGGTCCGCTAGCGGTGAACACCGCCGACCTTCACGCGCGTCCCGGCCGAGCGTCGCTGGACCTGAAGCGGTTCAACGAGATGCGGAAGGGAGGGAGACAACCAAGGACTTAGCGCGCGCCGGGGAGGTTTCCAAGGGGTTTGTTCGGATCAGCACCCGGATCAGGATTGACGGATCGGCGTGGTGCGGGGGTCCGGGCCGTTGGTCACCACACGGTGCCGGTCGCCCAGGTCCTTGACCACCTTCACGTCGGTCAGGCCGGCCGCCTCGAACAGGGCCTTGACCGCCTCGCCCTGGTCCCAGCCGATCTCGACGGCAAAGGTCCCGCCGGGCTTGAGGATGCGGGCGATCTCGGGGGCGAGGTCGCGATAGGCCTGCAGACCGTCCGGTCCGCCGTCCAGGGCCAGGATCGGATCATGCTCGCGCACCTCCGGGTCCAGACCCGGAATGTCGTCCGACGGGATATAGGGCGGATTGGACACGACCAGATCGAAGCTGTGGTCGCCGAACCCGGCCGCCCATTCGGTGCGCAGGAAGGTGGCGCGATTGTCGAGCCCGAGGTTGGCCGCATTCTCCTTGGCCACCGCCAGGGCTTCGGACGAGATGTCGGTGCCGACCCCGTGCGCGCCCGGCCGGTCGCCCAGCACGGCCAGCAGGATGGCGCCCGACCCCGTTCCCAGATCGATGACGCTGAACGCCTGGGCGGGTTCGAAGGCCAGCATGGCGACGTCGAGAATGGTCTCTGTGTCCGGGCGGGGGCTGAGCACGTCCGGCGTGACGTTCAGCATGATCTTCCAGAAGCCCTTTCGGCCCAGGATCCGCGACACCGGCTCGCGGCGCAGGCGGCGTTCAACATAGCCGGCCAGGGTCGCGGACTGGTCCGGCGTCAACGGCCGGTGCGGATCGGTCAGGATCTCCAGCCGGCTGGCGCCGGTCGCGGCCTCCAGCAACAGCCGGGCGTCGATGGCCGGGCTGTCGATGCGGGCGGCCTTGAGCTCGCCTTGCGCGGCCTTCCAGGCGGCGACGAGGGTGGCGGGTTCGGTCATTCGGGGGTCTCCGCGGTCCGGGGCCGCGCCAGGGGTGGCAAGACGAGGCGGGTCAGTGCCTCACGTGAGGATTTCAGGCAAGGATGAGCTTGGCCGGAACGTCATCGGCGCATGGACCGTTCAGCCGCCGATGAAATTTCTCTCGCCGAACCGATCGTCCCGTCGCCGGAATCCGCTGTCCGGACCCTGGGCCTTCGTCGGCGCGATCGCGGCCGGTCTGACGGCGGGAGCGGGCGCGGCCCACCTGCTTTACACCCAGGGACACAAATACGGAGTCGAGCTGAGGCCTCACCGGCCCGAGCCGACGCCGCCCAAACCCCCGACGCCCGAGGACTATGACGCCCGGGAGCCCGGCCGGGGGCGGATGGCCGAGATGCCCCACCACATCCCGCACAAGGGCTGGGTCGACATCGCCTGGCGCGTCGCCGGGTCCTATTTCGGCGACCGGGTCGGCTTTGTCTCGGGCGGAGTGACCTTCTTCATCCTGCTGTCCCTGTTCCCGGCCCTCGCGGCTTTCGTGACCATCTATGGCCTGTTCGCCGACCCGAACGACGCGTCGGGGCGTATCGCCTTCCTCTATTCGGTGCTGCCCTCGAACGTGGCCCAGTTCATCAATGTCGAGCTGACGCGGCTGGCGGCCGGCTCGACCGGTCAGCTGACCTTCACCCTGGTCTGGACCCTGGCCCTGTCGCTCTGGACGGCCAACAACGGCATCAAGACGTTGTTTTACGGTTTGAATGTCGCCTACCACGAGGTCGAGAAGCGCAATATCGTCCAGTACAATCTGCTGGGGTTCGCCTTTACCCTGACCGGGCTGGCGGCGGTGCTGATGACCGCCGCCCTGGTGGTCGGCGTCCCGATCGTGCTGGGCGTCTTCGGCCTCGCCGACGACTGGGCCCAGCTCGCGCCATTGCGTTGGCCGCTGCTGTTCGTCGGCTATGTCGGAGCGCTGACGGTGATCTACCGGTTCGGCCCGTGCCGGCAGCGGGCGCGGTGGCGGTGGCTGACGCCCGGAGCCCTGTTCGCGGCGACGCTCAGCGTCATCGTGTCCTTCATCTTCAGCTGGTACCTGACCAACTTCGTGCGGCTGGACTCCTATGGTCCACTGGCGACCGCCATGGGCTTCCTCCTGTGGACGTGGATTTCGGTGCAGGTGATCCTGATGGGCGCCGAGGTGAACGCAGAGATCGAGCACCAGACCGCCGTCGACACCACCACGGGCTCGCCTGCGGCCATCGGCGAACGCGGTGCGGTCATGGCCGACAGCATCGGCCCGCGTCGGGGCAGTCCGGCCGCCCTGACCTTCACCCTGAAGCACGCCGAGGCCTTGGCCGACCGGCTGTCGCGTCGGCGAAACCGCCCACGCGTCTGAGCGGAGTCGCAAAACCGCAAGGCAGAGCCTATCTCTCTGTCTATGAGCAACAACTTCCGTCCCACGACCCTCGAGCGCGCCTACGAACTCGCCCGCAGCGGAGAGTGCCGCACCGTCGGCGACATCAAGACCCGGCTGCAGCAGGAAGGCCACGAACGCGTCCAGGATCGTCTGTACGGCGGCTCCCTGACGTCCGCCCTGCGCAAGCTCTGCGTCGCCCACTACGTCGCGCCCGAAGGCGAAGACGCGCCCGCCCCGACCGATTCCGGGCATGAGGATGAAGACGAGGACGGTCCGGTCCCGGCCTGAATCGCGGATGGACAAGACTCAGGTTGTGCACAGGGCGTTTTGCGCCCATATAGGGGCTGTCGATCTCTCTGCGTAACGCCCTCTCTCTTTGCGAACGCACCGAGTTTCTGGCCGATCCCATTCAGACCCGACAGGCTTCAGGCGCTCTTGCCTGATGCAAACTGCTAACGGAGGTCCTTAAAATGGCTACCGGCACTGTCAAATGGTACAACTCCACTAAAGGCTACGGCTTCATCGAGCCCTCGGACGGCGGCAAGGACGTGTTCGTGCACGTTTCGGCCGTTGAAGGCGCAGGCATGAACGGCCTGAACGAAGGCCAGAAGGTCTCGTATGAAGTCGAACGCGACCGTCGCACCGGCAAGGAATCTGCCGGCCAGCTGAAGGCCGCTGAATAGTCCTTCACGGATTTTCAGGTGACTGACGGGGTCGGGGCGAAAGCCCCGGCCCCGTTTTCGTATCCGCGACCCGGCGTGCGCTTGCTCCATCCCGCCGTGGCGCGTAATCGCGCGGACGATGTTCGGCCTCGCCAATCCCGCCCGCTTCATGAGTTTCACCCGGCCGCTGACGCCGGTGCTGTGGGCGATCGCGATCGTCCTGCTGGCCGTCGGGACCTGGCTCAGCTTCGCGGCGCCCGGCGACTATCAGCAGGGCGACACGGTGCGGATCATGTTCGTCCATGTGCCAGCCTCGACCCTGGGTCTGGCGGCCTATTCGGCTCTGGGCGTCTCCAGCTTCTTCGCCCTGGTCTTCCGCCATCCGCTGGCCGACGCCGCCGCCCGCGCCGCCGCCCTGCCCGGCGCGGCCTTCACGGCCCTGGCCCTGATCACCGGCTCCCTGTGGGGCCAGCCGATGTGGGGGACCTGGTGGGTCTGGGATGCGCGCCTGACCTCGGTGCTGGTGCTGTTCCTCTTCTACCTCGGCTACATGGCCCTGCGGGCCTCGATCGATGACGAGCAGAAAGCCGCGCGCGCCGCCGCCGTCCTGGGTCTCGTCGGTCTGATCAACCTGCCGATCGTCAAGTTCTCGGTCGACTGGTGGAACACCCTGCATCAGCCGGCCTCCCTGTTGCGCGCCGGCGGATCGAGCCTCGACCCCGTCTTCCTCGCGCCGCTCCTGACCATGATGGCGGCCTGGGGCGCCCTGTTCCTGGCCGTCTGGCTGACCTCGATCCGCACCGAGATCACGCGCCGCCGGGTCCAGACCCTGCGCGCCCGACAAGCCCTGGAGGCCTGATGCTCGACCTCGACATGAGCCCCTACGCCGCCTTCGTCTGGCCCGCCTGGGGGATCAGCGCCCTTGTGCTCGGCGCCGTCGTCGCCCGCGCGCTGGCCGCTTCGCGTAAATGGAAGGCCGAGCTGAAGCGACTGGAGGAAGACGCGTCGCCTCAAGCAGCGCACGGCGCGACAGGCGGGCAAACATGAGTCGTTGGCTGACCGTCATTCCACTGGTCGTTCTGGCCGCGCTCGCCGCCCTGTTCATCGGCTGGTCGCTGAAGCGCGATCCCGAGTTCAAGCCGGACGCCCTCGTCGGTCAGACCGTCCCCGAGACCGTCCTGCCCATCCTTCAGGACGGCGTCGCCGGCCCCCAGAACGTCGACATCCGCACTGCCGGCGTCGGCAAGCCGATGATCGTCAACGTCTTCGCCAGCTGGTGCGCGCCTTGCCGCCTCGAGCATCCGCGCCTGCTGGCCCTGAAGGCGCAGGGGATCGCCGTCGTCGGCGTCGCCTACAAGGACGAGCCCGAGGCGACCCAGGCCTTCCTCGACGAACTCGGCGATCCCTTCGCCATGGTGCTGGTCGACCGCGAGGGCCGCGCCGGTCTCGACCTCGGCGTCTCCGGCGTGCCCGAGAGCTTCGCCGTCGACGCCATGGGCCGGATCGTCGCCAAATCCTCCGGCCCGATCCTGACCGACGCGGATGTCGAGCGCCTGACCTCGGCCCTGAACGCGCCGTTGCGCCCCCTGCCGACGGCGCGAACGCTTGAGGAAGCCAAGACGCGGCGCGACGCGGCGAACTGATCTTCCATCCGTGCACCCCGGCCTTCGCCGGAGTGCACGGTGAAAACGGAGGCCTCCCCCGTTAACCCTTTTTCGACAGGTTTCGTTAACCCTGTCGCGATGAGCGCGATCCGGCCCGATATTCCCCAGTCCCTGCCCGCCACGACCCCCGCGGGTCCGTCGGCCCAGGCCAGGGCGGCCCAGGCGGCCTTCTTCCGCGCCGCGCTCAACGAGGTGCAGGCCACGGCGCCCCGCCCGCAGGCCCAGACGACCGAGACCGCCCAGACCGCCCAGACCAGCGAGCCGCAGTCACCGCGCCTGCCCCGCCTCGGCCAGCTTCTCGACATCCGGGTCTAGGTTTCCCGCCAGCGAAGGTGACCCGCAGCGTCACCGGTGCTAGACGCGCGCGCATCCGCCCTCCCCCAGGATTCGCCCCATGCCCGCCGCTCCCGACTTTCCGCCCGCCCCCGACGCGGTGAAGCCCGTCCGCGCCCTGATCTCGCTCTCGGACAAGACCGGGCTCGAGGACGCCGCCCGCGCGATGCACGAGGCGGGCGTGGAACTGGTCTCGACCGGCGGCACCCGCGCCGCCATCGCCGGGTTCGGCCTGCCCGTGAAGGATGTCGCCGACCTGACCGGCTTCCCCGAGATGATGGACGGCCGGGTCAAGACCCTGCACCCCGTCGTCCACGGCGGTCTGCTGGGCGTGCGCGACGCCGCCGACCACAAGGCGGCGATGGACGAACACGGCATCGGCCCCATCGATATCGTCTGGATCGACCTCTATCCGTTCGAATCAACCGTTGCCTCCGGCGCCGGTTTCGACGCCGTGATCGAGAATATCGACATCGGCGGCCCGGCCATGATCCGTTCGGGGTCGAAGAACCACGGCTATGTCGCCGTCGCGGTCGACGGCGAGAGCATCGGCATGATCGTCGACGCGCTGAAGGCCTCGGGGTCGACGTCCCTGGCCCTGCGCAAGCAACTGGCCGCCCGCGCCTTCGCCCGCACCGCCGCCTATGACGCCGCCGTCTCCGGCTGGTTCGCCGGCCAGCTCGAAGACGCAGCCCCGGCCCGCAAGTCGATCGCTGGCAGCCTCGCCCAGACCCTGCGCTACGGTGAAAACCCGCACCAGACGGGCGCCTTCTACCGCACAGGAGAAGCCCGCCCCGGCGTCGCCCACGCGACCCAGATCCAGGGCAAGGAACTGGGCTACAACAACATCGCCGACGCCGACGCCGCCTATGAACTGGTCGCCGAGTTCGAGGCCCCGGCCTGCGTCATCGTCAAACACGCCAACCCCTGCGGCGTTGCCGTCGGCAAGGATCTGTCGCAAGCCTACGCCCGCGCCCTCGAGTGCGACGCCGTCTCGGCCTTCGGCGGCGTGATCGCCGTCAACCGCCCGCTGAACGGCGCCGACGCCCGGGCCATCACCGAGATCTTCACCGAGGTCGTCATCGCCCCCGGCGCAGACGACGAGGCCAAAGCCGTCTTCGCCGCCAAGAAGAACCTGCGCCTGCTGATCACCGACGGCCTGCCGGATCCGCACGGGCCGGGCGAGGTCTTCCGCTCTGTCGCAGGCGGCTTCCTGGTCCAGTCGCGCGATCGCAGCCTGATCCGGCCCTCTGACCTCAAGATTGTCACCCGCCGCCAGCCGACGCCGCAGGAGATCGAGGACATGCTCTTCGCCTTCACCGTGGCCAAGCACGTCAAATCCAACGCCATCGTCTATGCCAAGGACGGCCAGACGGCCGGCATCGGCGCCGGCCAGATGAACCGCCGCGACAGTGCCCGCATCGCCGCCATCCGCGCCCGCGAGGCCGGCGAGGCCAAGGGGCTGGCGCATTCCCTGGCCGAGGGTTCGGCCTGTGCGTCCGAGGCCTTCTTCCCCTTCGCCGACGGCCTGCTGGAAGCTGTCGCCGCCGGCGCCACCTCGGTGATCCAGCCGGGCGGCTCGATGCGCGACGCCGAGGTGATCGCAGCGGCGGACGAGCAAGGCATCGCCATGGCCTTCACCGGCGTGCGTGTCTTCCGGCACTAAGGCCCCTCTCCCCTTGCGGGAGAGGGTGACCGCACACGGCGGCGCAGCCGTCGTCCTTGTGCGGTCGGGTGAGGGGTCAAGCTGGCGTCGAAGTCAGCGTGACCCCTCGCGCCACCCGCCGTTGTGACCCCTCATCCGTCAGCCTTCGGCTGCCACCTTCTCCCGCAAGGGGAGAAGGGATATGCCTCCTGCATGGACACCCTCTCCGACCGCTGGGCCAAGCTTGAGCCCTACGCCACTGTCGTCGGTCCCGACGACGACCGCCCCCGCCCGACGGTGATCCTGTTCCACGGCTGCGGCGGTCTGCGCGGTCACCTGCCGATGTACGCCGAGGCTGCGAAACAGGCGGGCTGGCGGGCGGTGATCATCGACAGCTACGCCCCGCGCGGCTGGTCGCGCGAGTTCGCCATGGCCACGGTCTGCACCGGCCTGATGCTGCGCGGCTGGGAACGGGGCGGCGACGTCGTCGCCTCGATCCAGGGCGTCTCGGCCCGGCCCGACGTGGACGAGACCCGGATCGCCCTGGCCGGCTGGAGCCATGGCGGCTGGGGCATCATGGAGGCGATGAGCTGTGATCCGAACCCGGCCACGGCGCTGGGCGTCCGAGACGCCGAGACCGCCGACCTGTCGGGCGTCAAGGCGACATACCTGGCCTATCCGTATGTGGGAGTCGCCGCCCTGAACCGGATGCGGCCCTGGCGCCATTGCCCGAAGACTCTCGCCGTCATCTCGCAACGGGATCACCTGACCACGGTCCGCAACGCCGAGCGGGTCCATGACATGGTCCGCAACTGCGGCGCCGAGGTCGAGACCTGGGTCGCCCCCGGCACCCACAGTTTCGACGAGCCGATGACCGCCCTGCCGATGAAGTACGACGCCGACCTGACCGGCGAGGCCATCCGCCGCTTCCGCGCCCTGCTGGAAGACGTCGCCGTCGCGCCGCGCCCGGTTCACGCCGCCGCCTGATGGACACTCTGGCGGAGCGCTGGGCCCGCCTGAGGCCGTCGCTCGTGATCCGCCGTCCCGACGGCCCCGGCCCCTTTCCCGTCGTCCTGATCTTTCCCGGCTGCGGCGGCGTCCGCTCGCATCTTCATCGCTACGCCGAGGCGGCGACCGGGGCCGGCTGGATCGCCGTGACGGTCGAGAGCTTCATCGCCCGGGGCTGGTCCGACGCCTTCGTCCGCACCTTCGTCTGCACCGGCCTGTTGCTGCGCGGCGGGACGCGGGCCGGGGACGTCATGACGGCGGCGACCTTCGTGAAAGACCTGCCCGACATCGACCCGAGCCGGATCGTTCTCGCGGGCTGGAGCCACGGCGCCTGGGCCATCATGGACCTGATGACGGAGACGCTCGAGAAACGCGGCGAAGCCATGATCGCCGACCCGATGAATGCCGACCTGTCGGGCGTCGTCGGAGCCTTCATGCCCTACCCCTACGTCGCCCTCCCGGCGCGAAGCCGCTGGTTCCGCTGGCGACGGGCGCTGGACGCCCTCGTCATCCTCCCGGAACGGGATCACCTGGCTGGACGCGCCGACTACGACCGCGTCCTGAATCGCGCCCGTGACGCGGGGTCGGAGATCGAGGAATGGGTCGTCGACGCCACCCACGCCTTCGACGAACCCGGCCTGACCCATCCGAAGATCCGCCATGACCCCGAGGCGACAAAGGAGGCGATCCGCCGCTTTGTCGACTTCCTGAAGGCGCGGGCCTGATCTAGCCGATCCTCGCCTCGATCGCGATCGTCGCCCGCACGCTATGGGCCATCTCGCAGTGATCGTGGGCCGCGTGATGCAGGGCGTCGAGCTGCTCCTGCGTCGGGGCCGCTCCGGTGAAGCTCGTGACCGGCCTCAGGGTCACCCGCGCCAGATAGCGCCGACCCTCCGGGTTGCGATCCAGCTCGCCCGAGGCCTCGTCGAAATAGCGGTCGACCACCCACCCCGCCTTGGCCGCAAAGGCCAGGAACCACAGCATGTGACAGCTCGACAGGGAGGCGACCATCGCCTCCTCCGGATCCACCGCGGAGGCATCCGACCAGGGCAACGGCACGCTGGCCGGCGCCGAGGAGCCGGGCACGACCGCCCCGCCGTCAAAGCGCCAGACATGGGCGCGGGAATATTTGTTGTCGACGAAGGCCTGATCGCCCCGCGTCCACTCGATCGTCGCGTCGTAGTTCATGCCGCCCTCCCGCTATTTCAGAATCGTATAGGTCATCGGCGCCCGGACCTCGAAGCCCAGCGAACGATAGAAGGCGATGGTCGCGCCGTGTTCGGCGAAGGCGTGCAGGAAGACGCCCTCGCCCGAAGCCAGAATCTCGCTGGCGACGGCTCGTGACAAACCCGCCGCATAGCCCCGCCCGCGATGATCCGGATGGGTGCAGACGCCGCTGAGTTCGGTGAATCCGTCCACGCGCATGCGACGCCCGGCCATGGCGATCAGCTTGCCGTCCTGCCTGACCCCGATGAACGGCCCGAGTTCCCGCGTCCGGGACCGGAACGGCCCCGGCTTCGTCAGGATCGCCAGCGCCAGCATCTCGGGCGCATCGGCCTCGGTGAGAGTCTCGTAGGCAAGGTCCGGCCCGCCCGGCGTCAGCGCCTCGCAGACCATCTGGACGAGGGGGACACGGTTGACGACCTCGACGCCCGGCAGGTCCAGCGCGCCCATGGGGCCGCCGGTCAGCTCGACCATGCCGGCGCCCGGGTGGCGCAGAGCCAGATCCGCCATGACCTTCAGCGTCTCAGGGTCCGCATCGGCGCCGGAGACGAAGATCCCGACCTCCGGATCGATCCGCACGGCGCGAACGTCGCTGTCGGCCGTGACGAAGCTCGACAACCGGGTTGTCAGGGCGTTCCACACGGCGCGGTCCAGCGGATGGCTCATGGCGACGCTTTAGCGCGCCGGCGATTCCGCGTCAGCCCCGACCGCGACGCCGGGGCCGAAACCCGCCGGCGTCAGGCCTGCCAGAAGCCCACGATCTTCTTCACCTCGGCGATGACCGGATCGGCGATCTCGGCGGCGCGTTCGGCGCCGTCTTTCAGGACACGGTCGATTTCGGCGGGGTCGTTCATCAGGCGGCGCATCTCGGCGGTGACCGGGGCCAGCGACGAAACAGCCAGATCGGCCAGCGCCGGCTTGAAGGCGCCGAAGCCCTGGCCGGCGAACTGGGCCGTCACCTGTTCGCGCGTCTGGTCGGACAGGGCCGCATAGATGGCGATCAGATTCTTGATCTCCGGCCGCTCGTCCAGGCTCTCGCCGGGTTCTGGCATGACGCCCATGTCGGTCTTGGACTTGCGGATCTTGGCCGCGATCGTGTCGGCGTCGTCGGTCAGATTGATGCGCGACTGGTCCGAGGGATCGGACTTGGACATCTTGGCCGCCCCGTCGCGCAGGGACATGACCCGCGTCGCCGGTCCTTGGATCAGGGGTTCGGGCAGGGGGAAGAAGCCCGGCGCATTGAAGTCATTGTTGAACTTTCCGGCGATGTCGCGGGTCAGTTCCAGATGCTGTTTCTGGTCCTCGCCCACCGGCACCTCGGTCGCCTTGTAGAGCAGGATGTCGGCGGCCTGGAGCACGGGGTAGGTGTAGAGGCCGACCGAGGCCCGTTCCTTGTGCTTGCCCGACTTCTCCTTGAACTGGGTCATCCGGTCGAGCCAGCCGAGGCGGGCGACGCAGTTGAAGATCCAGGCCAGTTCGGCATGGGCGCGCACTGCCGACTGAGGGAAGATGGTCGACTTCGCCGGATCGAGACCCGAGGCGATATAGGCGGCCGCAATCTCGCGCGTCTGGGCCGTCAACAGGGCCGGATCCTGCCAGACGGTGATGGCGTGCATGTCGGCCACGAACAGGAAGCAGGGCGCACCCGTTTCCTGCAGCGCCGTGAACCGCTTCAGCGCCCCCAGATAGTTGCCCAGATGCAGGGCGCCGGACGCCTGGATGCCGCTGAGGATGCGGCGCGGGCCGGTGTAGGCGGGAGGGGAGACGACATCGGTCATGGCGCAAGCCGAATGCCCGACCGCCGCGCGCGGAGCAAGGCGTTACTTGGCCGACCGCTTCAACAGCCCCCTTACCTCCGCCATTGTCACCGCCCGCGTCGCGAAGGCGAGGGCCACATAGGTCAGGCCGCCCAGCGTGGTGACCACAAGCAGGGTGATCTCCTTGGCGCCATGGCCCGATCCGAGCCCGGTCAGGGCCTCGCCGATCGGCGCCTCGATCCAGGGGCGGCCCCAGGAGGCCAGAGCCACGACCACGCCCAGTCCGACGCTGGCCAGCAGGATGCGGAGCAGGCGCGAGGTCGCGGCCACGCTGGGCCTGTAATGACCGCGTCGCCACAGCCGCGCGCCCAGCAACAGGGCATTGACCCAGGCCGAAGCGCTGACGGCGGCCGCGATGCCCGCTACCCCCATGCCGAGGTTGAACAGGCCGATGGCCAGGGCCGCGTTCACCGCCACCGACACCAGGGCGAAGGTCATCGGCGAGCGGGTGTCGCGCCGCGCGAAGTAGGCCGGCGACAGAATGCGGATCAGGACGAAGGCCGGCACGCCCCATCCGAATTGCAACAGGATCCCCGCGGTGGCGCGGGCGTCCACGTCCAGGAAGGCGCCGCGTGTGAACAGGGCGTCGATCAGGAAATAGGGCATGGCCATCAGGGCCGCCGCCGCGGGCAGTGTCAGGGCCATGGACAGGGTCAGGGCCTCGTCCATCGAGGCCTGTTGCTGCTCCCGGTCCTCGGACGCCACCGCGCGCGACAGGCGCGGCAACAGGGCGATGCCGATGGCCACGCCGACCAGGCCGAGCGGCAGCTGATAGAGCCGGTCCGCCGTCGACAGCCAGGCGCGACCGCCGTCGACCCAGCTGGACAGATTCTGGCTGATGAAGACGTTGATCTGGGTGGCCGAATTGCCGATCGCGGCGGGAACAGCGGTAATGATGATGGCCTTCACGGGCCCGGTCAGACGCGGCATCGACAGCCGGACATTGGCCCCTGCCTTGCGCACCGCCCACCAGCACAGGCCCGCCTGGGCCACGCCCGCCACGGCCACCGCCCAGCTGGCGGCGTAGGCGGCCTGGATCGGCCCGCCCTGCGCCGGGACCACGGCGGCGAGCATGATCAGGTTCAGCAGGATCGGATAGGCGCCCGAGACGATGAACCGGCCCCGCGCGTTCAGCACCCCGGACAGCAGGGCGGCCACCGCCATACAGGGCAGATACGGCATGGTGATCTGGGTCAGAACCACCGCCAGCTTGAACCGCACGGGATCATCAAGGAAGCCGGTGTTCATCACCGTCATGATCCACGGCATGGTCAGCTGCGCGAGGAGGGTCAGGACCACGGTGATGGCGGCGACGACGGCCAGGGCGTCGGTGGCGACGCGGTCGGCCGCCTCCTGGCCTTCGGTCTCCAGAGTGCGGGCGTAGGCCGGCACGAAGGCGGCGGCGAAGGCCCCTTCGGCGAAGATGCGGCGGAACAGGTTGGGGAAGTTCAGCGCCGTGTAATAGGCGTCCGCCGCCGGCCCGACCGAGGCGCCCAGATAGGCGGTGATCACCGTGTCCCGCGCGAATCCGGCCAGGCGGCTGATCAGGGTCATGCCACTGAAGATCGCCGACGACCGCATCATGCCGCCGCCCTTCTTCGCTGTCGTGGCGGACGCAGGCGGCTGGACCAGGGGTTCGACGGTGGCTGTGGCCCCTGCGATCGGGGCGGCGGGCTCGATCGGTTCGGGAAGATCAGACTTGGACACGGACGAACCTCGATTGCCGTGCCCGGGCGCGCGGCGAAATGTCGCTTAACCCGCTTCCGGGATGGGTGAAATGGCCTTGCGAGGCCGCAGGTCCGAGACGTCGCGGGCGCTGGCCCGGGCGGCGGTGATCCGGCGGCCCTCCGGCGCTTCGGGGGCGCGATCCAGCACGGCCTCAAGCGCCGCATGGACGTCATCCAGCAGACCGTCGGACTTCAGCTTCCGCCCCTTGCGGTCGGTGACGTAGAAGCTGTCGACCGCCCGTTCGCCGAAGCCGGCGACATGGGCCGAGCGGATCGACAGATCGTGGTCCGACAGGGTGCGCGACAGCTCGGCCAGCAGTCCCGGCCGGTCGGCGCCCGAGACCTCGATCACCGTGGCGTCCGCGCTCGCCGCATTGTCGATCATCACCACTGGCCGCACATCGAACGCGGCCCGGCGCGGCGAGGGCTTGGGCATGGCGGGCGGCTGAACGGGGGTCTCGCCCCTCGCCGCCGCCTCCAGAGCCGCGATCAGGGATTTCAGCCGACGCGGCTCGGCCTGGCCATAGGGCTGGTCAGCGCCGTCCTGAACCTGAAACACGTCGAGCACCGTGCCGTCGGCGGCAGTGGCGACCCGCGCGCCCGTGACGTCCGCCCCGGCGGCGGCCAGCACCGCCGCGAGGTCGGCGAACAGACCGGGCCGGTCGCGGGTGGCCAGCGCGATCTCCGTCGTCTCCTCGATCTGACCTGCGACGCAGGTCCGGGCCTCGACCGCCGCCCCGCCCTCGAGCGCTCGCGCGACGAGATCAGCGTGTCGGGCCAGCGGATCGGCGGTCTGGATATCCTCGCCCCGGAACAGAGCCTCGACGGCGGCGTAGAGGCTGCGCATCAGCTGCCCCTTCCAGCTGTTCCAGACCCCCGGCCCCACGGCCCGGATATCGGCCACCGTGAGGACCAGCAGCATGCGCAACCGCTCGGGGTCGCCGACGATCTCGGCGAAGGCCTGGACCGTCGCGGGGTCAGAGATGTCCCGCTTCTGGGCATAGTCCGACAGGGCCAGGTGATGCCGCACCAGCCAGACCACGATCTCGATCCGCCGGGGATCGACGCCCAGCCGCTCGCAGGCCCGGCGCGCGGCGATGGCGCCGTCCTCCAGCTGCCCCCGTTCCCCGCCCTTGCCCACGTCGTGCAGCAGCATGGCCAGCATCAGGGCCTCCGGATCGGCGATCAGGTGGATCACCTCGGTGGCCAGCGGATGGTCGTCCTTGAGCTTGCCGCGCTGGATGTCGTTGATGATGCCGATGGCCTGGAGCGTGTGCTCGTCGACCGTATAGGCGTGGTACATGTTGAACTGGGTCTGGCCGACGATCCGGCCCCATTCCGGCAGGAACCGGCCCAGCAGACCCGCCTCGTTCATGATGGTCAGGACGCGATAGGGCCTCTGCCCGTGCGCCAGCACATGCAGCAAGGCCGCCGTCGCGCGCGGATCGCGCCGGAGCTTCGGGGTCACAAGCGCCAGCGACCGGGTCACGGCCGAGAAGGCGTGCGGATGGACGTCGAGGTCGTGCTGGTCGGCGCAGACGAACAGGCTCAGAAGCTTGACCGGGTCCTCGGCGAACACCTCGGGTCCTGTCACCGACAGCCGCCCTCCGTCCTCGATGAAACCCTCGACGCCCAGGTTCCGCTTCCGTCCCGGGATCAGCCGCGACAGGCTCATCGTCTTCTTCTGCTGGCGGGCTTCGAGCGTCGCGCTCATGGCCCGGGTCAGGGCGCCGACGTCGCGGGCGACAAGGAAGTACCGGCGCATGAACCGCTCGACCGCCGGTTCGTCGCCCCGGCCGCGCCAGCCCATGCGGCGCGCCACCTCGGGCTGGAGGTCGAAGGTCAGCTTCTCCTCGGCCCGACCCGCCGCCAGATGCAGATGCGCCCGCACCCGCCACAGGAAGTCGAACGCTTCCTCGAAGGTCCGGCGCTCGCGCGGCGTCAGCAGTTCGTCCAGCACCCGCGCGCCGAGCGGGCTGTCGGGCGCCAGCGACCGGGCGATCCAGAACAGGGTGTTGAGGTCGCGCAGACCGCCCTTGCCGTCCTTGATGTTCGGCTCGACGCGATAGCGGACCGCGCCGGTCCTGGAGTGGCGGCTGTCGCGTTCCTCCATCTTGGCGGCGATGAAGGGGCGCGGATCGGCATTGGTCACCATGCCCCGGAAGCGCCAGAGGAAGTCCTCGGTCAGCGTGTCGTCGCCCGCCAGAGGCCGCGCCTCCAGCAGGGCCGTGCGGATCGTCATGTCGGACCGGGCCAGGCTCAAAGCCTCGTCCACCGACCGCGCCGAGGACCCGACCTTCAGCCCCAGGTCCCACAGGACGTAGAGCATGAACTCTGCGACCGTCTCGGTCCTCGCCGTGGTCTTCCACGGCCGCAAGAAGACCAGGTCCAGGTCCGAAAACGGCGCCAGCACGCCCCGGCCGTAGCCGCCGACCGCGATCAGGCTGAGCTTCTCCGCCTCGGTCGGATTGTGCGACGGGTAGAGGGTCTCGGTCGTGAACCGCCACAGGGCCGTCAGCAGTTCGTCGGCGGCCGCCGAATACAGCCGCGCGACCTCCACCCCCGGCAGGCCGTTGGCCAGTTTGGCGCCGATCTTCTCGCGCGCCGCGTCGTAATGGGACTTCAGGACGGCGGCGACGGCGGGCCGGACACCCGGGCCGGAGACGATGGCGTCGAGGCGGGCGTCGAGGGCTTCACCCACTTTCGTCATCCTCCGGCGAGCGCAGCGAGACCGGGGGACGTAGCGGCGCGCGCGAGCGCGAACCTGTCACGCACGCCGACCGCGGAGACATCGTGGCTGAACAGATCGCCTTCGGCGCCTCCCCCGGTCCGATCTTCGATCGGCCGAAGGATGACGAAGCGTCCCCCGGTCTGCGCCGCAAGAGCGGCTTGCCGGATGATGACGAAAGGAAGTGAGCGGGTCACTTCGCCAGACCCTTCAGCCGATAAAGCGCCTCCAGCGCCTCGCGCGGGCTCAGGGCGTCCGGATCCAGCGCCGCCACCGCCTCATCGATCGCGGATTTCATCTGCGGAGGGGGCGGTTCGGCCATGGCGAACAGCGGCAGGTCGTCCAGCCTCCCGTGCGCCGCCTTTTCCGTCTCCAGACGGTCCAGCACGGCCCGCGCGCGGGCGACCACGGCCGGAGGCACGCCTGCCAGCTTGGCCACCTGGACGCCATAGGACCGATCCGCCGCCCCGGGCGCCGCCTCGTGCAGGAAGACCAGTTCGCCGTTCCACTCCCGTGCCCGCATGGACAGGTTGCAGACGTGGTCCAGCCGCTCCTCCAGCCGCGCCAGCTCGTGATAGTGGGTGGCGAAAAGCGTCCGGGCCTTGTTCACATTATGCAAGGCCTCGGCGCAGGCCCAAGCGATGGCCAGGCCGTCATAGGTCGCGGTGCCGCGCCCGATCTCGTCCAGCACGATGAAGCTCTGCGGCGTCGCCTGGGTCAGGATGGCGGCGGTCTCGACCATCTCCATCATGAAGGTGGAGCGGCCGCGCGCCAGATCGTCCCCGGCGCCGACGCGAGAGAACAGCCGGTCCACGACGCCGAGCCGCATCGCCTTCGCGGGCACGAAACATCCGCCTTGCGCCAGCACCACCAGCAAGGCGTTCTGGCGCAGGAAGGTCGACTTGCCGGCCATGTTCGGCCCCGTGACGATGCTGAGGCGGGCGCAACCGACGCCGTCGCCGTCGAGCTTGCAGTCGTTGGGCGTGAAGGGATCCCCCGCTCGCTTGACCGCCGCCTCGACGACCGGATGGCGCCCGCCTTCGACGGCGAAAACCTTCGAATCGTCGACCACCGGCCGCACCGCCCCGACCTCCTCGGCCCATTCGGCCAAGGCCGCCGTGGCGTCGAGTTCCGCCAGCGCATCGGCCACAGCCTGCAAGGGCATGGCCAACGCCTGCACCGTCTGGCGCCACAGCTCGAAGGTCTCGCCCTCCATGGCGAGCGCCCGGTGGCCGGCCTGGCTGATCTTCGCGTCCAGCTCCGACAGTTCGACCGTCGTGAACCGCACCTGCGCCGCCAGGGTCTGGCGGTGGATGAAGGGACTTTCCGGTCCCGCGCGGAACAGAGGCTCGGCGTGTTTGGCCGTGGTCTCGAGGAAATAGCCGAGCACGGCATTGTGCTTGATCTTGAACGGCACGCCGCTGTCGGCCACCGCGCGGGCTTCCAGATCAGCGACAACCCGGCGGCTGTCGTCGCGCAGGGTCCGGGCCGCATCGAGCTCAGGTCGGAAGCCCGGCTTCACGAAGCCGCCGTCGCGCGCCAGATGCGGCGGCTCCTCGGCCAGACCTTCGGCCAGATCGAGCATCAGCCGCGCGAGATCGGGCGACAGGGTCAGCCGGTCGAGACAGCCGACGATCCGCTGGGGCGGCCCGGTCAGCGGATCGGGCGAGACGGTGAACAGGCCCGCGAGCGCCTCGGCGATGGTCAGGCCGGCGCGGATACCGGCGAGATCGCGCGGCCCGCCGCGCCCGAGCGCCAGTCGCGAGACGGCACGCGCCACATCGGCCGACGCCTTCAGCCCGTCGCGCAGATCCCGCCGAAGCGAGCGACGCTCCAGCAGCCATTCGACCGCGTCGAGTCCATGATTGATCTCAACCGGATTCCGCAGCGGCCGGGCGATCCGCTCGGCCAGGGCCCGCGCTCCGCCCGACGTCACGGTCCGGTCGATGCAGGCCAGCAGCGATCCCTCGCGCTCGCCCCTCTGCGTCCGGTCGATTTCCAGCGACAGCCGCGTCGCCGGGTCGATGGCGAGGAAGCCCGTCTCGCCCGAACGGCGCGGCGGCGCCAGGGCCGGGACCTTGCCCGCCTGGGTGGTCTCCAGATAGGCGGCGATCAGCCCGAGCGCGGAGACCTCCGCCTCCTCGAACGCCCCGAACCCGTCCAGAGAGGCGACGCCGTAGAGCCGCGCCACCCGGCCGCCGGCCGCCACAGGATCCGCGACCGCAGACGCCAGCGCCTGAACCACTCCGCCGGAACCGTCCAGCGCCCCCTTCAGCTCGGGATCGGAGTAGAGTTTGTCGGTGACCAGCACCTCGCTGGGCCGGAACGCCGCCAGGGTCGCGCCCAGATCAGCGATGTCGCAGGCGACGCAGTCCACAGCCCCGGCCGACAGTTCGACCACCGCCACGGCCGCGCGGCCCTTGCGGATCGCCACGGCGGCCAGCCGGTTGGCGCCGCGCGCATCGAGCAACGAATCCTCGGTCAGGGTGCCGGGCGTCACCACCCGCACGATGTCGCGCCGGACGATGGATTTGGAGCCGCGTTTCCGGGCCTCGGCCGGGTCCTCCATCTGTTCGCAGATGGCGACGCGGAACCCCTGGCGGATCAGCCGGGCGATATAGCCCTCGGCCGCATGGTGGGGCATGCCGCACATGGCGATGTCCTCGCCCAGATGCTTGCCCCGCCTGGTCAGGGTCAGGCCGATGGCGGCGGCCGTGACCTCCGCGTCCTTGAAGAACAGCTCGTAGAAATCGCCCATGCGGAAGAACAGGATCGCATCCGGCTGCGACGCCTTGGCGGCCAGATACTGGGCCATGAAGGGCGTGACGGCGCCTTGGTCAGGGGCGGTCGCATCGGTCTTCGGCGGATGGGAGAGAGGGGCGTTCATGACGTGCCGTCAGGGTGACGGATCGTCGGCGTCGGCTCAAGCTATTCCTCCCTCGTCGGGGGAGGGGGACCGCAGCGCGCCTGCGCTGGGGTGGAGGGGGCGGTCCGCGAATTCAGAGATTGGGTCGAGCCCCCTCCGTCACTCCGCTCCGCTTCGTGGTCCCCCTCCCCCGACAGGGGAGGATCAGGCGGCGACCCGCTGCCGGTATCCCACGCTCAGCGCGGCAGGCTCCTGGAAGGCCAGGGCGTCCCAGTCCAGATCGGGACGAGGGGCGTGGGCGGCGGCCAGGACCGCGCGCAGTTCGGCGGCCGAGGCGACGCTGGCGACGACGGCGGCGGCGGGCGGCAGGCCGAGGCAGAAGGCGAGCGCCGCCTGCATCGGATCGATCCGCGCCTCGGCCAGACGACGCCGGGTCCGCGACAGGGCGACGCCGTGGCCGGCCAGATGCGGCGGCAGGTTTTCCTGGTTGGTGAACAGCAGGCCCCGGGCGAACACCGATGAGACATGGACGTCGACGCCCAGACCGGCGAGTTCGCTGAGGGTCCCCTCGGTCACCGGACGCTGGTCTAGAATATTGCAGGGCATCTGCACGACGTCCGGCTGGAAGCGTCGCGCCAGAAGCGTCGGCCCGTCCTCCATCGTCGCCATGAAGCCGATGCGTTTGTAGAGGCCGCGATCCTTGAGCGCCTGCATCCGGTCCCACAGGGCGCGGCCCTCGGCCCCGGCCAGATCGGAGGCGCCGGAGGCCAGCAGGACGTCGCCGCGCGGCAGGCCCATCCGCTCCAGCGAACGACGGGCGCGGGCCTCGACCCGGTCCAGACCTTCGGACAGCGACACAGTGCGCACGGACACCGAGAAGGGCGACGGGAAGGGCCAGGCCTGTCCCAGCAGCCGCTCGCCGTCGCCGTTCGGGCGGGTGGCGATCAGGGAGACGCCCGCGTCCGCGGCCGTCTGCAACAGGGTGCGCATCGCTTCTTCGCGCGCGCCGACGGGAACGGGGAGCGCGCGCTCAGGCTCGGTCACGACCGCGAGGGCCAGCTTCGCGGCCGGGGAAGGGGAAACGCCTGATTTCACCCGGCCATTCTGCACCGGCAATGCTTAAGCGATGCTGAGGGAGACCCTACCGGTTCCTTACCGGCGGAACGTGAATCGGTCAGTCGGCGCCGGGTTGCAGATCCGGATGTGCGGCGGCGAAGGCGGGGTGGGCCAGCGCCCGATCCTCGATCGCCGTCAGCGCCGGGAACGGTTTGAGGTCCACGTTGAATCGTCGCGCCGAATAGAGCTGCGGGACCAGATAGCAGTCGGCGAGCGTCGGCGCGTCTCCGTGCAGCCAGCCGCTCCCCTGTTTCGCCGTCAGCGCCGTCAGCGCCTCGAACCCCGGGACCATCCAGCGCCCGGCCCAGGCGTCGATAGTCGCCTGATCGGCGCCGAAGGTTTCGCGCAAGGCGGTCAGGACCCTAAGATTGTTCAGCGGATGGATGTCGGAGGCGATCAGCCCGATCATCCCCCTCACCTGCGCCCGGCCGATGGCGTCGGCCGGCATCAGCGCCGGCTCCGGACAGGTTTCGTCCAGCCACTCCAGAATGGCCGTCGACTGGGTGATGACCACGCCGTCAACTTCGAGCGCCGGCACCAGCCCCTGGGGGTTCAGCTTGAGGAAGGCCTCCGACCGCTGGGCCCCGGTCCGCAGGTCGATGTCATGCTGTTCATAGGCGACGCCCTTCAGATTGAGGGCGATCCGCGTGCGATAGGCCGCGCTGGAGCGGAAATAGCCGTGCAGGATCATTTGGCCGCGCCTTCCTGAACCGTGAACCTCAGGGTTTCGAGACCCGCGATGGTCGCTTCGACGACATCGCCCGCCACCAGCGGGCCGACGCCCTCGGGCGTACCGGTGAAGATCAGGTCGCCGGGCTGCAAGGCCCACAGTTCACCCGCCTTCTCGACGATCTCGGCCGGGTTCCAGATCAACTCCGCCAGGGTCGACGTCTGTTTGGTCTCCCCGTTGACGGTCAGGGCGATGGCCGCCGCCGCGTCCGGCAGGGCGCCGAGCGTCAGCGGGCCGCAGGGCGCAGACTGGTCGAACCCCTTGGCCGCGTCCCACGGCCGGCCCTTTTCCTTGGCCTTCGCCTGAAGATCGCGCCGCGTCAGATCGACGCCGACGGCCCAGCCCGCGATCGTCCCGCCTTCACCAATGGCCGCGACCAGTTCGACCTCGTAGTGCAGGTTCGACGTCGCCGACGGATAGGCCGGGTCGCCGCCGTCCGTGACGATGGCGTCGGCGGGCTTGGAGAAGAAAAAGGGCGCCTGGCGCGTCGGGTCGTTGCCCATTTCGCGCGCATGAGCCGCATAGTTCTGGCCCACGCAGAGGATGCGCCGCACCGGGAAACGCCGGTCGTCGCCGACGATGGGCAGGGATACGGTCGGGGCGGGGGCGAAGAGGTAGGAGGTCATGGCGGGAGGTTTAAAGGGCTTGGGGCCTGGTGAGTAGGGCCTAGGTCACTGACAGGGTGACTGCGACCAAGTCCCGGGCCCTGATTGCCAGGCCCTCGCCGTTCCGCCTTTGCTGCACCGCAAAGGAACCGCCACGGCAATATGGCGTTGAGCCGACTAGGCCTGTATCTACGGCAAAGCTGACAAAACGGAGCGCGGCATCATGGCGACCTCGAAGGCACGTGAAGACATCAAGAACGACCTGAACACCCTCAAGGAGGACCTGAAGATCGGGGCCCGCGAGGAAACCGCACGGCTGAAGGCCAAGGCGGCCGAGACCGAGGCCCGCCTGCGCGAAAAGGCCGCCGAGGCCGACGCCCGCATCCGCGAGCGCGCCGACGAAATGCGCGATCAGGCGCGCGGCTACTATGATCAGGCCCGCGTGCGCGGCCGTGAATATTATGACGACGCCTCCGAGCGGTTCGATGAAGCCCAGCGCTACATCACCGAGCGGGTCCAGGAACGTCCGGTCCAGTCGACCGCCATCGCCCTCGGCGTCGGCGTCGTTCTGGGTCTGCTGCTCGCGGGCCGTCGTCGCTGATGATCGGCAAGGGGCTGGTCAAGAAACTGACGGCGGCCGTGGTGGTCGCCGCCTGCGCCTTCGTGGTGATCGTCGCCCTCGGCGCGACCCTCTATTTCTCGCTCGCGCTGGTCCTGCCGCCGCTCGGAGCCGCCGCCATCACGGCCGGCTTCTTCGCCCTGGTCGCGATCATCGTCGCCCTGGTCTTTTTGAACGCCTCGGGCGCGACGGACGACGCGGACGACTATGCGGACGAAGATCTGGGTCTGGGCCATCGCGCCTTCGCCCTGTTCCGCCAGCGGCCGATCCTCGGAACGGTCGCGGCCCTGGCCGGCGGCTGGATCTTCCTGCGTAACCCGGCGCTGGCGACCATGGTGGCGGCGGCTTTTGCCGAAAAGCCCCACGGTCGGGGATATCGTCGATAGACGGAACGGTGACGCCTTCGGGACGTTGATCAGACAGGCGGCGTCGAGGTTGGGCGGCGCCTGTCATCAACCCCTTTCACGGAGGGTCGTCCATGCTTCGCTGGGCCATCATTTTCCTGGTTGTCGCGCTCGTCGCCGCCGTTCTCGGCTTCGGCGGCATCGCCAACTTCTCGTTCGAAATCGCCAAGTTTGTCGCCGTCATCGCCATCATCCTGTTCGTCATCTCGCTGGTCGCGGGCGGACTCAGGGGACGCGGCACGCGCATATAGCCGGCTTCGGTCGGCGCCACAGGCAAGAGCCGCGGCCCTCGGGTCGCGGCTTTTTCTTTGGGTCGGCGCATCGCGCGGGCGGCCGGCGCTCTCTAGATTGACGATGCGCGTCGCTCGCCGGCGTCCTCATCCGTTCCGGCGTCCGGCGCATATTCGAGGATGTCAGCCGGCGCGCAGTCCAGGTAACGGCAGATGGCGTCAAGGGTCGCGAACCGCACGCCCCGCACCTTGCCGGACTTGAGAAGCGACAGATTGGTCTCGGATATCCCGATGGCCCTCGCCAGTGCGTTGGAGCGCACCTTGCGCCGGGCCATGATCACATCGAGGCGGACGACGATGGGCATCAGACGAACCGCGAGGCGTCGTCGTGGACCTCGGCCGCCCAGGCCATGACCCGGGCGACGACGAACAGGATCAGGCCGAGACCCAGGGCCTTGAGGCTGTCCATCCTCAGCCAGCCCTTGTCGTCGAAGCCGGCCAGGGTCACCACGACATGGCCGAGCGTCGGGGCCACCGCATAGGCGATCAGCCACAGCGCGATTGTCGTCATACAGCGGGCGTTCGCGGGCTCCAGGACGATGCCCGCCCCATAGAGGCGGAACAGTCTTCGGAGTTGCCACAGCACCGCCAGGGCCGGGACCATCATCAGGCCGGCGGAGGTCGCGAGCGCCAGCTTCTGGATGACCGGCAGACTGCCCACGGTCGTCCAGCCGGGGTACAAGGCAGGAGCTTGGGCCTCGATGAATATCTGCATGCCGCCGGGCCGGACCTGAAGCCGGGTTCCGGCATAGGCGAGAACGGCGACGACCGCGACGGCGAGCAGGATCGCGCCCAGACCGAACAGGACGGCGAACAGCCACTCCAGCGGCCGGCTCAACCGCCGGATACGACCGAAGGCCGGAGGTTCGGTCGGAGCGGGCGGCGGGAACTCAAGGATCAGGGCCATGAAGCGCGTCACAGATTGGCTGATTGACAGTTATATTTTTATGTATTTCGATATGTCACCGGATGCAATCGAGGATACGCCATGTCGCGCTCAATCCAGTCCCTGCTCGCCGGATTGGGGCTCGCCCTCGCCGTTTCGGCCTGCGCGACCCCGACGACCCGTCATACTGTGACCGTCGCCGACCTCGGTGTTCCAGCGGCGACCTCGGACATGGAGGCCAGTCTGGAGCGCCCGGGGGTGGCGACCTTCCAGCGCCTCGCATTCGCACACTGGACCGGCGGACGCGGCGCCTTCATCGACCGCGACGACCCCCGCACGGCCGACGTGCCCAAGGGGGACGAAGAGGTGACCATCTACGCCTACGTCATTGATCATCCCCGCTTTGGGCGGGTCCTGATCGACGCGGGAGTCTCGGCCGCGCTCGAAGACCGACTGAACTGGGTCATGCGGCGCGGGCTGCGCGATCTCAACGTCCGGATCGACCGCACGACGGGGCAATGGTTGGCGGGCCAGGTCACGCCCGACGCCGTCTTCCTGACCCATCTGCATTTCGACCATATCGGCGGACTGATCGACCTGCCCCTCGCGACGCCGGTCTATCTCGGCCCGGGCGAGGCGCAGGAGCGCAGCCGGATCAACCTTCTGCTCGGCAGCCCGGCCGACGCCATCCTTCAGGGTTACGCCCCTCTGCGGGAATGGGGCTTTCAGCCCGACCCGAACGGCGTCTTCGACGGCGTGCTCGACGTGTTCGGCGACGGCTCGGTCTGGGCCCTCAGCGTTCCCGGCCATTCGGCGGGCTCCACCGCCTATCTGGTCAATGCGGTCGATGGGCCGAAGCTTGTGGTCGGCGACGCGGTCAGCACGCGCCTGGGCTGGGAGGACGGCATGCCCCAGCCTGTGCTCGGAACCTCACGCGCCGCCGCCGAGCGGTCGGCGGATCGCCTGCGACGCTTCGCCGTCGCCCATCCGGCGGTGGAAGTCTTCCTCGGGCACCAATCGCGTACCGGCCAGGGCGAGGCGCGGTGAGGCCGGTCGCCCTGCCTTACCTCAGACCGCCGCCTTTTCCTTCACCCCCGGCACGGCCGGATCGGGCGCCGTCTCGGCATGCCGCGTGTCCTGACGGCGCGGAAGCTTCCAGGACTGGCCGCATTCAAACCGCTCGCCGGTCCAGGCGATGGCGTTGATGGTGATCTGGTGTTTGTCCCAGACGATCTCGTTGAAGCTGGGCGGCGTGCCCCGCTCGCGATGCGACAGGGTCCCGCAGCCGATGGCGTAGGAACAGCGGTCCGACAGATCGATCGGCAGGGCGAAGGGGACATGCACATGGCCCGTGGTGATCAGGTCGACCCCGGCTTCGGCGAAGATTTCCGCAGCCGCATCGCCCCGCTTGACGTCGCCGGTCATCGGCGTGCCGATCATCTCGATCAACGGGTGGTGACAGGCCAGGATGCGCAGCGCTCCGACCGGGGCGGCGCGCAGGGCCTCCGCCGCGCGTCGGGTCTGGTCCAGGTCGATGACCCCCTTTGACCAGTTGGCTCGCGCCTGCCACCCGCGGGCCGTGGTCACGCCACGCACCATGACCGTATCGGAAACGAACTCCCCGTCGTGGGCGGGGTGGCCGGTCGCCGTTTCGAAGGCCTTCCACGGCCAGAACAGCCGCGCCGCCACGTCCCAGTAGGGCACGTCGTGATTGCCGACGATGACGAAGCGCGGCCTCGGCATGGCCTTGATCCAGGCCCCGGCGGCCGAAAACTCGTCCGGATAGCCCTTCTGGGTGATATCGCCGGTGATCAGGATCAGGTCGCTGGGCGCAGCGTGGGCGTAGTCGAGCGCGGCGGCGCAGGCGTGCTTGTGCTCCACGCCGAAGTGGATGTCAGAGAACTGGAGGACGCGACCCATGTTCAGACCGCGCCCTCGGCCGACGCGGGCTCGGGAGCGGGCGGCTCGGGAACCAGGGCGTTGAAGGCCTTGGCGATGAAGGTCACCGTCGTGTCGTGGGGCAACAGCGTCGGCTCCCCGTCCAGCACCGCCGGGATGCGCGACCGGGCCTTGATCCGGATGCGTCTGGCCGGCTGGGTCATGACCGACGGATCCTGTCGCCAGTCGCTGAACAGGGCCGTGGCCGCCAGGCGGAAGGCCTGGGCCGCGTCGGCGGGATTCATTGCGGCGGCTTCCAGCCCCACCGGTTCGTCCATGGCCGTGGAGATCATCGGACTGATCAGGACCAGGGCCTCGCTCTTGCGCGCCTTGCCGCCGTCCAGCTCGACCCGGATCTTGCCGGAGAAGGCCCGCCGCAGCGCACGCCGGCCATAGGTCCAGGCCAGGCTCAGCTTGCCGGTTCGCATTGCCTCCCGCGCCGGGGCCCACAGGGCGGGTGAGCCGAATATGCCCGCGCAATAGAAGGCCTGACCCTCGACCGAGCCGCCCGACACACACTGGGGCTGGCCGTGTTCAAGGGCGTTTCGCAGGGCGACCTTCCAGTCCGTCGTGCCGTATAGCGCCTTGGGCAGCATATTCATCGTCCCGCCCGGCAGGGGGGCGACCAGCGGCCCCCTGGGCCCGGCCTTTGACGCGGCGGCGCGCGCCGTGCCGTCGCCGGCCAGGACGAACAGCACGTCCGGCGTGGAGGCCAGGGCCGTATTGATCTGGGCGTCCATGGTGTCGCCGACCAGTTCGACGACCTCTGCGTCGCACGGATACTCGGCCAGGATCGCCTCGACCTCGGACGCCGCGCGCGGACCGACCGAGCCCGACAGCGGATTGACCAGCACCACGACGCGGTGGATCGCGACATGGGTCGTCAGCGTGCGTGGTTCGGCGCCCGGCGCTGTGGTCGAGTCGTCGGGCGTCGAGGTCTCGACGTCAGGCAGGGTCGTTTCGGTCATTTGCCCCGAACGCGCCGTCTTGCCGGGCGTTCCGGCGAAGCTTCACTATTGTGTCTTGAGCGTCTCGGCCGTGGTGGCGGCGCCGGCTTCCAGGGCGTCACCGGTCTTCTCGGCGGCGTCTCCGGCCTTGTCAGCGGCGGCCTCGGCGGCTTCCGGGGCCTGGCCGATCAATTTCTTGCCCTGATTGACGCCGGCGGTGATCCAGCCGTCCATCATCGCCCCGCCCTGGGCCAGCGACTGTTCCTTGATGCCCAGCACTGCGGTCAGCACGCCGAACAAGGCCAGCAGGGTCACGATCAGACCGACGAAGCCGCCTCCCCCGCCGCCCGAGCGACGCTTCGAGCGGGCCCACACAGGACTGGCGTGATCGTCCGCATTCCGGACCGGTTCAGGAAAACGCATGGTAACTCCCCTCGGACTGCCGTTTCGCGGACCACGCCCCTCGCGCGCCCGCTTCGACAGTCATATGACATCGTTAACCGGGAGCATAGGCGCGGAACCTCTGCCATAATCCAGCGTTCTCGCTTTCGGGGCGAACATCAGGAATGAAGGACCATCCCATGAACAAGGCGATTATCGCGATCGGGGCCGCCGGCCTGCTGGCTACGGCCTGCGCCAGCGACCCTTACGGCAGCGGCTCCAACCAGACCGTCCGCCAAGGCGCCATCGGCGCCGGCCTCGGCGCTGTCGCCGGCGCCATCATCGGCAACAACGTCGGCTCGGGTAACGCCGCGACCGGCGCTCTCATCGGCGGCCTCGCCGGCGGCGCCGTCGGCGCTGTCCGCGGCTCGCAAGCCGACCGCAACGCCCAGCAGCGCTACCGCGATAACCGCGGAAATTACTACTACTGCTACGACAACCGCCAGGACGAGTGCTACTGGGAAAACGGTCAGCGCCGCTACTAAGAGGCTGAACCGCAAGGTTTTTCAGGGCGGCTCGTCACCCGACGGGCCGCCCTTGTCATGACGAATTTGAAGAATTCAGGGAGGCGGCGAATGACGATGCGATCGACGATTCTGGCGGCTGGCGTGGCCGCCGTGGCGCTGGCGGGCTGTTCGACCATGCGGACGCCGAGCCGGGACGAGCTGGTGACCGAGCCCTCGGCCTGCGCCGCCAAGCGGTTCGACATCTATTTCGCCGAGGATCAGGCGACCCTCACCGACGCGGCGCGAACAGCCATCGGCCTGACCGCCACCCAGCTTCAGGGCTGCCGGATCAATGCGGTCCGCGTGCTGGGCCTTTCCTCGTCAACGGGCAGTGCGGACGCCAATCAGGCCCTGTCCGAACAGCGCGCCCTGGCCGTGGCCGAGGCCCTGACGGCCGCCGGGTGGCCGACGCCGGCCTTCGAACTGACCGCAGCAGGCGATCAGGGGGCGACGACCGCCTCGGGCGTGGCCGAACCCCTGCGCCGCCGCACCGAGGTGCTGGTCGAGGCCGCCCCCCTCTAGTTGTCCCGCCGTCCGTGCTCGACGACTCCCAGGGCGTCGGCGAGCCGGACCCTGGCCGAACCGCGCGGCAGCGGTTTCGGCTGGCTCTCGTGCGGCGCCCAGCCGGCCAGATTGACGATCTCGAAGGTCGCCGGAATGCGGCCGTCCGCCTCGCCATAGCGCTGTGAATACAGGGCCGCCGCGCGCGCGATGATGGGTCGCGTCAGGGGCCGGATCGTCCCCGCCAGCACATTGGTCTCGCCCATGGCGCGCAGGTCGCGGATCAGGGCGAACAGGTCCGGATAGCGCACCGTCAGCCGGTCCACGTCCGCCACCGGCAGGGCGAACCCCGCGCGCTGCAAAAGCCCCGCGCCGTCGAATCCGTCGGCGAAGGGCGAAACCCGCGCCTGGGCCCCGCCGCGCTCGGCCAGCTCTGCCTCGGTCAGGACCCCGCGCAGCTCCTTCAGCGTCCCCGCGCCCAGCAGGGTCCCGAGGAACAGGCCGTCCGGCTTCAGCGCCCGCCGGATCTGGCTCAACGCGCCCGGCAGGTCATTGGCCCAGTGCAGCGTCATCAGGGAGACGATCAGATCGGCCGATCCCGCCTCGATTTCCAGGGTCTTCGCGCCCGGCCCGGCGCGCTCCGCCCGGTCCCCGACCGCGCGCGGCGTCCCGACCCGGCCGGCCGCATCGCTGTCGGCCAGGGCCTCGGCGAACGGGCCCGGATGCGCCGACAGGTCGACGGCGACCGGAAACTCCCGCAAGGTCGCCTCCAGGCTGAGAACGGCGTTCTCGGCGGCGCGGCGGTGCAGGAAGTCGGCGTCGACGAACCGACGCTCCGACCGCGCCAGCCGGGCCGTCCGCCGCGCGGTATCGAAGATCAGGGGAGGGCCGGTTTCGGTCATGGCTGTTCAGGATGGGGGCTGGGGCGAGCGTTGGGAAGACGGCCGGTCGCGGATCGGTCGCGGCCTGACGTCATTCGGGCGTGGTCTGGCCGATCTGATCCTGCCGCCCATGGCCTATGACAGCCGCGAAGCCACGGCCGCCGCAGGCCTGACGGCCGACGCCTGGAGCCGGGTGATCTTTCTGGAAGACCCGGTCTGCGACGGCTGCGGGGCCGCGTTCGAATACGACGGCGGCGACTTCGCCTCCGACCGATGCGCCGCCTGCATCGCCCAGCCCTACGCCTTCGCCCGCGCCCGCGCCGCCTGCGTCTACGACACGGCCTCGCGCGGCCTGATCCTGAAGTTCAAGCACGGCGACCAGCAGCAGTTCGCAACCCTGTTCGCCCGCTGGCTGGGTCGCGCCGCCGCGCCCCTGGTCGAGCATTGCGACGCCGTCGTGCCCGTGCCGCTCCATCCGTCCCGGCTTCTGGCCCGGCGCTTCAACCAGGCCGCCGAGATCGCCCGACCGATGGCCCGGGCGGCGAAACGCGACTATCTGCCCGACGCCCTGATCCGCGCCCGCGCCACGCAAACCCAGGGCGGCCGCAGCCTCAGAGGCCGCAAACTCAATGTGAAATCCGCCTTCGCCGTCAGCGAATCCGGGGCGCGACAGGTGCGCGGGCGACGCATCCTTCTGGTCGACGATGTCCTGACCACCGGGGCCACGGGCGAGGCCTGTGCGAAGGCGCTTCTGGACGCCGGAGCCCGCGCCGTGGACCTCGCCGTCATCGCAAGGGTGCGAACCGCGCGGGAACTGCCTAGATAGGCGAACGGTTCGACCTGCACGGCCTTTGCACCGTGCACGGCCGATCAGACTGAACTTTCGGAGATCTACATTGGCCGACGTCGTCCTCTACACCAAACCCGGTTGCCCCTACTGCATCGCGGCCATGGGCCTGCTGACCCGCAAGGGCGTCGAATTCACCGAGATCGTGGCCTCCAACGACCCGGAGAAGAAGGCCGAGATGATCCAGAAGTCCGGCGGCAAGGCCACCTTCCCGCAGATCTTCATCGACGGAAAACACATCGGCGGCTCCGACGACATGAGCGCCCTGGACCGTCGCGGCCAGCTCGACGCCCTTCTGGCGGCCTGAATGTCAGCAAGCCTGCCCATCGCCCTGATCCAGACCCGCACGCCTGCGACGCAGGCGGCGGCGCTGGCCCATGTCGAGCCCCTGATCCGGCAGGCGGCGGCTGAGGGCGCGAAGTTCATCCTGACGCCCGAAGGGTCGAACCTTCTGGAACAGCGCAGGGACCGGCGCGGCCTGGCCATCGTCAGCGAACGGCAGGACGCGGTCGTGGTCGGCCTTCGCCATCTGGCGGCGGAGCTTGGCGTATGGATCCTGATCGGTTCGGCCATCGTCAAGTCGGAGCATGAGGGGGACGACCGGGCCGCCAATCGCTCCCTGCTGATCGACGCCAACGGCGGCATCGTCGCCCGTTATGACAAGCTGCATGTCTTCGACGTCGACCTGCCGAACGGCGAGACCTATCGCGAGAGCTCGACCATCCGTCCCGGCGACGGGGCGGCCGTGGCCGACACGCCCTGGGGCCGTCTGGGGCTGGCCGTCTGCTACGACATCCGCTTCCCCCACCTGTTCCGCCAGCTGGCCAAGGCGGGCGCCTGCATGATCTCGGTCCCCGCCGCCTTCACCGTCCCGACGGGCGAGGCCCACTGGGAGACCCTGCTCCGCGCCCGCGCCATCGAGACCGGCGCCTTCGTCCTCGCCCCGGCCCAGGGCGGCACGCACGAGGACGGCAGAAAGACCTGGGGCCGGTCGACCGTCGTCGGCCCCTGGGGCGAAATCGTCGCCAGACTGGATCACGACGAATCCGGCATTCTGCACGCAAAACTGGACTTCGCGGCGGTCGAGAAGGCCCGCGCCTCGGTCCCCGCCCTGCGTCACGACCGGGAGTTCGCGGCGCCCTGAGCGCCAGATTGAATCCCTTATTCAAGGACTGGACCTTATGGCCTCCCAAACCGTCAGCGACTGGCTCTCAGCTCTCCGCCGCAATGATGAACTGCGCTTTCAACTGGTCGAAGCCCTGCGCCAGGTCGCGCGCCAGGCCGGTCCTTCAATCGCCGAGGAGATCAAATACGGCGGCATCCTGTTTGCGGGCCGCGCGGGCTTCTGCGGCGTCTTTTCCTACACCAACCACGTCACCATCGAGTTCAGCGAGGGCGCCGGCCTGCCCGACCCGCACAACCGGCTCGAAGGCAAGGGCAAGGGGCGCCGCCACATCAAGCTTGTCTCGATCACCGATGTAGACGCTAAACACGTTCGGGACTATGTGGCCCTGGCCTATGCGGCGTCTGAGGCGAACCAGGGCGCCGTCATCCGAACCTGACCCGCAACTCCGCGTGCGCCCCGAATTTCAGCGTCGCTATCTTGCCGTCCGCGTTCAACAGTCGCGCCTCAATCCAACACTGCCCCTTCCAGCTACCGGTCAATCGTCGCAAACCCATGATCCGCTACGCCCTCGTCTGCGATCACCCCCACCCGTTCGAGGCCTGGTTCGGGTCCTCCGATGCCTATGACGATCAGGCGGCGCGCGGCCTGGTCGAATGTCCGTTCTGCGGCTCACACGCCGTGTCAAAACAGATCATGGCCCCGGCCGTCGCCGGCACGAAGAAACGCGGCCCTGATTCTGACATGGCGGCCAAAGTCCAGACCATGATGATGCAGGCGGCCCGCGAGGTGCGCAGCCACGTCGAGCAGAATTTCGACTACGTCGGCGACACATTCGCCCGCGAGGCCCGCGCCATCCACGAGGGCGCCGCCGAAAAGCGCGAAATCTACGGCGAGGCCACGCCCGCCGAGGTCAGGGCGCTGAAGGAAGACGGCGTGCCCTGCGCCGCCCTGCCGCCAGCGCCGATCGATCCGGCCAAGGCGAACTGAAGTCCCTGTCCTCCATGCATCCCGGCCCCCGGGTCTGGCTACGCCAGCCCGAGGCTAAACTCCGGCCCGGGATCCGGATCACGGATACAGGCCCGTTGGACGACGCACCGCCCCCCCCCTGAAACGCGTCATTCCATCTGGACCCCGGCCTTCGCCGGGGTGCACGATGAGGGGAATGGGGGATCGCCGTTTGAATACCGAAGAACGCTACGCCGAATTTCCGCCGCCGCCCGCCCTGGCCCCCTGGGTCAAGGTGGTCTGGACCTATGCCAACCCCGAGCCGTCCGACACCGTCCAGCGGATCGCCCCCGACGGCTGTCCCGAGCTGATCCTCGACATCGGCGCCCCCTATGAGGAGGAGGGGCCGGACGGCGTCTGGCGTCTCCAGCCCCCGGCCCTGTTCGCCGGCCAGATGACCCGGCCCATCGCCATCCGCCCGGTCGGGCAGGTGGAGCTCGTCGCCGTCCGCTTCCATCCCGACGGCGCCCGCGACTGGCTGGGCGTTCCGCTGAGCACGGCGACGGACGGCCGGCTGGACATGGTCAAGCGGTTAAAGGGCGTCACTCCGCCCGCCGGGGATCCCGAAGCCCAGGCCAGGGCCATGACCGACCGGCTGGAAGCCCTGCGCCTCGCACAGGGCTGGACCGTCGACCGGCTCGTCCGCGCCGAGGTCGAGACGATAATGAACGACGAACCCGCCCCCGATCGCACGCCCGCCGACCAGCGCGCGATCCAGCGCCGCTTCCTCGACCGGGTCGGGGTTTCGCCGCGCATGCTGCGGTCGGTGATGCGGTTCCGGCGGGTGTTCGACCATGCCCTGGAGCCCGGCGAGGAATCGTCCGGCTGGCTGGAAGCCGGTCTGGGCGCCGGCTATTTCGACCAGCCCCAGATGGCGCGGGACTTCCGTCGCTTTCTCGGCTGCACGGCGACCGAATGGGCGCGCGAACAGGTCGAACTGGCCCGCGCCATCGCGTCGCAAACCTACAAGCCCGGCCCGCCGCATCTGGCCTAGGTCTTGGCTCGTCGCCGCCCGACGCGACCCCTGGAGGACGCCCGAATGACCATCCTGACCGCCCTGTTCGCCGCAGGCATGATGCAGACCACCCCCGTCACCGCAGACCAGCTGTCGTGGATGAGCGGCTACTGGCTGGCCTGCGACGAGGGCCGGGAGGTGTCCGAGACCTGGAGCGATCCGCGCGGAGGCCTGATGGCCGGCCATGCCGTGACGCTTCAGAACGGCCAGGCCAGCTTCGAACTGTCGCGCATTGCCCCGAGCGGGCCGGGCGCAGGCGTCGCCTATTTCGCAGGCGTCGGGGGCGCGCCGGCCGTGGTCTTTCCGGCCGTCGAGGCGAGCGGAACCCGCGTCGTGTTCGAGAACGCCGCCCACGACTTTCCCCAGCGCGTCATCTACGAACGCGACGGAGATGTCCTGAAGGCCCGGATCGAGGGCCATATGGGCGACCAGCAACAGGCGATGGCATGGGAATATCGCAAGGCGGACCTGAACACGCGCTGCCCGGGCTGACCCTGGACGGGGCAGGCTGGCGGTCGATGACGGCCGCCGACCTGGACCGGGTCGCCGATATCGCCGTCATCGGCTTTCCCGACCATTTCGAGGGGCGGCCCTGCTTCGCCAACCGGCTCGCCCTGAACCCGGCGGGATGTTTCGTGCTGCAGACGCCGGGCGGGCTGGAGGGCTATCTGGTCGCCTATCCGTGGACGAGGGACGCAGCGCCGGCGCTGAACACCCTGATCGAGGCCGTCCCGACCGATGCCGGCGTCCTCTATCTGCACGACCTCGCCCTGACCCCGGCAGTCCGGGGTCAGGGCTGGTCGAAGCCGGCGGTGGCCGCTGTGGTCGATCTGGCGAAGGCGGGCGGCTGGGCGACGATCGCCCTGGTCGCCGTCAATGACGCCGTCGACTTCTGGCGCGGACACGGCTTCGACGTGCGGGAGACGCCGGAGATGGCGGCCAAACTGGCCAGCTACGGTTCCGACGCCCGCTACATGACCCGCGCGGTCTAGCTGCGGGTCCAGCCCTTCTCGGCCATACAGGCGCGGAAGGCGTCGCGGCTCTCGGTGCGTTCGTCGCACTCGTCACGGGCGGCGTCGAAGGGCTGGGCATTGTTGCCGTGCCAGCTGCCGCCGTCACTGTCTGCGTCGATCACGGTGATGCAGCCCGAGGTCATCAGGGCGGCGGAGACGGTGGCGAGAATCAGCAGTCGTTTCATCAGGGAAGGCTCCATTGCGATGGCTCCTCGTTGCCACCGCGCGCGGCCACACTCCCGTTACAAGTCCGACAGCTAGATGAAATCGCCGTAAGGTGAAGCTTCAGTCCCGCGTCGCCAGCATCATGAAGTTGATGTCGGCGTCGGCGCTCTCGCTCCAGCGGTCGCTGAGGAGCGAGTAGTTCAGGCCGAACGGGCCGGTCACCGCCAACGGCTCGCCGGACAGCATGGTCCGGACCTCGTCGGGCTTGAGGAACTGACGCCAGTCATGCGTCCCTTCCGGCACCCAGTGAAGGATGTATTCCGCCGCGATCTTGCCGAGCGCCAGCGACTTCAGGGTGCGATTCAAGGTCGCCACCACCATGATCCCGCCCGGCGCGATCAGTCGCGAACAGGCGCGGATGAAGGCCTCCGGATCGGCGACGTGTTCGATGATCTCCAGCACAAGGACGACATCGAACGGCCCCGCGCCTTCGGCCTCCACCTGCTCCACTGTCGCGGCGCGATAGGCGATGTCGAGCCCCTGTTCAGCCGCATGGGCCCGGGCCGTGCCGATGTTCTCGGAGGAGGCGTCCACGGCCATGACCTCGAACCCCATCCGCCGCATGGGTTCAGCGATCAGCCCCCCGCCGCAGCCTATGTCGATCAGGCTCAGACCCTCGAACGGCGCCCGCGTCTTCGGGTCGCGACCGAAGCGCCCGGCGACCCGGTCGCGGATGAAGGCGAGGCGCGCCGGGTTGAACCTGTGCAGGGGCGCGAACGGTCCGCTCGCGTCCCACCATTCGGCCGCCTGGGCCGAGAACCGGGCCACATCGGCGGGGTCGATGCTTGCGCCTTCAGCGATATCGGAAAAACCTTGCCCCGTTTGGGGTTTGCGCATCGGCGACGGGTCGGTAGAAGCGGCCATGGGCGCAAGGGTGAACCCCTTTTGCGACCTTCTGGCAAGACGGGGACCAACGCCACGATGACGCGGCCGACCAACACGCGACTGGTGATGAAATTCGGCGGCACCTCCATGGGCGACCTGGAGCGGATCCGCCGCGCCGCGCGCATCGTCGCCGCAGAGGTGAAGGCCGGCCATTCGGTCGCCGTCGTGGTCTCGGCCATGGCCGGCAAGACCAATGAACTGGTGGCCTGGACCGACGGCGCCGGCGGGGCCGCGCCCGGCCTGCCCCTGTCGGACGACGAATACGACGTCGTCGTCGCCTCCGGCGAACAGGTGACCTCGGGCCTTCTGGCCATCACCCTGCGCAACATGGGCTTCAACGCCCGCAGCTGGATGGGCTGGCAGATCCCGATCATCACCGACGAGGATCACGCCCGCGCCCGCATCGTGGATGTTCCCGGCGAGGTCCTGGGCGCCGCGCTGGACGCCGGAGAGATCGCGGTCATCCCGGGCTTCCAGGGCGTATCGCCCTCCGGCCGGATCACCACCCTGGGCCGGGGCGGCTCGGACACCTCGGCGGTGGCCGTGGCCGCCGCCCTGGGCTGCGCCTGCGACATCTATACGGACGTGGACGGGGTCTACACCACCGACCCGCGCATCGAATCGAAGGCCCGGCGGCTGGAGAAGGTCTCCTACGAGGAGATGCTGGAGATGGCGTCGCTCGGCGCCAAGGTGCTCCAGACCCGGTCGGTCGAACTGGCCATGGGGATGCAGGTGCCGGTGCGCGTGCTGTCCAGCTTCATCGAACCCGACGAAAACGGCGTGCTGCCCGCCAAGTCCGGCACACTCATCTGCGACGAGGAGGAAATCGTGGAAAAACGCATCGTGTCCGGCGTGACCATGAGCCGCGACGAGGCCCGTATCACCCTGCTGGGCCTGTCCGACCGGGTCGACGCCCCGGCTGACGTCTTCACCCTTCTGGCCGACGCCAGCGTCAATGTTGACATGATCGTCCAGTCCCAGGCCCGCACCGAGGGGGCGGTCAACCTGACCTTCACCACCGGCCGACGCGACGCCGCCCGCGCCGCCGAACTGATGCGCGCCGCCAAGGCCGAGATCGGCTTCGAGGAAATCCGCGTCGACGAGGACGTGGCCAAGGTCTCGGTTGTCGGCGTCGGCATGCGCAGTCACGCGGGTGTCGCCCAGACCATGTTCAAGGCCCTGGCGGACAAGGGCGTGAAGTTCCAGGCCATCTCGACCTCGGAAATCAAGATCAGCGTCCTGATCGACGCCGCATACGCCGAGCTGGCCGTTCGCGCCCTGCATTCGGCCTATGGGCTGGAAGCTGTATAGTATCGGCTGAACCCGTCCCCGGCTCGGGGACGAACACGGAGACCGGATGGCCATAGCGGGCGGATCGATGACCAGGGGACCCCGCGTCCTTCTGCGCCAGATCCGTGAGGCGATGGCCGACGGCGGCCCGGCCCAGGGCCGGCTGGACGTCGTGGTGCGCACCATCGCCCAGTCGATGGTGGCCGAGGTCTGCTCCATCTATCTGCGCCGCGCCTCGGGCGAGCTCGAGCTGTTCGCCACCCAGGGCCTGAACCCCGAAGCCGTGCACAACACGCGGCTCAAGCCCGGCGAGGGTCTGGTCGGCGAGGTCGCGCGCCTCGCCCATCCCATCAGCCTGTCCGACGCGCCGAGCCACCCCAGCTTCGCCTATCGGCCGGAAACGGGCGAAGATCCCTATCACGCCTTCCTCGGCGCCCCCCTGCTGCGCGGCGGCCGGGCCATCGGCGTGCTTGTCGTCCAGAACCGGGCCGAGCGCCGCTATGACCCCGACGAGGTCGAGGACATCCAGACCATCGCCATGGTCCTGGCCGAGACCGTGGCCTCGGGCGAACTGCTGGCCCAGGACGAACTGCGCGATATCGAGGTCGCGCCGCATCGGCCCGAGCGCATCAAGGGCCAGAGGTTCGCCGAGGGCATCGCCTTCGGTCACGTCGTCCTGCATGAGGCGCCCCTGCCGCCCGAGCGGCTGCTGGCCGAGAACCAGCAGGTCGAGGAAATCCGCCTGCGCGAGGGGCTGACGGTCCTCAAGAAGTCCATCGACGCCCTGCTCGACGGCGGTCAGGGCAAGTTGGCCGGCCAGTCGTTCGAGGTGCTGGAAACCTACCGGATGTTCGCCGACGACCGGGGCTGGAACCGGTCGCTGGAGGAGGCGGTGCGCGGCGGCCTGACCGCCGAGGCCGCTGTCGACCGGGTGCGCAACGAACACCGCGCCCGCTTCGCCCAGGCCCGCGACCCCTACATCAAGGAGCGGCTGCACGACTTCGAGGACCTGGCCAACCGGCTGCTGCGGGTGCTGGGCGGCGAGAACCCGGGCCAGCGCGAACTGCCCGACGACGCCATCCTGGTGGCCCGGAACCTCGGCCCCGCCGACCTGCTGGAATATCCGCGTCACAAGCTGAAGGGCCTGCTGATCGAGGAAGGCTCGGCGGCCAGCCATGCCGCCATCGTCGCCCGCGCCCTGCAAATTCCCTGCGTCGGCCGCCTGCAGGGCGTGCGTGACCGGCTCAGCGAGGGCGACCTCGTCATCGTCGACGGCGAGACCGGCGAGGCCCATCTGCGTCCCCGCCCGGACATGCTGGAATCCGTCCGGTCGCGCATGGCGCTGCGCGAACAGCGCCAGGCCGAGTTCGCCAGGCTGCGCGACGTGCCGGCCGTGACCGCCGACGGAACCCGCATCACCCTGCTGACCAACGCCGGTCTGGCCGTGGACCTCGAGAACCTGGACGAGACGGGCGCCGAGGGGATCGGCCTGTTCCGCACCGAGTTCCAGTTCATGGTGTCGGAGGAGCTGCCGCGCCTGAACTCCCAGACGGCCCTCTACAAGCTGGTGCTGGACGCGGCGGGCGACCGGCCGGTCACCTTCCGGACCCTCGACATCGGCGGCGACAAGGTCCTGCCCTATATGGAGACCACCGAGCGGGAGGAGAATCCCGCCCTCGGACGGCGCGCCATCCGCCTGGGTCTCGACCGCCCATCCCTGCTGCGTCTGCAGCTGCGCGCCCTGCTGGCCGCCGGGGCCGGACGTGAGCTGCGCGTCATGTTCCCGATGATCGCCACGGTCGACGAGTTCCGCGCCGCCCGGGAGCTGGTCGACGTCGAATGCGAATGGGCGCGGCGTCGCGGTCGCCCCCTGCCGGCCCTGCTGCGCGTCGGGGCGATGATCGAATGCCCCAGCCTGCTGTGGCACCTGGACGCCCTGTTGCCGATGACCGACTTCGTCTCGATCGGCTCCAACGACCTGTTCCAGTACATGTACGCTGCGGACCGGACCAATCCGCTGGTCTCGGACCGCTACGACGCCCTGTCGCCCCCGGCCCTGCGCGCCCTGCAGTCGATCCAGAAGGCCTGCACCGAGACCGGCACGCCCGTGTCCGTTTGCGGCGAGCTGGCCGGACGTCCTCTGGAGGCCTTCGCCCTGATCTGCCTCGGCTTCACCCGCCTCTCGGCCCCGGCGGGCGGCGTCGGTCCGGTCAAGCGGATGATCCTGTCGACCGACCTGACGGCGGCGAAGCGCGGCATGAACAACCTGCTCGGATCCTCGGCCGGATCGATCCGCAGCGAAATCGAAAGTCTGGCCCGGAAGTTGAACGTCGGTCTGTGAACAGTCCCGAAACGGGATCGATTCACGATTAACAAGACGTTGAACCGGCGGCCGAAATGGGTTATCCACAGGACGATATACGTGTGCCTCCGGGGGGAGGCGGGGACCGTCACAGCAATGTGGTAAGCGGGCCCTGGTCGAGTACGGCGCGGCTGGAGTTCTCAGTCGGGCCGAGTGTGGGGCAAAGCGTAATGGCGCTGGATACGGGGAACGTCCCCGACGAGTTTCGGGCTCATCCGGACTGGAAGGACCCTGTGCCCTCCATCACCGACGCGGCGACTCTGGGCGACGGCCTGCGCAAGGCGCGCGAGCTGTCCGGCAGGTCGCTGGCCGAACTGGCCGCCGACACCCGTGTGCACGAACGCTACCTGCGCGCGCTCGAGGAAAACAACATCTCCGCCCTGCCGTCGCGCGTCTTCGCCATCGGCTATGTGCGCGCCTATGCCGGCGCCCTGGGCCTCGACGAACAGCTGGCTGTCGAACGCTACAAGCGCGAGACGCCGGACGGCTCGGTCCCGCTTCAGGCTCCGACCGGCGTGGCCTTCGAAGAGGTTCGCCGCTATTCGCCGCGCATCATCGGCGGCATCGCGCTGCTGGCCCTGGCCGTCATCGGCTGGAACGTGTTCCAGCGCGTCAGCCTGATCCGCGCCCCCCAGCCCTCCGACATCGCCGAGATTCCGGAAAGCTGGAGCCTTGGAGACGTCCCCGGTCAGAACGGCCTGCGCGTCGGCGCGCCGCAACCCGCGCCGGCCGACCAGACCACGCCCGTCCTCTACATCACCCCGGGCCTCGAGGCTCAGCTGACGGGCGTGGATCCGGCCGACACCGCCGCTTTGGCGGCCGCCACGGCCGCCAGCGCTCCGCCGGTCCAGGCCGCCTTCAACCCGCGCGGCGCCATCTACGGCGCCTCGGCCACCGCCTCCCAGGTCGTACTCCAGGCCCGCAAGACCGGCGCCCTGGTCGTCCGTCTCGCAGACGGCCGCGTCCTGTTCGCCCGCCAGTTGGCGGCCGGAGAAGCCTGGCGCGCCCCGGCCGACGTCGCCGCCACCATCGACGTGTCCGACCCGACGGCCTTCGACGTCTATCTGAACGGTGAACACGGCGGCGCCCTGACCGGCGTCCTGACCCCGCTCAGCCAGCTGAACAGCCGCGCCGCCGGCCTCGCCCGCCAGACCGCCGCCCAGATGCAGGCCGAGGCCCTCGCCGCCCAGGCCGCTGCCGCCCGCGCCGCCGCGCAGACGCAGGCGGCCGTGCTCCAGACGGTCTCCACCGGGCAGCAGACCCTGGCCGGCGCACGCTGAGCCCGCGCACTTCTCCCGCAAGGGGAGAAGGAAAGCGGGCCAACCCGTCATGGCCTTGTCTCCACGGCGGGCCTATATTGACCCCGTCATGAGCGACCACTCCCATATCCGTCCCTGGCGCCATATCGAGCGCCGGAAGTCCCGCCAGATCATGGTCGGCAATGTGCCGGTCGGCGGCGACGCCCCGATCAGCGTCCAGTCGATGACCAACACCCCGACCTCGGACGCCAGTGCGACGATCGGCCAGATCCGCGAGCTGGAAGAGGCCGGCGCCGACATCGTCCGCGTCTCCTGCCCCGACGAGGAGTCGACCGCCGCCTTCCGCACCATCGCCCGCGAGGCGAAGGTCCCGCTCGTCGCCGACATCCACTTCCACTACAAACGCGGCATCGAGGCCGCCGAGGCCGGCGCCGCCTGCCTGCGCATCAATCCGGGCAATATCGGCAACGCGTCCCGCGTCCGCGACGTCATCCAGGCCGCCAAGGACCACGGCTGCTCCATGCGGATCGGCGTCAACGCCGGCTCGCTGGAAAAGGAACTGCTGGAAAAATACGGCGAACCCTGCCCCGAGGCCATGGTCGAGAGCGCCCTGAACCACGCCCGCATCCTGCAGGACCACGACTTCCACGCGTTCAAGATATCGGTGAAGGCCTCGGACCCCTTCCTGACCGTCGCCGCCTATCAGCAGCTGGCCGAGGCCATCGACTGCCCCCTGCATCTGGGCGTCACCGAGGCCGGACCGCTGCGCTCGGGCACGATCAAGTCCGCCATCGGCATGGGCAATATGCTGTGGGCCGGGATCGGCGACACCATCCGCGTCTCCCTCGCGGCCGACCCGGTCGAGGAGATCAAGGTCGGGTTCGACATCCTGAAATCGCTCGGCCTGCGCCACCGGGGCGTCAACATCATCGCCTGCCCGTCCTGCGCGCGTCAGGGCTTCAACGTCATCGAGACCGTGGGCATCCTTGAAGAGAAGCTCGCCCATATCGCCACCCCGATGTCGCTGTCGATCATCGGCTGCGTCGTCAACGGCCCGGGCGAGGCCCTCTACACCGACGTCGGCTTCACCGGCGGCGGCAAGGGCGCGGGCATGGTCTATCTGAACGGCAAGATGGCCCACAAACTCGACAACGAGAAAATGGTCGAGGAGATCGTCGAACTGGTCGAGGCCAAGGCGGCCGAACTTAACGCGGCCCGCGAGGCCGCCCTAGAAGCGGCCGAATAGGGCCTAGAACACGTCCGCCAGCTGCAGGCCCTGATAGGCCGCCAGCACCAGCAGCAATCCGCCGACGCCATAGGTCAGGGCCCGCTGCGGAATGACCTTGGTGATGTAGCCGGCGAACGGCGCGGCCAGCAGGCCGCCGACCACCAGTCCGGCCACGGCTGCGGCGTGATTGGTCAGGGCGTCTGCGTCCTTCCAGTGCCCGGTGACGAGCGCCCAGACGAAGGTCGCCGAAATGGCCACGGTCAGAAAGAACTCCGCCGTATTGGCCGTACCGATCGCGCGGCGCGGTTCGGACCCGGCGCCCACGAGCGTGGAGGACACGGTCGGGCCCCACCCTCCGCCGCCGATCGCGTCGAAGAAGCCGCCGACGGCGCCCAGCGGAGCGACGATCCAGGCCGGACGAATTCGCCGCACCGGGGTGTTCCGCGTCGCCCGCCACAGGATGTAGCAGCCCATCAGGGCCAGATAGGCGACCACGAACGGCTTGATGACATCGCCCTCGATGCCCGCCAGCACATAGGCGCCCAGCACCCCGCCGATCACCCCGGCGACAGCCAGGGGCACGAGCAGCCGCCACTCCACGTTCTTGTGCCAGATGTGCGATCCGGCCGAGGCGGCCGTGGTGAAGACCTCCGCCCCGTGCACGCTGGCCGAGGCTGTTGCGGGCGGCACGCCGAAGGCCAGCAGAACCGACGACGAGATCACGCCGTAGGCCATGCCCAGTGCGCCATCGACCGCCTGGGCGAACACACCGACCAGCAGAAACAGCAAAAACGTGTCCATTCAGCCCCTGAAACCTGTCAATCGTGCACGCCGCAAAGCTTCGATGTTCACGACTTAACCGATTTTACCCCGTCGGGTTGCCACTCCGCACGCCGCACACGGACTTGTCACCGGAAACTCTCTGTAGCGCCGCCAGCACCTCGGCGCCGCGATAGGGTTTGATGATCATGGTCTCGGCAATGTCCGCATGGCTGGCGGCGGCCGCGACGTCGCCGGACAGGAAGACGACCTTCAGTCCCCAGCGCGCCTTCAATCCGCGCCCCAGCGTCCCGCCGTCAACCGGTCCCGACAGGTTGATGTCCAGCAGGGCGACGTCGATGGCGTGAAGGCCGGCCGCGACCTCCGCCGCCTCGGCGCTGTGGAAGGGACCGACGACATCGTGACCGGCCTCGACCAGCAGAACCGTCAGGTCCTGCGCCATGTCCGGGTCGTCCTCGACCACCAGGACAGTCAGGGCATCCGTCTCGCCGGCGGGAAGGGGCTCTTCGACCACCCTGGGGCTCTGGGCCGTCAGCACGGCGCGCACGTCGGGCCACAGGTCCTGCGCGGACCGATCGGTGTCGAGGTCGAAGATGCCCGCCAGCGCGTTCAGGTCCGTGGCGTCCTCGGGCGTGATCCCCGCCGGATCGTCCATCAGGGTGTCGTACCGCCCGAGGATCGCGTCGAGACTGGCCCGGTCTCCGTCGGCGGTGTCGGCGTGGATGGTTCCGTCGAACATGGTGGCTCCCTCTGACTGCGAGGGACAGACCTAGGCGCCCGGCCAGACCAGCGTAACCGTGCTGACGCCAACGTCATCGCCGCTCGCAGGCGTCGCAACAGTGCGTGAACGCGACGCTGCGACGCGGGCGCATCGACATGGAGAGGCGCGGCGGAGTAAGACCGCGCCTCGCATCTTCCGATGGATACACCGCCCTTGCGCCTGCCCCAGTCCAAGCTCGACCAGGTCCTGGACCGCTTCCACCAGGTGGAGGCGCGTATGGGCGCGGCCACCGACGGTCAGGAGATCGTGCGCCTCTCGAAGGAACACGCCGAGATGAAGCCGGTCGCCGACGCCGTCATGGCCCTGGCGAAATCCCGCGCCGAGATCGAAGATCTCCAGGCCATGGCCGAGGACCCCGAGATGGCCGCCATGGCCGCCGACGAGCTGGAAACCTTGAACGCCCGCCTGCCCGACATGGAACGCGACGTCGCCCTGCTGCTGGCCCCGCGTGATGCCGACGAGAACGCCTCGGCCGTTCTGGAAGTGCGCGCCGGCACCGGCGGGGACGAGGCCGCCATCTTCGCGGGCGACCTGTTCCGCATGTATTCCCGCTACGCCTCCACGCGCGGCTGGAAGGTCGAGCTCGACTCCGCCACCGAGGGCGACGCCGGCGGCTACAAGGAAATCATCGCCACCGTCACCGGCGACGGCGTCTTCGGCCGGCTGAAGTTCGAGAGCGGCGTCCACCGGGTCCAGCGCGTCCCGCAGACGGAGACCCAGGGCCGCATCCACACCTCGGCCGCCACGGTCGCCGTCCTGCCCGAGGTCGAGGACGTCGAGATCGACATCCAGGACAAGGACATCCGCATCGACACCTTCCGCGCCTCCGGCTCGGGCGGCCAGCACGTCAACAAGACCGATTCCGCCGTGCGCATCACCCACTTCCCGTCCGGGATCGTGGTGACCTCGTCGGAAAAGTCCCAGCACGTGAACCGCGACAAGGCGATGAAGAACCTGCGCGTCCGCCTCTACGACATGCAGCGCCAGATGAAGGACCAGGCCCGGTCCGACACGCGCAAGTCCCAGGTCGGCTCGGGCGACCGCTCCGAACGCATCCGCACCTACAACTATCCGCAGGGCCGGGTCAGCGACCACCGCATCAACCTGACCCTGCACAGCCTGCCCCAGATCATGGAAGGCGACCTCGACCCCCTGCTGAACGCCCTGATCGCCGAGGATCAGGCGGCGCGGCTGTCGGATCTTGAAGCAGAGTTCGCCTGATTTTCTCCTCCCCGTCGCGCAGCGATGGGGAGGTGGCGCGACCCCGCTTGGGGTCGTGACGGAGGGGGCGACACCGGGTTTACCGCGAGGAGCCCGTTCCCCGCTTCAATCGTTACCTCGCCCCCTCCGTCACGGCGCTGCAGAAGCGCCGCGCCACCTCCCCATTCGCCAAGAGGCGAACAGGGAGGAGACGTCAAACGCCGACCTTCTTCAGCACCGGCCGTAAATTCACCGCCCCCGCTCTGAACTCCGCCCACGGGTCCGCCTTCTTCAGCAGCGCCGGGTATGTCCGCAGCGTGTACGCTTTCGGATCCAGCCCCGCCTTCACCTGGCCCCAGCTCAACGGAAACGCGATGCCCGCCCCCGGCCGCGCGCGCGGCGACCAGGGCGCCACCGCCGTCGCCATCCGGCCGTTCCTCAGATAGTCGAGGAATATCTTTCCGCCCCGCGCCTTCTTGGCCAGGGTCGTGGTGAACCGGTCCGGCGCATCCAGCCGCACCTGTTCCGACACCGCCCTGGCGAAGGCCTTGCTCTGATCCCACTCGATCCGGCTCTTCGCATCGGCCTTGATCGGCACGACCACGTGCAGCCCCTTGCCGCCGGTGGTCTTGCAGAACGGATTGAGCCCCATCTTCTCCAGCCGGACCTTCATCGCCTTCGCCGCCGCGATCACATCGGCGAAATCCAGACCCTCGTCGGGGTCGAGGTCGAAGGTGATCTGGTCCGGCGTCTCCGGATCGCCGGGCGCGCAGCCCCAGGGGTGCAGTTCCAGCCCGCCCGACTGGCCGATGGCGACCAGGCCGCCGACATCGACCACCCCGACATAGGGTTTGCGCTCCTTCACATCGATCAGCTTCAGGCGCGGGTTCGACCCCGGCATGGCGTGACGCTGGAAGAAGACCTCGCCACTGATCCCCTCCGGCGCCCGGATGATCGACACCGGCCGGTCGGCGACATGGGGCAGGATCCGCTCCGCCGCCGCCTCATAGAACTGCACCAGTTCCAGCTTCGTGATCGCCGGATGGCCGTCCACGGCGGGCCACAGCACCCGGTCGGGATTGGAGATGGTCAGCCCCGCCACCACCGCGCGCGCCTTGCCGGTCAGGCCAATCTGCAGCTGCGACGGCGCGGCGACCTTGCCCCCCGTCGCCGGTTTGGCCGCCTCCTGCGGCGCCGTATCGACCTCGGCCGCCGCCTTGTCGTCGCGCAGGCCCTTGAACGCCGCCTGCCTCAGCGAGCCGCTGTCGGTGTAGCCGCCATGTTCGATCTCGGCGACCAGCACCGGTTTCAGCCAGTGGATGCCGGGGCCACCCCTCGGCGCCCCCTTGCCCACGAAGGGCGACCTGTCCGTCGCCGCCGCCTTCAGCGCGGGCAGCAGGGTCTTGAGCAATGATTGATTATAGCCGGTCCCGACCCGGCCCAGATGCCTCAACCCGGAGCCAGCCGTCGCATCGACGTCATGGACGCCCACGATCAGCGAGCGGAACCGCGACCCCTCCGAGGTCCAGCCGCCGATGACCACCTCGTCCCGCCCCCGGCACTTCGACTTGACCCAGGTCGTCGACCGCCCGGCCGAATACGGCGCGTCGAGTGTCTTGGAGATCACCCCTTCCAGATCCATCCGGCAGGCGCTCTCCAGCACCGCCTGACCGGTCGAGGCGAAATGCTCGACATAGCGAACCCGCGAGCGCGCGCCTTTCGGGATCCGGTCCATATAGGCCTGCAGCCGCGCCTTCCGATGCGACAGCGGCAGGTCGCGAAGGTCCTCGGCCCCCTCGAACAGCAGGTCAAAGGCGAAATAGATCAGCCCGCCCGTCTCCCCGTCCGAGATCGCCGCCTGCAGGGCCGAAAAGTCCGGCATGTGATCCTCGGCCAGGGCGCACAGCTCCCCGTCCAGCACCGCGTCCGGCCATTTCGACGCATCCGCCGCCTGCTCCGGGAATCTCACCGTCCAGTCGAGGCCCGACCGGGTCCGCAGCTTCGCCTTGCCGCCCCCGATCCCGAACTGCATCCGATAGCCGTCGAACTTGATCTCGTGCGCCCAGCCGGCGCCCGACGGCGGGTGATCCACCACCTTGCACAGCTGGATCGGGGTAAAGGCCGGCGGCCTCTTCGCCGGGCTCGCCAGGGCCTTCGACGCCTTCGGCTTCGGGGGAGATTTCTGGCCGGTCTTCTTCGACGAGGTCCACTGCGTTCGGCCGTCGGCGATCTCCGCCAGCGACCGGCCCGTCGTCACCGAGGCGTCGATCTCCATCAGGGCGTCGCCCTCGCCGGCCACGGCGTATTCGTCCTTTTCCTTGATCAGCAGCCAGTTCGATCGCTTCGAGGGCTTGCCGCGATCCGACTTCAGCCGGATCAGCGCCCATTTCCCCATCAGCCTTTCGCCATGCAGGACCATCTTGATCTGGCCCTTCGCGAAGGCGGCTTCCAGATCAGGCTCCTGAGGCTCCCAGGTCCCTTCGTCCCACATCTGCACCGTGCCGGCGCCGTAGTTGCCGGCCGGGATCGTCCCCTCGAACCCGCCATAGTCCAGCGGATGGTCCTCGACCTCGACCGCCAGCCGTTTGACCGAGACGTCGCGCGACGGCGCCCGGGTCACCGCCCACGACTTCAGGACCCCGTCGATCTCGATGCGGAAGTCATAGTGAAGCCGCGTCGCCGCATGCCTCTGGATCAGATAGCGGCGCGGCGCGGCCTTTCTGGCCACGACCTTGCGACCTTTCGGCTCGGGCGTCTCGTCGAACCGGCGTTTCGCCTGATAGGTCTCGAGTTCGCCCTTCGCCGCCATCGCCGTATCTCCACAGCCTCAAGCGAGGCTGTGGGATCAAACGGCTTCGTCTTCCGGCGGTTGCCAGTCGGGGTGGTCGACGTCTTCGCCCCGGGCTTTTGCCTCCTTCTTCGCCAGCTTGGCGGCGGCCTTGCGTGCGGCCTTCTCGGCGTCCGCCTTGTCGCGTTCCATACGTTCGAAGCCGTAGTTGGGTTTTCTGGCCATCTAGAACTGGATCCTTTTTGTTGGGCGCTACCGCTCGCGACGCGGTCGCTCGCTGCTTGAGCGCCGGGAGAGTGCTGTTCGTGGGCCTAATGTGGGGTGGACCGGCCCTTCAGTCCACTGCGATGATTTCCACAGACTGTCCGGCCACCATCGCCTCATCGCCCAGCGTCTTGCCGATCAGGGCGCGGGTCAGGGGCGAGACGTGGCTGACCGAGCCCCTGGCCGGGTCCGCCTCGTCCTCGCCGACGATCCGCCAGGTCTGGGTCCGGCCGTCATCCCGCTCGATCGTGACCGATCCGCCGAAGCGCACCCGACCGTCGGCTTGGGTCTCCACCAGCTGGGCATTGGCCCGCCGCGCCGACCAGTAGCGCAGGTCCCGCGTCGCCCGCGCCATGGCCGTCCGGTCCGCCTCGATGGACCCTTGCGCCTGCGCGCTGGCATAGGCGGCACGCGCCTCCGCCAGGGCATGGTCGATGGCGGCGAGGCCCGCGGCCGTCACCAGATTCGGATGGGTGGAGATGGGGCGGTCCGGCAGATCGGCGGCCGTGGCCTCCAGATCCTCCTCGCGCGTGAAGGCGACGCTCATGATCGGACAAGCGTATGCGGGACACGGACGTTCCTCCGCAAGGCTGGCCCAAGGAATCGCAAAGCGATTCCGTCTTGTCTCGGCAAGGGGTAGAGGACGCCCATGACCGATCCCGCCGACCACGCCGTCCAGATCATCGGAGCCGGACCCGCAGGCCTGATGGCCGCCGAGACCCTGGCGAAGGCCGGCGCCCGCGTCGTGGTCCACGACCGCATGCCGTCGGTGGGGCGCAAGCTCCTGATGGCCGGGCGCGGCGGGCTGAACCTGACCCACACCGAACCGCAGGCGGCCTTCCTCGCGCGCTATGCGGAGGCGCAGGCGCCGGTCGCCGACTGGCTTGACGCCTTTTCCCCCGACGACCTGACCGAATGGGCCAACGGCCTCGGCCAGCCCACCTTCGTCGGCTCCAGCGGCCGGGTCTTCCCGCGCGCCATGAAGGCCTCGCCCCTGCTCCGCGCCTGGCTGGTCCGACTGAACGCGCTCGGCGTCGAGATCCGCACCCGCTCGCGCTGGACCGGCTGGCGGGACGAGGCCCTGACGTTCGACACGCCCGACGGCGAACGGATCGAGCATCCGGCCGCCACCGTCCTCGCCATGGGCGGCGCCAGCTGGCCCCGACTGGGCTCTGACGGCGCCTGGGTCCCGATGCTGGAGACCGAGGGCGTCGCCGTCTCGCCGCTGGTCCCCGCCAACGCCGGCTTCGACGTCGCATGGTCCGACATCCTGATCGAGCGGTTCTCCGGTCAGGTGCTCAAGCCCACGACCCTGACCTTCGGCGACCAGACCGTGCGCGGCGAGGTCGTCGTGACCCGCTACGGCGTCGAGGGCGGTGCCGTCTACGCCCTGTCGTCCGCCCTGCGCGCCGCCATCGCCGCGGAAGGGTCCGCCACCCTCGTCGTCGACCTGCGTCCCGACCTCACCGAGGCCGCCCTGGCCGAACGCCTCGGCCGCCCGCGCGGCAAGGACAGCATGACAAACCATCTGAGGAAGGCCGGCGGCCTGTCTCCAGCCGCCATCGCGGTCCTTCGCGAGATCGGCGACATCCCCCCGGGCTTCGACAAGCTGGCCAAACGGATCAAGGCCGTCCGCCTCAAACTGACCGGCATCCAGGGGCTGGAGCGGGCCATCTCCACGGCGGGCGGCGTCGAGTTCGCCGCTCTGAATCCATCGTTGATGCTGACCTCCAGACCGGGCGTCTTCGTCGCCGGCGAGATGATCGACTGGGAGGCGCCCACCGGCGGCTACCTGCTTCAGGCCAGCCTCGCCTCGGGCGTGGTCGCGGCCCATGGCGTGCAGCAGTGGCTCGCGTCGCAAACCCCGGATAAGACCCCGGCATGACCACCGCCCCCGAGATTTCCGGCGTCTGCCCGCCGCGCTTCCACGCCGTGAAGGACGCCTTCGCCGCCAACTTCACCGACGCCCCCGACGGCCTCAACGAACAGGCGGCCCGGTTCTCGGTCGTCATCGCCGGTGAGACGGTCATCGACCTGTGGGCCGGGGTCGCCGATCCGCGCGAGAAGACGCCCTTCACCGACGACACCCTCGTGCCCGTCTTCTCCTCCGGCAAGGCGGTCATGGCCCTTCTGATGGCCTCGGCCGTCCAGTGTGGGAAGATGGCCTATGAGGAGAAGGTCGCCCACCTGTGGCCGGCCTATGGGGCCAACGGCAAGTCCGAGGTCACCGTCGCCCAGCTGCTGTCGCACCAGGACGGCCTGCCCGGTTTCGACGCTCCCGCAGATCCGGCCATCTGGTTCGACCAGCGCGCCGTGCTCGACCGGCTGGCGGCCCAGGCGCCGATGTGGCCGCCGGGAACCGCCTCCGGCTATCACCCCGTCACCGTCGGCTTCCTCGCCAACGAGGTTCATCGCCTCGCCGACGGCCGGAGCCTGGGCCAGACCTTGCGTCAGGACTTCGCAGAGCCCTTCGGCCTCGACCTGTGGATCGGCCTGCCCGAGGCCGAGCACGATCGCGTCGCCGCCCTCCGCAAACCCTCGAAGGCCCCGGACCTTGGGCCCATAGACGCCATCAAGACCGCCGCCTTCCTCGACAAGGGCTCGGCCCCCGGCGGGCGCGGCTCGGCCGAGTGGCGCTCCATCGAGATTCCGTCCGCCAACCTGCACGGCACAGCGCTCGGTCTCGCCCGCATCATGGCCATCGTCGCCGACGAGGGCCGGCTGGACGGCAAGACCGTCCTGTCCCCCGCCGTCCTCGCCGAGGCGACGAAGCCTCGAATCTCGGGCCCGGACAAGGTCCTGCCCTACGACATCACCTGGGCGGCGGGTCTGATGCGGAACGAGGGGCTGAACATCTTCGGCCCCAACCCGGACGCGCTGGGCCACTGCGGCTGGGGCGGCAGCTGTGTCATGGCCGATCCGGATGTGAAGCTGTCGGCCGCCTACGCCATGACCCGCCAGTCGCCCTATCTGATCGGCGACCCTCGCGCGCAACGATTGATCGAGGCCCTCTACTCGGTCTTCTGAACCCGACCCGGCGCGGTCAGCAGACCAATCGCCCCGCCGAGAATGGCGCAGGCCGCGCAGACCACCATCACCGCCTGAAAGGCTCGATGGAAGGCGGCGACCGCGCCTGCCGACAGGTCGCCGTCTCCCGCCATCACGGCGCCGAGCTGAGCCCGCGCGTCCGGCGCATCGACGCTCGCCCCAAGGTCTGAAACAAACACCGCCGACAGCAGCACCCCCAGCAAGGCGATCGCCAGCAGCCCCGCGACCCGCGCCACGGCGTTGTTGACGCCCGAGGCCACGCCCGTGTGCCCCTCCTGCACCGCCCCCATGACCGCCGCCGTCAGCGGACCGACCGCCAGCGTCATACCCACGGCGATCACCGTCATCCCCGCCAGCGGCCCGGCGACATAGCCCGCATCCCGCGGCATCAGGGCCAGCAATCCCAGCCCGACCCCCGCCAGCATCGGCCCGACGCTCAGCGACAGTTTCGCCCCGAACCGGTCGGCCAGCCGGCCGGCCGCGCCCGAGAACCCCATCACCGCTGCGAACGGCAGCATGGCCGAGCCCGCCCCGGTCGCCGACCAGCCGTGCACCCGGATCAGCTCGAACGGCAGGAAGAACATCGCCCCGCTGAGCGCGAAATAGAGCAGCAGGGTCAGAAGGTTGATCCCGGAGAAGACCCGCGACCGGAATAGTTCCAGCGGCATCATCGGATGCGCCTCTCGCGCCTCGGCCCACAGGAAGCCGGCCAGCAGCGCGGTCCCACCGAACAGCCCGCCGATCACGCCTGGATGGGTCCAGCCCAGATCCGGCGCCGCCGTCAGCCCCCAGATCAGCGCGCCCAGTCCGCCGATGGCCAGCACAGCGCCCAGCCAGTCCAGCCCCCTGGCGCTCTCATCCCGGCTCTCCGGCACCGCCTTCAGCGCCACGACAACCGTCACCACCGCCAGCGGGACATTGATCCAGAAGATGAACCGCCAGTCTGCGTGATCCGCCAGCCAGCCGCCGACCAGAGGCCCCACCATGCCGAACAGGGCGCCCGCCCCGGCCCAGGCCCCGAAGGCCGCGCCCCGCTCCTTCTCCGGGAAGGTCGCCCCGATCAGGGCCAGAGCCCCCGGCGTCAGCAGGGCTGCGCCGATCCCCTGGGCTGCCCGCCCTGCGATCAACAGTGACGCGGTCGGAGCGAGTCCACAGGCGATGGACGACAGGGCGAACAGCACGACGCCGATCAGGAAGACCCGCCGCCGCCCGAACCGGTCCCCCGCCGCCCCGCCGATCAGGACAAGGGCTCCGAGCGTCAGCAGATAGGCGTTGGAAATCCACTGGGCGGCCGCCGGCCCCGCCCCGAGATCGCGCTGGATGGCGGGCAGGGCGACGCCGAGCGCCGAGCCGTCGATGAAGGTCAGGCTGGACCCCAGCACCGTGGCGACAAGGATCCAGCGTTTGCGGCTCTTCGACAGCTCGGCCATGGCTGAAAGGCTAGACCGGTTGCGCGATCTCCGCCATCGCCCGCCGGGCCGCCCGCGCCCGGAACAGGGCGGCCGCGGCGAACACGCCCGCGCCAAGCCAGATGAAGGCGAAGGACACGGCCCGCAGAGGCGTGAACAGTTCGCCGGTCGCCAGCCCGACGCAGAACTGCAGCGTCGGGGCCAGGAACTGGATGAACCCCATGGTCGACAGCGGCATCCGCCGCGCCGCCCAGGCGAAAAGCACCAGCGGGAACACCGTCGCCGGCCCGTTCAGCAGGGCCCAGCCGAAACCCTCGGGCGTCGCGAACCCGTGGCCCAGCCCCTGCGCCTGCAGCCAGATCACGAACATCAGGCCGAACGGCAGCAGCAGCAGGCATTCGATGAACAGCCCCGTCTGGGCGTCCACCGGAATACGTTTCTTGATGACCCCATACGCCCCGAAGGTCAGAGCCAGGGCGATGGAGATCCACGGCGGCCGTCCGAGCGCGAGGGCCTGGAACAGCACCCCCACGGCCGCCAGACCGATGGCCGCCCAGCCCCATTTGTCGATCTTCTCGCGGAACAGCCACAGCCCCACGACCATGTTGAGCAGCGGGTTGATATAGTAGCCGAGGCTGGCTTCCAGCGTCGCATGGTGCGTCGTGGCCCAGACGTAGATGCCCCAGTTCACCGCGATCAGCACCGTCGCCAGCGCCAGCCAGGCCAGGGGCTTCGGCTGGCCCAGCACGGCCCGCACCTGTTTCGACTGACCGGCCAGCAGCACCAGCCCGCCCGCGAACAGCACCGACCAAAGGGCCCGGTGCGACAGGATCTCGGGCGCGGAAAAGCCCAGCGCCGCCTGCCCCATGAACAGCAGGGGCATGAACCCCCACATGACGTAGCACCCCACCGCCGACAGGAAGGCGGCGCGGGTCGGGGTCGGCGTGGGGGTCGGCGGCGCCATGGCCCTAGACCGTCAGGGTGCGATACCCGCTCTTCGGCTTGATCGTGCCCGTCTCGTCCAGCAGCTGGGCGATCTGGACGGCGTTCAGGGCCGCGCCCTTGCGCAGGTTGTCGGACACAACCCAGAAGACCAGGCCGTTCTCGACCGTGTGATCCTTGCGGATGCGCGAGACATAGACGGCGTGCTCGCCGGCCGCGTCGACGGGCGTGATGTAGCCGTCGTGCTCCTGCTTATCGATCACCAGAACGCCCGGCGCCTCGCGCAGGATAGCGCGCGCCTCGTCGGGGCTGATGGGCTTTTCGAACTCGACCGTCACGGCCTCGGAGTGGCCGACGAAGACCGGCACGCGGACACAGGTGACCGTCAGCTTGATGTTCGGATCGAGCATCTTGTGGGTCTCGTCCCACATCTTCTGCTCTTCGTCGGTATAGCCGTCCTCGTTGAACGACCCGATGTAGGGGATGACGTTGAAAGCGATCTGCTTGGGGAATTTCTTCGGCTTGGCGTCACCCAGGCCATAGATGGCCTTGGTCTGGTTCCACAGCTCGTCCATGCCTTCCTTGCCGGCGCCCGACACCGATTGATAGGTCGAGACCACCACCCGCTTCGCCTTGGCGGCGTCATGCAGGGGCTTCAGCGCCACGACCAGCTGGGCCGTCGAGCAGTTCGGGTTGGCGATGATGTTCTTCCTGCCGGCCAGCTTGATCGCGTCGGGGTTCACCTCGGGCACGATCAGGGGCACATCGGGGTCCTTGCGGAAGGCCGACGAGTTGTCGATCACCATCGGGCCCATCTTGCCGATCTTCTCGGACCAGGCGCGCGACACGTCCCCGCCCGCCGACATCAGGACGATGTCGACCTGCGAGAAGTCGAAGCTCTCGATGTCCTGGCATTTGATAGTCTTGTCGCCCCAGGCGACATCCATCCCCTTGGATTTTCGCGAAGCCACCGCGTGCATTTCCGAAACGGGGAACTCCAGTTCCTCCAGGATGGTCAGCATTTCGCGCCCGACATTGCCGGTGGCGCCCACGATAGCGACGGAATAGCCCATCTAGTTTAGTCCTTCGGACGCGCTAACGCTCGGCTCACGGAGCCTCGCTGCTTGAGCGCGATTTTGGTGGGGAGGTTAGGAGAGTTTATCTCCTGACTTCGCAATTAGGCCTTCGCGTGTGCGAAGCAACCGCTTTTCAGGCTTGGGCAGGCCGTTTATGCCCCAGTTCCATGCCGTCACACATCGCCCGCGCTTATGCCGATCGTCTCAAGTCCGGCCAGTGGACAGCCGATCCGGCCCAGAAGGCGGCCATCGACACCCTGACCCGGCTGGAGAAGGACCTCGGCAAGCGCGGTCTCTTCGGCGGCGTTCCCGAGGTGCGCGGCGTCTATCTCTGGGGTCCGCCCGGGCGTGGAAAATCCATCCTGATGGACCTGTTCTGCGCCAGTGCGCCGGAGCCGCGAAAGAGCCGGGCCCACTTCCACGCCTTCATGGCCCGCGTCCATGACCTGATCCGCCAGTGGCGCGAGGGCGACAAAAAGGCCCGTCAGGGGGTCTTCGGAACCCACAAGGGCGACGACCCCATCGAACCCGTCGCGGCCCTGATCGCGTCCGAAGCCCGCCTGCTGTGCTTCGACGAACTCCAGGTCACCGACATCGCCGACGCCATGATCCTGGGCCGGCTGTTCGACGCCCTGTTCGAGCGCAAGGTCGTCGTCTGCATCACCTCCAACCGCGCCCCCGACGCCCTCTACAAGGACGGCATCAACCGCCCCCTGTTCGTCCCCTTCATCGAACGCATCAAGCAACGCTGCCAGGTCGTCGAGCTCTCGGGCGCCCGCGACTGGCGCCTCGACCGGATCAAGGCCTCGCGCGTCTGGTACGATCTTGGAAGGCAAGAGGGGGGGGAGGGCGGCGCCCGGCGCGAGGGCTTCGAACAGCTGTGGACCGACCTCAAGGGCGACATGCCGGAATGCCCGGCCCATCTGGCCGTCCTCGGCCGTGACGTGGTCATCCAGCGCACCGCTGGCGGCCTGGCCCGCGCCACCTTCGCCGAGCTGTGCGAACAGCCGCTGGGGCCGCAGGACTATCTGGCCATCGCCGCGCGGTTCCACACCCTGTTCCTCGACGGCGTGCCGCTGCTGACCCCCGACAATCGGCAGGCCGCCCGCCGTTTCGTCACCCTGATCGACGCCCTGTACGAGGCCAAGACCCGGCTGGTCGCCATGGCGGCGGGCGCGCCGGAACAGCTCTACCCGGCCGGGGACGGCGCCTTCGAGTTCGAACGGACGGTGTCGCGCCTCAACGAGATGTCCAGCCAGTCCTGGCTCGAGACGGCCGCCCACGCGGACTGACAGCCTTGGGTTCGCCGCAAAGCCGCCTAGGGTGGCCCGATCAACGGAACACGCCCATGAAATCCCTCGTCCTCGCCGCCGCCCTCGCGGCGCTCGCCGCCCCCGCCTTCGCCCAGACCGCGCCTTCCGCGCCGGCTGCCGAGGCCGCGCCCGCCCGCTGGAGCGGCCTGACGGTGGCGGAGATCACCGGCCGGCTGACCGCCGCCGGCCTGGTCGTCGCCCCGCCTCAGACCAACAACGACCGGATCTATCTGCGCGTCGAGGACGGACCCCTGCGCTGGGTCATGACCCTGTTCTCCTGCACCAGCGGAAGCTGCCCGGACGTCCAGTTCACGGCCGTCTTCTCGGGCGCCAACGCCACCCCCGACATCGTCTCGCGCTGGAACGGCGGCCGCCGCTTCGTGAAGGCCTTCCATGCCGCGCCCGAGGAAGAGGGCGGCGAACCCCAGGCCGTGGCCCAGTACGACGTCCTCCTCAGCGCCGGCGCCGGCCCCCGGCAGCTCGACGACCCGATCCAGGTCTGGCGCAGCCTCGCCGTCGACCTCGGCCGCACCGTCGCGACGGAACAGCCGGCGGCGGCGGCCCCGGCTAACTGACCCTCTCCCCTTGCGGGAGAGGGCTTGAGCGCCCGCAAGCATGGCGAGCGGTCTTGCGCGAAAGGGTGAGGGGTCTTGCTGCCGCTGGACGGTGAGACCCCTCACCCGCCCGCGCCAGAACGGTCGCTATCGCGACCGTGCGCGGCCTCCCTCTCCCGCAAGGGGAGAGGGAGCCGACAAGTTTAAGCCAGCGAAGGCTCCAGATCCTTGCAGGACTGGATCAGGCCCTGCACCGACGCAACCGACTTGGCGAACATCGCCTTTTCTTCGTCGTTGGTGGTGAACTCGACGATCTTCTCGACGCCGCCGGCGCCCAGCAGGGCGGGCACGCCGACATACAGATCCGACAGGCCGTATTCGCCCGACAGCCAGACGGCGCAGGGCAGGACGCGCTTCTGGTCCAGCAGGTAGGACTTGGCCATGGCGATGGCGCTCTCGGCCGGGGCGTAGAAGGCCGAGCCGGTCTTCAGCAGGGCGACGATCTCGCCGCCGCCCTTGCGGGTGCGGGTGACGATGGCGTCCAGATCGGCCTGCGACAGGAAGCCGGCCGCGACGGCGTCAGGCAGGGGCAGGCCGCCGATGGTCGAGTGGCGCACCATCGGCACCATGTCGTCGCCGTGGCCGCCCAGGGTCCAGGCGTGGATGTCCTGAACCGAGACGCCGGTCTTTTCCGACAGGAAGTAGGCGAAGCGGGCCGAGTCGAGCACGCCGGCCATGCCGACGACCTTCTCGTGCGGCAGGCCCGAGAACTTCTGCAGGGCCCAGACCATGGCGTCGAGCGGATTGGTGATGCAGATGACGAAGGCGTTGGGGGCGTGGGCCTTGATGCCCTCGCCGACGGCCTTCATGACCTTCAGGTTGATCGAGACCAGGTCGTCGCGGCTCATGCCGTCCTTGCGGGGCACGCCGGCGGTGACGATGCAGACGTCGGCGCCCGCGATTTCCGAATAGGCGTTGGCGCCCTTCAGCGAGACCGACGAACCGAACACGGCGGTGGCTTCGGCGATGTCGAGCGCCTTGCCCTGGGGGGTGCCCTCGGCGATGTCGAACAGGATCACGTCGCCCAGGGCTTCGCGCGCGGCCACATGGGCCAGGGTGCCGCCGATCATACCGGCGCCGATGAGGGCGATCTTCGCGCGAGCCATAGAGTCTTCTCCGTAAGGGCTTTGTTGCGGTGCGATGTCAGAAACCGTCGGGCGGCGGTCTAGACCCGGTGCGGCATGGTCGCAAGCGGGGAAGCGGGGGTTTACCGGCGACGCCCGTCCTGCGACGGTCGCCGCTTCATAGACGAGGAGCCGACCCCATGCGCGCACCCTTCGCCGCCGCCCTTCTTTTAGCCTCTGTCGCGGCCCCTGCGATGGCCCAGACACCCCCCGCCACCATCGGCCAGCAATACGTCCCCGCTCCGTGGTGGATGCGCGATCCGGTGATCGCCTCGATCGGCTATGTCCGGGTCGAACTCCAGGCCAACCGCGCCGGCTTTTCCGCCACCTTCCAGGTCGTCGACCGCAGCGTCGCCGAGGCCTCGCGCAAGGCCGCCGACCAGGTTCGCGCCCTGTCGCAGACCCTGGCCGCCTATGGCGTCGACACGGTCCGCGTCGAGACCAGCCTGACGACCCAGCCCCTGTACGACCAGTACCGCGACGAGAACGGCATCCTGCGCGACAACACCCGCGCCGACCGCATCGAACGCTATCAGGCCCAGGCGACCGTCAGCCTGAACGTCCGCGACACGGCCCTGCTGGAGCGGATCTACGCCACGGTGGTCGCTTCCCAGCCCAACTCCATCGGCCAGGTCTATTTCAGCCTGGAGCCCGACAACGTGGCCAAGTCCAACCTTGCTGCGGCGGCCATGCGCGACGCCCGGGCGCGCGCCGAGGCGGCCACCCAGGGCGCCGGAGCGACCCTCGGCTCTGTCCGGGTCATCGATCCGACCGGCCGCGCCTGCCAGACCGACGTCCTCGCCGGCTGGCCCTCCTATGGCTCGGGCGCATCACAGGCGACCACGGTCTCGGAAGACGTTGTGGTCACCGGCAGCCGGATGAGCCGCTCGGCCATGGCCCCGCCGCCCCCGCCGCCGCCGCCCGCCCCCATGGGCGGCGCCGCACCCAGCGAGGCCCAGATCGAGGCGGCGCGCCTGGCGCTGCAGCCCCCGCTTCAGGTCCTGACCGACCAGGCCTGCGTGGTCTACGGCCTGAACTGATGTCCGTTTTCGTCGTCGACCCGGCCTTCGCGGCCGGGTCCGTCTTCGCCGCCGACTGGCCCCTGTGTCACGTCCGGCTGCAGGACGACGCCCGCTTCCCCTGGCTGATCCTGATCCCCCGGGTCGCGGGCGCGACGGAGCTGGAACACCTGTCGGTCTCCGACCGCACGGCCCTGATGGAGGAGATGATCCGCGCCGGCGCGATCGTCCGGGCCCTGGCCGAGGCCGCGGGCCGGCCCATAGACAAGCTCAACGTCGCCGCCCTCGGCAATGTCACGGCCCAGCTGCATGTCCATGTGGTCGGCCGCCGCCGCGACGACGCCCTGTGGCCCGATCCGGTCTGGGGGCGCGGGTCGGCCCTTGCCTGCGATCCGGCCGCGAGAGCGCGCGCCCTCGATCTGATCGATCTCGGTTAGGCGTCCGGCGTTCAGCGCGTCAGCGTGACCGTCCGCTCGCGCCCGCCGAGGGCCAGGGTCCCCGTCCACCCTTCGCCGGACGGCGACAACGACAACCGCCCGCCGTCCAGATCCAGCACCAGAGCCCCGGCCGACCGTTCCGCCGCCGTCAACGGACCGACCTCGGCCTGGGCGTCCGCCGTGCGATAGGCGCCTTCGAGCGGCTTCGTCTCACCCTGATCCATCAGCGACAGCGTCATCAGATCGCGCCCGGCCTCGTCCTTCAGCCGCCAGCGCCCGTCCAGCGGCCCCATCCGCGCATCCATGTTGCGCTCGGCGTTCGCGACGCCGGAGTCATAGGCGTTGTCCGCTCGCGACGGCGCGTGTTCGTAGCTGCGGCGGTAGGCCTCGACCGACACCGGGGCGGTGATGACGCGCAGACGGGTGTCGCCCCCGCCGTCGCCTTCCGCCGTCACACGCCCGAAATTCGACGGCGGTTCAAAAGGACGCACCACCGGGGCCTGATAGACCTGGGCCGTATAGGCCACGGGCCCCGACTGCATCGGCGAAACGGTGAGGGAAATCAGTGCGAAGACCAGCATGAGCGCGAGAGTGTCGTCTCGCGGCGGTCATGGCTAGAGCTTACCTTCAGCACGCGAAATCGTGATCGGTTCCCCGCAGTGCGTGAAGAGCGTGACGGCAAGCCCGTTTTGCACTGCACCCTCGCGTTGACACCGGCCCGCGACCGTCCGTAAAGCCTGTGCCAATCGCGCTTGACGCCTGATCCGTCTCAGCTTTTTGAGAACCATTCGCATGTCGAACCCTACCGGCGACGCGGCCGACGACCAGACCGGTCGCTTCGTCCCCCAGCCCAACGGCCGCCCACGTCCCCTGTCGCCACACCTTCAGACCTGGCGCTGGCACATCACCATGACAGCCTCGATCCTGTTCCGCGTCACCATCGGTGCGGCCAGCGTCGGCGCGATCTTCGTGGTCGCCTGGCTGGGCGCCGCGGCATTCGGGCCTGACGCCTGGGCCGCCGCACTCGCCCTCGCCGCCTCGCCCCTGGGTCTGCTCGTCGGCTTCGGCCTGACGGTGGTTCTGTTCTCCCTCCTCCTCAACGGCGGACGCCACCTGATCAATGACACGGGCGCCGGCCTGTCGATCAAGTCGGCCGACCTGCTGTCCTCGATCGCCGTCTACGGCCCCGTTCCCCTGGCGATCCTGGTCTGGGTCGCCCTGTTCGCCACCGGGAGGGTTTCGCTGTGAGCGCTTCGGTCCAGTTCAAGAACGGCGTGAAAGTCTCCGAGCGCCACGGCGCCGGCGAATGGACGCTGGAAAAGATCCTTCTGGCCCTGATGATGCCTCTGGGCGTCTGGCTGCTGTCGACCGCCTTCACCCTCGCGGGCGCCGGATACGACGTCGTCCTCCAGTGGTTCGCCAGCCGGCTGAACGCGGGCCTGCTGATCGTCACGGCCCTGGTCTTCTTCGGCTTCGCCAGCCTGGCCTGGAAGGTGATCGTCGAGGACTATATCCACAAACCGGGTTCCAAGGCCCTGCTGCTGGGCCTGCTGAACCTCGTCTTCCTCGCGCTGGCCGCCGCCAGCGTCTTCTTCATCGTGCGGCTGGCGCTGGGTTCGGCGCCGCTGCCGGCCGGTTTCGGGATCTGAATCGAGAATGGCTGACTATAAAATCGTCGATCACGAATATGACGTCGTTGTCGTCGGCGCCGGCGGCTCGGGCCTCCGCGCGGCCCTCGGAGCGGCGCAGCAGGGGCTGAAGGTCGCCTGCGTCACCAAGGTCTTCCCCACCCGCTCCCACACCGTGGCGGCCCAAGGCGGCATCTCCGCCTCGCTCGGCAACATGGGCGAGGATTCGTGGAAATGGCACATGTACGACACCGTCAAGGGGTCGGACTGGCTGGGCGACCAGGACGCCATCGAATACCTGGTCCGCGAGGCCCCCAAGGCCGTCTACGAGCTCGAACACTGGGGCGTGCCGTTCAGCCGCACCGACGAGGGCAAGATCTATCAGCGCGCCTTCGGCGGCATGACGAAGAACTACGGCGAGGGCCCGGTCCAGCGGACCTGCGCCGCCGCAGACCGCACCGGCCACGCCATCCTGCACACCCTCTACGGCCAGTCGGTCCGCCGCGAGGTCGAGTTCTTCATCGAGTATTTCGCCCTCGACCTGATCATGCAGGACGGCAAATGCACGGGCGTCACGGCCTGGAAGCTCGACGACGGCACGATCCACCAGTTCCGCGCCAAGCTCGTCATCCTGGCGACCGGCGGCTACGGCCGCGCCTATTTCAGCGCCACCTCGGCCCACACCTGCACCGGCGACGGCAACGCCATGGTGCTGCGCGCCGGCCTGCCGCTCCAGGACATGGAGTTCGTCCAGTTCCACCCGACCGGCATCTACGGCTCCGGCTGCCTGATCACCGAGGGCGCACGCGGCGAGGGCGGCTACCTGACCAACTCCGAAGGCGAGCGGTTCATGGAACGCTACGCCCCCTCGGCCAAGGATCTCGCCTCGCGCGACGTCGTCTCGCGCTCCATGACCATGGAGATCCGTGAGGGTCGCGGCGTGGGTCCCAAGAAGGACCACATCTTCCTCCACCTCGACCACCTCGATCCGAAGATCCTGCACGAGCGCCTGCCCGGCATTTCGGAAAGCGCCAAGATCTTCGCCGGCGTCGATGTGACCAAGGAGCCGATCCCGGTCATCCCGACCGTCCACTACAATATGGGCGGCATCCCCACGAACTATCACGGCGAGGTCCTGACCAAGGTCGGCGACAACGCCGACACCGTGGTCCCCGGTCTGATGGCCGTCGGCGAGGCCGCCTGCGTCTCGGTCCACGGCGCAAACCGCCTCGGCTCGAACAGCCTGACCGACCTGGTCGTCTTCGGCCGCGCCGCGGGCCTCCGCGCCGGCGAGGTGGTCGACAAGGCTGCGCCCGTCCCGACCGCCCCGGCCTCGGCCACGGCCGAGCATCTGGCGCGTCTGGACCGCTTCCGCTTCGCTGACGGCTCGCAATCGACCGCGAAACTGCGCAACGAGATGCAGCACGCCATGCAGTCCGACGCCGCCGTCTTCCGCACCGGCGAGACCCTCGACGAAGGCGTCGCCAAGCTCCGCGGCATCGCCGCCCGCTCGGCCGACATCAAGGTCACCGATCGCGGCATGATCTGGAACACCGATCTGGTCGAGGCGCTGGAGTACGACAACCTGATCAACCAGGCGCTCGTGACCATCGAAAGCGCGGCCAACCGCAAGGAAAGCCGTGGGGCCCACGCCCGCGAGGACTTCCCCGACCGTCACGACGACGAATGGATGAAGCACACCCTGGCCTGGAAGAAGCCCGGCGAGGGCGTCGCGATCGATTATCGACCGGTCCACACCTACACGATGTCCTCGGACATCGAGTACATCAAACCCAAGGCTCGGGTGTACTAACCATGGTCCAGCTCACCCTCCCCCGCGGCTCCGCCCCGACCAAGGGCAAGGTCCACAAGGCCCCCAAGGGCGCAAAAAACGTCAAGACCTACAGGGTCTATCGCTACGACCCCAACGTCGACGCCAACCCGTCCTGGGACGTCTTCGAGGTCTCGGCCGACGACCACGGCCCGATGCTGCTGGACGCCCTGATCCACATCAAGAACGAGATCGACCCGACCCTGTCGTTCCGGCGCTCGTGCCGCGAGGGCATCTGCGGCTCCTGCTCGATGAACATCGACGGGCGCAACACCCTGGCCTGCACCAAGGGCTGGGACGAATGCTCGTCCTCGACCATCGCCATCGGCCCCCTGCCGCACCAGGCCGTGGTCAAGGATCTCGTCACCGACCTGACCCTGTTCTACGCCCAGTACGACTCGATCAAACCCTACCTCCAGTCCGACGATCCGGACCCGACCACCGAGCGGCTGCAGAGCCCCGAGGACCGGGCGAAGCTTGACGGCCTCTACGAATGCATCCTGTGCGCCTGCTGCTCGACCTCCTGCCCCAGCTACTGGTGGAACCAGGAAGAGTACCTCGGCCCGGCGGCCCTGCTGCAGTCCTACCGCTGGATCTCGGACAGCCGCGACGACAAGACCCAGGAGCGGCTCGACGACCTCGAGGACCCGTTCAAGCTCTACCGCTGCCACACGATCATGAACTGCGCCCAGGTCTGCCCCAAGGGCCTGAACCCCGCCAAGGCCATCGCCGAGACCAAGAAGCTGATGATCGCCCCGGGACGTAAGAAGCAGGCGGCCTGACCTTTGGCCAAAATTAGATATATCGAGCACGACGGCCGCGAACATGCCGTGGAGGTCAAGTCGGGCCTCTCCGTCATGGAGGGCGCGATCCGCAACAATGTCCCGGGCATCGACGCCGACTGCGGCGGCGCCTGCGCCTGCGCCACCTGCCATGTCTATGTCGACGAGGCCTGGCGCGACGCGACCGGCAAGCCCTCGGCCATGGAGGAATCGATGCTCGACTTCGCCGAGGAGGTGGAGCCGAACTCGCGCCTGTCGTGCCAGATCCGGGTCTCGGACGCCCTCGACGGCCTGATCGTCCGCCTGCCGGCCAACCAGCACTGATCATGGTCGACCCGCGGCTGATCCAGGCCGTGGACGATCTGATCCGCCGCCACGAACGGCCGGGCCACATCCCGCTGATCGCCATTGCGGGCGCGCAAGGGTCCGGCAAGAGCACCCTGGCCGCCGGGGCGGCGCGAACCCTGTCCTGCGCCACCCTGTCCCTCGACGACGTCTATCTGACGAGGGCCGAACGCACCGCCCTCGCCGCCCGCCTCCATCCCCTGTTCGCCGTCCGGGGGCCGCCGGGCACGCACGACCTGGGCCTGCTGGACCAGACACTGGCCCGGCTGCGCGCCGCCGTCCCCGGCGACCGCACGCCTGTTCCATCCTTCGACAAGCTCGCCGACGACCGACGCCCCGAAACCGACTGGCCCGTCTTCAAGGGCCGCCCCCGCGCCATCCTGCTGGAAGGCTGGTGCCTCGGCGCAACGCCTCACGGGCCGTCCGAACTGGCCGCATCCATCAATGATCTGGAGCGGATCGACGACCCCGACGCCGTCTGGCGCCGCGCAATCAACCATTCACTGGCGACCGGCTACGCCCGCCTGTTCGCGACATTCGACGCCCTGTTGTTCCTGAAGGCTCCCGGCTTCGACCGCGTCCTCGACTGGCGCGCCGAACAGGAGGTCGGCCTCACCGGCGCCCCCGTTCCCGCCGCCCGCCGCGCCGAACTGGCCCGCTTCATCCAGTCGTTCGAACGCATCAGCCGCCACATGCTGGCCGGAGGCGTCGCCGCAGACATCGTCGTCGAACTGGACGAAGACCGCGGCATCCGGCACATCCGTGACCACGGCGGCGCCTGACGCGTTCGTCGCGCGTTGAGTACCGTGGCCTTGACCCAACCCATCGACCGTCGCCTCCAGCCCCGCTCGCCGGCGAACGCGCGCGCCGTCCTCGTCGCGCCCGGGCTTGAGATGGCCTGCGTGATCCTCGACACCTCGGCGGGCGGCCTGAAGGTCCGCACGGACCGCCAGCTCGCCCTGCCGCCAAAGGTCACGATCGTCGACATCGCTGCGGGCCTCGCCATCGAGGCCGACGTCGCCTGGCGCAAGGGCGTGGAGGCCGGCCTCACGCTGAAGGGCCAGTCGCCCCTGCGCGGCCTCGTCCCGTCCCGTCTTCTCCCGGCTCGCGAAGCCTGGGTCAGGGCCGGCGGCCGCTGACCGTTTAGCGAAACAAGCCGTCGCTCAAGCAGCGAGACGCCGCGCGTCGAGCGTTAGCGACCAAACATGTCGCTCAAGCAGCGAGCGACCGCGTCGCGAGCGTTAGCGACCCTAATCAATATCTTTCATGGTCCCGGCATTGATCGCGATCCGCCCGATCAGCCCCTTCACGATCAGGTCCAGCGGCTGGCCCTCGCGATAGTCGGCGGCGGCGACGAAGTTCACCCGGTCCTCGGAGATCAGCGAATAGATCTTCTTCTGATCCTTCTCGGAGTTGCGCGGATCATAGACGGCGATCGAGAAGCCGCCCTTGGTGTGCATCATCTTCATGGTCGGCACGTCGGTGTCGCCGTCGCCGAGGAAGATCATCCGCTCGAACGGGATGGCCCGATCCTCGTCGGCGGTGAACCGGTTGATCCGCTCGTGGTCCCAGTGGTTCAGGACGCCCTTGTTGATGCGGAACAGATACTGGGTCTTGGTCGTGTAGTTGACCCCCACCGCCGGCCAGATCGCCACCCCGTGGTCGTCATAGGCGAACTTCGACGCAAAGACGTGGTGGAAGGCGTCGCGGATCGGACAGCCGTCGATCATCTCCTCGAGCCCCGCCGAGATGATGTAGTGCTCGATCTCCAGCCCGTATTTGGCGCCGATGGCGTCGATCCGCTCGAACCAGCCCTTGCCGGTCAGGTCCGACTTCAGGCCGTCGAACAGCTTCACGTCCTGACCGTGCTCCGCCAGCAGCTTCTTCGTGATCGGCTGGTCGCTGTGCCGCGCCCGCTGCAGCATCAGCTGCATGTACATCAGGATGTTGTCGCCATCGGCCGACTTGGTCAGCCGGTCGGCTTCGCCCCAGAAGTCGCCGATCCCCATCCCCACCGAGGGAATGAAGGTGACCTCCTGCATGTTCCCCCGCGCCAGGGTCCCGTCGAAATCATAGATCAGGGCGGTCTTGAGAAGCTTGTCGGCCATGCTGGCCTCCTGCGCAGGTCTTGGGGCTCGGAAATTAGGGCTTAGGGAGTCATCGGGAGCGGCTCAAGCGGTCGCGTCGCTTCCAGGCCCTAAGCCCTAAGCCCTACGACCTAACCCAGCGCCAGCTCCGGCGCCGCGGCCCCGCTGTCCGCCTCCAGCGGCAGATGCAGGATGAAGGCCGCGCCCTTGCCGGGCTCGCTTTCCACCTCGGCCCAGCCGCCGTGCAGCTCGACCAGCGCCTTGACCAGGGCCAGACCCACGCCCGGCCCGCCCCGCTCTCGCTTCACGAACCGGTCGAAGACGTGCGCCTGCAGGTGATAGGGGATGCCCCGGCCCGTGTCCTCGACCCGGATGCGGATCTCCGACGCGTTGGCCTCGGCCCGCAGCGACACCGACCCGCCCTCCGACACCGACCGCCCGGCATTGTCCAGCAGGTGGTCGACCGCCTGGGCCAGTCGCCGCGCATCGGCCCGGATGGCCGGCAGGTTCGCCGCCGCGACGGCCTTCAGGGTCGCGCCGCGGCCCTCGATTCTCGGCCGGTGCTTCTCGACCGCCTCGGCGAACAGATCGCGGATGCGCACGTCGCCCAGCGACAGCTCCATCTCGCCCGCATCGATCTGGGCCATGTCCAGCACGTCGTCGATCGAATGGGCCAGCTGCCCGGCCGCGACCCGGATCGCCCCCGCATGCTGGCGGCTGCGCTCCGGCAGGTCGCCCATGGTCTCCAGAAGTTCGGAATAGCCGACGATGGTCGTCAGCGGCGTCCTGAGCTCGTAGCTGACCGAGCCCACGAACTCCCGCTTCAGCGCCTGACTTTCCTTCAGCGCCGCCTCGCGCTGGGCCAGGGCCTGTTCCAGCTCGCGCCGCGCCGTCACGTCCGAAAACGCCACCAGCGTCGCCCCGTCGGGCAGGGGCCGGGTCTGCCAGGCCGCCGTCCGCCCGTCGGTCGTCCGGCCTTCGCCCGAGACGGCGATGCGGCTCTCCGGATCGGGGTCCGCCACCCGCGCCTTCAGCCCCAGCCACAGGGCCGCGTCGGGCAGGGCGGTCTTGCACAGCTCGGCGATGGCGTCGAAATCCCCGGCCTCTTCCAGCCGCTCGGCCGACAGGCTCCAGAACTGTTCGAACGCCTCGTTGTGCAGCCGCAGCCGCCCGTCCGAGCCGAACACCGCCACGGCGTCGTTGAGCTTGTCCAGCGTCGCCGTCTGCACCTGCAGCTGGGCGTTGAACCGGCTGCGCAGGCTCAGTTCGCCCGTGATGTCCGAGAACAGCAGCAGGATCCCGCCCAGCGGATGCGGCTGGCGCACCAGTCTCAGCGTCCGCCCGTCAGGCAGGGACCAGCTGTCGTCGGCCGCGGCCTCCGTCGCCTCGTAGAAATCGAGCTCGGACTGTTTCCAGCCGGCATAGTCGATGACCTCGGGCAGCATCCGGCGCTGACGCAACCGGTCCAGCAGCTCGGCATGGGTCGGCCGCTCGTCCAGCCAGGCCGGATCGAGATTGAACAGGGTCTGGAAGGCCGTGTTGTGGAAGGCCAGCCGCCTGGACGGCCCGAAGATGGCGACCGCATCGGCCAGATGGTTCAGGGTCTCGTCATGGGCCTCGACGTGACGGCGCAGGGTGTCGCGCGTCTCCTCGGCCTCGGTCATGTCGATAGCGAAGACCAGCACCGGCCCGCCAGGGCCCGCCGCCCCGCCCGAGAACAGGGGCTCGGCCAGGATCTTCCACGCCCGGCGACGCCCGTCCCCGGCCGTCCAGCGGAAGCCTTCCTGATGCGTCCCGACGCGCGCGGCCTCAGCCGCCAGCTGGTCGGCGCCCCGGTCGAAACTGGCGTGGGTCTCGCGCGCCGCATCGACCGTCGCGCATTTGACCTCGGCCAGCCAGGCCTTGTTGGCCCAGACCAGACGCCCGTCGTGGTCCACGACCCAGGTTGGCGACGGCGAGGCGTCGGCGATCAGCCCGGCCCCGAAGCCATGCTCGCCGGCGCCCTCGCCATGCCCCGCTCCGTGCCCCACGCCCTCGATGTCCGCCTGGGACACCGTGCGCGCCACGGGCGACAGCCTCAGCCAGGCCGTGCCGTTGACGGCGCTGCCTTCGATCTTCCAGTCGTCGCCGTCGTGCGCCTCGAACGGCGTCCCCTCGGCCAGCAGGGCGTCGATCGCCTCTGGCAGGCCCGCATGCAGCGCCTCGGCCAGGGCCGCGCCCGGCGAGCCCTGCACATCCTTGGCGAACGCCTGCCGCACAGCCTCGATGGTCTCGTCCCGCCCCAGCAGGAGCGGCGGCTCGCCCGGCGTCAGGCCGATGCGCACGTCGTCGAAGGCCGACAGGGCGCCGGCGTGCTGGGCCCGGCTCTGGGCCGCCGCCGCGCGTTCCCGCTCAACCATGGATTCGCGCAGGCTCACGGCGCGGCGCAACCGCCACGCCCAGACGCTGATCGACAGGGCCAGCCCCGCCGCTCCCGCCGCCGCCGCAAAGGCGATATCGGCCTCCGCCATACCCGTTCACCCGCTGGATCGAATCGCGACCATAGCCGAAGCCGCGCCGGTCGCGAATGGATGGTTAATACGTAGTCGGCGGCCTGTGCGACGGTGAGTCCCGCCCGCCACGGTGGCGCCGCCCCGGCCGAGCGCCTAACTCCCCGCCATGACCTGGAACGATCAAGCCGCCCCTTCGCTCGACGACTTCGCCCGGCTGGCGCGCCAGGCCTTCGACGCCCTGCCCGAACCGTTCAAATCGGCCGCCGGCGACGTGGTCATCCGCATCGACGACTTCGCCGACGACGAGACCCTGGCCTCGGTCGATCTGGAGGACCCGTTCGACCTGACCGGCCTCTATCACGGCTTCCATGTCGGAGAGCGCGACGGCTTCGGCCCCGCCGCCGAGCCGTCGCGGGTCTTCCTCTATCGCCGCCCGATCCTCGACGAATGGTGCGAGCGCGGCGACGTGGGCCTCGCCGAGATCATCGCCCACGTCCTGATCCACGAAATCGGTCACCACATGGGTCTGGACGACGACCACATCGATCACATCGAGGCGGAGGATTGATGACGCTTCCTTCTCCCCTTGCGGGAGAAGGTGCCGAAGCGGAGCGGAGGTCGGATGAGGGGTCGCGCTGACCTCGCCAATTGACCGTCTGCCCCCTGACTCCATCCGCCGGCGAGACCCCTCATCCGTCAGCCTTCGGCTGCCACCTTCTCCCGCAAGGGGAGAAGGGAAACTCAGGCCGCCTTCTTCTTCGCGGGAGCCTTCTTCTTCGCCGCCGGCGTCTTGTCCGCCCCCGCCGGCCCCTTCAGACTGTTCCGCAGCGCCGCCATCAGGTCCACGACATTGGTGTCGTCCGGCTCTGCGACCTCGACCAGGCCCTGGCCCTTCTGCTTGGCCTTGATCATCGCCTTCAGGGCCTCGTCGTAGCGGTCCGTAAACCGGGTCGGATCGAAGTCCGCGTCCTTCTGGCTGATGATCCGCGCGGCGATATCGACCATGTCGGCATCCGCCTTGCTGGTCGCGATGTCGTCGAAATAGTCGTCGGCGTCGCGCACCTCGTCGTGCGCCCGCAGCGTCCAGGCCACCAGCCCCTTGCCCCGGACCTCCAGGGCGATGCGCCGCTCGCGGTTCCGCAGCACCAGCGAGCCGATGGCGATCTTGTTCTGCTTCTCCATCGCCTCGCGGATGACGGCGAAGGCCTCGGCCCCCACCCCCTTGTCGGGCACCACATAAAGGGGGTCGGCCCAGTACAGCCGGTCGATATCGTCGGCGTCGACGAACTGGTCGATGTCGATCGTCCGCGTCGAGTCCAGCTTCACCTTGTCGAAGTCGGCGGCGTCGAACAGGACGTATTCGTCCTTCGACACCTCGTAACCCTTGACCAGATCCGATCGCTCGACCGGCCCTGTATCGGGATCGGTCGCCACCATGCGGATGCGGTTGTTGGTCTTCGGATTGATCAGGTGGAACGAGACGTCGTTGGTCTTCGTCGTCGCCGTGTAGAGCGCCACCGGACAGGTGACGAGCGACAGCTTCAGATGGCCTTGCCAGGTGGGACGGGCGGGCATGGTGTGTGTGACTCCGGGTGACGGAGTCCAATGCTTACGGCAGCGGTTGGTTCAGCCCTCGGTCTCGCGACCTGTTCGACTCTCCTTCCCTGCAGCGTCCGGCAGGAAACGAAGCCTCACGGGCTGATCAGCGCGCCAAGTACGCCGATCGCGCCGACAAGCACGCCGCCGAATGTCGCGGCAACCTGCACCACCACCATCAGGGCCACCCCCTTGACCACGCCGAAAAGGGGCGCGCTGAACCACCGCCCCTGGCCCATTCGGAAGAAGGCCACGATGCCGACCAGCATGATCACGGCCGAAACCGCCGCCGCCACCGGCCCTGTTCCATACGCCCACCAGGACATGGGCAGCATCAGAACAGTCCAGGCGCACAGCCAGCCAAAGCTGGCCCGGAACCCTCGGCGCCATCCCAGATCGTCCTGATCCCAGAGGCGGAGCAGCGGGGCGGCCGCCAATGCGTAGAGGGCCGAGAGCAGGGGCACCATCACGAGTGTCATCCAGCCGTCAGCATCTGCGATGAAGGCATCCCGCGACTTGCCTGACTGTTCCAGGAGCGGAGCCATCATCTCCGGGGGCAAGCCTTCCAGCATGAATCCTGCGCCTCCCCGCAGGAACAGGATCAGCATCAGGATGGCGTTGAGCCCAAGATACAGACGCAACGGGCGGGCATAGGCCCCTCCGCCCTCGGCGCCCCCTTCCATCCAGGCGTGAAGCACCGTGGCGGGGCGCAGCAGCAAGTCCCTGGCCGTGACCAGCTCGCGCCCTCCAAGCCCCAAAACGTCCTCGGCAAGCTCATCGCCTGGTCTGCGTCTGTCGGTCATCGCTTCCCCCCGCGTGAGTGATACCCGGATTGCACGCCCGGCCGCACCCTGAAAACCGCTGTCCGGCCAGCCGCTTCAAAAAGGGCGCGAAAAAGGGGCGGCGATCGCTCGCCGCCCCCTCGTTCGTTTCGACGGTCGCCTACTGGGCGGCCGGACGCACTTCCAGTGGCAGGCCGAGGGCCTCCAGCTGCGGGCGGACCACCGAGGCGTCGCCGACCACGACCCAGACGAACTGGTCGGGCTTGATGACCTGACGGGCCGCTTCGTCCATCTGGGCGGCCGTCAGCGCGCGGGTGCGGCTGGCCAGCGTGGCCTGATAGTCGTCGGGACGGCCGTACAGGGCGTTGGAACGCAGGGCGCCCAGGATCTGGCCCGAGGTCTCGAACCCGCCGGCCAGCGACCGGGTGTTGCCGTTGATCGTCCGCTCCAGCTCGTTCGGCTGGACGCCGTCGGTTTCCAGGAAGCGGTCGTACTGGGCGATCAGGGCCGCGACCGAGTCACCGGTACGGTTGGCCTGAACCGGCGCGTTGACGATATAGGGCACGCGGTGCTCCAGGGCGTTGATCCCGCCGCGCACGCCATAGGACCAGCCCTTGGTCTCGCGCAGGTCCGAGTTGATCCGCGACAGGAAGTCCCCGCCCAGGGTCACGTTCGCCGCGTTCAGGGCCAACAGATCGTCGGTGCCCGAGACGGGCAGGACGGCGCCGCCGTAGATCAGCGACTGCGGCGACTGCGGACGGTCGATCAGGACGATCCGGCTGGTCGGCGTCGGCACGGCGGCGTCGGCGAAGTCCTTGGTCCCCTTCGGTGTCGAAGGCGCGCGCCAGTCGCCGAAGGCGGCTTCCAGCTGCGAGGTCACCTGCGCCAGCGGCAGGTCCGAGACGACGAAGATCGTCGCATTGTCCGGCCGCACCCAGGCGTCGTGCTCGGCGATCAGATCGGCCCGCGTCAGGGCGGTCAGGGTCGCCACATCGCCCGACCCGGTGAAGGACCGGCCATAGGGGCTGTCCGCGCCATAGATCAGCGGCGGCAGGGCGCGGGCGGCGATGGCGGCCGGCTGGGTCGCTTCACTGGCCAGGCCCGATAGGCGCGAGGCGCGGATACGCTCGATCTCGGACGGGGCGAAGGCCGGGTTGCGCACCACGTCCGACAGCAGGATCAGGGACGGCGCCAGGTTGGCGGTCACGGTCGACAGATCGGCCGAGGTCCGGTCCATCGAGGCCCCGACGTTGACCGAGGCGCCCAGACGTTCCTCTTCCTCGGCCAGCTGGTTGGCGTCGCGGGTCCTGGTGCCCTCGTCCAGCAGGTCCAGCATCATGGCGTGGGCGCCGAGGCGATCGGCGCGGTCGGCGGCGTAGCCGGCGTTGAAATCGATGCCGACGCGGGTCACCGGCACGGTGTCGACCTGGGCGTAGACCACCTTGATGCCGTTCGACAGGGTCGCGCGCTCGACGGCGGGGAACTCCAGATCCGGCACCTGGCCGATTTCCGGCATCGGCATGCGCGCGACGCGCTGGATCTCGGCGGCCGGGACCGGGGCGGCGCCCGACGGGGCGGCCGCGGCCTCCTCATAGGCCTCGCGCTCGCCCGGAGCGACGGTCAGGTCATAGACCGGACGGGTCAGCCAGCGCTGCATGACGTCGCGCACCTGGGCCGGGGTGACCGAGGCGTATTCGGCCAGCTCCTTCTTGTAGTGGTCCGGATCGCCCGCATACAGCTGGCCCTCGGCCAGGACGTTGGCCTTGCCGTTGACCTGTTCCAGGCTCTGGATCCGGCCCGAGACATACTGGGTGGCGACGCGGGCCACCTCTTCCTCGGTCGGGCCGTTGGCGATGAAGTCGGCGACGATGGCGTCCAGGCGACGGCCCACCTCGGCGGCGTCCACGCCCGGCTTCACGTTCACCGTGATGTCGAAGAAGCCCAGGCGGTGGAATTCCTGCATCGAGGACGACACCTGCACCGCCGTCTGCTCGTCGCGCACCAGGATATTGTCCAGGCGCGAGGAGGCCAGGCCGCCCAGCACCGAGGCCGCGACCGACAGCGGCACGGCGTCGTCGCTCAGCAGGCCGGGCACGGCCCAGCTGCGCGACAGGCGGGTGGTCGCCACCCGGTCATGCATGACCTGGACGACCGGAGCGGCCAGGGTCGGCACATCGGCCTCGGCCGGGGTGTTCACCGGGCCGCGCGCGATGCTTCCGAAATAGCGCTCCATCAGCGGGCGGGCGGTCGCCTCGTCGATGTCGCCCGACAGGACGACGACGGCGTTGTTCGGGCCATAGTTCTCGCGGAACCAGTTGCGCACCGTCTCGAGACTGGCGGCGTCCAGATCGGCCATCGAGCCGATGGTCGAGTGCCGGTACGGGTGACCCTCGGGGAAGAGAGCCTCGAGCCGCGCATATTGCACCAGGCCATAGGGCTGGTTGTCGCCCTGGCGCTTCTCGTTCTGGACCACGCCGCGTTGCAGATCGAGCACGTCCTGCCCGACCTCGCCGAGCAGATAGCCCATGCGGTCGCTCTCGAGGAACAGGGCCTGCTCCAGCGCCGGCGTCGGCACGGTCTGGAAATAGTTGGTCCGGTCGAACCAGGTCGTGCCGTTCAGGTTCGACGGCCCGAGGTTCCGCATCCGGCCCAGATAGGACCCCGGCGCATTCTCCGACCCGCCGAACATCAGGTGTTCGAACAGGTGGGCGAAGCCGGTCGATCCGGCCGGCTCGTCCTTGGAGCCGACATTGTACCAGACCGACACCGCCACCACCGGCGCCTTGCGATCCTCGTGCACGATGACCGTCAGCCCGTTGTCGAGCGTGAACCGCGTCCACGGAATATTGACCTCGGAGACCAGCTGCGACACCGGCGCGGCGGCCAGTTCGGCGGCCTGCGGGCTGGTGACGGCGGTCTGGGCCATCGCCGGAGCGGCGGCCAGAACGGAGACGGGAGCGATCACGGCCAGAAGGGCGGCGAGCGAGACGGAGCGAAGACGCATGTAAGAAACAGTCCTTTTCCTGAAGCCGCGAACATTAACGTTCGCCTCCGCGTCCGCAATCGTCAGCGCCCGAACATGGACAAAGAGTCACAATCCCGTCTCAAAGCACCCGGGCCCTCGCCAGCACCGGCCCGCCCCCGTCGATCAGCAGGTCCGTCACCGCCCACACCAGCGCATCCGCCCGGTCAGGGCTCGCCCCTCCCGCCTCCCCCATCCCCAGCAGCTCCTCCTCCAGCATCGTCAGTTCCCCGACGTGCCCGACCCGCCCCTGTTCATAGAGGGCCGCGACCGGCTCGGCCCGGGCCCGTTTCCCGACCCGCGCCTGCACCCGCTTCACGACCTGCGTCACCCCCGCCCCCTTCAGCACCGCCTCGACCATGTCCCCGCCCTGGTTGCCCTCGGCCACGACCCGAACCGGACAGCCCAGCGCCGCCTCCCAGTCCTTCGCCGTCTTCGCGACCCGCGCCGCCCAGCCCGCCGGCGACAGCCCCCGGACCGAGCGGTCGTCCAGCACCCAGGCCGTCCCCGCCGCGCGTGCGACCACCACGATGCCGCAGGCGTCCCCGCCCTCGCCCGACAGGGTCCCGACCGGCGGGTCCACCGCCACCACCGCCCGCTCGTACCCTTCCCTCACGCCCCCCAGCATCCACGACCGCCCCAAGGCCCTCGCCCGCGCCATCTCGACATGGGTGAACAGCGCCCCCTCCGCTTCCAGCACCACCCCGTCCAGCTCCTGCGCCGCCCGCCGCGTCCCGCCGTACAGAGCCTGCATCGCCTCCAGAAACCCCTCGGCCAGGTTCTCCGCATTCGCCCCCGTCGGCGCATGGGTCCGCACGCAGGTCTCCTCCGCCAACACCCGCCGCAACACCGCCAAGGGCTTCGGCGTCGTGGTGAGCAGAAGCCGCGGCGTCCATTCTTGTTGGCTATCGCTCGCGACACGGTCGCTCACTACTTGAGCCCGGTTCTCCTCCCCGTCCCGAAGGGATGGGGAGGTGGCGCGGCCCCCCTCGGGGCCGTGACGGAGGGGGCGAGGCGACCTCTCCGACGAGGGCCCCTTCAACCGCACCCCCAGCCTCAACATCGCCAGCACCTCCTCCGCCCTCTCCCAGGCACAGAACTCATCCCCCCAGGCGGCGTGGAACTGCGGCCCCCTCAGCCGTTCCGGCTCGGCCGCCGACAGCATCACCCCGACCGCCCCGCCCGGAAACACCAGCCGCCTCAGCGAGCTCTCCATCCGGGGCGGCGTCCGGAACGGCAGGTTCATCAGCCCACTGGGCCCCTCGACCATGACCGAGCGCACATCGTGCAGCGTCGCCCCCACCAGGGCGATCCGCCCCCCGGCCCCCAGCCTTGCGGCGACATCCGAAACCCACTCCGCCCCCGCCCGCGTCTTCCCCGCCCCCCGCCCGCCCAGAAACACCCACGTCCTCCACCCGCCGGCGGGCGGCCGCTGACCCCCATGGGCGGCGTCCGCCCACGCCAACCGCGCCTGATCGTCAGGATGCAGGGCCTCCACCTCCTCCCGCGTCAGAAGAGAGGTCCCGGCCGTCTCCTCCCTGTCGCGCAGCGATGGGGAGGTGGCCCGCAGCGAAGCGAAGGGACGGAGGGGTTCTTTCCCCCGCACCCTCTTCACCCCTCAATCCCCAGCCGCGACAGAACCGCCGCCAGCGCCGCCTCCTGCTGCGGCGTCCGCCCTCCGGCCGATGGCTCCCCCTCATCCCCCAACGCCCGATCCAGCCTCAGCATCAGCGCCGCCAGCCGCCCATAGGCATAGGCTCGCGCCGTCTCCCCGTCCCTCAGCATCCCGACCGTGGTCCGCACCGCCGCCCGCGTCGCGTCCGACAGGTCCGCGTCCGCCTTCAGCGCCCGCACGGGCGCATCCGCCTTCACGCCCGAGATTTTCCGCGCCTTCGCCTCCGCCGCCTTGGGCATCATCGCGCGACGGGTCGTCTTGCGGTGCTTTCTCAGCCAGCCGCCCTCCTGCGCCCGGCGATAGATCTGCCGCTCGCAGCCGCCGAACCTCGCCGCCAGACTCTTGGCGGTCGCCCCGGCCCGATACAGGGCCTCGATCTCTTGCCAGTCATCCTCGCTGTGGCGGCAATACGGGAGTCGGTTCAGGGGCGCTTCGGTCATGCCCCGCATTGTATGGGGGCCGCGAAGGGGGGCGCGTAAAAGGGCTTTAAATAGAGCCGGACGTTGAATCGATTGAGGTTCCAGGCCGATCCGTTGATGGGTATCGGCTGATGCTATGGTCATCCATCGCTTTCCCAACCGTCCCGTGAAACACGCCGACACGGAACGTTAAGCCGCTTCGAATATTTCTTTCGTTGCGTTTATTTCGAATAACACATAGATAATCCGACCACCGGAGACCTCACATGACCCTGCCAGCCTTCGCCGAGAAGCTCGGCGACCGGCTGCCGTCCGCCAACGAGAGGGCGGCGGCCAATCAGTTGCGCCAGATTCTGGCCGCCCACGCCACCAGCGACACGGACCAGCGCCTCCGTGTCCTCGACGACGCCGGGAAGCCATCGGAGATCATCCTCGCCCCGGCCCTGTCCGGCCTGCTGATGGACCTGCTGCGCTATATCGGTCAGGGCGACGCCGTGACCCTGGTCCCGGTCAGCCAGATGCTGACGACCCAGCAGGCGGCGGACATTCTGAACGTGTCCCGCCCCTTCCTGGTGTCCCTGCTTGAAAAGGGTGCCATCGACCATGTCACCGTCGGCCGGCATCGCCGCGTCAAGGCGGAGAACCTGTTCGCCTACAAGAAGGCGCGCGACGCGAAACGCAGCGACGCCCTGTCTGCACTGGCCGAGCTGGACGCGGAGCATCTGTAGGCCGTGTTCGCCAACCGCTTCACCGCGCTGATCGACGCGTGCGCTCTCGCCGGCGCGCTGAAGCGAAACCTTCTCCTGACCCTGACGGAGGCGGAGTTCTTCCGCCTCCGTTGGTCGGACCAGATCCTTGATGAAACCGAGGCCGCGATCACGTCCATCCTGTCGGGCAAGGGTGTCGAGGATGCGGCAGAGCGCGCTGCGCGCGCCCGCGCGGCCATGGTTGCCGCCTTCGAGGCCTGCGGGACGAGAATAACCGGCCCCTCTATATTTCGCGCGATGTATGATGGGTCCCGCTTACAGCTCCCGCTTTCGACACGCCATTTGCAGCGCCTCGAGTGATGTACCGGTAGAAACTGGCAATCATGAACGTGCGGATGACCGGTTTGCGGACGAACAGGAAGCTGGCGCACTCAACACCGCCGTCTTCCTCCAAAAGCTGCCAGGTAAGATGTCGCCCAAAGGTTTGAAACTCCTCCGGGTCAGTCAGACGCGGCTCCAGATGCACCGCCAATGTGTAGGTGATGCGTCCGATCGGGTGCTTCAGAAAGAAGGTCGTCTCACCTTTCTTAGTCATACCTCTCTGAAAACGTCGGATGCGTTTCTCGAGCTCGAACAATGCGCCTGGATTTTGGTTTAGAATGACATTCACTATGTCGAAGCGATTGCGCTCCTTTTGGGAGCGATACACCCCCCGCACGATCTCTTCCCAAAGTGGCGAGAGCTTCACGCCGTGAAGCTCGACGACTCGCCGATCCTCTCGCGGCGTCTTTCGCGTGCGCACCGCACCGTCCGACATGAAGAGAACGATCTTCTGGCCCTTAAGCGCCTCCGCATCGATCAGCAAACCGTTGTGCAGATAGGTGGAGAGCAAGTCCTGCTCGTCCGCGTGAAAATCAAACACTTGCTCCAACGTGGAACGGCGCGTGAGGTAGTGGACAAGCGAAACTTCGCTGTCCAAGAATGTGATTATCATATACAGCTCGCCAAGCGAGAGCACGGGCGACCACATCAGGTCATCGCTAACCAAGCCTAAGTCTTTCAAATAAGTCTTAGCGCTCGTCAGTGCTGCGAAGTGCTCGATACAGACACTGAAGCTGTAGACGATCTTCGGCTTGTCTAGTTGTAGGTCGATCGGCGCGCCGGTCGATTTCAAGCGCAGTTGCACCTTATTCTGCAAGGTGTTGACATAGCGTTGGAGCCGCCCAGCCTGCTCGCCGGGTTCGACGAATAACTCTTTAAAATTTTTCTCCAGGCTGAGAATGCCGCCGCGTCGCGCGACGTCTTTTAGGCCGCCAGACTTTGCCTCAAACACAAAAAGAAAGTTGCCGACGACTGCAAGGACATCGTTCTCGTAGATCTTGCCGTCTTCGGGATCGGTCCACTCGACGCCGCGATACACCGTGGCACTCGGTAGACCTGTTTTCACTAACTCGACGGTCTTCTCCTCCAGGTAGCTCGCCCGCGCTTCCTCATAAGCAGACTTGAGTCCGGGGTGACCGACCATCAGCCCTTCGACGATGGCGAACGGGAAGGAATAGATGAGCTGGGGCAGCGGCACGAACAGATCGTCATTCGGCAGACGAACATATGGACGCCGCCAGATCGGGTTGTTGAGATAGACGTGATCCACCGGATGACCCGCCAGATCGCCGGGCCGGATCGCCAGTGCGTAGAATATCGCCACCATCTCGGGTGCGAAGACGGCTTCGATTTCCTCTTTGCTGAGCGTGAACGCCCAAGGCCAACCGCACTCCATGACTTGAAAACCAGCCATGCGCAGGTCTTCAAGCTCTGGGAAAAGCGCAGCCCGATTGCCCCACGCGCGCGTCGCAATCGGGCTGCGTTCACATGCGAAGCGGATCGGGGCCAAGACGTCGGCGCGGTTATCCGCTGTGAGCAGAAGCCGATACTGATCGGCGTAGGCATTAAAACGCTCGACGACGAGATCGCCGAATGCAACTGCCGTCTTATAGAATTCTGACAGGCTGTAGCCCAGAGCGCGCTTCGCAGGTTCATCAATGCGCTCAAGCAGTTCGCACATCGTCCGCTCACAATCGTCGCGCGTGAACAGGTTGCGATAATGCAGCGTCTGTAGCTGTGCATGAAGGATAGCGTGGCTTTGCGCCTCACTCTCGTCCGACTTTCCCACCCGACGTTTGACAAAGCCGCCAAAGTTGCGCGCGAGCAGAGGCCACAGACGGATAAAGCTGCCAGGCGAAGTCGGGACGGCACGCGTCGGCTCCGAATTGATCAGCATCAACGCCTGCATCAACTCCACAAAGCTCTGCTCCATCGGAACGACTTTGGGATTCAGCTCTTCAGGCTTGCCGAACTCCATGATGAGCCGCGCGGCGCTGCGTGCAATTGCGATATAGGGGTCGCGCATACGCAATGTGCGGGCGAGCTTGTCCCGCGTCCGCTCAAAATCCGCCTGCCATTCAGTGGCCCCCCAACCTTCGGTGCCCTCATGGCCATCAGCCATAGGCAACTCAATCGATGAGTAGCCCGGCAGGGCCTGTTCTAGTTCATCCATACTCCAACCTTAGAGGGTCATTCAAAACGCACCTAGTCTATAGTTGTGAGCATGCCTGTAAGGGAGGCTCGCCATTGTGAAATGGCCCAATCGGAAACAAAAAAGGCGGGCCCGTTTCCGGACCCGCCCTCTTCATTTCAGCCAGTGACTGAGCCCTGGACCCCGGCCTGCGCCGGGGCGTCCCGGCTCAAGGCCGGGATGACAACCGGACTTCCTAGAAGTCCATGTCGCCCATGCCGCCCATGCCGCCGCCCATGCCGCCGCCGGCACCGCCGCCCGAGCCCTTTTTGGGAGCGTCGGCCACAGCGGCTTCGGTGGTGATCAGGATCGAGGCGACCGAGGCCGCGTCCTGCAGGGCCGTGCGGACGACCTTGGCCGGGTCGATCACGCCCATGGCGACCAAGTCGCCGTATTCTTCCGTCTGGGCGTTGAAGCCGTAGGTGAGCGAGGCGTTTTCAAGCACCTTGCCGACCACGATCGAGCCTTCGACGCCGGCGTTTTCCACGATCTGGCGGATCGGGGCCTGGATGGCGCGACGGATGATGGCGATGCCGGCGGTCTGGTCGGCGTTGTCGCCTTTCAGACCTTCCAGCGCCTTGGTGGCCTTCAGCAGGGCGATGCCGCCGCCGGGGACGATGCCTTCTTCAACCGCGGCCCGCGTGGCGTTCAGGGCGTCGTCGACGCGGTCCTTCTTTTCCTTGACCTCGACCTCGGTCGAGCCGCCGACGCGGATGACCGCGACGCCGCCGGCCAGCTTGGCCAGACGTTCCTGCAGCTTTTCCTTGTCGTAGTCCGACGAGGTGTCCTCGATCTGCTTCTTGATCTGGCCGATGCGGGCCTCGATCTCATCCTTGCCGCCGACGCCGTCCACGATGGTGGTGTCGTCCTTGGTGATGGTGACCTTCTTGGCCTTGCCGAGCATGTCGATGGTGACGTTCTCGAGCTTGATGCCCAGGTCTTCGGAGATGACCTGGCCGCCGGTCAGGACGGCGATGTCCTCCAGCATGGCCTTGCGGCGGTCGCCGAAGCCCGGAGCCTTGACGGCGGCGACGCGCAGGCCGCCACGCAGCTTGTTGACGACGAGCGTGGCCAGGGCCTCGCCCTCGATGTCCTCGGCGATGATCAGCAGCGGACGACCCGACTGGACCACGGCTTCCAGGATCGGGAGCATGGCCTGCAGGCTCGACAGCTTCTTCTCGAACAGCAGGATCAGGGGATCCTCGAGCTGGACCTCCATCTTGTCGGCGTTGGTGATGAAGTAGGGCGACAGGTAGCCGCGGTCGAACTGCATGCCCTCGACGACGTCCAGCTCGGTCTCGGCCGTCTTGGCCTCTTCAACCGTGATCACGCCCTCGTTGCCGACCTTTTCCATGGCCTTGGCGATCATCTCGCCGACTTCGGCGTCGCCGTTGGCGGAGATGGTGCCGACCTGGGCGATCTCGGAGTTGTTCTCGACCTTCTTGGCCGAAGCCTTGATGTCGGCGAGGACGGCCGTGACGGCCTTGTCGATGCCGCGCTTCAGATCCATCGGGTTCATGCCGGCGGCGACGGCCTTGAGGCCTTCCTGCACGATCGATTGCGCCAGAACGGTCGCGGTGGTGGTGCCGTCGCCCGCCTTGTCGTTCGTCTTCGAAGCGACTTCGCGGATCATCTGGGCGCCCATGTTCTCGAAGGCGTCTTCCAGCTCGATCTCTTTGGCGACCGAAACGCCGTCCTTGGTCGAGCGCGGGGCGCCGAAGGACTTCTGGATCACGACGTTGCGGCCCTTGGGACCCAGGGTCACCTTGACGGCGTTGGCGAGGATGTTGACGCCGCGCAGCATCTTGTCGCGCGCATCGGTGTTGAACTGTACGATCTTGGCAGCCATTGAGGGCAGCTCCTAAATATTGATTTCTTTAAAGAAAAGCCGAACGTTCGGTATGCTTACAGCACACCTAGGACGTCGGATTCCTTCATGATGATCAGGTCTTCGCCTTCCAGCTTGACCTCGGTGCCCGACCACTTGCCGAACAGGATGCGGTCGCCGGCCTTCAGTTCCAGGGCGTTGACGGTGCCGCGTTCGTCACGAACGCCGGGGCCGACAGAGACGACTTCGCCTTCCTGCGGCTTTTCCTTGGCGGTGTCGGGGATGATGATCCCGCCCTTGGTCTTGGATTCTTCTTCCACGCGCTTGACCAGCACGCGGTCGCCGAGAGGACGAAACGCCATCTGTGTATTCTCCAGTGAAGACTTCAAAGTTTCCTCGTAGCCCCTCCGGGCCGGCCTTTTGGCAGCCGGGCCTCGCGAGTGCTAACGCGAGGTGCAAGTAGGCGCCGGGACGGGGAGCGTCAAGGCGCGCGGCCTCGATGAACGCCAGATGAACGGGATTTCTGTTTGTCCGTTCAGGTTCACAAGCGCAGCAATAATGTTCGTCAGTCGCTGTTCGCCCGATCGAGGGAGCAAGCGTCACTGACGGCTTGGAGGGTGGGACTATGAAGATGTCTAGAATGATCGCTGTGGGCGCCGCCGCCCTGACGCTGAGCGCCGTCGCCCTGCCGGCCGCCGCCCAGAACTATGGTCGCGGTCACGACCGGCACGACCGGGATGACGACGGCGATGCCGTCGCGGGATTGTTGATCGGCGCCGTCGTCGGCGGGATCGCGGGCGCCGTGATCGGCGACGGCGACGACCGCTATGTGGCAGGAGGCGCGCTTGCCGGTGCAGCTCTGGGCGTCGCCGCCGCCAGCGACGACGACGGTCGCGGCTATCGATCCTACGGCGGGAGCAGCTACGGCTATTCCTATGCGCCCTCCTACTCCTACGGGGGCTACGGCGGGGGCTATCGCCAGGACTGCGACTACTGGCGCGACGGGCGTTGCTGGCGCAACCGCGGCCACTGGGAGCGTGAACACGGCATCAATAGCCGCGAACGCGGCTGGGATCGCCGCGACGACCGGCGCGACAATCGCCGCGACTGGCGTTCGGATCGGCGAGACGATCGCCGGGACGACCGGCGCGACGATCGCCGCTGGCGGAACTACTGAGACCTGATACGGGCGCTTCGGCGCCCGTTTCTACATCAGGCGCGTGAGAAGCGAGGCCGTCGAGGGATCCAGCGTCCCGGAAGGCCTGCCCGCCGCCACGTCTTTCAGGATCGCCCTGGCCAGCACCTTGCCCAGTTCCACGCCCCACTGGTCGAAGGAGTTGATGTCCCAGATCACCCCCTCGACGAAGGTCTTGTGCTCGTAGAGGGCCAACAGGGCGCCGAGCGTCCCGGGCGTGAGCCGGTCCATCACGATGGCCGTTGAGGGCCGGTTGCCGGGGAAGGTCTTGTGGCTCGCCAGCCGGTCGGCCTCGGTCGCATCGGCCCCGGAGGCCAGGACTTCGGCGCGGGCCTCATCGGTCGTCTTGCCCAGCATCAGGGCCTGGCCCTGGGCCAGGGCGTTTGACCACAGCGGGCTCTCCGGAGCATCGGCATGCGTCTTCGCCACGATGACGAACTCGGCCGGCACGACCTGCGGGCCCTGATGGATCTGCTGGAAGAAGGCGTGCTGGCCGTTGGTGCCCGGCTCGCCGAAGACGACGGGACAGGTCTGCCGCGTCACCGGCGAGCCGTCGCGATGCACCCGCTTGCCGTTCGACTCCATCTCCAACTGCTGCAGGAAGGACGGAAGGCGACGCAAGGCGTGGGCGTAGGGCGCCACCGTCCGTGCCGGACGGTTCAGAGCGTCGACGTTCCAGACCTGGGCCAGGGCCATCAGGACGGGAGCGTTCTTCTCCAGCGGGGCGACGACGAAATGGTCGTCCATGGCGGCGGCGCCGGCCAGCATGGCCTCAAAGACATCGGGACCCAGGGCGATGACGCAGCTCAGGCTGACGGCCGACCACAAGGAGTAGCGGCCCCCGACCCAGTCCCGGAAGGCGAAGGTGCGGGCGCAGCCGAAGGCCTTGGCGTTGTCCGGCGCGGCGGTAACGCCGATGAAATGCCTGTCGCGACCCGCCTCGGGCAGACCCGCCGCCAGCCACGCTCTCGCCGCCTCGGCATTGGCCAGGGTTTCTTGGGTGGTGAAGGTCTTGGACACGACGACGACCAGGGTGGTTTCCGGATCGAGCCCGGTCAGGGCCTCGGCCATGTCGCGCGGATCGATGTTGGCGACGAAGTGCAGGTCGATCTGCGGGTCGAGCGGGCGCAACGCGTCCCAGACGACGCGGGGACCAAGGTCCGACCCGCCGATGCCGATATGGACGATGGCCTTGAACGACTTGCCGGTCGCACCCGTCTCGGCGCCCGAGCGGACGGCGGCCGCAAAAGCGGCCATGTCGGCGCGGGTCCCATCCACCTCGGCCGAGACGGCCTCACCGAGCGCGTGGAAATCGGCGCCGGTCTTCGCACGCAGGGCGGGGTGCAGGACCGCTCGCCCCTCGGTGGAATTGATCGCTTCGCCGCCGAACAGACGCGCGCGGGCGCCCTCGACCCCGGCCGAGCGGGCCAGATCCAGACAGGCTTCGAAGGCGTCCTTCGTCCAGCTCTGCTTCGACAGGTCGAGATACAGGCCGGCCGCCTCGACCGTCATCCGGTCCAGACGATCCGGATCGCCCTCGAACTGATCGACGATGCGGGCATCGGCGTTCCGCGCGGCGGCGGCGTCGAAGGCGGTCCAGTCGATCATGCGGTTTGATCCCCTTAATCAAGGTCTCGTTTACGGGTGAGGCGTAGACCGGTTCAATCGCCGATTCGCGAAAAGGTCGTTCACCATGTCCTGTGGCATCGCCATCGCCGCCGCCCTCCTGCTCACCGACCCGAATGTGGCCCTGGCCGCCGCCGAGCCGGTCGCCGTGGCCGGAGCCCCGATCTCGGTTGCGTCGGAACCCCTGTTCGCCGATATCGTCAGCCGCGCGGGCGCTCTGAAGTCCGTCGTCGACGGCTGGAACGGCGTGCCGGCCGACTTCGCCGCCTTCCGCACCGGCGCCGAGCAACTGGCCGCCCTCGACATGCAGGCGCACCTGATCCTCAAGGAACGCGGCACCGACGGCGACCTGAAATGCATCCTCCGGGGCATTTCCGAGGACATTCCGGTCAAGGTCGCCGCTGTCGAGGCCGCCGACACGGACGCGGCCCGCGCCACGGCCCTTTCGGAACTGTCCTATTTGCTGAACGACAACGTCGAGGTCATCACGGCCCCACCGCAGCCCGACGCCCAGAGCGGCCTGGCGACGGACTGAGGCGGATCAGGCCTCTTCCGGGTACTTGATCGAACAGCCGTAGGGCTGGGCATAGGCCGTGCGAACGGTCCGACCGGCCTCCACATCATCGAGCGCCGCGCGGACGAAATTGTTCGCGCCCTCCAGATCCTCGACCTTGTTGGTCGGTCGGTCGTCGATCCCGCCGGTGAACAGGATCCGGCCTTCCGCGTCGATCACCCGCATGTCGGGCGTGGTCATTGCGCCGAAAGCCTTGCCCACGGTCCCCTCGGGATCGAGGAGCAGATGGGTCGAGGCGGCGTTGTTGCGCGTCCGCCAGGCGCGGGCGGCCTCGCCCTCGACATGGCCCTGCTTGCCGGGCGCGGACGAGATGACCGTCAGCCAGACCACGCCGTCGGCGACCGCCTCACGTTGCAGGGCCTGCATCGCGCCTGTGGAATAGTATTTCTGGACGTAGGGGCAGCCCTCGTTGGTCCATTCGATGACGACCGTCTTGCCACGGAAATCGGAGAGGGAGCGCTGGATCCCTTCGCTGTCTGTCAGGGTGAAGGCAGGGGCGACCTGGGCCTGACCCGGGGTCGAGACGGCGGGAGTCACCTCTGTCGCCGGGGCCGAAGCGGGCGCCTCGGCCTGTTGGCAGGCGGCGAGGGTGAGAAGGGCGGCAGCGAGGATGGGCAGACGGATCACGGCGGCGTCTCCTTGGCGGGCCTTCAGGGGCGAGCGGTCTCCAGGGCGTCGATCACGACCCCCTCGGTCAGCAGCTGGGGCAGGATGCGGGGCTCGGGCGAGCCGGGCGCGTAGAAGAGATATAGCGGAACGCCCGAGCGTTGGCGGCGCTCCAGCTCGCGGGTGATCGCGTCATCTCGTCGCGTCCAGTCGCCGACCAGATAGACGGCGTTCGACGCCGTCATGGCGTCGGCGACCTTGGGCGAGCTCAGCGAGGTCCGCTCGTTGATCTTGCAGGTGACACACCAGTCGGCGGTGAAATTGACCAGCACCGGCCGACCCTCGGCCTGTGCCGCCGCAACGGCCTCGACCGACCACGGGGCCGAGGCCAGCGGGCCGAACGAGGCTGCGGCATCAGTGCCTTCCGCCCGTGCCTGAACAATGGCGACGCCGGTCAGGCCGACGGCGGCGACGATGGACAGGGTCGCGGCTACGGCGCTGATCACGGCCGTCCCGCCTTGCGCCCGCCGCGCCTGATTGATCCCCGTCAGCCACAGGCCGAGACCCAGCATCAGGATGGCGAGGAACAGGACGCCCAGCGCGTCTTCTCCCGCCTGCCGCGCGAAGACCCAGACCAGCCAAAGGCCTGCGCCATACATCGGGAAGGCCAGCACGCCCTTCAGCCGGTCCATCCATAGGCCGGGGCGAGGCAGTTTCGCCAGCAGACGCGGCGACAGGCTGACGATCAGATAGGGCAGGGCCAGACCCAGACCCAGCATCAGGAAAACGACCAGCGCCATCGGCCATGGCATGAGCAGGGCGGCGCCAAGGGCGAAGGCCATAAACGGCGCCGTGCAGGGCGCCGCCACCACCACCGCCAGCACGCCGGTGAAGAAGGCCCCGACCCCTCCGGGCAGGCGCGACAGGGGGCCGGAACCAGCAGCCTGCAACCCCGCGCCGACATGGAAGACGCCCGACAGGTTCAGCCCGACGGCGAGCATCAGCAGGGCCAGGGCGGCCACGACGCCCGGCGACTGAAGCTGGAAGCCCCAGCCTGCGGCCTGACCGCCCGCTCTCAAGACAAGCAGAATTCCGGCCAGGGCGACGAAGGTCGCCAGCACCCCCGCCAGAAAGGCCAGACCGTCACGCCGCGCCTCGGCCGGCGCATGGGCTCCAGCGGTCAGAGCCGCCGCCTTCATGGCCAGGATCGGGAAGACGCAGGGCATAAGATTGAGGATCAAGCCGCCGAGCAAGGCGAAGAGCGCCGCCTGCAGGAAGCCGGGCCACGAGAACGACCCGCCGCCCACCGGTGCTTCCGAGAGATCCAGAGCCCCTCCCCCGCCCGCGTCGGGCAAGGCCGGGCCGGGGGTCGCCTCGATCTCCCATGCACCATCGTCGGTGACGAGGATGCCGCCGATCGGCCCGGTCAGACCCTCCGCCGCCAGCTTGCCGCCGATGGCGATGTTCAGGGTGACGCCATCCGGGCCCCGTTCGCCCGGCTGAGGCGCGGAATGGTCGATCAGGCCGGTCTCGAACGGGAAGAACCAGGCCCGGGCCGGATCGAGACCCGCGAGCGGTCCGCCGGTCGCAGTAAGCCGAAGCGTCCCACCCTCGATCACGACGCGGGCGGCGATGCCTGCAGGACGCGGCGCGGTCTCGACGACGGCCTGGATCGCGGCCCCATGGCTGGCGTCCAGCGGGGCCGCGCCCTGGCGAACCGGGAGATCGAGCCTCAGCGTCAGCTCGTCCGGCACGCACATCTCGTCGCTGCACACCAGGAACAGGGCGCTGACGGTCAGTGGCAGGGTCGAGCCGGGGCGGACATCTGACGGAACCTCGATCGGAACCGGCAGCAGGACCTCGCCGGAATAGCCGTAGTTCATCAGGTCTTGCAGCCGCTGGCGCTCCGGCGTCGGCCAGACGATGTCGCCGGCGACGACGCCCGCGGGCAAGGTCCATTTCAGTGTGGTCGGCCCTCCGGAATCGCCCGGATTACGCCAGTAGGTGTGCCAGCCCGGCGCGATCGTCTGGCGGACAGCGACGATGGCTGTGGAGCCGGGCGCGACCCACTGGCTCATCGGGACCAGTTCGGCCTCGATCCGCACGGTCCGTTGCGGACCGGGCTGGACCACGGCGGGCGCGCGGCTGATCGTCGGCGTCTGGGCCAGCGCCGGCGCGGCCGTCAGCAACAGCGAAACGAGGAGGGCGAGAAGACGCGACATCGTCCGCAGCCTTAGCGGCCTGCGGCCGCCACCGCCACGCTGCAATCCGTCACAGACGCATGGTCGCCTAGCTGGTGGCGGCGCTCACTGCGGTCGAGACCTTGTCGAAAGTACCGGTGGCCTTGCCCGCGAACAGGGAAACGGCGCCGACGATGACCAGGAAGATC